>NZ_JBIWXY010000006.1:0-1889 GCF_044751345.1 Methylobacillus methanolivorans | reverse complement strand
GGAAGCATGCGTTGACCTTAACTCGGAAACCTGAGCTAGACTGCGATTAATTTCAAACGCGGCCCAATCGACGGCGATCGCCCATGAGCAACAAAGGCACAACCCCCAAATCGGCTCGTAACGAAGCCGAGATATTCGACGATCTGCGAGAGCTTTGCTGTTCCACAGGATATATTCACGCCATCGCATACTTCTGTTGGCGCGACAACCTTATACAATTCGCTGGCGATCAAATCACCTGCGGCGATATCCAGCATCAACACTCCCATGAACGACTTCTTACGTCCGAAATTTCGACACTTATAGGCCTAATGGCGAAGGGGGACATCAACATGAGCATCCCGCCGCCAAAAACCTTTCAATACTACGTCAAGCGGTCAGAGGAACTGCTGCATGAAATGCACATTAGCCTCCAGAAGCCCTGGCTGGCTGCGTTTGAAGCAATGGCGGGCAATTCAAGCAAAGCGAGTAAACTCGACCTCTTTGGTACCGCTGACGGACTGAGAGAGCCCATCTTCTACAGCGGTGAGTCGGCCTACAATTTTCAGTATGAAGAATTATCGCCTCGAAAATACAGAGCGGACGACGACTGGCTTAGATCGCATGCCGGGTTCACGATTGACGAGGCCTGTGTCGTTGTTAGATGTATCGGCAGTTTACAGATAAGGAACCTACTAAATCTCCGCGAGGAGATGCTTAAGATCCATCCAGATTATTGGACCTTCCTTCCGGGCTTCGTGTTTTCTGTTCAAGATTTAGCGGGACAGACGGGCATATCTTCGAAAAAAATAGAGCGCGTTCTAGGGCCCGGACCCATTAAGGGGTTTGCAGATCGAGCGAAGCGTGATTCAGAGGCGTCCTCGAGGGAGAACGCCGATGGGATCGGACTGCTTCTGGCTGACGGACGAGCAGTTCGCGCGTCTTGAGCCGCATCTGCCGACGAAGACGCGCGGCGTTGCTCGTGTCGACGACCGGCGGGTGATCAGCGGCATCGTGCACGTGCTGAGGTCGGGCGGCCGCTGGGCCGACGCTCCGGCCGTCTACGGACCGCGCAAGACCCTCTACAACCGCTATGTCCGCTGGGCCGTCAAAGGCGTGTGGCGCAAGCTGTTCCTGACGCTTGCAGCCGAGGCCGGACCGCCGGCGCACGTCATGATCGACAGCTCAGCCGTGAAGGCCCACCGCTCAGCGGCCGGCGGTAAAGGGGGGAGCGCAACCAGGCGGTCGGGCGCTCCCGCGGAGGGCGCACCACCAAGATCCACGCGCTCACGGATCGACAAGGCCGGCCGATCGCCTTCCTGCTGACCGGCGGCCAGGTCGCGAACTGCTCGGCCTGAGCGACGCTGCTGGCCGAACTTCCCGCCGCCCGGATGCTTCACGGCGACAAAGGCTACGACAGCGACGCCATCCGCCGTCAGGCCGAAGCCGCCGGCGTCACGCCCAACATCCCGCCGAAGTCCAACCGCCGCTGGAAGCCCTGCTTCTCGCCGGTTCTCTACCGCGACCGCAACGCCATCGAGCGCATGTTCTGCCGCCTCAAAGACTTCCGACGCGTCGCAACCCGCTACGACCGTAACGCCACCAGCTTCCTCGCCGCCGTCCACATCGCCGCGATCGTCAGCTACTGGTTATGAGTCTCGGCCCTAAGGGGCCCACTCCACGCTCGGACGGGACCTTCCCGTTCGTACGCCTGGCGGCCACGCGGCCGATGATCGTCGCCCCCGCTGCGGACGAACCTCCTCGAGGCCCGGCTCATTGGCGCGAGTAGCAAAGCGCATCATCGAAAAAGTGCGTCAGACCCAAAGTTCAGCGCCGATTGACACCTCATTATCTTTAAAATCGTCATAGATGTACGAGAAGCGTTGTCTCAGCCACCAGTCCGTCCCGAG
>NZ_JBIWXY010000005.1:0-5662 GCF_044751345.1 Methylobacillus methanolivorans | reverse complement strand
AATAAAAGCCTGGCGGTGACCTACTTTCGCATACGAGAAGTATACTATCATTGGCGCGGAATCGTTTCACGGCCCTGTTCGAGATGGGAAGGGGTGGTTCCAATTCGCTATGGCCGCCAGACATAACCGGTAGTGCGTGTGCTTTCGCACATTCACTGATATCTGATGGAACTTGCATAAGCAAATTCGTCTTCAACAAACAGAAGAAGTAAAGATGGTATTTTGATTGCTGCTTTAGAGCAACCTTGATTCAAGTTTCAAGGTTATAGGATCAAGCCTCACGAGCAATTAGTATCGGTTAGCTTAATGCATTACTGCACTTCCACACCCGACCTATCAACGTCCTGGTCTCGAACGACTCTTTAGTGTGCTCAAGGCACAAGGGAAGTCTCATCTTGAGGCAAGTTTCGCGCTTAGATGCTTTCAGCGCTTATCTCTTCCACACTTAGCTACCCGGCGATGCCACTGGCGTGACAACCGGTCCACCAGAGGTGTGTCCACTCCGGTCCTCTCGTACTAGGAGCAGCCCCCCTCAAACTTCCAACGCCCACGGCAGATAGGGACCAAACTGTCTCACGACGTTTTAAACCCAGCTCACGTACCACTTTAAATGGCGAACAGCCATACCCTTGGGACCGGCTACAGCCCCAGGATGTGATGAGCCGACATCGAGGTGCCAAACTCCCCCGTCGATATGAACTCTTGGGAGGAATCAGCCTGTTATCCCCAGAGTACCTTTTATCCGTTGAGCGATGGCCCTTCCATACAGAACCACCGGATCACTATGACCTGCTTTCGCACCTGCTCGACCTGTCCGTCTCGCAGTCAAGCAACCTTATGCCATTGCACTATCAGTACGATTTCCGACCGTACCTAGGTTACCTTCGCACTCCTCCGTTACTCTTTGGGAGGAGACCGCCCCAGTCAAACTGCCCACCATGCACGGTCCCCGATCCGGATTACGGACCTAGGTTAGAACCTCAACAACATCAGGGTGGTATTTCAAGGTTGGCTCCACGAGAACTGGCGTCCTCGCTTCAAAGCCTCCCACCTATCCTACACAAATCTTGTCAAAGTCCAATGCAAAGCTACAGTAAAGGTTCATGGGGTCTTTCCGTCTAGCCGCGGGTAGATTGCATCTTCACAAACATTTCAACTTCGCTGAGTCCCGAGAGGAGACAGTGTGGCCATCGTTACGCCATTCGTGCGGGTCGGAACTTACCCGACAAGGAATTTCGCTACCTTAGGACCGTTATAGTTACGGCCGCCGTTTACCGGGGCTTCGATCAAGAGCTTGCACCCCATCACTTAACCTTCCGGCACCGGGCAGGCGTCACACCGTATACGTCCACTTTCGTGTTTGCACAGTGCTGTGTTTTTATTAAACAGTCGCAGCCACCTTTTCACTGCAACCCCATCGAGCTCCGGACGCGAGGTCCTTCACCCTACCGGGGCGCACCTTCTCCCGAAGTTACGGTGCTAATTTGCCGAGTTCCTTCTCCCGGGTTCTCTCAAGCGCCTTAGAATTCTCATCCTGCCCACCTGTGTCGGTTTGCGGTACGGTTCACATATACCTGAAGCTTAGTGGCTTTTCTTGGAAGCTTGGTATCAATCACTTCGTCTCACAAGGAGACTCGTCGTCACGCCTCAGTCTTAACCTCCCGGATTTGCCTAAGAGATCAACCTACACGCTTAAACCACCTATTCCAACAGATGGCTGACCTAACCTTCTCCGTCCCCACATCGCAGTATATGTAAGTACAGGAATATTAACCTGTTTCCCATCAGCTACGCATCTCTGCCTCACCTTAGGGGCCGACTCACCCTGCGCCGATGAACGTTGCGCAGGAAACCTTGGGCTTTCGGCGAGGGAGCTTTTCACTCCCTTTATCGCTACTCATGTCAGCATTCGCACTTCTGATACCTCCAGCATTCCTCACAGAACACCTTCGCAGGCCTACAGAACGCTCTCCTACCATGCATATAAATATGCATCCGCAGCTTCGGTTACGTGCTTAGCCCCGTTACATCTTCCGCGCGGGACGACTCGACCAGTGAGCTATTACGCTTTCTTTAAAGGATGGCTGCTTCTAAGCCAACCTCCTGGCTGTCTGTGCCTTCCCACTTCGTTTTCCACTTAGCACGTCATTTGGGACCTTAGCTGGCGGTCTGGGTTGTTTCCCTCTTGTCCACGGACGTTAGCACCCATGGACTGTCTCCTGTGATTGCACTTCTCGGTATTCGGAGTTTGCCATGGTTTGGTAAGCTCTTATGAGCCCCCTAGCCATAACAGTGCTCTACCCCCGAGAGTGAGACACAAGGCACTACCTAAATAGCTTTCGGAGAGAACCAGCTATCTCCAAGTTTGTTTAGCCTTTCACCCCTATCCACAGCTCATCCCCTAATTTTTCAACATTAGTGGGTTCGGACCTCCAGTACCTGTTACGGCACCTTCATCCTGGCCATGGATAGATCACTTGGTTTCGGGTCTACACCCAGCAACTGAACGCCCTATTCGGACTCGCTTTCGCTACGCCTCCCCTATCGGTTAAGCTTGCTACTGAATGTAAGTCGCTGACCCATTATACAAAAGGTACGCAGTCACCCCTTACGAGGCTCCCACTGTTTGTATGCATGCGGTTTCAGGATCTATTTCACTCCCCTCCCGGGGTTCTTTTCGCCTTTCCCTCACGGTACTGGTTCACTATCGGTCGATTACGAGTATTTAGCCTTGGAGGATGGTCCCCCCATGTTCAGACAGGATTTCACGTGTCCCGCCCTACTTGTCGTTACCCTAGTTCCACATACGGGATTTCATATACGGGGCTATCACCCACTATGGCCGGACTTTCCATTCCGTTCTATTATCGCGTATGCTAAAAGTAACAGGCTTTTCCGGGTTCGCTCGCCACTACTTCCGGAATCTCGGTTGATTTCTTTTCCTCGAGCTACTTAGATGTTTCAGTTCACTCGGTTCGCCACCTTTCTCCTATATATTCAGAGAAGGTTACCCTTGCGGGTGGGTTTCCCCATTCGGACATTCCCGGATCAAAGCTTGTTTGCCAGCTCCCCGAGACTTTACGCAGGCTACCACGTCCTTCATCGCCTGTAATCGCCAAGGCATCCACCACATGCACTTATTCGCTTGATCCTATAACGTTAAAACCTGAGCCCTTTTAAACTCAAATCTCGTGATGCATGAGACATCCGCTATAGGTTTTCTAAAGCACTTCATCTGATCACACCAAGCTGATGTGATCAAACTAATTTGAACTGTTAATTCTTACGAACCAACGCCATTCAAATGTTTCGATTTTGCAATCAAATTACCCATTGAATATTTCAGACCTCATCACAAAGTCTTACTTTATTCTCTTTACTTCTTCCATTTTGTTAAAGATCAATCTAGCTTCTAAAAGCTAGACATAAAAACAGCACGCTGTACTTATGTCTAACTTTTCAACAAAGAGTTGGTGGAGGATGACGGGATCGAACCGACGACCCCCTGCTTGCAAAGCAGGTGCTCTCCCAGCTGAGCTAATCCCCCATTACTTCACAGTAATCTGGTGGGTCTGGTTGGGCTCGAACCAACGACCCCCGCCTTATCAAGACGGTGCTCTAACCAGCTGAGCTACAGACCCTTAAGGCCAATCTTTGTTGCGCTCTTTAAACAACCGATAAGTGTGAATGCTTGCAAGCAAGGCATACTCTAGAAAGGAGGTGATCCAGCCGCACCTTCCGATACGGCTACCTTGTTACGACTTCACCCCAGTCATGAATCCCACCGTGGTAAGCGCCCCCCTTACGGTTAGGCTACCTACTTCTGGTGAAACCCACTCCCATGGTGTGACGGGCGGTGTGTACAAGGCCCGGGAACGTATTCACCGCGACATGCTGATCCGCGATTACTAGCGATTCCGACTTCATGTAGTCGAGTTGCAGACTACAATCCGGACTACGATCGGCTTTCTGAGATTAGCTCCCCCTCGCGGGTTGGCAACCCTCTGTACCGACCATTGTATTACGTGTGAAGCCCTGGCCATAAGGGCCATGAGGACTTGACGTCATCCCCACCTTCCTCCGGTTTGTCACCGGCAGTCCCAATAAAGTGCCCAACTGAATGATGGCAATTATTGGCAAGGGTTGCGCTCGTTGCGGGACTTAACCCAACATCTCACGACACGAGCTGACGACAGCCATGCAGCACCTGTGTCCACTTTCTCTTTCGAGCACCTAATGCATCTCTGCTTCGTTAGTGGCATGTCAAGGCCAGGTAAGGTTTTTCGCGTTGCATCGAATTAATCCACATAATCCACCGCTTGTGCGGGCCCCCGTCAATTCCTTTGAGTTTTAATCTTGCGACCGTACTCCCCAGGCGGTCAACTTCACGCGTTAGCTGCGTTACTAATGGATTTTACTCCACCAACAACTAGTTGACATCGTTTAGGGCGTGGACTACCAGGGTATCTAATCCTGTTTGCTCCCCACGCTTTCGAGCATGAGCGTCAGTATTAGGCCAGGAGGCTGCCTTCGCCATTGGTATTCCTCCACATCTCTACGCATTTCACTGCTACACGTGGAATTCTACCTCCCTCTCCCATACTCTAGCCTTGTAGTTTCAAACGCAGTTCCCAGGTTGAGCCCGGGGCTTTCACATCTGACTTACAAAACCGCCTGCGCTCGCTTTACGCCCAGTAATTCCGATTAACGCTTGCACCCTACGTATTACCGCGGCTGCTGGCACGTAGTTAGCCGGTGCTTCTTATCAAGGTACCGTCATCCTCACATAGTATTAATATGTAAGTTTTCTTTCCTTGCGAAAGAGCTTTACAACCCGAAGGCCTTCTTCACTCACGCGGCATGGCTGGATCAGGCTTTCGCCCATTGTCCAAAATTCCCCACTGCTGCCTCCCGTAGGAGTCTGGGCCGTGTCTCAGTCCCAGTGTGGCTGATCATCCTCTCAGACCAGCTACTGATCGTCGCCTTGGTAGGCTTTTACCCCACCAACTAGCTAATCAGATATCGGCCGCTCCATTAACGTGAGGTCCGAAGATCCCCCACTTTCCCCCTCAGGGCGTATGCGGTATTAGCTAATCTTTCGACTAGTTATCCCCCATTATTGGACACGTTCCGATATATTACTCACCCGTTCGCCACTCGCCACCAGAGAGCAAGCTCTCCGTGCTGCCGTTCGACTTGCATGTGTAAAGCATGCCGCCAGCGTTCAATCTGAGCCAGGATCAAACTCTTCAGTTTAATTCCGACTATTACTTGTGACCTCTTTCGAGGTCGGTATATCGCTTGGCTTAATCTCAAATGAATCTTAGGTGTAACTAAAAGTTACAGATTTCATTTAAGTGTTAAGCACTTGTATTTTGAGTTTTAGATACATATATATGTATCTTTTTGCACTCACCTACAAGCACCCACACTTATCGGTTGTTCGTTTTGTTAAAGAGCGGTTACTTCGTTACTTCTTTTGTCGCTGCTGATTCGTTTCCAAATCAGCGAGAGGTGCGCATTATACAGACCTTTTTCATTCGGTCAAGCTAGTTTCGAAAATTATTTTTAAACAACTTTCTAACCAACTTCGCTTCACATCACCTCGTTCAGCGAGCCGCGCATTTTACAGACCTTTTCGATCCAGTCAAGCAGTTTTTTT
>NZ_JBIWXY010000004.1:0-20305 GCF_044751345.1 Methylobacillus methanolivorans | reverse complement strand
ATTTTGGATTGTTTGTGAAGCACTGAATATTTGCGTACGTTGTCACCAATGTGCTCTTCACCACGCTGGCGAGCCAATTCTATTTGTTTTTGTCTTTCTTTGATGCTTGCTCGCTTTTCAGCAGACAACTGATCATAACAGCGAGGGCAGGAGATGCCTTTCATATATTTTGGCGAGGCCATATCCTCTGCTGAGATGGGATGGCGGCAGGCAAAACACTGATCATAATCCCCCACTTGCAGGCCATGCTTCACGGCAACACGTTGATCAAAGACAAAGCATTCACCTTCCCACAAGCTTTCTTCCTCTGGCACGGTTTCCAGATACTTTAAAATTCCGCCTTGCAAGTGATAAACCTCTTCGAAGCCTTGCTCTAGCATATAGGAGCTGGCTTTCTCGCAACGAATACCACCAGTACAGAACATTGCCACTTTTTTGTTTTTTGCGGGATCAAGATTTTGGCGGACATAATCTGGAAACTGGCGGAAGGTCGTCGTTTCCGGATCAATTGCTCCCTTGAATGTTCCAATGCCGTATTCATAATCATTGCGTGTGTCGATCACGATGACGTCGGGATCGGAGATGAGGGCATTCCAATCTTCGGGTTTGACGTAAGTGCCTACTGTCTTGTTAGGATCAACGCCTGGAACGCCCAAGGTCACAATTTCTTTCTTTAAACGCACCTTCATCCGGTAAAACGGCATTTCATTGGTGAAGGATTCCTTATGTTCTATATCTGCTAGCCGAGAGTCTTGGCGTAGATAGGTGAGTAAAGCATCTATTGCCGCTCTGCTACCAGCCACGGTGCCATTGATACCTTCTTCTGCAAGTAATAGCGTCCCCTTGATTTCTTGCGAATTGCAAAGGGCTAGCAAACCTGGCTGTAGCGCTTGGTAATCTGGAAGGCTGGCAAATTTGTATAAGGCGGCAACGATAATATGGGACAAAGCAAATTCTCACAGATGAATGAAGACACTTGTGCAAAGCACAAGATTAGTTAAATGGTGCAACGCTCTACTTAGTATGCGGAGCAAGTCTAAAGACAATATTTTAAATTATATTTCCATAGCTTTCATAGGGTTATTGTGTGGTTTATTTGCAACAAACGAAAATTTGACTTGTATCGAGAATATTTCTTATTTATATTCCCATTTTGTTAATTTTTGTTAATAGTTGTAAAGGGAAGATCGTGCAAAACATTAAAAAAGATCAGGTGGTAAAGCCGATTGTGGCAGCGGTGACCCTGATGTTTACAGGCGCTGCGTGGGCGGTGGAAGAAGGTGGTGCATTGCCTGAGCTACAGGTAGAAACCAAGAAAAGTACTGGTTATAAAGCAGAGAAATCTGCCAGCCAGAAATTTACGGCGCCTTTGATTGATACACCTAAAACAGTCACTGTGATTACCGAAGCGTTGATCAAGGACACTGGTTCCAACACATTCAAGGAAGCATTGCGCACTACCCCTGGCATTACCTTTGGTGGTGGCGAGGGGGGGGTTGCTGTTGGTGATCGTCCGTTTATCCGTGGTTTTGATGCGTTTCAATCGATGTATGTTGATGGCTTGCGGGATTTAGGGGCACAGCAGCGCGAGGTATTTGCGATTGAGCAAATGGAAGTCATCAAGGGCCCAAGTGGCGCTTATGATGGGCGTGGCTCAGCTGGCGGTAGTATCAATATCGTGACCAAGCAGGCGAAGGCAGGCAATTTCACTACTGGTTCTGTTGGGGTAGGCAGTGATCGTTACCGTCGTGCTACGTTCGATGGCAACTATATGCTGGGTGATGATGCCGCCATTCGTTTGGTGGGTATGCATCATGGTGCAGATACTCCTGGGCGCGACAATGTTGATGTGAAGCGTTGGGGTTTCATGCCTTCTATCACATTGGGATTGAATGGCCCAACTAGCCTGACTGCTAGCTGGTATCACCATGAAACTGATGATGTGCCGGATTGGGGGTTACCATACAGGCAATTAGCAAATAACGATGGAGGTACTCCATTTGGGCGGCCTGTTGGAAAGAAGGATGCTTGGTATGGAGTTAATGGACGCGATTTCCACGAAACATCTGCTGATATAGGGAACTTGGCTTTCAAGCATTCATTTAGTGATGATGTTGTACTGCGCAATACAACGCGCTATAGCCTGACTAGCAATAAGTATGTATTGTCCAGACCTAACGTATATATTAGTGGGGGCACAATTACACCAGAGGGTATGGTAAACCGCAGTCAATTCGTTTCTCGTGGCATGCAAACTACGGCTCTGGCTAATTTAACTGATATATCCGTAGTTTTTGATACAGGATATATCAAACATAATCTCAATGCAGGAATTGAGATTAGCCGTGAAGAGTCTGAGAATCGTAGTTATGCTGACGGTAACTTGGGCGCAAATGGCACTACTGATATGAACAATCCCAATCCAGATGTGTCTTATGCTACAGTGACGCGGAATAATTTCCCAGGTTTTGAAGGGCGAACAGTCAATAAGTCAGCATATGTGTTTGACTCCATGGAGTTGACTGAGAAATGGTTATTAAACGCCGGTGTCCGATATGATCGATATCGTTCTGAAATCCAGAATCGGGATGTTGGTACTGGGGTAAAAACTACTGACTTTGAAAATGATGAAGGCTTCTTTAATTATCAACTAGGCATTGTTTATAAGGTGCAGCCTAATGCCAGTGTGTATGCTTCATATGCCACATCTTCCTCACCGGTAGGCTTGGCGATGGGGGATTATAATTATGGCGGTACGCAACTTATTGCTGGAACTCAAGATCTTAGCCCCGAGCGTAGCAAATCATTTGAGGTTGGTACGAAGTGGAATGTCCTTGAAGATTTATCTTTATCCGCCGCTATTTTCCATATTCGCAAGAATAATGCTCGAGCAGTAGTGCCGGGTGGAAATTACTCTAATCTTGGTGAGGTGGAGTCTAAGGGTATTGAGTTAGGCATTGCTGGTAAGGTGACGGATAAGTGGCAGGTATTTGGTGGCTACACTTATCTTGATGCTGAGCAAACCAAGGCTGGAACAGTACCAGATGTTAATACACCAGGTTCTCTTGAGTCTCAAGGTAAACAGCTTCACGGGATTGCCAAAAACAGTGCCAGCCTGTGGACCACCTATAAGGTGTTACCTAACCTAACATTGGGTGGCGGTGCATTCTATATGGATAAGGTTTACGCTAATCCTGCTAATACCGCTTATGTACCTTCATATGTGCGCTGGGATGCCATGGCGAGTTACAAAATCAATGAAAATTTTGATCTGCAACTTAACATCCAGAACCTGACAGATAAGCGCTATTTCGATACAACTTATTTCCGCCATTATGCGGTTGTTGCGCCAGGGCGAGTAGGTTTTGTGACGCTGAACTTCAAGTTCTAATTGTGCTAGTCTAAGTTCTATATATCTCAATATTCAGCCCTATGGAGGTATCACCTCTATAGGGTTTTTTGCTTATGGTGGATACAAGAAAATGTTGATTGAAATTCCAGGCGTGTTGACCAAGGAGCAAGTTGCACAATGCCGACAGTTGATGGATGCCACTGAATGGGTGGATGGCAATGTGACTTCAGGACACCAATCTGCGTTGGCTAAAAATAATATGCAGTTGCCGGAAGGTTCGCCGGTGGCGCGTCAGATCGGGGATTTGATCCAGGATGCGCTGGGGCAAAGCCCTTTGTTTATTTCTGCGGCCTTGCCGCTCAAGGTGTTTCCACCACTATTTAATCGTTATGCGGCTGGGCAGGCATTTGGTACGCATGTGGACAATGCCATTCGGCAGTTGCGCGGGACCAATTTCCGTATCCGTAGTGATTTGTCTGCAACCTTGTTTTTCTCTGAGCCTGAGGATTATGACGGAGGTGTGCTGACGATTGAAGATACCTTCGGCTCGCAAGAGGTAAAGCTGCCTGCTGGGCATATGGTGTTGTACCCATCCAGTAGCTTGCATCATGTGACACCAGTGACCCGTGGTGCAAGGGTTTCGTCATTTTTCTGGATGCAGAGCATGGTGCGGGATGATGCCCAGCGTACCTTGCTGTTCCAGTTGGATAACAGCATCCAGGCGATTGGTGCCGAGCGCGGCGGGCAAGACCCCGAAGTGATTCGCTTGACGGGGGTCTATCACAACCTATTGCGGATGTGGGCTGATAGTTGAGTTACGAACCCTGAATGTGGTTGTGCTGTAAGCGCGCCGCCATTTGCCGCAGAAAGCCCATGGTGATGTGCGGCTCGCCCAGCAACAAGGTTTCAATGTTTTCTGCATTGACGACGACGACTTCAGCTTCATTCGACACAACAATAGCATCGGCCACCCTTGGCGTTTGCGTCAGAAATGCCATCTCACCGAAATAATCCCCACTGTTGAGCTCTCGCAGTAAGCGGTCTCCCAGCATGAGACGAATGCGGCCTGATACTAGGTAATATAAATCGTGGCAGCCGTCATTGATTCTGAATACATATTCACCTCGCTTGAATTTTTTGCCATAACGGTCCATGAGCTCTTCTAAATAGATCGCCCTATCTTCCGGCATCTGGTCGAATAACCCACGCAGTAACAACACATCTTTTTTGCGTAAGGTGGAAATCAATGTTGTGCCGAGCATGAAGACAACAAAGGTGTAGTAGAGCCAAGCAATAGAGATGAATAGGTTCTTCATCCCGCCGAATACTGCCCCATACGCTGGGTTAACCGAGAGGAATAGGCTGAAGGCAGGGCGCATTGCCAACCATAGAAGGGAGGTGATGATTGCGCCAATCAATATGTGCGATAGGCGTAGTTTCACCGGAAAGTAAACACGATAGAAAATCGCGGTTAGCAAGGTGGTCAGGCCAATGGAGGTCGCTGAGTTGAGATATTTGGAGTGTGCCGTATGTGGCTCCAGGATGTTGATGACCTTTTCCATGCCTAAGCCTAGGATGGTGAACAGGAAAAACATCAGCAATATGCCCAGCACACCGAGGATATCCTTAACTTGACGACGCAGGAAGGATGGCGTTTCTTTGACGCTGGCTATGGTGTAAAAGGCTGAACGTAGTGCTCCGGCAAGCGGAACAGCCAGCCAGAACATCGCAACAAAACCAAATACTCCCCACGCTGCTTTATGTTTAGAAGCGTTATACACCTCTACCATAATGCGGCTGCTGAGGTTAGGTACTAAGTTGCTGACAAGAATCGCAAGCTTGACCGTGGCATAGTTGGATGACACCACCAAATGACTCAGCAGGAAGAACATGAGCACGATCAGCGGGATTAAGGCAAACATGGCGTAAAACGATAAGGATGCCGAAATTGCGAACCCGTTGTGGGTTTGAAAGCTGCTCAGTGTTTCACGCAGCACGAAAAATGGCGTGCTGTAGCGATGGCGGGCATAAGCCCTGCGGGACTTATGCAGAGCCGGGTGGCTGCCGAGGTGCTTGACCTTGGATAGATTGAATGCCAAAAAACGCTCCCGTTGCTTTGCTGAGTGACTAAACCTGCTTGAATTTTTCTGTTGCGGCAATTAATGCGCTTCTGGTGCCAGGCTCCATGCCGGAGTGCCCTGCGTCAGACACCATGTAAAACTCGGCGTGCGGCATGGCCTGATGCAGTTCATAGGCCGTCAGTGGCGGACATACCATATCGTAACGCCCTTGCACGATGACTGTGGGGATATGTTGCAGCGTTGCAGCTGCCTCTGCCAATAAGTCGCGATCGCCCACAAAGCATTGGTGCTTAATGTAATGGATTTGCACCCGTGCACGCGCCAACTCAACTTGAGCGTTGATTGCATGCTCACCTGTGGCTGCGACAGGGAGCAAGGTCATGATGCTGCTTTCAAACGCATTCCAGTGGATGGCAGCAGGCTCGCTAATGGTTGGGTTAGCTGAGAACACGCGTTGTGCAAATGCGCTTAATGGATCATGTCTTTCATTCTCGGGCAGGTAGGAGAGGAGTTTTTCCCATGCTTCGGGGAAGAAATGCTGCACGTCATGCAGGAACCAATCCAGCTCGCTTTGGCGGCTGAGGAATATACCTCTCAATATTAAACCGGTTGCCTGTGCTGGATAAGCCAAGGCATAGCTGAGTGCCAAGGTGCTGCCCCATGAGCCACCAAAGACTAACCAGCGCTCAATACCCAGGTGTTGTCTCAGTGCATCTAAGTCCGCAATCAAGTGCTGGATGGTATTGTCGCGCACTTCACCTTGAGGCGTGCTACGCCCACAGCCGCGCTGATCAAGCAGGATGATGCGGTAATGATGCGGGTCAAAATAACGTCGTTGTCCGGGGTTGCATCCGCTACCAGGCCCGCCATGCAGGAAGACGACGGGTTGTCCATTCGGGTTGCCTGATTGTTCATAGTAAATGGCATGTAGGTCTGATACAGCTAACATACCTTGCTGATAGGGTTGAATTTCGGGGAAAAGGGTGTGGGTCATGAATATTTTTCTCACTCAGCTAGGAGATTGCCATTCCACTCAAGGGAAATTGTCTTGGCAAGTTTAGGAATTATTTAATTGTAAGTAAAATGTAAATGAAGTATTGCAAAACATTTTTCCCTGCACTAAGATGCAGTCTACTCGCTTTGAAGTGAGTAAGAGGCAAAGTCTCAACGATGCTGCAAAAACCCGTAATTATAAATGGGAGGTAGTGTATGTGGGGCTGGGTCTTGTTAAACCCTTAGTAGTATCACTATGGAGATTTATAAAAATGGAGATGAGCAAAATCAAGCTGGCGCTTGGTGTGGCATTTGGCATGGCGATGGCAATGCCTATGGTTGCATCTGCAGCTGCTGACCAAGAAGCCGCAATGAAGGATGCTAGCAACTGGGTGCATCCACGTGGTCAACATAACAATCAGGGTTATAGCACCCTCAATCAAATCAACAAGAGCAACGTCAAGAATGTTAAGGCAGCTTGGCAATTCGCTACCGGTGTAAACCGTGGTCACGAAGGCTCTCCAGTTGTTGTTGGCAACATGATGTATGTACATACAGCATTCCCTAACAATGTTTACGCACTTGACCTGAACAACAACCAGAAGATCGTCTGGGCTTACTTCCCTAAGCAAGATCCTTCTGTGCAAGCTGTTCTCTGCTGCGATAACGTAAGCCGCGGTTTGGGTTACGGCGATGGCAAGATCTTCTTGCAACAGAACGACGGTGTATTGGTTGCTCTGGATGCGAAGACTGGTGCTAAAGTTTGGGACGTTAAGGTAAACGATCCTAAGGTTGGTGCTACCAATACCAACGCTCCTCACGTTATCAAGGACAAGGTTCTGACAGGTTGCTCTGGTGCTGAATTCGGTGTTCGTTGCTTCTTGGCTGCTTACAGCCTGAAGGATGGCGCACTGGTATGGAAGGCATACAGCACTGGTCCTGACAGCGAAGTGCTGATCGGCAAGGACTTCAACAAAGACAATCCTCACTACAGCTCACTGTCTGTTTATGAAGACGTGAACGGTGGTAACAAAGAAGGCGGTTCCTTCAAGGCTCTGCCTAAGGAAAAGCTGAAGTTCCCAGAAAAAGACCTGGGCGTGAAGACATGGCTCAAGCCACAAGCTGTTAAGGATGGTTGGCAGCACGGTGGTGGTTCCACATGGGGCTGGTGGCCATATGACCAACGTACAAACCTGGTTTACTACGGTACTGGTAACCCATCCGTTTGGAACCCAGATGTACGTCCTGGCGACAACAAGTGGTCCATGACTATTTTCGCTCGCGATCTGGATACAGGTATCGCTAAGTGGGGTTATCAAATGACTCCTCACGACGAGTGGGATTATGACGGCATCAACGAAGTCATCCTGTTCGACAAGGGCGGCAAGACATACGCTTGGCACCATGACCGTAACGGTTTTGCTTACACCTTTGATGCACACACTGGCAGCATCATCGCCGCTGAAAAGGTTCATCCATTCGTTAACTGGGCAACTGGTGTTGATCTGAAGAGCGGTGTTCCTCAGAAGGATGGTAAGTACTCTACTCACCAAGACTACAACGCTAAGGGTATTTGCCCTGCAGCGCTGGGTACCAAGGATCAGCAGCCTGCTGCTTACTCCCCACGTACTGGTTTGATGTACTCCCCACTTAACCACGTTTGTATGACATACGAGCCAGTTGAGTCCAAGTACATCGCTGGTCAGCCATGGGTTGGTGCTACTTTGACCATGTTTGCTGGTCCTGACGGCGTTATGGGTGGCTTTGCTGCTTATGATCCAATGACCAACAAGAGCAAGTGGTACAACAAGGAGAAGTTCTCTGCTTGGGGTGGTGTTCTGACAACTGCTTCCGATCTGGTGTTCTACGGCACTCTGGACCGTTGGTTCAAGGCTCTTGACGCACAAACTGGTAAAGAACTCTGGAAATTCCAGGTTGGTTCCGGTGTGATCGGTAACGCATTCACATACACCCACAAGGGTAAGCAATACGTTGGCGTACTGTCCGGTATCGGCGGTTGGGCTGGTGTAGCGATGAACCTTGGCCTTGATAACGACACCGATGCGCTGGGCGCAGCTGGTGGTTACAAGGAGCTGAAAGAGTGGAACGCTGCTCCTGGCGGTGGTGCACTGAACGTATTCAGCCTGTAATTGACGTCTGATTTAATGCAGAAGATTCAAAGCTGACATTAAGTTAGTTGCTCCCAAGCACCCTGTTTTAGGACAGGGTGCTTTTTATCTTTGATAGGTAATTAGTTAGCAAGCTTATCAACGCAGAAGGAAGTGCAATGCTGAAAAGACTGAAGAAAGTTTCATGGGTGCTGATGCTTGCAGGTATCAGTCAGTTTGCAATGGCGGAAGGTGCAGCCAATACATTGGAAGTTGATAGTGAGGTGGGTCGTGGTGGCTTGCCGGTACGTGAAGACAACCCGCATGAGCTGAAAGTCTGTGCAGATTATGACAACTTGCCTTATTCAAATGGCAAGCAAGAAGGATTTGAGAACAAAATTGCCGAGTTGATTGCCAAGGATTTGGGCAAGACTCTGTCATACCAATTCTGGTATGACCGTATGGGCTTTATTCGCAATACATTAAATGCACGTCGTTGCGACGTGATTATTGGCACGGTGGCTGGCAATGACATGATGCTGACCTCCAAGCCTTACTACCGCTCTGGTTATGTGTTTGTATACCGTAAGGATAGCGGTTATGACATTAAGGACTGGGACTCCCCAGATTTGAAAAAGGGCATTATTGGTGTTGTGGGACAAACGCCCCCCTCTCGTCCATTGAATGATAAGGGCTTATTGGGTAACTCTCGCCCATATCGTATTCAGCGTGACTTGAATCTGCCACCAAGTTTCGTGATTGATGACCTGGTTAAAGGTGAAATTGATGTGGCTATCTTGTGGGGGCCGATTGCTGGCTACTATGCCAAGAAGGCATCTATTCCTTTAGTGGTTGTGCCTGCGCCTGAATATGAGCAAGAAAATATTCATGGTAAAGAGTATTGGAATATTTCAGTTGGCGTGCGCAAGCGTGACAAGGAACGCATGGCACAGTTGCAGGATGTGCTTGACCGTCGTCACGACGATATCATCAAGATTCTTGATGAGTATGGTATTCCGCATGTGCCTGTTGTCGTGGGGGATGATATTGAGAAAAAATCTAAAAATAAGGGTGATGTAATTCCCAAATTTGAATAGTAATTTTCATGAACTGGGTCAACTATTGTGTGTCTGACACGTTAGATGGATTGCAGACTCATGATTTTATTAATGTAGTCGAAGTTTAAATGTTCAAAAAGCAAGGAGAAAGTATGTTGAATCATGGAGTGATCAAAGCAACCTTGGCCGCCTCAGTCCTGGCGCTGGTGGGACTGGCAATGCCATTGCAGGCAAGTGCTGCCTGCAATTTGGTATCAACCAAGGATAACAGTCCGCTGAATATTAAAGTGACTGACGATGATACCCCAGAGGCGAAGCAGTTTCTGGAAACCTGTGTAAATCCTTACACCAAGATTTACGCTGCAGATCCAGAAAAGGCGAAGCAAGGTAAGAAGAAATTTGGTTTGTACTCTTGTACTACATGCCACGGTCCTAACGGCGATGGTCAAGTAGCTGTTTCAATCACTGATGATCGCTGGCAGTATTCCAAACACATCACCGACAAGGGTATGTTTGAAACCATCGCTGGTGGTTCCAACGGCGGTATGGCTACTTGGCATAAGCAAGTAGCCGGTAACCCTGACTTGGTGTCTACTGATGAAATCCTCAAGATTATTGGTTTCTTACGTAGTCAATATAAGGGTGGTGGTAACAAGCCTTGGTTGGATGAGAAGCCACAATAATGAATGGTATGTAGCGAAGCGGCGATGATTCAGACATGCCAATTCGCTACTCTCTAATAAAAGACGGTCATTGTTTATGCAATGACCGTTTTTTTATGCGCGAAGTCCAGCCTTTAGAGGTAAAATCGGAAGACTCTATAGTCGCGCAAGCCAGCTACCAGATTGAGTGAAGATGGTTGCTAGATAGCGACGCTGTGCTTGCCGTGATATGTGCGGATTTACATTGATTAGTCCTGGAAAGTGAAGTTATGCAATTGGAAACGCAAACAAGTTCAGATTTGCACCGTGTCATTATTGTGGGCGGTGGTGCTGGTGGGCTAGAACTGGCAACTCGTCTCGGGAAAAGTTTGGGACGGAAGAAAAAAGCTCATATTACCCTGATCGATTGCACACGAACCCATGTTTGGAAGCCTTTGCTGCATGAAATTGCAGCAGGCAGCATGAATCCAGACAAGCATGAACTTGAATATATTGCCCAGGCACACTGGAGCCACTTCCACTTCCGTTTAGGGCGCATGGATGGGCTAGATAGAGCCAAGAAGGAAGTACACGTCGCGCCTTATTTTGATGATGGCGTCGAGGTGATTCCCCGTAGAGTATTTAAATACGACACCCTGATCATCGCTGTGGGCAGTACGACGAATGATTTTGGTATCTCTGGTGCGCGTGAGCACTCCATCGCACTGGATACACAGAATCAGGCTGAACGCTTCCATAGACAATTGACTAATGCCTTGATCCGGGCCCAAACCCAGGCCGAACCTGTCCAGGCTGGACAGTTGGAGGTGGTGATTGTTGGTGCGGGTGCGACAGGCGTTGAGCTTGCTGCCGAGTTGCACAATACGACGCGTGAAGTAGCCGCCTATGGTTTGGATAAGATTGATCCAGACAAGGACATCAAGATTTCCATTATTGAAGCAAGTGACCGAGTGTTGCCTGCATTGCCTCCCAAGCTTTCCATGGCAGTTGATGTGGAGTTGCGCAAGTTGCGGGTGCATGTTTATGCCGGTGAGCGTGTAACAGAGGTGACGGCTAAAGGGGTCTATACCCACAGTGGACGTTTTATTCCATCTGCCCTTGTGGTTTGGGCTGCAGGTATCAAAGCACCTGATTTTGTCCGTGAGTTGGATGGTTTGGAAGTTAACCGCATCAATCAGTTGGTCGTGAAGCGTACCTTGCAAACCACGCTGGATGAGAATGTGTTTGCCTTTGGTGATTGCGCGGCTTGTCCATGGCCTGGACACGATGAGAATGTGCCTCCACGCGCTCAATCTGCGCACCAGCAGGCATCAATGTTGGTTAAAACCGTCAAGGCGCGTGTAGCAGGCAAGGATAATCTTCCTGAATATACCTATCGTGATTACGGATCCTTGGTCAATCTCGGACGCTACTCTACGGTGGGTAGCCTGATGGGGGCGATCGCAGGCGGTAGCATGTATATTGAAGGTTTGTTTGCTCGCCTCATGTACCAGTCGCTGTATCAATTGCATTTGATGGCGTTGCATGGTTTCTTTGCTGTGGTGTTGCAGATGCTTGCACGCTTGATTACTCGCCGGACAGAAGCTAGGGTCAAGTTGCACTAAGCTTGGTTTCGCATTTCGCACATGTGACAATAAAAAAGCCCGGCTTCCCGGGCTTTTTTATTGTCACTGCGTCAAACACAGTATCCTAGATATGTAAGAGATATGCTATTTCGGCTTTTGCAGGCTTGCGTTTTGCACTTGATAAAGCTTGTATATTCCACCCATGCTCAGGCTGACAAACAGGCCAAAAGCCACAATAATAAAATTGATGTGAATATCTGTCTTGATCATTAATGTATAAAGGCTAATGAGTGCAGCGATACCAAGGTTCTCATTGAAGTTTTGCACTGCGATCGAATGTCCGGCACCAATCAATAAGTGGCCACGATGTTGCAGCAAGGCATTCAATGGTACAACCAAGTAACCACTGAAGGCGCCGATCATCAGCAGGAGGATGCAGGCAACTATCCAGTTGCTGACAAAGGTCATACCAATTACCAGCAAGCCCACCACAATACCGACAGGGATGACGCGAACTGAGTGTTCAAGCTTGATCATGCGTGCGGCAGCAATCGAGCCAATCGCGATACCGATCGCAACTACTACCATGAGATAGGTGGATTGTTCCTGGGTGAAATTCAATGCAAAGCCAGCCCAGGCCAAGACGACGAAACGCAAGGTAGCGGCTACACCCCAGAATAAGGTGGTGACAGCAAGTGAAACCTGGCCTTGTGAGTCTTTCCATAAAGTCTTGGTCGCAAGCCAGAAGTCCTTGATCAGGAAAGCTGGGGTTTTCTGTGGGGGTTTATGATCCACAGGCACCTTGGGGATGTAAATATTGAATATCGCTGCAGACATGTACAGCACGGTGATCACGATCATGGCGACCTGGATATTTATGCTGGGCAGGATAGCGCCAATGACGGTGCCCAGTACGATAGCCATGACAGTTGATCCCTCCATCCAGCCATTTGCCTTGACCAGCATTGATGGCGGTAGGTATTCCGTCAGGATGCCGTATTTTGCTGGTGAGTAGGCAGCTGCCCCAATGCCTACAATGCCATAGGCATATAAAGGTGGCATGCCAAGCACCATGGAGGTACTACCAATGAATTTGATGGCATTGGAGACAAACATGACCCTGCCCTTGGGAAAGGCGTCGGCAAATGCGCCGACAAAAGGGGCGAGAATGATGTAAGAGATGACAAAGAACCATTGTAACAATGGATCATGCCAACTCGGGGCATCCATGTCTCTCAGGAGCGCAATTGCAGTAAACAGCAATGCATTGTCAGCTAGCGCCGATAAAAACTGCGCTAGCAGTATGATATAAAAACCACGGTTCATCGCTGCTTTATCGCGCCCCGGTCAAGGGGCGTATTTATCCTGTCATTATGACTGGCTATGCCAGATTGAGTCATTGTAGTGACCAATTATTACAATATGTCTGCTGCAAAATCAGCCAGCCTAGATCGTTCACCACGCACCAGAGTGACGTGCCCGTTATGCCCCCAGCCCTTAAAGCGGTCAACCACATAAGTCAGGCCAGAACTGCCTTCTGTCAGGTATGGCGTATCAATTTGCGCAATATTACCTAAACAAACGACTTTAGTCCCGGGTCCTGCGCGAGTAATGAGGGTCTTCATTTGTTTTGGCGTTAAATTCTGGGCTTCATCAATGATGAGGAATTTATGTAGGAAGGTTCGACCCCGCATGAAGTTCAATGATTTTACCTTGATGCGAGTACGGATCAGGTCTTGAGTCGCAGCCCGCCCCCATTCACCAGCGTCTTCATCAGATTTGTTGAGCACATCTAGGTTGTCCTCCAGCGCGCCCATCCAAGGCGCCATCTTTTCTTCCTCCGTACCAGGCAGGAACCCAATATCTTCGCCGACTGGTACCGTGACACGGGTCATGATGATTTCGCTGTAAATCTTTTTGTCTAATGTCTGGGTGAGGGCAGAAGCCAGTGTTAACAGGGTTTTACCCGTGCCTGCCTGGCCTAGCAGGCTGACAAAATCCACTTCGGGATCCATCAATAGATTCAAGGCGAAGTTCTGCTCGCGGTTGCGGGCGGTAATGCCCCAGATATTATGCTTGGGCTGGGTGTAGTCCTTGACTACCTCCAGCACGGCTGTGTTGCCCTCAATGGAGCGCACAATCGCATGAAAAGGTTTCTCATATTCGTAATAGACGAACTCATTGATGAGAAAGCTCTTACACAGAGGGCCTGTGATGCGATAAAACATTCTGCCAGCATCCTGCCAGGATTCCATGGCCTTGCTGTGCTTCTCCCAAAAATCTGCTGGGAGTTCCTTCATACCGGAGTAGAGCAGGTCGGTATCTTCTAGTACCTTGTCATTGAAATAGTCTTCGGCGGCAACGCCAATTGCGCGTGCCTTGATACGGATATTGATATCCTTGCTGACAAGGACTACCTCACGGCTTGGTTGCGAGGTTTGTAGGCTGAGCACGACGCTGAGTATTTGGTTGTCGGCCTTGCTGCCAGCCAGCATCGGCAGTTCTGTAGCCACTGCTTCGGTTTGCAGGAACAATTTGCCACTGACATGCTTATTACCGTTAATGGCAAGTGGGCAGCCTTTTTCCAGGTCTGCCAAATTGCTCCCAACGATTTCTTCCAGGTTGCGGCTCGCTTGCCGGGCATTGCGCGCGACCTCAGTCATGCCTTTCTTATTGTTGTCCAACTCCTCCAGCGTAACCATGGGGAGATAGATGTCATGCTCCTCAAAGCGAAACAGGCTTGACGGGTCGTGCATCAGCACGTTGGTATCAAGTACAAACAGTTTGGTGCTTGCTGCGCGCTTTCTGATCATCTGGCTGCCTTTTTAAAGGGATTGAATGAATTCGAGCACTTGCTGGGCGTGACCGTCCACTTTCACTTTGCGCCACTCGCGAACAAGAACGCCTTTTTCGTCGATAACGAAAGTGCTGCGTTCTATGCCACGTACTTCTTTACCATAAAGCTTCTTCATTTTGATTACGTCGAACAACGTACAGGCTTTTTCTTCTACATCTGATAGCAACTCAAAAGGAAAGCTGAATTTGGCTTTAAAGTTTTCGTGCGACTTGAGGCTATCACGCGAGATGCCGACAATTTCCGTATTGCTGGCTTGGAACGCTTCGTAAAGGTCGCGTAGATCTTTGCCTTGATTGGTACAGCCGGGGGTGTTGTCCTTGGGGTAAAAATAGATGATCAGTTTTTTGCCGATAAAGTCGGAAAGCTTGAAAGTTTTTCCGCTGGTGGAAGGTAATTCAACATCAGGAATTGCTTGATTCAACATAGTAGACAATAAACTCTAGACGCTCTCATTGTTGATAAAAACCGGAGATAAGGCAAGCAGCTTATGGTGAAAACGTTCAACACCTTATTCAGCTTGATGGTCGCGAGGCAGTGTGAGCTCGGTGGAAGTACCACCTTTGACACGGTTATTGAAGTGGATGTGGCCGGACAGAGTTTCCATCACCTTGAAAGCAAAGGGAATACCTAACCCGGTGCCAAAACGCTTGGTCGTTGGCCCTGGGCTGGCTGCATGAGGATCAGGAGTAAATGGCATGCCGGGGCCTTGATCATTGATCGTAATGTGCAGGCTCTCATCAAAGGCATTACATTGGATAGTGATTTCACTACCCTGCGGGGAGGCCTCTACCGCGTTGAGTAACAAGTTATACAATGCTTGTTCCAGCAAGTTTTCATCAGTAAACATGCGGTCATTGAGGTCTTGCCAATCGGGCAGTTGGATTGAAATTTTCTTTTCCTGGATTTTTTGCTGTAGTGGTGCCATGGCACCTTGTAATACCAAGCGTAGCGTTGTGGGGCTTGGGTGGGGCTTGAGGGGGTGCAAGTATGCCAAGAGGCCACGAGTCCAGCGATCCAGGCGATCTACGGTACTGATGATGGCGATCAAGGAGTCACGGGTTTCCTGGTCAAGATGTTGGCTGTCTGCGACTTGGGCAGTGGCACGAATACTGGCAAGTGGGTTGCGGATATTGTGCGCCAGCATGGGGACGAGAAGGCCAAGGGCAGCTTGTTTTTCCGAGCGAACTAGCGCTTCTTGGCTACGGCTGAGTTCCTGTGCCATGGTGTTGATGGCTGAGGATAGTGCTGTCAACTCAGCAACACCCTCCTCCGGTGCTTTGTGATCTAGGTTCCCCGCGCTGATTTCACTGGTGGCATGCAATACATTGCGAATAGGGCGAACGATGGCTCGCTTGAGGAAAATATGCGAAAACACGAGCAAGAGTAACGCAAGCCCAATGGGAATGATGAGTAAGGTGAATGCCGTGTGTTTAACATCTTCCAGCCGGGATGAAAGCTCTCGGTGCTTTAGGAGTAGTAGGCGCTCGGCACGTGCGGAAATGATTTCATAATGATGGAAAATACTGGATTCTAGGTGAGTATTCAGTGCCTTTTCCAATTCGGCGTTGTTGTAATCCTCAACCAGCGCAAAAATGTTCTGGGTTTCTTGGATCAATTCCTGATAACTCGCGTTCAACTCCATGATGGCAGTTTTTTCTTCGTTATCGGCAGTTAACTCCAATAGCTTGCGGAAATGCGCATCAATGGAAAGGGTGTAGACGTTATATTCCTCTTGCGCTTGTGGATCCTTGAGGAAGTGCAAGTCGAACAACTCTTTCATTTGTCGGTACAAATCCCCGCGGGTTTGCTGGATTTCCTGCACCATGAGGTGGATGCGCTGTGACTCTTGAGAGGATTGATCCCAGATACGCATGCCAATAACGCCTGCTGTACCTGCCAGAATAACCAGAAGGAAGAACGTCAACTCATGGATTAGCAATACATCCTTGAGAGATTTTGCCTGGGGAGCCTTACTCATGACGACTCTAGTGAAAATGGCACAGGTACCAAGATGACAAGGTTCTTGCTGTTGCGCAATATTTCAGGCGGTTGAGGGAGTGGCGATGCCTTTTTAACCATAGTGATGGCTTGCTCATCTAGTACGTTATGTCCGCTGGATTTTTTTACATGTGTCGAAAGAACATGGCCTTTTTCGTCACAATGCACTTCCAAGAGTACTTCTCCCTCCCAGCCCCTCATCTGTGCGATACGCGGGTATTGCTTATATTTGGCAATGGCACGAGAAAGCAGGCTGCCATATAAGCTACGGGCAGCATCTATATCCTGTTGGCTTGGGCCAGTAGGCTGTGGTGCGGGGGTAGGCTCTGGTGCTGGAGGTGCTACTGTTGGCACAGGCGTTGGTGCAGCGCTTTCTCGCGGTGGTGCTGTCATGACATCAGGCATGGCGGGAGCAGCAGCATTTTCTGCGTGGTGCTCCACGGGTTTTTCTGTGGTACGAGGCGGCTCAGGATCTTGTTGTTTGGGCGTTTGCTTAGGCGGTGGTGGCACAGCTTTAGGGCTGGGCTTGGGAATGACAGGAGTAGGCTCCGGTTCTACCTGTTTTACCGGCTCTATGGGCGTGCTGGTTTGCGGTTCTGGTATGGCAGTGGATTGTTCAGTGCTAGGTGTTAACGCTAATTCAACTTGCAGGATTTGCGGTTCAGGTGTTTCTTGCGAAGTAAAATCTAGGATGGGTAGCTGCATCAATAGCATGATGTGCAATGCCAACGATGCCAAGATAGCCCAGCTGATGCTGTGATTACTTGTTGTTGGTAATGAGGCAGATTGGGCGATAGCAACCAAGGTATTAAAATGAATGACTGTGCGTTATCGAAGAAAAGTTCGCTGATTATAGACTGACCATCACGGTCTGTTTGGAATTATTCCCACTCCAATACAGGGAACAGTAGGTTGATATTGCGCCGATTGATTGTATTGAAGAGCTGCCAATGGCCCTCTTCAGCATGAGCCGCAGTATCCATGGTCTCTTCCATACTTTTCCCTTTCTTAATGGCATCACGGACATCATGCAATAACAGGTTGAGATAAAGTGCCTGTTTATCTAACGCAATTGCAAAGTTATCCGTAGCGGGGCCATGCCCAGGGATGACATGTTGAATACCTTGCAGCTGCTTGAGTTGTTCAATGGCAGATAGCCACCCCTTGATGTCTCCATCCAAAGAGGGCGTGCGCTCGATAAACAGTAAATCCCCGGTCCATAACGTCTGGGTATTTTCGTCCAGTACCGTGAGGTCGGTATTGGTATGGGCATTAGGGTAAGCTGTCAGTAGGAGTTTTCTGCTGCCGAGGTCAAGTTCTAGCTGAGTGTCTACTAGTTTTGAGGGCGGGATAACATCGCTACCAGAGAATTGTTCACCTAAAAGATGCTGGCCTTGGCGTAAATAGGCATCGTGACGTAATGCCATGGCATTCGCTAATTTTGCATGGCCGATAAACACAGGGTGTTCAGATGTAAATGCAGCATTGCCAAAAATGTGGTCGGGGTGAATGTGGGTATTGATCACATACAATATCGGGAGATTGGTCACCCGACGGATGGAGGCTAGTAGTGCCTCGCCAACTTGTTTGCTACCACCTGTGTCAATGACGGCAACGCCCATTTTTCCGACGATAAAACCAATATTACTAATGTCGCCTTGATAACCCTCATCTAGGTCCAGATGAGCACCTTGGTGCATATATACCCCAGGTGCAACCTGTTGTACTGGCAATGTTACAGGTGCACCATACACGGGTAACAGCCAGAAACAGCCGACGAGAAATAGCAAGCTGGTGAAGTATGGGGTAAATCGCAGAGACATAGTAAGGGACCTGCAAAAATTGCATGTTAAATGCCTATATACTGTTCTGTAAACACTAGAATTGAACTTGAGAAGTATCGCAGCGTCTGAAACAATGCGTTATATAAAGATATCAACGATAAAAACAGCAATTCAAACACTATTGGAGAATGTATATGCAATGCAAATTTGAGTTAAAGCTCATCACGGCAGCCGCTGCGCTGGCGTTTTCAGGCTCTCTGCTCGCAGCACCTTTCGCTTATTCCACCAATGAGAAGTCAGGCTCTATTTCTGTCATTGACACCCAAACGGATAAAGTAGTCGATACCTTTGACGCCGGTAAGAAGCCACGTGGCGCGGCGATTACTAAGGATGGCAAATACATTTTTGTCAGTGACCAAAAGCAAAACTCCTTGCTGGTGATTGATCTTCAGACTAAAAAAGTGACTGATAAGATCAAGCTTGAAGAGTCTCCCGAAGGCGTAGGTATCTCCCATGATGGCAGATGGATTTCTGCTGCAAATGAGGAAGATAATAGCGTCGCTGTGATTGATACCAATACGCACAAAGTGAGCTATATCGTCAAAATGCAGGGCAAAAACCCTGAACATGCCGAATTCAGCCCTGATGGTAAATGGATGTATGTGAGTGCAGAAGAGGCTAAGTATGTGGATGTCGTGGATGTCGCCAAACGTACTTCCATCAAGCTGGTTGAAGTGGGTGAGCGTCCGCGTGGTATTGGCTTCCTGCCAGATAGCTCTCGTGCCTATGTTGCCAATGAAGCCGCTGGTACGGTCTCTGTGTTCGACACCAGCAAACATGAAGTGATTGCGACCATTCCAGTGGGGCAGCGCTCTAATGGGGTTCAAGTATTGCCAAATGGCAAGAAGGTGTATATCTCCAATGGTGGCGATGGTAGTTTGTCTGTGATTGATACAGCTACCAATAAAGTGACCGCGACCATTCCAGTTGGCAAGCGCCCATGGAACATGTCACTGACACCGGACGGCAAGAAGCTTTATGTCGCCAACGGGAAATCAAACTCGGTCACTGTCGTTGACACTGTTAATGACAAAGCCCTGAAAGAAATTCCAGTAGGCGATACACCATGGGGTGTCTTCGTCCACTAATTCCGCTTGTTGGTTGATATCGGCCCTCTGTGCTCACCATGTAATTGGTTTAGTGCAGAGGGCTTTTTAGGCTAGAAACATCATGAATAACACTATTAGGTATACCAAAGTCGCTGTTATCTTGCACTGGCTGATTGGTATTGCCATCCTTGCCCTATTTGCCCTGGGTTGGTATATGAACGAGCTGCCCAAAGGGGGAGACAAGATAACGAATATTGATCTGTTCGATCTTGGGTTATACAGCATCCATCTGGCAGAAGCAGCGACCTCTCGTACTTTTTATTTCAATTTACACAAGTCTATAGGTTTCACCGTGTTTCTCTTGGTCGGGCTAAGGTTATATTGGCGTTTGATGCATAGGCCGCCAGCTTTGCCTGACTCCATGAAGCGCTGGGAAAAAGTGCTGGCACATGGCACGCATCATTTGCTGTATCTCATGATGGTAGTGATGCCAGCGACAGGGCTATTGACTACTCTATACAGTAAATATGGCCTGCATTGGTTCTCTGTACCTGTTTTGCCAGGTTTGGATAATGCTGGTTTGCGAGACTTTTTCGTAGACGCTCACGAACTCTCTGCCACTATACTTATTTTATTGATCGGCTTGCATATTGCTGCGGTATTCAAGCATCAGCTCATTGATAAAGACAATATCCTTAAGCGCATGTCTTTGTTTCAATAAATTTCAATAGCTCACCA
>NZ_JBIWXY010000003.1:0-210510 GCF_044751345.1 Methylobacillus methanolivorans | reverse complement strand
CAACTTCGCTTCACATCACCTCGTTCAGCGAGCCGCGCATTTTACAGACCTTTTCGATCCAGTCAAGCAGTTTTTTTAACTTTCCAAAACCTACTTAACAGCGCTTACTACTAAAATCTTTTGGTTGCGGGGACAGGATTCGAACCTGTGACCTTCGGGTTATGAGCCCGACGAGCTGCCAGACTGCTCCACCCCGCGACCGATGTCGTTGCAACTCACTTCGTTAGATGTGTGCTGCGTCGAGAGGTGAAACTATAGCAAAACTGAAACTTTCATGTCAACGCATTTTTCAATCAATCTATATGATATCTAGCTTATTGGTAGCGCTATTCACTTGCAATCAAGTGCTTAGCATTCACAATCACAGCAGTTTATTTTCGCTACTGATCACAACAGAACGAACATAAGCAAGATCAGCCTCTGTATCCACCCCACTAGCTGGTGCCTTTTGTGTAATTTCCACGCTAATTTTGTATCCATGCCAAAGGACTCGTAACTGCTCTAACGATTCAAAGTGTTCAATCGCTGAAGGAGTCAGGGCCGCATAAGCACGCAAGAAGCCAGCACGGTAAGCATAGATACCTATATGTCTATATATAGGCATATCCGCAGGAATATCTTGGTTAGCGGCAAATGCATCCCGAGGATAAGGAATAGGCGCACGGCTAAAATAGAGTGCGTGCCCTTGGTGATCAAGCACCACTTTGACAATATTAGGATTGAGGATAGAGGCGGTATCATGGACAGCATGACATGCTGTTGCCATCGATGCCTCGACATGAATAGCAAGGTTACTGGCAACTTCGCGGATTAAGGCAGGATCTATAAGTGGTTCGTCCCCCTGCACATTAACTATGATCGTGTCATCACCCCATCCTTGCTGCTGCACAACTTCGGCAATACGATCTGTACCCGATACATGATCAGCACGAGTCATGATCACGTCATAACCATAACTTGCTACCGCATTGCGGATAAGCTCATGATCCGTGGCAACGACTACTTCAGTCGCCCCACTGGCAAGAGATTGCTCAATCACCCGAACGACCATAGGTTTGCCAGCGATATCGAGCAATGGCTTGCCGGGCAAACGACTGCTGGCATAGCGGGCAGGGATCACGACCTTAAAAGACATTACTCAACCTCTTCTTCGGCAGGCAGCTTGCGAGCCTCATCTTCCAACATCACAGGAATGCCATCCTGAATAGGGTAGCCCAATCGACAGGGCTTACAAATTAGTTCCTGCTCCGGCTTTTTATAATGTAACGGCCCTTTGCAAATCGGGCACACCAGGATTTCCAGTAATTTTGCATCCATTGATCAAGCTTCCTTTTCTATAAGTCGCGTCAGTCGCGCTAGTATTTTTTCTGCGAGCGCTCGATCTATCTCGGCTGTGATCGGCATAAACCACCAGTTGTCCCGAGCAAAGGCCGTGCACTTGACCGCATCTTTCTCTGTCATGAGGACGATGTCATCCTTGGCAAATTTGAAATCATCTGCGCTGTAAGCATGATGATCTGGAAAAGGGTGAGCCTCAACGACAAGACCCAATTGTTCTAATTGACTAAAAAACCGATGAGGATTGCCAATGCCAGCGACAGCGTGCACGCGCTTACCGATTAGCTCACTCAACTCCATCCGCTCTTCTGGAGCGCACAAGTTGCGTAGATGGTCGGGTACAAGGTGCATGAGATAACCACCCGCTGCTGGCGCTCCGCTATTGAATACGACAGCATCTACCTCTTCAAGGCGTGCGCTGGTTTCTCTGAGAGGCCCGGCAGGCAGTAGCTGTCCGTTACCGAATATGCGCTCGCCATCAATAATGACGATTTCCATGTCGCGCTCTAATGCATAATGCTGCAAGCCATCATCGCTAATAATGAGATTGCACTCCGGATAGTCACGCAGTAAGTGACGAGCTGCTCGCGTCCGCTTACGCCCTACATATAAAGGCAAGCCAGTACGCTGAACCAATAAGACTGGCTCATCCCCAACCTGCTGCGGCAGACTATCCTTTGTTACTTGGTGGGTATGAATCACGTTGCCGCCGTAGCCACGGCTAATAATGCCGGGGTACCAGCCATTTTGACGCAACTGCTGCACCAGCCAAATAACGAATGGTGTTTTGCCAGTACCGCCGACATTGATGTTGCCAACGATAATAACGGGCACTGGCAGCTTCAACGATTTAAACAAGCGCAACCGATAGGCCAACCGGCGCAGCACAGTCAGGATATAGAAAAGCCATGCGAATGGCCTAAGCACGATTTGCCAAGGAGTATGTTCGTACCATTGGCGCTCCAGCCAGCGGCTGAATGACTGGCTCATCGTCAGCAACTCCCAGTAAAACGACTATTAATGAAACTGTTTCTGGTAAAGCTTGGCGTAATGCCCACCCAATGCCAACAACTCGTCATGACTCCCCCCTTCGATAATCTGCCCCTGCTCCATCACCATAATCCGGTCTGCGTTTTCTATGGTAGACAGCCTGTGAGCAATCACAATCGAGGTCCGGTTCTGCATTAATTCATCCAGCGCAGCTTGCACATGACGCTCAGACTCGGTATCCAATGCTGAAGTAGCTTCGTCTAACAGAAGAATAGGGGCGTTCTTGAGAATGGCGCGTGCAATTGCCAAGCGTTGACGCTGCCCACCTGAAAGTCGAACCCCTCGATCACCGATTTCGCTCTGTAAGCCATTAGGCAATTGCTGGATAAAATCCCAGGCATGCGCAGCTTGAGCTGCAGCAATCACTTCTGCCTCTGTCGCATTACGCAACATGCCGTACGCAATATTATTAAATACCGTGTCATTGAACAGGACGACATCCTGACTCACCAGGGAAAATTGCTGGCGCAGGTTTTTCAGGCCAAGTTGACGAATATCTACCCCATCAATCAGCACGCGCCCTTGCTGGGCCTCATAAAACCTTGGCAATAAATTGACTAACGTCGTCTTGCCACCGCCAGAACGCCCCACCAACGCCACCTTTTCACCAGGCTTGACGGTAAAATTTAAATCGATCAAGGCTGGGCGTTTTGCCGCGGGATATTGCAAAGAAACATGCTCAAACACAATCTCGCCTTTGGCTCGCCCGATTTCCTGGCCACCTTCATCCACCTCAGGAATGCTATCGATCAACTCAAACACGCTATGCGCAGCAGCCAAGCCTACTTGCAACTCCTCATTCAGGCTGGTCAATGTTTTCACAGGGCCGATCAACATCAGCAATGCCCCAATGAAAGCAGCAAACTCACCCGCACTAAACTTACCCACCGCATAAAACACCACCAAGGCCAAGGCAAGACCAGCCAGCAACTCAACCACCATACTGTTCATGCCAGAGAATCGTGCCAGGCGAATCTGCATATGACGATTCTTGCCTGCCACTTTGGCAAAGCGTTGGTATTCGTAATCACCGCCACCGAATATTTTCACCATACGCTGCCCTGAAACCGCTTCTTCAACCGCTTGCGTCATTTCGCCCATGGTTTGTTGCACGGCCTTGCCGGAGCTACGCAAGCGCGGCGTCATGCTCTTGAGATACCAAGCCATGGCGGGCGCTACTACTGCAAAAATCAGGGTAAGCTGCCAATCTAAGTACAGCATATATCCCACCATGCCAACAATCGTCAGCGTATCCCGCACAGCACTCATCGCCACCTTGGTCGCCGCACCAGCCATCTGCTCAGTGTCATACGTGAGCTTGGAAGTCACCACGCCCGCAGAAATCGCATCAAAGAAACTCACCGGCAAGCTCATCAGGCGGCGAAAAGTATCCTGGCGCAAATTCTCCACCACCCGCCGCGCAACCCAGCGCATGGCAAAATTAGAAATGAAGCCAGCCAGCGCACGAATAGCGAGCAGGCCGAACAGCATAAATGGCAGCAGATGAAGCTTGTTAGAGTCTTGGTTAACAAACCCTTCATCCGTCACCAACTTGATGGTCGCGAGGAATCCGGTATTGGTAGCAGAGAAAGTGACCAGCGCAATAACGCTGAACAGGAATACAAGCCAGTAGCGGGCTGCGTATTTGAGAAGGCGCAGGTAAAGAACCCGCGCACTTTGCACGGAGGCGTCAGCCTTCCCAAGTGCATCTTTAGACATGATGAATACTTTTTAAAATTCAAGAACCAGAACGTGCTTGTGTGGCGAAGGTAATCTGGCTATACCCGGCTTGGCGCGATGCCTCCATGACATTCACCACCGATTGGTGACTGCTCTTGGCATCAGCACTGATGATAATCGTGGGATCTTTGCCATCACCAACCGCCTTTTTCAAGGCATCCGCAATCCCTGCCACAGAACCATCTGCCACATCCTTGCTATTGACAACGTAGTGACCAGACTCATCAACACCGACATTGATCACCAATGGCTTATCCTGTGGGCTTTCCGCCTCTGCAGTTGGCAGGTTGATCTGCAACTCTGTCACGCGTGAGAAAGTTGCACTCACCACCAGGAAAATGATGATCACCAATAGCACATCGATCAAAGGCACGAGATTCATCTCGAGATCTTCGTGCTTTCTACCTCGTTGGAAATTCATTCCTTGCGCTCACCATGGATAAGTTCAACCAGCTTGACTGCTTCTTGCTCCATCTCGACGATGAAACCATCAATCTTGCCACGGAAATAACGATAAGAAATCATGGCAGGCACTGCGACGACAATACCACCGGCGGTATTGTACAGAGCCACCGAGATACCACGTGCAAACTGGGCAACATCGTGACCAGTCGCGGTGAACGCACCAAACAGCTCCACCATCCCGATCACGGTACCAAGCAAGCCCAACAGGGGAGCGACTGTGGCAATCGTACCCAAGGTATTGAGATATTTCTCCAGCCTGTGGGCTACAGCACGACCAGATTCCTCCACGGCTTCCTTCATGACCTCACGTGGCGCTCCCAGGTTTTTCAGCGCACTGGCGAAAACTGTACCTAGCATGGAGTGCTTTTCCAACCTGGATAACGCCTCTTGCGTTACACCAGCGCGACCTTGACCCAGCCAATTCTGCACTTCGGGCAGCAGGGACTTTGGCACAATCTGCTGTTCACGCAAGGCGATGAGACGTTCGATGATAATGGCTACTGCGACGATTGAAGCAAAGATCAGCGGCCAGATTGGCCATCCTGCCGCTTTAATGATTTCCCACACAAAAGTGCCCCTAAGATGTTCTGTAAAGTGGCGTTACTTTATCGTGCGTTGCCAGTTTCAGCAAGGGAAGCTGATGTAAATCCAGCGGGCTGGTTGTACCAATAGCGCTGCGACTTTTCTCGCCAGCGTGTCACGCTGATCCCTTGATGCTGCCGAAAATCAAACAGCACCGCCCCATCATAGTCGGAACGATACAGACTAGCCCCCGCATTGGCATATCTGCCCACCACCTCATTCCGTGGGTGATGAAAGCGATTGCGATAGCCAACAGTAAAAATTGCCGCTTGCGGACTGACCGCCTCAATAAATGCTGACGTTGAGGATGTGCGACTGCCATGATGTGGCACGACCAACACATCTGCAGATAGTGCAGGAGCCACGCTATCAAGTAAGTCAGCTTCGACAGAACGCTCAATATCACCAGGCAATAGCAATGTCCCCGCTGCACTACGCACATAGAGCACACAACTACGATTATTGGTTTTAACCCCAGCAGGCAGACGAGCTGCATCAGCAGGATACAACATGGCAAACTCTACCCCATCCCAACGCCACTTCTGCCCGGCCTGACATGGAGCATGTGGCAATTTTTCCAGCTCAGGCTTGTTAGCTGGTAATGAGCTTAGCACCCAACCAACCGGCAATGCCGTCAATACGGAGGCCAAGCCACCAGTGTGGTCCAAATCGTCATGACTCACGACCATGCCATTGAGGCGGCGAACACCAATTCCATTCAGGTAAGGCACGATCACCCGGTTACCACTATCGCTTTCACTGGAAAAAACTGGCCCCGTGTCATACAACAATACATGCTTCTGCGTAGCCACGACCACCGCCAAGCCCTGCCCCACATCCAGCACAGACACTCGCATATCGCCATAAGCCGGTGCAGGAGGCGCATTAAACAACAATGGCAACAAACCCACTAACCCAAGCCATCGCAACGGCACGCCCTTAGGCAACAATAAACAAGCCACCCCAGCCATCGCCAGCAACATTACTGGGACGGATGGAATATGTTGCTGCCATATTGCCGAAGGCACATCGCTTAACCACGCCAGTAACTGCATGGCCAGCTGCATGACCCAATGCGCCAGTAACAACAATACATCTAACGGCAAGAAGCTGCCGAGCAACGTCAATGGCACAATCACCAGGCTCACCAGCGGAATGGCAAACGCATTCGCAATGGGAGAAATCAATGACACTTGCCCGAACAACATCAGCAAGACAGGAATCAAGCCTATCGTCACAGCCCACTGCGTCATGACAGCATCCCGCAGCCAGTGCGGCTTATGCAAGCGACCACTCATTGCATAAGCCATGACTGCAACAGCCCCGAACGACAACCAGAACCCTGCTGCCAACACCGCCCATGGATCAATCAACACGACAACCAACAAGGCCAGTAGCAAAACTCGACCTATCTCCACGCGGCGACCCGACCAGAACGCGAATGCCATGACCGCTAGCATATATAAAGTACGCTGTGTTGGAATGGAAAACCCGGCCATCAGCGAATAGGCAATTGCTGTCACTACGCCGGCGACCAAGCCGACCTTACGTGCCGGCCAATAAAGCGACCCTTGTGGAATACGGCGCCAGAGGCTAACGACCAATGTATAGATCAATCCGGCGAGCATGGTGATATGCACACCGGAAATACTGACAAGATGCACAATTCCGGTACGCCGAAAAACCTGCCAATCCTGTTGGCTGATCGCATCGTCTTCACCAATTGCCAGAGCTTTCAACACACCTGCATAAGGCTTGTCCTTCAGTAGCTCGGCGATACGCTGACTCACTGACTCTCGCGCCACTTCCACCCAGTAGCCGGGCCTATTAACTTGTGCATCCAGCCGAGTGGCAGCAGGTGCTTGCCTGACATAACCGCTGGCGCGAATGTTGCGCTCCAGCATCCACAACTCAAAATCGTAGCCGTACGGGTTAGATGTGCTGTGTGGCCGCTTCAAGCGTACCGTCAATTGCCAGCGCTCCCCGGCATGGAATCGTGGCTGGTTGATAGGTTTTACCGTAGCAACATGGCTGCTACCCCTGGGAAATCCGCCGGCATACTGAATTAATGAAATGCGGCTAGGCACCACTGCGCCTGCCGTCTTGACTTGTTCGACATCGAAATCAAACCGTTCACCTCGCTCATGGGCAACCGGCAAGCTTGCCACCACTCCGACGATAGCAATATCCCTACCCTCCCAGGCAGCAGGCAGCTCGTCTGCCATTCGACCATGCGCTATCCATGCGGCCCAGAAGAAGCCGAATGCCATCCCCAGCAACGCCAATACCGTATGACGCATTACTGCCTGAGAGCGCAAGCACCAGAAAAGAATAAAGAGAGGAAGCAATGCCCACCCCAAGGACAGGGTGGGCAGATTAGGTAGCTGCTGCAATACCCAGGCACCGGCTACAAATGTCAGTGCAAACGTGGGCATCTACAATCACCCGCTCAGATGGCGTTCAACCTGCCATCTTGCAGACGATATTGCCGCTGCATGCGAGCAGCCAGCTCAAGATCGTGCGTCACGACCACCAGGCTGACGCCCTGATCGCGGTTCAACTCCAGCAAAAGGTCAAATACGCCTTGGGCCGTATGACGATCAAGATTACCTGTGGGCTCGTCGGCCAATACACAGCGAGGGTTGGTCACTAGCGCGCGTGCTACCGCTGCACGCTGGCGCTCGCCGCCTGAAAGCTCACCCGGCATGTGTTCCAACCTATGACCCAACCCGACCTTGACCAGCACTTCCTGCGCGCGCGCCAATGCCTCATCGCGTGACAAGCGCCTTATCATCAAGGGCAGTGCCACATTTTCTAGCGCGGTAAATTCCGGCAGCAGATGATGAAATTGATAGACAAAACCCAACGCCTGGTTGCGCAACGCCCCACGCTGCGCTTCATTAAGGGCAGCCAAAGGCTTGCCCATGACATTGACACTCCCGGCACTCGGCTCATCCAACCCGCCAAGCAAGTGCAGCAATGTGCTCTTGCCCGAACCTGAAGTCCCGACAATCGCAATCTGTTCACCAGCATCGACTTGCAGGCTGATGCCGTTGAGCACGGCCACATCCAGGCCAGTGTAGGTTTTCTGCAAGTCTACGCACTGCAGGATAGTCGGATTACTCATAGCGCAAAGCCTCCGCCGGATTGATCCTGGCAGCACGCCAGCTAGGGTACAACGTCGCCAGCAGGCTCAGTACGAAAGACAAGACGACAATCACCGTCACATCCGACCACATTAACTTGGAAGGCAAATCACTGATGTAATAGACATCCTTAGCAAGGAATTGCACACCAAACATACGCTCGATAAACGGCACAATCGCCTCAATGTTAAGGGCGATCAATACGCCAAAGAATGCGCCCACCACTGTACCAATTACTCCTATCAAAGCCCCTTGCACAATGAATATCTGCATGATGCTGCGCGGGCTGGCACCAAAGGTACGCATGATGGCGATGTCCGCGCGCTTATCCGTCACGGCCATCACCAAGGTAGAGACGATATTGAATGCAGCCACTGCGACGATCAGGGCCAAGATAATGAACATCACGCGCTTTTCCATCTGGATAGCACGAAAGAAATTGGCATGCTGCTGGGTCCAATCACTAATATAGTAGTTGCCCACCCCCATCAGACGCTGCCCCAGCTGCTGTGCCACCGCAGGCGCATTGAACAAGTCATCCAGCTTGAGACGTACCCCGGAGACAGTCTCCCCCATGCGATATAACTTGGCGGCATCATCAAGATGAATGAGTGCAAGGCCGGAGTCATATTCGAACATGCCGATCTCAAACAAGCCCACCACTTTAAATTGCTTGATGCGCGGCACTACGCCAGTCGGCGTGAACTGGCCTTGCGGTGCCATCAACACCACCTTGTCACCCAATACTACACCTAGAGATTGAGCTAACTCAGAGCCAAGAACCACGCCAAACTCGCCGGGCTTGAGATTACTTAACTGCCCTGCCCGCATATGACTACCCAGCTCGGCCACTTTATCCTCAGCATCAGGCAACACGCCACGGATAATCGCCCCTTGCACCGCCTGACCAAAAGATAACATCCCCTGCGCCATGACATAAGGTGCAGCAGCCTGTACATGTGGTGCCCCTTCCACCCGCTGCTCCAAGGTGCGCCAATCCTCCAGCACGTTATTCGGCCCAGTGATCTGCAAGTGTGAAGCCACTCCCAGAATGCGGTTACGCAACTCCTCCTGAAAGCCATTCATCACAGAAAGCACCACGACCAAGGCGGTAACCCCCAAGCCAATGCCAACCATGCTAGTGAGGGAAATAAAGGAAATGAAATGATTGCGCCTTTTGGCCCGCGTGTAACGCAAGCCGACAAAAAGCTCGAACGGAATTTGTTTAAAAAATGTCATGCCGCATTCTAGCGTGAAAGGAACACAAGTACAGCATGGGCATCATCACGAAACCAATAAAAAAGCCCTTCCAACTAGAAGGGCTCTTGTTACCGCCAAACGCTGTTTAGAAGCGGATGGTGTTGGCGCGGCGACGGCGTGCAACCAAGGCCATCACGCCCATGCCCAGCAGCAGCATACCGTAGGTAGCTGGCTCAGGCACGGCTGCGATTTGAGTAAACACGACCAAATCTTGGTATTTGCCATTCTTGAGGTATTGCAGGCTGTAATCACCAGTAGCCAGTACGCTATCGTCGTTGATACCAGACAACCATGTCTGAGCAAGAGTAACCGCTGCGAGTGACTCTGGATTATCTATAGTTGTATATTTCCAACTACCAACGAAAGGCAAGAACCTTGATGGCACCCACTCTTTAGTGGTATCTGTCGTATTGTCTGCTTGGAAGCTACCCTTATCCAGATTAAGTCCTGTCTTGGACTCAGTGACAATTTCCCAAACAGCAACTTGGAAAGCTGCTGAAGTGACTGCATCATCAACAAAAGAATAATATTTATTCGCCAAAGAAGTCAGGCTATTTTCTACGCTAGAGGAAAAAGTACCTTCAGTGTAAGAAGCCCACTTGCCCAAAGGCGCTAACCCTTGTGATATTTCAACGCAGAATGCAGCAAACGCATCTCCGTTTTCCCAAGTACCTTTGTAGGCACCAGCCTCAACAGTTGTCCATTTCTTACCGCTATTAGAACTAATCTTGACATCAACTACATCAGAATATTCAAATCCGGTGATCTTTGCTTTGATGCTATTGTCGTCATGACCTGCCAATGCAACTTGAGCAGTCATTGCAGCGCCTACAAATAAAGCACTAACTACTGTCCCCTTGAAATTCAACATCACAAGCCTCTTTTCGAATTGTTACTGCGTCGCAACTGACTACAGTATTTTTAAAATGAATACGGACTTAAAATTTGTCCCGCTTGATACTGGAACGCAGTATATGAGTGATTTCACTTTTTGCATTTAGTACGTCTGGACTAATTAGTCCCATCGGACTAATCCGAAAATGGTCAAATTAACTCACTAATTTCATTGCCACTTTACAAATGTGACACGCTCAAAGAAAGCGTTTAGCTCCCAAACAAAATTCCGCCAAAGACCGCATCACGTCTGCTAGAATCCACCTTATGTTTACCGGCATTATTCAGGCCCAAGGCCATATCAAGACCATCACCCCTCATGGCGATGACGCAAGACTTGTGATCGATACAGGCAACCTCGACCTGCAAGATGTTGCCATTGGCGACAGCATTGCCGTCAATGGCGTATGCCTTACAGCGATTACGCTGGGCACTCGCACATTTGAGGCCGATGTTTCCAAGGAAACACTGTCATGCACCGTGGGGCTAGACACTCTGCGCGAGGTTAACCTCGAAAAGGCCTTGCGGCTTTCTGACCGACTGGGTGGCCACTTGGTCAGCGGCCATGTCGACGGCGTCGGTCAGGTGATCCGCTTTGAACCAGTTGGCGAGAGCATGTTGTTGATTGTGCGTGCACCGCACCAGCTATCCCGCTACATTGCGGTGAAAGGCTCGATCACGATTGACGGTGTCAGCCTGACAGTCAACCATGTGGATGGTGATGATTTCAATGTTAATCTCATCCCCCACACCGTCGAAGTCACCACATTGAAAGGCCTCGGCGTAGGCAGCCGCGTTAATCTGGAAGTCGACTTGATCGCACGCTATGTAGATCGCATGACGCAGTGGAACGACATTCCCGCATAAGCAGCCAGTATTCACTTAAACATCTTTAACCCATCATGATTAGCCCAACTACAGACATCATTGAAGACATGCGCCAAGGGCGCATGGTGATCCTCGTTGACGAGGAAGACCGCGAAAACGAAGGCGACATCGTGCTCGCTGCCCAGTTCACGACTGCCGAACATATCAACTTCATGGCAAAGCATGGGCGCGGATTAATCTGCCTGACCTTGACTGAAGATAGATGCAAGCAGCTTAACTTGCCTGCCATGGTGCAAAAAAATGGCAGCGGCATGGGTACCAACTTTACGGTGTCTATCGAAGCAGCCACCGGCGTGACGACAGGCATCTCCGCCAGTGACCGGGCCCGTACCATACAAGCAGCCGTCGCCCCGAATGCCAAACCAAGCGACATTGTCAGCCCTGGGCATATCTTTCCAGTAGCAGCACAAAATGGCGGCGTACTAGTACGTGCTGGGCACACCGAGGCAGGGTGCGATCTGTCAGCACTAGCGGGCTTGACACCTGCCTCTGTCATTTGCGAGATTCTCAAGGAAGACGGCAGCATGGCCAGGCTGCCGGATCTGATTGAATTTGCCAAGCAGCATAACCTCAAGATCGGCACCATCGCTGACCTGATCCAATATCGCAATGAAAATGAATGCCTCGTCAAACGTGCTGCAGAACGTAACGTGGAAACCCCTTACGGCCCAATGCGCCTTATTGCCTATGCCGACATGATTGCCAAGGAAACCCATCTGGCTCTGGTGAAAGGCGATATCACCCCGGATAAAGAAGTCCTGGTACGCGTGCATGAGCCACTTTCCGTCTTCGACCTCATCGACGAAAGTAGTCGCTCACATTCCTGGAACACCTTGCAAGCCATGCGTAAAATCCAGGAAGCCGATGCGGGCGTTGTTGTGCTGCTGCACAATAGTGAAGATGCAGAAGACCTGGTCGAACGCATCAAGTTTGCAGATGAACCGGTGCGCCTGCGCCAGGATTTGCGTAACTACGGCATAGGCTCACAAATCTTGCTGGACTTGGGTGTCAGAAAAATGAAATTACTCGCCGCACCACGCAAGATGCCCAGCATTGTCGGTTTTGGCCTGGAAATCACCGGTTACGTCGAAACACCCTAACCAGCGACAAGCCATGTGATGTGAAAATCGTTATGTGAGATAATAGCGGCGTGGAAAACGTTAATCTCACTGGTCAGTTTTTGGTTGCCATGCCCGCCATGACTGATCCTTACTTTGCAAAGTCGGTCACCTTCATCTGCGAGCACAATGCCGACGGCGCGATGGGCATTGTCATTAACCGTCCTATCGACATGTCGCTGCAGGCGCTGTTCAAGCAACTGAACCTACCGCTTTCCAGCACATTGACGGATAGGCCAGTCTACTTCGGTGGGCCAGTACAGCTGGATCGCGGCTTTGTCCTACATCAGCCACTAGAGGACTGGGACTCAACGCTCAGTATTGATGCCAATACGGGCCTGACCACTTCCAAGGATATCCTGCAAGCCGTTGCCGAAGGCCATATCCCTGACCAATTCGTGGTTAGCATTGGTTATGCCGGTTGGTCGGCGGGCCAGTTGGAACAAGAGCTCGCGCAAAATGCCTGGCTCACGGTAGAAGCCACGCCTGAACAACGCAATCACTTATTATTCGGCCTGCCTGCAGAAGAAAAGGTACAAGCCACCATGGCATTGCTTGGGCTGGATTTTGCCCGTTTTGCCGAGGAAGCCGGGCATGCCTGAGGCGGCAGCTAGCTTGCAAGGTTGCGTGCTCGGATTTGATTTCGGTGAAAAACGCATTGGTGTCGCCATCGGTGAACACCTGCTCGGCATTGCCCACCCACTCGTTACCATCGATACTGAAGCCAATGACAAACGCTTTGCTAGCATTGCCAGCTTGATCGAAGAGTGGCAACCGGTAACGCTAGTAGTAGGCTTGCCAAGCTACCTCAATGGTGACGAACATGCCTTGACCCAGCTTTGCCGCAAATTTGCACGCCGCCTGGAAGGCCGTTTCAACCTGCCAGTTCGCTTAATTGATGAACGCCTGAGTTCAGCAGAAGCCAGCCAGACCCTCAGGCAAAGCGGCATCACCGGTCGCAAGCAAAAACCCATGCTGGACCAAGTAGCGGCACAACATATATTGCAATCCTATTTTGATGGACTTGCCTCATGACATTGAATACTCAACTTCCCAATGCAGAAGCCCTGCTGCTGACACTAGAGCAAAAACTCTCTCCATTCATTCAGCCGAAAACCGCTATCGTCGGCATTCATAGCGGTGGCGCATGGATTGCAGAACGCATATTCCCAACACTGCAAGCCTCGCATCCAGACTGCTCTTTGGAACTAGGTATGCTCGACAGCTCTTTCTACCGAGATGATTACAACCAACGTGGCCTGCATGCAGATACACGCCCATCCCAAATCCCGTTTGATGTGGAAGAACGCCATATCATCCTGATTGACGATGTGTTCTACACCGGGCGCACCATCCGCGCCGCCATGAACGAGCTTTTCGATTACGGCAGACCTGCCAGTATCACCTTGGCTGTGCTGGTAGACCGTGGTGGCCGCGAGCTGCCGATCTGTCCGCAAGTTGCCGCGTTGCAACTGGATATTCCCTTTGATCAGAAACTACAATTATCCCGCGATGAACACCATCAACTCCAATTCAGCCTGGAGGCAAGTGCCTGATGCATAACCCCCAATTGACCAAGGATGGCAAACTCAAGCACCTGCTCACAACAGAAGGGCTGCCGCGCGCCATCCTCAACCAGATTCTTGATACGGCCGAATCCTTTGTCGGCGTGGCTGAGCGCGAAGTAAAAAAAGTGCCGCTGCTACGTGGCAAGACCGTATGCAATATCTTTTTCGAGAACAGCACGCGCACCCGCACTACCTTTGAAATCGCCGCCAAACGCCTTTCAGCGGATGTGATCACCCTGAATGTGGGCACCTCCTCACAATCCAAGGGCGAGACTATCCTCGATACCATAGACAACCTCACCGCGATGCATGCCGATATGTTCGTCGTGCGTCATGCAGAGTCTGGCGCCGCCCATTTCATTGCCCAGCATGTTGCGCCACATATCCATGTCATCAATGCCGGCGATGGCCGCCATGCCCATCCAACCCAGGGCCTGCTGGATGTTTTCACCATACGCCGCTATAAGCCGGACATGCACAATTTGCGTGTTGCCGTGATTGGCGATGTGTTGCATTCACGTGTCGCCCGTTCTGAAATCCATGCGCTCACTACCCTGGGCGTACCCGAGGTACGTGTCATCGCGCCCAAGACTCTATTGCCCCAGCATGTAGAAAAGCTTGGCGTACAGGTTTATCACGACATGCGGGAAGGCCTGAAGGACGTAGACGTCGTCATGATGCTACGTTTGCAGAATGAACGCATGAACGGTGCATTACTGCCCAGTGCACAGGAATACTTCAAGTGTTACGGCCTCACACCAGAGAAGCTTGCGCTCGCCAAGCCAGATGCGATTGTCATGCACCCCGGCCCCATGAATCGTGGCGTGGAAATTGACTCTGCGGTAGCTGATGGCAAACAATCCGTAATTCTTCCCCAAGTGACTTATGGCATTGCGGTACGCATGGCCGTCATGAGCATCCTCGCAGGAAACTCCGAATGAATATCCATATCAAGCAAGGGCGGCTGATCGACCCCAGACACAAACTTGATGCTGTACAAGACATTTACGTCAGCAACGGCAAGATTGCTGGCATAGGCAATGCGCCAGCAGACTTCAAACCCGACCAGACCATTGATGCCAAGGGCTTAATCGTCTGCCCGGGCCTGGTAGACGTATCCGCCCGCCTGCGCGAACCAGGCAACGAATACAAAGCCTCATTAAAAAGCGAGTTGCATGCTGCCGTGGCCGGTGGTATCACCAGCCTGGCCTGCCCACCAGACACCGACCCTATCCTTGACGAATCTGGCCTGGTGGAAATGCTCAAGCACCGCGCCAAGCAATTGCACTTGAGCAATGTCTACCCCTTGGGTGCGCTGACCCGCCAGCTGCTTGGTAAACAACTCACCGAAATGAGTGAACTCACTGAAGCTGGCTGTGTCGGCTTTGCCCAAGCCGATGCACCGATTGTCGACACCCTAGTGTTATGGCGTGCCCTGCAATATGCCGCCACTTTTGGCTTCACCGTCTGGTTGCGCCCGCAGGAGCCTTACCTAGCAGAGGGCGGCGTCGCACATGACGGCGAGGTTGCCACACGCCTGGGTCTCAGGACTATTCCAGTTGCAGCGGAAACACTGGCTCTCGCCACTATCCTGCATATCGTGCGTGAAACTGGGGCCAAAGTGCACCTGTGCCGCCTGTCCAGTGCCGAAGGTGTGGCCATGGTGCGTGAAGCCAAGCAGCAAGGCCTACAAATCAGTTGCGATGTCAGCATCAACCACCTGCACCTCACCGAACATGACATCGGCTTTTTCGATGCCAACTGCCACCTGCGGCCACCGCTACGCAGCCAACGTGACCGAGAAGCCTTGAGACAAGGCCTAGCAGAGGGCACGATCGACCTCGCATGTTCAGACCATGCGCCTGTGGATGAAGATGCCAAACTGGTACCGTTTGGCGAAGCTGAGGCTGGAGCAACAGGCCTGGAGCTACTGCTACCACTCACGTTGAAATGGGCTGAGGAACAGAAGGTTCCCCTGATCGAAGCATTGGCACGCATCACCAACGCGCCAGCCACCAGCCTGGGCATCAGCCAAGGTCATCTGGGACTGGAGGCTCAAGCCGATATTTGCATCTTCGATCCACAACAATATTGGAAAGTAGAAGCAGTAAACCTCTTGAGCCAGGGCAAGAACACGCCGTTTGACGGGCTAGAGCTGGCTGGCAAAGTACGCTATACCTTAGTAAACGGCGAGATTGCTTATACAGCCTGATTGAATGCACATCAAAATACTGGCCAAACAAAAGGCCACTGAATCACTAGTGGCCTTTTTCTAAATTAAGCATTACCGCTTGAGCATTTCCACAAGCCCCAAGCAAGCTCAGTCTTTCCACTCGCCGCATTACCCGTTACGTTTGATATTCCGATAGAAGCTCTCGTGCGGCCCAAATGCCTCAAGATAAACTAACCGCACTTCTTCATCCAGAGTACAGCCAAGTAAATACAACTGGCCTTGGCTACGAAATTTATATATAAGAAGCGGGGAACAATCGCACCGATATATAGCATTCAGTCGCCTCACGCGGCTTGCATCAATGCTGCTATATGTTCCCCGAACTTTTGTATTGATACATTTCTGTTCAAGCCATGCCGATTCGCCATAAATGGGATCACCACAACCAGTGACTGCTGAGAATTTCTACCCCAATACAGTACTTTCTCATCAATCACCTCCTCATGGATGACAGCATCAGGCTCCATAAATGCCATCTTGAATTCAGGCAAATAACTTTTACCAAGGCAGATGATCAGCTTGGGTTGACTCACTTCCGCCCATTGTCGCATTTGCGGAAAACGATGTTCATGACACCAGGCAAGATAGTCTGACTTTTGATGAAACCCGGTGATGTCTAAGAACCCACTTTGCCAACGAGTATCATTGGTATCCTTGAAGGCTATCGGATATAAATTCATCTTGAAATATCCGCTTTTCCCCTGCACAAATGGCTGATGCTCTTCGGCAAATTGCTTGTATTCCGAGACATAACCACCATGGATCACAGATAACAGTTTCATCAATTGCCAATTGAAGCGGTAATTAATGTTCTCTTCCCACCCATCATAGCCACTGGAGTTCCACTGAGAGCTCACGTTTTCTTCCATCTGCTTAAGCAGGTCAGCCGGTTGATGTCCACCACCCCACTCTATCCCACAGGCCCAGATTGCAGGTTTCTCAGGGCTACCAAGATCACCCCCATCACATCCCCCATAGCCCAAGGACCACGCCTGGAATAGCTCCCTGTTATCCATTTACATCCTCCAGCTTTCCTCTTTCCTGATTAATAGCGCTCTTATCTCTGTTTACAGGGGTTCGCTAGCCTGCCCCTCTTACTGCACCGACTTTTTGCGCAACTTCACCGGCTTTCTTTTACTCATGCGTTTTCTCATGTTGATATTCAGCATTTCCACCGCCACCGAGAATGCCATGGCAAAGTAGATATAGCCCTTGGGCACATGCACATCAAAACCTTCCACCATCAAGGTTACACCGACCAAAATCAGGAATGACAAAGCAAGAATCTTGATAGTGGGATGGTTATCGACGAAATTGCCTATAGACTTTGCAGCAAACAGCATCACGCCAACCGCGATAATGATGGCCGCGGCCATGACTTCCACGTGATCTGCAAGGCCAACAGCTGTAATCACGGAATCCAGTGAAAATACGATATCGAGGATGGCAATCTGTACCAGTACCATACCCATACTATTGACGGCGACATTGGCCTCCCCATGCTCATCAGCACCTTCCAGGCTATTGTGTATTTCATGCGTGGCCTTAGCCAGCAGGAACAAGCCACCACCAATCAGGATGAGATCGCGGCCTGATATTTCCAGCCCAGCAAACTCAAACCACGGTTGCGTCAAACCCATCACCCAGGAAATGGAGAATAGCAACGCTAGGCGCGCAATCATCGCCAAGCTAAGACCTAGCCTTCTGGCGGCATTACGCTGCTTTTCCGGCAGACGGCCAACAAGGATGGAGATAAAGATAATGTTATCGATGCCGAGGACGATTTCCAGGGCGGTCAATGTTGCAAGCGCAATCCAGGCTTCAGGACTTGCCAACCATTCAATCATTTTTGACTTTCAGAACAGTAAATGAGGGATGCCAGCAAGCGATGCTGGTAGGCTCACACTATACCGAGATTATCCAGCCCTGCGGAGAGGTCTTTGTCGTGGGCATCTTTACCCTCCAGCTTGACCCTGAGCCTCAAGTCATTGACCGAATCAGCATTACGTAACGCATCCTCATAAGTAATGAGGTCTGCCTCATGCAGGTCAAATAGGGACTGGTCAAACGTCTGCATGCCTGACTCGCGCGATTTGGCGATGATCTCCTTGATCTCGTGCACATCGCCCTTGAAAATCAAATCTGAGATCAAGGGAGAATTGATCATAATTTCCATGGCAGCGACGCGGCCAGTAGTGCCCTTGCGCGGAATCAGCCGCTGCGAGACAAAGGCCTTCACGTTGAGCGACAAATCCATGAGCAACTGATGCCTGCGCTCCTCGGGGAAGAAGTTGATGATGCGATCCAGCGCCTGATTGGTGCTGTTAGCGTGCAATGTCGCCATACACAGGTGACCGGTTTCGGCAAAGGCAATGGCGTAATCCATGGTTTCCCGGTCGCGGATTTCACCGATCAAGATCACATCCGGCGCCTGGCGCAAGGTGTTCTTGAGGGCGATCTGCCAATTATCGGTATCCACGCCGATCTCACGCTGGGTCACGATGCAGTTCTTGTGCTCATGCACAAACTCAATCGGGTCTTCTATCGTGATGATATGCCCGTGGCTGTTTTCATTACGATAGCCCACCATCGCCGCAAGAGAGGTCGATTTACCAGAGCCCGTGCCACCGACGAAAATCACCAGCCCGCGCTTGGTCAGGGCAACGTCCTTGAGAACATCGGGCAGGCCAAGTTCCTCCAGCTTAGGAATATGCGTAGTAATCGTGCGGAATACCAGGCCCACACTACCGCGCTGCACAAAAGCATTGACGCGAAAACGCGCCACGCCCGGCATCCCAATAGCAAAATTACACTCGCGCGTGGCTTCAAACTCAGCCGCCTGCTTATCGTTCATGATGGCGCGGGCGATTTCACGCGCCTGCTGCGGTGATAAAGCCTGCTGCGTTACAGGCATCATCTTGCCGTCAATCTTCATCGCAGGTGGGTAACCTGCGGTGATAAAGAGGTCTGAAGCCTTCTTGCCCAGCATCAACCGCAACAGGTCAAATACAAATTTTTCCGCTTGGCCCTGATCCATACTCATTCTTTTAACATCCTAACCGACGAAGGCGTCTTTGTTGGCTGCCTTGGTCCTTGCTTCGGCCAACGAAATCACATTGCGGCGCACCAGGTCTTGCAGGTTCTGATCCAGCGTCTGCATGCCGACATTCTGCCCGGTCTGGATTGCAGAATACATCTGCGCGATCTTGTTCTCGCGGATCAGGTTACGAATCGCCGGTGTGCCTATCATAATCTCGTGCGCCGCCACGCGACCTTGCTCATCCTTGGTTTTGCACAAGGTCTGCGAGATCACGGCACGCAAAGATTCAGAGAGCATGGAGCGTACCATTTCCTTTTCCGCTGCCGGGAAGACATCAACGATACGGTCTATCGTCTTGGCAGCAGAGCTGGTGTGCAAAGTGCCGAACACCAAGTGGCCAGTCTCTGCGGCAGAAAGTGCCAGCCGGATAGTTTCTAGGTCGCGCATTTCACCGACCAGGATCACGTCTGGGTCTTCACGCAAGGCAGAGCGCAACGCATTGGAAAATGACAATGTATGCGGCCCTACCTCGCGCTGGTTAATCAGACACTTCTTGGAGGTATGCACAAACTCAATCGGGTCTTCGACGGTGAGAATATGACCAAATTCATTTTCATTGATGTAGTCAACCATCGCTGCCAGCGTAGTGGACTTACCCGAACCAGTCGGCCCGGTCACCAAGACGATGCCGCGCGGATTTTGCGCAATTTCGCGAAAAATAGGCGGACAGCCAAGCTGCTCCATGGTCAGCACCTTGGAAGGAATAGTACGAAACACCGCACCAGCGCCGCGATTCTGGTTGAAAGCATTGACACGGAAACGGGCCAGGTTGGGAATCTCGAAGGAGAAATCACACTCCAGCGTCTCCTCATATACCTTGCGCTGGCCATCGTTCATGATGTCATACACCATATCGTGCACGGCGCTGTGATCAAGTGGCGGCACGTTAATCTTGCGCACATCCCCATGGACCCGGATCAAGGGTGGCATGCCCGCCGAAAGATGCAGGTCAGAAGCCTTGTTTTTGACCGAAAACGCCAGCAAATCAGAAATATCCAAGAAAGGCTCCTGTTATAATTTTGACCCGGCCATGCACGTGCCGGGATATGGTTGCAATCACGAAGGATGAACGGATTATGGACACAATTGGCAAGCGCTGGCAAGCCATCAAGGCCCGTATCGAGGCCGCTGCGCTTGATGCAGGCCGGGAAGCAAATAGCGTGAGCCTGCTGGCTGTGAGCAAGGCGCATCCCGCTAACGCTATCCGTGAGCTTTTCATGGAGGGTCAACGTCAATTTGGCGAAAACTACCTGCAAGAAGCGCTCGCCAAACAGCAGGAGCTGAACGACTTGGCGATCACATGGCACTTCATCGGCCCGATCCAGAGCAACAAAACCCAACCGATTGCCCAGCATTTCGACTGGGTGCACAGCATAGACCGCAGCAAGATCGCCGATCGACTAAATGCTGCGCGTGACCCCAGCCTGCCAGCATTACAGGCCTGCATTCAGCTCAATATCAGTGATGAAGATAGCAAGAGCGGCACTAGCGCCGCAGAAGCATTGGCGCTGGCAGAACACATCAGGCAGTTGCCCAGGCTACGCCTGCGCGGATTAATGGCCATTCCGGCACCGACTGACGACCCCGCCAAACAACGCGCGCAATTTCACGCAGTACGCGAGATTTATCAGCAATTGCAATCTGCCGGTCATGCGCTGGATACATTATCCATGGGTATGTCAGAAGATTTTCCCGCAGCCATTCAAGAGGGTGCGACAATAGTCAGGGTGGGCTCTGCCATTTTCGGCGCCCGGATCAAACCAACCACAGAACAATCAACATGAAAATCAGCTTTATCGGCGGCGGCAATATGGCCCGCGCCATTATCGGCGGCCTCAAGCAAAAAGGCTTCAATATGGCCACCATCAATGTCATCGAGCTTGATGCCGCCAAACGTGAAGAATTAACCAACGAATTTGGCGTGCATGCCACGGAGCACCTGCCCAGCGTTGCTAACTCCGACATCATCGTACTGGCGGTCAAACCACAGCAACTGCGCGACCTAGCGATCTTCCTCGCCAGCTTCCTCACCGAGCAGCTCGTCGTCTCAATCGCCGCCGGCATCACCTGCGCTGCGCTCAGCCGCTGGCTGAATGGCTACAACGCTATCGTCCGCGTCATGCCCAACACGCCAGCACAAATCCAGGCCGGCGTATCCGGCCTCTATGCTGCTGAGGGCGTTTCCATCGAGCAACGCGAACAAGCCGACCAATTACTCTCTGCGGCAGGCAGTACCTTATGGGTAGATGACGAAAGCAAGATTGATGCAATCACGGCCATTTCAGGCAGCGGCCCAGCCTATGTGTTTTACTTCATCGAGGCACTGGAGCAAGCTGCGCTTGACCTGGGTTTTGACGCTGATCAGGCACGCACCCTGAGCTTGCAAACATTTCTTGGCGCCAGCCAACTGGCTGCCAGCCAGGCCGACATTCCAGCCGCGACCTTGCGCGCCCAAGTTACATCGAAAGGTGGCACCACCGAGCGCGCCATCCTCTCCATGGAGCAAGCCGACATCAAGCCAGCCATTATCCAGGCCGCACACGCTGCAGCTGAACGCGCACGCGAGCTGGGCGAACAATTAGGAAAAGACTAACATGCCATTCACCATTTTCTGCCAGGAGCCTGCATGATCAATAACGCCTTGCAGTTCCTGCTGCATACCATCCTGGGATTATTTACCTTGGCCTTGTTGCTGCGCTTTTACTTGCAGCTCACGCGTGCACCGTTTCAAAACCCGGTGTCCCAGGCCATAGTCGCCATCACCAATTTTGCCGTAAAACCCATGCGTCGCTTTATCCCTGGTATTGCGGGCGTGGATACTTCCACCTTGCTGCTTGCTTTCATTACTCAGTTTCTGTTACAGACTGGCTCGAAACTGATCAGCAACTATCCGCTCCTGGTGGCCGACAACACTATCTGGATCGCCTTGCTGGGGCTGGCTTTTGTCGGCCTACTCAAGCTGAGTATTTATATTTTTCTCTACGCGGTCTTTTTGCAAGCCATCCTGAGCTGGGTCAACCCTTATACCATCCTCACGCCAGTGCTGGATGCACTGACCCGTCCAGTACTAAAGCCTCTGCGTAACCGCATCCCCACCGCGGGCGGCTTTGACCTTACGCCACTGGTTGTATTCATCCTGGCTGAATTGATTCTGATTGTGGTGATCACGCCCACTGAAATGCAGCTATTACGCTTGTTCTAGGCAAAAGGTAAGCAACTAGCACACATAAAAAAACCGACGATATCGTCGGTTTTTTTGTCACTCTCGTCAGGCCTACATCAAAACAATATCGTAGGTTTCCTGCGCGTAGTGGGTTTCTGACTGCAGGGAAATCGGCTTGCCAATAAAATCGGAAAGATTGGCTAAGCTCTGCGCCTCTTCATCCAGCAACAGGTCGATCACCTTGGGGGCTGCGAGGATGCGGAACTCACGCGCGGTGAATTGCTTGGCGTTGCGCAAAAGCTCGCGGAAGATTTCATAGCAAACCGTTTGGGCGGTTTTCACTTCACCGCGCCCCTTGCAAGATGGGCAAGGCTCACAAAGCAGATGCGCCAGGCTTTCACGCGTGCGCTTGCGCGTCATCTCCACCAAGCCCAGTGTCGAGAAGCCATTGACACCAGTGCGTGCCCTGTCCTTGACCACGGCTTTTTTCAGCTCGGTCAGCACAGCACTTTGCTGTTCCTCTTCATCCATATCAATGAAGTCGATAATGATGATGCCACCAAGATTGCGCACACGCAGTTGCCGCGCAATGCATTGTGCAGCCTCTAGATTGGTCTTGAAGATGGTATCGGAAAGGCTACGACCAGTAACAAAGCCACCCGTGTTCACATCCACGGTGGTCAGCGCTTCGGTCTGGTCAAAAATCAGGTAACCACCTGATTTAAGCTCCACCTTGCGCGACATGGCCTTGTTGATTTCATGCTCGACGTTGTACATATCGAACAACGGACGCGCACCTTGATAATGCTCAATCCGCTTTACCGCGCCTACCGCGTAATGGCTGGCGAAATCCAGCAGCTTTTGGTAAGTCTCACGCGAGTCGACCAGGATGCGATGTATTTCGTCATTCACCACATCTCGCAACACGCGCATGGGCAAATCGAGATCCTGAAATACCAAGGAACGATCGGCAGCGCCATGGCTGGCTGCCTGAATATTGCTCCAAACCTTTTGCAGGTAATCAATATCCGCCAGCAGCTCTTCATCGGTAGCCGCTTCCGACATGGTACGGATAATATAGCCGCCCTCGCGCTTTTCCGGCAGCAGGCGCAACAGGCGCTCACGCAGCAACTCGCGCTCGGCCTCATCCTCGATACGTTGTGACACGCCTATATGCTGCTGTTGCGGCAGATAGACAAGAAAGCGACCGGCAATACTGATCTGCGTGGTAAGGCGCGCGCCCTTGGTACCTATCGGTTCCTTGATCACCTGCACCATAATAGGCTGGCCTTCGTGCAGTACCTCCTGGATAGCTTTTTCCTTTTCCGGACTACAGCACTCCAGGATATCCGCCACATGTAGAAAAGCCGCGCGTTGCAGGCCGATCTCGACAAAGGCTGATTGCATGCCCGGCAACACACGGCACACCTTGCCGCGATAGATATTGCCCACTAGCCCCAGCGAAGTAGCACGCTCTACATGCAGCTCTTGCAAGACACCCTGTTCGACAATCGCGACGCGCGTTTCTTGTGGGGTGACATTGATCAGTATTTCTTCACTCATGACGTTTTTTATTTTGCTTTTTAATTTCCAAATCGCAACATATAGACTGGCATCGCAACCAATCACCTAGCCAGGTATGGTAAAGCCGCAATTCCTCAACAAGCTGGCCGTTTCATACAACGGCAGCCCCATCACACCCGAGTAGCTGCCCTCAATTCGCTCAATCAAGGTGCCACCCAGGCCTTGTATGCCATAGGCACCAGCTTTATCCCGGGGTTCCCCGCTCGCCACGTAGGCCATGATCACTTCGTGGCTCAGTGCCATCATCTTGACGCGCGTGGTTGAAAGCGCCACCTGCATACCATGTGTACTCGCCAGTGCGATTGCGGTATGCACTTCATGCCAGCCTCCAGACATGGAAGACAACATGGCATAGGCCTCATCATCATGCTCAGGCTTGCCCAGAATCACGCCTTCCACGCACACCGTCGTATCTGCTGCCAATATCGGCATATCCAGCACTTCCAGCCCAGCAGCGCAAGCCTGCGCTTTTTCTTGAGCCAGTCGTAACACATAATCGGCAGCTGGTTCTGCATTATATACAGACTCGTCTATATCGGAAGGAATGACGACAAAGTCCACGCCGATTTGCTGCAATAATTCTGCGCGCCGTGGTGAGCGAGAAGCCAGATAAATACGTGTCATGTTGGTGTCTATGCCTATTGGTATTGGGCGGATAGTACCTGATCGGCCCAGGCCGCACCAAACAAGTTACCCCCAGCTGATAACACCTGCGCTGGCTTCACAGGCAATCCCGCTGTAAAATTATGGGTTTACGATTGCTGGGTGAAAAAACACCCGCTTAGCTGGTGCACAAACCCATGATCTGGAAACCCCATACCACTGTTGCTGCCATTGTCGAGCAGCAAGGCCGCTTTCTCCTGGTGGAAGAAGAAACCGCAGACGGTATACGCCTCAACCAGCCTGCCGGACATGTGGAAAATGGCGAAAGCCTGCTGGAGGCAGCCGTCAGGGAAGCACGCGAGGAAACCGCTTATCGTTTTACCCCGCAAAGCCTGCTAGGCATTTACCATTGGCGCCATCCGCTCAAGGACATTACCTACCTGCGATTTGCCTTTATCGGCCAGGTGGACGATCATCAGGCGGACTTGGCGCTGGATGACGGCATTATTCGCGCCCTTTGGATGACGGCAGATGAAGTCCGTGCCACCCAGGCCCAACACCGTAGTCCGCAAGTGCTCACCTGCGTTGAGCACTATCTGGCGGGGCAGCATTTCCCGCTCAACGTGATTACCCATTTATAGTATTACTACCTAGATAGAACACGCATCATGAAGAAAAAAGTCATCGTCGGCATGTCAGGAGGTGTCGACTCCTCCGTCGCCGCACTCTTGCTCAAAGAACAAGGCTATGAAGTCACCGGCCTGTTCATGAAAAACTGGGAGGATGACGATACTGACGAATATTGCCCAGCTAAGCAGGATTTGATTGATGCTGCGGCTGTCGCGGACAAGCTAGATATTGAGCTGGAAGCTGTCAACTTCAGCAAGGAATATAAAGAGCGCGTATTTGCCAATTTCCTGGAGGAATACAGCGCTGGCCGCACGCCTAACCCAGATATCCTCTGCAACTCCGAGATCAAGTTCAAGGCTTTCCTCGACCACGCCATGGCGCTGGGCGGCGACCTCATGGCTACCGGCCACTACGCCCAGGTGCGTGAGAAAAACGGCCTGTTCCAATTGATGAAGGCCGATGACGGCACCAAGGATCAAAGCTATTTCCTGCACCGCCTCAACCAGGCACAGCTATCGAAAACCCTGTTTCCACTTGGCCATCTGTTGAAGCGCGAAATTCGTGACATCGCCCGTAAGGCCGGCCTGCCCACCAGCGAGAAAAAAGATTCCACTGGCATCTGCTTTATCGGCGAGCGGCCTTTCCAGGAGTTTCTCAGCCGCTACTTACCACGCACGCCGGGCGAGATACAAACGCCAGAAGGCAAAGTGGTTGGCCAGCATAACGGCCTGATGTATTACACCATGGGACAACGCCAGGGGCTGGGTATTGGCGGCTCGCGTGAAAGCAATGGCAAACCATGGTTTGTGGCAGGCAAGGATATGGCGCGCAACGTATTGATTGTGGTGCAAGGCCATGAACACCCCTTACTGCTCAATGACGGCTTAGTGGCTAACAACCTGCACTGGATTGCTGACGAAGAACCCAAAACCCACTGGGTCTATGCCGCCAAGACACGCTATCGCCAACCAGATGCCCCCTGCGAAATCGACAGCCTGCAAGGCGATCGCGCCGAGATTCGCTTTGGCCACAAGCAATGGGCGATTACCGCAGGCCAATCCGTTGTTGTGTATGAAAGCAACGTCTGCTTGGGCGGCGGCATCATCACCTCATCACTGTAACACTCTGGAACGGCTCTCGTGTATTAAAGAACGGGAGCCGTATCCTTGAAGGACGCCCGCTTCATCATCGCGGCGTAATGCTTGGCAAGATTGGGGTACTGTTGCTTCCAGTCTAGCTGCTGATAACGCAACTCTAGGTAGCCCAGCATGCAGCCTACGGCAATATCAGCCAAGCTAAAGTTATCCTGCACACACCACTTCTTCTTTTCCAGATCATCATTCAGAGTTTGCAGGCCGCGCTCTACCTTGCCCAATTGCTTAGCAATCACCGCAGGATCCTGCGCATTTTCCGCACGACGCCCTTCCATCACCGCAGCCACAGCCGCATCTGTCACCCCATCAGCCAGAGCTTCCCAGCGGCGCACTGCAATCTTGGCGGTATGGTCTTGCGGAATCAAGTGAGATACCGGCGTACGATGATCAAGATACTCCACAATCACGCGTGAATCATAGAGGCTGTCACCATCCGGCAAGATCAGGACTGGTATCTTCCCCAAGGGATTATGGTCATTCACCGGACAATCCGGGTCAGCCAGCACAACCTGCACCATGTTCACTTCAATGCGCTTTTCTGCAGCCACTACACGCACCTTACGCGCATAAGGGCTGGTATTCGAGTATAGGAGTTTCATCGGGGGCTTTTACGTTAAAGGGGTGAAATCATTATAGTGTAATCATCTTCAGTGAATGATGCCTGTTGTTATCTTTCAAGTCAGGATTTTTCCAACTGACATGAGCATGATGCTCATATTTGTCGCAACGATACCGTATGTAAATAGCAATAAGATCGCGGCCAAATCTTTACGCAGGATTAAAGAATCAATCAACCTCCCCGTTAAATAAGCAAACATAGTAAAAAAGCAAATTACTACCTTCATAGACGAGAGGAGACATGATGAAACTAGGCACCCTGAAAATTTCCACCAAGATGCTCGCACTACTCTTGGGCTTGTGCTTATGCATTACCGTCATTGGCGTCATCGGCCTATATGGCATGCATGTGGAAAAAGAGGGATTGGATGCGGTATACCAAAATCGGGTAACGCCGCTCAAACAGATCAAACTGGTATCCGACGCATATGCTGTCCAGATTGTCGACACCGCCCACAAGGTGAGGGACGGCAACCTATCGGCACAACAAGGGGCTGAATCGATTACCCAAGCCAAGCAAACCATTCAGGAGCAATGGGCAGCATATCTCGCCACTTATCTGGTGGGAGAAGAAAAGGAATTAGTACAGGCTTTCGAGAATATACGCCAGCGTGCAGACATAGCTACCACACAGCTTCTGCAACTCATGCACACAAACAACATGCCCGGCTTGAGAGACTTTGCCGCCAATGAAATGTACGCTGCCCTTGACCCATTGCAACACATCCTTGGCAAACTGATTGAACTGCAACTATCCGAAACACAACAACAATATCAGGAAAGCCATACCTCTTATCAATATAACCTGGTGATTATCCTGAGCCTGATTGGCTTATGCCTGACCGGCGCAACCATTAGCGGTTACTACATCACCACCAGCATTACCGATGCACTGGGAACTGAACCAGCCATTGCTGCCGAGATGGCGAAACATGTGGCAGCAGGCGACCTGACAACCCCGATTGCGCTAAAGCACAACGACCAATCCAGCCTAATGGCACAATTACGCACCATGCAGGACAGCCTGATTACCGTGGTAGATCAGGTCTATCAAAGTGCACATGGGGTAGCCGCGGCTTCTGCCCAAATCGCCCGAGGTAATATTGACCTCTCATCGCGTACAGAGGAACAAGCCAGCGCCCTGGAGGAAACCGCCTCATCCATGGAGGAGCTCACCACAACCATTCAACAAAACTCCGACAGTGCCAATCAAGCCAATGCCTTGGCCAATGATGCAGCAACCATCGCCCAGAGCGGCAGGGAAGCCATGCAACAATTGATTGCCACCATGCAGGATATTGATGAAAGTTCACGCCAGATCGCCAACATCATCTCTGTGATTGATGGCATTGCCTTCCAAACCAACATTCTGGCCCTCAATGCCGCTGTTGAGGCAGCACGTGCTGGCGAGCAAGGGCGAGGCTTTGCCGTGGTTGCGAGTGAAGTTCGCAATCTTGCTGGCAGGTCAGCAGAGGCTGCCAAACAAATCAAGTCACTCATTGATGGCAGTGTCATTCGCGTCAAGAAGGGCTCTGAGCAGATGTCCGAGGCTGGAGCCACCATGAGCAAGATTGATCAGGCCATTCAGCGCGTGACCAGCCTGGTTAGCGAAATCAGCACGGCAAGCAGCGAGCAAGCCCAGGGAGCGAGCCAGGTCAGCCAAGCGGTCTCGCAAATGGATGAGGTCACCCAGCAGAATGCCGCCCTGGTGGAACAAATTGCAGCCACAGCCAGCAGCATGAATGACAAGGCGCAAGATCTAGTGAAAACCGTGACACACTTCAAGTTGCCTAGCAGCGCCCACCGCACAGATTTGCAGCAGTTGGCAGGCGCTTAAGCCACAAGTATTCCGTGTGGCAGGAGGCAACCATTATAATGGTTGCCATGCATACGACACTCCAGCACGAACTTCCCCGCCTGCATCACATTATCCAGCATGATGTCATGCAGGCGCTTGACGAAGACATCGCCAGCGGCGATCTCACAGCCCAGTTGATTCCCGTAGGGCAAGCGGCAACTGCCTCTATACTTTGTCGTGACCATGCCGTGATTTGTGGCATCCCATGGGCCACAGAAGCCTTCAGGCACATTTCCAAGGACATCGCCATTGAATGGCAAGTACAGGAAGGTGACAAAGTGGCTCCCAACACCATCTTGTGCCAACTATCCGGGCCTGCCCGCGCATTATTGACCGCCGAGCGCTGCGCGCTCAACTTCCTGCAAACTCTTTCCGCCACTGCCACAGCGACACGCCGTTATGTGGATGCAATTGCAGGTACACGATCGCATATCCTCGACACGCGCAAGACCTTGCCTGGATTAAGGTTGGCGCAAAAATATGCCGTGCGTGTCGGCGGTGGTATGAATCAGCGCATCGGGCTTTATGACGGTATCCTGATCAAGGAAAACCACATCGCCGCAGCAGGAAGCATTGAAGCAGTATTGCAGAATGCCCGAGCACTCAATGCCGATGTGCCTATCCAGATTGAAGTGGAAACACTGGAGCAGCTGCGTATCGCATTAGATGCAGGTGCCACACTCATCCTGCTGGATAATTTCGAGACATCTCAATTGAAGGAAGCCGTGCAATTGACCAATGGCCAAGCCATCCTGGAAGCCTCGGGCGGCATCGAACTAGATAACGTCAGGGAAATTGCACTGACCGGCGTTGACCGTATTTCCATTGGCGGCCTGACCAAGCATGTCCACGCTGTTGATCTTTCCATGCGTTTCCAGCCTGACCCTATTTAATGGCAGCTTACACAACGTCTTTTACCGCATCGACTTTTGCTGCATGAGTCTTTAGTATTCAGCTCATGAGTCTATCCAGCGCCACTTTCCACCCTACCCCTGGTCGCCTTTCCCTAGGCGATACATTACGCATGCTGGTCAATGATGGCCTCGTGCATAAATTGCAGGCAGAGCAGTTGTTCAAGGATCGTCGGCTGGATAGTTCCAACCTGCACCCACTGATCATCATCAGCGAGCAAAAGTGGAAAAACCTGCAACCGCCGCACAAGCAACTTTCCCTGGAGGTACTCACTGCCTGGCTGGCGAAACGCGCGCAGCTGGAACACTTTCACATTGATCCGCTCAAGCTGGATTTCAGTGCGGTTGCACAAGTCATCTCCAAGGCTTATGCCGAGCGACTTAAGATCATGCCGGTGAAAATCAGCGGGCAGGAAGCCATCATCGCCACCGCCGAACCCTTCTTTATCGAATGGATACCTGACCTGGAGCGCATCCTCAAGCTCAGCATCCGACTGGTAGTCGCCAACCCACGCGAAATCAGCCGCTACCTGCCAGAGGTCTACAACCTCGCCAATTCCATTAACCTAGCCAATACCGCAAAAACAGGCCAAGTGATTGGTGTGCAAAACCTGGAGCAATTGGTCGAACTTGGCAAGAACAAGAACCTGGATGCCAACGAGCAGCATGTCATTAACATTGTAGACTGGCTGTTCAAGTACGCCTTTGAGCAACGTGCAAGTGACATTCACCTGGAACCGCGCCGCAACATGGGCATCCTGCGTTTCCGCATTGATGGCGTGTTGCATCAGGTATATCAGCTACCCAGTGCCATCATGAGCGCCATCACCAACCGAATCAAGCTGCTGGGGCGCATGGATATGGTGGAAAAACGCCGCCCGCAAGACGGGCGTATCAAGACCTTGACCGATGAAAGTGAGGAAATTGAGCTACGCCTCTCCACCATGCCAACCGCCTTTGGCGAAAAGCTGGTGATGCGTATCTTCACGCCAGAAATCCTGGTGAAAGATTTTGTCGAATTGGGCTTTTCCAACGAGCAAGCGCAAAAATGGACCCACTGGACACAAAGTCCGAATGGCATTGTGCTCGTCACTGGGCCGACCGGCTCAGGTAAAACCACTACGCTTTATTCCACACTCAAATTGCTGGCAACACCTGAAGTCAATGTCTGCACCGTAGAAGACCCCATCGAAATGGTCGAACCAGCCTTCAACCAGATGCAGGTGCAGCACAACATCGGCCTGACATTTGCAGATGGCGTACGCACCCTGTTGCGCCAAGACCCAGACATCATCATGGTCGGCGAAATTCGTGACGTGGAAACCGGGGAAATGGCAATCCAGGCCGCCTTGACCGGCCACCTAGTACTCTCCACCCTGCATACCAATGATGCACCTGCAGCAGTGACACGCTTGCTAGACCTTGGCATACCCCCCTACCTCATCCACTCTTCGCTGGTCGGGATCATGGCGCAACGCTTGGTACGCACTTTGTGCCCGCACTGCAAAACACCTGCCGACATCAGCCAGGAGCGCTGGGATGAACTAGTGGGGGCCTGGAAACTTCCCAAGCCAGCGCAGGTATATACCGCCAACGGCTGCCTGGAATGTCGCATGACAGGCTATCGTGGTCGTAGCGGTATTTATGAGATGCTCTCACTCTCACCCGAGCTCAAAAAACTCATCACGCCAGACGCTGACCTAGCCAGCATTAAAAAGCTGGCTTATCAACAAGGCATGCAGCCATTGCTGATTAACGGTGCCGAAAAAATTGCTGCAGGCCTGACCACGATAGAAGAACTGCTCAAAGTCGCCCCGCCGCCTTTTGCATGACCAGATATAAAGTGGCTCGCCACCAATTAGACCAGCAAGTCACAAGCCACTTAAAAATCACCAGCTTAAAGCAGGTATTCACTTAATCTACCTTGACCAAACAGGCACAAACCGTTAGTGTTCTAAGTTTCCCAAATTCTCGGCATAACAAGCAATATCTATGGAATTATCTGGCGCAGAAATCGTCATTCGCTGCTTGCAGGAAGAAAACGTCAAATACGTTTTTGGCTATCCTGGTGGCGCGGTGCTCAACATTTACGACGAAATATTCAAACAGGACAAGTTCAAGCACATTCTTGTCCGCCACGAGCAAGCCGCTGTCCATGCAGCCGATGCCTATTCTCGCGCTACCGGTGAAGTTGGTGTTGCCCTGGTAACCTCCGGCCCAGGTGCCACCAATGCCATCACTGGCATTGCCACCGCGCATATGGACTCCATCCCCATGGTCGTCATCAGCGGCCAGGCCCCCACACCGGCCATCGGTCTGGATGCTTTCCAGGAAGTCGACATGATCGGCATTTCACGCCCTTGCGTGAAGCACAACTTCCTGGTGAAGGATGTCAAGGATATTGCGCCCACCATCAAGAAGGCATTCGTCATCGCTGCCACTGGCCGTCCAGGCCCGGTGGTCGTTGACATCCCCAAGGACATCACCGCGCACCTTGGCGAATTCGAATACCCAAAAACAGTGGAAATGCGTTCCTATACGCCTATCCTCAAGGGACATTCCGGCCAGATCAAGAAGGCGATCAAGCTCATGCTGGAAGCCAAGCGCCCCATGCTATATACCGGCGGTGGCTTGGTATTGGGTGATGCAGCCGATCAACTGATCAAGCTGGCACGCCGACTGAACTTCCCAGTCACTAACACATTGATGGGCTTGGGCGGCTACCCTGCAACAGACAAGCAGTTTGTCGGCATGCCAGGCATGCATGGCACGCTGGAAGCCAATATGGCGATGCAGAACTGTGATGTGCTGATTGCGGTTGGCGCGCGCTTTGATGACCGCGTCATTGGCAACCCACAGCACTTTTATAATAAAGATCGCACCATCGTTCATATCGATGTCGACCCATCCTCCATCTCCAAGCGCGTCAAGGTAGATGTGCCTATCGTCGGCCACGTGCAATCCGTGCTGACTGAAATGAACGAGTTGCTGGATGCCGAGGCTCGCTTGCCAGATGCAGCAGCCCTCAAAGCATGGTGGACTCAAATTGAAGAATGGCGTGGTCGCAACTGTCTTGGCTACAACCGTAACAGCGAGATCATCAAGCCGCAATTCGTGATCGAGAAACTGTGGGAAGTCACCAAGGGCGATGCCTATGTGACCTCTGACGTTGGCCAGCATCAGATGTGGGCGGCACAGTACTACAAGTTCGACAAGCCACGTCGCTGGATCAACTCTGGCGGACTAGGCACCATGGGTGTTGGCCTGCCTTATGCCATGGGCGTACAGTTTGCTGACCCCAAGGCCAAGGTCGCCTGCGTTACGGGCGAAGGCAGCATCCAGATGAATATCCAGGAGCTCTCCACCTGCAAGCAGTTCCACCTGCCGATCAAGGTGATCCTGCTCAACAACCGCTATCTGGGCATGGTGCGCCAATGGCAGCAGTTCTTCTACGAAAACCGTTACTCCGAATCCTATATGGACAGCCTGCCTGACTTCGTCAAGCTCGCCGAGTCTTACGGCCACGTCGGCATGAACATTGAAAAGCCGTCCGATGTCGAAGGTGCCCTCACCGATGCATTTAACATGACTGATCGCTTCGTGTTCATGAACTTCATCACCGACCAGAACGAAAACGTGTTCCCGATGGTGCCAAATGGCAAGGGACTCTCCGAAATCATCCTGGCTGAAGACCTGTAAGAAGAACAGCATGAAACATATCATCTCCATATTGATGGAAAACGAAGCCGGTGCCCTGTCTCGCGTGGCCGGCCTGTTTTCCGCGCGTGCATACAATATCGAATCCCTGACCGTGGCACCCACAGAGGACGCCACGCTGTCACGCATGACCATCGTCACCTCCGGATCGGATGAAGTGATCGAGCAGATCATCAAGCAGCTCAACAAGCTGATTGATGTGGTCAAGGTACTGGACCTCAACGATGGCCGCTTTATCGAACGCGAGCTGATGTTGGTCAAGGTAAAGGCAACAGGATCGTTCCGCGATGAAATGAAGCGCATGTGCGACATTTTCCGCGGACGCATCATTGATGTAGCAGACGGTAGCTACACCATCGAGTTGACTGGCTCCGGCTCCAAACTGGATGCCTTCCTGGAAGCGCTGGACAAGGCCGCCATTCTCGAAACCGTTCGCACTGGTGCCTCCGGCATTGGTCGCGGCGACAGGATACTCAAACTTTAAACACTCATGCCGCCCTACACGGGCAGCAGCCTCCATTTGTATTGAAAGGTAAAAAATGAAAGTCTATTACGACAAGGACGCAGACCTCTCCCTGATCAAGAAACTGAAGGTCACCATCGTCGGTTACGGTTCCCAAGGTCATGCTCACGCGCAAAACCTGAAGGACTCCGGTGCTACCGTGACTATCGGTGCCCGTAAGGATGGTAGCTCCTTTGCGAAGGCTGTTAACGCAGGCCATGACGTCAAGGAAATCAAGGATGCAGTGGCTGGCGCTGACGTTGTGATGGTATTGCTGCCAGACGAAACCATGGCAGAAATCTACCACGCTGAAATCGAGCCTAACCTGAAGAAGGGCGCTGCGCTGGCTTTCGCTCACGGCTTCAACGTGCATTACAACCAGATCGTGCCTAGCAAGGACCTGGACGTGATCATGATCGCACCTAAGGGCCCAGGCCACACTGTACGTTCCGAATACCTCAAGGGTGGCGGCGTACCTTCCCTGATCGCGGTTTACCAAGATGCATCCGGCAAGGCCAAGGACATTGCGCTTTCCTACGCAGCTGCTAACGGCGGTACCAAGGGCGGCGTGATCGAAACCAACTTCCGCGAAGAAACTGAAACTGACTTGTTCGGCGAACAAGCAGTCCTCTGTGGCGGTGCCGTTGAACTGGTCAAGGCTGGTTTCGAGACACTGGTTGAAGCTGGCTATGCGCCTGAAATGGCTTACTTCGAGTGCCTGCACGAACTGAAACTGATCGTCGACCTGATGTACGAAGGCGGCATTGCCAACATGAACTACTCGATCTCCAACAACGCAGAATACGGTGAGTACGTCACTGGCCCTCGCGTGATTGCAGATCAAGCCCGTGCTGCAATGAAGGAGTGCCTGACCAACATCCAGAATGGTGACTACGCCAAGCAGTTCATCCTGGAAGGTCGCACCAACTACCCATCCATGACTGCTCGCCGCCGCCTCAACGCTGCTCACCCGATCGAGCAAGTGGGTGGTCAACTGCGCGCCATGATGCCTTGGATTGCCAAGAACAAGCTGGTCGATCAATCCAAGAACTAATCAGCGTTTAGTTCTTGGTCAATTGATCATACTCAAGCCCAATCCAAGAACTAACAGTTATGGCTGACTGCTACACTTAGCCCTCTTCCAGAGCTAAGCAAGCAAAGTTCTACGTTAGAATAAAAGAGGCTGGACAATGTCCAGCCTCTTTTTACATTCCGTCATTTGTTAATAAGAGGTTTGTGTGCCTACACCCAGCTCCATCAAACTACAGTACCTGATTCCCAAAACCGCACTCACCGCCTTGGCAGGCAAACTTGCGCACCTACGTGCTGGCTGGTTGACTACTGCGGTCATCCAGTGGTTTGCCAAACGCTATCAGGTCAATATGCTGGAAGCAGCAAACCCCGACATTAACAGCTATGCCAGCTTCAACGACTTCTTCACCCGCGCCCTCAAACCCGGAGCACGCCCACTGGCGAATGCAGCGCAAATCTGTCCGGTCGATGGTGCGATCAGTCAATTCGGCCCAATTGAGAAAGACCAGATTTTTCAGGCCAAAGGCCACCAATACTCCACGACAGCATTGCTCGCGGGCAACAGCGAGATGGCCAAGTACTACGAGAATGGGCACTTTGCCACTATCTATCTCAGCCCACGCGACTATCATCGCATCCACATGCCATGCGATGGCAAATTACTCTCCATGACCTATGTGCCTGGCGACCTTTTTTCGGTCAACCCACTGACAGCGGCACATGTACCCGGCCTATTCGCACGTAATGAGCGCGTGGTATGTGAGTTTGCACATGGAGATAGCAAGTTCGTACTGGTGCTGGTAGGAGCCACCATCGTCGGCAGCATGGCGACCGTATGGCATGGCATCGTCAATCCGCCGCGCACGGGCAAAACCCGCACCTGGCTTTATCACGAACAGGGAATTTACTTGAAGCAAGGTGAAGAAATGGGGCGCTTCCTGCTCGGCTCCACCGTGGTACTGCTCTACCCCGAAACCGCGCAACTCAGCTTCCAGAGCGACTGGCAGCCCGCACGCTCCGTTCGACTGGGAGAGGCCATGGCAGACAAGCGCTGAATGAAAAAAGGTTCCAGCCTAAGACTGGAACCCTTTAATCTTCAAACACAAAATCTAGCGCATCGACTGATCCAGCTTTTCCACTATCCGCGTGCGGCGACGCTCGGTCAAATGAGAAGAAAGCTCTTTCAACGCCAGGCGATAGACATCGCGCTTGAACTCAATCACCGAGTCCATCGCAACCCAGTAATCGCTCCAGCGCCAGGCATCAAACTCCGGATGCGTGCTGGCACGCAACGATACATCGCTATCACGCCCCACCAGCCTCAGCAGAAACCATATTTGCTTCTGCCCTTTGTAACTGCCACGCCATTCACGCTTGATCCAGTTGGTAGGCACATCATATCGCAGCCAATCCCGGGTACGCCCCAGGATTTTGACATGCTCGGGACGTAACCCGACCTCCTCCATCAATTCGCGGTACATGGCTTGCTCAGGGCTTTCACCATATTTGATCCCGCCTTGCGGAAACTGCCAAGAGTGTTCGCGGATGCGCTTACCCCAAAACACCTGATTGCGGGCATTACATAAAATAATGCCAACATTCGGGCGATATCCATCCCGATCTATCATGACAACATACCTCTATAGTTTGTCGTCATTTTTCCATATTTCGCTCCATATTGAAAGCTGGGCAAGCCCTCTCTGCCGCTTTACAATCCCGGGAAACACAGGAGAAATCCAGTCTTGACGCTGTTTGCGGCACGCCCGTATACTGCCACGTCAACCTTAGCCGACATTGTCGCGTTATTTTATTCAACCAGCAAAACCTGATTGCAAAATAGCCATCAACAGTGAAACACAACATCCGTACCCTCAGCAGCTTCTTACTTCTCCTGACAGTCTCGTTTTTGGCTTGTGCCGATGAGGCTTACATTACCAATCAGGGCGAAAATACGGTTTCCGTGATTAACCTTGCCGATCACAGCATCATCGCCACCATTGCCGTAGGTAAAGCTCCAGTGGGCGTAGCCACTTCGCAAAGCCTCGGCAAGGCTTATATCAGCAATGTGGATAGCCATTCGGTTTCTGTCATTGACACCAATAGCTATAGCGTCGTCGATACGATTGATATTTCTGGCTCACCAGTCGGCATCGCCTTGTCACCGGACAGCAAAAGCCTTTATGTCGCTGACTGGAATGACAACCGTGTTCTGGTGATCGATACTGCTGACACATCTCAACGCCGCGAGGTCAGCATAGGCAAAGCCCCGGCTGGCATCGTGATCAGTCCAGATGGCAGCAAGCTGTATGTTGCCAACCGTGACAGCAACGACCTTGCCATTATCGACACGCAAACGCTCAAGGTGCTGCAACGCGTTGCCACAGGCGAACACCCATTTGGCATCACGCTCAGCCCTGACGGCAAACAATTACTTGCTGTCAATGTGTATGCCAATAGCCTCTCAGTCATCAATCTGGACAATTTCGATACGCATACCATTGCCGTGGGAGAACACCCATACTGCGTCACGGTGAGTCCAGATAACCGTTATGCTTACGTCAGCAATACCCAGGCCGATACCGTGTCAGTGATTGACCTGACACAACGCAAAGAAGTGACCAAGATTCGTGTTGGCGGCTTCCCCGAAGGGATCAACTACGATGCCGCCAGCCACAAGATTTACGTTGCCAACTGGTTTGACAACTCGGTTTCAGTGATAGACGCCAGTAGCCATAAACATGTCCAGGACATCCCCACAGGCAAGCAAAGCCGGGCGTTCGGGCAGTTTATACTCAACAAGACGTCACATTGATTAGGAGCTAGTTAGTCGCTGTCCCGCTCCACATCCTGTAGCAGCAGGACAGCACATTAATCGTTCCGCTTTTTAACTTGCAAAAACATGGAGAAATATAGATGAAGAAAATACTCGCACTCTTGGCTATAGGCCTGCTGCCATTGACCGCAGCCGCTCACGGCCCAGCTCCCCAAAAGGTGGAAAAAACCATCATCATTGATGCCAGCCCCGACAAAGTCTGGGCATTGGTCAAAGACTTTGGCAACATGCAAAAATGGCACCCAGCCGTTGAAAGCACCAAGCTCGACAAGCGCAAGGATGAAAGCGGCGAAGAGCAAACAGTGCGTCTGCTGACCCTGAAGGGCGGCGGCACCATCCTTGAAAACCTCAAGAGCATCGACGAAGATAGCAAGCAGCTCAAATACGGCATTATTGAAGGCGTGCTGCCAGTCGCTGACTACTACTCCACCATCACAGTCAAGGCTGCCGATGGCGGCAAGACCGAAGTCAAGTGGATGGGCCGTTTCTACCGTGTCTACAAGCTCAACCCACCAATCCCACCAGGCCAGGATGACAAATCTGCCCTGGATGCTGTCAATGGTGTTTACGATGCAGGCTTGGCTAACCTGAAAAAGGTTGCCGAAGGCAAATAACGACTTGTCTTGTCACTTACTGACAATTTTTGTCAGTAAGTAGCGCCAAAAAAAGCGGAGCAAATGCTCCGCTTTTTTATTTATTCACAAAAAACCCTTTAAATTCAAATACAAACCCATCACATCCCAAAGCTGGCATAGCCATTGCAATAAGCTAACCATGCGGTACTCCTCCAACCGCAATACAAACTCAACTCAACTAAAAGGGGTTTATGATGAAAAAAGTACAACAAGGCTTTACGCTGATCGAACTGATGATCGTAGTCGCGATTATTGGTATTTTGGCGGCAGTGGCATTGCCCGCCTATCGTGATTACACACAGCGTGGCGCTAACGGTGCATGTTTAGCAGAGGCTAAGGCCTACATCAATACTGCGGTTGCTGACGCAGCCGATGACAGGGCTCCAGCTAACTTTGTGAACTCTTCATGCCAAGCTCATGCAGCAATGCAAATCACAGACTTCGCAACTAACGCAACCCTAACTTTCCAACCTGTAACTCGTGGTAATGCAGCCATCGCACAAAACACAATATGTACCGCAGGCTCTGGCACTTGCCGCCTAGATACTGGTGCGGGTGCTGGTGGTGCTGGTGGTGCTGGTGGTACGCCCTAGTTTTTCATGATGCAAAAATCAAAAGCTTGCTGACTCTCGCAAGCTTTTGATGAAAAATCAGCATTTGAATATCCACTTCAACGACTATTAAGACAAAAGAAACATCTTCCTCCACAGGAGATAAAGCCAAAACTGGCTTATCTCCTGTTTCTTTTTGACCACGGTATGTAATGGCCATATTGCACGTCAGCTAACATGGTGGTTAATAAAGAAGACGCATCCGGCAAGCGATATTAATCACTTTTATTAAACCTAAGCAGGTGAGATAGAGATCGTTTGCCCTTGTTGCAATGCTTGTGGCTTTAGTACATGCATAGCCTGATCAATCTCCCGCATGATTGCCTCTCCCTCTCCTGGTTTCAGGTGCGTAATCCAGACTTGTGGTTGAGACTGCAATTGATCCAATCCGCTCATCAGCAATGCCGGGCAATAGTGCCGAGATACCAATGCGAGGGCAATTTCGGCATTAGTGAATGAAGTCTCGATAATCAGGTGGCATAAATTATCCACTTGGTTCAAGCACTGCCAGAAGTCGTCACAACTGGTGCTATCACCACTGAATGCTAGGCTACCAGATCCGCTATCCAGCAAATAGCCGACTGCGGGAACGGTATGATTGGCAGGTAATGCACTAATCTTGCGACCACCTATCTCAACCACATTGCCAACTGCCAATGGCGCATATACCAAAGAGGGTTGCTCTGGTGTGGGAATCTGGCTGAAATCGGGCCAGATTTGCCAGTTGAACAGGTGGGTTTGCAAGCTAGCAATGGTTTCAGGCAATGCATGCACCGTGAGAGGCTGTTCGCGCTTGCCCAGTACGGCATCTAGCAGCAGAGGAAGAAAAGTGACATGGTCGAGATGAGAGTGGGTGAGGAACACATGATCAATGGATGCCATTTGCTCCAGTGTCAGATCACCTACGCCAGTACCCGCATCAATAAGGATATCGTCATCCACCAGCAAGGAGGTGGTGCGCAGGCCTTGGCCTATGCCACCACTACAGCCCAACACCCTCACCATCATGCTATGCCTCGCTTGCTCTCAAAATTAAACACCCCATCCCAATCCGCGCTTGGTGCATGTTGGCTGAAATAGGCGATTCGCTCAAGGTAGATTGAGTAGATCATGCGTACACCATATGTCGCTTGCAATGCCATGAATGCTGATTTGGCCTGCGACCATTGCTGCTGGCGATAAGCCGTTAATGCCAATTCATACTGGCTCAGCTCCTGGTCCATGGAAGCATCATCACCTGCAACCGGTGCGAATATCCTCACAGGGGCATCCTTGCCCTTGACGCGCACAAGGTCTAGCTCACGGTAACGATATTGCGTCGAGGCCTGCGCGGTGAACTCGCTCGCGATCACAGGCGCTGCATAATAGGCACTCAGGCCCTCCAACCGCGCACCCAGGTTGACTGCATCGCCCAGCACGGTATAAGCCATGCGGAACTCGGAGCCCATATTGCCCACGACCATATCACCGCTATTGAGGCCAATGCCAATTGTCAGCACGGGCCAACCTCGTTGCTGGAAATCGGCATTGATTTTTCCCAGCTCACGCACCATGTCCAGCGCCGCATTGACAGCATGGGCGGCATGCTGATCATCATGCAATGGCGCCCCCCAGAAAGCCATGATGGCATCACCCATGTATTTGTCGATGGTGCCTCGATGTTGATGGATGACACGCGTCATCGCGGTGAGGTATTCATTCATGAGCTTGGCCAGGGTTGGCGCATCCAGTGCTTCCGACAGGCTGGTGAACCCACGGACATCGCAAAACAACACCGTCATCTCGCGGCTTTCCCCCTGCAGCCCTAGCTCGTGTTGGCTATCTGCCATTTCCGCCACTAGTTCAGGGGGAACATATTGACCGAATAGCTGTGCCAATTGGCGCTTGCTGCGCGATTCGATGAAGTAGCCGTAACTCATGTTGAGTACGTAGATGACGACGACCAGCAGCAATGCCGAAGCCAATGGCAATACCACGCCAATCTGCCACGACAGCAGGTTAAACAATATCAACAGCAACAATACCGAGACCACCAGTACCGAAGCTGGCGCTGGACGCATCCGAGGGAGCAAGACAGTCAGCCCGACACCAAGAAACAATAACAGTAAAAACTCAGCGCCCAGGGTATAGGCAGGCTGTTGCTTGACCCTGCCATCCAAAATTCCCGCAATCATGTTGGCATGGATTTCCACACCTGGGTAAACACTCTGTGCTGGCGTTGCCCGCAAATCCATCAAGCCAGGAGCAGTGGTGCCTATCAATACAATACGGTTTTGTAGCTGTTGTTGTGGCACTTTGCCATGCAACACATCTGCGGCTGAGACATAGGCGAAGCTGCCTTGCCTGCCACGATAAGGGATCAAGGCATTCAGGTGCGCATCCACCGGGATATTGTGCTGCCCTAGTGCCAACCACTCTACGCCAGCACTTTGCTCGCCACCCGCGAAGCCTAAATTCAACTCTACATCACCCAGCACTTGCCGGGCCACGGCCAAGGACAGCGCTTCATACACGCCGCCCTGATACACGACTAGCAGAGGAATGCGGCGGGTGATGCCATCGTCATCCGGGTCGGGGTTGAAGTGTCCTGCGGCTTTTGCTTGCTGTTGCAAGCTGGGAATATTGGCACCGTAGCCACTGGCATGAAGATAGGCAACACCCTGCCCCGCCAATGCATCAGCCTGGATAACCGGTGGTGGCAGCACGCCAATATTCTGCTTCAGGCGTGTATCGTGGCGGAAATAATATCCCAGCACGACATCACGCCCCTGCATGCTATTAGCCAATAACTGGTCGTAATCGAGCGCGGGAGCCAAATCATCAATCATGCTTGCCAACGCTGGCTGTGGCCGCGCCTTCTGTAAAGCCTGCAATGCTGCCAAACCAGAGCTCTCATCCTTTTCGGCAAACACTACATCAAAAGCCACCAGCCTGGCTTGGTAATGATCAAACAATTGATCCAGCAAATACGCCAACTTATTGCGCCCCCAGGGCCAGTGGCCCTCCCGCTGTAGGCTGGCTTCATCAATGTCGACAATCACGATGTGCGGATCTTGCCCACCCGGCATCAATAATTGCAGGCGAGCATCATAGGCAAAACGCTCCATGGCATTGACAAAGCCCAGGTTGAATGCGCCCACCACATGGGCCAACAGCAAGATAGTCACCAACACGCCAAGTAACAGGCGGATATAGTGATGTGAGATGAAATGAGAAAGACGCATGCAGGAATAATGACAGTCTGGTTATGCAAGTAAGTATTGGTGTTTCAGAAGCATAGCGTAAAGGGCGCACGAACACAGTAGCGACATGCCACCACGGCCATTACATGGCAAAATGCAGCTTTCGCCCAACACCAGGCCACATTGATGTCTTTACTCGATTTTATTGAAATTGCTTCTGACGATACCATCCACAATAGCGTGATCTGGCTGCATGGCCTGGGCGCAGATGGCAACGATTTTGCACCAGTAGTGCGTGAGCTTGCGTTACCCCACACCCGATTTATTTTGCCCCATGCCCCTGCGATGGCAGTGACGGTCAATAATGGCTATGTCATGCCTGCCTGGTACGATATTTATAGCTTCCAGCCTGGTGCCATACAAGATGGCAAAGGCATACGCGCTACCCAGCAAAAAATTGAAGCCTTGATCGCGCATGAAATTGCCCGCGGGATTCCGGCAGAACGCATCATGCTGGCAGGGTTTTCGCAAGGTGGCGTCATTGCCCTGCACACAGCCTTACGGCATGACGCCCCACTGGCGGGCGTACTGGCACTTTCCACCTACCTCGGGTTAGCTGACACCCTAGCAACGGAAAAACATCCCGCCAACCAAGCCACCCCTATCTTCATGGCGCATGGCACACAGGACAATGTGATTCCGCTTGCGCGCTATCAAGCCTCGGCCCAGGCCCTACAAGGCGAAGGCTATGCACTGGAGTTGCACGAATACCCGATGCCACATTCGGTTTGCATGGAAGAGATTGATGATATCCGCCGCTTTATGCAGCGCCAGCTGGGATTATCATTAACTTAATCATGGTTTACAGGGGCAGTTCAGCGTAAAATGACACATTATTTTCAATAACTGCAACGAGCAGCAGTGATGCTATCTGCTCCTGCACCGGTTGTTTTCATGAGTAAAAAAACCAAAGCTGACGACCAGCAAGCCAGCATATTTGAAGCCTTGAGCTTTGAAGCCGCCATGACAGAGCTTGAAAGCCTGGTCGCACAGATAGAGTCAGGCCAGTTGCCACTTGAACAATCTCTCGCTGCCTACAAGCGCGGCTCGGAGCTTGTACAACATTGCCAGCAATCGCTGGCAGATGTTGAGCAACAAGTACGTATCCTCACTGAATCCAACCAGCTACAACCCTATAACGATACTAAATGACCGATTTCCAAAGCTGGGCTCAACATACCCAACAACGTATGGAGCAAGTGCTGAATAGCCTGCTGCCAGCCTCCGACATTGCTCCAGACCGTTTGCATGAAGCCATGCGCTACGCCGTGCTCGGTGGTGGCAAACGTGTGCGTGCATTGCTGGCCCATGCCGCAGGTGAGCTCTGTGGGGCCAACCCGGCAAAAGTAGATATTGCCGCCGCTGCCGTGGAATTGATTCACGCCTACTCCCTCGTGCACGATGACATGCCCTGCATGGACGACGACGACCTGCGCCGTGGCAAACCATCGTGTCACAAGCAATACGATGATGCTACCGCCCTGCTGGTTGGCGATGCGTTGCAAACCCTGGCGTTCCAGTCGCTGGCGACCCCGGGCCTATGTACTAACCCTACGCGTCAACTGGATATGGTCAACCTGCTTGCCATCGCCAGTGGCTCACGTGGCATGGCAGGAGGCCAAGCAATTGACCTCGCCAGCGTAGGCAAGGCATTGGACCAGACCGAGCTGGAATATATGCATATCCACAAAACCGGTGCATTAATCCGTGCCGCAGCCCTGCTGGGCGCGCACTGTGCCGATGACTTGGACCAGGATCAACTGCAGGCCATTGATCACTATGCCCAAGCCATTGGCCTTGCCTTTCAGGTGGTGGATGACATTCTTGATGCAGAAGCCGATAGCGAAACCCTGGGCAAGACTGCAGGCAAGGATGCGGAAAGTAATAAACCTACCTACGTCACCATTCTGGGCATAGACCAAGCAAAGCGATTGGCGCAGGAGCTGCTTGATGATGCACTGGCACCACTGGCCGCATATGGCGATGCCGCCCAGCAGCTCAAGCAGGTGGCATATTTCATTACTCAACGTAGCTTTTAAGCGGGTCGGCCATGTATAAACTGCTAGAAAGCATCAACTCACCAGAGCAACTGCGCAAACTGGACCGCAGGGAGCTGCATGAGCTTGCCAAGCAATTACGTGGCTTTCTCGTCAATAGCGTTGCGCAAACCGGCGGACACCTGTCTTCCAATCTCGGCGTGGTCGAGCTGACCATTGCCCTGCATTATGTCTTCAACACGCCGGAAGACCGTGTAGTCTGGGATGTAGGCCACCAAACCTATCCACACAAGATTCTCACAGGCCGCCGTGAAGCCATGAGCAACCTGCGCAAGCCTGGTGGCATTGCAGGTTTTCCGCGTCGAGATGAAAGCATTTACGACACCTTTGGCACTGGGCACTCCAGCACTTCCATTTCAGCTGCGCTCGGCATGGCGATTGCGGCACAAAAAACTGGCTCTGACCGCCATTCGATCGCCATCATCGGCGATGGCGCGATGACCGCAGGCATGGCTTTTGAGGCGCTCAACAATGCAGGAGCGATGGATGCCAACCTGCTGGTGATTCTCAACGACAATGATATGTCGATCTCGCCCAATGTTGGCGCATTAACCAACTATCTGGCCAAGCTGCTTTCCGGACCGCTCTATACCTCAATGCGCCGCTCTGGCGAGAAAGTGCTGGGCGTAGTGCCGCCCGTACGTGAGTTCGCCAAACGTGCGGAAGAACACGTCAAAGGCATGGTGACGCCAGGGACGTTGTTCGAGGAGTTTGGCTTTAATTACATCGGCCCGATTGATGGCCATGACATTGATGTGCTGATTGCCACATTGCGCAACATCCGCGAGCTTAAGGGCCCGCAGTTCCTGCATATTGCCACGCAAAAAGGCCATGGCTACCAGCCCGCAGAAGACAATCCCGGCAAGTATCACGGCGTAGGCAAGTTCGACCCGAGTAATGGCTGCTCCATCACGCAGGCTGGCAAAAAAACCTATACCCAGGTGTTCAGCGACTGGCTGGTCGACATGGCCACGCAAGACGAGCGCCTGATTGGCATTACGCCTGCCATGTGCGATGGCTCTGGCCTCAATGGGTTTGCCGAGCATTTTCCTGACCGCTTTTATGATGTCGGCATTGCCGAGCAACATGCCCTCACATTTGCCGCTGGTATGGCATGCGATGGCCTCAAGCCTGTTGTCGCCATTTACTCGACCTTTTTGCAACGCGCATACGACCAGTTCATCCACGATATTGCCCTGCAAAACCTGCCCGTGATGTTTGCAATTGACCGCGCAGGCTTGGTAGGGGCAGATGGCCCAACCCATGCGGGCAGCTTTGACCTTAGCTACCTGCGTTGTATCCCTAATATCGTCATCATGACACCGAGCGACGAAAATGAGTGTCGGCAGATGCTGTATACGGCCTACCAGCATGATGGCCCTTCTGCCGTGCGCTACCCTCGTGGTGGTGGCCCTGGTGCCACCATTGAACAGAACATGCAGTTGCTACCGCTGGGCAAGGGCGAGGTTCGCAGGCAAGGCAAGCGCGTCGCCATCCTTGCCTTTGGCAGCATGCTCACGCCAGCGCTGCAAGCCGCCGAGACTCTGGATGCCACCGTGGTCAACATGCGCTTCGTCAAGCCACTCGATATTGCATTGATTCGCGAAGTGGCACAAAGCCACGAGCTCATCGTTACCGTGGAAGAAAACGCCATCATGGGTGGCGCAGGTGCTGCGGTGATGGAAGCCATGCAAGATATGGACTTTCACAAGCCTGTACTGTGCCTGGGTCTGCCTGACACCTTCATTGAGCATGGCGTGCATGAAACCATGCTGGCGGAATGCGGTCTCAACGCTACAGGCATTGCTGCCGCAATTGAGAAAAAATTAACCAAGTAGTATACTCAACTATTACCGAATTCACTTATAGCGTCTCAGGAATCTCATGAACCAACCCTCTATTCCACCGATTGAAGATGTGCAGAACACCCCGGATACCCGGCAGCTCGCCATTGACAAGGTAGGGATCAAATCCATCCGTCATCCAGTCAAGGTCAAGGACAAGACTGGCGGCGTGCAACATACCGTGGCCAATTTCAATATGTACGTGTTCCTGCCACACAACTTCAAGGGCACGCACATGTCACGCTTTGTTGAGATTCTCAACAACAACGAGCGCGAAATTTCCGTGGAATCATTCGAGAGCATCCTGCGCGGCATGGTGCAGCGCTTGGATGCAGAGTCTGGCCACGTTGAGATGACCTTTCCTTACTTCGTCAACAAGGCGGCCCCAGTATCGGGTGTACAAAGCCTGTCTGACTACGAAGTCACCTTTATTGGCGAAATCAACCAAGGCAAGTATGACATCACCGTCAAGGTAGTCGTACCCGTGACCAGCCTGTGTCCTTGTTCCAAGAAGATTTCTGACTACGGCGCGCACAACCAGCGCTCGCACGTGACTGTCACTGCATTGATCAATGACTTCATCTGGGTGGAAGACATCATTCGCTTAGTGGAAGAACAAGCCTCCTGCGAGGTTTATGGCTTGTTGAAGCGTCCTGACGAAAAATACGTCACCGAGCGCGCCTACGACAACCCGAAATTCGTCGAGGATATCGTGCGTGATGTAGCAGCCCAGCTTAACGCTGAAGCTCGCATCGTCAAGTACACGGTGGAATCAGAAAACTTTGAATCCATCCACAATCACTCCGCTTACGCATTGATCGAAAAAGACAAGCGTCACTAAGCAAGCGACACAGGATAAGGATGGTCATACGGCCATCACCTATCACCTACAAATAAAAACGGCAGCCTAGGCTGCCGTTTTTATTTGTTCGCTATTCATGCATCAATACTTCTTGGTCAGGGTAAGTGCGATCCCGTCACGCTTCATCTCCATGCGATTAAGCGCACTCATGCCCAGCAACACAACCGCAGGAGAACCACCCTCCATGACCAGCGCATCCACTTGGTTCAATATCAAACCATTCAATCGCACATTACCAATCACGACCTTATAAGCGTTGGCAACGCCGTTAGCGGTTTGCACTGAAACGGGGGTGCCGCTTTTGTAATCAATCTTGGCATATTTGGCATCGCCACTATTCATCACGATCGCCGATGCCCCGGTATCAACGAGAAATCGCAAAGATGCACCGTTGATATAGCCATCAGCAAAATGATGTCCCGTGGAATCGGCATATAAGGTGACGCTACTGCTGCCTGCCATGGCACCCTTGCCAGATAAGGCGATCGCCTGCCCCATGCCCAATTCGCGCCTGACGCCATCCACCTCAATAACCGCTTTATCGCTGCTGGCCGCCACCAAGCGTATACCTTCAGGGCTGAATTCGCCTGCGGCAAGGGTACGTGGCTTGCCACCATTAATGACCATGATGGCCTTACCCTGAAACAAACCAACAATATTCACCTGGGTTTCTGCCCAGGCCAATGATGGCATCAAGCATGGTAGCAGCCACATCCATGTCCGCATGGTTTCCCCTTTTTAGTCTTCCTGCATCATGAACATGAAAAAGATAAAACCGAGCATAGCGCATAGTGCAGAAACGGTAAATGTCCAGCTTGGGCCTATGCTTTCCCAGGCAAAACCGCTAATCACGGCTCCCAGAGTACCGCCAACACCATAAGAGATACTGGTATACAAGCCTTGCCCCTTGGACTGATGCTTACCCTTGAAATAGCGGTGCGTCAGTGCAACCGCTGCTGCATGGTAAGAGCCGAATGTCGCTGCATGCAATGTCTGCGCAAGCACAATCAGCCACCAGACATCCACAGCCCAGCCAATCACGAAAAAACGTACAAATGCCAAGAACAAGCTGGCAAGCATGATCTGCCTCAGGCCAAAACGCAGCGTTAACTTGGGCATATACAGGAATACCATGATCTCGCAGATCACGCCCAAGCCCCATAGCCAGCCCACAATGCCTTTACTATAGCCATGATCCACCAGGTAGATGGAGTAAAACGTGTAATAGACACCATGCGCAGCAGACATGGCAAAACAGGCCGCCATCAGCGCAATGACTTCACGCCTGCGCAATATCGCCCACCAAGAGCTATCACTATCATGATGCTGCAAATTCACCAACGGATCCGACAAGCGCCATGACAAGACCCAAACAGTGGCCAACAGAAACAGGATCACCCACAGCAAAGCCATCATGCCCAGGTATTGCACGGCATACCCTAGCCCAATCACAGCGACGACAAACCCTATCGATCCCCAAAGACGGATATGCCCGTAGCGGTCCAACCTGTCGCCAAGATGCCCCAGTGTCACCGCCTCGATCAAGGGCAAAGAGGCGCTCCAGAAAAAACTCAAGGTCAACATGATGGCAAACAACCAGTAAAAACTGTTGCCGAAAAACACACCAACATAAGCCAGCAAGCTGGCCCCTGCTAGAAACTGGATAATTGGCACCCGATGGCCGCGATGATCCGCCACCCAGCCCCACAGACTAGGTGAGAAACTGCGAGCAATCTGGAACAAGGACATCAGGATGGCGATCTGGAAGGCATTGAATGCCAGAGACTTGAGATACAAGGTCCAGAATGGGGTAAACGCACCGACAAAGCCAAAATAGGCGAAGTAAAAGCCAGATAAGCGCCAGTAAGGCAGGGGAGCATGATGTTTCATGCTGATTGAACGCATGGGAGCTGTTGGATCATGATCAGCACTCAGCTCCCCGCTTGGTAAAAATTGTTACAGCTTGATGGTATCTACCGAGACATCCGCGTTCTGGGCTCGATGGCGCAAAGCATGGTCCATAAGCACCAAGGCCATCATGGCTTCGACGATAGGCGTGGCACGCACCCCCACGCAAGGATCATGGCGGCCTGTGGTCTGCATTTCCAATGCGACACCTTGCTTATCAATGGAATGGCGCAATTGCGGAATGCTGGAGGTTGGCTTGAACGCGACATGCGCAACAATCGCCTGACCACTGGAAATACCGCCAAGAATGCCACCCGCATGATTGCTGGCAAAGCCCTCTGGCGTTAGTTCATCACTATGTAGCGATCCACGCTGTGCCACACTGGCAAAGCCGTCACCGATCTCCACACCCTTGGCAGCATTGATACCCATCATGGCATGGGCAATGTCTGCATCAAGGCGATCGTATACTGGCTCACCCCAGCCTACGGGCACACCATCGGCAACTACGGTAATCCGTGCACCTACAGAATCACGCTCGTTACGGATGGTGTCGAGATAGTTTTCCAGCTCAGGCAAGATGGATTCATTGGGGGAAAAAAATGCGTTTTGATTCACAACATCCCATGAGTTGAAGGGAATATGGATTTCACCCAATTGGCTCATATAACCACGGATAGTGACACCATAACGCTGCTTGAGCCATTTCTTGGCGATTGCCCCTGCGGCAACACGCACCGCCGTTTCACGTGCACTGGAACGACCACCACCACGGTAGTCACGAATGCCATACTTCTGCCAATAGGTGTAATCGGCATGTCCGGGACGGAAGGTTTCCGCAATCTTGCCGTAATCCTGGCTGCGTTGATCCTGATTGCGAATCAGTAGACCAATCGGCGTGCCTGTGGTCTTGCCTTCAAATACGCCAGACAATATCTCCACGGTATCCGGCTCCTTGCGCTGCGTCACATGGCGCGAAGTCCCTGGCTTGCGGCGATCCAGCTCCTGCTGAATATCCTCCACAGTCAATTCCAGCCCCGGCGGACAGCCATCAATCACCCCACCAATGGCAGGGCCATGCGATTCGCCAAAAGAAGTCAGGGTAAACAGAGTGCCTATGGTATTGCCGGACATGGATGGTATCTACTATGGAATATACGAATAAGAACCGGAGTTTAACATATCCGGCCTCATGATTTGGCAGGCTACATCCGCTTCCACTCGCCAGGCGCTATCCCATCAAGCACATGCTGCCCCACGGCATAGCGAATCAGGCGCAAGGTAGGAAATCCAACCTTGGCGGTCATGCGACGCACCTGGCGGTTTTTCCCTTCACTAATGATCACCTCCAGCCAGGTTGTAGGGATAGCCTTGCGCTCCCTGATCGGCGGGTTGCGCGGCCATAAGTTCGCAGGCTCTGCGATACGCCTGACCCTGGCAGGCTGGGTAATAAAATCTCCCAGGTCTACGCCGTGTCGTAATGGTTCCAACGCTTCATCAGAGGGATCGCCCTCCACCTGCACCCAATAAGTTTTGAATTCTTTGTGCTTGGGATGCGATATGCGGTGTTGCAGTCTGCCATCATCGGTTAGAATAAGCAGACCCTCACTGTCAGTATCAAGCCGCCCGGCGGCATAAACCCCAGGCACGGCAATATAATCCTTCAATGTCTCGTGCTTTTCATGCGGACTGAACTGGCAAATTACACCATAGGGCTTATTGAATAAAATCAGCATCTTGGTCTCATGGAATGATGACGCCCGTCTTTCTAGCGTTTGAATAGGATAGTTCTGAATGTCTACAAAAATCAAAGTACCAGCCACTGGCGAGAAAATCAGCATTAACGCTGATAACACGCTCAATGTTCCCGATCACCCGATTATCCCATTTATCGAAGGCGATGGTATCGGTGTCGATATCACTCCACCGATGCGCCATGTCGTGGATAGCGCCGTGGCCAAGGCTTATGGCGGCAAGCGTGCGATTGCCTGGATGGAAGTTTACGCAGGCGAAAAAGCCGTCAACACTTATGGCGACAATACTTGGCTGCCTGATGAAACACTCAAGGCCGTCAAGGATTACGTCATCTCTATCAAAGGCCCATTGACCACTCCTGTTGGTGGCGGCATCCGCTCGCTCAATGTAACGCTGCGCCAAGAACTTGACCTGTATGTCTGCTTGCGCCCCATCCAGTACTTCCAAGGCGTACCAAGCCCAGTCAAGCACCCGGAAAAAACCGACATGGTGATTTTCCGCGAGAACACCGAAGACATTTATGCAGGTATCGAATGGGCGGCTGGCACAGACGAAGTCAAAAAAGTCATCGACTTCCTTAGCGATATGGGCGTGCGCAAGAAGATCCGCTTCCCCGAAGCCTCAGCGATTGGCATCAAGCCTGTCTCTGTTGATGGTAGCAAGCGCCTGGTGCGCAAGGCCATTCAATATGCGATCGACAACAACCGCAAATCAGTGACCATTGCCCACAAGGGCAACATCATGAAATTCACTGAGGGTGGTTTCAAGAACTGGGGCTATGAGGTCGCCAAGGAAGAATTCGGTGCCGTTGAGATTGACGGCGGACCCTGGTGCAAATTGCCTAACGGCATCATTATCAAAGATTGCATCGCTGATGCGTTCTTGCAGGAAATCTTGCTACACCCAGCTGATTACGATGTTGTTGCCACGCTGAACCTGAATGGCGACTACATTTCAGATGCGCTTGCAGCACAAGTTGGCGGCATTGGTATTGCCCCTGGCGCAAATATTTCCGACACCGTCGCTATGTTTGAAGCTACGCACGGCACGGCACCCAAAATTGCAGGTAAGGATATCGCCAACCCGAGCTCATTGATCTTGTCTGCAGAAATGATGTTGCGTCACTTGGGATGGACTGAAGCCGCGGATCTAGTACTGACCGGTGTTGCCAAGGCAATCCAGGCAAAACGTGTCACCCATGACTTCTCCTCACAAATGGAAGGTGCAACCCAGATAGGTAGCGCCGAGTTTGGTGCCGAGATCGTCAAGCACATGTAATACTCTCGCCCATTGCTATTCATCGATAGGCAGTGGGCCAGACAAATAAAAAAGGCCGGATTTCTCCGGCCTTTTTTATTTTTGAAGACTATACAGTCATCAGTGAGCCAAGCTTAGGCCTTCTGAATATTAGAAGCCTGCTTGCCCTTAGGGCCTTCGGTAACATCAAATGATACGCGTTGACCTTCCTTCAGACTCTTGTAGCCAGCTTCTACAATTGCGGAGAAGTGAGCGAACAAATCGTCGCCACCATCGTCCGGGGTAATGAAACCAAAACCTTTGGAATCATTAAACCACTTTACGGTACCTGTTGCCATTTCAATACTTCCTTGCATATATCTAAGGGGAGGCGACCCCAAAAGTTTGTACTTCAAGAATTAAAGTCGGTAGTTGCCGGCTACAATGCACTCGAATTCCAAACGCCTTTTGCGTTTTTACGTGGGTTATTCAAATAAGTCAAGCGCTTTTAGATGATAATTGTTATTTTTATCATAATGATGTCTTTACATTGATTAACGCAGTATAAAATTCCTGGGCGCTTTACAAAAAAAACCCCAGCATGCATCATCGCCGGAGACACTGCGTAAACTATGGAAAAGGCTGGCTTGAAGATCAATGGCTGCTGTCACTTCACCGAATAAACTGGGCGGACTGGCCCGGATATTGATTCATCAACAACTGCTGGACGAGGATGAAGCAATCAGCATCCAGACCTCAGCCAACAAGAAGCAAATCTCACTCATCAGCCAGTTGTTGCAATCCCGCCGGTTCACAGCCTTGCAAATTGCCCAAGCCTGCTCCCAAGCCTTCGGTTATCCATTGTTTGACCTTAGCACGCTGAATCCGGAGTTCATGCCCAGCAAGGGCATCAGCCCGCAACTCATGCAAAGTTATCGCGCGATCACGCTTTACCATCGTGGCAATAACATGTTTGTGGCTTTATCCGACCCGACCAATCTGCACATGCTGGATGAATTGCAGTTCCAGACTGGCAAAACATTGATGCCCATCATTGTCGAGGACGACAAGCTGGGCAAATGGATAGACAAGCTGGTAGAGGCCAGCGATACCACTATGGAGTCGCTGGTCAGCGAGGATGACTTCGGCCTGGAGGCGGAAGATAAAGACAGCGAACCGGAACCCACGGTAGAAATCGACGATGCTCCTATCGTCAAATACATCCAGAAGATTCTGATGGATGCGATCAACATGGGCGCGTCTGATTTGCACTTCGAGCCTTATGAAAAATTTTATCGTATTCGCTACCGGGTCGATGGCATATTGCGCGAGATCGCCCAGCCACCGCTCGCGATCAAGGACAAGCTGGCCTCACGTATCAAGGTGATTTCCAACCTCGACATCTCGGAAAAACGCGTGCCGCAGGATGGCCGCATGAAGTTGGTGCTCTCAAAAACACGCACTATCGATTTCCGTGTGAGCACACTGCCATTGATCAATGGCGAAAAGATCGTTATGCGTATCCTTGACCCCAGCAGCGCCAAGCTCGGCATTGATGCGCTCGGCTATGACCCTGACCAGAAGAAAGCATTGCTACATGCCGTCACACGACCTTACGGTCTAGTGCTCGTCACGGGACCCACAGGATCTGGTAAGACCGTTTCGCTGTATACCTGCCTCAATATCCTCAACGAACCTGGCGTGAACATTTCCACCGCGGAAGATCCAGCAGAAATACCCTTGGCAGGCATTAACCAAGTCAATGTCAATGACAAGCAGGGACTCACCTTTGCCGCCGCGTTGAAGTCCTTTCTGCGCCAAGACCCTGACATCATCATGATCGGGGAAATCCGCGACCTGGAAACCGCCGACATGGCGATCAAGGCCGCCTCCACCGGGCACATGGTGCTTTCCACCCTGCATACCAATGATGCACCATCGACCTTGACCCGACTGGTCAATATGGGGGTAGCGCCCTTCAATATTGCCTCTGCCGTGTCGTTAATAACAGCACAACGTCTGGCGCGCAAGTTGTGTCCGCATTGCCGAGTACCTACAGACATTCCGCAAGAAGCCTTGCTTGCCATTGGCTTCAAGGAAGCAGATTTAGATGGTAGCTGGCAACTTTATGCCGCTAATGCAGATGGCTGCGACCACTGCAACCAAGGCTATAAAGGACGAGTGGGGATTTATCAGGTCATGCCAGTTTCCGATGAAATGAGCCGCATCATCATGAAAAATGGCACATCGCACGACATTGCAGATCAAGCCCAGCGAGAGGGTGTCCGCGACTTGCGGCAATCAGGCCTCATCAAGGTCAAGCAGGGGCTAACTTCGCTGGAAGAAATTGAAGCTGTCACCAACGAATAACACACAATAGGAAGCCATGGCTGCCAAAGAAACCAAGGAAGTCACGTACGCCTGGGAGGGTACGGATAAAAAAGGCAAACGCGTCAAAGGGGAGATGAAAGCCAGCGGAGAGGCATTCGTCAAGGCAACCCTGCGCCGCCAGGGTGTCAATGTCGTCAAGGTCAGCAAACAACGCTTCAAGACTGGCGGCAAGATCTCGGACAAGGATGTGACCCTCTTCACGCGCCAGCTCGCCACCATGATGAAGGCGGGGGTGCCTTTACTGCAGGCTTTTGACATCGTGGGCAAAGGCCACAGCAACCCAGCCGTCAGCAAATTGCTGGGAGACATTAAGGCTGATGTAGAGACTGGCAGCAGCCTGAGCCAAGCTTTTCGCAAATATCCCCTGTATTTTGACAACCTGTTCTGCAACCTAGTCGGGGCGGGTGAACAAGCTGGTATTCTGGATTCCTTGCTGGACCGTCTGGCTACCTATAAGGAAAAAATCCTCGCCATCAAAGGCAAAATCAAGTCCGCCTTGTTTTACCCCATTTCCATTCTTGTCGTGGCATTCGTGATTACTGCGGTCATCATGATTTTCGTGATTCCCGCATTCAAGGAGCTATTCAGCAGCTTTGGCGCTGATTTACCCGCCCCCACCGTCATGGTCATGGCAATGTCCGACTTTTTTGTCGATTACTGGTGGGCAATCTTTGGCTCGATTGGCGGCGCTCTCTGGTTCTTCTTTTATACCTGGAAGCGCTCGGAAAAAATGCAGGCCAGTATGGATAGGCTTTTGCTCAAGATGCCCGTTTTTGGCGAAGTGATCCGTAAAGCCACTATTGCCCGCTTCTCCCGTACACTTTCTACCATGTTTGCAGCAGGTGTGCCACTGGTCGAGGCACTAGACTCGGTAGCGGGCGCCTCTGGTAACCGCGTCTACTACGATGCCACCAAGAAGGTGCAAAGCGAAATCAGCACAGGAGCCAGCTTGACTGTTGCTATGCAAAATACCGAGGTATTCCCTAACATGGTGTTGCAAATGGTGGCGATTGGTGAAGAATCTGGCGCACTGGATTCCATGCTGGGCAAGGTTGCAGATTTTTATGAAGGCGAAGTCGATGATGCCGTGGAGGCGCTATCGAGCCTGATGGAACCGATTATCATGGTAGTGCTCGGTACGCTGATCGGCGGCCTGGTGATTGCCATGTACCTACCGATATTCAAGATGGGCCAAGTAGTGTAGGCCACAGCGCTCAACAAAAAGGGAGCAGAATGCTCCCTTTTTTGTTTACGCATTTCAATGCGTTACCAATGCTTGAATCAAGCACGACACAGCCTTTTACTTTTTACTTGCCGCCGCCGTCATAGCCTTCTCAATATCCTTGGCCGGATATGCGCCTAGCATGCGCTTGCCATCAGCGAAAATCAGGGTGGGTGTGCTGGTCACATTGATCTTGCGGCCCAGCTCAGCCAGCTTTTCAATCGGCGTATCGCAAGTGCCTTGCGCCTTAGGTAATTGACCATTCAATATCCAGTCATTCCATGCCTTGGCACGATCAGGTGCACACCAGATCGCACGCGACTTGTTGGCAGCATCAGGGTGCAATTGCTCCAGCGGGAACAGGAATGTGTAGATGGTCACATCCGTGATATTGCTCAGCTCTTTTTGCTCCAGACGCTTGCAGTAAGGGCAATCCGGGTCGGAGAACACCACCAGCTTGCGGCTACCATTACCCTTGACCACCTTGACGGCCTGGTCAAGCGGCAAGGCGGCAAAATCCACCTTGGTCAACTCGTCCATGCGCTCGCCAGTAATATCACGCTTGGTCTTGGGCTCTACCAGTCGACCTTCGGCAATGAGGAAGCTGAATTTTTCATCTGTGTAGATAATCTGCCCATCGAGGAACACTTCATACAGGCCTGCATAAGGCGTCTTCACCACGCTATCCACTTTAACCTTGGGGTAAGTGGCTTCTATGGTTTTCTTCAGGCTGGCTTCATCGGCCCAGGCATGCGCCGCAAACAACGAAGCCGCCAATATTGCAATCCACTTCTTAGACATAAGTTAAATTCTTTCGCTGTAATTCAAAGCTTTAGATAACGGCCTGCTGTATCAATTGCTTTTTTAACGTCGGCATGCGATTTAGGCATTGCATACCCCCATTGCGCAACATCCTGAGCCAAGGCGCAGGATGCGCATACAAACTGTTCAAGCCATGCGTCAATAAACGCATGGACATCATATCGGCCTTGCGTGCCCGCTCATAGCGGCGCAAGACCATCATGTCACCAGGCTGTCGTCTTGGCTGAGGCACAGCAAGCGCCGCAGCCAAGGCCTGCACATCACGAAACCCTAGATTAACCCCTTGCCCAGCCAATGGATGCACCTGGTGCGCAGCATCCCCGACCAAGGCCAAGCCTGGGCGTATCAAACTGCTACTCTCTTGCATCGCCAGCGGAAAAGCCTGGGCTGGCGTTACCACGCTCAATCGCCCAAGACGATACTTCCCGGCGGCTGCCACTTTCTCTGCCAAAGCTTCCGCATCCAGCGCCAGCAAGGCCTGGGCGTTGATATTGTCCACCGACCAGACCATGGAAATATGTTGTTGCGGCAAGGGCAGCCAGGCTAATACATCATTACCACTGAACCATTGGCAGGCTTGCGACAAGTGCGGGCGCTCACAGGCAAAATTAGCCACAACGCCCATTTGGGCGTAATCATGTCGTTTCACCGTCATATCGGCTTGCCCACGTACCCAAGAGGCCGCGCCATCCGCCCCCACCAGCAATGCAGCGCCATATTTTTCGCCATTCGCTGCCTGCAATTCAACAGCGCTAGTACCCCATGTCACATGATCAATGCTCACGCTCTCAATGATGGGCACATCCAGGGCATCAAGCCGCGATAACAACGCCTGTTGAAGGCGGTTACCCTCGACAATCACACTCAGGTTGGCAAGATTGGCAGCATAGGCATCCAGCTCCAGGCTGGCGCCCTCATCCCCCCATACCTGCATGCTCTCCACTGCGCAATAACAGCTGGCATCCATTGCCTGCCAAGCACCTAATTCCGTCAGCCAGGCAACATTGCCTGGACTGAGGGCATAAATCCGGCTATCCCATTGCTCGCTGAGCTGAACGTCAACCTGTCCACGCTCCAGCACAGCCACGCGGTAACCTTGCAATTTGAGCGCCACAGCGGCAGCAACGCCCACCAGCCCGGCCCCGAGCACCATGATGTCAAACTCATGTTTCAAATTTGTCATGTCAGCTTATCCCTTGGGCCCAAAACTCATTTTGCTCACTAGGTGCTGTTTGGCAAATGGCACCATATCCATCAGCCCCAAGCCCAGTGAACGAATTTTGCGCAAACCGACAATATCGTTGGAAAACACATTGATCAGGAAGTCAGTAAACAATAAGCCACCACGGGTATCAGCTTTGCGGCTGGCCTGATAGGCCTGCATCATTGCCTCATGCCCCCATGTGGGAAGTGGTGTAGAGGCCAGCAACTGCGCCAGCTCCCAGGCATCGCGCATACCAACATTAAAGCCCTGCCCTGCAACCGGATGCATGGTCTGCGCGGCGTTACCAATCACAACAAGATGCGGAGCCGTGACAGGCTTGAGATAAGACAGCTTGAGTGGAAATGTAAGACGCTTGCCAACCGTCAGGAATCGTCCGACACGGTCGCCAAAATGGGTATGCAAAGCCTCGAGAAAAGCAGCATCATCTAGAGCCAGCAGTGCTTGCACTTCTTCCGCCTTGCCAGTCCAGACCAACGAGAAATAACGAGAGCCATTAGGAAGCAAGGCAACCGGACCAGCAGGTGTAAAACGCTCATAGGCAATATTGTCATGCGCCAATTCGCACGACACCTTGCTCACCAAGGCATCATGCCCATAGTGCTTGGTTTCACGCTCTAACCCTGGAATATCTCCCAGGCTACGCCCACCATCTGCCAACGCGACCATCTTGGCTTGGCTAGTGTAGGTTTGCCCTTGGTATTGATACGTCACCTGCGCAAGGTCATGGCCTGGCTCAATTGCCAGCGCTTCGGCCTCGTAATGCACCGTGATGCCTGGAAATTGCTGGATGGCTGCATCTAGCGCCGCAGAAAGATCACCATAAGACAGCACGTAGCCCAAGGCTGGCTGGCCATGCTCTTCGGCCTTGAGCAAGCTGCGCCCCAGGCTGCCGCGTTGTGACACATGAATGGTATTGATGGCCGTCGCCTTGGGTTGAAGTTCATCCCATAATCCCAGGCGCTGCAGAATCAAGATACTGCCATACGATAATGCCAGGGCGCGCTGGTCTTGATGCGCTGCCCCACGGGCACGCGCCTCAAGCACTGTGGCATTGATGCCTTTGAGTTGCAACCCCAGCGCCAAGGTAGCGCCCACCGGGCCACCGCCGACAATCAGCATATCTTGCTCAGTGGTACGACTCATCGTGCAGCCATCCAATCCTCGATTTCCTGTACGGTTTTTGGTGCGGCTACAGTGGTGATCTCATGTCCATCGGAGGTCACCACGGCATTATCTTCAATACGGATACCGATATTCCAGAAATGCTCAGGCACATTATCGGCAGGCCTGATATAGCAACCCGGCTCTACCGTCAGCACCATGCCAGGCACTAGTGGTCGCCAAGCACCATCAGCCTGCTTGTATTCCCCGGCATCATGCACATCCAGGCCCAACCAATGCCCAGTGCGATGCATGTAGAAACGACGGTAATCGCCTGATTCCAGCACGCTATCCAGCGAACCCTGACACAGCCCGAAATCGATCAAGCCTTGTGCCAGCACATGCAATGCTGCCTCATGCGGGGCATTCCAGTGCTGGCCTGGCCTGACTTGTGCCATCGCGGCATCCTGGGCGGCCAATACCAATTCATAAACATCTTTTTGCACCGCACTGAACTTGCCACTGACAGGGAAAGTGCGGGTAATGTCAGCAGCATAGCCCTGCCACTCACAGCCAGCATCTATCAGCAACAGATCACCCTCCTTGAGGCGATCCTGGTTGGTGATGTAATGCAGCACACAAGCATTGCCACCACCCGCGACGATGGAGGTATAGGCTGGCGCACGGCTACCACGACGGTAAAACTCGTGCAGAATCTCTGCCTCCACTTCGTACTCCATCATGCCAGCCTTGGTCATCCTCATGGCGCGCTTGTGCGCATCCACGGTGATATCAGCTGCCTCTTGCATCAGTGCCAGCTCGGCAGGCGACTTGATCAAGCGCATCTCGTCCAGCAGGCGGCGCACATCGACAATGGCTGCTGGGGCGGCAATGCCGCTACGTGCCTGGCTGGCGAGGTGCTTGAGCCACCCGCCTAGCCGTTGATCCCAGGCGGCATCCGCGCCTAATGCAAAGAATAGTTGCGGCTGATTGGCCAGCAAGTCGCCAATGCGCTGATCCAACTCGCTGATGCTGTACGCTTCATCAAAGCCAAACACTTCCTGTGCGCCTGCGGGACCATGACGGAAGCCATCCCAGATTTCACGCTCCATATCCTTGTCGCGGCAGAAGAGAATACTCTTGGGAGTATCCCCGGCGATAATCACCACTACAGCCTCTGGCTCATCAAACCCTGTCAGGTGATAAAAATAACTGTCAAAGCGATAGGGATAATGACTATCACGATTGCGCACTGCCTCGGCCGCAGTAGGAATCACCGCCACACCATGGCCCATTTTCTGCATCAGCGCCTGTCTGCGCGTCTTGAATTCTTCGATTTGCACTGTTTTCAACTAGCCCTGTTCGAGCACTCCATGAGGAGGATTAATATTTAGTCACGCCTGGCTCAACTGCTGATGTCAACTGTTGATCCAGGCTCCTGAGGCGCTCCGGCGTGCCAATATCATGCCATACGCCCTGGTGATGAAAAGCCGACGCTTGCTCCCGCATAATCGCCTCTTTGAGCAAAGGTGCCAACTTAGCCACATCACCTCTCAACACACCCTTGAACAAGGCTGGATCATAAACCGCAACCCCGGAGAATGTGAGGCGCTGCTGACCATCCAGCAGTAATTTGCCGTCATCCAGTGCAAAATCGCCATGGGCATGTTGTGGCGGGTTATCCACCAGTGCCAGATATGCTAACTGCCCTGTTTGCAAACCATCGCGCATCTGCGCGAAATCAATATCGGCAAACACATCGCCATTGACCACGAGGAACGGTTGATCGCCCAGTAAAGGCAATGCATTGGCTATGCCGCCTGCAGTTTCCAGCGCGACCTTTTCCGGGGAATATTGAATGGCAATACCCCAACGTGCACCATCGCCAAGCGCATCTTCAATCTGCTGCCCGAGGTGTGCATGGTTGATCACCACCTCCTTAAAACCAGCCGCTGCCAATCGCTCAAGATGCCAGACGATCAGCGGCTTGCCGCCTACCTGCAACAAAGGCTTGGGAGTCACATCGGTCAATGGCCGCATGCGTTCACCACGGCCTGCGGCAAGAATCATGGCTTTCAAGGCAAAGTCCTCCTTAGAAGGTATAGCCGAATTGCGACTCGCGCTTTTCCAACTCATCCAGCAAGCGTAGCAACGGCTTCAACTCACCATAACGGACACAGACAGCGCGCACATAGTTCATGAAGCGCGGGGTATCCGCCAGATATTTAGGTTTGCCATCACGATAATTAATGCGGGCAAAGATACCCAACACCTTGAGATGACGCTGCAGCCCCATCCATTCAAAGTCACGGTAAAAATCGCCAAAATCAGCAGCCACAGGCAAGCCAGCTTTGCGCGCCTTTTCCCAATAGCGAATCACGCCATCCAGCACCCGCTCCTCTTTCCAGCTGATGAAAGCATCCTTGAACAGCGATGCCACGTCATAACTGATTGGGCCATAGACCGCATCCTGGAAATCCAGAATGCCAGGAGAAGGCGTACTGACCATCAGGTTGCGCGGCATATAGTCGCGATGGACATACACCGATGGCTGGGCCAGGTTGTACCGCACAATCGTGCTAAACGCATTCTCCAGCACATTGCGTTGTGTATCGTTAAGTTCGATATTCAGGTGGCGCGCGATATACCAATCCGGAAACAGAGCCAACTCACGTCGCAACAAGGCCTCGTCGTATACAGGCAATACCCCGGGCTTGCTGGCAAGTTGCCAGGTAACCAGCGCGTCAATCGCATCGCGGAACAAGGCATCAGCGTTATCCTCGTTCAGCACATCGAGGAAAGTCTGTGTTCCGAGATCACTCAACAGCAGGAAGCCATGCTCCAAATCTTGTGCCAGGATATTCGGTACATTCAAGCCAGCCTCCTGGAACAAGGCCGCCACCTTGACGAATGGGGCGCAATCCTCCTGCGGAGGAGGTGCATCCATGGCGATCAGGGTAGTGCCATCGGCTAGGTGGACACGAAAATAACGCCGGAAACTGGCATCGGCAGAAGCTGTAGTCAGATGATGAGATTTGCCCTGCAAGACCTGGGCGAGCCAATCATTCAATTGATCAAGACGCGACACGAACGATTTATCCTAGAAATATGCGATCACTTTGTGATCGTACAAAATGAAAACCAGGCACATTTACAACATGCCGGAAAATTTAAACTTCCTTTTAATTCAGCCACAAAGCAATCCTTCGCACGATTTATGGATTGCCTAAAGCAGCAAATTATGCGATTTTATCACCCATAAAACAAACACGCGCTTTCTTAAGCCTCCTCACCACTGAATCATTGTGAAAATTCGCCCCATCACTTTTCTTGTCGCGCTTGTTTGCCTGGGACTAGGTCAAGCGTACGCCGAAGACGCCCCAGAAACAGATGCCAGCAGCACCCCATCTGAAAACCTGCCAGATCCTGATGCCATCATTATTGAAGGCGACAAGGTACAGGTTTATCTGGATCGCAAGCTTAAATCCATAGGCAATGCCTCACTGACCACAGGTGCACAGGAAGTGCATGGCGACACCATAGAATATGATGTGCAGAATGAGGAGTTGCACGTTATTGGCAACGCGCGCTTGGAAACCAAGGGAGGTCGTATCAAAGGCCCCGAGCTGCGCATGAAACCATCAGAAAGCATCGGGGAAATGAAAAACCCGACTTTCGAGCTGGATTCGCAATTTGCCAACCTGCCGCAATTCGGCACCACAGGCAACCAGCGCCAGGACAATGACAACCTGATCTACAACAGCAACAATACCACCCCATTAACGCAGCAAAACATTGAAGACAGCGGCTATGCGCCTGGCCTGAGCCGCAAGCAAGGTGCCTCACGCGGCGATGCAAAGGGCGTCGTATTTGAAGGTCCTGATCGCAAACGCCTCAAGAGCGCACGCTATACAACATGTGAGGTAGGCTCCGACGATTGGTACATTCGCGCCAAGGAGCTGGAGCTGGATGATTACACTAAAACAGGTACTGCACGTAACGCACGTGTGGAATTTCAGGGAGTGCCTATTTTATGGACACCCTGGGTCAACTTCTCATTCCTGAACCAGCGAAAATCTGGCTTTCTAGCTCCCACCTGGGGCACCACCAGCCGTAGCGGTTTCGAATTCCTGGTACCGTTCTATTGGAATATTGCACCTGACATGGATGCCACCATAGGCACACGCTTTCTGAGTAAGCGTGGTATGCAATACCAAGGCGAATTCCGCTACCTGAACGAAGACTACCAAGGGACTGCCAATCTAGAGTATTTGCCTAGCGACACCAGTACCGGCGATAACCGCTACTACGCCAAGTTTGCTCACCTGCATAACTTCCACAATGGTTGGACTGCGGCATACAACCTGGAAAAAGTCTCGGACGATAAATACTTCTCCGAAATGTCCACCCGCATTGTCACCACCAGCCGGGTGAACCTGCCGCAACAAGCGTACGTGAACTACGCTGATGAAAACTGGACGTTCAATGCACTGGTGCAAAAGTTCCAGACACTGGATGGACTCAACTATCCTCTGCAACGCCTGCCGCAACTCACATTGACCGGCAATGACGAATGGGGGCCATTTGATGTCAAGCTACTGACACAGTGGGCAAATTTTGACCGCAACAGCAATGCCATCAGCACTCAATCCACCTTGAGTGGCGGCACTCTGGACACACTGGTGACTGGCAAACGACTGGTCGCCTACCCCAGCATCAGCCTACCGATGGCACAACCTTACGGTTACATCACACCAAAGTTAGGCCTGCATTACACAAAATATGAAGTTGATAATGGCGCGTTTACCATCAGGGATAGCAACGGCATTATTACATCGCAGGACGAATATCAATCGCAAAGCCGCACCCTGCCAATATTCAGTATAGACAGCGGCCTCTACTTCGATCGCGACGTACGCATCGTCAAGAACCGTTACACGCAGACACTGGAGCCAAGGCTTTACTACGTCTATATCCCTTACCGTGATCAATCGCTGCTGCCGGTCTACGACTCCAGCCAAGCTGACTTGAACATGGGCTCGCTGTTCCTGGAAAACCAGTTTACCGGCCAGGATCGCATTAACAATGCCAACCAGTTGACGATGGCTTTCACCAGCCGCATGATCAGCAAGAAGACGGGTGAACAGCGCTTGGCTGTCACCGTGGGGCAGCGCTATTACTTTGCAGATGAAAAAGTCTATCTCCCCGGTGTGAATCCACGTTCTGGCGATACTTCCGACATCATCGGAGAAATCACTGCCCGCCTGCTCAACAACTGGAACATTGATATCTTTGGTCAGTACAACACGGACCGTAATGTCTATGTGCGTAACAACATCAGCGCACGCTACAACCCCGAGCCCGGCAAGACGCTCAACCTTGGCTACCGCTACACCGAAGATCGCCTGGAGCAAATCAATATCTCCGGCCAATGGCCCCTGGGCAAGGGTTGGTATGGACTTGGGCGCTGGAACTATTCGCTGCGCGAGAACCAACCGATTGAAGGGATTGCCGGCCTAGAGTATGACGCCGATTGCTGGCAAGCCAGAGCCGTCATGCAACGTGTTTCCACCGCGACCGCAGATGCCAACTATGCACTCTATTTCCAGCTTGAGCTGGGAGGTCTGGCCTCTATCGGCCAGAACCCGCTCAAACTTCTTAACCGCGCCATTCCCGGCTATACTAGCTCCAGCCTGATCCCGGATTCCTACCAGTAATCATCTTATGCACAATCACGTTTTCAAGACTATCGCCAAGCATGGCCTGCTGGCCCTGTTTTTGTTTTCCAGCATCTCCGCCATGGCAGCAGACATTGCCAAGATGGATCGTATTGTCGCCATTGTTGACCAAGGCGTCATTACTGAAAAAGAGCTCAATGACCGTATCCAGACCGTGACTGCCCAACTGGAAAAACAAGGCACGCAGCTCCCCCCGCGCGAAGTGCTGCAAAAACAGATTCTGGAGCGCTTGATCAACGACAGGCTGCAATTGCAATATGCAACGCAGACAGGCCTGCGCGTAGATGACGCGCAGCTCGACAAGACTATTGAACGGATTGCCGAACAGAACAAGCTCAGCACTGGCGAATTCCGCAAAGCGCTTGAAGCCGAGGGCATTCCTTATCGCAAATTCAGGGAAGATATCCGTAACGAGATCATTCTGGCCCGCTTGCGCGAGCGTGAAGTTGATAACCGCGTCAATGTCACTGAGTCAGAAATCGACAACTTCCTTACCACACAGTCCTCTCGCAACGATATCAAGGACGAATTCGAGGTAGCCCACATCTTGGTGCGTGCACCGGAAGAAGGTACGCCGGAGGAATTGCAAAAGCTCAAGGCCAAGGCGGAAACCGCCTTGAAAGAATTGCAGGGGGGTGCAGATTTCGCCCAAATCTCGGCAGGTTACTCGGATGCTCCGAATGCACTCGAAGGTGGTGTATTGGGCTGGAAAACATCCGCCCAGCTACCAGCCTTGTTTACGGATGCCTTACAAGGCCTGCAACCAGGTCAATTCTCCCCAATATTGCGTAGCCCAAATGGCTACCACATCCTGAAGCTGCTCAATCGCCGCGGCGGTAGCTCACCACTGGTCGTGGATCAGACCCATGTTCGCCATATCCTCATCAAGCTGAGCGAAGTCGTTTCGGAGATGGAAGCAGAGCAGAAGATCAAATCGATCAAGGAGCGGCTGGATCACGGTGCCGACTTTGCCGAGCTGGCCCGACAGTATTCAGAAGATGCCTCTGCCAATAATGGCGGCGACCTGGGCTGGACAAACCCTGGCGACACCGTGCCCGCATTTGAGCAAGTGATGAATGGCCTTGCCATCAACCAGATCAGCGAACCAGTGCGCAGCCCGTTTGGCTGGCATATCCTGCAGGTGATGGAGCGCCGTAAACAGGACATGACCCAGGAATCCGCACGGATGAAGGCAAGACAGGAAATCCGCGCGCGCAAGGCCGATGATGCCTTCCAGGATTGGCTGGGCGAGTTGCGTGATCGCGCCTATGTCGAATATCGCCTGGAAGACAAATACTAGGCCAGCCATTGCAGACTTTGCCCCGCATCGTCATCACGGCTGGCGAACCTGCCGGCATCGGGATTGACCTCTGTGTCATGTTGGCTGGCCAAGCATTGCCATGCCATCTGGTTGTTATTGCCGACCAGGATGTCTTGGAATCACGTGCCCAGGCCTTGCAGTTGCCATTGCAGATTCAACGCTATGTGCCTGAGAACTGGCCTAGCCACCTGGGACAGCATCAACTCACCGTCCTGCATCAACCCTGCCCTGCCGAGGTCATCGCCGGTCAGTTGGATACACGCAACGGTGCCTATGTGTTACAGACACTTGAACGTGCGATTAATGGCTGCATGCAAGGCGAATTTGATGCGATGGTGACAGCGCCGGTGCATAAAGGCGTTATCAACGATGCAGGTGTTGCGTTTACCGGGCACACAGAATTCCTCGCTGAGCATACCCACACACCGCAAGTCGTCATGATGCTGGTCGGTGGTGAATTACGTGTTGCACTGGCAACCACACACCTGCCATTAGCTGAAGTTAGTCAGGCTATCACACAAGACAGCCTGGAAACCACTATCCGCATTTTGCATCACGACCTCATCAACAAATTCGGCATCCGCAGCCCACGTATCCTGGTCACCGGCCTCAACCCACATGCGGGTGAAGGTGGTCATCTAGGGATGGAGGAAATCACCACCATTACCCCGGTGCTGGAAAAATTGCGCGCCGAAGGCATGCTCCTTAAAGGCCCATTGCCTGCCGACACCCTTTTTACTCAACACAATTTGGCGCAAGGAGATTGCGTGCTGGCGATGTACCACGACCAAGGTCTGCCTGTGCTCAAGCATGCCAGCTTTGGTGAGGGCGTCAATGTCACGCTGGGACTGCCCATGATCAGGACATCCGTCGATCACGGTACAGCCCTTGACCTTGCAGGCAAAGGGAATATTGAGATCGGCAGCCTGCTCAGCGCGATCCAACTCGCCATCACCCTGGCCACGCACAGTAAGCAATCATCATGAAACACGTCGCAAAAAAACGCTTTGGCCAGAATTTCCTGACCGACAAAGCCATTATCAATAGCTTGATTGAAGCCATCTCCCCCAAAGCGGAAGATTGCATGGTCGAGATAGGCCCGGGCCTGGGGGCCATGACCAAACCATTGCTGGAGCGCCTGCAACACCTGCATGTGGTGGAAATAGACCGCGACATCATTGAGTGGATGCAGGGGTATTACCCCGCAGGCAAGCTTAGTATCCATGCCAGCGATGCGCTCAAGTTTGACTTTGGCAGTATCGCCCCACGCCTGCGCGTGGTCGGCAATCTGCCTTACAATATTTCCACCCCTATCTTGTTCCACCTGCTCGACAATGTGCCGCATATCATCGATATGCACTTCATGTTGCAGAAGGAAGTGGTAGAACGCATGGTGGCAGAGCCTTCCAGCGCCGCTTACGGCAGGCTGTCGGTCATGTTGCAATACCGCTTGCAAATGGAATACCTGCTCACAGTGCCGCCCGAGGCCTTTGACCCAGCCCCCAAAGTAGAGTCGGCATTCGTACGTGCTGTACCTTATGCCACCCTGCCTCATCCGGCCAAGGATGAAGCCTTGTTTGCGAAAGTGGTCACTGCAGCATTTGCCCAACGCCGCAAGACTCTACGCAACACCCTGAAGGTGCTATTGGATGACGCAGGTTTTGCAGCGCTCAACATCGACCCACAATTGCGAGCAGAAAATATTTCACCAGCCGAATTTGTTGCGATTGCTAACTATCTAGCAGCATGAAGCGCGGCTGATATAATCGCGGATTGAACAGAGGAGACCACATGAGAGTCATACTATTAGGCGCACCAGGTGCAGGTAAGGGCACCCAGGCCACCTTCATCAAGGAAGCATTCAACATCCCCCAGATTTCCACTGGCGACATGCTGCGCGCCGCGGTAAAAGCGGGCACCCAGCTTGGCCTGGAAGCCAAGCGTTATATGGATTCCGGCGGCCTGGTTCCCGATGACGTGATCATCGGCCTGGTCAAAGAGCGCATCAAGGATGCAGACTGCCAGCAAGGTTTCCTGTTTGACGGTTTCCCACGCACCATCCCCCAAGCTGAAGCAATGAAGCAAGCCGGTGTTGACATCGACTATGTGGTTGAAATCGATGTGCCTGATGAAGAAATCATCAAGCGTATGAGCGGTCGCCGCACTCACCTGCCTTCTGGTCGTACCTATCACGTGGTGTTCAACCCACCCAAGGTTGCAGGCAAGGATGATGTCACTGGTGAGGACCTGGTACAACGCGATGATGACAAGGAAGAAACTGTTGCCAAGCGCCTTGAGGTATACCACAGCCAGACCAAGCCACTGGTGGACTACTACTCAACATGGGCGGCAGAATCAAGCGCCAAGGCCCCCAAATATGTCCGTATCACAGGCCTGGGCGAAGTCAGCAATATCCGTGCGCAGGTACTGCAAGCCTTAGGTAAATAATTCATCTAAATAATTTAGGTACATAATCTACCTAAGCAAACCTGCCGCTAATAAAAAAGCCGAACCATGATGATTCGGCTTTTTTTATGCCAACGGGCCGCTACCTAAAACTCAGCCCACTCATCTGCGGAGCCTGCACTTGTAGGCATCACGGGAGCCACAGTCTTTGCAGCCGGGGCTTGCCTAGAGACTTTAGACTTAACAACAGATTGAGGTTTGCTGACCGCACGTGGTGCTACTGCCCGAGCCTGGACATGACTGACCTTGAACACGCTCACCGCCTGTGCCAGGCTAGCCGCCTGATCCTGTAGCGACTGCGAAGCCGCTGCCGCCTCTTCCACCAATGCAGCATTCTGCTGTGTCACTTCATCCATCTGGCCAATCGCCTGGTTGACTTGCTCAATGCCTGTGCTCTGCTCATGGCTGGCAGCGCTGATCTCACTGACAATATCTGTGACACGTTGCACGCTGTTCACCACTTCGCGCATCGTCGCTCCAGCCTGCTCGACCAACTTGCTCCCCACCTCCACACTTTCCACGGAATCTGTGATCAAACTCTTAATTTCCTTGGCAGCATTGGCAGAGCGCTGCGCCAAGTTGCGCACTTCACTTGCCACCACAGCGAAACCGCGCCCTTGCTCGCCAGCGCGGGCTGCTTCCACCGCAGCGTTCAATGCAAGAATATTGGTCTGGAAAGCAATCCCGTCGATCACGCCGATAATATCTGCAATCCGCTTAGAAGAATCACTGATGGACTGCATGGTAGAAATAACCTGCTCGACCACCTGTCCACCTTGCACCGCTACACCCGAGGCAGATGCAGCCAGTTGATTAGCCTGCTGCGCATTGTCTGCATTCTGCTTCACGGTGGAGGTAAGTTCCTCCATCGCTGAAGCCGTCTCCTCGAGGGAGCTGGCCTGCTCCTCGGTACGAGATGACAAATCCAGATTACCCGAGGCGATCTGTGAAGAGGCTGTGGCAATTGTTTCTGTACCCGTGCGCACCTCACCGACAATACCCGCCAGGTTGTCATTCATTTTCTTCAATGCCTGAAGCAACTGACCGATTTCGTCCTTGGAATCCACAGCAACAGAAGTCGTCAAGTCTCCGGCTGCCACTGTCTCAGCCACTTCTACGGCTCTGCCTAAAGGACGGGTGATGCCCAATGCCAGGTGCCAGGCGGACATCGCCCCCACCAAAATTGACACCACCGCCAATATGGCCAAGATCAAGCTGCTGGAATACTTGACACTTTGGATATCAGCATTCGCCGAATTAAGAATTTCTCTTTGAAAATCAACAATATCATCCATGCTATCGTAATAAGCTTGGCGAGCTGGCATGAACAGGCGATCCACCTCTTGATCAAGTGTAGCTTGATCTACATTTTTGTCTTTCATATCCAAGATACTGTCTCGGATGTCGCCAAACTGCTTGCGTTTTTCCAAAGCCAAGTCAAACTTCTGTTTGCCTTCAGGCGTTTGCAACATAGGCCCTAATTGCTTGATCAGGTCATCATTGGCATTATTGGTAATGGCAATATTCTTTCTCCAGCGATCAATCGTTGCCGGATCGCTCACCTTCAAAAGAGCAAGTGTACGCACACCATTTTCTTTTACATTCGCCAGCCACTGACGTGCCAACCGCTCTTTCACCAAATCCTCTTCAGCCATCTTTTGAGCGGTAGCACCAACAGCAGAAATCCTAGTCAAGCCAACTGTGGCCATGATCGCCATCAGCACCAAAATCACCGAGAAGCCGATCCCCAAACGCACTCCAATGTTCAAATCTGCAAATTTCATAGTTGTTGCTCCTTTTATTGTTATTACTTATATCGACACTTGCTGAATGGCATTTCCCAATGCCACTGAGGCCATAAGCTTGTCGATGCTCAATAGCATGACTGTGAGTTCATCCACAGTTGCTACCCCAAGCAGGAATGTAGCTTCCATTGCGACCCCCATCGCTGGCGGCTCTTTGATCTGGCCAGCATCAAGCGCCATCACATCAGACACACTATCCACCACCATGCCGATAATGCGCTCTTCCAGATTCAATACGATCACCACCGTATTCTGGTTATATGTAGGTTCAAGCTGGCCAAACCAGATACGCATATCAACAATCGGCACAATAATGCCGCGCAAATTGACGATGCCCTTAAGGTATTCAGGCGCATTGGCGATCTGCGTCACCTGCTCATAACCGCGGATTTCCTGCACACTCAGGATATTGATGCCGTAGTGCTCCCCTCCCAGGGTAAACATCAACACCTCTAATATGGACTCCTGATCCACCATCGTCCCCCTTTATAAATGACTGAACACACCCATGTCCCAACGGCATTCAAAAGGAGTTTCTTTAATTTATTTTTACTAAAAAATGTTAAATTTTTGTAAAAAGCAGAACATCCACTACAAGCCAAAGCATATCAAACCCTGCAACAAATCAATGCTTACATAAACCTGACGGCTTCCACAAAAAGCAAAACCCACGCTTAGCATTGACTTTATCTTGCAGCCATTTGCAAATTACATTATGCAAAACAAAGTGCTTAACACTTCGCTAGCCATCAATCATGCACGGCTACACTCTGCTTCATGCATGATTTGATACTCGCGCTTGTCTCGGGAAAATACCGCCGCTTAAGGTATAATTTTGCTTTCCGAATTTTTACCCAGACCACCATCATGCAGCAGCAGTATCCATTCCGTGAAATCGAGCAACAAGCGCAATCCTATTGGGAATCCAATGCCACTTTCGCAGCCACGGAGCAGTCCGATAAGCCCAAGTACTATTGCCTGTCCATGTTTCCCTATCCATCTGGCAGGCTACACATGGGTCATGTGCGCAACTACACGATTGGTGATGTTCTGAGCCGCTTCCATCGCATGCGTGGCTTCAACGTCATGCAACCCATGGGCTGGGATGCTTTCGGCCTGCCTGCCGAAAATGCCGCGATCAAGAACAATGTCGCACCAGCAGGCTGGACCTATAGCAATATTGAACATATGAAAGGCCAGCTCAAAAGTCTGGGCTTGGCCGTAGATTGGCAGCGTGAGATTGCGACTTGCAAACCCGATTATTACCGCTGGGAACAATGGCTATTCACCGAGCTTTACAAAAAAGGCCTGATCTACAAGAAAACGGCAACCGTCAATTGGGACCCAGTCGACCAAACCGTACTGGCAAATGAGCAAGTGATTGATGGTCGCGGCTGGCGCTCTGGTGCGCTGGTTGAGAAGCGCGACATCCCGCAATACTTCATGAAAATTACTGCATATGCGGAAGAGCTGCTGGCAGACCTCGACACACTGGAAGGCTGGCCCGAGCAGGTCAAGACCATGCAACGTAACTGGATAGGCAAGAGCTATGGCTGTGAAGTGGAGTTCCCACTCGCCGCTGGTAAAGGTACGCTCAAGGTCTACACCACTCGCCCTGATACGCTCATGGGTGCCACTTACGTTGCCGTTGCAGCAGAACACGCGCTAGCCACAGAAGCCGCCAAGAACAACCCCGAGCTACAAGCCTTTATCGACGAATGCAAGCGAGGCAGCGTTGCCGAAGCCGACCTGGCCACCGCCGAGAAAAAGGGCATGGCCTCCGGCCTGTTCGTATTGCACCCGATCACTGGCGAGCAACTACCAGTATGGGTCGCCAACTACGTGCTCATCAGCTATGGCGAAGGTGCAGTAATGGCCGTGCCAGCGCATGACGAACGCGATTTTGAATTTGCCAGCAAGTATGAGTTGCCCATCAAGGCTGTCATCAAGCCTGCTCATAGCGAGTTGGAGCTGCCTTTACAAGCGGCTTATACCGAGCATGGTGTTCTATTCGACTCTGCTGACTTCAATGGTCTCGACTTCAACCAGGCCAGCGATGCCATCGCTACGGCATTGGCTGCGAAAAACCTTGGCCAAAAGCGCACTCAATATCGCCTGCGCGATTGGGGTATCTCGCGCCAGCGCTACTGGGGCTGCCCTATCCCTATCGTGCATTGCCCAAGCTGTGGTGAAATCCCGGTGCCGGCCGACCAGCTACCGGTGGTCTTGCCGGAAGATGTCGTCATGGACGGTGTTGGCTCACCGATCAAGAAAGATCCGGCCTTCTACGACACCACCTGCCCAAGCTGCGGCGAGAAAGCCACGCGTGAGACCGACACCATGGATACCTTCGTCGAGTCCTCATGGTATTTTGCCCGTTACGCGAGCTTTGATGCCAGCAACGGCATGGTGGACGAGCGCGCCAACTACTGGCTGCCGGTGGATCAATACATCGGCGGCATTGAGCATGCCATCCTGCACTTGCTCTATGCACGCTTCTTCAACAAGCTGATGCGCGATGTTGGCCTGATCCAGCATGATGAACCTTTTACCAAGCTATTGACGCAGGGCATGGTATTGAAGGACGGCAGCAAAATGTCCAAGTCCAAGGGCAACACGGTAGACCCCCAGGAGCTGATCGACAATTACGGTGCAGATACCGCACGCTTGTTCATGATGTTTGCAGCACCACCCGAGCAAAGCCTGGAGTGGTCCGATGCAGGTGTCGAGGGTGCGCACCGCTTCCTCAAACGCGTCTGGACTGCTGTCGCCTCGCATGTTGAAGCCGGTGTCACAACGGCTTTCAGCACCGGTGAACTACCTGCCGAGCTCAAGGCCTTCCGCCGCCAATTGCACCAGACGATAGACAAGGTCAGTGATGACTATGGTCGCCGCCACTCCTTCAACACGGCAATCGCTGCGGTAATGGAGCTGATGAACGCCTATGCGAAGCTGGAAGGCGACGACACCATCACGCGTGCCATCCGCCAGGAAACGCTGGAAAATGTCGTGCTGTTACTTTCGCCTATCGTGCCGCACATCAGCCACACGCTCTGGCAAGAGCTTCGTCCTAATAGCCAACTGCTTGATACTCGCTGGCCGGTTGCCAACAAGGCTGCCATGGTGCAGGATGAGATTGAGCTGATGCTGCAAGTCAATGGCAAACTGCGTGGCAGCATGACCGTTGCCCGTACGCTGGATAAAGCAGCCATTGAAGCGCTGGCGGTACAACAGGAAAGCATCCAGAAATACCTGGCCGAAGGCAGTGTGCGCAAGATCATTGTCGTACCCAACAAACTCGTCAACATCGTCGTAGGATAAACCATGTATATGCGCGCTACCCGCTGGATTCTGCTTGCCATGCTATTGGCCCTGACAGCCTGTGGCTTCCAGATGCGCGGCGTTGCCGACCTCAAGTTCCACACCCTGTACATACAAGGGCCGACGATCTCGATTTCCAAGCCATTCAAGCGCTCACTGGCGGTGAATGGCGTCAAGATTGTCAGCGCCAAGGATCAGGCTGAACTCCTGCTGGAAATCATGAGTGAAGCGCAGGAACAACGCATCTTATCATTGAGCGGACGCGGTCTGGTGCGTGAATACGAGCTGTTCTACACCGTTAATTTCCGCCTGCGCGACCCTTCTAGCGAAACCTGGGGCGAGGTACAAACGATCAAGGGCAGGCGCGAGATTACTTATGATGACTCGCAATTACTGGCGAAGCAGCTCGAGCAGGAACGACTCTACAACGATATGAAAGACGATGCAGTGCGCGAACTGTTGCGTCGCCTGATGGTGGTCAAACCGGTGCAGGGCAAGCCTCGCGCTGCAGACTTGAAATCGCCGCTGGACGACACCGTGGAATGAGGCTCAAGCCACAGGAGCTAGAACGGCACCTCGCCCAAGGCCTGGCGCCGCTATATGTGCTCATGGGCGATGAGCCACTCGCCCAACGCGAAAGCCTGGATGCCATCCGTGCCACGGCACGCGCAGCAGGCCATGATGAACGTACCCGCCTGACCGTGGAGCGCAACTTCAACTGGCAGCAAGTCACTGCCTTTGGTCAATCCATTTCCCTGTTTGCCAGTCGCCGCATCCTCGAAATCGTGATTCCCTCCGGCAAGCCTGGCGTAGATGGCGGCAAAGCGCTGCAAGCCCTTGCCACGCAGCCTATCCCAGACACCGTTACCATCATCATCCTGCCCAAGCTGGAACGCGATGCCAAGAACAGCGCCTGGTTCGCTGCCCTGGAAAATCACGGCGTTTCGCTTGCGCTGCATGAGGTTGCACCATCGGCATTGCCACAGTGGATTGCTGCCCGCCTCTCCCAGCAAGGACAGCATACCGACCAGGAAACACTGGAGTTTCTTGCACATCAGGTGGAAGGCAATCTGCTAGCCGCCCATCAAGAAATACAGAAATTGGGGCTGCTTTACCCTGAAGGTGCATTGGACGGCAGCAAGGTACGGGAGGCCGTACTCAATGTATCGCGTTATGATGCCTTCCAATTGGGCGATGCCGTCTTGAGCGGCGACAGCGAACATGCTGTACGTATCCTGCACGGCTTGCGCGATGAAGGTGCCCAGCCAGTGGCTATCATGAGTGCACTGGCCTGGGTCTTGCGCGGACTAATCAAGGTAAAATATGCTGAAACCCAAGGCAGCAATGTCAGCAGTGCCATGCAGCAGGCCAGGATTTATGGTGATAGACAAAACTTGGTCAAACGCGCGCTATCACGCCTGAATATGCGCCAACTGGAAGCAGCGCTACAGAAACTGGCGGAAATCGACAAAGCGGGCAAAGGCTTGTTGAACCAGGACCCATGGCTGGAAATCTCGCGCTTGTGCTTTGGCTTGGCGCGCATAGGCAGCCGGAAATAATAGGCATAGAGGCAAGAATGGAAGACATCAAACACTATATGCAACAGCTTGGCACTGAGGCACGCGCTGCCTCCCGTGCCATGGCTCGCGCTGATACAGACACCAAGAACAAGGCCTTGCGTGCGATTGCCACGGCCATTCGCCGTGAGCGTGACACCTTGCTGGCAGCCAATGCCGCCGATCTGCAAGCCGCGCGCAACAATGGCCTCGAGCCTGCCATGCTAGACCGCCTGATATTGAGTGAAAAAGGCATCGCCACCATGGCCGAAGGCCTGGAGCAGATTGCCAGCCTGCCAGACCCTATTGGCGAAATGTCCGACTTCAAATATCGTCCTTCCGGCATCCAAATTGGCAAAATGCGTGTGCCGCTGGGCGTGATCGGCATCATCTATGAAGCACGCCCCAACGTCACTGTCGACGCTGCTGGCCTATGCATCAAATCTGGTAATGCTGCCATCCTGCGCGGCGGCTCCGAAGCCATTCAGTGCAACCGCGCCCTGGCGGCCATTGTGCACGAAGGCCTTGCCGCAGCGGGGCTACCTGCGACAGCGGTGCAAGTTGTCGCAACGACTGATCGCGCGGCTGTAGGTGAGCTCATCACCATGAAGGAATACGTTGATGTCATCGTGCCACGTGGTGGCAAGGGACTGATTGAGCGCATCTCGAATGAAGCGCGCATTCCTGTCATCAAGCACTTGGACGGCAATTGCCACGTTTATGTCGACGAAAGTGCCGACCTTGATAAGGCCTTGCGTATCTTGGAAAACTCCAAGACCCAGCGCCTGGGCACCTGCAATACGGCTGAATCGCTATTAGTGGCGCGCAGCATTGCGCAAGAAGCCTTGCCACCATTGGCTGCAATGTTAGTCAGCAAGGGCGTGGAAATTCGTGGTTGCAATGAAACCCGTGCACTAGTGCCGCAGGCCAAGCCAGCCACGGAGGAGGACTACTACACCGAGTTTCTCGCTGCGATCATCTCGGTGAAAGTGGTTGCCGATGTGGATGAAGCTATCGCCCACATCAACCAATACTCTTCACAACATACCGAGGCTATCGTCACCGAGAACTACACTCGCGCCCGTCAGTTCCTGCGCGAAGTAGACTCCAGCAGCGTCATCGTCAACGCTTCGACCCGCTTTGCAGATGGTTTTGAGTACGGCCTGGGCGCAGAAATCGGCATTTCCACCGACAAGTTGCACGCTCGTGGCCCGGTCGGCCTTGAAGGCCTGACCAGCCTGAAGTACATCGTGCTGGGCGATGGAGAAGTCAGGGCCTGATGCCCTCACACCTGCACTTCACCAGCATGACGATGGGCGAAATATCTCAAGCCCAGGCTTTACCGCTCATCGGCATCATGGGCGGTACCTTCGACCCCATCCACTTCGGCCACCTGCGCATGGCGCAGGAGCTGGCCGAAGCCCTGAATTTGACGGAAGTCCGCTTTATCCCTTCCGCTACCCCGCCTCACCGTGACCAGCCCATGACTTCGGCCCAGCAGCGTGCAGACATGGTCGCGCTTGCGATTGCCGACAATCCACTCTTCAAGCTGGATACACGGGAACTAGAGCGGGAGGGCTATTCCTACACCATAGACACCTTGCAATCGCTCAATGAAGAACTACAAGGCCAGGCAAGGCTTTGCCTGCTGATGGGGATGGATGCTTTTGCTGGCATTACCAGTTGGCACCGCTGGGAAGCGTTATTGCAGTTTGCGCACATCGTGGTTGCCACCAGGCCAGGGGCGACATTGCCAGTGAGTCATACAGCCCTAGATGCATGGTCGCAACAACATGCAATCGCCAGCGCACAATTACTGCGTAGGCAAACAGAAAATGGAATATTGAAGCAGGAAATTACCGCGCTGGATATTTCCGCAACCAAGATTCGAGAGCATTTTGCAGAGGGTAAAACTCCACGTTACTTATTGCCTGGCAATGTACTGGAATACATCAACCAACAGACCTTATATCACCAATCGTAGGCAACTATGCGGCAACCTATCTATTGCCGCGCACAGTGACATGAGTCTATTTCAATAGCTCGCTGACAATATCTGTTGTATCAGTATTATCCGACGGACCCATCCAAGCCACAAAGCCCAGATATGCAGCCGGCATGCGCAATCGCAAGGTCTGCAAGTTCTCCTCTAACATTGCCATGTCAGTATCCACCTGATTTGCCACCCAGCCAGCCAAGTTCAGGCCACGTTGCTGAATGGCTGCGGCAGTGAGCAAGGCATGGTTGATACATCCCAGCCGCATGCCGACCACCAGTATCACCGGCAAATCAAGCTTAACCGCCAGGTCGGCAATGTCATGCTCATCATCCAGCGGCACGTAGAAGCCACCGGCCCCCTCAACGATAACCACATCCGCATGAGCCTGCAGGCGCTGGAAGGCTGACTGGATATGATCCAGATCTATCTGCACTCCTGCCTGTTTGGCTGCGATATGCGGCGCAATGGCTGGCTCGAAAGCATAGGGATTAATATCGGCCAATGGCAAATCCACATTGCTGGCCGCCAGTAACTGGGTGACATCCTCAGAGATCAACTGACCATCGCGTCTTTCACAACCAGAGGCGACAGGCTTCATGCCCACGCTGCGCAGGCCGCGCTGGGCAAACTGGCGCACCAGCAGGCTGCTGATCATGGTCTTGCCAACGCCGGTATCGGTGCCAGTGACAAAGTAAGCTTGCTTGTTGCTCATGCTGGCTTTCTTGGATGCAAAGTCACGGTCGACAACCCTGGCTGTTTCGGCTGCGCCTTCCAGGCATGGCCATATACCACTTCATAAGTCGCGGGCAATTTACCTTCGTGGCGGAATTGCTCGTAAGCCTCTGTCAGGCGCTCAAGGAAGCCCCGACCCAACAGGCCGCGCGCACGGCCTGCGGCGGCATTGTGGGCGCCAATGGCTTTCAGGTCGCGCATGACAGCCATGACATCATCGTAAGTGAGCACAAAGCGCTCGACATCCAGCACTGGGTCAGCAAACCCAGCGCGCACCAGGGCATCGCCAATATCATGCATATCGATAAAACGGCTGACATGCACACTGCCATCACTGGAGGCCGCACGCAGCTCCTTCAGTGTATCAGGGCCAAAAGTGCTGAACATCAACAAGCCCTCTGGGCGTAGCACGCGAGCCATACCGGCAAAGGCTGCATCCAGATCATTGCACCACTGGATGGCAACGTTGGACCAGATCAAATCCACGCTGCCATGTTGCAACGGCAGGTTCTCAATATCGGCACATACTGCCACAGGGCGTTTCTGGCCAGTAAGCGGCGCGAGCATACGCTTCATCAATGGGTAATGTCCCAGGGTTTGCTGCAACATGCCCATAGCAATATCGAGCGAGATCACCTGACTATCGCGATAGCGCTTACCTAATGCCACTGTGGCATGCCCTGTGCCGCAGCCTGCATCGAGAATGACGCGTGGCGCCATCTTGACCAGTTCAAGGCGCTGCAACATGCGCTCGCGCACTTCGCGCTGCAAGATGGCTGCGGCATCATAGCTACCCGCCGCACGGTCAAATGAGGCGCGCACTCTGGCCTTGTCTATGCGATAAGCGTCACTCATCCGTTCACTTCTGTTTTGGGTTGAAGAAAGTCGCGCACGCTATCGGCAAACTGCGATGCATGAGAGAGAAAAGGAGCATGCCCTGCGCCAGCAATCACGCGCAGGCTGGCATGAGGCAAATGCTGTGATAACCAATGTGCTGCCTGCACGGGGGCCAGGGTATCACGATCACCATGTACTAGCAGCACAGGCTGCTGCAATACCGTCAGGTCTGGACGTAAATCATTTTGCAGCAATACATCCAATGCCGATTCTAGCGTCAACGGCGATGGTGCAGGACGTGCAGCCAAGGCCAGGCGCAACTCCTTGATCGTGGCACGTGCATCTTGCGCTCCCATGCACTGCAAGGTGAGAAACTTGATCAGGGTGGCGGCATAATCCTCGTTCACCTGGCGTGCAAATGCCTGGAATACGCTGGTATTAATACCATGCTCCCAAGGTTGAGGATGCCCGGATGGCGTATTGATAAAACATGGCGTACTCCCCACCAGCACCAGCTTACTCAGCCGGTCAGGATGATGTACCGCCAATCGCATGGCCACCAAACCGCCTAAAGACCAGCCTAGTACATGGGCATGTGGTGGCAAGACAGGTAGCAGCGCTGTCACCATTTCATCCAGATTGCTGGCAATTCCTTCCTGGCTTAGGCCCATGCCCGGCAAATCGACAATGTGCAGCTCAAAGGACTGCGATAGCTTTTTTATCAAGGGCTGCCAGACACCGCCATGCATGCCCCAGCCATGAATCAGCACCAGTGGTTGGCCTTTGCCGACGATCTCGACATGCAGATGGCTCATGTGGCCTCCAGTGTATGTAATGCTTCTAGCAATTGCGCAATGTCCTCATGCGTATGCGCGGCAGAAAGGGAAATGCGTAACCTGGCCGTGCCCTTGGGGACGGTAGGTGGGCGAATTGCTGGCACCAAGATGCCCCGCTCCAGCAAGCGCTTGCTTACCTGCAAAGCCTCGTCGTTACTGCCGATGATGATGGGCTGGATGGCAGTGGCAGAAGCCATCAATTGCCAGCGCTGCAATTGGCATGTGGCCCTGAACTCAGCAATCAGCTGATGCAAATGTGCGCGTCGTGCATGATCTTGCTGGATCAATCGCACACCTGCCATGGCTGCCGCAGCCACTGGGGCCGGGCTGGCAGTGGTATATATATATGGCCTGGCCGTTTGCATCAGGTAATCGGTCAATATCTTGGGGCCAGCCACAAATGCACCTGCAGCACCTGCAGCTTTGCCCAGCGTCGCCATGTAAATAATGCGCGGCGAATCAAGCGTGAAATGTTCAAGTATGCCGCGCCCTTCGCTCCCTAACACGCCAAAGCCATGGGCGTCATCCAGCATCAAATAAGCATCGTAACGCTCACATAACGCGAGTAGCTCAGGCACAGGGGCCAGGTCGCCATCCATGCTGAATACAGCATCGACCACCACCAGCTTGCGCCTGACATGGCTCTGCGCCAGCAAACGCTCCAGGCTGCTCAGGTCGTTATGTGGAAAGCGCTTGAGCTCCGCACGCGACAACAAGGCCGCATCATTGAGAGAGGCATGGTTAAGCTTATCGGCAAAGATGGCATCGTCGCGCCCGCAAAGCGCAGTAATCACGCCCAGGTTTGCCATGTAGCCGGTGGTGAAGAGCAAAATGCCTGGCAGGCGCATCAAGGCTTGCAAGGCTTGCTCTAGTGCCTCGTGAGCTTGCTGGTGTCCGGTAACCAGATGCGAAGCCCCACTACCCGCCCCGGCAATCGATGCGGTATCACGCATAGCAGCGATTAAGTCAGGATGTGAAGCCAAGCCCAAATAATCATTGCTGCAAAACGAGAGCAAGCGCTTACCGTCAACCTCAACATGCACACCCTGCATGCCATTCAAGACGCGACGCTGGCGCAGCAAGCCCAAGCTCGCACGTTCGGCGAGCTCGGCCTGCAATGCTTCAAGCAATGACGGATTTGCCTTCACCGGCTGAGATTCCGGCATGGAAGACATGCGGCGGATTAAAGCGGATGAATGCCGAGCTTGCCGAACAGCTTACGGTCAGTTTCGGCCTCTGGGTTATCCGTAGTCAGCAGCTTCTCGCCGTAGAAAATCGAGTTAGCACCTGCCAGGAAACACAAAGCCTGAATGCCTTCATGCATGCTTTGACGGCCAGCGGACAAGCGCACAAAGCTCTGCGGCATCGTGATACGCGCAGCCGCAATGGTGCGTACGAACTCGAAAGGGTCCAGCTCATCCATACCATACATCGGCGTACCTTCCACCTGGGTAAGCAGGTTGATTGGCACACTCTCAGGCGGACGCTCCATATTGGCAAGCTGAGCCAGCAAGCCAGCGCGCTGCGCACGGGATTCACCCATGCCGATAATGCCACCGCAACAGACATTGATGTCTTGCTCGCGCACACGATCCAGCGTATCCAGGCGATCCTGGTAAGTACGCGTCGTGATCACATCACCATAATATTCTGGCGCGGTATCCAGGTTATGGTTGTAATAATCAAGGCCAGCATCCTTCAATTGCTCGGCTTGACCATCTTTCAGCATGCCAAGCGTGGCGCAGGTTTCCAGGCCCATGGCCTTGACTTCGCGAATCATGTTCAAGACCGGCTCAAGATCACGCTGCTTTGGGCTACGCCATGCAGCCCCCATACAGAAGCGACTGGCACCATTTTCCTTGGCGGCACGTGCTGCAGCCAGCACTTCCTCCAGTTGCATCAGGTCCTGCTTTTCCACATCAGTATGATAACGAGCCGCTTGCGGGCAATAGCCACAATCCTCGGAACAGCCGCCAGTCTTGATCGATAGTAGCGTACTCACCTGCACGCCATTCGGGTCGAAATGCTCGCGGTGTACAGATTGTGCACGATGCATCAAATCCGAAAACGGCAACTCAAACAGTGCCACGATCTCATCAACAGTCCAGCGCTGTGGCGCTTCCACGCGCGCCTGGACCTTGGCACGCTCTACACGGTCCAGGCCACGTATATCAATCACTGAATCTCGCATGTGTTTCCTTTTATTCTGTTGTCTCGACGGTATATTCCTGCCATGGCTCCTTGCGTGCACGCAAGATATCGCGCACGCCCAGCGGGACGATCACCAGGATGCTGATTGCCCAGATGATGAGGGCCAGATTCAAGCCTCCACCCACCCAGCCTGCCATATTGGAACTGAAGTTGAGCAGTACCACCCAGGCACCCAGCAAACCATAAAAACGATAACCCGCGGGCACGAGATAGTCACACACGCGTGTACAGGGATGGTTTGCCATGGCACAGTAGGTAAAAATGGAGGCGGCAATCCAGAAAGGGATCAGTACCGGCACCACCACAGCAAGACTGGAAAAGAAGGGGAAGCTTTGCGCCGCCCGCATCTGCTGCTTAACCGTGATGATTTTGGTAGCCATGGTATTAAAATGGAATTGAAAACCGGATTATAGCTTGTCAACATTCAAGTCAACAACAATTAAACAACTGATTAAATATTAATCAAAACAGAATAATTGATGCGAGAAAGCCTCCCTGACAGGCACTTGGTTATTTAGACTTTTTCTGTTGCACGTCTGTGCCACCTTGTTCAGGCTGTTGCTTGAAGCGCTGGCTTTTTTCCTTGGCATTACCTGGCACAGCACCATCCTTCATTTGCTCCCCCCCACTAGTACTTTGATCCTGTGGCTCCAGGTAATTCCCGTGTTCAGTGGTATCAGGAACATTATGTTTTTGCTTGTGTGCGGGCGGCATATCCACGGCATTATCCGCATGTGCGTTCGGCATAAAGATGACAAGAAAAGCTGAGACGATAGCGCTATTGAAAATCTTCATCACGTTCTCCTTTAATGTAGTCATTGAGATGAAGCTTCATGCTAAAGGAGATTTTCACCCACCTATGTAGGCGAGCGATTGATCTCGCTGTCAGTCTAGGCTCTGATGGATGTAAGAAATAATTTCATATGAGAAAGCAACGCATCAGCATGTTTCACCATAAACATTGATAAAATATTAAATAATTTAAATTAATTTAATATCAATTATTTAAAATCATGGATCACAACTTACTGCTGACATTTCTTGAAATCACCCGTACAGGCAGCTTTATCAATGCGGCAAAAAAGCTTCATATCACCCAGACTGCTGTCACCACACGCATCAAAAACCTGGAAGAAGCCCTAGGCTGTATCTTGTTTGTCAGGAATCGTAGCGGCGCAAAGCTGACGTCGCATGGCGAAAAATTTGTTTCCTATGCCAGTCAGATTGTCCAGACTTGGGAAGCAGCACGCCGAGAACTGCCGTTCCCCGAGGGCACCAATGCCATGCTCACCATTGGGGGTGAGGTCAGCCTGTGGAACCCATTGCTATTATCTTGGACATCCTCTCTCAAAACCACATATCCCACGCTATTCGTAAAAGCCATTGTGGCAGACCCCAAGCAACTTCACAGCCAAATGGTCGCTGGCACAATGGATGCAGCACTCGTTCACCATCCTGACTATTGGCCAGGCATGCAGGTCACGGAAATCCTGGAAGAAAAACTCGTCTGCATTCGCTCCAAGCAGCAACCCGAACCTTATATTTTTATTGATTGGGGAGATGAGTTTCGCCTGCAGCATGACACCGCATTATCGGGTCGGCTGAAATCCAGCATGGCTGTCAATCTCGGGCCACTGGCACTTTTTCATATTCTTGAGCACGGTGGTAGTGGTTATTTCAGGACCCGGGTCGTGCAAAAATACCTGGATGAAGGGATATTTGAGATGGTGCCGCAAACCCCGGAATTTTCTCATCCCATTTATCTCGTCTATCCCCGTGAACGGCATAATCAGGAGCTCGCCAGCTATATTGCTTTATTGCACGACGTAGTCAATGCTCCTTCCAATTGGTCACAACATACGGAATTCGTTCTCCCCGCCAATATTTAATATAAAAATATTAAATAATAAATTTAAATAAGTTTCGTTATATTTATTTTAAAAAAGCGCTCATCATTGATTGACCATCACTATTCGGTCATCAAGATCATGAGGCAACAAGCAAGCCCTATCATCAGCGCTCAATCTCAAAAGCGATGCGCCCAGATATTCAATCTAGGCTCAATTATTGCAACTTTGCTGATGCCAGCCTTCCCTGTGCTATTTATCTGGATAGGGATTTCCATTTTTGTATACTCGGCGAATATTCAGCACCCCAGCCCGCAGGTACGGCAATATACCCAATATGCGGGTTATAGATTCTATGGCATATCAGGCTGCCTGCTTGCTTCCATGATCTTTGCGGGCGTATTGATTCCCATGGCAGGAAGTGCCGTACATTTAATCCTGATCCTCTGGGCCATTGCATTTTTAGTCGTTGTCCCTGCAGGACTCTCCGCCTTGATAAAGGCACAAAAGCAATCCTGGCAAGACATCAGGCTAGAGACCCAGTAAGCAAGATAGGCCACATGAAGCTGCATATTGAGCTGTGTGCCAACAGGCAGAAATTAAGCATTACAATTTAGCTTCCTTCTGCCACTGAATAACAACCGATGCATCTTGCAGGACTCATCGAAGCATTGCTCCCCCAGTCATGCCTGCTTTGCTCAAGTCGGCAAGGCGGAATATTGGGCTTGTGTGGTGGCTGCCTGCATGACATGCCCTGGCACAGAGATAACATCTGCCCACAATGTGCACTGCCAAGCAAGGACAACCTACTATGCGGACAATGCTTGCAGGCACCACCTGCTTTTGATGCAACACGCAGTTTGTTTCAGTACCAATTTCCGCTCTCATCCATGCTGCAACAGTACAAATATGGGCAATTATTTACCCTGGCTCGCACCATGGGGCTTTTGTTTGCCGCTCACACAGGCCTTTCATTATCGGCCGATTGCATGATTCCCATGCCACTACACCGCCAACGCCTGCAAGAGCGTGGCTTTAACCAATCTGCGGAAATCGCTAAAGTCATTAGCAAACAACTACATTTACCCATTCGCCTAGAGGCCTGCCATCGCATCAAACCGACACCACCGCAGGCCAGTCTGCCTTACAAACAACGCATCAAAAATATGCAAGGAGCTTTCGAGTGCATCAATGATCTCACAGGTCAGCGTGTGATCTTGCTGGACGACGTGATGACAACGGGTGCCAGCCTCAACGCCCTGGCAAAAACGGTGAAGGCGGCCGGTGCGAGGCATGTAGAGTGCTGGGTGGTTGCGAGAACAGTATCAGAGTGACATAAGCATGGGAAATGACTACTGCCATGTAAAATGACGCCTGATTACCAATTCTTGCCTTTATATATATGTTCGACATCGTGCTCTACCAACCGGAAATTCCGCCCAATACCGGCAATATCATTCGCCTGTGTGCCAATAGTGGTACGCGCCTGCATTTGGTCAAGCCACTCGGCTTTACTCTGGAAGACAAGCAACTTAAGCGTGCTGGGCTGGATTACCATGAATATGCCAGCCTGATTGTCCACGAAGACTGGGAGGCATGTAAGCAAGTGCTGGCAGGCCGCCGGATGTTTGCACTGACGACCAAGGGCAGCACCAATCACCACCATATCCAGTTTCAGGCCGGTGATGTATTTGTGTTTGGCCCGGAAACCCGTGGGCTACCAGAAGAGATTCGTGCCGAATTTACCCCCGAGCACAGAGTGCGCCTGCCCATGATGCCAGAGAGCCGCAGTCTTAATCTGTCGAACTCAGCCGCTATCTTGCTTTACGAGGCATGGCGCCAACATGACTTTGCTGGCGCGGTATAAGCATCTGGTGTAGCCAGGTGCAAGAACGCCCAGCGACTCAAACTCCCATTGAGCAGTCCTTAAAACAAAAAAGCACCATCACTGGTGCTTTTTTTGTAGCAATCATGTCGCGCTTATAACGACTCTGACTTCTGCTCACGACTCAACAGATTTTCCATCGCTTGCCGTGGAGAACGACCATGTGACAACACCTGATCCACTTCATGCGTGATCGGCATTTCCACACCCAGCAGGCTGGCACGCTTGATGACTTCACGCGCCGTATGTACGCCTTCGGCCACATGGCCCAGGGTCTTGAGAATTTCCTGCAATGTCTGGCCATTGGCTAGACGCAGGCCCACTTCACGATTCCGTGAATATTGCCCGGTACAGGTGAGTATCAAGTCACCGGCTCCAGTAAGGCCCATAAAGGTTTCCTTGGCACCGCCCAATGCCACACCAAAACGTGTCATTTCAGCCATGCCACGCGTAATCAAGGCGGCACGTGCATTATTGCCACACTGCATACCATCGCTAATACCTGCTGCGATCGCCAATACGTTCTTAAGCGCGCCACCTACCGACACACCCGTGACATCGGTACTGGTGTAAACGCGGAAATTACCACCATGCAACATTGCTCCGGCCTTGGCAGCAAAATCTGCATTATTCGCGGCCAGCGTCACGGCTGTTGGCAGACCGCGCACCAGCTCGGCGGCAAAACTCGGCCCAGACAATACGCCCCAATCGCGACTATCACCCAGCTCATCTTGCGCAACTTCATGCGGCAGCTTGGCTGTCGCGGCCTCCAGCCCTTTGGATGCCCAGACCACAGGCGCATTGCAGCCCAAGCGCTTGATGTCTTTCAAGGCATTACGGAAACCATTGGTTGGCACGACAGAAACAATGAGGTCTGCACCATCCAGTGCACGAGCCAGATCACCCTCGACCGTCAGCTGGTCGCCAAAGGCAAAATCACCAAGATATTGCACATTGGCACGTGTCACCTGCATATCCATGATATGCGCCTGGTTACGTGTCCAGAGCGAAACTTGATGCTGACGGCTGATTTGCAGGGCCAGCGCCGTACCCCAGGCGCCAGCGCCTAAAACTGAAATTTTCATCATGAACTACTTATAAAGCCGCATCAAAAGCCCCACAAGGATGAGGCTAGCACATAGCCTGTCATACCATCCCTGTGCTTGACCTTTACCCAGCCATTGACCGGAGATTCCAGCATATCAAGCACAACATCTTTGTCGACCTTGCCCAGCAATGTCGACGCTGCATCGGCAGCCTGTCGCACATCAGCTTGGCCACCCTTGACCAGCACGGTCCGCTTGTTGGCTAGCTGCTTGGCCTCTACCCAATTGAGGCCGCCCTGTGCATCACGTACCTTGATCCAGTCGCCCAGGTTGACGATCACCTCGACGGGATAACCCTGGCCGAGAATGAACACCTTTTTCCCCTGTGCAGATGGTGCGTCATACAACACGGCCTTAGGTACGGAAACAGAACGGAACTCAACTGCTGATGCCAATACAGGCACCAGCAGCAGAGCCGCCGCCAGCAACCACTTAGTGGGTTGTTGCGCCATTAGCCTTGGCCTGTTCTTGCTTTTGCTGTGCATACAACGCTTCAAAATTAACAGGGTTCAGCAATACAGGTGGGAAGCCAGCACGCGTCACGATGTCAGAGATAGTTTCGCGAGCGTACGGGAAAATGATGTTCGGGCAAGTCACACCCAGGATGATATCGAGATTGTCTTCGGGCACATTGCGAATCTGGAAAATACCAGCCTGCGCAACTTCTACCAGGAACACAGTCTTGTCAGCAATTTTGGAAGTGACCGTTACAGTCACGACAACTTCATAAATGCCTTCTTCCAATTGAGTCATCGCATTGCTCAACTCAATAGCAACTTGGGGAGCTTCGCGCTGAATGAAAATCTGTGGGGCATGCGGGATTTCCAGAGAAAGATCCTTCACATAGACCTTCTCGATACCGAATGCTGGTTGTTGCTCTTGTGCTACTGCCTGCTCTTCTGCCATGACTCTTCCCTTAATTCAGGTCGCGCGGAGCGCTTCCCCATATATAAATTAATAAAATATTAGATGCGTCTAAAATTCAAGCTTGTCATTCTATCCGCATCAGCGCAGGTTTTGTACTACAAAACCATGACACTACTTCGCCAGCATTGAGTCCAACTTGCCAGCCATATCGAGCGCACGCAGGTCATCAAAACCACCCACATGCACATCGTCGATATAAATTTGTGGAACAGTGCGCCTGCCAGTCTGCTCCATCATTTTCACCCTGAGCTCGGGCTCAAGGTCTACACGTACCTTATTAATCTGCGTCACGCCCTTGCTCAGCAACAAGCGCTCGGCATTGATGCAGTAAGGGCAAGTACCAGTGGTATACATGAGGATATTCGCCACACGCTATCCTTTCACTAACGGCAGCTTGGCATCCTGCCAAGCCTTGATGCCGCCCTGTAATTGCTGCACCTGCTTGAATTCATTTTTTGCCAAGATGGCAGCCGCCTTAGCAGAGCGCGCGCCACTTTCGCAATACACCAGCACTGGCTTGTCCTTGAACCGGGTCAATTCCTTGAGGCGGTCTGGCAACTGTGCCAAAGCGATATGTTTGGCATCGGCAATATGCCCGGCTGCAAATTCAGCATCATCACGCACATCCAGCACCACAGCATGGGAGCGATTGATCAAGATCACGGCTTCACTGGCGCTGACACTTGCTCCAGCACCACGCTTGATCGTCGGCAATAGCAACATCACGCCAGAGCCTATTGCCAGCCCAATCCACAATGCGTTGTTTGCAAAAAAATCCACAGTCACCTCAAGAATATGCCCGAAAGGCACTATTGTACTCAAATTACCCCGCCTGACAGGCGGCCATTTCTGACTAGATGATGCCAGCCAGGAAAAATTCAAGCCCTGATGGTAAAAATCGGAACAAAAACCATTCCTGACAGATGAAATCCATGATTAAACATGCGTAACTAGCAAAAACTCTCTAAAATACAGGGCTATTGATTGAGTTCACCGGAATCCTGACCCCAATGACTGTAACACCCGCTCTACTTGTGATCCTCGATGGCTTCGGCTACCGTGAAGATAGCCGCGACAACGCCATCGCCCAAGCCAATACCCCCAACATTGACCGTTTCTGGAAAGAATACCCACACACCCTGATCAATGCCTCCGAGACCTTCGTCGGCTTGCCTGGCGGGCAGATGGGTAATTCTGAGGTCGGCCACCTGAATATTGGTGCCGGGCGCGTGGTATTCCAGGATTTCGAGCGCATCAATCGCTCGATTGCATCAGGCGAATTCTTTAGCAACCCAGTATTGCTGGAAGCTGTGAACAAGGCCAAAGCTGGCCATCAGGCAATTCACATCCTGGGCTTACTCTCTGATGGTGGCGTGCATAGCCATCAGGATCATATTCACGCCACGATTGAAATGGCCGTTAAGGCCGGTGTGGAAAAGGTGTATGTGCATGCATTCCTGGATGGCCGTGATACCCCGCCCATCAGTGCCCAGCCTTATTTAGAGAAGCTGGAAGCTGCCTGCACACGCATTGGTGGCGGCAAAATCGCCTCGATTTGTGGCCGATTCTATGCCATGGATAGAGACAAGCGCTGGCCCCGCGTTGAGGCGGCCTACAACCTGATTACCGATGGGCAGGGTGAATTCACTGCCACCAGCGCATTGCAAGGTTTGCAAGCGGCTTACGCACGCGACGAGAAGGATGAGTTCGTCAAGGCAACTGCCATCGTCCCTGCGGGCGAAAAGGCGGTGACCATGGAAGACGGCGACGTGGTGATTTTCGTCAATTTCCGCTCTGACCGTGCCCGCCAATTGACCCATGCCTTGCTCGATCCTGACTTTGAAGGCTTCAACCGCCGTCGTCAACCCAAGCTGGCAGGCTTCTACACCCTGACCCTGTATGACAAGGCAGAAACCCGCGCCACGCCGATCTTCTCTCCAGTAGAAATCCGCAACACCTTTGGCGAATATGTCGCGCAGCAAGGCCTGACGCAATTACGCATTGCCGAAACAGAAAAATATCCTCACGTCACGTTCTTTTTCAACGGCGGTGAAGAACAAGTGTTTGCCGGGGAAGATCGTATTTTGGTGCCATCCCCAAAGGTTGCTACCTACGACCTGCAACCAGAGATGAGTGCTTTTGAGCTTACGGACAAGCTGGAAGCCGCAATCCTCAGCAAGAAATATGACGCCATCATCTGCAACTATGCCAATTGCGACATGGTCGGCCACTCCGGCGACCTCAATGCCTCCATCAAGGCAGTGGAAACCATAGACACCTGCCTTGCCCGCATCGTCAAAGCGATGGAAAGCATAGGCGGACAAATGCTCATCACGGCAGATCACGGTAACGTCGAGCAAATGCTTGATTACGAAAATAACCAGCCGCATACGCAACACACCACCAATGTGGTGCCGCTGTTCTTCATCGGCAAGCCAGCAACGCTGGCTGCCCCTGGCACAGGCTCGCTCTGCGACCTGGCACCATCGCTGCTCGCCATGATGGGTCTCAAGCAGCCTTCCGATATGACCGGAAAATCCCTGGTCAACTTCCAGGCGCAATAGCTGATGCATAAACGCTGGCTCTGCATGCTGCTGGCAAGCAGCTTTTCTGCCGTGCCAGCGGCATGGGCCGCCAAGAGCGAGCCTGAAAAGCCGCGCGAAGCGCTGGATGTCATCCATCAGCGCCTGGAGTCACTGAAAAAGGAACTGGGTAGCTCGCAGGAGGCGCACGCCGAAGCTGCCGACGCCCTCAAGAAAAGTGAAAAAGCGATCAGCGATGCCAACCGCAAGCTGGTCGACCTCAAGCAGCAGCAGCAGGAAAGCAGCCAAACCTTGCAAGCACTTCGCCGTGAGAAAACCACACACGAAGCCGAGCTCAAGCAACAACAATCACTGCTAAACCAACAACTCTATCAACAATACCTGCATGGCAAACCCAACCAGGCTCAGGTGCTACTACAACAGCAAGACCCGAACGCCGCCACGCGCCAGTTGCATTATTTCGGCTACGTTTCACGCGCACGCAAGGAGTTGATGGATGCAGCATCCGCAAACATTGCCAAGATAGAGGCGCTCAATGCGGAAACCAGCAAAACCCTGGCAGAACTGGATACCCTGCAAGAGCAACAGGAAAAAGAACGCGCGGAGCTACAACAACAAAAAAGCCAGCGCGATAAGCTAGTCAAACAGCTGTCGAGCAAGATCAGTGCACAACGCAACGAGATCGACAAACTCAAGCGCGACGAACAACGCTTGACGCAATTAATGGAAAAGCTTGCCAAGGCCGCACGCGAACAAGCAGCCCGTGAAAAGGCTGCCAGGGAAAAAGCACAACGTGAGGCCGCTCGGGAAAGATCCAGACAGGCAACCACTGCACCCAGCGAAAAAACACCAAGCAGCAAGATCGTTGGCCGCAATGAGACCTTGCCCAGCAATGCCTTCGACGGCACCAATTTCGCCTCACTCAAGGGCAAGCTTAACCTGCCGGTACGCGGTGAAATCACCAATCGCTTTGGCAGCAGCCGCGCCGACACCGGTATCTCATGGAAAGGCCTGTTCATTCGCGCGAACGAGGGCAGCGAGGTCAAGTCCGTCGCCAGTGGCCAAGTAGTATTTGCAGATTGGCTACGCGGTTTTGGCAATCTCATCATCATCGACCACGGTAGCGGCTATATGAGCCTATACGGCAACAATCAGGCCGTATTGAAACAAGTCGGCGACAACGTCAAGGGCGGGGATACGATTGCCTCAGTTGGCAATAGCGGCGGCAACGAGCAACACGGCGTGTATTTCGAACTCCGGCTCCAGAGCAAGCCTTTCGACCCACTAAGCTGGAGCGTGGTAAAGTAAAAGCTGTGCCGGACGCTACTCAAATCCGGACTATAAAAAGTATAATCAAACCATCAAAAACCACGCGCTTTTCTGTCGTTTCTATTCACCGAGCAAATGCAACAACACCTTACGCGTATGCGACATGCGTCGGTGCTCGTAGAGGAAGATACCTTGCCAGGTTCCCAGCGCGGGATTTCCATCCATAACCGGTATGGAGATGCTAGTCTGCGTCAATGCAGAACGCACATGCGCTGGCATATCATCCGGCCCTTCGGCAGTATGAATGAACAACGCATCCCCATCCGGCACCAAGCGCTCAAAGAAGCTTTCCATATCCACCAGCACGTCAGAATCGTAATTCTCATTAATGAGAATGCTGGCCGAGGTATGCTGGATATACAGCGTCAGCAAGCCCTGCCGGATACCGGAGCCTTCCACCCACTGCGTCACGGCAGGCGTAATGTCATACAAACGGCGCCCGTTGGTATGCTGGACGATCTGGTGATGTTGCTGCTGCATGAAATGACTCCCGAGAGGCTTAGCTTGATGGGAGGAAGTATAACGGCTGAATGCGGCAGGGAAAAATAGAGAACCATCCACACCTCAAATCTGCGCAATAACAAAAGACAATCTCGATAGTCCATTCGGACCATTAACAGTCCATATCAATATACCTTTAAAACGCCCATAATCATAGCCTCCATCACCCCTGGGAGATTCAAAATGAAAATGCGTTACTTGAGTGCTGCTGTCATACTCGCAACCGCTATTCCCGCCCTGGCCGCCCCCACCACCATCAACTCCACCGCCGTCGATATCAGCTACGATCCGGATACATTCCAGTTCCAGATCAATGATGCATATTACGGCGAGCAAATACTGGATAACAGTATTGCTTCAATATCCGGTGTTACCAACGGAGTCTCCATCAACTTTGGCGGCTCGCTATATGTCAGTGCGGACGGTGGTCGCTCTTTTAGTTACGAAAGCTTTTCAGGCGCCTTTTCCCTGCCTTTGTCCTTTACTGCGCATCCCGGACAGATTATCGAAAGCTACTCCATCACCTATTCCGGCACTTATGACACGTCAAATGGTAGCCTGGGTGCCGCAGGCGTGAGCATTGGCGGCCCAGGCGCATCATTTTCCGGTACTGAGGGGTATGGCTCCAGTTTCAGCGCAACAGGTATCATTTCTGGTGCCACTCTACCCACAATCGCCGGCTCTTTTGAAGCTTGGGCTGACTACACCATGATTGATGTTTATATGGGTCAGGAGTGGGTTGTCACCGGCAACTATTACGTGCCAGGGCCTTGTGACGAATATGGAATCTGCGAGCCCGGGCAATGGGTAGAGGAGGGTTACTGGCAGGATATATATGAGTCCCAAGGTGTGATAGGCACCGCGGCGATCAACCTGCAATCCATCCAGGTAGTTGCCAATATCGCCGCCGTGCCGGAAGCAAGCGCCTATGCAATGCTGCTGGCAGGCTTCAGCGTATTGGGCCTGGCTGCGCGTCGACGCCGTCAACGCAACTAACCCGCCTGCAATCAGGCTTGCTACCGTCCCGGAGCGGGCCTGATTGCTTGTTTGCGCCGGCTTAGCCAGCTTCACGCCGCAATTCATCCTTGCTCCTCTGCTTATCCTCTTGCGATCCCCCCTCCTCCGGATAAAATAGTCGAAAATACAAGTCCAGAGCCCGCCCATGCTACTCCACCGTTTCCGCCCCCCCATCGCACCCCATCATCAGATGGTATTACGTGAAGTGCCATTGCTGGCAGGGCTCAGCAACCACGAGCTGGATACGCTAAATAATGTGCTGCACCAGCGTAGCTACGTGCAGGACGAGATCATCTACGACCCACAAGAAGAAGGGCAAGCGATCTACTTCATCCTGGCAGGGAAAGTCCGCGTCACGCTGGATGGGCAAATCCTTGGCACGCTGGAAGCCGGTCAGTTTTTTGGTGAGCGCGCACTGTTAGAAAACATGCGACGCCACACCCAGGTACGTGCGATTGAAAACTGTGTGCTTGCTGTACTGTTTCGCGATGATTTCCTGCATTTGCTGCATACACACCCGCAAATTGCAGACACCATTTCCCAGCATTGCAGTCTGCGTCGCAGCCAGTTTCCAGAGCTGGAACAAAACACCATACAGCAGCCTCCTGTGCTCAGTGAGAACCATGGCCCCGGGCCTGTCGCCTGGGCTGGCATCATTACCACCACCTGTTTGTTATTGCTGATCTTCAAGAAAATTCTCTGGCTGGTCGTGCCTTTCCTACTGGCCTTGATCCTGTATTACCTGCTGGCTCCATTGGAAAAGAAAATGGTAGCTGCAGGCACGGGCCGGGGTATTGCTGCGGTGGCGCTAAGCGGCGCATTCCTGATGGTGACTGTGATTGGCTTATTGCTGGTTTATCCATTAGTCGTCGCCAGCGCGGCATCATGGCAAGCCGGGATTGCCCACTATTCCGCAGGTGGGGCCGTGCTGGCGGAACAACTGGTGGAAGGCATACAAGAAAAATTCAGCTTCTTGCAGACATCGCACTTTGGCGACAATATTTCCCAGCAAATCACTGACGTCTCGGAACACTTCTCCGACAAATACCTGGGCAAGATACTGAGCGGCCTAGCGACGTGGCTCCCGTCATTATTGCTCACCCCCATCATCACCTTCTTCATGCTCAAGGACGGTGCCAACTTCAGGAAAATGCTCGGCGCCGCCGTTCCCAATGCCTTTTTTGAAAAAACGCTTTATCTGATCCACGCCGTAGATCAAACAGCACGACTATATTTTGTCGGGCTCATGAAAATGACGGTGATTGACACCATCCTTACCACGCTAGGTCTATGGGCACTGGGCATCTCCTCACCGCTCATGCTCGGCCTGACAGTCGCCATCCTGTGCTGGATTCCCTACCTAGGGCCGCTACTGGGCTTTGCCATTGTGGCGCTAGTCGCCTCCACTGATATGCCAGGCAACATCAGCGTCATTTACAGCCTTGCCGGGCTATTTATCCTGATTCGCATGCTGGATGATTTTTTCTTCCTGCCCGCCATCGTAGGTCGCAGCCTGCGCATACATCCATTGCTCACCATCATGATGTTCCTGGTGGGTGAGGCGATTGCTGGCGTAGCCGGATTAATGCTGGTGATCCCCATCCTGGGTGTGGTTCGCATCCTGGGCGAAACTCTGGAAATCATTCTCAAGGATACCCGCTTGCAAGCACGGCACCGCTATTCAGAAAAACTACGCTGGCGGGCAGCCACACGTGACATGGATCGTTAAGCATCACTCACGACAATAAAAAAGGGCTGGAAAACTCCAGCCCTTTTATCGTGCCTACTGCCTACCACCAGCCCCAACGCGGGCCATAATAACCACGCCAGTATGGGCCATAACCCGGCCCCCAGAATGGATCGTAGAATCCGCGGTTGCGCCATTGATACTCACGGCGCAGCTTTTCCTGCTCAATCACTTTTTCCTTCTCACGTTTGTTCAGCTCCTCAGCGAAACCATCCCGCAAGGCCTGCTCGCGGCTGCTGTAGATATAATCCAGCACCTTGGCATCCACGCCCTGCTTGCCTAGCTCCAACGCTTTGGAAGGCGTCAAATCATAGCGGGAATGACTTTCCTTGATCTTGGCGATAATCTCGTCGGGACTGGTGCCAGCCTTGGACAACCGCACCAATTCATCATAGGTAATAAATGGCGTAGGTTGCGGCAATAGCTTTTCCAACTCCTCCGCAGAAATACGTTGAATCTGCGGCTCCTTTTGCTGGGTGGTCGCACATCCTGCCAGCACCAAGCTACCAACCAACGCAGCAGTGACTAATCTCATCTCATCCTCCTGGCCATGCGCCAGATCAATCCAAGCCATGACAGGCTCTACTGTCTGCTAAGACAGTAGAGCAATAGCCAAATTCCCCAAAGTAGCCTCAATAGTAAAATTTTATTTGCTATCACTCACAAAAAAGGCAGGGATGCCCCCTGCCTGAGTGAAAGCTTACGCTTTGGCAAATACCATACGCCCGCCCTTGAAATCTACGTGCACGGTATCCTTCGCGGCAAAGCTGCCGTTGAGGATTTCCTTGGCGAGTGGATTCTCGATCTCGGACTGGATGGCACGCTTGAGTGGACGCGCGCCATACACGGGATCAAAACCAGCACTGGCAATTTCAGCCAGGGCTGCATCACTCACATCCAACTGCATATCCAGAGCAAGCAGGCGCTTGGCAAGGTTCTGCAACTGGATGCTGGCAATCGATTTCACATGCGATTCGCCCAGTGCATGGAACACCACCACCTCGTCAATACGGTTGACGAACTCAGGCCTAAAGTTAGCCTTCACTTCGCCCATCACAGCAAGCTTCACCACCTGGTAGTCATCGCCACTCATGTTCTGGATCATTTGCGAACCCAGATTAGAGGTCATGATAATCACCGTGTTCTTGAAATCGACAGTACGACCTTGTCCATCCGTCAGACGGCCATCATCCAGCACTTGCAACAGCACATTGAACACATCCGGGTGAGCCTTTTCCACCTCATCCAGCAAAATTACCGAATAAGGCTTGCGGCGTACAGCCTCGGTCAGGTAGCCACCTTCCTCGTAACCCACATAGCCAGGAGGTGCGCCAATCAGGCGCGCCACGGAATGCTTTTCCATGAACTCGCTCATGTCGATGCGGATTAGGTGGTCTTCCGAATCAAACAGGAAGCCCGCCAATGCCTTGGTCAGCTCTGTCTTGCCGACGCCAGTAGGCCCGAGGAACAAGAAAGAGCCATAAGGCTTATTCGGGTCGGACAGCCCAGAGCGTGAACGACGGATCGCATCACTCACCAAGCGGACTGCTTCATCCTGCCCCACCACACGCTCGTGCAGCTTGTCTTCCATATGCAGCAGTTTATCGCGCTCGCCTTGCAGCATTTTAGAGACAGGGATGCCTGTTGCACGCGAGACCACCTCGGCAATCTCTTCTGCGCCAACTTGCGTACGCAGCAAGCGATGTGGTTTTTGCTCGCCTTCTTCCGCACTGGCAGCCTGCTTGAGCTGGGTTTCAAGCTGCGGCAGCTTGCCATATTGCAGCTCAGAGACCTTCTGCCATTCACCCTTGCGCGTAGCTTCCTCAATCTGCAGCTTGACCTTCTCGATTTCCTCTTTCAGGTGCTTGCTGCCCTGCACCTGAGCTTTTTCCGCCTTCCAGATTTCCTCCAGATCGGCAAATTCCTTTTCCAGGCGGCGGATTTCGTCCTCAATCAACGACAAGCGCTTTTGCGAAGCCTCATCCTTTTCGCGATGCACGGCTTCACGCTCAATCTTGAGTTGAATCAGGCGGCGTTCCAGCTTATCCAGTGCCTCCGGCTTGGAATCGATTTCCATCTTGATGCGCGAAGCAGCTTCGTCGATCAGGTCGATGGCCTTGTCCGGCAGGAAACGGTCAGTAATGTAGCGATGACTCAATTCGGCAGCAGCCACAATTGCAGGATCAGTGATCTCCACGCCATGGTGCACTTCATATTTTTCCTGCAAGCCGCGCAGGATGGCGATGGTCGCCTCAACTGACGGCTCATCCACCAGCACCTTCTGGAAGCGACGCTCCAGCGCAGCATCCTTCTCAATGTATTTCCGGTATTCATCCAATGTAGTTGCACCCACGCAGTGCAGCTCACCACGCGCCAACGCTGGCTTGAGCATATTGCCTGCATCCATGGCACCTTCCGCCTTGCCTGCACCCACCATCGTATGGATTTCGTCAATAAAGACGATGGTCTGGCCTTCATCCTGCGCCAACTCCTTCAATACGGCCTGCAAGCGCTCCTCGAATTCACCACGGTACTTGGCACCGGCTAGCAAGCCAGCCATGTCCAGCACCAGCACGCGCTTGTTCTTGAGCGTTTCCGGCACTTCGCCATTAACGATACGCTGGGCCAAGCCTTCAACAATGGCGGTCTTACCCACGCCAGGCTCACCGATCAATACCGGATTATTCTTGGTGCGACGTTGCAATACCTGAATGGCGCGACGGATCTCATCATCGCGCCCGATGACGGGGTCGAGCTTGCCGTGACGCGCACGCTCGGTAAGGTCTACCGTGAATTTCTTCAAGGCTTCGCGATTGCCCTCAGCCTCCTGGCTATTGACGTTATCAGTGCCACGAACAGCGTTTACGGCTTGCTCAAGTGCAGGCTTGGTCAGGCCATGGGTTTTCAGCAGGCGACCGGTATCGCCCTTGTCATCCGCCAGGGCGAGCAGGAACATTTCGCTCGCAATATATGCGTCATTCCGTTTCTGGGCGTTACGGTCAGTGACATTCAGGAGGTTATTGAGCTCGCGGGAAATAGACACTTCACCGCCGTTGCCTTGCACCTTGGGCAGCTTGTCAATCGCAGCCTGCAAGCCAGCTTTAAGCGGGGCGAGGTTGGCACCGGCACGTGCCAATAACGATGCCGTACCGCCATCATCCTGGCCCAATAATGCCAAGAGCAAATGTGATGCTTCTATATTCGGGTTGTCATTGCCGACGGCAATACTTTGAGCATCGGCTAATGCTTGTTGAAACTTGGTAGTCAGTTTGTCGAAACGCATGCTTGCCTTCCTTCAATGTTGAGTTGTTTGACTACTAAGTGGTGGTCATCTAGGTGAATTCAAGCACCAATAGCAACTAAATCCTACATGCTGCTAGCGCTGCTTGTTCCAGGTGCGGCCCTCGTCGTCAGACATCATTTGATGCAATAATGAGGAGCCATCATTGCGAATCTCCAGCCAATTGAGGTTGACCTGTGTATTGAGCGATGTCAGCTCGATATAACTGACATCATCGGTGGACATACGCTTGGGCGGTGAGGATACCCAGGCCGCACCATCCATGCGTGCGTAATACACCCCCTTATTCATGCGCATCCATACCAAGTGCCAACCCCATTGCCCACCCTTGACGATAGCAAGCAAAGGAAAGTGGCAACCCAGGCTGCGACTACCACCATAGGTCACGCGACGAATCCCTTGCAGACGGCCCTCGAGAGAAGTCGCCATCACCAAGTCACGCGTACCGTCATTAAATGTGTGTTGCCAGAAAAATACCGGCTGATCGTTGCTATCTCGCGTAGCGGCCACCCGGCAATTGCTAGGAATACGTTCTGCCAACTGGCGCAGCTTGATATCGTCCTCCTGATTGACGACATCGCGACCAACTTCGGCCGCCAGCGCTGAGCAACTAAGTAATACCCCGATAATTCCAATAATCTGTTGTTTCATGTTTCATTAACTCATGTAGAGCATGACGCAAATGGTGTAGGTGCGACAATCTGCCGCACGCTTAGCAAATCGTTTTGTTGTTATTATCCGCGCCTGGTTGCTAGTAGGCAAAAAACACCAAGAGCTCTTTGGCACAGCTTTTACAGGGATGAATACACACTCGTATCATCTCAAGCCATGCAACTGACAAGACACTGCCTGACCAGCTTTAAACCAGACGGCAAGTATATGCTTTTCTTGCGCAAACTGGCAGGCTTCATGGTAGTTGTCTCATGACCAACAATATGCAATATCGTTTATACAATTATTGCCTCCTCAGGAGCATCTTCATGCCTTATCGTTACCGCGTTATTGCGCTTTTGATCATGACGGCCTGTAGCCAGCGAGCTGTTGCTGACCATGTAGCAACAACCGCCAATGAGCAAGATTCGACCATGACGATTGGTGGCATCGTTGTCACTGGCAACCGCTCCTCCAGCCTGCCTGCACGTAGCATCCTTTCCTCCGTGGACGTGATTGGCAAGGAAGCCATTGAAAACCAGACCGTACAAAACAGTTGGCAGCTGTTCTCCCGCGCGCCTGGCGTCATGCTAACCGAGTACCGCATGGGGACCTCAACAGGAAAATTTTCATTCCGTGGCTTCAATGGCGAAGGCGAGATCAATGCCGTGAAGCTATTGATCGACGGCATCCCCAGCAACAGCAACGATGGCAACATGCCTTATCTCGACATGATCATGCCACTGGATATCGAGGCTATCGAAGTAGTGCGTGGTACCAATGATCCACGTTACGGCCTGCACAACATTGCTGGCAATGCCAACGTCGTCACCCGTATCGGCGGCAACTATACGACAGCACGTGCCAGCTATGGCAGCTTCAATACACGTGAATTGCAAACAGCGATGGGCATTGAGAAAGACGGCTTCAGCCAGAATTATTTTGCTGCAGTGCAGGAATACGATGGTTATCGTGCCCACTCTGATTCCCGCAAGCACTCAGTGGCTGGCAAATGGTTTTACGACTCCAGTGACGGGCGCTTGCGCACCGGCTTGATCGCCCGCCACTACCGGCAGGATGCACAGGAGGCTGGCTACCTCACCTACGATCAGGCACGCGCCCACCCTCGTCAATCCATGCCGCATAACAGCACAGATGGCGGCGAACGTGAGCTCAACCAGCTCAGCCTGCACCTGGACTGGGCCATCAATGACCGCTGGTTTCTTTCCAACAAGGTCTACCTCAACACCATGGATGACCAGCGCTGGGTGCGCTTTTCCATCATGAACCCCAATCAGCAGGAACGCCTGCTCAGGGAAAACCATACCGGGCTACTCTCCACCCTTACGTGGAGACCCAATATCGAGCATCTGGGCCTGCATAGCCTGGCGGTTGAAAGTGGCCTGAGTGCCGAATGGCAGAACAACGAGAACTACCGCTACACGACGAATGCACGTCAGCGACTCAGCGCAACACGCAACCAGCACTATGCCTTCGATACCTATGGTGTTTACCTGCAAGCAGTCATCCGTCCTACCGCGAAGCTCAAGATCGTGCCCGCCTATCGTGTAGATCGCGTAGAGGGGGATTTCAGAAATGTCCTCACAGGCACCACGGCAGATGTCCAAGACTATGGCGCAATCCGCCAACCCAAGCTCAGCGCGGTATATAACTTTTCAGAACATTACAGCGCGTATGGTAATTGGGGCCGCAGCTTCCAGGTAGGCATAGGCGCAGCGACTTATAAAACCAACCCGCTCGCCCCCGACCTCAAACCCTCGATCAATGAGGGTTGGGAGCTGGGCCTGAAGTTCCAGCCAACTCATTGGATGGATGGGCGCATTGCGGCCTGGGAGCAAAAAGCCAACAATGAAGCTCGCCGCATCTTGGGGGGTTCCAGCAACGACTCTGAAAACATTGGCGAGACCTTGCGCCAAGGGATAGATTTCCAGGCTAACCTGCGCCCCACTGAAAAACTGGATATCTGGGCCAATCTCTCGGTGCAACGCTCCGAGATCACCAAACCTGGCAATACTGAGCTTTCTAACAAAGGAAACGAGATTGATCATGTTCCCCGGCAGATTTATGGCCTGGGCGCAGATTACCGCGTATTGCCCACGCTCAAGCTTTCGGCCTGGGGCAATGGCCAAGGCGACTATTATCTTGAGCGTTCCAACACTTGGGGAAAATATGGCGGTTATTTCCTCCTCAACCTCAGCGCAGCCTGGCAAGTGCAGAAAAATATCAGCCTGGAGTTGCAAGTACGTAACCTGATGGATCGTTACTATGAATATGCATACTACGATACTGATTATGCGCAAACCCTGCACTCTCCCGGCGAAGGCCGAGGCGTATATGCTTCCCTCCGGCTGGATATCTGACTGCGATAGCTGCTCATCAACCTCAAAAGGATAAAATAGCAACTTCATCAGGATTAAAAGCAAAGAAAAAGGCTGGGTACCAGCAAGTACCCAGCCCCTGAAAAAAGGCCATAGACCTTTAGATGAGGAATCCTTAATCGGATAAGGGAAATATAAATGCTGTCCTCCAGCCTGTGAATGCGACACGTTGTCGCAGCCTCCAGCCCCTCTTACTCCGGCATAGCAATGATACATCCGTGACATTTTGTCACATGCCCTGCCTGATCATGTCTAGGTTACCATTACGCCATGTCTTCCCTTGCCTTTACCACTAATCTGCGTCGGTTGTTATGGCTACGTGTGGTCATGATGACCGCGCTGGTCATGGCGAGTGTTGTCGCCGCTCAGGCATTTGACATCGTGCTCCCCACGCTCAAGGTCGCCAGCGCCATTAGCTTGATGCTGGTAGTCAACCTCATCAGTTGGTTGAGGCTGTGGCGCAAAGCACGCATTCATGAGCTGGAGTTGCTGACTCAGCTATTGCTCGACATCACCCTGCTCACATGGCTGTTTTATGCAACGGGAGGCTATAGCAACCCTTTTGTCTGGATGTACTTACTACCGCTTTCAGTGGCCGCCGTGGCACTCCCTTGGCGTTATACCTGGCTGATTGCCGCACTGGTCATCACCGCTTACAGCGTGCTCATGTTTTGGTACGAACCTTTAACCATCCATAGCCATATGCAGCATGGCGCACCATATCACGAGCATGATGAAGGCTTCAGCCTGCATTTGCTCGGCATGTGGGGTGGCTTTGTCGTCAGTGCAATCGTCATTGCGTTTTTCGTCGAACGCATGGGACGCAACCTGAGGGAATATGACAAACTACTTGCGGAATCACGGGAAAAAGTACTCGCCAGCGAGCGCATGCTGGCACTTGGCACACTAGCAACAGGGGCCGCTCACGAGCTAGGCACGCCGCTTTCCACCATGGCAGTCATTACTCAGGAGCTAGTACAGGAGCATCAGCACGATCAGGAGCTGACAAGCTCACTCACCCTATTGCGCAAGCAAGTCGACCGCTGCAAGGAAATACTCTCATCCATTACCGCATCGGCAGGCATGATTCGTTCCGATGCGAGCAGCGCCATGCCTGCGCATGCATTTATCCAATACGTCGCGGAGCGCTGGCAAGATATGCGCCCCGCCACGCCGCTCACGCTGGATATACAGCTCACTACATCTTCTCCCATCATCATCGCCGACCTGGCACTAGGCCAGGCTATCAGCAACTTGATCAATAATGCAGCCGATGCCTCGCCGGAGGGAATTAGCCTGGTGGCCAAGATCGCACAAGACAACCTGGTGATTGATATTCATGACCAAGGGCTATTCCCTGGCGCGGACCACCCGGCCTTGCTGGGTAAACCCTTCAACAGCAGCAAGCAAGCCGCTGGCGGATTAGGGTTGGGTATCTTTCTGGCTAAGTCTGTACTGGAAAAATTTGATGGTGAAGTCACCTTTACCCCGCGGGAGACGCAAGGCACGCTTACCCAAGTGCGTATTCCACTGAAGAAACTACAACTGAAACTGCCATCGACACCAGCGCCATGACACAAGAACTCTTACCAGACCAACCGACGATGCTGCTGGTTGACGATGATGAAATTTTTACCCAGGTGCTGGAAAAAGCCATGCATAAACGCGGCTTTCTTGTGCAAATCGCTCACAATGTCGCAGAAGCCATCTCCATGTATGTGGACGAAAGTCCGGAATATGCTGTGATTGACTTGCGCATGCCCGGGGATTCCGGGCTGGCATTGGTCAAACACCTGCATCAACTGGATAACGAAACGCGTATCGTGGTGCTGACTGGTTATGCCAGCATTGCCACCGCCGTAGAGGCCGTCAAGTTGGGAGCCACGCACTATCTTGCAAAGCCTGCAGATGCCGACCAGATTTTGGCCGCTTTCGAGCGCGTCGAAGGTGATATCACCACCCCCGTGCCTAATACGGCACTGTCGGTTAACCGCATGGAGTGGGAGCACATCCAGCGCGTGCTACAGGAAAACGACGGTAATATCTCAGCCACTGCGCGTAGCCTGAATATGCACAGGCGTACCCTGCAACGCAAATTGCATAAGCATCCCGTCAAGAAATAAGGGAAATTCCCAGATAGCTAGATAGCCCCTAGCCCATTTGGACTAGTGCCTGACCTACCCCAACTCACTGCACAGCGTTTACAATCCTGGATTATTGCGTTTGCAAGGGGATTTTTTGTTGTCGCCTTACCGTGACAGGTGACACCAAAGCCCAGAATAAGGCAAAATATTGGTTTTCTTATCTACATCCCCTTAAAATCTTTAGCTTTTTTAGTATCACGCTCCCCAAGCAGCTGCACAGCTCCATGGAAAGCCATACTGAAACAAAAACTTACGTGCGCCCAGCGCTATGTAATTGATGGAGAGTAAACATGTTGGATTACGTAATCGCCTTTGACAAGCTGCGCATCACCGATGTGCCTGCAGTTGGCGGCAAGAATGCCTCTTTGGGCGAAATGATCAGCCAACTCACAGCCAAGGGCGTACGAGTACCAGGTGGTTTTGCCACAACAGCCCACGCCTATCGCCAGTTCCTGGCACAGGATGGCCTCGACAAGCGCATCAATGCAGAGCTCGACAAGCTGGACGTCGATGATGTTGATGCACTGGCTGCCACCGGCGAGAAAATCCGCCAATGGATTGTCGACACGCCTTTCCCTCAGGAATTGCAAGACGCGATTGCCGCGCACTACAAGACACTGACCGCCGACTCTGGCGACGACATGACATTTGCCGTGCGCTCATCCGCCACGGCTGAAGACTTGCCTGATGCCTCTTTTGCCGGTCAGCAGGAAAGCTTCCTCAACATTCATGGCTTGGACAACATCCTGCACGCCATCAAGGAAGTGTTTGCTTCCTTGTATAACGACCGTGCAATTTCCTATCGTGTGCACAAGGGTTTCATTCATGCTGATGTTGCCCTGTCTGCTGGCGTACAGCGCATGGTGCGCAGCAACCTGGGTAGCTCGGGCGTCATGTTCACCATGGATACCGAGTCCGGTTTCCGTGACGTGGTGTTCATCACCTCCTCCTACGGCCTCGGTGAAACCGTGGTGCAAGGTGCGGTCAACCCTGACGAGTTCTATGTACACAAGCCACTATTGGCCAAGGGCTTCCCGGCTATCGTGCGCCGCACGCTGGGTTCCAAGCTGATCAAGATGGTATTCAGCGACAGTAATGTTGCTGGCAAGAGTACTCACACTGTAGAGAACAGCAAGGAAGAAAGCGCACGCTACTCCATCGCTGATGAGGAAATCCTCGAACTCGCACGTTTTGCCGTGCTGATTGAAGAACACTACAAGTGCCCAATGGACGTGGAGTGGGGCCGTGACGGTGTAGACGGCAAGCTTTACATCCTGCAAGCTCGCCCAGAGACCGTGAAGTCGCAAAGCGGCAACATCGTCGAGAAATTCCAGATCAACAGCAGTGGCAATACCGCGATCATCACTGGTCGTGCCGTTACTCAAAAAGTAGGCTCTGGCCCAGTACGCGTGGTCAAGCACGCTTCTGAAATGAACACCGTGCAGCCTGGTGACGTATTGGTGGCTGACATGACCGATCCAAATTGGGAACCCGTCATGAAGCGCGCATCCGCACTGGTCACCAACCGTGGTGGCCGTACTTGCCACGCCGCCATCATTGCACGTGAATTGGGTATCCCCGCTATCGTCGGTAGCGTCAACGCCACCGATTTGCTGGAAGATGGCCAGATCGTGACTGTTTCCTGTGCTGAAGGCGAAACTGGCTATGTCTACACTGGTGCCGTACCTTTCACCGTAACCCAGGAAGAAGAGGCTAAGCTGGCCCCTGCACCGGTCAAGGTCATGATGAACGTCGGCAACCCCGATATGGCATTCAGCTTTGCACAAATCCCGAACGATGGTGTTGGCCTGGCCCGCCTGGAGTTCGTGATCAACAACATGATCGGCATCCACCCCAAAGCCATCCTCAACCTGGATAGCGTGCCTGCCGACCTGCAAGAAGAAATCAAGCGTCGCGCCAAGGGCTACGACAGCCCACGCCAGTTCTACATCGACAAGCTGGCAGAAGGCGTTGCTACCATTGGTGCAGCTTTCTGGCCCAAGCCTGTCATTGCCCGTATGTCCGACTTCAAGTCGAACGAATACCGCAAGCTGATTGGCGGCGAAATCTACGAGCCGGAAGAAGAAAACCCAATGCTGGGCTTCCGCGGCGCAACGCGCTACATCTCTCCTGATTTCGAAGACTGCTTCGAGTTGGAGTGCATTGCCATGCGCAAGGTACGTGAACAGCTGGGCCTCACCAATATCGAATTGATGATCCCATTCGTGCGTACTCTGGACGAAGCGCGCAAAGTGGTCGAGATCCTCGCCAAGCACGGCCTCAAGCGTGGCGAGCATGGCTTGCGCCTGATCATGATGTGCGAGATTCCTTCCAACGCCTTGTTGGCTGAGCAGTTCCTGGAATACTTCGATGGCTTCTCCATCGGTTCCAACGACCTGACCCAGCTCTCACTGGGGATGGACCGTGACTCTGGCCTTGTTGCAGCAGGCTTTGATGAGCGCGACCCTGCGGTCAAGGTATTGCTGGAAATGGCGATCAGCACTGCTAACCGCCTGGGTAAATACGTTGGCATCTGCGGTCAAGGACCTTCCGACCACCCAGATTTCGCCGAGTGGTTGGTAGAAAAGGGCATCAAGTCTGTCTCGCTCAACCCTGATACCGTGATCAATACCTGGCAACGTATCAGCAAGAAGTAATTCATCAGGCTAAAGGGATAGCGCGCCATGCAACAACGTAGTGTATTTTTCATTTCCGACGGTACCGGGATTACTGCCGAATCCGTCGGACATTTGCTGGCGCACTTCCCGACGGTAAGTTTCAAGCATATCCGCCTGCCTTTCACCAACTCTGAACAGAAGGTGGAAGAGGCTTTGGTGAAGATTGCCGATACGGAAAAAGCCGATGGTGCACGTCCTATCATCGTGATGACGCTGGTCAATACCGATCTGCGCGACAAGCTCAAGCAAAGTAATGCCGTGCACTTAGATGTGTTTGGATCATTCGTCGATCCATTGGCAGAAGAGTTGCAAGAGCAGCCCTCGCGCACCTCGGGCATTGCCCACAGCGTTCTGGGTAACAGCTATTACGAGCGTATTGATGCCATCAACTTCACGCTCAATCACGATGACGGCATGACCGACTTCGGCCTGAGCGAGGCACAAGTCATCCTGGTTGGCGTCTCCCGTTGTGGCAAGACACCCACCAGCTTGTACTTGGCCATGCAGTTCGGCATCAAGGCTGCCAACTACCCGCTCATCCCGGAAGATCTAGAGCGTGGCACACTGCCCGAAGCCTTGAAGAAGCACCCAGAAAAGCTCTATGGCCTCTCGATCAACCCAGAGCGCCTGCACAGCGTGCGTAGTGAGCGTCGCCCTGATAGCCACTATGCATCACTGGACAACTGCCGCCAAGAAATCCGTCAAGCGGAAAACCTGATGCAGCGTGAAGGGATCAGCTGGATAGACTCCACCAGTCGCTCCATTGAAGAACTCTCTACCATCATCCTGCAAAAAATCCGGGTAAACCCCCATCAATAAGGCAGCTAGGGCGTACAAAACAAAGGAGCTTATCGCTCCTTTTTTATTGCCCTTCGTTACGCACATCAATTAATTATGCTTATCAATTAAATAGAAACAATCAATTTTTAGTACATGAACGTCATAGGTAAGATGGTTGTCATCCAAGAGGCGCTGTTTTATAAAAGTACTGTGGTATGAATAAAACATTGCCTAAGATAAATAAACAATATACAGCCACCAACCTAGGAGAAAGTCATGAGCACCTTGACCACATCGGCAGGAGCACCGGTTCCAGACGATAACAACAGCATCAGTGTTGGTCCACGCGGACCTCTAACGTTCGACAACCACTACCTGTTCGAGAAGCTTGCACATTTCAACCGTGAACGTATCCCCGAGCGTGTCGTACATGCGCGTGGCACAGGTGCCTATGGCACATTCACACTAACCAAGAGTTTGAGTGATCGCACAATAGCGAGCTTTTTGCAGCAGATAGGCGATAAGACCGAGGTATTCGTACGCTTCTCCACAGTAGGTGGTGGTCAGGACTCCAGTGACTTTGCCCGCGACCCCAGGGGCTTTGCCATCAAGTTTTATACGCGCGAAGGCAATTTTGATCTCGTCGGCAACAATACACCGGTGTTCTTCCTCAACGACCCGATCAAGTTCCCTGACTTTATTCACTCACAGAAAAAAGACCCGCAGACCAATCTGCCCAATCCAGCTAACGCTTATGAATTCTGGGCCAATCACCCACAGTCGTTACATCAGATGACCATCCTCATGTCTGATCGCGGCATTCCTGCGTCTTACCGCCACATGCATGGCTTTAGCTCGCACACACTCAGCTTCTGGAATGACAAGGGCGAACGCGTATGGGTCAAGTGGCACATCAAGAGCAATCAGGGTATCAAGACCGTCACAGCAGATGAGGCTGCCAAGCTGCCCACGCATGGCACACAACAAGACCTGGTAGAAGCAATTGCCAGGGGCGAATTTCCCTCTTGGACTGTCAAAGTGCAGATCATGACGGAAGCTGAGGCGCGCACCTATAAGATCAACCCGTTCGATCTCACCAAAGTCTGGCCCCATAGCGACTATCCCTTGATCGAGATTGGTCAGCTTGAGCTGAACCGTAATGTCGACAGCTACTTTGCCGAAACCGAGCAATCGGCATTTGCGCCCAGCAACCTGGTGCCAGGCATTGGTGCCTCGCCAGACAAGATGTTGCAGGCACGCTTGCTGGCCTATCAGGATGCGCACCGCTACCGTGTTGGGGTCAATGCCAACCAGTTGCCCGTCAATGCCGCACGTTGCCCAGTACACCACTACCAGCGTGACGGCGCCATGGCTGCAGGTTGCCCGGTGACAGGCCATGGTGCATCTGCCAACAGCCTTCACCAAATACCTAACTTCTATCCAAACGACAGAGCAGGTGTATCGCCAGCACCAGCCGCCCGTTATGCCCAACCAGCGCTGCCTGTACTTGAGGATGCCTGGATTGGCTATCACGATCAATCGGATGAAGACTACTACAGCCAGCCTGGTGCCTTGTTCCGTCTGATGGATGCAGAGCAAAAACAGCAATTGTTCAACAACATTGCCGCTGGGTTATCGCAGGCGAATGCCTCTATCCAGGAGCGTATCCTGGCTCAATTCCACCGGGCAGACCCAGCGTATGCAGCAGGGGTGAAAGCCGCGCTGGAGGCCATTGCCAAGGCATAAGCAGCATCGCAGGTAGTATAGATGTGTGCGTCAGCATGGCATCCCCGGCAAAATTGTTTTATGGTGGAGCTTGGCGGCAGATGATATTGATCTGCCGCCAACCATTCCAAATATGAAGCCGAGGAGAAATGAATGAACCAGTATGCACATGTCGTTGGACGTATCCTGCTTGCCATCATTTTCATTGTTGCGGGTGTAGGCAAAATTGCGGATCAGGCTGGCACTATCGCTTATATGGAGTCTGCCGGAATACCGGGCATCCTGTTATGGCCCACCATTGCACTTGAGCTTCTCGGTGGTATTGCCATCATCATTGGCTTCCAGACAAGACTGGTTGCCTGGGCGCTCGCGATTTTCTGTATCGCAGCAGCCTTTCTGTTTCACTTCGATCTCAAAGATTCAATGCAGACTATTCTGTTCCTGAAGGATCTCGCCATGGCTGGCGGCTTCCTGATCCTGGCAAGCTCTAGCGCACTGTGGTTTGCAGTCGATAATCGTCGCAGCTAATCTCGACTCCACTTCAACCCATACCCCACCTGGCCTATCCAGACCAGTTGGGGATTTTATTATTCATTTTTCAGGAATTGTGAAATGAAGTTATTTCCATTCATTGGATCAATGAAGCACGGCATAATCATGCCATCCTCTGATTGTTAACCGTTTTTCATTTCGCCAGGAGCATCGCCATGACCAAAGCCATCAGCTATGCAGCACATGACCCCAAGTCACCGTTATCCCCGTTCACCTTCGAGCGTCGCGAGGTAGGAGCCAACGATGTGCAGATCGAGATTTTGTACTGTGGCGTCTGCCATTCAGACTTGCACCAAGCCAGGGATGAATGGGGCAACTCCACTTTCCCCATGGTGCCTGGTCACGAAATCGTTGGCCGCGTCACCCAGGTTGGTAGTCACGTGAAGAAATTCAAGGCTGGCGACCTTGCCGGCGTCGGTTGCCTGGTAGACTCCTGCGGCACTTGCCCAGACTGCGCAGAGGGCCTGGAGCAATTCTGCAACCAATCCGTGTTCACCTATAACAGCCCGGATAAACAGTCCCCCGGACAATCGACTTATGGTGGTTATTCCAACCTGATCGTCGTCGATGAGCGTTTCACGCTCAAGATTTCAGACAAGCTGAATCTGGCTGCCACAGCGCCCCTACTCTGCGCAGGCATTACCACTTACTCTCCGCTGCGCCACTGGAATGTCGGCCCTGGGCAAAAAGTCGGTATTGTTGGCCTGGGCGGTCTTGGCCATATGGGTGTGAAATTTGCCAAGGCATTTGGTGCGCATACGGTATTGTTCACGACCTCTCCAAGCAAAGTAGAAGATGCCAAGCGATTGGGTGCCGATGAGGTAGTAATCTCGAAAGATGCTGCGCAAATGCAGCAACATGCCCTCAGCTTTGATTTCATCCTGAATACTGTCGCCGCGCCACATGATCTTGATCAATTCATGGGCCTGCTTAAGCGCGATGGCTCCATGTGCCTGGTTGGCGTGCCCGATAGTCCACATCCATCCCCCAGCGTCGCCAACCTCATTTTCAAGCGCCGCAAGCTGGCAGGCTCATTGATCGGCGGTATCAAGGAAACCCAGGAAATGCTCGACTTCTGCGCCGAGCACAACATTACCTCGGATATTGAATTGATCCCCATCCAGGAGATCAATACCGCATTCGAGCGCATATTAAAGAGCGATGTGAAATACCGCTTTGTGATTGATATTGCCAGCCTCAAACAAGCTGCTTAAGCCACACTTCATGCAACAAAAAAGCACACCTAGGTGTGCTTTTTTACTTTTCCATACTGCCAGTATCTCAGGCTTTTTTCCTGAAGCTGTCCAGTATCAGCAACGCCACACCTACGCAAATCGCGGAATCTGCCACATTAAAGGCTGGCCAGTAGTATTCCTGGTAATGGAAGAACAGGAAATCAACCACGTAGCCCAAGGTGACGCGATCATAAAGATTGCCCAAGGCACCGCCCAGCACCAAGGCCAGCGCAAAACAAAACAGATGCTGCTGCGGATGCTTACGCAACAAGCGAATGATGATCGCTGACGCGACCACGGCAATCGCACTGAAAAAGATGCGCTGCCAGCCGCCAGCTGCGGCGAGGAAGCTGAATGCCGCCCCCTCGTTGTGATAGCGCACCAAGTCAAAAAATGATGTTAGCGGCAGGTGTTCGCCATACTCAAACGCCTTGAGCACCCAGTGCTTGGTATATAAGTCCAATGCGATCACGATGCCGCTCAGGCCTAGCCATTTAAGCATAATGACGTGACTCACCCTTGCCAAAGAGATTGCTCACGCACCGTCCACAGATCGTGGGATGATCCGCATCGCTACCCACATCGGCACGGTAATGCCAGCAACGGTCGCACTTGGCATGCGTGCTAGCACTGACCTGTACTTCCAGCTCGCCTTCACCTGCATGCAAGGTAGCGCGCGAAGCCATCAGGACGAAGCGCAAATCCTCATGCAATCTTGCTAGTGCAGCATGGGTCTCACCGCTGGCGTAGATATCCAGCTCGGCCTGTAGTGAAGCGCCTATCTTGCCTTGCGCACGTTCGTTCTCGATGGCTTTATTGGCAACATTGCGCACTTCAAGCACGGCTTGCCAATCTTGCAGCACTGACGCATCCAGACCATGCGCCGGCAATACATACCAGACCTCTTCAAATACCGTGGCCTGGGCATCCAAGCCTAAGGTATTCCAGATTTCATCTGCCGTGAAACTCATGATAGGTGCCATCAGGCGCATCAAGGCATGAGTAATATGGTGTAGCGCACTCTGTGCGGAACGACGCGCGTGGGATTGATCTCCCGAGGTGTACAAGCGGTCTTTCAGTACATCCAGATAGAAGCCGCCTAGCTCCTCGGAGCAGAAGCCCACCAGCTTTTGTACGGCGAGGTGGAATTCATAACGATCAAAATCAGCAATCACTTGCTCCTGCAATTGCTGCGTCAATGCCAGGCCAAAGCGATCCAGTTCCAGCCATTGTTCAACCGGCAGCAAATCCTGCTTGGCATCGAAATCTGCCAGGTTAGCCAGCAGGAAGCGCAGGGTATTGCGAATACGGCGATAGCTATCGGTCACACGCTTGAGGATTTCCTCGGATAACGACATTTCGCCGGAATAATCAGTGGAGGCAATCCACAGGCGCAGCATGTCAGCGCCCAAGCGGTTGCAGATATCCTGCGGCTCAATACCGTTGCCGCGAGATTTGGACATCTTGTAGCCCTTCTCGTCCACGGTAAAACCATGCGTCAGCAAGGCATGATAAGGCGCACGCCCATCAATGGCGCAACCGGTGAGCAGCGAAGACTGGAACCAGCCACGGTGCTGGTCTGATCCTTCCAGATACAGGTCGGCCGGGCTTTGCAGCTCAGGACGGCGCTTTAATACCGCCGCATGCGTAGCACCGGAATCGAACCAGACGTCTAGTGTATCGGTCACCTTTTTATATTGGTCGGCATCCTCTGGCGCATGCTGGTCCAGGAAAGCCGCGCCATCCAGCGAGAACCAGGCTTCAATACCTTGCTGCTCGACTTGCAAAGCCACGGTTTCCAGCAACACCGCAGTTTGCGGATGCGGCTCGCCTGTCTCCTTATGCACGAAGAACGGCATAGGCACGCCCCAGTTGCGCTGGCGGGAGACACACCAATCAGGACGATTCTTGATCATCGCTTCAAGGCGAGCACGCCCCCAGGCCGGGAAGAAAGCCGTATCATCCACCGCCTTGTTGGCCAGCTCGCGCAACGACTTGCCATTGCTACCTACCTGGTTCATGCCGATGAACCACTGGTGAGTGGCAAGTTGCATCAGTGGTGTTTTGTGGCGCCAGCAATGCGGAAAGCTATGGTTGAGGCGTGCACTGGCGAACAACGCGCCTTTTTCCTGCAATACGGTGAGGATGACCTTATTGGCCTCTTGGCGGTTAAGGCCGCGGATAGCAGCAAGCTCAACCAGTTCGCTAGTGAAGAACTTGCCATCGCCGCCGATCAGCACACGCGGCTTTTCTTCAGGGTAGTTGGCACGCATCACCAACCAGTCGTCATTACCGTGAGCAGCAGCCGTGTGCACCAAGCCAGTACCGGCATCAGTAGTGACATGCTCGCCGGTAATAACAGGCACCGTGCGTTGGTCAAAAGGATGTTGCAACAGCAAGCCCTTTAGTGCCACGCCCTTGGCAGAGCCCAGCACTTGCGCCTCTTCTTCACCATAGCGCTTGAGCGTTACCTCGACCAGATCATGCACCAACACCAGCAGGCCTCGCGAAGTTTGTACCAGGTCGTAATCCAGCTCAGGATGGACACTCACTGCCTGATTGGCAGGCAAAGTCCAAGGGGTAGTCGTCCAGATCACGGCATAAGCATCGCCCGTGATGGCGGTATTAAACGCTACGCCCAGCGCGACATTGTCGACAAACTTGAAACCAACATCGATCGCTGGCGAATTGACATCTTCATACTCAACTTCAGCCTCAGCCAATGCGGAACCGCAATCCACACACCAGTGCACCGGCTTGGAACCTTGGTAGAGATAGCCATTGCTATAAATATCGCCGAGTGCACGAATAATGTCAGCCTCGGTATGAAAATCCATGGTCAGATAGGGATGATCCCAATCGCCCAACACGCCGAGACGAATGAAATCCTGCTTTTGCTTGGCTACCTGCTCGGCAGCATAAGCGCGGCATAACTCGCGGAACTGGGCAGGCGGGATATCCTTGCCATGCTGCTTCTCAACAGCAAGCTCAATCGGCAAGCCATGGCAATCCCAGCCCGGCACATAAGGCGCATCAAAGCCGGATAAAGTCTTGGACTTGACGATGATGTCCTTCAATATTTTATTGACTGCATGTCCGAGGTGAATCGCACCGTTGGCATACGGAGGGCCATCGTGCAGGATGAATTTCTTCGCACCTTTGCGTGCATTGCGTATACGCTGGTACACCTGTTTTTCCTGCCAGCTCTTCAGCCATGCGGGTTCACGCTTTGCCAAGTCTCCACGCATAGGGAAGCTGGTTTCTGGCAGATTCAACTTGTATTTGGTGTTTTCGCTCATCGGTCTAGTGTCTATCTATCTTCAAAATCTTTTTTAAGGATAGCTGCGGAAATAATCACGCGCCATCTCTGCGTCCTTGGCAATCCAGTACTTCAATGTATCTAGGCTGTCGAACTTCATCTCATCCCGTATCTTGTGCATGAACTTCACCCGTACATGCCTGCCATAGATATCGCCATTAAAATCAAACAAATGCACTTCCAGCGTCGGCTTGCCATTTTGCTTGACCGTTGGCCGCACGCCAAGGCTGGCAACGCCGGGAAGGTCTGCCCCATTGCCTTCAGCCAAACCCTCTAATTTTACCGCATAGATGCCAAACAACGGTGGCCTATCGTGCAGCATATGGATATTCGCCGTCGGGTAACCTAGCTCTCGCGCCAGCTTATCGCCATGTACCACCTTGCCGCTAATGCTGTAAGGGCGCCCCAGCAAGCGCGCAGCCTCCACCAGCTGGCCTTGGGCAAGCGCTTCACGCATGGCAGTACTGGAAACACGCTTACCATCAAGGTTGACCTGCGGCTGACTTTGCAGATTAAACCCGGCGCGGACAAAGTCCTGCATGCTGCCCTGCCGCCCTGCGCCGAAGCGAAAATCTTCGCCGACCAAGACCGCACGTGCATCTAGCGCATTGCGCAAAATGTCCTGCATAAAAGCTTCGACGGTGATCGCAGCGAAACGGCGATTAAAATGGCAGACATAGACGTACTCCACGCCAGCCTCGGCAAATAACTCCAGCTTCTCACGTAACGAAGTCAGCCGCGCAGGTGCCTGATCAGGCGCAAAAAACTCTCTGGGATGCGGCTCAAAAGTCATCACTGCCGATTTAAGACCTTGTGCTGCTGCCACTTCATTGAGGCGCTGCAACAAGGCCTGATGCCCTAAGTGCACGCCATCAAAATTGCCAATTGCTACAGCGAGTGGATGATGAGCGGCCTGGTGAAAATGACGGAATATCTGCATACAACCAGGCTCCTCAGCTCACACTACGCTTGATGAAATCACGCACACGCAAGCCCATCAACCACAAGGCAGAAAAATAGACCACTACGCCCAGGCCCACCAATCCAATCAAGTAAACAAGCTTTTGCCATAAGGTGGCTTGGAGCCAATATGCGCTATCTCCTGCGCCCCACCATAGAGCAACACCCATGACCAGCAAAGCCACGACAACGCGTGCAATGAAGCCCAACCAACCAGGCTGTGGCTGGTAAATCGCGCTCTTGCGCAGGTTGTAATAAAGCAATCCAGCGTTGATGCACGCCCCCAGACCTATAGCCAATGCCAGGCCAGCATGCTGGAAGATACCGACAAACGCCAGGTTCATCAGCTGAGTAGCGATCAAGGTCACCACGGCAATCTTGACCGGCGTCTTGATGTTCTGGCGCGCATAAAAGCCAGGCGCCAGCACTTTCACCAAAATCAGGCCGAGCAAGCCCAGGCTATACGCGATCAAGGCCTGGCGCGTCATCCAGACGTCATGCTCGGTAAAAGCACCATAGTGGAATAAAGACGTTACCAAGGGCACAGACAATACCGCCAACGCCACGGCAGAAGGCAAGGCCAGAATCAAAGTCAGGCGCAAACCCCAATCGAGCAATGCGGAGTATTCCTGCTCAGCCTTATCCGCCACGCTCTTGGATAAGCTAGGCAGCAGAATCGTCCCGAGCGCCACGCCAAGCAAGCCAGTGGGGAACTCCATCAGGCGATCTGCGTAATACAGCCAGGAAACACTGCCGGTGGCCAGGAAGGAAGCAAAAATGGTGTTGATCAGCAATGACAGCTGAGCAATGGAGACACCGAATACCGCCGGCCCCATGAGGCGCAGGATACGCCAGACCCCTTCATCATGGAAATCGAAGCGTACACGGGGCAACATACCGATCTTGCGCAAGAAAGGTAATTGGAAAGCCAGCTGTAGCACACCGCCCGCAAATACCGCCCAAGCCAGCACCATAATAGGAGGATCAAAGTAAGGCGCAAAAAACAATGCCGCAATGATAAAAGCAATATTGAGCCAAACTGGAGTAAACGCTGGCACAGAGAACTTGCTGTAAGTATTCAACACCCCACCAGCAAGCGACACCAGGGAGATCAGCAAGATATACGGGAAAATAATGCGCAGCATATCTATCGTCAGCGCAAAGCTTTCCGGCTCGCTATGCGCCCAACCAGGGGCGCTAACATAGGCAATGGCAGGAGCGGCCAGCATACCGAGCAAGGTCACACCCATGAGCACAAGGCCCAACAGAGTGGCTACTTTGCTGATCAGATCATAGGTTTCATCGTGGCCACGGCGATTCTTGTACTCGGCGAGAACCGGCACAAATGCCTGGGAAAAAGCCCCCTCGGCAAACAGACGGCGCAAGAGATTGGGTATCTTGAAAGCGACAAAAAAAGCATCGGTGTAGATCCCGGCACCGAATACGCGTGCAATCAATGTATCCCTGACAAACCCCAAGATGCGGGAAAGAAATGTCATGCTCCCGACAGCAGCCAACGCTTTTAACAGATTCATTGCACACGCATCACAGTCATCAAGTCCAACGGATAGACCAAAGCGGTGATTTTATCACGGCTAGTCCATCAACTCACTGAAAGCGCAACATAGGGATTGCGTTTACTCAGAATATTAGTTAATATGCTGGGCTTCGATTTCAATTTACAGGAATTATCATCCATGGCTAATAGCGCACAGGCGAGAAAGCGTGCACGTCAGGCAATCAAGCAACGCGCCCACAATGCAAGTTTGCGCTCGGCTCTGCGTACCGCGGTCAAAAAGATCATTAAAGCGGTAGAAGCCGGCGACAAGACTGCAGCACAAAGCGTGTTCAATGAAAATGTCAGCGTGATCGACCGTATTGCAGACAAGAAAATCATTCACAAGAACAAGGCAGCTCGCCATAAGAGCCGCCTGAGTGCAGCGATCAAGGCTCTTGCCTAACAAGCTCACTTACTTGTGTAAAAAAGCCGGGATATCCCGGCTTTTTTATTGCCCTCAGCTCCAGAAATTCCGAATATCCTCTTAGCCACTCGAGCGCTATCCGATGATTGAAACAAAAAAGCCAGGCACTCGACCTGGCTTTGACATAATCAGAACCTTAGTCCTCAATCCCTAATGCATGACGCACCTTCAAGGCACCCTGCAAGGTCTGCTCCATTTTCTCGCCAATAACGGTAAAGTGGCCCATCTTGCGACCCGGCCTGGCTTCATGCTTGCCATACAAATGCATCTTCAGGCCAGACTCGGCATAGGCCTGATCCCATGCAGGCTCACCATCACCCCAGATATCTCCCAGCAGGTTGACCATGACCGCAGGACTATGCTGGCGCGCATCACCCAGCGGCAAGCCAGCCAACACACGAACCTGCTGCTCAAATTGATTAGTGACACAAGCATCAATGGTGTAATGCCCGGAATTATGTGGGCGCGGCGCCATTTCATTGACCAGCAAACGACCCTCACTTACAAAAAACTCCACACCCAACACACCGGTGTAATTAAGCTTTTTCGCCACTTCAATCGCTAGCTGACGCGCCTGATCGCGAATAGAGGCATCCCCACGTGCAGGTGCAATGCTGACATCCAGAATGCCATTGAGGTGACTATTTTCTGCCACAGGGAATGTTTCAACATTGCCATCTGCGTCACGCGCCAGCACCACGGAAACTTCATAATCCAGCTTGAGCATACGCTCCAAGACGCAGACTTCCGCGCCAAACTTCTCAAATGCAGCATGCGCTTCTTCTGGCGTTTTTATCCGTGCTTGACCTTTTCCGTCGTAGCCAAAACGCGCCACCTTGAGGATTGCAGGATAAAGCCCACTATCTTCCGCCGGAATATCAGCTTCCTGCTGGATCACAGCATAAGGCGCCACAGGCAGGCCAGAATCCCGGAAAAAGTTTTTCTCTGCTACGCGGTTCTGCGCAATAGCAACAGAAGCCGCAGCAGGGCGCACAGTCCTGTGCTGCGCAAGAAATTCCAGCGTCGAAGCTGGCACATTCTCAAATTCGGTGGTGATGGCGGCACACTGCTCGGCCAGAGACTGCAATGCCACTTTGTCGTCATAAGCCGCACAAAGATGCACATCGGCAATCTTGCCAGCAGGACTGTTGCGGTCAGGGTCCAACACTGCCACCTTGTAGCCCATCTCATGCGCCGCAATAACGAAGAAACGGCCCAATTGACCGCCACCCAACATCCCCAGCATTGCTGGGGGCAATATGGTTGTTGCACTACTCACGTACAAGCTCCTTAAAACTCAATATCCAGCATTGCAATCAAGGCTGGTCTTGCAATGTCATATCCAACACGCGCGCAGACTGCGCGGCACGGAAATCAGCCAGCTTTTGCGCCAGCGCAGCATCGGTGGTCGCAAGAATGGCAGCAGCAAAAAGGCCAGCATTCGCCGCCCCCGCTTCGCCAATGGCGAATGTCGCCACAGGGATTCCCTTAGGCATTTGCACGATAGACAGTAAAGAATCCTGGCCTTGCAAATGCTTGGAAGGCACTGGCACACCCAGCACCGGCAATGTCGTCTTGGCTGCCACCATGCCCGGCAAGTGCGCAGCACCGCCAGCACCTGCAATGATCACACGCACGCCACGCTCGGCTGCCTGCTCGGCAAACTCGAACATCAGGTCTGGCGTACGGTGTGCCGAGACAACGCGCGCCTCATAGGCAATACCGAAATCCGCCAGCATTTGTGCGGCAGCACGCATCACGGGCCAATCGCTATCAGAGCCCATGATGATGCCTACTAATGGTTGAGACATGATTTCCCCTTATACCAGAATCAGGTTATCGCGATGAATGAGTTCAGCCTCATCGACATAACCCAGAATATGTTCAATGTCGTGACTAGGCTTACGCAATATGCGCGCCGTTTCCAGGGCGCTGTAATTTACCAAGCCACGGGCAATTTCCCGCCCTTCCGCGTTGACGCATGACACAACCTCGCCACGTTCAAAGCTACCCTCAACGGCGATCACGCCAATCGGCAACAAGCTGCGCCCACCTTCAAGCAAAGCCTTGGCAGCGCCGTCATCCAGCACCACTTTACCAGCCAAGCGTAAATGATCAGCCAGCCACTGCTTGCGTGCCAAGGTCTTGACCTGGCCCGCCTTGAGGTGAGTGCCTAGCACATCACCTTGCGCAAGCCTGATCAGCACGTCTGGCTCACGCCCGGAGGCAATAATGGTATGTGCACCGCTACGCGCAGCACGCTTGGCAGCAAGTATTTTCGTTAACATGCCACCACTGCCAATCAATGTACCAGCGCCGCCCGCCATTTTTTCCAGCGCAGGATTTCCAGCGGTTTCATGCTGAATGAATTCCGCATCTGGATGCTTGCGTGGGTCGGCTGAATACAAGCCCGGCTGATCGGTCAAAATAACCAGGGCATCAGCTTCAATCAGATTGGCCACCAAAGAACCCAAGGTATCATTGTCGCCAAAGCGGATTTCATCCGTCACCACCGTGTCATTTTCATTGATGACGGGGATCACGCCCAGATCGAGCAAGGTGCGCAAGGTAGTGCGGGCATTCAGATACCGCTTGCGATCTGCAAGATCAGCATGCGTGAGGAGGATTTGTGCAGTGTGTAGCCCATGAGAGCTAAAACAGGTTTCATACATCTGCACCAAGCCCATTTGTCCCACAGCCGCCGCCGCCTGCAATTCATTGATAGCTACCGGGCGCTTTTTCCACCCCAGGCGCTGCATGCCCTCGGCAACCGCACCACTGGAGACCAGCACCACCTGCTTGCCAGACTGCACCAGCCGGGCAATCTGATCTGCCCAGGCGGCAATGGCAACCTTATCCAAACCAGCACCATTATTGGTGACTAGACTGGAACCAACCTTGACTACCAAGCATTTCGCATTCAACAACAATGACGTCATGTCCGCCTATCCGCCAGCCTAATACCCAGTAACTGAGTCAGCCCCAGCACTGGCAGCTGCTTCGTGATCGGCACGACTCGTTTCTTCCACATGCTCCATGATGGCATAGGTCAATTCACGGCAGCCAATGCCAGCCAAGGCTGAAATCGCAAAATAACGGCCTTCCCAGCCCAGCTTCTGGACAAACTCAGCAACCTTTTCTTCGCTGTCTTCCAGCATGTCAACTTTATTGAGCACCAGCCAGCGCGGTTTGTTATACAACTCTTCGTCATACTTGCGCAGCTCTTCCGTGATAGCGATCGCCTCGCGAACCGGATCTACTGCCTCATCAAATGGCGCCAAATCAACCAAATGCAGCAACAAGCGAGTACGTGAAAGATGACGCAGGAATTGGTGGCCAAGGCCTGCACCTTCAGCCGCCCCTTCGATCAGCCCTGGCACGTCGGCAATCACGAAGCTGCGATTAGCATCTACACGAACAACACCAAGGTTGGGATGCAAGGTGGTAAAAGGATAATCCGCCACCTTGGGCTTGGCCGCAGAAACTGAACGAATGAACGTAGATTTTCCAGCGTTGGGCATTCCCAACAAGCCAACATCAGCCAACACCTTCAGCTCAAGATAGAGTTCGAACTCCTCCCCTGCATCGCCCTTGGTACACTGGCGCGGCGCGCGGTTGATACTGGACTTGAAATGGATATTGCCCAAGCCGCCATTGCCACCCTTGGCAACCATCACCCGCTGATCATGCTCTGCGAGGTCAGTCAGCACCTGTCCTGTCGCCTTGTCACTAATGACAGTGCCGACAGGCACCCGCAGCACCATGTCATCGCCACCCGCACCATATTGATCCGAGCCACGACCATTTTCACCGCGCTTTGCGCGGAAAACACGCGTATAGCGATAATCCACCAGGGTATTGATATTGCGGTCAGCGATCATGTAGATAGAGCCACCACGACCGCCATCCCCACCATTGGGGCCACCCATGGCTTCATATTTCTCGCGGCGGAATGTGGCGACACCGTTACCGCCATCACCTGCATAAACCTTGATCGTGGCTTCGTCTATAAACTTCATGATCGCTATCTGTTAAGGGTTGAACCGATTAAGGCAGTTATCATACTGCCTGAAATAAAAAAGCCCTATCAATGCGATAGGGCTTTTTCCGAATCACGCCAGTATTAAGCTGGAACGATGCTGACCAACTTGCGACGCAATGCGCCTTTCACGGAGAAAGCCACTTTGCCGTCAACCTTGGCATACAAGGTGTGATCCTTGCCAATACCAACATTTTCGCCTGGGTGCATCTTGGTACCACGCTGACGAATGATAATGCTGCCAGCGGAAACAAACTGGTCGCCAAAAGCCTTAACACCCAGTCGCTGCGCTTGTGAGTCGCGACCGTTACGGGAACTACCGCCTGCTTTTTTGTGTGCCATTTTTCACTACTCCTTACTTAGCAGCAATCTTTTCAATCTGGATTTCAGTAAAGCTCTGGCGATGGCCTTGAGTTTTACGATAGTGCTTACGACGACGCATCTTGAAGATCAAGACCTTGTCGCCACGACCGTGAGCCACAACCTTGGCTTGTACGCTCGCACCCTGAACCAGAGGAGCACCAATGGTGGTGTTTTCACCATCAGAAACCAACAATACCTTGTCGAGGGTGATTTCGCTGCCGACTTCGCCCGCCAACTTTTCTACCTTAAGCTTGTCACCAGCGGCTACGCGATATTGTTTGCCACCAGTTTTGATAACTGCATACATGGTTATGCCTCGTTTGCTACGCATTCAAATGAATCGGGCATTATACGGAAAACTACACGGAAAGCAAATGCTATTATTGACCATGCTAATTAGCCACGAAAACGGCAATTTTAAAATGCCTCTCCGGCATGCGGGCGCTGTTTCCGCTATTGCATATGCTAGAATCCCGAGACTTATTTTTGGCAGCCAGACGTGTCCCTAGCTTTTATTCAATCCTGCATCGCAGAAGACATGCAAAAAGTCGATGCGGTGATTCGCAAATCCCTGCATTCCGATGTCGTCCTGATCAATCAGGTGGCTGATTATATCGTCAATAGTGGCGGCAAGCGCTTAAGACCTGCCTTGGTACTACTCTCTGCCGGAGCATTTGGACGTATCGAACCGCAGCATCACGAACTGGCTGCCGTCATTGAACTCATCCACACATCGACGCTACTGCATGATGATGTCGTCGATGAGTCTTCATTACGGCGCGGCAAGGCAACTGCCAATACATTATTCGGCAATGCAGCCAGCGTACTGGTGGGTGACTTTATTTATTCACGCACATTCCAGATGATGGTCAGCATCAAGAGCATGCGGGTGATGGAAGTGTTATCCGAAGCGACCAACACGATCGCTGAAGGTGAAGTGCTGCAACTACTTAATGTCCACGATGCCGACATCACGGACGAAGCCTATTTAAAGGTTATCCACTACAAAACCGCTAAGCTGTTCGAAGCGGCCACACGGTTAGGTGCCATCATCTGCGGCACCGACGCTCAGGATGAAGCCGCGATGGCAGAATACGGCATGCGCTTGGGCACAGCATTCCAGCTGGTTGACGATGTGCTCGACCTAAGCGGCGACAGCACAGAAATTGGCAAGAATCTGGGGGATGACCTTGCTGAAGGCAAGCCCACCCTGCCCTTGCTATATGCCATGCGCCATGGCACCGAAGCTCAACGTACGATTATTCGCCATGCCATCGAGCAAGGCGGCTTGGATGAGTTGCCTGCGGTAATTGATGCAGTCAAGAATACTGGCGCATTGGAGCATGTACGCAAAGTTGCCAGTGATGAGGCTGCCACTGGCTGCAAAGCCATTGCCCACTTACCAGAAACCCCTTACAAGCAGGCCTTGTTACAGCTGGCTGAATTTGCCGTCTCGCGCAGCTACTAAACGTAGCAACGATTTAAGAGCCAAACTCTATTTGCCCATATCCCAACAGGGTACCAGTGGTATAAGCCACATCGATCAGCGCCACCTGGTAATCCACCAGGGCACGTATTTCCTTGATCTGCGACTCGCCTAGCCTACTCAGCATTTCCAGCACCTCGGTCATGTTGCGCAAGCCTTCATTAAACTGTTTCAACTCACCATCATAATTGACACCCGCCAGCATCACTTGCTGCCTCGCGGCAATCATGCGCTGCCAATGCTGCTCTGCCCGGTCTACGCCATCATGAATCTCGCGCTTGACCGTCAACACTTGTAACTCCTTGGTTGCCAAGCGCTGCATGCGCTGCTGCACGGCCTGTTGCAGCTGGTTACGGCGCGCCTCATTGGTCATGGGCAACTCGAAACGCAAGCCCACGGACCAATCATTAAAGCGATTATCGAAGGGGCTGTTATAAACTTGGGAAAGACTATTGTCTCCAGCAGACAAGGCCCCATAACTGTAATCTAGTGTGAATAACGGCAATGTCTGATTCTGCAAATACTCGATCTTGTTGAGATCGGCAGCAAGCTTCAGCTCAAGCTCCAGCAACTCCAGCCTTCCCTGCATCGCTGAATCCACCAGCCTATCTCTATCAAACTCATAATGCACAAGGATGGGCTCGGATTGCGGACGAATCAACGCATGGCCTTCAAAGGTATATTGTGGATCATTAAGCAAGAACTGCAATTGGCGCTGGCTAAGCTGCAAGCGGGTCTTCGCCATGATCAATGCTTCTATGCGATCAGACACGCCGATTTCTGCACGACTGGCCTCAATGCTTGCCACCAGCCCCTCTTGCACCTTGCGTCGTACCATCTCAAGGTTACGCGTAGCCAGTTCGTACTGTTGCTGCCTTACCTCCAACTCTGCCCAGGCAGCATACAAATCCCAATAAGCCTTGTCTATCAAGGCAATGACACGTATGGATTGCAAGCGGGTACTGGCATCTACCGCCTGCCTATCTAAGTCAGCAATGCGAATACTGGCCTCGTTGACCTTGATGCCAGCATTGCGCAATAAGGGCTGGCTGATTGAAAACCGCGTGGCGCGCCTGTACTCATCAGTACCCAACGCCCCCTCGGTCAGCTTGCGTTCAAAAGGCGTACTCAAACGCACCGTACCACCGGTCCTCAGCGGAATGGCAATGCCAGCTTCACCATCTAGGTAATCGATTTGCTGCTCAGCCTTGTTCAACTTGACCAATTGCCCATCCAGCGAGGCATCCTCCGCCTTGAGCTGCACGATATCGCCACTGGTCAATGGACGATTTTCGCGCGTGCGTCGCAAGCTGGCATAGATGATGTTATCGAACTTGGCGCGTTCAGCCCCCAGAACGCTTTGCGCAATTTGTGGATCAAACTGCACCACTTTAAGAGAAAGGTTGTTACGTAAGGCGCGTGCCCTTACATCCGCAATCGTCAGCCCATGCTCAACGCCAGTCGGCGCCAATACCTGCCCAGGATGCTCCGCCAACAAATCATCGAGTTTGATATTGAGCTTGTTGGGCGAGGATAATTTGTATTCTTGCTGTGTCGCAGCATAGTCTTCATCCAACGTGGTTGCACGCCCTTGACTCATACTGTTGAGGTCCAGGCGATCTGGCAGGCGAATCGCCTGCGCTGGTACATCTCCTGCCATTTCTGTTGCAGCCCAGGCCGCAACTGGTGCCAGGGCGACAAAACCCAGACACACCAATACTCGGCAATGGTTGATGATTGATTCCGGCCTCATACCCTTCACCATCATGTTCCCTGATGACTCCCAGCCGTAACTTGCGGCACACGTGGAGGGAAACCATTGAGCACACGCCAGATTTCATAGCCGATTGAGACCTCTTCCAACAGTATCCAGCCTCGCGATGAGCTGCCCTGCCGCAAGAAGCGCTCACCAGGCCACTTTTGCACACTTTCATCGGGCACCACCATGACGCGGAAACGTCCCGTGCCGTCATCACTGGCATCCACAAAAGCCACTTTGCCAGCGAACGTGCCGATAGCCACATTAGGCCACCCAGACACCTGGAGCGCCGGCCAACCATCAAACTCCAGCCGAACGCGACTGCCTGGCAAGATCAAGGCAGCATCAAGACCACTGACGATCAATTCCACTGCCTGTTGCTCGGTGTCAGGAATAATCACCAATAGCGGCTGTCCCTGGCTGATCACCTGGGATTGCGAATTCACCGGCACTCTGAACACGGTGCCTGCTCGTGGCGCCCTCACCAATTGTGACTCCTGGCGCGAAACGCTGATCTCGAGATTGGTCAATTCATTCTGCGTATCGGCGACCTCAGAGCCTATCTTGCTCAACAAGGCGCGACTTGCATCAATATTGGCCTGGGTTTCCGCCTTCACTTGCACCAAATTAGCAGCGGCAGTTTTTTCCTCGGCCCGCGCTGAGTCCAGGGCGGCCTTGACGCTATTCACACTCCTGAGCGCCACGGCCCTGTCGCGCTCCGCCACTTCGACATCGCGCCTGGAAACCAGGCCTTCCTGCACCAAGCGCTGCATTCTGCTCACCTGAAAATCCGCTGCATCCAACGTGGCTTGTGCTGATTCGACATTCTCCGCCGCTGCCACCACCTTTTGCCTGGCAACATCTAATCCATATTCTGCAGCATTGACCCTGGCCTGGCGCACGGCAAGCAAATTCTGCAACTGCACTTCGTAAGCCTGTAGCTCATCCTGCTTGGCCTTGAGCTTGGTCGCACTGGTCTGCCGCTGCGCAGCCAAACGCTCCTTGAACTTTGGGTCAACATCACTAATTTGTAGCAGAGGATCGCCCGCTTTCACACGTGCTCCCTCGCGCACAAACCATTGCTTGATAACACCACCAACTGGCGCATCCACGCTTTGACGCCTTTCCAATGGTGCAAATGCGGTAACCGAGCCCATCGCTTGTACGTTCTGCTGCCAGGGCAGGAACAACATCAAGGTCGGCACAATAAAGCACAACACGACGATCCATACCAAGATGCGCTTCACCATCCTAGGAGTTGCGGTATATTTCTCGAACTGCTGATGATCGCTCAACTTATATGCCATGATCATGCACCTCCAACGTCAGCACCTGCGAGCAGCGCTGAGCGATCGATGCATGGCGTGTCAAAATAACGACGCTGCATGCGGGCAACTCCAGTAATAATGGCAAGGCACGATTCAAATCTGCCTCATCTAGATAATCCAGCAAGCCATCAACAATCAACAATCCCGGTTGACCAACAATGCCACGAGCCAGCATCAGCAAATTGGCCTGGGTTGTCGAAAGCGGTGCCCCATTCACAGCAAGCAGGGTATCCAAGCCACTGGGTAACCGATTGATACTGGACATCAAGCCTAGCTTATTCAGCAACTGGGTGACATCTCCTAACGGAATATCGTCACGCCCAACCAAAACGTTTTCAAGAATGCTACCCTCAATCACCTCCAGCTTACCTACACACCCAAGATATTGACGCAAGGTATTCAGGTTGTATTGCTCAAGCGCAATGTCATTGAACTCCACATGCCCTTGCTCAGCTTGCTTCAAGCCTGTGAGCAAGGCCGCCAACGAGGACTTTCCTGCGCCAGCAACCCCGAGCACAGCCAAACTGCTACCTGGCTGCAACGTAAAACTGATGCCAGACTGTGAAGCGGTATGCCGCAGATAATCGTAACCAAGGTTCACTGCGCTTAACTTGATGGGGCGCTTGATCTCGAAGTGACGGGTAGATACCTTCTCCTGTGGCAGATCTTGGATATAACCGATCTTGTCGAGGCTGGCGAGCAAATCGTAATAATACTCAAGCTGGCCGATAAACCTCAGGAAAGAAGCCAGCACGGCAAAGATGATCAGCTCAGCCGCGACAAACTGGCCCAAATTGATCTGCCCCTGGATCACCAGCGTGCCTCCTAAAGCCAGCATCGCCGTACCACCCAAGGCATAAATGACCACACCCCCGAGATACTGCTTGATGAGCACACGGAAATGCGCACTGCGCTTTTTCAGGTATTCAGCCGCCAATTGGCCAGTTCGCTCCTGTGCCAGACGCACCCCGGAGGAAAACTTGAAGGTATTGAGGTTACGGGCAATGGTTTCCAACCACGCCGCCAATTCAAACTTGGCATGGGATTCCGCAATTGCAGTCAGTGGTGCCTTACGCCCGATCACATACACAATGACCAGGATGATGAGCATGACCAAGGCCACTACCACGGCAAAATAAACGCTGTAGAACACCAGGATAATACTGCCCACCACCCCCTGAAGGATCGTGGCCACACCTATAGTCAACAAGGTGGCAACAGACTTTTGTACCGACGTCACCTCAAAGAAGCGGTTGATGAGCTCCTGCAAGTCATCCGCACTTGCCACATCGTATTTTGCCCCTTGAGTCTTGCTGGCCGAATCTATGGCAATACGGCAGAAAATCCGCCGCTGGATCAGCTCGACAATAAAAATCTCGAGCACGTAAAACAATCCCGCCAATAGCAAGAATATGAACAACATGAAGGAGATAATGAGCAGCGGCTTCATCAAGCTGCCCATCGTGACCGTATTGATGAGCGCTTGCACTGAAATAGGTATCGCGAGATTGATGAAACCAACCCCACCCATCAGGATAATAATCAGTAATATATCTTTGCGCTCTAGGCTCAGAAGATCAATCAACCTTTGCCTAGGCAGCATTTTGTATTCAGCGTTATTGTTCATACTCTAGTGATCACATCAGGCCCTGCAAAACGACACTAAGCGCTGGAGTTTAGTTCCTAAAACTGAACAATAAACACATTAAAAAGCCCTGCAAGCAGGGCTTTGGTTCATCCTCAATTCAAGGTGATCAATTCTCCGTTCTCTGCATGGTAGTAGCTGAGATGCGCGCAATCACTGGTTCTCGTGGTCAAGGAACCATCAAACAAGGATTGCCCATCGACATCAACAGTAGCATAGCCATTATGATAGAGAGTGATTTCCGCCTGCTTACGCCCATGACGCATGGCAAAACTCATGTAGTTTTCGTCCTCGGCTTCGTCATAGACCTCCCAATGCGAGTTCCCCGTCAGTTGTTCCAGCCAACCCGACAAATCGACTTCAACGCGGCAAATAACAGGGGCATCCCATGCAGCTTGCGTTTCGGTATTCATCATATGCATTCCTTTCAGGCTAGTGACGAGAAAATGTGAGCAACACATAGATGGCGATCTTCCTGCCTATTTCAAGCCCATCCGGGCCAACGCCACTGCGGTTGCCATACTTATATAACGGTGCGATGATGCGGAAAGTTTACCGACAATCTAATTTATGCCTGATTTTGTTTTTGTATTCCTCGATACATTGAGGGACAGCCCCGGCTTCTTTATCATCTTTTCCACCTTGCTTGGGCTCATGGTGGGCAGCTTTCTCAATGTGGTCATCCACCGTCTGCCGCGCATGATGGAACTGGCCTGGCAAGCAGAGCACCTGGAAGCAGAAGGTAAGCCCCAGCCAGAGCGAACCCGTTACAACCTTGTCACGCCCAGGTCACGTTGCCCCCACTGCCAGCACGTCATTGGCGCCATGGAAAACATCCCTGTCTTCAGCTACCTGCTATTGGGCGGCAAATGCAGGCAATGCAAAACCAAGATCAGCCCACGCTACCCATTGGTAGAAATATTCACTGCAGCCCTGACTGGCCTTGCCAGTTGGCACTTCGGCTACTCAAGCCTGGCCGTGGCAAGCTGGTTTATCATCTTCGCCCTGATCGCCTTAACCTTTATCGATCTTGACACCCACTTGCTACCGGATGACATCACCCTCCCCCTGCTCTGGGCTGGCCTGTTATTCAATCTCAGCGATGGCTTTACCGACTTAAGCTCTGCCGTAGCAGGCGCTGCGGCAGGCTATCTCGTATTATGGTCGGTATATTGGCTGTTCAAGCTGGTCACCGGCAAGGAAGGCATGGGTTATGGCGATTTCAAGCTTCTGGCCGCACTGGGGGCATGGTTTGGCTGGCAATTGCTACCCGCTGTCATTTTATTATCATCCATTGCTGGTTCCATCATCGGGATTGGCTTGATCGTACTGACTAAGCATGGCCGCGAAACCCCCATCCCATTTGGGCCTTACTTGGCATTAGGAGGAGTTGCCGCACTTTTCTTCGGCAAACAACTCTCACAACTATATCTAGGAGGCTGATCAATGTATGTAGTTGGATTGACTGGCGGCATTGGTGCCGGCAAAAGTGAAGCAGCAAGAATGTTTAGCGATCTGGACGTACCCGTCGTAGACGTCGATGTCATTTCCCGCCACCTGACGAGCGCAGGCCAACCACTGGTCAGCAAAATTGCAGAGGCCTTTGGCACAGAATACGTCACTGAGGATGGTGCCATGGATAGGGGAAAAATCCGTGACCGTATCTTCAATAATGATGCAGATCGCCGGATGCTGGAATCCATCCTGCACCCTGCCATACACAGCGAAGCATTACGCGAGCTGGAGCAATACAATCAGTCACCCTACCAGATACTGGCTATCCCTTTGTTTTTTGAGTCCAATCGCTACGAAGGCATCGTCAACCGCACTTTATTGATTGATTGCGACGAAGAGAAGCAGATCAGCCGCGTCGTCAATCGCAATGGCTTTACCGAGAAGATGGTGCGCTCCATCATCGCCGCACAAGCATCGCGCAGTTTCCGTCGCGCACTAGCCAACGACATTATTGACAACAATGGCAGCATTGAAGAGCTGCAACAAAAAATTCACCAAATGCATGAAAAATTCATTAAGACTTGCATAGTTAGCGAATAAATCTGATAATTCACGACAACTACTATAAACAAACGGATCAGCCTCGAGAAGCCCGTGCCTAGTTACGATTACCCCTTTAATGAACGCATCCGTACCCTGTTGCGTCTGGAAGACCTCTTTATCAAGGTCTTGCACAATATTGAGGGTGAACACGAGTTTATCCACCATAGCGTCCTGCTTTCCATCTTCCAGATACTAGACATCATTGAGCGCGCAGAGCTCAAGATGGATCTGCTGCAGGAGTTAGACCGCCAAAAAATGGTGATGAACAACCTGCGCGGCAATCCATCCATTGAGGAAAAAGTACTCAATGACCTGGTCACCGATATAGAAAACGCTGCACGCCCCTTGCGCAATACGCCCGGCAAACTAGGGCAAACCCTGCGCGACAATGAATGGTTAATGAGTATCAAGCAGCGCTCGGTGATCCCGGGTGGCGTCTGTGAGTTCGATTTACCGTCTTACCATTACTGGCTAGGCTTGAGTAGCGAGCGCCGCAAGCATGACCTCAGTGTCTGGATGAGTCCGCTAATGCCGTTGCATGATGCCATCCGTATCATTCTGCACATTTTGCGTGGAAGTGGCATGACTTCCAACATGACAGCAACCAACGGGGCTTATCAGCAGATGCTGGGCGGCGCCAAACCAGCCCAAATGTTACGCGTGGAGATCAGTGACGATACACCCTGTTTCCCCGAAGTGAGCGCTAACAAGTACGCCATTAATATCCGCTTCAATAGCCTGGATAATGCCCAGCGCCCGCGTCCCTGCGATCACGATATCAACTTCTCACTGACACTGTGCAACCTGTAAGCAAGAAAAAAATGGTCGCCTGCCCGCAATGCGGGGAGCTGGCTGAATACTCCAGCACCAATGCCTATCGCCCATTCTGCTCAGAGCGCTGCCGCCTGATCGACCTCGGCCAATGGGCCAGCGAAAACTATCGCATCCCCGATACCAATCCCAAGCTCGACGAAGAAGACTACTAGGCCAATCTGTTACTGGGTAGTCAATGTCAATTGATAATGTGCTGGGAGAGCTTGCGATGAATGCTTGATGTCAATCAGCATGATCCAGTCACTGCGCCCGCTGACGCACAACGGCAATGTCACCATAGCACGCCAACTCCCATCGGGCTGACGCTGGAAGCGATAACGATTCATCCCCATCTGCATATCCACCATATCGAAGCTCGCATGCACAGATTCTGCGCCAGGCGAGCTGATACGCACCTCGAATGCCTGCATAGTAGTAGGCGGAGTCATTGCCCGTACCGTCAGGTCTCCATGCGTACAGCCCTGCACAATAGCATCGCAGACAATGGTTTCAATCGCATCGTGGTTTGATTTCAGCCAGAAATAACCCAAGCTACCCAAGATCAACAGCAAAACAATGCCCCATCGCAGCGGTCGCTTGAAGGACATGATTAGCCCCATGCTCCGCGCATCATGGCGATACCATGAGCCCCCTGTTGCCAGGCCTGCTCCAGATATTCCGGCTGCATACCGCCAAGCGCGTAAACCGGCAGGCTACTTTCATGCGCCAAGTCAGCAAAACCGTCCCAACCCAAGACTGGAGCATCAGGATGACTCAATGTTGGCAGCACAGGCGACAACACGACAAAATCCAGCGCCAAGGATTGCGCATGCGCCAACTCGCGGGCATCGTGGCATGAAGCCGCGCACAGCATTTGCTGTGGACGCTCCGACAATGCCATCAGGCTGGCAGCAGAGAAATGTACACCTGAAAAACCCAATGCTCGTGCAGTGTCGACATCGCCGTTGAGTAGTACTCTCGCCTGATAAGGCTGTGTCATTTTCAACACCTGTTCAGCGAGACGCTGCAATCCGTCAGCAGACAGATGCTTTTCACGTAATTGCAGCAAGCGCAACCCTTGATCCAAGGCAGACTGCAGGCGATTCAGAAAAGCCTTTTCACCCAACTCGGCAGCATTGCTGATGGCATAGATGGATGGCAGGCTCAAGGCAGCAAGAATAGGCTCGTTCGCCGGCAACATCGGGCCTACAGTCAATGCAGTCGGGTGCTGCCAGCTTAATTGCTGCCCCTCGCAACTACGTGGCTCATGCTGCCAATCACGTACAATAAAGAAATGTAATTCGACTTTGCGATCAGGGTAGTCAAAGCGACGTAACATCCAGGGCGTCGCCTTTTCCACCTCGACGCCAAGCTCCTCGCGCAACTCACGCACCAAGGCATGAAAAGGGGTTTCACCTGCCTCTATCTTGCCTCCAGGAAACTCCCACCAGCCTTCCCAAGGCTTGCCTACTGGGCGCTCGGCCAACAACACCTGCCCATCAGGGCGTTGCAAGATAGCTACGGCGGCACGCACAACACTCATGACACCTTGCCTCCGGCTAATGATTGGCGGCCCACATGATCACGGGCAAATTGATAGGCTACTCGGCCACTACGGGCGCCACGGGTATGAGAAAACAGCAAGGCTGCGCTACGGGTTGCTTCATCCACTTGCTCAATACCGTAATGCTTGAGCCATTGCTCCACCACGGCCAGGTATTCGTCCTGATTGAAGGAGTAAAACGATAGCCAAAGGCCAAAACGCTCCGACAACGAGACTTTTTCCTCGGTGGTGTCCCCTGGCCGGATTTCCTCGCTATGTCGCGTTACCTCAAGATTTTCCGACATGAACTCAGGCATCAAGTGGCGGCGATTGGAAGTGGCATAGACCACGACATTATCGGACGTCGCGGCAATCGAGCCATCCAGCACCACCTTGAGAGCCTTGTAGCCCGGGTCACTAGACTCAAATGACAAATCATCACAAAAGATGACGAATCGCTCCTTGCGTTCACGCAGCAAGCTGACGATTTCCGGCAATGCCACCAAATCCTGCTTATCGACTTCGACCAGGCGCAAGCCCTGCTCTGCAAATGTACTCAGCACTGCTTTGACCAATGAAGATTTTCCGGTGCCACGGGCACCAGTCAACAACACATTATTGGCAGGATAGCCATGCACAAACTGCTCGGTGTTGCGCACAATCTCGGCCTTTTGCTCATCCACATTGCGGATGTCATTCAGGCTGATGTGATGGGGATGCTCCACAGCCACCAAATGCCCACGACCATTGAGGGTTTGCCAGCGCCAGGCAATGGCACTCCAGTCAGGTGCGGGAGCAGGCGGTGGCAAGAAGCTTTCCAGCCTTGCCAGCACAGCCTCGGCTCGCGTGATCAACTGCTCAAAATCAGCCATCCTGCACCCTAGCTGCGGTAGTCCGCATTAATGCGAACATAGTCATAAGAGAAGTCGCAAGTCCACACCGTGGCATTGGCCTGCCCCCGATTCAGCACCACACGCACGGTAATTTCAGCTTCCTGCATCACGGCAGCACCTTGCTCTTCGACATAGCTTGCAGCACGACCACCATGCTCCGCCACCAATACATTACCCAGGTAAAGCTGCATGGCGTTCACATCCAGATCATCAATACCAGCATAGCCGATAGCCGCCAAGATGCGGCCTAGATTAGGATCTGAGGCAAAGAAAGCGGTCTTGATCAATGGAGAGTGCGCAATTGCATAAGCGACCTTGCGGCACTCTTCCACATCTTTTCCAGCTTCGACCTGGATAGTCATAAACTTTGTCGCACCTTCACCGTCACGCACAATCGCCTGCGCCAGCTCAATGGATAACTCGGTAATAGCATCCTGCAATTGCTGGAATTCTGTACTGTCTACATCACTGATCTCGGCATTACCCGCCTGACCAGTCGCCATGACAATAAAAGAGTCGTTGGTAGAAGTATCGCCATCTACGGTAATACAGTTGAAAGAACGATTGACGGCATGATCAATCAAGGCCTCCAGCGCAGCCTGGCTAATCGCAGCATCAGTCGCCACATAACCCAGCATGGTCGCCATGTTGGGGTGGATCATGCCAGAGCCCTTGGAAATACCGGTAATCGTCACAGTCTTGCCACCCAGCGTGATTTGCCGTGATGCCCCCTTGGAGACAATATCCGTGGTCATGATGGCTTCGGCAGCATCAAACCAGTGCTGCTCGCCCAGATTAGCAACACATTGCGGCAAGCCAGCAAGCAAGCGCTCCATGGGTAAAGGTTCTAGGATGACGCCAGTAGAGAAAGGCAAGACTTGCTCAGACTTGATGTTCAGCAACCCAGACAGTGCCTCACAAGTAGCCCTTGCATTCTGTAAGCCTGGCTCTCCAGTGCCCGCATTAGCATTGCCAGTGTTGACCACTAGCGCACGAATACCATGCCCTGCTGCCAAGTGCTGCTTGCACACAGTCACAGGTGCTGCACAGAAACGGTTTGTGGTGAACACGCCAGATACGCGTGCGCCTTCTGCCAGTTTGATTACCAGCATATCCTTGCGGTCTGGCTTACGGATATGCGCCTTGGCAATACCCAGCTCCACACCTGGAACTGGCAACAGGGAGTGCGCCTCGGGCGCGACAAGATTGACTGGCATGATAGCTTTTCTCAGAAAGGCAAAAACCTGATTTTACCGTAATCAGGTGACGCTTGCCCCATGGCAGCATGGCATGTGCACAATAAAAAAGCCGGGAAATCCCGGCTTTTTTATTGAATGCTACAACTGTCATGGCTAATGCTTGGCAGTAGGTCGCCTGGCTTCAATCACCTTGAGCACTTGCAAGCGCTCGCGGTCACTCATGGTACGCCAGCCCCTGATTTCTTCGAGCGTACGCCAGCACCCTGTGCAATGTTGCCGCTCACTATCCAGCGCACATACACCAATACAAGGAGAGGCGACCTGAGGAACTGATTGCATCCCTGCAGACGCTTAACTCAGCTTGCCATGGCACTGCTTGTACTTCTTACCAGAGCCGCAAGGACATGGATCATTGCGACCGACCTTGGCACCTACGCGCTCGAATGTCGATGCTGAGGCTTCATCATCGGCTTCATCGCTGCTGCCAAGCGCTTCATCATAATCCGCATGCTGGTATTGCACGTTCTCAAGCTCGGCAGGTTTCTCAACCGCCTCGACATCAGCTTCGCTCTGCACCTTCACCAGCATGGTCACCTGGGTCACTTCACGCTTGACGGTGTCCAACAGGCTGGAGAATAAGGCAAAAGCTTCGCGCTTATATTCCTGCTTGGGATTTTTCTGGGCATAGGAGCGCAAGTGAATACCTTGACGCAAATGATCCAACGCAGCCAAGTGCTCGCGCCAGTGGTTATCCAGGCTTTGCAGCATCACGGCACGCTCGAACTGACGCAACACAGACGCAGATGCCTGATCTTCCTTGGCCTGATAAAGCGCATTAGCTGCATCCACAATGTGTTCACGCAGGGTTTCTTCATGCAGATTGGGATTTTCTTCCAGCATCTTTTGCAATGGAATTTCCAGGCCTAGGTCTGCCTGCAACGCTTTCTCCAACCCAGCAACATCCCACTGTTCTTCCAGGCTTTCTGGTGGGATATAAGTCGCGATCAGGTCATGAATCACGTCGACACGCATCACAGCAATGGTTTCACCCACATCAGCAGCTTCAAGCAACTCGTTACGCTGTTGGTAAATCACTTTGCGTTGGTCATTCGATACATCGTCATACTCAAGCAATTGCTTGCGAATATCGAAGTTACGTCCCTCAACCTTACGCTGGGCATTCTCGATTGCACGCGTCACCCAGGGATGCTCAATCGCCTCGCCTTCAGGCATCTTCAAGCGCTCCATGATGGCAGCAACACGGTCAGAAGCAAAAATGCGCAGCAGTTGATCTTCCAACGAAAGATAGAATCGACTGGAGCCTGGGTCACCCTGACGACCAGCACGACCACGCAACTGATTGTCAACACGACGGGATTCATGGCGCTCGGTACCGATAATATGCAAACCACCGGCAGCCAGCACGGCATCATGCTGCACTTGCCACTCTGCCTTCAACTTGGCAATACGATCAGCCTTGTCTGATTCAGACAAACTTTCATCGGCCTCAATCACGGCAATCTCAGGCTCGGGGTTACCGCCCAACACAATATCGGTACCGCGGCCAGCCATATTGGTTGCAATCGTGATCATGCCAGGACGACCCGCTTGCACAATAATGTGAGCTTCACGTTCATGCTGCTTGGCATTCAGTACCTGATGGTCTAGCTTGGCCTCGTTGAGATATTTTGAGATTAACTCGGAGTTTTCAATAGAGGTAGTCCCGACCAGCACAGGCTGGCCACGCTTCTGGCACTCTTTAATATCTTCAATAACAGCCTGATACTTTTCCTTGCCTGTGCGGTATACCTTGTCCATCTGGTCTTTACGTTGCAAGCCACGATGGGTAGGAATCACGACAGTTTCCAGGCCGTAAATCTGGTTGAATTCATAGGCTTCGGTATCGGCAGTACCTGTCATACCAGACAGCTTGCCGTACATGCGGAAATAATTCTGGAAGGTAATCGAAGCCAGGGTCTGGTTTTCCTTCTGGATGGTCACACCTTCTTTGGCTTCAACAGCCTGGTGCAAGCCATCAGACCAGCGGCGACCAGCCATCATGCGGCCGGTAAATTCATCGACGATCACGATTTCGCCATCGCGCACCACATAGTGCTGATCGCGGTGATAGAGCGATTGCGCACGCAGCGCAGCATACATATGGTGCACCAGGCTGATATTGGCAGCATCGTAGAGGCTGCTACCTTCAGCCAGCAAGCCCGCTTCGGCCAGCAGAGCCTCTGCATGCTCATGTCCTTGCTCCGAGAGCAAGACCTGGTGTGACTTTTCATCCACCCAGAAATCACCTTCGCCATCTTCTTTTTCCTGGCGAATCATCTTGGCAGCAATGCTGTTCATCTGCAGATACAGATCAATACTGTCATCGGCCTGGCCGGAAATAATCAGTGGTGTACGTGCCTCGTCAATCAAGATGGAGTCAACTTCATCAACCAGGGCATAATTAAGGCCGCGCTGCACGCGCTCCTCTGCGGTAAACACCATATTGTCGCGCAGGTAGTCAAAACCGAATTCGTTATTGGTGCCGTAGGTAATATCGGCCGCATAAGCCTTTTGCTTTTCGTCATGCGGCATTTGCGACAGGTTAATACCCACGCTCAATCCCAGGAAGTTATACAGGCGAGACATCCACTCAGCATCGCGTCGTGCCAGGTAATCATTCACGGTGACAACGTGCACACCCTTGCCACTGAGAGCATTCAAGTAGGCTGGCAATGTCGCCACCAAGGTCTTACCCTCACCGGTACGCATTTCGGCAATCTTGCCTGCGTTCAATACCATGCCGCCGATCATTTGCACATCGAAGTGGCGCATATTGAGCACACGGCGACCACCTTCACGCACTACGGCAAACGCTTCTGGCAACAACTTGTCGAGCGACTCGCCCTGCTGGTAGCGCTGTTTGAATTCATCTGTCTTGGCTTTGAGCTGTTCGTCCGTCAATGCCTGCATGCTGGGTTCCAGCGCATTAATAGCCTTGACGTTTTGTGCATACTGCTTGACCAGCCGTTCGTTACGGCTACCGAAGATTTTTTTGAACAACGCGGAGAACATGAAGTGGCACCACTTTTCCGTTAGACGGAAACCTCTAGGTTAGCTTTATAAGTTAGTTAATAAATCAAATATTTAATTTGCACTTTGCAAATACTTGCGTGGATCCAAGGCTGCTCCATTCAAGCGCACCTCGAAATGCAGGTGTGCCCCGGTAGAGCGCCCAGTACTACCAACGCGGGCGATCAACTGCCCACGCTCAACCCGCTCCCCTGCCTTCACCAACAACTGTGACGCATGGGCATATCGTGTTTCCAGCCCCGAGCCGTGGTTAATCTTCACGATTCTACCATAGTCGGGGGTCTGCTCCGCAGCCGTTACAATTCCTGCGGCAGATGCATAAATCGGTGTTCCGCTGTCCGCGACAAAATCCAGGCCTTCATGAAAAGCCTCCTTGCCAGAGAAAGGGTCCACTCTCCAACCATAACTGGAAGAGTTATAAGCCACCACCGTCGGCATGGTGCTCGGCAATGTACTCGCCTTCAAGCGCTGCTGCAACATCGTGGCCTCAAGCAGGCTTAATTTATCGCCATTAAGCTCTATGGATTGCGTCAAGGCATGGATGTGTTTCTCCAGCTCAACACCTGACATAGTGCGCGCATCCACCATAGGGCCACCACGCCCAGGCGGCAAGGCATCTGCATCCGCCCCCTTGACTCCAGCCAGGTTCGAGAGCCTTGCCCCCAAGGCATCAAGCCGCAATACCCGGGCCTCCATCTCGCCCACCTGTTGCGCCAAGGCGTCAATATGCGCCTGCTCGCTGGCACTGACGAAATGGATCGAGGTGGGGATGCCTTTGTGCTGGTGTGTGCCATGTGGCACAATAAGGGCCCAAACCAGCAAGGCTGGTAGCAAACTCAACAGCCCGATGATAAGCAAGACCAGTGGCAACGAGATGCTGCGCGTCCGTGCTGTACTATTCGATACTAATATGATGTTCATTGCTTCCCCTTGGGAGAGTCCGGCATGCTGCGTGTAAGTGCATTGTTTACTGAAAGCGCCGAACTGGCAGCGCTGTCGCAACAAGCAGAACAATTGACACTGTCGCAGCAAAAATGGAATGCCGTCGTTCCCGCTGCACTGAAACCTTATACGCAAGCAGGAAGTCTCAGCCACAAGCGCCTGACGGTCTATGCCACCAATGGCGCCATCGCTGCAAAAATCAAGCTAATGCTGCCCAGCCTGATGCTTGGGCTGAAAAAACAAGGGCTTGAAGTTACTTCAATTCGGGTGGAAGTGCAAGTGCAATCTGTCGCAGGAAAACCTGCCAAACAAGTGCGCACGCTAAGCCCAGCCGCAGCAGCCAGCCTTGAAAAACTGGCGAAGGAATTGCAGGGTTCTCCGCTTGGAGATGCGATCGCACGACTGTCGAGTCGACGATAGTAACCACCCACCCTTCCTCTGTTATTGATCAGGATAAAGTCAGACCTTCACTATGGAATTTTTACTCTACTTCATTGCCGGCGCCGGGGCAGGTATCCTGTCGGGTCTACTAGGCGTAGGTGGTGGCACGGTGATTGTGCCCATTCTCGTCTTCATCTTTACGGCGCTCGCGTTTCCGGCACAGCACATCATGCATATTGCGCTAGGCACATCGCTGGCGACCATCATCGTCACCTCGATCTCCTCAGCCCGAGCACACCATAAAAAACAGAATGTGCATTGGCCTGTGGTCAAGCTCATTACGCCCGGGATTGTCATGGGCACCCTACTCGGAGCAGTGTTGGCGGGCCAACTCAACACGGTCATACTCAAAGTCATCTTTGCCGTGTTCGCATTATTGATTGCCACCCAGATGGTGCTGAACTTCACACCAGCCTCCCATCGGCAATTGCCCGGCAAGTTCGGCACCTTGAGCATGGGCGGCCTGATCGGCGTTTTGTCCAGCCTAGTCGGTATTGGTGGAGGATCGCTCTCAGTACCTTTCCTCCTCTACTGCAATTTCAACGCACGCTATGCCATCGGTACTTCTTCGGCGATAGGCCTACCGATTGCCGTCGCTGGCACCATGGGGTTCATCATCACCGGATTAGCGCAAGGTAATTTGCCGGAATACAGCCTCGGTTATATTTACCTGCCAGCATTCATTGGCATTGCACTTGCCAGCATGCTAACTGCCCCTTTAGGCGCTTATCTGGCACACAAATTACCTGTTCCGGTATTGAAAAAATTATTTGCACTATTGCTTTACATCGTTGGCCTTAAAATGATCTGGAGCTTGATATGAGCCCAGCACTCGTGATTGAGGTTCAGGGCCTATACAAATACTTTGACCAATTCTGCGCCGTCAACAACCTGAATTTCCAGGCAAAGCGCGGCGTTACCACCGCCTTGCTGGGTGGCAATGGCGCAGGAAAAACCACGACGATTGCCATGCTGTTGGGCTTGCTCACACCGAGCCAGGGGAGCATCCGCATCTTGGGTGAGGATATGCTGCAACATCGCTACCGCCTGTTGCACCGCATGAACTTCTCCTCACCTTACGTAGACCTGCCGCAAAGACTTACCATTCGCCAGAACCTCACGGTTTACGGCCACCTTTACCGCTTACCCGCACTGAAGCAGCGCATTGAAGAGTTAGCCACTGCCCTTAACCTTGATACATTACTGGACAAACGCTATGGACAACTTTCTGCTGGGCAGAAAACCCGTGTTTCCCTGGCTAAATCCCTGCTCAACAAACCAGAGTTACTACTGATGGACGAACCAACGGCATCCCTCGACCCTGATACTGCCGACTCAATTCGCAGCTATCTGGAGCAATACCAGCGCGACACTGGCGCCAGCATTCTGCTGGCTTCACACAACATGGCCGAGGTCGAGCGTATGGCTGCGGATGTCATCATGATGCGCAAAGGGCAAGTTGTGGACATTGGCACACCCGCCAGCCTGATCGCAAAATATGGCCGCAACAACCTTGAAGAAGTCTTTATCGACATCGCTCGCAGCCAGGAGCTTGCCTGATGCAAGACGTGCACTTTTCCTTGCGCCGCATCGGCGCAGTAGCATTACGCCACCTTTACCTCATGCGTTCATCCTGGCCGCGGGTGCTGGAGATGGTGTACTGGCCTACCGTGCAAATGGTGCTATGGGGCTTCATCACCTTATACCTGCAAGGCAATAGCAGCCTGATTGCACAGGCTAGCGGCATCCTGCTTTCGGGCGTATTGCTATGGGACGTACTCTTCCGTGGCCAGCTCGGCATTGCGCTCGTCTTCATGGAGGAAATGTGGTCGCGTAACCTGGGGCATTTATTCGTCAGCCCTTTGCGCCCGTATGAAATGGTAGCCTCCCTGCTGCTCATGAGCCTGATCCGCACCTTGATTGGCATCGGTGGTGCAACACTGATCGCCATCCCGCTATTCGGCTACAACATCTACGACATGGGCCTGCCTCTTATCGCCTTTTTCCTCAACCTCATCGTCATGGGCTGGGCGATTGGCCTGATGGTATCCGGTATCGTACTGCGCTACGGCATGGGGGCTGAAAGCATTGCCTGGGTCAGCGTCTTCGCGATCCAGCCTTTATGCGCTATCTATTACCCGGTTGCTACCTTGCCACACTGGCTACAGCCTGTTGCGCTGGCATTGCCTGCCAGCCATGTGTTTGAAGGCATGCGCGAATTGCTGCTGGAGCACAGCTTCAACCTGCATCACATGCAATGGGCGATTGGCCTCAACATTGTCTTCATCAGCATTGGCATTGCCGTGTTTTTGGGCTATTTCAGAATTGCCCGGCAACGAGGCCTTCTGCTACAAGTCGGTGAATAGCGTTATTCTCCAGCAATAAAAAACGGCGCTTAAGCGCCGTTTTTTATTCATGCCAATCCAGAAAAACTTACTTGCCGTAACGCGCTACGCCAGCAACGATTTCTGCCTTGGCTTCATCTACACCCTTCCACTCGCCGACCTTGACCCACTTACCTTTTTCGAGATCCTTGTAGTGCTCGAAGAAATGGGCGATTGGCGCCAGCTGGAACTCAGGGATATCGTGATAGCTCTTCACATCCTTGTATTGTGGGCAAATTTTGTCCACAGGCACAGCCAGCACCTTGGCATCCACACCACCATCATCTTCCATGGTCAGTACACCAATCGCACGGCAACGGATCACGACGCCTGGCTGCAATGGGATGGGCGTGATCACCAACACATCAACCGGGTCACCATCTTCTGACAGCGTTTGCGGGATATAGCCATAGTTGCATGGATAGTGCATGGAAGTACCCATGAAACGATCAACGAATACTGCACCGCTATCCTTGTCCACTTCGAACTTGATGGGCTCGCCACGCATGGAGATTTCGATAATGACGTTAAAGTCGTTAGGGATGTCTTTGCCTGCTGGCACATTAGAAAGGGACATGCGGTTATCCTTAAAATATGGGTTGGTTTGAATGATGGATGGTTTTTGCAAACCACGTAAAGTTAACGCGGGATTTTAGCCTAAATCAGCAGTAAAAATCACCTGGGGCTTGCCTCGCGTGCGGCGACTTCGCGCCTGCATTCCACGACTACCTCTATCGGCACACACCTGACGCCCAGGTAGAACAAGGCTGGAACAATGACCAAGTCATCCAGTTGCCCAAGAATGGGAATAAAGTCAGGGATCAAGTCAAATGGCAATAGCAAGTAACCCACTGCCAAACCTAGCAGCACCTTGGCAAGCCAAGGCGTCTGCGGGTGGCGCAACACCAAGCGATAGACTTCCAGCTCAGTCTTGAGCTGTCGCGCCAGTGATTTCAGCTTATCTATCAATGGCACTTATCCAGCTACCTAGCGTTAAAACGGCTTGCCAGTCAGGCGTTCGTAGGCCTCGCGATACTTGGCAGCAGTGCTTGCCGCAACATCATCAGGCAATTGCGGGCCAGGAGGAGTCTTGTTCCAGCCGGTAGATTCAAGCCAGTCCCTGACATATTGCTTGTCAAAACTGGGCGGGTTGCTACCCACCTGATATTGATCCTGCGGCCAGAAGCGTGATGAATCAGGGGTTAATACTTCATCGATCAAGTACAGCTCACCCGCTTCATCCAGACCAAATTCGAATTTGGTGTCAGCGATGATAATGCCGCGGCTCAAGGCATAAGCTGCAGCCTCCTTGTATAACTGCACGCTGATACGGGCGACTTTGTCAGCCAGCTCTTTTCCGAGTAACTGGGCGCATTTTTCCAGGGTGATGTTCTCATCATGATCACCCACCTCTGCCTTGCTCGAAGGCGTAAACAATGGCTCTGGCAACTGTGATGCCTCTTGCAGGCCTGCTGGCAGGGGGATGCCACATACGCTCTGGCTGGCCTTGTATTCTTTCCAGCCGGAACCCGCGAGGTAACCACGCACAATCGCCTCGATTGGCAAAGGCTTCAACTTTTTCACCACCAATGCACGTGGCCCAAGCTGGGCTTTCTCAGCGGGGTCAGTCACAACGCTATCAGGGTCGATACCCGTCAAGTGGTTAGGCACCACATGCTGGAGTTTCTCAAACCAGAAATTGGCAATCTTGGTGAGAATCGCGCCTTTATCCTGGATAGGCGTTGGCAGGATCACATCGAACGCTGATAAACGATCACTCGCCACCAGCAACATATATTGGTCATTAATATCGTAGATATCCCGTACCTTGCCCTGATTAATCAGTTTCAGGCTCTTGATACTGGACTGCATGAGGGGAGTAGTCAAAACGCTTACCTTTATCAAAAACTATTTCGAGTGATGGTCCTGTTCAGGGCCATCGGAATAAGGGAATTTCACATGCCCGTAGCGCACCACCAAGATGGCAATCGCTATCAGCAGGATAGAAGCTGCCACGGCAAAAATACGCCAGGCCTCCAGCTCCTTGATGTCGAGCACCAAGTAACGCGCCAGCGCGATAATGCCGATATACAAGGGATAACGCACCGGCAATGTGCCCGAGCTCAAGTAATGGTTGAGCATGGTGAGAATTTCGAGGTAAAGAAATAACAGCAGCAAATCTGCCACGGTTACCGCCCTCATTTCCCAGATATGCAACGCGGCCTGCCCTGTAGCCACGATCGTTGCCAGCGCAATGAATACCAGCAGGGCCTGCTCGACCAAACCGATGCCTTGTTGACCTAATTTACTGTATTTATTGGGCTGCATAGCGATAAGTACCAGGCAAATAATCCCGGCATTATACGCTGTAAATTCTGCACAACGTGAGCAATGAGATCAGGTTAAAAAATAGCGCTGAGCCATTTTCTCGAGTGGAATTGGCTTGATTTTCGCCGCATGTCCTGCTGAGCCAAATGCCTCAAAACGCTCCTGGCATAAGCCCTGCATCGCCTGGGTCGCCGCCGCCAGTATTTTACGTGGGTCAAACTCGGCCCGGTGTTGCGGCCGCCCAAGGAAATGGCGCAAAGCCCCGGTAAAAGCCAGGCGCAGATCAGTATCAATATTTACCTTACGCACGCCGTTTTGTATGCCTTTGACGATTTCTTCCACCGGGACGCCATAAGTCTCAGGGATTTCGCCACCATACTCATTGATTACACGTAACCACTCTTGCGGCACGGAAGATGAGCCATGCATCACTAAATGCGTATTCGGCAGCTGGGCGTGGATTTCTCGAATACGGCTGATGGAAAGCGTTTCGCCAGTCGGTGGGCGCTTGAATTTATAAGCCCCATGTGAAGTGCCAATCGCAATCGCTAACGCATCTACACCTGTCTGCGCGACAAAATCCACTGCCTCAGCCGGACTGGTGAGCAACTGGCTGTGATCAAGATGCCCCTCAGCCCCCACACCATCCTCCTCACCTGCCAGGCCAGTTTCCAGTGAGCCAAGTACGCCAAGCTCCCCTTCCACCGACACGCCCACGGCATGGGCTGCCAGCACCACCTGTCGCGTTACCTCGACGTTATAGGCATAGTTCGATGGCGTCTTCGCATCCTCCAGCAAAGAACCATCCATCATCACACTGCTAAAGCCGTGCTTGATGGAATGCAAGCATACAGCCAGGCTGGTGCCATGATCTTGATGCAGCACAACAGGAATATGCGGATAACTGCTGATCGCAGCCTCCATCAACTTGAGTAGAAACTCCTCGCCCGCATATTTGCGAGCACCGGCAGAGGCCTGCATGATCACTGGGCTATCACAGGCATCTGCCGCCTGCATGATGGCCTGCACCTGCTCAAGGTTATTGACATTGAACGCTGGCACGCCGTAATCGTGCTCGGCCGCGTGATCCAGCAATTGACGTAAGCTAATCAGTGCCATGGGCACATCCTCTCATGTTGTTGAGCGGCCTCGTCGCTCTCGCCTAATGTTGTTCACGCCTGTGCTCGCCCACTTTAACAATCTGCAAGGTATTGGTGCCCCCCGCCTTGCCAATGGGCTCCCCAAACGTCAGCATCATGAGATCATCGCGCTGCACCGCACCAAGGCGCAACAGCAACTCTTCGGCATCGTAGAGAATCTTGCCTAGCTCGCGGCTAGGCTGCTCGATGTGGTACGGGTATACGCCGCGATACAGCGACAGCTTGCGCCGCGTGTTGCGCTCGGTCGTGAGCGCATAAATCGGCACATTAGTGTTGGAACGTGACAACCAGGTGACAGAAGACCCTGACTTGGTCAGTGCCGCAATCGCCTTCACATCCAGGTGCTTGGCCGTATATACCGCCGCCATCGCAATCGCTTCATCGATAAAACCAAACTCATCATGAATAGGCGCTTTCAAGTGCTGGCTGTCGTATTCTTTTTCCGCCTCTAGGCAGACGCGATGCATGGCCTGGATAGCCTCCACCGGATAATGCCCTACTGCGGTCTCGCCCGAGAGCATCACTGCGTCGGTGCCATCCAACACCGCATTCGCCACATCAGAAACTTCCGCCCGGGTTGGGATCGGGCTACTGATCATGGATTCCAGCATCTGCGTTGCCGTGATCACCAGCTTGTTGCGCATGCGCGCAGTGCGGATCATGCGCTTCTGCAAGCCAGGCACCGCCGCATCACCGACTTCTACACCGAGATCACCACGCGCGACCATGATCACATCGGCCGCATCGATAATCTCCTCTAGCGCATCAATCGCCTCCGCGCGCTCGATCTTGGCGACAATGGCTGCATGACCGCCAGCCTCTTCCACCAACTGGCGAGCAAGCTCTATATCCGCACCACTGCGCGGGAATGAGACCGCAATATAATCCGCTTCTAACGCCACTGCAGTCTGGATATCTTCCTGGTCTTTCAGCGTCAGTGCCGGGGCAGAGAGCCCGCCACCTTGACGATTGATGCCCTTGTTGTTGGAGAGCATCCCGCCAGCCGTGACCGTACAATACACCTCGCCACCATTCACGGCGTCCACACTCAATACAATACGTCCATCATCCAGCAGCAACACCGCCCCCGGCTCCACCTCGGATGGCAAGGTCTTGTAATCCAGCCCCACCCGCTCCTGATTACCCAGCTTGCATGCTGCATCCAGGATGAACTTGTCTCCGACCTTGAGCAAAATGCGGTCATTCTCAAATTTACCGATGCGTATCTTCGGCCCCTGCAAATCACACAACACCCCCACAGGGCGTCCACTACGCCGCGATATATCACGCACCAGTTCAGCGCGGTCTATATGATCCTGCGCCGACCCATGCGAAAAATTCAACCGCACCACATCCACGCCGGCATCCACCAACCGCTCAATCACCGACTCCTCACTGGAAGCCGGCCCCAGCGTCGCCACAATCTTGGTTTTACGTAATGCCATAAACATTTTCCTAACTATTCCTCTAGGGACTCATGTTAAAGCTGACAGCACCTAGGGGGAATGGTGCATATTTTGTGCCATTAAAATAGGCTTAGGTGACGTGTTGCAATCAGATGTGGGCACCCTACGCAATGTGTTGCCCGTGGACTGAGGAAAGAAGTAAGCTTCGAGGCTATAAGCACTAAGCTAGAAAGAGATGCTTATGGCAATCCAACATCAGCTTTATGCTTAAAAAAGTTGCGGACATCTTTTAAATCCGCCCCTATGACTGACGAGCAAGATGCATCTTGCATTCGCCAGACACCATCTCAGCACAAGCTCAGTTGCCAATCACCTAACAGCATTGAGCAAAGCTGGCTGTCCAAATTCCAGCAATTGCGCATTAGAGCGCTGAAAATATTGTTTCCAAAAATTTTCCAGCGCCTGCATTGTTTGCGGTGACCGATAGACTGATTTTGTCTTAGCATCATCAGCCAACAGACCTGCACCAATGACATACACTCTCGCTCCGGCAAAATCACCGAACAAGCCGTGCTTCTCTACGAGCGCTAATTCTTTCTCTGGCTGAATAGTGCGCACTGCCTGATTAGCATAAAAACTGGTCACCGAAGAGTTCTCTAACATATCTGAAGCCACTAGCACGACTTTCTGACTAGCTGATGATTGACGTACCCTGCTTGAAATATCTTTAAGGCTGCCGATCACATCAGATTTACTAATAGATGCACTACTCCCTCCAAACGCTTTTTTTAGTGCCGCTCCCGCCAACTGCGCAGCTAGTTTAGGCTGATTGTCCATACACTGATCAAACTTGGACAAGATAGGCTTGGATATGTCGTTTCTAGCACTTTGCTCAATCAATGGATCCAGACTACCAGCAGACAATATTTCAGTATATTGCCCTTGTGTGTAGGCTGAAAAACGAATGACAGAAAATGCATTGTTGGCACTTAAAAACGGACGCACATTATTTGCAATCGATTGCTTCAATGCATTGTCAAACATCGTGGTCTGATCCACGACAACAAAGATTTCAGTGTCTGTTTTAACGCCTTGAGGCAGAAGCTTGGCCTGATAACAGGTAGGTACCGCGCCTCCTGCCTGCGCCAACCCGGACAAAAACAGCATCCCAACCGAAGCTATGAGGTGGTTATATTTCATAATAAATCATCCAATTCCGAATCCAGCTTGGAGCGATTCACTTTTTCCTGCTCTGCCAGCTTGGCCTTTTTGATAGCTTCAAGCACCTCTGTCTGTAACTCGACTGGTAAGCTATGAATAAAGTCTTTCTTTGCGTTTTTATCTTGCAGACTATCAAGCGTACGCAATGCATCTGGCAATGAAACCACTACACTAAAATCCTGAGCATTTGTCACAACCTTTGTCTGGCGTGCTTCAGCCTGACGCTGCGTATGTTGACGTTGGCTTTCACGATCCTTGGACTCTTCTTGACGACTCAATTCCAGAAAATCGTAAAAACTTTTACTTGTATGCATACCATCTGTTCCATGCTGCGCATTTCTATCCATCAACTTTTGTTGTAGCGTTTCAAGCTTGGATTGTGCCGTATCAGTAATCTCTTGATAGTGCTCGCGAACGTCCGAGTACGTGTTGTAACGCCCATAACCAATATCAGCAAATGCCGCTGCGCTGTTCTGACCTGCAAATCCCCATCGGTGACCAAATATCACCCCAAGAATTTGTAAGAACACGAAGACAAATGCCAGCACAATAAAAGTTGCCCAGCCGCCATGACGATCTATTGAGGTTTCATCGGCGCGAGCCTTATCCACCGCTGCTTGGTTTTGAGCCAAATCAGCTTCCGGCAACACAAGATCATTCGAGAAGTCCAAGCCATCTGCATTGTTCGCACCGACTACCTGACTAGCTCCAACCACCTCCTGATGCAAGGATTTCTCCAATACTTGCCCGCGAACATATGTTGCAAATACTGCAACAGAAACGACAAACACTGCCGTGAGAATAGTAATCTTATAGCTGGGATGCGTACCTACGCGGTTGCATAACTGGGTATAACGCGGTTGATCATCATCAATCGATTGTGGTTTGGCTAAAGCAACCGTCCCGGTCGTCAGTTTATGCTTGCGCCCATCCTCAGCCCATTCGCGCCGCGCATGCGCAATCTTTCCTGACTTATACAACTCATGTCCGGCAAAATGGGTTAAGGCCACCAAGATTATAGATATTAGGAAAGCGATACCGTAAGCACCGGTTTGTTGTAGATTCTCACTTGCGCCTGGCAAGGTATATCCAGCGAGGACATAACTAAAACCCATCGCCTCGACAAACACCATAGCGACGGTCAGTATCCATATCCACATAGGAATCGCTTTGCGTCCGTTATCTCCGGCTTTAGTCAAATATTCAATCTTGTCATTGAAATCCAGCTCATTCTGGATCCTGATAAACTTTTTGTAATCTCGGCAAAGCGCCTTTTCTGCCTTGAACCATGAAGGATTTGTTACATCACGGTTCAGGTCTTTGGACAACGTGTTAATTCGTCCGATGAGAGGAAAACTCATCCAGGTATTCAGCCACCACCACTTTACTTGATCCCATAATGCCACTACCACCACCAAGGCAATCATAGTGCTGACCACGCTCCAGGCTAGCAATGGATAGGTTGCAAAAAACTCTTGCATATTATTGTTCCCCTTTAAGTTGTTATTATCGAATTACTTTGTAGAGTTGATCAGTTTAGGTTTGAAATCAACTACGTACTCATTGCCAGAACGACTATAAAGTATCTTGCCTGCCTTGGCAGTGACCAGACCACTGTCCTGAGGCCAAAGAATATCCATACATTTCATGCCAGCCTCCCCTCCCATAAACACACGATAAAGCAAGCCATTACTGCCTTGATAGGTATTGACTACAGGAGTGAGGTCGACATCTGCCTTGGATTTTGTTTTGGATGCGTCATATTGGGTATACACCTTCACCCCTGGTGCATTAGCAGGTGCAGCGCCATCGCGCAGCACAGACACATTGTTCAGCACGACTAAATGTCCTCCGACACTATCGTACCAGCTACGCCCATAAAGCCCTGGCAAATGCTCACTCGTTGCGACTGCCTTATCTCCTTTCAGGGATTTGACCGCACCAGTTTGGCGAGGTCGATCCAGGTCACAGGTGCGGATAGCGGACATATCACTGGCCTCAGCCTCACTGATCAAGCGCAAAGTGCGGCCGGATGGCTTGATTTCCCCTACATCAAGACTCGCCACTTTTGTGCTGAACGGCACACCGCCAAAATCAATGGTGTTGGAAGCAGGGACAATAACGGGCGCAGGTGTTTTAGATCGTGTCTTCTCATCTTTAGGAGTAGACAGGGGCAAACTCTTGGAAATTTTGGTTTCAACCACTTTCTTATTCGTTTGTTTGACTACGGCAGCCTCTTGATGAGCCGACTTCATCACAGGATTTTCTGACTCAGCAGGTCGATAATAGGCGGTATTAGCACGGCGTGTTTGCAAATAAAGATTAAATACCTCCTCATTACTAAGGTCGACAATCTCTACACGCCGATTTTTCGCGCGTCCATCCAGCGTGCGGTTATCTGCGATCGGCAGAGTTTCGCCTGCCCCTTGATAATAAAGTTGCTCCTCACCAACACCATTGGCTTTGAACAGGGCAGCCACAGCACGTGCACGCTGTTCCGAGAGATCAGCATTCAGTGTCGTATTACCAGTGTCATCGGTATGCCCAATCAATAACACTCTTTTCACCTTAAATGCTTGATCTACCTTGTCTTTTTCCTGATGAGAGGCATTACTCCCCAAAGCCTCAAGCTGAGCTTTCAAGGAGTATTGCCGGGCAATTTCAGCGAAATGTATCTTGGCATCAGGTTCCAGGTTGGCAGAGCCTGAATCGAATTGAGGTTTACCATCCACATCCACGACAGAAACCGACAAGCCAACTTTCTGCATCTCAGCTGGTTTTGAAGCACTGCCTTCAACGGCCTGTACCTCAATTGGGATAACCTGCATCTCTAAATCGTATTTTTTCTGAATCTTGGCTAGTTCGCATTGTCGCTTATCAACCTCAGAGCCGATCAGCCCACCCACAGCACCACCCAAACCCAAACCAATTAACGTACCCACAACCTTGTTACTGCCACCGACTTTATTGCCGACCAGTCCACCAATCAATGCACCTGCCACAATCCCAATATTACGAGCATTGTTAGCACAGGGGTCATCACTCGCAAAGGTTTGCTTGAAAGTTTCACCGAGAGAAGGCCGACCTGTTTTTGGATCTGTAGTGACGCAACTCTGAAGACCAAGAGATAAAGATACGACGATGACTACCCATCGCTTAGGATATGGCACAGATGACAAACGAGACTCCCCCTTGAATATATGCTGTTAATTTATTATTAGAAGTCCCAAGTTTGAGATAACGCAGATGTACCTGTCAACTCAAGCGCTATAATTTCCAAGCTTACTCTCAGAATGACAACATCAACATTCTTGCTTATGCCCAAGGAGCATAAGTAAAAAAAGAGCCCACAGGCTCCTTTTTATCAAACTAATCTAAACAATCAACTCTTGGCACGCTGCTCCAAAATTTCCACTGCTGGCAATTTCTTGCCCTCAAGAAACTCTAGGAATGCACCGCCAGCTGTCGAGATGTAAGACACCTTGTCGTAGATGTCGTATTTCTGGATGGCAGCGATGGTGTCGCCGCCGCCAGCCAGTGTAAAGGCCTTGGTCTTGGCGATGGCATCGGCGATGGTTTTGGTGCCTTTGCCGAATTGATCAAATTCGAATACGCCGACCGGGCCATTCCAGACCACAGTGCCGGCATTCATGATGATCTCGGCAAGCTGCTTGGCGGATTCTGGGCCGATGTCGAAGATCATGTCATCAGCAGCAACATCATCGGCAGACTTGAGCACGGCGGGCTCATCGGGGTCGAATTGCTTGCCGCAGACCACATCCACGGCGATTGGCACAGCGGCACCGCGCTTGGACATTTTTTCCATCAGGCATTGTGCGGTGGGCACGAGATCGTCTTCATTCAATGAGCGACCAATCGGCTTGCCTGCGGCCTTGAGGAAGGTGTTGGCGATGCCACCACCGACAACCATTTGGTCGACTTTTTCAGCCAGGCTTTCCAGCACTGTCAACTTGGTGGAAACCTTGGAGCCACCAACGATAGCGACCATCGGGCGTGCAGGCTCGCATAAAGCCTTGCCCAGGGCATCCAACTCGCCAGTGAGCAGCAAGCCAGCAGCAGCGACGGGGGCATACTGTGCGATGCCATAGGTAGAAGCTTCTGCACGGTGGGCGGTACCGAAGGCGTCCATGACAAAGACATCACACAAGGCAGCGTATTTGCGTGCGGTTTCTTCGAGATTCTTTTTCTCACCCTTGTTGAAGCGGCAGTTTTCCAGCAGCACCACTTCGCCTTCTGCCACCTCAAAACCGCCATTGACCCAATCCTTGATCAGGCGCACAGGCTGGCCGAGCTTGTCAGCTAAGACATCAGCAACGGGTTGCAAGGAATTTTCCTCTGAATACACGCCTTCTTCCGGGCGTCCCAGGTGGGAAGTCACCATGACGCATGCCTTGGCATCCAAAGCCTGGCGAATCGTTGGGATGGATGCCGTGATACGTGCATCGGAAGTTACCTTGCCATCGCTGACTGGCACATTGAGGTCAGCGCGAATAAAGACGCGCTTGCCCGCCAAGTCGAGGTCTGTCATGTGGATTACTGTCATGGTCTACTCCCCGGCTTAGCTGGCGATATGACGCACCAGGCGCATCATGTTGCAGGTGTAGCCATACTCGTTGTCGTACCAAGCCACGATCTTGACGAAGGTAGGATCAAGCTGGATACCAGCATCAGCGTCAAAAATGGAAGGGTAGGCATTGCCACGGAAATCGGTGGAGACAACTTTTTCATCCGTGAAACCAAGTACACCCTTGAGCGGGCCACTTTCAGAGGCAGCCTTCATGGCAGCAACGATCTGCTCGTAAGTGGCTTCCTTGTTCAGCTCAACGGTCAAGTCGACGACGGATACATCGCTGGTCGGGATGCGGAACGCCATGCCAGTGAGCTTTTTATTCAACCCAGGAATCACCTTGCCCACGGCCTTGGCAGCACCGGTGGAAGAAGGAATGATGTTTTCCAGGATGCCGCGACCACCGCGCCAATCCTTGTTGGAAGGGCCATCGACAGTTTTTTGTGTCGCAGTGGCTGCGTGTACAGTGGTCATCAAGCCGCGCTTGATGCCGAAACTGTCGTTCAATACCTTGGCAACAGGTGCCAAGCCATTGGTGGTGCAGGATGCAGCAGAAACGATCGCCTGACCCTTGTAGGTGTCATGGTTCACACCGTAGACAAACATGGGGGTATCGTCCTTGGAAGGGGCAGATTGCACAACCTTCTTGGCACCTGCGTCAATGTGCTTCTGGCAGGTTTCTTCGGTCAAGAAAAAGCCGGTACATTCCACCACAACATCGACACCGACTTCATCCCATTTCAGGTTAGCAGGGTCACGCTCTGCAGTCAGGCGGATAGTTTTGCCATTCACGATCAGATTATTGCCACTGACGGCGACATCGCCATTGAAGCGACCATGCACGGAGTCATGCTTGAGCATGTAAGCCAGGTAATCTGGCTCCAGCAGGTCATTGATTGCGACTACTTCGATATCAGTAAAATCCTTGATCGCCGCACGGAATGCCATGCGACCGATACGGCCAAAGCCATTGATGCCAACCTTGATTGTCATGAGTTTTTCCCTGTCCTGATTGTGTTCTTTAAAAACAAAAAGGGAGCCAGCATGACTGGCCCCCTTTTTTAGTTACTACCTGTCATTACAGCACGGACTTGACGGTCTTCACTACGTTTTCAACAGTGAAGCCGAAGTGCTTGAACAGCGCGCCACCTGGAGCGGATTCGCCGAAGGTATCGATACCAACAACAGCACCTTCCAGACCAACATACTTGCGCCAGAAGTCGGTTACGCCAGCTTCAACAGCTACGCGCTTCACACCTGGAGTCAATACGCTGTCCTTGTAGGCTTGGTCTTGACGGTCGAATACGTTGGTGGATGGCATGGAAACCACGCGCACCTTGGTACCAGCAGCGTTCAGCTCAGCAGCAGCCTTGATCGCCAGATCCAGTTCGGAACCGTTACTGATGATGATGACATCAGCCTTGCCTGCAACGTCAGAGAACACATAACCACCCTTGCGGATCAGGTCGAAGTGCTGCTCGTCGTGCTTGATGCCAGGCACGTTTTGACGGCTCAATACCAAGCTGGAAGGACCATCGTTACGCTCAACTGCAGCTACCCATGCAATCGCAGTTTCAACGGAATCAGCAGGACGCCATACATCCATACGAGGAATGTAACGCAGGCCAGCAGTGTTTTCGATAGGCTGGTGAGTAGGACCATCTTCGCCTTGACCGATAGAATCGTGTGTCAGGACAGCGATAGTGCGCTGTTTCATCAGGGCTGCCATACGCAGTGCGCTCTTGGCGTAGTCGGAGAACATGTGGAAAGTACCGCCGAATGGCAACAAGCCACCGTGCAGTGCCATACCGTTCATGATCGCGAACATACCGAATTCACGCACACCGTAAGAGATGTAGTTACCTGGGTTCTTGCCATCAACGTGCTTGAAGCTGGAGCAGCTAGTCAGGTTGGAACCTGTCAAGTCAGCAGAGCCGCCGAGGAATTCTGGCAATACAGGTGCCAGGGCAGCAATCGCGTTTTGGGAAGCCTTACGTGTAGCAACGCCTTCAGCCTTTTCGTTGGTTGCCTTGATGAATGCATCAGTGGCTTCCTTCCAGTTAGCTGGCAGCTCGCCTGCCATACGGCGCTTGAACTCAGCAGCTTCTGCTGGGTAGATCTTGGCATAAGCGTCGAACTTAGCATCCCAATCGCTTTCCAGCTTGGAACCCTTAGCCTTGCCATCCCAGCCAGCGTACACCTCTTCAGGGATAACGAATGGCTCGTGTGTCCAACCCAGCGCTTCACGAGTGGCTGCAACTTCTTCCAGGCCCAGTGCGGAACCGTGGCAGTCGTGGGAACCAGACTTGTTCGGGGAACCCTTGCCGATGATAGTCTTTGCAGCAATGAAAGTTGGCTTGTCAGTAACCTTCTTCGCAGCTTCGATAGCAGCGTTCACAGCTTCAAAGTCGTGACCGTCAACGCTAATCACGTGCCAGCCGTAAGCTTCAAAACGCTTCACTGTATCGTCTGTGTACCAACCTTCGATGTGACCATCGATAGAGATGCCGTTGTCATCCCAGATTGCGATCAGCTTGCCCAGACCCCATGTGCCAGCCAGCGCAGCAGCTTCGTGGGAAACACCCTCCATCAGACAGCCATCACCGAGGAAGCAGTATGTGTAGTGGTTAACGATGTCGTGACCAGGCTTGTTGAATTGGTCAGCCAGCAGCTTTTCAGCCATCGCAAAACCAACTGCATTGGTGATACCTTGACCCAGAGGACCAGTCGTAGTTTCAACGCCAGGAGCATAGCCATATTCAGGGTGGCCAGCGCAACGTGAATGCAGTTGACGGAAAGACTTGATGTCATCCATGTTCAGGTCGTAGCCTGTCAGGTGCAGCAAGGAGTAGATCAACATGGAGCCATGGCCGTTGGACAGAATGAAACGGTCACGGTCAGCCCAGTTAGGGTTGCTTGGGTTGTGGCGCAGATGGTGGTTCCACAGAACTTCTGCGATATCTGCCATGCCCATCGGTGCACCAGGGTGTCCAGAGTTTGCCTTCTGAACTGCGTCCATGGATAACACGCGGATGGCATTTGCCAATTCTTGACGAGTTGCTGCCATACATATCTCCCTACGGTTGAAGAGAAAAAGGCTTCTCCAGCACATACAAGGCTGGAGGAAGCCTCACTCAAATTCTTGAAAAACCTCTGAATAGTCAGGATGCCGAAACAATTGCAAGCCTCAGCGACGAAGAGGTATTTAGCCCATAATTATTCCTTAGATGAGCCTTTTCAGCAATACCAACAGGAGATTAATCCTGTTGATGCCACAGCATATTCATTTATATTGTTAAACGGCTATGCCACTTCACGCCACTTGATGGAGCAACCAATCGAGGGCGTCTGCTCCGCCGGGCCACGCCCAGTTTCGGCCACCAGCTTCATTGCGCTATATAGATCGCGTGTGGGGTTATCCACTGGTGTCATCACCCGTCCCTGGTTGTCAAAACGCCCCCGGTACTGCAATTCAAGATGGGCATTGAAGCCAAAGAAATCAGGCGTACACACCGCGCCATAAGCCTTGGCGACTTGCTGGCTATCATCAAACAAGTAAGGAAAAGGAAAGTGAAACTCGCGGGCCACCTCGGCCATTTTTTCAAAGGAGTCATCGGGGTAAGCCTCTGCGTCATTGGAGGAAATCGCGACGGTATTAATACCCAACTCACGCAAGGCACGCACGTCTGCCACCAGTCGCTCGCGAATGGCCTGCACATAAGGGCAATGATTACAGATAAACATCACCAGGGTGCCGTTAACGCCTTTTACCTGAGACAGCGACCAGTCGCGTCCATCAACACCGGACAGCTTGAAATCTGGCGCTTTCCAGCCAAAATCACACACTGGTGGATTTAGACTTGCCATAACGCATGCTCCTTCCATTAGAATTCTTGTAAATTAACCGCCAATATTACACCACCTCATGTCCGCACCCCGCTTTTACCACCCTGGCGCACTATCTCCCGGCCACGAAACCACATTGCCAGACAATGCCGCAATTCACGCGAGCAAAGCGCTGCGCATGCAAGTGGGCGATGCTGTCATCCTATTCAACGGCGATGGGCACGATTACCTGGGCAAGCTGACGTCTGTCCGCAAGCAGGAGGTCAATGCCCTGACGATTGAGGCGCACCCACGCCCCACAGAGTCGCCGCTCAAGATCACACTGGCACAAGCCATTTCCTCTGGCGACCGCATGGACTTCACTATCCAGAAAGCGGTAGAGATGGGCGCATTTGCCATTCAGCCCATTGCCAGCCAGCGCAGCGTGGTCAAGCTAGCGGGCGAACGCGCAGAAAAACGTCGCGAGCATTGGCAGAATGTCGCCATTTCTGCCTGCGAACAGTCTGGCCGCGCTTTTGTGCCTCAAGTTGCATCACCCCTAAGCCTGCCTGAATGGCTAGCGCAAAAACCTGCAGCAGATGCATTGATCACCCTGGCACCGAATGCACCACAAACACTGCCACAGCTCAAGCTCACAGGCAGCAACATCTGCCTATTAATCGGCCCTGAAGGTGGCCTGACCGACCAGGAAATCGACATGGCGGCACAACATGGCTTTACCCCGGTGCGCATGGGCCCGCGCGTGCTACGCACAGAAACTGCAGCCCTTGCTGCCATCGCCAGCATGCAGATCTTGTGGGGCGATTTCACTGCATAACACCCCTCCTGACGCAGATCAAAATTGCACCTGAAGTGCATTTACTGTAAAAATATGCTTTATCTGCAAATTCAGGACAACTCAACATGGCGCTAGGCAGTGCAATCCGTAAACGCCGCAAGGCACTCAACATGACGCTGCAAGAGCTTGCGCGCAAGGTTAACGCCAATAGCGGCAACCTTTCCCGCATTGAACGCGGCGCACAAGGTGTTTCTGAAGCCATGTTGCGCAAGCTTTGTACGGCACTGGATTGCACCGCAGCACATCTTTATGCGCAAAGCGATGCAGAAAGTGGGCACAGCACCAATACCTCGCGGCTGACACTGCACCAGCCACAGGAGTTCGTGCGCTGGTTTCGCTCTGCCGCGCCTTATATTCATGCATTTGGTGGTCGCACTTTCGTCATCGCGTTTGGTGGCGAGGTCGTGGATGACGGCCAGTTCGTTGCGCTTTCGCATGACCTTAACCTGCTCGCCAGCCTGGAAGTCCGGCTGGTGCTGGTACATGGTGCCCGCCCGCAGATCGAAAGCCGCCTCAAACGTGCCCGCCTGCAAACTCGCCTGGTCAATGGCCTGCGCGTGACAGATGACGAGGCAATGGAAGCCGTGAAAGAAGCCAATGGCGCCGTGCGCGTGGAGATTGAGTCCCTGCTCTCCATGGGCCTGATCAACTCACCAATGGCGGGTGCGGATATCCGGGTTGCCAGTGGCAACTTCGTTACCGCCAAACCGCTGGGGGTGCGTGAGGGCATTGATCTGCAACACACTGGCGAAGTGCGCAAGGTCGATGCCATCGGCATCCAGAAACGTCTGGACGATGGCGAACTGGTATTACTTTCACCGCTAGGTTATTCGCCGACTGGCGAGGTGTTCAACTTGACGCTGGAAGATGTCGCCACAAGCGCAGCCATTGCCCTGGATGCAGATAAATTGATCTTCCTCATGGATTCCAGCGGCGTACATAATATTCGCGGAGAACTGCTGCGCGAAATGACTACCGACAAGGCCAAGAACCTCCTGCGCCACATCGGCAACAACGGCGCACAGCAAATCACGGAAGACGAATTCTATTACCTGCCCGCTGCCGTCCGCGCCTGCGGCCAGGGTGTGGCCCGTACCCACCTGATCAGCCGCCACGTCGATGGGGCCATCCTGCAAGAGCTATTCACGCATGATGGCATAGGCACCATGATCACCGAAGACCCGCTCGAATCCATGCGCCCAGCCGATATCGGCGATGTGGGCGGTATTTTGCAGTTGATAGAGCCACTGGAAAACGAAGGCATTCTGGTACGGCGTGGCCGCGAACGACTGGAAATGGAGATCCATCATTTCCATGTCATGGAGCATGATGGCAAAGTGATTGGCTGCGCAGCACTCTACCCTTTCCCTGACACCAAAACCGCAGAGCTTGCCTGCATGGCAATTCATGCTTCATTCCGTCGCGGCGGGCGTGGCGACCGCTTGCTAAGCTATTGCGAGGAACAAGTCCGGGAGCTGGGCCTGAAATCAGTGTTCGTACTCACCACTCGCACCGAGCACTGGTTTCTCGAGCGTGGATTCACGGAAGGCAGTGTCGAGCAATTGCCGGGCGAAAAACAAAAGCTCTACAACCTGCAACGGCGCTCCAAGGTATTTATCAAGAAGATTTAAGTCGCCACACAAAAAGGCTCACATTCGCCATTGACCTTTTAAATGATAATAATTAACATTAACTCATTCATCGCTACTCAGTGAGTTGCACACCTCCCGAGCAGTCATGAATGTCCTACCCCGGTACGGCAATCTCCCAGCACTCAAGGGAGGTTGCCGTTTTTATTTGCCCGCATGGAATTGCCAAACAAATCCGTTTAATAAAGGCCAGTCACACGACCCTCGTCATCAATATCAATCCTCGTCGCACAAGGCTCCTTGGGCAGGCCAGGCATGGTCATGATGTCATCACAAATCATCACCACAAACTCTGCCCCCGCACACAACCGCACTGCGCGCACAGTCAGGATATGCTCGTGTGGCAAGCCTCTTTGCGAGGCATCGGTAGAAAACGAATATTGGGTTTTGGCAATGCACACCGGGTAATGCCCATAGCCATCGGTCTGCAATTTATCGATCATGGCCCGCACCCGCCTTGGCGCATGCACCTCGACAGCACCATAGATATTGCGGGCAACCTTGCCTAGTTTTTCCCATAATGAGTCTGCATCTGCATAAACATAACGCATCTGTGCCTGCGCAGACTCTACCAAACTCAACACACTCTTGGCCAGTTTTTCAGCGCCAGCACTACCCTTGGCCCAATGCTCGGCCAGCACCACTTCCACACCACGCCGCGCCATGCGCTCGGTCAGCAAGGCCAGCTCCGCAGCAGTATCATGATCGAATCGGTTCAATGCCACCACGGCGGGCAAGCCATATTGCTGGGTGACGTTTTCCAGATGCTTTTCCAGATTGGCAATCCCTAGTGCCAAGGCCTGCAGATTTTCCTGCGACAATGCAGATATCTCCTGCCCACCGTGATACTTGAGTGCCCTGATGGTAGCCACAATGACACAAGCATCAGGCTTTAGCCCTGCCTTGCGGCACTTGATGTCGATGAACTTCTCTGCGCCGAGGTCGGCACCAAACCCAGCTTCCGTAATGACGATCTCGCCCAGCTTGAGTGCAGCACGTGTAGCAATCACCGAATTACAGCCATGCGCGATATTGGCAAACGGCCCGCCATGCAGCAGGGCCGGGGTATGCTCCAGGGTCTGCACCAGATTAGGCTTGATGGCGTCCTTGAGCAACACGGCCATGGCACCATGCGCCTTGAGATCACGCGCCGTCACGGGATGACCATTCAAGCTATAGCCGATGACAATATTGCCCAGCCTCTCGCGCAAATCATGCAAGGAGTCCGCCAGACAAAACACAGCCATCACTTCAGACGCCACGACAATGTCAAAACCATCCTCGCGGGGCTGGCCATTGACCTTGCCTCCCAGCCCAATCACCACTTGACGCAGTGCACGGTCATTCATATCCATCACGCGTTTCCAGGTCACTTGGCGCGGGTCGATCTGCAATGCATTGCCATGATGAATGTGGTTGTCGATCATGGCAGCCAATAGATTATGTGCCAGCGCAATCGCGGCAAAATCACCGGTAAAGTGCAGGTTGATATCCTCCATCGGCACCACTTGGGCATAGCCACCGCCCGCAGCGCCTCCCTTCATGCCAAATACCGGCCCCATGGAAGGCTCGCGCAAGCAAATCACGGCGCGCTTGCCCAAGCGCTGTAACGCATCGCCCAGACCCACGGTGGTGGTGGTTTTCCCCTCACCCGCCGGTGTGGGGCTGATAGCCGTGACCAATATCAACTTGCCATCAGGGTGCGCCTGCAATTGTGGATTGGCATCAAGGTCTATCTTGGCCTTATATCGCCCATAGGGGATCACTGACTCATCGCTGAGACCAAGCCGGGCGGCAATGTCGGTGATGTGCTTGAGGGTTGCCTGTTGGGCAATGTCGATATCGCTGGGCATGCGCATTCCTGTTCTGGTTGTTGACGGATGCCAAGAAAGTGAACACCTTTCAAACCGAGTTTACCGCTGCCATGCCAGGTTTGATAGTGAGTTTTAGCGCGCTGTCGCGTGATTTTCATATTAAACCAGTTAAAATGGGAGGATATTTATTCACTCGCATTCAGAGAGAGTCGATGCTCAACCAAACTACCGCTATCCAGAAAGCCCAAACCCTGGCCGAAGCCTTGCCTTACATCAAGCGCTTCTTCGATAAAACCATCGTGATCAAATACGGCGGCAACGCCATGACGGACCCACACCTCAAGGAATGCTTCGCCAGCGATGTTGTATTGCTCAAGCTGGTTGGCATGAACCCAGTGGTTGTGCATGGTGGCGGCCCACAGATCAACGAACTGCTGGATAAGCTGGGCAAAAAAGGTGAATTCATCCAGGGCATGCGTGTCACCGATGAAGAAACCATGGATATTGTAGAAATGGTGCTAGGCGGCCAGGTCAACAAGGAAATCGTCAACCTGATCAACCGCAACGGCGGCAAGGCGGTTGGCCTCACAGGCCAGGATGGTAACTTCATCCACGCGCGTAAACTGCTGATACAGGACCTGCAAAACCCGAGCAACATGATTGATATCGGCCAGGTCGGCGAGATTAGCGGCATAGACCCTAGCCTGATCCAGTTTCTCGACAGTGGCGACTTTATCCCGGTGATTGCCCCGATTGGCGTAGGTGCCGATGGCGAGACCTACAACATTAATGCTGATGTCGTGGCAGGCAAGCTAGCGGAAATCCTGGGCGCGGAAAAACTCATCCTGCTCACCAATACCCCTGGCGTACTGGATAAATCAGGCAACCTGCTCACCGGCCTGACACCGAAGCAGATCGACGACCTTGTCGCTGATGGCACGCTCTCTGGCGGCATGCTGCCGAAGATCAGCTCCGCCCTGGATGCGGCTCGCAGTGGCGTCAAGTCTGTCCATATCATCGATGGCCGTGTTGAACACGCCTTACTGCTCGAAGTATTGACTGACGCTGGTGTGGGCACACTCATTACTGCCAAGTAACATATAGCAAGCACGCCTGATGTCGCGCAAGGTCTGGATTTTTGACCTCGACAATACCCTGCATGATGCAGATGCGGAGATATTTCCGCATCTGCATGTTGCGATGACACGCTACATCATGAGTGAGCTGAAGCTGGAGGAAGAAGAAGCCTGCCTCCTGCGCCAGCACTATTGGCGCATCTATGGCGCAACCCTCAAAGGCCTCATGCGGCATCACCGTGTACACCCCCGCCACTTCTTGCAACAAACCCACCAGCTAGATGAGCTTGAACACATGGTCAGCACAGTCAAAAGACTGCGACACACGTTGCAACAGCTCTCTGGCCGAAAGGTAGTATTCACTAACGCACCGATGAGTTATGCAAAAAGAGTGTTAAAATTGCTCGCTATCGACGATATATTCGATCAGGTTTTCAGCGTGGAATCTTCTGGTTTTCACCCTAAACCTGCCATGCGGGGGTTTCAACACTTGTTGCAAACACTCAAGGTCAACGCTGGAAATTGCATCCTGCTTGAGGATAGCCTGCCAGCGTTGATGACTGCCAAACGCCTGGGGATGAAGACCATCCACGTCTCACCCAAGCCCAGGCGCCCCAGCTATGTCGATGTGCGCATTTCCAGCGTGCTGGAGCTACCGCACACCTGGCTTTATAAAACATATAACAATGCAGAATGTCACCAGAGATAGAGCGCTGGCTTCTGCCTGAATCAAGAGGTAAAAAGAAATGGCTTTGAAACCCGGAGAACGTAAGCAGCAAATCCTGGAAACCCTGGCAAAGATGCTGGAATCGCCCAAGCGCGAAAAAATCACTACAGCATCCCTGGCTGCCAAGCTTGAGGTCAGCGAGGCTGCGCTCTATCGCCACTTCCCCAGCAAGGCACGTATGTTCGACAACTTGATCGAGTTCATCGAACAAACCTTGTTTGGCCTCATCAACAAAATCACCTCGGAAGAGGAAGAAGGCCTACGCCAAGCACGCCGTATCGTCACGATCTTACTATTGTTCGCGGAAAAGAATCACGGCATGACGCGCGTATTGATCGGCGATGCGCTGGTCAACGAAGACCCTGCACTGCAGACCCGCATCAACCAGTTGTTTGACCGCATCGAATCCACACTAAAACAAAGCCTGCGTATTGCAGAAACCCAGACCGGCCGCAAGTTCGACCCTGAATCCCAGGCCAACCTGCTGCTGTGCTTTGTGATCGGGCGCTGGCACCAATTTGCCAAGAGCGGCTTCAAGCGCAAGCCGATGGAGTTCGTGCAACAGCAACTGACGTTGCTGTATGGGCTGGAAGAGTAAAACCCCTCCCGTCCAAAAGCCTCTTTAAGATTGGATTGCCCACGAAAGACTGGATATTGATCTACCTTTCGTGGGCATAAAAAAACTTGTCCAATCGCAACAGAAATTAGAAACTACCGCGTAAAGTCAGCATCGCACTACGCGGTTCACCGTAGAAATTCCCCCAACTCACTGCGCCTATCGTCGAGTAATAGCGTTTATCGAAGATGTTGTTCAGGTTCAATGCCAGGCTCCATTTGTCATCCAGACGGTAATTGACCCTAGCGTTCCAAACTGCATATCCTCCTTGTTGAACCTTGATAGTACCAACCTGGCGGTAATTATCACTTTGCAAGTTCACACCACCACCAAGGCTCCAGCGCTCCAGATCACCTCCGAATTTGTACTCTGACCAAGCTCGTAACAAGTGCCGAGGAACATAACTGTTATAGGCAGTGCCTACATTCGTAACAGTAATATCCTTGAGATATTCAGTCTCAGTGTAGGTATAGCCTGCCATTACTTGCAAGCGCTCCAACAACTGTCCGCTTACTTCTGCTTCAGCCCCCTGCGCACGCACCTTACCAGTAGCTGCATAGCAATACCCATCTAATGAGCCTACACAAGATGAGTTGTAATCGGTTTCTGCGCGATTTTTTTCCACAGTCCGGAATAGCGTAAATGCAGTATTCAGGCGCCCATCCAACCAGTCGCCTTTAATACCTATCTCATAACTAGCACCTGTTTTCGGCTGTAACTTGCTGCCATCTGCAGTGACATACGTACTCTGCGGTTGAAAAATATCGGCGTAGCTTGCATACAGCGCCAGGTTAGGCGTGATGTCATAAATCAATGCAGCAAATGGCGTTACTTCGCCAGACTCCTTCGACTTGTCATGCTGCCAATAATCCCAGGCCAAGGTATAGGAATCACGCTGATCTCGATACCAGCTGACTCGGCTACCCAGCACCACAGTCAATGGATCGGTCAGTTTGTAACGCAGATTAGCGTACATGCCATATTGCGTTGTTTTGTTACGCGTCGGAATCGGACCACCACGATAGGCATTGGGCGCATAAACACTATCATCCGGCTCGGGAATATGATGGTTCAGAGCAAATAGGTTCAATGTCTGAGGTAAACGAATAAGCGCCATATAATCATGCTTCTTGGAGCGACTTGCATTCATACCCACGGTCAGCTCATGTTGACGGCCAAATGCAGCAAACTTTCCTGTCAGGTTGGCATCAATACCGTAATCCTGCTGATTGTAATCGAACAGACCGGAATAGAGTGTTTGGCTGGTCGCCGAAGCACCTAGCGGAACAGCGTCATTAGAATAGGCATATTTGTTATCTTGCAGATTGTGGGTATATACCGATGCCACACTGAGCAGCCAATCTTCATTGAGTTTGTGCTTGATATCAGCGAATAATGTACTACGCTCACTCTGCCAGTTATTCCAGTTTGCACTCGGACATGTAGAACGCTTTAACTTGAGGTCGCTGCCGTTCGCATAACGCGGCAAGCCGTGGAAACAAGGCGTCGAATCGAGTCGTTCATATGCATAGGCCACACCAACAGTTGTTGCCGGTGAAATATCATAATCAAGTGCGGCATAAAATATCTGGTCCTTGCGGTCGCCCAGATCATAGAAAAACTGTCTATCCTGCAAAGCAATCACAGTACGCCCTCGCAAGCTGCCATCTTCGTTCAACGGACCGCCGACATCGATCTGAGCGCGATAGTTATCCCATGATCCAGCAGAGAATGTGATCTGGTTCGTGAACACATCCTGTCCTCGCTTACGCACCAGGTTGACCGCACCACTGGAAGTACCTACCCCCTTCATCATGCCTGCAGCACCCCTCAATACTTCAACGCGATCGTAATAAGCCATATCACCACTGAAGCTATCAGCCTGAACATAATTGCCACCAGTATCCAGCGGCACGCCATCATACTGATATTGCCCTAACATCATGAACCCGCGCGAATAGAAATACTTGCCCCCCATAGGGGAGTCATACACGGTAATGCCTGGCGTTTTTTCCATGACTTGCTCAATGGTATTGAGGTTCTGGTCATCCAGAAACTTGCGCGTTAATACCGTTACTGATTGCGGAGTTTCCTTGAGGCTATGCGCTCCCTTGCCAATCGTGATTGCCTGGGCAGCATAAGAATGACTGCCTTCGGTCGCTACAACCCTTTCCGCCCTGGCCTCCACGCTGACTTCTGGCAACATATCGCCCTTTGCATTGGCAGCAACGGGAGCCGGCTTGAGGCTGAAACTACCCACATCGGTCACCACAAGTCTAAGGCCCGTCCCTACCAAGGCCTGCTCCAGTGCTTGTTGCACGGTATATTGCCCATGTACAGCAGCTGCCTGTTTGCCTGCAACCAAGCTGGCATCAACGGTCAAGGCAACCCCTGCCTGCTTCGCGATAGTGTTTAACGTCGACGCAAGCGAAGCTGCTGCAATATCGTAAGTCTGTATTGTTTGGGAGGTGACTACTTCAGCTGCATAGGCAGTCGAAGCAGAAACACTGGCTATACTCAAAGCCAAGACTGCGGCCAATGGCCGGAGGCGCGCATGATTCATGGATGGAAAAACGATGGAAAACAATCTGAACTCCCCTATTAATGAGCGCCAAGAACAGGCGCCTTCCTGTATCTGTCGAAGCAGTCAGGAAAAGTGATAGGGATAAATAGAAAAAATTCTTATTTTTGTTATTTTTCGTTGACGTTCTGTTCGCGCTTCTGGGCAAAACCAATATCTTTCAAGTGCGTAAGATTCCGCCACAACCCAGCAATATTAGTCACACGCACTGGTAATGTCTGCGTAATCGCCGCAATGGAATAATCAATATCGTCGATAGGGAATGTGCCAGTAATCCGCAGGGCAGCCACATCAGGATGCACCCTGATAATGCCAACACGATACCGCGCCAACTCTGCAACTACATCTTCCAGCGTTGTATTCTCAACCACCAGCATGCCGTCCTTCCATGCATCAATGAACGGCGGGCTTGCCAAAGGCTGGGAAAATACCTCCGGATGTAAAACGATGGATTGTGCTTCCCGGACAACGACTTCAGCGCTGCATGCTTCATTGGCGCGGATACTACAACTGGCTGGTCGTACTGCTACAGCTGCTTGCGTTACACTGAGCAATGTAGTGCCCTCGCTGAGCTTGCGTACGACGAACCGTGTACCTAGCGGACGCAAGCTGCCTGACTCCGTCGCTACCATTAATGACAGGTTTTCAATAGTGCCATGGCCGGTTTCTACTTCAATTTCGCCGTCACGTAGGATAATGGTGCGTTGCTGCGCGTCTTCCTCGATATCGATGGCGGTGCGGGTATTGAGGCGGATCATGGTATTGTCGGGCAACACCACCAACTGCCGCTCGCCGGTGGCGGTATGGTAATCCGCGAACCAGCCGCTCCATGGCTGGTACTGGCCATACAATGCAGCAGCCGATGCAATCGCCAGCACCGCTCCCAGCGAGCCAGCGATGCGCTTGGCCTTGCGCGCCTTGAGCAGCTGGGTCAGTACATGGCGTACAGGTTGGGACTCGGCGGGAGCAAGCGAGGCATCCAGGCGGACAAGCTGTTGCCAGGCCCGGGCATGATCCGGATGCGCGGAAAGCCAGAACTCCAACGCGATCGCATCACGCTCGGTGCTTTCCCCGGAACTCATACGCACTTGCCAATCGATGGCCTGGTCCAGCACGCGCCGGGAAACCGGTGAATCAGGATGGCTCATGTCTAGCAGACTGGCGCACGACGCGAATCTCGTTGGCGCTGGTCTCCTCGCTGCCGTAACGCATCAGGTATGCCTGCCGCGCCGCACGCGCCAGGTATTGGCGCACGCGAGGCACTGACACCCCGAGCAACTCGGCAATTTCCGCATGCTTGAGGCCATCCAGCCGGCTATACAACCAGGCAGCACGCGCCCTGGTGCTCAACCCATCCAACAGCCTGTCCATTTCCTGCAACAGCTGTATGGTTTGCAAGCGCTCCTCAGCGGAAGGCCGCATGGTTTCGGGCAATTGCGACAAAGCTTCGAGATAGGCGCGCTCAAGGTCGGCGCGGCGGAAAAAATCCGCCATCAGCCGCTTGGCAATAGTAGTAAGATAGGCCCGGGGTTCGACGATTTCAGACACCGGTCGCAAATCTTCAGCTGCAAGAATGCGTGTAAATGTGTCCTGGGCAAGATCCGCTGCATTGTCAGGGCATCCCAGCTTCTTGCGCAGCCAAGACTGCAACCATGCGTGATGGTTAAGGTATAAAGCTTGCAGCAATGAAGGAGGAAACTTGCTCATGTGTCATTTTATGATGAGCGAGGCCACCATTTAATTGAGAACGTTTCTCATTTTATCAGCGAGCGGGAATTTTGGATAGCCGCAGCAGCGATGCTCACTAACCGACAGATTCTTTGAGCGGAAACCGGTACATCGACTCCATCGCCGTCACCCGTGCAGCAAATACGGCTTCCTTGATAGCTTCTGGGCTGTTTTGCTGGCGGGCAATTGCTCCAGCATCCACCGACATGACAAGATTCAATATCTCCAGCAATAGCGGAAACAGCGGCAACGCCTGCTGCTCAAAGCCGGTACGCCCACGGGCATCGGCCTCGCAGGCCCGGAGAAAATCGCAGAACCGCTGGGGCTGGCGCAGTGCATCGGTCTCTTGCAGGAAACGCAGAACGGTCGCTGCCTTCATCTCGCCGACTTGATGCACCTTGCCATGAAATTTGGCCACCACCAGCGCAAGCTCCTTGCAATCATTCGGTACGCGTAGACGCTTCACCAATGGTTGCAGCATATTGACGCTACGTTCCTCATGCCCGATATGCCTGGGCAGGATATCGGCGGGCGTCGTCCCTTTGCCCAGATCGTGCGTCAATGCGGCGAAGCGCACCGGTAAGCTGAAGCCCGCCTGCGCGGCATAGTCGATCACCATCATCACATGCACGCCGGTGTCGATCTCGGGATGATATTGGGCAGTTTGCGGCACGCCAAACAGGCGATCCAGCTCAGGCAGAATACGTTGGAGTGCGCCGCAAGCACGCAGCACTGCGAACATGCGGCTGGGTTGCTGCTCCATGAGACCCTTGGCCAGCTCCTGCCACACCCGCTCTGGCACCAAGGCATCCACCTCACCATCCTCAACCATATTGCGCATGAGCGCCATAGTTTCGTCAGCAACGCTAAACTCGGTAAACCTTGCTGCAAATCGCGCTGCGCGCAGGATACGCACCGGGTCTTCGCTGAATGCGGGGCTGACATGGCGTAACACTCTGGCCTGGATATCGCTGACACCGTGATAAGGATCAATCAATTGACCATGCTCGTCCTCGGCAATGGCGTTAATGGTGAGGTCGCGCCGCGCCAAGTCTTGCTCCAGCGTCACATCGGGGGCCGCATGCACCTGGAAGCCTTTATACCCTTTGCCAGTCTTGCGCTCGGTGCGCGCTAGCGCATATTCCTCGTGGGTGTTTGGGTGCAGGAACACGGGAAAATCTTTTCCCACGGGGCGGTAACCCAAACTCGCCATGGCCTCGGGGGTGCTGCCGACGACGACATAATCCCGGTCCTTGACTGGCAAGCCGAGCAGCTTATCCCGGACTGCGCCACCCACCGCATATATTTGCATGGCTCAGCGCCTGCCGAAAGTTCTGCCTGCCAGACTACGGAAGCGGTCATAAGCACCGCGAGGGGTATCACCGACCAGATATTCTGGTGCAACAGCTTCCAGTGCCGTGGTCGAATTGCCAAACAGCTCCTTGACTGGTGCGGCACAGACGCTATCGACTTCCATGCTGAAGAGGTTGTCTCGCGTCATCAGCTTTACCGGCAGCTTTTCCATGACATAGGCTTGGTAGTAAGAGAGCTTGTCATTCAGCGGTACGATACGGCGCTTCTTGCCGAGCAAGAAAGCAACAAACTCAATCAACTGCTGCAAGGTATACACCTGCGGGCCACCCAGATCCATGCTGCGGCCGTAAGTGCTGATATTTTCGAGCGATGCCACGAACACATGCGCGACATCCTCCACCCAGATCGGCTGAAAACGCGCATGAGGCTTGGCAACCGCAATCACTGGCAATATCTTCACCACATTGGCAAACAGGTTGAGGAACTGGTCGCCACGCCCAAAAATAACGGAAGGACGGAACACCGTGACATCCACCTCACGGGCACGTGCCAGCACCGCAGCTTCTCCTGCTGCCTTGGAGCGCAGGTAAGCACTCTTGGCATTTGCACTGGCTTGCAGTGCACTCATGTGCAACAGGCGCTTCACGCCTTGCTTGCAGCAGATATCAGCCAAACGTGCAGGTAACTCGGCATGCAACTTGTCGAAGCGGGCCTGTGATGTCTCATGCAGGATACCTACGAGATTGATCACGGCATCCTGCCCATGCAAGTGTCCAGATAGCGCCGTGTCATTAAAGATATCGCATTCCACAACCTGCACATTGGGTAACAAGATCAGGTGCTTGCTGCTCTCGCGCCGCCGCGTCAACACCTTGACGTCATAACCTGCGACGCTGAGCTTGTGCACAATCGCACTTCCCACAAAGCCAGAGCCGCCAATCACACATATTTGCCTGATACGTTGCATTACTTCATGTCCCTTTTTTTCCTGCTTGAAGCAGGGTTAATCTTGTTCCGGATTAATAGGCTCGCCCACGCCAGGCACCACGCCCAAACGCTGTTTCAAGCTCTGGGGCTTGGTGCCCAATTGCTGTGAGTAATACATGGAGTTGCCCAATACTTTTTTCACGTAATCGCGCGTTTCGCTGAAGGGAATGGTTTCTGCATACACAGCACCTTCCAATGGCTTGTCCGAAGCCCAGCGCTTGGGCCTGCCCGGTCCGGCATTGTAGGCGGCGGTCGCCATCAATGGCTGCTGATCCATCCTGTCCATGGTATAGCGCAGGTAGTGCGTACCAAACTTCAGGTTGGTATCGAGTTGGTTGATCATGGCAGGCTTGTAATCACCCATGCCCATACGCTTGGCAATCCACTTGGCAGTTTCCGGCATCACCTGCATAAGGCCGGAGGCGCCCACCACCGATTTAGCCCAACTGACAAAACGGCTTTCCTGGCGAATCAGGCCATAAATCCAGGCTTCATCCAGTGAGTTATCAGCCGCATAGCCCTGCATGATGTCGCGGTAAGGCGCAGGGTAACGCAAGGCAAAATCATGCAGTAGCTTGGTGCGATCAGCCGTACTGATCGCCACGTCATACCATCCCTCGCGGAAGGCAATTTCCGCGGTGGCTATCAATTGCTTGTCGTCGAAATCACGGCTGGCATAGCGCCATTCGTCGCGGGATTCGGTGCGCATTTCCAGCCGCCGCAATGCCAAGGCACGCTGGATACCCGCGTTATCCAATACCGCCCGCATCTCTTCTGCATTGGCTTTATAAGGTGCAGGAGTCGCGGTGATCACATCTCCCATTTCCTCTTCTGCCAATAGCCCGTAATAGGTATTTTCCTTGGAGAGCTTCACCAGGATCAGATTAGCCGCAACGATCTGCTTTTGCTCCTTGAGCGCACGGGCCTTCCAGTATTGCCAAACTTGCTCTTCCTGCTGCGATTCCGGCATTGCCGCAATGGTCAGCTGTAATGCTTTCCAGTCACCCGCACGCATGGCGGCCCTGGCTTTCCACTCTTGCTGGTCCTTGTCCAGCACAGCGCTTCCAGCCCTCTGGAAATAAGTAAGCGCCGCAGGGTCGTGTTTACGGGCGGCATGCAAAGCGAAACGGCCCCAGAAATAATCACGATCAGCGACATCAAAGTTAGTATGCAGTTTTTCCCATAGATCCAACGCCAATGCAGGCTGGCTACGACTCAAGCGCTCCAGCGCATAGAGATTAAGCTCTTTGCCCAATCGGGTCTTAAAGCTGATTTGGCGTTTTTCCAGCACTTGCTGCGGGTTCTGGTAAGCCTTGTCCAATAACTTGAGATTATTCTTGTCGATATTCGGCAATCGTTGCAGCACGGTCTTGGCAACCGTCATTTTGGAACCTTGCAACAGCAAGCGGGTACGTGCCCAGATATCTTCCTCGCGCAATACCCCGCCGGTCTGCAAACGCTCAAACACCGCACCACAATTGGCAGGCAATTCATTGCCCGTCATCCACAGCGCTTTGCCCTCGCGTACAGCCGATTCCTGCCCCTGTTGGATGCCACCATCAGCAGCATAGCAACTCACCGCCATATCATCGCGCTGAAGCTTGGGGTATTCCTCGAAGAAAGTGCTCCAGTCCTGACGCCGGGCAAGCACCTTCAACCACTCTCCGCGCAGGCGATCAGCGAATGGAGCATCGCGATACTGCTCCAAGAAAGCCTGTATCGAGGCTTTATCGGCCTGGTTAAGATCAAGTAAGAAACGCCAATAATCGGTATAAGGAGCAAGAATATAGCGCTGCGCATGCAGGGCTTGGGAAGCAGAGGTCAACGCATTGAGATTTCGCGTGTTGTAGGCATTGCGTGCACTCAGGAACAGGTCATCAGGGCTGTCAGCATGGACAACTTGACCACAGGCGAGCAAGCCCACCAACAAGCATGAAGCGATTAGCCTCCTGCCAATTCCCCCTGGCAAGCGTGCCAGGGCAACACCAAACTTACTTAACTGCATTGTGTATACCCAAACCATGACGCTTGACCAAGGATAGCATAGCCATCCACCGGATGACGGCCCTTTGCGCAAGCTAATAGAGAACGATACGACCCATGGCAATGACCAAGGCGACCACCATGAGCAAGACCAAGGTGAACTTGATGAGTTGCCAAGTGAACTTGAGATAACGCTTGTCACCTGAAATGACGTAAATACCCAGCGACACCGCGACCGAGATCACCCCCAGTATCAGCAGTATGCGTAAGACCAGCATGGCTTAGACGTATTGCAGGGCCGGCGGCATGCCGATAGGCGTTTGGAAGGCGCCGGGCGCTTCCTCGAACTTGTCGAAAGTCGCGTATTCCCAGGCGTCACTGTCAGCAAGCAAGGTGCGCAGCAACTGATTGTTCATGTAGTGACCAGCCTTGAAAGCGCTGAATGCGCCAATCAGGGGATGGCCCAGAACATAAAGATCACCAATCGCATCCAGCATCTTGTGTTTGACGAACTCATCGTCATAACGCAAACCGTCGCTGTTCAGTACGCGATACTCATCCAGCACGATGGCATTATCCAGGCTACCACCACGGGCTAGGCCCATAGAGCGTAATGCCTCCACTTCATGCATGAAGCCGAAAGTGCGAGCGCGGCTGATTTCCTTGATGTAGGAGTTATCAGCGAAATCAATGGTGATACGCTGCCCAGTGTGCTCCACGGCAGGATGGTTAAAATCAATGGTGAAGTCGAGCTTGAAGCCGAAATAAGGGTCAAAACGCACCCATTTATCGCCTTCGTGATATTCAACGGTTTTCTTGATACGGATGAATTTCTTCATCACGGGTTGTTCGACAATGCCAGCCTGTTGCAGAAGGAATACAAAAGGCCCGGCACTGCCGTCCATAATCGGCACTTCGCCTGCATTCAGCTCAATGAGGATGTTGTCTATGCCTAACCCGGCAAGGGCAGACATCAGGTGTTCAATCGTGGCAACCCGGGCACCGTTGCACTCCAGCGCAGAGCACAACTTGGTATCGGTAACGAGATGAGGCTGCACCTTGAATTCAGCGGTGTCGGGCAGATCGACCCTACGGAATACAATACCAGTGTCAGGGGCCGCAGGGCGTAAGGTCAGGGTAACCTTGTCGCCCGAATGCAAGCCCACACCGGTGGCGCTGATTTCAGTTTTCAGTGTTCTTTGTTTAAGCACTGCTGTCCCTCTCGCGAGAGTCCTCATTCATATAGTTGCCACAATTATAACACGCGACGCTGCGCCCACCCGAGCAGGCAGCCAGCCTCACCATGCCTATGCAGGCTTATTGCTTAGTCAGCCTGCTTGCGCAGGAATGCAGGAATATCATATTCCTCCACGCCTGACATCTTCATGGCTTCCACCTGGGCGCGACGGCCATTGGAGCTGAATACCGCAGGGCCTTCATCATCCATGCCACCCATGTAGACAGGCTGGTTGGTCGTACCATCACGCACCTGGGTCATCACACGCAGCTCAGGCTTCTGTTGGCGACGTGCTACTGCACCATTCAAGCCAGTGGCCACCATGGTCACACGCAGGCCGTCACCGATGGACTCGTCAAACACGTTACCAACAATCACGGTTGCATCTTCAGCGGTGAATTCCTTAATGGTGTTCATCACATCGTAGTACTCCTTCATCTTGAAGGAAGTGCTTGCTGTAATGTTCACCAGCACGCCACGCGCATTGGCCAGGTTCACGTCTTCCAGCAATGGGCTGGCAACCGCTTGCTCAGCAGCAATACGTGCACGTTCGCTACCAGTCGCTGTAGCAGACCCCATCATTGCCATGCCCATTTCGGACATCACGGTACGTACGTCGGCAAAGTCGACGTTCACCATGCCTGGGCAATTAATGATTTCTGCGATGCCTGATACAGCGTTGTGCAACACATCATTCGCTGCCTGGAATGCTTCCAGGAATGGCACATCCTCACCCAACACTTGCATGAGCTTTTCATTGGGGATGATGATAAGAGAGTCGACGTGCTTGGAAAGTTCTTCCAGGCCTTCTTGTGCCACCTTGGTACGCTTGCCTTCAAAAGAGAATGGCTTGGTCACTACGGCAACAGTCAAGATACCCATTTCCTTGGCCACTTCCGCAATGATAGGTGCAGCACCGGTACCAGTACCACCGCCCATACCCGCAGTGATGAACAGCATATCTGCGCCATCAATGATCTCGGCAATGCGGTCACGGTCTTCCAGCGCAGCTTCGCGACCGATTTCTGGCTTAGCGCCAGCGCCCAGGCCCTTGGTGATGTCAGTACCAATTTGCAATACCGTCTTGGCATGGCTCTTTTTCAAGGCCTGCATATCGGTATTCGCGCAAATGAATTCCACGCCGCCAACTTCCTTGGCAATCATGTGTGCCACGGCATTACCACCGCAACCACCCACGCCTATCACTTTGATCACGGCCTCTTGTGAGTCCCTGTCCATAATCTCAAACATGTTAAATTCCTCCAAAGTTACGTCTGCCTAAACTCGAAAAAAGCACTATTGCTTACACACAATCGCTTACAAACACGCTACTCAACTACTAGAAATTACCCTGGAACCAACTCTTCATCCGGCTCAACACCTGGCTGAAAGAATTGGATTCCATCTGTCCCTGGAGCTGACGTTCCACTTGCTGCTGTCCCATCAATACCAGTCCCACCCCGGTGGCATAACGCGGATTACCTACCACCTCGGACAAACCTCCCACATTGCGCGGCATGCCAAGGCGCACCGGCATGTGGAAAATCTCTTCACCCAGTTCCACCATCCCCTTCATGAGGGAGGAACCACCTGTAATCACAATGCCGGAGGCAATCATTTCCTCCATGCCGCTACGGCGCAATTCGCCGAGCACAAACTCATATAGCTCAACCACGCGTGGCTCGATCACCTCAGCCAGGGTCTGTACCGACAATTGGCGCGGGTCACGGCCATCAACGCCCGGCACTTCCACCACCTCACGTGCATCAGCCAGCTGGCGCAAGGCGCAGCCATGCTTGATCTTGATTTCTTCTGCCGATTGGGTCGGCGTGCGGAAAGCAACGGCAACGTCGTTGGTGATCTGGTCACCCGCAATCGGCACCACGGCGGTATGGCGGATCGCACCCTGCTTGAACACGGCAATGTCGGTTGTGCCACCGCCAATATCCACCAGGCACACGCCCAGTTCTTTTTCGTCTTCAGTCAATACCGCCAGGCTGGATGCCAAGGGCTGCAAGATAAGATCGCTTACTTCCAGGCCGCAACGCTTGATGCACTTGACGATGTTCTGCGCAGCAGAAACAGCGCCAGTGACGATATGCACTTTGACCTCCAGCTTCATACCACTCATGCCCAGAGGCTCGCGTACGTCTTCCTGACCATCGATAATGAATTCCTGCGTCAAGATGTGTAGGATCTGCTGGTCGGATGGCAAGGCAATCGCCCGCGCAGTCTCGATCACACGATCCACATCCATCTGCGTCACTTCGGCATCCTTGATCTTCACCATGCCGTGCGAATTCAGGCTCTTGATATGCGAGCCTGCAATGCCGGTGAACACGGTGCTGATCTTGCAATCCGCCATGAGCTCGGCCTCTTCCAGCGCACGCTGGATCGCCTGTACGGTGGAGTCGATATTCACCACCACACCCTTCTTCAAGCCGCGCGAGGTGTTTTGCCCCAAGCCGATGACCTTGAGGCTGCCATCCAGCTGTAGCTCGGCCACAATCGCCACGATCTTCGAGGTGCCAATATCCAGCCCGACTATCAGGTTCTTATCTTCCCGGACCCTGCTCATTTATTTCTCCAATTTTCCATAGTACTCAGGCTGCTCCTGTCTTGCGTTTTGGCGGCAATCCCTCGGGCTTGCGCACGGCAAACCCATTGGGATAGCGCAAATCGGCGTAGCTGATTGCCACTTTCAGCCCGCCCAATGTCTGTTTGTAAACGCTGGCAAACTTCTGCAAGCGCGTTTCCATATCTTCCCGGCCCAGCTCAATCACCATGCCGCTGTTGGTCTTGATCTGCCAGGCACGGCGCGGGGTCAATGCCAACTGCGCGATATGCATGCCTGTGCTTGTCCCCAATATCTGGCTATACACGCCATATTGCTTGGCCACTTCCGCCACACCATCGCCAGGCCCGTAGAACACCGGCAAATCACTATCCGACGCTGCATGGAACAACTCGCCATACGTGTTCACCAAGGCAATATTGCCCCAGCGCGCCAGTTCCTTTTGTTCCTCAACCACCACTTCCAGCCGGTCTGGCCAGCGCTTCCGTACGCTAACCTTGCGTGCCCACGGCAGCTTCTGGAAGGCATCCCTGGCCTTCACCACATCCACCGTAAAGAAATTACCCTGCAAGTGCCTATCGACGATGAACTTGATCTGTTCACGCGTCACATGGTCCAGCTTGCCTTCCACCCGCACTTCCTTGAGCGGGAAAATCGGCAGGTGCACAATCACATACACCAGCCCGTACAAAAACATGACTGCTGCCAGCGCATTCAGCAGGTTCGCGATCCAGTTAAGGACGCGCGGCTTATCCCACATGCGCCAGCTCCAGCACCTTGAGCACCAGCTCATCGAAACTCAGGCCGATCGCCCTGGCCCCCATGGGCACGAGGCTATGGTCTGTCATGCCAGGTGAAGTATTCACCTCCAAGAAATAATGCTGCCCGGCTTCATCCATGAGGAAATCCACCCGGCCCCAGCCTTGGCCGCCCACCACGCGGAACGCCTGCAAGGCCTCTGCCTTGATTTTTTCTTCCAGCGCAGCATCCAGGCCACATGGGCAGAGATACTGCGTATCGTCGCGCAGGTATTTAGCTTCGTAGTCATAGAACTCGTTGGCAGGCACGATGCGGATCACCGGTAACACCTGATCACCGAGAATACCCACGGTATATTCGCCGCCGCCGACAAACTGCTCCGCAATGACCAAAGGGTCAGACTTGGCAGCCAGTTCATAAGCTGCCTTGAGGCCGCCTGCCGCTTTGACCTTACTAATGCCAATGCTGGAGCCTTCATTGGCAGGCTTCACGAACAATGGCAAACCCAAGCGCTGCTCTATCGCAGCAAAATCGCTATCGGCATTCACCAATTCAAATTCCGGCGTCACAACCCCGGCAGCACGCCACAGCAGCTTGGTGCGCCATTTATCCATGCCCACGCTGGAAGCCATCACGCCGCTGCCGGTATAGGGAATCCCCATTAACTCCAGGGCACCCTGGATAGTGCCGTCCTCGCCATAGCGACCATGCAAGGCAATAAAGACGCGGTCAAACGCTTTCAGTTCGCTCAGTTCACGCGTTGCAGGATCAAAAGCATGGGCATCCACGCCTCCGCGTAACAAGGCCGCCAGCACTGCAGCACCGCTTTTTAGCGATACCTCGCGCTCACCTGACTTGCCGCCAAACAGCACGGCTACCTTGCCGAAATTCCTACTCATGCCCATTTTCTCCAATCACTCTCACTTCTGGATGCAGTGCCACGCCCTGCTGTTGCTTCACCACTGCCTGCACATGCAGGATCAGCTGCTCAATATCCGTTGCCGTTGCTTCGCCCTGGTTGACAATGAAATTGGCATGTTTTTCCGACACCTCTGCCCCACCCAGGCGGTAACCCTTCAAGCCACTCGCCTCGATGAGTCGCGCAGCATGATCACCCGGCGGGTTGCGGAACACCGACCCTGCATTGGGCAAGTTCAGCGGCTGTGTCGCCAAGCGCCTCGCCAGCAGTTGCTTGATCTTTGCTTCAGCCTCCGTCGCATCGCCATCAGCCAGACGAAACCAGGCGGCCACGAACCACTCATCTGCCACCGGCATGTCTACATGGCGATAAGCCGTGCTAAATGCCTGGTGGTTACGCTCATGCACCTCACCAGCGCGGTCTATGGTCAACACTCGCTCGACGATTTCCCAGGTTTCGCCGCCATGGCAACCAGCGTTCATTGCCAGTGCACCACCCACGGTGCCTGGAATACCCGCCATGAACTCTGCGCCGTGCAAATGCTGGCGTGCAGCGAACTTGGCAAGCTTGGCACTGGTGACACCTGCCTCGGCATAGACCATGCCGTGATCCAGGTGTAATGCGCTCAACGCACCATGCATCAGGATGACCGTTCCCCTCACACCACCGTCACGCACCAACAGATTGGAACCCAGGCCAATGAAATACACAGGCTCACCCGCTGGCAGACCAGACAAAAACTGTTGCAAATCTTCGAGGCTGGCTGGCACATACAGGCAATCAGCCGCACCACCGGTGCGCCAGCTGGTATAACGCGCCAGCGGCTCGTTATGCAGCAGCTTGCCTGTCACGACAGTGGTCATGGCTGCACAGCCTCCAGCGCCATCGGTTGTACCGATGCCATGTCTTTGGTATTGGCTGCCACTTGGCCGATGGAGCCTGCCCCCATGACAATCACCACGTCGCCATCCTGCGCCATATCGATAATGGTTTGCGGCAACTCCTGCGGCGTATCAACAAACAGGGGCTCCACCTTGCCTGCCACCCGGATGGCACGCACCAATGAGCGGCCATCAGCGGCTACAATCGGCGCCTCACCCGCGGAATACACTTCGGTCAACAGCACCACATCCGCACCGGACAGCACCTTGACGAAATCCTCGAAGCAATCACGGGTGCGCGTGTAGCGATGCGGCTGGAAAGCCAGCACCAGCCTACGTCCTGGGAAGGCATCGCGTGCCGCAGCAATCACCGCATTCATCTCAACCGGGTGATGGCCATAATCGTCAATCAGGGTGAAGTGACCGCCATCCTTAGCTGGCACCTCACCGTAGCGCTCGAAACGACGGCCCACGCCCTTGAACTCGGCCAGCGCCTTCACAATGGCGGCATCAGGCACATTCAGTTCACTTGCTACAGCAATAGCCGCCAGCGCGTTCAGCACATAATGCTTACCCGGCAAGTTAAGCGTGACATCGAAGGTGGTGGTCACGCCGTTGATGCGGCTCACGGTGAAATGCATACGGCCATTCTCTGCCCGCACATTGCTGCCACGGATACGCGCTTCCTCCGAGAAGCCATAAGGCATCACCGGTTTGGACACTTGTGGCAGGATGGCACGGATATTCGGGTCATCGATGCAGACCACGGCCATGCCGTAGAACGGCAGGCGTTGCAGGAACTCGACAAACGCGCCCTTGAGGCGCTCGAAATCATGACCATAAGTATCCATGTGGTCAGCATCGATATTGGTGACCACGGAAATGATAGGTGTCAGGTGCAGGAAGGAAGCATCGGACTCATCGGCCTCGGCCACAATAAACTCGCCGGTGCCCAGGCGTGCATTGCTGCCAGAGGCTTCCAGACGCCCACCAATGACAAAAGTAGGGTCCATCCCGGCCTCTGCCAGAATGCTGGCAATCAGGCTGGTAGTCGTGGTCTTGCCATGCGTACCGGCAATTGCAATGCCCTGGCGGAAACGCATGAGCTCTGCCAGCATCAAGGCCCGCGGTACGATAGGGATGCTACGCTCACGCGCTGCCACGACTTCGGGATTATCATCCTTGACCGCGCTGGAAATCACCACCACATCCGCTTGCCCCAGGTTTTCTGCCGCATGCCCCAAGTGCAAGGTGGCGCCGAAGCCAGCCAGCCTGCGCGTGGTCGCATTATCTGCCAGATCAGAGCCGCTCACGCTGAACCCCAGGTTGAGCAGCACCTCGGCGATACCGCTCATGCCAGAGCCACCGATACCAACAAAATGTACGTGTTTTACTTTATGTTTCATGGGCGCGTCCCTCCCTGCACTGGCAGGGCAATACTTTCCAATTCGTTGGCTATCGTGTCTGTTGCTTGTGGCCTGCCCAGCTCGCGTGCGGCTTGCGCGATGGTCAGCAAACGGCTGCGTGTTAACTCCTGCAACAAACCAGCTAACCTTTGCGGCGTCATTTCCTGCTGCGGCAAATGAATCGCCGCATTGTGCTCAGCCATCCAGCGCGCGTTGTCGCGCTGATGTGACGTTGTCGACACCACCAGCGGCACCAGGATGCTGGCGACACCTGCAGTGGCCAACTCACTCACCGTGATTGCCCCGGCTCGGCATACCAACACATCAGCCTGTGCATAAGCACTGGCCATATCATCAATAAACGGCACCACATTGGCCTCTACACCAGCTGCCGCATAAGCTGCACGCAAGGCATCAATATGCTGAGCACCAGATTGATGCGTCACCAGTGGACGCTGTTTGGCGGGCAACAAAGCCAAGGCCTTAGGCAAAGTGGCATTAAGCACTTGCGCCCCCAGACTGCCCCCCACCACCAACACATGCAGCGGACCACTCCGCTGGGCGAAGCGTTGCTCTGGTGTTGCAATATTCATAATCTCGGTGCGAACCGGGTTACCTGTCACGCGTGCCTTGAAAGCCATATCGCCCAAGGAGGTCGCGCCACCGTCAAAACCAAACAACACACGGCGCGCATGCTTGACCAACGCACGGTTCGACATCAGCAGTGCCGCATCCGCATTAACTAACGCCAGCGGCACACCAGCCACTCGTGCCGCCCAGCCTCCTGGCACAGTCACGTAACCACCCATACCAAGCACAACCTGCGGCTTCAATGCACGCATCAAACGCCATGCAGATAATGTTGCACCGACCAAGCGGAACACACCCAACAGGCTATGCTTCCAGCCCTTGCCTCGCAGTCCTGAGAACTGGAGCTGCGTCATCGGCAAGCCACTAGGTGGCACCAGGCGGTTTTCCATGCCATGCGTCGTGCCTAGCCAATGTACCGTCCAGCCGCGTTCCTGCATTGCCTTGGCAATAGCCAGGCCTGGCATCACGTGTCCACCAGTGCCGGCAGCCATGATGAGTACAGTTTTACTCATGCTGGCAATCCTTTTTGAAGCCGACGATTTTCCCAATCAATGCGCAGGAGAATTGCCAGGGCAATACAATTAGCCAGAATGCCGCTACCGCCGAATGACAGCAGAGGCAAGGTCAGCCCCTTAGTAGGCAATACGCCCATATTCACGCCGATATTGATAATGCTTTGCACGCCGATCCAAACACCTATGCCTTGTGCAAGCAGGGCGGAGAAGTAGCGCTCGTTGGCAACCGCTTCCTTGCCGATGCGGAAGGCACGAATTACCAGCCAAGCAAACAGGCCAACCACCACCATGACACCGATAAAGCCCAGCTCCTCGGCAATCACCGCCATCAGGAAGTCGGTATGTGCTTCAGGCAAATACAGGAGTTTTTCCACGCTGGCACCCAGGCCAACGCCTAGCCACTCACCACGGCCAAAGGCAATCAGCGCGTGTGAAAGCTGGTAGCCCTTGCCGAATGGGTCGGCCCAGGGATCCATAAAGCCAATCACGCGTTGCAAGCGATATGGTGAACTCCAGATCAAGCCCACCACGGCCACCGGCAGCAAGGCCACCAGTCCGCCAAAAATACGGCCATTAATCCCGCCCAGCCACAGAATCGCCATCGAGATAGAAACGATCACGCTAAATGCGCCGAAATCAGGCTCGCGTAGCAGCAGCCAGCCTACAACGACCATAACAGCGACCATCGGCAGGAAACCACGCTTGATGCTATCCATCACCTCAGCCTTGCGGATGGTGTAATCGGCTACATAGATCGCGGCAAACAGCTTCATGAATTCAGAGGGCTGCAAATTGATCACGAAGAGCGACAACCAGCGCTGGCTACCATTGACGTTGCGCCCCACGCCGGGCACCAACACCAGCACCAGCAGGAACAAGCCCAGCATGAATAGATAAGGGGCCATCTTCTGCCAGAAGCGCGTAGGCACCTGGAAAGCGACCAGGCCTGCCAGCAGGCTTATCACCAGGAAGATGCTATGGCGCACAAGGAAATACGTGGGCTGATGCCCTGTCATTTTGTCGGCCTCGGCCAGCGCGATAGAGGCGGAATACACCATGACCAGGCCTATGCCCAGCAGGGTCAACACTACCCAGACCAATGCTTGATCATAAGTAGAGGAGGAAGAAGGCAGGCGGTCACGACCACTCAGCATGTACATCATGTTCTTCATGCCCGCACCTCACTTACTTGCAGGTCATGCACGGCCTGCACAAAAACCTCGGCGCGGTGCACGTAATTGCGGAACATATCCAGGCTGGCGCAAGCGGGTGACAACAGTACGGCATCGCCTGGCTCGGCCAGTTTGAAAGCTTGCTCCACAGCACTTTCAAGGCTGGCGGCAGGCTCAAGTTGCACACCTGTCTCCTGCAAGGCTGTAGCGATCAAGCCAGCATCGCGCCCGATCAACACAACAGCACGTGCATGCTGAGCCACAGGGGCTTGCAATGGGCTGAAATCCTGCCCTTTGCCATCGCCACCAGCGATCAAGACAACTTTGTTCGACAGGCCATTGAGTGCCGCGCAAGTGGCTCCAACATTGGTGCCCTTGGAATCATCATAGAACGAGACACCACCCACATCAGCCACCCACTGCACGCGATGCGGCAAGCCTGTGAAATCACGCAAGGCTTGCAAAGCCACGGCTTCATCAATATGTAGCGCACTGCACAAGGCCAATGCAGCTAATGCATTGGCTGCATTGTGCAAGCCAGCAATTTTGAGTTGGGAAACCGGCATCAATTGGCGCTGGCCTTGCGCCAGCCAGACATCGCCCGCTTCGTGTAGCAAGCCAAAATCCATGTCGCTGACAGGCAGACCCAAGCCAAACGTCAGCTTCGCTATGCCGTCAATCGCCATTTCACGGCTCCAGGCATCATCAGCATTGAGCACTTGCAGGCTGGCATGGGCAAAAATACGTGCCTTGGCATTGGCATAGGCCTGCATGCCTTCGTAACGATCCATGTGGTCTTCGCTGATATTGAGCACCGTGGCTGCATCAGCCTGGAGACTGTAAGTCGTTTCCAATTGAAAGCTGGATAGCTCCAGCACATAAACTTCAGCGGCTTCATCCATGGCCTCAAGCACGGGCAGGCCGATATTGCCTGCCACCACGGTCTTGAAGCCAGCGGCTTTACATATTTCACCCACCAGCGTGGTCACAGTGCTTTTGCCGTTAGCCCCGGTAATGGCAATCACCTTGGCATTCGCCGACTTTGCCTGGGCAAATAGCTCAACATCACCCACAACCGGAATACCACGCACGATAGCTGCCTGGATTTCAGGCTCAGCAACAGGAATACCAGGGCTAACCACGATCAACTCTGCATGCTCAAATGCCGCTGCAGTCAATGCGCCCAAATGAATGCTGAGCCCCGGAAACTCCTGCTTGATGTCCTCCAGGCCAGGCGGCGTTGCACGCGTGTCTGCAACGGACAGGCGCGCACCCTGGCGCGCAAGCCAGCGCAATGCCGAAAGGCCGGTATTACCCAGCCCTAGCACCAGCACTTGTTTGTCCTTGAGTTGCAGCATATTGTCTTGACCGGTTTCTTATCTCAACTTCAATGTAGAAAGACCTACCAGCACCAGCATCATGGTGATGATCCAAAACCTGACGACGACTTGCGTCTCTTTCCAGCCCTTGAGCTCATAGTGGTGATGCAAAGGCGCCATGCGGAAAATCCGCTTGCCGGTGAGCTTGAATGAGCCGACTTGCAACATCACGGAAATAGTCTCCATCACGAACACGCCCCCCATGATGAACAACACGATTTCCTGGCGCACGATCACCGCGACGGTTCCCAACGCTGCACCCAGTGCCAACGCGCCAACATCGCCCATGAATACCTCTGCCGGGTAAGCGTTGAACCAGAGGAAGCCCAATCCAGCCCCACCGATGGCGGCACAGAACACGGCCAGTTCACCGGCACCTGGCACATAAGGCACGCCAAGATACTTGGAGAAATACAAGTGGCCCGCCACATAGGCGAAGACGGCCAACGCGCTCGCCACCATCACGGTGGGCATGATGGCGAGGCCATCCAGGCCATCAGTCAGGTTGACGGCATTACTGGTGCCGACAATGACGAAATAAGTCAGCACGATGAAACTCACCACACCCAATGGCAGCACCAAGTGCTTGAAGAATGGCACGATCAACTCGGTTTCAGCAGGCACCGTCGCGGTGTAAAACAAATAAACTGCGACGCCCGCACCAATCAATGATTGCCAGAAGTATTTAGCCTTGGCGGACAAGCCCTTGGGATTGCGGTAGACCACCTTGCGCCAATCATCCACCAGCCCAATCACGCCAAAACCTAGCGTCGTGATCAGCACAACCCAGACAAAGCGATTGGTCAGGTCGGCCCAAAGCAAGGTCGAGACTGCTATCGCAATCAGAATCAATGCACCGCCCATGGTGGGCGTACCTGCCTTTACCAAGTGGGTTTGCGGGCCATCGTCACGCACGGACTGGCCTACCTTGTATTCGGTCAACTTGCGGATCAGCTTGGGCCCGACCAGGAAAGAGATAGCCAATGCCGTCAATGTCGCAAGCACGGCACGCAAGGTAATGTAATTGAACACATTAAAGCCGCGAATATCCTGGGCCAGCCAGCGAGCGAGTTCAAGCAACATGATGGTTCTCCTTTTGTTCTTGCAGCAGGTCGACGACCCGCTCCATGCGCATAAAACGCGAGCCCTTGACCAGGACCGTGGTATCAGGTGTCAGTTCAGGTAGTAATGCAGTCGTTAGTGACTCAACCGTGTCGTAGTGGCTAGCGCCGCTGCCATACGCCTGGACTGCCTGTTCGGCCAATGCGCCCAATGCATACAAGCCATCCAGCCCGGCTGCCTTGGCATAAATCCCCAGCTCAGCGTGCAATGCCTGCTCGTTCTCGCCAAGCTCACCCATATCGCCCATCACCAACAAACGCTTGCCAGACTGGTGAGCCAATACATCAATGGCAGCACGCATGGAGGCAGGGTTGGCGTTGTAGGTATCATCAATGATCAAAGCACCTTGCTGGCCGGGCTTGCGCTGCAACCGCCCCTTGACGCCACCAAAGCCGTTTAGCCCCATTGCGATTGCATCCAGGGATGCCCCTACGGACAAAGCTGCAGCAGTAGCTGCAAGTGCATTCCTGATATTGTGCAAACCTGGCACAGGCAAACGGAACGATTGCTCACCGACAGGCGTCGACAAATGCAACTTACTGCCATCGGCCTCCAAGCTATACTCAGCACTGACATCTGCCCCTGCATTGAGACCGAATGTAAGTACCTTGTGCTCAGCCGCCAATGTTTGCCAGAAACCCGCAAAGGCATCATCCACATTGATGACTGCCGTGCCATCTGCCACTAAGCCTTCAAAAATTTCACCCTTGGCTTTTGCCACACCCTCGACTGAACCCAGGCCGCCCAGGTGGGCAGAGGTCGCGTTATTGATCAGGGCCACATCAGGGCAGCCAATCTTTGTGAGATAACTAATCTCGCCGGCATGGTTCATGCCCATCTCTACCACGGCATAACGGTGCGTTTCACGCAGGCGCAGCAAGGTCAATGGCAAGCCGAGATCATTATTAAGATTGCCTTGGGTTGCCAGCACGGCATTCTCCGAACCGGCTGCAACACGCAGGATAGCCGCCAGCATTTCCTTGACACTGGTCTTGCCATTGCTGCCGGTAATCGCCACCACAGGAATACTGAATTTTTGTCGCCAGTAAGCGGCCAGGCAACCAAGCGCCAAACGGGTGTCATCCACCAAGACCGCAGGCAACGCATCAACCTCATGCGACAACAGCACGGCTGCCGCACCTTGCTTCAATACATCGCAGGCATAATCATGGCCGTCAAAATGCTCACCCTTGAGCGCAACAAACAATTGCCCGGCTTCCAGCTTACGGCTGTCGGTACCGACAGACTGAATCAGTACATCCTCACCCAGCAGGGTGCCGCCTGTCGCCTTTGCGATTTCAGACAAATACATCATGCCGCGGCTCCCAAGGCGCTAGCAGCCACTGCAGCATCGTTGAATGGATAACGCACACCGGCGATTTCCTGGTAATCCTCATGCCCCTTGCCCGCAATCAGCACGACATCTCCAGCCTGGGCAGACCTGACTGCCTGGACAATAGCGCGTTCGCGGTCTGGCTCCATTTGCGCCAACCCATGCAAGCCCTTCACGATCTCATTGATGATCGCTGCTGGCTCTTCACTACGTGGATTATCTGAAGTCACCACCACCTTATCTGCTAGCCTTGATGCAACCTCTGCCATGAGTGGGCGCTTACCTTTATCTCTATCACCACCACAACCAAATACACAGACCAGCTCTGCCTTGGCTTGCTCGCGCAAGGCTAACAGTGCTTTTTCCAAAGCATCGGGCGTATGGGCATAATCCACTACCACCAGCGGTTGATCACCCCCACCCAACTGCTGCATGCGGCCTGGTGCAGGACGAATCTCAGCCAGCACACTCACGGCATCTTGTAACTCAACGCCTGAAGCCAACAATGTCGCAAGCACCGCAAGCAGATTGCTGGCATTGAAACGGCCGACCAGCTTGGCATGCAGCGTCGCGGCACCTTGCGGGGTCTGTACTTGCATATGCAAGCCATCTGCATCGAAATACAGATCATGGCCGCGTACATCGCCACCGCTCAAGCCATAGCTCAAGGTTGGCTGACCGCGGGATTTGAGCTCGCTCAGTAGCTCCCGGCCAAAAGCGTCATCCTGGTTGAGGATGGCCATTTGTAAACCGTCGACATAAAATAATTTGCGCTTGGCATCAGCGTAGCTGGCCATATCGCCGTGGTAATCCAGGTGGTCGCGCGTCAAGTTGGTCAACACCGCTACCTTGAAGGCCACCCCACTCACGCGGCCTTGATCCAGGCCGTGCGAAGACACTTCCATCGCAGCAACTTGAGCACCAGCGTGCAAGTAGTCTGCGAGCATAGCTTGCAGGTGGATGGGATCAGGCGTGGTATTAACAGCCACAGATAAAGCATCCGGGAAGCCATTACCCAACGTGCCAATCACAACCGCCTTATGCTGCAAGGCATTGAATGCCTGTGCCAGCCAATGGCTGCAAGAAGTTTTGCCGTTGGTACCCGTCACGCCTATCATCCAAAGTAAACGCGATGGGTGTGCATAAAACTGCCCGGCGATTTGACTCGTTTGCTGCCGCAGGCCAGAAATTGGCTGATTGAGCACAATCCATGCAGGGTTCCAGTCAAAACCTTCCTGCTCCCAAAGTACGCCCGTAGCGCCTTGCGCAATGGCCTGCCCAATAAAGCGACGGCCATCGGCCTGCTCACCTGGATAAGCAAGAAACAGGTTGCCAGCCTTCACTTGGCGGCTATCAGAGGTAATGCCAGTGAAATGGTTTACATCAAGGCTAGGCAGGCTCATACCACCTCCTTGATTTCAGGCAGATCATCTACCGGAATGACGACGTTATTGTTCGGTGCATCCTGCGGCACAGCCAGCATACGCAAAGCACCAGCCATCACCTTGCTGAATACCGGTGCAGCCACCGTACCGCCGTAATACTTGCCGCCGCTTGGATCATCTATCATCACGGCAATGATCAGGCGTGGATTGGATGCGGGTGCAAACCCGACAAATGAAGACACATAATGATTAGCCTGGTAGCCGCCTACGCCTGGCTTATGCGCCGTACCAGTCTTGCCACCTACGCGATAGCCCAGCACCTGCGCACGAGGTGCGGTCCCACCAGGCTGGATCACGGTTTCCATCATATCTTTCAAATGCCTTGCGCTTTCTGGCTTATAGACTTGATGTCCTACTGGTGGCTCCTTGAGCTTGAGCAAAGATACCGGCAATACGGCACCATCATTGGTGAATACCGTGTAGGCCCGCGCCAGCTGTAACAAAGTCAGGCTGATACCATGCCCATACGACATGGTAGCCTGTTCAATCGGACGCCAGGTTTTGTAGTTGCGCAATTTGCCAGAAGCCTCCCCAGGGAAGCCAATGCGCGTGGGAGAGCCAAAACCCACTTGGTTGTAAATGCTCCACATGTAATGCGGCTCCATGCTTAGCGCCATTTTGGCGGAGCCGATATTGGAGGATTTCTGGATGACTTGAGCCACTGTCAGCAAGCCTTGTTGGTGGGCATCACGTATTGTGGCCGTGCCTATACGCATCGCACCAGGCGATGTTTCGATCAGCGTGCTGGGCTTGTAGCGCCCACTATCTAAGGCCGCCGCCGCTGTAAATGGCTTCAGTGTAGAGCCAGGCTCAAAGGTATCGACAATGGCACGGTTGCGTGACCGCCCGCCGGTCAGGTTCACAGGATTATTCGGGTTATAACTGGGGACATTGGCCATGGCCAATACTTCGCCAGTCTTGGCATCCAACACCACTGCAGAACCGGCCTTGGCCTTGTGTTCTTCCACCGCAGCCGCCAATTCCCGATAAGCCAGGTATTGGATCTTGCGATCAATGGACAACGTTAGATCATGACCATCCTGCGGCACCTTGACTGCCTCCAGGTCTTCCACAATACGGCCTTGCCTATCCTTGATCACACGGCGGCTACCGGGCTTGCCTGACAACCACTTTTGCGAATGCAGTTCAAAGCCTTCCTGGCCGTTGTCATCAATTCCGGTAAATCCAACCAGGTGAGCAGTCACTTCCCCAGCAGGATAGTAACGGCGGTATTCACGCTGCATGAATACACCAGGAATACCTATCCCCATCACTTGTGCGGCGAGCTCTGGTGGCAAGCGTCGCTTGAGGTACACAAACTCGCGCTGCGTGTTATCAAACTTGGCTTTTACCACTTCCCGCTTGAGCTTGAGTATGCTGGCTAGCTTTGTCAGTTGTTCAGGTGTTGCCTTGACATCGGGCGGGCTGGCCCAGATAGATTCAACCGGCGTGCTGATCGCCAGCGGCTCACCATAGCGATCCGTAATCTTGCCGCGATGCGCAGGCAAGCTTAGTAAGCGGCTGTAACGCGCATCGCCTTTTTGCTGTAAAAATGCTTTATGCACACTTTGCAAATACACACTGCGCCCCAGCAGGACGGCAAAACCGCCCAGCACCACCGCCAACAATAAACGGCGACGCCACACTGGCAGCCTGACTACCACGCGCGGTTTAGAACCAACGCCACGGGTACGCATTGCATGCATCATGGCGCCACCACCTGTATACGAGCAGGGTCTGGCACCTGCATATTCAGGCGCTTCTCAGCAATGCGCTCAATACGTGAATGCATGGCCCAGGTGCTTTGCTCCAACTGCAATTGTCCCCACTCAATCTCGTACTGTTTCGCCATATCCTCTTGCTGCTGCAACTCGATATACAGCTTGCGCGCCTTGTGTTGTGACGTAATCACGCCGAGCGCCGCCACAATAACCACCAAAAAGAGGATAAGGTTGAGCTTCACCATCATTGCACCGCGGTTCTTTCCGCGACGCGCAGCACCGCGCTACGCGAGCGAGGGTTACGCTTCACCTCAGCTTCACTTGGGCGAATGGCACGACCAACCGCCACCAAGCGTGGCTGTGGCAAGTCTTTAGCGCGCACCGGGAAATTGGCAGGCAAGTCGTCCCTATCCTGCTCAGCACGCACAAAGCGCTTGACGATGCGATCCTCCAGCGAATGAAAGCTGATCACAGCCAAGCGACCTTGCGGAGCCAGCACAGATAAACACTGAGGAAGTGTCAGCGACAATTCCTCAAGCTCCTGATTGATGAAAATCCGTAGAGCTTGAAAGGTGCGCGTCGCCGGGTCTTGGCCAGGCTCGATTTTGGGGACCGCCCCTGCCACGATCTTGGCAAGTTGTCCGGTAGTGGAGATGACCATCCCTCCTGTGCGCTGCGCAACAATCGCCCTTGCAACCTGTTTAGCAAACCGTTCTTCACCATATTCCTTGATTACCCCCGTCAATTCCTGTTCAGTCGCCGTCGCAATAAACTCCGCGGCAGTCTGCCCACGACTTTGATCCATACGCATATCAAGCGGGCCATCAAACCTGAAGCTGAAGCCGCGCTCGCCCTCGTCGATCTGCGGAGAAGAAATCCCCAGATCAAGCAACACACCATCTACTCGTTGAATATTCAGATCTGCCAGCACTTGTGCCATGGCAGCAAAATGACTATGGACGATCGTGAATCGCGCATCCTGGATATTCCGTGCCGCCTCAATGGCAGCCAAATCACGATCCAACGCGATCAACCGCCCTTGCGGCCCCAGTTGCTCCAGCATCTTGCGACTATGCCCGCCGCGACCAAACGTACCGTCGACATAAATGCCATCGGGCTTGATCGCCAGAGCCTCCACTGCCTCATCCAACAAAACCGTTACATGCTGAGAAACCTGGGGAGCGGGTACATGGCGAATGCCTGCACTCACAGCGAGAAGCCCTCCAACTCGGCCGGCAACTCCATATTCTCGGCTGCCATCACTTGCTGCAACTGAGCGCGCCAAGCCTCCATCCCCCACAACTCGAAATGGCTACCCTGCCCCACCAGCATCACCTGCTTCTCAAGCCCGGCAAATTCACGCAAGACTGGTGAAACCAGCAAACGACCAGCGCTATCCAGCTCGACATCCTCGGCAAAACCAACCAGCAAACGCTGCAAGGCACTGGATTGACGATCAAAACTGGAAAGTGCCATCACCTTGGACTGGATAGGCTCCCAGGAAGGCTGGGGATATAGGAGCAAGCAACGATGAGGATGCGCAGTCAGGACAAGACTGCCCTCACTTTGAGCGTGCAGGGCGTCACGGTGCTTAGCTGGCACAGCCAGCCTGCCTTTGGCATCCATATTCAAAGATGTCGCACCGCGAAACATGAGGCCCCTTTACCGGATACTGGCACCATTTCGCACAGGTGACAGCATGTTGTGTTAATGAAATCAGGAGTCGAGAATCGCCAACCACCTGGAGATGAGCAATCAACTTTTGGCTGGCGATACCCCACAAAACTCCACTTTTCTCCACTAACACCCACTATAGATAAAAAAAAATGCCAATGCAAGGGCTTTTTTAGGATTTTTCCTTTACAGGACAATGACTTAGACGATTTCCATGAGAAAATTTTTATCCTTAAAAAATAAGGAGATAGGAAATGTAGTGAAAGTGCTTTATGAGAAACGCTAAAGAGGTGATTGAATCTTGGTAGAAGGGATGAAAAAGAGAAAGTATTGACCGGGCTGGTCGCAAAAATACAAGAAAATGAAGCTGGCCGATAAGCCGGGTTTTGTTCCCGCAATGCGGGTGGCAGCCATTCATCTAGGCCTGGCGTTACCGCCAGGCTCGAGCAGCCTACCCGGTAGCAGCGCGAGCCACGCCATTGCTACCCTATTTGGCCTTGCTCCGGATGGAGGTTACCGCGTTTCACATCCACCTTGCGGCTTACTCGTCTCTGTGGCCCTATTCCTCGCCTTGGCCTTCATGTTTTGCAACATAAAGGTTGCTGCGTACGGCCGTTAGCCGTCATCCCGCTCTATGGAGCCCGGACTTTCCTCCCCTCGCTTACGCGAGCGGCGGCTGCCTGGCCAGCTTCGGCGTCAGTTTACCACAAGCCCTGCCTAGAGCACGCAAGGACCAGGGCAAACCAAGCAATGCTTACTTCAAGCGCCAGGCAATGGTGCTGCCTGCACGCAAAGGCACCAGCTCATCATCGACAAATGGCAGGCTGACTGGCACTTCCCATGTCGCCTTCTCTAGCGTGACCGTATCCACATTGCGGGGCAAGCGATAAAAATCTGGCCCATAAAAACTGGCAAATCCTTCCAGTTTATCCAACGCACCTGCCGCCTCGAATGCCTCTGCATATAGCTCTATGCCAGCATGTGCGGTGTACATGCCCGCACAACCGCAAGCCGCTTCTTTTGCAGACTTGGCATGGGGAGCACTATCTGTACCCAGGAAGAACTTGGCACTGCCAGAAGTCGCCGCGGCAACCAAGGCCAGGCGATGCTCTTCGCGCTTGAGTACAGGCAAGCAATAATGATGTGGCCGAATCCCGCCATTAAACATGGCATTACGATTCATCAGCAGGTGATGCGCTGTCACGGTAGCTGCGATATTGTCAGGCGCCTGGGCAACAAAGTCAGCCGCATCCTTGGTCGTAATATGCTCAAATACCACACGCAAGCCCTGGAAGCGCTGCAACAAGGGGATCATATTACGCTCGATAAACACCCGCTCACGGTCAAACACATCAATATCGGCATCAGTGACTTCCGCATGCACCAGTAAGGGAATGCCGTGTTTCTCCATAGCTTCCAATGCTTGCACACAATGACCAAGATTGGTCACGCCAGAGTCCGAGTTGGTCGTCGCACCAGCTGGATAAAGCTTCACACCATGCACAATGCCACTTTCCTTGGCCAATGCTATGTCTTCCGCACTGGTATTATCTGTCAGGTACAAGGTCATCAAGGGCTCAAACCTTGAACCTGCTGGCAAAGCCTGCAAAATGCGCTCGCGATAAGCCCGCGCCAGCGCAGTGGTCGTCACAGGCGGGCGCAGATTGGGCATTACGATCGCACGCCCAAAGCGCTGTGCAGTATCAGGCAGCACTGCAGATAAAGCTGCGCCATCGCGCAAGTGCAGATGCCAATCATCAGGACGGGTAATCGTGATCGTAGTCGTCATGAAACTCTCTATTCAATATATCTAACTATAGTATTCAGGATTGCTTGAGACTGAGGGCCAACTCATAAAGTGCATTTTTCTTGGCCCCGGTAATCTCAGTGGCAAGCTTGACCGCCTGCTTCAAGGGCAACTCAGCCAATAGCAAGGTCAGCACCCGCACCGCCTCATCATCAAGTACAGCGACTTCCTTTACAGGTGCAGGCGCTACCAACAGTACAAACTCACCCCGCTGGCGATTACTATCAGCTTCCAGCCACTCCCTCGCTTGTGCCAATGGCAAACGATGTATGGTTTCAAAGGTCTTGGTCAGCTCACGGGCAATAATCAGGGTGCGATCCTGCCCGAGCACAGTAGCCATATCTTCCACGCTATCCAGCACCCGGTGCGGCGCCTCATAAAACACCAGCGTTACCGCGACATCTGCCAACGATTGCAAGGCAGAGCGACGCTGGCTACCGCTAGCTGGCAGAAAACCATGGAACTGGAACCCTGGCGTCATCACGCCAGATGCCGACAGCGCAGCCACCACGGCAGAAGCACCTGGCAACGGCACCACCTTAATGCCTGCTGCGTGCGCCAAATCAACTACCACAGCCCCAGGATCACTCACGCCCGGGGTACCGGCATCACTGACCAGCGCGACAGACTCCCCTGCCTGCAAGCGTTGTATCAATTGCTCACCCGCCTTGCGTTCATTGTGCTCGTGCACCGCCACCAGCTTTTTCTGCAGGGCGAAATGCGATAGCAGCCCTGCCGTATGCCGCGTATCTTCCGCGGCAACCACATCCACCGCTTTTAGCACCTCCAGCGCCCGCAAGCTGATGTCTTGCAGGTTTCCAATTGGCGTGGCTACCACATATAATGTTCCACTATGATCCAAAGACTGCTCGCCCTTCTGTATTTCACATGGATGTTGCTGCCCATGCAGGTTATGGCAGCGACGACTGTTCCCAACACCGTCCCGCCCGAGACTCGATTCCACGAGGGCATGGTATGCCTGCAGACCCGCAACATCGATTGTGCCACGCTGGTACTGAACCGGATTCCCAGCCAGTCGGCTTATGCCAAGCTGTTGGCAGGTAATATTGCTGCTGCGCAACAGGACTTTGATTCTGCCTTCAGGCTACTGCTGCCATTAAAAGCCAACCCATCACTCAACAACGAAGCAGCCGCAAGTTTACACGCAAGCCTTGCGCTCGCCTATGAGCAAGAGCCTGATCCCTTACGTGCATTGACTGAACGGGTCATCGCCGAGAAGTTTCTGGATGATGACCCAAGCCGCAATCAGAATCATGAGAAAATCTGGGTTGGTTTGAGTCAGCTCAGTCGTGAGGACCTCGTCAACATCCGTGGCGAAAGCCCGGATACTGATATCCAGGGCTGGATTGACCTTGCCCTGGCTGCCAAAGAGCAAAACGATAGCGCACTGAAAACCTGGGCCGACTTTTACCCCGGCCACCCGGCAAGCAAAGGCTTTAGCCAACAGCTCCTTGCCCAGCGCCCACAAAACGCAGCAACAACCACAAATACTGCGGCCATCGACAATCAACCGGGCGGCAAGATAGGCATTATCCTGCCCTTCGCGGTAGAGGCTTACTACCCAGCTGCGGATGCTATAGAGCAGGGGTTTGCCGCTGCCCAATCACAAGCGAAAGATCAACGCGAACTCACGCTATACGCGACCGATGGCAACCCGGCCAATATTGCCGACACCTACCAACATGCCGTCAATGATGGCGTGCAAGTGATTGTGGGGCCGCTCACGCGAGATGAAGTCACCCGCTTAAGCCAACAGGCAATTACCATCCCCACCCTGGCCTTGAACCAAAGTGACACCGCTGCCAGCAACACACCCAACCTCTATATCTTTGGCCTGCCGCTTGAAACGGAAATTGCTCAACTCGTCAGACTGGCACAACGCCTGGGCATGCAAACTGCCACGATCGCAACCGGCAGCAACCACTTAGCTGAGCGCATGGCCGAAGCCTTCAATAGCGCATGGACCGCAGCAGGCGGACGCATTACGCAACAGCTGGCATTTACGGACGGCAGCAACCCAACAGAACTACAGGCCAAAATCACCGCAAGCCCGGCAGATATGATTTTTCTTGCGGCCAATTATGAGGAAGCCAGGACCATCCGACCTTATCTTGATACAGCCACGCCCACCTTTGCCACCTCACACATTTATGCAGGCGTAGCACAAGATAAAGAAAACGATGTCCTGAATGCGGTACGCTTCCTGGATATGCCCTGGTTACTCAAGCCAGATGCAACGGAATTTGCCAGCCTGCGCCCCTCCGCTGCTGACCTTCCGCCGGGAGAAATGCAGCGCTGGTTTGCATTAGGTGCAGATGCCTATCGCATCCTCACTCACCTGAGCCAGCATCCGCAGCAAGCACAGACTTTGCAGGGACTCACAGGCAAGATTAGCATTTCACCTGAAGGCGTGATTAGCCGCGAATTAGCCAATGGCCGCTTCAGCGCACAAGGTGTCGTGCTGGAAACCACTCCTTGAAGCAACTCGGAGATGATGCCGAAGCCCTGGCCGCCAATTACCTGCAAAGCCAAGGTTTATCATTGCTGGCACGCAATTATCGTTGCCGATTTGGCGAAATAGACCTCATCATGCAACAAGGCAGCAGCATTGTTTTTGTTGAGGTGCGCATGCGCAGCCAAACCAGATTTGGCGGTGCCGCTGCCAGCATCAATGTTCCCAAGCAGCAAAAACTGATTCGCACTGCCGAACACTTTCTGCAACAACACGGCAACCAAGCTCCCTGCCGCTTTGATGCAGTGTTGCTCACGGGACTCAACACAAATCATATTGAATGGATTCAGGACGCATTTAGCGCCTGATAGCGAAAATAACTACCGACATCACACCATGAATGATCTTCACACCCGCATTACCGCACATTTTGAAGAAAGCGGACACCTCAAGCTTGAGCTAGCCGAGCTGCTGGCAACACCCATTGCCAACTCCGCAGAATTGATTGTTCAAGCACTACTCAATGAGAAAAAGATTCTTGCATGCGGCAATGGCGGCTCCGCCTCGAATGCACAATACTTCGCATCTCGCATGCTCAACCGCTATGTGCATGAACGTCCTGGATTAGCCGCTATCGCCCTGCCTGCCGACATTTCAACCCTGACATCGATTGCCAACGACAATCACTTTGAACAGGTGTTTGCGCGGCAAATCACTGCTCTCGGCCATCACGGAGACATCCTGCTGGCCCTGAGTACCAGCGGCAACTCTAAGAATATCCTGCACGCCATCTCAGCAGCCAAGGAAGCAGGCATGCACGTCATCGCCTTTAGCGGTGGGGATGGTGGCGAGCTCGTGGAACTTCTGACAGAAGAAGATATCCATATCGGGGTGCCGCACGAGCACCCTGCCAGAGTCCAGGAAGTTTATATGTTGACCCTGCATTGCATCTGCGATGCCATTGATTGTCTTTTGTTAGGAGTGAATTAATATGCGCGCACTTTCCCGCTTACCACTAGCCCCCGTATTCCTGGCGCTGGCTTTATCTACCCAACTTGCCGCTTGCGTGCCCGCCGTCATTGGCGGCGCAGCGGCTGGCGGTGCCATGGCTGCCGACCGCAGAACTTCTGGCATCTATATCGAAGACCAGAACATAGAGCTCAAGGCCTCTCACGCCGTGAAGCAAGAACTTGGGGAAAAGAACAACATCACGGTCACCAGTTACAATCGCAATGTCTTGCTCACCGGTGAAGCTGTAGACGCAGCCAGCAAGGAAGCTGCTGAAAAAGCCGTGCGCACTGTCGATAACGTACGCAATATCACCAATGAGATCGTGATTGATACCAAGAGCACCTTTAGCGAGCGTAACAATGACACCTACATCACCTCCAAGGTGAAAGCACGCATGGTGAAGGAAAATCGCTTCCCCTCTAACTATGTCAAGGTAGTGACAGAAGCTACAACCGTGTTCCTGCTCGGCATTGTGACCAAGCAAGAGGCTGAAGATGCCGTAGACATTGCCCGTAGCACCAGCGGCGTAAGCAAGGTCGTCAAGGTATTTGAGTATATCGACTAAGCAACACTATCACACTGCCACCCAATCAGCCCGTGCGGCTCGATTGGGTGCTAGAATGCCCTACAAGATTGAGCGAATGGTTATACAAGTATGAGCACGACAGAAAAATCAGGCATCAACGAAATCATCATTCAAGGCTTAACCCGTGCTGGCAAGCCTTTCCGTCCCAGCGACTGGGTAGATAGAATGTGCAGCACATACGCCAGCTTCGGCGCAGATCGCAAGTTGCGTTACTCACCTTATCTCAAGCCTCGCGTTATTGAAGGTGTACGTTGCCTGGCTGTCGACCTGAAGCTAAAGGATACAAACCCTGAAGGCTTCAACCAACTCATGCATTTTGTCGATGAGAACCAGCTCAATGTGCTGGATGCCGACGGCAACAGCATTTCTGCGCAATAAATACTCTCAACCAGTCCACCACATAGGTAAGAAGCCGGTAAAGCGCCACAGGCTTTATTCAGGCAGTGACAAAACAACCAAGACTAATTACCATCCCCACTTTAAAGGGGATTAAGATGAGGGGACGGTCTTGAATTTGAATGTACCAGTGCTGGTGGATCATCCACTCATTGTCGCGGAGACAAGGCCAGCCAAGATTCTCAAGTTCCTGAACGCGCTTCCGGTCACCAATATTCTGGAAACCTCCCAAGCGTTGCAAGAAGAGCTGGAAATCCTGAATAGGCAAAAGGTTGCAGCGGATACCAGGATCAAAGCACTGGAAACTTACCGCCCGGCGATCATTTCGACCACGGAGTCGCTTGCTAACCACTACTGCAACGCGCCGCTTCCTCTCCCTGAGCAAGAAAAGCAATATGCGGCTTTAGCCAATACCTTGTGGACGGAAATGGCCTACGGCTACAAGCTTGCGCTGCTTGACTTTGAAGCCAAGCTGTTCAAATTTGGCGGCACCAAACCCCTTGCGCAGTGCCTGCATCGCATACTCGATGCCTTGCGCATGCAGCTCGAGATTTATTATGAAACCTATCGGGCGCAACCTCCTTCACTCTGGGGCGAGTTGCACCAAGTGTATTCTTTTGCCGTACAACGCGAGTTAGAAGCCAGTACGGTTGAAGATCCAGTACGCAATCAACTCTTGCCGATCAGCCATATTTACAAGCAAGCACTCTTGCTCAGCTTGGCTGACCCGCAACATCTCTCCCAGAGAGACATCAAGTTAACCTGCGACTACATTACCCGATTCGCACATCTCACCCAGCTACAACGCCCTGAGACTATTGAAAACCCAGCGGCTATTTTCCTGATCTCCAGCAACCGGGATAAACCACCCGTACCGCTAGGAAAACGCTTGCGCAAAGTCGACGAAGAACAAGATTTCTTCTTATTGACTATGGATCTCGCCCGCCAGATCCACCAACACATCAAACAAGGCCAGCTTGGCCCATTCCCGGCAGAAGCTGGCTTGCCAGAAAGTGCAAGCCAACCACGTTACCAGGATTTGCTGACCTATTTACTGCGTCATTGGGGAGCATCTCCCAAGCGAATTTTCACGCGCACACCGAAGAATGATGGCATTGAGCTGGCGATTGGTTTACCAGCATTGCATCACACACTCATCACCAAGAACCTGTCTACTTTAGACAACATCCCTGGCAAGCTGCCTCGCAATTCACGCTGGCAAGCACTCAACATCAGCGCAGGCGGTATGGCCTTGCGTAAACTGCCTGCGGCGGAAGCGCACTTACATATTGGTGACTTGGTCGGTGTAAGAATCAGCCATACCACGCACTGGGCAATTGGTGTGTTGCGTTGGGCAAGCCATACGGAGAATCGCCATCTAGACATCGGCATCCAGCTCTTAGCGCCAGAAGCCAAGCCTATCAACATGCAGACAGAAGATAACGGCGCTGTACCCTTGTTCTTGTTGCCCGAAATACCTACGCTCAAGCAGTCGCCCTCCCTGATTGGCGCACCTGGCACTTATGGCCCGGCAAAAACCATAGAGCTGCTGCTTGAAGATGGGAGCCATCAACGCGTGATGATTACGCGGCTGATCGAGCGCACCAATCAATTTGATCACTTTCAGTTCAGCACGGTATAAGCACTCTAATCAAGCACCAGCATAGTGCGCGGCTATGACCCAGCGCACTATTTCACGCCACCGACCTCGTCACTCCAGTGAAAGTCAAAACACAGTACGCTAATCTCGCCATGTAACACCACGGCCATGGATAACGTGACGCACAACTTACCTGTCGCAATCGAAAGATAGGGGCGCGTCATCTGCAATGATCCAGGGTTTTGCAAGGCACGGCGCAAATATGGACGACGCAACCATACCGCTCCTCGCCCATCTGCGAGCGGTTGATAACAACGATCTGTCACACGCTTAGCACTATCCGCCAGGCAACTTGCCCCAAGCTGCACTCCTTGCTGATCCAGGATGTAGCACCGATCTGCGCCCCTCAACCCCAAGAGCTCGCCAAATGCTTGCTCCGGGGCTTGTCCCGCCTGCAATTGAGCGACTGCCTGTACAAAAGCGCTACGATAATAGGCTAGGCACTTTTGGGTAGAATCCAGCGCCGACGAAGCCTGATAGCGCTCAAACAAAGACAATATCTTGCCTTCACTATGGGATTCATCAAGGGTATGCGCAGGCATGCCAAAATAATGCCCTTGCACTAGATCAACATCGGTCTCCATGGCGACCATGGCCTCTTCCAAGGTTTCTATCCCCTCGATGAGCACCAGACTGCCTGCCTCATGGATCAGGGATACGATACCAGGCAACAAGCGTCGTGCCATTGGCTTGTGCATCGCCTGCACAATCATGGAGCGATCCAGCTTGACGATATCTGGGGAAAGCCGCCAAATGCGTTCGAAGTTGGATTGCCCCGCGCCAAAATCATCAATCGCAACTAAGCATCCCAGGTCTTTGTAGAAGCCCACCGACTCAGACAATTGCAGTTCATCGTCAATCGCCCCTTCCATAATTTCCACAACGACCCGCTCAGGCGGCATATTATTTTCTTCAAGCAATTGCCTAAAAAAAGCACCATATTGCTTTCCCTGCACGATCACGCGAGGATCGACATTCAAGAACAGCCACTCTACGCCATCGCGTCCCATGCTACAAAAATTACGCAAATGCAGCGCACGTGACAATCGATCCAAATGCACGATGCTCGCTTCATCGCGAGCCAGGGAAAATATCTGGTAAGGTGAAACCTGCCTACGCCCGTCAATCGCCCGCAACAAGCCTTCATAGCCAACGATCCGGCAATGCGACAAGCTATAAATAGGCTGAAAAGCACTATATAACTTCATATGCTCATAAGTAGCGAATACCTTGCCGTGCTCTCCAGGCTCATCCAGGAATTGAAACTTGCCTGTCGCGTTTTCGGTCATTTATGAAGCCCTGTCGTGATGGATTAAGCGATTTCTGCACGATAGATCGCAAAAATCCATGCATCCCAGCAATATCTATGCCTGATTCAATACTTCACTTGCAGGATTTTTTTCGCTAGGATAGCGAAATTACTTGGCACACTCCGCCAATATCAAGCTGGCTAATGCAATGTATCCAGCATAACCAAACCATCACTAGAGGTTCAAATGAGCGAACATATTACCCACATCAGCGACGATACTTTTGATCAGGAAGTCCTGCAATCCCAGGTACCTGTGCTGGTAGACTACTGGGCAGAATGGTGTGGTCCTTGCAAAATGATTGCGCCGATTCTGGACGAGATTTCCAAAGAGTACGCTAATCGCTTAAAGATCGCCAAGCTCAATATCGACGAAAACCAAAATACGCCACCTAAATATGGCATTCGCGGCATCCCCACTTTGATGTTGTTCAAGAACGGCAATGTGGAAGCAACCAAAGTGGGCGCACTTTCCAAATCCCAATTGACAGCATTTATTGACAGCAATATCTAATAGCGCTACCCTGGCGCCAGGTTCCATCTACTAGCTAAAAGCACAACTCGCCACAGGAACCTGGCGGTCATCCTTCAAACAATCCCCGTTTTACAGCACTTCTGATTTCCAACGAGCCTTCCCAAATATGCATTTATCAGACTTGAAGCACCTCCCTGTCACTGAACTAGTCGAAATGGCCATCGCCAATGAGATTGAAGGCGCAAGCCGCATGCGCAAACAGGACTTGATCTTTGCCATATTGAAGAACAAGGCCAAGAAAGGTGACAGCATCTTCGGCGACGGCACCTTGGAAGTATTGCAAGACGGCTTTGGCTTCCTGCGCTCTCCCGATACCTCGTACCTTGCCGGGCCTGATGACATTTATGTCTCGCCTTCGCAAATCCGCCGCTTCAACCTGCATACTGGCGATACCATCCAGGGCGAGATTCGCACACCTAAAGATGGCGAACGCTACTTTGCCTTGGTCAAAGTAGACAGCGTCAATGGCGAGGCGCCGGAGAATAGCAAGCACAAGATACTGTTTGAAAACCTGACACCGCTTTTCCCGACCAAGCCATTAGTGCTGGAACGTGATATTCGCGGTGAAGAAAATATTACCGGCCGCGTCATCGACATGATCGCACCGATCGGCAAAGGCCAGCGCGCATTACTGGTTGCTCCGCCGAAATCTGGCAAAACAGTCATGATGCAGCATATTGCACATGCCATTACGGCCAACCATCCTGACGTGGTATTGATTGTATTGATGATCGATGAGCGTCCAGAAGAAGTCACCGAAATGACTCGCTCTGTCAGGGGTGAGGTCGTAGCCTCCACCTTCGACGAGCCAGCGACCCGCCATGTGCAAGTCGCCGAGATGGTGCTGGAAAAAGCCAAGCGCCTGGTTGAGCATAAGAAAGACGTCGTCATCCTGCTCGACTCCATCACCCGTCTTGCACGCGCCTACAACACTGTGGTGCCCGCTTCAGGCAAGGTACTCACTGGTGGCGTGGATGCTAATGCGCTTCAACGTCCAAAACGCTTTTTCGGTGCAGCACGTAATATTGAAGAAGGTGGCTCCCTCACGATTATTGGTACCGCCTTGGTGGATACCGGCTCACGTATGGATGATGTGATCTACGAAGAGTTCAAGGGTACCGGCAATTCCGAATTGCACCTTGACCGCCGCATGGCAGAAAAACGCATTTATCCTGCCATCAACGTCAACAAATCCGGTACTCGACGTGAAGAGCTGCTCATCGAAAAAGACGTATTGCAGAAGATTTGGGTACTCCGCAAATTGCTCTACCCCATGGATGACCTAGAGGCGATGGAGTTCCTGCTCGACAAGTTGAAGGCCACCAAGAACAACGCCGACTTCTTCGACTCCATGCGCAGAGGCTAATACAAAGTATCGCCTGTCAGGATTTGCAATTTCTTGACAGGCTGCATATAATGCTCCCCTTTCCTGCTTGGCAGGACCCTAACACTTGCTCGCCGCACAAACCGGCAATATAGAGGTAAAACATTATGAAACCTGGCATTCACCCAGATTACCGCGAAGTTGTGTTTCAGGACATCGGTGCTGATTTCAGCTTCCTGACACGCTCCACTATCGCTGCAAAAGAAACCATCAAGTGGACAGATGGCAAAGAATACCCACTGATCAAGATTGAAGTTTCTTCTCAATCCCACCCATTCTATACTGGCAAGCAGAAGATTCTTGACACCGCTGGTCGTGTTGAGAAGTTCCGTCAGAAATACGGCATGTAACCCAAAGGGTGATATGTTGTACAAAAAGGCAGCCTGGGCTGCCTTTTTTGTTTTTCCCAGCATCATGATCTAAGCGATTAAAATGCATAGGCATTACCGAACAAAACTAAAGGATATTCATGGCATTCGAGCTTGAGCACGATTGGCAAGCACACTTGGCAACTCCACGCGCACGAGTAGGTGAGCGCGCCAAGACTCATCTGCTGATATTGCTCTGTGTGGCCTGGATATTCCTGGGCTTGGTCGGGCACGAACCATGGAAGCCGGATGAGGCTCAAACTATCAGCATCGTCAAGAACATGGTACAAGGCCAAGGTTTGCTTGTGCCTATTGCCGCAGGACAGCAAAGCATAGAATATCCACCACTTTACTACTGGAGCGCAGCAGGTAGTGGCAAACTACTCTCTGGCATTCTCCCACTCCATGATGCTGCCCGGTTGATCAACAGCCTGTGGATGACCATTACCTTGCTCATGGTGGGCATGCTGGGTCGGGAACTATGGGGTGTGGGCATAGGCCGCCAGATCACCTTTATATTCATCGCCTCTATCGGCCTCATTGCCTCATCGCACCTATTGATGCCACAAGTAGCCTCCCTGGCTGGCCTGTCAATGGGATTGTATGCGTTAGCACTTGCCAAACGTCGCCCCTTGAGAGCGGCAGCATTACTCGGCTCGGGAATCGGTATCAGCTTTCTGGCCACCGGGGTTGCGAGCGCGCTCATCGTACTCATCACCATGGCACTATTGCCCATCTTGTTCGCCCAATGGCGTAGCAAAAGCTTCGCCATTGTAGCTATATTGAGCTTGATGGTCGCAAGCCCCTGGCTGCTTGCCTGGCCATGGCTACTGTTCAATGCTGAGCCTGGCCATTTCAATAGCTGGTGGCAAAGCAGCCTGTACGGTTCAGGTAGCATCAATCACCCTTATATCCTGCGCACCATACTCTGGTACGCTTGGCCAGCATTGCCTATTGCCGCCTGGGGTGCATGGCGCTACCGGGCAAGCTTGCTAACCAAGCCCAAGATGCAGTTACTTTTGGTATTTTCTGCTGCCAGTTTCGTGATCATTGGGTTGATGTTTGAGCGTCGTGAAATTCAAATTCTGCCGCTCTTGCTGCCACTTGCCGTACTCGCCGGAGGCAGCGTAGAAACATTGAGACGAGGCGCTGCTGGCGCACTGGACTGGTTTGGCCTGCTGCTGTTCGGCATGATGGGATCACTGATCTGGCTGGGTTGGTTCGCGATGCTCACAGGCACTCCCGCCAAGATCGCAGAACGCATGCAGTTTCTTGCCGCCACTCAAGAAGCACATTTGAATATTCTGGCGCTAGCCGCCGCACTGACAGTCACCATCATCTGGTTATTTGTTGTCGCCAATAGCAAACGTTCAAATCGTGGTGCACTCACCAACTGGGCAGTCGGCATGACCATGGCGTGGGGATTATTGATGACCTTGTGGCTCCCTTGGATAGATAACGCCCGCAGCTACAAGAATGTATTTGAAGACCTGAGCAAGGCCATGCCTGCCGAATATTCATGTATCAATAGCTACGGCATCGGCATGGCACAAACTGCCCTGCTTGATTATTACACCGACCTAGTTATTCAACCACAGAGCGCCCCGGCAAGCTACAACCCTGCTTGCGACCTTTACCTGATTCAAGATGATAGTCGCCATGTCCGCTTGACGCCGGGTGACAACTGGCAGCTGATATGGTCGGGCAATCGTGCACTAGACAGGCGCGAGAGTTTCCACCTATTTGTACGTCGTGAGTAAACCCTTAAAGTGGCTGTAACATTGACGCTAGTGCCTCGGCATCCTGAGCAATACTCTGGTTGGCTTTAGCCTCCATCGCACGATACCGCGTCAGCACATCCAGGCCAAATGGCGTCACCCTGGCACCACCACCGTGGCTACCTCCCGTTGCCGTTGCCACCAGCGGCTCACGAAAACTCTTATTCATGGCATCCACCAGGTCCCAGGCGCGCTTGTAAGACATGCCCATGGCGCGGGCACCTGCAGATATCGAACCACTTTGATTGATCGCTTCGAGCAAGTCTGCCTTGCCTGGGCCAATGGCGACCAGGTGCTGATAAGGCAGACGAATCTTGATGCTAATGGCGCTCATGTGGAATTTTCACCTCTGATTGCAGTCATAAAGACAGACTACAATCCATATTGTTTGTATTGACTGAAGGACTTACAATCCACGCATCTTATCGCATCCAACCTGGGCCTGAAATAGCTGCCAATGTCTGACATCCTCCACACTCCCCAATTGATCGACCAGTTTGGTCGTCGTGTGGACTATATTCGTCTGTCGATCACTGACCGCTGCGATTTTCGTTGTGTCTATTGCATGAGTGAGGAAATGAGCTTCCTCCCGCGCGAAGAGGTACTTTCCCTGGAGGAATGTGGGCGACTGGTAAAGACTTTTGTCAGCCTTGGTGTCAGCAAAGTACGTATCACAGGCGGAGAACCCTTGGTGCGAAAAAACGCATTATCGCTGTTTGAAGACATCGGCCACCTGCCAGGATTGCGCGAGTTGACGATGACGACCAACGGCTCACAACTTGAGCATTATGCCCATGCCCTGAAAAAGGCTGGGCTACATCGCATCAACATCAGTGTTGATAGCCTTGATGCCGAGCGTTTTCGCAAGATCACCCGTGTTGGCGACCTCAATAAAGTGTTACGTGGCATCCAGGCCGCCAAGGATGCAGGTTTTACCAACATCAAGCTCAACACAGTACTGATGCGAGGCTTCAACGATGATGAAGCCATTCCCTTGCTGCAATTTGCCATTGAACAAGCACTGGATGTTGCTTTCATTGAGGAAATGCCGCTCGGTGAAGTCGACCATAGCCGTGGGTCTACCTATGTCAGCAACCAGGCGACACTCAAATTATTGCAGGAACACTTCCCGTTGGTCAGCAGTACAGAAACAACAGGCGGCCCAGCACGTTATTGGCGCGTAGCCCACACGAATACCCGGGTTGGCTTCATCTCACCACACAGCCATAATTTCTGCGAGGCTTGCAATCGCGTACGCATCACCTGCAAAGGAGAACTTTTCCTCTGCCTGGGGCAGGAAAGCAAAATTGACCTTATGCCCTTGCTACGTGAACACCCACATGATGACCAGCCTTTACGCGACGCTATCCTGGCCTCCATGCATATCAAGCCCAAGGGCCATGATTTTGACTTGCAGCGCACCGCTCCTGCAGTCATTCGCTTCATGTCCCAGACCGGCGGCTAATTTGGCTCTAGCATTTCCTGCTGGCAATTGGCTGTAGCAAGTATGGAAAATAAAGTAAAATTTCCCCTTCGCAATCAATCACATTTATTGGCACATCCTGATGATGAGCCAATATTTGACCAAGACATATGAGTATTACAGGAATCGTGCTTGCAGGTGGTCAAGGCAAGCGTATGGGCGGTGCTGACAAAGGTTTGGTGGAATTCAATGACCAGCCCATGATCAAGCATGTATTACAGCGCCTTGCGCCACAAGTGAACGAAATACTGATCAATGCCAACCGCGAGATTGATCGTTACCAGCAACTGGGTTATCGCGTGATAACAGATGAAATAGGTGGTTTTGCTGGCCCGCTGGCAGGCTTGCATGCTGGCATGCTGCATGCACAACATCCTTATATCCTCACCGCCCCTTGTGACTCACCGCTATTACCTTCTAGTTTGGCCAAGCGCCTGATGAATGCATTGATCGAGCGGGATGCTGATATTGCCGTTGCTAAAACCGGCAAACAAGCACATCCCGTTTTCTGTCTATGCCGTCGCTCTTTGCTGCCCAACCTTGAGCAGTTTTTACAGCAAGGGGAACGCAAAATGGCAGACTGGATCGCCCAGCTCGATAGCACTGAAGTCTCATTTACCGATCAGGCCCAGGCTTTCACCAACATCAACACGCGCGAAGAACTACAAGGCCTGGAACAGGCCTCGTGAATACCTTCACCGCATTCCCGCGCCCCATCATGGGCTTTTGTGCCTATGGTAGCGGCTCGGGAAAAACCACACTGCTCACCAAACTGATCCCGACACTCACCGCCCGGGGCCTGCGACTGTCAGTGATCAAGCACGCACACCACAAATTCGATGTAGACAAGCCGGGTAAGGATAGCTATCGCCTGCGTGAAGCCGGTGCCGTGCAAACCTTGGTTGCCTCTGATATCCGCTGGGCCCTGATGACCGAGCGCCAGCGTATCCCCGAGTTGGCAGCAAACCCCGTGAACCTTGAAGAGCTATTGCCACAGCTTGATCACGAAGCCATAGACTTGGTGCTGGTGGAAGGCTTCAAACAAGCTGGCATCAACAAAATTGAGATTCACCGACCTAGCCTAGGCTATCCCTTACTGGCATTGGATGACCCCAGCATCATTGCTGTCGCCACCGATACACATCTTGGTAACATGGCCACGCCAACATTAGACCTGAACAACCCAGAAGCCATTGCCGACTTTATCGAGCAATGGATGAAAGACCTGACACCATGACCACAAGCCAATCGCTTAACCAACTCATCAGTTGCCAGGATGATTATGATCCCAACTCGATGCCCGTCCAGCAGGCAAGAAAATTTATCCAGCGCTTTCTGAACCCAGTCAGCGACACTGAAACCCTGCCACTAAAAGCCGCAGTTGGGCGCGTGCTTGCGCAAAGTGTCATCTCGCCGTTGAATGTGCCCAGCCATGATAATTCCGCCATGGATGGCTTTGCCCTGCATAGCCAGGACATCAACACTCCTGCCCTGAACATCATCGGCACAGCCTATGCTGGCAAACCATTCACAGGCAATGTCAATGCGGGAGAATGTATACGCATCATGACAGGCGCAGTGATTCCACAAGGTACTGACACTGTGATCATGCAGGAGCGCACTGAGGTTTCTGGCAATCGCATGACAATGCTCGAACCTCCCAAACCCCAGGCCAATGTCCGCTACGCTGGTGAAGACCTGAAAGAAGGACAAGCCGTCTTGGAAATGGGTCGCCAATTGCGGCCAGCGGATATTGGCCTAATCGCATCCCTTGGTATCGGAGAAGTCTCAGTCTATCGCAAGTTAAAAGTCGCCTTCTTCTCAACAGGAGATGAGCTGGTAAGCATTGGCCAACCATTAAGTGCAGGGCAAATTTACGACAGTAATCGCTACACCCTGCATGGCATGCTGCTCGGCCTGAACGTAGACATCATTGATATGGGTGTTGTGCGTGATGATCCTGCCGCATTGGAGCAGGCGCTCATAGAGGCCTCCACCCAGGCAGATGTCATCCTGACGAGTGGAGGTGTTTCCGTGGGTGAAGCCGACTTCATGAAACAACTATTGGAAAAGCTAGGCCAAGTCGTCTTCTGGAAAATCGCCATGAAGCCAGGCCGTCCTCTCGCCTATGGCAAAGTAGGCTCGGCGCATTATTTCGGCTTGCCCGGCAACCCAGTCTCCGTCATGGTCACGTTTTACCAATTCGTCAGAGATGCCTTGCTATATCTCGCAGGGCAAAACCCGGTGCCTGCATTGCCATTACTCAAAGCCACCTGCACAGAGCCTATCCGCAAACTAGCAGGTCGCACAGAGTTCCAGCGCGGCATCTTATTCGCTGACGCAGCGGGCAATTGGCAAGTGCGCCCGACAGGCAACCAAGGCTCTGGCATCCTGCGCTCCATGTCAGAAGCCAATTGTTTTATTGTCCTGGACGACACGATAGGTAATTTACCCGCAGGTGTAGAAGTGCAAGTTCAAGTCATGGAAGGTTTGTTGTAACTCTCCCCCCGCTGGTTTTTCTCAAATGCGCTAGCCATGATATGCACCTGAGTGTGCAAGGAATATCACAGATAAGATCGAGTGTATGTATATTCCTGTTGAACTTTCGACACATCGGCGGTTAATATGCAGGTGGATTTTTTGTAGGCCCTATGCGTGACCCCATTAAAAACCACCAAAGCTCATGTAGCCTCGATTACTGATCTGATTCGACTAGACAAGGATGCAACTGAACCGTTGTATGCACAGTTGTATCGGCAACTTGAGGCTCTGATATTGCAGCAGGAACTCAAGCCGGGGACACAATTGCCCACTGAGACTGTATTTTCCGAGGCGCTAGGCGTCAGCAAAATCACGATCAAGCGCAGCTATATGGAGTTGCGTAACCGCAAACTGATCACCAGCAACCGTAAAGGCGGCACCACAGTGCTGACCCCTGGCCGGCTGGATACCCATATGTTCAGGTTACGCGGCTTTACTGATGAAATGCATGAGCTGGGCATGAAGCCCTCTACGCGCATCCTCGAACAATCCATCACCAATGACCGTGGCATGGCCTCCATGTTCGGCCTCAACTCCAATGCCCCACTCCTGAAATTGGAGCGTATCCGCTACGGCGATGACAAACCACTCTCTCACGAGATTGCCTGGTATAACCTGCACCATCTACCAGAGCTCGCTTCTGCTGACTTACAAGGTTCCATCTATCAAGCCATCAACCAGCAGTGCAAGCATCACCTGGAGTGGTGTGAACAAACGGTAGAGGCCGTACTCTCCAATGAAGTCGAGAATCAGGCTTTCGGCTTCAGCTTCGCACAACCTTGCCTGCTGATCAAGCGCCGTAGCTATTCTCACGATGGCATTCTACTGGAATATGTCGAGGGTACTTTCCGTGGTGATGCCTATGCCTACCGAGTCAAGATGAAAGGCTAGACGATCATGCTGGCAAGCTTCAAACCTAGCAGCTCGAATGCTTATATCCTTGCCAGCCTGATGATCGCGCATGTGTACTTCGTGCGCCGCTTCCCTGCTCCTGGTGAGTCCTTGCAAGCTGAAAACTTTTACGGTGAAACTGGCGGCAAGGGACTCAACGTTCTAGTGGGCCTACACAAATTAGCCGTGCCCGTAAACGGCATCCTGCCCTGCGGATACCACCCCACATCACAGCAGCAACTGCAACATATATTGGCGGAATGGCAACTCAACCATATCACTCCAGCCATCATCGCCGAGCATAATGGTCATGGTGTCGCCCTGATTGATGCGCAGGGTCAAAACCAGATCATCATTTTCCCCGGCGCCAATGCCCTGCTTGGCGAGGCCGATATACAACGGCAAACCGCGCATATACAACAAGCGGACCTCACTTATGCCCCTTTCGAGCTGCCTGATGCCGCCATCATCGCAGCATTTAGCATTGCTCGTGCGGCAAACCGCATGACAGTACTCAACCCATCTCCCTACCGCACCATTAACCCTACGCTGCTGGCAGTAACCGATGTATTGATCATGAACCAGACAGAAGCTCAAGCCTGGCTAAATGGATCACCTGAACATTTTTCAACGCGAAGCACCACATTGGCATGGTTAAGACACATCCAGTTCAACCAACGCTTTCCAGGAAAATCTCTCGTTATTACTCTGGGCGACCAAGGCGTTGTCGCCCTACTAGAGGATGGCAGCATCCATCAACAAGAAGCTTTTGACACCCAAGTAGTTGATAGCATAGGTGCTGGCGACGCTTTCGCTAGCGCTTTCCTGGCAAGCCTGTTGCAAGGAAATCATTTATCTACCGCCTTGCAATATGGTTGTGCCAGCGCGAGCCTGTGCATCCGTCAATCCGGCCTGCTAGCCCACCTTCCCACGCGCGACATATTGCAATCTTTCCTTTCCGGGCAAGGTTCCGGAACAAATTCATGATTATCTTGATGGTCAAACTCACCGCTTTCGCCTATGCTCGCCACCTTATAAAACAGTTTAAAAGCATTATTGGGGAGTCAGCATGCATCGTTCTAGGTTTCATCTCAAACTCATTCCACTTGCTGTATTAAGCATATGGAACAGTGGCCCTGCCATGGCAGAAGATGCCTCCACAGAAACCCGCGAAGGCTTACAAGTCGTCTCCCCCGTTGTCGTAACAGCTACTCGCGCAGCACAGCGCAGCTTCGATTTGCCAGTCGCCATTGACGTTGTCAGCAAGGAAAACATTCAAGACGGCCAGGCACAAATGACCTTATCCGAAAGCCTGATCCGCGTTCCCGGCATCACTGCCCAAAACCGGACTCAAATGGCACAAGACCCCCAGATTTCCACCCGCGGCTTTGGAGCTCGCTCTGCATTTGGTGTGCGTGGCGTGCGCGTCTACGTTGATGGCATCCCCTTGACCTACCCTGATGGCAGCGGGCAGCCTGGCAGTGTGGATCTAGGCGCTATGCAAGGCATCGAAGTCATGCGCGGCCCTTTCTCAGCGCTGTACGGCAACTCTTCTGGTGGCGTTGTACAACTGCTGACAGAAAATGCTCCTTCCGGCCATGAGTTATCGGCTGGCGTATTATTCGGCAGCTACAACACCCGTCGCGAAAATGCTCGCGCAGCCGGCACTGCAGATGGACTCGAATACCTCATCAACTACAGCAATTACTCTTCCGACGGCTATCGCGATCACAGCCGCAACAAGAAAGAACAAGGCACCGCCAAATTCCGCTTCAATTTAAATGAAGACACCAAGCTCACATCGCTAATCAACTGGTTTGACCAAGAAGCGGATGACCCGATCGGACTGACTAGTAGCGAAGTACGTACAGATCGCAAACAAGCCGCACCAAACGCACTTGGCGCAAACACGCGAGTTTCCCGTAGCCAAACCCAAGTTGGTTTTAATCTTGAACATACGATTAACGAGAATAACTTAATCAACCTGATTTCTTATGTTGGCAATCGCAAAAACGAGCAATACCTCTCGACCAGTCAAACTATCGATGGGCAAGGACGATGGGCTGGCCGCGCCAGTAGCATTGATCGTGACTTTTGGGGAACAGATTTACGTTGGACCAATACCGGCAAACTCCTTAACCGCGCTTACAGTCTGAGTGCAGGATTTACGTATGGAAAGATGAGCGATGATCGCTTAGATATCAATGCTTACAATGGTGTAAAACGTACAGATGCTGGCCGCTTAAATCGCGATGAAGAGAATATTGCAACTAACTCTGACAAATATATCCAAGCCCAATGGTCTATCTTAGACAATCTGGATTTACATGCAGGGGCGAGACGTACAAAGGTTGTTCTTAAAATCAATGACAATCTTCTTAATGTTGGTGGAGATAATGGCGGCACAGTTTCCTACGAGAAAACCACTCCAGTTGTGGGCGCTGTTTGGAAATTAACTCCAGCATGGAATGTATATGCTAACTTTGGGAAAGGTTTTGAAACACCCACTTTTGTTGAAGCTGCGTATGCCACTACAGCAATCACTAGCGGCCCCAACTTGAGCCTAAAACCTAGTGAGAGTCGCAATTTTGAGATCGGAACAAAAGCAATCATCGGTAATAACACAACGGCTAATCTGACTTTATTTACCGTACGTACTGATGATGAGTTAGTCATTAGTGGCAACTTAGCAGGTCGTACAAGCTATAGAAATGCCAGCAAGACAAAACGGAATGGTGCCGAGTTTTCGATTGAGTCAAAATTCGACAACAATATTGCGTTTTTTGGTTCGTATACCCTGCTAAATGCAAAGTTTGACTCCAGTTATCAGTCGCTGAATGGGCCTGTAGACTCTGGGAATATCATCCCTGGTACATATCACAGCCAAATCTACAGTGAAATTTCCTGGAAGCATCAAGCTTCTGGTTTTAATACCGCTTTTGAAGCTCGTCGTAATAGCAAAACCTACGTAAATGATACAAACACAGCAACTGCTGGTTCCTACACCATTTTCAACATCCGAGCCGGTTTCCAGCAGAAATTACAAAATTGGCGCTTCAGTGAATATGTCCGCGTAGAAAATATTTTCGACAAAGAATATGTGGGCTCTATTAGAGTAAATGACAGTGCTAATCGCTTTTACGAACCGTCTGCAGGTCGAAACTGGCTACTTGGCCTCAATGCAACTTATATCTTCTAAACTCTATATTTAAGATAGCTTTGTAAAAAAGGGGCACTGCTAACACAGTGCCCCTTTTATTTTCTCCTGACACTCAAACCCCTCACACACCAACTCTTCGATTTTACCGAAGTATTGATCAGTTGATCGTATGTTTTTCCCAAGGGATTACTCCAGTATGATTCACC
>NZ_JBIWXY010000002.1:0-600041 GCF_044751345.1 Methylobacillus methanolivorans | reverse complement strand
GGTGAATCATACTGGAGTAATCCCTTGGGAAAAACATACGATCAACTGATCAATACTTCGGTAAAATCGAAGAGTTGACCAATCCTGCCACTGGAGGGGGATATATGAATTACAAGCAACTCAGCTATTTTTGGGCCGTCGCTAAGGCAGGCAGCTTGGTGAAAGCGAGCGAGCAACTAGGTGTAACCTCTCAAACACTGAGTGGGCAAATCTCCTTGCTTGAGGCAGATTTAAATGTCACCTTATTCAAACGCGTTGGACGTGGACTTGAGCTTACCGATGCTGGTCGCCTTGCCTTGCCATATGCTGAACGCATCTTTGAAATTGGAAACATGCTGGAAGAAACGCTGCAACATCAACCGAAGAAGCGCCCGAGAGTATTTACGGTTGGCATTGCAGAGTTCGTCCCAAAATCCATCGCCTATCATCTACTATCCGCAGCGATGGAGCTTGAAGACCCAATTCGCATTGTGTGTCGTGAAGACAATTTTGAGGCACTACTTTCTCAGCTTGCCATCCATAAGCTAGATATCGTCCTAGCAGACCGCCCCATGCCAAGCGAGGTAAACATCACTGGCATTAGCCATAAACTAGGAGAAAGTGGCACAGCTTTCTTTGCCACAAAAGAATTAGCCATGAAATATCCTGGCCAGTTTCCTGAACGACTTCATCGTGCGCCTATGCTCATTATGGGTGAGGACAGCCTATTACAAAGGCAAATCATGCGCTGGCTTAATGAACAGCACATTACCCCCAACATTGTCGGAGAATTTGACGATAGCGCGCTCATGAAGGCATTTGGTATTGCAGGTACAGGTTTTTTCACGGTTTCATCCGCCATAGCAGATGAAATTGAACAAGAATATGACGTCATTAAAATCGCCGAAACCAACGAATTCACCCAGCACTTCTATGCTATTTCCGTGCCAAAACGAGCTCCTCATCCCGCAGTCATCGCAGTTAATGAGTCAGCAGACCGACTTTTTCTTTTTAACTAAAACGTATAGAAAGAATCAAGGGATGACAAAACAATTGTCACCCCTTGATTTTATGGTGGGCCTCCCCGGAGTCGAACCGGGCACCAACGGATTATGAGTAAATGCATCACCCGACCTTTAGGCTCCATCGTTATTCAAAATCATGATGCTAGCAATCAAAAATCACCATGACACATCTTTAAATTTCTTTGTGGTTGACACTTTGTTGCATTGCTATTCCTTTACTTCTTTGGGCTATAGCGAAGCATTACCGGAATGTGCCGTATCCGATATTCCAATCCAGAGACTTCGTGGATTTTATTTGAGATAAAAGCGAGCTCTGGTCTTCTAGAACAATCTGTGAAATTAATACGGCTATCATGTCCTCCAAGTTTTCTTTGCCAAGCATTCATCATTCTCTTCGTATTTCTACCATAATAATAAATCAGCATTCCCCCTTGATTTTTATTTACATCTCCTGAGGAATATCGAGTAGTTAACTGTTGATATCCATCAAGTAATTTGGTGTAACTGTTGTAAATTTTTGCCTCGCCAAGCCAAACAAAACTTCGGTGAATTATTTTTATATCTACATGCCCTCTGGTATAAGTATCATGCGTTGCATTATATCCAAGCTGGGAAAGAGGGTTAATTAAGTGATGTGTTAACGTATCCTCATCATTACTATTTTTTTGATAATAAGAAGCGCCGTCTTCCATTCGCTCAATTGCACTGTCTAATTGTTCATACAGTACACTTACCCATTGTTCATAAGTAGTTGCCAAAAAGAGATTAATTTGATTCATTGCCATAGGATTATTTAAAACCGTCATTAAATCCTGTAGGCTTGGATTATTTGTCATTGATTAATTCTTTCACCCTTACCAAACCATTCCCAGGCAGAAAATAAATAAATATATAAGCATCAGCTTGATATATCGCATCACCACTTTCTGGATGAATTAAAAATCCATCCAGTCTCGCCTGTTGAACATCTTCAACATCTAGATCGTAAGAATTATTATCCTCATCAATGAATTCAAAACACTCTTTAAGAAAATCTATATATCCTGCCATATAGGAGGACACTATCACCAAATCATTAGCATCTAATGATTCATTAGTAATTTTGAATAAATTGGCAAATGAAATATGTTTTAGGTTCTCAATAGGTGTATCTATTAAAAAATGAAACAGATCAAGACATGCTCCTTCCAGGGGAGACCCATTAAAGTCTCTCCTAATCCTGGTTTCAATCTCTAATACGGGGTTATTCACTTTTTTGATGAATCTTCATCTAAATATTGCTTAATTTTTGAAATAATCCAACCATAATGAGCTTGGGTGATACATCCTTTCAGAATAGCCTCATAGGTTCCTTGACTATTATTTGCCAAAGTTCGAATAGATCCCGGAAGTAATAACTCTGGCTCACTTGCCGATCCTGCAACAGTCCAAGTTTTTCCTAATGAAAATAAAGAAACTCCTGTGCTTGCCTCCATACCACCCTTATGGAAATTCTCATCTCTAACATCCATAGTTTTTCTACGCATTTTCTCTTCAACAATACCACCAGTGGTTCCAGTATCATGTCCAATCTCAACTATTCTTCCATCTTCTTCGCTATATAGTTTCTGCAAAAGCCCAGAGTAACTAATAATTTTCAACTCATTATCATCTAACTTTAATAAGTGTTTCATATAGCCGTAAAACTCACCGATAAGGTTACCTATAAACATTCGGTGGTCGTCCAGTCCTATTTTATCAATTAAATCTGCCCCAAACTCTACATACCCATCGCTAGATATTCTAATAGTATCAAATCCTTGAGTTTCAACATGCCTTAATGCAACTAATGAATCGTATGAACCAAATGCTTTCTTAACTGAATCAGTTAATGCATCAATTTCAAATGTTTCTCTCTCAAAGTAGTGTCTCTTGGCGCAAAAAATTAAAAGTAAGGAATCAGTTTCTTTCTTAATGTGAACAAGAGTGGGCAATATACTGCATTGCTTTAGAGTAGTTATATCAATTGGATATGGGAATGTTTTCTTAAACTCAGAATCTTGAATTTTCAATCCTTCAAGAGACGTCATTATCTGTGGAATATATTTAGGATTAATTTTTCCTATCCTGAGAACCTTATTACCATACCAAATGCTATTTAAGTAAATTACTTTTACTTTTTCAGCTATAGCTAATATTTCTTCTGGCTTTTTATAGGATTCGAGTATTTTTTTATACGTTTTATCCCATCCTATACTAATTACAATGTTTTGGTCTTTCAATGCAGCTCGCATTGATGTCCAACTCATATGGCTTCTAGCAATTTCAAAGACTTCAGCAAGAACAACTTCATGATTACTCATTCAACTTCTCCCCAGCTCGTTAAAATTCTTTTATTGTTTATTAAAAAATATCGAATATCATTTAACCATTAAATAATTGAAAGTATTAAGAAATTACCCAAATAAAAATAATTCTAGGAATTCGTATCTAGCATTATTAACTATCCGTACCTTCTGTATAGATAATTCAATTGATTCAATGCTTCGCGCCGAGTACCACCATCATGACTATTCAGTAAGCGGCGTAACCCTGCACGCTCATTCTCATCGTCGTAACTTAGCTCTCTGACTTTTCTATTTTTGAGAATATTGATTTCTGTTCTAGCTGCGCTCATTTTTTCCGGGCTGGCCGTAATAGATTGCAAATCCATTTCCAGTTCTTTGATTCTTTTCCACACATCTGTCTCGGACATATATCGAACATCACTAACACGCAATACATCCACGTCGCCACGCACGGTCATAGCGCGCATTTGATTGGCTTTGTTTCTTAGTGCACTTGAATCAATGACATTTTCTTCAACACTGACTATCTGGGTAGTTGCGCCAGTACTGCATGCTGATTCGCTATACATGGTGCTACCGTCTGGATGCTTACACTTGAATACGGTGGGTTTGTTGGGATACGGTACATAAGCAGGTTCTGGTTTGGGCTGATATGCCTGCTGCTCGGTATGTCTTGGTTGTGGAGGATGATTCCAGGCATTACTTGGCTGCTCTGCCTGAGTGACTGGGGATGGCTCTTGCGCGGTTGGCCTGTTGGTTTTGTGCTGATAGAGCACATACAAGCCACCTGATACGACTATCGAGGCAAGGATAAAAGCGATTAGGCCATGTGGCGTTTCCCTGCGAGGCCTTCTTTTAAGAAACTCTATCTCGTTATTATTCATTCACTGTCTCTTGCTCTGTAGAGAATCTTTTATAGATGGCTTCGGCAGATGGCATTTGCTCGGCGTGCCATCTCACTAAGGCAATTCCAGCCGCTTTTAAGCTTTCTTCTTTCTTGATATCTAGCTTCTGCCTAGCCTTATTCGCGTGTGATCTATCGTCCAGCTCAACGGCTGCAACAATGGTGAAGTCTTTTAGGCAAACTAAATAATCAACGCTTTGTTGGGCGATTCGGTTATGCAGAGCATATGAGTTACCTAATCGCACATACCATGCTGCGTTTTTGAGTTTGATGAAACTGCTTAACTGCACCTGGGGAAGAATGATGCATTGAGGCAATGCTTTGACTAGGCGATAGTAAAAGACTGCTTCTGAGGCTGTTAGTGGCTTGCGCTGCTCATAGGGGAGATCGGCAGCTAGGGTTTTGTGGGATGCTAGGGATTGCGTTTGCGCGGGTTGGCTTTGTGGTGCTTCTGCTGGTTCAGGCTTGTTGAACTGCACCACCTTGCGAGATTTTGGTCGCCAGCGCTTCTTAGGGCGAAATGACTTAACAAGCAGTTGAAGTGCAAGAAATATGAGCAATAAGGGCAAGAACCCCGAAATAATGCCACTGACATTCATCACTAAAGTCCCTCCCAAAAAGTTTAGTGATACTGCACGTTAGTTAAATTTGCTTCCTATAACTTTCCCTACGAACCCACCTAGAGCTCCAGCGATACCTGCACATATCATTTGGATATAGTCGAAGCTACCGTCAATTTTTGGAGTGAATATATAAGGCACTGCTGATTGAAAAGCGACGATAGCAGTTATCACGCCAACCCATGAGCCCATACTCTCAGTGGGAGATGATTTCTTTTGTGCTTCTTTTGATACGTCAGTTTGAGTAGATGACTGCTCCTTGGATTCATCTTCAAGAGATGCGGAACAGATCAGGCAGCGTGTACGTCCTAATGAATTATCTTCACCACAGTTTTTGCAAAGCATATTCCCTCCCCAGGCACTTACCTAAACCATCTTTGTTTTACTTCTCGAGCGATTAACTCGCCTTTTTCTGATCTTCCAATTCCCGGGCCAAAGCTTCTACCTCGGGGTTTCTCTGTTTCACATTAGTGTTATCTGTCAGCAAATAAGCTGCGTACTCTGGCCAGTGTCCGGCAATGATCTCTAACACTCCGGCTTTTGGCTCGTGCCTATCTTGCTCAATCCCAATAAGCGTGCCTTTAGGAATGCCTGTTAAATCGGCGAACTCCTGCCTGCCCATGTCGAGGCTTTCACGGATTGCTCTTATTTTTTTACCAGCAGCACTTGACATGTGTGCGTGAATATCCTTACAGTGTGACTTAACGTATACGTGAATACACATATAGACATCCAATGACATGCAAAGGGGCCTAACGCGATTATGGACAGTCCAGTAGATACAAGTCAAATGCCATCCGTGCCAGTGATGTCACGCAAGAAGTTTGCAGAGATTGTGGGCGTGACAGAAGACACCGTCACGGGCTGGATTAATCGCGGTTATTTGCCTGTGGTTGAGATCGGAAAATACCGCCTTGTAAACCTAGCGCTACTGAATAAACACGCGCTAGATCAAGAGTTCTCGCTATGAAGCAAGCCCTGAAAACCCGAAGCCGGACTCAGGCCTATCAGGGGCTACTTCAATGATTTTCCAATCATCCAATAACCAATGGCTCGCCACGATGAACGCCTCAGCATATGACGTCAGTCTGTCTGCATCCTCAATGGAATCGACGAGTTTAAGGCCTGTGCCTTTTGGGCCATCTGTGGCGACAAATTTGTTTTCGATCATTAATACAAACGAAGCGTACATAACTAAATCCTTTCCGGGGGGGATGGAAATTCCAAAGAGATTGGCTCGGATAGTTGATGGACACGCGATTAGACGGGAACAAGAAGTTACTCCTGAGTGCTATGAGTCAATAGCTGGAAAACTTATCACCATACTCGCATTCTCCTACAAATGGAAATTTCATTTCAAATTCAATAATTTACTGGAGCTCATCCATTAATGGCTTCCATCAAGAAACGTCCCATTCTCCACGCTGATGCACATGTGCTTGCACGTGCACGCCTGACACCTGATGACTTCAAGAAGATTAATGCAGGACTAAAAGAGAGTGTGAATGCCATGGATGCGGCCATCGCGGCTGCGTTCCCGGCGGGCGTAGCCGACGGCGGCGCAGCCGTGTTGGCCTCCCCCCTAGGTAATACGGGGGGAAAGTCTATAAATCTCGTTCTTGAGGGTGGGAAGATCAAGGAAGTGTTACCCCGGAAACACTATTCCTCGAAGGTGTGTTTTATCGACTGGCTGAATTTCACGGTGCATGAAGACACATTCCAGGTGCTTGAGGGTGCTGTAACGGATCAGGAAGTGATTATGTCCGTTTCCATGGTGTGTGAATCCCTGTTTGGATTCGGCATTACCTCCAAGCGGGACAAGGGAGCCAATTTCTACCATACGTCCTATGTCCTGGGCGAAAACTATGGCCTCGTTTGCTACGGTGGGCAACGTAATAGCGTGCTGATTTCGTTATCTGGTGAAGGCTGCGCTGCTGCTCGGGGTGCGTGGGAAAGACGTACCTTCGATTTCCTGAAATCTGCTATCAACCCAAAGATCACGCGTATTGACCTGACTTACGACGATGTAGCGGGAAAGCTCTTTACGCCTGAATCCCTGGTTGAACATTACGACAATGGAGGCTTCAACTGTGGCGGGCGTAATCCTGATATCGAGCAACGCGGCAACTGGAAGCGTCCTAATGGTAAGGGGCGATCCGTCTACATTGGCAACCGCTCGAATGGGAAGTTTTTCCGAGGCTATGAAAAGGGCAAACAGCTTGGTGATGCAGATTCGCCGTGGATGCGGCTTGAAGTCGAATTCAAGTCAGTTGACCGAGTTATACCGTTTGACGTCCTTAAATTCCCACACGAGTACTTTGCAGCGGCTTATCCCGTATTCGCCAGTTTCTCTGACACTGCGGAACGAATCCTGACTGTAAAAAAAACCGTCGAAATCTCCTATGAGCGCACCAAGAAATGGCTAAAACGCCAGTGTGGTGCCGCTATCAACCTGATGCTTAACGTCGAGGGGACGGCTGAACGTGTCCTTGAGTTAATCAAACGAGAGGGCAAGCTCCCCAAGGGCGTACTCCCTCCATCTTTCCGGCATGTTGACTCCAGTATGCATCACTCCCCGCTGGACCATATGCCCCTTGTCATGTCTGTTATCTGTGAAGGGATTTAATCATGCAATTCAAAACTAAAGCTACTGTCCTGGGTGCTCGTTTCTTCAACGATGTAGTTGAAGGCACCAAGCACGATTTCACCAAAATCCATATCGTGATGCCTGTTTCCACCTCGGCAGGCTCTGAGGTTGGTTTCAACGCGCAAACCGTCACCTTTGGCACCTCTGTCAATTTCGAGAAATTGAAGCAGCTGCCCTACCCCGTCGAAGCTGAACTCGATCTGGAAATGACCACCAAGGGCATTGTCTGCCAGGGCTTCAAGCTGGTCGGCAAATCCGAACTTAAGACTGCGGCCTAACCATCATGACCGATTTCCGCCGCTTCTACATTATTCAGTGCCGTAGCACTGGTGCTTTTCTCACCGAGGAATTGGGCTACACCAACCTCGCGGAGAAAGCTGGGCGACTTTATTGCCCGCATGAAGCGGTGGATACGGCCCGCCTGAACCTGGACGACGACTATGCAGTGTTTTCTGCCTGGGAACTCGTCCCTGAAACAGAACAGGAGGTTATTTCATGACTCGCCTCATCACTAACTTGTTATGGCTGGCAATCGGCCTATGCCTGGGCGGCATGCTCGTTGTGGGGTTCGCATGATTCTATTTTCTGAGTGGCAACTCTTACTAGGCGTTTTTCTGTTGGGGTTTGTGGTGAGCGGGATTGTGCATGTCGCCTTATTTACCCGCCTGGTTCGCAAGATCATTGACCTGGAACTCAAGGCCAGAAATGCAATGCCTCATTGATTACGGTTCCGGCCAATACCAGGTCATGGAACCCCAACCAAGCGACTACACCACTTGCACAGCGCTCGTGGTGAGTCCTACCGAATTGCAGAACGGTGTGATGCATCTCACCGCTGCTGAAGGAGTTCAGATCAGCCTATCCATTGGGCTGCTTTGGGCAATAGCGGCCGCATTCCGTGCGGTCATTCATATGTTGAAAGAAGGAGAATCAAATGAAACCAATTAACCAAGCACGTAAGTATGGCACTCGTCTGATCAAGGGTGCGATTGTCGCTTCACCTCTGGCCTTGGCTTCTCAAGGTGCGAGTGCTGCTATCGACGTGTCAGAAATCACCACCTTGTTTGCTGATGCCGTGACTGCGGTGGCTGCGGTTGGTGTCGCCATGCTGTTGGTATGGGGTACCAAGAAGGCTTACAACAGCATTCGCGGTAACTAAACCAATGTAACCCATCGGCCATGAGCGTAAAGCCCTCATGGCCTTTTTTATTACGAGGGATCACATGGAAGGCTGGATCGTCATGTTAGGCATACTGGGGGCGCTGTGGATACTGTTCAACGCTTGATATTGGTTGTGCTGCTCTTGCTGCTAGCGCCGATGGTGCATGCCGATACTGTGAACGCCAATAAAACCTACGCAACAAGTTCGGGATCATATTCTCGTGATACTCCTGAGTTGTCATGTGCTGCTGCTGTTGGAACGTCGGGCTGGATATATACTGGCATTCAGCAAACTGTTTTTTATCCGCAACGTCCAGTCTATAACTGCCTTGGTACATCTAACGGTTTCCCCGGTAACTATCATAGTGTTAGTGAGAATTACAATTGCACTGGTATTGGCGGCACCATGGCATACAAGGATGGCTTATCCTCTCCTGCGCTGTTTCCGATGACCTGCATCAACGTCACGCCATGCCCTACAGGGCAAGTGAGGCAAGCTGATGGCTCTTGTAAAACACCTACGGTATGCACACCCGGCTGCAATGGCGTCTGCGGTACTGAACAACCCTTAACCGCACGCGGTACCCTGTCCTGCTTCAATGGCTGCTACTACAGCCTGGGTGATGCCTGGGGCTTGGTCGTCAGTAATGACAACAATGGCAAGCCTGTTAAAACCTGGTGGACGGACGTCGAAGACAATACCGGGGTTCCCTGTGATGCCCCCGAAGACGAACAGCCTGACGGTGCTGAGGATGCACCAGAAAAACAAGACCTGCCTGATCCATGCCCGGAATGCGACTGTGCCAAGAAAGGCATGACCTGGGGCAGCTATACCACCAACGGCACTACCACCGTCATGTGTCTCAAGCCAGGCACACCAGGTGGCAAACCCGTCGATATAGCACCCAAGCCTACCGTCAAGACAGAAACCCCGGCGCCTACGCCTGAGAATCCCAATCCTGAACCGACGACGACCATCACTCCTAGTCCAGTGATTACCATCACCCCAGGCAGCGGGGCAGGATCACAACCTACCGTGACGGAAACCACTACCAACCCGGACGGCAGCACCACCAGTACCAGCGAACCGCAGGAAGCCTACTGTCAAAAAAATCCCAATGCCAAAGTCTGCAAGGATGCAGATAAAGAAGAAGGTAAAGGCACTTGGGGCGGTGGTTGTGGTTCCTGGGAATGTGAAGGTGATGCGGCTAACTGCGCCATGGCGCGCAAGATTCACCAGGATCGTTGTGATGACGTCGAGGGCATGCAGCAATTCGAGAATGCAGCTACACAAGGCCAGCGCTTGCTACATGGTGAGAATGACGAAGACGTCACGGCTTACCTGAATCGTGAGGGCGATGGTAATCGCACGGTTAATGTCGGCTCCCTGGTGTCGGATGCTGGCCCTTACTCCTTCGGGGCTTCGTGTATCTCGGATGTGCAGTTCTCCATTGGTGGCCATTCGGTTTCGGTGCCGTTCAGCAAGATCTGTCCTTATCTTGAAATGATCGGCTATTTCCTGTTGGCAGCGGCCTATCTCGCTGCCCTTCGTATCGTGGGGTTAATCTGATATGCCTGCTCTCCTTGGTATTGCTTCCTGGATCGTTGCTGCGCTGATTGGCGGCTTTGGTCAATCCATCATGCACGGCCTGGTCAAGCTGCTCATTGCGCTGGGCTTTGGCTTCATCACTTACCAGGGCGTGGATGTGTTGATCAATTACCTCATGCAGCATGCCTATACCAGCTTTAGCGCTGTCTCCCCGGAAATGATGGGCATGCTGGGGACACTCAAGATTGATAAGGCGCTCAACGTGCTGGCGAGTGCCTATAGCGCTCGCCTGGTGATCCAGGGTGTCACCAGTGGCCTCATGACCAAGTTCGGGATCACCAAATGATTACACTGATTACTGGCCTGCCAGGTTCAGGTAAAAGCCTGTTCACGCTCAAGACCATCAAGGATATGGCCGATCAGGAAATGCGGCCTGTGTTCTATCACGGTATTCCTGAACTCACCCTCGACTGGCAAAAGATGGAGAAAGGCGAGGATTGGACGGAGTGTCCCCAGGGCGCGATCATCGTCATTGATGAATGCCAAACCACATTCCGGCCACGTGCCAATGGCGCTGCGGTGCCTAAGTACGTCAGCCAACTGGAAGTACACCGGCATTCTGGTCATGACTTGTTCCTGATCACGCAACACCCGATGCTGCTTGACGGCAACGTGCGCAGGCTCGTTGGCCGTCACTTCCATGTCGTGCGCTTCTATGGTTTCCAGAAGTCGACTATCCATGAGTTTCAATCCGTCCGTGAGAACGTCAAGAGCCTGAAAGGCTCTATCGAGAAACACTTCGTCTATCCGAAGGAGGTATTTGGCTGGTACAAGTCGGCGGATCTGCATACCGTGAAGAAGCGTATCCCGGCGCGCCTGGTACTGGTGGTCTTGATGCCGATTCTGTTCATTGGCGTGGCCTGGTATGCAATGAAGACCATCAACGGCTTTACCGATCACCACACGCCGGAGAATCTGGAAGAACAGACGGAGAAAGTTGTTAACCCAACAGGCCAGCCGTATGCACCAGCCAGGCAATACGTCAAAGAGGAACCAACGTGGCTAGAGGCACGGCAGGAACGTGTGCCAGGCTTGCCGTATACCGCGCCCGTCTATGACAAGCTCACAGAACCCATCACCGTGCCGGTGCCCGCTGCTTGCGTCGATTTCCGGGGGCAGTGCAAGTGCTATAGCCAACAAGGCACCCCCGTCGCCACCCCGGAATACTTGTGCAAGCAGATCATCCAGGGTGGCATGTTCGTGGACTTCAACCCGGGGCAGTCGGCCAATGATCTGAGCCAGCAGGCAGAGCGGGAAAGGCTTCTTGCTGACAGACAGCGCCAGGAGGAGCTTGCACGGCGTGACTTAGAGCGTGCTGCGTCCGAAGCCCGTCAGGGTGAGACGGTAGCACCCGCGTCGGTAGACGTTCGTCAGCCACAAGCTGACGAAGTGCGTAGCCCGTCGAAGATAGCACGCGAACGCACTGCCGCTTCGCAGTGGGCGTTTAACCCGAATCAAAGCAATTGATCCATGACCATTAAGAAAACTGATTCCGGCTGGCTGGTCGACATCCAGCCAGGTGGCCGGGGCGCGAAGCGCTTCCGCAAGACGCTCAAAACCAAAGCTGAAGCTTTGGCCTGGGAAGCCTGGGTGAAAACCCAGGTGATTCAGACGCCAGCATGGCAACCACAAAAGCGAGATAATCGCCGCCTCACAGATCTAATCGAGCTCTGGTACAAACACCACGGCAATCAACTAAGATCAGGCAAAGATACCTATCAGCGCTTGCTATCTATGGCACAAGCCATGCACAACCCTACCGCTGATACCTTCAATGCAATTATGTTTGCAACCTACCGCACCAAGCGCATAGAAAATGGCGTCACCGCCAACAACATGAACCGGGAACATGCTTACCTGCGTGCCGTATTCAACGAATTGCGCCGCGTAGGCGAATGGACCAAAGAGAACCCTTTGCGAGATCTCCGGCAATTCAAGCTTGAAGAGCGTGAGTTGTCTTACCTCAATCACGAGCAAATCAAGATCCTTCTGGGCGCACTCCAGCCCAGGCAGAGCAACACCTATCTAGTCGCAAAGATCTGTCTCAGTACTGGTGCACGCTGGAGCGAAGCTGAACAACTGCGGACCAGTCAGATCAAAAACAACCAGATCCACTTCACTAAAACCAAGTCAGGTAAAAACCGCACCATACCGATCACGCAAGATCTTGCCGATGAAATAGCAAACCGCTCTTTCAAAGGCTTCGGGATGCGTCTATTCAAGGATTGTTATGAAGACTTCCGGCGCTGCATTGCATCCCTGGACATTGATCTACCACAAGGCCAGCTCACCCACGTCCTACGCCATACCTTTGCCAGTCACTTCATGATGAACGGCGGCAACATCCTCACCCTGCAACGCATCCTTGGTCATAGCTCAATCACCATGACCATGAAGTATGCGCACCTCGCACCAGAACACCTGCAAGAAGCAAAAACCTTCAACCCTCTAGCAATGTTGACGTAGTGTTGACACCAGAAACAGAAAAGGGGTTACGAATTAACGTAACCCCTTGATTCTTTGGTGGGCCTCCCCGGAGTCGAACCGGGCACCAACGGATTATGAGTTCTAAAAGATAGGTTTTAAACAGTTTTAGGATTTTTGATATTGTTTTATATATTACTGTTTATAAACATATTATTGTTTTAAATTACAAAAAACCCTCTTCCATAGTTTTAAATATTTAGGCTACTATACGGCTACTAATTTTTTAAGTGGTCGTCATGGCATACAAACTCACCAAGTCGATAGTCGATGCCCTACCCTACCCTGACACGGGCCAAATGCTCTGCCGAGACTCCGAACTAAAAGGCTTCGGCCTCAGAATCGGCTCTGGCAGCAAAGTCTATTTTGCCGAAAGCAAAGTCAACAATAAAACGGTACGCGTCACTATAGGCCATCATGGTGTATTCACTGCCGAGCAAGCCAGGCAAGAAGCTAAAAGCATCCTTGGCATGATTGCCCGTGGCATAAATCCCAATGACATTAAGAAGACCGAAAAAGCCAAGAGCGTCACCCTACAGCAGGTTTTTCAGTCATACCTCAAAGCCAGAAACGAATTAAAGCCCCGTACCATCTACGATTACACCCGCTTCATGAACACCTACTTTGCTGAATGGCAGAACAAGCCCATCTATGAAATCAGCAAAGACATGATTGAACGGAAACATCGGGACATAGGCTCAAGAAGCCCCGCCCAGGCAAACCTATCCATGCGATTCATTCGGGCAATTTTCAATTTTGCCAGTGGGCAATATGAAGACTCAGAAGGCAATCCCATCATCCAGGAAAACCCGACAAAGCGACTATCTCAAACCAGATCATGGTATCGCGTGGAACGTAGGCAGACTGTCATCAAGCCCAATGAGCTACCCGCTTTCGTCAATAGCGTGATCAATCTGCCGGAATACTCCCAAAGTGTAAATAGCACATGCGTTCGTGATTATTTGCTGTTGCTACTTTTCACCGGATTAAGACGCGAAGAAGCATTGGGCCTGGAATGGCAATACGTCAATCTAAAAGAAATGACACTTACCATTCCTGACACAAAAAATAGACGTCCCCACACCCTGCCATTAAGCGACCATCTTTATCAGATGCTTAAAAAAAGGCATGCCAACAACTTCACACATAGCGCTTATGTTTTCCCTAGCACTGGCATTAAGGGCTATATGAATGACCCACGCCCCCAAATGCGTAAAGTGATAGAGCATTCCGGCGTGACATTCACCCCGCACGACTTACGCCGGACATTCATTACCATTGCGGAAAGCCTGGACATTTCCGCCTATGCTCTCAAGCGTCTAATCAATCACAAAATGTCTGGAGACGTCACAGCAGGTTACATCATTGATAACCCTGAGCGATTGAGAGAACCAATGCAGCGCATTACAGATTACATTCTCAAACAATCGAATATAACTCAGGCGTCTTGAATATAACCAAATATAACCTATAATAGGTAATACAATCATGAGCTACACCCTATACATCAAACGCCAAGCAGAAAAGAAACTGAAAAGCCTTGGACGTCCAGACAGATTCAGGATTGTTGAAAAAATCGAGCAACTGGCAAACAACCCCGACAATCCAGAGCTAGACACCAAAAAATTAGAAGGTGAGCCGTACTACAGACTTAGGGTTGGAGACTGGCGCATTATTTATGACCGCCAAGATGATGTAAAAATTATTGCGATTGAAAAACTCAAACCGCGTGGAGATGCTTACAAATGACCTTACAGACAATCAAATCTCTTGATGGCAAAGACGAATACGTCCTGCTGCCCATTGCTGTCTATGAAGCCCTTAAAGACAAAATCGAAGACCAGCTCATAGCTAAAGAAGCGCCCATTGATGACGATGATGAATATGTACCCTTCATCCTGGAGGACTATATAGACAACCCTGTCGCGCTCGCACGCATTAAAGCAGGTGTCACACAACAAGAACTTGCTGCAAGACTAACAGTCACCCAAGCCTACATCAGCAAGGTTGAACGCCAGGACAAGGTATCTCCAAAATTACTTGAGCGAATCAATACCGCATTAGGCAAATGAAAAATACGGTTCCACTAAAAGGCATTGAGTACGAGAGCATCTGGAATGTTGCTCATAAATGGGTAGGCATTGACCCCGAGTCAGCAACCTTAGAAACACTAGACGACAAAGTCAAAATCCGCATTCATCAACTTGCGCGTGGAGCAATGCTAACTCACTTATCATTAAGGCGAGCGGACAACTACTTAGTGATGATCACCAAAAAAACGCTCCTCAACATGATCCTTGATTGGGGAGTTTTTTGGCGACTACGCAACACCTATTTTAAAGATCACATAGACCCTGACTTTCTCAAGCTGTTCTACATTTCAAGAACAGAACTGCTCAAATGGTGTCAGGAACAATTTCTGGCTCTACCCGAATTCTGGCTCGAAGATAACTCAATATCACAAGTCCCCGAAGCCTGGAAAGACAAACCAGCATCACAAAGAGAAAAAGACATTGCCGCTTGCCGTGCATTAGCCCAGGCATTCTGGAAAATTGACCCCCACATCCACCCCGTCCACATGGCTGAGAGCAAAGCTTTCCGCCAGATTGCATTCGGGCATAACAAACCATACCCAACCAATGAAACAGTAAAAGGTTATTTTAGCGGCCTTGATCCATTAAAGAATGAACGTGGAACAGGTAGACCCAAGAATATGACATACCTCATAGACTTGGAAACTGGGGAAATCAATAAAAACCATCCCGGAGTTTTGACCGAAAACATCAATTTTCCAGAGTTGGAGAAAATCTAAAACCCTTGCTACGCCTAGCTCAAAACTAGGTGGGTGAAATTTCCGACTTTTAAAACTCGGAATCAACCAAAACCCTTTTTTATTTCCCGCTCAAGCTCGGCATGCTGTCTCCACCAATTTCAAAAAGCTGGAGACAACATCATGATCGAGCAACTTCTCACCACCAAACAAGCTGCCCCTATCCTGGGTGTCAGCATTGCATTCCTTGAACGTGACCGCTGGGCAGGCGCACGCGTTCCGTTTATCAAGATCGGTAGCCGTGCAGTTCGCTATCGCTTAAGCGACCTCATGCAATACATAGAATCCTGCAAGCGCCAATCGACCAGCCAATAAAGGGCGAATCATGCAGACTACAAATATCCGGGACTTTTCCGCCCCTGGTGCAGTACAAGCCGAATATGTACTGCAATCTATTCACCCCCATGAACAAGGCCACCCAGATAGACAATGGCGTGAAGGTATTTTTAGACGCTTGCCCAGACGCTTTGCTTACCAAGCCGCCAGGGAATACGAAGAAAAGTACATATTTGAATCCAGACGAGAAGCCAACCTCTATTTATTGGCAGAACAAGAGCGGCTACAACAAAATCCTATCCCACTCACCGCCAGCGATTACGAATTAGAGCAGCTCGCTAAAAAGCATGCCCAGGAAATGCGCCAAATTGCCATGATTATTCCAGATGAAGTGCAAGCCGTCGTTCGGCTATGGAAGCTAGCTCAACAATATGGCGTAAGGCCACCCAACCTTTACACCCCCAACATCAGCCCCAGGGGCATATTACGGCGCCTATGGGATGAACTATGGTGGCACAGACAATTAAGGCGCGCCCATGCAAAGGCATTAGAAACTGAGGCCATCCGCTGGGGAAACGTACACAAACATGCAGGCCTCTATATCAGTGACGAATCTTTCCACCGCTACCAGGAACAACAAAAACGTAACCAACGCATATTGAGCCACCTGATTGCAGAGAATGAAGACATGCAGTTTTTCATGCTGGAGAACTTGATTGCACGTGGGATGGCCAATCCGAAAAACCGCCGTAATGAACTCATGTGCCGCATTCACGGTTTTGAAACCATCGCCAATGAACTAGGCCATGTTGGGGAGTTTCTAACGATTACCTGCCCTTCCAGGATGCACGCCAGACAATCCAAATCCAACCGCCCCAACGCAAAATTTGATGGAACGACACCAAAACAAGCTCAACGCTACTTATCACAGGTATGGGCACGCATACGCTCCAAACTAAAAAGAGACAACATCGAGGTCTATGGCTTTCGTGTTGCTGAACCGCATCAAGACGGGACACCACACTGGCATATTCTTCTTTTTGCAGACCAGCGGCATATCAAACCTATTCGGCAAATCTTTCAGCACTACGCCCTAGAAACTGACGGCGATGAAGAAGGCGCAAAACAACACCGCTTCACTCACAAGTCAATCGACAAAAGCAAAGGCAGTGCGATTGGTTACATAGCCAAATATATCTCAAAGAATATAGATGGTCATGCCATCGACCAGGATGAAGACGGATTAGATGCCAAACAATCCGCCCAACGTGTCACCGCCTGGGCTTCCACCTGGGGCATTAGGCAATTTCAACAATTCGGTGGCGTACCTGTCACCATTTGGCGCGAACTCAGAAAGAACAAGCAACAACCCCCAGAAGGGATTATCACGCAAGCCTTTGAAGCTGCCGATACTGGCAAATGGGCAGAGTTTCTCAAAACACTAGGTGGGGCAGCACCACTCAGAAAAGACCTGCCAATCCAACTAGACAAGCATGACTCAGAAGAGCTGGGGAAATATGGCGACCCCATCGGAAAGCAGATCATCGGCGTCATCGCCAACACTACGCGACTGAAAACGCGCATTCATCAATGGAGTATGACAACAATGAAGAAACTACAGAAGAGATTTGAAGCGGCAGTACATGCTACAGCAACCCCATATGCAAGCGAGCCGCTCGGGGGCGGCGCGGATGCGCGAAACCTCGCGCACCGCACCGACCTCAGCGGCGAAGCCGCCTTGGAGTTCTGTTAATAACTGTACGCACTCCCGGCTTATTGATCAGTAGTTGTAAATTCATGTGATACTAACAAGAATAATTTATCATATATTTCGTTTTTACTATTTTAATGGCCGGGGAATAATTATGAGTGAGCAATCCTTTCATGATCCAGTTCGACATTTACAATACCTAAGACAATCACTATCTCAAGATAATGAGTCAATTGGATTTTTCATATCTGCAGGATGTCCATTATCTGTAAAAATGCCAGCAGGTGAATGGCCTTTGATACCCGACGTTAAAAAGCTTACGTTACATATAAGTGAAAAATTGGCATCTGATGAATCGTTTACTAAACTCCTTAGCGTTCTTAAAGTAGCTGATAAAAATTGTGAAAATATAGAAGAAATTCTAAGCTATCTTAGGTTGATGCACTCTGTATCCAAAGGTGGTGATGTCCGAGGTATGAATGAAAAAGAATTAGAAAATCTAGAAAAACAGATCTGCAAAATCATTGTTGATAAAATTAATGTAGCTCTACCAGATGAAGAAACTCCGTATCATAGACTGTGCAATTGGATTAGATCAATTGATAGAAAAACTGCCATTGAAATATTTACAACAAATTATGATTTATTGCTAGAGCAATCTTTAGAAGATAATGAAGTGCCATATTTCGATGGTTTTGTTGGATCACGTAGGTCATTCTTCGATTTAAGAGCTTTAGAAGATAACCTAATTCCTTCTCACTGGACAAGACTTTGGAAAATTCATGGATCAATCAGCTGGTACCAAGAACAAAATAATAGCCAGAATAAAGTTTATAGATCGTCTGAAATAAAATCAGATGCTTCTCATCTTATTTATCCATCCCATTTAAAATATGATGAAAGCCGTAAAATGCCATACTTGGCATTAATCGACCAACTAAATAGATTTTTAAGAAAAAAATCATCAGTTTTGATTTTCTGTGGATACTCTTTCAACGATGGTCATTTAAATGACACGATAATGAATGCCCTTAAATCGAACCCAACTGCGATGGCATTAGGTTTGATGTTTGGTGATTATTATGATGAGAATGGAAAAGAATCCTACTCAGAAGCTTATAAACTCGCAAAAAAACAACACAACCTAAATATTTGGACTAATGATCATGCAATTATTGGTACAAATTTTGGGACTTGGAAAAAGTTAAAAAATAACGAAGACTCAGATACATATAATGACTTTATCAAATTTTTTGATTCAGATATTGAGGGTAGCGAGCATAAAAAGAAAGTTTTAAAGATGCCACTTGGAGATTTTAACAACTTTACCCAATACCTTAAAAAGATAATAGGAACCACCAAGGATATTTCAAATGACTAGTAATGAAACATATCTTGGTGATGTTCATGATGTTAACGGGACAACTGTCAGCATAGTAATTTCAAGTCGCTCTGTAACTGGCTTTATATATATTAATGGTCAAGGTTATCGTGCGGGACAGATAGGTGGATTCGTAAGAATACCAATTGGCTTATACGATCTTTACGGAATTATTTGCCAAGTTGGGGCAAGCGCCATCCCTGCAAGTATGATTGGTTCTGAGATGGCTGGTAATAGATGGATGACAGTGCAGCTTTTAGGTGAGTCTCAACGTGATGGTAATTTCCAAAGAGGATTATCTCAATACCCAACAATCGGAGATAAAGTTCATCTCGTTTCTGAGAAGGAATTGAATAGTATTTACGGTAGACCTGATAAACCCTACTTTGTTAAAGTTGGTCATGTTTCCAATGCTGATTCAATTCCTGCATTAGTAGATGTGAATAAATTAATTACTCGACATAGTGCTGTTGTTGGAACAACTGGCTCAGGGAAATCTACTACTGTCGCAAGTCTAATTAATGCATTATCAGATAATGAAAGATATCCATCTTCAAGAATAATAATGCTTGATCTTCATGGCGAATACGGTCATGCATTCAAAAATAAAGCAAATATATATAAAATCAATCCAGACTCAGCAAGTTCAAACATTGAAACGGAACTTAACATACCTTACTGGGCTTTAAATTTCGATGAGCTTTGTGAAATTTGTTTTGGGGATTTTAATAATGAAAAAGATAAAAATATAGTAATGGAAAGGATACATAAAGAAAAAGCTAAGTCTTTAAAAAACCATCCTAAAGCTGGAGTTGATTTAGACACTCTAAGTGTTGATACTCCCATACCATTTAACATTCATAATTTATGGTATGAACTCTACATTGAAACCTTCGGGACCTATTACAGCAAAAATCCCGGCAAACCGCTTAATAACTTAGCTTTCGAAATTGATGAGAACGGCAATGAACTCATTGGAAATGCTCAGCTAGGTATTCCACCAATTTTCAAGAATATAAAAAATGATCAAGGCGATGCTGAAAAAATCAACCATCTTCCAGGCAATACAGCTCTTAATATTGGTAAGCAAATAACTCTTTTAGGTACGAAGTTAAGAATTCCAAGATATAGTTTTTTATTTAGACCTGCTGATTGGATTGCAGATGAAGATGGTAAAACGCATAACGATTTAGACTCTTTAATAGAGGGTTGGATTGGTACCCAAAAAAATATCTCAGTATTAGATCTTTCAGGCGTTCCTTCAGATATTCTTCAAACTGTAATTGGTGCATTATTACGCATCCTCTATGAAGCATTATTCTGGGCAAGAAACTTATCTCAAGGTGGTAAATATCGCCCCTTACTAATAGTTATGGAAGAAGCTCACATATATTTAAACGACGATTTTAAAGGACTTGCCTCAAAGGTTGTTCAGAGAATTGTTAAAGAGGGTAGAAAATACGGCATCGGCGCCATGATAGTTAGTCAACGCCCTTCTGAAATTAATCCTACCATTCTCTCGCAGTGCGGGACCTTCTTTGCATTACGTCTTGCGAACTCATCGGATAGATCACAGGTAACTTCGACACTATCAGATAACCTTGAAGGCTTAACAAATATGCTCCCAATACTGAAGACTGGTGAAGCGATCATATTGGGTGAAGCTGTTAAACTGCCAATGCGTACTTTAATTGACCCACCACCTAAGAATGCTCGACCTGATAGTCAAGACCCCGTGGTTTACGACGAAGTTCCAATTGAGATATCCCAGCAGCCTGGGGGATGGGGAATTAAAATGGAAGCTAATCCTAACTATTCTGAATTAATTGAAGCATGGCGCGCGCAGAACCCAAGAATCAAGAAACTAAGTAACAAATAAAGAAGGGAATTCATATGGACAGAACACCTGTAGCCTCATCCAATATCGGGTCTATTGGCTACGACCCAGAGTCATCCACTTTAGAAATCGAATTTCTAAATGGCTCTATCTATCAATATTTTGATGTAAATGAAAATGTTTACACTGACTTAATTTCTGCTGGATCAGTTGGTCAGTACTTTTCAGCAAACATTAGAGGTATATATAGATTCTCTAGAATCTAAAAACTCTAGTTTTCAATGGCTACTATAGGGCTACTAAAATAAAAAGGGGTTACGATTATCTCGCAACCCCTTGATTTTATGGTGGGCCTCCCCGGAGTCGAACCGGGCACCAACGGATTATGAGTCCGCTGCTCTAACCATGCATGAGCTAGAGGCCCTGAAAGCTTGTCGCGCTTTTAGTCGTTGCCAGTTTCGAGGAAACTGCGCAGGCGTTCTGAGCGAGTTGGGTGGCGCAGTTTGCGTAATGCCTTGGCTTCAATTTGACGGATACGCTCACGCGTGACATCGAATTGCTTACCGACCTCTTCTAAGGTGTGATCAGTGTTCATTTCGATACCAAAGCGCATACGCAGTACTTTGGCTTCCCTTGCGGTCAGCGATTCTAGCACCTCTTTGGTAGCATCGCGCAAACTTGCATATACGGCAGCGTCAACAGGAGCTAAAGTTGCCTGATCCTCGATAAAGTCGCCCAAATGGGAATCATCATCGTCACCAATTGGCGTTTCCATGGAGATGGGCTCCTTGGAAATCTTGAGGATTTTACGGATTTTATCTTCCGGCATTTCCATCTTTTCCGCTAGGGTCGCTGGATCTGGCTCGAGCCCTGTTTCCTGCAAGATTTGGCGGCTAATACGATTCATCTTATTGATGGTTTCGATCATATGCACAGGAATACGGATAGTACGCGCCTGATCTGCGATGGAGCGGGTGATGGCCTGACGGATCCACCATGTAGCGTAAGTCGAGAACTTGTAGCCACGACGGTATTCGAACTTGTCCACTGCCTTCATCAAGCCAATGTTGCCTTCCTGGATCAAATCAAGGAATTGCAAGCCACGGTTGGTATATTTCTTGGCGATAGAGATCACTAGGCGCAAGTTAGCCTCGATCATTTCGCGTTTGGCACGACGCGCACGGGCTTCGCCTGTAGACATCTGCTTGTTGATTTCCTTGAGCTCCTTGATCGGAATACCTACGCGATCTTGAATATCAAGTAATTGCTGCTGCTGATCATCAATCGAGTGTCGGAAACGCTCCAGGCGTTCTACATAAGGCTTATTGACAGCCAACTCCACCGCCAACCACTCCAAATTGCCCTCATTACCAGGGAAACTCTTGATGAAATGAGGCCTAGGCATGCCAGCCTTTTCAACACAGAAATCCATGATCTTGCGTTCGTGACTACGGATTTCATCCACCATGCCACGTACACGATCACACAGAGCCTCAACTTGCTTCGCGGAGAAGCGGAAAGCCATCAGCTCATCAATAATAGCTGCTTGCAGCTTGAGATATTCCTTATCCTGAGAGCCTTTGCTTGTCAAAAGCACTGTCATTTTCTCATGGGCACCACGAATAATGGCAAAGCGTGCCAACACTTCCTCACGAAGCTTGGCCAGCGCTTCTGCAGAAATCGCAGCTGCCTTGGCACCATCATCATCTTCGTCTTCTTCGTCGCTGTCTTCTTCGGCGACATCATCTGTCTCGGCTGTCTCTTCGGCCGCGATTTCGGCACCTAAGCCATCATCCGCATCAATCAAGCCATCTACGAGATCATCAACCCCGAGTTCGCCTTTCTCGACCTGATCCACCATAGACAGCAACTCAGTAATGGTGCTGGGACAGGCTGCAATAGCTTGCACCATATGCTTGAGACCATCTTCGATACGTTTGGCGATTTCAATTTCGCCTTCACGGGTCAGCAGATCAACCGTACCCATCTCGCGCATGTACATACGCACCGGGTCAGTGGTACGGCCAAATTCGGAGTCAACAGTGGATAGCGCTTGCTCAGCTTCCTCAACGGCATCTTCATCAGCTACCGGCGCAGGAGCATCGGACATCAGCAGAGCTTCGGCATCCGGTGCTTCTTCATACACCTGGATACCCATGTCATTGATCATGCCGATAATGCCATCGATCTGTTCAGAATCCTGCACATCATCTGGCAAGTGATCGTTAATTTCAGCGTAAGTCAGATACCCACGCTCCTTACCCAAGACGATAAGGGACTTCAACCGCGTGCGACGTATATCCGCGTCATTCAGCGTGATATCAGCTTTGTCGTTTTGATTGTCGTTCTGTTGCTCTTTAGCCATGCTTGACCCCATCGAACTGCGGTTGAGTACGAAAAACCCTAGATTATACCTTAAAAACACCTACAATTTTTAGCAGTTTTACTATCTGCCACGGCACGCTTAGCGAGTGCCAATGGACTTCAATAGCTCTCGCTCTTCATCTGTAAGCTGACTCAAGCTCTTCTCCTTGAGCCTATCCACCGCAAACGCTTTCTGGCGCTGCGTAGACATTTCCTTTAATTGCTTGCGCACCCCATCAAACTCCAATGCCAAGTCCAAGCTTTCATCCAACTGATGCAATTCTCGCTGCAAATCCGGCAGCAAGCGCACATCAATGAGCGGCTCCAGTGCATGCAACATGGCAACCGGCTTGGCATTAGGGTTTGCTAGTGCCAATGCCACCACCTGGCGCACCATCTCATCTTCATCGGAGGCTCCTGTTAACCACTCCCGATCATTCTCTTGCACCAACCGCGGCTGCATGATCGCCATCAATGCAAACCGGCGCTGCAACGACATGGTGGTACGCGCCTGCTTGGGAGCAGACCGCTTTTGCGGACGATTAGTTTCCGGCAGCTTCATCATCCGGCGCATTTCATCGCCAGAAACTTCCGCCAACTCCGCAATACGCTTGCGCAACAACAGCGCCAATCTAGGCGCCTGAATCTGCTTCAGGATAGGCTCAGCCTCATTGAGGAACTGCACCTTATCCTCTTGCGATTGCAGCGGATTATTGGCACTCAACTCCTGCACTAAATATTGCGACAAAGGCAAAGCACGCTCCATCAAGGCCTCAAACGCCTCTTTGCCAAATTCGCGCACATAACTATCCGGATCATGTTCGGCTGGCAAAAACAAAAAACTCAGCCGCAATCCATCTTTTAGTGCAGGCAATGCATTCATCGCCGCACGCCAAGCTGCACTTTTGCCGGCATTATCACCGTCAAAGCAGAAGACAATGTCATCCGTCTGGCGCATGAGTTTGGTGATATGAGTAGGTGTTGTCGCCGTACCGAGTGCAGCCACAGCATAGTCAATACCATACTGTGCCAACGCCACCACATCCATATATCCCTCAACAACAAGCACCCGCGATGCTTCGCGGATAGCTCGTCGCGCGAGAAATAGGCCATACAATTCATGACCCTTTTGAAATAAGGGCGTTTCTGGAGAATTCAAGTATTTCGCGCCGGCATCAGCACTCTCCAGCACTCGGCCACCAAACCCGATCACCTGGCCCTTCTGGTCATGAATAGGGAACATGATACGATCACGAAAACGGTCATAACGGCGCCCCTGCTCGTTATCAATCACCAAGCCTGCAGTTTGCAGTACTTCATGGCGATAATCAGAGAATACAGCTTCCAGGTTTTGCCAACCGGAAGGCGCATATCCAATCTGAAAACGCGCCGCCACTTGGCCACTCAAACCGCGCCCCTTGAGATATTCAATCGCACGTGGTGATTTCTTCAACTCCGCCTTGTAGTAATCCGCCGCTTGCTGCATCACCTCCTGCAAGCCTGGGATAACTTTAGCCCGCACCGCATCCTCTGGGCGCGACTCCTGAGGCACGATCATGCCAACCGACTTGGCAAGCTCATGTACCGCCTCGACAAAGCTGATGCCCTGATACTCCATCACAAAGCCCAGCGCAGAACCATGCGCACCACAGCCAAAACAGTGATAAAACTGCTTGGTGGGGCTCACGGTAAAAGACGGGGATTTTTCGTTATGGAACGGGCAACATGCAGAGTAATTGGCTCCCGCCTTCTTCAAGGGCACGCTACGATCAATCACATCGACGATGTCGACGCGATTGAGCAACTCTTGAATAAAAGAATCAGGAATCATGAGTGAAAATAATAGCGCAAAAAAGCAAAAAAGGAGCCCGAAGCTCCCTTTTCAATACCACCGGGCAATTAGGTTCACGCAGCAAGCTTGGACTTGATCAACCCTGAAATCTTGCCCATATCGGCACGCCCAACCACCTTAGGCTTGATCGCCGCCATCACCTTACTCATATCCTTAATGCTAGCAGCCCCGGTTTCAGCGATGACGCTATCAAGAATAACATTCACCTCGTCGTCGGATAACGCTGCTGGCAGATATTCCTTCAAGACAGCGACTTCAAACTTCTCGATATCAGCCAGATCATGGCGATTGGCAGCTTCGTATTGCGTGATGGAATCACGGCGCTGCTTGAGCATCTTTTCGATCGCCTCAATCACCTGACCATCATCCAGCTCAATACGCTCATCCACCTCGCGTTGCTTGATCGCCGCCTGCAAAAGGCGAATAGCCCCGAGACGTGCACTATCTTTTGCACGCATTGCGGCTTTCATATCCTCGGCAACTTTTGCCTTGATTGTCACAGCAGGACTACCTAACGCTTAGTAAAGCTTGGTTGGCAGAGTCTGGCTGCGGATACGACGGTAATGACGCTTCACAGCCGCCGCCGCCTTACGCTTGCGCTCCCATGTTGGCTTTTCATAAAACTCGCGAGCGCGCAAGTCAGTCAGAAGGCCTGTTTTTTCAATCATGCGCTTGAAACGGCGCAGAGCCACGTCAAACGGCTCGTTCTCTTTTACACGTACGCTAGACATTTAAATCACTTTACCTTTGAGAAAGGGTGAAAAAGTTTGCTATTCTAGCGCCTCATTATTGTTTTATCAACATTATCCTGAAACTTATGTTAATTCTCGGCATTGAATCTTCCTGCGATGAAACCGGGCTTGCCCTGTATGACACGGAGCAAGGCTTGCTGACACATGCATTGCACTCACAAATAGACATGCATGCCGCTTATGGTGGCGTAGTACCAGAACTCGCTTCACGCGACCATATTCGCAGAGCCTTACCCTTGACACAACACGTCCTGGAAAAAGCCGGGAAATCACTCGCCGATGTAGACGGCATCGCCTACACGCAAGGCCCTGGCCTCTCTGGTGCATTATTGGTCGGCACCAGCATTGCCGAATCCCTAGCCTTCAGCCTCAATGTGCCAACCATAGGCGTACACCATCTTGAAGGGCACTTGCTTGCCCCCTTGCTTGAGCCTAACCCACCCGCATTTCCTTTTGTGGCCTTGTTAGTTTCAGGAGGCCACACTCAATTAATGCGCGTTTCCGCGATTGGTGATTATGAACTGCTGGGAGACACTTTGGATGATGCCGCCGGTGAAGCTTTCGACAAAACAGCCAAACTACTCGACCTCAGCTATCCTGGCGGCCCGGCAGTTTCCAAGCTTGCAAACCTAGGGCAACCCGGCACATACCAATTACCTCGCCCCATGCTCAATAGCGCAGATCTCAATTTCAGCTTCAGCGGCTTAAAAACTGCCGTCCTTACACTCGTCAACCAACACGGCAATACATTGGACGATGTAGCACGCGCCAATATTGCGCACGAATTTCAGGAAGCAGTTACCGAAGTGCTCACCAAGAAGTGCATGGCCGCATTACGCAAAACCGGGCTAACGCAATTGATTGTCTCAGGTGGCGTAGGTGCCAATACACGCCTGCGTGAACGCTTGAACATGGTAGCCAAGCGCAGGCAATATCAAGTGCATTACCCAAGGCTGGAGTTCTGCACTGACAATGGCGCCATGATCGCCTTTGCGGGCGCGATGCGCATGCAACACGCCAAGCAAACCGACCACAGCTTCACAGTAAGGCCACGATGGGACCTGGCAGAATTGACCAGACCTTAAGCAAGCGAATCAAGGCTTTTTGCTGAAACCAGATTCTGTACCATCCAGCAACTTGCGAATGTTGCTGCGATGGCGCCAGATCAGTAGTAATGACAACACAAATACCACAATGATGTATCCCACCTGGGTGAGCAGCAACCAGGCAAATCCGGGTGCCAAGGCCGCAGCCGTTAATGCCGCTAGCGATGAAAAGCGCGTCAGGGCAAACACAGCAACCCAACTCAACAAAGCCAGCCCAGCCAATAATGGTGAGAATGCAAGCAAGACACCCAAAGCAGTCGCCACACCCTTTCCACCCTTGAAGCGATAGAACACTGGATACAAGTGTCCCAAAAATACCGCCAGAGCAATCCAGCACACCACATCTGCTGGCAAGGCATAATATTGCGCCAGCCAAACCGGCAGCCAGCCCTTGGCTGCATCACCCAGCAATGTCAGCAATGCTGCGAGCTTCTTGCCACTACGTAATACATTGGTCGCCCCAGGATTACCGGAGCCGACAGTCCGCGGATCAGGCAAGCCAAAGGCCTTGCTCACCAATATGCCAAAAGAAATTGAGCCGAGAAGATAAGCGGCGATGACGAAAACTGCGTTATTCATGAAGATTGGATTAAAATTGAATTGCAGTATTCTATCAGCCCTCAAGCTCTAACGCAGGATCCCAGCCTTTATGGACATTATTTTTCTCAGCGAAGTCAAAGTTGAAACTCATTTGGGCGTGCCTGATTGGGAGCGGCTCGTCGCACAAACCATCATTCTCGATATTGAAATCGCCATGCCGCACAGCCACTCGTGCCAGACTGACGATATTACAGACACCATAGACTATGGTGTTGTGGTCTCCCGCATTCGAGAAACACTCACATCAAAGTCATTCAAGCTAGTCGAAGCACTGGCAGAACATATCTGCCAGCTCATCATGGGAGAGTTCGGTGCACCATGGGTCAAATTACGCGTTGCCAAGCCAGGTATCTTGCCAGGGCTGAAGGCACTAGGAGTGGTGATAGAGCGCGGTAATCGGAACCTCTCCTAGCCTCGAGGATGGTGCGCCTGATGCAACTGCTTCAAGCGCTCACGCGCAACATGGGTATAGATCTGCGTAGTAGTGATGTCGGCATGACCTAGCAGCATCTGCACCACGCGCAAATCTGCGCCGTGGTTGAGGAGATGGGTCGCAAAGGCATGGCGCAATACGTGGGGTGACAAGGAAGCCTTGATGCCAGCAATAGCGGCATAGCGCTTGATCAAATACCAAAAAGCTTGACGCGTCATGCCTTCGCCACGCTGGGTGACAAACAAGTGATCACTCAACCGCTGCTGCAGAATGGCAGGGCGCCCCTCTGCAAGATAGCGCGACAACCACTCCACCGCTTGCTCACCCAAGGGCACCAACCGGGTTTTGCTGCCTTTACCAGTAATACGCACCACCCCATCGGTCAAGCTAAGCTCTGTCACCTGCATACCAACCAGTTCCGAGACTCGCAAGCCTGTCGCATACAAGGTTTCCAGCATGGCACGATCGCGCAGGCCAAGGTGCGCATTGTAGTCGGGGGCGTTGATCAGTTGCTCTACATCGTCCTCACTCAAGCTCTTAGGCAATGAGCGTGGTAATTTTGGCGACTCGATGTGAATACTGGGGTCTACATCAATATGCGCTTCGCGTAAGGCAAAACGATAAAAACGCCGCAGGCTAGCCACCAGGCGACTGATACTGCGCGGCTTGCTTTGGGGAAAGCGAAACGCAATAAAACCCTGGATATCTTCAGGCCCAGCTTGCAGCATGCCCTTGCCTTTATCCTGTTGCAGCCAAGCAGCAAATGCAGCAAGGTCTTGGCGGTAACTCGCCAAGGTGTTTTTTGCCAAGCCATCCTCTAGCCACAAATGGTCCAGAAAATGATCAAGCAGCGCCTCAGTAGTATCCATCAGCTTGCTCATGCTGCAACAACCAGCGCTTGATCTCCAGGCCTTTGGCATCGCCTTGCATGAAACCACCTAAGCCGCTCTTGGCAACAATACGATGACAAGGAACCACCAGAGTCAGGTGGTTGGCACCGCAAACATTCGCAACAGCCCGCGGACCAGATCGTACGCGCTCAGCAAGTTCACTATACGTCCACACTGTACCCAGCGGAATCTCAACCATCGCCTGCCACACCCGCTTCTGGAACAAGGTGCCTTGCAATAAGTAAGGAAAATCCAGCGGGACGGTCGCATCTTGTAAATATTGTGCAACCTGGCGGGCAACCTGCTGAACAAAAGGGTTGTCGCTACAAGATGCTGTCAGCTCATCAGAGAGCAGGCGCATGCCCGTCACATAGTCATTCGAGACATGAATGCCTACTGCTCCGAATGGCGCTGCCACAACAGCATCAAAAGTGGACTCTGACTTTGGTTTCATAGCAAGATGATAGAGGAAAATAGCGAGGTAGATAAAACTCGGTATCTGGAAAATAAAAAAGCCCCGAAAATCGGGGCTTTTTTGCACTGCTGATAATCAGGCGCTTATTCTGCGCTGTTGGTTTCCTTGTTGCGCAGTTGCAGCTTTTCCTTGATACGTGCGGACTTACCGGAACGCTCGCGCAAGTAGTACAGCTTGCTGCGGCGTACGTCACCACGGCGCTTGACTTCGATGCTGGCGATCAGCGGGGAGTAGGTTTGGAAAGTACGTTCCACGCCTTCACCGGAGGAAATCTTGCGCACGATGAAGGAGGAGTTCAAACCGCGGTTGCGGATTGCAATCACAACACCTTCGTATGCCTGTACACGCTTACGTGTACCTTCAACCACGTTAACACCAACGACAACGGTGTCGCCTGGCGCGAAAGAAGGAATGGTCTTGCCAAGGCGGGCAATTTCTTCCTGTTCCAGTTGCTTGATAATATCAGCCATTTTTTGCTTCCTTTTAGTTATGGGAATCTTGTTCCTGCTCTATTTCTATGAGCAGCCGAGATTCCTCTTTCGTCAACGGCCTTACGGCCAATAAATCCGGGCGTCTTGCCCGAGTTCGCGCTAGCGATTGTTTCAGCCGCCAGCGCTTGATCTTTGCATGGTTACCGGAGAGCAATACTTCCGGTACCTTCTGCCCCGCATATTCCTCGGGGCGCGTGTAATGCGGACAATCCAGCAATCCATCAGCAAAAGAATCTTCCTCTGCCGAACCAGCATCACCCAAACTGCCGGGCAACTGCCTGATGATCGAGTCTAGTATTACCATGGCGGGAATTTCACCACCAGAAAGTACATAGTCCCCGATAGAGTATTCTTCATCAATCAGGGTAGACAGCAATCGCTCATCTACACCTTCATAACGACTAGCCAATAAAATCAGGCCAGGCACATCTTTCAACTGCATCACATGCTTATGCTTAAGCGGAATACCTTGTGGCGAAAGGTGAATCACTCTGGGATTTTCAACCCCGCGTGATTGCTGCCTTGCCTTGGCCGCCGCAATCGCTTTTTCCAATGGCTCTGCCAGCATCACCATACCAGGACCACCGCCATAAGGCCTATCGTCAATGGTACGATAATTGTCAGTCGTGAAATCTCGCGGATTCCACAAGGCCAACTCATAAATCTTGCGTTCTTGTGCCCGGGAACTGATACCAAACTTGGTCAGCGCATCAAACATTTCCGGGAACAGCGTCACCACATCAAACTGCGTGGCAGGCTTTTCCTGCGCCTGATCAGCATCGTTCAAAACTCAGGATCCCAATCCACCAGCATGGTCTTGGCGACTACATCCACCTCAAGCACGACCTGCCCGACAAACGGCACCAAACGCTCACGATCACCCTTGAGCACCAGCACATCATTCGCACCAGTCGCGAACACATCAGCCACCTGACCGAAATCGACACCAGCCTGGTTACGCACTTGCAAGCCAATCAGGTCAGACCAGTAATACTCGCCTTCCTCTGGCTCTGGCAATTCATCACGGCGTACCGCGACATGCATACCCTTGCAAGCGAAGGCCTGGTCACGGTCATCAACGCCTTCCAGCTTAACCAGCAGGAGATCGTTATGGACCTTGGCCTTTTCTACTTCATATGGCTGCCATTGCTCAGGGCGTTTTGGATCACCGCGCCCCAGCAACCACCGGTCATAATCAAACAGGCTATCGATATACTCGGTATCTGGCTGGACTTTCACCCAACCATAAACGCCATAAGGGGCGACGATGCGCCCCATAATGACTAATTCACTCACAGCTTGCCAATAACCGCTTGCACAGCGGCCCTTAAATTAAGCAGACTTTTGAGCTTGCTTAACCAAGCGTGCTACGCTCTCAGACAACTGAGCACCGTTGCTACGCCAGTGAGCAATACGCTCGCTGTTCAGACGCAGGCCCTCTTGGCCTTCCTTCGCGAGAGGGTTGTAGAAACCAACACGCTCAATGAAGCGACCATCGCGACGGTTACGGGAATCAGCTACAACAACGCTGTAAAAAGGAGCTTTCTTCGCGCCACCGCGGGCGAGACGAATAATCACCATAATCTTGTTCTCTTTGGATTGGACTGAAAGGCGCGGATTTTACGTTATTTTTTATAGTCTTGGCAAGTCCATCATGCAGTTTTTGCTGTCGATGCATAACGCGTAGGATCAGCCAAGCCTGCTGCAATAAAGCCCTGACGCCGTAATCGGCAAGAATCGCACACACCACATGCATGTCCTTGCGCATCCGCCTGGTAACAGGAAACAGTAATGCCATAATCAAGCCCTAGCGCAGTCCCCTGCGTCACGATTTGAGCTTTGGTCATTTCGATCAATGGCGCGTGGATGCTGATTGTACGGCCTTCAACAGCACTCTTGGTGGCAAGATTAGCCATGGCCTGAAAAGCACGAACGTACTCACCGCGACAATCCGGGTAACCAGAATAATCCAAAGCATTGACGCCGATAAAGATATCGCGCGCATCCAGCACCTCTGCCCAAGCCAACGCAAGCGACAACATAATAGTGTTGCGCGCAGGTACATAAGTCACGGGAATACCCTCAGCTGGCGCCTCAGGCACGGCAATCGAGGCGTCGGTCAAGGCAGAGCCGCCAAAGATCGAGAGATCAAGCTTTACCGTTCGGTGCATGACAGCCCCCAGCGCCTGGGTAACACGCTCTGCCGCATCCAGCTCGGCACGATGGCGCTGCTGGTAATCCAGACTCAAGCAATAGGCTTCATAGCCTTGACTGCGGGCAATCGCCAGCACAGTGGCCGAATCCAAGCCACCTGACAATAGCACGACGGCTTTTTTGCTCATGACGTTAATTCCTCAAGAATGGCTACAGACTGGTAGCCAGCTTTGATTATTTTCCTGGGGCCTCGCCCCAGAGAATTTTGTGCAACTGCACTTGCATACGCACCGGCAATTTATCTGCTAACACCCAGTCGGCAAGCTCTGCAGGCTTCACTTGACTGTAAACGGGTGAAAAAATAACGGGACATTTCTCGTTGAGCGCATGTTCGGCCAGCAATTGCTTGGCCCACTCATAGTCCGATCGACTACAGAGCACGATCTTGATTTCATCATTAGGCTTGAGACGCGAGAGATTTTCCCAATGATTTTTGGCGAGCTCGCCTGAATCTGGCGTTTTAATATCCAGAATCACCGCCACGCGCTCATCAACACCATCAGTGGCGATCGCACCACCGGTTTCCAGAGAAACTCCATACCCAGCGTCACACAGCCGCCTTAACAGCTCCAGACAGCCTTTCTTTTGCGCCAAGGGCTCGCCCCCGGTCACACAGACATAGCGCGCACCGTAGCTGGCCACCTGCTCAAGGATAGCATCCAGCGTCATATTGCTACCGCCTTTGAAGGCATATTCGGTATCACAATAGACACAACGCATCGGGCAGCCGGTAAGGCGCACAAAAACGGTAGGCAGGCCTACACGCGATGACTCCCCTTGCAGGGAGTAAAAAATCTCATGAATACGTAACACGGGAAACTATCTGGACTTGATTGAGTCCAGCACATTCAGGCGTCGCTTGGCACTCGGCGCCAATTCGTGGCTGGGAAATTTGTCCAATAAACCGCGTAAGGTTTTCTTGGCACCATCCACATCAGAAAGCTGGATATGGCTATTGGCAATACTAAACAAGGCATCAGGCACCTTATCGCTATTCGGAAACTGCGAAATCAGTTTCTGCTGGGTGCTGATGGAAGCCTTGTAGTTCTTCAATGAAAACTGGGCACTACCCAAGCCGAGCAATGCTTCTGCCGTCAGAGATGAACCGGGATAGGTTTGCAGGAACTTGTTATAAGCGTCAAATGCTTCCTTGAATTTTCCGGAGGCACTTAGCGCCTTGGCCGCATCTAGATCGCGCGCTTCAGGATTGCCAGCACTACCACCATTCTGGGCAGAGGCGGCCCCCTCATCAGAACCAGCCTGCGCATGGGCAGATACACCACCCTCTTCCAGCTTGCGTAAGCGCCCGTCAGTATCAGCATACAAATCACGCTGACGCTGCTGGGTATTGTCTACATTGTGATTGACCACCTCAAGATCACCCCTAAGGCGGCTAATTTCCTGATTGAGCCTGTCGATTTGCCCCATCAGGTCCAGCATGCCTTGGCTTTTTGCTTCCAAGGCCTGCTGGCTTTTCTTCAACTCCGCTAATGCAGCTTGCGTTTCCTGGTGCTGGGTTTGTACCTGCTGTTGCAGATCTGCAATCTTTTTTCTTGCTTCATCATCCCCAAATAGCGCAGCCTGCGCAAGAAGAGGCAGAGAAAGAAAACCGACGACAACCAACACCAGTAAACGCTGCATCATGAATTACTCGCCTTGATATTGAAGTTCTACACGGCGATCTTGCTGCCAGCAAGTTTCATCGGCGCAAGCAGCGTTAGCCTTTTCCTTGCCGAAACTGACAGTCTCGATCTGTGCATCTTGTACGCCTAGCAGGTTCAATACCTTCTTGACGGCAACAGCACGGCGTTGACCCAAGGACAAGTTGTATTCACGTGTACCACGATCATCGGTATTGCCTTGCAGGAACACCTTGGCATCACCATGTGAGCTCAGGTATTGCGCATGCGCTTCGATCAGTGGGCGGAACTCTGCCTTGATCGCATCGCTGTCAAAGTCGAAATATACGTTGCGCTTGGACAAGATGTTGTTAGGATCCTTCAGCGGGTTGCTGGACAGAGAAGAATCAGATACGCCACTAGTAGCAGAACCACTGGAGCTGCTGCTTTGTGTTGTAGCTGGGCTCTTGTCTTCAACAGCCGCTTGTGGGGTTTCCTTTACTGCCTTGCTTGAGCAAGCTGCCAACATCGCTGCGAGCAATACACTGATCACGATATTCTTGTTCACTTTGTTCTCTCCTTTAAATTATCTAAAGACACACACATCAACTGTTACATCACTACAAACTTGCCTGTTGTTACAAAAACACCCGACGTACGCTTAACGGCTATTTTCACAAAAACTTGCTTGTTATTCTTTACATCGCCCTACTGATTGATAATCGGTCCCCAAGCAGGCTCACGCACATCACCACCACTTTCACTCAAACGCTGCTTGACGCGGCCATCAGCAGATACCGCGGCCAAGGCCCCACGTCCACCGATACGAGTAGCATGCAACAGCATGCGGCCATTAGGCGCAAAACTAGGAGACTCATCCTTGGGGCCATCACTCAACACCTGCACCTGACCAGACTGAAGATCTTGTATCGCGACCTTAAAGAGCCCGGCATCACGGCGGATATAAGCAAGAGACTTGCCATCTGGCGAAATACGCGGACTCACCACATAACCACCCTCAAACGTCATGCGGCTAGCATCGCCACCAGTAGCAGGCATGCGGTAAATTTGCGGGCTACCGCCACGATCAGAGGTGAAATAGATATAGCGCCCATCAGGCGACCAAGTTGGCTCTGTATCAATCGCGGTGGTGCGGGTCAACTGCTGCAGACCAGTGCCATCGGCATTGATGCTATACACCTGGGAATTGGCCGCATGCGTCAATACAATCGCCAGCTTCTTGCCATCAGGCGACCAAGATGGTGCACTGTTATTGCCCTTGAAGTTGGCCAATACGGTGCGCTGACCGGAGACCAGTGACTGCACATAAACAATGGGCTTTTTCTTTTCAAACGAAACATAAGCCAGCCTGCTACCCTCAGGCGACCACACCGGAGAAATGATAGGCTCGACAGAGGAAACCACGGTTTGCGGGTTATACCCATCAGAATCCGCGACTTGCAAGGCATAACGCCCGGCAGACTTGCTGACATAGGCAATACGGGTGGCAAATACCCCCTGTTCGCCTGTCAGCTTCTGGTAGATCACATCGGCAATCTTGTGTGCCGTCAGGCGTAGCTGGGCTGGGGTAATGTTGTATTCCATGCCCACCAATTGGTTTTGCTTGTAAACATCAAGCAGACGGAAAGATACCTTAAGGCGGTTGTCTGGCAATACTTCGACTTTACCTATAGTCAATGCCTGTGCCTGGATAGCTGCCCAATCGGAATAGCTCACTTGGCTGATATCGCTAGGTTGATTAGCAACACCCCGTGTTTCCAGCACACGAAACAAGCCACTGCGCCGCAAATCAGCACTAATCACATTGGCAATCGTGTCTTGCTGGGCAGGGAGATTACCCTGCTGTGCAAACGGGACAATGGCAATCGGGATCTGTTGTGCTGCACCACCGACAATTTCCACCGTCAAGGCCGCATGCGCACCATGGGTGAGACCAAATGACAGGAAAAAAACTAAGGGACTGAGAAATAAGCGTAATTTATTCATGAGGGTTTAGGGCGATAAAATAATGCAAAGTTCCCCGATAGCTAAGCGCACATTCTATCAAACTCCCACCCCATCTTGCCATGGGGCTTGATAAAACAATGCCTTCCCGCCGTCAATGATGTAACTATCAACTGGTATGTGCTAACAATTGACACTTCCGCATCACAAAAGCAGGTAGCACCTCTATATCAACCGCAATGACTTAGCCGTCCTCATTGGGGCGGAATTTGAGCCTGAGATCACGGAATCGCGAGAATAGTTCGGACTGAACAGGAACAGGCAAAGGCTGCGCCTGCAATATCGCCCGCTCAATCGCCTCATCACAAGCTGGCAAGCCACTGCTCTTCAATATGCGCGGCACACCAATGACCTCCCCCGTCGGCATCAAGCTAATACCCACTTCCAACTCAGGCTTGCCCGTGCCACATAGCTGGCGGTTGACATTGCGCTTGATCTTGTCGCGAATCTGGCCCAGGTATTTATCTATTTCACTCTGATTCACCACATTATCGCCAGATTGAGTAGGCCCTTGTTTTTTAGCTGCCGCAGGCTGGGCACTTTCTTCCAGTAACTGTTGCTGTAACTTCTTCAGCTCATCCAGCTTGACCTTATCCTCTTTCTTCGGCTCAGCCTTTACCGGCTCTGGCTTCTTGGGTTCAGGCTTGGGCTCCGGCTTTTTTGGTTCAGGTTTTTTTTCCGGCTTCACCACCTTTTTCTCAGGCTCCTTTTTCACTTGGATTTCAGCTTCAGGCTGAGGCTCAGGTGCTGGCTCGGGCTTTGGTTCAGGTTTAGGCTCTGGTTTGGGTTCCGGTTTTGGTGGCTCAGGAGCCGGCTGTGGCTGTGGTGGTTTAGTCACCGGCTGGGCAACAGGCAAGTTTTCCCACAGCTCAACTTGTGCGACAGTCACTGGCTGATGCGTCTTCCAATCGAAAGACACAAACAACGCACCCAGCAATAAGAGATGGGTGAGTAGTGAGAGTGCCGCAGCGCGGACCTTGTAAGGATTTCTATTACGTGGCTTCATGCATCAATTGGCTGGCTTGAGCAACAACCCCACCTTGTACTGCTTGAGACTGTCCATCAAAGTCACCACCTTGTCATACTGGACATTCTTGTCAGCAGCGATCACGATCGCCCGATCAGGCGTTTGCTCGATTTGTGTCTTGACGGCAAACAGTAGCTCATCGCGCTGCAACACTTTGCCATCAAGCTCGGCGCGACCATCCGCCTTGACAGTAATCACAACAGGGGCAGCAGCCTGCTTGAGCGCCTGGCCCACCTGGGGCAACTCAACCACCCCGGGATTGGTCATGGGCGCAGTCACCATAAAAATCACCAACAGCACCAACATCACGTCGATGTACGGCACGACGTTAATCTGGTTCATCAGGCGGCGTGATTTGCGACGACTCATCACACCCTCCTTAAGCCTTGCGTTGCAGGATATTGGTGAACTCTTCGATAAAGCTCTCGTAGCGTACGGCCAAGCGATCCACAGATGCCGTGAAGCGGTTATAGGCAATCACGGCTGGGATGGCAGCAAACAGGCCGATGGCCGTCGCCACCAATGCCTCGGCGATACCGGGTGCAACATGGGACAAGGTGGCCTGTGCCATATTAGATAAACCACGGAAAGCATTCATGATGCCCCATACCGTCCCCAACAAACCGATATAAGGGCTGACAGAACCCACGGATGCCAGGAATGGCAAGTGCGAATCCAGATCATCCATTTCGCGATTGTAAGCAGCGCGCATTGCACGACGTGCCCCCTCGGTGACATCGCTCACTTCCAGACCTGCCTGCCGCTTGAGACGGGCATAATCCTTGAATCCAGCTTCAAAAATACTGGCCATGCCCTGAGTGCTACGGCGACCGGAATTCACGCTTTCATAGAGCTGGTTAAGATCGCCACCCTTCCAGAACACGCGCTCGAACTCTTCCGCATCGCGATCTGCGCTGCGAATAGCAAAAAACTTGATGAAGATATACCACCACGAAATCAGCGATGTCAGCACCAGCACCGCCATCACCAACTGGGCGGGCACGCTGGCACCAGCAATCAGCGAGATAAACGACATGTCTTCAGTAGGATTCATTCAAGCTCCATTGGGTTTGATCATGTAGATTGATCACTCAGGATCAATCATGTTGCGTACAACAGCCGGAATAGTGACCGGCCTGAATTGTTCTGCATCAATACAGACAATCTCAACCGTGGCTTCAGTCAGCAATTCATCGCCACGATAGATTTTCTGCTCAAATGTCATCAGGCTGCGCCTAAAGTCCTTGAGTCGCGTCACGACTGCCAGCGCATCATCAAAACGCGCAGGGCGGCGGTATTGTAGCGCAAGGCTACGCACCACGAACAAGACCCCAAGATCATCTCTTAGTTCCGCCTGCCCAAACCCCAGGCTACGCAAGAACTCGGTGCGCGCACGCTCCATGAACTTAAGGTAATTCGAGTGATAAACCACGCCGCCACTATCGGTATCTTCGTAATAAACACGTACCGGCCAGCGGAATTCCCTACTCGCACTCATTGCTGCCAAAGGTCTCCCGCACCGATCTTGCCAGGCACAGCCAAGCCGAAATGCTGATAGGCTTGCTGGGTGGCGATGCGTCCACGCGGAGTACGCATGAGGTAGCCTTGCTGGATCAAGTAGGGCTCCAGCACATCCTCGATGGTATCGCGCTCTTCGCCAATCGCCGCGGCGAGGTTATCCAGGCCTACCGGCCCGCCATCAAACTTCTCCAGCACAGCCAGCAAAAGCTTGCGGTCCATGACATCGAAGCCGAGTTTGTCTACATCCAGCATCTTCAGGGCCGCATCGGCAATCGCGGCACTCACCATGCCATCCGACTTAACTTGCGCGTAATCGCGCACGCGGCGTAACAGGCGATTGGCGATGCGCGGCGTACCGCGCGAGCGGCGGGCGATTTCCAACGCCCCTTCCTGCTGCATGGACACCTCCAACAAACCAGCGGAACGATGCACGATGCGCGCCAGCTCTTCTGCGGTGTAAAACTCCAGGCGCGACACAATGCCGAAGCGGTCACGCAGCGGGTTAGTCAGCATACCCGCACGGGTAGTTGCGCCGACCAAGGTAAAAGGTGGCAAGTCCAGGCGCACCGAACGCGCGGCCGGCCCTTCACCTATCATGATATCGAGACGGTAATCCTCCATCGCCGGATAGAGAATCTCCTCGACCACTGGCGACAAGCGGTGGATTTCGTCGATGAAGAGCACATCATTGGGCTCAAGATTGGTCAGCAGTGCAGCCAGGTCACCTGCTCGCTCGAGGACCGGGCCAGAGGTCTGGCGCATATTCACGCCCATTTCCTTGGCGATAATATGTGCCAATGTAGTCTTACCCAAGCCAGGTGGCCCGAACAGCAGGACATGGTCCAGCGCCTCGGAGCGCCCGCGTGCAGCGTTGATGAAGATTTCAAGCTGGCCACGCGCCTTTTCCTGCCCGACATATTCGTCGAGCACCTTGGGGCGCAATGCGCGCTCCAGCGCTTCTTCCTGCGTGCCTTGGGTAGAGGGGGCGATTAAGCGGTCGGTTTCTATCATCAGGTTGGATTCTGCTTAGCTACGCTGCGCAGCTTCTGCGCTCAGCGGCATATGCCATGATACAGAAAAGCCTTCGATTGTTCTCTACCTTGCCAGTCAAAAATCGTAAAAACCTTCCGCGACTTACTAACCGGGACTGGCTATTTCCAGTCGCTGGATGATCCGGCCCAGAGATCAATGCCGCCTTCCTGGGCGAGGACATCTATCGCCGCCAGCTCTTCTGCCGTGAAGGCAAGGTTCTGCAAAGCGGCAACATTCTCGCGCACCTGCTGGCTATTGCTTGCACCAATCAAGGTAGAAGTCACGCGTTCGTCGCGCAGCACCCAGGCTAGTGCCATCTGCGCCAGCGTTTGCCCACGCTGTGATGCAATCTGATTGAGGCCCTTAATGCGCTTGAGGTTTTGCTCGCTCAAGTGGCTGGGTGGGATGGAGTTGCCACCCGGGCGGTTGATACGTGCCTCCTGCGGAATTCCGTTGAGATATTTATCCGAGAGCAGCCCTTGGGCCAGTGCGGTAAAGGTAATGCAGCCCATGCCTTCCTGCTGCAGGGTATCAAGTAGGCCGCGCTCTATCCAGCGATTCAGCAGATTGTAGGAGGGCTGATGGATCAGGCAGGGGATTTTCCACTCGTGCAGTAGCCTGGAGGCTTCCAGCGTTTTGGCTGGAGAATAAGAGGAAATACCAACATAGAGCGCCTTGCCCTGCTGCACAGCACTAGCGAGGGCGCCCATCGTTTCCTCCAGCGGAGTTTCTGCATCGAAGCGGTGGGAATAGAAAATATCCACATAGTCCAACCCCATGCGCTGCAGGCTTTGATCCAGGCTCGCCAGCAGGTATTTGCGCGAACCGCCGCCCTGGCCATAAGGCCCTGGCCACATGTCCCATCCCGCCTTGGTAGAAATAATCAGCTCATCGCGGTAAGGACGAAAATCCTGCCGGAGCAATTGTCCGAAGTTAGCTTCAGCACTGCCATAGGGCGGGCCGTAGTTATTGGCAAGGTCAAAATGGGTGATGCCGAGATCAAACGCGGTGCGCAGCATATCGCGCTGCACGGCGATATTAGTGTTATCGCCAAAGTTGTGCCACAAGCCCAACGATAGCAAGGGTAGTTTCAAGCCACTCTTGCCACAACGGCGATATTGCATCTGGTCATAACGGGCTTCATTTGCTTGGTAAGTCATTGCTACTCCTTCAATTCATCAATATTCAAGCGCTTTCACGCACAATCAATTCACAATCCAGCAGGTTCAAATGCGGTACGGCACCTTCCACCGGGATATCCCCCAAGGCCTGTAATATCCGCAAAGCAGCAATCTCGCCGATTTCCCTGGCGGGAGGGCGAATAGTGGTCAGGCTAGGCAATAGCAATTCAGCAAACGCATAATTACCAAAACCAAAGATGGCACAATCCCCGGGGAAACTCATGCCAGCACGCGTTCCGGCCAGCATGCCACCAGCGGCCAGATTATCATTGGCAAAAATAATCGCTTCAGCAGGCTGGGGGCGTAATAACAGCGCATTAATCGCTTGCCGGCCTGCCTCGAAGGGATCAGCCTGAGTCGGCACAAACACCCAGGGCTTAAGGCCATTCTCGGTCATCTGCGCAATATATCCATCCCGCCTATCCAGCGCGCTCAAGTCGCCGACCATGCTGTTCTGCACAAATGCAATCCGCTCATATCCCTTGCCGTGCAGATACGCCACAGATTGCCGGCCCACTTCCACATGAGAGAACCCCACCTGTAGAGGGTTGCGTGCCGGAACATAATCCCAGGTTTCCACGATAGGCATATTGGCTTTTGCAATTAAACGCTCTGTTTCCTCGGAATGATATTGGCTGGTTAACACCAGTGCAGCAGGAGACCAGCCCAGGAAGGCACGCACAGCGCTTTCCTCCTTCTCGATGGAGAAAGAACTGGATGCCAGAAGCAACTGGTAGCCATGGCGGTTTAACTCATCACTGAAGCTCTGGATGGTATTGGCAAAGATCGGGCCTGAAATATTCGGGATCACCATCGCCACGATACGCCCGTGCGTTGACGCCAGGCCTCCAGCAGCATGATTGGGTAAATAATCCAGCCGCGCTACCGCATCGGCAATACGATCCCGCAACCCCTGAGACACGATGCCCGGCTGCTTGAAATAACGCGAAACAGTGATGGAAGAAACCCCAGCCAGCTTGGCCACATCATGCACCGTTGCCCGGCCCAGACCTTTACGCTTACCCGACATAGATATTGAGCCACATATAACTTTTAAAAATATTTAATTTCAATTTAATTCTTTGACAGCATGTAAAGGCTTGCTGAAAATCTCTAATGTTACCGGTAACATCATTGAGATTATCAGTGTTTTTAAAATTTTCAAACTCTTTCACTTTTATTCAGCAAATATTGCAATCGGATATATTGAAAGCACATTTAATACAAGCAGGCACCTATGGCAAAGCTTAGCTTGCAGCGTATCAGCAAGCACTTTGCCCAGACGCATATCCTGAAGGATATCGACCTGGACATTGATTCGGGCGAGTTCCTCGTCCTCATTGGCCCTTCCGGCTGCGGGAAATCCACCTTGCTCCGCATAGTGGCTGGGCTGGATCATGCCGATGAAGGGCAGGTGATCCTGGATGGTCGCAGCATCAATCGCCTACCTCCGCGTGAGCGCAATATGGCGTTGGTGTTTCAGGACTACGCCCTGTATCCGCACAAGACGGTGTATGACAACTTGGCGTTCGGCCTCAGCATCCGCGGCACACCTAAAAGCGAAATCGAGCAAAAAGTGCAGGCAGCAGCAGAACTTCTGCAGCTCACTAACCTGCTGCAACGCAAGCCTGCCGCGCTTTCTGGTGGACAGCGCCAACGCGTAGCCATTGGCCGAGCCCTGGTGCGCGAAGCCCAGCTATTCCTGTTCGATGAGCCACTCTCCAACCTGGACGCCAAGCTACGCACCGAGATGCGCATGGAGATCAAGCGCCTGCACCAGCGCCTAGGCAAGACCATGATCTACGTGACGCACGACCAGGTGGAAGCCATGACGTTGGCAGACCGCATTGCCGTCATCAACCATGGCCGTATCGAACAACTGGGTACACCGGCAGACATATATCAGTCTCCCGCCACCACTTTTGTGGCCGGTTTCATGGGCTCGCCCGCGATGAACTTGCTTGATCTGCCGTTGCAATGGTCTACTAACGGCCAATCAGCCTTTATTGCCGGGCAAACCGTGCCTGTTGGCCACCTTGAAACCACCCCCGAGCAAGCCATCACACTGGGTATCCGGCCAGAGCACCTGTATATCGATCCTGGCCATCTCAACGGCCAAGCCGCCATCACCCTCAATGCCGTCATTGAGCTGATTGAACCATTGGGCGCAGAAACCATTGCCACTTTGCGCCTGGAACAACCCACTGCCAATCTTGAGACATTCACGGTACAGGCTCGCCTGCCTGGCCACCAGGCTGTCGTCAACGGGCAGAAGCTGCAACTTCATGTCGCCCATGCAAACCTGCACTGGTTCGACAGCGAAAAAGGCACACGCCTCATGACCCGCCAGGCCGGCAACAAGGATCAGGCAGCATGAGCCTCCTGCATGCGCTCCGCACCGTGTCACTCTTGCTATTGATGCTTGGGGCAATGCCTGCTCAGGCAGACACCGTGCTACGCGTTTTTATTGGCGGACCAGCACAACGCCCTGATCTGTTCCGCACGCTGGCAGACCGCTATGAAGCCAGTCACCCTGGCATCCGCATAGAAATTGGCAGCAGTGCCGCCACTTCAGAATTGCAACGAAAATACCTTTCCGTCTTGCTCAATGCACACGATCCCAGCTTTGACGCCCTGATGCTGGACATCGTCCACCCCTACCAATTCGCCACTGCCAGCTGGATCGCCCCGCTAGACCCGTATCTTGGCAAAGAAAAGGAAGCCCTGCTTGCTGATGGCCTGCCCATTTATCGCCAGACTAACCTGATCAAAGGCCAGCTATATACCCTGCCTGCGGTGACAGATGCCATGTTCATGTATTACCGCAAGGATCTATTGGCGCAATACGGCATTGCCCCACCACAGAGCTGGCAGGAGCTGGAAGCGGCCGCACAAACCATTCTCAAGCAAGAGAACAAACCAGCGCTGCAAGGCCTTTCCATGCAGGGCGCACCGATCGAAGGCACGGTATGCAGCTTCTTGCTGCCTTACTGGAGCCAAGGCAAGGAGGTGCTCAACAAAAACGGCAAGCTGATATTGGACAAACCCGCCGCATTGCAAAGCCTGACACTATGGACAGGTCTGATTAAGAAAAACGTCATCCGCCGCCATGTCGGCGAAGTCAAGACCGGCGACACCGTCAACACCTTCAAGGCGGGCAATGCCATTTTCGCCATCAACTGGGGCTTTGCCTGGAACGTGTTCCAGAACGATGCAGATTCCCGCGTCAAGGATAAAGTCGGCATTATCAGGATGCCGGCCATGCCGGGCGGAGAACACGCCACTTGCCTGGGCGGATGGCAGTGGGCGCTATCCAACTATTCGCGCAACAAGGCCCAGACCGCCGATTTACTGCGCTTTCTGGCATCGCCTGAAAGTGTACGCTTCATCACGCTGCAAGGTGGCTTGCTGCCACCTTACCTCTCACTTTATGACGATGCAGATGTCCAGGCCGTGATCCCTTGGCTCAAGGATGCCAAACCCGCATTGCTGGGCGCCAGGTCACGCCCGTTGACCGCACGCTATGCGCAGGTATCGGACGTGCTACGCATCTCGACTTCTGCCGTGCTGGCCGGCTCACTAACGACCGAAGAAGGCCTGGAAGACATCAGCCTGCGCCTGGAAAGGATATTGCGTTGAGCCTGCGCACCATATTCACACGCCGGCAACACAGCCTGCGCCAGAAATCTGGCGATATCAGTCAAGCCTCGCTGGCGTTCTGGCTATTGCTCCCCGCCGTGCTATTGCTCGGCCTGATTGTGGTATACCCCGTGGCCAAGGTCATCCATGACAGCTTTTATTCCATCAGCCTATTCAGCGATAGCGGCCCGATGTTCATTGGTTTTGCCAACTATCTTGATGCCCTGCGCGACCCGGATGTCTGGCGCGCCGTGCGCTTCACGCTGGCCTTGTGCGTAGTGACTGTACCCGGTGCCTTGCTGGTTGGCCTTGGGCTGGCCCTGCTCGCCAACCGTGAGTGGAAATGGCGCTGGCCAGTACGCCTGGCGCTGCTATTGCCATGGGCATTGCCGCTGGCTTTTTCCGGCATGATCTTCGCCTGGTTCTTCAATACGGAATACGGCGTAGTCAATGATCTGCTGCGCCGTGCAGGCTTTGCGCCGATCTCATTCCTGCTGATACCGCAATGGGGCTTTTTCGCCATTTGCATCGCCACCATCTGGAAAACATCTTCATTCGTTGCATTGATCCTGCTCGCGGGCCTGCAAACTATCCCGCGCAGCCTCTACGAAGCAGCAGAGCTGGAGGGTGCCAGCCGCTGGCAGACTTTCCGCCACGTTACCCTGCCCTTGCTGGCACCGGCCATGATGGTCGCGCTGATCTTCCGCACCATCAGCGCACTGCAATCCTTTGACATCCCCTATGCCATGACGCAAGGCGGCCCTGCACGCTATACCGAAACCTTATCCATCCTCATCAACACCACAGCGATTGAATATATGGATGTTGGCTACGGCTCAGCATTGGCCGTGCTGTTGTTCCTGCTCTCCATGGTGGTCAGCTCCATTTATCTGCGCAAACTCTACAAGGGGACTCTGTGATGCTGAAACTCCCCTTACGCTGGATTGCCGCAGCCGTACTGCTGATCAACGGCTTTTTTCCCGCGCTGTGGATATTGCTGACTTCGTTCAAGAGCGATATCGAGCTGGCGCAAACCCCCATCACCTGGCTGCCGCAACACCCCAGTCTGAACAATTACCTGCATGCATTCAGCGATCAGCCCTTGCTGCTATTTCTCGGCAACAGCTTTGCCGTGGCATTGTTATCTACCCTGCTAACCCTGTTTGCAGCCACAGGTGCCGCCTATACCCTCACCCGGCTACAGCTGCGGCATCGCGACCTGATTCTCATCCTGCTGGTTGCCGTGGCCATGTTTCCACCCGCGACATTATTGGTACCACTGTTTGAGATCATGCGCGGGCTAGGGCTGATCAACACCTATGGCGCACTGATCCTGCCTTACGCCGTGCAAAGCCTGCCAGTTTGCACCCTGGTGCTGGCAAGCTTTTTCCAACAGGTGCCCAAGGACATTGAAAACGCTGCCATGCTCGATGGTTGCACCCGCTTGCAAGCGCTATACCGCATCGTACTGCCACTCTCCGCTCCCGGCGTGTTTACCGCGGGCATCCTGGCTTTCGTCAATGCCTGGGATGAGTTCCTGCTGGCACTGGCGCTGAATGCTGCCCCAGGCAGCCGCACCTTGCCCGTTGGCATCCTGCTGTATCAAGGGGAATTCACCTTCCCCTGGCCGGTGATCTCCGCCGCTTTGGTGGTTGCTATCGTGCCACTCGCCATCCTCATCGTCCTCTTTCAGGAGCGCGTCATCAGCGGGCTCACCACAGGAGGCATCAAAGGATGAAACATTTCTTTTCATTCCCCTGGTTTCCCGACAACGGGTATCAGGCTAACGACATCATTTTTACGACTAAATTAGGGGAATCTGCATGAAACCACACCATACTCACTTACAACAGTTCCGGCGCAGCGGCATCCGCCTGGCGCTGGCTTCGGCACTACTTTCCGGCGGAATTTCCGCTGCGCTGGCAGCTGAAGAGCCCAAAGAAACTGAAAGCAAGAAAACAGCCTCCGAACAAGAAGCACAGCCTTCGCTCGGTATCGTTACCGTCACCGCAACCCGCCGTGAAGCCAGCCTGCAATCTATCCCGGTGGCGGTTTCCGTACTGGATGGCAAAAAGCTGGAACAATCCAATCTCAACAGCATCCAGACCATTGCCAACGAAGTGCCCAGCCTGACCTTCCGTCAGCAGGGTGGTAACAAGGACTCATCCATCTTCATTCGTGGTGTAGGAACAATCTCTACATCACCAGGTATTGAACCTACCGTTTCTACCGTGATTGACGGCGTGGTCTATGCCCGTCCCGGTCAAGCAACACTGGACCTAATGGATGTTGAGCGCATCGAAGTCTTACGCGGCCCGCAAGGCACCCTGTTCGGCAAAAATGCCTCCGCGGGTGTCATCAACATCGTATCCAAGGAACCCAGTGCTGACACTCATGCTTATGTCGATACCTCCTACTATGAAGGTGGAGAGAAACGCATCCGCTTTGGTCTTTCCGGCACATTAGTACCTGACCTACTCTATGCATCTATCAATGGTCTCTGGGCCGACTATGACGGGAACGTAAAAAATGTGCTCGGCGGCCGTCTCAACGGTTATGAACGCGAAGGCGCACGCGCCAAGTTCTTGCTGACACCAAATGAAGACCTCGATATTACTCTGATTGCCGACTATACCCACGGTACTAATACTATTGCTTCCGTGCCTTATCAATCCCGAGATGCTGCGTTTAACCAAGCTATTAGTCCAGTGCAAGCCAGCAAGGGAAACCGCACAGTCCGTAGCGATGGCAAAAACGAAATCACCGATACCAATCAAGGAATTTCTGCGCAAGTCGATTGGCGCATCAATGACTACACTTTGACATCAATCACAGCATTCCGCACTTGGGATAATACGCAAAACACTTCCTCATCTCCAATAGGTAACAACTATGATCTCAGTAGAATCACAACCGCCTACCCCGCAACTCGGGACAGGGGAACAGTAGACTCCAAGCAGTTCTCACAAGAAATTCGCTTAGCATCACCCAAGGAACAATTCCTTGAGTATGTAGCAGGTATCTATTATCTCAAGAGCAAAACTGATGAGGTCTATCAACGCAACGCAACGACCCTGGCTGGCGCAAACCTTGTAGGACGTTCTGACTACGGGGTGGAAAATGACAGCATCTCGCTATTTGGTGAAAGTACTCTGAACTTTACACCCGAGCTTCGCGGCATTTTAGGCCTGCGTTACACGCATGACGACTTATCTTTCGACCATATACGTAACAGTAATGTCCCTTCTGGAATACAGGCAGCGGTCAGATCCAGCCAGCCACTCAGAAAAGGAACCACTAGCGCAAGCGAATACTCTGGTCGACTAGGTGCACAATATGACTTGAGCAAAGATGTAATGACCTACGCTACCTATTCTCGTGGCTACAAAGGTCCAGCGTACAACGTATTTTTCAATATGTTCGATGGTAATAATGATACAAACGCGCTGGCTCCTGAAACAGCTAACTCCTTCGAGATCGGCCTAAAATCGGCATGGCTTGATAATCGCCTTATCTTTAATGCAGCAGCTTTTTATACTAAATATAAAAACTACCAGGCCAATGCTCCAGAAAATGTTGGCAACAATGTGTTCATATACCGGCTAATCAATGCTGGTGATGTATCTACTCGGGGGGTTGAACTAGACGTTAATGCAAAAGCCACCTCCAGACTAAGCTTATCTGGCTCGTTGGCTTATGTAGATGCACGCATTGACAATCTCAATTGCCCTCCAACCGATGCTAGTTGCCAGGTCAATGGCAAGCCACTGCCATTTGCTCCCAAGTTCAAATCCGTAGTACGCGCCAACTATGCTATCCCTCTAAACAATGGCTATATAGTTGACGTTGGCACCGACTACACCTGGCAAAGTAAACAACAATTCGTACTAATACCACAGACAGATGCCACCATTCAGGAAGCCTATGGCATCTGGAACGCCAGCGTTGCGCTTTCCACCCAGGATGGCTGGCGCTTTGCCGTAGTAGGCCGCAATCTGCTGGATCGCTCATATGCCACCACATTGTCTGGCAATGCGACTGTCTCCCATCGCTTCGTCCCCCGCGACGATGCTCGCTACTTCGGCGTTCAAGTGAGAAAGGACTTTTAATCATGAGCCAACCCCGTCAACTCAGCCTGGGCGCGTTTCTTATCCGTAATGGTCACCATGTGGCCGGATGGCGCTACCCGGACAATGTGCTGGATGACGACCCGTTCGCCGTCTATAAGGAAGCTGCGCAATTGGCAGAAGCAGCGCATTTCGATGCGGTGTTTTTTGCCGATGCAGTCACGGCTGCCGCAGGCCCCGCGGGGCTGGAGCCGCTGACCTTGCTAAGCGCGCTGGCAGCGGTGACCAAGCGCATCGGCCTGATCGGCACAGCTACCACGACCTATAACGAGCCCTACCACATCGCGCGCAAATTTGCCTCTCTCGACCAGATTTCGCGTGGACGCAGTGGCTGGAACCTGGTGACCTCCGACAATGCCTCGGAATCTGCCAATTTCGGCCTACCGCAGCATGTTCCCCATGCCGAGCGCTACGCAAGGGCACGTGAGTTCTACGATGTGGTGACCGGCTTGTGGGATACCTGGGAAGAAGGCGCGTTTCTTAACGATAAGGAGAAAGGCATCTGGTTTGACCGCAGCAAGCTGCATACGCTTGATCACCACGGCAAGTACTTCAATGTGGCCGGGCCGCTTAACGTAGCTCGCAGCCCACAGGGTAGACCGGTGATCGTACAGGCAGGTGGATCGGAAACGGGGCGCGAGTTGGCGGCGGAAACCGCAGAAGTCGTATTCACTGCCCATCCAACCTTGAGCTCGGCACAGGCTTTTTATCAGGATCTCAAGGGTCGCCTGGCAAAATACGGCAGGCAACCTGAGAGCCTGAAAATCATGCCTGGCATCTTCAGCATTGTGGGGCGCACCCAGGCAGAAGCAGAGGCAAAGTTCAACAAACTGCAAGAGCTGGTTGACCCTGAGTCTGGCTTGGCATTGCTGGGGCGCATGATCGGTAACTTTGATTTGTCACCCTACCCGATTGATGGCCCATTGCCAGAGCTGCCACTGACCGACAATGGCCAGCAAAGTCGGCAGAAACTGCTGACTGAATTGGCCCAAGGCGAACACCTGACCATACGCCAGTTATACCTGCGCATTGCTGGCGGGCGCGGTCATCTGACCGTTATAGGGACGCCAGAAACCGTGGCGGACAAAATACAGGAGTGGTTCGAGCAAGGCGGTGCAGATGGTTTTAATGTCATGGCCCCCTGGCTACCAGGCGGCTTGCGCGACTTCACGGAGTTGGTAGTGCCGGAATTACAGCGACGTGGTATTTTCCGTACCCAGTACCAAGGCAGCACATTACGCGAACACCTAGGGTTGAAGAAACCGGTGAATCGCTATAGCAAAGCCTGATAGCACACCACACAGCCTTCCCTCCATTAATCACCTTACATGCCTGGCAACTATCGCCAGGCATTTTCTTTTTAAATCATCAGAGACGGACAAGGCTGAGCACAAGTATGCCCAGTCGCAGGAGGGCATACCCAGAAAATGCTAGGCCACTGCCCTGCATGGCGCGAGAAATAAAGGGATATTTTTGCTTATACTTTAGAAAGCGACTTGAGCGACAGCTTAATACCTTCAGCAACCGAGGTATCAGCAGGCAATTGCTTCACGGCCGCCAACGCTTCGCGCTCGTTGTAACCTAGCGCCAGCAGCGCATTGAGCACGTCTCCACTGGCTGATTTAGCCTGATTCGTACCTGCTAACGTAGCTCCGCCATCAATAGAAAACTTGTCCTTGAGCTCCAGTAGCAGGCGCTCGGCTGTTTTCTTGCCTATGCCAGGCACCTTGGTCAGCAACCCGGTTTCCTGCAAGGCCACGGCCTGGGCAAGATCATCAACAGACAGGCCGCTAAGGATAGCAAGCGCTGACTTTGCACCTATACCATTCACCTTGAGCAATTGGCGGAAAGTTGCACGCTCTTGCTCAGAACCAAAGCCATACAAGAGTTGCGCATCCTCACGCACGATGAACTGGGTCAATAGCACGACTTTTTCACCCGTGGCTGGCAGGTTATAGAAAGTGCTCATGGGCACTTCGCATTCATAACCCACGCCATGGCAATCAATCACCACCTGCGGTGGGGTTTTCTCAATGAGGATACCGCTTAATCTTGCAATCATATTAACCTGCCACCCTTTACCCTGAATCCTGCCGTTGCCAATTTACCCAAGCCCTGCCCGCCATGTGCATGGCAAATCGCACAAGCCAACGCATCTGCCGAATCCGGCCTGGGCAGGCCAGGCAGATTGAGCAAACGCTTGACCATCTCCTGGACCTGATCCTTCGCGGCATGGCCATTACCAACCACGGATTGCTTGACTTGCAAGGCGGTGTATTCCGCCACCGGCAGATTCTGCAACACCAGCGCACTGATCGCAGCACCGCGCGCCTGGCCTAACAACAAGGTAGACTGGGGATTGACGTTGACAAACACCTTCTCGATGGCAGCCTGCTGCGGCTGGTAGCTGGCGATTACCTCGGCAAGGCTATCAAGAATGATCTTGAGCCGGGTTGGCAAATCCTCGATTTCACTGCCCTTGCCAGTCGTCGTCTTGATGGTGCCACTTGCAATATAGGCAAGCTTCTCGCCGGTTTTCTCAATCACCCCGAAGCCCGTCAAGCGCAGGCCGGGGTCGATACCGAGGATACGCGTTGTCATTACTCCTCGATCACGGCTGTCGTGTAGACATCCTGCACGTCATCAAGATCTTCCAGCGCATCCAGCAGCTTCTGCATCTTGGCACCATCTTCACCGCTGAACACAGTTTCGTTATCCGGCTTCATCGTTACTTCAGCCAATACCGGCTTCAGACCTGCCGCTTCCAATGCCTCTTTCACCACAGTGAAGTCACCAGGCGAGGTAATCACCTCGATGCTGCCATCCTCATCTGTCACCACATCTTCCGCACCGGCTTCCAGTGCAGCTTCCATCACTTGATCTTCGCTGGTGCCTGGCTCGAACACTAACACGCCGCAGTGCTTGAACATGAAAGAAACCGAACCATCAGTGCCGAGATTGCCACCATTTTTGCTCAGGGCATGACGCACATCAGCGACCGCGCGCTGCTTGTTATCGGTCAGGCAGTCGATAATGATGGCAGCACCACCAATACCATAACCTTCATAACGGATTTCTTCGTAGTTGACGCCTTCAAGCTCGCCAGTACCACGTTTGATCGCACGCGTGATGTTATCCGCTGGCATGTTCTGCTCCTTGGCTTCTGCCACGGCAGCGCGCAGGCGCGGATTGAAATTGAGATCGCCGCCCGAAAGGCGCGCAGATACAGTGATTTCCTTGATCAGCTTGGTGAAAATCTTGCCACGCTTAGCATCCTGGCGACCTTTACGGTGCTGGATGTTGGCCCATTTGGAATGCCCTGCCATGTGTAAAATCCTTTGATTGCGAATTGTGCAAAAAACTTGGCGGATTTTACCATAGAGCTTACCTGGTCTGCCTCCCCATCCTGATTGACAAGATCAGGGACGACAGCCCGGCTTTATCCTATTTCAATAACTCCTCAAGAATTTTTTTGCCCTTGCGTCTCGCATCATCCGCCGCTTTCACCTTGGCCTCCTTGCCGACCTGATCCGGGAAGAAACCAGCGAAAATATCTTCAGGATCATAATCTCTCAACCATTCCCGTGGAAATGTGGCCAGTTGCTCACCCGTGCCTTCGTAGCGATACACCATCCCTGGAGATACGCGCTGGTTATAAGGAATCACATTCTTGCCTTGCTTGGTCTGCAACCCATCATAAAGCTGTTTACGTAACGCCACTTTAGTCTTGATGATAGCCTCATCCTTGGAGTCGATCAGATTGTGCTTTTCCTGCGGATCGCGCTGCATGTCGTACAACTCTTCCTTATCCCAAATACCGTAATACTGTATGTATTTATATTGCGCTGTACGGATAGCAAACGTTGTCGGCGTTTGTGGGAAGGTATATTCCCAGAAATATTCGTAGACAAAATTATCTGGCCGCTTAGCAGCCCTTTCACTATCTAGGCCCAGCTTCCAGAAGCTTTGACCATCATAATGCTGCGGTGTCTCGATGCCTGCGGCCTCTAATATAGTAGGCGCAACATCAATATTCCTGACAATACCTTCTTCCACCTTGTTTTTGGCAAACCCTGGCCCGGCAGCAATCAAGGGCACGCGTATCGATTCCTCATAGGCATTGCGCTTGTCGATGAGACCATGCTCACCGAACATGAAGCCATTATCACCCATCACCATGATGATGGTATTTTTATCTAGGCCATTCTGTTTCAACCACTCCCGCACGCGCCCAACACTATCATCCACCGCACGCAGGGTTTCATAATAATCTCGCTGATATTGCTCAATCTCCAGGTTGGAGTTGTAGGGGTAATCCACACCATGCCAGCTATTGCGCTGATTCTTTACCCACATCGGCTTACCAGCGTAATTTTCCTCAGTATCGGCATATGTATCGGGACGGGGGAACTGAACATCTTTCATGCTGCCACGATGGCGCTTGGCAGGATAGAACTCAGAATGCACACCTTTATGAGATAAGTACATCATAAACGGCTTGCGCTTATCGAGATGGTTCAACCAGTCCACGGCGTAGTCAGTCAACTCATCCGTGATATAGCCTTTCTGCGGCACCAGCTTTCCATCAATATTAAGTTTCTCAGGCTCACCATAATTGCCAACAGGGTAATAGTTGCCCTGCCCCAACAAACCAACCCAACGATCAAATCCCGCAAATCCCTTGGTCGCTGTTTTATCCGCACCACCAAAATGCCATTTACCAAAGAAACCCGTCTGATAACCCTGGTCACGCAGCAGCTGCGGGAAATAACTCAAATGCGAAAGATCCATCGGATTGTTATCCGATACACCATGGTGATGTGCATACATGCCGGTGAGAATGCTGGCACGACTCGGTGAGCACAACGATGTAGTCACGAATGCATTCTTAAAATAAGTCCCTTCCTTGGCAATGCTGTCCATATGTGGTGTTTGCAGGGCTGGTTTCAGGAAGCCAAAAGCATCATAGCGTTGATCATCGACAAGAATGTATACCACATTGGGTTTTGTGCCGGCGCCCGGCAGTGTTGGTAACGCGGCCATCGAAACCTGGGGCATCGCGGTCTGCATGGCCAGCGCCAGCGCAACCAGGACTTTTTTTCTGTTCATACGGACTTTCTCTTTCTTCAATACCATCACCCGGCTGTGGGTCATTCCATTCACTTTCAGTGAGGTGAGCTGATAGGACAGGCTCAATAGAATGCTTCCTTGATCTGTTTCTTTACCTTTTTTAAAGGCTCCCTGCGCATCATCTGGCTCAACAATAGTTGCATGCGCGGCATGGCATGGGTGAGATGCGTTTTGTATCCATCACAAAAATAATTCCTGTTGCGCTGACCGTCGCTGGAAAACTCGAAACGATGTTTTGGGCAGCCACCGTTGCACACTGGCCTGACTTCACACCCCAGGCAATCCTTGCTGATATTGTCGAGCTTATCCTGGCCAAACTTTATGTTCTGGGGCGAATTCACCATGGCCACCAGGTCATGCTGGTTGATATTGCCCAGCTTGTGCTCCGGATAGACAAAATGATCGCAGGAATACACATCGCCATTCGACTCGACAATAAGGTTGCCACCACAGGCTTCATTGATCACACAGGCGCTCGGCTGGCCTGTCATTTTGGTCAGCGTCTGCTCAAAATTCATCACAAACACATTGCCAATATCATGCTGTATCCAGGCATCGAAAATGGCATTGAGAAAACGTCCATAAGCCCTGGCGGGAACCGACCACTCCGTGACGCTGCAATCTCGGGAGAACGTCGGCTGGATCAGGATCAGGCCGTTTTCATCCGGCTGCGCAGCACGGCGCTCCACCAGGGGGATGAACTGCATGTGACGGCTGCCGATACCCTTGAGAAATCGGTAAACATCCAGCGGGCGCTTCACATTTTCGGAATTTACAACGGTGAGGGTATTGAATTCGACCTTATGGCGCCTGAGTGCCGCGACACCCTGCATCACAGCATCAAAGGTACTTTTTCCTGTGCGGGTCAGGCGGTGCGCATCGTTACTGACGCGGTCACCATCAATTGATAGCCCGACCAGAAACTGATGCTCCTTGAGAAAACGCGCCCAATCATTGTCGATATTGATGCCATTGGTCTGAAAGAGGTTGTTGATCTGCTTATGCCCACGATATTGCTGTTGCAAGCGGATCGCCTCGCGAAAGAAATCAATACCCAGCAGGGTGGGCTCTCCCCCTTGCCAGAGAAAATCGACCACATGCGCCTGCTGCCCTTCGATATTCTTACGCACATAGTTTTCTAAGGTGTCGCCATTCATCTTCCAGCGACTTTTCCGGTCAGGGTAGAGGTGCTCTTTTTCCAGGTAAAAACAATACGAGCAATTAATGTTGCAGATTGACCCGGAGGGCTTAGCCATCAATTGGAAGTTTTGAATAGACCGCGCCATGGAAATTTATATAACAACTAGAATGAATCATTATATAAAAACTGCCTGGCCGGCTATAGATCGTTTCATTACAAACTTAAAACTATCCTTTATTTAGCCCCGACCATGTTTCATGCTAGCTTAACCAATCATCGGGTTTGCGAACAGCATTTAATCCTGCCCCATGGCCGGATCAACTTCTTCATGTCGCTTCATGCTGTGCAATGAAATAATCAGCAAGGCAACGCCTATCAGCGCCATGCCAACCACCTCTCCCTGACTCGGCTCCTCACCAAGCTGCGCCCATGCCGCCAGCACACCGATCACGGGGGCCAGCAGCGAAGTCATACTGGCAATACCGGCAGGCAAGTGCTGCAGGGCATAGAGCCAAAGCAGCCAGGCCAAGGCATTACACAGCACGGCATTGAAGAGCACAGCGCCGATGAAGTTCATGCTCCAGTCTATCGGCGGGGCTGGCACGATAAAGGCGATTGCCACCAAGGGCAACGAGCCAAATAACATCTGCCAGGCCGTGAGCGACATCAGGTCAAGGTCTGGTACTCGATGGTGCAGTTTTTTGGCCACAATTACCGAGATCGCCCAGAACACCCCTCCCAGTATCGCCAGCATCATGCTGAAAAGGTCAGCACCAAGATGCAGGGGATCAAGGATGAACAGCAAGCCCATTACTGAGAATAGCGCCGCCAGCCACTGGATGCCGCGGATTTTCTCGCCCAACAATGGCCAGGCCAACACCATGACCCAGAACGGCATGGTGTAAGTCAGGACTGCTGTCTTGCCTGCGCCGCCTTCGACCAAGGCCCAGATGATCAGGCCTGTAAATCCACAGGTCTGTAATACCCCAAGCCAGATCAGGGTGGGAAGCTCGCGGGGCTTGAGTGGCTTGCGCATCAAGATCAGCAGCGCAAACAAGCACATGGCACCATAAAAAGTACGCATGGCACCAAACTGGAAAGCACCCGCATAATCCAGCGCATGCTTCATTACTACCCAGTTATAGCCCCACAGGATTGCCAGCAGCAGCAATGCTGCAAAGGCCTTCACCGTGGTCGAGGTTCCCGCGTTCATGTCGATTCCTGGCCCAGGGCCTTAAGTTAAGCTTTAATTCCAGATATGGCTGAGTAGCTTCCAGTTGCCATCCGCCTGCTTCTTGTAAAGCAAATGCACATTACCATTGAAGCTCTGGCGATTGCCTTGTTGATCAATCACTGCAGCACTCCAGTGACCACGCTGAAATGCCAAGTTGGCATCAGCCCCAGCCTCTAGCAGCTCCAGCTTGTGATCAATGATGCCTTGGGCAATAGAGGTTTTCCAGAAGCCCAACAACGCTTCCTTACCAGTAATTTGCGCGGCACCAGCAGGCAATACAGTGGCGGCATCATCGTAGAAAGATGTGACCAAGGCATGATCCTTGGCATTAAAAGCGGCATCCCATGCTTGGTTAAGCTGTTGGGCCGTCGCCTTGAAATCGCTATTCGACATCGTGCTTCCTTTGTAGTCTAAAAATTAATTCCAGGTATGCGTGAGGATTTTCCAGCTACCGTCATCCTGCTTTTTGTAGAGGATATGCAAGTTGCCGCTGAATTGTTGTGGCTCGCTGTCTGCACTCTTAAGCACCGCACTCCACTTGCCACGCTGGTACAAGGTGTTACCCACAATACCAGTTTCGACATTGGTGATCTGGTGCTCAGCAAATCCCTTTGCAAACAAGCCAGACCAGAAATCAGCAATCGCCTTGCCCCCTGTTACTTGCTCACCACCGGCAGGCAGCAAGCTGCCATTGGCATCGTAATAAGTCGCCAAGGTACCGGCAGAAGCTTGGGCAAATGCCTCATCCCATGCGCTATTAAGCTTATTGACGATGGCCTTGGCCTCTTCCTCGTTAGGCTTGGCATTACATTGATACACCGCAACCGCAGCGACACTAACCAACGCCAGCAATACCACTGCCACTATCACCTTGCTGATCTTCATGATGGTGCTCCTCTCTTGAAAAATATTGATATAAATACACTTACACTAACGCTGTTGCACTATTTGGCAACATCAAACGCCGCCATACCGACATTTAACTTGTGCAGAATGTCGTTAAGCACTGCTCGCTCTGCCTCAGTCACGCCAGACATACAATGCCGTAGGCGCGTGTAATAATCCGGCATGACTTGATCCAACTTCTCCTGCCCTTGCGCAGTCAAACGTATCGAGACCCGCCTGCGATCATCCGTATCAAAAATACGTTCAACCAGGCTATCGCGCTCCAGACCATCGAGCAAGCCAGTCATGGTGGCACGGCTCACTCCCGCTTTTTCCGCCAGTACCGAAGGCAATGAAACTCCCTGATCTTCGCGCATGAGCAAGATGAGCACCCACCAGCGCCCTTGCAGCAAACCATGCTGACTAAGGCAAGCATCCAAAGCCAGTGAAAGATCACTAGCCACTCTTAACAAATGCAAAAAGGACGATACTGCACTGACATCCGCTTCTGGATAACGTGCAGAAAATTTATCAAGCACCGCTTTGCTGGGGAGGTCTCTAAGTTGCAACATGATTAGTCGAATTATAATTAGCCAGCTAATTATGTCAATCGCATCCTGTCTTATTCAGAATTTTCATACCAAATCAACAGAATGTCTGAGCTGACATTCTGTTGCTCGCTCAACCATTTAACCCCGCTTCAATAAGGTGTATATTGATCCCACGCCAATAAGAAAACGAAGGAGGAGCCAACATGAAAACCGTGAGGCAAGTTCTGGAAACCAAAGGCAGCACCATTTATTCAGTATCACCAGAGAGCCTGGTCTATGACGCCTTGCTACTCATGGCCGAGCATCATATCGGCGCATTAGTCGTCATGCAGCGTGACAAGATGGTAGGTATCTTTTCCGAGCGCGATTACGCGCGTGAGGTAGTCATCAAGGGTAAAACGTCCAAGACCACGACAGTAGGCGACATCATGTCAGTACAACTGATCACGGTCAGTCCGGATGATACGGTTGACCACTGCATGAACCTGATGTCCGGCAAACGCATTCGCCATTTGCCGGTATTGGAACATGATCAATTGATCGGGCTGCTCTCCATCGGCGATCTGGTGAAGGAAACCATCGCTTATCAAGAGTTCCTGATCAAACAATTGGAAAGTTATATCCAGAGCTAGCGATAGCTCCCCCCACCTAAAGGTGGGCGCAATCACTAACTGGATGTGTTCTGGCCTTCCCAGGCATTGTGCCCAGGATTTGCAGCAGCCTCCTCGGTTTCACGCATCAAGGTACGCTGCAAATCTTGTCGCGCACGCACGGTGTAGGACACCACCTGTTGCATATCGGTGTGGATGGGATGCACATCCCGCATCATCTTTTCATCACCCTGACGGAAGCGCCAAGCCTTGCCATAGGCATCGAACGGTGAGTAGCCCATTTCCCGCAATGCCTTTTCCCCCAGGTGCACGGCACTCAGGAAGGTCTCCCGCACGCAATCAATGCCAAGATCCATATAATCGAAGGCATAGGTCCGGTTACGTGCACGCGCCAGGATTTTCACATCAGGATAGTATTCGCGCACATAACGTGCAGTCTCCAAGGCCTCTTCCGCGTCATCTATTGCCAATATCAACAATTTTGCGTGCGCAATGCCTGCAGCCCTCAAGACATCAGGCCGCGTAATGTCGCCGTAATATGCTCGATAGCCAAAACCACGCATCAACTCGATCTGGTTAGGGTCATGCTCAATCACGGTAGGCTCTACGCCAACACTGGTCAACAGCCGGGTAATCACCTGCCCCACACGACCAAAACCCGCCACAATGACTGGACGTTCCTGGTCAAACTCGTCATGTCGCCCATCCTTGCGTCGCTGCTGCAAACGGCGTCGATACACCGCATGAATGCCCAGCAACAGCAAAGGAGTGGTGACCATAGATACCGCCACTACTGAATTCAGCAATGCACCGTGTTCATAACGAATCACCTTGGCATCCAGTGCCGCGCCAAAGATCACAAAGGCAAACTCGCCGATCTGCGACAAAGTCACGGCGAACATCAGCCCTCCCGCATTATCCAGCTTGAATGCCTTGGCAAGACCGAACAGCAACAGCAGCTTGAAAAGCACAAACCCCAGCGCCAAACCAATCACCAACCCCGGCTGCTGCAACACCAAATCAAGGTTGACGGACATACCCACCGAAATAAAGAACAACCCTAATAGCAGTCCCTTGAAAGGCTCAATATCCAATTCCAGCTCTTGCCGGTACTCGGAATCCGCCAGCAAGACGCCCGCAATAAAAGCGCCCAAGGCCATGGAGAGGCCAACCAGCGTCATAAGGATGGAAACGCCGATGATCAAGAACAAGGCGAAGGCAATGAAAATCTCGCGCAAGCCTGTGTTGGCGACATACCGCAACACTGGCCGCAGCAGGTATTGCCCACCCAGCACAAGCAGCACAACCAAGGATACCGCCTTGAGAATGGCGAGCCAGTCCATGTGCACGCCATGCGCAGTGTGAGCGCCCGGTGCGATCACCAATAACAGGATCATGATAGGAATAACGGCAAGATCCTGGAATAACAGCACCGAGAACGCAGAGCGTCCGGACGGACGATTCAATGCCCCCTGTTCAGCAAGCATCTGCATGGCAATCGCTGTTGACGACATGGCTACCCCCATACCGACCACCAACGACAAGCGCCACTCCAATCCGAAAGCGATGCCAGCGGCATACACCAGCGCTGCGGTAATCACGACCTGCAAGCCACCCATACCAAAAATCGGCATGCGCAATGTCATCAACTTATCCGGCTCGATCTCCAGACCGATCAAGAACAACATCATGACCACGCCAAATTCGGAAAAATGCATGACCGACTCGGTATCTGCCACCAAAGACAAGCCCCAAGGGCCGATCACGATGCCAGCAAACAGGTAGCCCAGCACCGAGCCAAGCCCGATGCGCCGAAAAACAGGCACAGCCAGCACGGCAGCACCAAGATAGATGGCGCTTTCGAGCAACAAGGAGGGAATATGTACTTCAGTCATCAGGATGTCTCTAACGTCGGATTGGCAGCTACCAAATATTCAGCCTGCTCCATCTGGAGGCTATCAACCTGCGGCGGCCCGTTCCCCTCGGTAAGTTGCATCAACCATGCCGCATAATGAGCAGCATGCTCATGCAAAGCCTCATCGCTCAAAGTATCTGCCGCCTGAGTAAGGAATGGCTGTAGATAGCGCATGTTGCATAACCGTGCCGTCTGCTCGAATGGTCGCAACAACTCAGCGATAGAAAAACAATTGTATCCACGCCTCTGATAAACAATTTCCGAACCGCCAGTGGAAACCGCCTGCACCCAGGCCTTTCCTGTCAGCCTGGTGGCATTATCGCCATATGCCCAGCCATAACTCAGCACAGAGTCGAACCAGCTCTTGAGCAAGGCTGGGCAAGAATACCAATACATCGGATGCTGAAACACCAACACATCGTGCGCATCGACCAGAGCCTGCTCGTGCCGCACATCGATCATCTGCTCTGGATAGCGTGCATAAAGATCATGCACTTCAACGCCATCACATTGCCGCGCCGACTCCAGTAAAGCGCGATTGACGCGAGAGCTTTCCAGCGCAGGATGCGCCACGATTACCAGCACACGCTGCTTCAAAGCTTACTCACCAATAATCTTAACCAGGACGCGCTTGTTGCGCCGCCCATCGAACTCACCGTAAAAAATCTGTTCCCACGGGCCAAAGTCCAATTGCCCGTCAGTCACCGCTACGACCACTTCACGTCCCATCACCTGGCGCTTCATATGCGCATCGGCATTATCTTCGCCAGTATCATTGTGGCGATAATTGCGAATAGGCTCATGCGGTGCAAGGCGCTCCAGCCACTCGCGGTAGTCATGATGCAAACCGGATTCATCGTCATTGATAAAGACGCTGGCAGTAATGTGCATGGCATTCACCAACACCATCCCTTCCCTGACACCGCTCTCGCGCAAACAGGCCTCGACTTCGTGCGTAATGTTGATAAATGCCACGCGCGAAGGCGCATTGAACCACAGCTCTTTACGGTAACTTTTCATGGGTTTTGCCTTTAAAAATAGTAAGCCGGGAAATTATAGCCTGCCGCTGTTGTCATTGAGTGGTCTGCCAGCATTTTTGCAATTAGCGCGGATTTCAGTTAAAAGTAACTGATCCATTATTTTCGTTATCTATTTCATTTCATCAGCAAGGAGAAACAAGTGAGTGACAAGATTTTCATGCGCGTCGGCGAGGCCCTGGTAGCAGGAGGCCCTCCTGGCACGGCAGCAGAGCCTGAAGTCATCATCGGCGAGATGGATGGCCCTATGGGGACGGCTTTCGGCACATTGCTCGGCGACCAAGTGAAAGGCCACTCCCGTGTACTTGCCATCCTCAACACCGACATTATGGTCCGCCCTGCCACCATCATGGTGAGCAAGGTCACCGTCAAGAATGAGCGTTATACCAACATCCTCATGGGCACCGTGCAAGCCGCGATCGCCAATGGCGTGCTGGATGCGGTGCGTAATGGCGACATCCCTAAGGAAAAAGCCAATGACCTCGGCATCATCGTCTCGGTCTGGCTCAACCCTATCGTGGCCGAACAAGATAACCTGGATCACAAGATCCTGTTTGATATCCACCGCAAGGCGACTGCCAATGCCATCCACAAGGCGATGAGCAACAAGCCGGATATCGACTGGCTATTGGAAAACCAGGAAAAAATCGTCCACAAATATTTCCAGATGGGCCTGGACGGCAAAATATAAATAGCAAGTTTCATCTGCCATTACCCATGTTATAAAGAGCGCATCGGCGGCATCCATCTGCCGATGCGATACCAGCCTTCTGGCTGGAACCTCATGACATGACTGGCTCCACAATCACCAAAGGATGCTATGGCTGCAGCAAGTTTTCAGGTAGAGCAAACTCCCCAGGGCGCAAAACGCATTGCCCTGCATGGTCAATGGTCCTTGCGCGACCTGGATAATGACTTCGCCCAGTTGCGTCGGGCGCTCAAACCATACTTTGCCGATGCCAAGATGCAGTGGGACCTGACCCAGGTCGAACAGCTGGATACCGCTGGTGCAGCAGTCTTATGGAATGGTTGGCAGGGCCAACTGGAAAACCGCGTTACGCTAACTGAAGAACAAGCTACCTTATTTGATACTTTGGCCAGCATTGAGGCCAAGGATGATCACAAGCCACCACGCTTTGACTGGCTTAGACTGATTGCCGGAGCCGGCAAACTGACGATGTTCCTCTCCAGCCATATCGTCGATTTCGTCAAGTTAGTCGGGCTGTTGATATTGGAGTTAGGCTACCTCTTTCGCCGTCCGCAGGATTTCCCTTGGCGCGAGTTCAGCGCCAATATTTACAAAAGCGGTGTGACCGCTTTACCCGTCACCGCGCTGCTTGGGTTCATGATCGGGATTGCCATGAGTTACCTGATGGCAACCCAGCTACGCACCTTTGGCGCAGACATCTTCATCGTCAATATTCTCGGGCTAGCCGTCATTCGCGAATTAGGGCCTATCCTTATGGCGGTATTGATCGCAGGGCGCTCTGGCTCTGCCATGGCGGCGCAAATCGGCGTCATGCGCGTTACCGAGGAGATTGATGCACTGGCCACCATGGGCATTTCCCGCATTCTGCGCGTGGTGCTGCCCAAAGTGCTAGGGCTCACTTTCATCGCGCCATTCCTGGTAATATGGACTTCGTGCTGGGCCTTATTTGGCGGTGCTCTCTCTGCCAACCTTGAGCTAGGCCTTGGATTCCGCTTTTTCTTCGACTATCTGGCAGCGGTAGTGCAACCGGTCAACATCACGCTCAGTATCATCAAGGGCTTCATGTTCGGCTTTATCGTGGCCGTCATGGCCTGCCACTTCGGCCTGCGCATCAAGCCCAATACCGAAAGCTTGAGCCGAAGCACCACCAGTTCAGTCGTCACTGCGATCACCTGCGTCATCCTGATCGACGCCGCTTTTGCCATTCTCACCAGCGGCATCGGGGTATAAGCACCCATGGCAGAGCATATGACAGAAAAACAGGCGCATCCAATCTGTGAAATCAAGAAGGTCTGGACCGTATTTGGCAGTAATGTAGTGCACCAGGATCTAGACTTGACCATCAACGCAGGCGAAATCGTCTCGCTAGTAGGCGGCTCAGGCAGCGGCAAGACCACGCTGCTCAGACACATCGTCGGCCTGACACGCCCGACCAAAGGTGAGGTGCTGCTTTTTGGCAAAAACCTGCATGCGATGGATCGCGTCCCGCAACAACGCCTGATGAACCGACTCGGCATGCTGTTTCAACAAGGCGCACTGTTTTCTGCCTTGAGCGTATATGACAACATTGCTTTTCCGCTGCGGGAGCTCAGGCAATTCGACGAAGCCACCATTCATCAATTGGTACTGCACAAACTATCATTGGTAGAACTGGAGCTGGATACTGGCTCAAGGTTGCCTTCGCAGCTATCCGGCGGCATGATCAAGCGTGTCGCCCTGGCTCGTGCATTAGCGCTAGAACCCGAGCTATTGCTGCTGGATGAGCCAACCGCGGGGCTGGACCCGGACCGCAGCGAAAAATTCGTCGAATTGATCAAGAGCATCAAACATGCCCTGGGCTTGACGGTGATCTTCGTCACGCACGACCTGGACACCTTGGTATCACTCACCGACAAGGTTGCCGTGCTCGCCGACAAACGCATCGTCGCCAATTGCGGCCTACGCGAGCTGGGTAATATTGACCATCCCTTTGTGCAACACTTTTTCCAAGGTGTACGCATTCGCCTGGAGAGAACTGGATAATTTATGGAAAATCGCGCTCACGCCCTTGCCGTTGGCATTGTTACCCTCATCCTGATCGGCATTCTCGCCTTTGCATTCTGGTGGATGAGTGGCACGCGCCAGGCATTCACGGAATACAAGATCATCTCGAAACAACCAGTGACCGGCCTTAGCCAGGAAGCCTCAGTGAAATTCCGTGGCGTCAATGTCGGCAAGGTCTCGGATATATCGCTTGACCCAAACTCGCAATCCTCTATCGAGATCACCATTCGCGTCGATGAGAAACTGCACCTGACCAAGGATGCCTATGCAGAACTGCGCGCGCAAGGCGTAACAGGGCTTGCCTATATTGACCTCAACGACCTGAATGACACGGGCGAGCAGCTGGCCCCTGGCTCGCTCATTACTATGCGCCCATCGCTCATAGACCGCATTTCCGAACGCGTGCCGCAGTTGGTGGACAAGGTAGAAGCATTCGTCAACCACGGTGTCTCCACCATCGAGCAAGCCAACACTGTGATGCAAAGTATTGACGTACAAAGCCTGAACCAGACCCTTGCCAATCTTGAGCATGCCTCATCCAAGCTAGGCGAAACGCTGGTATCTGCCAATGATGCCTTCGGTAAGGCCAGCAAATTTATGTCTGCACAAAATCAGCAGCACCTGACGCAAACATTGGATAACCTGCAACAAGCCACGCAGGCCGCCACGCCCTTGCTCAATGAGCTCACCGCCACGGTGCAGGACATACGCGGCATGTCTGGTGACTTCCGCCAAAGTGTTAGCCTGATAGGCGACACGCTCAATAACGAAACCCTGCCTAGTATTAATGAACTGACAGTCACTGCCAATGACGATGCACGCCGTATCAGACGACTGTTGGATATGCTGGAAGAAAACCCGCAAAGCCTGATTTTTGGTAAACCGACGCTACGCCCTGGCCCAGGTGAATCTGGCTTCAAACCCGCTCAATGAGGTATCCCATGCACATCACCCCACCTATTGCATTCCTGTTGCTGGCAACACTCGGCCTCAATGCCTGCGTTAGCTCAATCAAGCCTGAAACCAAGCAATTGGACTTTTATGATTTCGGCTTGCAATCCAATGAAAATCGCGTGAGTTTCGACCTGCCTATCGAGCAGCTGAGTGCCACGGATGCCATCCAACATAGCAATATCCGCTACCGCCTCAACGACAAGAATCCAGCCCAGGTATTCGGCTATACAGAAAGCCGCTGGTCTACCCTGCCTGCGGAGTTATTGCGTCAAAAGATTGTCAATGCGCCCTCTAACAATACAAGTTGTAACGTAAAACTGCAGATTGCGGCATTTGACCAAGTATTTGATAGCGCCAGCAGCAGCCATGGCGTAGTGCAGCTACAAGCAGGCCTGATTGACAGGCGATCGCGTAAACAACTCGCTTCCACCTTACTCTCCGCGCAGAGCACTGCACAAAGTGCCGATGCCCGCGGGGGTGTTGCAGCATTGAATGCCGCCAGTACGCAAGCATTGCAGCAGGCCGCTGATTGGGCGAAGCAAACCAGTCAGTCCTTCAGTGAATGCCAAACCAGCACGCTGCCATGAGCCTCTTAAGCAGCCACCTGCAACATGACAGAGATCACAGTTTACCCAGTCTTCACTGACCTCAACGGCACAGGCCCAGATCCGGACCTTTCTCCATTGCCGGTTGTCGCCCGGGTGGGCCGCTACTCCAAGCACTGGCAGGTTGAAACACACGCGCACCAGCGCGGACAATTGATGTTCGTGACTTCGGGCAGCATGCGCGTACAAACACGCGACGGCTCCTGGATTACCCCACCAGGCCGTGCCTGCTGGATACCCAGCGCTGCGATGCATAGCGTCACCTATACCCAAATGTCAGAAATGCAGACTGTATTGATCTCTCCGACGTGGCTGGACACCTTGCCTACACGCTGTTGCGTCATCAAGCTGACACCGTTGCTTCGCGAACTGGTCTCGCAAGCTGTTGCGATCAATAACCAATATCCGCTTGATGGGCCTGAGCACAGATTAATGCGCGTATTGGTCGACCAGATCAGCATTGCCCAGCAAGCGCCGCTTTTCCTACCGGAAGGCCGCGATCAACGTTTACGCCGCGTGACAGAACGCCTGCATCAGAACCCCGGTGATAATCGCAATATTGAAGAATGGTCACAGCTTGCCGGAGCCAGCACACGGACGCTCGCACGCTTGTTCCAGAAGGAAACCGGCATGACCTTCTCCGCCTGGCGCCAACAGCTATGCCTGATCAGAGCCGTCGAGATGTTGATTGAAGGCGCCAGCGTCACCAATATTGCACTGGCGCTGGGTTATGAGAGCACCGCGGGTTTCACCAGCATGTTTTCGCGCTCAATGGGAGAGTCGCCCAGTAATTACCTGACACGTTGGTCACAAGACAAACCAGCGTCGCAATAACCCTCACTGCAGACTAGCAGCAGCAGTAGCCGACGCTTCTTGCTGCTACCAACCACCACCCAAGGCGCGGATCAAATCCACGCTGGCACGTAACTGGCTGACATTAAGCGTCAACAGTGCACGCTGGGTATCCAAGGCCTGCGTTTGTGCCGAGGTAACCTCAAGGTAGTTGGCTGCCCCTTCACGATAACGGTTCATCGCAAAATCCATTGATTTCTGCGCAGCTTCTGCCGCTGCTCGCTCGGCATCCGTAGCAGATTGGTAATGATTGAGCCGCGCCAGGTTGTCTTCCACCTGCTGAAAAGCTTCCAGCACTACACCGCGATAGCGCGCACCCGTTTCGTCCAGCATCGCTTCAGCCTGGGCAACCTGGGCTTTGCGCCGCCCACCGTCAAAGAGCTGGAATAGCATACCGGGGCCAATCGACCAGAAATTACTAGGCGCACTCAACCAGTTCCCGGTAGAAACACTCTGGTAACCAAAAGCCGCGCTCAAGCTCAACGCCGGAAAATAAGCCGTTTTTGCCACGCCAATATTGGCATTGGCAGCCGCAACACGCCGCTGTGCTGCGGCAATATCAGGCCGGCGCTGCAACAAAGTGGAAGGCACACCCAGCGGGATCTGCGGCAGGGCAATCACATCCTGCCGACTGGTGATAGCAAAGCTGGAGGGAGATTCGCCAACCAGGGCGGCAATCGCATGCTCGACCACCGCACGCTGCGCCTTGACCTGCTCCAGCTGCGAACGTGTGGTTTCAAGCTGCGTTTGGGCACGGCTCACATCCAGGCCGGGCACAATGCCCGCATCGTGGCGCGTTTTGGTAATCACCAATGCCTTGTCGTTGGCTTGTACGGTCTCGGCCAAAATATGTAGCTGTTGATCCAGGCCACGCAACACGATGAAATTTTCGGCCAGCTGGGCTTGCAAACTCAAGCGCACCGATTCAAGATCAGCCTCGCGCGCGCCAGCCTCGGCCACCCCGGCCTTGACCGTGTTGCGTACACGCCCCCATAAATCCAGCTCATAATTGGCCTGCAAGCCTATGCTGTAGTTGGAGTAAGTAGGCGGGATCACCGCATTGGGGGGCACCAGCGGGCGGTGCTCAGAAACTCGGTTACGCCCGGCTTGCCCATTTGCAAACAATGTAGGAAACAACCCGGCCCGGGCTTGCTCGCTGTAAGCCAGCGCCTGCTGATAACGTGCCAGTGCCGCTGCAAGGTCTGGACTGTGTGCCAGCAGCTTCTCTTGCAATGCATCCAGCTCTGCATCGCCATACAGTTTCCACCAGTCCCCACGAGGCAACTGATCAGCCGACTGAGCCGGCACCCATGGTTGGACCTCTTTGTAGGCGCTAGCCACTGGCACCTCCGGCAATTTCAACTCGGGCGCAAACGAACAGCCTCCAAGCAATGCCGCCAGGCCGAGCAAAGCATATTGCCTGACGCTCATGACTGGCCTGCCCCTGGATTGGCTTTCGTATTTGCGCGCACTTGCATGCCATCGGCAATATCATCGGGCGGGCTGTCTATCAGCTTATCGCCAGCGTCCAAGCCAGCGCTGATTTCCAGGGTTTTACCCAAATCACGCGCCACGGTAACTGTCTTCAGCACAACCTTGTCATGCTCGCCCAGCGTGGCGACACGCAAGCCATCCTGGCGGAAGATGATGGCACTTGCCGGGATGCTCAACGTAGCTTGGCTGGCTGGCAGCTCGATGCCAGCACGCGCAAACCCGCCAGGTAACAGCTCGCCCTCTTTATTCGGTACCACAAACTGGAACAGGGTGGTGCCAGAAGCCGCATCCACGGCACGTGACGAAGCCACCAAGCTGGCAGAATACTCTACACCTGGACGGCCTGGAATCGTCACCTTGGCCAAGGTACCCTGCCCCAATGCTGGCGCATAGCTTTGCGGCACATTCACATAAAGACGCAGCTTGCGCATATCAGACACCACGAATAGTGGTTGCGCCGCCTCACCCGCATTGATGAGGGCGCCAATATCCGTATGACGTGCGGTCACGATGCCATCAAAGGGTGCCACCAGCCTAGTGAAACCCTTATTGGCTTGCACGCGGTCCAGGTTTGCCTGGGCAGCTTGCAAGAGTGCCTGCTTGGCTGCGTAATCACCCAGGCGCTCATCGACTTCCTGCTTGGAGACAGAATCGGTGTTCAACATGGATTGCCAGCGCTTGGCAGTGGTGCCCGCCAATTCGGCATTCACCTTGGCAGCCGCCACATCAGCCTTGGCCTGCAGCAACTGCTGGTCCAAGTCTGGAGTTTCAATCTCACCGAGCAATTGGCCAGCCTTGACCGGGCTACCAATATCCACATGCCATTGCTTCAAGTAGCCACTCACACGCGCATAGATAGGTGCACGCGCAAATGCCTCAAGACGGGCAGGTAATTCCAGCGTGCTCATCTTACTGCCAGCCACAGGCTCTACCAGGGTGACAGATGGGATGGACTGCTCATCCGTCCATTGCTTGAGGGCATCGCTTTCCTTGGCCCGTATCGTCAAACCATACGCCACCACTCCAATCGCCACTAGGGCAATGATCAAGCCGCCTCGACGCACAGTACGGCGCGGGGCACCAAGATCAGTAGAGCTAAAATCAGATGACATTTACTTCTCCATAACTCGAATTCTCGACAACGGGCTTGCGGTAATTACGGTGCACAACGCTAAATACCACAGGCACAAAAATCAGGGTGGTAATGGTGGCAAACAACAGGCCGCCGATGACTGCGCGCCCTAGCGGCGCATTCTGTTCACCACCCTCGCCCAGGCCCAATGCCATTGGCGCCATCCCTATCATCATGGCCAGGGCAGTCATCAATACCGGGCGGAAGCGTACAAAACCAGCTTCTATCGCAGCCTGGGTCGCATTCCCCAGCTCTGCCAAGCGCTCGCGTGCAAAGCTGATCACCAAGACGCTATTGGCGGTCGCCACCCCCATACACATGATCGCCCCGGTCAATGCCGGTACGGACAAGGGGGTAAAGCTTGCAAACAGCATCCAGACAATGCCAGCAATCGCGGCAGGCAAGGCACTGACGATCACGAAGGAGTCACTCCATGATTGGAAGTTCACCACGATCAACAGATAGATCAGCGCAATCGCCCCCACCAACCCAAACAGCAGGCCAGAAAATGCGTGCTCCATGGTTTCGACCTGACCCAACAAGGCAACGCTAGAACCCTTGGGTACCGTATCAGCATGGGCATCCATGATCTGGCGTATCTCCTTCGCCACCGCACCAAGATCACGTCCCTGGGTGGTCGCATTGATCTGCACCATAGGCTGAATATCATATTGGCTAACCAAGGCGTTGGCATTGCTACGCGAGAAAGTCGCCAAGCCGCCCAGGATTTGTGAGCTTGTGCCCGGCACGCTGCCGTTAATCGGCAAGTTTTCCAGCGCAGACAGGCTATCCATTTTGTATTGAGGCGTTTGCATGACGATAGGATAAGAAACCCCATTCGCCGGATTCAGCCAGAAAGTAGGGGCTACCTGGCTACTACCGGCCAGGTTGACCACCATGTTATTGGTCACGTCACGTGTCGTCAGGCCAAGCTCCTGCGCCCGCACCCGGTCAATATCGACATTCAAGACCGGATTACGACGCGACTGCTGTATACGCACGTCAGCGATGCCGGGCACCTTGCGGATTTCCGCCACCAGCATGTTGGCATAATCAAAATTAGCCTGCAGGTTATTGCCACGGATTTGCAGGTCAATCGGAGCTGGAGAGCCAAAATTCAGGATCTGGCTGACAATATCCGCTGGCGGGAAGGTAAAGGTTGCATCCGGGAACAGGCGAGGTAACTCCTCGCGCAAGCGCTTGACGTAAGCAGCGGTTGGCTGGTGCTCGCGACTCAAGGCGATCTGGATATCACCATCCTGCACCCCCATGATGCCAGTGTTATTGTAGGCAAGGTTGATTGAGCTGATCGGCAAGCCAATGTTGTCGACGATAGTTTCGATCTCATGAGCCGGGATGATCTTGCGAATCTCGGTTTGTATATTGGCAAACTTGGCGGCTGTTTCCTCCAGTCGGGTACCAACAGGCACGCGTACATGCATGAGAATCTGCCCGCCATCCACCTCGGGGAAGAAGTTCCTGCCTAGGAATGGTACCAGCGCAAAACTCAGCAAGATAAACGCCATGAAGCCCGCAATAAATTTGCGGCGATTGGCCAGCATCAATAGCAAGACACCACGATAGCCTTCACGGAAATGCTCAAAACGCGCCTCAAAACCACGCTGGAACCTCACCAGAGGATTGCGTGACGGCGCCAACACCAGATTATTACCATGCAGGTCGGTATGCGGCGCATGCGGCTTAAGCAGGTATTTGGCCATGGTCGGCACCAGGGTGCGCGACAGGATGAAGGAGCTCACCATCGCAAACATCACCGCTTCTGCCATCGGCACGAACAGGAAGCGCGATACCCCCTCAAGGAAAAACATCGGCACGAACACAATACAAATACACAAGAGCGAGACAAACGCAGGTGTCACGATCTGGCGCGCACCATCAAGAATCGCTGGCTCCACTGGTTTCCCCTGCTCCAGGTGCCAATTGATGTTTTCTATCGTCACAGTGGCATCATCCACCAGGATACCCACGGCGAGCGCAAGCCCACCCAGCGTCATGATATTGAGCGTTTCCCCCACCAGTGCCAGGCTGGCAATTGCACCCAGAATCGATAATGGGATGGAGATTGCGATAATCACCGTAGAACGCCAGCTACCCAGGAACAGCAGGATCATGATGCTGGTCAGCGCAGCCGCAATACAGCCCTCCAGCACTACACCCTTGATCGCGGCACTGACAAAAATCGATTGATCGTTGATGGGGCGAACTTCCAGCTCATCAGGTAAGGTTGGCCTGATTTCGTCCAGTTTGGCCTTAATCCCATCCACAATCGCCAGCGTAGATGTCGCACCGTTCTTGAGTACCGACATCAATACCGAACGCGCACCATCCACATGCACCAGATTGGTCTGTGGTGGATTACCGTCACGCACCTGCGCCACATCGCGGATATACACCGTGGCACCATTGACCACCTTGACCGGCAGATTGCCCAGCTCTTCTAGCGCCGATGGGGCATTATTGAGCTGTATCGTATATTCAAAATTGCCGATTTTCTGGGTACCGGCCGGCAAGATCAGGTTCTGTGCGGCAAGCGCATTCGCCACATCCTGGCCAGACAGCCCCCGTGCCTGCATGGCATCGGGGTCCAAGTCGATCTGCACTTGGCGTGACTTGCCACCAAATGGCCAGGGAATCGCTGCTCCCGGCACGGATACCAGCCGCACACGCACCGCATTCATACCCAAGTCTGCAAGGTTTTGTTCGGTCAGCCCTTTGCCTGCGAGAGCAAGCTGCAGGATAGGCACAGTGGAGGCGTTGTAATTGAGGATCAGCGGAGGCTGTGTTCCTGGCGGCAATAAGCGCAACATGGTTTGCGAGATCGCCGTCACCTGAGCATTCGCCGTTGCCACATCAACGCCTGGCTGGAAGAAAATCTTGACGATACCGAACCCAGCATAAGAATTAGCCTCGATATGCTCAATATCGTTTACCGTTGTCGTCAATGAGCGCTGGAAAGGCGTCATGATGCGCCCGGTCATCTGGTCCGGGGACATCCCGGCATATTGCCAAGCGACCGCAATCACGGGGATACGAATTTCCGGGAAAATATCGGTAGGCATGCGCAATGCCGACAACACACCCGCGATCAGAATGAGGATCGCCATGACCACAAAGGTATACGGGCGCCTGAGCGCGATTTTCACTATGCCTAACATACAGGATTTACCACACTGGATTCTTTTGACAGACTGATTTAGTCAACAATTATTTCAGAGATTATCAGCCTCGTGCTTAATGGAAACTGCCACTTTCTTGCTTGATCATGCCATTATGACCTGACTAGAAGTAAGGGGATTGAAGCCCAAGCCTAAAGTAAAAAGCCGCTGTTGAAAGCGGCTTTTTACTTTCTATTCTGTCACTTTATGACTTATTGACCGGGAGATTGATCTTGCAATCATTGTAGTCATGCTTATAGCCGTCATCCAGCTTCGCCCCCTCTCCCTCCAACAGCAGTGTCGTAATGCTGTTGCTGTATGCACCAGAGTCGGTCTTGTTCAGCAGGATTTCCCGATCAGGCAGGATCAACCAGGCAGCTTTGCCAGCATCCACCTGCTTCACATAGAACTTGCGCCCTTTGTCGCATAGATATGGCGTGGAACCAGCAGGCCCACTGTGACGCACATCCCCCTCACTCCCACCGAATGGCCAGAGGCTGAAACCACCACACGCAGACAAAGTAGCCAGCAACCCAATGACCAACACCGACTTAGCAACATTAACCCACATTTCCAAAGCACCTCATGTTCGTACTGCGTGACTACGCAAAACGTACAGTATAAACAATGCGGCTTTAGTTAGCCTAGCCAGCTTTGCACTCTGTAGAATAATAGTCCTTGACCTCGTCTACCCACATCGGCTCTGCAAGGCCAAACCCTTGCAAGCCATCACAACCAAGCTCCTGCAAAAAGGACTTTTGCTCATCGTTCTCGACCCCTTCTGCGATCACCTTGAAATTAAGCGTATGACCGAGGTTGATGATCGCCGAGACAATGGCCTGGTCATTCATCAAGGTACCGGTACCCAGGTTGCTGATGAATGCTTTGTCTATCTTGAGCTCATTGGCTGGCAAGCGCTTGAGATATAGCAGGCTGGAATATCCTGTACCGAAATCATCAATCGAGATATTTACACCAAGCTGGGATAATTGATTCAATATCTCCAGTGTTTTCTTGGCGTTGTGCATTGCAACAGTTTCGGTAATTTCTAGCGTCAGACAATGAGGCGGCAACTCCCATCGAGCCAGTACCTGCCTAACCACATCCAGTAGCCGCTCATGCGAAAACTGCAAGGCCGATAGATTAATCGCGACATGCCATTTCTCGCAGCCCGAGCTGTACCACTCCTTCATTTGTCGACAAGCTGCATTGAGCACCCATTCGCCAATCGGGATGATCAAGCCGGACTTTTCAGCCAGGGAGACAAAATGATCAGGAAGCACCAAACCCAATGTCGGATGCTGCCAGCGTAATAGCGCCTCAAAACCCACCACATTGTTATGCAAGTCAAACTTGGGCTGGTACATCAACACAAACTGCTGCCTTTCAAGGGCAGCCCCCAAATCCAACATCATGTCTAAGCGTTCCCGCGTATCCAGGTGCATGGACATCTCAAAAACATGATAGCCATTACGGCCAGCACGCTTGGTGTAATACATGGCCGCATCCGCATTGATGGCAAGCTCGCGATAATTTGCCCCATGGTTTGGATACATAGCGATGCCAATACTGGTGGAAACATGCAATGCACGCTCTTCAGTGTGAAAGGGTTGCCTGATCACCGAGACAATCTTGTTGGCAACAATACATGCCTCTTCGACAGTGACCCTTTCAAGCAAAACCACGAACTCATCACCCCCCATGCGTGCCACGGTGTCATGCCCGCGGAGAATGCCATGTAGCCTGGTTGCCACCTCCACCAGCAAACTGTCCCCGACGTGATGCCCCAAGGAGTCATTGATGGTCTTGAAACCATCAATATCAACAAACAGTAAGGCAAACTGCTCCTGATCGCGTTTTGCTCGGCTCAAGGCCTCTGACACCTTGCTCTCCAACATCATCCGATTGGGCAGATTCGTCAGGTTGTCATGCAGGGAGCGATGCAGTAGCTCCTTATTGGCTTGTTCCAATGATCTCGCCAAGTGGATAAACCGACTGATCCTGACCTCCAGCTTGGCATCCAGCAATGTCACGATAAAAGCCACAAACAGAATGCTCCCTACCCCAGCGATCACCATGATGCTCAGGTCATCCAAGTTAGTCCCGTTGGCAGCACCACAAACACTACCCAAAGGGAAGCTGGCTGCCGCCATGGCGGTGTAATGCATACCACCAATCGCAGCGCCCATCACCAAGGCAGCGCCCAACCTAGCAAGCCATCCACGGTGAAGTTTATGACGCAACTTGAAAGTGATCCACATCGCCGCCCCCGAGGCAGCAATAGCAATCAAGATAGACAAACTGACCAGCCAGGGATCATAGACAGGGGTTGGATCCATGAACATGGACCACATGCCAAGATAATGCATGCTGGCAACACCCAATCCCATCAGTACCGCACTACCAGCTAAACGCGTCAAAGGTAAGGTTGGCCGAACGGCCTGGAACAGGGCAACCCCTGATGCAAGAATTGCTACCAGCAAAGAGAGCAGAGTAATGGCGGGATCATAACCAAGTGGAATATCGAGATGGAAGGCCAGCATGCCAATAAAGTGCATGGACCATATGCCAGCCCCCAGAGTCGCAGCACTCCCCCATAGCCACCATCGGGAAAGCCTCTCCCCTTTGGCGGGATTAACGCGCTCTGACATGGCTAACGCCGCATACGAAGCAAACATGGCCACGATGAGCGAAACCAACACGAGAGACTGGTGATAGCCTTCGCTCAGCATGATACGAAACCTCTCAAGATTGCCTTCAACGCATCCCTCCCAAGATTACGTTTGCTCAAACTCAAGTATTGAAGCCGTTGCTGGCACTATAGCGGAAAATGACAAAACGAAATCTCTTTTTTGAAGCCATTCCGCAAGTGTTACTGCTCCCGCCCAAGCTATATTGAAGGCAAATAGCGACTGCTCCACAAACCAATGCTATCTGCCACAAACTCAGATGCAGGACGTTCATAGACCATATGATCTGCATCCTCGATAGCGATCAGGCTCTTGGGATGGCTAGCCGCCTCGAATAATGCGTGAGCATGCTGCATCGGTACCATGTCATCTCTAGGAGAGTGCATCATCAGCAAGGGGACGCCGATGCCAGCTATCAGACTCGCCATATCAAATTGGCGTGCATTGTCCACGAACTGCTGACGCAAGGTGTAGCGCTGCCGATTCACCTCTATCTCGGTGGCTCCGTATTGCTCAATTTCCCCGGTTTTTTCCGATCCAATAATCGCCAGCACATGGGCAGGAGTACTAGGCGTAGCAATCGTGACGCAAGCCTTGACCTCATTGATGAGACGACTAGCGTTGATAGCAACCAAGCCACCAAAGCTATGGCCTATCAATAAATCTGGCGCCCGGACATGCAGTCGCAACCAGTCAGCTGCACTGACAAAATCCTGAGTTTGCGTATCCAGATTGGTAAAAGAAAAATCGCCTTCGCTCTGACCAACACCGGTAAAGTCGATACGTAAAGACCCTATGCCATATTCGAGTAATCGGCGCGCGGTTCTGGAGGCGATCAAGATATCTTTCGCACAGCCAAACGCGGGCGCAATCATCACCATTCCACGTAACGCTGTCTCCGGCAGCTCTAATCTCGCTGCCAAACCCAACCCATTCGGGTTATGAATAATGATATGTTGTGATTCCATCAGTCTTGCCATACGGTCACATGCTGCCTTATACAATCAGGTGGCTGCATACTAGCACTGTTATTCGAGGTAAATAGCCATAAATCCATTGCTTTAAAATAGATCGCGGTGATAGTGTCCCTATCATGATCAGCTTGAGCTAGGAGAATTTGATTGGGTAGCCGCTTGAATCCACAAGCCAAAGACAGCATTCGACGTTATCGTTTACGCACGTGGCTGGGACTACTCGTGATCATCGCCTTGCTGCCCATTCTGGGCTTGGCCATCCTGGCCGTCTGGCAAGTCACCGTGCAAGACAAGAATGCCAGTAAAACCCGATTACTGGATAGCGCACGCGCACTGGCAAGATCCGTCGAAAATGACATCATCATCAACACGACCTTGCTGAAGTCACTCGCTACGGCAAGCTACACCCACCAGACCAGTATTGAGCAACTACAAAGCTGGCTGGATCATGCCCAGCCCGGATTAGGACGCTTATATGTCGTATCTCCCCATGAAAGGCAGACACCAACATCCGAGCATGATAAGCTACCTCCGGCAGAGTTTTTGCAATCTGCACTTGATTTCACGGATCGCAACCGGCCAGTGATTTCCAACCTGTACTTCACCTCCCCTTTGCATGATCCAAAAATTGCATTGGGGATTGCCTGGCAGCACCAATCCATCCAACAAGTCCTGTATTTCGTGCTATCCCCTCGACGGCTGCTGCAATTGGCACCGCAACTTGGTTCATCAGAGACCAGCTTGCTGATTGCTATCGTCGATGGCAATGGCAAAATCATCGCTCGCTCACGTGACAATGACCGCTATGTCGGTCAACCTGTGCCAGACTGGGAAAAGCTCATGTCCTTGCCAAGAACGGAGAAGTTCTTTGAAGCCAAAACCAAGGAAGGCTCACATGTGATCTTTTCCTATGAATTCCTTGCAGGCACTCCAGGCTGGGTTTTGGTGGTAGGAGAGCCTTTGCAAGCTTTTGATGCGCGATGGAAGAAACCCCTGATGCAGCTTGGTATTGGCGGCGGCATCATGTTGCTACTTGCACTATGGCTAACCAGCAAACTCTCCGGCTATATCCTGCGGCCTATGCGCTCCTTAGCAAAAGAAGCTCGCGGCATTATTGATAACAAATACCAAGAGCTTTACAACACGGTCGAATACAGCTCATCTAGAATCCTGGAATTCGACTCCCTGCATGAAAGCATTATCGCCGCCCAAACCGCCCTCAAGCTCAGTACCCAACAAGCAGAAAACAGCGAGCTAAAATACCGCACACTTGCTCACACTGGGGCTTTGACACTATGGGAAGCCAATGCAAAGCAAGGCATCACTTCCATTACAGGCTGGCAGGAGTTGACGGGAGCACCGAATGAGCATGCCCTGCGATGGAACTGGATCAAACGTGTTCATCCGGAAGATGTCAATATTGTGCGCCAATGCCTTGCATCCGATACCAACGACATGGATTGTGAATTCCGCATCCTGACCGCTGACCAGACATGGCATTGGGTGCGCGCCAAGGGTTCAGCCATCCCCTCGAAGAACACCTCACAAGGATGGATAGGCACATTGGAAGACATCCATGAGCGCAGGAAAATGCAGGAACATGTGGCCCACTTGGCATTGCATGACGATCTGACCAAGCTACCTAATCGCACAGCATTAAACCAGCACCTGCAGCAGATGCTGTCACGCACCACACATGGCCATCAATCAGGCATCTTGTTTTTGGACTTGGATTACTTCAAAGAGGTCAACGATACCCATGGTCATGAAACCGGGGATGCGCTGCTGACCGCAGTCAGCGCAAGATTATCGGCACTTGCACGCGACAATGACTTTATCGCTCGCCTCGGCGGTGATGAGTTTGTCGTGGTCTGTAGCCAGCTATCCTCTCAGGAAGAATTAGCCCTCATTGCAAAACGCATCATCCAGGCACTCAGCCAACCATTCAACCTGCAAGGCCTCACCATACACATCGGCGTGAGCATCGGGATCACCCTGCTATCAAACGCCATGAGTGCCAACGAACACCTCAAACAAGCAGATATTGCCCTATACAAAGCCAAGGAAAATGGCAAAAACTGTTATGTTTTTCACCATGAGATCAACACCGACTAAACCGCAGCTTACCTACTAACGACACCTAAGTGCCGACTCGAACATCATGCCATCCGGGTATTGCGGTCAGTCACGATAGAAAAATGGTGCCGGAGATAGGAGTCGAACCTACGACCTTCGCATTACGAATGCGCTGCTCTACCAACTGAGCTACACCGGCATCATGGATTGCATTTTATTACAAACCACTGACAGAATTCACTACTTGGGGAATCCCTCGATGATGTCAGTTGAAATGGATATTTCACGCAGAAAACACAGCAAGCCTGCGACCAATGAACCCATCGCACAAATGAACAACAGGGAAACCAGCCGCGACGGGTTCCAGCCCACCTCTGTGGCAGCAAACAAAGTAGCAATCACCACGCAGACCAGCAGCGCTGCCAATGTAGATAAGCTAATGGCTAGATGAATCCAGCGCGAACGCTTGAGCAGGGTATGCATTTCCAGTGACTTTTGCTCATGGCTCCAGCCACCAGATTCATGTAATTCGCGAAACCGATCCACCACCCGCGCCAATCGGCTTGCCATCACGCCCAGCATGGCACCCGCGCCGGTGAGCAAGAAAGCAGGCGCTACCGCCAACTGGATGACATTGGCAACACTCGCCACATTCAGTACATCAGGCACAGGCAACATCAATGTTTCTCCTTGGAGCCAACCAGGCCTATCATCAGCCGCACAACCATATACACCACCCATGAAAACATGCGCTTGAACACATGTCGACGCGACCAGTCCTCCGGCCGTACCTTGATGGATTTTTCTGCAATCGCTTTTTCCAGGTCGGCCTTGAGTTCGGCATTGAACACTTTATCCTGAACCAGGATATTGGCCTCGCGCGCCAGCAACAAGCTAAAAGGGTCGATATTGGAAGAGCCCACTGTCGCCCAGCGATTATCTGCCACAGCTACTTTGCTATGCATGAAGCTCGCACGATATTCGTAAATCTCAATTCCATGCCGCAACAGCACGCCATAGACTTCATGCGTGGCAAACATGAGCCAATACTCCATGCGCCCCTGCAACAGTAGCCGTACACGAACGCCGCGCCGGGCGGCCTCGATCAAGGCCTGGCGAAATTTCTTTCCTGGTACGAAATAAGCACTGGCAATGATGATGTCAGTACGCGCCTTGCCAATCGCCTTGAGATAAGCACGCTCAATATCACGACGATGCAACACATTGTCGCGTACAACAAACGCAGCCCGCATACCATTACTGATAAAAGCAGGTGCTGGCAAATTAGGATAGGCTGCCACTTCTCGCAGATGCATCCAGGCCAATCGCCGCCACAGGTTGCGCACGCTCGCATGAATGCTGAACACCAATGGCCCATCCACGCGAACCGCGTAATCCACACGGGGTGCATCAAGATTGCTGGGTACATTCATGTCGTCGATGATATTAATGCCGCCAACGTAAGCATGCTGCCCATCAAACACCGAGACCTTGCGGTGCAAGCGCCGCAAGCGGCTACGCTTGAACGACCACGCAGAAATCTTGGGGCGGTAGAACATGACCTTGACGCCAAAAGCTTCAAGTTCCAGCACAAATGTCGGGGCTAGCTTGCGGCTACCAAAACCATCCAGGAGCAGGTGTACTGCCACACCGCGTGCAGCGGCGGCCTTAAGCTTCTCCCCGATCATGAGGCCTGTATCGTCCAGCTCATAAATATATGTCTGGATGTGAATTTCACGTTGGGCAGCCTCAATGGAAGCTGCCAGTGCCGGGAAAAACTCGGCACCGTTCCTGAGCAGGGTAATGTGATTACCGGCTTCCCAGCGCATCACACCCTCGATAGCACCGCAGTGAGTGCTGCATGGTCAGATACCTTGACGAATTGCGGGCCGGAATGCACTTCGACATGCCGCACATTAAAGCCACGCACATAAATGCGATCCAGCCTGAATACCGGCAGGAAGGACGGGAAACTGCGCGCAGGTTTGCCACCGTGGTGCTCAAAGACTTCATGCAAATGCAGGCCATGTACCAGCTCACGACCCGCCGTCATGCTCCAGTCATTGAAATCACCGGCGATTACCAACGGCGCATCGGCAGGTACCATTTCCTCGATGCGCTCCCGCAACAGGCCGATCTGTTGCCGACGCCAGCGTGCAAACAAGCCCAAATGCACGCAAATACAGTGCAGTGGCTGCTGCCAACCAGGCACGGCAATTTCACAATGCAGCAGGCCGCGCTGCTCGCTATGGTGCGCGGAAATATCAGTATTTTCGTATTTGGTGATAGGAAACTTGGACAGCAAGGCATTGCCATGATGCCCGGCAGGATAGACGGAATTCTTGCCGTAGGCGTAATCGCTCCAAACCGCGTCAGCAAGAAACTCTACCTGCCCATCCAGCGGCCAGGCGCTGAACCGACGGCTGTGCTTGATATGCTGATCACGCACTTCCTGCAGAAAAACGATGTCTGCCTGCAGCTTGCGGATCAGCTCACGCTGCTCATGCAGGGCAAAGCGTGCATTGAAACTTGTCACACCTTTATGGATATTAAAGGTGGCAATACGCAGGACGTTCTGCAAGCCTAACCCTTCATCAAGATGCGTCCAGCATGCGTTGCAAGGTCAGGCGCGCCAACTCGGCCTCGTGCTCAGGTACCTTGATCTGATTGACCACATTGCCTTCGACCAGATTCTCCAGTGTCCAGGCCAAATGCTGGGGATCAATACGCGCCATGGTGGAGCATTCGCAGATCACGTGCGACATAAACTGTACAACCTTGCCCTCTGGCTTCATCTGCTCAGCCAGGCGATTCACCAGATTCAACTCGGTGCCCACCAACCAGCGCGTACCTGCAGGCGCGTCACTGACTGTTTTGAGGATGTACTCAGTGGAACCAACGTAATCAGAATTGAGGCAAACTTCGAATGGCGATTCGGGGTGTGAAATCACGATACCATCGGGATGCTCGGCACGGAAACGTGTGATGTTCTGCTCACGGAACATCTGGTGCACGGCGCAATGGCCCTTCCACAGTAATATCTTGGCGTTCTTGATCTGCTCTTCCGTCAAACCACCCATGGGAAGATCAGGGTCCCACACTGGCATTTGCTCTAGTGGGATACCCATCTTGTAACCAGACCAGCGGCCCAGGTTCTGATCAGGGAAGAACAACACCTTTTCACGTTGCTTGAAGCCCCACTCAATAATCTTGGTCGCATTGGTAGATGTGCAAACGATACCACCATGCTCGCCACAAAACGCCTTGAGGTCGGCAGCAGAGTTGATGTAGGTAATCGGTGTAATGGTCGCGTCGAAATCCAGCACTTTGGATAACTCGCGGCGGGAGCGCTCCACCTTGGCCAGATTCGCCATATCGGCCATGGAACAACCTGCAGATAAATCCGGCAGGATAGAAATCTGCTCAGGCCGGGAAAGGATATCCGCAACCTCCGCCATAAAGTGCACACCAAGGAACACAATATATTGCGCGTCGGTCTCGGCGGCAAAACGGGACAATTTGAGTGAGTCGCCAGTGTAATCAGCATGGCGATAGACGCTTTCCTGCTGATAGTGGTGGCCGAGGATCACCAGCTTCTTCCCAAGCTTTTGCTTGGCCGCAATAATACGTGCCTGCAACTCAGCCTCCTGGGTTGCCTGGAAACGCTCAAACCTGATCGGCTCAGCGACGACGTTTTTTTCTGTTGTCTCTAGAGTTGCTTGCATAGCTGATATTTCACAATATTAAATGATGACGCTCGCCCAGTTTGCGCAGGGCCTCGACATTCGTCCATGAAAACACGCGCTTCGCCGCTTCACGCCAATCCACCCACTCGTAAGCCACATGTTCGCGCGGAGCGAGTTGGACAGCAACAGGCGCAGGTAATTCCAATCCAAAAACATGTTCGGTATTTTCCGTCACGCCAGGGGCATAGCGAAAGCGCCAGTGCGGGTAAATTTCGTATACATGCGATAGTTGCCAATCCATCAACTTGTACTCGGTTGCATCCAGGCCGGTTTCTTCACGCACCTCGCGGATGGCAGCCGCCATGGGCTGCTCCAGCTCACCATTGGGCAATTGCTCCAGGCTACCTGTCACCGATTGCCAGAGACCGGGCTTATCGGCACGCTCCATGATGAGCACCTGCAAATCAGTGGTATGAATCAATACCAGCGCCGACACCGGGATTTTATAAACCGGCTGATGACTTTCCACTAATCGCCCTCGAACTCGCACAAGCTAAATGTCTTGTAGCCCAGTGTACGCAGCTTTTGCTCACCGCCCAGATCAGGCAGGCCGATAATAAAGGCACATTCAATCAAATTGCCACCCAGCTTCTCAATCAACACGGCAGCTGCTTCCGCCGTGCCACCCGTGGCAATCAAGTCATCCAGCAACAATATGTTTTCATTCGGGCTGATGGCATCGCTATGGATTTCCACGCGGTCCGTGCCATATTCCAAGGCATAATCATGCCCCAGCACTTCACCTGGCAGCTTGCCCTTTTTACGCACAGGCACAAACCCCACACCAAGCTCATAAGCTACCGCAGCACCCACAATGAACCCGCGCGACTCGATACCCACCACCTTATCAACCGCGGCATCCGAATAACGGGCAACTAGCGCATCCACCACATGCCGCAAGCCAGTGGCATCCTTAAGCAAAGTAGTAATGTCGCGAAACTGGACACCGGGCTTGGGGTAGTCGGGGATAGTACGGATGAGTGACTTTATCGGCATTTATTCATCAATAAAATAATCAGTATCAATCTTTTTTACCTCATAAGTTGATACAGTTGAAACCCCTACATTGTTTTCAATCATCAACCTCGCCAAAGTAAATCCATTGATCAATACCACTTTATTATTGATATTCCTTACATACTCTTGAGCATCTTTAGTAAAGTCAGAAGTCGTAATAAACACACCTTTATGTGCTCGGTGCCCTTGTAAAGCACCAACAAACTTTTGTATTTCTGGCCGTCCGACGGAGCTTTCCCAACGCTTTGCTTGAATATAGATAGAATCTAGACCTAGTTTATCTTCATCAATGATGCCATCTATTCCACCGTCCCCGCTTTGCCCAATTGCACGACCCGCCTCAACTCGGCTGCCGCCATAACCTATGGCAAGTAACAACTTCACAACTAATCGCTCAAAAAAATTAGGTGAACTGGACTTAATGACTTCAATAAGATCATATGCAAGAGCAGCATCCAAATCTTTTACAGTATTTGCTAGTAACTCTTCTGGTGTACTTGTCTGCGAAATCCCAGTAGAGATCGAACCGACCTCACTCCCATTTTCCGAACCCGAACTCCTAAACGCTAGATACTCAGGGAACTGCTCAAGAAATTTCATGCTGATACATAGGGGCTTAGACCTCAATACATCTAGACCTCTACCTGTAATTTCAATATATCCGCGGCGCGGTCGACTAATTAAAAGTGCTTTCTTTAGATAGGAGGCGGCCCACGCTACTCGATTATTGAATGTAAATGCACTACCACTGGGTAATAACTCAGACTTTTCATCTTCAGTAAGGGCAAATTCAATAGCCAAGTGCTCAACTATATCCTTCATCGCATGCTGCTCTTGATCAGATGCAGTTTTAAGCACTGGCAGCATCAATGTTTGAAAGTCTGGAATAGCCATCTAACCAACTTTTAAAATGAAAGGCGCGCCGGGCTGGCAAGGCGCACACTCGCAGACAGCACATCAAGTACGGCAAGAGGTTGTAACGCTACCAGCACAAGCGATTTCATGTTATGCGGCAGGGTTCTGCTGACGCACGCGGATATGCAACTCACGCAATTGCTTCTCGTCGACTTCGTTAGGTGCATTGGTCATCAAGCACTGTGCACGCTGGGTCTTGGGGAAGGCAATCACGTCACGGATAGATTCAGCACCAGCCATCAGCGTCACCAAACGGTCAAGACCAAAGGCCAAGCCACCGTGTGGAGGCGCACCGTATTGCAAGGCGTCGAGCAAGAAGCCGAACTTCTCTTGCGCTTCCTCCTTGCTGATTTTCAGCGCATCAAATACCTTGGACTGGATTTCCTGCTTGTGGATACGCACGGAACCACCGCCAACTTCCCAACCGTTGAGCACCATGTCATAAGCCTTGGACAAGGCTGCGCCAGGGTTGCTGGTGAGCAGGTCTTCGTGGCCATCCTTGGGGCTGGTGAAGGGGTGATGCAAGGCGACCCAGCGGTCATTTTCCTCATCATGCTCAAACATGGGGAAATCCACCACCCACAATGGTGCCCAGGCGCGGCCATCGACATGGCCTTTCTCGTGGCCAACCTTGGTGCGCAATGCACCCAGCGCTTCGTTCACCACCTTGGCCTTGTCGGCACCAAAGAAAACGATATCGCCGTTTTGCGCACCAGTGCGCTCAATGACGGCCTTCAATGCATTTTCATGAATGTTCTTGACGATGGGGCTTTGCAGGCCTTCTTCATTCAGTTTGGTAATGTCGTTGATCTTGATGTACGCCAGGCCCTTGGCACCGTAAATCTTGACGAACTCGGTGTAAGTATCAATCTCGCTACGTGACAATGCCGCACCATTAGGCACGCGCATGGCGGCCACGCGACCACCGACAGCATTGGCTGCACCAGCAAACACCTTGAAATCGACATCCTTCATGACGTCGGTCAGCTCGGTGATTTCCAGGGTCACGCGCATATCCGGCTTGTCAGAGCCATATTTATTCATGGCCTCGGAGAATGGCATGCGTGGGAACTGTGCTGGCAAGTCAATGTCCTGCACACCCTTGAACATCTTGCGGATCATATCTTCCACAATGCTCATGATTTCTTCTTCGCCCAGGAAGGAAGTCTCGATATCAACCTGGGTAAATTCTGGCTGGCGGTCAGCACGCAAGTCTTCATCGCGGAAGCACTTGGTGATCTGGAAATAACGATCAAAGCCCGACACCATCAGCAACTGCTTGAACAACTGTGGCGACTGCGGCAATGCAAAAAACTGACCATGGTGCACACGCGATGGCACCAGATAATCACGCGCACCTTCAGGCGTGGAACGGGTCAGCATTGGGGTTTCCACCTCAATGAAGCCATTGCTATCCAGATGATCACGCAAGGTCTTGGCTACGCGATAGCGCAACATCATGTTCTTTTGCATGGCAGGACGGCGCAGGTCGATGTAGCGATGCTCTAGGCGCACCATCTCGCTCAAGTTGTCGTCATCCAGCATGAATGGAGGCGTCAGCGATGGATTGAGAATCTCAATCTCAGTCGCCAACATTTCCACTTCCCCAGTCGGGATGTTGGTATTCACAGTACCTTCAGGACGCGCACGCACCTTACAGACCACTTTCAGCACGAACTCACTGCGCACGGTTTCAGCCAAGGCAAATGCCGCAGGCGTATCAGGATCGATCACGATCTGAGCCATGCCTTCACGATCACGCAGGTCAATGAAAATCACGCCACCATGGTCGCGACGGCGATGTGCCCAGCCACAGAGGGTAACGGTCTGGCCAATATGTTCACGGTTCAGGTGACCGCAGTAATGAGTACGCATAACTATTTTCTTGTAGGCTATAACTTAAGGTTAAAAGGTCAAGGCTTGGCTTTGCCGGCTGGCGCAACCACTCCCATGGAAATAATGTATTTCAAGGCTTCATCCACACTCATATCCAGCTCCACCACATCAGCCCTGGGCATCATGAGGAAAAAACCGGAAGTTGGGTTAGGTGTGGTCGGGATATAGACGCTCACGTATTCACCCTGAAGGTAATTCGCCACATCGCCACCTGGCTGTCCTGTCAGGAAGCCGATCGTCCAGCTACCTTGACGTGGATACTGCACCAGCAATGCCTTGCGGAAGGCTTGGCCAGAATCAGAGAACAGGGTATCCGACACTTGCTTGACGCTGTAGTAAATAGACTTAACCACCGGCACACGTGCCAGCAATGCTTCCCAGAACTGGATAATGCGCTTGCCAAAGAAGTTGGTCGCGATGACACCAGTGCCAAACACGATCAGCAGGGTCAAGATTGCGCCGATACCGGGGATCGCGCGGCCAAACTGGGCCTCAGGGCGCCAAGCAACGGGTAGCAACAACAGGCTCTGGTCCATCAGCCCAATCAATGTGCTTAACACCCAGATGGTGATGCACAACGGCACCAGTACCAGTAGTCCAGTAATAAAGTAACTTTTCATGGCAGCTCTAACGTCAAGGCAAATGGACTACATTAATGGCAGGCACATCCTGTGCCACAGGCAGCAGGAGCTGTTTCCTCGGATTTCTTCGCTGGGCTTCCACCCTTGAAGTCGGTTGCATACCAGCCCGAGCCACTTAGTTGGAAATTCGGTGCAGAGACCTGCTTCTCGAAGGTTTCTTTTGCACATGCCGGACATACGGTCGTGCCAGCCTCGCTGACCTTACGCATCAGCTCCGCTTTATGACCACAACTGCTACATTGATAATCGTAAATAGGCATCGTCACACCCCCGAAAAAACGAAATTATACCCGAATGCATGCTGGCTAAGATATGGGGCCAACCATGCCTGATTAAAACCATGCTCAGCTAATTAAATGAATTCGCAATAGAAACCCCTGGCAAAGGGTGTGCCCGAACCAAATCGCAACACTGTTGCAAATATACAATTCAGAACATTATAATGCTGCAAAAAATAATCGTTCTTACGTTGCGACCCAACCCATTCTACTTAAAGAAAAATCTGCGGCCATGCCCACCAAACCACGTCTCCACTACTTATTGCCCGTACTGATGTCTGCTGCTTATCCCAGCTATGCCGCAGAGCCTGCCGAGAACCCCGGCGTGCTGGAAGAAGTCACCGTCAAAGCATCAAGCACGAGCAAGACAAACAACTACTACCAAAGAGATGCTGGTGCTTCGACCAGAACTGACACACCACTGCAAGAAACCTCGCAGGCAGTCAAAATCATTTCGCGCCAGGCGCTGGATGACATCCAGGCAACACGTGTCGCCGACACATACGACTTGGTGAGTGGTGTCAGCCGTCAAAACAATTTTGGTGGCTTATGGGATAACTTTGCCATCCGTGGCTTTGCCGGGCATGAAAACACCGGCCCCGCCATGCTGCGCAATGGCTTCTCAGGCAACCGTGGCTACAATCCGCCGCGCGATACCGCCAATACAGAACGTGTGGAATTTCTCAAGGGGCCTGCGGCTGCGCTGTATGGTAACAGTGAGCCTGGAGGCACGCTCAACGTGGTCACCAAGAAACCGCAATTCAAAGCCAGCAATGTGGCAGAAATCTATGCAGGCAGCTATGACAGCTACCGTAGCTCCATCGACTCCACTGGGCCTATCACGGAAAACCTGGCTTATCGCATGATCGTCGCAGCAGAAGACAATGGCGGTTTTCGTGATTATGTCGATAGCAAGCGCCTGCTGATTGCCCCGTCATTCACCTGGTTGCTCGGCCCTACCACCTCGCTCACCTATGAGCTGGAATACCTGAAGCACCAACTGCCCATGGATCGCGGCATTCCATTGCGCGACATCAATGGCAACCGCCTGCATAACATCAAGCGCGAGCGCTTCCTGGGGGAGCCGAATGCAGGCGACTTCAAGATGGAGGCCTATACCCACCAATTAACCCTGGATCATGAATTTTCCGACCAGTGGCGTGGTCGTGCTGGTATCGTTTACAAAGATAACTCTACCGATGGCGGATCGCTGGAAACCATCCCGGCACTCAACCGCATCAGCACGAATGGTGACGTGCAGCGTCAATGGCGCATCCGCGACTATCAATCCACCGATTTATCTGTCCAGGCCGACCTGAATGGCAAATTTAACACGGGCAGCATCGGGCACGACTTCCTGGTGGGCATGGAAGCCTATCGTTTCCACAATGATCAATATATGCTTTCACGCCGACAAACACCTGAGAGCGCATGGAACACCAATGTCTATGCACCTGTGTATGGCTTCACCCAACCAGCATTGAACCAGTTCGGCATCGCCACCAACTTTTACGAGAAACAAACTGACGTTGCGCTGTTTGTACAAGACCAACTCAGCCTGACAGAGAAATGGAAGCTGATGGGTGGTTTGCGCTTTGAATCTTATCGGCAAAACCTCAACGACAAGCGCACCGACAGTATCTCCAAACAGGATCACTTCGTTACCTCGCCACGTGCTGGCCTTACCTACATCGTCAATCCAGAAATCTCGCTCTATACCTCATGGAGCCGCTCATTCCGCCCCAATGCGGGTGTGGCAGGTGGAAGCAGTTTTGGTGTTGATGCCGCAGGCAATGGTTTTGATCCAGAACGTGGCCGTGCGTTTGAAGTTGGCATGAAATACCAATCCGCTGACCAGCGCCTGGGCGGAAGCATTGCCGCTTTTGATATAACAAAGCAGAACGTACTGACGACAGACCCAGGTGACCAACTAGGCAGGTCAATTGCCGCAGGGGAAGTGCGTAGCCGTGGCCTGGAAATTGACCTGAGCGGTCAAATTACTGATCACCTGCGTGCAATTGCCAGCTATGCTTACATCGATGCCTATCTTGGCAAAGACCTCAAAGTCACCCCGATTACCACATTACTGCCAGATGGTATTGTGCAGGCAGGCTCCCGCCTATCCAACATTCCCAAACACTCCGCCAATGCCTTGCTCATGCATGAGCAAACCCTGGCCAATGGCAGCAAGCTAGGCCTGGGTGGCGGCTTAACTTATGTTGGCAAGCGTGCCGATAGTACCGAAGACATCTTTGAATTACCTTCCTACGTGACAGTACGGCTAACAACGTATTGGCAAATCGACCCAAAACTACGACTATCGTTTGACGTCACCAACTTGTTTGACCGTGAATACTATGCCAGCTCCTACAACAGCACCTGGGTATTACCCGGGGCACCACGCATGATGACACTTGGCCTGCAAGCCAAGTTTTAAGCCCGACGATGAAGTTATCTATTTTCCGCGCCTTGCTGCGCAAAACGTGGTTGCCTGGCGCATTGATCCTGGCCAGCGTGACTATCCACAACACAGCTTGGTCAGCAGGCACCACTCCTGCCAAGACCAGCCTCAGCATGGTAGGGCCATGGGAGCTCAGTTCACTGGAGCCTTCGCGCACAGGCTATATGTTCCAGCGCATGCAAGTGGCTGAAACGCTCGTGGGTGTGAATGTGAACGGTCGCGCTGTTTCTGGGCTTGCCCAGCAATGGGAAGTATCTGCTGACCAGCTACGCTGGCGCTTTGTTCTGCGCCCAGACGCAAAGTTTCATGATGGCACCATGGTCACACCAGCCAGCGTAGCGCAGAATATGCAACGTGCCTGGAAGCAGGCCGGTGGTGTGCTTTACATGGCTCCGATTACAGCCATCAGCGAAACAGCCGATGGCATCAGCATCACGCTGGCAAAGCCTTATGCCCGGCTGCCCATGTTGCTGGCGCATAGCACCACCATTATCCTGGCGCCTGCTGCCTATGGCAGCAATGGCAGGGTCGCGCACATGATAGGCAGCGGCCCCTATCAGTTGGTGCACCATGTCTTGCCACAGCAACTGGATTTCGCGCTTTCGCCTTATTGGAATGGCAAGCAACCTCATATCCGCACGGTGCGCTATCTTTCTGTCAGCAGATCAGAAACGCGTGCCCTCATGGCGGAATCACACCAGGCAGACCTGGTGTTTGGCTTTGACCCTGCCAGCCTGCAACGCCTACGCCATAACCCAAAAGTAGTTTTGCAAGAGGCCGATGTCGCCCGCACCATCGTACTCAAGCTCAATAGTGGCCATCGCTGGCTCAACACGCCAGCCTCCAGGCAGGCACTAAGCCTTGCCATCAATCGCACCGGGATCGCCAAGGGCATCTTGCGCACGCCTGGATTAGCGGCAGAGCAGTTCATGCCGCCCAGCATGCATGGCTGGTATCAGGCTGATGCGGATTTCCCCAAGCTGGGCACCGATCTTGAAAAAGCCCGCGGATTACTCACGGCACAAGGCTGGAAACCAGGGAAAGACGGTATTCTGCAAAAAGATGGCGAGCGCTTTGCGCTGACATTGACTGCCTTCCCAGACCGCCCGGAGCTGCCGATTGTTGCCACGGCCTTGCAGGATCAATTCCGCCAGCTCGGCATAGACGTCAAGGTCGTGGTGACCAACTCCAGCGAGATTCCCCTCGGGCATCGCCGCGGTACGCTGGACATGGGGCTATTGGCACTGAATTTCACAGTGGTACCAGACCCATTCATTGCCATGAACCAGAACTTCAACCTGCATGGCGGCGACTGGGGCGCGATGCAGTGGGAAAACACCACCGTGCCAGCCCTGCTGGATAAGCTAGCCACCAGCACCGACGAGCAGGCCAACCAACGCTATCAGCACGATATTATGCTCACCTTGCAGCAAGAGCTACCCGCCATTCCTATCACATGGTATCGCCTGCCTGTTGCCGTGCACCCCGAGTTGCGTGGTGTCAAGGTGGACCCACTCGAACAATCCTATTACCTCACCGATATGTACTGGCCTGCCAGCGCTCCCCAGCCATGATCCATACCATTAGCCTATTATTACTGCGCCGCTCCATGCAGGCCTTATTGGTCGCCCTGCTGGTCAGCACGCTATCGTTTTTCCTGATGCATCACCTATCAGGTGATCTCGCCTTCCGCATTGCCGCCGGTCGGTATGGTTACGACATGGTCACGGCTGCCGCTGCTGATGCCGTGCGTATCGAACTAGGATTGGACAAGCCGATATGGCAAGGCCTGCTCATGCACTGGCAAGCATTGCTGCACCTTGATCTGGGCAATTCCTACATCACCAGTGCACCAGTCATCGAGGAAATCCGCGTGCAATTTGGTCATACGCTAGTCCTGGCCCTTGCTGCGCTGGTGCTCTCAGTGCTGATTGCATTACCCATCGGGCTGTTGTCCGGCCTCCATCCAGGTGGTTGGCTAGACAGGATCACCATGGGATGCTCACTCGCCCTGCGCGCATTGCCGCCTTTCCTGCTTGGTATTCTGCTGATCTTGCTGATGTCCAGCCAGCTTGGGCTCACCAACGCCGCCAGTGCCAGCCATGAACATGGCGGGCTGCTATTACCGGCCCTGACGCTAGCGCTGAGCCTGGCCGCCGTTTCCTCCCGTGTGGCACGCGATGCCATGGCCGCCGTGCGCGGCTCGGCCTATTTCCAGTTTGCACGCAGCAAAGGGCTCACCGACCTGCAAGCCCTGCTACGCCACGGCATCCGCAATGCTGCCGTGCCGGTGATTGCCTATCTTGGCGTACAGCTGATCTTCCTGATGGAAGGCGTAATCGTGATTGAAAGCCTGTTTGCCTGGCCTGGTATCGGCCATGCCCTCGCCCACGCCGTCTTCGGGCGCGATATTCCCATGATCCAGGGCACAGCGATTGTGATGGGCTTGCTGTTTGTGCTCTGCAACACCCTGGTGGATATGGCCTGCATGCTGGCAGACCCACGTCAGCGTTACCTGGCAAAGCACAAGGTGGCTGCATGATGCACAATTGGCAATCTCTCCCACTCTCTCGGCGCGCAGGCATCAGCTTGCTATCCCTGATCATACTGGCTGCCATCCTGGGCCCTTTACTCATGCCGGACGCCATCTCGCAAAACCTGGACCAGGTGCTGCTAGCACCCAGTTGGCAGCAATGGCTGGGTACAGATCACCTGGGGCGCAGCATGCTGGCACGCCTGCTGCATGCTCTGCAGCTCTCATTTGGCCTGGCACTGGTTTCCGTGATTTCCGCTGCACTCATCGGCATCAGCCTGGGTCTGCTCGCAGCCTGGCGTGGCGGGCTGGTGGAAGCAGCTCTCACCAGTATTGCAGATGCAGTCATGACCCTGCCTGTGCTTCTGGTCGTATTGTTGTTTGCCGCGTTTGCCCAGGGAGAATTCTGGTCGCTTTATCTCGGGCTTTCATTTGCTCTGTGGGTGGAATATTTCCGTGTCAGCCGAGCCAGCATCAAAACCACGCTGCTGAGCGGCCCGGTGGAATCTGCCCGCATGCTGGGATTTGGCAATGGCTATATCGTGCGCAAGCACTTGCTGCCTGAATTGGCACCGATGATTGCCACCCTCATGCTATTCGGCATTTCCAGCGCCATTCTCGCGCTGGCAGCGCTGGGATTTGTTGGCGTTGGCCTGCGCCCGCCGACGCCTGAACTCGGTGTCATGATGATAGAACTATTCCCATATTACCAAGAGGCACCATGGCTGATTGCTGCACCAGTCATCACACTCGCGCTCATTATGCTGTCACTGGCACTGCTATCCGGCAAGAAGGAGGCGATATGAGCCAGTATGAATTACAGGTGACAGACCTCGCCGTCACAGACCGCCATGGCAATAGCCTGGTTCAGCCATGCAGCTTTAGGTTAGCACCGGGCACCGCACTCACGATCATTGGTGAAAGCGGTTCAGGCAAGTCGCTGCTGGTGCAGGCCATCATGGGCACACTAGCCCCAGCACTCATCTCCACAGGCACAATCAAGCTGGGTGATACATCCACGGCAGCCGCCAACGGCGAGCTACGACGCCCTTGGTGGGGACACTCCCTGGCGCTACTGCCGCAGGAACCCTGGCTGGCGCTCGACCCCACCATGCCTGCAGACCGGCAAGTGGCTGAATCCTATCAATTGATCGCCCGGCCTGGCCTAAGTCGTACCCAAGCCATGACCAATGCTCGTGCAGACTTGCAGGCGCTGGGCGTCAATACCGGTGCGCAGCGTTATCCCTTTATGTTGTCTGGCGGCATGGCGCAACGCGTTGCCTTTGCCGCTACGAGGGCAGGCGGTGCTCCCGTGGTGATACTGGATGAGCCAACCAAAGGCCTGGACGAAGAGGCACGTGCCAGCCTGCTTGATATCCTGCACACCTTCATTGCCCAAGGCGGCAGCGTGCTCACCATCACGCATGATCTGCACGTAGCCCGCAGCCTGGGCGGCGAAGTGATGGTGATGAAGGAAAGTGCGGTACTGGAGCAGGGCGCTGCCACTAACGTGCTGCAAACACCACAACATGCCTACACACAGGCATTGCTGGCGGCAGACCCAGAACACTGGCAGTTACCGCATTCCGTCCCTATCACCGGCCCGGCCATCCTCTCAGCACAAGGTTTGAGTAAACGCTTTGGCGATCACACGTTGTTCAAAGGACTAGACATCACCATCCATGCTGGTGAGCGTATTGCCATCAATGGCCCGAGTGGAGCTGGTAAAACCACGCTGGGCAATATGCTGCTGGGATTGGTCAAACCGGATAGCGGCCTGGTGAAGCGCGCCAGCGGCCTAGCACCGCTCAAGCTGCAAAAATTGTATCAAGACCCGGTATCGGCCTTTGCCCCACGGCTACCACTCAAGCAGGCTTTTGCCGACCTGATCAAGCGGCAACAATTGAACCCGGCCGAATTACCTGTACTGCTTGAACGCCTTGGTCTCGATAGCGCATTGCTGGAGCGCCTGCCTAGCCAGGTATCGGGCGGCGAGCTGCAACGACTGGCGCTGACACGTGTGCTGTTGTTGTCACCCGCGCTGATCTTTGCTGATGAACCGACCTCCAGGCTAGACCCGATCAGCCAGCAAATCACCATGGAGTTGCTGCTTGAATCAGCTGCTGAACGTGATTGCGCCATTTTGCTGGTGACGCATGACCACGCCCTGGCTCAACACACCATGCAGCGCCAATTGCAGATTGCACCCGCGGTATAAAATCTGTGACATAAAGGCACACTTGAGTCGTTGCGATGATCGCCGCCACGACTCATCCCTGCATTAGGCCAGTTGTTCCATCAGCGCCTCGTGAATATCGAAAATATCACCCACAATGCCGTACTTGGCGATGGTGAAAATCGAAGCGCCAGGGTCGGTATTCACCGCAACGATGCTACCGACATGCTTCATGCCTGCCATATGCTGAATGGAACCAGAAATCCCCATTGCCACATACAGTTTGCAAGCACTTACCACCTTGCCTGATTGCCCGACTTGACGTGATTTTGGCAACCAGCCAGCATCAGCGATAGGCCTTGAACAACAAAGGGTGGCATCTAATTCCTCTGCCAATTCGCGGAAATCTTCCACGTTGACCTCTTCGCCAATACCGCGGCCGATCGAGACGATGAAATCGGAAGTAGTGATATCTACATCCCCATCATTGGCAGGCTCGATAAAGCCCAATGGACGGCTGCGTGCTGTCAAGGCAGTGCAATTTTCTACGCTCAACTTGGGAGCCGCAGCATCTTCCACTGGCTTGAACACACCGCTGCGCAGTGTAAGCAACACACAGACCTTGCCAGGGAAATCTACCTCTACATTCACTTTCTGGTTATAGCCGCCACGCGTTGCCAGCAAGGCACCATTGTCATACGCCAACTTGAACACATCGGTGGCATAGCCAAAGCCTCCTTTCACGGCCAATGCAGTGGCATAACCAAGTGAGTCCACACTATGCGGCAATAAGATCACAGCAGGCTGATGGGCCTGCATCACCTGACTGATGGCTTGCTCGGCAAGCTCAGGCTCGAATTCCTCGGCACTGGTCTGGCAAGCGATGATTTCATCTACCCCAGCCCACTGCAACTGAGCAGCCAGTGACTCGGCCTTGGCACCCACCACAGCGACCAGCACACGATCATCTGCCGAGGTTTTCAATTGCTGTGCCGCAGTGATCAATTCCAGCGTCACCGCTCGTACTTCCCCGCGCCTATGTTCCGCCACTACCAATATCGTGCTCATGCTGCCACCCCTTTGTACTCATTGATGATCTCAATCAACCTGGCTGCCTGTTCGGCCACCGTGCCTTCTATCATTTGCGCCCGGCCCTTGATAGGTACTTCCATTCGCAGCACGCGTGACAAGGCTGCGCCCTCACCTACCGCATCGCTAGTCAAGCCCACATCGCTCAGCGATAGCGTTTCGATCGGCTTGGCTGCCGCCTGCTTGATACCACGCAAGGAAGCATAGCGTGGCTTGTTGATGCCCAATTGCAAGGTCATGACCGCTGGCAAATCGATTTCCACTTCTTGCAACATCCCGGCTTCCAGCTCGCGCTTGACGCGCGCCACGCTGGCACCCGGCTGGTATGCCAAGTCAGCCACCACGGCTGCATGCGGCCAATCCAGCGCTGCTGCCAGCGCCATGCCTGTGGCAGCGTGGGATTGATCTGATGACTGCACCCCGGCAAACACCAGGGCTGGCGACTCCTGCTTCACCACCTGCGCCAGCAAGCGGCCTATGGCCATCGAGTCTGATCCCTCAATCGCTTCATCCCAGATACGGATAGCACGATCCGCACCCTTGGCCAGGCATTTACGCAGGCTTTCATCGACTCGCTCGGGGCCAACGGAAACTGCAATCACCTCGACGGGCTCACTGGAGGCCTCCTTGATTTTCATGGCCTCTTCCAGTGTGTAATCGTCCCACTCATTGAGGTCATAGGTCAGGAAATCCTCATCAACATCCAGGCCATCGTCACGGATTTCAAAATCATCCTCCAGAGCGGCCACTTGCTTCACTGCTACTACGATCTTCATTACAACCTCCTGTCAAAATAGGATGGATGGGTGGCACTGCTTAACCTTGTAGCCAGCCATTGATACAACGTAAACCGCACCCGGTAATCCGGGTCATCACGCAAGCCCCATTTGTCCTGAGCGCTGAGTTGCGGGCAGGACACCAGCATCAAGCGGTGCAGGTAATAGGGGTCTTCCAGCAAAGGCAACAAGGTGTTGCGGGTTGCCTGGGAGTTAAGGATCACGCCACGCCGGATATCCATGTCGTCTGCATGCGCCAGCTTGCGTAATATGGGCTGCGGGGTGTGCATATTGACGGCAACGCCTGCCAGCACATCCACCGCACTATCGTGTGCTAGCCTGGCCAGCATGGTACTGGTAGCAGCAGCCTGATAAGCCACGGCTGATCGCACCCAACTGCGCGCGTCATGCGCCAGCTTTTTCAATAGCATCAGCGGACATCGCGGATTACGCGCCACCGCACGGCGCACGTCTTCATCAATATCCAATGCCAGCTTGTTCAGCAGGTCATGGCTGCTTGCCGGGTTACGTGCCAGCCATTGCCTGACCCAAGGGTCTTGATCCTGCGCCAGTTGCCACATGCAATCCGCGCTGAGATCGGGGCGGCTGGCAATGGTACGGCGCACAGCATCCGAGGCATCTTGCGCCAACTTCATTGTCAGCATGGGTGGCAAGGATGGATGAGCAGCAATCGCTGCACGCACAGCATTGTCTGGATAGCTTGCCAGCTTGCGTATACGGGCCACAGATAACGCCGGATGCTTGGCCACCGCACGCAACAGCGCTCGCTCATGGGCATGTTCCGCCTGCTGCACACAAGCCTGTGGGCAATGGGGGTTGGCAATAATCGCCGCACGTATCAGTGCGCCACCCGCAGTATCGCTATGGGCGGCATAAATCGCCGCCAACATCTCGGGAGAAGTGGCTGGGTGCATCGCCAGCTCCTTATCGAAGCTGCCAGGAAAGCGCTGGTGCAATAATTCCAGCGCCGCAGTTGGTGCCTGCTGGTTACGCACTAGGCACTTGAGCACCACATGGTCCTGCTCCTCGCTTGCCATGCGCAGTAATAATGCCTGCGGCGCATGCGGATGCTGGGCAAGCAAGCTGGGTAAGGCTGGGTCTTGATGCGATGCGTAATGCTGGGACAGGGTTTCACCTGCCGTATTGCGATGCCTGACCACACGCCGTGCCATGGGCATATGCGGTAATTGCGACAAAACCTCCAGCACTGCGGCTGGCGTATGCTCCCAACGTGCCAGCATCAATACATCGCGCCGGGTAGAGAAGATACGTGTCCCTAGGCTGGCCCTGTCGGCCGAATTGACCACGGGATACAGTGCCACCGCCGCATGAAAATCATCACCCGCCAGCACATGCTGCACCAGCTCCGGCAACGTGGCAGGCACCATGGCCTCAGGCTTGCAAAGATAATGCAGCTGGCTCATCGTACTCCACACATTCTTCAATCAACTCGATCAGCTCACGCACAACAAACTTGCCTTCATACCCAGCGGTTTTCAGCGCATCCTCGTACATCGTGAGATCCTTGGGGCAAGACACCACAAACACTTGTAAGCCCTCAATGCGTGCTGCCTCATGCATGCGGTTCTGCGAAGGCTTTTCCGTACCTGGCGGATCAGGAATCCAGATCCGGCCACCGCCAGCACCACAACAGAAGGAGTTGTCACGATTGCGCTCCATCTCCACCAATTCGCAGCCCAGCATCTGCAAGATATCGCGCGGGGCATCAAAACCACGGTTGTAACGCCCAAGGTGACAAGGGTCGTGGAAGGTAACTCGGCAATCCAGCGTCTTGCGCAAACGCAAGCGGCCTTGTTGCAATAGCTCGCGTACCAGCGTGGTGTAATGCTGGATCTCAAACTCGCCACCAAAATCCGGGTATTCATTGCGGATAGTGTTGTAAGAATGCGGGTCGGTCGTCACTACGGAGTTAAATGCGCAATCAGAGAGCGAGGTGATATTGGCCGTGGCAAGAAACTCATACAACCCTTCCTCGCCAACACGGCGCACATCATTGCCTGCATTAAGTTCACCCTCGAACAGCAGGCCAAAATCAACACCAGCTTGATTCATCAGCTTGGCAAAGCCGCGCGTGACTTTCTGGTTACGCGGGTCAAACGAGGCGTAATCACCGACGAACCACAACAGGTCAACCGGCTCCTTGCGCGCATCCTTGATGGTGAAAGGCAAATCCTTGGCCCAGGAGGCGCGCTTACGCTTGGATTCGCCAAATGAGTTGCCGGTCTTATGAATGGTTTGCAGGGTTTTCTCCAGCAACGGCTCCATATTGCCGTCTTCCACCAGCTTGCGGCGCATCTGCACGATGATAGGCACATGCTCCACCGCCACTGGGCAGATTTCGACGCAAGCCAGGCAGGTGCGGCATGACCATAATGTTTCCATGAACACCTGGCCCGGCCCCTTGCCATGCACGTCCAGCTCAGCCTCCGCAGGCAAGGTCTTGGCTTCTAAGGCATGATTGGCAAACTCACGCAGCGACAAAATCACGTCGCGTGGTGAAAGCGGTGCGCCCACAGCATTGGCCGGGCAAGCCTCATGACATCGACCACACTTGGTACAGGCATCGAGGTGCAGCAGCTCCTTCCACTTGAAATCGGTGATGTATTGGTAGCCCGCGCTCTTTTGCTCCTCCGGTACCTTGGGTAGGCGGCGACCAGCCAGCGGGTCACGCAACATCAGCGAAGTCGGCGCAGTGAAGATATGCTTGACCTTGCTGTAGGGGATCAAGGCGATAAAGGTCAGTGCCAACAGGCCATGAAACCACCATAAGCCGCTGCGCAGCATGGCGGCAGCATCAGCATCCAAGCCCAACCCTTGCATGCCATGGGCCAGCACGGCCCCCACGGGCGACCAGAAACGCACTGACCAGACCTCAGGCTGATCCCCCAGCCACACCAGCCGCGCGGCTTCCAGCACATAGCCGGTGATGCCTATGATGATCAGGGTCCAGAGAAAGGCCCAATCCTCGCGCTTATAGTCGCTTCGATTGTAATCCGGGTCTTCCGGGCTGCGGTCGGGGCGGGCATAGTCCAGCTTGGGTGGCTTGATCCAGCCACGGCGCACCATCATGTAAAGCAGGCCCGCAATCAGGCCAACACCAGCCACATCCAGCACCAGCGAAAACCAGAGGTAAAAATCACCACGCCAGAAGCGCCAGCCGAACAAAGGCTCCAGGATGTCGTACTCTAGGGTGATGGTGGCAGTGCCAATGAACAACAGCACAAAACCAAAGAAAATCAGGGCATGAGCGCGCCCGGCAGAGCGATCACGGCGCACCAGGGTGCGATGGCTCGCGAGGTCTTGCAGCATGCGTTGTATGCCAGCCTTGAGGCCAGCAATCGCAAATGGCTTGCCGCGCCTGTATTTGCGCACCTGCACATAAACACCGTGAATGAACACGCCGATGGCGGTATAGCCCAAGAGGTAAAACAGCGTAATCGACCAGGAGGCAAAGTCCTGAAACAAAATACGGGTGACGAGAGAAGAATCCAGCATAGCAGTCTCGATAAAGAAAAAGGTGATGTGGCAAGTGCCGGGGAGGGTGACCTCCCCGGCGTGCTTATCAGACCTTGTACTCGATCTTGAACTCACCGCCCGGCATGTGGGCAGTGCCCCACACCGCTACCTCACGCTTGTAAGGCAATGGATATTGCGGATTGGCTTCTTCAATTTCACGCGCCAGGCGGTGGCCTGTGAACGTGGCATCCGCGATCAGGCGTGGTGCTTCGGCATCACCAATCAGGTAAACAGATTTGACACCGTTTTCCTCCCACTCGGATTCGCGTGCTTTCAGCTCATTGAACAACGTGCAATCCGAATGACGGCCAGTCACCAAAATCAGTGAATCAAACTCCAGCCAGCGATGGGTTTTGTTGGCATCCCGTGGGGAAACACCAGGGCCGCGATAGGTGCGGCGTGATCCATCACCCCAGATGTTGTAGATTTCCAGGCGGCCCGGCTCGATGCGTGAGCAGAAGTGGTCTCCCAACTCTTCCACACCCAGCTCATGCAGGCGACGCATCATGTTGGGATATTCCAGCGTGAAGTGCATGTAGTTAGCCAAGTGCACACCTGAAACGAGAGTTACTTCATGCCCGGCCACTGCGAGCTTTTCTGCCAGACTGGGGGCCATGAAGTAAGTATCTGCATTCAAGATCACCACGCGCTTGCCAATAGGCTTTTTACCTTCCATCACCTGCTCTGGCGTCAATTGATCAGCACGCGAGGCATCTGCACCAGGAATCGGCTCGTGGCTCAGGCAATTGGTGCCATCGGTGTTCCAGGAAGCGCCCGTGGCAATCACTACCTTGTCTGCGCCATATTGCAGAATGTCATCGGCAGTCAGGCGTTTCTGCCCCAGGGCAATCACCGAGTCCTTGTTTTTCTTCACCAGTTTGTTGAGCTGGGTTTCGCGATAATCCCGGTGGTAGCTCCACTCGCCCAGGCCTGGCAAGGTGGCAATAGTGTTCAAGTGCCCGCCTATTTTCTCGGCACTGTCGTACAAGTGCACGGTATAACCGCTTTCCATCAGCACGCGTGCGCACTCTGAGCCAGAAGGCCCAGCGCCCACTACCAGCACAGCATCGCTGGATTTGGTCTTGCGGAATTTCTCCGGGTGCCAGCCACGACGGTATTCTTCACCCGCCGTCGCGTTCTGGGTGCAAATCATGGGCGGCCCACCGATTTCCCAACGTGAAATACAGACGTTGCAGCCTATGCAAACGCGAATATCGTCGTAGCGACCTTCTTCAATCTTTTGTGGCAGGAAGGGGTCGGCAATTGAGGGACGTGCTGCGCCGATAATGTCGGCATAGCCCTTGGTGACAATTTCGGTCATTTTTTCCGGGTCGGTAAAGCGGCCCACACCGAGCACAGGCTTCTTCGACACTTGCTTGACGAACTTGGTCCATGGCACCTGGTGGCCCTGCTGGTAAAAGCGTGATGGGCCAGCATCCTCACCCCACTCGGCAATATCGCCGACATCCACGTCCCACAGATCCACCAGTGGGTCAGCCAGTTCGATGAATTTCATGCCATCGACTTCCACCTCGATCTGGCCCGGGCCATACACGGTATCCACGGCAAAACGGGTGGCAATCGCACAATCCTGACCAACAGCACGGCGGACTTTTTCCAGGGTTTCCAACCAGAAACGTGCGCGGTTTTCCAGGGAGCCACCGTATTTATCGGTGCGCTTGTTGTAGTAAGGGTTGAGGAATTGCAGCGGCAGGTAAGAGTGGGCGCCATAGACGTAGACAATATCAAAGCCCGCATCACGGGCGCGCTGGGCAGCTTCTACATAATATTGCTGCACCATGTTGATGTCGGCCTGATCCATTTCCTTGCAGTAACTCAGGGTTTCAAACTCGGAGGCATATTGGCTGGGGCCGCGCGGCGTCGCTCGGGACTCCATACACGGCGCATGTGCACCGCCGTACCACATCTCGATACCAGCCAAGGCACCATATTTATGCACCTCGTCGGTCATCGCGCGCAGGTTGCGTACATCGCCTTCATCCCAGATACGGGCAGATAAGCGGTGCGTATCATCGGATTCAGGGTGGATGGAACAGTATTCGGTATTCATCGCCGCCCAGCCACCTTCCGCCTTCACGGAACGATGGGCAGCCTGGAACCCGGGTTTGTCAGAACCAGCACCTATACAGTGTGGCACTTGATAAAAACGGTTACGCAGGGTTTTAGGGCCGATCTGGATCGGCTCAAACAGGATATTGTGTTTAGGATCTCGTGCCATTCTGACTTCCTCTCTTTAAACATGGGTTATGTCTTGTTGTAGGTTGAATTCTTCATGAGCGGCAGGATGGCTACAATTCTCCTTAGGGCTTACCACCTACGGAGTACCAAAACAAATTAAGCTATTGAATTAAATAAAAAACGGGCCGCAATGTTGCGGCCCGCACTGGTCAAGTAATCAGTAAGATTGTGGTTTAGAGGCTATGGAAGAATGCCACCACCAGCACACCAGCAATCAATGCCAGGTAAGGCAGCACACCTGCACGCTTACCACCACCATCGTCATTGGCGATATACATATCCTCCAACATGGCTTTGGGGAACTGTCCCTTATCCTGGAAGTAATGCCGGAAGATAAAGACCGGGATAATGAGTGAGGCAAAGAACAAGCCTGTCTTCAATGTGCCATCACCCCAGATATCAGCCCCCAGGCCCATCAACGCCAGGTTGACGAAACTCAGCACGGTGCCCAGCGCTAACAGGATGGTCGGTGCCTTGTAGGGGCGCAGCCAGTCTGGGCGATCCAGGCGGTGTATCCAGCCAGCGTTGAGGTTGAGGAAGTTGAACATGATATAACCCACATTGGATGCCGCCAGCACGAACACATAGTCTGACATCAGCAGTAATACCAGGTTAAAGCACAGGTCTGTCCACATGGCTGGCGTTGGTGCGCCATGCTCGTTAACCCGGGACAGATACTTGGGTAACCAGCCATCGACAGAAGCCTGATACAAGGTACGTGAAGAGCCCGCCATGGACGTCATGATGGAAAGCATCAGCGCCAGCACCAGCATGATCATGAGGATATTGCCGATGATCTTGCCGCCACCGATCATGTCAGACAGCGCAGCGGCAACACCCATGCCGCTGTAGATTTCCGGGGCCAGCATGCCATCATAGACAGCGGGCGTCACCACATTACCTGCTGCATCCAACACAGCGGGCGTCACTAGGTGGCCCAACCCAAGATGAGCCTGGAAGGCGATCGGCACCAGCGTGAAGACGGCGATACAGAGCAAACCAGAATAAAAGATAGCTTTGAAGGTATCGCTCTTGGGGTTCTTGAATTCGCGGGTATAGCACACCGAAGTCTCAAAGCCGTAAGTGGACCAGGCTGCAATGAACAAGCCACCGGCCATCAGCTTCCAGCCTTCTATACCCCACAAGCCATCTATCACATTGCCTGCATCGTCATAGGACAAGGGTGCGATAGGCAGGAAATTCAGCTGGGCCACATCGCCAGTGATGATGGGGATCAAGCCGATCAACATCAACGGGATCAGCGCGGTAATACCCAAGACCATGGTCACACGCGCCGAACGCAGAATGCCACCGTGCTGTATCCCAAACACTGACAGCAACACCGCGGCCCCCACAATGAAAGTCGCATTGATGCGCAAGGCCAGGTCAGACTTGATAAAGCTGAGATCAAGCAGCGTGATTTGCCAGGTATTGATCACGGCATCTGGTGGGAACATGGCATTGAGGATATAACCCGCCGCCAGCCCCGAGCCTATCGCCAGCACCGGAGACCAGGCAAACCAGTTACACCACACTGATACCGGTGCAATAAACTTGCTGTAACGTACCCAGGCCACGGCACCATACACCGATGCACCACCAGACTTGTGCGGAAACAGACCGGCAATCTCCGCATAGGTAAACGCCTGGATAAAGCCAAAGCTGATCGACAACATCCACACCAGCCATGATGGCTTGCCCACAGTGGCCGCAATCGCCCCGATGGAAAACAACACCAGGGCAGGCACCCCACTCGCCACCCAGAACGCACCTTGCCAGCCGATCTTGCGCAGCAGGGTGGAATTCTGGGCGGCTACCACATCGCCGGATAGATCGGCGGAAATAGCATCTACAGACGGATTACTGTTCACTTGGATTCCCCTTAGTCAAATGTCCTGTCGCTTGCCCATGCGATTCCAGCATGGCATACCAAGCCACAATGGAATGCATTTCATCCTGTTGAGTCATTGCCCACAATTCTCCCTACGGATTACTCCATAGTGGGTAGTCACTCACCCTTGCCTGCTTCCACCTGATTTACCGGTATCTTCCTGATACATCAGCAACTTGGAGTACTCCACAAGGAGTATGGAAATTCACCCACATGGCTGATTACCATGGGCAATATCTGTCATCGCCACCCTGGATACTGGACATCCACTCATGCAATACACCGCATCACGCCTGCCCGCTGCCCTGCACCGGCATTACGCGCGCAACCAGCGCTGGGGATTTATGTGGGCCTTGTGGACAGCCATCCTCTGGGGCGCATGGTATGTGCCGGGCACTGCGCTATGGTATGAAACTCCATATGCCGACATTGGTGAACATCAGCTTGCCCTCAGGCTGGCAGCCACATCGGTCATGACCTGGATACACGCTATCGCCGTCTTCATCTTCCTGCTTGTGTGGAATCTGGTGTTGGGCAAGGTGCGTGATTATGGACGCACCATCGTGCGCTTTCGCAAGATTTCCAAATGGTATGCGTTGGCTTCGCTGTGCGGCGGCCCCATGGCCATTTTTGGGTCTTATATGGCGATGGGCTTTGTCGGGCCAGTATTTGCCGCTGTCAGCTCTTTGTTTTACCCCGTCATTGGCGCCGTAGTCGCACGCTTGTGGTACCGCGAAAAGATTTCTGGTCGCACGGCACTGGGCATGGCCATCATTATGATGGGTGGCCTGGTGGTCTACGGCCCTGGTTTGTTCACTGAAGTGGGAGCGGATAACAGCCAACTGTGGTTGGGCTATCTGGGGGGCGTGATGTCGGCCATAGGCTGGGGCACGGAAGGCGCAGTCGCCGCCAGGGCGATGGACGTCACCGACCCGGACGTAGGCATACACTGCCGTTTCACCTTTGAAATCCTGTTCTGGGGAGCGTTGATATTGCCAGCGCTGGCGCTTTTTACCTCGTTGCCCATCATGGGCCTGTTGCACGATACGCTCACCAACCCAGCAGCCCTATTGTGGATTACCCTGGCCTCGGCCTGCCATGCTTATTGCTACACGGCGTTTTATAAGAGTTTTAGCCTGATTGGCGTTGGGCGAGGCGAGGCCGTTGGCAACCTCTATGCCGTGTTTGCGCTGATATTCATTGCCATGTTTACCTTGCAGATGCCGCCCTGGTATTTCCTGCTGGGGCTAGTGCTCACGGTTGGAGGCAGCTTTGTGATGTTCAGCGAATCGGCAGAAAGCGTGGCAAAACTGCGTGATCATTAAACAAATCTCCATACCCAGCAGAACCAAGCCATGAAACTACATCTCAAGGGATTTCTCCTCACGCAACTGCATCAACTCGGCGGCATGCGTGATACCCACTTGCTGGCACTCACCATGCAAAGCTATTCGCTCAGCGACCAGTTCGCCCGCAATAGCCTGCGTATTGCTCTGGATGAACTATCATCGGCAGGCTTGGTACAACGCCAAGACCCCGAGTTAATGAGCGAACACGGGCAGGAGATATTATCGTTTCACTATCAGCTCAGCCATTTTGGGCTGGAACGCATGCACGATACCGGCTTGATCACCACGGCTTGAAACAAGGACAAGCAATGCAGATTTTTTGGGGATACGCAGGCGCAGACCTATTAGCGGTGGTGATTATCGGGTTGGCTAGCCTGGCATGCCTGGTGTCTGCCAGGATATTTGTCAGCCATATGTTCAAGCAACGCTGAATACCTGACCAGCACACACCTCGCGGCTCATGAGGCATCAAGACATTAACCTACCTAGTAAAGCTCGCGATCAATAAACCAGAGCAAAGCTGCCGGATAGCGTGTAAACAGCTTATGGTCATAGCCACGGTGTGCCGCCAAGATTTCATATAGCCGCACACCATTGACTTTGGGATTGGCCTCCGTGATCACGATAGCTACCTTGTACTCCAGAGAAACTCCCAGTGCCTGATTAATCTCCGGCAGACTGGCCGTCTCTTGCATACTCATGCCAAGGCTGGCATGACGCAGATCCATCACCAGACAAGAAGTATGGTGAGCTTGCATATCGGCCAATGTCGCCACGATCATGGGCCGATATGCCTCTAAACGCAAAACACCATACACCTGTAGCCGGGTAACACCATGCTCCTGGAGATACTCCAGTTCAAACCGCATGCATCACCCTTACATCGTGCCAATCACGTTGATGAAGAACCCACGGCTGCGGTAAGACAGGTTGGTCAGGTCATCAGAGTAGTTGGTGAAGTTGTAACCTACACCCGCCTTGACACCTTCTGCCATGTGCCGATACACCGCCAGTAATGCACCAGCTCGCGAATCCTTGGCCTCGGTCGCACGCAGGTTGCGCAGCTCGACCACCGCATCCCACTCTTTGACGAAGTGCCAATCGGCACGCAAGATCATGAGGTCAGCACGACTGGAGAACCATTGGCCATCTACCTTGCTATCCTTCAACTCACCAATGCGGAACGCATACTTGGCACCCAGGGATAACCATGGCTTGACGTCGTAGATAGTATCCACCGACAACACCTGGCTACGCTGCGCGTAATCTGCAGTAAAACCAGAAGGCGACACTTGACCAGGAGACGGCAGGTTGTAGAAGTTGGTGTACTTGAACAAGGTGTTCCAGCGGTCATTGTCGATCGGACGATAGGCCGCGCCTGTCACGACTTCATGGTAATCGCCGTCATAGAATGCCCCACGGCTGTTATTGGACACCGACCAGTTAAGCTTACCCAGCAAACGCCACTCTGGCGTGGCCTGGTGGCCAAAGGTATTGCGGATCAGCCAGGTATCGCGATCACCTGTAATGTTGCTGGTTTCATCGCGGAACTCCAAGTTACCGCTGTACTTGGTGTTGTCGCGCTTGTAGGCCACCGAGAAACTCACCGCCTTGCGCTTGATGTCGCCTGATAATGGATGTGACACCTTGCCAGCCTCGCCCTTGACACCAAAGTTCCAGAAATCATTCGCGGCATAATCCAGGCCAAAGGCATTGACCAGGCTTTGCACGCCGGAACCATCCATGGTGCGGGTTTCGCCAAACACGCGCATTTCATCGGTCACACGGTACGAAGTCCCCGTGACCCAGCTGCCCTGGCGACCACGCCAGGCATTGTCTGGACGCTCGTTTTCCACCAGGTAATTGCTATAGGCGTTGCTGCGATCAGACAAGCGGTAATCAGCGCCTATCTTCACGCCCGGCCCGAGGTTACCCTGCGAGCCTTCGGCGATCAGCTTGAGGCGGTCATTCACGCGCCAGCTCATGCCCATCCCGGCACGGTTGTTGTCTTCTCGCTCACCATCCCGCGCTACAGTGCCCTGCACATAGCCATAGGCCGCCCAATCCTTCTTCGGCAATGGCTGACCGTCTTCCACCTCGGCATCGCGATCCACCGGGGTGTAATCCATACGCACTTGCACATCGGTACGGTTGCCATTGCGCGAGAGCAGGCTGCTGGCATTGGTCACATGCACATTGCGGTCATCCTGGCGCACAGCAACACCGGCTTGCCATTCGAGGTCGATTTGCTGGCGCACACCCACTTCAACCGCGGTGCTATCAATCGTGTCAGCCTTGCGCACATCGCCCTTGGCATCAACAAAAGTCGTGTCTGTGACTTGCACATTGGCCTTGAAACCATGCTGCTTTACTGCCTCACCTGTGGTCGTGATCTGGCCGGGGCCAGAGAAACCACGCTCACGGTTTTGCACATACGCAGTCACTTTGCCCTTGGCCTTATCGGTTACATCGGCAAGATCCACCGAGCCTTCGACACGATACGCCTTGGCGGGCGCACCGCTGGTCGTGAGACCATTGAAGGCAAAACCACCATCGAGCGAGGTATTAGAACCAGCGCCCGCACCTTCAGAATGCGCAGCTTCCAGCTTGATGAAAGTGCCTGGGGTGTAGCGCACGGTTGCATCCAGGCCATTGAGCTTCTGTTCCAGCAGGCCCTGGCCTTGCTTAAAGCCAGTAATGCCGATTTGCAGGTAATCATTCACCCAGTGCGAGACACGGCCACCCGTGGAGAAATTGTCCACACGGGTGAGGCCAGGCACATATTCATAATTGGCGACCAGGTAAATCTCGCTACCGTTGATCGACGAGGTGCTGATCATGCTAGGCGCAGCGCCAGTGGAGTTCAGCGCCTCGCGCAGCGTGACGCGGCCTTGCAGGTAGTTGATTTCATAATCCTGCGCTGGCGTCAGCAATTTACGCTCGATCACCAGGCCGGAATCACGGTCACGCACTTCCACCCAGAGACGCTCCGAGCCCATGGTCAGGGCCTGGTTACGCAAGTAGTACAGCGAACCGCCCGTGCCGCGGAACTCGTCACGCGCGCCCAGTGTGCCTGGGTCAGCCGCGAACGCATCTACCGTGGTGGCCTTCTCGCCATATTTGGTGGTGCTGTCAGAACGATACTTGGCATTAGCACCATAGAGGCCACGCGAGTATTGCAGCAGCTCGGTGCCGCTCCAGCTGGTCTTGAAGTTACCCCACATCACGTGCGAGTCACCACGTGCCAGCTTGACGTAGAACTTGCCTTGCGTTGGCGCATCATCCACCGTCGTGCTGTCATCACCATACACCGGGTAATACAGATCAGGGTTGATGTTGCGCAACAGGTAGCGCGGATCCTTGGACGAGAAGTTGGAGAACAAGTGCTCCAGTGGCTGCTCGCGCGTATCCGCTGCTGCGGTCAGCAGGTATTCGCCCTTGACCTTACCCTTGACGTAAAACGCACCGCGGCCATCCACATGGCTGGAGCCATCGTAATGCTGGGTATCGCCAGTCACCAGTTGCGCTGGGCCACGCACGTTGTTCTTACCTGCGGTGATGTCACCCACAGCAATATAGAACCAGTCGTCATCGGCAATATTGAGGTTGCGGCGGAAGCTGGTGAACTCGCCATCCGCTTCTACCAGCTTGACCTCGACGCTGTTCGGGCCAGGCGGCATGATCTGCTTGATGGCAAAGCGGCCATTGGCATCCACCGGCACATTCAGGCCCAAGGTTTCGATACGTTGCCCTGGCTGAATGAAGCGACCATTGACTGTCACCGTGCCACCCTTGACCGGGATATTACGCAAGCTCAGGCTGTTTTCGCCGTAGCCGATCAACTCTTCCTTGCCGGGTTGCAGATCGTTCTCGATGCGCGGCGTAGCATGGGAAAGAATTTCCAGCGGCTTGAGTACGGTTTCATCGTATCTATCCTGCGCATCATAAACGCGCAGCAGATACATGACCTGATCGGTATTCTCAACCTTGGCCTGCCATTTGGTCACGCCATTCCAATCCACCGGCAACACTGCCAGCGGTTTTTCCTGAGGCTGCTGGCCCGGCATGAACACGCGGATTTCTGCATGCTTGATCCATGGCAAGTAATTGGCCCAGGTACGGAATTGCGCTTCGTCTCCGCGTACCACGCCACGGGTGGTGTTCCACACATTCATCTGCGGCAGGGTAGCCAGGTTGTCGTAGCGCACCTGGATATCGGCCTTTTCCAGCGCCACATCGGTACAACGCTGGCGATCAGCCTCCAGCGCGCCATCTTCCAGGCTCACTGGCTCGCCATCAATGCTGATGCGGAACGGTGCACCTGGCTTGGCAACAGTGGTCGCCTCACACGCACTGCGCACCGGCGGCGCAACAGCGACTGGCGCAGCCGGGATGATCTCCTGCTCGTCAAACCAGACGCGGATAATCACGCGGCGGTTTTGTGCCATGCCTGCCAGATTGTCATTGCTGGCAATCGGTTGGCTTTCGCCATAGCCGCGAATACTGAACTGGCTATCATCCAGCCCGAGTTTTTGCTTGAGGAATGCCGCAACTGCCAACGAGCGCGCCTCAGACAAACCCTGGTTATCAACAAAAATCTTCTTGGCATTGGGCGATAAACGCTGGCTGTCGGTATGCCCGGCAATGTCGATGCGCACATTCTGCTTGCCTTGCAATTGTCCGGCCAATTGCTCCAACTCGCTCACCGAGCTGCTGGTGAGATCTGCCTTGCCGGATTCAAACCGCGCGGCACCATTATCTTCCACCAGGCGGCTAAACACTTGTGGCTCGGCCTGCGGCACATTGGCCGCCGCAGCCCGCATGCGCTCCAGCGCACTGCTGCTAATGCCAGAAGGTAACGGGTAAGACGTTGGCCCCTGACGCTCGCCTGGTGCAGGCATACCATGAACATCCACACGGCTGTTATCGACACGCTTGCCGGTTTCCTGCTCAAAGTCAGGCGTAGGCCTATCCTTGGTTGCCAGCATACTGGCAGCATAGCCGCGATCACTGATCAATAAAGACTCTGCATACGACCCACCGCTCATCATCACGCTTACAGCGATAGCAATTGCTCGCTTCTTCATCATGGCTGACCCTCCACTGCTGTCTCGATGATCAGCGGGAAGGCTGCTTCATCCTTATTGTTGTTATGTGTGTCTTTCCACAGCTTGCGTGCAGCCTTGGCAACACTATCCAAGCGCTTCTTGGCAAGGTCTGCCCCACCGCCGCCCGGGTCATATGCCACCCTCAGCACAGAAGGTCGACCATCCAGCTGCTTGACCATGTCGGCGAATGCCTGCTGCCATTGCGCTTGCAGGTCAGTAGCGCCGGGCACGAATGCCTCGTCATTCAGGTCCAGCCGCACGACGCGATGCACGGTGGCGCCGAAGTTGAGCTTGACCATCTTGCCTCGCGTGACACGCACATCGCGCGGGTTTTCAGTGGTAACGCGATAACCGGATGGCAGGGTGCGCTCGTCCAGCTTCATGACGAAGTTGGCACCTCTATCCATATTGGGAATATCCGCACACGTCACGTGGAAGCGACCTTCGGCATCGGTGGTGACCAGCAAGCCACGCGCTGTTACTACACGTACATTGGCAATGCCCGGCTCGCCTTGATCCTGGTAGCCATTGGCGTTCTTGTCGTCAAACACCTTGCCGATGATGTCGGAGCAATCAAAGGTTGGGTCTGGCGTCACCTTGACGGTGGCAGAGCCGATGTTGGAAAGAATCCCACCACTGTTCTGCGCCCAGGCCTGGTTAACGTACTGCCCTTCGCCCACACCGGTACCCACGACCAGGATCAGCTTGTAAGTTTTGGTTTCATTTGCCGTAAACGCTTGCGACCTCCAGGTAATGTCGCGTCCATTAACTTCTGGCTCGATACGCACACCATTGGATGATGCAGAACCGCTGCGGTACTTGAAGCCAGGTGGCAGACGATCCGTGACATCGACGCTATTAATATCCACGGTACTGGTCGCAGTAATGGTGTAAGGCACCAGGTCGCCACGCACTACATTCACCAGTGGTGTCACCTTAACGATACGGATCAGGCCACTGGTGCCGGGATCCAATGGGATATGGTTGTTAATAACATTGGCTGAACCACCATTCAGGTTAAAACTGAAGTAATAGCGCGTCGCTGCCGCAGCCAGGGTTCCGCTGCCATTGGCAAATGAGCCATCGGCTGACGTCGTGGCACAACTTGCCGGGTCGTGCGGCTGGATAGCAACACCAGGCGCCAGGTCATTCTGCTGTACCAGGGCCGGGTCTGGCGTGCCAGCGACCAGCAAGGTGGCATTACATACCGGAATGATATTGGACGGCTGTGGCAGGTATCCGCTCGGATAGCTGCTGATCGCCAGGGTATAAATGCCAGCCGGGAAACCTGGGTTGAGCAGGAACTGATAGCCACCATCGCTGCCTGTGGTTTGCGATGCATTGCCACTCACCAGATGCGTTGTCGGGTTAAAGCCGGCCGGGCCGCTGATCGTGACTACGGCACCCGCAACAGGCTGGCGTGTTACCGCGTCATAGACCACACCTGCTGGGTCGAGCGGCAAGCTATGCTCGGTGACGTTATCGCCTGCGACAAGTGTGATACTACCCAAGCCACCTTCGGTGCGTGTTGCACCCTTGGGGTTGGCACTCGCATCAACAATTTCATCGCTAAATGTCAGACCACGCTCATTAGGACGAGCCTGGCCCCACAACAGCCCACTTGCTGGATCGCGAAAACGTACTTGGTAACCAGACCCTGGCTGCAAGCCCGTAAAGCTGTAGGCACCATTATTACCGGTGGTGATTTCTGCCACTTTATCGCCATTGCGTAATAGCTCGACTGTCCAGCCAGCTTTAGGCACATCTGCGGAAGCAGGGCTGGCGCTATTGAATTGCCGATCATGGTCGCCATCAAGCCAGACGTGCCCACTGATGCTGGCAGTGCCTGAGCTAGTCGCAATTTCACCGAAGTTGTAGCCAGTGCCACTTGAAGTCAATATGACATTAAAGCTATCAGTACCTGGATTTAGTATAAAGCCTGAATTCAGGTTAATACCTGGATTCGAGATAGTGCCTGGATTCAGGTTAGCGTCTATAACACTTGCAATCGCTCCCTGGCTACCAACCTGATCCTTGCCATCGTTATAGCCAGCCGGCTGGGTTTCAGTAATGGTATAACCGGCCCCGTTTGAAGGCGGCAGGCTACTGAAGAAATAGCGGCCATCAGCATCCGTTGTGACTACACAGCTTGGCAAGTCACCACCACCATTTTGGGTGCGGATATTCGCAAATACCGTACACACATCTTCACCAGCCGCTGTCGTGCCTGATAAGGTAATGGTCACACCACCGATGCCTGTCTCAACATTGCCTGCACTACGATCAAATCGACCATCATCATTACGGTCAACAAATACGTTGCCAGACAATGAGAGGTTATTCGGTGCAGAGAGGTTGACCGTCGTGGTTTCACTCTCACTATTATTACTGCTGTTGTTGTCGTTCTCATTCGCAATCACCCGCGCGACGCTGTCGTACACATCTCCAGAGGATGGAGGCGCAGTCAACATACGCACGGTCAAGTAGCGGTTACGACTTTCAGCATTGTCAAACGTCGCCTCAGTATCAGTAAACCTGCATGTCACGGTCAGCGTGCTAGGGCCAGTGACCGTGTTGCCGATGTTGTTACAAATGCTGTTAGTCAGGCTGCCACCCATGACGGCACTATCACCGAGGAAACGAATCGTCTTGCCCGATGGCGGCGTGATGGAATAAGTGAAATGCACACCTGTTGCCACTGACGGACCATTGTTCACCGTATTGATGGTGTAGATCACGTCATTCTGCGGATTATCTCCACCATTGGAACTGTCGTAACCCAGCGGATCGACGTTGTCGATGTTGTTCACCAGCAAATCCACCGATGCTGCCTGGATAGTCAGTGTGACATTCCGGCTGTTATTGCCATTATCAGTACCACTCGTACTCTCAGGGGTGGAAGTGCTAATGCGCGCAGTGTTATTGATTTGCCAGGCTTGCCCCTCTGCTTGACCGGTCTTCCAGTTCGGGCGTACCAGCACCTCAATCGTGCGCTGCTCATCATCATTTAAGTTTCCGCCCTGGCACGACAACACGGGGTTGGATCCAGCGCCATAACTTTCCCCAACAACCAGGCCACTACATATCGGTGTACCCGAAGACCAACCAGTTGGCTTGATGCGCAACACGGTAAAGCCAGGGTCGCCAGCAGCGATCGTGAAACTATCTGTCACCAATACATTGGCCGCCGTGGAAGGGCCATTGTTCTTGAAGGTCAACACATAGCTGACCTCTGTACCCGCACGCGCATCATCGGGCGTCACGATCTTGGAGGTCATCTCCACATCGGCAATCGGATCAATCACCACATCGACACTTGCCGTATTGTTGCTGGTGTTCGTGTCACCCTGAGTAGAAGAAGACACAGTAGCAATATTCGTAAAACTACCCGCATCCAACGGACGGCTAACCGGAATGACAAACCTGGCCACATCACCTTGCTTGAGCACACCACCATTCTGTGTACATTTCACACCAGGCTTATTCACTTGCGCCTGTACCAGTTGTACCTGCACACAACTGAATGTTGCGTTCGAGCCATTGGGGCCGCTGATGGTCGCCATCGACGCAAGAGAGGCAGCTGTGTCCGCACCCAACGTGGTACCTGAACGCCATCCAGGAATGATATCCTCGACCACAATGTCGACTGCATCCACTGCATTGTTGTTGCGCACCTCCAAGGTGTAAGTCAACGTGGACTCATCAAACTCCAGTCTGGTATTGGCATTTGTAGTATTTGCAGCCTTGGTAATGGCCAAGTCCACGGAGTTGCCTGGTGCTGTTACAGTGACATCCACAGGTAGCAATACAGTAGGAAAACACTTGCTTCCAGGCGTACAAGCAACCTCAGCCTGGTTAGTAGTGGTGCCACTAGCCTTAGCCCGCGTGATGATCACCAAAGGCTGGCTCGTCGCATTCACGGCCAACCCGGGCGCATAAGTACAAGATACCGAAGTCACTGCACTATTCAGTGCTGGGCTAGAGGCCGTACCACCTGCAGTTGTGTTGTCACAGCTCCAGGCGCCATTGTTTGTTTCATAGCGCACAAACTCTTCATTCGCGGGAGTCTGTAGTGTGTCGGTTGCCAGTATCGTGCCAGCGGCGGCGGCCAACGGCCCATCATTCATGACACGAATCAGGTTCCTGATCTCCATTCCTTGCGCCACAGGCCTAGGAGATCTTTCCTTGCTAATACGGAGTACAGAACCATCTGGCCCGACACGGACATTCACGACAGATTGATTGTTACTGGTATCAGGATCGTTAGGCATGCCACCAATGGCAGCTACTGTAGCAGTCGATGGCAGATCACCACTAATCGCGGCGTTCTCTACTGGCGCCTTTGCGACAATCGCCAAAGTACTGGATGCACCTGATGCATAGCTGCCGGCATAATTACATGTCACCGTGCCAGAGGCTTGGCTGCAACTCCAACCTGCGGGCACTGTCTCTGACACATAAATGAACCCAGTAGGTAATTGATGTGTCACTGTCACCCCGCCACTAGCGGGGCTAGGACCTGCATTACGCACCTGTAGGTTAAAGGTCACATCCTGTTGAGAACTGGCGAGTATGGTATTGGCCAGCTGGGTAATTTGCAGATCAGCACCCGCACTGATCGTAATCGGAGGAATAACAGATTGTTGGTTGTTGTTCGGATTGGGATCAGCAGTAGACGATGAAATACGTGGCGTGATCTGCACGTTACCCAATGAAACGTCCACTACCTTGGTCACAAGGTTCAAGTCGCTGAATGTGGTGCCAGCCGCCATATTGGGGGGATAACGACAAGTCACTACCTGGCCACTGATGGTACACGGATTGAAACCGCCCCCCCCTCCGGAAACAAACTGTAACGAAGGTGGCAAAGTCACGGTCACAACTGGGTTGGACGCATCATTCGGCCCGTTGTTATCGCCCGCGATGCTCCATGTCAGGTTACCGCCACCGACCACAGGATTGGGGGCACCTGTCACCGAAGTGATCCTGACATCAGCCCCGTTATTGATCGTAGTATTTTGGGTAGAAATGTTATTGCTTGTACTGCTCGCTGCACTTTCGTTGCTTGCAGTAATATTGGCCGTCAGTTCGATCGTATTGGGTGTTGCTGCACCTGTTTCAACGAACAACTCCACATCTGAGGAGCCACCTGCGGGGAAATTGCCACTATTACTTGTGTAGCGACATTCCATGTCGCTTCCACTCAATGCACAACTACCGCCGACCATCGTGGCGCTCGACATCACTACACCATTGGCGGACGGGAAGCTCATCCTCACCATCACATCCGTCGCAGGATCGCTGCCGTTATTGCTCACCTGGATTTTGTATCGCACTTGTGCGCCGCGAGGTGACGGGTCGTATGCCGAATCATCAATACTGGATACGAGCACATCAACATTAGCCAATGCTGGTAGCGCCATCATGGCTAGTGCAATAAACAGCACTTTACGAAATAAAGAGGTATGCACTACAGGCTGCTGTCTCCCCATCCGACTATTCAAGCCGAACTTGGTTGACATACTTATCCACCACGAAACGATCACTCGCAGTGGAGCCAATAGCCATTGATGATTGCTTTGCACAGATTTCTCCCAAACTCTTGCAGTTTCTGTTTTTTTGCAGGTGTCTTTGCGACACCTTTTAAGGCTGGGAGAATTTATCCCTAATTGAATTAGGGTTCATTGACATTTACTCACAAAAATTCACATACGCTCGCTTTTTAAGGCATGGCTAAAAAACATAGCCTTCAGCCGAACTGAGTAGTGACAAGGCAAATGAGCAAAGAGAGGTATTACTAGTACAGGGCGAGGAGAGATTGTCAACAATAGTCAACTCACCAAATGGGCGTAATTATCCGCCTGGACTGGCGGATGGCAGGCAATAGAAAAGGATTAGGTCAGCGTGCAGTCTGCGGTAAAAGAAAAACCGAACCCGGGCAAAGCCTTGATAGGCAACAACTCACCGGTAATAGCCTTGCCTTTGCGGCGCAGGCGCGAAATCATGACCTCAACTCGATGAAAGTCAAAGTCATCTAGGTCACCGCCAAATGCATGAATGATATGCGCCTTGGGCACCGGTTGACCGCATTTTTCTACCAACCTACTTAAAAAAGCATATTCCTTTGGGGTGAGCGGAATAGAAGCATTGTCAGGAGACACCAGTGTCCAATGAGTTTTACACAACTTCCACGTAGATAAAGGTGCTTGCTGTGCTGTTGCGTCTACAGTTGATGGTTGTGGTTGCCTTCTACGCTCCACCATCCTGGCCTGCATACGTCGAGCCAAAGAATTCACGACAGAAGCCAACTCTTTCAGGTTTACAGGCTTCACCATATAGGCATCCGCGCCATCGTTCAGACCTTGCACCCTGTCATCCACAGCACCACGTGCCGTCACCATCACAATGCCAATCTGCACTGAACTACGTAAATGCTTGAGGATAGAAAAACCATCCTCACCAGGCAAACCGACATCCAGAATCACAATATCGTATTTTTTATTAATTAATTCACGATAAAGCGCTGTCGCATCTGCGACGCCGGTGACATCTATACCGAGAGAACGTAATCCTAGCTCTGTCTCCTCCCGGAGATCAAGATCATCTTCTACAATAATGACGCGTAAATGGCTAGAGTAAGTCAATTGCGTATAAAATCCATCAATATGCCTGTGGGCAAACCAGAGTATCTAGACTCTTGATCAAGCTGTTATTACGACTGTTCATCACCCTAATACTGATGCACTCATCAGTAAGCCTTGCCCTTCAGGTGCCATACCCCATGCAAAAAGGTATCAACCTGGATACAGCGGGAACGATATCTTATTTCAGTGACGCCTCTGGCAATGATACGTTGCAGGACATCATTGTCAAAGACAAAGCGGGCGCCTTCAGGCCTTTACCTCAGCATTGGAATGCAGGGTATACCTCAGACACCATCTGGATGAAGTTTACCCTGGATTTTCCTGCCGCCGATAATAAATACTGGCTGGAGATTTCCCCTGCTACCCTTGATGACGTTGTGCTATATATCCCACAGCAGAATCAAAGCTACTCCCGCATCCAAATGGGTGATCACCACCCAGCAACTGAACGACCCATTCTGCACCACAATTTCATTTTTCCACTGTCGCCAGATACTGCACATCCATCTCACACCTATTACGTACGGCTTCAATCCACCAACACCATGACGTTTCAAGCCACATTGTGGCAACCGCACATTTTCATTAGCGATCATAGTCGACCTGACAGCCTAGTCGGTGCCTATTACGGCGTTCGCCTTTTCTTGGCACTTTTTGCTTTCATTTTGTGGCTCTGGCTGCGGCACAATAATATTTTCATACTCTATGCGCTGTATCAATGCATTGTCTGCTCTGCACAAGCATTTATTGGAGGGATGGCACAAATCACGCTACCAATAGCGCCTTTAACCATTGATGCGTTACAGAAATCCATGAACTTCCTGCTCATGGCCACTGTATTGTTTTTTTATGCTTCGTTGTTTCAGCTTAAACAGTTGCTCCCGGGCATATTTCGCTTGATACAAGGGCTCACGATTCTAGAGCTACTGATCTTTACAGGCGTCGCGACACAAATCCTACCCTTCAGTGGGCTCATGACTAATGTCCTCGCGCTGCTCAATATCTTCGTTCTTATGTATTGCAGTATATGGCTGATCTACCATAAACACTTCGACCTGCTCATGTATGTCCTGGCCTTATGGGCAGGATTTGGTGGCTATATTTTCATCATATTGCAAAATCTCGGCATCGACATCGGCCCTCCCACCACGATGGTCAATCTGCCAATTCTTTGGTCTCTCCTATCACTGATATTGCTTACACTCGGTATTGTTAACATCGCAAAAAAAGAGGCCGAGAAAAAGCTAAAAGCAAAAGAACTGGCATTGGAACTATCGCAAGAAAGCGAACGCTTACTTGATCAGCGCGTACATGAAAGAACCCAGGAATTAGCGCTGATCAACAGCAAGCTGAACGAAGAGATCACGGAAAGACAAGCCTTGCAAACGATGCTCGAAGACTCCTTACAGAAAAAAAAGGAGTTGATGCAAGCACAACGCGATTTTTTTGCCATGGCATCTCATGAATTCCGCACGCCCCTGGCAATTATTGACACCACATCGCAGCGACTTGCACTACTGCAATCTCAACCTAACTTAGATACATCAAGCATGTTGACACCAGCATTGCGAAAAATCCGGCGCTCCAGTCAACGCATGAGCCGTATCATTGATAACTTTCTCAGCGTAGATAAAATTGAAGCAATCCAGACCAATCTTAGTTTTAGCCAGAAAATACTTAACCTGGCGCAGCTGGCTAAAAGCTCAGTAGATCATTATCAAGACTTTAGTGACCGTGATATCACGTTGGAACTCATCTCAGACCCTGCTAATGTGCTGGGTGATCAATACCTGATCAATCTAGTCATTTCTAACCTAATTGATAATGCGCTTAAATACTCCCCCAACAATAGCAATGTGATTGTGCGAGTGTTTCAAGGCCAACATTACTGCCACCTTGAAGTGCAAGATTTTGGCGATGGCATTGCGCCAGAATTACAAAACAAGATTTTTGAAAAATATGTCAGGATTAATGACAATACAACCGTTCATGGTACAGGCCTAGGCTTGCACGTTGCACGCAATATTGCAGAACATCATCGCGGACAACTGATAGTACGCAGCACAATCGGACAAGGCTCCTGCTTCCGATTGACATTGCCACGCCACAACGACTGAAGCAATCATTGAAAGAAAAACGGCGCTCAATGAGCGCCGTTTAAAACCACTTCAAACTACTAGCAATTACAGCTTAGTCTTGCGACGACGTGCCACAGCACCCAACGCAGCAAAACCAATCATCAGCATAGCAACGCTGCTTGGCTCAGGTACTGCAGCCACAGCGATAGAACCACTATAAAGACCGCCGACAGCACCATTAGCGACACCACTGACAGTCAGGTAGTAATTACCAGCGGCCAAGCTCGCAAAAGAGAACTCGCCACCAGCAACAGCTCCAGCCAACCAATTGTTCGATGCATCATACAACTGATAATTCAGATTGCTGATATTGAACACGGAAACACCACTGTTGCTGAGTGGAGAATTGGTCAACGAGAAATTCGCGCTGCTCAAATCAGCCAAAGAGAAAGTGTAGGTGTTGGAGAAAGAACCAACAACAACACTGTCTACATAGGTGTTAAGGCCATTGTTCAACTCACCAAGGTCGACCGTTGCTGCATAAGAACTAGAAGCCGCAACTAAGAACGCTGCAGGAACCAGGACGTTTTTGAGAATATTCATACAAACTCCTTTTTATGATTCATGTTGATGATATTCCCCCCAAGGCCAATTATACATTGATTAAGCTAATTCGAAAGAATTTATAGTTATTTCCATATGTACTATACATATGATTCATAAAATAAAAATGGCGCCAATGGCGCCATTTTTACTATTCAGAACTGTAAGGAACTGATCTATAGAATTACAGAGTCTTGCGACGACGTGCAACAGCACCCAGAGCAGCAAAACCGATCAGCAACATTGCAGCACTGCTTGGTTCTGGTACTGGAGTAACATTAACAGCAAAACTGTAGCTTCCGCCAAAATTACCAGCAGTAGTTCCAGTAACTTTCAAGCTATAAGAACCAGCAGCTAACGCAGCCAAAGAGAAAGTTTCACCAGCATTAGCACTAGCCAACTCACCTGAAGTATTCCAAAGGCTAAACTTTGCATCTTTGATATCCAATACAACAGCGTAAGGGAATGCCAAGAAAATATTATTGAGTGTTACATCGGTATCACTCAGACTTGGTAATGTGAAATTGAAAACGTGATTAAACACACCAACATCATTCACACCAACATTGTACAGATTGACACCTTCTGTAATGATAATATCTGTAGCGTTGTTAGCACCTACGCCCTGAAAATTACCCGTAGCAGCATTTGCACTGGAAGCCGCAACTATGAGCGCTACGGAAGCCAGAAAGGTTTTGATAAACTTCATGGTAAATCCCCTAAAGTGGATAAATAAAATTATTGTTCTACAACGTGCTCGAATTATAACAAGCTGGATTTTTTTGTCTTGGGTCCGAATGGACTAATGCAAGCAACTTTATAGAGTAACTGATGCAGTCCAAAACACATGCCAAACAAAAACGGCACCCAATAGGTGCCGTTTTGTATTCATGAAGAGTGAATTACAGGCTCTTGCGGCGACGTGCAGCAACGCCCAGAGCAGCAAAACCAACCAGCAGCATGGCTACGCTGCTTGGCTCTGGTACCGCAGCAATGGTGATACCGCCTGCATACTGACCACCAAAGTCACCATCAACAACACCAGAAATACGAATTTGATAAGTACCGGCAGTCAGTGAGCTGAAATTGAACTTATTTCCAGAACCGATCACAGTACCTTCTTGCAACAACTCGTGCTTGAACTCACTGATATGCAGGAAGTTATCAACATCCACGCTGTAATTCAGCACGCCAGCACCCAAAGCAGCGCGGTAGTCGCCATCAAGGGTAAATGTCACGATATCAGTGAAGAAACCTGAAGTTTCAATAATACCCGAGTGGTACGCTGTCTTGCCTACGGCCAGAGTGCCGAGATCTTGATCAGCAGCATTTGCACTGGAAGCCGCAACTATGAGCGCCACGGAAGCCAGTAAAGTCTTAATGAACTTCATAAAATCCCCTAAAGAGTGAAGAATTAAATTATTGCTTTAAAACTATGATCATTATAAGTGATCAACATACGCAAAAGCACCGTGTAACGGTGCTTTTGCGATAGTCCGTTAGGACTAATCCTGTCACTTTCCTGACAGCTTAGAGCTTGAACTTATCCCGACGACGGCGATAACTGACAAAGCCCATCAGGATAAAGCCTGCCATGAGCATGGCATAAGTGGATGGCTCAGGCACGGCCGCAGCAATCGCCAAACGATACAGTGACGTTGTCGCAGTACCTTCATTCGCAATTGCCAAGTAATAATGCCCATCGTGGAAATATCCCTTGAGCCCTTCTGGTGCACGATCACCATCGGTGACAATCATGTCGATATAGCTGACATTGAGTGGGTCGGTAATGTCATAGACAGCGACCGCTGATTTGAGTGTGCGCTCCAATCCAATAAAGGCGATGGTACGGCCATTGATCTCGAGCAATTCTACGCCTTCGGGTTCTACCCCTTTGTCATCGCTACGCCCATCGTCATACAAGCCAAGCTCAATTGCCTTGGCATCCAACTGGTTACCACTATCAAATACCAAATTGCCATATTGGTCACGAATCGAGAACGAACGGGCACCAAAGGTAACAACATCACCTGACTTGGTATCGGGAACCGCGATGTTCAGGCGGCTAGCATCTGTTGCTCCCCCTAGACGTTTTTTATCGGCTTCATCCTCGCGCGTATCGCCTTCATTGGCGAGCACCACAAAAGTTTTCCCACTTACATCGTAGGTAGCAATGCCATCAGGCTGATATAAGCCACGTGCATTGACTGGACGTAATTCAATCCGTCCATCACGATCTGATGGATCAATGTAATTTCCGGGCGCGCTAAAATCTTTGGTTCCCAGGCCAATCACATGCTCAGCCTGATTGGTATTGAGGTTAATCACGCCCAGGCCATTCGCCTCCTGCAGGGAGACAAATGCCTTGCTACCATCACGACTCACCGCAATATACTCAGGCTCATAATCCATACCGGCGATGGACTTGGGCCGCAAATCGCTGCCTGACACTGGGGCGGTATTAAAATTAACCGTCGCGGTGACACTGCGACTTCCCACATCAATAATGCTGACACTGCCAACAGGATCATAACCAGCATAATTAGTTGGCGTGCCCTCGTTTGCGACTAGCAGGCGACGACCATCAGGGGTGAAGGTCAGCATGTCGGGCAATGCACCGACCGTAATGGAATTCACACCACTGCTCAATGCAAGTGTGGTGGTATCAAACAGCTTCACCGTGCCTGGCTGGGTACGGTCACTGGTGTTTTCAATGGCAAAGGCAGCAAGACCATTGTGGATTGCCACACTATTGATACCGCCGTAAATGCTGGTATTGATGTGTTGCAACAGGCTACCTGTACTCGCGTTGAGCACATCCACACCCTGCACGCCTGCCACCCATAGCGAATTGGTCAAATGATCAAAGGCGACAATTTCGGACGACTGCCCAGTGACACCAGTAGCGGCATGATTGTATGTCCAGAGCTTTTCCAGTCCACTCAATGGACTCGCGGCGCTGCTAATGGATGGCAACAATGCCAGCGCAATCGCAACGGATATCATGTTTTTTTTCATGTTGGTTCCCTGTCATTGACGTGAATAGCTGCACAGGCAGCACCGATTTCTCATCAAGCATTCTAGAAACTCAATATGACAGTTGAATGTGATCACATAGTCCGATTGGCAGGATAGATCATCATTGTTCAGACAACCCTCCATGCTGACGACCCATAAAAAAGTCCCGGTCAATGCCGGGACAACGCGCTTGCTCTAAAGTCGTGCTGATTATGGCGCTAAATCAGTCTTGCCCAATTTGGCTTCATCAATTTTATCTTTGTAGTCTTGCAGGATATTTTCAATTTCCACGCGCTTTAGCTGGGTAAAAGGCTCATCGCGCATCACTTTTTGGTAGAGGCTGGGCTTTTCATAAATCTTGATTAATTGCAGCCCAAAGTCATATAGCTTGTCGTTTTTCTCACGGCTAGCATTCAATTGCTGCTGCTTTTTCACAATCACGCCCTGCATATTGCTACGCTCGGCTTCTCCCTTGCGGATCATGTCCTGCGCATTGGCAAGTTGCTGCTGCATATCCTCAAGTTTTGCCTGCAAAGCCTGGTTGTGTGATTGTGCATCCGCCTTTTCCTTGCGCAGCGTCTCGAGTTCGCTCGTCAATTGTGAATTGCGTCGGTTGGCACTCGCCACACTGCTTTTCAACTCATTGCTTTTAGCTTGCTCAGCTTCAGCTTCTTGCTTAAGCGTGGCCTTTTCCTGCTCAAACTGAGTTTGCAATTGCTCTTTTTCCGCCTGTACCTGCTGCATCATCTGCCGCATGCGACGCTCTTGCTGCTTAGCAGCCTTATCCTTGTCGGCTGCCATCACAGGTAAAGCCATAAGCGCCAATAGGAACAAGGCAAGCCAGCGGGTATATGGGATTAAACTAAGCATGATCAGAACCTAGCTGTCAGGTCAAAGAGGAACACATCAATGGACAGCGGCAAACCGCTTACCTCACGGGTGCTGTACCAGCGCGCTGTAAACGAAGTGTTCTTGTCCAGGCCATAGCTGCCACCCAGAATAGTACCCTTGGCATTGGTACCGCCCAGGTTAAAGTCGGAGTCGTTGAAGGAGTCCATCACTGCATCAGCCTCGATGCGCTTATACGCACCAAACACTTGCCAATCGTGACGGTTAGCCACATCTGGCATACCCACCGTCAGCTTGACTTGGTAAGCATCGGTTTCCTTGTCATACAGCCTGCCGGTACGGTTGTAGATCTCCTGACGGTCAAACGCGATGTTGCGAGCATAGTCACCCTGCAGGATGACATGCACAGGATCAAAGGTTGCAAGGTCAACCTGACCAGTCAGGTTAAGCACCTTGAACTTGGATGCCAGGCCGCAACCACTACCACTGTAGCCTTGACCGCCATTGGCAAGATCTACCAGGCCGCAACTGGCATCGCCATTCTGCAGCACATCAAAGGTATTGTTACCCTTCTGGCGCCACGGCATCACGCTAGCGTTGTAGCGCGTATCCACACCATCCTGGTTATTGCGTATGCCCTGTACCTCCTTAAAGTCATACAGTGCCAAGCCAGCCTTGACGCTGGACTTGTTAGGGCTGATCCACTCCAGACCAGCCTGGGCACCCATGAACCATTTATCCTTGGCCTTATTGAAGGAATTCTTGTGCACCTGGTCAATCGGGAAAGCACCAATAGTACCGAAGCCTGTCACACTGTCATTCAGCTTGGGCGTAAAAGTCACGGCCGCACCATCAAACGCCAGCGAGCGATCCCACACCATATCGGTTGAGAAGAAAGGATTGGCAAAACGGCCAGCGGTAGCCGTCAACCAGGAATATGGCTTGGCCGTGACGAATACCCGATCCAGGCCCCAATCGAGCTTGGCCTGACGAATCTCGATGGACTGGTTGGGAGATAGCGGGTTATCCATGTGACCAGTCGTCATGCGGATACCGGCCGTAAACGTATCACTTAGCTTGGCATTGATGCCAAAACGCGCACGCACACGGTAGCGGTTCTGGTCGTCCGTACTGTTGGCAATCATGGCCTGGCGACCCGTATTAAGGCCATACTGAAACTCCGGCAGGTTACGTTCAGAGAACCTGTCAGGCTCGTAACGCAGGCGCACATCACCCTCGAAAGAAATACGATCAAGCCAGCTTGGCAGTGCCAGGCGCTCGCTTTCTACATGATAGTTGAGCTTGGCCATCACATCCTTCTCAATATCGGCGCGCAACTGCTGTTTTACAAACTCCGGCACATACTGCACACGCACTACGCTGCCATCCTGCGCCGTGGCATCAGCCACCCCTGCCACGACTGGCTGAGCGTTCGACTCTGCCGGAGCCTGCTTGGCTGCCTCAGCCTTGCGGATTAGCTCATTCGCTTTTTCCTTGGAAAGTATACCTTCCTGTACCAACGCCTCAATCAGCCCTACCGTGGTACTACGCAACTGCTCCAGCGATTCGCGCTCCCCCGCGCCTGCATTCGATACCAGTAGCATCAAGCTCAAGGCCATCGCTACCGGCTTCATCATACGTACTTCAGTTTTCATTTTGTTTGCCTCAATCTAAGCCTGTAAGGCTTGTCAATTCCCTAGTTGCTGCCTCAACCCATGTTCTTGGCAGTAATCCGCAACTTCACTGGCTGCGGCATATCTTCCGGCGGTGCCTCTGGCATGCGCTTGATCGACTGCAAGGCTTTGCGCAACAATCCATCCTTCTTTTCCTCGCCACTGCCGTTCAGCAACTCGATCTTTTCCACGCGACCATCCTTGGCCAGCCATAGCTCGACCACAATGCGGTACTGCTCCTTGGCCAGCTCAGGCTGTTCGGCAATGGCATTCTCGATGCTCGACTTGATCTGGTTGGTATACCAGGCATAGGCCGACAATCCCTTGCTGCCGCCGATCTTCACACCCACATCGCCACCGCTGTAATCACTGGTGACCTTGCCCGCACCGAAGGCGCTGGGCGCATCACCCGCCTCCCCCTCCATCTTCAAATTTTGCGGCTCAGGTGGTGCTTCCACTGGCTTGGGCTGCTCCACCTTGATTTCCTTAGGCTCCTCCTTGGGTTGCTCCTTCGGTGGTTCCTTGGGCGGTGGTGGCGGTGGCGGAGGGGTATCCGGCAATAACTTCACCGTGGTAACAGGTGGCTTCTTCGGGCCAGGCTTGCTCGATAACAGGCTGTAAATCCCGTAACCCAAGGCCGACACCACCATCACCCCAACAACGATCCACACCCAATTGGCCTTGCCCTGCTTTTTCATCTCAGCCATCAGGTACCTATCCTCGAGGTCACCAGGCCTACATTCTGGATTTCCATACGCGTCACCAAATCCACCACCGAGACAATGCCGGCATAAGGTGCACGTGCATCGCCCTTGATCATCACCGAGAACTTGGGGTCACGGGCACGTGCAGCATTGAGCTGGCTTTCCAGCTCAGTCAGGTTGACACCTATGCCATTAAGCAACAGCGTGCCACCCTCCTGCACTTGCACTATCTTGACCTCGTGCTGCTCGGTACTCGGCTTGTTCGAGGGCTTGGGCAGGTTCATGGTCAGGCCCTGCACCGAGGCCGTGGTCATCAAAATAAAGATCACCAGCAGTACATAAGCCAAGTCCAGCATCGGCGTGATATTGATGGAGTCGTAGGGTTTGCTGTCGTCTTGAACCTGCATGACTAACCCTCGGCTTTCTTGGTCACCAGGCCCACTTCCGTGATACCCAGCTTCTTGCATATTTCCAGCACTGCAGACACCTTTTCGTAATGTGCGGCGGCATCGCCCTTGAGTACAACGGGCAATTCCGGGTTATTGGCCTTGTACTCACCCAGGCGCTGCTCCAGCGTGGCGAGATCTACCGGATAAGCATCCAGATAGACATCACCCTCGCCAGTGATGGTAATGCCGCGTATATCCGGCTTGGCCAGGTTGCCAGTGGCGCTGGTCTGCGGAATTTCCACCTTGACGCCCTGTACCGAAGCTGTAGTCATGATGATGAAGATCACCAGCAGCACATAGGCGAGATCAAGCATGGGCGTGATGTTGATCTCGTCATAGGGCTGGTTGTCTTCCTTGATATCGGCCATGTGCGCTCCGCTTATTTGCCGTAGAGCTCAGCCACGCGGGTGATGTACTCATCCACGAAAATCTGCATGTCGGTATTGATATTCTTGATGCGGCTGGAGAGATAGTTGTAGCCAAACAGCGCTGGAATCGCCACGGCCAGACCAGCAACCGTTGCCATCAACGCTGCAGCAATACCCGGGGCAATGGCGTTGACGTTCACGTCACCCGCTGCTGCAATCTCCGCAAAGGTGATCATGACGCCGATTACGGTACCGAGCAGGCCCAAGAAAGGACCGCCGGAAATCGCGATGGTCAGCAGCACGATATTGCTGTTGAGTTTTTTGTTCTCGCGGATCAGGTCAGCATCCACCGCAGCCTTGATCGCATCGAGCGAAGCACCGCTCAGGGACAACTGACCGGCTGCATCATAACGCTTGCGGATCTCACGCAGGCCAGCTAGATAGAGCCGCACTACCGTAGAATTTTGTGTATCGGCGCCCTGATCAAGCTGCAGCAATTCAGCATGGCTCGCATCATTGAAACGCTCAATAAAGGCACGGTTGGCTTTGTCATTGCGCGTAACCTGGCGTGCCTTGGCTACCATAACCGCAGCACTAATCGCAAACATGACCGCAAGGATAATGATCACCACCCATGCATCGACAGTGAGGCTGTGGAACAGCACCATGAAGTGGGAGCTGCCACCCTCTTCTTCCTCATCACCTTCGGCGGCACTGACCTTGATCAGCTGACCATCCATGCTCTGGCCGCTGGCAGCCGCTTTGATCCAGGCGGCGCTACGTGCAGCCGAGGCCAGCTCCAACTCGTCCAGCTCACCCTGATAGCCATTGCCTATCTGCACAGCATCCTGCACTGCTGGCAGGGCAGCCGCACCATTGGCAACTTCAGTACCATCGATATACAGGACAACCTTGCCACCAGCCACCGTCACGGCAACATGCTGCCAGACCGCAGTCTTGAGTTCGCCACCCGCCACCACCGCGCTACCGTTGTTGAACTGCAGCTTGCCAGCCACCAGGCTGATGGTCACAGCACCTTGTTGATACAACGTGCCTTCAGCCTCACCAGGCTTGAGCCAGGCGCTAAAGGTAAATCCTTGTGCATCATTGAGTGCCAGCGCGGGATTGGCAGCCAGCACCAGCGGCTCGCCATTCAATACGGCTGCTTCACCGATCAGGGCAGCCTTCTGCACCGTCACATTGCCTGTCGCCAACAGCGCATGCTTGCTATCCTGCAGCAAAGCGCTTTCGGCAAAATGGAATACGGCAGCGGTCGCAGCATCGAAACTACCCGCCGCATCAGCAGCCGAAGTTGCAGTTTCGTTACCGGAGTAAAGCCAGATATGCGCATCCTTGGCGGCTGGATCAAGCTTGGGCAGTAAGACCCAGATCACGGCCAGTTCATTCACTGAATCGAACTTCTCGATATGGAATTTCAGTTCGGTTTTGTCATCACCTGCCACTACACGCAGGTCGGAACCATCAAGATTGGCACTGGAAAAGTCAAAATTGCCCGAGTGCAGGCGCAAAACCACAGGTACTTCGGATTCGGCCGTAGGGATGCCTGTAGCATTGATCGTAACTTTGGCGCGGCTACTCCATGCTTCATTCCCGCCTTCATTCCAGGCGGCATAGACCATGCCGGGCAGCAACATCAGCAGAACTACTAACTTTCTCAACATCGAACCGCGCTCCAGGACAAAGCGCGTAATATAAATTTCATGTGTGACTTGCTAGTGACTTGTACGTTAAATTGTTGTGTCACAAGAATGTCAAAAGGACTAGGAAAACCTAGTCCTTTTGACTTGCTCCATCGCTTAACTACTTTACGATATTGCCAAGGCCGAGCACTTCAACCGATACAAAGGATGGCAATATATTCTTTGGCGAGAAGTCCTGGTTTTGCGGCAGATTTACCATATCTCCCAAGGAGGCGGTTGTAGCAGAGGCCACATTAGAAGTACCAGTCAGCGAGCCTGCCAGCGTTCCCATCGAAGCCAACGGCACACCTACAGTCGTGGTACCGACGATATTGCCGGCATTCAGCACACGATCAGCCACCGCTAGGATACGACCGCCGGCAATACCCGCTTCACCGGCATCCAGCGTACCGCGCGGTGTAATCAGCGCAGTGGTGACATTCTCAAGGCTAGGCGCTTCCAGCGGGCCGCTTGGGCCATCCGGGTCATAAGATTGCACCTGGATACCGCTACCGGCAGACGCCCCCTTCATGCGGCGCGTCATGTTGCCCCAGGCATCGGTGAAGATTTCCTGCTCCGGCACCGCCACCGCACTACGTGAGCCCTTCCCGGCATCGATATTGCCGTTGTTGACCCATATCGTCATGTCGTTGGCAAACTGGGTGACCACGCGCGACTGGTTGACCTGGAAATTGGTCTCGGCGAAGGCGCGTATCTCGCCACCATTCTCGGTGACAATACCGTTGCCCGCACGCACGGCGCGACCCGGGATACCCACGTTGACCATGCCACCCGGCACCAGGATGTCGATGCTGCCATCGCGCAGGGTGTTGATCTTGCTATCGAACAGCGTGAGGTCACCCTGGTATTCAATATCGCGCGGGAACAGCATGGCCACCGCATCGTCCCCACGCTTGTGGCGCACCAAGCCAGCCAGGCTCTCGCCTGATGCCTTCAGTGCCGCATCGGCCTCACCGGATGCCAGCAATTCCGAGGAGTAATGGCGGTAGGCAAAGATGGCCTGCTTGTCGTGATCTAGCGCCAGGTATTTCGTCATGGCCTGCTCATCGGTCATGCCAGGGGCATTGTCACCCAGATCGCGTACATACTTGGCCACGGCCTTCAATGTGGCTTCACGATAGGCTGCCATGCCTTCAGCATTACCTGCCAGCACCGCAGGGCCATCCCCATTCGGGTTAATGTAGGCATTGATATAGTCTGCCAGTTTCGGCCCACTGCCCACGCCAGCCAATACAGTGATAGAAGCACCAGTGTCAGGCAGATAGCTATTGATGGTATTAGCCACACTATTGAGACCACCACTTGCACCCAGATTGAAATGACGCCCGGCCTGGAACAGGAAGTTACCCGGCCCAGCCAGGTTGTAGCTGGAATCTACCGCCGAGGTTTGCAATATGTCACGCCCTGCCTTGACGATCGTCAGGTTATTCGCTGACAGATTCTGCAGTTGCCCCTGGTAAGTCAGGCTGGCACCAGTATTCGTCGTAATCTCACCAGCGTTAAGGTTGAGTATATCCAGCCCAGCAATGATGGAAGCTGCCTTGGGCAGGCTGATGTGGGTAGCCACATCCTCCTTGCCGATGGTGCCATCCCTGGCCACGATGACAACTTCCTGCGGATTATTGATATGCAAGGGTGTGGTCGCGTGGTTGAGTTGCACATAATCAGCCAGCTTGCCGAAACTGTTGCTCGCTTCATTCAACGACCTGACAGGGCTGAACACGCCAGGCAACTTCGCAGGGTCGGCATCCGACATGATGATCCAGGGGGACTGGATATCAGCGCCTGCAAGCAGGCTAAGATTGCCCAGGCTAGAAGGCATGAGGATCAAGCCAGCATCAGAATGCGCCGTAATACTGCCGTTGTAGGCAGTGACTTCAAGGGTACCCGGCATCAGGCCGAGTGAAGCGCGCGTGATCGCAATACTCTGGGTACTCAGCAGACCCTGGGCTGCGGTCGCCATTTTGTTGGTGATCGCATTCCTGTAAAAATCACCAAACGACACGTTACCGGTCAAAGAAGACACTTCCAGCCCCGCACGCTCGGAATAGGTATTGAACGAGGAGTGCAGGCCGTTAGCCGTTAGCGACTGTGCGCCTGGTGCATTGACGTTCGATTGCGCAAACAGCGTCGGATTGATGACAGCCTCAATTAACACATCGCCAACGGCTGACAGGCTCGCGGTTGCATCCTGCAAGGCAATCACGGTACCGAAGGTGTTGCCGGCATTGGCAATATCACCACCAGCAGACAAGGCAATGTCGCCACGCCCGGCATAATAGACACCATTATTGATGTCACCCGCGGCCTGCACTTTGATGTTGCCTCCTCCATCCGTGCGGTTGCTGCTGGTGCTGACGAAACGCCCGGTAGTCGGTACAGACACTGACAGGTTAGTGACACTGCCGCCTGAAGTGACATTCACGTCGCCACCGCCAAACGCGGCTACACCTTGCCTGAACTGGTCGGTACGTAACCACCAGCTCACTGGCAAATTGCTGTTGCCGCCACCCTGGCGGAACAACCAGTTATTGATGAGTTGCTGCCTGCCGGTTGTATCAAGTAACGCACCCGTAATATCACTACCGGTCTCAATGGTGATATCACCACCATTGGTCAGATAGGCTGTGCCGACAGAGCCTATACCCGTGGCACCCGTAGGGCTGGTGTAGCCAGCGAGGTCATCGGCCTTCCGGCCTGCGGTATAGATAACCGAGTTGCCATTCCCCAGAGTGAACTTGCCTGCCGCTGCGAGATGAATATCACCAGTCCCGGTGCGTATCATCTTGTCGTTGGCGAGCGTCATGTTGCCTATGGTGTTGTCGGAAAGTGTTGCCATGTAATTGGCGGCACTCATGTCGGCACCCGCCACCAGATTGATACTCCAGGATTGCCCGGTTCCCAGTGTGCTGGTTGTTGCCACACCATTGAAGCCATCGCTGATGGTGCCATTCACGTTCAAGTCACCAGTACTGCGTATGGTTAGGCTGCCATCGCGCCCTTGCGACAATGTAGCCAGGTTCAGGTCACTGCCTATCGTCGTGGTGCCCGTGGTACGAATCTCGGTATGCGGCGCGACAATGACCGCCAGCCCATCGCTGGTCGCCTGGTAGGTATCTGCGATAGTGCCTGCCCCACTGTAGAATGCCGTGGTGTCCGCATTCACTGTAGCCAACGTGGCAGCATTGATAGTGCTGCCGCTATTGATAACCTTGAATGACTCCAGCACCACCTTGCTGGCACCAGTAATGGCCGCAGGAGCGTCAGTCGCCACCTTGAGGCCTGATGCCCCAACCCGCTCGGCGCGCATGGTGACTTCACCCTTGGTATTGCCGCTGACATCAATCACGGCAGCATCCGCCAGGCGCTGGCCGCCGGAGAAGACTTCAGCATTGATGGTGCCGGTATCGGATGAGAGCAGCACATCGCCGCCCTTGCCATCACTGGCTTCAGCCTTCGCCAGTAACTTGCTGCCTGCTTTCAGGTTGAGGTCATCGCGCGCAAACACCTTGACCTTGCCACCCTGCTGTCCGCTGGCATCCAGTGTGCCGTGCAGGTTGAAGCTGCCATTGTCGGCGCTGAGGATAATGTTCTGCGCTTTCACCACATCAGCGGCGGCAATATTGAAATCACCATCGCGCAGGCGCAGGTTGCGGGTGGCATCAAAGCCACCAGCATTCAGTGCTGCATTGAGGGTGGAGAAATCGGTCATGGTCTTGCTATCCAGCAGGAAGCTGCCGCCGGTATTGCCTTCGGCCGCCTGGCCCTTGAGGCTGTTGGCTGCCACTTCCACGCTGCCATTCCTGGCAGTCATGGAGATCGTGCCCGCATTGCCGCCGCTACCACCGCCCACATTCACGACCGCACCATCCATGACACGAATATTGCCCTGGTCGGATTGCAGTGCCACCAGCCCGCCCGGTGTATGCGCAGTGTACTTGTCAAAGGCCACGGCCTTGGAACCGGCATTGATATTGGCACCTGCCACTACATCCAGGTTACCCTGCGTGGCCTTGGCCTTCAGCTGGCCTGCCAGCAGCTCGATATTGCCGCCCAGTTCCATCTCGCGCGCCGTGAGGTCCAGCTTGGCACCTATGCCGTTGCTGGTCTGGGTAGGCTGGCTGCCGTTACCCGTAAGGCTGAGGCTACCCTGGCTGGCATTGACAGCATAGTTCGCTCCGGTTGCCGCTGTTACACGCTGGCTGGACAGGCTGACTTGTTGTGCCGAGATCGCCAGTGCGCCGTTACCGGAAAACACGGTATCGCCCCCGCTATTCATCGCCACCTGCTCGAAGCCACCGATATTGAAGTTACCTGCCCCGGCTGGCGAGGCTGCACCCTTGCCCTCGATGGCAATGCTCTCTGCATTGATGTTGAGCTTGCTACCCGCGACATCGCTGACTGGCGTATAGACCGCACCCGTGGAGTTTTTCAGGGTCAGCTGACCGGTGGTCAGGGTGACATCGGCGTTGCCTGCCACTGCATGGCCGCTGATGCCGGCGGCATTGATGGTGATATCCAGGTCTGCGTTACCCAGGCTGACATCACCATAGAAGTTGAGGTTCTGGCGGCTGTTGAGCGTCACGCGCCTGAGGTTGCCGAAGCTGGACAGTAGGCTGTCATCCACACGCAAACCATCGAGGGCGGGATCAGCATCCCCTAACAGGATATTGTTGGCACCCAGTGTCAGGCTGCCATGCGGCACTGGCTGGCCATTCACTTCCTGTGCGAAGAAGCCCAGGTTGCCGTCCACATGGGCAATGCCTGTGGCATCCAGCACCAGCGATTCATGCGCAGTGATCTGGCTGCCTGCGGCAATGTCCAGCGTACCGCCCAGCGTAGAGCCGGAAGTCGCTACGCGGTCATACACGAGGTTATGCTTGCCCGAGATGCCCAGCAAGGCACCATCGCCATTCACGCGTACCACGCTATCGGTCACCTGCCCCGAGGACTTGGTGCTGAGGCGTACATCACTGGCAACACTGACCTTGTCGGTGGCGGTTGCCAGCAGTTCTTCCACCTTGAGTTCGTGCTCTGCACCCGTGTTGGCAAAATTCACCTCACTCGCCACAGTGGTGATCTCCAGGCCTTCCTGGCCCTGGTTGCGTCGGCCACCGAGCAGCAGGCTTTCGGCATTGAGCTTGTTCAGTGCATCCGCAGTCACCTGCAGGGTACCGTTATCCGGCCCCACGCTGGAGACCACATTGATACGGCTGGAGACAATATCCACCAGTGCACCGCGTCCATTCAGGCCTACATCGGTCTTCACCGTGCTGCCCAGGCTCAGGCGCTCACTGGCCGCCAGCACCAGTTGCCCTGCATCCACTGCCAGGCGCGGTACTGCGGTGCCATTTTTCTTGGCCTCATTTGTAAAGAATTCATTACCGCTGGACAGTAGGTATTCAGCGGGAACCTTGATGCCGGAGTTTTCCGGATCGCGGAATACTGCGCCACTGGTCAGGCGGAAGGTGCTCCAGTTGGTAGCGCGGCTGCTCTGGTTGACGTTGCTGAAGAAGCCGCTGCTGAGGATGGAACCATCAAACGTGGTGGTCGATACCCCAGGCAACAGGCCCTTGCCGGATTGCAGTTCCACCATGTATGCCCCTTCCAGCAGGGCATAACGTGCTGGCATCAGGGTGTAGTAACCAGCAGCAATACCATTGCCGCCAGAGATATAGATGCTGGAACCAACAGCCGGGGCTGCTCCACCGCGCTCCACGTAGTTGTAGTAATTGTAGTCATACGGGGCATAGTCGCCCTGCAATGACGGCAGGATGGCATAGGTATTCGGGTTATCAATCAGGATATCCTTGGAGCCACCTAGACCATTGATGAATTCATAGGCGAAGGTATCGCCGCTGCCGGAAATATCCACCACGGCATTCGAGGCCGACATATCCACATTCGGTGCACTCAGGGTAATGCGCTTCTCCATGGGCTTGCCGCCTATGGTGGCACCACCCGGCAAGTCCCACAGCGAACCGCCATCGCGTGTCACGCCATAGGGGATCAGCAAGCCTGCTGCCGAGGTGGACGTCAGGCTGCCTGCACCCAGGGTCAGGGTATCAGTGGCTTCCAGCGCCAGTTCACCCAGTGGGGCCAGCACCACGCCATCCTGCTCGATATCCTCAGCCTGGATGGTGAGCTTGCCACCTGCACTGAATACCGGCTTGTACTTCTCGCCACTGGATTTCACCGTGACGGTGCTGCCTGCACCATCGGCCTTGATCGTGTATTCACTGTTGGTGACGGGATACAGCTGCCTGCCGGTCATCACCAGCGAACCGGGGGTAACCAGTGAGCCCTTGTTATCATCAACCTGTCCGCGCATGCGGATATCCAGGCGGCTGGTCAGCTCGGCACGGTTGATACCGGAGAAATTGAGGTGGCCGCTGAGGTCTATCCAATCAGCTGTCGCGCGCAGCAGGCCATTGCCAGCCACGATATCGTTACTGATGCTGGGCGAACTCATCATGATGTGCGAGGCCTGCAGGTCAACAGTGCCATCGTTCATCACGCTGAGACGCGGGGTTTCCAGATGCAGGGTTTCGCCAGCCTTGAGCCTGACACCATCCTCGAACTGGATGCGGTCATGCTGTGAGGAGCTGGGGTCGCGGCTCTCACTCTTGCTGGCCAGGCTGACATGGTCAAACTGCGCCTTGTCGATCTGCTCAGTGGAAATCTGTGCCTTGCCCTCGAACGCAGCCAGGCTGTCGCCCGCATTGAGGCTGCCAGCCTGTACCTGTTTCTGGCTGGTCACCGTCAGTACACGTTCGCCAGTCGGTGGTGCAGGGTTGATCGCGATGGGAGTAGCATTGGATTCCAGGCTGAGGCTAAACGAGCCACGCTGGCCCGTGCCCTGTACATCGGCAATGAAGTCACCATCCAGCAGCGCACCTTCGCGCGCCTTGATGATGATGTCACCTGCCGCGCCGTATAGCGTGGAGCTGATATAGCGACCCTGTGCATTGGCACCCAGATCAACCTGGCCGGAAGTGCCGGAGACATTGATCTTGCTACCCTCCTTGGCCACCACGAAACCGAGGTTGGCATTGAGGGTGACGGTGCCCGCATCATAGACACGCGCCATCAGCAGGTTATTGGTTTGCAACGGTGGGCGCAGGTAATAGCCGGAAACATCAATCACCGAGCGTTCACCCAGCCAGATGGCCTGGGTGTTGTCGTAACCCACTGCACCCGGGTTGCCGTTGAGGTTGAACGCCACATCACCTGCCGGGGTGATGATGCTGCCCAGCATGTGCAGGCCCTTGCCTGCGGTCAGCGTCACCTTGCCCACATTGCCAACCACATCAGGAATGTCGGTGCGTATCGTCGTGTTCTCCAGCACCGTTAGGGTGCCGAAGCTGAATTCATTGTTGTAGGCCGCGAATGCCAGGGTAGCCGGGGCGCGCAGGCCCGCGGCCTTCATGACCGGGGCCGCGACCGTACCAGTCAGGTTATTGGCAGAAGCCTGTGCGGCATAACCCGGCGTAATCTGCAGTGTCTGCATCTTGGGATGAATCACGCTGGCCTTGCCCGAGGTATCACCCACCACGAACTCGCTATTGCTGCCCGTCGAGGTAATGGCATAGTGCGAGAAGCCGCCCTGCTCAAAGAAATCGGCACCCAGCCAGAAGCCGGTACCGCTATCCTGCCCACCGATATGGACATTCTTCAGGGTACTGATCGCGAGTTGGCCACCCTTGTTGAAGCCATACGCCTGCATCTGCGTCGGCAATACAATCTCGGTACCACTATGTAGGGTGATATTGCCGCCATCCCCGGTAGCCAGTTCACCCTTGCTGTTGAGCCATGCGCCTGCACTGGTATCCAGCTTCGTGTTCTGGCCAAAGGTCAGCTGATTGCCGTCCAGGGTGATATTGCCGCCATCGAGGGCAACCGGCATCTGCTGTGCGCCCTGCATGCCACGCGTGTCATTGGCCCAGGTTCCTGCGGTGCTGAGTGTCACGTTATCTGCTACGTGCACGTTCCCGTTGGCAGTCTGTGTGGTTGCGGTGATGTCACCACCCGGTGTGGTGATGTTCTTGTTGATGCTGACATTATCGCCCTTGAGGCCCACAGAGCCATTGGCCGCGGTGGAGATGGCCTTGTCGACAATGACATCGCCCATGCTGGTGAGCTGGATATGGTTGAAACCATTGTCCAGCATCTTCGTATCAACCACTGCCTCGGTAGCGGCATTGTTGCTGCCGAGCTGGAAGCTGGCATCCAGGGTATTGGCACGATCTGCCACACGCAGTGTCTGGGAACCTACCTTCAGGTTGAACTTGCCACCGTCCGGCAACTGGCTGCGCTGGGTAATGTCATGGCGCGTATTCGCCACCATGCTGCCTTCCAGCACGGGTGCGCCACCATTGCTGGTGATGTTGACGGTGCCGGCATCCTTGCCCTGGCGATAAGCCTGCTGGTACTTGCCGCCCATGCCCAGGTCGAAGCTCTCGCTCATGCCCGTCTTGGGGTCGGTAATGGTGAGTACATCAGCGATGGAGTGATACGGTGTATTACGGTCTGCCTTGGAGATCGCCACGATCTTGTTGTTGTAGACCAGGTTGCTCTCGCGGATCACGCCTGCGGCATAGTCGATCACGCCACCGGAGACATCAATCACCGAGCCACTCTTGGTAATGACATCACCAGCCGAGGTAATGTTTACTGTGCCACCCGCGCTCATGCGCTGGGCAATGGTCTGGGTCTGGCCTTTCAGGTAAGGGGTAATATCAAACAGGCTGGTACCCTTGCGTGCATCCACATACAGGGTCTGGCCCAACAACGGCGAACCCTTGAGCAGCGGGGTATCCTTGGCTTCCTCGGAATAGAAGCGGATCACCAACTGGTTCTGGTCCATGGTGCCTGTGGTGTCCACGCCGGAGACATCAATACGCGCGGTATCGCCCAGCAGCACGCGGATAGGCTGGCCGCCACCCACCGGCTTGCCATCGTCCAGTGCGTTGATGTTCACTACGCCGCCCTTGGCCAGCAGTTTGCCCTGCACGTCTATGCTACGGCCCTGCACCGTGATATTAGAGGCGGGCAAGGTCACCTTGTTGCTGATTTTTTCGGGGTTGTCGGTTTCCACCGCCACCTCGGTCACGCTGTTGGCACCGATGTTAACCGTGCCGAAACGTTCTGCCTGGAACACGGCGCGAGTACCACCGCCCTCAAGCGATTCCTGGCTGGTACGCACGGAATCACGCGCCAGCAGGTGGATGGAGCCATTGGCCCGTACCGAGGTAGTCGCCTTGATAGTGCCCATCTGGTTCACTGCCAGGCCGATCAGGGTGACATTGCCGCGCTGGGCCAGGATCTCGCCAAGGTTGGTTGCAGTGCCACCGCCATCCACTTCCACCAGCATGTTCGCCTGGTTGTCCTGCGATTTCAGATAAACCTTCTCGCCAGCAGCGAGAATGGTCTGGCCTTCGGGCGTGACGATAATGCCGTGGTTTTCCACATCCTTGGCCAGCAACACTACCTTGCCACCCGTGGCAGCCGTGAGCTTGGCACCAGCTTCCACCTTGATGAAACCACCAGTATTGCTGAAGGTCTCGCCTGCAAGGTTATTGATGAAACCCTGCGTGAACAGGGTATCGGTCATGCTGCTGGAGGTCATCGCCCAGACTGAGCCCAGGTTGACCTGGGCCGTGCCGGCAAAAATGATGCCGTTATTGTTCAGGAAGTAATTGTTACCCTTGCCTGTAATCGTACCGGCAATGATGCTGGGATCATTGTCATGAATGCGGTGCAGCATGCTCCAGCCAGCCTGCTGGTTGATATCCAGCGTATGGCCTGCCGCCAGGTTGAACTTGAGCCAGTTGGCAATCGCCTGTGGTGCGTTCTGCTGGATGGTGGTCAGGACCGGGGTTGCGCCGACAATCTCGGCGCCAACCCAGTTACCGCCGCCAACTACCAGGCCGGAAGATGGCAGGGGAATGATCTCGGCCATCACCTCGCCCGAGACCAGCATCGCCATGATCACGGCCAGTAGCGCCCGGCGCCGGCTGCGTGCGCTTGAGGCGCTACCTGCGGTTTGCGCAGTCGCCACTTCCGGTGCTGGCACGAACATGCCCAGATGCTTGCTGAAAACCAGACGGAACAGACCTTGATTCATTTTGATACCCCTTCAACTACCAGTCATAACCCAGGCGGAAATGCACCAGCGAATCGCCCTTGTCGATAAAGCCAGCCGAGCCTTCCTTGCCCTTGGTTTCCTTCAGTGCCCAGGCCAGGTCGAGGTTGGCATATACACCGCGCCATTTCTTCAATTGCAGCCCCATGCCCACCGAGGCGAGATCTAGTCGCTCGCGCTCACTCGGGCCGGGGTAATACACAGAGGTATAGCCCGCGCTGTAGAACAGCGAGGCATACAGTTCACCCGTGCTCATGCCCAGCCACGGTGCCAGTGAGGGAGTACGCACTTCGGCCACGCCATACAGGCCCTTGTCGCCCACTGCGGTGGCTTCGTAGTAGCCACGGACAGAATCGGCACCACCGAGGAAAAACTGCTCGTTCGAGATCAGCTGCCCCGTGGCAGCCTGTCCTGCCAGCTTGCCGAAGAGTTGCCAATCCTTGGGCAGGCGATAGGTATGCTTCAGCTCGCCGCGCAGGTAGGCAAAGCTACTTTCGGTATGCAGGCGATTCTTCTTGTTGAAGAAATCCTCTTCATCCGACATGACGCCGCGAATGGCAAAGGTCAGCCCCAGGTTCATCTGCGTAGTGGTTTTGGTGGTTTGCAGCGTGCTGTCATAGGCCACGCTGAATGGCATATAGCTGATCGGCATGCTGTCGACGTTGCTGCCATTGAGGCCAATCACCTCGTCGAAATCCTTGTAGTCGGCACCGACGCTGATATTGTGGAAGTAGCCGGAGAGCAAAGGGGCAGGCAGGGGATGGATATAGCGCACACCGAAGATATTGCCGTTACCCACCACATTGACACCACCCACACCGCTGACCACATTCACGTCACTGCGGGAAATCACTCCATACATGGCCCAGTAATCGCCTTCCTGCGTGGGGATCAGGTAATTGGCGGACAGCACGCGGGTTTCGTCCGTACTTTCCGGAGTGACCTGGAAACTTAGCGACAGACTATGGTCAAGCTGCCACAGGTTGTCATAGCGCACCGATCCCACCAGCCGTGACTTGGTGGTATTGGCCATGTAGCGGTTATTCACTTCGAGGTTGGCATGCAGTGGCAGCTTGTCCTCCACCTTGAGATCAATTTCCACCATGCCTGGCGTCTTGCCCGCGCGCATGACCGGGGCCACCTGCCTGTCCTGCTGTCCATTCAGGCTGGCCAGCTGGCGTTGCACATTAGGGAAGTAAGGCACCTTGCCCTCGGCCAGCTCGGGTGTGCGAGACTTGATGACGCCCAGCGAGTAGTACTTGGCACCCACCACACGCAGTTTCTCGATGCGGCCTTCCAGCACTTCCAGGCGCACAGTCTTGTTGAGGATTTCCTGTTCTGGCGTATTGACGAATACCGTGGGGTAACCCAGATCATGGAAGGCCTTTTCCAGTGCAGCACGTGCACCTTCTACATCATCCACGGTCTTGCCTTCGCCAAGGAAGGGATAGATCGCCTGCTCAATGCTGGCAGGTGGCAATACAGTATTCCCCGTTACCTGGAATTCCATGATGTCGAAGGCTTCGCCAGGCCCGGCATCCGCACCAGGCTCCGTCGCTGCATCTGCAGGCATGGCTGTTCCAGATTTGGCTGTCTCCGGTGTGGCATCGTCAGCAACGGTGCCTGCCTGTGGTTCAGCCGCCAGCAAAGGTGACAGGCAACTCACCGCCAGCCAGGTGAAAATCAGTAAAGAGGTTACACGCACGCTTGATACTTTCATGAACTCGAAATGCACATAAAAAAATGGCAAATAAAACAAGCGGAGCATCATTGATGACTTCCCCATGTTTTACTGGCCACTCTCGGTGAGGGTTCTTGGTGTTTAATTACCCCAACCGTAGTGGGGCATATCATAGAAATGACTTATGACATGTCCATGACGAATGAGAGTAAAAAGCACTTTCCTGCTTGAGCAGGAAAGTGCGAGTGCATCACAGGGTATTCACCCTTGTTATTGCTGTATTAGTTGAACAGTTGCTGTGCAGCGCAGTTGTTACCGAAGCGTGTACCCTTAGCAACAACAGCCAGCTCGCTAGAGCTACCTGTGCTGCAGCTGGAGCCGCCCAGTGGGTTCAGTGTCAGACCACGTGGTACGTCAGCGCAGTTATTAGGGTTACCCAGTGCGGAAGTGATCGCTGGGATCAGGTTGCGACCGAAGGTATCGGCAGTGTTAGCCACGAAAGAACGCATTTCGATGTGGAAACCGTAGTTGCCGTTGATGGCGGATTCGCGAGCGAATTCCAGGCCATCAGCAGTACCGTTGGCGTTAACGTCAACTGTACCGGCTTCTGGGTGAACACCATCCAGCTTCAGGTAACGGTAACCAGCGTTAGCAGCAGACTCAGAGCGCCAGTTGTTTTCCATGGACAGAACACCGATAGCGAACTGGTTGTTGGTACCACGAGTTGTCAAAGCAGTCTTCACGTTACCGGAACCGCTGTGCTCAGTGACGAAGAAGCTACCGCCGCTATCAACCGCTGCAGCTGGCTCCAGACCTGCTGTGGAGCATGGGTTCTTCAGGAAGTAAGCGTTGGAGCTAGCTTGTGTACCGGAGCTGGCAACACGACGCTCCAGGTAAACAGCCTTGCCTGCACCTGCATCACCAACCAGTGGGGACCAGTCGGACTGGTAGCCAGAGAACTGAGCCACGATGGATGTGTACTGAGAGGAAGAGATGTTAGGAGCATTAGCTGGGCTAAAAGCAGCATCAGCAGCGTTGGCAGCAGCTGTAGAAGCGTAGATGCCTTGTGCAACCTGCAGGGCACGGTACAGAGGAATAGTCACGGCCACACCGAAGGTTTGACCTACGTTGGCTTCAACTTCAGTACCAGCTGTAGAAACGTCAAAACCGAACAGGGAAGCTTCAACGTCGGAGAAACCACCAGCTGGCTTGGCAACAGCACCGTCAGGAGTAGCAGCTGGGTTTACCAGTGTGCAGCTCTTGTAGTTAACGTGACCAGGGAAAGCGCTGGTTGCAATTGCGCAGCTGGCGTTTTCCAGGCGGCGTAGACGTTGCAGTTGAGTGCCATTGATGTGTGGAGCGTAGGCATTCAGGGAACCGTCGAATACCGTGTGGTAAACCACGGAAACGCGGCCGCCACGTGTACAGGCGTAAGCAGCGTAGTTACCCAGGGAACCAGGGCGAACGCTGGTGTCGGAGCTGGAGTTAGAGAACAGGGATACGGAGTTAGCGTCGCAACCCAGTTCAAAACCACGGAAGATGTTGAAAGTAGGAGCAGAAGCCCCAGAGATCCATGTCTCTTGCAGGGTACCAGCTGTACGAGCAGCACCGATCTGCGCAGGGGTTACAGGGGCAGCCAGTACGGAACCAGCAGCCAGGGTGGCCGCAACAGCCAGAATCATTTGTTTTACTTGCATTTGAAACTCCCAGTGATCAATCTTTATTGGATATTTCCAAGGAATGGTTCCCACCCTTGTGGGATGGGAACCGACTGCTATTAAGCAGCCTTGCGACGACGTGCAGCGGCACCTACCAAGCCAAGACCTGCCAACAACAAGGCATAAGTTTCTGGCTCAGGTACAGCAGCAACGGCATAAGTTAGAACACCATTGGCATCCAGCTTGAATGAAGCATCGTATTCAGCGAATGTCAGCTTACCCAGGGAACCAACTGCGCTGTAGTACTGAACAACACCCAGTTCGTCACCGATAGCGCCAGTTACCAGAGGGCCAATGCCGTAGAACTTGTTACCAACGTAGAACTGACCACCGTAGGCATTGCCAGTGTTACCTGTGCTGGCACCATTCTCGACAGAGCCGTGGTTACCCAGAGCGTTGTTAGCGTTAACGTAACGGTCGAATTGAGCTTGAGGAGCGCCGAATTGAGCCATGCGCAGGCTATCAGGCAGTGTCTGACCTGCACGGAAAGTCGTAATAAAACCCATGGAACCAGCTTCATTGATGCTACCTACATAGTCAGTTGCAGCAACAGCCCAGGACAGTGTGCTACCAGCACCAGTGATAGCGCTCCATGCATCAGCGTAGTCACCGGTAGCTAGGTTCCAGCTAAAGCTGGAAGCGGAGGAAGCACCACCCACAGAGAAACCTGCGTAATCAAAGCCTAGGTCAAAAGTGGCTGAAACATTGTTAGTAGCATCAATAATGGTCAATACCAAACTACTGCTATTCGTCTTACCATCAGTCATCGCAGCGCTAGCCACACCAGAAACACTCATTGCAGCAACAGCAGCGGCAACCAAAGCCTTCATCTTGAAATTCATGGTTATTACTCCCGAAAAAATTTAAAAGCAGAACACTTACGAAACATCTTTGAGCCGCTACATTCGTCACGCTGCACACTACCGAACGTACCCAACTGCGCCTTCTCAAAATTCGCGACTGGGAGCATCTTAAAAATGGAATATGAAGTAGGTATGGTCTCGCTCTAGTTCTTTAGGACTAGGTTGAACTGGTATTGAATGAGCAAGGCTCACAGAGAGACAAGCAGGCAGGTACGCCGCTTGTCTAAGGTAAGGAAAACGCAGGCTTAGTGGCGAATCAGGCCGAGACGAGAAGCCTTGGCTGCCGCATGGCTGCGGTTTTGAACATCCAACTTGCGCAGGATGTTTTGCATGTGGTTTTTTACCGTCAATGGGCTGATTTCAAGGATAGTGGCAATTTCCCAATTACTCTTGCCGGTGTGCACCCATTGCAGGATTTCTTTCTCGCGAGCGGTGATCAAGCCTGCTGTCGCACCATCGCCCAGCACCTCATTGATATTGGTCACCCCTTCACTCACACGCATGAGCACGGAATGCAAATAAGGCACCAGTAACTCCAGCATGTAGGCATGATTGGCACCAAGCTCACCAGCCACGCGTGAAAAACAGAAGAAAGAGGAAATACTGCCATCGGCGGAAGATAAGCCGTAGGCCGCAAGATTACGCAACTCACTTTCCTGCAGGTTGCCAGCATCGATTTTCGGCACGGTAAAACTGCCAAAATGACCATCTTTAAGATAAGGATCAACTAACACTGGCTGCGAAGTATGCTGCCAAGACTGAATCGCCTTCATCAGCACGCCTGACTCTTCATCCATCGCGATGGTCACATGCGCATCGGTCACATAGCGCGTGCTACTGAATGTCTCCAGCGAAAATACGCGACCCGCGCCAATGGCAAAACCGCAGAGTAATACTTCATGCGGTAGCAAAAACTGAAAATGACCCTGCAACCAAGAAAAAAACTGTGCCTTTTTCTTGATCCGCAAGGATGCATCAACCACCTCCAGAAAAGCGCTAGCCTGATCTGGCGTGAGATCCTTGTTATAGTTATCCATAACCCCGAATGATTGTTGTAGCAGCAAATGACCGTCCTCCCCTATGCGCATTGTCTGGCACTCAGGTTTCAATCCCATGAAAACGGCGTGGCATTATCATTGCAATATCGAGCGATATCCTCTCTCATCGCAAGCCTCGTTTGTACCCATGGGGTTATAGCAACAACACATGACAAAAGATCGCCTTACCCTAGTCACAAAGAACTAGTCCTGCACTTTTCAGCCTTCATGCGCACGTCATACCCATGCGTCACGCTAATGGTCATGACGAAACTTGGTTTGATCTTCATCCTGGCCTTCTGGACCTGGCTTTCACTAATCCCGGAATCGCGTGCCGATATTTGCCTGCACGATGACGGCGAAGAAGTGCTGCATATTTCCAATACCAGCACAGCACCTGATTGCGCCTGGCGCATCACTGAAGCCGGGGGATCACCATCGTCTCCAGGCACCCGCACCTTGCCTTTCCATGAGGTCATCACCACCGCGGCACAAGCCAACCAGCTAGACCCCGCACTACTGCATGCCGTCATCAAGGCTGAATCTGGCTACCAAGTGCATGCGGTTTCCCCACGCGGTGCTGCCGGGTTGATGCAACTCATGCCTGCTACCGCACGCCAGCTAGGTGTGAGTGACGCTTACGACCCAGTGCAAAACATCATGGCGGGCGCACGTTACCTCGGCCAACTGCAACGCACTTTCGATGGCAACCTCAGCCTGACCCTCGCCGCCTATAACGCCGGGCCAGGTGCGGTAAAGCGTCATGGCAATGTTATCCCGCCATTTGCGGAAACCCAGGCTTACGTTCCCAAGGTATTACAGACATACCAACGCATCACTAGCACGAATTAACACACAATCAAGGGCGAGCGTAGCAATGCCCAGTTGCTGTGGCTGTTGACGTTATCTTCCCCGTCTGGCTGCGCCGAGTAGCGGAAATCTGTCTGGACAAAGAGCTTGCGTCTGTCTGAGCGCAGCGAGTTCAGCAAGCTCCCAGACAGATTGAGCAACGCAGGGTACCGGGAGCTTGCTCCCGGCGTAGACTCCGGGGTCGCCTTTTGTTTGGTTCCTTTATTTTGGCGAAACAAAATAAAGGAACTCGCTGGCAAGCGAAAGGCAACGGTGCAATAGTTTTCAATCATGGCAAGACCAACAATTTCAATTGAAAACTACAAGGCAGCATCGATCATCCTGCCTTGTGCCTTTTTAACGCAAGCACTGCCGATAACTATTGAATGCCGTCCCCAAACAACTCTGGCACGCTGGCGATGTCAACGCGCCACACCCGCTATGACAAGCCAGATTGGCAGCATCCAGCGTAGCACCACAACTGGCGTATTTCTCAGGACTACCTGCACTGCCATTGCCCGCAACAGCAGCCATGGTCGCTGACGAAGGAGATGCCGGTGATGCTGTTGCTGACTGGGAGTTGGCTGGGGTGCGAGCATTGGCGCTGCTGGCAGCGCTATCTGCCCCCTGCTTGGCTGAGAATTGCCAATCCTGATAGCTCTTAGCGCCTGCAAATCCCTGATAAGCTTCGCTGAAACCCTCCTGCTTGAATGGCCTAGCAGTAGAGCGGCTATACACACCGACAATACGTTCCTGCTCCTTGATCAAGCCCCACTCCTTGCTCTCCGTCATTGGGTCGATATAGATCCTGCGCAGGTGATGTTGTGGCTTGGGGCCGCGTTTATCTAGCAACAGGGCTTGCAGGGTAGCGGGGTATTCCTTGATCGGGCTGGGTGTCTGCTGGTAATACTGCTTGATGGCAGCCTGCATCTGCGCGCCAACGAAAAGTAGCTCTTGCTCTTTGTCGCGCTGCGAAGCCGTATGCCAGGCCTCCCCCAACGCCGCGAGGCCAATGCCGCTGATAGCCATCATCATCAACAAGCCTATGTAGGTAAAGCCGGCTTGTGCCTTACCACTCAGCATAGAGCGAACCATCCGCTGCCTGACCCTCTGCGCCACTATGCAGGTCATATAGCTCGCCTGGCATATCTTCCTCAGGCGCCACAATCTGCCAGCTATCACTACTTTCTGTGATCGGGTCCTGCGGCACAGTGCGGATATACTTGCGCTCGGCCAGCTCCTCCAACGATTCAGGATAGCGCGCGTTGTCGGCGTGGAATTTGTCGATGGCATCACGCACCACCGCCAGCGTCTGCTTCAGGGCCGATTCCTTGGCTCGCTCAACACCATTGAAATAACGTGGCGCAGCAACAGTGATCAGCAGCATGAGAATCGCCATGACCACCAGCAACTCCACCAGCGTGAATCCTCGCATCCATTTCCGCTGCATCACCACTCCCGGTAGGCAATGCCATTGAGGCCAGTGCCGTTGCTGAGGGAATACACATCAAATACATCTGCGCCTGCCTGCGGCGCATCGGGCGGGCTGGCATAGCTGCGCTTGCCCCAGGTATCCTGCGCGGCTACGTCTTTTTCCGGGAACATCGGGTCGCGTGGCAAGCGACGCATGAAGCGGATCAGGCGCTTCTTGTCACTGCTGGCATCCGGCACACCATTCGCCAGCACGCCAAGGTTAGGCGGGTAGCCCGACGCTTCAGCACTGACGATCACCTTGCCGTCTTCCACCGCTTTTTTGTAAGCATCAATCGCAGTGCGAATATCGCGCAAGGCCTGGCGTAACTCGGCTTCTTGCTGACGCTTGACGCTCCACTGCCCAAGTGGGATCAAGGCGCTGGCGAGGATGCTGACTATAGTCAACGTCACCACCAGTTCAATCAGCGTAAATCCGGCCTGGGATTGCCTCACGTTACTGACCTTGTTGCGTGCTGGTCTTAGGCACCACGACGGCTGGCGTCACCAATGGCACTACCGGCTTGGGCTGTGTGGACATGAAGTTATCCTGGGCAGGCTGGCTATCTTCGCTAGGCGCTACCGTAGGTTCTGGCTCGGGCGTGATCGCCTCAGCAGGCCGCAAACGCTGCATCATCATCTCGCGCATATTCATATTGCCTGCCACCCCAGTGCCTGGCACATTGATCTGCGGATGATCACTAATGCCGCTTTCGGTACCTGACCAATATTCCATGACTTCGGATTCAGGACGGCTGATGTTATTCACCACGCGCGGCGTAATCGCCAGCACGATTTCAGTTTTCTTGCGGTTATCAACCTGGTTGGAGAACAAGCGGCCCAGCAATGGAATATCGCCCAAGCCTGGCAAGCGGCTTGTGTTTTTGCGCTCTTCATCGTTGATCAAGCCCGCCAGTATTTGTGTCTCACCGTTCCGCAGCCGCAGCAGGGTACTCGCATTGCGGGTGCCGATCTGGTACACCACGCCACCGCCTTGCAATGTCGTGGAGGTGCCGAGCGAAGAAACTTCCAGCGCAATCTTGATATTGACGTAATCATCCAATGTAATGCGCGGTTCGGCTTCGAGCTTGAGGCCCACATCCAGATACTGCACTGTCTGCGAAGAGCCAACGCCAGCGGTGGCCACTGTCGTAATCACTGGCACCTTGTCGCCCACCAGCACTTGCGCCTTGTCGTTGTTGCGCACGCGTATGCGTGGATTGGCAAGGATATTAATGTCACCCGTTGTCTTCTTGAAATTCAGGCTGGGGTTGGCATCAAACAAATAAGTACTGGAATTGTTGCTCCTCATTGCGTCTATCGACAACCCTGCCGATGCCGTCAATGAAGTTGGATATTCAATCCCCAGCTCTTGCAGTCGCTCGCGCGTGACTTCCATCACTTCAATTTCCAGCATCACTTCCGGGTCGGCCAGGTCATTGGCCGCCACCAGTTTCTCAGCGATACGCACCACTTCCGGCGTATCGCGGATCACGATCATGTTGAGTCGCTCATCGGTGTGAATGTCCTTGGTCTTGAGCATGGTCTTCACCATCGCAGAGACATCCTTGGCCTTTGCATTCGTCAGGTAGAAGTTGCGGATCACCAAATCCTGGTAATCCTTGAGCTTGGCTGCCGTATTGGGGAACACCAGTGCGGTGTTCTCGGACAACACCTTTTTCTGCAAACCATTGGTCGCCAGCACCATTTCGATCGCTTCATCGATAGGCGATTTCTTGATAAATACCGTCGCCTTGGTCTCAGGCTTGATGTCTTTATCGAGGATAAAATTAATGCCGGTGGCACGCGACAAAGCCTCAAATACCATCTTGATATTGGCATCGCGCAACTCCAGGCTCACGGGTTTGCTAAACGCAGGCTTCAGCTTGGGCGGCTCCATACGCACATGACTGCGCTGCTGGCGAATTTCGCGTTGCAACCTGAGCGCATCCTCGTCCTGCGGTGCTTCCAGCAGCACTTGGTGCAATACATCGCGTGCAGCATCCGCATCGCCCTTTTCCAGCAACTGCCGGGCATACTCCACCTGCTCTGCATGTTTGCGTAGACTATCAATCAGCAATTGCCCGGATTGTGCCCGCGGATTATCAGGCTCGATCACCAATACGCGGCGAAACAGCTCGCCCGCATCCGCCATGCGCCTGTCGCGCAATGCGGCCTCGGCTTCGGTCAATAATTGGCTGACGCCCTGCTCGGTCGCGACGCGTGCACGCTGGCGTTCCTTCACGCCCTCAGGCTTGTTGGCGCGCTCCACCTGCGTATTGGCAATCTTTTCCTCCGGCGTATCGCCTGGAAATCCAGGCTTGGGCCAAGGAGTCAGTGCACATGAAGACAGCACCAGTAACGTCACAAGCAGGCTGCTCATGCGCCATGCAGAACTCAACAACATTTAGAGATTCCCCTGTAAATCATCCGGGTCTACCGGCAAATGGCTGGCAGGATTCACGGTCGCCGCCAGCTTGCTTTTCTTGAGCAAGGTTTTGGGCAAGTTAAGCGGTAAATAGGTCAGGTAGAGGTTTTGCTCATCTTCCTTATCCAGGCGCCAGGTGCGGTCCACATTGTCGCCAACGGCAATGGAATAAACCTGGCTGGCACTGGCAAGCAAGATCACGGTGCCCTGCGGCCCATCTTCCAGCTTGCCGATATAGGCAAAGCCAGGCGCTGGTGCCACTGGCGGCGGCGGTGCCAACTCTGCCGCGGTTTTCACGGGCGGCACGTACCAATGCTGTGGCTTGAACAGATCAGCTTGCGCAAGCTGAGCCTGGGCATCGACATGGCGGCCTTGTAGCAAGGCCCAATCCAGATAGTGTTGTCTTGCTTCCGCATCAGTAACAACATCCGTCACGGGTTTGCTGGCAGCAAGGGGGCGAGTACGTGCTGGATGTGAGGTGGCCAATAGCTCACCGTCCTCCTCATCCTCCATGCTGAATACCAGCGCCAGTGTCAGCAATAACCCCAGCACCAGCAACCATGGCCGTGTTTTCGCCGTAGATGTAGTGGACGCACTCATACAGCACGCTTCCTGATGAAGAACACCAAGCGCAAACGCGTCTTGATTTCTGCCTCCACGGCCTCGCCACGCTCAAAACCCAGCTCGGCCAGTGCTACGTTGGGCAAGGCATCCAGGATATCCAGCACCAATGCCTTTACCTCCTGGTAACTGCCGTTCACCGGCACACTGGCCTCAAAACGGCGTAAATTGCCTTGTCGCTTTTCAGTGAGTGAATACTCGCCTTTAACCACCGGCAAGCCATGCCCCTCTGCCAAGCGGAACAAAACGCCCAGCTCATCTGGCAAGCGCTGAATATCAGGAAAACGTGTATCAAATTCCGCCAACTCCTGCGCCAGTGTTTGTTCGGGTGAACTCTCAGGCTGCCGTTGCGGCTGCGGATTGAGGCTGAATGTAGCTTCCTGTGCTGCTACGTTCTGCCGCAGTTGCATCAGCTCATTTTGCAAGGGTAGTAGCCCAGCCACCAGCAGGTAAACCGTCGTCAACAACACAGCCACCAGGGCGATCCCTTGCCAACCCAAGCGGTATTGCACACGGCGCACAAGCCATTGCAGGTGCTGAAGATCAAGCGAGCGTTTCATTAGTGCCTGCATCAGCTAGCTCCCCAGCGGGTAGTGATGCCAAAGCGGATGAAATGCGCCATGCCGCCATCCTGCGGCTTTTCCATCATTTCGTGCTCATCCAGGGTGACATCCTGCATTTCTGGCACAGCTTCCAACCGCTGCATATACGCCAGCAGGGAAGGCATATCCTTGGCTTCTCCCTTGAGGCGTAGCCTGCCCTTGGCAGCATCTGGCCGTATCGCCAGCAAGGCGATTTCTGGCTGGGCGACTTGTTCCAGCCGATTGAGCAAGGCAGGCCAGGGGCGACCCAGCTCACCTAATATGGTGTTGGCCTCCTTGATCGCGGATTTTTGTGTGGCAGATAGTGCTTGCGGCTGGATAGCAGTGACTTGCACCGGCTTGCGGGCATCTTGCGCCTGTTGTAAGCGTTGCTCCAGGCTACTGCGCTCAGTGCGCATTTGCATAAGTTGCCAACCACACAGCGACGCCAGTGCTGCCGCTAACACCAAGCCAATCAGGAAACGGGCCCCCTGATCAGGCGCAGCCACATGATTGAGTGTTAGCTTCATGCCCCCGCTCCCGCCATTGTCCAGTGCGCTTGTGGTTGCCAGGACATCATGCGCGGCTGCATGGCATCGCCTGCCAGCTCACACACCTGTAATGGCGTGGCATCGGCCATGTCGAGTTGCAGGCGCAAACTACGCACGCCAGCTTCCAGCGCCGATTGCCAATCATCGGTGATAGGTTGCAACCTGACAGCCACCCAGCTATGGTTTTTCCAGGCCAACAGGCTTAGCCGCCCAGATTCTCGTAGCGCAAAAATGCCATCAGCGGACGACTTGGCAGCATACTGAAACGCATGAGCCAGCGCCGGCTGCACGCTGACCAGCTTGCCCTTTACCTCCGCCACCTCTTGCATCAAAGCCGTCAGCAATGCCTGATCTACTGCACTGGCCAGCCCATTACCACCCAGCCCAGCCAAGCTAAGCTGGATATCCCATTCTGTGACAATGTCGCCGTGCACACGCTGAAAAGCATGGCGGCACAACATGCCCAGTTCTTCACGATTAGTCGCACCATCCGGGTTGGGCACGATGGCATAACGCATGAAATCGCTGGACAACACCACTTCAAGCCTTGTTCGGGCCACACCGGCCTCCTGCATTGCTTGCGGTAATCGTGCAAGCAATGGGGCCAAGTCACGGCCCTCGTGTTCGATGTTTAGCCTGCCGTGGTCAAGCTGCGTGCGCTTGAACCCGGCACCCTGGCGCGACCAGCTGATATGCTGTGGATGAAGATACATCATGACGCGAGGCTGCCATGCTGCGGGCAGCAAGCGATCAAGCCACGAACGTGACACGATTGATCTCCTCTAATGTCGTCTCGCCACGCGCAACCGCTTCCAGGGCAGCTTCACGCAGACTCTTCATGCCACGGGCGCGGCCTGCTTCCTTGAGTTTGCGCAAAGGTTCACGCGCAATAATCATCTCGCGCAACTCATCGTCCAGCGCCAACAGTTCGGCAATCGCCTTGCGGCCTTTGTAGCCACTTCCGCGGCAATGGCCACAACCCTTGCCTTGCCTGAATTGGTAATGCGTTACCTCTGCGCGACTCAGGCGCGATTGTGCCAACAGCTCATCATCCACCTGCACGGCCTCGGCACAGTGCGGGCATACCAGGCGCACCAGGCGCTGCGCCATCACGCCATTCAGGGCTGCCACCAGGCTATAGGCCTCGACATTCATATGCAGGAAGCGGCTAATCACATCAAACACATTGTTTGCATGCAGTGTAGTGAACACCAAGTGACCCGTCAGCGCTGACTGCACGGCAATCTGCGCGGTTTCCGGGTCGCGGATTTCACCGACCATGATCTTGTCAGGATCGTGGCGCAAAATGGAACGCAGGCCACGCGCAAAGGTCAGGCCTTTCTTCTCGTTCACCGGGATTTGCAGCACGCCGGGCAATTGGTATTCCACCGGGTCTTCAATGGTGATGATCTTGTCGTGGCCATGATTGACCTCGGTGATTGCGGCATAGAGCGAGGTGGTCTTGCCGGAACCTGTCGGCCCGGTCACCAGCACCATGCCATAGGGCTCGCGCACCAGGCGGCGAAAATCCTCGATGATGTAATCGTCAAAACCGAGCTGCTTGAGCGACAAGCCCTTGGCCTGGTCGGAGAGTGACTTCCTGTCCAGCACCCGCAACACGGCGTCTTCACCATAAATGCTAGGCATGATGGAGACGCGGAAATCGACATCGCGCCCCTGCATCATCACCTTGAAGCGGCCATCCTGTGGCACACGGCGCTCAGCAATGTCGAGCTCTGCCAGAATCTTGACGCGCGAAACAGCCTGCTCGGCCATGTCTGCGCCCTGCATGCTACCCACATGCACCAGCACGCCATCGATGCGGTACTTGATCACCAGCCCGGCAGCTACGCTTTCCATATGAATGTCGCTCACTCCGGATTTCAAGGCATCGTACAAGGTAGAGTTCACCATCCGAATCACCGGGCTGCTATCGGCATGGATGCTTTGCAGGCTTAAGTGTTCAACATCGGCCTGATGGATGTCGCTCACTTCCCCGATATTGGCGAGGTTGCCATCCATGGCACGCAGGTCTTCCTCGTGCCGGCTTAAATAGGCCTGAATATCGCGGAAATGCGCCAAGCCAGTAGAAAAGCTGCCGGGCAGCCACTCTGCCGCCCAATCCAGCGCAGCCTGATCAAATGGGTTAGATAACACCAGCCAGAGCACATTGCCTTCGCGCAAAGGCAGGCATTGCCAGCGACTCGCCATGGTAAAACTCATGAGCTCGAATGCGGGCTGCATGGCATGCAGGGATTCCATGCTGAACAGGCGTAATTGCGTGGCAGCAGCCAACGCTTGCGCGTAGGCATCATCTTCCACACCAGCCATGCCCTGCAAGGCATCCATGATGCCGTGATTGCTACTGGCCGCAAGACGGCGCGCTTCCGTGATATGCGCCTGGCTGAACATCTCTGCCACGCTCATTGCAGGCTACCCGCAAGTTCAAAGATCGGCATGTACAACATCACCACGACAGCACCAATGATCAGGCCAATAAAAATCATGAGCAGCGGCTCGAACAAGCGCGTGAACCACTCCAGCCAACGGGCGATTTCCTCGTCATGCAGCGTGGCAATATGTTCCATCATCTTGCCCATCTCGCCGCTTTTTTCGCCTACACGCAGCATGCGCAACGATACTGGCGTCACCAGCCCAGCAACTTCCATCGCCTCAGAAATGGAGCGTCCCTCACGGATCAAGTTCGAGGCCTGGTCCAGACTTTGGTGCATGGAAGCAGTGAGCAGGCCGCGCGCCATTTCCAGCGCCTGCTTGATGGTGATACCCCCTTCCAGCAGCATGCCCAATGTGCGGTAAAAGCGCGCCAACTGAAACACACGCATCTGCTCGCCTATGGTCGGCAAGCGCCAGAGCATGGTCATGATGCGTCCTCGCACCTTGGGGCGCATCAATGCCGCGACAAGCAGGCCTAGTAACACGACACTGCCGAGCAACAGGCTCTGACCATGGGTTTCCATGATATTGGCCCAGCCCAGCACCAGGCTGAGCATCCACGCCTGATTCTCACCGGCATCGGCATAAATCTGCGAAAAACGCGGCACGACATATCCCAGCAGGAACAGCACCACCAGACCACCCACAGTGATGAGCAGGAAAGGATAAATAGATGAAGCAATCAGCTTCTTGCGCAATACCTCGACTTGTTGCTCATAGCCGATATAGCGCAACAGTGCCTCAGGCAAATCGCCGGTGCGCTCGCTAGCCTTGACCATCGAGGTATACAACCCAGGAAATGCAGTAGGATAAGCTGCCAGTGCCGCCGAGAATGTCTGGCCGCGATACAGTGCTTCCAGCACGCCTTTGAGCACCTGGGCAATGTCCGGGCGCTGCTCTTTTTCAGCAATGCCTTCGAGCGACTCTACCAGCCCCAGGCCGGCCTTGAGTAGCGAGAGCAACTCCTGACTGAACAACAGCAAAGGGAAACGTGTGCGCTTACTTCCAGCTAAGCGCTTAGACTCAGAAGATTTAGTCGCCAGGACTTCATACCCTTGGCTGCGCGCCTTGGCTACGGCCTCCTCGGCATGTTGCGCCTCAAGCTCTAGCGAGACCAGGCGGCCTGCACTGATTGCCCGTACCTGATAGCGCATATCACCAGTTCACGATATCGACATTGTCATCGCTACCGCCAGGCTGGCCATCCTTGCCCAGTGAATAGAGATCAACGTCGCCATGCTCGCCTGGCGACTTGAATTGATATGGCCGCCCCCAGGGATCGTTCGGTACACTTTTCTGCAAGTAAGGCCCCGCCCACTTGCTTTCGCCCGCAGGGGCGCTATTCAAGGCAGGCAAACCCTGCTCGGTGGTGGGGTAGTGCCCGACATCCAACCGATATTGATCGAGCGCCTTTTCCAGCGACGCAATCTGGGCACGCGCTGTCTTGACTTCAGATTTGCCAAGCTGGGCAAAATACTTGGGCGCAACATATCCCACCAGCAAGCCCAGGATAACGAGAACCACCAGCAACTCCAGCAGGGTAAAGCCTGCCTGAACGCGGTGTGTGGAATAAGGATTATTCATAGCGGCATGCCAGGCTGTCCCTGGCTTTCATACATAAGATTTGCCGCCCAGCATAGCCATGCTTTATGACGTTTTCATTAAACTCAACCCAGCCAACAAGCCTTGCTATCCCGGCCTTGCAACAAGGCTAGATGTCATCATTTTGCAATGTAGACATGCATAATCAGCGCGACATGTAGCGCTCAACGCAGCGCTTTATTTCACTCTAGAAGGCCTCGAATCTGCCTCATGAATACTGCTACTCACTTTCGCTTCATCCACAGCGACGACAATCCAACGGTCAAACGCTTATTGCGCACAGTTGCCCCCGTGTTCGACGATATGCCTTGCCTGCCAGTGCTGAATATTTTCCAGGAAAACCAGCATATTTTTGCCCTACCCGTCGTCAATGCACAGCACAAACCAGTAGGCATCGTCGAACGCCATGCCTTCATGGAAACCTTTATCAAGCCTTATACCCATGAAATTTATGGCAAGAAGCCTGTTGCCGAATTCATGAATCAGCATCCATTGATCGTGCCTAGCCATACCTCCATCGACGACATTTCACGCATCATTATTGATGCCGGCATGCAGCACATGGTGAGCGGCTTTATCGTCACAGAGCATGAGCGCTATGTCGGGATTGCCAATGGGCATGATCTGCTGGATGAAATCACGCAGCGCAAGCAAGCCAACCTGTTTTATCTTGCGCATTTTGACCAGCTGACCAAGCTACCCAACCGCGTGTTATTCATGGACAGGCTATCCATGGCCCTGGCAGAAGCTTGTCGCACCAACTCACAAATCGGCCTGCTATTTATTGACCTCGACAAGTTCAAGCACTTTAACGACTCCATGGGACACGCCTTTGGCGACCAGTTACTGATCGCGCTTGCGGGGATTCTCACTCGTTGCTCCCGTGAAATGGACACCGTGGCCCGCCTTTCAGGCGATGAATTCACCATCATCGTTGAGAATATTGGCAGCCAGAAAGACCTTGATACCTTGTGCTGGCGCATACTCGACACATTGAAACTGCCCCAGCAGATCATGGGACGCGAGGTATTCATTTCGGCCAGTATCGGCACGGCCATCTATCCGCGTGATGACGAGGATGCCAACAACCTGTTGGTGAAAGCCGATGCCGCCATGTATGAAGCCAAGCGTGGTGGCCGCAACACTTACCGGCATTACACTGCCGGCATGCAGCTCTACTCGCTGGATCGCATGTCACTAGAAACAGACTTGCGCCTCGCCATTGAACGCAACGAATTTGAACTGTATTACCAGCCGCAGATCGCGCTCGACAGCGGCAAGGTCGTCGGCAAGGAAGCCCTGATCCGCTGGCACCACCCACATCGCGGCCTACTCACGCCTATTCATTTCATTGAAATTGCCGAGGAAACCGGCTTGATCGTCGCGATCGGCCAATGGGTGATCCGGGAAGCCTGTCGCCAGCATCAACATTGGCTGCAAGCCGGGTTCCAGCCCATGCGCATCTCGGTCAATATTTCTGCCATGCAGTTCTACCAGAGCAATTTCTGCGACATGGTAGAAACCATCATCCACGATACCGGCATCAACCCTGGCTATCTCGAGTTTGAACTGACCGAGAGCATGTTCATGCAGGATGCTGATACCGTGGTAAAAACCTTGCGCAGGCTGCATGGGCTGGGCATCAAGCTCGCGATTGATGATTTCGGCACCGGCTACTCCAACCTCAGCTACCTGCGAAAATTCCCGATTGACCGGCTCAAGGTGGACCAATCTTTCATCAAGGGTATAGAACACGAGCCGATCAACGTAGAAATCGTTAAGACCATTGCTGCCTTGGCGCGCAGCATGTCGCTGGAACTGGTGGCAGAAGGAGTAGAAACCGATGTAGAGCTGCACTGGGCAGAAAGCAGCGGCTGCACCTTCGTGCAGGGCTATCACTTTTCACAACCACTACCAGCAGAAAAATTCACGCGCTGGGTGACGGAGTACAAATACCAGGCTGACCAGTATGCGCTGGTTGATATGTAAAGCTTGTTGCCAGGAGCTACTTCTTGGCAATGCTACGCGACTGTTTGCGGTGCCAGCGCGCAAACACGCCGACCAAGCCCAGCAAGAGCATCCAGAAGGTGGATGGCTCAGGCACGGCACTCACCTGCCAACCGATATCGGCAAGGGCCGCATAGTCCAGATCGCTGAAATATTCGCGATGACCAAACTGCGTCCCTGGGTCCATCAGGTTATCCACCTGTTCGCCATTGATCGAGCCCTGCACACCATAAGCCCAATGCGCACCTAAAGCATCCATCGGTACCGGGCCGCCATATAAAGCCATGGCATTTTCCCCGGTAAATACCCAACCTGTCTCTGTGGACATCAACAAAGCATTCCAAGCCGCGGAAGTGCCAAACCCGAGCAAATGCGCAATTTCATGCGTTGCTGTAGTGAACAAATCCGGCTGCCCTGCCGTCAGGCCACTTTCATCCAGACCGGCATACCAGGAAAACTGGCTATTAAACCAGATGGAACCGCCCCATGGACCATAGTCAGTCGCCAACTCATCTGCCGATGTCACCAAGGCACCTGCTTGACCACGTCCGGCCACGGTATCAATGAATGCCTGACTGCCTTCAGCATAGATGCTGCCAGCACCAGCCGCACCAAGCACTGAGCCTCTGAAGGAAGAAGCTCCCACAAACACCACCAGGCTGTTTTCCGGCACGTACAAATCCGTGACCGTGGCACTTTCAATCCAGCTGTTCCAGCTCGGATGCTGCAAACTGACGCTCCAACTATCCCCCGCTCCCGGCTGGATAGCAGACAGTCTATCGGTCAGGCCGCTGAACACGGAAGCGGCCTGTTGCAACACATCGCGTCGCATCAAACCAGCTTCACTCTCGGTACTAAACCAGCCATGGCGGTCAAAACGATAGTCAAAGACTATCTCGATCGCCTGCGCGGTGTTGGCAACCAAGGCGAGCACGATGAGTAATGCACATTGGCGGGCCTGCTGGACGATGGTCATATTGAGCCTCAAATATTGAGAATTGTTATCATTATATTATTTAATGATAACAATTCTCAATACATATTTAATCCTCAGGCACGCATGCCAGATCAGCCGCTACTCAAGCGATGTCAGGATTGGCAGGAATGACTTGCTGCACAATGCGCACCAAGTCCGCCAGGGTACGTACATTGAGTTTTTTCATGGCATTGGCCCGGCGTACTTTCACGGTAATTTCGCTCAGGTGGAGTCGGTCTGCCACTTGCTTGTTCAGCAGGCCTTCTACCACCAGCAAGGTCACATCGCGTTCACCCGTAGTCAGTGATTGCCAGCGCGATTGCAACTCTGCCGTGATCGCCGCTTGCTGTCGGCGCTTGCGATCCAGGGCAATGCCATGGTGGATCGCATCCAGCAGATCCTGGTCGCGGAATGGCTTGGTGAGAAACTCAATCGCGCCATTTTTCATGGCCTCCACGCCCATGGCGATATCGCCATGCCCGGTAATAAATACTACCGGTATCTTGATGCCGGATTGCAGCATCTGCCGATGAAAATCCATGCCGCTCTGGCCTGGCATGCGCACATCCAATACCAGGCAGGCCGGGTGCTCACCCTGGGCATACTCAAGGAATTCGCGTGTAGCGGCAAAAGCCTGTACGGTCAGGCCCACGGACTCAAGCAAATCACGCAAGGAGTCACGCACGGATTGATCGTCATCAATCACATATACAACGGGCGGCAATGTAGCGGCGGTCATCATCCGGCAGGCTCCTGTGCAGGCTTGGCGATAGGCAGGTTGAAAAGGAATAACGCGCCCTGGCTGGCATTGGACTCCGCCCATATCTGGCCATGATTAGCCTCGATGATGGTGCGGCTGATACTGAGACCAATGCCGATGCCGTCTTTTTTGGTTGTCCAGAAAGCATCGAACAAATGCTCATACAAACCAGCGGCAATGCCAACGCCAGTATCGGCAATCGCGAACAGGATGCGCCCGTCGCGCACTCCGCTCGTCAGGGTCATGCTGCGCCTAGGTTTCGATACCAGCGTCAGCGCATCAATCGCGTTCAACACCAGGTTGCCCACCACCTGCTGTATCTGCACACGGTCGGCCAGCGCCAGAGGCAATTGTTCATCCAGCTCAAGATTGAGTGCAATCTGGTGGGTTTGCATTAACTCTTGCGAAAGAGTGAGCACTTCCTGCACCGCTTCGTTGAAGTCGAATGCCATCTTGTGCGGCAGCTCACCCTTGGTCAGGCTGCGCACCCTGGCGATAATCTCGCTGGCACGCCCAGCATCGCGCACGATGCGCTCTAACGTCTGCCCAGCCTTTTCCAGGTTGGGCGGCTCCTGCGCCAACCAACGCTGGCAGGCATGCCCGCTAGTCGTGATCGCTGCCAGGGGCTGGTTGAGCTCATGCGCAATCGAGGTGGTCAGGCCTTCCAGGCTTTGGCCGCGCGCGATGCGCATCAATTGCTCCTGCATGGCCTGCGCCGCCATTCTCGCCGCTTCCATTTTCACCACCAGATAAGCGGTCACCACGATGGCGGCATTGCTGATCGCCAGGTTCACGAGGCCGATGTGGTACGTGCCGTGCGGTGTCATGGCAAAGCTGACCCAGGTCAGCAGCAGGCAAGTGACTGAGAGAACCAGCAAGGCATGTCGGCCCAAGACACGCGTCGCAGCAAGAATCACCACTGCATAGAACACCGCAATCGCCACTTCATAATGCGTCGTCGTATCGGCGACAAAAATCGCCGCCATGACGAGCGTCATTGCAATCAAAGCTATCGGATGACGCGGGTTTGCTGATGATGGCATGTGCATGGTCATGTAATGTGTTGCCAGATTCTACACCGCTATTCCCGGAGCCGCGCCATCACGCTCAAGGTTGGCCGCTCTCCTGGCTATCGGCCTCCCACCAGGCTCCGCCCAGCGCCTGGAACAAGGCCACTGTACCGTTATAACGCGCAGCCCGCGCCTGTACCAGGCTCATGACGGCCTGCTGGTATTGCTGTTGTGCGAGCAAGACCTCGGGCTGGCTCGCCGCCCCACGTTCACGCTGGCGTTGCACGATCAGCAGGTTTTTTTGCGCTGCCTGATAAGCCACATCGGCAAGACGCAAGGTCTCGGCATTGTAGTGAATCGCCTGCAAGGTATCGGCAGTATCCTGAAAGGCCGTCAGCACCGTGCTGCGATACTGCGCCGCGGCCTGCGCATAGGTAGCCTCGGCAGCGCACTGTTGATGCAGCAATTGCCCGCCAGCAAACACTGGCTGCAAGATATTTGCACCCACTGTCCAGAACGACCCTGCGCCTTTCAGCAAATCAGCAAACTGCAAGGTCGCACCGCCGATGTTGGCGCTGAGTGTCACGCTGGGCAAACGCGCTGCCGTTGCCACACCCACCATGGCACTGGCAGCCTGCAATTGCGCCTCTGCCGAGCGAATATCTGGTCGCTGCTCCAGCAATTGCGCAGGCAGGCTGACCGGCAAGGCAGCAGGCAGGTGCAGCTTATCGAGATCAAATGCTTGCGCAGGCAACTCGCTGGGGTAATGACCAGTCAGCACCGCGAGCAAGTTGTGCTGTTGATCGAGTTGCTGTTGCAAGGGCAAAAGCGCTGCCTGGGCTTGTGCCAACGCTGCCTCCTGTGCCGTGACATCGGCAAGGCTCACCTGACCAGCGGCATATTGGCGTTGTGACATTGCCAGCATTTGTGCCGAGAGTGCGACCAGCTCATGCGCGGCATTGATCTGCGCCCGCAACGAGGCTTCCTGAATGGCAGTGTTGACAATATTGCCCACCAAACTGGTGTAAGCCGCCTGGCGCGCATAACGCTGGAAATCAACCTGGGCCGCCAAGGCCTCGACCATGCGCCGGTTGGCCCCAAACACATCCGGCACATAGCCGATATTCAGCTGCGCAGTGTACAGCGAATACAGCATGATCTGCTCGGCATAAGCAGGCGTGGACAAGGAGCTGGCGATCTTCTGCCGTGTTGGGTTGAACTGGGCGCTGACCGATGGCCAATACAAGCCACGCTGGGCCGCCACATGCTCCCTCGCTGCAAGTAACGCAGCATTGGCGGCCTGTAAATCCGGGCTGGCGTTGATCGCATCTGCCACCAGCTTATCCAGCTCTCGCGAGCCAAATGCCTGCCACCATTGTTGCTGCACCGATTGCCCAGGCAACAGGGCTTGCACCTGACCAGCGGACCCCGCTGCCGATACCGTGCGCTCAGGCAGAGATGTCGCCGTGTAAGCCTGCGGCGTTTTCAGCGCAGGTCGATGATAATCAGGCCCAACAGCACAGCCGCTGCTCATGAGCAAAGCACACACTGGCAGTACTGAGGCACCCCAGCTCATCAACCTGGGCGACAACTGAATGGATGCATGCTTGGCTAACCGCGCCATCAATGTGTGACGCATCGCTATCTGTATCAGCTTATTCATGTGCCTGCTCCTGTTGCCACGTTGGGGTCGGCTTTTTCTGCGCCTTGCGCCGCTCTACCACCGCCTCCACCATGTAATACAAACCGGGTAGCAGCATGAGTGTGAGCACGGTGGCACTAACCAATCCACCCACCACCACGGTAGCCAGTGGCCGCTGTACATCACTACCCAGGCCAGTAGCCAGCATTGCGGGTGTCAGGCCCAAGGCGGCTACGGTCGCAGTCATCAACACCGGGCGCATGCGGCTGCGCGCACCTTCCAGCACGGCATCGCGCAAAAGCTTTCCTTCTTCGTGACGCAGGCGGTTGATCTGCGAAAGCATCAGTACGCCGTTAAGCACGGCCACGCCGAACAGGGCAATAAACCCGACCGCGCTGGAGACGTTCAGCGTCATACCGCGCACATGCAACGCCGCCAAGCCGCCCAGCATAGCCAATGGCACGGCAACCAGCACCAACATGGGTTGGCGCAGGTTGCGAAACTCGCCAAACAGCAGCAGGAACATCAGCATGAAGGCCATAGGCAAAATCAACGCCAGACGCGCCTCGGCCCGCTCCAGGTTTTCAAATTGCCCGCCCCATTCAATCTGGAGCTGATGTGGATCCACCTTGATCTCGTTGGCAACCTTGGCTTGGGCCTCGCTCAGGAAGCTGGCCAGATCGCGGTTGCGCACATTGAGCCGCACGAGGATATTGCGCTTGGCCATCTCGTGCACGATCACGCTTTCACCTGAAACCGTGCTGATATGCGCTACCTCAGCCAGGGGAATCTGCGCACCAGTGGCCGATGTCAGGGTGAGGTTACCGATGCTATCCAGGTTGTTGCGGGCAGCACGCGGGAAGCGCACCGTCATGTCATAACTCTTTTCGCCCACATACAACTGCCCGATAGGTGAACCACCAATGCCAGTAGCAATCAGGTCGGCGACATCGGCAGCATTGATACCGTAGCGGGCTGCCGCAGCGCAATCGAGCTCCACCCGCAGGTTAGGCAATGGCGGTTCTACGTCGACAGTCACATCGGCCGAGCCAGGCACCTGCCGGAGCAGGTCGGCAATCCGTTTCGCCACGATACGCACTGCTGCCAGGTCTTCGCCAAACACTTTGACCGTCAGGTCGCCATGCGCACCGGAAAGCTTGTCCTGCACGCCATCTATCATGGGCTGCATAAAACCCACGCTATAACCCGGCATCTGCGCATATTTGCCAGCCAGCCTGGCAATCAAGGCCTGCTTGTCCACACCGGCGGGCCATTCGCGATATGGCTTGAGCCCAACGCTGGCCTCAATATGCGAAGGCGTCCAGTAATCCGTACCTTCATCGTTGCGGCCAGTCTGCGTCACCATATACGCCACTTCTGGCTCTTGCAGGGTCACGCGCCGCAGTTCATCGGCCATGGCCGCAGCTTTATCCAGCGTGATGCCGGGCGGCATTTGTACCTGCAACCACAGCGAGCCTTCATCAAGGTAAGGCAGGAAATCCCGCCCTATGGTCATGAACAAGATAACAATCGCCAGCAGCGCCGCACCGCTCAAGGCCAGCAGCCAGCGGCCACGTAGCAATGCGAATTGCAGGAAGACGCCATATTGCCGCGTGAAGAACTCCAGCACCGGGTTGTGATACACCTTGGCTGGCCTGCGGAACGCAAGCCAGGCCAATGCAGGAATCAGCGTCAACGCCACGACCAAGGCACCGATCAAGGCTGCACCCACGGCAAAAGCCATGGGCGAGAACAATTTGTACTCGATGCGCTGCAAGGCAAACAGTGGCAAGTAAGCGCAGATAATCACTGCCATGCCGAAGAAGATAGGCCGCGCTACCTGCAAGGTCGCCGTAATGGTATCTTCTATCTGCAAGGGCCTATGCTCATCGGCCTCGCGCCGGCGCAGTATGTTTTCCACCAGCACCACTGCCCCATCGACCAGGATGCCGAAATCAATCGCCCCCAATGACAGCAGGTTGGCGGGTATTTTCAGGTGGTGCATGAAAATGAACACCATGAGCAGGGATAAGGGAATGGTCAGTGCCACAATCAAGGCTGCACGCACGCTGCCAAGGAACAGCAACAATACCAGTGCCACCAGCACCATGCCCTCGGTCAGCGTGCTACTCACGGTATGCAAGGTGGCCTCGATCAAGGAGGTACGATCAAGATAGGGCACTACCTTCACATCCTTGGGCAGCAGGTTGTCGTTCAAATCCTGCACTGCGGCATGCACGCCTGCCAGCGCGTCGGAAGGGTTGGAGTCCTTGAGCAGCAAGGCAATGCCCTGGATCGTATCTGAATGACTATCCTTGCCGAGGATGCCACGCCGCTCGACATTGCCGTAACTCAGTGCCCCCAGGTTTTTCACCAGCACAGGCACACCATCCTTGACCTTGACGACGACATTGCCCATATCCTCCAGCGAACGCAGCAAGCCAACACCGCGTACCACATAGCTCTGCTCACCACGATCAAGCACGCTGCCGCCGCCATTGGCATTATTGGCATTGATCGCCTCCTTCACCTCTTGTAACGACAAGCCATATTGCCGTAGGCGGCTCGGGTCAAGCTCCAGCATGAATTGCGTAGTAAGGCCGCCGAAATTGGCGACATCGACAATGCCGCGTACTTTCTTCAGCCGTGGAATCACCGTCCAGAATTGCAATTCGGATAGCTCGCGCAAGCTGCGCGTGGGTGACTCCAGGGTATAGCGGTAAATCTCGCCCGTAGGCGAGGTGTATGGGTCCAGCCCAGGCACGGCACCATAGGGCAGCGCCACTTCGTTCAAGCGCTCTTGCAAGCGCTGGCGCGCAAAATAACCCTCTGTGCCATCCTCAAACACTACGGTGATCAGCGACAAGGCAAACAGGCTGCGCGAGCGCAACACATGCATGCCCGGTGTACCCAGCAAAGCGCGCTCCAGCGGGATGGTGATCTGCTGCTCAACCTCCTCTGTCCCCAGCCCAGGGATCTGCGTCACGATCTGCGAAGTGACATCGGCAATATCGGGATAAGCCTCCACGGGCAATTGCTTCCAGCTCCACCAGCCATACAGGGCAACCATGCAGAACACCAGCCAGACGATGCCGCGACGGTGGAAGCAATGATTGACGATTGCGTTAATCATTGAGCATCACTCCATTGTGCGTGACCACACGTTCCCCAGCCTGCAAGCCATCCAGGATTTCCACCTGCTCGCCCACTGTCGAACTCACTGTTGCACCAATGGTCACCATCCGCGACTCAAACTGGAAAGGTGCATGCTCGACAAATACACGCGTATATAGCCCGCTTTGCACCAAGGCACTGGCAGGCACCAGAATGGCCTGGTGCGACTGCCCGGCAAACGTCGCACGAGCAAACATGCCGGGCTTGAACTGCCCCTGGCGATTATCCACCAGCACACGCACCTTGACCGTCCTCGTTTCTGGGTCCAGCAGGTCGCCTATATATTTCACCCGCCCGGAAAACACTTGCTCGCCATAGGCATTAAGCTTGATGTGCGCATCCTGGCCAACAAACATCTGCGCAATATCTTTCTCGGCGATGCTCGCTGAAACCCAGACACTAGAGAGGTCAGCCACCGTCATCAGGGGTGCCGTCACATCATTCCAATAGCCGCCCTGCGCGCCGCTCAACTCCACCACACGCCCGGCGATCGGCGAACGCAGGCCATACTCTCGATGCGATTGCGCCTGCACTGCCACACCAAGCTGCGCCAGCCGCTCGCTGCTCGCCCGAGCATCATTCTCCGCCGCTGCCAGCGCCAGCTGCGCCGCCTCAAATTCCTTACGTGCGGGAATATTGTCCTGCATTAAGCTCTCCTGACGCGCAAACTCACGCCTGGCCTGCTGCAACAACGCTTGCGCCTTGGCATTGTCGCTATAGGCTGCGGCAAGCTCGGCAGAATCGAGCGTGACCAACAGTTCTCCCGCATACACTGCATCACCCAGCCCATGTTGTAGCTTGACGATGCGTCCCACCAACGGCGGCGTGATTTTCACCACTCGTTCCGGCATCGCCTCAATTACTCCGGGGGCATCAATAGTCAAGGATAGCGCCTGCGTTTGCACTGCCTCAACCACCAGACTGCTACGCAAGGGAGAATCTGCCGCCACGCTCACCAGCCCACCTTCACGGCTCAGCTTAGGCTCGGCTGCCTGCGGTGCAGCCGCCTTGCCCCCACACCCTGCCAGCGCCAGCACGGCACATAGCCACCACACACCACAGCGCTTCATCTACAACCCCTATCAAATGCTATTGAACACTCGCCATCCAGCTCAAGGCGATGGCAGGCCTGCATTGTGCAAAAGCGCTTGCCAACGTGCCAGTATCAATAGGTAGGGGAATAATGACCGAGAGCTTATGCGGGATATACCAAGGTATAGCCGGGGAACTATCGTGGGTACAGCACGAATGAAAAGAATGGCAGTTCGCCACCTGAGGAATACTAACGGTGATAGGTGGATAGCCTGAGAAGGTTGAATAAGCACGGGGTACGCCCCGTTAAATCTGGTGCTTGAGCAAGCAGCGGTAAGGCAAACCGTCGTCTAGTCAGACGTACTTCTTCTCGGCCTGGACGATAAATGCGAGTCCATTTATACGCCCAGACCGAAGAGAAAAGAGAGCCTTAATATTCGACCATATCGAATGCGCAGTGAAATCAGAATGTGCGCTTGATATACGCAAAGAATTTGCTGTCGCCAGTCTTGTAACCAGTGCTGGTGACATACCAGTCATCATTGGCATCAGTGGCGATATAGCTGAGGCCCGCATTCCAGCCATCGCTATTGGCAATGGAGAAATCCTTGCTCACACCCACTTGTATATCGGTGTAATCCGCTACTGCATAGTTCTTCACGGATTGATGGCCAACATGCAACAACAGGCTTAAACCGTAGAAGGGCAATGCCGGGTTATAGTTAAGCTCAATGTAGTTGGTACCCTTGGAATCGCCGGTACCCGTCGTGTGGTGACCGATGGCAGTATTGCCATAAGACTTGGTGTTAACACCAAACCAGTCGGTGAGTGAGTAGGAATACTTGATCGCGAAGTCCTTGTAGTTCATCGCCACATTGACTTCCGTCACGTTAGGAGACTGATTGGCAATCTTCTCATTGTCAGGATAGTAAAACTGCAGGAATCCTGGAGTGATGGTCAGGTCATCCGTGATTGGGAAGCTGAAACCGCCGTAAAGATCGACTTCCAGCGTATTGCCATAAAGCGCATCCCTATGCACATTGGTGCCGCCTATGCCGAGAAACAGGCCACTGTCATGGGAGTAATCGACGAAGGCCTGGATAGCCCCGCGCCCGCGTGCATAGGAAATCCCGCGAAAAATGTAATCGCTGTAGAAACCAAAATTGGTGCTGATATGGTGCGGCGATGCTGGCTCTGCTGCGACATCGGCCTTGCCTTCGTCGGCTACAGTGTCAGCAGCCCATGCCGGGCTATGGACGATGGCGGCCAGACTACAGGCCAGAAAAACAGGACGTAAAGAAAACATGGCGACTCCCCTTGGTAGCGATGAATAAAGCTGGAGCCACGACAATAATGAATCACCACACCCCTTGAAATTCTCTTAAAGGAGTATGCAAAAGGGAGTACCCACTTCGGGGTAATCTTTCTGTTTTAATAACGAATTTTCCTGAAAAGATAAAAGAGTGGACATTAGGCCTACTGACCGCAGTCCATTAGACATATAGAACACAAGAAGCTGGGACAATGCACTGGGCAAGAAAGAGAGTTGCGCTAACAGAAAGTCATCTAGCGCGGCATGTCAAAAAAAATGGCCGCATTGCGGCCATTTTTCACTGTCGGGTAATACTGTTTTAGAAGGGGATATCATCCTCGAAATCATCAAAATTGCTGCCGCCTGCTGGCTTGGAAGCCGGAGCTGGGGACGGGCGCGGAGCCGCTTGTTGCCTTGGAGCTGCTGGGGCTGACTGGCCATAATCCTGGTTGAAGTCATCGCCACCGCCATCATAGCTAGCACCACCACTGCCAGCGCCATCGCGACCACCCAGCATCTGCATCTGGTCAGCGATAATTTCAGTAGTGTAGCGGTCCTGTCCTTCCTTGGTCTGCCACTTGCGGGTTTGCAAACGACCCTCGATATACACCGGGCGGCCCTTTTTCAGGTATTCGCCAGCAATCTCAGCCAGCCTGCGGTACATGACAATATTGTGCCATTCAGTACGTTCCTGGCGCTGGCCATTCTTGTCTTTCCAGTTGTCGGTAGTCGCAATGCTGAAATTGGCAACTGCCTCGCCATTGGGCATATAGCGCACTTCCGGATCGCGACCCAGGTTACCTACCAAGATTACTTTATTGACCGATGCCATTACTTTTAACCCCTTATCAATTGCAGCGCTGTAGAATCATCCCAGTCCGCCTGCATATCCACTTTCAATATCACCATGCCCTCTGCGGGCAAGACGACCGATTCCTTTACACCAGGCAATGCAGCCAGCCGATTCGATAGCTGTACGGCATCATGCGTGTGCCCTTCTGGCAAATGATACATTTTACTACGCACGGCGGCAGGTGACCTCATGGTGATCACACTCATCAGCCAGAGCAGCATGAGTATGCCACAGAAGCCAAACACCGCTGAATATCCATATTGGCTCGATAACCAGCCCCCAGCAACACCACCGACGAATATGCCCAGCGACTGCGCAGTGTTGAACACCCCGATCGCCGTACCCTTGGCGGCGGCAGGAGCCTGCTTGGAAATCGTGGAGGGCATGATGGCTTCCAGCACGTTGAAGGCAATAAAAAAGATAGTCAACGCCGCAATAATGCCCCAAAAGCTCTCAATCATGAGGCCAAAAGCCAGCTCAGCCAGCAACATCACGCTAACGCTGAGGATAAATATCTGCTTGAGCTTGGCTTTCTTCTCGCCAATGATAATCGCAGGCACCATCAACACAAGCGAAATCACCATGATAGGCAGGTAAATCATCCAATGATCGTTTTCGCTAAGGCCACTGGTTTGCTTGAGCGCAAATGGCACCACGACAAACATCGCCATGTGCGAAGCGTGTAGCGCAAAAATGCCAAAATTAAGCCGCAACAATTGAGTGTCGCGCAACACGTCTGCCAGCTTGGCAGGTGCGGCCTGGGTATCTGAGTGAAAACGACTGACCGTCGGGTTAGGCACCAGGTATTTGATATCCAGCAGTGCAAGCAAGGCCAGCACCCCAGTCAAGACAAAAATGCCAGGCACGCCTATCCACTGATTGAGCGTAGGCCCAAGCACCAAGGAGAGTGCGAAGGTGATGCCAATACTGCCGCCTATCATCGCCATCGCCTTGGTGCGATGTTCCTCGCGCGTCAGATCGGCCACCAAGGCCGTGACCACGGCAGATACTGCGCCTGCACCCTGGATGGCTCGCCCGATGATGATGGTATGGATGTCATCCGCCATGCCCGCAACAAAACTACCTATCGCAAAAATGACCAAGCCGACATAAATGACATTCTTGCGCCCGAAACGATCCGAGGCCATACCAAAAGGCAACTGCAGCAAGGCCTGCGTCAAGCCATAGGCACCCAGCGCCAAGCCGATGTAGAAATGATCATGACCAGAAGGCAGGGTCTCAGCATAGATGGCAAAAATCGGCAGGATGAGGAACATGCCCAGCATGCGCAAGCCATAGATAGAGGCCAGGCTCAGGGTGGATCGCAATTCGACCGGGGACATGCGTTCAGGCTGTGACATTAAAAATCATTGAATTCAACACGCGAAGTTGCGTATATTAACAGGTTGCCCCACCTAACCAAACCGACATCGAACACATGGATTACATACGCATACGTGGCGCCCGCACGCATAACCTGAAAAATGTATCGCTGGATCTCCCGCGCAACAAGCTGATCGTGATTACCGGCTTGTCCGGTTCCGGCAAGTCATCGTTGGCATTCGATACTTTGTACGCCGAAGGGCAACGCCGCTATGTCGAATCCCTTTCTGCCTATGCCCGCCAATTCCTGGCGCGCATGGACAAACCCGATGTCGACCTGATCGAGGGCTTGTCACCTGCGATTTCTATCGAGCAGAAATCCACCTCGCACAATCCGCGCTCCACCGTGGGCACGGTCACGGAAATCCACGATTACCTGCGCCTGCTCTATGCTCGCGCCGGAGATCCAGAATGCCCGGAACATGGCATCAAGCTGGAAGCACAAACGGTCTCGCAAATGGTGGATAGCGTCCTGCTGCTGCCGGAAGATACCAAGCTGATGATCCTGGCCCCGGTAGTAAGCAACCGCAAGGGTGAGCAACTGGATTTATTCGAGGAGCTGAAAGCCCAGGGTTTCGTGCGCGTCCGTGTCGATGGTGAAATTCATGAGCTCGACAGCGTGCCCAAGCTGGCCAAGACCGTGAAGCACAATGTCGATGTCGTCGTGGATCGCCTCAAGGTACGCGCCGACGTCAAGCAACGTATTGCCGAATCATTCGAGACCGCGCTACGCCTGGCCGATGGCAAGGCCGTTGCCCTGGAAATGGATACTGGCAAGGAGCACCTCTTCTCCGCCAAGTTCTCCTGCCCCGTGTGCGACTACTCACTCGCTGAACTTGAGCCACGCCTATTCTCGTTCAATAACCCGATGGGTGCCTGCCCCAAGTGCGACGGCCTAGGCCAGATCAGCTTCTTCGATCCCAAGCGTGTGGTTGCCTTTCCACACCTTTCGCTCGCCAGTGGCGCCATCAAGGGTTGGGACAAACGCAACCAGTTCTATTTCCAGATGCTACAAAGCCTGGCCTTGCACTATGGTTTCGACCTGGAACTAGCCTTTGAAGCCCTACCTGCGGAAGTGCAGGATGTCTTGCTTAATGGCAGTGGTAAGGAAGCGATCACTTTCCAGTATCTCAATGAGCGCGGCAAGCTGTATGAGAAATCGCATAGCTTTGAGGGCATCCTCAACAACCTGCAACGCCGCTATCATGAAACCGACTCCATCACGGTGCGCGAGGAGCTTTCCAAATACCTCAACTCGCAAGCCTGCCCCGATTGCGGCGGTACGCGTCTACGTCGCGAGGCTCGCCATGTGAAGGTAGGCGGCAAGAATATCCATGAAGTATGCGAAGCACCGCTGCGCCAGGCGTTGCACTTCTTCGATCATATCGAGCTGACTGGGCAAAAATTCGCGATTGCGGACAAGATCGTGCAGGAGATCAGCAGCCGCCTGAAGTTCCTCACCAATGTCGGCCTGGAATATTTATCGCTCTCCCGCTCTGCCGAAACCCTCTCCGGCGGCGAAGCTCAGCGCATTCGCTTGGCTTCGCAGATTGGTTCGGGCCTCACCGGCGTCATGTACGTGCTGGATGAGCCTTCCATCGGCCTGCATCAACGAGATAATGATCGTTTGTTGCAAACCCTGGTGCGCCTACGCGACATCGGCAATAGCGTCATTGTGGTCGAGCATGACCAGGATGCCATCATGGAGGCAGATTACGTCGTTGATATCGGCCCAGGTGCGGGTGAGCACGGCGGCAACATCGTAGCAGCAGGCACGCCAGCAGAAATCCAGAACAACCCGCAATCTCTCACTGGCCAATATCTTAGCGGTATCAAGGAAATTGCCGTTCCCAAGCAGCGCCATACTCCCGACCCAGCACGCTGGCTCAAGATGACGCAAGCCAGCGGCAACAATCTCAAGAATGTCGATCTCGCCCTGCCTGTCGGCCTGCTCACCTGCGTAACTGGCGTCTCAGGCTCCGGCAAATCTACCCTGATCAACGATACCCTGTACCGCGTGGTCGCACGCCATCTTTACGGTAGCTCTACGGAACCAGCACCTTTCGAGGAAATATCGGGGCTTGAGTTTTTTGACAAGGTCGTGGATGTTGATCAAAGCCCGATTGGGCGTACCCCACGCTCCAATCCAGCCACTTATACGGGGCTATTCACACCGATTCGCGACCTGTTTGCAGGCGTACCAGAAAGCCGCGCCCGTGGTTATGGCCCAGGCCGTTACTCATTCAACGTCAAGGGCGGGCGTTGCGAAGCCTGCCAGGGCGATGGCGTCATCCGTGTTGAGATGCACTTCCTGCCAGATGTCTACGTGCCATGCGATGTGTGCAAAGGCCACCGCTATAACCGCGAAACATTGGAAATTCAGTACAAAGGCAAGAACATTCACGAGGTGCTAGGCATGACAGTGGAGCAAGCGCGTGAATTCTTCGATGCAGTCCCCGTCGTAGCGCGCAAGTTGCAGACCCTGCTTGACGTTGGCCTAGGCTATATCACGCTAGGCCAATCCGCCACTACGCTTTCAGGTGGCGAGGCACAGCGCGTGAAACTGGCACTGGAGCTATCCAAGCGCGATACTGGCAGAACGCTCTACATCCTTGACGAGCCTACCACCGGCCTGCACTTTGCCGACATCCAGTTACTCCTCGATGTATTGCACCGCCTGCGTGATCACGGTAACACCATCGTCATCATTGAACACAACCTGGATGTGATCAAGACCGCAGATTGGCTTGTCGACATGGGGCCTGAAGGCGGTGATGGCGGCGGCACCATGATCGCCTGCGGTACGCCAGAAGAAGTGGCCGACACTCAGGCCAGCTATACCGGGAAATATCTGAAACCAATGCTCAAGCGCTGAACTGACACCATGTGCCGTGCCAAATAACGCTGCCCTGACACGTGACATAGGTGCTCTAGCCAAAGAAAAAGGCCCTTAAACAGGGCCTTTTCATATTATCCGAATAACATTAAGCAATGCTGCGTCGACGTGCAGCAACACCAAGCAACCCAAGACCAGCCAGCAGCAAAGCGTAAGTCTCTGGCTCAGGCACTGCAGCAATGCTCAGGTTAGTTTGGCCAGGGCTACCGATGTCGTCCACGGTAGAGCGCCATGAACCTTCTATATCGCCTACTTGCGATAATACCCACCCATGCACATTGTTTTCACCCAGCACATCTACACTGCCTGGAACACCACTATTGAAGCGAGCACGAATACCGCCAACGCTATTGTCGCCAAAGGTCAGGCGATCCACCAACTTGAGCTCATGATCAAAGATATTGATTTCATCTGAACGCCCAAGGTTAGGGCTCATATTCCCCAGTACCTTGATCGCAGCACTCAAGCCCCAGCGTGCGCGGAATTCATCAGCACTAACTTCTGTCAGGATGACCGACTCCCCAGCTTTCACAACGCCGAAGCCAGACAGCATGAATGTCAGGCTATTACGACTGTCATCGTCATAACTCCAGTTGGTGAAATCCACATCCCCCGCACCAAGGTTGGAAATCTCAATGTACTCACCCAACTCGCCAGCACCACGGCTTTGATAAGACCACTCAGTGATATAGACGTTATATGCATTGGCAGCAAACGCAGGCAAAGCCGTCAACGTACTGACAGCTAGAACACCGGCGGCGATGAATCGATTGATAATGCTCACGATGAACCTCTCTGATTAAATAAATGTAAAAGCACTCAACAGCAGAAAACACTGAGAGCCTACAAAAAAGAGAAGACAGTACAATGAAGGACTACATAGTCCTGATAGTAGTCAGGGCTATGTAGGGTAGAGAAATATCGCAGGAAGTGGCGTTAGATCTAAAAGCTAATGCAGTAAAACAATCTGACAATTAATGGCTGATGTGTAGCTTCATGGTTTGATGTGGGATGCCAGCATCCATATACTCATCGCCAATGCCACGAAACCCAGCCTGCTCATAAAAAGTGAGGGCATGGGTTTGCGCGGAGACATGAATATCAAACCAGCCATTTTGCCGGCACAACTCGATCGCCGCCTGTAATAACGCACGCCCAACACCCTGCTTACGCCAGCCTGGCACTACCGCCATGCGGCCTATGCTACCGTCACTGAGAATCCGTGCACACCCTATGGCACTGCCATCTTCGGCGATGGCGAGCAGGTGCAGCGCGGTATCATCTAGGCCATCCCATTCAAGTTCGACCGGCACATGTTGCTCATCAATAAATACTTGCTGGCGAATCGCTGCTATCGGCGCTTGATCACCCACCCAATCCGCCTGCCTTACATAAAAATTCATTTCAGGATGCTTTCTTGAAATCTAAATAAAAAAACACATGCCCGGAAACTATCATGATCGTCACAAGTATTGCGGTACATAGCGCTTACAGGCATCATCTATGCTCGCTTCGATTCACGAAATCGATATAAAAACTAACACGATCATCTTGATGGTGTACTTGGACGAGAAGGTAAGACGATGAAGAAGTTTTTAGGTTTCCTTGGGCGCATTCTACTAGCCCAGATTTTCCTGCTGGCCATCCTGATTCAGCTTTACATGATTCTGCAACACCCTGAAGGCTACCAAAGCTACCAGCTTTACCTAGCCCAATTTGGCCTGCTGCCATTCTTTGCTCCATTGATGATCTTGATCCAGCTGGTATTTGGCTTAGGGCTATTCCTTGGCTTCAAGACCAAGCTTTCAGCTTATGTATTGGCGGTATATGCTGTTTTCGTTGCCATCTTCCTCAAGCTCCCGGTCGACTTGATTGGTTTCATGCAATACCTCGCTATCGCAGGCGGCTATATCATCCTTGCCCTGAATGCGCCCACTGCATTCAGCCTGGACAATCTGCGCAAGAAAGCCTGATCAAGCACAGCAAAGCTAATTAAAAAGGGCGGTAATTCCGCCCTTTTTAATTTCATCCTTCTGATATTCAAGCCTCAGCCAGGTTGCGAGGTATCTTGAATACCACGTTTTCCACCACACCACTCAACTCCTGCACCTCGGCAGCGCCTAGCTCCTTGAGCTTATTGATCACCTCTTGCACCAAGACTTCTGGCGCAGATGCGCCAGCAGAGACACCAATACGCTTTTTACCGACAATCCAGGCAGGATCAAGGTAAGAGGCATTATCCACCATGTAGGACTCAATCCCCTGGTTCTGCGCCACCTCGCGCAAGCGGTTGGAATTGGAACTGTTGGGTGAACCCACCACAATGACCAAATCACAATCACGCGCCATGACTTTCACGGCATCCTGGCGGTTCTGCGTGGCGTAGCAAATCGAATCGCTGCGTGGCGGGGTGATCTCGGGAAAGCGCGCCTTGAGTGCACTCACTATCGAAGCCGCATCATCAATCGACAACGTCGTCTGCGTTACATAAGCCAATTGCGCCGGGTCTTTCACCTCTAACGTGGCAACATCTTCTGGTGACTCCACCAAGTACATGCCACCCTCGGATTGCCCCATGGTGCCTTCCACCTCAGGATGGCCCTTGTGGCCGATCATGATGATCTCCTTGCCAGAGGCACGCATCTTGGCCACCTCGATATGCACTTTGGTCACCAAAGGACAAGTCGCATCAAACACCTGCAGGCCACGCGCTTCCGCTTCAGCACGCACATCCTTTGAAACGCCATGCGCACTGAAGATCACCGTATTGCCCGCAGGTACTTCATCCAATTCCTCGACAAAAATCGCGCCCTTTTTCTTCAAGTCATCCACGACGAACTTGTTGTGCACCACTTCGTGACGCACATAGATAGGCGCGCCGAATTTCTCCAGCGCCTGCTCAACAATAATGATCGCGCGGTCTACACCTGCACAAAATCCACGCGGGTTGGCTAATACAATATCCATAAGCTCTCTACAATGTCGCTCGCTGCAACGCTCTTACTGGCCCAGCCAATGGGCAAACGTCAGCAGCAGCAATAATCCAATCAGCAATACCAGCACGCGCCAAACGAGGCCGACCGTGCTGCGCAAGTAGTCCGCATCAGCGGGATCACCCAAGCCAATTTCAGGACGGAATACCAAGATACCATTCATCGGCAATGGCTCGCCTATCTTCACGCCCAACGCACCGGCACCACTTGCCAATATCATGCCCATCGCCTTGTCAGACCAAGTTTGCGCCTGCGAACGCCAGCAATAGATGGCATCTTCAAAATCGCCCACGATCGCATAGCTACCTGCGGTCACAAAAGCGGGAGGCCAATTCAACCAGCGAAATACCTTGCGTGACCAATCATTAAAAGCGGTCGCCTCATGGGGTTGCCACTCCATGGTAACGATATGGGAAAGACGATAGAACAATGCACCCGCAGGGCCAAGGATGACAAACCAGAAAATTGGCGCAAACAAACCATAATGCGAACGTGACAACACCGTTTCTACACTCACCTGTGCAATCTGGGTAAGCGTAAAGCTATCCGTATCAACTTTTTCCCACTGCCCCAGTAACAAGCGGGCTTCATCGATATTACCGGTGCGCAATGCTGCAATGATCTCTTCTGCACGTGGGCCAAACTGGCTCAGGCGTAATGTGAAGTAAAGCAATGCCACGCCGAAAATAATGCCCAGAATCGCATTCACCTGGAGTAGCACGTAATAAACCACGCCCACTAATAAGCTAGGCAGTAGCACGACCAGTGCCCATGCCGTGATGCCTTGCAGGCGATTGCCGCCATTGAAATTTCGCTCAAGCAACTGAACGATCGGCGCGACGATCTCCTGCAACCAGTCCAGCTTGCGATGGGGTCGGTAATAGGTGAGCGCCAGTGCGCCGATCAGTGCAATGAAGTTCAAGGCGAGACTCCTGCTTTGTATTCAGGTTGGGCAACAGGTTCCAGCGGCATTTCGACGCTGAGGACACTATCATCGACAATTTCCACCGTAGGCAGGTTCAAGGTCGTGTTCTTGGCTTTGACGAAATCCAGCACCTTGGAGTAAGTCTTGCCATATGCAAGCAAAGGATGCGCCTTGATGCTGGAAACAAATACCTTGCGCACGGGTACGGTATCTACCTGAATAGGTGCCGCAGGCTTGGCATCGGCATCAATGATAAAGCCGGCACGTGCATGTAGCTCCTTGTAGGGCGTGGTGCGTGGATCACTAAAAATCAAGGTGATTTCAGGCCCCGGCTTGATTTTCTGTTGCACCAACTCATGTAGCACTTCCTCCTGCTTGCTGGAGAGCTTGGAATAAGGCCCTTCAGCTTCCAAGTAGGCATAGCGGTAATTGCCGCGCTCGGCGATCTCTACATCGGCAGACGAAAACAGGCCCCACCACCATAGCACCAGGGTGACGGGAATCAGGAAAATCAGCAGGAAATAAGGTAATTGTTTTTTCACGATATTGGTACCAGCAGGCAATTGTCCACAACCCGGCCTGGCAGGCCTGAACAACGGGCTGGGCGACTGTTATTTTTACTGGTAAACGATACCACAGACGCGGCTTGTCTTCATCATAACTTTGAATCCAGCCCTATTGGAGAGGATTGCCTGCATGAGCGGCAAATCCCAGTATAATGGCGGCTTTTGCGTTTACTACGTCCAGAACCACGATGAAAAACACTGCAACCCTTCTTGTGACCTGCCCTGACCGCAAAGGCATCGTTGCATCGATTGCCGATTTTCTCTATCGTCACGATGCCAACATCCTGCACGCAGACCAGCATCAGGATGCCGAGAACAACCTGTTCCTGATGCGCGTGGAATTCGATCTGGAGGGCGCATCCGTCAACCTGGACAACTTTACGGAAAACTTCTCGCCAATTGCGACCCAATTCAGCATGGATTGGGAACTCAAGGCATCCCAGCGCCGTGCGCGCATGGCCATCATGGTGTCACAATATGACCATTGCCTCGTCGACCTGCTGCACCGACACCAAAGTGGCGAGCTGGATTGCGACATCCCGCTCATCATCAGCAATCATCGTGATACAGAGAAACTGGCCCAATTTTATGGCATCCCGTTTTTCCATATTGAAGTATCCAAGGAAAACAAGGCCGAAGCAGAAGCAAGACAATTCGCCTTGTTTGATGAATACCAGATTGACCTCATCGTCCTGGCGCGCTACATGCAGATTCTCTCGCCAGAGTTCGTCAAACGCTATCCACATCGCGTGATCAACATCCACCATTCCTTCTTGCCTGCCTTTATTGGTGCTCGCCCCTATCACCGAGCCTTCGAGCGTGGGGTCAAGCTGATTGGCGCCACCAGCCATTACGTAACAGAAGTCTTGGATGAAGGCCCCATCATTGAACAAGACATCGCACGCATTTCACATCGTGACCAAGTCGAAGACCTCATCCAGAAGGGCCGCGATCTTGAGCGAGTCGTGTTATCCCGCGCTGTACGCTGGCATATCGAAAACCGCATCCTGCTTTACGCAAACAAAACTGTGATTTTTGACTAAACACCCGCGTGCCGAAAAACTGACGCCTGTGACGGGATACGAACGCATCCTCAGTATATTTTTGTGGCCAGCGCTACAAAACATCCGCTAAAACAAAAAAGAGGGGCATAGTCCAATAGGACTAAAAACCCCATAAAAACAATGACATTTAAAAAAACCCCCATTAGACTAGCCCGCAACTCATCATGAGTGGCGCAATAAATGCTGGGTGATGAGTGTTTGTTAACCACAGCATTACATCGCAATGTGTGCGATTCACAATGGTTGACAATGATGTAATGGGTTTTGAGGTAGATTGAAGCGACATGGCGGATAACATCCCGCCTCGTTATCCATAAAAATGACTAAGGGTTGATCGTGCTAAACAACCGCAAACACTTCATGTTTAAATGTACATGGCCTATGTTAGTGGTGACAGCAGCCTGGGCTGCCGAACCGCAAGGGGAAATCACCAATGCTCCCGCCAGCGCATTGCAAGCTGCATCCAGTGCTGCACATGCGGCCGTTGAAGCAGCCAATGCCGCCGCCGCTGCAGCAACAGCCGCTGCCAGCGCAGCCAATGCTGCAGCAAGCGCGGCAAGCGAAGCTGTCAAGGCAACCGAGCAGAGCTTGAAGCAACCCCAACTGGTTGTTGCACCCACGACTCCCGAGCAATTAGCCAAACCGCCTGCAGCTACTGTAGTAGCAGCGCCAGTTGTTGCCACCACGCCAGTACAGCCTCAAGTAGCCGCGCCGATTGGCCTGCAATCATTGAATCTGGACTTGCCGACACAAGCGCAATCTGTAGCAGCAGTCGATGAATTGCACCTATCGCGTTTATTTGGCATCACCAGCATCCCTGTTGCAGTGGCCAATGAAATTCACAACGAATACCTCAGCAGCGAATACGCAGAGCAGGCGCACTCATCGCAGTTGCCCGCTACGGTGACTGACACCATGGACATTCGCTCAGCCACTGTTGCTGCCGTGGATTTCAGTCGGGATGTGCATATTGCTGACGAACGCCTGAGCCAGGCAGATGCGCAATCCAAGCAGGCACGTGGCCTGTTGTTGCCCAACCTGTCTGTGCGTTATGGCAAGGGCCGGGAAATCTCCTCCCCTTCATCCGCGATTGATGCCCGCACTGGCTCGCGCATGGAAGAATCTCATCACACCCGCACCGATCGCGTCATCACGCTGCGCCAGCCATTGTTGGATATGCCCAGCATCTATGACTGGAAGCGCCGCCAGGCCGTCATCAACTCGCGTGAGGAAAGCCTACGCGGCACCCAGGGTGATGCCTGGCTAGCTACTGTTAACGCCTACCTTGGCCTGACCACCAGCCGCCTGAATGCAGATCTATCACTAGGTTATGAAAACCAGCTCAACGAACTTTTCGCCTACGTAGACAAACGTGCCACCGCAGGGGCCTCCAGCGATGCAGACCGTGAGCGTGTACGCGCCCGCAGCCTTTCAGCGCGTGCTGCACGTACCCAGCAGGAAGCGGCTCACTCCGCTGCCAGCGTCGAATTTCTACGCCTGACTAACATCGCGCCGCAAAATATCCGCTTGCCCGAGCGCGAAGATATGGGCGTCATCCCAGCAACCGCTGCCGATGCGATCAAGATCGCGATGAACAACAGCCCGGATATCGCTTCCATACGCGAAGAGTTACGCGCCTCGCAGATTGACCAGAACGTCGCACGCTCCCGCTATGCGCCACGCCTGGATCTGGAGCTATCCAGATGGACCACCGACAATGCAGGCGGGCCTGTAGGCGAGCAGGATGACAAACGCTTCATGGTCGTCATGAACTGGAACCTGTTCAACGGCGGCACCGATTATTACCTGACCAAGGAAAAACTCTCCCGTATTGAGGAGTCCCGCTATCGCCTGGATGACCTGCAACGCCGCATCAGTCAGGCCATGATCTCGCAATATGCCATCCTGGAATCTTCCCGCGAGCAATTGGTTGCTGGTTATCGCGAGCTTAACGCAATTACTTCAGCCGCGAATGCCATGTCCGAGAAGATGTTTGCCGGCAATCAATCCCTGCTTGATCTGCTGGATGTGTATGACCGCCAGTATCAGGCACGCACTCGCCTCGTGACTCTGCATGCACAGGAAATTGATGCCTTGTCGCAAATCAATCGCTTGCTCGGCCAATCGCAACCAATGACAGTAGCTGCGGCCAACAAGATGCCTGGTTTCGGCCCGGCAGCTAATGCCACGGACAATGGTAAAGATGCCGTGACCACGCCACTTAGCCCGCTAGAAGCAGGCATGGCTACACCACTGCCCAAGGAATAGTGAGACAACACCATGCAGCTTGATAACGAACAGGAAGACTCAGGCATTTTCTGGCCCGGCTATGTGGATGCAGTCAGCAATCTTGTGCTGAACCTGCTGTTTGTCGTGGTGATTCTCACGATTGCCGTGTTCATCTTTGCCATGGAGTTGGGCCGCCGCCAAATCAGCAGTGAAACACCCGTTGCCCCCGCAACAGAAGCACAGCAACAGGTTTCGCAGCTCACGCCCTCCGACATGGAAGCGGTAGAACCGACTTCGTATCAATCCGACGATGATGCCGCCCGCCTGCGTCTACAAGTCGCCGCCTTGCAAAAGCAACTGGCTGCACTCAAGGGCAAGGATGAAGAAGCCCGCAAACTGAAGGAAGAACTGGCCGCCCTGCAGCATGAAAAATCTGCGGGCCGCAACAGTCCGCGCCGCGTGGTCTCTGCCACCATCCGTGCTGAAGAACCCGATATGACAGTGGCTGGAGCACAAGGTGGCCTAGTTGTCGACTTTGTTGACGATGCCATCACCATCTCCAGCAATGAGGCTGACGAATTACGTGGCCCGCTGCAAGCTATCGTAGAAAGTGGTGGAGCTACGCTTGAAGTCAGCGTTCCGCCTGGGTTTACCGAAGCACGACGCCTGGCTTTCTACCGTGCCATGGCTGTACGCAACCTGTTGATCGACATGAAGCTACCCGCTGACCGTATCCGTGTTTCCATCATTGATGGCAACGCCAGGTCAGATAGTTCGCTGGTCTCGGTCGTCCCAGCGAGCAAGAAGCCTTAACCGGCCAGCAAACGGATGAATTGGCTGCAAAAACAGTGGAACGCCATGACGCCATCCCGGGCTTTTGTCCTGATCAGCGTAGCGGCGGTGATAGCACTGGTGGGCTGGGCAGCATTGGCGCAAGTTGACCTGATCGTGCGTACGGTGGGCCGTGTGGTACCGGCAGGCAAGGCGCAGATCGTGCAACACCTTGAAGGCGGGATTGTGAGAACCATCCTGGTGCAGGAGGGCGAAGTCGTCAAGGCAGGTCAACCACTGATCGAGCTTTCAGACATCAAGGCGCGCTCTGACCTCGGGCAGGAGCGTACCAAGCGTGATGCATTGCGTGGGCGTGAAGCGAGGCTACTGGCCGAAGCACGTGGCAAGTCCAGCATTGAGTTTCCTGCTGATTTGCATGATGCAGAAGTAAAGCAAGTGGAATCCGCAGCCTTGCAGGCTCGTGTTTCCAGCGTCAATGAAGAGTCTCGTGTATTGCGCGATCAAAGCGCACAACGCCGCGGTGAAATTGCCGAGATCGAAACACGACGCAGGAACCTGGTTTCAGAGATAGAGCTGGCACGCCAGCAGCACAAACTGATTGAAGGCTTAAACAAAAATGGCGCTGCTTCCAAGATGGAGCTGCTGGATGCGGAAAGCCGCTTGCAACGCATGGAATCGCAATTGCGTGAAGCTGAAGCTGCATTGCCGCGTTTAAGGGCTGCACAAGCGGAAATCGAGTCCAAGATCGGCGAATTATGGGCACGCTTCCGCGCCGATGCCACAGCGCAATTAACCGATGTGCGGGCAGAACTGCAACGCTCGACACTAGAGTTCGAGACCAATGCCGACCGGCTGGATCGAAACATTGTCAGGGCACCCATGGCGGGCTTCATCAACCGCATGATGCTATCCACTGTGGGCGGGGTGATCAGGCCCGGTGAGCCATTGCTGGAAATCACGCCGGAAGACGAGCACATCGTCGTGGAAACGCGTTCAAGGCCTGATGACCGCGCTAACTTGCGCAATGGCCTGCCAGCGCGGGTGCGTATCGGCGCATTTGACTATGCAACTTACGGTGCCTTGCCAGGCAAGGTGACCGAAGTAAGTGCAGACACGCTGTTTGATGAGCGTGAAGGGTATTACTACCGGGTGAGGGTAGACGTTGGGAGCATCAGCGAAATCAAGCTGGCAAAAACCGCTGGCCCGATTTCGCCGGGGATGTCAGTCACAGCGGATATTGTGGTAGGCAAGCGCACCGTGCTTTCCTACCTGCTGTCGCCGATGATGCGTTTTGGGGATCGCGTATTCCGCGATCCAAGATAAAGATTATTTGTTAAAGGTAAGCTCCACATGCTAAAGCGACTAAGAATTTACTACTTTTACGCGGCTTTGCCATTTGTACTGCTATTGCTGGGGGCTGCCGTTTATCATGAGGCCATCGTCAAAACCTTGGTCGAAAACCCGCATCCGCAGATCAATTACGCCATCTTCTTCATCACCATCCTTGGCGGCATACTGATCCTGTTTAATGTGCGCCGCCTGTTGCGTGAAGCCAGCAAACTGGAAGATTTCACCAATGCCATACAATCCGGCGAAGGCCCTGCCCAACTGCAAGACAGGGCACAAGCTTACGATGGTGATATCGCCTATGTTATGCGCATGATGGCTGCATCCAGTGGCCGTGGCATTGCTCACCAGGAACAAGTCGCAATTGATGCAGAACTCAATAGCGCAGGCCGCCGCCTGACCAACCGCAATGCCCTGCCACAATTCCTGACCAGCCTCTTGGTCGGCCTGGGCCTGCTGGGTACGTTCATCGGCTTGCTGGCAACACTGGACGACATTGCTGTGCTGATTTCCAGCTTTGCCACGATCAATGTTGGTGTCGATAGCCCGGTTGAAGTCTTCCGTGACATGGTTTCCCGCATGCGCGCCCCAATGCGCTCCATGGGGATCGCCTTCTCGGCTTCGCTGTTTGGCTTGCTCGGCTCCATCATCCTCGGCTTCATGATGGTCGCTGTGCGCCGCTGTACGCAAGAAGTGCTTTCCATCCTGGGTTCAGAAGTTGCCCAGCATATCGAACAAGCCATTGCACGCCTTGCCAACAACGGCCAGGCAGGCAATGTCGCCACCACAACCACTGGCGAGACTGTCGTCATCGAATCTGACGCTGCGGGTAGCGCTGGCTACCTCGCCAATATGGACCCGGCAGAGCTCAAATTCCGCCGTGAAGTGGCCACTGAAGAAGTCCGCGTACTGCGTCGCATCGAGGAGCGCCTAAGCGAATCCTCACGCTTGCAGGATCGCGCCTTGCAAGCTGAGCTGGATAACTTCAACAAGCAGCGTAGTGAAATGATGCGCGCCATGGCAGACCACAACGAATCCGTTTCCCAGTTCCGTGGCGAGTTGCAACGCGTAGGCCGTCAGCTTGGCACCATCTTGAGCATGATGGAGCGTGGCAATGCCGACATGCTCTCCCAGCTCAATGATCACTTCTCTGAACTGATCCAGACCACGGCACGCCAGGGCACCGATCTTTCACGCATGAGCGACATGATGACGCGTATGACCGATGACTCAATGGAGCTGCGCACCAACATCACCAACATGATGGATAGATTCTCGCCAGCGGAACAACGCGCCCTGTTAGCGACGTTGTTAGAAGAGGCAAACAAGCAACGTCGTTGATCGACCGAGTATGACATGTTGAAGCCTGGCGCATGCCAGGCCACCAATTGAAAAAGGAGTACCACCATGGCAATTACCCAACCCGCAGTCACTGAACAGCGTAACGGCCCAAGCACCAAGCAAAACCACGTGACCAACGTCACGCGTGTAGAGGCTGATGCAAACGGCGTCATCCGTCTGACGGAAAGCCATGGTGCACTCAAATCGGTAGACGTCGCTGACGTTGACCTCGTGTTGGGCTTTGCCGATGGCAGCTTCATCATCATCCCAAATGGCGCACTGGATGCACTCGAACCCAATGCGGCTAAGGTCGCATTTGATGGCGACAAATACAATACCAGCCTGACCGAACTGTTTCAGCAAGTCGGTACCGTCGATGCAGCTGATGCCGGCAACCTGCGCATCATCAGCGAAAACATCGACACCCGCCTGACCGAGCTCCAGCCAGACGAGATCGACTACACCTCATTGTTCATGGCAATGAACAATCACACCTCCGCGCCATCAGCCCCTGCCGCCCCACTACCACAAGCCCAAACACTGCCTGCCGCAGCCCAAGTACAACGCGGCAGCCTCAATGGCCGTGGCAATAATAGTGGTGAAGCAATGGATGCGATCATTCCTCCGCGCGTGGATCAACCGTCGACTTATCGGTTGGGGAATCGGGTGGAAACAGCAGAAGGCTTAAATATTGCCAGGCCTGTAATCAGTGGTAATTTGTATAATTCTTCGCAGTACAAGACTGGCGCAGAATTTGCGAGCGACCCACTTCCGACAGGTGCATACAATCCAAATGCAACTGCAGAAGACAATGCCCTGGCACGGAGTGCTGCCAGTCAATCTTACAATGAAAGAATTAGTGGTGACAGCGGCGATAACCACCTTGCACTAAATAACCCTTTATTTTCTCCAGATGCCAATCAAGTATGGAGTAAGAATTTCCATTTTTCTACTAATGGGTTTAACAACATTGACGTAATTACCCTGGAGTTTAAAGGTTCAAGTTTACCTCCTGGATTCAGTTTGAGTGGGGCCGGAGTCACTTCAGCGACCTTTACTGATACAAATGGCATTACTACTACTCAATGGAACATCCCAGCCAGTGCATTACAACTCCAACCGGATGGAAAGACATATGGCATAGACCTGAAAATTCTCTATAACATCGGTGGTACCGCCAGCGACTTCACTATATATGCCTATATTAAAGGACAAGTCGGCGCAGTGACTTTTGAAGAAGGCAAAGATTTCTACTTTAGCTATCGTGATGCAACTACCGTAGAAGATTTCACTGCGACGAAAAATGGTGAATCAGTCTTAATCCTGCCATCTAATGGCATTGGCTATGTGCTGGATGGTGGAGGTGGCAATGACACGATTGATGGCGGTGCTGGCAACGACACATTAATTGGTGGCACAGGCATGAATGTGCTGAACGGTGGTGCCGGTAACAATACTGCCAGCTATCAGAATATGATAGCTGGACAAGATGTTGACGCTTCGCTGCTTCGCAATGATGGTACGGTAAGCGGTGGTATAGCCGCGGATACCTACACCAATATCCAGAACCTGACTGGCGGCGCTGGTAACGACTTACTGGCAGGAAACTCCAACGCAAACCATTTAATTGGCGGAGATGGAAATGACACCTTAGTTGGCAATGGTGGAGCAGATACGCTAGATGGTGGCAATGGTGTCGATACTGCCAGTTTTGCCGGCCTGGATGCCGTCAATGTTGTATTGGATGCCCAAGGCAATGGCACAGCAACAAGCAATAGTGGTGACGTAACGTTACGCGGCATCGAAAGTCTAATCGGTACCGATCACAATGACACATTCAGCGTTTCCGCCATCCCTAATGAAGTTGCCGGTGTGAAAAGCGGTGTGATTCAAGGCGGTTCTGGTACTGATACTGTTATTTACAATGTATCAGCACATCTCACTGTAGATCTGCAAACCGGCACAGTAAACAACGGCACCACAGACATTACCGGCATTCTCAACGGCATAGAAAACATCACGACGGGCAGCGGCAACGACACGATTGTTGCTTCTGCTGATGTAAATTACATTGATGGGGGCGCTGGTAATAATACAGTTGATTTCAAGCATGCTACATCCGGTATCAACGTTGATATTCAGAATAGTGCTGGAGAAACTACAATTAGTGGCGGCAGTGGTGCGGACGTATTAAGAAATATCCATAACGTCAATGGCTCCGATCATACCGATACTATTAAAGTCGGAGACTTCAATAGTGAAATCAACGCCCGTGGCGGCAATAACACTATCACTGCGGGAACCAGTGCCAGCAATACTAATTCCTATGTGATTACTGCTTTGGCGGGCAATGACGTCATTACTGCAATCGGGAGTGGCAATAAAACTATCGATGCCGGAGATGGCAATAATATTGTTACTGTAGGTAACGGCATTAATCAGATTATTACCGGTACAGGTAATGACACGATCAAAGCGGGTTCTGGTAATAATACGATTACCAGTGGAGCCGGCGACGACAATATAGAAGTCGGCAGTGTGACCAGTACAATTGACGGTGGGACAGGTATTGATAGCGTTTATTACAATATCGGTTCTGCAAATATCAGCGTCAATCTTGATAGTGGTGTAGTAAATGGGGTTGGCGACCGTATTAGCAATGTCGAGAATTTGCGTACATCGAGGGGGGATGATTCGCTAGTAGGCAATAGTGCAAACAATGTATTAGAAGGGGGAGGGGGCAAAGATACATTGGATGGTGCCGGTGGTATAGACACTGCAAGTTATGAGAATTCCGGTGCAGGAGTAGTAGTCAAATTGACAACCGCTGCACTTGCAGGTGTGGGAGCTGCAGGGGAGCAAGGCATTAATGGGGATGCTACTGGCGATGTATTATTGAATATCGAAAATTTGCGTGGCTCCAATAGTGATGATCGCTTATATGGCGATAATAGTGACAACTTGATTGAGGGCCTGGGCGGAAATGATACGCTTGAAGGTTTAGGCGGAAATGACACATTAATAGGTGGCAATGGCACTAATACAGCAACTTTTGCACATGCCTCAAATGGCGTTACTGTTGACCTCTCAAACACAACAACTGTAACAGTTACAAATACGATCAATGGAACGCAAACCTTCACCGCAAGCATTGCAACTGATGCTACTTCTAGTCAAGATGGTATTGGTGGCAATTCAATTGGCACAGATACTCTTATTCAGATTCAGAATCTGATTGGTACTAACTATAATGATCGTCTCATTGGAGACAGCAGCAACAACCGTCTGGAAGGTGGTGCAGGTGATGACTATCTGAATGGCGGTGGAGGCAATGACTCGCTTTATGGGGGTGATGGTGATGACACACTTATTGGCGGGGCAGGCAATGACTATCTAGATGGTGGCTCAGGTAATGACTGGATTGATGCACGACAAGGCAAAGACACTGTATTAGCTGGCTCTGGTAACGATACCATTCTAGGCTCCGTGGATGCATCCGGTGGTACAGCATTTAACAACCGATTTAATAGTATAGACGGTGGCACAGGGACAGATACGTTGATTCTTAGCGGCTTCAATGGCTCAGGATACGCACTCTCCACACTGAGTAGCCTGGTCAAAAATATTGATATTCTTAACATCCAAGGCGATAACATACCAGGCAATAGTAGCTCTGCAATTTCCACCACGTTGACGGTTGACTCATCAAGCATCAAAAGTATCGTCACAGGAAATGCAAACGCTCCTGGGAATACGGTACTGAGGCTAGAGCATGGCGGGGAAGACAACCTGAACTTTGCATTGAACACTGGTGAATACGTACGTTCAGGTACAGCACCAACTGACCCAATGGTCACCAATTTCAATAATCTCTCAGATGGTGTTTATACCATTTACAACAGTGCAAATGTAGCTATAGCACAGGTTACTTGGCACACTGTGTAATGACAGTACCAAGCACACAACGCCCACTTAATTCACTTTGGCAGTTGCTTAAATCGCAATGGCTTGAAGTCGGCATCTCCAGCCTATTGATCAACAGCGGCCAGATTCTGCTGCCGCTGTTTTCCATGCTGGTGTACGACAAGATCGTCAGCAACGGTGTTTTCGAAACATTGTGGGCGCTGGTAATTGGCATGTTGATCTTCATCGCGCTCGATGTAGGCATGCGCGTGACCCGCAACTGGACGGTGGAACGGGTTGCGGCGGATATGGCGCGTAAGACGGATGAAGGGCTGTGGCATAAGTTGTTGGCAGACCGTGACATGCCAGCAGGTGGTGTTGCCACGTTTCTCGCGCACTATCGCGACCTGACGAATGCGCTGAATTTCGTCTCTTCCACTTATCTGCTGGCGATTGCCGATCTGCCGTTTTATCTGCTCTACATGCTGGTGATTGGCTTTATTGCCTGGCCTATCATGATCTTGGTCGGCATACTCACGCTGATTTACGCAGGTATTGGCTATCTCGTACAACGCCAAACGCTGCGCCTGAATCGTGATGCAGAAAAAACCTCCACCCAGCGCATGGCTTACATCGGCGAGATATTGCAGGGTATGGAAATCGTGCGCACCATCCCCGGTGTCACTGCTCTCTTACAAGGCTGGCGCACGCAATCAGATAAAGTGAGTGAACTAGAAGCCGCACGCAGGCTTTCTGCCAGCCATAGCAACACCCTCTCAGCAGGCATGATGACCTTCACCACGGTGGCCGTGCTCACATTAGGCGCCTACCTGATTGAAGCACGCATGCTGTCTGTCGGTGGCCTCATTGCCTGCTCACTGCTGGCAGCGCGCGCCATGATGTTGGTAACTTCGCTATATCTGGTACTCGGCAAATGGGAAGACTTTGCCCGCTCTGCAACACGGATGGACGACCTGCTGGAATCCGGCAAAGCTGCGCACAGCGTCAGCCAAGACATTGCACAATCCGCACCACATGCCTCCTTCAAGGTGAGCAAGCCAGAAGCCAAGGGTGACATCACTCTGTTACGCCTGACCAAGCGCTACCCTGATCGCCCTGCTGCACTGGATAATGTCAGCCTCAACATTATCGCGGGCGAAAAAATCGGCCTGCTAGGCCGCCCAGGTGCAGGCAAGAGCACGCTGCTCAAGCTGATCGCAGGATTAAGTATTGCCGATGAAGGCGAAATCTTGATTGATGGCTACGAGTTACATGCCATTTCTCCCGCAGACCGTGCGCGCTGGATGGCGTATAAGCCACAAGAGCCAGTGTTGTTTGCAGGCACACTGGAAGCTAATTTATTGTTGGCAGGCAGCAAGCCACAAAGCGAACACCTGCAACGCGCCCTATGGGCATCTGGCCTGGAGGATGAGCTCAAGCAAGGCAGGCTGACGCTCACTATGGCCATTGCTGATCGCGGCAGCAACCTCTCCGGTGGCCAACGCCAGAAAGTTGCCCTGGCAAGAGCCTTTGCCCAACAAAGCAACATCCTGCTGCTTGACGAGCCTAGCTTAGGCCTGGATCCCGAAGGCGAACAACTCCTGGCCCAGCGCCTGCCGCAAGTGATCGGCAATGGCAACCTGATCATGATCAGCCATAGCGCCGCCATGATGACAGCCGTACAACGCATCATTGCCATGGATGGCGGCAAGATCGCCGCGGATGGGCCGAAAGAGAAACTGCTACGCCCGGCATAAATCAAAATCAAGCCATTGTTGATACGAAGTAAAACGTAGCTATTCAACAGTAAAAATTGAATCGGAGTATGTATGAAAACACCATTCCGGCATCAAGTGACTGAATTAGATTGCACGCCCACTAGCATCATCAATGCGTTGAGTTATTTATTTGAGCGCAAGGAGATTCCTCCTGCAGTCATCCAGAGAATTTATCTTTATTGTTTGGATTGCATATCTCCAGGCAATGAACACGGATATGGCACATCCTATGAATCAGCGAAGCTGATCGCCCACTGGCTATCGGAATTTAGCTCCAATCAATACAAACAATTCCACATCGATGCTCAATACCTTGAACAAGATCAAGCTCATCTCGGTCCAAGAAACAAGCTGACAAAATGCCTCAATCAAGGTGGCGTTGCAGTGATAGGCATCACACTTGGTAACGATGCTCACGACATATTGGCACTTGAGATCAAAGATAACTGGCTATATGCATTTGACCCCTATCATCGAACCAAACAAGCTAACAAAACTGGAAATTACGAATACCTGTTACCTCAATCAGGGCAATCACCTAATCTAAGAATCCATATTGATTGGTTAAATACCCAGTCAAACAAGAAAAACTTCCGCCTAGGAAGCAAAAACGAAAGATTCTATATTTTACTCAATCGCATCCAGTCCTGAATATTTGATCAAAAATCACTCCTGATCATGCCCAAAAATCTCATTAATAAACCATAACCAATAGATATGATTTATTAATGGAACAAAAACCTTGCATCCATGCAAATGCACCCCCATACTGCTCCATGAATAGGTATTGATGTTAATTAAACCCGATTAATGAAACAGGTGTGCTGTTATGGTCAAACCCTCCTCCCGCACATATTCTCGTTATAGCCACGAGGCCGCACAGCTGCTCGGGTTAATGATTCGCAACGCACGGATTGAGCGTGGCCTAACAATAGAAGAGCTGGCAGAGCGCGCCGATGTCTCTCGCGGGCTTGTGTACCGGGCCGAGCAAGGTGATATGGGATGCGGAATTGGCAGTGTTTTTGAACTTGCCACCATCGTTGGCGTTCCGCTTTTCACCGCAGACCCATCTACAATCGCGCTACATATTGCCAACGCTGAGAAAACGCTCTCCCTATTGCCACGCGCCGTGCACCCTGCCAACAAGGTGGTGAAGGATGACTTCTAAACTACCCGCGCAAGAAGCTTATGTTTGGATATGGTTACCTGATGCTACAGAGCCAGTGGTAGCAGGCATGCTCAGTCGGCATAGAGACCAGTTGCTTTTTAACTATGGTCGCAGCTATCTGGAAAATCACGATGCCATTCCCATCTACGAACCCGAACTGCCGCTGATACGCGGCATTATCTCACCGGGAACAGGGCTTAAACTAGCGAGTGCATTGCGTGATGCAGCCCCTGATGCGTGGGGGCGACGCGTCATCCTCAATCGTTTGTTAGGCACCAAGGGCAAAGATGCAGATATTGCTACACTAGATGAACTGACTTATCTGCTCGAATCCGGCTCAGACAGAATTGGCGCACTCGACTTCCAGACATCGCCAACAGAGTATGTACCGCGTATCAGCCAATCCGCATCACTAACAGAGCTGATGAACGCAGCCGCAATGGTAGAAAATGGCGTGCCATTGACGCCGGAGCTTGATCAGGCGCTATTTCACGGCAGCTCGCTCGGCGGTGCGCGCCCCAAAGCGATGCTTGAAGATGATGAGGGCAAATTTATTGCCAAGTTTTCATCTTCAACAGATACGTACAATGTAGTAAAAGCTGAATATATCGCCATGCGCCTCGCCGCAGAGGCAGGCTTGAACGTAGCTCCGGTACGCATTGCCCATACAGCAGGCAAGGACGTTATCCTGATTGAACGATTTGATCGCTTGAAAACTGGCAAAGGATGGCAACGTAAACTCATGGTCTCAGCACTGACACTGTTCGGCCTTGATGAAATGATGGCGCGCTATGCGAGCTATGAAGAACTCTCGGACATCATCCGGCATCGCTTTAGTACACCTAGGGCAACGCTACGCGAGCTATTTTCACGCCTGGTATTCAACATTATCTGCGGCAACACTGACGATCATGCCAGAAACCATGCCGCATTCTGGAACGGCGAGGTACTGACACTAACACCCGCCTACGACATCTGCCCACAATACCGGGCGGGCAATGAAGCCACACAGGCAATGCTGATCATCGGTGATAATCGCCTGAGCAATCTTGCCGTCTGCCTAAGGTCAGCACCAAAATTTCAGCTAGACGATACTGATGCCATCAATATCATCAGACATCAACTCAACATCGTCAGAACACGCTGGGAAGACATTTGCGATGAGGCAGCATTGAGCGAGGTAGATCGCAGATTATTCTGGGGAAGAATGTTTCTCAACCCGTTTATTTTTGAAGGTGCTCCAGAAGAAATATCCCAACTTGCCTAAGTTCACCTCGGCGCTTTGCAGAACAAGAGAAACAAAAAAGCCAGCAAATTGCTGGCTTTTTTATTTTAGGGAAACCTCCCAGGTTACTTCTGCAAGGCTCGCTGGATTTTCTGGTCAGTCTTGTATTCGCTCAACGCATATACGGACCAGATCGCAGCAGGTAGCCAACCAATAATGGTAATTTGCAAGATCAGGCAAATGATGCCTGCAATCGGGCGACCTATGGTAAAGAACTGCAACCAGGGCAGGAAAATGGCAAGTATCAGGCGCATTTCAATCTCCTTTTATCTTTTTCAACTTGTCGCAACAGTTTAGCCGAGAATCTTTTCCAGGGCGAACAGTTGCTCAATGGTTTCACGCTGGCGAATCTGGTGAACCTGATCACCATCCACCATAATTTCAGCCGCTCTTGGGCGCGTGTTGTAGTTTGAGCTCATGCTCATGCCATAAGCGCCAGCAGACAACACTGCCAGCAGGTCACCTTGCTGCAATGCCAGTGTGCGATCATGTCCGAGGAAGTCACCGCTCTCACATACTGGGCCGACAATTTCATAGACCTGGGCCGCAGATTGATCGGCTGCCGGAGTAACGGCAGCGATCTCATGATAGGCGTCATACAGCGCTGGACGCATGAGATCGTTCATCGCGGCATCGACAATGGCAAAATTCTTGGCTTCGGTATGCTTGAGATATTCCACCTTGGTGATCAAGGCTCCAGCGTTGCCGACCAGGGCACGCCCTGGCTCAAACACCAACTTGACCTGACGATCACCTAGCTTCTCAAGCATAGCCGCTGCGTATACTGCGAAATCTGGCGGGGTTTCATCTGCATAGCAAATACCAATGCCGCCACCCAGATCAATATGCTCGATATGAATGCCATCTGCTTCAAGTTGATCCACCAGCACCAATACACGATCAAACGCATCCAGAAAAGGAGATAGCTCCGTCAATTGCGAGCCAATGTGGCAATCCACCCCATGCACAGCAATGTGCGGCAAACCTGATGCGCGCTTATAAAGGCTAAAGGCATCTTCGTAAGCCACGCCAAACTTGTTGTTCTTGAGGCCTGTTGAAATATAGGGATGCGTCTTGGCATCAACATTCGGGTTGACACGCAATGACACCGGAGCCACTTTGCCTAAACGAGCAGCCACTTCATTGAGCCTATCCAGTTCGCTCGCAGACTCAACGTTGAAGCAGAAAATCCCGGCGTTTAATGCCGCCTCCATTTCACTCTCGGTCTTACCCACGCCTGAGAACACCACCTTGGCAGGGTCGCCACCAGCAGCCAACACACGGGCCAGCTCACCGCCGGAAACAATATCAAAACCAGCACCCAAACGTGCAAACAGGTTAAGTACCGCCAAACTAGGGTTGGATTTCACCGCGAAGCACACCAAGTGATCAGCTTGTTCAAACCCTGCAGCGAAGCGGGTATAGGCCGATTCCAACGCGGCACGGGAATAAACGTAAGTGGGCGTACCGAACTCTTCGGCAATACGGTTCAACGGTACATTTTCGGCATGCAGGATGCCATTTTTCAACTGAAATGGATTCACGGACAACTCATCGAGAAGGTTCTTGTTGCGGCAGGGGATCCTGCGGGTACTGCTTTTCCGGGATATAAAGATCGCCCTTGGTGCCACAGGCCGCCAGGGTCAGGCTTGCAATCAGGATCAGGAAGCAGAGGCGCATGATGTTTAAATTCAAAAGGTTTATTTTAACACAAGCCTATCTCGGCTTTATCACCCATCATGGCACGGCAGCATAGCGCATACGTGACTCAATAATGCCCGCTTTGCGCACCAGCCCTCGCGCTTCACGGTGCTTGTCATAATACTTAGGATTGGGAATCATCGCCGCCAGTTTTGCCGCCTGCCCTGCGCTAAGATTGGCAGCGCTGGTTTTGTAGTAATGCCGTGCCGCCGCTTCGGCACCAAATACGCCATTACCCCATTCAATGATATTGAGATAAATCTCGAAAATACGGCGCTTGCTCATCATGCGTTCCAGCATCCAGGTAATTGCCGCCTCTTCCAGCTTGCGCCATGGCGTGCGCCCGGTGGAAAGAAACAGGTTCTTGGCAAGCTGCTGGCTGATAGTAGAGCCACCTGCGACAATTTTGCCTTTTTGCCAGTTTTTTTCGTATGCCTTCTGGATACCATCCCAGTCAAAACCCTCATGGCCAACAAACTTGGCATCTTCTGACGCAATCACTGCGCGTTTGAGGTTGCGGGAAATTTTTTGGTATTCCACCCATTGATGCTTGAGCGTGGCATCGGGATTCTCCTCTTGCAAGGTGCTTAAGCTGGTACGCATGAATGCGCTACTCGAAGGGTTATGCTCTACCCACCAAAGGATATGCATGAATATCCATAATTGATACAGCACCACCAGCACGATTGCCAGCAGCAAGCCCCGCCAAAACCATCGTTTGATCATGATGCACGCATTGCGGCAATGACAGAGGCAGTATCAGGACGCACCTGCCGCCAGATATAAAACGCTTCCGCTGCCTGCTCCACCAGCATACCTAAGCCATCTGCAATTCTCGCCACGCCTTCTTCGCGGGCATATTGCATAAAAGGCGTTTCGCGCCCATACATCATGTCATAGGCCAGCGCATCAGTGGCAAATAAGCCAGAGGGCAATGGCAGCCGCTCGTTGCTCAAGCCACTGGAGGTCGCGTTGATTACCACATCAAACACTTGTCCTGGCAATGCATCAAAACTGTGCGCCACCAGCGGCACAGCAACAGCACTTGCTCGCGCTACCATTGCTTGCGCCTTACCCACACTCCGATTGACAACAGACAGGGTTGCTAGAGATGCATCCAGCAGTGGCCCCAATACGCCTTCAGCTGCCCCGCCCGCACCGATCAGCAATACGCGCTGGCCTTGCAGGGGAAATTGCAGATTATGCAAAATGTCACGCACCAAACCCACGCCATCCGTATTGTCACCACGAATGACTTGGCCAACAAAACTCAAGGTATTCACAGCACCAGCCTGACGTGCGCGCGGCGTTAACTCTGTTGCCAGCTCATAAGCCTCAAACTTAAAAGGCACTGTGACATTAGCTCCGGAATATCCCTGGGCTTGCATCTCCGCGACAGTAGCAGCAAAGCCATCCAGTGGCGCAAGCACCTTGCCATATTCAAGTTGTTGCCCTGTTTGCTGCGCAAATGCAGCATGAATGAGCGGCGATTTGCTATGCTCAACCGGATGGCCGATGACTGCGTAACGATCCATACTCACCCTCAAGCGTTGGTCCAGGGCAGGCCAGCCGCTTTCCAGCCATTGATCTGGCCACGCTGCTTGTTATCCGGGGTAGACTCCCCTTCAAAACCTTCCAGCACATTGTAGGCCTCGGCATACCCAGCCTGGGCTGCCACAACAGCAGCGTTGTGAGAACGCCCACCGGTGCGGCAGAGGAACATCACCAATACCTCATGATCCACTTGCTTATCTAGTTGGGACAAGAAGTCAGGATTAGCCACCATGCCAGGGTAGAACGCCCACTCAATGTGGGTAGCACCGGGAACACGCCCCACCAGCTCAAGCTCCGCTTTGGTGCGTACATCAACCAGCTTAGCGGCAGGTGCCAAGTCCAGTACTTTGTGCGCCTCCTGCGGCGTCAAAGCACCCGCATAAGGAAGCCCATGCTGTTCGGCACGTTGTTTTGCATTTTGCAAAATAGTACTCAAGGTTTCCATCGTCATCTCCTTGCCTTCTCAGAAATGCGGAGTATAGCGCCAAATCAATCAGCTAGATTCAACGCACAAATATGGTGCACAAAACCAGCATGTCGCAACATTTTGGTGCACAACATGGAGTTCTCTTTTATAACCTTATGTGTAAAAATGAGAAATTGCACAAATTCAATGGCACAGTTCATGCTTCATGCTAGTGTCAAGCGTAGTGCTTCAATAACCTTCTTAATTCAAAAAGAGCTAGGAGAATCAAATGGCGGTGGCCGACGTATTAAAGCTTGTGAAGGAAAACGACATCAAGTTTGTCGATTTTCGCTTTACTGACACCAAGGGCAAGGAACAGCACGTAACTGTGCCTATTTCCGCATTCGACGAAGACAAATTCACCGAAGGCCACGCTTTCGACGGGTCTTCCATTGCTGGCTGGAAGGGTATTCAAGCATCCGACATGCTGCTGATCCCAGATCCAGACACTGCAAACATCGATCCATTCATGGACGAACCCACTCTATTCTTGACCTGTGACGTTATCGATCCTACCGATGGCAAGGGCTATGACCGTGACCCACGCTCCATCGCCAAGCGCGCCGAAGCTTACTTGAAGTCCAGCGGTATTGGTGATGCAGCCTACTTCGGCCCAGAGCCAGAATTCTTCATTTTCGACTCCATCAACTGGTCTGTCGACATGAGCGGCAGCTCCGTCAAGATCAACTCCGAAGAAGCTGCATGGGCTTCCAACGAGAAGTTTGAAGGTGGCAACACCGGTCACCGTCCTGGCGTTAAGGGTGGCTACTTCCCTGTTCCACCAACCGACTCCCTGCATGACCTCCGCTCTGCCATGGTCATGACTCTGGAAGAGCTGGGCGTACCTGTAGAAGTACACCACCACGAAGTGGCAACTGCTGGTCAATGTGAAATTGGCACCAAATTCAGCACCCTGGTACAGCGCGCTGACTGGACACAAATCCTCAAGTACGTTGTATTGAATACAGCGCACGCATATGGCAAGACTGCCACCTTCATGCCTAAGCCTATCTTCGGCGATAACGGTTCCGGCATGCACGTTCACCAATCCGTATGGAAAGATGGCAAGAACCTGTTTGCAGGTAACGGCTACGCTGGCCTGAGCGAATTCGCCCTTTACTACATCGGCGGCATCATCAAGCATGCGCGCGCACTGAATGCTATCACCAACCCTGGCACCAACTCCTACAAGCGTCTGGTTCCTGGCTTTGAGGCACCTGTGAAGCTGGCTTACTCCGCGAAGAACCGCTCCGCTTCTATCCGTGTTCCTTTCGTACAATCCGACAAGGCACGCCGTATCGAAGCTCGCTTCCCAGACCCAACTGCCAACCCATACCTGGCATTCAGCGCATTGCTGATGGCTGGCCTGGACGGCGTACAAAACAAGATTCATCCAGGTGAGCCTGCAACCAAGGATCTCTACCACTTGCCACCAGAAGAAGATGCAGCAATCCCAACAGTTGCTTCATCCCTGGAACAAGCTCTGGAAGCCCTGGACAAGGATCGCGAGTTCCTGACCCGTGGTGGCGTGTTCTCCGAAGACTGGATCAACTCCTACATCGATCTGAAGATGGAAGAAGTGACCAAGCTGCGTCAGACTCCTCACCCAATCGAGTTCAGCATGTACTACAGCATCTAATCAATGCGATGAGTCAAAAAAGCGGGGAAACCCGCTTTTTTTATGCCCAAAATCCGCCATATCAGCAATTGCCTGTACCAGGCTTCTGCTCTACACTCAATCTCATGAGAATAATTCACCTGTCTTTTCTTGCTTGGCTTGCATACGCAATCACCCCTATAAGCGCCCAGGCCGGAATTTATAAAAGTGTGGATGAAAATGGCCATGTCACCTATTCCAATGTCCCTAGCAAAGGCGCGACCAAACTAGAGATAGATCCACCACAGCCAAGCACAGCACCACCAAAACCCAAGCCCCAGGCCACTCCCAGCAACTTTCCGCGCGTGGATAGCCAAACCCAGAAAAAGCGCGACGATCAGCGCAAAAAAATATTGCTAGAAGAGCTAGAAGCTGAAAAGGCAGCCCTGGAAGATGCTAAAAAAGCTTATACCGAGGGCGAATCAAAACCAGAGGTATACCGTGGTGCCAATGGTAAAACGTATCGCAATGTCGCAAAATTTGAGGAAAAAATGCAACAATTGCAGGCTGATGTAGATGCGCACGAACGAAATGTGCAGCTTCTGCAAAAAGAGTTGGAGGCGTTTAAATAAGCCGAGTCCAACTGGCCTGGCTTTTGCTTAAGACTAGCCATGGAACATAAAATCCCCCCCTCATTCGCAGGCCTGGAACATTTATCAACGGCTATCCTCCTGCTTGATCAAGAACGTCATGTCGTTTATGCCAACCCAGGTGCCGAGGTGCTATTCGCCATCAGCGCTAAGCAAATTGCAGGTTTACCTGTCTCACAGGTTTTTCCCGGCTGCGACATTCTTGATTCGGCCATGGAACATGCGATTAAGCATCACAGTCCATTCCGCGAGCATGAATTCCCCATTACCACGTTACGGCAACAATCTTTTGCTGTCACCTGTACCGTCACCCCGGTAGAGCTTGATCCCGCGTGCCTAGTACTGGAATTCCAGCATATGGATCAACAGCTACGCATCGCGCGTGAAGAACGCATGCTAATCCAGCAACAAGCCAATGCCGAGCTATTGCGCAATCTGGCTCACGAAATCCGCAACCCGCTCGGTGGGCTTCGTGGCGCAGCGCAATTGCTGGAGCATGAGCTGCCACAGGTCAGTCTTCGCGAATACACCCAGGTCATCATCAAGGAGGCAGACCGCCTACAATTGCTGATGGACAGACTCTTGGTGCCACACCGTGTACCCAAGTACGAGCCAACCAATATCCATGAAGTACTCGAACGTGTGCGCAGCCTGCTATTGGCAGAATCGCCGCGAGGTATACAAATCCGCCGTGACTATGACACTAGCCTGCCAGAGCTAATCGGTGACCGCGAGAAACTCATTCAGGCCGTATTGAACATTGCCCGTAACGCGGTGCAAGCCATGCAGAACAAACCTGGTACGGAGTCACCTGAAATCATCTTGCGTACAAGAGCAGCACGCCAAGTCACATTGGCGAAAAAGCGCTACCGAGTCGCTATCAAGCTGCAAATCATTGATAACGGCCCCGGTATCCCGCCAGAAATTCGCGAGCGAATTTTTTACCCGCTGGTATCAGGGCGCGAGGGTGGCACCGGCCTAGGCCTGACACTGGCGCAAACATTCATCACCCAGCATCACGGTATGATCGAATGCGAAAGCGCGCCTGGACACACCAGCTTCACCATACTGCTGCCAATTGAAAGCACAGCGATGAAAGCTTACATTGCAAGACAATAATCTATAAAAACAACGCCTTTTTAATAAAAGACAGACTACAACAGGTAACCATCATGAAACCGATCTGGATAATAGACGACGACAAATCCATACGCTGGGTATTTGAAAAAGCCCTGGGCCGCACCGACATGGATTTCAAGACTTTCGCATCGGTACCCGAAGCCTTGAACGCCCTGACCCGGGAAGAACCACAAGTCATTGTCAGCGACATTCGCATGCCCAATGGTTCTGGCCTCGATTTCCTGCACGAGGTAAAACAACGCCATCCAGATATTCCCGTCATCATCATGACAGCCTATTCCGATCTGGAAAGTGCAGTTGCCGCATTCCAGGGGGGAGCTTTTGAATACTTGGCCAAGCCTTTCGATGTTGACCAGGCGATTGAAATCATCCGTCGCGCAGTAGATGAAAGCATGCGCCAGGCAATTGAAGTGGTGATGCAAGAAGAAACACCGGAAATCATCGGTCAGGCCCCCGCCATGCAGGAAGTGTTTCGTGCAATTGGCCGCCTGAGCCGCTCGCATTCAACCGTGCTGATTAACGGTGAATCCGGCACCGGCAAAGAACTTGTAGCGAGCGCACTGCATCGCCATAGCCCGCGTTTCGACAAGCCTTTCATCGCCATCAATACTGCTGCAATCCCCAAGGATCTGCTCGAATCCGAGCTATTCGGCCACGAACGCGGCGCATTTACCGGGGCGCAAGCTGCTCGGCGCGGACGCTTCGAGCAGGCTGACGGCGGCACCTTGTTCCTTGATGAAATCGGTGACATGCCCTCCGACCTGCAAACTCGCTTGTTGCGCGTTCTGTGTGATGGACAGTTCTACCGTGTTGGCGGACACCAACCAGTCAAGGTCAATGTGCGCATCATTGCTGCAACACATCAGGACCTAGAAGAAAGAGTGAAACTAGGGTTGTTCCGTGAGGATTTGTTCCATCGCCTCAACGTCATCCGCCTGCGCCTGCCACCACTGCGCGAACGGCGCGAAGATATCCCCTTGCTGGTTAAGCACTTCCTGCAACACAGTGCCCGCGAACTAGGTGTAGAAGCCAAGCAGCCATCCACCGCTGCCTTGCGCTACCTCGGCACGTTGAGTTGGAGTGGCAATGTGCGCCAATTAGAGAATGTCTGCCACTGGCTCACCGTGATGGCCCCCGGTCAAAATATCGACATCGCTGACTTGCCACCGGAGCTAAAAGAAGACGCGGCCAAGCCTGCTAGTGCCACCTCATGGCAAACGGCACTGGCCTCGGAGATCACTGACGCACTCAATCGCGGGGAACATGACATCCTCGATAGCCGCACCCAGCAATTCGAGCGTATTCTCATCACCAAAGCCCTGCAACATACGGGTGGACGCCGCATCGAAGCAGCCACACAGCTAGGCATGGGCCGCAACACCTTGACGCGTAAAATACAGGAATTAGGCATCGACGAATAAACATCAATAGGTTGCGAACAAACTAAAATGCCGGGCTAGCTGCGGCATTTTTATTGCATCATATATAGCGCCACAATAAAAAAACGGCACCCGAAGGTGCCGTTTTTACGATTGCTTTCTAAGCTAAATCTTACGATTTAAATCCTAGAAGAACAGGATCGCGCCCAGGCTGATAGTCTTAGCCTTGCCATCTGTATTAGCAGCAGCTTGGTCAACTTCAATCTTCTGGTGAGCATATTCAGCAACCAGATTCAGGCTCTTGGTCAGAGGGTGGTAAGCACCAACGATCCAGGACTTGTTCTCGAAGTCAGCTGCATTTCCAGCATAGATACCATCATCAGACTTGGAAATACCGTAGGAAACACCCAGCTTGGTACCAACGCCTGGCAACTTGTAGGTAGCTTGTACGTAACCACCCTTGTCATCAGTCTTGGTTGGGCTACGGAATTGCAGACCACCCAGTTGACCACCAGTCTGACCATCCAGACCCTTACCATCGTAGTAGTAACCAACCAAGCCAAAGTCAGCTACATTAAGCTTACCGCCAACCTCGTAACCACGTGAACGATACTCACCACCAGCGGCCGCACTATTGTGCTTCTGGCTAATAAAACCAGCCCAAACCTTACCAGCTACATCACCAGTCCACTCGTAGCTTACTTTACCGTCGTAACCAAGATCAGTCTTGTCATCCGCAGTCAAAGCAGCAGTATTACGCAGACCTTCACGTGCAGCTACAGCGAAGCTGAAACCGTTCCAGTTAGGAGATGCATATTGAATTTGACCGATCCAGTCAGCGTAAACATAACCGGAACCGATACGGCCCAGTGTGGAGTTACCTGGGTTACCAGCACCGACACCAACACCCAACAATGTCATGTCAGAGAGGATAGCGTCAGAACCAAACAGGCCTAGGTCACGACCAGCCTTGATAGTACCCCAAGAAGCATCACCAAAAGTCAAATAGGATTGACGAATGTTGATGCTGTTGTAATCGCCAGCATCACTTTGACGAACGCCATCGCTGGAGTTTGTACCAGTGAAGAAAGTGAATTGGAAAGCAATATCCAGATCGTTCTGGCGTGTTTTACCACCAATACCGAGAGCAGATGGCAACAGACCAGTTTGTACTTGGTTGCTAGTTGCATTGTTTGCGAACAAACCACCGCTGTAACGAGTGTTTGTGTAGTAAGCGTTAACGTTACCACCGATATCAATCGTCCAGTCACCTGCTGGGATGATGATACCTGCGTTTGCAGCGGAAGCGCCGAAAGCCAATACTGCGCCAGCAACTGCCAGGCCTAGTTTCTTGTTCATGTATATCTCCTAATGCGTTTAGTTATCCCTTGTGCGGTGTATGTTCATCACTACAAGGGTATTGCACTGACTTCTTGTCTAAGAAGTTATGGGCAGTATGCCAAAGGCCTTTCGAGGCCTGCAAGCAATCTTGTGGTTTTTTTACGCGATTGAAGATTTTGTGTTGTTTATATGCAACAGTTTATGACAAACCCAAACTGCCGAAAAATAAATTATTTCTGGTTTAAATACTTAGCAATCAATGCTAAAGCAATTATTCAGCTATGGAGAAGAGGCGCTGATGCTCGCGGATAGCGTAACGGTCTGTCATGCCGGCAATATAGTCGGCGATCACACGTGGTTGCATATCCGGGTTGGAGGGTCGGTAATCGTCAGGCAGCAAGCCTGGATCATTGATGAACGCATTAAATAGCTCAGCGATGATGCGTTTGGCCTTGGAGGTCATTCGATTAACACGATAGTGCCGATAAAGATTGGTACGCAGGAAGCGCTTAAGCTCAAGTTGCTGCTCATCAATCGCCGGGCTAAAGCTGATCAATGGGGGCAGTGTACGCACGTCTTCGATGGTTTTGGGCGCATGCGCAGCAATGTTCTTGCGACTTTGCTCACACAAATCCGTGACCAATATATGAATCATGCGCCTGACGGTTTCGTGAATCAGTCTACGCCCCGTCAATGCCGGATATTGCCCTTGCACCAAGGAGAATTGCTCAGCAAATAAACGCACCTCAGCTAATTGCTCCATGGTAATGAGGCCTGAACGCAGGCCATCATCAACATCATGATTATTGTAGGCGATTTCGTCTGCCAAGTTGGCCACTTGTGCCTCTAGCGATGGCTGTTGCTTGTTGAGGAAGCGTTCGCCGACATCGCCCAGCAAACGGGCATTGGGTAAGGAACAATGCTTAAGAATACCTTCACGCACTTCAAAGGTGAGGTTGAGGCCATCGAATTCGGCATAGCGTAATTCCAAGTGGTCAACGACACGCAAGGATTGGAGATTGTGCTCAAAGCCGCCGAATTCGCGCATGCATTCATTGAGTTGGTCTTGGCCAGCATGGCCAAACGGCGTGTGACCGAGGTCATGCGCCAGGGCAATGGCCTCAATCAGGTCTTCATGCAGGTGTAGATTACGCGCAATGGCACGTCCTATCTGCGCCACTTCCAAGCTATGCGTCAACCGGGTGCGAAACAGGTCGCCTTCATGGTTGATGAACACCTGGGTTTTGTATTCAAGGCGGCGGAAAGCACCAGAATGGATAATGCGGTCACGATCCCGCTGGAAATGGTTGCGTGTAGCAGGAGCAGGCTCGTCATGCACCCGCCCTTTGGTCAGGGCAGGGTTGGAAGCATACGGTGCCAGCTCGGTCATGCAGGAATAGCCAGGGTTGATTGCAAGAGAGTGGCATCATAATCGCTGGTCACCAGCGATTTACCAATGCCCTGTTGCAACACCAGGCGAATCTGGCCATCAACCACTTTTTTATCCAGCCCCATGAGATCTAGGTAACGATCCACACCCAGTGCTGGTGCATCAATGGGCAGCTTGGCTTCGATAAATATCGCCTTAATACGCTCAACTTCCGCATCGTTCAACCAACCCAAGCGATAAGAAAGATCGGCTGCGAGGATGGTGCCCGCAGCGACAGCTTCGCCATGCAGCCATACGCCGTAGCCCATGGCATTTTCGATCGCATGCCCAAAGGTATGGCCTAGATTGAGCAATGCTCGCTCGCCAGATTCGCGCTCATCCGCAGCAACCACTTCTGCCTTATTCTCACATGAGCGGTAAATGGCATAGCTCATGGCTTCGGTATCCAGCGCGAGTAGCTTTTGCATATTCACTTCTTGCCATGCAAAAAATGGCTCGTCACGAATCAAGCCATACTTGATCACTTCTGCCAAGCCAGCCGAGAGCTCACGCGCTGGCAATGTAGACAGCGTATCAATATCAGCCAGCACGACTTGCGGCTGGTAGAACGCGCCTATCATGTTCTTGCCCAACGGGTGGTTGATACCTGTCTTGCCGCCCACAGAGGAATCTACCTGAGACAATAAAGTCGTCGGGACCTGAATAAACGGTACGCCACGTAGATATGTCGCCGCGGCATAGCCAGCCAAATCACCAATAACGCCGCCACCGAGCGCAATGATCGTGGTACTACGTTCACAGCGGTTCTCGAGCAAGGCATCATAGATCAAGTTAAGTGTGGCGGCATTTTTATAGGCTTCGCCATCTGGCAGTACGATGGGAATCACCTTGACGCCCGCATCACGCAAAGGCTGAGCCAGCTTTTCGAGATAAAGTGGGGCCACGGTCGTATTGGTCACAATCGCCACTTGCTTACGCTTCAAATGTGGCAGGATCAACTCAGGCTGCGTCAGCAGGCCACGGCCAATATGGATAGGATAAGAGCGCTCGCCCAAGTCTACGTGTAATGTTTGCATGGCTTATAAAGATAAAAGTTTCTGTTCGATCTGGTGCACGATAGCATTCACCGGCTGACCACCGGTATCTACAATAATGGAGGCAACTTCCCGGTACAAGGGATCACGCTGAGCAAACAACTGCTCAAGCTTCCTGCGGGGGTTATCGCCTTGCAGCAATGGGCGGTTCTTGTCATTGCGTGTACGTTGCCAAAGCTCATGGACATTCGCACGCAAATAAATCACGGTACCATGCTCCATCAGTTGCTTGCGGTTCTCAGGCAACAACACCGCACCACCACCTGTCGCCAGCACAATATCCTGCATCTGGCTCAGTTCTTCAATCACCGCTGCCTCACGCTTGCGAAAGCCGTCTTCTTTTTCCAGCTCGAAAATGACAGGAATACTGACGCCAGTACGCCGCTCGATCTCATGATCGCTATCGTAAAAGGTTTTGTTCAGGTGCTTGGCGATAATGCGGCCTATGGTGGTTTTGCCCGCCCCCATTAAACCTACAAAGAAAATATTTGCTGCCATAAAAAATGCCCGCCATACGCAAGCGAGCATTTTAAGTGAATCTGGCTTAACTGTCAGATATGGCTAACGCAAAGACAAGCTTTCATCCATGACTTTGGGCGTAATAAAGATCAAGAGCTCGGTCTTATCGCTTTGCTTCACGCGTCTCTTGAAGACATTGCCAATAAAAGGCAGGTCTCCAAAGAATGGCACCTTGTCTACATCGTTACGCTCAGTCTGTTCATAAATACCGCCTAGTACCGCTGTTTCACCGTTGGACACCAACACCTGTGTTTGTACGCGCTGAGTGTCGATGGATGGCACATTATTAAAGACTGTACCCACCTTATCTTTCTTAACTTCCAGATCCATGATGATTTTGTCATCAGGCGTAATCTGCGGCGTGACTTCCAGGCTTAACGAGGCATTCTTGAATTGCACCGCAGTGGCGCCGCTGCTGGTCGCTTGCTGGAAAGGGATTTGCGTTCCTTGCTCAATGATGGCTTTTTGCTGGTTGGCCGTCGTAACACGCGGGCTAGACACAATCTTGCCACGCTGGTCAGTTTCCAGCGCAGAGAGTTCTAGATTCAGCAAGAAGCCTGCTGGCAGTCTAAACAAGCTGAAAGCAAAATTACCGAAGGCATTAGCAACGGGCAGATTTACGTTCAGATCCTGTGCACCATCGGCGCTCACACCCACGCCAACAGTGCCGGGGATGGAGGTCGTCGCCAGAGTGGAGGAACCAACGCGATTAGCAATAGTTTCAGTGATGACGCCAGTGGTTGGATCGACTGTCCGCTGCGTAATGGTGTTACCCAAAGTTCCACTCGAACCATAACGAGTATCACCACTCGCCTGCTGCTTTTGTACACCAAAACGTGCGCCCAAGCTGCGACCAAACTTCTCATCTGCAATCACGAGCCGTGACTCAATCATCACTTGTTTCACAGGAATATCTATCTTATTGATGATGGTCTGGATTTCTTCCAGATGCTTGGGGGTATCCTGCACGAAAACAGTGTTGGTACGCGCATCGACCACTGCACTACCACGCTTAGAAAGAATTTTCTGCTTGCTATCGCTGATGATGTTCTTGAAGTTCTCTGCCTTCTGGTAACGTAAGGTAAATACCTCGGTACGCATGGGCTCGAGCTCCTCAATTTGCTGACTGGCTTCCAGCAAGAGTTTTTCTTTGGCAGCCACCTCATCTGATGGTGCTACCCAGATCACATTACCCGTCTTGCGCTGGGTCAAGCCCTTACTCGACATAATAATGTCTAGCGCTTGATCCCAAGGAACATCCTTAAGGCGCAGGGTCAGGTTGCCTGTCACGGTATCGCTGGTCACAATATTCAGGCCAGTGAAATCTGCGATGACCTGTAAAACCGAGCGCACATCAATATTCTGGAAATTAAGTGAGAGCTTCTCGCCGGCGTAGCCGGGCTTGGAGCCTTGCACCAGCTTATTCGGGTCTTCAACCACAGGGCGAATATCAATAATGAAGCGCTTGTCCGCCTGGTAGGCTGACTGCTCCCACAAGCCCTTGGGTTCAATGATCAAGCGGGAATTGTTACCCTGCTTGATCGCATCCACGTACAACACCGGCGTATTGAAATTGATGACATTGAGGCGACGTTGCAGATTCTGCGGTAATTCGGTGTTGTGAAAATCCACCACGACGGTTTTACCCTGCTGGCGAATATCAATGCCGGCGGAAGCGTCAGAGAGATCAACCACAATGCGGCCTTCACCATTCTTGCCACGCATGAAGTCGATATTATTCAGGGTGTGGAATTTCTCACCTGCTTTAGCCTCGGCGAAGCGAGACACGACATTGGTATTGGCAGTCCCTGCCTCGTTTGCCTGCAAAATAATTGTCGTTTCACGACCTTGTGTCGTCGTGTTGTAGGCCACCATTTTGCCAAGATTCAGTACCATACGAGTACGATCTCGTGCTTGTGCGAGGTGCACTCCTTTAAGTACTCCTTGACTGGCTTGCACACTATTCTTGCCCAAACCATTTCCCACCGCAGGAAAGTCCAGCGCAATACGCGAGGGATTATTCAAGGTAAAACCCGCCGGAGGGTTTGCCAATGGCGATGTTGTTTGCACCTGTATGGCAATGCGCCCACCTGACATTGCCACGAAGTCAATCTTCTCAATTTTGTTGGCAAACTCGGCTTGCTGCTCATCGGCAGCCTGTGCCATCGGCATCAGCAGCATGAATGCCAGGCCAGTGGCCCACTTTATAATATTCATCATGTTCACCCTCAATCCTGCAACTCAATACTGGAGATACGCTCTATCCAGTCACCGCTTAACTCATCTTGTATGATTTCCTTGAGCCTTAAACCGCCCTCGGTAATCTCGGTCACCATGCCAAAATTCTGCCCCATATAGCCCCCCACCTTGATTTGCTGCACTAGGTTATCCGGCGTCAGGATCAGGGCATACTTCAACTTCTCCTTCGACAAGGAGCCAACAAACTTTAGACTTTCCAACGGAAAAGCTTCCAAAGGTTCACGTGGTCGATCCATATTAGGCTGCATGCTGCTGCGAGAGCTGACGATCTTGCGCGCCTTGAATGGATCATTAAGGATGCCATCCGCATTATAGGTTGCAGCAGTATAAGGCTTGACCTCAGGCAAGGGATCAATACGTGCGTGCATGTCATTACCAGCGTCACGAATGAAATGATCAAGATCATCACCCTGACCATCGCCACATGCACTCAACAATACGCAAAAGGCCAGCATGGCAGCACGCTTGTATTCCTCATGCCAAGTACTCATGCTCATTTGCGTGCCTCTTTCTTTTCTGCCTGCTTCTTGCTGGCAATTTCATTGGCATCAAGATAGCGGTAAGTACGAGCTACCGCCTCAATCACCAAGCGCCCATCCTTGCTATCCTTGCCTGCCGTATTGATGACGATGTCGTTCAAGGTCACGATTCGAGGCAGCCTGGCAATATCCCCTGCAAACTCGCCAAGGTCATGATAGGCCCCTGTCACCTTGATCGAGATAGGCATTTCAGCGTAAAAATCGGCGATTACTTCCTGCCCAGGCTTGAATAACTCGAACTCAAGACCACGCTCAAGCCCAGCCTGGTTGATATCGGTCAACAAGCCATCCATCTGTGAGCGATCCGGCAGTTGCTTGACTAATGCGCCAAACGTACGCTCGATATCCACCATCTGCTGTTTATAAGCTTCAAGGTTGATCGCTTGGCGTTTCTTGGCGAGAAAAGTGTCACGCAACTCGTTTTCCTTGGCACGCGCCTGCTCCAACTCCTCCATCGCAGGGCTCCAGAAAAACCAGTAGCCAGCAATGATAATGATCACGAGCAACATACCCAGAAGTACGCCTTTGACAGGCCACGGCAAGCTACCGGCATTTTTCAAGTCAATATTGTTGAAATCCTGCAGGTTCACAGCGCACCGCCTTTCTGCGCCCCTGGTAATTCATCATCTGGCGATGGAGGGGCTTTCAACTGCACATTCACAGTGAAGTTGTTCTGCCTGAGCCCATTGACTGTCGCAGACTTGATTTCTACGAGATTTGGTGACTGTAGCCACTCTGAACCAGAAAGATTGCGCACCAGTGTAGCCACGCGCGCATTGGTATCAGCAACACCTTCCAATGTCACCAAATGGCCTTGCTGCTTCAGTGCTTTCAGGTACATGCCTTCTGGCAGCTGTCGGCTGATTTCATCCAGCATCATCACGGACTGGCTACGATTAACCTGCAAGTTTTCGACGATCTGCTTACGATCCAATACATTGCGTATCTGTGTCTTAAGCTCCTTGATTTCAGCAATTTGCTTATCAAGATTGGCACTGGCAGCCTCAAGCCGCGTATTGCGGTTTACCTGCTCATCCAACTTGCTGCTAAGAATCGTGCTACCTAGGAATACAATTGCCACTCCAGCGGCACCGGCAAATGCCAGCATGAGATTAAACTCGCGTTGGCGCTCAGCACGGCGAATCTGACGGTGGGGGAGGAGGTTAATTCTGACCATTAGTCAAACCTCCGCAAGGCCAAGCCGCAGGCAATCATCAGCGCAGGCGCATCTGCAATGACCTGCTGCTGCTTGAGGCGAGGATTGATCGACATATGATTAAAGGGATTGGCAATGAGTGTGTTAGCCTGGGTTTTTTCCTGCACTAGCACTGCCAGACCTGCTATCGCGGCACAGCCACCTGCAAGCAGAATATGATCGACTTTGTTGTATTGGGTTGAGTTAGTGAAGAATTGCAGGCTACGCATGACCTCTTGTGACAGTGATTGCAGGAAAGGCTGCAATACCTCGCTCTCATAACTTTCCGGCAAGCCACCATTACGCTTGGCAATTTCTGCCTCTTCCGCAGAGACACCAAAGCGGCGCTGGATTTCCAGCGTAAGCTGGTTACCACCAAAAGCCTGTTCGCGGCTATGCACAAGTTGCCCATCATGGAAAACATGCACGTGCGTCATGGTACTGCCTACGTCCACCACCATCACAGTCTGCCCTTTACCGGACTTTGGCAATTCAGTCACGGCTAGCGAATAGGCTGCCTCGGTAGCATAAGACTCCACATCCACAATCAGCACCTTGAGTCCTGCACCTTCTGCCGCTGCTACCCTATCCTCGATTTTTTCCTTGCGGGAAGCAGCAATCAGCACTTCGACCTCTTCGGCCCCACTGGGAGCTGGGCCAAGCACCTGGAAATCGATATTGACTTCATCAAGCGGGAACGGGATATATTGGTTAGCTTCGGCCTCGACCTGGAATTCCATGTCTTCTTCGCGCATGCCACCCTGCATGATGACTTTTTTTGTAATGACAGCCGTCGCCGGCAAAGCCAGCGCCACGCGCTTTTCACGCGATGCCAGCAATTTCCATGCGCGCTTGACCGCATCGGCAACCAGATCAAGCCCGACAATATTGCCATCTACGACCGCTTCTTTAGTCATTGAGGCAATCGCGTAGCCCTGCAGGTGATAAGCTCCCTTGCTCCCCTGTGCCAGCTCGACCATCTTGACTGCACTGGAACTAATATCCACGCCTATCAGAGGTGGTGTTCGCTCTGAGAAAAAGTCGAATTTCAAAAGAAATTCCCTTCCAGTACGGTTAGTTATAATCTTACTTCTAATAATTTACTTTAGATGCTAGCAACAAGCACCTGGGAAGTCAAAACAGATTATTTGATTTTAAAAACGCGGTAATGACACTTATAATAACGGCGTCTGTGACCAATACTGAACCCTAATCAATGCTCCCGAAAAAATGGTGGCAGTTCCTGCTCCTCACCGGCGTCATCCTCGGTTTGGTGACAACTGCACTGGTGGCACTCGCTGCCACATTGATCTACCCCGAACTCCCCTCCCTGGAAGCCCTGACGGATTACAAGCCCAAGGTGCCGATGCGCGTCTATTCCGAGGATGGGCACCTGATAGGCGAATTTGGCGAGGAACGCCGAGCCTTCATCGGCATCAATGAAACGCCCAAGACACTGAAGCAAGCCATCCTGGCAGCAGAAGACGAGCGCTTCTACCAGCATGGTGGCATTGACACCCTTGGTATCCTGCGCGCCGCAGTATCCAATGTCACGTCTGGTAGCTTCAAGGAAGGTGCCAGCACCATCACCATGCAGGTGGCACGCAATTTCTTCCTCTCCAGCGAAAAGACTGCTACGCGAAAACTCAGCGAGGCGCTGCTTTCTATCAAGATCGAGCACAACCTGACCAAGGACCAGATTCTCGAGCTTTACATCAACCAAATTTACCTCGGCCATCGCTCCTATGGCTTTGCCGCTGCATCCCAGGTGTATTACGGCAAGCCGCTTGATCAACTCAGCATTGCGGAGGTTGCCATGCTGGCTGGCCTACCCAAGGCACCCTCCCGTTACAACCCGTTTGCCAACCCCAAACGGGCAGAAGCGCGCCAGCACTATGTGCTGCGTCGCATGAAAGATTTGCACTTCATTGATCAGAAGCAGTACGAAGCCGCATTGAAGGAACCGCATCGCTTCCGTCAATCGCGCAAGATGCGCGACTTGTCTGCCGATTATGTAGCAGAGATCGTACGCCAGGCGATGTATGAGCGTTACAAAGACGACATCTATAGTAGCGGTCTCAAAATCTACACCACGATTCGCAAAGATACGCAGGAAGCCGCCAACCGCGCTATCCTGCAAGGCATTATTGATTATGACCGCCGCCACGGCTATCGCGGCCCAGAGAAGACCGTCTCTCCTGGCAACAACGAACAGGGTAGCGGCAATTGGCTAGACAATGCCTTGGATAACCTGGAAACCTTCCAGGGCATGATCCCTGCCGTCGTGACTAAAGTCACGCCCAAGGCTGTCAGCGCCTACTCCAAGGATGGCAACAACATCGAGATCAGCGGAGATGGCCTGGCATTCGTACAAAAGCAATTAGCCGAGAAGGATGCTACCAAGCGTACGATCAAGCCTGGTGCAGTGATCCGCATCATGCGCCAAGGAGACAAATGGCATATTGTGCAATTGCCACAGGCAGAAGCCGCACTCGTGGCGATGGATCCGGAAACAGGTGCCGTCAAGGCATTGGTAGGTGGTTTTGACTTCAATCGCAACAAGTTCAACCATGTAACACAGGCATGGCGCCAGCCCGGCTCCAGCTTCAAGCCTTTTATTTACTCGGCTTCGCTGGAAAAAGGCTTTACCCCGGCCAGCATGATAGAAGACGAACCTATCTCAGTCTCCGCACGCGAAACCGGCAGTGGCTCAGCCTGGGAACCCAAGAACTATGACCGCAAGTATGAAGGCCCGATGCGCATGCGCACCGCGTTGACCAAGTCCAAGAATATGGTTTCCATCCGCATCCTTGAAGGCATAGGCGTCAATTATGCGCAGGACTACATCACCCGCTTTGGCTTTTCACCCAAGGACCATCCACCCTACTTGGCGATGGCGCTGGGTGCTGGCTCGGTCACCGCATGGCAGATGGCTGGCGCTTACTCGGTCTTTGCCAATGGCGGCTATCGCGTCAAGCCCTACATCATCGACAAAGTGGTCGACAGCCGCGGCAAACTACTGGAGCAATCCAAGCCCTTATTGGCTGGCAAAGGTGCAGCACGCGTGATTGATGGTCGCAATGCCTTCATCATGAATTCCATGCTGCAAGATGTGGTGCGCCTAGGCACTGCTACACGCGCACGCAGCCTGGGCCGCTCAGACTTGGCAGGCAAGACTGGCACGACCAATAACCAGATTGATGCCTGGTTTGCCGGCTACAGCCCCAAGCATGTGGCCATTGCCTGGATGGGCTATGACAAGCCCAAATCGCTGGGCAGCCTGGAAACCGGTGGCAAAGCAGCATTGCCGATCTGGATCGACTATATGAGTTCGGCACTGAAAAATGTGCCTGAAGTGACTCCCGAAGTGCCTGCTGGCGTCAGTGCGATCCGCATTGATCCAGCCACGGGTATGCGTGCCAAAGGCGATAGCGATGGCATGATGGAATATTTCTATCATGAGTTCCCACCGCCGGAGCCTGAAGAATCCATCTTCTCGATTATTCCTGGCTTCCCTGGTCATGGCCCAACGCCCACGGAGAAGCAGGACAATACGCCGCCAAGGCCAGACCAACTGTTTTAAGCAGTATTGCACTCATGCAAGTGCTGGCAAACTTCGATATTGCGTGCACTTGCATGAATCACTTGTGTAGAAGGGCGTTTGCACCATGGCAAAAGATAGCGGCAATCGCCAATCCCAGTTGCGCCAGCTGATTGCACAGCTAGCTGCACGTATGATGGCAGAAGAAGGCATTGCGGATTATGCACATGCCAAGCGCAAAGCCGGACGTCAGCTCGGCATCACCGATTCACAATGCATGCCGACTAATAGCGAGATTGAAGAAGAAATTCGTCTCTATCACGATATCTACAATAGTGATGATCAGCCAGAAGCGCTATTACAGCTACGCAAGGATGCTTTATTGGTGATGCAGTTGCTGGAGCGATTCAACCCGCATCTGACTGGTGCAGTACTAGATGGCACAGCGGGGAAATATGCAGAAACCCACATTCACCTGTTTGCCGATAGCTTGAAGGAAGTGGAGATTTTTCTGCTGAATCAGCAGATTCCGTATATCACGGATGAGAAATCCTATCGTATCAGTGAGCGGCGCAGCATGGACCGCAAGAAAGTACCACTGTTCACGCTGGAAGGCCCGCATGGCCTGATCAAGCTCAGTGTCTTTGAGGTTGACGACATGCGCATGGCAACAAAAAGCCCGGTCAATGGCAACAATGCCAGCCGGGCCAATATAGAAGCACTTACCAAGCTAATCGCACAAAGCGAACAGACGCAGGAGCCCTAAGACACCTTATCGAGAGAGCATCACCCTTCCCTTAGCCAGCGTGCAATATCCATGGCGTAATAGGTCAAGATACCATCGGCACCTGCGCGCTTGAATCCCAGCATCGCTTCAAGCACCACCGCCCGCTCATCCAACCAGCCATTTTGCACCGCAGCCTTGAGCATTGCATATTCACCACTCACGTGATAGGCATAGGTCGGCACGCCAAACTCCTGTTTCACGCGACGCACGATATCAAGATAAGGCATGCCTGGCTTTACCATGACCATATCAGCACCTTCTTCCAAATCCAAAGCTACTTCCCGCAAAGCTTCGTCCGAATTGCCTGGATCCATCTGGTAATTGTATTTGTTACCCTTGCCCAGGTTGGCAGACGAGCCTACCGCATCGCGGAATGGCCCGTAAAATGCAGAGGCATACTTAGCCGAATACGCCAGGATACGGGTATGAATATGCCCGGCCTCCTCCAGCGCATCGCGAACCGCGCCGATGCGGCCATCCATCATGTCCGAGGGTGCCACCACATCGGCACCTGCCTCAGCATGACACAGCGCCTGTTTTACCAAGATGGCCACAGTTTCATCATTGAGTACATAGCCGGTGTCATCAATCACGCCATCTTGCCCATGGGTAGTGTAAGGATCGAGTGCGACATCAGTGATGATGCCCAGCTGAGGATAAGCTGCCTTCAGCGCTCGTACGGTACGCGGCACCAAACCATCAGGATTCCACGCCTCATCCGCAGTCAGGCTTTTGTACTGCTGCTCAATGACAGGGAACAGGGCCAATGCCGGGATGCCCAGAGCCACGCACTCCCCTGCTGCTCGCAGCAGGTGATCCAGGCTTTGGCGCTGCACGCCCGGCATGGAAGCAACTGGCTCTATACGATTGTCGCCTTCGAGCACAAACACGGGATAAATCAGGTCATTTGTTGTGAGCACATGCTCGCGCATCAGACGGCGCGAGAAATCATCACGCCGCATGCGGCGTGGACGAATGGCGAGAAATTGACGTGATGATTCAGTCATACAAATTCCTTATGCAAATACCTGGGCCAGCGCCACACCCGGATCAGGCTGGCGCATAAAGGCCTCACCGACAAGGAAAGTGTGCACCGCATGTTCGCGCATCAAGGCCACATCCTGTGACGTGAAGATACCCGACTCGGTGACGATGATTTTTTCAGCTGGAATACGCGCCAACAGCGACAATGTAGTCTCCAGCGTCACATCGAAAGTACGCAGGTTACGATTATTAATACCGAGCAAAGGCGTCTCCAGCTGCAATGCCTGCTCCAACTCCTCGGCATTATGCACTTCCACCAGCACACTCATGCCAAGCTGGTGAGCGATAGCTTCCAGTGCACGCATCTGCGCCAGATCAAGCGCAGCGGCAATCAGCAGGATGCAATCAGCACCCATGGCACGCGCCTCATACACTTGGTAAGGGTCTATCATGAAGTCCTTGCGCAATACGGGAATATCACAGGCCGCACGCGCCGCCTGGAGATATTTCGCACTCCCTTGGAAGAACTGCTCATCAGTCAATACGGAAAGACAGGCAGCACCATGACTAGCGTAACTGGCGGCAATCTCAGCTGGACGAAAATCTTCGCGGATCACGCCTTTTGATGGACTGGCCTTCTTGATTTCCGCGATCACCGCTGCCTGGCCAGCAGCAATCTTGGCCTGGATAGCACCAATAAAAGAGCGAGGAGCTGGCTGGGCCAAGGCGGCCGCCTCAACCTCGGCCAATGGCTTTTGCTGTTGTGCGGCGTGGATTTCCGCACGCTTCACTTCAAGTATCTTATTGAGTATGTCTGACATTGCCTTGCAATCACTTTCGTTAATCGTAACCATCTTTACACCGACTATTTGATTACTGGTACAACCGTCCCTGGTAGCGCAACCATCCATCGGCATGGCGTCCGCGCGGGTCATGGTGGGTCCAGTGTATGACACCACCCTTGGCATTCCATTCGTATACACCATTGAAATTGACCACTTCACCTGTCTGCAAGCCGTCCAGCCGCGGCGCAAGATCGATATTATGCGCCACCAGCACTGTCATGCCGTTTTCCAGCCCCAGGATAAAGCGTTGATGGCGCGAACCATCGTTATCATCAGGCAACACTTTGCGTACGACGCCACTGGATTGCACCGCCACGCCATGCTCACGCTGGCTAAATGCTTGAGCGATACGCTGGTTGGCTGCGACAGGCGTAGATGTCGACGATACATCAGCAACAGGCGAGACAACTTGCGCTGGCTGGCTAAAATGGAAAAATGTGTAGCCGACAGCAATCGCAGCGACCAGCAACAAACGCATCATACGGCTTGGCTCAATGCCTTGAGTTGTTGCAGTTTATGCATTGCCGCACCGGAATCCAGCGAATGTGCTGCCTGTGCAATGCCAGCTGACAAATCAGCCGCCAGACCGGAAACATAGATCGCGGCACCTGCATTCAATAATACGATATCCCGTGCCGGGCCAGACTGGCCTGCGAAAACACCCAGAATAATCTCGCTGGACTCTTGGGCATTTTCCACATGAATGCTGTTGATGTCATGCAAAGCCATGCCAAACTGGGCAGGGTTAAGCGTGTATTCATGTACTTCGCCATGCTTGAGCTCAGCGACATAGGTATCAGCGGAAAAAGAGATTTCATCCATTTCATCTGCGCTATGCACCACCATCACATGCTCGCTGCCCAACTGCTTCAGCGTATGTGCCAACAGGCTCACCAGGTCACGATGAAACACACCCATCACTTGGCGCTTGGCACCGGCAGGGTTAGTCATCGGCCCCAGCAGATTGAACATGGTACGCACACCAAGCTCACGCCGCACCGGCGCTGCATACTTCATCGCGGCATGGTGATTGGGTGCAAACATGAAACCGATACCAGCCTCATTGACACAACGTGCCACTTGCTCGGAGGTGAGACTAATATTGACGCCCAACGCTTCCAGCACGTCAGCAGAACCACTCTTGGAGGAAGCAGCTCGCCCGCCATGTTTGGCGATACGTGCGCCTGCGCCAGCTGCAACAAAGGCCGACGCCGTCGAGACATTGAACGCCTTGTTGGGCGCACCTCCAGTACCACAGGTATCAATCAGGTGGCTGTCATCTGCCACCTGCACCTTGCTGGAAAGCTCGCGCATCACCTGCGCGGCGGCTGCAATCTCCGTCACAGTCTCACCCTTGACGCGCAAACCGGCAAGGAACCCGGCAATCTGTATCGTGGTGAAAGTGCCGCTCATGATCTGCTGCATGACATCCAGCATTTCATCGTGGGTAAAATCGGTATGGTCAATCAGCCTTTGCAAGGCGATCTTGGGGGTGATGCTCATCAATACGCTTTCAGGAAATTATTCAGCAGCTCATGTCCGTACTGGGTGAGGATAGACTCGGGATGGAATTGCACTCCCTCGATCGGGAGTGTCTTGTGGCGCACTCCCATGATTTCGCCGTCTTCTGTCCACGCGGTAATTTCCAGGCAATCAGGTATAGATTCGCGCTCAATGACCAGCGAATGGTAACGCGTTGCGGTATAGGGGTTAGGCAGGCCCTTGAATACGCCAATATCAGCGTGGTGGATGTCAGAAGTCTTGCCATGCATGAGCTGCTTGGCATGCACGATCTTACCGCCGAAGGCTTGGCCTATGCTTTGATGCCCAAGGCAAACACCCAGAATGGGAATCTTGCCAGCGAACTCATGAATCAATGGCACCGATATTCCCGCCTCGTTTGGCGTACAGGGGCCAGGAGAAATCACGATATGTCTGGGGTTAAGCGCAGCCACCCCGGCGAGATCAATTTCATCGTTGCGATACACCTGGACATCCTGGCCAAGCTCACCAAGATATTGCACAAGGTTGTAGGTAAACGAATCATAGTTATCCAGCATTAACAGCATAATCTGCGTCCTTCTTCATTCCGCTTTGGAGCAAGCCCGCTATTTTGGGCGCAATTCATCATAAAAAAAAGTCCTTGTCCTGCAACAGCGCCTCAAAATCCTCTATTCGCAAGGGCTTGGAGAACAAGAACCCCTGGAAATAGCGACAGCCATAGCTTTGCAGCAACGAAAACTGGGCTTCCGTCTCCACCCCTTCAGCAACCACGCGTAATCCCAAGGTGCTACTCATTGCCAGGATCGCCTGCACAATCGCCGCATCGCTGGCATCCTCGGTAATGTCATGGACAAATGAGCGATCAATCTTGACCTGCGTCAGGGGCAAGCGCTTGAGATAAGCCAGGGAAGAATATCCGGTACCGAAATCATCCATGGAAAAACGCACGCCCAACTCGCGCAAGGCGTTCATCTTGGCAATCGCATCCGCAATATTGTCCAGCACTACGCTCTCTGTTAACTCGAGTTTGAGCAAGCTGGAATCTGCACCGGTCGTTTGCAGTATCTTCCTGACCTCATCGACAAAATCGACATGGCGAAACTGCCGTGCACTCACATTCACCGCCAGTTGCAAGCCATCGAAGCCGGGCTTGCCCTCCCAAGCCTTAAGCTGCTGACAGGCGCTATACAGCACCCAATGGCCTATCGAGACAATCAGGCCACTATCTTCAGCAATCGCGACAAACTCTTTGGGGGACAGCAAGCCATGATCAGGATGTTGCCAGCGCAATAACACCTCGGCACCAAAGACCTTGCGCTCTTCATCCACTTGCACCTGGCAAAATAAGCGCAGCTGCTTTTGCACAATCGCCAGTCGTAGCTGCAACTCCATATCCACTCGCCTCTCCAGCGCAGCCTGCATGGCAGGATCGAAAAAGCGCAGCGTATTTCGCCCGGCGGCTTTAGCTTCGTACATGGCAGTGTCCGAACGCTTGAGCAACTCTTCAATACTGACGAAATTACCATTGAACAAAACAATACCGATACTTGAGGAATTGTGATGTTCAAGATCCCCCAACTGATAAGGATGATTAATTGTTTCCAGGATTTTTTGGGCAACCTGCTTCGTTTGCGCTATCGCCTGTTCAAGCCCCATGCTCAGATCTTCCAGCACAATGACAAACTCATCGCCCCCCAGGCGAGCGACGGTATCTTCGTTACGCACACATTGGCGCAAGCGGCGTGCAACCTCGACTAGCAGCAAATCGCCCACATCGTGCCCACGCGAATCATTCAGCGCCTTGAAGTTATCCAGATCAATGAACAACACAGCCCCATGCTTGCCATGCCTGATACTCGCTGCAATTGCCTGGTGCAAACGGTCTAGCAGCAGCCGGCGATTCGGCAAAGTAGTCAACACATCGTAAAAAGCCAGGTTGCGGATTTCAGTTTCGACCTTGCGACGCTCAGTCAGGTCACGGAAAAAACCCGTCAACAATGGTACGCCTTGCTCCTTAAGGGAAGTAATCGTTAACTCCACTGGAAATTCGGTACCATCAGCGCGTAAAGCGCTCAATTCCAACCTGCGCTCCAACATCGTGCTGACTCCGGAAGCCAGATAGCGCTGATGACCTTGCCTGTGGGCATCACGCATCGCCGGAGGAATCAGGGTATCCACCAACATCTTTCCTAATACATCTTCACGACGATAGCCAAACATGGCCTCGGCCGCATGGTTAAACTCCACCAGCCGCCCCTGCTCATCAATGCTGACAATGCCATCCTGCGCATTCTCAATTACAGCTCTGAACTTTGTCTCACTATTGCGCAGCGCTCTCTCCGCCAGCTCGCGTGAAGACTGCAGGGCAACAATCAGCATCCCCGCCATGGATAGCGTACCCATCAAGACCCACAGCGCCCAGACTGGCTGCGATGTGGACTGTGCCAATGCTGGCAAATCACCCACTCGGGTGGATGCCATCGCAACAATGGACAAAACCAATACCACGATAGACGACCCCATGATACCAGTACGCATTGAGATCAAAATCACGAGAGGCACAACCAGAAAGGCAAACAACATGTATTGATCAGCATCATCTGGCGCAAATTTGAAGATCGCCCATTCGATGGCCACCACGATCACTGCCAAGAAGGCAAAGCGGGTGTGCCGCCGCCAGAAACCAAGGAATTCGTTCCAGGTAATATTGAGCAGCAATGGCAATAGCAACAATATTCCCAATACATTGGCAACCCAGCCAAATAACAAGGAAGAAAGCAGCCTGTCGATACCGAGCAATTGCGCTTGGTACAAGATGGCAACTTCCATCACGCTGAGCACCAGCACGCCTACAACTATGCCGAGCATCATGAGAAAAATGTCACGAATCCTGTCCAGCGTATAGTGAAAGCCGCTGATGCGAAGCATCCAAGCCGTCAAGGCATAAGCCATGGTATACGCGATAGGCAGGGCACCAATCAACAGCGTATTGGCAAGATCAAGACCATGGGCATTGAGCACAAGCGCCAGCTGGGCTGCAAAAATAGCAGGCCAGTAGTGCATGCCCCAACGAAGCAAGGCAGCCACAGCCACTCCTGCAGGCAACCAAACCAGATTGGCCTGAAACACGGAGAATGGCAGCACTTTACCCAGCATGCCCAAGGCAAAATACCCGAATGCCAGAATGATGAGCCGAAACAGAATCCGGCTACTAGCTGCTGCCATGCCTACTCCTTGTTATCTAGCCCTGCCTGTACGATCTCCGCTGCGCGCAATACGGCACGCGCCTTGTTTTGGGTTTCTATCCACTCATTTTCAGGCACTGAGTCTGCCACAATGCCTGCACCAGCCTGTGAATACAACATGCCATCCTTGATTACACCAGTGCGGATAGCAATCGCCAGATCCATATCACCATTGAAACCAAGATACCCCACCGCACCGCCGTAAATACCGCGTTTACTTGGCTCAAGTTCATCAATGATTTCCATGGCACGCACCTTGGGCGCCCCACTCAAGGTACCAGCGGGGAAGGTAGCCTTCAGCACATCAATAGCGTGCAAACCCGGCTTGAGCTTGCCTTCGACATTCGACACGATATGCATCACGTGTGAGTAACGCTCAATCACCATCTTGTCAGTCACGGCCACGCTACCCACTTGCGCCACGCGACCCACATCATTACGCCCCAAATCCATCAATTGCACATGCTCCGCAATCTCCTTGGGGTCAGCCAACAACTCTTCTGCCAGCGCAACATCTTCCTCACGCGTCTTGCCGCGTGGGCGTGTGCCAGCGATCGGGCGTGAAGTGACCGTATCCTCTTCCAATCGCACGAGAATTTCGGGTGAAGCCCCCACCACATGATGATCCCCCATATGGTAATAGAACATATAGGGAGAAGGATTAAGGCTACGCAAGGCGCGATAAAGTGACAATGGTGGGGCGGTAAAAGGCTTGGCCATACGTTGTGACAACACCACCTGCATGATGTCGCCATCAAAAATATATTGCTTGGATTTAGCGACAGCTTCCTTGAAGCTGGCTTCGCCAAACTCCGAGGCGGCATCGGTAGCAGGCATCGCAGGCGCTTGCGGAATCGTCACTGGCTGTCGCAAGCGCTGCACCAAGGCATGCAAGCGCTTGATACCCATGGCATAAGCTTCTGCAACAGTGGGGTCTGCATACACAATGAAATAGAGCTTGCCAGAAAGGTTATCGATCACGGCGATCTCTTCCGAGGCCATGAGCAGGATATCAGGCACACCCAGCGCATCCGGCTTGGCAGTGCCAGCCAAACGACGCTCAATGTAGCGGATGGTGTCGTAGCCAAAATATCCAGCCAAGCCACCAGTAAAGCGTGGCAAGCCCTCATGTGGCGGGATGCGGAACCTGGCCTGATAAGCCTGGACGAAATCCAGCGGATTCACATCGTGCACTTCTTCAACCACCTGATCGTGGTCAAGCACCTTGATCGCTTGCCCTCGCACTTCTATGCGCACATGTGCAGGCAAACCGATGATGGAATAGCGGCCAAAACGCTCGCCCCCCTGCACTGACTCAAGCAAATAGGAGTAAGGCTGGTTAGCCAGTTTCAAGTAGAGGGAAAGCGGTGTATCAAGGTCAGCGAAGGTTTCAATGACCAGGGGAATGCGGTTAAAACCCTGGCTTGCCAGGGTGTTGAATTCCTGTTGACTGATGGTTTGCAGCATAAAAACTCCCGAATCCTGATAATGTTGTTGTCATGAGTAGCGCCCATGTATCTTCATGGGTATTGGTAGCAACTGTTCAGCGCCACCATCGCCAACTATTGCGATCACTCAGGATTCGGTTGTTCATCTGCATTTATTTATACTTTAGCCAACTCAGCACGCAACGCGCTGATCACGGTGTTGTAACGGTTAGGATCGGTATCCTTGCCAGCGCCAAACACGGCAGAACCAGCCACGAATGTATCGGCACCCGCACGGGCAATGTCCGCAATGTTGGCAGGGTTCACGCCACCATCGATTTCCAGCCAGATTTCACGGCCAGTTTTCTCAGTGTAGGCATCGATACGAGCACGCGCTTCACGCAGCTTGTCCAGCGTGCCGGGGATGAACTTCTGACCACCAAAGCCTGGGTTCACGGACATCAACAACACCATGTCGACCTTGTCCATGACATAGTCTAGATAGGACAAAGGAGTAGCCGGATTGAACACCAAGCCGGACTTACAGCCGTTATCACGGATCAAGGACAGGCTGCGATCAATGTGATCGGAAGCTTCGGGGTGGAAAGTAATGATATTGGCACCAGCCTTGGCAAAATCAGGAATGATGCGATCAACAGGCTTCACCATCAGGTGCACATCGATAATGGCATCAGTCACAGGGCGAATCGCCTCACAGACCAAAGGGCCGATCGTCAGGTTAGGAACGTAATGGTTATCCATCACGTCGAAGTGAACAATATCAGCGCCGGAAGTGATGACATCGGTGATTTCCTGGCCCAGCTTGGCAAAGTTGGCGGAAAGGATACTAGGGGCAATTCTGAATGGTTTAGCCATGATTTTTAAGGGTGTATAGCGTAAAAAATATTTATTTTAACCGAAAATGATGTCAACGCACCCAGCATTAGCAACGCTTATTGCAAAATCCATACTGCGATCAGGCTTATACTAGGAGTCATGATGGCTTGAAGCGCTGGCGTGGCAAGTGATTGCTGGCAAATATTTGCTTGCTAACGAACAGCTTAGTTCAACACTACCAAATGAGAGTATGATAGCGGCCTGCCGCGCACAATCCCTCTTAGCTTAATTGCTTGAAATTGTTGCTTAAGTTGCCGCGATACAGGAAAATTGCAGGATGCATTTATTTACCGTCGGCGTGAACCACACGACCGCACCCGTTTCCATACGTGAGAACGTCGCTTTCCAGAACGAGCATCTCGGCGGTGCTCTGCGCGACTTGAATTCTTACGGCATCCGCGAAGCGGCGATCCTGTCGACGTGTAACCGCACAGAACTCTACTGCAATACCGACAACCCGCAAAAAGCCCTGGATTGGCTGGCTAACTACCATCAGCTACAACCCAACGCCATTGCCCCCTATATGTACACCCTGCCGCAGGAAGATGCCGTCAAGCACGCCTTCCGCGTTGCCTCTGGGCTGGACTCCATGGTGCTGGGTGAAGCCCAGATATTAGGCCAGATGAAGCAGGCCGTGCGCATTGCCGAAAATGCCGGCACACTCGGCACACTGCTGCACAAGCTGTTCCAACGCACGTTTTCCGTGGCGAAGGAAGTACGCACCAACACCAATATTGGGGCCAACTCAGTTTCCCTGGCAGCGGCCAGCACACGCTTGGCGCAACGCATTTTTGGCGCATTGAACAATCAGCACGTACTCTTCATCGGTGCGGGTGAAATGATAGAACTATGTGCAGAGCATTTTGCCGCACACCGCCCGCTATCAATCACCGTAGCCAACCGCACGCTGGAGCGCGGCCAAGAACTGGCAGCCAGCATCGGTGGCCAAAGCATGTTATTGGCTGACCTGCCGGATCGCTTGGCGGAATTCGATATTGTCATCACTTCCACTGCCAGCCAGTTACCCATCGTCGGCCTGGGCATGGTGGAACGCGCCATCCGCGCGCGCAAGCACAAACCCATATTCATGGTCGACCTAGCAGTGCCACGCGACATCGAGCCAGAAGCCGGTGAACTGGATGACGTGTTCCTCTACACCGTGGACGACTTGGCGCAAGTAGTGCAGGAAGGCATGGAAAACCGTCAGGAGGCTGCTGCAGAAGCCGAAGCCATCATCGACATGCGCGTGGATAATTTCATGCAATGGCTCAAAACCCGCAGCGCCGTGCCGACCATACGCGCCCTGCGCGAGCAGGCAGAGCGGCATCGCCTGAGCGAACTGGAAAAAGCCCGTAAATTATTAGCCCGTGGCGATGACCCAGGCCAAGTACTGGATGCCTTGAGCAATGCACTCACCAACAAGCTATTGCATGGCCCCAGCCATGCACTCAACAATGTCAGCGGCGAAGACCGTGACCAACTGGAAGCCATGCTGCGTCAGCTTTACCAGATCCACAATTAACCCAACCTGTCGTTTTACACAATTAGCGTAATGAAACCTTCAATGATGAAAAAGCTCGCCACCTTGAGCGAGCGCCTGGACGAACTGAATCGCTTGTTATCCAGCGAGGATGCCACCAATGACATCGACAACTATCGCAAGATCACGCGCGAACATGCCGAGATCACGCCTATCGTCGAGCAATTCCGCGCCTATGAACAAGCCGGGAATGACATCAAGGAAGCACAGGTGATGCTCTCAGACCCTGAGATGAAGGAATTCGCCCAGGAAGAAATCGAGGCCAACAAGCAAAAGCTTGAAGACATCGAGAAAGAGCTACAGAAGCTACTGCTGCCCAAAGACCCCAATGATGAACGCAATATCTTCCTGGAAATCCGCGCCGGTACAGGTGGTGATGAATCTGCACTGTTCGCCGGCGACCTGTTCCGCATGTACTCCCGCTATGCTGAAAGGCAACGCTGGAAGGTGGAAATCGTTTCCGCCAGCGAATCTGAAGTAGGCGGTTACAAGGAAATCATCGCCAAGATCGAGGGCTTTGGCGCTTACTCCCGACTCAAGTTTGAATCCGGCGGCCACCGTGTGCAACGCGTGCCAGAAACCGAAACCCAGGGCCGTATCCACACCTCAGCTTGTACCGTCGCGGTATTGCCGGAAGTGGATGAAGTCAGCGACATCACGATCAACCCGGCGGATATTCGTATCGACACCTTCCGCGCCTCGGGTGCGGGCGGGCAGCACATCAACAAAACCGATTCCGCAGTGCGTATCACCCACTTCCCCACCGGCATCGTGGTGGAATGCCAGGATGGGCGCAGCCAGCACTCCAACAAAGCCCAGGCGATGCAAGTGCTTGCAGCACGCATCAAGGCCAAGCAAGTGGACGAACAGCAAAGCAAGATCGCCAGCGAACGCCGCAGCCTGATTGGCTCCGGCGACCGTAGTGAGCGCATACGCACCTACAATTATCCGCAGGGCCGTATCACTGACCACCGCATCAACCTGACGCTGTACAAGATCGACGCCATCACCGAAGGCGACATGGACGAATTGATCGGCACATTGGCCGCAGAACACCAGGCCGACCTGTTGGCGACATTGGGCGAGGATAACTAAGACCAATGAATGCTAGCCTACGCAGCATCGCCCTGCTGGAAGCCAGCAAGGGCGTTTTGGTATTGGGCGCTTCTCTCGCCTTGTTCCGTTATATCAATGCCGATTGGCAGGCTTATGCAGAAGCCCTGATTCGCCATTTGCACCTGAACCCCGCCAATGAAACACCGCGCATCCTGCTGCATTGGGTGGCTAATATCACCGAGCCACGCTTGATGACGCTGGCATTCGGCGCCATGTTCTATGCGGCCATCCGTCTGCTGGAAGCCTATGGCTTATGGCTGGGCCGACATTGGGCCATCATCCTCGGCATGGCCAGCGCAGGTCTGTACCTGCCATTCGAGATACTGGCACTGCTCAAGCACTTTAGTTGGCTTGGATGTGGTGTCTTTGCCACCAACGTGCTGATCGTCATCATCCTCTGGCGCCATCACCGCTAGGCACTCCAGCCATGGCAAAACTCAAGAACCTCATGGCCTGCGCCGCAAACCGCTTGCAGGAAGCTGGCGGGCTGGAGCTTGCGGAAGTGCGCATTGAAATCCGCGCCCTGATGCAACACTGCCTAGGTGACGTCAATCATGCCTGGCTGATTGCGCATGGCGACGATGTGGTGACAGACGAGTTACGCCTGCTCTTCGAAACCCTCCTGGCGCGCCGCATTCAGGGAGAGCCTATCGCCCACATTCTGGGCAGGCGCGAATTCTATGGCCGGGAATTCCTCGTCACCCATGACACGCTCATCCCACGGCCAGATACCGAAATTCTTGTTGAAACCGCACTTGAGCGCATTCCGGCCGACCAATCATGCAACATTCTTGATCTAGGCACAGGCACAGGTGCCATTGGCATTACCCTGGCACTTGAGCGTCCGCTTGCCAATGTCACCGTGCTGGATTACTCAGAAGCCGCGTTAGCCGTGGCAAAAGAAAATGCGCAACAATTATCCGCACACAATGTCACCGCTTTGCATAGCGACTGGTTTAGCAGCGTGCACAACCAGCGCTTCGACATTATCGTCAGCAATCCACCCTATATCGAAACCGCCGACCCACACCTGCAACAAGGCGACTTGCGCTTTGAGCCTATGAGCGCACTGGCCTCAGGGGCTGACGGCCTGGATGACATCCGCAAAATAGTCGCCAACGCGCCAGACTACCTGCGTGCCAAAGGCTGGCTAATCATCGAGCATGGCTATAACCAAGGTAGCGCCGTGCGCTCAATATTCAGCACACACCGTTTTACCGCTATACACACCGTGCAAGACCTTGCCGGGCACGAGCGTGTCACCTTGGGCCAAGTCACAGCGCCTTAAGCTGCACGCTTGCGCAGGCTGATCATCATCACCCCAACCAGCACCAATACCGACCCCAGGAACTGGATCAGCGACAGCTGCTCACCCAGGAACACATAGGCCAGGTAAATCGTTGCCACCGGGCCCAACGCACCTATCATCGAGGTCTGCATCGACCCTATCCGCTTCATGGCTGCTGCCAGGGCAAATGCAGGCAACACGGTGGAAAACAGCGCCATGCCAACCGTCAACCCATAAACACGCCCAGATTGTTGCAGGGCATTCAACGGATGAGTCAGCAGAAACTGTGCTATGCAGGCCAGACAAGCCACTGTCATGGCATAAGCCGTAAAACGCATGGCGCCGATGCGAGCAATCGTATGCCCTGCACCCACTAAGTAAACTGCATAAGCCAGCGCACTCGCAAACACCAGACTGCCACCGAGAAAAAGGCCATCGCCATTCAGGCTGAAATCATGCACGAACACCAAGACAATACCGGCATAGCTCAACAAGAGCGCCACCATCACCGTTTTGCCGATACGCTGGCGGAATACGATGGCACTGATCAGCACCACCATAGTCGGATACAAGAACAGGATAAGGCGCTCTAGCCCGGCACTGATGTATTGCAACCCGAGAAAATCGAGGAAGCTTGCGAGGTAATAACCGATAAAACCCAGGAGCAGAACTGCAACCCAGTCACGGCTTTGCATCGCTGTTGCTTTTTCCTGCCCGACAAACATGGCGACAATAAAAAATGGCACAGAGAAAGCCATGCGCAAAGCCAGCAAGGTCACAGCATCGACCGGCTCCAGATACGCAAGCTTGACGAAAATCGCCTTGGCAGAAAAACCGATCGCAGAAACAAGCGCAAACAACACGCCCAAGGCCTGCTGACGCGAGGAAAAGAATGGTGCAAGAAACGGGGGCATTTGTATGGGGAACCTGTATTCAATACGCTAACAATACAGGCCTTATCACGTGAAGATAGCAAAACGGGACAAGGCCCGTGCTATCTGATGATCAACAACTTACCGCAATGATCCGATACAACGGGTAGTAGCTATTAGCCACCACAGTCGCAGACTCACGATTAGGTTGAAGTTTGTCATCATGAAGAGACTGTAGGCGATGCTACCGCTATTGTCTAGCGTTGACTGTCAGCCGCTACAAGATATTGCTGCTTGAGACGCATGTAGTGTTGAGCGGAATACATGAAATGGGTGATTTCCTTTTCCGTCAGCGCCCTGATTTTCTTTGCAGGGCTACCAAGGTAAAGAAAGCCGCTTTCCAGCACTTTACCTTCTGGCACCAGGCTGCCCGCCCCGAGCAATACGTGCTTTTGCACCACCACCTTATCCATGACGATGCTGCCCATGCCAATCAGACATTCGTCTTCGAGCGTGCAACCATGCAGAATCACCTTATGGCCTACCGTCACGTTAGCCCCCACGATCAAGGGGGAGCCCTCTGGCTCCCAGCTGGACTTATGGCTCACATGAAGAATGGAGCCATCCTGGATATTGCTGCCCTGGCCGATGCGTATATGATTGACGTCGCCACGAATCACGGTACCAGGCCATACCGAGGCATGATCACCGAGCACAACATCACCAATGATCACGGCAGAAGAATGGAGGTAAACTTCCCGCCCGATTTGCGGCGATATTCCTTGGTAAGCAGCAAGCACAGAACCTGCTTGCGGGGTATGATGGTCTGACATAAGCCATAGTATAATCCCATCCATGCAAGATTCTTTCTCCGTCGGCATCGTCGCGCCGCAAACCGCACATTTCCAGCAACCACTTGTCTTGAAAAGTGGCGAAGCGCTGCCCGCCTTCGACATCATCTACGAGACGTATGGCACGCTGAACAGCAGCAAATCCAATGCTGTGCTGATTTGCCACGCGCTGTCGGGCAACCATCATGCCGCCGGCAAACACAAAGAAGACGACAAGCACTCTGGCTGGTGGGACAACCTCATCGGCCCAGGCAAGCCGCTAGATACCAACAAATTCTTCGTCATCGCCCTCAACAACCTGGGCGGCTGCCACGGCAGTACCGGCCCAGCCAGCATCAACCCTGCAACTGGCAAGCCTTGGGGCTCGCAGTTCCCCATGCTCACGGTGGAAGACTGGGTGAAATCGCAAAGACTGCTGGTTGATTATCTTGGCATCAGCCAATTAGCTGCCGTGGTCGGTGGTAGCTTAGGTGGCATGCAGGCGATGCAATGGACGCTGGATTTCCCTGATCGTGTGCGCCATGCGCTGGTGATTGCCTCGGCACCCAATCTCACGGCACAAAACCTGGCGTTCAATGAGGTTGCTCGCCAGGCCATCATGACCGACCCGGAATTCCATAACGGCGACTATTACGAACACGGCGTCATCCCCAACCGCGGGCTGCGCATTGCCCGCATGCTCGGCCATATCACGTATCTATCCGATGATGCCATGGGCGCAAAATTTGGCCGCAAATTGCGTGATGGCAGCCTGAAATACAGCTTCGAAGTGGAGTTCGAGATGGAGTCCTACTTGCGCTATCAGGGCGACAAATTCGCTACCGCCTTTGATGCCAATAGCTATTTGCGCATGACCAAGGCTCTGGATTACTTCGACCCGGCATTTACACATGGCGGCGACCTGAGCGTTGCCCTATCCAAGGCCAAGGCAGACTTTCTCGTCGTCTCATTTACCAGCGACTGGCGCTTCTCACCTGCCCGCTCACGCGAGATCGTCAAGGCGTTGCTGGATAATGAACTCAGCGTCAGCTATGCGGAAGTCACTGCCGCGCATGGTCACGATGCCTTCCTGATGCCTGATCCACATTACCACCAGATACTGCGCGCCTATCTTGCGAAAATTGATACAGGAGCAAGCGCATGAGCATAGAAATTGTAAAAGAAGCAGAAAATCGACACGATTTTGCGTTAATAGCAAAGTGGATACAACCCAAATCCAAGGTGCTGGACCTAGGCTGCGGTAATGGCTCACTGCTGTCATTTTTACGTGAAAAGCTGGAAGTTAAAGGCTATGGCGTAGACAACGATGACAACAATGTGCTGGCCTGCATCAGTCACGGCGTGAATGTGATCCAGATGGACCTGGAAGCCGGATTGGCAGGCTTTGACTCACTCTCGTTCGATTACGTCATCCTGTCTCAGACACTGCAAGCCATGGTCAATACCGAGGGCGTATTGCGCGAGATGCTGCGCGTGGGCAAGCAGGGCATCATTACCTTCCCCAACTTCGGCTACTGGCGTCATCGCATCCAGCTTATGGCCGGGCACATGCCGGTGTCGGACAATATCCCGCACCAGTGGTACAACACGCCCAACCTGCACCTGTGCACCATTGATGACTTCGAGGCACTGTGCGCCAAGATGAATATCCGCATTACTGACCGCATCGTCATCAACGAAGGCGATACCGTGAATTTCATGCCCAATCTCCTAGGCAGCCTGGCGATTTATCGTTTCGAGCAAGCGGCTTGGCCGGTGAGTTACTAAGCACCTCCCAGTGCTTACACGCTCACCCCCACAGACGCCAAAGCCCAACCACTCCAAACAATAGGACGGTCAGGCCACTAACCCGCCTGATCCACAATTGCTGCAACCATGCCTTGAGCCGCACCGCAGCCATCCCCATGGCAAGCAAGGTGGGCAATGTCCCCAGCCCGAACACCAACATCAGCAACCCGCCCTGCACCGGGCTACCAGTCGCCAGGGCAGCAATTAGCACGCTATAGACCAGCCCACATGGTAACCAGCCCCATATCGCGCCCAACATGCCTGCCTGCGCCACTGTGCGCACTGGTAGCCAGCGCTTGCTGAACGGCTGTAGCTGCCGCCATAACACCACACCAATGCGCTCCAATGCGATGACGCCATGCCAGAGATTGGCAAGATAAAGCCCAAGCATGATCAACATGATATTTGCGAGCACATACAGCACCTTGCCGACAGGCAGGAGATGCTGAAGGAAGAAGCTGCTTGCACCAACAGCACCGGCAATCACGCCCGCCAGGCTGTAGCTAGCAATACGCCCCAGGTTATAGGCGAGCAGCAAACGTAACTGCGGGCGGCTACCAGGCATGCTCATACTCACCGCCCCAACGATACCGCCACACATACCTACGCAATGTCCGCCACCCAGCAGACCCACCAGCAAGGCAGCAAACAGGCTAAGCTCAGGCATGAGGTGTCCAGTGCCTAAAGCGACGAATCATCAGCAAGCCCGGAATAGCCAGCACAGTGCACAACAGGAAGAACATGGTCCAGCCCATTTCACCCGCCATCCACCCTGTCGGCGTGGAAAGAATAACGCGCGGCACGCCCATCAGGCTGGATAGCAAAGCATACTGGGTTGCGGTAAAACGCCTATCCGTCATCGCCCCCATGAAGCCAACGAAAGCCGCTGTACCCAGCCCTCCGGTGAAGTTCTCAACGGCAATCACGCCAGTGAGCATGGGGATGTTATGGCCGACTTGGGCCAACAGGACAAAGCCAAAGGTAGACGCCATTTGCAAAAAACCAAACAGCCACAATGAGCGGTACAAGCCGATGCGCAATATCCAGATACCGCCCAGCGTGCCGCCGATCAAGGTTGCCCAGAAGCCGAATAGCTTGGCAATCGCGCCGATCTCGCTCTTGCTGAACCCCAGATCGAGATAGAACGGCACATTGATTGCAGAGGCCAAGGTATCGCCAAGTTTGTAGAGCAGGATGAAGGCCAAGACAGTGATGGCCTCGGGGCGCTTGAAAAACTCGAGGAACGGCTCTATCACGGCTTCGCGCAAGGTGCGCGGGCTGCCTGCGGCCTCGTGCGGCTCGGGGGAGAACAACGTCACCAGGATACACACAGCCATGAACAAGGCCATTAACTGATACATCTTGGGGAAGGTGAGCAGATCGGCCAGGATCAGGCCACCTCCACCAGCAAGCAACATCCCGACACGGTAGCCATTCACAAACATCGCGGAGCCAAAACCCAGCTCCTGGTCGGATAAACTTTCGCGGCGATAGGCGTCAATGACGATATCCTGGGATGCAGAGAAGAAAGTCACCAACAAAGCGGCAAATGCCACACCCCACAAGCTGCTGGCAGGATTACTGACACTCAAGCCCAATAGCGCCAGCACGAGTGCCAGCTGGCTCAAAGCCAGCCAGCCGCGACGGCGGCCCAGCAAGGGCAAGGTATAGCGATCAAAGATCGGCGCCCAAAGAAACTTCAAGGTATACGGTAAACCTATCATCGCCGCCGCGCCTATCATGGCTAGATCAACACCGGACTCCTTGAGCCAGGCCTGCATGGTTGAGCCAGTAAGCAGCAAGGGCAAGCCCGAGGCAAAGCCCATCATCAGCGCCACCAGCATGCGCCCGCTCATCACGGCTTTAAGGGTCGCCCCCCAGCCTGGTTTTATCATTGCGTATCCTGACTTTTCAACATAAGAGCGGCATCATGCCTGGTAATCAACAGTGAGCGGTGCATGGTCGCTGAATCTTGCATCCTTGTATATGCTGGCGCTGACAGCCTTGGCCGCCAAGGCCGGGGTGGCAATTTGGTAATCAATACGCCAACCCACATTCTTGGCCCAGGCCTGGCCACGATTGCTCCACCAGGTATAGCATTCATCCGTCGTTTCTGGATGCAATGTTCGATATACATCAACCCAGCCCACACGACCAAACAGGTCAGTCAGCCAGGCCCGCTCTTCCGGCAGAAAGCCGGAATTCTTGCGGTTGCCGCGCCAGTTCTTGAGATCAGCCTCCTGGTGCGCAATATTCCAGTCGCCACAAATCACCACATCACGCCCATCGCGGATTAACGATTCCAGATGTGGCAAAAAACGCGCCATCACACTGAACTTGAATGCCTGGCGCTCTTCACCGCTGGATCCAGAGGGCAGGTAAAGCGATACCACACTGAGATTGCCATAACGCGCTTCCAGGTAGCGGCCTTCACTATCAATATCCGCAATACCAAGCCCCACGATGACAGCATCGGCCTTGGCCCGCGAGTAGATACCCACACCGCTGTAACCTTTTTTTTCCGCATAATGAAAATAGCCAAAATAGCCTTCGGGCTGTAGCATTTCCGCCGTCATATCGGCCTCCTGCGCCTTCAGCTCCTGCAAGCAGATAATATCCGCCTGCTGCGCCTGCATCCAAGGATACAAGCCTTTGCTGGCCGCAGAGCGGATGCCATTGAGATTCAGGGATATAATACGCAACACTACAACCTTTCTTCATTCGCCATGTCAGATTCAACCCACGATTTTATCCAATTCGCCATCCAAAAGCAGGTTTTACGTTTCGGCGAGTTCACCACCAAGGCTGGTCGCCTCAGCCCTTACTTCTTCAACGCCGGTTTATTTAACGATGGCGAAAGCCTGATGCGCCTGGGCGAATTCTACGCGGCTGCCATCGTACGCTCCGGCGTACAGTTCGATATGCTGTTCGGCCCAGCCTATAAAGGTATCACGCTGGCTGCCAGCATCGTCATTGCACTGGCACGGCAAGGCCGCAACGTGCCTTATGCCTTCAACCGCAAGGAAGCCAAGGATCACGGCGAGGGAGGCACCATCGTAGGCGCACCTTTGCAAGGTCGAGTCTTGATCGTGGATGACGTGATTTCCGCAGGCACCTCAGTGCGCGAATCTGTCAACATCATCTCCGCTAGCGGTGCCACCCCTTGCGGGGTCGCTATCGCACTTGATCGCCAGGAGCGCGGCCTTGGTGCACTTTCTGCTGTGCAGGAGGTCGAGCAACAGCACAATTTGCCCGTCATCAGCATTGCCAACCTGCAAGCGCTGATCCAATACCTTGATGAAAACAGCGAATTAGCTGCCTTCCGTCCCGCGATTGCTGCTTATCGCAACACCTACGGCGTCGAATAACGCAGCCAACAGCCTAGCTGCCCATGCTGGTCCATAGCTTTCCCCCGGCGATTACCACTCATTGCCGGGTCTTGATATTAGGCTCTATGCCAGGACGGCGCTCGCTGGAGATGCAGCAATATTACGCACATCCGCAAAACCTGTTCTGGCCTTTCCTTGAAACCTTATTCAACATTCCAGCAACCAGACCCTATCAAGACAGGCTGGCACTATTGAACCAGCAAGGTGTAGGCCTCTGGGATGTGTTACAAGAATGCTTCCGCAGCGGCAGCCTGGATGGTGACATTGAGGAAACCTCCATCGTCGCCAACGACTTTGCCAGCTTGATTTCACAACTGCCACAGCTAGAGCATATCTTCTTCAATGGTGCAAAAGCTGCACAGTCATTCCGCCGCCATGTGCTGAAACAACAGGCCTTGCCCCCACACCTGCAATACTACAATCTGCCGTCCACCAGCCCTGCCAATGCTGCGATCAAGAGAGAAGACAAGCTCGCACAGTGGCAACAACTCCGCACCGTGATGATGCACTGACAATACCCATGCCTTTATAACGGGTATAATCTATTGCAATATCATGCGATAGTTAGAAAAAATCATAAATCCAAGGGAGAGAAGGCATGATCCGCAGATTGCGACTGCCTGCCAGCATCATTAGCTGCGTGCTATTGGGATTAGCCGCCAATACATGGGCCGCGGCAGAATCCAAGCCACCGAGCGGCAAAATCATGAAGTGGGTAGACGAACAAGGAGTCACCCATTACGGCGATACCTTGCCGCTCCAATATTCAGGCAAGACAAACAGCATCAACGCCCACGGATTACCACAAACCGAGACATCCAACCCCAGTCCCGGTAATAGTGAGTCAGGCAAGGAAAGCGAACAAGCCAAGCGTGACCGCACTTTACTGGCAGTCTACAGCTCAGAACAGGAAATCGACCTCGCCCGCGATCGCAATCTGCAAATGGACCAAGTGATGCTGGAAGGCCTGGAACAGCGCAAGCTCAGCGCATTGAGTCGCGTACAGGACTTAAAGAAAGAAGAGGCAGGTTACCTCAAGCGCAGCAAAGCTGTACCAGAAGAACTGAGAAAAGACCTCAAGTTTGCCACGCAGGACATCGGCAAGATCGACGAACAAATCAGCGAGCGTAAGCAACATATGGACACCATGCGCTTACGTTTTGAAAACGACAAGAAGCGTTTTATTGAATTGAAAACCGGCGTGCCAGCCAGTGAGAACACCAGCCCGGCACGCTAGTTTTCGCCAGGTTTAGCCAGCCAGCTTGCGCTTGAGGATGTCATTCACCTGGGCCGGATTGGCCTTGCCCTTGGAGGCTTTCATGGTTTGGCCCACCAGTGCGTTGAAGGCTTTTTCCTTGCCTGCCTTGAACTCCTCTACCATCGCAGGGTTAGCCGCCAGCACTTCATCGACAATGGCCTCGATCGCACCGCTGTCAGTCACCTGTTTCAGGCCCTTGCTGGCGATGATGTCGTCAGCAGTGCCTTCACCCAGCCACATGGCGTCAAACACTTCCTTGGCGATCTTGCTGGAAATAGTGTTATCCGCAATACGCTTGAGCAAGCCAGCCAGTAACGCTGGCGAAACAGGCGATGAAGCAATCGACTGGTCAGCTTCATTCAGCTTGGCGCTAACGCTGCCCATCACCCAATTGGCCACCAGCTTGGCTTCACCGCCAAAATCAGCCAGCGTCGCAGTGAAGTAATCTGCCACGCCACGGGAGGCAGTCAAGGCTGTCGCATCATACGCTGACAAGCCATAATCACGCTCGAAACGCGCCTTCATGGCCGCGGGCAGCTCAGGCAGGGTAACGCGGATAGCGTCGATATCTGCGGCAGAAATCGCCAGAGGCAACAGGTCGGGATCAGGGAAGTAGCGGTAATCGTTGGCTTCCTCCTTGCTGCGCATAGCGCGAGTTTCACCGGTATCGGGGTTGAACAGCACTGTCGCCTGTTCAATCTTGCCACCATCTTCCAGCGTCTCGATCTGCCAGCGGGTTTCATACTCAATCGCTTGCTGCATAAAGCGGAAGGAGTTGAGGTTCTTGATCTCGCGGCGTGTACCCAGCTTTTCATCACCCTTGCGACGTACCGATACGTTGACGTCACAACGGAAGCTGCCTTCCTGCATATTGCCGTCACAGATATTGATCCATTGCACCAGCTCGTGCAGCTTGCGGGCATAAGCCACCGCTTCGGCAGCTGAACGCATGTCGGGCTCGGTCACGATTTCCAGCAGGGGCGTACCAGCACGGTTGAGATCGATACCAGATTGGCCTGGGCTGGCACCATGCACCGACTTGCCTGCGTCCTCTTCCAAGTGTGCACGCGTGATACGGATGGTTTTCTCTTCTTCACCCACCTGAATAGTCAGCGAGCCCTTGCCCACCACTGGCAGTTCATACTGGCTAATCTGGTAGCCCTTGGGCAAATCGGGGTAAAAGTAATTCTTGCGGGCAAAGACTGAACGTGGCGCAATCTCTGCATCAATCGCCAAACCAAAGCGTATTGCGCATTGCACAGCTTCCTTGTTCAACACTGGCAACACGCCTGGCAAGGCAATATCCACCACATTGGCTTGGGTATTGGGCTCTGCACCAAAGGCAATGCTGCTGCCGGAGAAAATCTTGGACTGAGTGTTGAGCTGGGTATGAGTTTCCAGCCCGATAACGACTTCCCAACTACTCATTATGCAATTCCTTCTGGCATGCGAGTGTGCCAATCTGTGACCTGTTGATAGGCATGCCCGGCATTGAGCATGCGCGCTTCGTCGAAATAATTACCGATGATTTGCAGACCAACGGGTAGCTGCTTGCCATCTGCCGCTGGTGCAAAACCGGCTGGAATGCTCATGCCTGGCAAACCAGCGAGATTGACGGCAATGGTGTAAATATCCTGCAAATACATCGCCACCGGGTCATCAGCCTTTTCGCCAGACTTGAATGCGGTAGAAGGCGCAGTCGGCCCGAGGATGAGGTCACACTGCTCAAATGCCTTGGCAAAATCCTCAGCGATCAGGCGGCGAATCTGTTGTGCCTTGAGATAATAAGCATCGTAATAGCCAGCGCTCAATACATAAGTGCCGATGAGAATACGACGCTTCACTTCAGCGCCAAAACCTTCAGCACGGCTCTTGCAATACATATCCATCAGATCGTCATATTCGGCAGCACGATGGCCGAAGCGCACGCCATCATAGCGTGACAGATTACTCGAAGCCTCTGCAGGAGCCAGCACGTAGTAAACCGGGATGGACAACATAGTATTCGGCAGGCTGATCTCGACAATTTCTGCGCCCAGCTTGCGGTATTCATCCACCGCAGCCTCAATGACTTTCGCCACGCCAGCATCTAGGCCCTCAGCAAAATATTCCTTGGGCAAACCAACACGCAAGCCAGCCAGGGACTGGCCCAAGCCACGGGTGTAATCTTCTTTCTCGCGCTGTAGGCTGGTGGAGTCGCGCTCGTCAAAGCCGGTCATCACATTCATCATGATGGCCATATCTTCGGCAGAATGCGCCATGGGGCCAGCCTGATCCAGGCTGGAGGCAAAGGCGATCATGCCATAGCGCGAAGCCAGGCCATAAGTCGGCTTGAGGCCAGACAAACCACATAGCGAAGCAGGCTGGCGAATTGAGCCACCCGTGTCAGTGCCAGTGGCGGCTGCACATAAGCGTGCCGCTACCGCTGCGGCACTACCGCCCGAGCTTCCACCCGGCACGCGGTTGCGATCCCAAGGGTTTTGCACTTTGCCGTAATAGGAAGTTTCGTTGGAGGAGCCCATCGCGAACTCATCCATATTGGTCTTGCCCAGGTTGACGGCACCAGCCGCATTGAAGCGCTCGATGATGCCTGCATCGTAGGGAGCGATGAAGTTTTCCAGCATTTTGGAACCACAGGTGGTCCTCCAACCCTGGGCACAAAAAATATCTTTTTGCGCAATGGGGATACCGGTTAACAGGCCAATGTCGCCCTGGGCGATACGCTGGTCAGCGGCCTTGGCTTGAGCCAGGCTCAACTCGGGATTCACGGTGATATAGGCATTGATATCCGGGTTCAGGCGGGCAATGCGATTGAGGTATTCCTGCGTCAACTCGACACTGGAAATCTCCTTGCTGGCCAACTTTTCAGCCAGGTGCTTCAAACTTTGATTGATCATGACAAGGCTTATTCGATGACTTTAGGAACGAGGTAGAGGCCATGCTCGACGGCGGGAGCGATGGATTGCAGCAAGTCGCGCTGGTTGCTTTCGGTAACGACATCTGCACGCAGACGCTGGGTCACATCCTGGGAGTGCGACATCGGGGCAATACCAGTGGTATCCACTGCCTGCATTTCCTCGATCAGACCAAGAATACCGGAAAGCTTGACCAGGGTCGCCTCGGCCTCTTCCTCGCTGACGGCGATTCGCGCCAAGTGCGCAATCCGTTTGACGTCATGTGTATTGAGTGACATTTATCCAATCCAAATCTTAAATTTCTAGGAGATATCAGGTATTATACCTTGATTTTACGCACATCTTCAGCCGCAACATAAGGCCTGCACGGCCTGCGGCAGCTCGTCAGGATACAAATAATGTTCGGTCTTTTAAACAGTTACTTTTCTAACGATCTCGCCATTGACCTTGGCACTGCAAACACCCTGATTTACGTCCGTGGCAAGGGTATCGTCCTGGACGAGCCATCCGTGGTGGCGATTCGCCAGGAAGGCGGTCCAACCGGCAAGAAAACCCTGCTGGCGGTCGGCCTGGAAGCCAAGCGTATGCTGGGCCGCGCGCCTGCCAACATCACGGCCATCCGCCCGATGAAGGATGGCGTGATTGCCGATTTCACCATCACCGAGCAGATGCTCAAGTATTTCATCCGCAAGATTCACGAATCTCGCCTGTTCAGCCCCAACCCCCGTATTATCATCTGTGTTCCCGTCGGCTCTACCCAAGTGGAACGCCGTGCGATCAAGGAATCTGCCGAAATGGCAGGTGCACGCCAGGTCTACCTGATTGAGGAACCAATGGCTGCGGCAATCGGCGCCAATATGCCAGTTGCAGAAGCGACAGGTTCCATGGTGGTCGATATTGGCGGCGGCACGACAGAAGTCGGCGTGATTTCACTGGGCGGTATTGTGTATGCCAAGTCCGAGCGCGTTGGTGGCGACAAATTCGACCAGGCCATCATTGATTACATCCGTCGTAACTACGGCATGCAGATTTCCGAGCCTACTGCAGAATTGATCAAGAAGCAGATCGGCTCCGCGTTCCCTGGCTCCGAAGTACTGGAGCTTGAAGTCACCGGTCGTAACCTGGCTGAAGGCCTGCCACGCAAGTTCACCATTTCCAGCAACGAAATCCTGGAAGCACTGACCGAACCACTCAATGCCATTGTCGGTGCCGTGAAATCGGCGCTAGAACAAACTCCACCAGAACTGGGTGCTGACATCGCGGAAAAAGGCATGGTACTCACTGGCGGCGGCGCACTGTTGCGTGACCTTGACCGCTTGCTGCTGGAGGAAACCGGTCTGCCAGTCATCGTTGCCGAAGATCCATTGAGCTGTGTCGCCCGCGGCTGTGGTCGTGCACTGGAAGAAATGGACAAGCTGGGCAATGTGTTTGCCTACGAGTAAATTACGTTATCATGATCAAACTCAGGCCATGTAACGATGGCCTGTTTTTTATCATCCGGAGTCATGCTGGCTCCAGAGTACCCTTAGCTCACTAGACGATAACCACCCACAATCTCTCATGTCACGCGCCTTAGAACACCAACACCATACTGGCTTCTTTGTTCGCGGCCCCAGCCCTACAGCACGCCTGTTCTTTTTCTCCGTGCTTTCCCTGGTATTGATCGCCACAGATGCCAGACTGAATTACCTGGTGGAAGTACGCCAAGGTTTCATCGCCCTGTTGCACCCACTACAGATTATCGCCAATGCCCCGCTCAACGTCACCCGAGATATTGGGGAATACCTGCACAAGCAAACCACGCTGACTGAAGAAAATCATGCTCTGCGCCAACAAGCACTGGAGCACGCGGCAGAGCTGCAGCGTTTCAAGGCACTATCCACGGAAAACGAGCGCCTGCGCAGCCTGTTGGGCGCGGCCCAACTTTCGAGCCAGCCAGCACGCTTAGTCGAGATATTGCACATGGGGCGTGACCCGTTCAGCCACAAGATTATTGTCAACCTTGGCTCACGCCAGAACATCACGCCCGGCCAGGCAGCCATTGACGAGAACGGAGTAGTAGGGCAAGTGACGCGTGTCTATCCGTTCAGCAGCGAAGTCACGTTGATCACCGATAAAGAGCTTTCCATCCCGGTACAAGTGGAGCGCAACGGCCTACGTGCCATTGCTTTTGGACAGGGGCGTAGCACTACGGTTGAGCTGCCTTCCCTGCCCGCGAATGTCGACATTCGCGTCGGCGACAAACTCGTCACCTCTGGGATTGACGGCATTTATCCACATGGCCTGGCGGTTGCAGAGGTCATTCAAGTGGATACCGATGCCGACTCGCCATTTGCCCATATCATCGGCAAACCAATCGCGGGAATCGAACATCACAGGCAACTCCTGCTCGTCAGCATCCCGCAAGTTGACCGACCTGCCGATAGTAATACGGTCAAGGCCACCCGCACCCCCAAGAAAACAATACCGCCCCAACGTCATGACAACCACTAGCTTCAAACCTGTATATCTGTCGTTGCTGCTGGCATTGATACTGCAAATCCTGCCTTGGTCGGGTGATTTGCTCATGGTGCGTCCCGAGTTTCTCTTGGTGATCGTGCTGTATTGGACACTAAGAGCGCCACACCTGTGCAATATCGGGACTGCCTGGTTCGCTGGTTTGCTGATGGACCTGATTTCTGGCGGCTTGTTTGGGCAATTCGCTCTTGCTTACGCCATTACGTCTTATTTCGCAGTAACGTATCAACGTCGCTTGGCGTTGTTCAACATCTGGCAACAGGCAGGGTATGTCTTTTTGCTACTGCTATTCACTCAGCTCACCACCTTGGTATTGAAGCTATTCGCGGGCGGTGAATTACCAGGCTGGCAATACTTCCTGCCCAGCATTAGCGGCATCCTGCTCTGGCAATTCGTCATTTTCTCGCGCCTGCGTATTGATAGCCGCTCCAATCAGGCCTGATCCTGCCCATGAGATCCCGTCGTTCCGAACTCAAGAATTACCAAAAAGAACAGCACGATTTCCGCGCTAGGCTGGCCGCTGGCGCCTTGCTGGTGCTCACCTGCTTCGGCATCTTGATCAGCCGCTTCGTCTACTTGCAATATGCCAAGTACGATCATTACCAGACCATGGCAGAAAACAACCGCATCTCACTGGTGCCGATTGTCCCTAACCGCGGCCTGATCCTGGATCGGAATGGCGTCGTCCTGGCACAGAATTCCTTTGTCTACACCTTGGAAATCACGCCTGCGAAAGTCGCCAACAATGTCGAGGACACCATAGACGACCTTGCCAAGTTAATTGAAGTCAGCGCCAATGACCGCAAGCGCTTCAAGAAACTTCGTGCCCAGACACATAGCTTTGAAAGTGTGCCCATCCGCACCCACCTCAACGAAGATGAGGCTGCCAAAATCGCGGTCAACCGCTTCCGCTTGCCTGGGGTAGAGATTCGCTCGCGCCTGTTCCGCCAATACCCACAAGAAAAATCCGGCTCCCATATCATCGGCTACATAGGCCGCATCAATGATCGCGACCTGGAAAACCTCAAGGAATCAGGCGACCTCTCGAATTACAAAGGCTCTGACCATATTGGTAAAAGCGGCCTGGAACAATTCTACGAATCACAACTGCACGGCATCACGGGCTTTCAGCAGGTGGAAATCGACGCTGGCGGACATGCGGTACGCGTGCTATCCAGCACACCGCCGATTCCGGGCAACAACCTGATTTTATCCATCGACAGCAAACTGCAACGCATCGCAGAAGAAGCTTTTGGCGATTACCGTGGCGCACTGGTTGCGATTCAGCCAAACACGGGCGAAGTGCTGGCCTATGTGAGTCAACCGGGCTACGACCCCAATCTATTTGTTGACGGTATCGACAGCGAAAGCTGGAAAGAGCTCAATGAATCACTGGATAAGCCGCTGATCAACCGTCCGTTGCGCGGGGTTTACCCTCCTGGCTCGACCTTCAAACCGTTTGTTGCCATGGCAGGGCTGGAAAACGGTAAGCGCACACCCCCTTTCAGCATCAGCGACCCCGGTTTTTTCATGCTGCCCGGCAATACGCACCGTTATCGCGACTGGAAACCCAGTGGCCACGGCACTGTGGATATGCGCAAGGCAATTGCTGTTTCCTGCGATACCTTCTTCTACGGCTTGGCGATGGAGCTGGGCATAGAGAGACTCACCTCCTTCGTCAGCCACTTTGGCTTTGGTAAGCCATCTGGTATTGACATCAAGGGAGAGATGGGCGGCCTGCTACCAACACCAGAATGGAAAGCTCGCCGCTTCAAGCAGAAGTGGTTTCCGGGTGAAACCGTCATTGTAGGGATTGGCCAAGGCTATACGTTGGTCACCCCCATGCAGCTGGCGCAAGCAACGGCCATCCTCGCCAACAACGGCAAGGCAATGAAGCCACACTTGGTATCAGCCATTCAGGAAAGCAAGGGCGGTCACGTCCACTCCATTGCGTCTGAGGTGGTGGATCAGGTCAACCTGAACCCAAGAAATATCGAGATCGTTAAGCTAGGCATGATGGACGTGACATTGCCAGGAGGCACGGCCGCCCGGCTAGGTGCAGACAGTCCATATCTCATGGCATCCAAGACCGGGACCGCCCAGGTCGTCGGCATCAAGCAAAACGAAAAATACAATGAAAGCAAGATGGCAGAACGCCACCTCGACCATGCCCTGTTTATCACCTATGCGCCAGCGGAAGACCCTAAGATTGCCATTGCCGTCATCGTGGAAAATGGCCGCCATGGCGGCTCCACAGCGGGGCCGATTGCCAGGCGCGTGATGGATTACTATTTGCTGGGCAAGGAACCGCCATCAGCAAAACCAGCCGTAGAAGATGCCAGTGTGGGCGCACCTGTCACGCCAGAGGGTCACAGCCATGATGAATAAACTACTCAACCGCCTGGTGAAGCATATCGATGGCTTTCTCATGAGTTGCCTGATTATCACCATCGTAGTGGCATTGTGCGTACTTTACAGCGCATCCGGCCAAAGCATGGGCAAAATCAGTAACCAGCTGATCAATATCACGGTCGCCCTCAGCCTGATGTGGATTGCAGCAAATATACCGCCGCAAATCCTCGAACGCATTGCGCTCCCAGCCTATGCGCTAGGGGTATTGCTCTTGATCAGCGTGGCGCTGTTTGGTGAAATCAGCCATGGTGCCCGGCGCTGGCTACATATCGGCGTCGCCAAGATCCAGCCTTCGGAACTCATGAAAATTGCCGTGCCTCTGTTATTGGCCTGGTACTTTGCCCGGCGAGAATCTGCAGCAACGTTCAAGGATCATGCCATCGGTGCCGTACTGCTTGCCATCCCGGTTGGCCTGATCATGAAGCAGCCTGACCTAGGCACCTCGCTGATGATCGCAGCCTCGGGCTTTTATGTGCTGTTTCTCGCTGGCCTGAGCTGGCGCCTGTTGATAGGCGCTGCTGCCAGCGTGGCCATCATGGCCCCCATACTCTGGACCATGCTGCATGATTACCAGCGACGACGCATCGAAATCCTGTTTGACCCTTATCAAGACCCGCTAGGAGCGGGTTACCACACCATCCAGGCCAGTATTGCGCTAGGCTCTGGTGGGCTCGCTGGCAAAGGCTGGCTCAATGGCACGCAGTCACAGCTGGATTTCCTACCAGAGCGCACCACAGACTTTATTTTTGCCGTGTTTGGTGAGGAATTCGGCCTACTAGGCAATGTGCTGCTGATTTTACTATTCACCATCATCATCGGGCGTGGCCTCGTGATCGCTGCGCAAGCGCAAGGCACTTTCAGCCGCCTGTTGGCTGGCAGCATCACGCTGACCTTCTTCACCTATGTATTTGTTAACATTGGCATGGTCAGCGGTATATTGCCCGTAGTTGGTGTACCCTTGCCACTCATCAGTTATGGCGGCACCTCGCTGGTCACCCTGTTGGTTGGCTTTGGCATACTCATGAGCATCCATACGCACAAAAAGCTTGTTACCTCGTAGTCAAGAAAGGAGCGAAGCAGGCAGTTCCCAGGCCTGTATGACCCAATGAAGCTGATACGCAACCTGATTCCTGGCATGATTGCCCTCACCCTGGTGGCCTGTGGTGGAGGTACCAGTGTCAAACCAGACGCAGGCAAACCTGCAACCACGACGCAAAAACCCACCCCAAAAAAAGGCGGCTACTATCTGGATGATGGCCCTGGCGACAATCCACCCGCCAATATCGACAGCATCCCCGATGCAGTACCACGGGCAGAAACGCCCTTGCCACGTGCCAATCGCCCCTATAGCGCACTAGGTCGCCGCTATACTCCACTGACTGACCATACGCCTTACAAGCAGCGTGGTGTTGCCTCATGGTACGGCAAGCGTTATCACGGACAGAAAACCTCCAGTGGCGAAGTGTATGACATGTATGCCATGACCGGCGCACATACCATCCTGCCATTGCCCAGCTACGTTCGCGTCACTAACCCGGAAAATGGCCGCTCTGTGATCGTGCGCATTAATGATCGCGGGCCTTTCCATGATGACAGGTTGATTGATCTTTCCTATGCTGCTGCCTATAAGCTACGTCTGATTGAAAAAGGCAGTGGCATCGTTGATGTAGAAGCCCTCGATGAAAATGGCAAGCCCATTAGAGGCAGCAGCGTCAGTGCGGCACCAGCTCCTGCCGTCCCAGCCCCAGCAGAATCAAACAGCAATGGTAGCCTGACGAATGCCATGAACGAGCCTGTGACCAACCAGATCATCACAGGTGCTTATGTGCAGGTAGGTGCCTTTTCGGTCAAGGCTAACGGGGATAAGCTGGTCGAGTCCTTGCAGCAAAACAAGCTTGCCGAGAATGTCCAGGTAGAGAATTGGTATAATGCTGGAACTTATCGCGTGCGTCTTGGGCCATATAGCAGCCGTCAGCAGGCCGAAGCTGCTGCGGCAAAAATCAAGCAAACGCTTAATACCAACGCTATTGTGGTATATCAATAAGTTGCGCTACCCCCCGACTTGAACCCTAGATTAATGAGTTAAAGAAATTCTATGTCCTATCTTTCCCTCCACAAGCCAGTGATCGTGATCGCTGCAGTGACTGCATTTGCAAGCCATGCCTTTTGGGCACAGGCCGCAGATATTCCCCAACCTCCAGCGCTAGCCGTCAAGTCTTACCAGCTGTATGACTTCAATAGCGAGCGTGTGATTGCACAGCAGGATGGTGCTTCACGCGTCGAGCCAGCATCGCTCACCAAGATCATGACTGCCTACCTGGCATTCAAGGCACTGAAGAATGGGCACTTGACCCTGACGCAGACTTTGCCGGTGAGCGTCAAGGCATGGAAGGTGGAAGGCTCCAAGATGTTCATCGAACCCAACAAGCCGGTCACGGTCGATGAGTTGCTGCACGGCATGATCATCCAGTCTGGCAACGATGCATCCATCACCCTGGCAGAAGGCATTGCTGGCTCAGAGGAAGGCTTTGCCGAACTCATGAACAAGGAAGCCGCCCGCTTAGGCATGCGCGACAGCCATTACATGAACGCCACTGGCCTGCCTGACCCTCAGCATTACACAACAGCGCACGATCTCGCCCTGCTGGCAGCAGCACTGATCCGTGATTTCCCTGATCAGTACCAGCGTCTCTATTCGGTCAAGGAATATACCTACAACAAGATCAGCCAGCCCAACCGTAACCGCCTGCTGTGGCTAGACCCTTATGTGGATGGCATGAAGACTGGCCATACCAAGAGTGCCGGCTACTGCCTGGTCACCTCGGCCAAGCGTGGTGATACCCGCATGATCTCAGTTGTACTCGGCGCTCCCTCCGACTCCGCACGTGCTACCGAAAGCCAGAAGCTGCTTAACTACGGCTTCCAGTTCTACGAATCCAAGCTGGTGTACAAGCGTGGTGCTGAAGTCAGCACACTCAAGGTATGGAAGGGCGCTGAAAACAACCTGGTCGCCACCGTTGCCAAGAATGTCTCCATCACCCTGCCAAAGGGCGAGTATGCCCGCGTCAAAGCCAAGGTTGTCAGCCAGCAACCCCTGGTGGCACCGGTGAGCGCAGGCCAGCAAGTCGGCACCATCCAGTTCATCCTGGATGACAAGGTGATTGCCGAGCACAAGCTGGTGGCTGCCAAGAACGTAGAAGTCGCTGGTATCTTTGGCCGCCTGCTGGATACGATCAAGCTCTGGTTTGAATAATCGCCACACGCATGAGTGACACCGTCTATTTAAACGGCTCATTCCTGCCACTGGAACAAGCCACGATCCCGGTACTGGATCGTGGCTTTATCTTTGGCGACGGGGTGTATGAAGTCATTCCAGTGTACTCGGCACAGCCGTTCCGTCTGGATGAACACCTTGGCAGGCTGGCACTCAGCCTAGAGGCCATTCGCATCCATAACCCGCTTGATATGGAAGCTTGGCGCAATGTCGTCATCAAACTCATTAACGCCAATCGGCATTTGGATGACCAATCACTCTACATTCAAGTCACGCGCGGCGTAGCACCGCGCGACCAGGCATTTCCAAATCCGGAAGTCGCCCCCACTGTTTTGCTCATGAGCATGCCACTGGTAACACCATCACCTGCACTCATCGAGTCTGGTGTTAGCGCCATCACGGCACTTGATATTCGCTGGCAGCGCTGCAATATAAAAGCCATCTCCCTGCTTGCCAATGTATTGTTGCGGCAGGAAGCCGTGGATCACGATGTGGCAGAAACCCTGATGCTGCGCGATGGCTACCTGACTGAAGGCAGTAGCAGTAACATCTTTGTCGTCAAGGATGGCGTATTGCTGGCACCACCCAAGAACCAGCACATGCTCCCGGGTATCACCTATGACGTCGTGTTGGAGTTGGCACAAGCGCACGACCTACCCCACAGGATAGCCCCAGTCAGCGAGGCACAATTGCGATCAGCTGATGAAATCTGGCTCACCTCCTCCACGAAAGAGGTGCTGGCCGTGGTGATGCTGGATGGCGTAGCAGTGAATGATGGCAAGCCCGGCCCGATATTCAAGCGCATGTATGCGCTATATCAGGCATTCAAGAACCAAGTAATGAGGCCTAAAAGGTAAACATATGGCACATGACCCAAGCAATCAAGCACCCAGCGATCAGGAAACCCTGATCGAGTTCCCTTGCGACTTTCCCATCAAGGTGATGGGCGAGGCTCATGAGGAATTTGCCAACCTGATCCTGCATGTCATCCAGGAGCACCTGCCCGAATTTGACGCAACTCGCATCGAGATGCGTGCCAGCACTGGCGGCAAATATGTCAGCCTGACTTGTACCGTACTCGTACAGTCCAAGCCTCAGCTGGATGACATTTATCGCTCCCTCACCTCGCACCCCAAGGTCAAATACGTTCTGTGATCGCTTTTGTGATTCCCAGCACAGCGCCATCTTGCCTTGCCGTTTGACCACATGCATCAACCACTGATTATCCGCACCTTGGGACGCACCGACTATATGGCGACATGGCAAGCCATGCAGGCCTATACCCTGTCACGCACCCTGGATAGCGCGGATGAACTCTGGCTCACCGAGCATGCCCCGGTGTATACGCTGGGACTGAATCGCAAGGCGGTGCGCCCACCTAGCCGCGACGACATCCCCTTGATTGAAGTGGACAGGGGCGGCAAGATCACCTATCACGGGCCTGGCCAAGTCGTCATCTACCTATTGATCGACCTTAAGCGCCGCGCCATCAGCGTGCGCTCACTGGTCAGCGCCATGGAAAATGCCATCATCGACCTGCTGGCGGAGTATCAAATCCAGGCCGAAGCTCAAGCAGATGCGCCCGGGGTCTATGTGCAAGGTGCCAAGATTGCCTCTCTCGGCCTGCGCCTGAAGAACCAGCGCAGCTATCATGGCCTGGCGCTCAATATTGACATGGACCTGGCACCCTTTCTCGCGATTGACCCTTGTGGCTATCAAGGCCTGCAAGTCACCCAGGCAAAAGACTTGGGGCTGACCCTTAGCCCAAACATTGCGGCACAAAAGCTGCTTGAGAATTTGACACGGCAGTTAGGCTATACTGACTGCTTGCACGAGACGACTTTATGACAGAAACCACGGAACGCATCGCCCCGCCCCGCAAGGTGGCAGGCACCAAGGAAACCAGCGCCGAGAAAATGGCGCGCATCCCGATCAAGATCATTCCTATGCCCGCCATGCGCAAGCCGGAATGGATACGCATGAAAGTGCCGGATAGCGCACGCTTCCGCGAAATCAAGCAGGTGCTGCGCGATAACAACCTGCACACCGTCTGTGAAGAGGCCTCCTGCCCCAACATTGGTGAATGTTTCAGTGGCGGCACCGCCACCTTCATGATCTTGGGCGATATTTGCACGCGCCGTTGCCCATTTTGCGATGTGTCACACGGCAAGCCGCTGCCGCCAGATGTCAATGAGCCAGAGAATCTGGGGCGTACCATCGCCCAGATGCGCCTCAAGTATGTGGTCATCACCAGCGTGGATCGTGACGACCTGCGTGATGGTGGTGCACAGCATTTTGTCGACTGCATTGCCTCAGTGCGTACCCACTCACCTGAGATCAAGGTAGAAATCCTGGTGCCTGATTTCCGTGGCCGCCTGGATCGTGCCATCAATATCCTCAAGGCAGCACCGCCTGACGTGATGAACCACAACCTGGAAACCGTACCACGCCTGTACAAGGAGGCACGCCCCGGCTCCGATTACCAGAATTCTCTCGATTTGCTCAAAGAGTTTGGCGAGCTGCATCCCGATGTGCCAACAAAATCTGGCCTAATGCTTGGTTTGGGCGAAACTGACGAAGAGATCCTGGCCGTCATGCGTGACCTGCGGGCACACAACGTCACGATGCTGACGCTAGGGCAGTACCTGCAACCCAGCGCCCATCATTTGCCCGTCAAGCGCTTTGTCACACCACAACGCTTTGCCGAGTTCGAGCAACAAGCCCTGGCCATGGGCTTCACCCACGCCGCTTGCGGCCCGATGGTGCGCTCCTCCTATCACGCCGACAACCAGGCACAACAAGCAGGAGTCAGTTTCTAAACTTCCAACATCATGGAAAGCAATTTATTACTTATCCTGCTCGCCTTCTTCCTGGTCCTGCTCAACGGCTTCTTCGTCGCAGCCGAGTTCGGGCTGGTCAAACTCAGGCAAACCCGCGTCAAGGCGATTGCCAAGACCCACGGCTGGCGTGGCCGCATCCTCGCCAAGGTGCATAGCCAGCTAGATGCTTACCTCTCAGCCTGCCAGCTCGGCATCACCCTTGCCTCGCTAGGCCTAGGTTGGGTAGGTGAGCCAGCTTTCGCCCAGTTGCTGGAGCCATTCCTGTTCAGTGTTGGCGTCACCGCCCCAGAGCTCGTGCATGGCATCTCCTTTGTGGTCGCATTTTTCACCATCTCTTACCTGCATATCGTACTGGGTGAGCTTGCCCCCAAATCCATGGCTATCCGGCAGTCAGAGGTAATCGGCCTCTGGACCGCGGCACCTTTGTACGCCTTCTACTGGTTGATGTACCCCGCTATCTGGCTTCTCAATGCCAGCTCGAACTGGATACTACGCAAGTTTGGCCTGAGCACCGGGCATGCTAGCGACGCGCACTATTCAGCAGATGAGTTGAAGCTGATCTTGCGCAGTAGCCGCGCTTCTGAGGAGCTCACCAAGGACGAGTGGAACATCCTCGCCCACACCCTGGATTTCAGCGACCTGGAAGTCGCCGACCTCATGCGCCCGTTCAACGAGGCCATTTCGCTGTTTGCCAAGAACAGTTTCGAGGAGAATCTGCATATCATCTCCCAGCACCGCTACAGCCGCTATCCCTTTGTAGAGCTGGATGGCAAGGTCAAGGGCGTCATCCACCTCAAGAGCCTGTTCCTCGCCAAGTTTGAAGCAGATGACTTGCAAGACCTGAGCAGCTTTGTGCACCCAGCGCCGTTTGTCGCCCCGGATTTACCAGCGATTGAGCTGTTCCGCCGCTTCCGCGAAGGCAAGGCCAGCCACTTCGCCATTGTTGGGCGCAAAGGGCAGGAGCCACAAGGCTTCATCACCCTCGACAATATGCTGGGCGCATTGGTCGGCGAGATTCGCGATGAATTCCGTCAGAGCCAGAACGACTGGACAAAACTTGATGACGGCACCCTGATCGGCAAAGGTAGCCTGCCTATCTTCACGCTGGAACGGGCGCTGGGTATCGAGATTGATAACGATGACGAAGTGGACTCCGTTGGCGGGCTGATACTCGCCAAACTCGGCTATATCCCAAAAGAAGGCGAAAGTATCGCCTTTGAGCAATTCGATATTGTGGTCAAGAAAATGAACGGGCCACGCATCATTCTGGTACGCATACACCCCAAGCAAAAGCATGATGACTGAGACTACCGCGGTTGACCTGTTTATTGTTGGTGGCGGCATGGTCGGCAGCGCCCTGGCTGCCAGGCTTGCACCAAGCGGCATGCGTATCGCCGTGCTGGAAAGCTACGCCCCGGCGCCCTTTGATGCCACCAGCGCCCCCGATTTGCGCGTTTCAGCCCTGAGCCCGGCCTCCATTACTTTTCTTGAGCAAGTTGAGGCTTGGTCGAACATAGCAGCCATGCGTACTACGCCTTTCCAGCGCATGCAAGTGTGGGAAAACCACCAAGCCCAGGGCACCTTGTTTGATGCGGCAGAAGTTGATGCACCGTATCTCGGTCATATTGTCGAAAACAGGCTGGTACAGCTTGCCTGTCTGGAGACGTTATCGCGATACGACAACATCACGCTGCTATGCCCGGATGAGATCAGCCAGATTCATTACCAGCCCACAGGCAGCCGTATTTACCTGAAAAGTGGCCAGGTGTTCCAGGCCACGCTATTGATTGGTGCTGATGGTGCCAATTCAGCCGTCCGCAAGGCCGCCGGTATCGCACTGGATAGCCAGCAATACCCCATGCATGCCCTGGTTGCGACCGTCAGCATCCAAGGTGGAGCGCGCGACATTACCTGGCAGCGCTTCACGCCTGATGGCCCACAATCGCTACTCCCCCTGCCCGGCGACTATGCTTCACTGATCTGGTATCACCGCCCGAGTGAAGTACGCCGCCTGCTGGCACTGCAAGATGAGGCATTACTTGATGCGTTCCGTCAGCAGTTTCCTGCGGCATTACCCGAGATTACCGGCTTAATACATCGTGGCAGCTTTGCCCTCACGCGCAGCCATGCGCAGCAGTACGCACGTGAAGGCGTCGTGCTGATCGGCGATGCAGCCCACACCATTCATCCGTTGGCAGGGCAAGGCGTGAATCTTGGGTTCCAGGATGCTGCCGTGCTCAGCGAGATTTTGTTGCAGACCTGGCAAGAAGGTAGCGACATTGCTGCATTGGCCCGCCTGCAAGTTTACGAACGCCAGCGCAAGCTTGCCAACCATGTCATGCAACGTGCAATGGACGCTTTCAGCTACGGCTTCAGCAATGAGATTGCCCCTTTGCGCTTGCTACGCAATCTCGGCCTCAGGCTTGCCAACCATCCTGGCCTCGTCAAACGGGAAGTCATCCGATATGCCTTGGGCCTGACTCCATCAAGCCCCCTCAAGCACCTCGTCCAGCGATCCTGATCCATTCAGGGGTTGCTCGTACACCCTGGATCATCCTGTGTTGACGCAGGCCTCAATTTATCTCTACCATGCATCTATACAGATCTGTAAACAATGCGCATGGAGAAGATGAATGAGTGAAATCTACGGAGAGCAGCATAGGCAATGGCAGGAACATTTCGATGGTGTTGACATGGCAGACCGGGTACGCGATCTCATCGTGCTGCCGACCATTCCACCAGAGCATGCTGGTTTCATTAGCAGTCGTGATTTTTTCTTTCTTTCCACCGTCGATCACCGTGGATTCCCAACTTGCTCTTACAAAGGCGGACAGCCTGGGTTTGTGAAGATCGTCGATGACACCACCTTGGCCTTTCCTAGCCTGGATGGCAATAGCATGTATCTTTCCATGGGCAACCTCTCGCTCAACCCAAAGATAGGGATGCTGTTCATTGATTTCGAGACCCCGCACCGGGTGCGTGTGCATGGCACCGCAAGCATAGACCCTGCCGACCCATTATTAGCTGAATTCCAGGAAGCAGAACTGGTGGTCAGGGTAAAAATTGAGGAAATCTTCATCAATTGCCCGCGCTATATCCACAAACATCAGCGTATCGCCGCATCGCCTTATGTGCCGCAGGCCAACTGTGAAACACCGATGCCACAATGGAAGCGCCTGGATATTGTACAAGACGTGCTGCCAACGCCAGATCACGCCAAGGTAGCAGCCATGGGGGGTACCATCACCATGGATGAATATGGGGAACTCGTGATGAAAGGCAATGCCTGAGAAAGATCACTTAACAAGGAGACAGGTATGACAAAGTTACTAGGGATTTCCGGCAGCCTGCGTCAACATTCACTCAATACGGCACTGCTGAAAGCAGGCCAAGCTTTGCTACCGGATGGTGTCACGCTGGAAATCGCCACACTGCATGGCATACCACTCTACGATGGTGATCTGGAGGAAAAATCAGGTATTCCCGAAGCCGTCACGGCATTGAAGCAAAAAATCCTGGCGAGTGATGGCATTATCCTGGCTTCGCCCGAATACAATGCTGGCATTCCTGGCGTTTTCAAGAACGCGATAGATTGGGTTTCACGCCCGCCAGCAGAAAGCGCTGCCATTTTCCAGCGCCCTTTTGCCGTTATTGGTGCCTCACCATCCGGGTTTGGCACGATCTTGGGGCAACATGCCTGGCTAGGCGTATTACGACAGCTTGGTGCTGACTATTGGTCTGGCGGTAGATTGCTGATCTCGCGTGCCCACGAATCGTTCGACGACCAAGGCAAGCTCATTAATCAACGCAATCAGGATGAATTCGCCAAGTTCCTGCAAGGCTTTGCAAAGTTCCTGCAAGGCTTTGCAAAGTTCGCCTCCCGTCCTAAACCCTAGATTTGTTTGCCCGGGCCCGGCTTGAAGACATAAAACAGGTTGGGCTCGCTAATGACATAAATACGCTTATCCGGCCCGATCGCCAGCCCTTCCGCTTGTGGCACGCTACGGTGCAAGCCTTGGAACCCACGCCAGAGCGAAAGTGTATCCAGCAACCTGCCTTCGGCATCGTATTCAGCCACCATGCGCGAATCATCACTGAGCAACAATACATGCCCACTATCGGGCTCATACGTCACGGCAGATAAATCCCGCAAGCCACAGGAAGCCGTTTCACTCAGTTTCTCGATATGAATCGCAACGGGCTGGCCCGGCAATGCATCAACAAACCCGTGTATAGCGATCACGCGCTTGGGAGAACGCTCTTTTGCCACCAGCAAGCGCTGGCGCTCCTTATCCCAGGCGATGCCTTCAAAACCCTTATTGTCATTGGCATACATGGCCAGCGTCAGTGAAGGGGCATGGCTGACATCCACTTCATGCACACCCTCTGCTATCTCCGCCAGCACTACGCTATGCTTGGCCTCGTTGAGCAAGGCAAAGCGATGACCGCTGATGTGGGCAATGCCCTCCATATCATCAATTCCTGTCACCTTGATGGTGCGCAAGACCTCGCCTGTCAGTGACAACTCAACGATCAGGGGCTTTTGGTTGGAAACAGTAAAGAGGGTATGGGTTTCGTGGTTATAGCTCAGGTCTGATAGGTCAGAACCCACCCCGGGGATTTGCACCGCTTCATGCTCCACCACATAATGATTGAGGCGCAAAGCATCATGTGGCTTGGTTTTCTGTGCATGCCAAACATGCCACGCAATCGCCTCCCACCTTAAGGCATAAGCGACTGCCAGCAATGCAGCCATGATCAATATCAATAGCAAGCCTAAACGCTTGCGCGGGAGAAATCGGGCCATCCTGCTTTATAATCCTTGAAAATCCTTACAGCAAACACGCTGCAAGCTAAAGAAATCGAATCCTGCAAGACTTTGTGCCGCAGCACAAAGTTCCGCAACGTATGGATGACGATCAGTGAGCATTTAATCAATCTGCCATTCCATTAGGCTAACACGCATCATGACCAGAACCCTGTCGTTCCATAAACACTGCGAACTATGTACCACTGCCGGAGGCATCATCCTCTGGCAAGATGCGCTTTGCAGAGTCGTACAGATTGATGATCACGACTACCCTGGCTTTTGCCGCATCATCCTCAACCGCCACGTCAAGGAAGTCACTGATCTCAAGCGTGCTGACCGCGAGCACCTCATGCTGGTGGTGTTTGCAGTGGAAGAAGCCGTGCGTGAAGTGATGCGCCCAGACAAGATCAACCTCGCCAGTCTCGGCAACATGACGCCGCATGTGCATTGGCATGTTATTCCCCGCTTCAAGCGTGATCGCCACTTCCCCAACCCCATCTGGGGAGAAAGCAAGCGCGAAAGCCTGCCCCAGGCACTAGACGCCAGCAGTACGGAAGCCCTGAAAAGAGCGATTGCAGCTAGGCTTGATCAAGGTGAACGAGTATTCATGGGCATCTAGCCACGTATAACAAACACTCAGCTACCACATTGTTACTGCGTCGCTAGGCTGTCTTCCTTGGTAAAGGTCCAGGTGCGGGTAATGCCAATGATGTCGTATTCCTTGCGAATATCTTCCGGAAACGCGGCGTAAGGAGCAGCCAACTCCACGATACGCTTGGCGGCATCGTCCAGCACCTTGTGGCCGGAGCTACGCGTGATCTGTATATTTTCTATTGAGCCATCAGCACGAATATCTACCGATAATTGCAGCTTGCCATAGAGCTTTTGCTCCTTGGCGATCTCAGGGTAATTCAGGTTGCCAATTTTCTCCACCTTTTGCCGCCAGGCTTCGACATAGGTCGCAAAGCGATACTCCTGGGTACGCCCCCCCAGCTCCTTACGTTTGGGGCGCTTTTGATACTCGTCCTGCTGCTTGGCTATCTGGGCTTCCAGCCGGGCAATATCCATGCTGCTTGCCACCAAGTCACGTGCATTGAAATTTCTAGGTGCATCTTGTTGTCGCCCCTGATCAGGCGTAGCAGTTGCGGCACTCTGTGCAGGTGCTGATTCCAGCTTTTTCTGCTGGTTGATCTGGCTCATCAATTCCTGTGCCTGGCGCTCCAGCTCCGCCACTTTGTCTTGCTGGGTCTGTTGTTGCTTTTCCTGCCCAGGGCGCGAAGCAGAGGCGGCTTCCACAGCCTCGGCAGGCGCAAGCTCCGTCTTCTTTTTCTTCGGTGGCGGCAAAGCAGTCTTCATCTGCCGATCAAGATCAGTATTGCCTCCCCTATCCAGATTGGCCTGCGCCAGGGCATCTGCCTTCTTTGGTTTGGATTCAGTCTTGGCATTCACCAAGACGACTTCCAGTGGTGGAATCTTATCTTTGAAAAACTTGAGGTCGGGCGCCTCGAAATTGACTGAAAGAATAACAATGACGTGAACAATCGCTGAGAGCAGCAGTGCCCAGCCAAGGATTCCCAACTCTTTCAAGCCATGCAGGCGCACTAGGCCAGCCTCTCCAGCAGGCTCTGGTGGATGCCACCAAAACCGCCATTGCTCATCACCAGGATATGGTCGCCCGGCTGTGCCTCGGCAGCAATCGCCTCGATCAGCACCGCCATGCTGTCAAATGCTGCGGCCTTATGCTGGATGGGCTGCAAGGCAGCTGCCGCATCCCAACCCAAATGCTCGCTGTAGCAAAACACCAGGTCTGCATCAACCAGGCTGGCTGGCAATGCATCCTTCATCACGCCCAGCTTCATGGTGTTGGAGCGCGGCTCTAGCACGGCAAGAATGCGCGCCTTGCCGACTTTATCGCGCAAGCCTGCGACCGTGGTGGCAATCGCCGTAGGGTGATGGGCAAAATCATCATAGACGGTGATGCCATTCACCACACCGCGCACTTCCATGCGGCGCTTGACGTTCTTGAACTCAGTCAGAGCAGCGATACCTGTTTCAATGGCCACGCCGGCATGACGTGCCGCTGCCAGAGCAGCCAGGGCATTCATGCGATTGTGCTCGCCTAGCAACTGCCACTCAACACGTCCCCTGGCCTTGCCCTGAAAACGTACCGTAAAGCCACCCTCGGTATCGACCTCCAGCGCCTGCCAATCGGTACCGAAATACTCCACTGGCGTCCAGCACCCGCGCTTGATCACGCGCTTAAGACTATCTTCCTTGCCATTCGCCACGACTAGCCCACTGCTAGGCACGGTACGCACCAAGTGGTGGAATTGTGTCTCGATGGCATACAGATCAGCGAAGATATCCGCATGATCAAATTCCAGGTTATTGAGGATCGCCGTACGTGGGCGGTAATGTACAAACTTGGAGCGCTTATCGAAAAATGCCGTGTCGTATTCATCGGCCTCAATCACGAAAAACGGCGAGATGCTCTTCTCATCCTGTCGCGGCACGCCAGGAAGGCGCGCAGATACGCCGAAATTCTCCGGCACACCACCAATCAGGAAACCCGGGGCCAAGCCCGCATATTCCAATATCCACGCCAGCATGGAGGTAGTGGTAGTCTTGCCATGCGTCCCTGCCACAGCGAGCACCCACTTAGCCTGACCGCCTTGCTGAGCATAGAGGATATTCTCTGCCAGCCACTGCGGCCCAGAAATATAAGGCAAGCCACGATTGAGGATTTCCTCCATCAAGGGGTTGCCGCGTGCCACCACATTACCAACGACATAGATATCGGGATTGAGCGACACCTGCTCAGGGCCAAAGCCCTCGATCAGCTCTATGCCTTGAGCCTCAAGCTGCGTGCTCATGGGAGGATAAACATTCGCATCGCAGCCGGTGACGCGATGTCCGGCGGCCTTGGCCAGCACTGCAATACCGCCCATGAAGGTGCCACAAATACCGAGAATATGGATATGCATAACGCTCAATAAACTTTCAAATCAGGGTTGATTGTAGCAAAGCCGCTGCCTCAGATGCTCAGGACAGGTTCGGTGCCAGCCAGCGCTCCAGGTATTCCTTTGGCAAGCCGCGACGATTCGCCATATCCAGCAATTGGTCTTCGCCTATCTTGTCCACGCTGAAATACTTGGACTCAGGGTGGGCAAAATAAAAGCCCGACACCGCCGCCCCAGGCATCATGGCAAACGAATCAGTCAGCTGAATACTCACCTCTTCACATTGCATGACGTTGAACATATCCGGTTTGACGGTATGGTCGGGACAAGCCGGATAACCAGGCGCAGGGCGAATGCCACGATATTGCTCCTTGATCAGGGCCTCGTTGCTCAGCGCCTCATCAGGCACGTAGCCCCACAAATCCTTACGCACACGTTCATGCAGATATTCCGCAAACGCCTCTGCCAAGCGATCTGCCAACGATTTGAGCATGATGCTGCTGTAGTCATCATGGGCCGCCTCAAAACGCTGCTCGTATTTCTCTATGCCTAATCCACCAGTGACGGCAAACATGCCGATGTAATCGGCAATGCCACTATCCTTGGGGGCGATAAAGTCAGACAGGCATTGATTGGGGCGTTGCTCACCATTCACCACGGGCTTCTGCGTTTGTTGCCGCATGCCGTAGTAAGTAAACGCTACCTGGCTACGGCTATCATCGGTGTAAATCTCAATATCGTCGTCATTTACAGTATTCGCTGGCAACAAGGCTACCACGCCGCTGGCAGTGAGCCAGCGCCCATCAATAATCTTCTTCAGCATCGCCTGCCCTTCGGCAAACAGCTTGCTGGCAGCCTCGCCAACGACCTCATCCTTGAGGATAGCGGGATATGGCCCAGCCAAGTCCCATGTCTGGAAGAACGGGCCCCAATCGATATATTGCGCAATCGTCGCCAGATCAATGTTCTTGAAGACGCGACGGCCAATGAACTTGGGCTTGATCGGTGTATTCGCACCATCAAAGCTGAGCTTGGCCTTGTTGGCACGCGCATCAGCAATCGTCAGCAACGGTGTGCCTTTTTTGTTGGCATGCTGGATACGCACCCGCTCGTAATCCTGCTCCAGATCGGCGATATAGCTGTCGCGTTGTTCTGGCGTGAGCAGGGATTGCATCACCGAGACCGAACGCGAGGCGTCCGGCACGTAGATCACCGGGCCATCATAGTGCGGTGCGATCTTGACTGCGGTATGCGCACGCGATGTAGTCGCACCACCAATCAACAACGGCATCTTGAGGCCATGGAAATAAGGGTCACGTTGCATCTCACGCGCCACATGCGCCATCTCCTCAAGAGAAGGCGTAATCAGGCCGGAAAGGCCGATGATATCTGCCCCGGTGGCCTTGGCCTGCTCCAGGATCTCTGAGCACGGCACCATCACGCCCATATTCACCACCTCGAAGTTGTTGCATTGCAACACCACCGAGACAATATTCTTGCCGATGTCGTGCACATCGCCCTTGACCGTGGCAATCACCATCTTGCCCTTGGGTTTGGCCACAATGCCGGTGCGCTCCTCTTCTGCGCGCTTTTCTTCCTCGATGAAAGGCACCAGGTGCGCTACAGCCTGCTTCATGACGCGGGCCGATTTCACCACCTGCGGCAGGAACATCTTACCCTGGCCGAATAAGTCACCGACCACATTCATGCCATCCATCAATGGGCCTTCAATCACGTGGATTGGGCGACCACCGTTATTCATGACTTTTTGCCGGGCTTCTTCGGTATCCGCCACGATAAATTCGGTAATACCATGCACCATGGCATGTGCCAAGCGCTTTTCCACGGTGACGGGATTTTCTGGCGTGCCGCGCCAATCCAGGGTAGCTTCCTGTTTTTTACCACCTGCCGCCAGGGTGGCGGCGAATTCGATCATGCGCTCGGTCGCATCTTCACGACGATTGAGCACCACATCCTCAACCCGTTCGCGTAGCTCGGGGTTCAAGTCGTCATAAACGCCTATCATGCCGGCATTGACGATGCCCATGGTCATACCCGCCTTGATGGCATGGTAAAGGAAGACCGTGTGGATAGCCTCTCGCGCTGCCTCATTGCCGCGGAAGCTGAAACTCACATTGGAAACACCACCGGAAATCCGCGCGTAGGGCAGGTTTTCCTTGATCCAGCGTGTGGCATTGATAAAGTCCACGGCGTAGTTATTGTGCTCTTCGATACCCGTCGCCACGGCAAAGATATTCGGGTCGAAGATAATGTCTTCAGGCGGGAAATCCAGCTTGTCCACCAGCAAGTCATAGGCGCGCTTGCAAATCTCCACCTTGCGCTCAAAGGTATCAGCCTGTCCGACTTCGTCAAAAGCCATGACAATCACCGCAGCACCATAGCGGCGGCATAGTGTGGCCTGGCGCAGGAACTCTTCCTCGCCTTCCTTCATGGAAATCGAGTTCACGATGGATTTACCCTGCACACACTTGAGGCCAGCCTCGATCACTGCCCACTTGGAGGAGTCGATCATGATGGGTACGCGGGCAATATCTGGCTCGGAAGCCACCAGGTTAAGGAAGTGCGTCATGGCGTGTATGGCATCCAGCATGCCTTCATCCATATTGATGTCGATTACCTGCGCGCCGTTCTCAACCTGCTGGCGCGCCACCACTAATGCCTCTTCGTATTGCTCGTTGAGGATCATGCGCGCAAAGGCCTTGGAGCCAGTGACGTTGGTACGCTCGCCGACGTTCACATAGAGCGAATCTTCATCAATCGTGAATGGCTCCAACCCTGCCAGTCGGGTCGCCACAGGAATCTCTGGAATACGACGCGGTGCAATCGTCTTGACCGTCTCTGCAATCGCCGCGATATGCGGCGGCGTGGTGCCGCAACAGCCACCAGCAATATTGACGAAGCCGCTCTCGGCAAACTCCTTGAGTAAGGCCGAAGTATCAGCAGGCTTTTCATCAAAGCCAGTATCCGACATGGGATTAGGTAAACCCGCATTCGGGTAAATACAAACAAAGGTCTCGGCGATTTTGCTCAGCTCTTCCGCATATGGCCGCATCAGCGCAGCACCCAGGGCACAGTTCAGGCCTATGGTCAGTGGGCGCGCATGGCGCACCGAGTTCCAGAATGCAGGCACGGTCTGGCCTGACAGGATACGTCCCGAGGCATCCGTCACTGTGCCAGAAATCATGATGGGCAAACGCTTGCCGGTTTCCTCGAAATACTGGTCGATCGCAAACAGCGCCGCCTTGCAGTTCAAGGTATCAAAAATGGTCTCGACCATCAGGATATCTGCACCGCCATCAACCAGGCCGCGGGTCTGTTCATGATAAGCCGCCACCAGCTGGTCAAAGGTCACGTTGCGCGCGGCTGGGTCGTTCACGTCAGGGGAGATGGATGCGGTCTTGGGCGTCGGGCCCAGCGCGCCTGCCACAAAACGTGGCTTATCAGGCGTGGAATAATTATCGCAAGCTGCACGTGCCAGCTTGGCAGCCTCGACGTTCATTTCATAAGCCAAGTGGGCCATGAAATAGTCTTCCTGCGCCACGCTGGTCGCCCCGAAGGTATTGGTCTCGATAATGTCGGCACCAGCTGCCAGGTATTGCTCATGAATTTCCTGGATGATGCGCGGCTGGGTAAAGGTCAACAGTTCGTTATTGCCTTTGACGAACAGCTCCCGCTCGCCCGCTGGCGCGGCAAAATCGGCAAAGCGGCCACCAGGCCCGCCACGGTAATCCTCTTCCGTCAGCTTGTATTGCTGGATCATGGTCCCCATCGCACCATCCAGAATCATGATGCGCTTGGCGAGGATTTCCCTGAGCAAGACCTCGGTGGGGGACATTTCGTAATGTTTCATGCAAAACCTTAAATGCTGGCGGACTGACACCTGCCAGGTGATTGAATATTCAGCGCGTGATTATAAAACAGCTGGGGCATCCCGCATAACACAGCGATGATTTCAATGCGGATTCTTGGCCTTAGTTAGCAGGCTAAGGCAGGCTAGGCAAGCAAGCCAGTACCCAACAGGCTGCCTATCCAATAGGTCAAGCCACCAGCAGCAGCCCCTATCAGCAACATACGCGCACCACCATAGAGCATATTGCGGCCACTGAACAAGGCCAAGGTGGCACCCACAATAAACAGCGCCGCTCCCGTCAGGCCCAACGCCAGCTCCAACGCATGCGTGGGGAGATGCAACAACCATGGCAGCAAGGGAATCGTACCGCCGAGCAGAAACGACACAAACGACGAGATCGCTGCCGCCCATGGCGACCCGAGTTCATCAGGGTTCAAGCCCAGCTCTTCGCGCGTCAGGACATCCAAGCCCAACTCTGGGTCAGCTACCAAGCGATTGGCCAACTGCTGTGCTTCCGTTGCCTCCAGGCCTCGCGCCTGGTAAATCAGGGCCAGCTCAGCAGCTTCTTGTTCTGGGTATAGCGCCAACTCCTCACGCTCCAGGGCAATCTGGTGCTCAAACAGTTCGCGCTGCGAACGCATGGATACATACTCACCCGCCGCCATAGAAAACGCACCGGCCAACAGCCCTGCCACCCCGGATAGCAAAATGACCGAAGCGCTGCTTGATGCGCCTGCCACCCCTAATACCAGGCAGGCGATAGACACCAGCCCATCATTCACCCCAAATACGGCAGCGCGCAAACCGCCATTGTTGCCCGCCAGCTTATGTCGCCCGCCCACTTCATTCACCTGGGTCGGCATGGCATGGCTAGGCAGATCCATGCGCTTTGCACCATAGGCCGACAAACCACGCACCTTGCTGGCCGCCAATACCGGGCGAATACGCCTGGGCCCGAGGCCATGTGCCAACCAGACGATCATCCGGGTACGCATATCGGGCCGATAAGCAGCAACCGTATGCCCGGCCTCTGCCAGCTTCGCCTCCCACACTTGGGCTTGTTGCATAGCAGCGGCTTCCAACCCCTCAAACATCTGCGCCAACGCTGGATCAGGCTCACACTTTGACAGCGCGTTGTATAAATAAGCCGAGCGCTGCTCTTCGCGCCACCCCTGCAAGAAATCTGTCATTTCTATAATCCCAGCCTGCGATACTGCACCGCTTCGGCAATATGTGCACTTTGTATGCCATCGCTCGCAGCGAGGTCGGCAATGGTACGCGCCACCTTGAGAATGCGGTGATAAGCACGTGCAGAGAGATCAAGCCTTGCCATCGCCTGCTTCAGCAATGCACTGCCGGCAGCGTCCGGCTGACAATACTCATCCACCTGAAGACTGGTCAACAAGTGGTTGCTCACCCCTTGCCTATCCAGTTGCCGCTGCCTTGCCACCTCCACACGCGCCTTGATCGTGGCGCTGGCTTCCCCTGTTGCCGCATGCAGCAATTCGTCCTCACTCAAGGCGGGCACCTGGATATGGAGATCAATGCGATCCAGCAGTGGACCGGATAAACGCTGGCGATAGCGAGCGATCTGATCCGGCGTGCATCGACACTTGCCGTTAGGATGGCCGCAATAACCGCATGGGCAAGGATTCATCGCGGCAATCAACTGGAAACGGGCTGGAAACTCTGCCTGCCGCGCCGCGCGCGAAACCGTGATATGCCCTGACTCCAGCGGCTCTCGCAAGACCTCAAGCACCTTGCGATCAAACTCAGCCAACTCGTCCAGGAACAACACGCCGTGATGGGCCAGCGAAATCTCGCCCGGCTTGGGAATCGCACCACCGCCAACCAAGGCGACACCTGACGCTGTGTGGTGAGGCGCGCGATAAGGGCGCTTTCCCCAATCCCTGGCATGAAAGCCCTTACTCAGCGATTGGATGGCAGCAGACTCCAAAGCCTCTGCTTCCGTCATTGCAGGCAAAATGCCAGAGAAACGCGAAGCCAGCATGGATTTACCGGTACCGGGCGGGCCAGACATCAGCACGCTATGCCCGCCTGCGGCGGCAATTTCCAGCGCACGCTTGGCCTGAAGCTGACCTTTCACCTCGGCAAAATCTGCAACTGCGATTACTGTTGACACACCAGCCACGGACTGTGGCAACAATTGTTCACGGCCTGCCAGATGCGCACATACTTGCAGCAGGCTATTGGCAGGCAAGACGGTGGCACCCTGCACTAGCGCTGCTTCCATCGCACTCTCTTGAGGCAGGATAAACGTGCGGCCACTCTCTCTCGCTTTATACGCCATGGCCAATGCACCACGGATAGTACGCAACTCACCTGTCAACGCCAGCTCACCAGCCACTTCATACTGATCAAGCCCTTGAGCAGGAATTTGGCCGGATGCGGCGAGAATGCCTAATGCAATCGGCAAATCATAACGTCCGCTTTCCTTGGGAAGGTCGGCAGGTGCCAAGTTGACGGTGATGCGACGTGCGGGAAATTCAAACTGGGCGGTTTGCAACGCAGCCCGCACCCTGTCCTTGCTTTCCTTCACCTCTGCTTCGGGTAAACCGACGATGGCAAAGCTCGGCAAGCCATTGGCGAGATGCACTTCTACCGCAACCTCTGGTGCCTCCATGCCAGCCAAGGCACGGCTATACAACACCGCAAGCGCCATGGTCAGGAAGGCTGTCCTAGCTTGATTTCAATATCGGCTAATTGCTTTTCCAAATCAGCAAGTTGAGCGCGTGTTTTACGTAGCACTTCTGCCTGGATATCAAACTCTTCCCGCGTCACAAGCTCCAGTTTAGTGAATGCGCCCTGTAATAGTGCATGCACATTGTGCTCGATGCCTTCAGCTGGCAAAGAAGAGTATATTTCCTTGATTTTATTTGACAATTCTTCAAAAAACTGAGCATTCATGACTTAAAAATCTCCCAAAACATCCGCAGTTTAGCAGCTTTTTCTTAGCAAAAATCCAGATTAAACATAACAAACTCAATCACTTACAGATAAAAGTCAAGCTCCGCACCATTCCAGATCGTCAAAAATCCAAAAAAATACATCATAAGTTATTGTTTTATATAAATGTTGTTTTTATGGCACAGGTGTTGCTTATTACCCAACGCAGAGTTTTCGTTGTCGTTTTATTTTTCAAACCTTGAAAGGGTACATTATGCGTAATTCGCTTCTACTTGCCGCCATCGTTGGCACCTTTGCAGCACCTGCCGCCGTTATGGCCGAAGAAGCTGCTGAGGCGACCTCCCCTCACACCATTACATACAACATTGGCCTCACAAGCAACTACATCTTCCGTGGTACCAGCCAATCTGGTGACCGCCCAGCCGTACAAGGTGGTGTAGACTATTCCCACTCCAGTGGCTTCTATGTAGGTACCTGGGCTTCCAGCATCAGCTGGCTGGCTGATACCGGCGCCGATGGTGCAGGTGGTGACCGCGCTTACAACAGTTCCAGCATGGAATGGGATCTGTATGGTGGTTACACTGCTGAAATCGGTGAATCTGGCGTAACTTATGACGTGGGTGTATTGCAATATATCTACCCAGGTCGCAGAAACAGTGCACCTGACACATTTAATGCAGACACCACTGAAATCTACGGCGGTCTATCCTATAAGTGGGTTTCTGCAAAGTACTCCTGGTCTCCAAGCAAGTCTGCTTTCGGCTTTAGAGGCCGTGGCGCAAGCTATATCGACCTGACATTGGAAGTTCCATTTGGCGAATCTGGCTATAGCGCGATTGCCCACGTGGGTCGTCAAGAGTTCGGCAATGGCCCTAACGAATACGACTACACTGACTGGAAACTGGGCTTGAGCAAGGCTTGGGATAACGGTATCGTAGTTGGTGGTTACTATACTGACACCGATGCTGACCGTAGCGCGTTTACCTATGGCCCTGTGTTCTCCGGTAAGGAAAACTGGACTTTGTTCGTGCAAAAGACTTTCTAAAAAGACAGTCATGTTAGAAGGCAAGGCAGATTGCCTTGCCTTTCTGCTTTTATAAGAGGAGATAACCATGAAATTTGTATCCGCCATCATCAAGCCATTCAAGCTTGACGAAGTGCGTGAAGCTCTTTCCTCCATTGGAGTGCAAGGCATCACTGTCACTGAAGTCAAAGGCTTTGGTCGCCAGAAAGGCCACACTGAGCTTTACCGTGGTGCAGAATATGTTGTCGACTTTTTGCCCAAGGTCAAACTGGAAGTTGCAATTGCCGATGAGTTACTTGACCAAGTCGTCGAAGTGATCGAAAAATCTGCTACCACTGGCAAAATCGGTGATGGCAAAATCTTCGTCTTCGACCTGGAACAAGTTTATCGCATTCGTACTGGCGAAACTGGCGCCGACGCGCTTTAAGGGGTTAATATGAAAAAAATTCTTTCCATGATTGCACTGGTTGGCGCACTGGGTTTTTCCGGTTTTGCGCTGGCTGAAGAAGAGGCTGTCATCGTTGATGAAGCCGTTGCCACCGAAGTTGCACCTGCCGCTGCTGCAGAAGTTGTAGAAAAAGCGACAGAAGCAGCACTTACCCTCAGCGCAGGCGATACTGCCTGGACGATCGTTGCCACGGTACTAGTATTGGCGATGATTATTCCCGGAGTTGCCTTGTTCTATGGCGGCTTGGTGCGTACCAAGAATATGGTGTCTGTCCTGACACAGGTTTTTGTCACCACTGCACTCATGTCAGTGATCTGGGTCGTATATGGCTATAGCCTGGCCTTTACCGACGGCGGCAGCCTGAACGCCTATATCGGCGGCTTCAGCAAAACTCTGCTCGCTGGCATTACACCAGATACCTTGCTGGATGGCGGCACTATTCCCGAATATGTCTTCGTCACATTCCAATTGACCTTTGCAGCTATTACCCCTGCACTGATTGTTGGTGGTTTTGCAGAGCGCATGAAATTTTCTGCAGTGCTTACATTCCTTGCATTGTGGGTCACATTCGTCTACATCCCTATTGCCCACATGGTATGGGGCGGCGGCTTCCTCGGCGAGCTAGGCGCAGCTGACTTTGCTGGCGGCACCGTGGTTCACATGAATGCAGGTATTGCAGCACTGGTCGGTGCGATTGTAGTTGGCAAGCGCCTGGGCTATGGCAAGGAAGCCATGCCTCCGCACAGCATCACATTGACCATGATCGGTGCCTCCATGCTGTGGGTAGGCTGGTTCGGCTTCAACGTCGGTAGTGAGTTGGCCGCCGACGGTACTGCCGGCCTGGCGCTCATCAACACTCAAGCTGCCACTGGCGCTGCTGTCCTGGGCTGGTTGTTTGCTGAATGGCTGTTCAAGGGTAAACCATCCCTGCTGGGTGCTGTTTCCGGTGCTGTTGCAGGCTTGGTTGCCATCACTCCTGCTTGCGGCTTCCTCGGTCCTGTTGGCTCCATCATCCTCGGCTTTGTTGCCAGCGTGATTGCCTTCTGGGCAGTGACTAGCCTCAAGGTTAAACTGGGCTACGATGACTCCCTGGATGTATTTGGCATCCACGGTGTCGCTGGCTTGATCGGTGCAATCGGCACTGGCATCCTCATGAGCACTGATTTCGGTGGCGTAGGCTACGAAGAAGGCGTGACCATGGGCAGCCAGCTCTACGCACAAGCAGTTGCGATTGGCGTGACGATTGTATGGGGCGGCCTCGGTAGCTACATCCTGTTCAAGATCGTTGACCTCTTCATCGGCCTGCGTGCCACTGAAGAAGCTGAACGTGAAGGCTTGGATACTGCTGAGCACGGTGAACGCGCGTATCACTACTAAAATCCTCATCGCGGGATAAACAAACGGGCGCTTAAAGCGCCCGTTTTTCTTTGATACCAGCGGTTCAACCATCACGGCCTACACTGCTCAACACCTTCATGCACCCAATCGGGGCAATCCTGCACCACTTGATCACAACATTCATCGACAACCCTGCAAAACCAGCCTGATTTGGCCCTGAAAAACTGGCACAGCACTTGCTTATGTATTAGCAAGCGTAATGTGATCTTTACGTCGCAAGACCTAGAACATTTTACTGCCTAGTTTTATGCATTATCTCCTCCTCCTCAGGGCGCTTATAGCGCCCTTTTTTTTCGCCTCTGCACAGCTTTAGGCTAAAATCTCCGCCTATTCTCTTGGCTTATCAGGTGCACCCCTTACCATGATGGTTCCACACCTTACAACGGCCCTTACCGGCCCCTTACTTGAACTGGAAAAACGGCTGCTCGACAACATGCCGCGCATTGAGCACTGGTTCCGCAGCCAATGGCAAGAACATGGTGCCCCGTTCTATGCTTCAGTAGATTTACGTAACGCAGGCTTTAAGCTCGCGCCAGTTGATACTAATCTGTTTCCAGGAGGCTTCAACAACCTCAACCCAGACTTCTTGCCGCTCGGGATTCAAGCGGCAATGGTGGCTGTAGAAAAAATTTGCCCTGATGCTCGCCGACTACTAGTGATTCCAGAGAATCACACGCGCAACACTTTTTATCTGCGTAATGTATATGCCCTTACCCACATCTTGCGCCAAGCAGGGCTGGAAGTGCGCATAGGCAGCATTTCACCCGAGATTACAGAACCTACATTCCTGGAAACGCATGATGGGCACAGCATCCTGCTAGAGCCAGTACAGCGCAAGGGCAATCGCCTGGTGCTGGATAACTTCGACAGCTGCGCCATCCTGCTCAATAATGACCTGTCAGGTGGTGTACCTGAAATACTGCAAGGGCTGGAGCAATCATTAATCCCACCATTGCACGCAGGATGGGCCACGCGCCGTAAATCGCATCATTTCAGTGCCTATAACCACATCGTGGAAGAATTTGCTTCCCTGATCGAGATAGACCCTTGGCTACTCAACCCTTATTTCGACACCTGTGACGGCCTGGATTTTCATGCGCGTGTTGGCGAAGATCAACTGGCAGACAAAGTAGAAGCCCTGCTGGCGAAAATCCGTGAGAAATATGCAGAATATGGCGTGAAGCAGGAGCCATTTGTCATCGTCAAGGCCGATGCTGGCACCTATGGTATGGGCATCATGACCGTGAAGAGTCCTGACGATGTGCGTGACCTCAATCGCAAACAACGCAACAAAATGTCCGTGGTGAAGGAAGGTCTCAAGGTCAGCGAAGTCATCCTGCAAGAAGGCGTTTATACCTTCGAGCACCTCAACGAAGCCGTTGCCGAGCCGGTGATCTACATGATGGATCACTTCGTGGTGGGTGGTTTTTACCGTGTGCATACTTCACGTGGCGCTGACGAAAACCTCAATGCCCCTGGCATGCACTTTGAGCCGCTCGCCTTTGCCACACCCTGCTCCACGCCAGATTGTGCAGGCGCACCAGATGCACCACCCAACCGCTTTTACGCTTACGGCGTGGTCGCGAGGCTGGCACTGCTTGCCGCCTCCATCGAACTGGAAGAAACTGACCCGGACAACCTCGACTAGAGCTATTAACACTTCAATGATGCGCATCGCTTTTATTCTCGACCCGCTGGACAGCCTCAAGCCCTACAAGGACACTAGCCTGACCATCATGCGCGAAGCCGCATCACGCGGGCACTCGCTATATGTTGCCATGCAACACGACATCCTGCTGCGTCACAACGAAGCTAGGCTGAGGTGTCACCCTTTCAAGTTTGCAGAGGGTGCAACATGGTATTCACTGGGCAGCATGGCAGAAGAAGCACCGCAAGCCTTTGATGCCATCCTCATGCGCAAGGATCCACCGTTCGACAATGAATATCTCTACAGCACCTACTTGCTAGAGCAGGCGGCAAAACAAGGAGCTCGCGTTTATAACAACCCTGCTGCCATTCGCGATTGGAATGAAAAGCTCGCGGTACTCAACTTCCCGCAGTTTGCACCTACTTTCCTGGTCAGCAGCGAACAAGCAGTGATTCGAGAATTTCTGGCTGAGCATGAAGATATCGTCGTCAAGCCACTGGATGGCATGGGTGGCAGCGGCGTATTCCGCCTCAAACAGGGTGACCCCAATCTCGGTGTCATCCTTGAAACCATCACGCAACATGGCAAGCAGACCATCATGGCGCAACGCTACCTGCCTGCGATTACACAAGGTGACAAACGCATTATCGTCCTTGATGGCGAGCCTCTGCCTTACGCGCTGGCCCGCATCCCGCAAAATGGCGAAACTCGTGGCAACCTTGCCGCTGGCGGTAAGGGAGTTGCCCAACCACTGACTGATCGTGATTACGAGATCGCCAATACCGTCGGCAAGGTGCTGAAGGAAAAAGGCTTATTCTTGGTCGGCCTGGACGTGATCGGCGAACATCTCACCGAAATCAACGTCACCAGCCCTACGGGCATGGTCGAGATTGCCGCACAAACGGATTGCAATCCAGCCAGCATCCTGCTCGACAGGCTGGAAGCCGCCGCACAATAAAAAAGCCAGGGTGCACACCCTGGCTTTGGTAAAGTATTTCCCTTGAGGGAATGCTACTTGGTCAGTTCACGCCAGCCAGTGCGCCGGGATACACTATCAGAAGCAGCAGTATCAATGCCTATCGTGGTCTTGCGGCCTTGTGCATCGGTAATGATGGCTTTCAACTGCCCATTGGGCAGGCGCACAATCACCATCCCCACCGTCAACCCTGTAGCCAGTTTCTGGCCAAAATGCGTTGCGCCTGGCACCATCAGTCCTGTACGGTAATCAAACTGGTAAACCCGCGTCGTCCCGCCTAGCGAGCAACCATCGGAATTGACATTATCAATCTGCGGGGTGTTGCTGTTGATAGTCAATGTGCCCAGCGCCAATTGAGGATCAAGATTAACGCGCTCGCGCGTCTCAGGCAGATCAACATACCAGCCACCACCTGCCCAATCCAGCGCACTGCCATCAATCGAGGAAGTCGTATCGCCATGCGTGATGACTCGGGCTGTCAGCGCACGTCCGGTGTAACTCACGCCATTATCGCGAATGGCATATACCGACTGCACCTGGCTGTTGGTAACATCGCTTAGCCCCAAGTAGCGACCAGTGGCCACGAAAATGACTGGCTCTGTCACCTTGGGCACCTTGCCAATTTCAGGCTTGGTGGTAATCGGCTGGCCGAGACCTGCCGGATCAGTCAGCCTAGCCATGAGACTAATCGTAGGGATGGATACTTCTAGATTAACTTTCCACAAGTTGCCTTGGAGATCACCACCGTACAATGCCACCGAAGCGGCATTGATATCGGCGTTACCGTTAATCCCAGAACTACTAGCCAGCTTCGCAAAGCCACTCGGCGTCTCAGCCGTACCCTCACCTGTACCTAGCTTGTGAATCAATGCCCCAGTAATCGCATCCACCACGAACAGGTACCCTTGGCCATTGCCGGGCGAGACATTGTTATAACCCGAAGTGAATATCACCACCCAACGGCCTGCATTGGCGCTACCTTCCGGCAGCTTGGTAATGATAGGGTTACCATAAGTAAACCCCAGGTCTGCATCCGCATGACTGCAATAAGCCTCGCTATGGCAGAACTCCCACAATGCTTTGGGGTTATCTTCATTGGTTACATCCAATGCATAATATCCACGCCCACCTGCATTCAAGCCCCCGACCAGAATAGTGCGCCAGGCAGAAGTTGAGGCATCATAAACATCCATCACCTGTGGCGAACCATCCACGAGGAACTGGTGATTCGCACCGTAGTTCTTGTCAGCCAGCTTATACATATTAGGCATGACAGAGTGGGGCACATAGGCCCAGCTTTCTGCACCACTGGTCGTGTTGAATGCGTGCAACATGCCGTCGTTACCGCCTACATACAGCATGCCATGCCGATCCGCCTGTGCAGTCTTGAACGCTTGGTAATTAGGGGTGACGCTATCAATAAAGTTGAATCGCGGTTGCTTCACGTAGGCAGGCGCAGAGTTGACGATATCGCCAAGCAAATGCGTGCGCAGACGGTAGGCTTTCTCAGTTTGGGCAAGCTCACCACTATTGATAGATTGACCACGCAGGTAATTCAGCAGGTTCTCGCCTGAATTTGCAATCTCCTTGGTGGCAGCAGTGAACCCATTGCACTGTGATAGCAACTCGCACTTGTTATTAAAGTAAGCTTTTTCCTCAACACTCAAGTTATCCCATGCAAATGGCTCAATCATCTGCGAGCTGGGATCAATCTTGAAGATACTACGGCCGCTGCCATTCAACTGTGCCTGCGCACTCCACACATGGGCCTCACTGACCGTGCCATCGGCCGGGTTGATGGTCTGCGCCTGCACGTCGCCATCCCAATGCACACTGCGATAAGTCGAGCTGAAAATATAGTTATCAGTTTGGGTAATATTCGGGCTACTGGTTGCTGAAGCCGCCGCTGCACCTGTTCTATCAGATACGCCAGCCAAGGCGCTACGCAAACCGGAAATCAACTCCTTGGGCTGCTTGGCACTGAAATACAAACCACGACCATTGACAGCGGCATGCCAGAGATCGTCCAACGCACTGGGAGAATCTGCCACTGGCTTAGGCCAATCCAGGAACCCTTGTTTAATCTCGGCAAAATCTCCTTCACTAGCCACTTCATAATCGGATCGATAATCCAACTCTCCATCTAGCCCCAGCCCCAACGTAAAAGTGTTCATATGTTGTGCGGCATATTTATCTTTACTCGTTGTTGGAACCTTATTTTCCATATCCTCACGCAAGTCGGTTTTATAGTAGTACATAGCAACATCAGCAAGCGTATCTGTCGCTCCAGCAACCGCACCATCATATGCACCATCTGCCCGCCTGGAATATCCACCATCAACATTGTCTTGATTTTTTATATTTGCCCCTCCACCAATATCAACTCCAACCCCTCCATTCCAATAGCCATCAGTAGTTAATATTGCAAAATTCTGCTGACAAGCAAACTGCACAGGATCATCCTTCATCCCGGCATTAATACCATCCGTCTTGCCTGCATAATGACGGCCAACACGAGACAGAGCGGGCCGTAAAGGGGTACCAGTTCCAGTGTTACCGGTGACTGAAGATGAATAGAACTTTTTGTACCATGCCTCCTTATGAGCTGGTTCAAAATCTGCAATTTTGAGATACTTTTCTTCCCTTACTGGATTACCAGTATTAATCGTGACGAATCCAACTCGGTAACTATTATCAATCGTCGAAAATGCAGCACCTGCAGCAGTTTTCATTGTCATCATGCGTGTACGGTAATAAGCATACCAGTTGGAGAAATTGGTCATTTCCTCGGTATAACTACAACTAGTTCCAGAACAATCAATACGATCTAATGACTTGGTATATGTGTTAGTTGAAACAATATCAACACGTTTGAAATTGCCGTAACGAGCATATAAGTGGCCACTATCAAGTTTTGCCTGACATTTATTTACTCCTCCACTTTGCCCACTGACTGCCTGAGAGGTAGAAGAGTCGTCTGCAAAATCACTGGTACTACAAAACCTGACATACGCAGGCACAGGGTGCGTTGTCGTTGGGCTGGCACTTAACGTGCACTCATTCAAGTTACTTTTCGTGCAATATTCCTTGGGAATAATCAAAAAATAATGAGGATTGCTCGTTTGTTTGACGACTGCGCGAGTGTAGCTACCAAATGGCCAGTCATAATCTCCCGCTTGATTATCAAACCCACTATTTGGTGTTGTGGTACGTTGATCAATCCCATTTCTCTTGCAATCATTATTGGAATTCGTGGTGCAATAGTATCGTTCTGGATAGGCAGTAACTAAATTAGCAATACCAGAGTTTTGTTGGCATGTATCACTAATCGAGTGACCATTCACCCTTACTGATTTCCATCCATTTGTATTTCCACTCGTCATGGATGGCAAATATTGAGAAGCGTCACAGGGGTTGACTGGCGGGGTGTAACTTACATTGGGATTGTAATAAATCGCATTAAAATAATGGCTATACACAGGAGGATCACCACCATCTGTAATTTTATCATTTCCTGATGTTGTGGCTCCCCCACACCTACCGTTACCATCATTAGTTCTCCCACTTGCCCCCCCGCGACATTTATAATTATGTTGCGACCAGCCAACATAATCCGGCATAAAATTAAAATTCATGCTCCCCGAATCATCCAGCACAAACATCACATTAGGCCGCACCACAGTACCCGAAGCAGTGGAAAGCGGGTTGCTGGAAATATCGGTCACTGCAGCTTGCGCACTCAGTGCATACCCAACCAACGAGCTGATCAGCAGCAGGGTTTTCCACCAGAATCTTGTGTGATGTTGTTGCATTATTGTTCTCCCTGTAAGACTGGGGGTGTTTATACCGGCACCATGACGGTTGCCTGGACGATGCTGATAGTGTTACGAGGGCCAAGCACGCGGGCGGTGATGCGGTAGTAGATGGATGGGTTGGATTGATAGACAGCCGCGCCGATTTGCAAGCTGCTACCCAATGTAGCGTTAGTCACCGGGGCTTTGGATAAGGAGGTAGAGCAAGAGTTGGCCTGGCCTGTGCCGTCTTCACCGTTATAGGCTCCTGTCGTCCGGCATAGCCTGTGAATCAGGTATTGCACCCGATTGCCGGCAGCGTCGGCACCCAGGTCTACCGCGTTACTCCAGATGCTGTTGCCATACCAGTCAGGCTCGGTACTCAAGGTATTAGCGATATAGCCATGAGCGGTGTCACTATCGGCCAGCGCATTACGGTTGTTATCCAGCCAGACCAATGCAGCCTGTAAACCACGGTCTGCGGACATGGTGGCAGATTGCTTGAAAGCAAGGTTACCGGCGATGACGTTGCCGGAGTCAACAGCGCGCCATAATGCCAAGCCAGCCAGTGTCATGGCGATCAGCACAATCAACGCCACCATCAGCACCACACCGTGCTGGCGCGATGCGGTGGCAAGCGCAGGCATCATCAACTTTTGCTTCATCATGTTGGCGGTTTCCACAAGATATTACGTATTACCACGGTGGTCTCAAACACACGGTAACGGTATTGTTGCCAATTTTCCTGCGTGGAAACATTGCCGAAAGTGCCGCCCACCCAGCGGGGCAATTCAGTGGTGACATTGCTTGCCTCGCGTTTGCTGCTGCGGCTCACTAAGCCAATCCGTATGGCAATCACTTTTTCCCATTCATCCCAGGTCACCACGCCATTGCCATCCAAGTCAGGCGAGGTACGATACTCATCAACGGTGTTTTCCGTGTCACCGTCGAGATTGAGGCCATAATCGGCTTGCAGATCAATCACGCCATCGGCGATCAACTCTGCCTCCCCACTCAATGCAGAGAGTACTTGTAAGCCACCATCGACAATAGAATAGCGATTGCTCACTGGTGTCCTGCCCATGTTGTACAGTTGGGCACCGCTATTAAATATCTGGTTGCCCTGATAGCGCCCTGAGGCGGCATGGGTGATATTGTTCTGATACGGGTTGCCAGGGGTTGCGGTAATCTGCACCAAGTCGCAATCCTGCCCTGGGGCGGCCACGACCAGCACATCGTTGACATTGAAGCCAAAACGGTTAGAAACCACATAATCGGCAGTTGCCGCAGCCATCGTCTGCATCAATGCAGTAGGGCTGGTGACCATGCTGGCATTGCTATAAGTAAGCTGGATAACATCAGGCGCAGTATCAAGGCCCTGGGTAATCACCGCCGGGGTCAACAGGAAATCAATTGCATATCCCGTGCTGCCATCTGTGCCCAGAACACGACACCCCAGGTTTTGCGATACGTTCATGCCATAGCCCGATTGGCGTATGTCACGTTCAATCGCCAGCAGCGCCAGGGCGCCATTCTGCTGAGCAGTGCCACCGCTGTTGGTGGTGCGGTTGTTATCTTGCGAAACGGACAACACTTGGGCGATCACCAGCATGCCGATCAGGCCTATGGTCATGCCCACCATGACTTCCACCAGGCTAAACCCGGCATGGGGTTTCAATAGGGTATTCATCTTCATGGCGTTTGATTCGTATTGATATAAGCCACTGTAGTGTGACTATGTGCCTCGGTTTCAGCAGGCGGTTGCCAGAAGACAGTGACCGTGGCGGTAAAACCGGCAGTCGCATCCCCTGCAATCACCACCGTAGGCGCCTTGTTTTCAGCTCCGGGCAAACGGTTTTTTACATCCGCGAGCCAGTCTGCCAACTCAGGCGAGCTGCCACCGGGCAAGCCATACGTCGAGATTTTTGTTGGCCCTGCTGTCCAGATACTCGCCACCAGGCGGTTGGCCAGATAACTCGCTTCCAGCCGATATTGCGCATCGGAGACGGTTTTCATGGAGGCAGCCTGCAAGCCGATAATTGCCAATATGCCCATGGAGAAAATCAGGATGGCGATCAAGCCCTCCAGCAGGATAGCTCCCTCCTGGCTAGCGCGTCGTGGCGTGGAAAGATAGCTTAAGCGCATACGCGAGGATCTCCCACTGTTGATATATTGGGGTCACAAAAATGCACACTCCCTCCCCTGATCAATATCCTCAACCCATTGGCATTGGCTTCAGTGGCCGCAATGTCGATCTGGCGCATCACATTACTGCCATCATTGTTGAAGGTGACACGGCCCAGCCCATTGAATGTCACAGTAGTTGCGCCTGCGGGCACAACATCCACCGCCACACTGACAGCACCTTCGGTAGCAGCCTTGTTCTGGATCACTTCCGGGCAATCATCCACGCCATCACTGTCAGCATCGGCAACCACGACCTGACAACCTATGGTCCAAGTGGCATTGCCGCTCAAGGTGAACACAACATTTGCATTGCGTCGAATCGCCTCGGCACGCGCTAGCTGCAAGCCAGTATTCAAACCTTCTGCTGCTGCACGTACCTGAAAATTAAGCAGCATCTCGCGGAAACTTGGCACGGCAACAGCCAGCAAGATTGCCAGCACAGACAACGTCACCACCAATTCCACCAGCGTGAAACCTTGCTGCCTATTCACTTAACAACCCCCTCCGTGCTTGGTGACCCAGCAATTCGCAGGCACGCTGGTATCAGGGAAAGCCGTAGTTCGGCGGGCATTGTCCTGATTAACCGTAAACTCATAACCACTCATCCCTTGCCCGGCAACACCCGTAGCGGTGATGAGGAAGGTTTGGTTGCCATTAGGCGTGCTGCACGCATAAGTGAAATACTGAATCGCAGGGCTGCTTGGCATGACGACATCCTCACAGCTATAGCGGCGTTTGTCCTGATAGTTGCGCTCCATACGATTGCGGATATCAGACAGTTGTGAAATAGCCTCCGCCACCTTGGCACGCGCCACATAGCGCGAATATGCTGGCACCGCGATGGATGCCAAAATAGCAATGATCGCAACGACGATCATCAGCTCGATCAATGTAAAACCACGCTGCCCAGATTTCATCGAAAGTCCTCTTTTCCCAGCATGCATCATGCCGTGCATGCACAACATATCCCAATTCTTCCGACAAACGGAAGTGCTGCACCGACAAGCGGTATAACGATCCACACTTGGTTGCCATTTAGCTGTTGCATCAACAGATGGCAAAACTGCCGAAGTTTGCCCCACCCCTGCCGCTTGGGTAAAATACAGCGTTTCGTTTATTTACCTCTTCCCTTAAGGATATCCAGATGTCAAAAATCGTGTTCAAGGCTGGTGAAGCCACTATTTTCAGCGAAGGCAAAGACGTTACCGCCGCGATGCCAGAAATCCTCATCGGTGCCGTTGACGGCCCAGTTGGGCAAGCATTTGCCAACATGATGGCACAAAGCAAGGGTCACTCCGCCATGTTCGCCGTGCGCGACATCAACCAACTGGTGCGTCCTGCGACCATGATGGTGCCTAAGGTTACCCTGAAGGATTCCATCAACATCGAACTGTTCGGTGGTGTAGTGCAAGCAGCAACTGCTGACGCGATCCTGGACTGTGTGATCGAAGGCATCATCCCCAAGGATCAGGTCAACGACCTGTGCATCGTCAGCCTGGTATGGATTGATCCAGGCTGTGGCCCACTGGCCAAGGAAGGCAAGCTGGACAAGGCCGACATGTACAAGAACAACTACGAAGCGACCAAGCTGGCAATCAAGCGCGCACTGAACGACGAGCCAAGCATTGATGAACTCATCGCCAACCGCCACAAAATCAAGCACTGCATGTGGGAAGAAAGCTGGGGCGAAATTTAAGCTTCATTGCTGTCACCCAAAGCCCGCCTTGGCGGGCTTTTTTATTGCAATGTTGCACTAATCAACCTAGATCAAGACAACACTACTCATCATCATTCATTGGTCGTAAGCTCAAGCCAAACCTTGCCTGTCCACTTGCCTGGTACTGACCACAACATCAACTGATAACCAGTATTGTTTTATAATAAAAATCATTATTTATTATAGATCACCATGGCACCCGCCATCATTTCATCCAATGCGTAAATATCTTGTTACCCTGCATCGCTGGTTTGGCTTGACCATGGCCGTATTTCTTTTCATCGCTGGGCTTACTGGTGCAGTGATCTCCTGGGATCACGAACTGGATGAATGGCTCAATCCGGCCTTGTTCCATGCTAATAACAAAGGGATCGCGCAAGCACCGCTTACACTTGCCAATAAGCTGGAGCAAGAGCAACCAGGTTGGATGGTCAATTATGTACCGCTCACCATAGAACCTGGCCATACTCTAGGCATGAGCGTAAGTGCCAGGCCAGACCCTGCCACTGGGAAAGCCAGCAAGCTTGATTTCAACCAGATAGCCCTCAATCCTGTCACAGGGGAAATTCAGGGACAGCGCGAATGGGGCGCAGTATCTCTGTCGCGTGAGAACCTGCTGCCCTTCCTCTACAAACTGCATTACAGCATGCATATCCCCGACGCATGGGGATTGGAACTAGGCATACTGTTCATGGGGATCATCGCCATCATCTGGGTGTTCGATAACCTCATCGCGCTGTGGATTTCCTTCCCGAATTACAAGTCCTGGCGCAAATCATTTGCCTTCCGCTGGCAACAGGGCGGTTACAAGCTAAATTTCGACCTGCATCGCTCGGGAGGTGTCTGGGTTTGGTTATTGCTGCTTATGTTGGCAATCACATCGGTCTCCATGAACCTTAACTTCCAGGTCATGCGCCCGGTAGTGGAAGTCTTCTCCACCTTGAGCCCCAGCCCATTTGCATCGCGTGCCCCACAACCCGAGGATACGCCATTGGCCCCTGGCATCACGCGAGAAAAAATTCTCGATATTGCTCGTGCAGAAGCACAAAGACGTGGCTGGAATGCACCGGCAGGAGCGGTGTTTTACTCCCCGGAATTCGGGCTTTATGGCGTAGGCTTTTTCGAAGCTGGCAACGATCATGGAGATGGCGGCCTGGGCAACCCCTGGCTGTATTTCGATGGCAAGGATGGTAGTCCCGCCGGAGAGAATATTCCCGGTACCGGCAGTGCTGGCGATATTTTCATGCAAGCGCAGTTCCCGCTGCATTCGGGACGCATCATCGGCTTACCGGGACGCATCCTGGTGTCGCTGATGGGTGCAGTGGTTGCGATGCTGAGCATCACCGGTATTGTGATCTGGCTACGCAAACGCCAATCGCGCCGCGTGGATCAAAAGGTCAGGAATAGCTCCAGGGTCAACCCGCTTCAAACCAATGCGAGTTGATGCTGACCAGTAGCTAAAGCACCACCCTGACGCTCAGCCAGGGTTTGCAATATCTTACGCACGGGAGCAGGCAGCCCGGTATTGATAGCGTCGTTGAGCCGCATCCACTGCCACGCTGGCTCCTGGGCTTGCAAGGGCAATGCTGGCACTTCCATCGTCCTAGCCAAGATATGCAACTTGAAGTGGGTAAAGACATGGGTAAGCTGGGTCAGCGCTTCAGGCGCATTCCCTTGAAAACCCAATGCTTTCAAGCCCCAGGCTTGAGCATCCTCAGCCAGATCCAGCTCGGGCAGACTCCACAAGCCGCCCCAGATACCGCTATCAGGCCGCTTTTGCAGCAAGACACGATGATTGTGCATCATCACTAGCATCTGTACGGATTTCTCCGGAATGGCTTTTTTCGGCTTGGAAGCAGGCAATTCATTGACACGATCAGCCAACAAGGCAGCACAATCTTCCTGCAATGGGCAAGTAGCACAGCGTGGGCGGCTACGCACGCAAACCGTCGCGCCAAGGTCCATCAAAGCTTGAGCATAAGTACCCATTTCCGCCTGAGGCTGCATGGTTTCAGCAATCTGCCATAGCTGCTTTTCAACCTTGGGCAGGCCAGGCCAGCCCTCAATCAGGAAATAACGCGCAAAAACGCGTTTGACGTTGCCATCCATGATGGGCTGCGGCAAACCAAAAGCAAACGAGGAAATCGCAGCCGCCGTGGAACGGCCTATGCCCGGCAATGCCTGGATTGCCTCGAAATCGCGCGGGAATTCACCCGCATGCGAATTCATCACTTGCTGTGCCGCCTTGTGCAAATTGCGTGCGCGTGAGTAGTAACCCAGGCCACTCCAGTATTGCATCACATCATCCTGGCTTGCAGCAGCCAAGCTAGGAATGCTGGGAAAACGCTGCATGAATTTCTGGTAATAGCCGATCACGGCTGCCACTTGCGTCTGCTGCAACATGATCTCGGAAACCCAGATGGCATATGGATCGTGCGTATTCTGCCACGGCAGATCATGGCGCCCATGCTGCTTCTGCCAGGCAATCAGCCTGTCAGCAATGGGAAGGTAATGCGACAGGGTCATTTCAGCGGCCAAACAGATTTTGCAGTTTCTGCTTCACTTTGTCTTCGGGCTTGGACGCAGGTGTTTCGTTGTTGGCAGCATCGTCCTTGCTCTTGTCGCTTTGCTTGTTCAGCAATGACTTCAGGGCTTCTTCCCTATTACCATCCAGCAGGTTCTTCACTGCCTCGCCCTTGGCACCACCAGCCCCTTCCAGCAGCTTGTTCTTGGCAATTGCTGTCGCTAACCCGGCGAAATCGATGGCATAAGCAGGTTTGTTGAACGTACCTGTCAGCTTGATCGGCACGGTCAGGCCATTGAGCTGCTGCAAATCTGCCCCGCCTTGCCCCTTGAGTGAAGCAACCACAGTAGGCTTGGCAAGGTAATCCAGTGTTTCATTGGCAATATCGACACTGCCATTGCCTGCAATACGGAATAACGGCGCCTTCATATCCAGGTCGTCGTTATGTGCAACGCCATTCTTGATATTAAAGCTGGCAGACATTTCGCTGAAATCGGTCTGCTTATTCTTATCTCCAGCCACACTGGTCGTGCCTTTGAGTGCATTGAGTTTATCCTTGGCACCGCGTAGTGTCCCGGCAATATCAATCCCCTTGACCGCACCATCCTTGAGATTGAGCGCAGTCTTTCCATTCAGGCCTTTCTTGAGCGCATTGACAGTATCGCCGCTGGTCGTGAGATCAAGGTTCAGGTTGCCCTTACCATGCAGCATGTCATTGTTGATGGCATCAGTCAGCAAAGGGCCGATCGCGATGTTTTTCATCTCCTGCTTGATGGCGATATTCGGCGTGCTACGGGCGTCCACCGTCAGGGCGCCATTCATGGAGCCCTCGTAAAGACTAGCGGAAAAAGGGGCAAGTTCGGCCACCCCCGAGTCCGCCTTTAGTTTGATGCGCACATTCGTGCTTTTCACATTCGCCACCTTGAGCGCGCCGATACGCAATTCGCCATCCGCATTCAATTGCCGCAATGCACTGAGGTCTATCGTGGCATCTTCCTGAGGCTTGCTGGCTGGAGCAGGCTTCGTCGGCTTGGCTTCGGAATCGGTGATATAGCGATCCGCATCCAGTTTGTCGATATCAACATCGAAATGGTAGATTGGCCGCTCGAAACGACTGATACCAAACTTGCCATTGATCGTGGTTTCGTCGAGCTTCACGTTGAACGGGCTGACAGTGAGCGCCTTGCCGTCGGCCTTGATCCCAAGCTTGAGGCCAGCCAGGTGGAATTTCTCATACACAATGTTGCCGATATTCACATTGCCTTGTAGCAGCAAATCCTTCAATGCAGAAAGATCAGGCGCCGCTTCATTTGCTTTGGGCTTACTGGCGGTTTGCTGCGCTGGTTTGGCAGTGGCTGCACCATTGCCCAGCAGCTTGTTCAAGTCCAGCTTGTCACCGTTGAGGTTAAAGCGGATATCAGGCTTGGCAAATCCAGCCACGGCCACATCGCCCTTGAGTTTGGTATCCTCGACATTCAGGCTGAAATCGCTATTGACCTTTTCCTGCTTGATGTCAGCCAGCAGCTTGAAGGCAAACTCGCCTTGGGCAGCACCTTTCGGCAAAGCCTTATCCTTGATGTCTATCTTGCCTGCCAGCTTGGGCAGCTCGAACACCAAGTCTTGCAAGTTACCCTTGAAGGGCGATGAAAACTTGCTTTCCACGCTGCGGTCGGTTTGCTTGAGGCTGAATTCGCCATTGATACCGCTGCTTTGAAGCTCTCTTGGCGAGCCCTTAATATCTGCCAATACCAGCTGGGCCTTGATGCTATCGCCCGCTTTCTCCTGGCTAAAGGCCAGCTCGGCCTTGTCGCCGGATACCTCATCCTGCCGCACCACCAGCTTGGGCGCAGCGAAATCCGCCACCAGCTTGGCATCGGCAAGCTGGCCGGAAAAAGCAAGTTTGAGCCCGCTAACGAGAAACTCCATGTTGTCAGGGCGCGCATCCACATCGCCTGTCAGCCGGATATCCGCATCCTGCACATCAGCAATATTGCCCTTGACCACGGCATCCAGTTTTTGTGCAGCAAAATGCCTGTTCTCGACATCGGCCATGAAGTTGCCTTGCAACTTCACCTTGGCTGCCACCTTGGGTGCACTGGCGCTCACTTCAAAATCGCTGGCAAGGTCGAATGGCGTAGCCAGGGCCACGCGTCCGGTCTTGAGGTTGAACTGCTTGACCGCATAGGTGCTGCCCGCGGCTTCGTCATGAAAGCTCACCGCAGAATTGCTGACGTTAATGCTGGAAATATCAAAATTGATTTCCTGCGATGGCTCGTCCTTATCCTCACTCAGCAGGTCGTCAAAATTGGTGCTGCCATCCTGGTAACGCACGATATTGGCTCGCGCACCATCCACGTAAACAGCGTCTACCACCAGCTCCTTCTTCAACAAGGGGATCAAGGCCACAGACACCTTGAGGCCATCCACAGAGGCAAATTCCTTATCACTGTTATGCTCGGAAAGGGAAATCTTGCCTAGATCAGCTCCCAGCTTGGGCCAGAAAGCGAGCTTGATGTCGCCTTCAATATTGAGCGTGCGCTGCTTCTTGTCCTTCACCAGTTGCACGATCATAGGTTTGTAGTCGTTCGGGTTGAAGGTGGCAGCAAAAATCGCCACGATGATGACCAACACCAGAACGATTCCGCCGAGGCCAAACAAGGAGTACTTAAGGATTTTATTCATTAACCTATCCTGTTTTGATTGAGCGAGAAGAAAACGAGTGTATCACTGCCAGTGCCAGACCGGCAGTGATACACGATGCGAGTGATTACCAGTAGTAAGCCAGTACGATGATGCCAAGAATAATACGATAGTAGGCAAAGCCCTTAAAATCGTGGTTGGCGACGTAGCGGATCAAGGTCTTGATTGCCACCAGCGCAGCGAGGAATGCGGTGATAAAGCCGACGGCAAACATCGCCACGTCTTCCACCACAAACAGGCTGAAGTTCTTGTACACATCGTAAAAAGTTGCCGCAAGCATCACCGGGATAGCAAGGAAAAACGAAAACTCGGTTGCCGTCTTGCGGTTAAGGCCGAAGATCATGCCTCCCAGAATAGTGGCACCGGAACGGGACACGCCAGGCATGATCGCCAGTGATTGCGCACACCCCACCTTGAGCGCCTGCCAAGCTGTAATCTCGTTGAGATTCGATGCCTTGGCGGCAGGCGCCTTGTCATGCGCATAGAGATTCTCTACCAGCAGGATGACGAAACCTCCCACGATCAATGCACATGCCACGGTAATAGAAGAGAACAAGTGCTCCTTGATGAAACCATGCAGCAACAAACCGAGAATGGCCGCGGGCAAGAATGCCACAAACAAGTTAAGGATGAATCGCTGTGATGTGTTGGTGTGCAAGGTAGTGGCCACCGAGGTCAGGCGGTTGCGGTACTCCCAGCAGACGGCCAGAATCGCGCCCAACTGGATGACGATCTCGAACACCTTGCCCTTGTCGTCATTGAAATCGAGCAAGTCACCAATAATGATCAGGTGGCCAGTGCTACTAATGGGGAGAAATTCAGTGGCACCTTCGATAATGCCGAGGATAAACGCCTTGAGTAATAGTATTAAATCCATGTCATGCCATCTTTGTTGTTGATATGAGCGGCATCATGCAGCATGCCTGTGAACCTGCAATGAACCACCCCCCGACGATTCAGCAGGAATGATCTATGTTACTTAAGCAAGGAGAATGCCCGCGCCATTAACTCAGCCTGGCTACCTGGCAACTTGCCATCCGGGCTTAATTTATCAATCGCTTGCGGCAGATACTCTGCCAGCTTGCGACCAAAATCATCGGTAGGCAGGGAAAACTGCGCTGCCATTGACTTGATCAATTCCGTGCCAAACACCTGCACTACCTGTTGCAGGCTCAATGGCAGGTTGCTGCCAGAGCCTAGCCACGACTCGACCTCGGCACCCAGTCCATTGGCCCGCAGCTTATCAAGCACGCCCTGCGGCCCGCCCGATTTATTCATCAGCTCAAGGCCGGCCTGTATCATCGGGTTGCCACTGTTGCCAGCCACCTTATTCATCACCGATCCGGCAATACTGTCAAATAATCCCATTCACACTTCCTTCAATAACGATAGCTAGCTAGAAGCGCTCGCCGGGGCGTAAATAACGCCAGGTTCCTACAGGCAATTTACCGAGCACGACACTGCCAATACGCACGCGCTTGAGTCCGACCACGGTGAGGCCCACCAGTTCACACATCCGGCGAATCTGGCGCTTGCGCCCTTCACGCAGGACAAAGCGCAACTGGTCCTCATTTTGCCATGACACTTTCGCAGGCTTGAGTTTGACGCCATCAAGACTGAGACCGAAATTGAGTTTTTTCAGCCCATCTTCGCTGAGCGTACCCGTCACACGCACCAAGTATTCCTTCTCAGTGGTAGAATCTTCGCCGATCAATTGACGTGCCACGCGACCATCCTGAGTCAGCACTAACAAACCTGTAGAATCAATATCCAGGCGGCCTGCCGGCGCCAAGCCACGCAAATGCCCACGCTTGAATACAATCTGGGTCGGATCCTCATCCCAATGATTCTCTGGGTTCACCAGCACAACCGCTGGCTCATAGCCATCTTCCGCCTGACCGGACACATAGCCGACTGGCTTGTGCAGCAAGATAGTCACAATCTCGGACTGATGTTTCTGCGCCTCTTTGCTGACCTTGATCTCCGCATCAGGCGCTACACGCGTGCCCAACACATCCACCACTTCGCCATTGACCGTCACCCAGCCATTGGCGATGAAATCATCGGCCTCGCGGCGCGAGCATAGCCCAAGCTCAGCCATACGCTTGGAAAGTCGGGGTAACTCAGGCTGGCTAGGCGCAGGCTTGGGAGAGAACTTGGGATTGGTATTTCTATCTTGATTGAATGTTCCTTGCTCAAAACCATCCCTGGCCTTGCCACCACGCCGCGGCGTATCACGGTCAGCAAATTGGCGCGGGCGCTCTTCCTTCTTGGCGTATGGCTTTTTGTTGGCGGCCACAGCCTGATGAGACTCTCGCTTGGCCGCAGGTTTGGCAGCACCAGGCTTCGCTGGGGCGGGCCTTGGTTTACGCTCGGCTTGCACAGCAGGTGCTGGCTTTGCCTCTGCAATCTCCACACGCGGCGCTTTCACATATTCTGGTGCCGATGTACGTGAACGCTTGGCCGGGTCGGCTCTGCGTACTGGCGACTTGCCTGGAGTTTTAGATGGCGCTGCTGCACCGGGTTTTAATTTAAGCGTGGTCATGGCGGAATTTTAGCATAGCAGCCACCTCTATTCGGGCTTATGCCTCAAGGCATTTGGAGCACATGATAATACTCATGTATTATAACCAAAGTTATAACATCCATAAGGCAAACGTCATGTCTACACTTAAACTGACCCAAATCGGTAACTCGCTGGGCGTGATCCTGCCCAAGGAATTGTTGGGCAAGTTCAAACTGGAAAAAGGCGATGAGTTATTCGTCACTGAAACACCTGATGGATTCAGCATTACGCCGCACAACGAAGAGTTCGAGCAGCAAATGGAACTCGCACGCAAAATTATGAAGGAAAACCGCGCCGTACTGCGTGAGCTGGCAAAATGAGCCAGCATCACTGGATATGGATTCCCCTACCCATCATTATTGCCGTGCATGACGAACAATTGGCTGAGCACGGCGGATTAAGGGGGATCCGTGATCAGAGCTTGCTAGAATCTGCATTGGCTCGCCCAGAGCAGTTAGCCGCCTACAGTACTCCAGATGCAGCCGCACTTGCAGCAGCCTATGGCTATGGTATCGCTCAAAACCATCCTTTTGCCGACGGCAACAAGCGTAGTGCATTTGTGGCAACATTACTGTTCTTGCGTTTGAATGGCCGCAATCTCGCAGCAAACGATGCGGACAAAGTACTTGTTATGCTGGATGTCGCTGCTGGCAATATCAGTGAGGATGCTTTTGCAGACTGGATAAGACGTCACAGCAATGTACCAACATAAAAACGGTCAGTGTCACTGGCCGTTTTTATGTATCGGGCAATGTCATCCCGCCCCATCAAACCTTCTGGTAAACCTCGCTACCGCGCTTGACGAACTCAATCGCCTTTTCCTGCATACCTTTGCTTAGCGCAGCCTGTTCATCCACGCCGAGCTTATCAGCGTAATCGCGCACATCCTGCGTAATTTTCATGGAGCAGAAGTGCGGGCCGCACATGGAACAGAAGTGTGCCTGCTTGGCGCCCTCCTGTGGCAGGGTTTCATCGTGGAATTCCTTGGCTTTTTCCGGATCCAGGCCGAGATTGAACTGGTCTTCCCAGCGGAACTCGAAACGCGCCTTGGACAGGGCGTTGTCACGAATCTGCGCACCGGGGTGGCCCTTGGCCAAATCGGCAGCATGTGCAGCAATCTTGTAGGTAATAATGCCAACACGCACATCTTCTTTATCCGGCAGGCCCAAATGCTCCTTGGGCGTCACGTAGCACAGCATGGCACAACCGTACCAGCCTATCATCGCAGCACCAATGCCAGAGGTAATGTGGTCGTAGCCGGGTGCAATATCGGTAGTCAATGGACCTAGCGTGTAAAACGGTGCTTCGCCGCAGTGCTCTAGCTGCAAATCCATGTTTTCCTTGATCAGGTGCATGGGCACGTGGCCTGGGCCCTCGATCATGCATTGCACATCATGTTTCCAGGCAATCTGGGTCAGCTCTCCCAGGGTCCTCAACTCGGCAAACTGGGCTTCATCGTTGGCATCGTAGATAGAGCCTGGGCGCAGTCCGTCGCCCAGGCTGAACGACACATCGTACTGCTTCATGATCTGGCAGATATCCTCAAAATGCTCATAGAGGAAGCTTTCCTTGTGGTGAGCCAGGCACCACTTGGCCATGATGGAACCACCACGCGACACGATGCCGGTCATGCGCTTGGCTGTCATGGGGATATAGGCAAGGCGTACCCCGGCGTGGATGGTGAAATAGTCCACACCCTGCTCGGCTTGCTCGATCAACGTGTCTCGGAAGATTTCCCAGGTCAGGTCTTCGGCCTTGCCGTTGACCTTTTCCAAGGCCTGGTAAATAGGCACGGTGCCAATGGGTACTGGACTATTGCGGATGATCCACTCGCGGGTTTCATGAATGTTTTTACCGGTGGAAAGATCCATCACAGTATCGCCACCCCAACGCGTACCCCAGACCATTTTCTCCACTTCTTCCGAGATGGAAGAGCCAAGCGCGGAATTGCCGATGTTGGCATTGATCTTCACCAGGAAATTGCGGCCGATAATCATAGGCTCGATTTCAGGATGGTTGATGTTGGCAGGGATAATCGCGCGGCCACGGGCCACCTCATCGCGCACGAACTCTGGCGTGATCACCTGCGGAATGCTGGCACCAAAGTGCTGTCCAGCATGCTGGGTTTGCAGCAGCTCGCTCATGTTTTCACGGCGCTGGTTTTCGCGGATGGCAATAAACTCCATCTCGGGAGTAATCATGCCCTGCCGCGCATAGTGCATTTGGCTTACATTCTTGCCGTGTTTTGCACGCAACGGTTTGCGCGTCAGGTTGAAGCGCATATCAGCCAGCTTGGGGTCTTCCTTGCGCAGCTTGCCAAAATCTGACGTTGGGCCATCCAGCTGCTCGGTGTCAGTACGCTCGTCAATCCAGCCAGCCCTTAGTGCCGGTAAGCCATTGCGGATGTCGATGTTAACAGCAGGGTCGGTATAGGGGCCGGACGTATCGTAGACAACAACCGGCGGATTCTTTTCTGCGCCAAAAGCGGACGGAGTGTCAGAAAGCGAGATTTCACGGAAAGGTACGCGAATATCGGGGCGCGAGCCTTCGACATAGATTTTGCGGGAATTGGCAAAGGATTGTTTGGTGCCTGCATCAATCTCAGCGGTTTCATTGAGAAACTTGGCATGCAGGTCTTTGTCGGTAGCATTCATCATTGGCTCCAAAAATAGCGGGAAGCGTTTTTGGAATACCAATAGGGAAAAGAATAGAGCTTGCCCCATCAAACCAAACTGCGCTTCCCTACGGTGGGATTATCCACGTCAGGTTCAAAGGGTAATTCTCACTGCCATCGTATTCTTACAAATACAAAAGCAGACCCCTAGCGATTGGCGCAATGTACGTTAAAACCCTGATTTGATCAAGACGATGATGGGCAACTCAATATGGGAGGAAGATGGCTCAGGCTACCGTCAGACAACAACCAGGCCACAGGCTTGATGCGGTTATCCACCTTACATGCATCAATATAGCCTATTGAGCCTGGTGTTTCTGCGACGTAACGCAGCATAGCCTCCTGTGTGCGGACGACATGTGGAGGCGAGGTACCGTGAAAATACAGCGCGTTCCAGTACTCCACCTGATCTTCTGGAACACTATCGAGAATGAGCTGCGAGAAGCGCTGGCGTAAGGCACTCTCCGGCCCCAGGTTAACAGGCTCTATGCGCTTGCCATTGCCCCAGTAGAGCTTCTTGCGCCAGAACACCAACGCCAGCTCTGCCTTGCTGAAGGCATGCAGGTTCTGCTCCTTGGGTACGATCACGGCAATCGTTGCCACTTCTGCCGCCATTGCAACAGGCAACAACAAGTGCAACCCCAGGAAAAGAAATAGCCAGCGCATCAGAACAGGATCGCAAACGAAGCCATGAAACCCTTGGGAGACTCAAGACGCTCTTGATCCCCCCCGACATATTCAAGCTTGAGAATTCTTGATGGCACAGGCCGCCAGGCCGCCCCCACGACCCAGCGCTCGCTAGAGCCTTCCGCGGGCCGATTGAAATTTTCGACACGGCCAATCGCAAACCAGTGATCCTGCAACGGAGCAACCACTTGCAGATAGGCACCACTGCCACCATCGTGCCCGTTGGTATAGAAGCGTTGCAGCGTTTCGCCGCTGAATTCCCAGCCCTTGTGTTGCACCATGAAATCCAGCCCAACCATTCGATATCGCGTGGCACTGTAACGCAGGTCCTCCGCCGTCTCCAGCAACGACAAACCCCAATTGAATTTACCCGTGATCTCGAAACGCATGCCCTTGCTATCTTTGTAGGGAATGCTGTCATCACGGTCACGATGCCGCTCCTGCACGGCTTCCATGAAGAATTTGTATTCAAAAGCCTTGTCAGAAAAAGGCGCAGCGCCATACACCATGAAACCATTGACCGCTTCAGGAAACAAACGACTGGTCACCAACGGGCGTGATGATGTCCAGACCAGCGGCGCTGCATGCACCACGTTCCAGCGCCCAGTTGGCGTCAGGAAGCGGCCACTACGTAAATTGAGCTTTTCAGAGAGGTTGTAATCGAGGTAAAAACGCTCGACATCAAAATAGGAATCTCGCCCGGTCGTGCCTTCGCCGCTATACCAAGTCAGTGGTTTTTCCACCTCAAGTTCGGAGAAAAAGCGCAGGCGACCACCATTATCCCAGGTGACAAACAAACTCACTTCATTCAAGCGGGCATCGGCCTTGCCACCAGGATGCAGATTGATACCGGCACTGGAATAGCCGCCCAGTTTGAATCCATCGAGAAATCCAGGGCCGGTATCGGCCTCATCTGCGGCGGCTGCAATCTTGCAGATACTCAGGCTCAAGGCTACACTGGCTACAAGAAGCAAGTGCATAATGCGCATGTTTTTCTCCGGACAAACCACCTGTGATTCCAATCAGGCCTACACCCTTAACAGATCGCCAGAGCATGAGCTTCTGGATTTCCCCCAATAGCGCGCATTCTCGCACTGAATGATATGTGGCGAAAAGCGCTATCTATCCGGCATTTATTGCTGTTCGCCTTCCTGTTGGCGGTGCTGCTACCTGCCATCTTGATCACTGGCCTGGCTTTCTACGAAGCCAGGAGCGCACTCAAGAGCGCGATCCAGAACGGCATGCAGACGCAGACCACCGCAACAGCCCTAGAAATCGACCGCATGATGTTCGAGCGTTTGCAAAACGTCAGTTCCTGGAGCGAGCTAGATGTCATGCAAGATGCACGTATCAGCGATATCGACAAGCGCCTGTCGTCCTTCCTCACCGAGCTCAAGGATAGCTACTCGGATATTTACACCGAGCTTTACGTGGTGAATCGTCAAGACATGATCATCGCAGCCAGCAACCCGGCACGCCTGGGGACATTTGCGCCCAGGCTCAAGCCCTGGTTACACACCCTCATCCAGCACAAGATCATCAAGCTCGGCCAGCTTGAAGGCCATCGTTTACCCATTTATACCGACATTAACGACGACTTCAACGATGACAAGCTCTTAGGCACCATTGTTGTAGTATTCAACTGGCAGCAAATTGAACAAATCCTGCAAAGCGGCATATCAGGCCGTAGCGCCGCAGCCTTATTTGCACAAGACAAGCTGATTGCAGCGACAGATCGCTGGGCTAAAACGCAGAACAACAGGCGCCTGGTCGCCAATGCCACCGCTAGTGGTTACGAAGGTTATCGGGGGTTTAACTGGCAGGTCAGCATTGCACAGAACCGTTCGCAAGCACTTACCCCAGTTCGGCAGATGGCTTATATCTTTGCTGGCCTGCTACTTATCACAGTGCTACTGGCCACTGTGATTGCCATACCGGTAGCACGTGCCATTACCCGCCCTGTCGCACGCCTGACAGAGTTTGCCACCCGCTTTCTGCGCAATCCAGATGCCTCACTACCTCCCGCGGGCGGCCCGGAGGAAATTGCAGAAATGTCTCGTGCCTTTGCCAAAATGATGGAGGATCTTGATCACTCCAAGCAAAGCCTGACCAGGGCGGCAAAACTTGCGGTTGCCGGAGAGATGGCAGCAGCCATGAGCCATGAGGTGCGCACACCGCTAGGCATCTTGCGTTCATCCGCGCAGCTATTACAGCGTGATGCTAGCCTTGCCCCTGAAAGCCAGGAAATTTGCGGTTTTATCATCAAAGAAACCGAGCGGCTCAATAAGTTGGTCAACACTTTGGTCGACTCCGCCAAGCCGCGCCACCCTGAGCTGTCAGCATCCAACATCACTGAACTGGTGACAATGTGCGCTGGAATGATGCGCAGCCAGGCTGCAAAGAAAAATATCGAGATTGTGCTGCAGCCAAGTTCGAACATTATCTGTGAGTGTGATGATGAGCAAATGACCCAAGTCATGCTTAACCTACTGCTCAATGCCATACAAATCCTGCCCCCCAACGGCAAGATCACGATTCATTTGGAGGAATCGCAAACGCAGGTTGTCATTGCAGTTTCTGATAATGGCCCCGGGGTGACAGCTGAACACCGGGAACAGATTTTCGATCCCTTCTTCTCACAACGAAATGGCGGCATCGGCCTGGGGCTGGCGATTGTGCGCCAAATCATCCTGGCTCATCATGGCAGCATCCATGTTGAACCCAATGATCATCAAGGCGCGACTTTCGTCATCCAGCTTCCGCGCAATGGAGTGTAAACCCGCATGACTAAACTCAAGAACATCCTCGCTCTGGACGATGAACCCAGTATGCGCCGCCTGCTGGAAATCAGCCTCAAACAAGCAGGCTATCAGCCGGTGCTGGCAGAAAACGGGCGCGAAGCGCTTGATATCTTGCGCCAAGGCGGCATAGATTTAGTGATCAGCGACTTGCACATGCCAGTGATGGACGGCCTGAAACTGCTGGCCACCATGCAGCAGGAAGGTATTGATGTCCCCTCCATTATCGTCACGGCACAAGGGGAAATTTCTACCGCAATAGAAGCCATGAAGCTAGGCGCATCTGATTACATCCTGCGCCCTTTCGACCTCAGCACGCTGGAAATCGCCATTGAGCGCGCGCTCTCATTAAGCCGGTTAAAACTGGAAAATCGCTATTTACGGGCTGAAGCCAGCCAAGATACCCAACTGATCGGTCAAAGCCCGGCTATGCAAAAATTACAGCAGGCCATCAGGCAAGTCGCACCAGAAAAAGCCACCACGCTGATTGCTGGCGAGACCGGCACAGGCAAGGAGCTAGTCGCTCAAGCAATCCACCAGCTTTCACCCCGCAAGGATGCCCTGTTTGTTGCCGTCAACTGTGCGGCCATTCCCGGTGATATGTTGGAATCTGAGCTATTTGGCCACGAACGCGGTGCGTTCACCGGCGCAGTGAAAAACCGTATCGGCAAATTCGAGATGGCCGATGGCGGCACATTATTTCTTGATGAAGTCACGGAAATGCCTATCGGGCTACAAGCCAAGCTGCTACGCGCATTGCAACAAGGAGTGATTGAGCGCCTGGGCAGCAATCGCAGCCTCCCGGTGGATATTCGCGTGGTAGCGGCAACCAACCGCGACCCATTGCAGGCCATTGCCGATGGCAAATTGCGCGAGGACCTGTATTACCGTCTCAACGTATTCCGCATTGATTTGCCGCCATTGCGGGAACGCAAGAGCGACATCCCCGCACTGGCCACCCATTTTCTCAAGCCACGTGGACTCAGCCTGGACGACGCAGCAGCACAAACGCTGCAAACCTATACATGGCCAGGCAATATCCGCGAACTACAGAACATCCTGGAGCGAGCTGCCATCATCTGCGGCGGAGATACCATCAGCACGGAGCACCTGCCCACAGACATCACACAACACGCCACGCTAGCGACCACTACCACCGCTGTTCCAGAGGCAATGACATTGGCCACCCAGGCGAATATGTCATTACCCATCGCAACGGAAACCCTGGAAAAGGACATGATCCGCACTGCCCTGCAACAAACTAAGGGCAACAAAAGCAAGGCAGCACGCCTGCTGGACATTAGTGAACGCTCACTCTGGTATAAGCTCAGCCGCTACAAGCTGGAAGACAATAACGACCAAGAAAGCCCGCTGCCAGACTAAGCGGCAAACTCCCTAGAGCTTGAAACTCTGCCGTGGCAGGCTATAATCGGCAGACCGACAGCCACGCGATGGATAATGTGATGCACCATGATGTAGAACAAGCCCGCTTCAACATGATAGAGCAGCAAATCCGCCCTTGGGAGGTGCTGGATGGCACAGTGCTCGACCTCTTGGGACAAGTACCTCGCGAGGCTTTCGTGCCGGTCCAATATCGTGGGCTTGCATTTGCCGACATCGAAATCCCACTCGGTTTTGACCAAACCATGCTCTCTCCCAAACTTGAGGGCCGCATCCTGCAAGCCTTGGAAATTCAACCAAGTGACAAGGTATTGGAAATTGGCACGGGAAGCGGCTATTTCACCGCCTTGCTGGCTTCGCTGGCAGGCGAAGTACACAGCGTGGAAATCAACGCAGAACTCAGCCATCAAGCCCAGGCACGACTGACAGAACAAAACATCCACAATGTCACTTTGCATGTTGGCGATGGTGCACAAGGCTGGCCTGCACAAGGCCCATATGATGTGATTGTGTTTACCGGCTCGCTCGCACTACCGCCACAAGTGACAGAACAACTCAATATTGGTGGGCGTTTATTTGCTGTCATAGGCGAACCTCCCGTGATGGAAGCGATTATTTCGCGCCGTATCAGCGCTGATAGCCTGCGTCAGGATGTGATCTTCGAGACTTCGCTCGCACAACTGGAAAACGCCCCTCAGCCTGAGAAATTCAGCTTCTAAATACTGCTATTCCTGCCTTAAAGGCAGGCAAGCATATTCACGATCAAACGGGAGTCATCGCTCCCGTTTTCTTGAGATTCATCCCTCCGCCCTACAAGACCATCGTTAGCATGATCAGGTCTGATGTATTCACTTTGCGTTAACGCGGCTACGCAAATATCAAAGATTGACACTGTTAAGTTAACAGTGTTTAATCATCTCCATTGATCACTTCTGCCGTGAGTACATGCCCCCAAGAGTCAAGACCCCGCAAGAACGCGACCAGCTCAGGAAGCTGATCCTTGATGCTGCGCGTCAATTATTCGTGGAGCGTGGTATCGAAGCCGTTTCAATGCGCGAGATTGCCAAGCGGGTGAACTATTCCCCCACGACCATCTACCTGCACTTTGTCGACAAAAACGACTTGTTGCAAACCTTGTGCGACCACGACTCCTTGGTATTAGCCCATGACTTGCACCTCATCACGACCAATCCCAACCCAGACGGTATCCAGCAATTGCGGGCGCTATGTCTGGCGTATTCACGCTATGCACTGACCTACCCCAACCATTACCGCTTCATGTTCATGATGCCCAAGCCTAATCAAACCCAGGAAAACTCCAGGCTACATCACGGCAATATTGAGCAGGATGCATATGCACTGCTACGCGCTACGGTTCAACAAGCCTTTGAACAAGCAGCATTCCGCCCAGAACTCGACAATATTGACCTGATCGCCCAGACCCTCTGGGCTGGGATTCATGGCGTATGCGCACTGGAAATCACCATGGCATGTGATGAATGGATAACATGGCAACCAATAGAACAACGTATTGCACTAATGCAAGACAACATGATCAGGGGCCTGATCAAATCTCAACCTACGTACTAGATAAACCTATGTTGCCACGACTCGCTTACAAAACATCCAGGCCCTGGCTCATGACCCTGGCCTTGCTTGCCCTTACAGCCTGCCAGAAACCCGCCCCTGAGACGCCACCTCCACGCCCAGCGCTGGTGATGCAGCTTGGCAATGCGCATGGCATAGACGATGGGCAATGGCTGACCGGCGAAATACGTCCGCGCTACGAATCAGCACAAGGCTTCCGCATTGCAGGCAAGATCATCCAGCGTCATGTAGAAATCGGGGATCATGTTCGCAAAGGCCAGGTACTGGCCCGGCTGGATGCCGAAGACAACCAGCTTTCACTAGCCTCGGCGCAAGCAGCCCTGCGTGCGGCAGAAGCACAACTCGCACTGGCACAGGCGGATAGCAAGCGTCAGCGCCAGCTGTTCGAGCAGCGCTTTATCTCGGCTGCCGCACTGGACTCGGTAGAGACTCGCCTGCAATCCACCAGCGCCCAGGTGCAGCAGGCGCAAGCCCAAGTCAAAGTTGCCAGCAATCAGGCGCAATACACATCCTTGCTCGCAGAACGTAATGGCGTTGTCACCATGATTGACGCGGAGCCAGGCCAAGTGGTCAATGCCGGGCAAGTCATCGCCAGGGTCGCGGTACCAGGGGAGCTGGAGGTACAAATCCCTATTCCCGAATCGCGCATGCATAGCCTACATGCTGGTGACCCTGCCAGCATTCGCCTTTGGTCAAACCGCGATCAATCCTATCAGGGACGCATCAGGGAAATCGCCCCGGCTGCAGACCCTGCGACCCGCACCTTCCGTGCCCAGGTCACACTGCTGCAACCCGATGACAAAGTGCAAATCGGCATGACAGCTGGCGTCAGGCTGGATGATCAGCAGCCAGGGTTCATGCTGCCCAGCACAGCGGTTTCACAGCAGCATGCCCAGCCGCAAGTCTGGATCGTGGATGCCAACCATCAAGTCCACCCTACTCCAGTCAGCATAGGCAACTATAGCGAGCAGGGCGTCAGCATCACCTCTGGGCTCAAGGGTGATGAAACCATCGTGGTCACAGGCGTACATACGTTGACCCAAGGGCAAGTCATCACTCCAGTCAATACCGAGGTGAATCAATGAGCGAACAGCGCCAGCGATTCAACCTATCCAACTGGGCGCTACACCACCGCAGCCTGGTGCTCTACTTCATGCTGGTACTCACTATCGCGGGCATGTTGTCCTACACCAAGCTTGGGCAATCGGAGGATCCACCTTTTACCTTCAAGGTGATGGTCATCCACACCATCTGGCCGGGTGCCAGTGCCCATGAAGTGGAACTACAGGTTACTGACAAGCTAGAAAAGAAACTACAGGAGCTCCCTTACCTGGATATCCTGCGTAGCTACTCCCGCCCAGGTGAATCGCTGATTTTCATCCATGCTGAAGACTCGACGCCACCAGCCAGTGTGCCCGACCTTTGGTACCAGGCCCGCAAGAAAGTCAGCGACATTCGCAATACGCTGCCTGAAGGCATTCAGGCCCCCACCTTCAATGACGAATTTGGCGATGTATATGGCAATTTGTATGCCTTGCATGGCGATGGTTATAACTATGCTGAACTGAAAAAGCAGGCTGAGGCAATCCGTGCCGAACTGCTCAAGATCAAGGACGTCGCCAAGGTTGAGTTTTTTGGCGAACAATCACAACGTATCTATATTGAACTCTCCAACGCAAAGCTGGCCACACTGGGCATCAGCCCTAGCGCCCTGCTGGAAACACTACAACAGCAGAATCAGGTAAATAGCGCCGGTGCCTACGACAGCGGACCGGAACATATTCGCTTTGCCGTGAGCGGACGTTTTGACCGTCTCGACAATCTGCGTGCCCTGAAACTACGCGCCAATGGTAACGAATTTCACCTGGGTGATATCGCCAAGATCTATCGCGGATTCGAGGACCCACCTTCCTCACGCATCCGCTACATGGGCAAGGAGACCTTGCTGATCGGCGTTGCCATGCGCCATGGCGGCGATATCATTCAACTGGGAAAGTCGCTGGATGCCACCACTGGCCTGATTCGTAGCCAACTACCCGTTGGGCTCAGCCTGGATACTGTTTCTTCGCAGCCTAGGGCCGTCATCCACTCGGTGAATGATTTTGTACACTCGCTCGCCGAGGCACTCATCATCGTGCTGGGTGTCAGCCTACTGTCTCTTGGGCTACGCACCGGTATCGTCGTCACCATCGTGATTCCGGTCGTGCTTGCCGTCACTTTTCTGTTCATGGAGATATTTGGCGTCGGCCTGCACAAGATTTCGCTCGGCGCATTGATCCTCGCACTGGGGCTGCTGGTCGACGATGCCATCATTGCCGTGGAAATGATGGCATCCAAAATGGAGCAAGGCTGGGAACGCATGAAGGCCGCCTCATTTGCCTTCACTTCAACCGCCATTCCCATGCTCTCCGGCACCTTGGTCACCGTCGCAGGCTTCTTGCCAATCGCCACCGCGGCCTCTGCCACTGGCGAGTACACCCGCTCCATCTTCCAGGTATCGGCAATTGCATTGCTCGCCTCCTGGGTGGCCGCCGTGATCTTTGTACCCTATCTCGGCTACTACCTGTTGCCTGATTATCGGCAACAAGCGAACCAGCCGCCATCACGCCTTGCACGCTGGCTGCAACGTGCTGCGCCCAAGTTAAGCCAGCGCATGCAAGCACGCAGGGCACAACACCTGCAGCATATGGCTGCTGGTGAACATGCCAACATTTATGATTCCCGCTTCTACCAACGCTTACGTACACTCATCACCCAATGCGTACGCCACCGCTGGATCGTCATTGTGATTACCGCTGGCTTGTTCATTGCCTCACTGATTGGCTTTGGCTCGGTGCAGCAACAATTCTTCCCGGATTCCACCCGCCCAGAACTCATCGTCGACTTGCGCCTCGCCGAAGGCTCCTCCTATACCGCCACGGATGGCGAAGTCAAGAAACTGGAGCAATGGCTGCAACAACAATCCGGCATCGAGAATTATGTCGCCTACATCGGCAACGGCAGCCCTCGCTTTTACCTGCCACTGGATCAACAACTAGCGCAGCGCAGCTTTGCTCAATTCGTTATCCTGACTGAAGGCAATGGCACTCGTGATGCCTTGCGCAACAAACTTACTCACCTGTTCGAAACCGATTTCCCTGCGCTCAGAGCCTCAGTATTGCGCCTGGAGAACGGGCCGCCGGTTGGTTTCCCTGTGCAGTTCCGTGTCTCAGGCCCTGACATAGACAATATTCGCGACATCAGCCATCAGGTGGCCGACATCATGCGCCGCAACGCTTATCTCACCAACGTGCAGCTGGATTGGGAGGAACCGGGCAAAGTCATGAAGATTGAAGTAGATCAATCCAAGGCCAGGTTGCTAGGTGTGAGCTCGGCCGATATTGCCAACGTGGTCAATGCTGCGATGCGCGGGCTGTATGTCACCGAGTTCCGTGATGGCATAGAGCGCATCGACCTCGTCTTGCGTGGCGACAGTATGGAACGCACACATCTGTCGCACTTGCCAGAACTCATGGTGCCCACCTCCAGTGGCACCAGCGTACCACTCTCGCAACTGGCCAGCATCACCCCCGACTTTGAAGATGCAGTCATCTGGCGCCGCAACCGCACACCGACCATCACCGTACGCGCCAACCTGATTGGTGACTTGCAGGCTCCCGTGGTATCAGCGCAGGTTGAAAAGCAGCTCACTAGCATTCGGCAGAAGCTCCCATTGGGTTATCACCTCGAAACCGGTGGCGCCGTGGAAGAATCTGCCAAAGGTGGCCAATCCGTTGCTGCTGGCCTGCCGCTGTTCATTTTTGCCGTGCTGACCATCCTCATGCTGCAATTGCAAAGTTTCTCACGCACCGTGCTCGTCGTCCTCACTGCCCCACTCGGCTTGATCGGCGTCACGATTGCCTTGTTGCTGTTTAACAAGCCTTTCGGCTTTGTCGCCATGTTGGGCACCATTGCCCTATCGGGCATGATCATGCGCAACTCAGTAATCCTGGTCGACCAGATCGAGCAGGACAAGCGTGACGGCAAGCCGGAATGGGAAGCGATTGTCGAATCGGCAGTACGGCGCTTTCGCCCCATCATGCTGACTGCAGCGGCCGCCATCCTGGCCATGATACCGCTCACCCGCAATACCTTCTTCGGCCCCATGGCAGTCGCGATTATGGGGGGATTGGCCGTGGCAACGGTGCTGACGATATTGTCACTGCCCGCACTATATGCAGCCTGGTATCGGGTTAGAATGCCGGACAATCAACCCAGGACCGGGCTTTAACAGACTTTCCAGAGATGACCACCATGAGAGTTGCGCACATCCACTTCATCATCGTTACGCTGGTTAGCTTGATGTCATATCAAGCACAAGCTGCCGATGGGCAAAACCTGCTTGATATTTACAACATCGCCGTGAGCAATGACCCGACACTGGCTGCGGCACGTAGCGGTAACCTGGCGATGCAAGAGAAAATCGAGCAAGGCAAGGCGCTATATCGCCCCAATGTTAATTTCTCAACCGATGCCAGCCGCTCTGAAACCGACATTCGTTATCTCGGCAACAACGCTATTTTCCGCAATGCGGGGCGTGAGTCTTTTGATACTTTTGGTTTTGGCGTCAACTTTACACAGCCCATCTTGCGCAAGGAAAATTGGGTACAGATGAAACAAGCTGAAACCCAGGTTTCCCAAGCCGACAAGCAATTAATGCAATCCCAGCAAGACTTGATGCTACGTAGCGCACAGGCCTATTTCGATGTCTTGCTCGCCCAAGACCAGATCGACCTGATCAACAGCCAGAAAGCGGCGATTTCCAAGCAACTCGAACAGGCCAAAGCCAATTTTGAGGTAGGCACCGCAACGATTACCGATGTCAATGAAGCCCAAGCGAGGTTTGACTTGCTCAGGGCGCAGGAAATCACGGTACTGAATGATTACGAAGTGCGTAAGCGTGCCGTACAAGCCATCATCGGCCGCCTGCCCTCGCGTTTTGCCACGGTGCGCCAAGACTTGCAGACGCGGCCTCCTGCACCCATGGACATGGAACAATGGGTGGGCCTGGCGACAGACAATAATTTAGCCATCAGCATTCAGCAAGAAGCTCTGCGCCTTGCCACACAAGAGGTCGAGCGCATGAGTGCGGGGCATTGGCCTACGCTTGATATGGTCGGCAGCTATACAGATACCCGCGCCAGCGGCAGCCCGAATGGCTTTGGTAGCGATTTGCAAAACGCGACCATAGGCCTCAGGTTGAATATCCCGCTGTATCAGGGTGGCGCCATCAGCTCACGCGTGCGTGAAGCGATTGCCAATCAGCAAAAGGCGCAAGACGAAGTAGAAGCCGCGCGCAGGAAATCAGAACTAGATACGCGCCAGGCCTACCTCAACCTCACGGGCAGCGTTGCCCAGGTGCAGGCTTACGAGCAAGCGCTCAACTCCAGCCAGAGCCAGCTTGACTCCACCAACCTCGGCTACGAAGTCGGCGTACGCAATAGCGTCGATGTCTTGAATGCCCAGCAGCAATTATTCAGCGCCAAGCGTGATCTACTGCAGTCGCGCTATAACTACCTCATGAACGTGCTGAAACTCAGGTATGCGGTCGGGCTACTGAACGAGGCTGACCTCTCCGAAGTTAATGAGCGCCTGGTGTTGACCAGCCAAAGTGCGCACTAAAGCTGCCATCATGCCAGCCACTGATTTAGCCAGCCGCCCCTTGAGCCAACTCGTCATGATTGATGTGCAGGAGAAACTTGCCACTGCCATGGCTGAGGATCAATTGGCAACATTGGTACGCAATAGCGACATTCTGCTGCGAGCAGCACAATTGCTGGACGTGCCCGTGATGTATACCGAGCAATATCCCCAGGGCCTGGGGCAGACCTTGGACACTTTGCGCGAGAAGCTATCCAACGCAACTCGTATCGAGAAAACCGCGTTTTCCTGCTTTGCGGTGCCGGCATTCCGCGAACAATTGCAGGCTGACAAGTCACAGATTGTGCTGGCAGGCATGGAAGCCCATATCTGCGTGTTGCAAACCGCATTGCAGCTGCAACAAGCTGGCTATCAGGTCATCATCGCGGAGGATGCCGTGCTGTCACGCAGCCCGGCCAATAAGGCTAACGCGCTGGCTAGGCTACGTCAGGCCGGTATCATCATCAGCAATACGGAATCGATCGTGTTTGAATGGTTAGGTAATGCCGAAGGTGCGGCCTTCAAGGCAATTTCAAGACTGGTGAGGTAGGTAACACGCCACCATATCGGCGATGCGCTGCGTCGCGCCACCAGCACTGGTGCTGAACTCCAACGCCTTCCAACTCATGGCCTGCCGCAGCTCCGGGTCACCGAAGATACGCTGCAAGGCCTTGGCAAGATCCGCTACATCCTGCACACGCCACGCCGCCTTGGCTGCAATCGCCATCTCCGTAGCTGCAGCAAAATTGAAGGTGTGCGGACCGATCAATACAGGCTTGCTCATCGCCGTTGCCTCAATGAGGTTCTGGCCGCCCAAAGGCTGCAAACTGCCACCGATAAAGGCGACATCACAAGCAGCGTAATAAGCAAACATTTCACCCATGCTGTCACCTAACACCACTTGCACATTCGCCGCCACAGTCTCGGAAAGCCGCGAGCGGCGCACGAAATGAATGCCACGGCGCGTTAGCAAATTAGCCACCTCATCAAAGCGTTGCGGATGGCGCGGCACGATCACCGTCAGCAATTGCGGCAATTGCGCTGCAGTAATCGCATCAAGGATCATGGCCTCCTCGCCATCGCGCGTGCTAGCCGCCAGAAACACTGGGCGTTGGCGACCAAAATATCCGCGCAACGCTTCCCCCTGCTCCACAGCCGCAACTGGCGGCGTGACATCAAACTTGAGGTTACCCATTACCTCCACCGGCAACTCAGCACCATACGGTTTCACCAGCGATTGCAATCGCTCGGCATCCTGACTGGTCTGCGCCGCAATCGCCGTCAATTGCTGCAAGCCATGGCGCACCACGCTGCCAAGGCGGGCATAGCCTTGGGCAGATTTGGCAGAAAGCCGCGCATTCACCAACAAAATAGGCATGCCGCGCGCCTTGCAGCCTGCAATCAGGTTGAACCACAGTTCAGTTTCCATGAGCATGCCCAATTGTGGCTGGAAATGGTTCAGGAAGCGTGACACGGCACCAGGCGTGTCATATGGCAGATAACACCGCAAGACGCTATCGCCAAATAACTGCTTCCCGGCTTCGCGACCAGTCGGTGTCGCATGCGTCATCAGGATTTGATATTGCGGATAGCGTTGCTGTAATTGCTTGATCAACGGCGCCGCACCGCGGGTTTCCCCCACCGAGACGCAATGTATCCAGATCATCGGCTTGGTCACTGACGTGCTGAAAAAGCCAAAACGCTCCGCCCAATGCTGTCGATACTCGGGTTGGCGCAAACCACGCCATAGCAGCTTGAAAGGCACAAAGGGGATCAGGAGATAAATCAGCAGGGTATAAATTAAGCGCGGCATTGGGCAATTTTCGCATGAATACAGGGCATAATCACGCATCCTTGTGCTTGTGTTGACTGAATTCGTGATTTCAAGAATTTTTTTCTTGTTGCTATGCTGGGCCTGTGTAGGCAGTGCTTATGCCAATGACCTGATCGTCAAGCGTGAAGTGTTCAGCGACATACAAGGTCAACTAAATATTGAGACCGTTCAGCATCAGCCTTTTAAGCCCATCAATAACTTGCTAATCGCGGGTTACACCCCTGCCACGCAATGGATGCGGATTACCATCCGCCCAACATCCAAAGCGTACATAGAACTGCGGATACGCCCTACCTACCTTGACGAAATCACGCTGTACTCCCCAGACCCTCAGCGACCAGGCCAGTGGCTGGAAAAGGTCACAGGGGATCGTTATGCCTATCAGGGGAGGGATCGCCATAATGCCATTACCCATGGTTTCGTGATTGCTGGTCACAACGTCCCCACGGTCTATTACCTGAAACTAAGGACCACCAGTACATCCCTGATGCATGTAGAAGCCTTGCCGGATGATGAGGCCAGCCTCAAGGAAATGCGCCAGCACATCATCGTGGTACTCTACCTCGCCATCATGTTATGGCTAGGTTTCTGGTCCGCCAATGATTTCATCAGTAAACCGCAGCTATTGACCGGCCTATTCACTTTTTATCAGTTAGCCCACATTCTCTATGCCCTGGCGATACTCGGTTACTTGGCGCCCTGGACACCTATAGATCAACTAGCGCTCAACGACACCCTCACCAGTATTGCCATCCTGACGATCGTATTCATCAGCATTTTGTTTCATTACGTGTTGCTTTCACAATACAAGCCCAATCGATGGGGAATGAGGATACTGCTATGCTTGGCAGCCCTTTTTCCCGTGTTGTTATGTGGCTTAGTGACTGGTTTTACCCAGGAAGCACTGAAATACAATGCCTATCTCGTCGTCCTCTCCACGGCACTCTTATTCCCCCTGGCACTCAGCGCTAGCGCTGAAGAAAAAGATATTGCTCCAAGCAGGAAAACATTGCGAATCATCTATGGACTGCATAGTCTATCCCTGATCGTTTCCATCCTTCCCGTGATGGGCTGGTCGCCTGCGGCAGAATGGAACTTGAATGCTATCTTGGGGCATAGTGTCATTTCCGCTTTCCTGATGTACATCATCCTTCAGCAACGCTCTTCAGCAAGCTTACGGGAAAGCAATAATGCCAAACTTTCCTTGCGACTAGCTAACCAGGAATTGGCATTAGAGCGCCAGAAACGAGATGAAATGGGCTATTTCATGGCTATGATCACGCATGAGCTGAAAACACCACTGTCGGTGATCAGGCTATCGTTGGATGCCCTGTCCATTACAGGACAACCCAAACGTCATATTGAGCAAAGTATCAGCGATATCAGCAACATGATTGACCGCTGTGCACAGATCAGCAAAATCGAAGAAAAAAATATCAAGATCAATTACGAAGCTTGTGATCTTGCAGGCATCTTGCAATCCCTAGTGACTGAATATGATTGCATAGAGCGCGTAGAGTTATCTATTCACATCATGACGCCATTGCGCTGTGATCACCTCATGCTCAGGCTGATCTTACGCAACCTGCTTGAAAATGCACTCAAATATTCACCAGCCAACAGCGCCATCTCAATTCGTATCAATGCCCAAACCGAGAATGATGGCAGGAGCGGGATTGCCATCTCTGTTGAAAACAGTGTGGATAGCACACCTGACCTCATACGCATTTTTGACAAATATTATCGCGAGGCCCAATCAAGCAAACATACAGGTTTTGGCCTCGGCCTTTATCTATCCAGGGCCGTCGCGCTATCATTAAACGGTTCACTCAACGCCAGCCTTTATCACCACCGCATCAGATTCACTTTATGGCTACCCAGTTAAATATCGTCGTCGTGGAAGATCACGATGCCTTGAGAGACGTCACGGTAACAGCCCTTGCCAGCAAAGGACATCATGTCACCGGGCTGGAATCAGCAGAGGCACTGTACGAACATGCAGACCTCCAATGCATAGACCTCATGATCATTGATATCAACCTACCTGGAGAGAATGGGCTCACCCTGACCCATCGCATCCGGCAGATTCACCCCAATGTAGGCATCATCATCGTCAGTGCCAACAACCTTGCTGAGCACAAAATGCAGGGGTATGACCAAGGTGCCGACATCTACCTGACTAAACCGGCTGCACTTGAAGAACTCAATAGTGCCATCAATGCGCTGTCCAGAAGAGTCAAGCCGCGACAAGAGCAGAACCCTGCATGCCTAACGCTACACCCCCGCACACGCCAGCTTATCCTTCACCAGACCAGCATCTCACTCAACGCGCAAGAAGCCGCTGTGGTACTCGCGCTGCTACGTGCACCTGGCCAGCGTCTGGAAACCTGGCAACTGCTGGAAATCGCCGGTCGCGAACATCCCGATTACAGTAAAGCATCACTCGAAGTCCTCATTGTGCGTCTCAGGAAAAAACTCATGCAAGTAAACATGCAAGCCGACCTGAACCCCATCCAGGCTATCCGCAGCTATGGCTATCAACTCTGCACCAACATCACCATCGCCGATTAACCCTGCAATACAAGCTGTAGGTTTCAGTAGGTTTTCTCACTCTCCCCTTTGCTAGCATCCACCGTGCTCAATGCACCTAATTAGTCATGCTTTTGTTCTCTCGGGGGGATCATGAAACCAAATACATTCAATACCAATACAAGAAATAGAGCATCCGTCAGATGTCTCAAAACAAAACTCACGATTGCAACCATTCTCAGTGCAATGTTCTCACAGCATTTATATGCTCATACAGCGTCTATCGGCTATGAAAATGCAGGAGCAAATGCCGTTACATTCTGGTATGGATCTTGGCATCAAAACGTCACGTTTACAGAGGGCAGTTTAGAAGTCACTGGCTCAAATGGGTATTCATCAACTGTCGCCTTCTCACTACTTGTCACAAATAAACCCGCCGGACTCATTGATGGCGTAACAAATTTCTTCTCTGATGGAACACAGCTAGTAGGCACACCAACACGAAGTATTTACACGTGGCAAGGTTCAACATTTAGTAATCTTTCTCCGGGTACATATACATTCAGATATATCCCGATTGCTAACCCTACTCAAGATTGGGAACCTATGGATTTAATTATCCTGTCAAGTTCCGTCGTTCTTGATGCGTCTTTGCTTGGAGGTGGATTGTTCACGCCAAACTCAACCACGCATAGCTCAGGCGCTGCTACAGTACTTGATAGCCTCGTAGGGGGTACAAATGTCGCGATGAGTAATGCACTCGCTGACCTGGTATTAATGTCCAAAGATCAACAAACAACGGCACTGAGCAAGATCGCTCCAAATACCAGTCAAGCATCCAGCTTTGCTGCCTCCCAAACTATTTCGGGCAATCTTGATACGGTACAAATGCGTCTTGACTCACTTCGCATTGATGGCTTTCAAACATCACTTGCGGAAGACCTCAAGGCAGGAAAAGTAAAACTCGCTGCCAACGGTGACCTGTCTACCATCTTTAACAGCACACTGAAAAAACATGGTTTTTGGACCAAGGTGTTTGGCGGGAGGGGCAATCAGGATATGTGCTCTGGCTTTGCAGGCTATAACATGAGCACTACAGGCATGGCATTTGGCGCTGATACATTGCTAGACAACAATTGGTTGGTAGGTAGCGCATTCACCTACGCAAAAACTAATGTCAATATGAGCGACTTTCGTGATGGAGACCATAGTGACATCAAGACTTACCAATTAACTGCTTATGCTGCAAAAGATTTTGGTCAATGGTATCTCGAAAGCATGCTGGCTTATGCCCGTCAGAACTATGATAGCTCCAGAAATACGGCCATCAGTGGAATTGCAAAAGGTAGCTATGATGGTGATCAAGTTGCTGCCCGTGTAAACGTCGGTTTTCCATTAGCATTTGGTGGAAGATCAACAATCACACCGATCGTGGGCTTGGAGTGGATCAACCTCCAGCAAAACGGTTATACGGAAAAAGGGGGCGGTCCTCTCTCAATGAAATATCAGGATGAGTCCGCTGATCGTATTCGCAGTTTACTGGCAGTCAGATTCTCTAGCGATGTCGAACTATCCAATGGAATTCGTATGCTTCCTGCTGTACAGATTGGATGGCGTCACGATTTCAAGAATGATGGTTTGAATGCCACTACCAACTTCATCGGTGGAGGCGCTGCATTTAAAACAGAAGGTCAGGAAATTGCCAGAAACACCTACAACATGAGCGGGGCCTTGCGCTTCCAAAAGACTGAAGACTTCTCGATCTCCTTACAACTAGATGGAGAGCGCACGACTGGTTACAGTGCCGTCACTGGACAAATTGTTGGTCATTGGAAGTTCTAGAATCCAGACTCACTTCTTGCATAGTCTTAATACCATCACCCGGCATCGCCGGGTTTTTTATTGGTTTTTTCCACCTCGGCATTCAATTCATATCTACCGTAGTCAGTCAATCCTTACCATCTACACAACCTAAGTACACGACATGACATAACTCACTGGGTCACTACACCCCAAAATCGCGCACGTGCACCAAAAAATACCCTTGACCATCACTACAAAATGAAATAATTTTTCATTTCATCACTAGATATTGTGGTTTAAAACAAAACAGCAACACCAAGCCTGCGTATTCGGAAATGGCGTCCAGCCACTAATAACAGAGAGGAAAACCCATGCTCAAGGCCGTGAAATCTGCCCAACCTGTGGTTCAGAAAGCCGATGTATCCGTTGTGCCCATACAATCCGTATCGTTGGATATCTGGGACAAAAAGTATCGCCTGAAAACCAAGCAAGGTAGTTTCATCGACCAAGACATGGACGACACCTACAAGCGCGTGGCGCGCGCATTGGCTGATGTAGAGACTGAAGAAAAACGTGGCTTGTGGTTTGAAAAATTCCTCTGGGCCTTGCGCCGTGGCGCGATCCCCGCCGGGCGCATTACTTCAAATGCTGGTGCGCAGGAGCACAAGCCCGCCACCAGCACCATCAACTGCACCGTCTCCGGTATTGTCGAGGACAGCATGGACGGCATCCTGGAGAAAGTGCACGAAGCCGGCCTGACCTTGAAGGCCGGTTGCGGCATTGGCTATGAATTCTCCACCCTGCGCCCCAAGGGCGCATTCGTCGCTGGCGCTGGCGCTTACACCAGCGGCCCGCTCTCGTTCATGGATATCTACGATAAGATGTGTTTCACCGTCTCGTCCGCAGGTGGCCGACGCGGCGCGCAGATGGCGACCTTCGACATTTCGCATCCCGACGTGACCGACTTCATCAAGGCCAAGCGTGAGGCAGGACGCCTGCGCCAGTTCAACCTTTCCACCTTGATCACCAAGGATTTCATGGAAGCAGTAAAGGCCGACGCGGAATGGAAGCTCGCCTTCCCCGTCACGGCGAAGGAAGCCGAGCAGGACGGCCTTGATGTACACAATGAAGAAACCGTGGTCTGGCGCGAATGGCCGCTCAAGGACAAGTACCTCACGCGCGAATCTGACGGCAAGGTGGCCTGCCGCGTCTACAAGACCATCAAGGCGCAGCGCCTGTGGGACGTGATCATGTCCTCCACCTACGATTTTGCTGAGCCTGGATTCATCCTGATTGATCGCGTCAACGAGATGAACAATAACTGGTACTGCGAAAACATCCGTGCCACCAACCCCTGCGGCGAGCAGCCCCTGCCACCTTATGGTGCCTGCCTGCTCGGCTCGATTAACCTGACCAAATTCGTGCGTGAGCCATTCACTGACAGCGCCTATTTTGACTGGGACGAATACCGCGAAGTCGTCGCCATCTTCACCCGCATGCTGGACAACGTCGTCGAAATCAACGGCCTGCCGTTGCAGCAGCAGCGCGACGAAATCACCCGCAAGCGCCGCCACGGCATGGGCTACCTGGGGCTGGGCTCCACGCTCACCATGCTCAGGATGAAATACGGCGAGGCCGATTCACTGCAGTTCACCGAGGAAGTCACCAAGGTCATGGCCGAGGTCGGCTGGGAAGTCGGCGTGGAACTCGCCGAGGAAAAAGGCGCCGCGCCTATCATGGAAGAAGAGTTCGAGATCACCGCCGATCTGTTGTCCAAGCGTCCGGAAATGGCGAAAGATGGCATCAAGCTCGGCGACAAGATCAAGGGCAAGGTGCTCATGGGCCTTTACAGCCGCTATATGCAGCAATTCCCGGAAACACTGCGCAAGCAGATCGCCAAGACCGGCTCGCGCTTCAGCCACCACAGCTCGATCGCGCCGACCGGCACCATTTCGCTCAGCTTGGCCAACAACGCCAGCAACGGCATCGAGCCGTCCTTCGCGCACCACTACAGCCGCAACGTCATTCGCGAAGGCAAGAAATCCAAGGAAAAGGTAGACGTGTTCTCCTACGAACTGCTCGCCTACCGCGAATTAATCAACCCGGACGCGATGCCATTCTCCGACAAGGAAGAAGAGCAATTGCCGGCTTACTTCCTTGACTCATCCACCATCGCGGCAAAAGCCCATGTGGACATCCAAGCCGCAGCGCAGAAATGGATAGACAGCTCCATTTCCAAGACCATCAACGTGCCGACCGATTACGACTTCAACGACTTCAAGGACATCTACCTCTACGCCTACGAAAAGGGCCTCAAGGGCTGCACCACCTTCCGCTTCAATCCCGAAGCCTTCCAGGGCGTGCTGGTGACAGAGAAGGATCTCGAGAATACCACCTACAAGTTCACCCTGGACGACGGCAGCGTGATCGAGGCCAAGGGCAACGAGGAAATCGAGTACGACGGCGAAATCCACACCGCCGCCAATCTCTACGATGCCCTCAAGGAAGGCTATTACGGCAAGTTCTAACACACATCGCAGGCAACCGGATAAGAGTCCGCTTGCCTGTCCCAGTGACGCACGCGCACAGGAGACGAACATGGCAATCAAGATAGAAAAGAAAATCACCGGTTACAACGTCATTACCGAAGAAGACAAACTCAAGGCAGAACAAGCCGCCGCCGAGCAAAAAGCGCACGAACAGAAGCTCGCCGAAATCGTCCAACTGGGTGAGCCATTGAGCCGCCCAGACATGCTGGTCGGCAACACCTACAAAATCAAGACCCCAGTGACCGAGCATGCACTCTACATCACCATCAACGACGTGATCATGAACGAAGGCACGCCGCAGGAGCACCGCCGCCCGTTCGAGATATTCATCAACTCCAAGAACATGGAGCACTTCCAGTGGATCGTCGCACTCACACGCGTCATGTCAGCCACCTTTCGCAAGGGTGGTGACATCACTTTCCTGGTCGAGGAGCTCAAGAGCGTATTCGAGCCCAGCGGCGGCTACTTCAAGAAAGGCGGCAAATATATTCCCAGCCTGGTCGCCGAGATTGGTGAAGTGCTGGAACAGCATCTCTACCAGATCGGTATGCTGAAGAAATCCGGCCCTGACGAACACCAGCAGAAACTCATCAACGAAAAGCGCGCCGAATATATGGAAAAACACGCTAAACCAGGCGCTGAAACCAATGCCGAAGGCTTCCCACCCGGCGCGCAACTTTGCAACAAGTGCCAAACTAAGGCTGCCATCATTATGGACGGATGCCTAACGTGTCTAAATTGTGGAGAGAGCAAATGTGGATGAATAATCAATACGTTAGGTCATAAAAGAGATAAAAATGACGACAACATTACGTGACTTAGTTGGGTTAGGCCAAACACCGGGGAAACTGGCAGATGCAGCCTTGATTCTGATTGATTGCCAAAATACTTACCGTGAAGGAATCATGGCACTAGAGGGGGTTGAACCAGCATTGCAAGAGGCGAAACTGTTGCTTGAGAAAGCGCGCACGCTCAAGGTACCGGTGATCCATATTCAGCATGATGCCGGGGAAGGCACACCTTATGACATTCGCGCCCATATTGGGCAGATTGCCGATGTTGTCGCACCGATCGCTGGCGAAGACGTGATTACCAAGCATTACCCTAATTCATTTGTTGGAACAAACCTGGATGATGTCTTAAAAGCTCATGGCATCAAGAATATTGTCCTGGCCGGGTTTATGACGCATATGTGCGTAAACTCCACGGCCCATGGTGGATTCAATCTGGGGTATGCGCCTACGGTAGTGGCCAGTGCGACTGCAACCCGCGCTTTGCCTGGCGCTGACGGCAAGATTATTCCTGCCTCACAGATACATGCAGCGGCGCTAGCTGCCACGCGCGATCTTTATGCGGCTATCGCCAACACTATCGATGAAGTCTGATATGCGCGTGTGATCGCGACCACTCCCGGACGGCATGGTTAATGCCATCCCGGGAGATTTCTACTGTCGAATTTAGACTGCTACCTCAAGCTGCTTGTCTATATTGGTCGTCGGGCGACCAATCAACTCGCTCAGTTGATGACTATCATCAAATAGGCCACCCTTGGCAGCACCCGTATCAGATTCAGCAAGCAAAGTTGCCAAGCCTTCAGGCAAGCCTGCATCCAGCAATACCTTACGATATTCAGCTTCTGGCAAATTCTGATAACTCACATTCTTGCCAGATACCCTGGCAATCGCTGCCGCCAACTCGGCTAACGAATATGCGGTGTCGCCAGCCAGTTCATAGACCTTGCCTGCCTGATTTTCCAGCGTCAGTACAGCCGCAGCCGCTTCGGCATAATCGACTCTTGCAGCCGATGCAATGCGTCCATCACCGGCACTACCCAGTAGCACGCCGTATTGCAGGGCAGTAGGCACACTCGCCAGATAATTCTCTGAATACCAGCCATTACGCAACAGCACAGCAGGAATACCAGACTCGGCAATCAATTGTTCGGTTTCCAGATGTTCTTTCGCTAAAGGTAATGGCGAACGATCTGCGTGCAGCAGACTGGTGTAGGTCAGCAAGCCAACGCCAGCAGCCTTGGCAGCTTCAATCACGGCACGATGTTGAGGTAAGCGCCGCCCCACTTCGCTAGCTGAAATGAGTAATAATTTATCGGCTCCGGCAAATGCTTTCAGCAGTGTTTCCGGCTGGTCATAATCTGCATGACGAATCTGAATGCCCTGTGCTGCCAGGCTTGCTGCTTTCTCTGGGTTCCTGACCGCGGCCACAATCTCACTTGCGGGTAAGGATTTCAGTAAATGCTGAATCACCAGCTGGCCCAATTGGCCTGTTGCACCTGTCACGACGATCATATCCAAGCTCCAGAAGTGTATTTACGAAGCCACAGAATAAAACTTATACTAACTAAATGTAAGTACGCACCAAAAGGTAAGTATAGAAATGGAAACCAACAACCCCACTATTCAAGCCCCCACCGGAGACACGCTCGGTCAGCATTTCTGGGGCAATGTATTTTCTGATCAATGCCCTTCTCGCGACATTCTCAACCATGTAACCAGCCGCTGGGGCACCCTGTTATTGGTTGCACTGCTTGATGGTACTTTCCGGTTTAGCGAATTAAGGCGCAAGATCAATGGTGTGAGTGAGAAGATGCTCGCCCAGACATTGCAAACCCTTGAGCAGGATGGATTCGTTGAGCGTATTGACTACCAGCGTGTGCCACCGCATGTGGAATATCGCCTCACCCCACTGGGGCAAACAGTAGGTCAAAAAATTGCATCACTGGTGCAGTGGATTGAGCAGAACATGCCTGCAATTCAAAGCGCAAAGTCCAAAACCAGCACTTCAAAAGCCATCAGTCACAAGCAAAAATAGCCTATAAATGAGTACCACCAGCTGAATCTGATCCGCAATTCAGCCAGCATTCTGCAACTGTGATTACCTGATCATTTACTGGATAATACTGATCACGACTCAAGTGCAATGAAAGAATACGCCATGCCAATCCTGAATATCCGCGCCGTCAACAAACGTGACCAGCTCATCACGCTGGATAGCGGGAATGTCTTGAGCATGACGGTTGAGCAGATATTCCGCGTGAATTTCTATATGGATGAGCAGATTGTCGGCTACCTGATTTTTGAATCGCTATCATCATTGAACAACCTTGAAATCAGCCCGATTTATAAGGTGCGCGAGGAGTCGTTTGCGCACCCGGCACTCACTGCCGATGCTGGCGCATTACGTGAAGCGGGCCTTGCCCTTTACCAGTCATACACCAATGGCAAGATCCTGATGAACAAAACCAACCCAGTCACTCATTAAATCTACCTCCCGCTTATTCAATACCTGAGTAAGCGCAGGCCATTGGCCACCACTAGCAGGCTGGCGCCTACATCAGCCAGCACGGCCATCCACATTGAGCCATAACCCAGGATGGTCAATCCCAGGAATAAGGCCTTGATGCCCAGTGCTAGCGAGATATTCTGTACTAACAGCTTGTGTGTCGCACGCGATAATCCAATAAACAACGGGATCTTGCGCAGGTCATCGTCCATGAGGGCAACATCGGCAGTCTCAATAGCCGTGTCAGTTCCCATTGCGCCCATGGCAAACCCAATATCCGCCCGAGCCAACGCAGGTGCATCATTGATGCCATCACCGACCATGCCAACCTTGCCTTGCTGGGCGTAGTGTTCAATGGCACGGAGCTTGTCTTCCGGCAATTGATTGCCACGCGCTTCATTAATATTGACCTGTGTCGCAATCGCAGCTGCCGTGTGTGCATTGTCACCAGTCAGCATCACGGTTTTCACCTTCAATTGATGCAAAGCCTCAATCGCTGCACGGCTGCTATCTTTCAAAGTGTCAGCCACCGCATACAGCATCAGCACCTGAGCAGAATTAGCCAGCATGATCACGGTTTTACCTTGCTTTTCGAGCGCATTGATCTGCGCCTCCAGGCCTGGAGAACATACGCCGCTCTCATGCATCAACCTGTGGTTGCCCAACTGATAAGTAACACCATTGACTGTGCCACTCACGCCTCGTCCCAGAATTGCAGCAAACTCGTTAACAGGGAGATGACTTACCGCCGTGCGGGCGATGGCCTGGGAGACCGGATGATCTGACCTGGCAGCCAGGCTAACGGCAATCAGGTTGGCATCTATGCCATCCAAAGCAAGCAAGGAGACGGTATCAGTCAAGGCCGGCTTACCATGAGTAATGGTGCCGGTCTTGTCCAAAGCCAGCCAGCTCAGCTTGTGGCCTTCTTCCAGATAGACGCCACCCTTGATCAAGATGCCGTGCCGGGCGGCTGCAGTCAGGCCACTGACAATGGTGACAGGCGTCGAAATCACCAAGGCACAAGGACAGGCAATCACCAACAAGACCAAGGCACGATAAACCCACTCGTACCAGCCACCTCCCAACACCAGTGGCGGAATGACTGCCACAGCGATGGAAAGCATCAATACAGCCGGGGTGTATATCCTGGCGAAACGATCGACGAGCCGCTGGGTTGGTGAGCGTGCACCCTGCGCATCCTCCACCACACGTATGATACGAGCCAATGTGGATTGAGCCGCTGCTGCACTCACCTTGAACTCGAATGATCCAGATTGATTGATCGTGCCCGCATACACCTGATCACCGACTGACTTATCTACGGGGAGGCTTTCTCCGGTAATAGGGCCTTGGTCGACTGTGGATTGCCCTGCCACAATCTCGCCATCCAGCGCGATACGCTCGCCTGGCTTGACCCGCACCACTTCGCCTATCTGCACCTGTCTGACCGGGATTTCCAGCCAACTACCATCTTGCTGCCTAACTGTCGCCAGCTCAGGCACCAGTTGTACCAGGCTACGGATGGCATTACGTGCGCGATCCAGTGATTTTGCTTCCAGCCATTCTGCCAGCGTGAACAACACCATAACCATCGCAGCTTCCGGCCATTGTCGTAATATCAATGCGCCAGTGACTGCAATGCTCATCAGTGCATTGATATTGAGGCTTCCCTGGCGCACTGATATCCAGCCTTTGCGATAGGTCCCCAAGCCACAAATCATCACTGCCAGTAACGCCAGCCCTGCAGCGATGTATTCCGGCCCACTCATCCATTCCGCAATCTCGGCCCCAATGGCAGCGATCCCTGCCAGCACCAGCAAGCGTAATGACTTCTGCGGGGCAGTCACCTGTGCAGCCTGTGGCTCAGCTTGATCCACAAATAGCTGCGCTTTCATGCCCAGTTCCTCAATGGTCTGCATGATCAATGGCAAGGATTCGGCCTCATGTGTCACGGTGAGGATGCGTTGAATCAAGTTGAAATCCAGCGCGGAGACCTCACTCTTGTGAGCAAATGCCTTGCGGATTAACCCTTCCTCAGTCGGGCAATCCATCTGCTCGATATAGAGCTTGCTAGTGATATGAGCAGGAACCAACAATGGGGAATTGCCGTTAGCCTCCTCTCCCTGCCCACAGGTTTTCTCTTGAGCATGCCCGCAAGCGCATCCACGTTCGGCGGCATTATTTTTCATGAATACTCCTTGCTGGTTCTTCACTCACGTTTTTTGCTCCACTCATCTGGCTCCTGCGATATGCCCACTGATAAAACATCGGCAACACCAGCAAAGTAAGGGCCGTTGAAGACAGGATACCCCCAATCACCACCGTCGCCAGTGGTCGCTGTACCTCTGCTCCTGTTCCAGTCGCAATTGCCATGGGGACAAAGCCAAGCGAAGCCACCAGCGCAGTCATCAGCACCGGGCGTAAGCGAGTCAATGCGCCCTCCTGCACCGCTACCGCCAAAGGCTTGCCTTGCTCACGCAATTGACGGATGAACGAGACCATCACCAGGCCATTGAGCACTGCCACGCCCGAAAGCGCAATAAAACCCACCCCGGCGGAGATCGATAAAGGAATATCCCTCAACCATAGTGCCACGATGCCGCCGGTGAGCGCGAATGGAATGCCAGTGAACACCAGCAAGCCATCCTTGAGATTGTTGAACATCATGAACAACAAGGTAAGCACCAGGAACAACGCCAATGGCACAACGACTTGTAAACGCTTGCGTGCAGATTGCAAGTTCTCGAACTGGCCACCCCATGTGGTCCAATAGCCACTTGGCACCTTGATCTGGCGATTGATAGCCTCTTCAGCAGCATCAATAAATGACCCAAGGTCGCGCCCGCGCACATTGGCGCTCACGACCACACGGCGCTTGCCATTTTCGCGACTGATCTGGTTAGGCCCTTGCACAACCTCCACCGTGGCCACTTCGCCCAGCGGAATATAGCTGGCTTGCACCTGCCCAACACTTTTAGGCAGGGGAATAGGCAATTGCTTCAATGCGGCAAGATCACTACGCACACTCTCTGCCAGGCGCACCACAATGTCAAAGCGCCTATCACCCTGAAACAAAATGCCTGCGTTGCGACCACCTATCGCCACACCCACGGCATCTTGCACATCGGCCACATTAAGGCCATAGCGCGCGGTCTTGTCGCGATTGATATTGACGTTGAGGATAGGCAAACCAGTCGTCTGCTCAACCTTCACCTCAGCAGCACCCGGGATGGATTGCAGAACGGCAGCAATCTGGTTGCCAGTGGCGTTCAACACCTCCATGTCGTCACCAAACACCTTGACCGCCACATCACTGCGCACCCCGGAAATCAATTCATTGAAGCGTAACTGGATAGGCTGCGAGAACTCGTAGTTATTGCCTGCAAGCTTTGCTGTAACCTCTTGGATGTCAGCAAGCAACTGCTCACGGCTCTTGCGCGGCTTGGGCCATTGCGCAGTGGGCTTGAGCATGATGTAGCCATCGGAGATATTCGGCGGCATGGGGTCAGAAGCAATTTCTGCCGTGCCAGTGCGCGCGAATATGCGCTCGATCTCGGGGAATTGGGCTTTGAGCGTACGTTCGATTTCCTGCTGCATGGCAACCGACTGACTCAAGCTGGTGCTGGGAATGCGCAAGGCCTGGATGGCAACATCACCCTCGTTCAGGCTGGGGACGAATTCGCTGCCCATGCGGCTGGCCATCAACATGGTCAGCGATAACATGGCAAGGATGAAAGTCATCACCACCGCCTGGTTGCCCATGACCCAGTGCAGTAATCCGGCATAGTGCCGCTTGGCGGCTGCCATCAGCGCATTCTCTTTTTCAGCCACGCGACCGCTAACAAACATCGCCACCGCAGCCGGGACAAAGGTCAGCGAAAGTATCATCGCCCCAATGAGCGCCATCACCACGGTGTAAGCCATGGGGTGGAACATCTTGCCCTCCACGCCAGTGAGCGCAAAGATCGGCAGGTACACCATCATGATGATGAGCTGGCCGAAAATCAGTGGGCGACGCGCTTCCTGCGCTGCCGCAAACACTTCGGCAAAGCGCTCTTCACGACTGAGCAAGCGGCCTTTCTGCTGCTGGGCATGCGCCAGGCAGCGGATGCAGTTTTCCACGATCACCACCGCACCGTCGATGATGATGCCAAAATCCAGCGCACCCAGGCTCATGAGGTTGGCGCTCACTTTATTGCTGACCATACCAGTGAAGGTAAACAACATCGCCAGAGGGATGACCATGGCTGTGATCAGGGCCGCCCGAATATTGCCAAGGAAGAGGAAAAGCACTGCGATCACCAGCGCCGCCCCCTCCAGCAGGTTGTTCTTGACGGTATGAATGGCCTTGTCCACCAGCACGGTACGGTCATACACCGGGATCGCCACCACCCCCTGCGGCAAGGTCTTGTTGATGGCTTCCAAGCGCTTGGCTACTGCCTGCGCCACGGCCCGACTGTTCTCGCCGATCAGCATGAATACCGTACCCAGCACTACTTCCCGGCCATTCTCGGTAGCAGCACCAGTACGCAATTCACGGCCTACGCCCACCTCGCCAATATCCCGGATGCGGATTGGCACCCCGCCCACATTGCTGACAATCATGTTCTCGATGTCGGCAATCGATCCCACCTGTCCGGGCGCACGTACCAGGTATTGCTCGCCGTTCTTCTCGATATAGCCAGCGCCGGTATTCTGGTTATTGCGCTCCAGCGCAACGATCACGTCTTGTAGGCTCAAACCATAGGCCGACAGCCGCGCAGGCACCGGGGCGATCTGGTATTCCTTGGCAAAGCCACCGATGGAGTTGATTTCTGTCACCCCTGGCACAGTGCGCAGTTGCGGCTTGATGATCCAATCCTGGATTTCCCGCAGGTCAGTCGGCGTATAGGGCTGGCCGTCAGGCTTGATGGCACCTTCTTCTGCCTCAACCGTCCACAGGTAGATCTCGCCCAAGCCAGTGGAAATCGGCCCTAGTTCCGGCTTCACGCCTGAAGGCAAGGTATCCTTGGCTTGTTGCAAGCGCTCATTGACCAACTGCCGGGCAAAATAGATATCGGTGCCATCTTCAAAAATAACGGTGACCTGCGACAAACCATAGCGTGATAGCGAACGTACCTGCTTGAGCCTGGGCAAACCTGCCATGGATGTCTCAATGGGGTAAGTCGCGCGTTGCTCGGTTTCCAGCGGTGAATATCCCGGTGCACTGGTATTGATCTGCACCTGGACATTGGTAAGATCCGGCACCGCATCAATCGGCAACTGCTGATAGTTGTAGACACCCAATAGTGCCATTGCCAGCACGGCAAGCAGCACCAGCCAGCGCTGGGCGATGACAGTGCGTAATATGCGTTCAAACATGCTGTTTCTCCCGCTCAATGCGTATGCTCAGCGGCAGATTTTCCCAGCTCGGATTTGAGCGTGAAACTGCCTTTGGTCACATAAGCGGCCCCGGCCTGCAAGCCCTCAACGATCTCGACCATCTTGCCGTCGCTACGCCCGGTTTTCACTGGCATAGCCCTGAACCCTTCCGCGGTCTGTACAAAGACAACTTCGCGGTCTTCCACGGTCTGCAATGCTTCGGTGGTGACCGCCATCGGCACATTCGCTTCGCCCGCCACGATCTCGACATTGACGAACAAGCCGGGACGCCAAGCCAGGTCAGGATTAGGCAGGGTGACGCGCGCGGTTGCGGTGCGTGTCTGCTCACCAAGCAGGGAGCCCACATAGGACACCACCCCGCTGGATTGCGACTCGAATGCGCTTGCCTTCACGGTCACGGATGACCCCACCTTCACCGTGCCCAAGTCCTTGGCTGATACCACGATCTCAGCCCATACCGAGGAAAGATCAGCCAGCGTCATCACATTGGCATTCGCCTGCACAGATTCCCCCAGCGAGAGGTGACGCTCGACGATCATGCCATCAAACGGGGCACGCAGCTCATAGCGGTTCAAGCCGCCCTTGGCCGATGTACCTGCACCCAGGGCATGCAGCTTTTGCGTCGTGTTCTGCGCGGCAATCTCGGCCTCCTGCAAATCTTGCTGCGCCTGCAAGTAATCCTGCTCGGCAGATATCTTGTCCTCCCACAGCTCCTTTTCCCTGGCATAAATCGTCTTCGCCATGCTTAGGCGCTTCTGGGCTGCAAGCGCATCGCTGCGTAATTCAGAAACCCCCGTGCTGGCAAGCACTGCCAAGACTTGGCCTTTCTTCACCTGCTGGCCCAGATCAACCGTCACGGCTTCCACAATGCCATCCACGCGGGGGACGATATGAGCGGTTCTATCCTGGTTGAAGCGAATTTCACCCGGCAAGGTCAACATGGTAAAAATATGGGCAGGCTTGACCATATCAAGCACAATCCCGGCAGAAGCCGCCTGCGCATCGCTCAAGGTCACAACATCCTCGTCGTCGTGCGTATCGCCTGCCTGAGCGTGGTCATAAGAGTGGTCATAAGAGTGGTCATGAGCATGTTCTGACGCAGCTTCATGAGGTGTTGTGGTGGTGGCAGTATCACTCGGCTGCACAGGCTTGAGTACGACCCAGGCCAGCAAGGCGGTGAGAGCGACAATACTGATAATGATGATTTTTTGCTGCTTGTTCATGATGTGTTCCCTAATGCTGTCCATGCATGGATGCAAATAATGCAGCGCCCTGCGGCCCAAGGATGGCCTCGACATCAGCCACTGATCGCTGTACCTCACCCAGGGCGCGGATATACTGGCCACGCGCCGTGAACAAGGTACGCTGCGCATCCAGCACATCGAGGAAATTGAATTTACCCAGCTCGAACCCTCTGGTGGTCGCATCCAAGGCACTTTGTGCGCCCGGCAGGATGTCATCGCGAATGGAAGACACCTCCTGCAAAGAGGCAGCCAGGCGTTGATGCGCCAGCGATAGCTCATTACGCAGGCGCACATTGAGTGCAAATCGCTCATCGCGCGCTTTATCCACGCGCACCCTGGCCTCCTGAATATTGCCCTGATTGCGGTCAAACAACGGAATGGCGAGAGCCACACCTAGCACGCCCACAGTATCAGCCGCGGACTCATTGCGCTGTACGCCACTACGCAGGATCAGGTCTGGATAACGCTTGCTTTCCTGCACCTTGAGCATGGCATCGCGGTGCCGGATTTCTTGTTCCGCACGCAATGCCTGGGGAGCTTGGTCGAGTATTTCATCCAGGCTGGATAGGGACGGCAGCTCAGGCAGGAGATCCAGCTCGCCGAGCGCCTCGGTGAATCGCGGCACGGCATTGCCCCATAAGGCGGCCAGGCGCCGCCTGGCGTTGACCAGCTCGGCATTGGCCTGGGTCAGCTCAATGCGCGCGCCAGAGGCCGCCACGCGCGCCCGTGTTTCCTCCACCGGCGAGACCTTGCCTGCAGTGACACGGCGCGCAGCAACATCCAACCCGCGATTGGCCAGCTCCATGGAACTCTGCGCCAGGCGATAACGCTCTTGCGCAGCCAGCACTTCATAAAACCGCTGCACCACATCAGCATGCATATCGGCCAGGCGCACATGCAAATCAGCACTGGCAACATCGCGGGCGCGCTCGGCAGTCTCGATACGTGCACCACGCTTGCCCCCAAGCTCGAAAGGTTGGCCCAACCAATAGGTCGTCTGGCGCGAAGATGGCCGAACATCCTCCATCTCGACCGACAATTCGGGGTTGCGGAATAGCGCAGCCTGTATACGGCTCGCGGTCACGGCATCGACCTCGCGCTTTGCAATTGCAAGCTCGGGGTTAGCCTGCAATGCCAGCTGCAAGGCTTGCGCCAAGGTCAGGCTGGCATCCGGCTCATATGCTAAAAGTGTTGTGTCGTGTGATGGTGCAGAGCCCCAGGTATCGGCCCTCGCCATCAGGCTGGTGAGCATGGCTGCCAGGCAAAGCAAGCAGATCAGGTGTTTCATCGCAATTCTCCAATCGTTGATCACGGATTGGGCGAGCGACGTCTTGCCAGTGAAAAATCAGGTAAGCATGTGCACTCGCCGCGTTAGGCGGCGAGTAACCATTTGGGGCGTTCAGGCCGCTCCAGAATAGCTTGGGAATGCCATGACACAGGTAGTAACGATAAATCCTGGGCAGTGACAAACACGGCAGGTGTGTGGTGCATGCTGGGCAGCCACTGGGAGGTGGCCTGATGGTGGTAACCGCAATCGCGGTCTACCTGGGTGCCAGCCTGATCAGGCTGGTTATCTGCTGCGAGGTCATGATGCTCATGCTCATGATGACCAAAATGCTGCGCCGCACTTCCTTGCTCATGGCCGCAATAAACACCAGCCACCGCCCAGGACATCTGGAGCGGCAAGACTAGCAGCAGGCACAAGAAAATGATGCGTCGTATCATGCGGCGATTATAAGCCTAGCCTGAGCAAGGTACCAAATCATGTGCTGGAGGAACCTGGCAAGCTTGCAGGCTCCTCCATGCTTTTGCAGTTAGCAGCCACTATTGCAGGCGACGGCTGAAACTCACGCTATAAGCCGCAGGGCGTGCCAGCAGAATGGGATCATTGCTGGCTTCAATGCCCTCCACCAGGTTGAGTGGGCTGAACATCACGGTTTTCTCAAACGCTGCACCGTCAGTGCGAAACTTGTCTATGGTCAAGGTCCCCAACTCGACAACCTGGCGACTTTCCGGCCAGATCACGGTTGCGTTATTTACTTCATCGCCAGCCTCGGCCAATTGCACAGAAATACGGTAACGATAAGCCCCTTGTTGCAGGCGCTGTGGCAACTCATGCATGAGGTAATCACCATCTACAGCCTTGGCCGAATCTGCACTGACGAACTTTGACCCATCGACCGGTTCAATCCGGTAGCGTCCGTAACGCGATTGACCCTGCGCATTGGTGAACTTGAAAGCGTTCACGCCAAAAAAGGGCTGCGTGGCAAAGCTCTCGGGTAATAATTTTGGCGTGGTCACAAAACGCAATGCAGCAGGATGCTGTGACAGAAAAGTCTCGACCGGCTTAGGCTTTGCCTGGCTATTGCTTGAAGCAGCTACTGCCTGCAATAACCCCAGGAACTCTTCTGGCGTGGCTGCCGGAAAATCATTGACCGAAATCGTCACCAGGTCAGCACTGGCATCTTCTGGCAATTGAAAGCGGATCGCCATGCCTTTGGGAAAAGCATTGCCATCATTATCTGCAATATTGGGTACACCAGTCGCATTGGAGTAGCGCACCACCACCGGATGTGACTGGGTGAATATCTCGGCTTTGGTAATCTCAGCAGCACTCGCTGCCGGGGTGAAATGTCCCTCAACAACGATACCCTTGGCATGATTGGAACGGAAACCAGGATGTGGCCCACCTGAAAGCTGGGTCAGGGTATCCACCAATTGCTCTGTCACTGGCTTGGTAGAACCCTCAGCCCAGGCTGCAGATATGCCCAAGGTGGAAAACAGCAGTGCCATAGCAGGCACGAGATGAATATGATGTTGCATGATAAAGCTCCTTAATTTTAAAAAAGGGCCAGACTGCACGCAGCATCAGTGTAAATCAGCCCAGAATGAATTCAATTGTTTTTGTACTGCCCATCAGGTATTGCCACTCACTACAGTTTTCCATCCGCGCTTCTGAACTTGAGGCAAACGCAGGCCATGATCACTGTGGCTATGGCTTGTGATCATGGCCTGCCTCTGCTTATTTTGCTGTCAGCGTGTCATAGGCTGTCATGAGGTTGCGGTAATCAGGAATGTGATTGGAGAACAGGCTACCCAAGCCTTCAATATCACGGCGCCAATCACGATGCAGCTCGCAAGCCGCGCCAAACCAGGTCATCAGCTGAGCGCCTCCGGCTGTCATGCGCTCCCAGGCAGCATCGCGTGTCATGGCATTGAAAGTACCCGAAGCATCGGTAATCACGAAGACTTCATATCCTTCCTCAATGGCGGACAGTGCCGGGAAAGCAACGCATACCTCGGTCACCACGCCAGCGATAATCAGCTGTTTCTTGCCCGTGGCCTTGATTGCCTTGACGAAGTCTTCGTTATCCCAGGCATTGATCTGGCCTGGACGCGCAATATAAGGTGCATCCGGGAATAGCGCTTTCAACTCCGGCACCAGCGGACCATTGGGACCAGTTTCGAAACTGGTGGTCAAGATGGTCGGCAGATTGAAGTACTTGGCCGCATCTGCCAATGCCAGCACATTGTTCTTGAACTTGTCTGGCTCAATATCACGCACCAGGGACAACAATCCCGCTTGGTGGTCTACCAGCAATACAGCAGCATTGTCGCGATCAAGACGTACATATGGCTTAGTCATGGGTTTCTCCTTGTCAATTGACGATTGGTCATTAAACTTCTGTAGTCACAAAACGGCCATTGTTGTAGTCACTGATCGCTTGGTCGATTTCCTCCCAGCTATTCATGACAAAGGGGCCATGGCCAACCACCGGTTCATTCAGTGGTGCCCCATTCAGCAGCAAGAGGGTACTGTCTTGCCTTGCTTCCAATACCAGCTCATTGCCCTCACGCTGCAAGACAGCAAGCTCTGCCGGGCGTATGGTGTGTACATCGCCCACGCCTACGGCACCATGCAACACAAAAATGGCAGTCGTATGACCTTCAGGTAATGTAAACCGAGTCGTGCTACCGGCATTGAGACGTACATCCCACACATTCATGGGACTAAAGGTATGGGCTGGCCCGCGATTGCCTTGGTAATCCCCGGCGATCACCCGCACCTTGCCTGCATTGTCAGGCAATGCCACTACAGGCACCTGACCGCTGGTAATGCCTTGATAGCCTGGCTTGGTCATTTTGTCCTTGGCTGGCAAGTTGACCCAAAGCTGGATCATCTCGAAAGCACCGCCAGTCCTGGCATAGTCATCGCCATGATATTCCTCGTGCACGATGCCCGCGCCCGCCGTCATCCATTGCACATCACCAGGGCCGATAGTGCCACCCGCATTGGTGGAATCATGATGGGAAACCTGCCCGTCATAGACGATAGTCACGGTCTCGAAACCACGGTGTGGATGCTGACCGACGCCACGCCGCTTTTCAGTCGGCTCGAATTCGGCAGGGCCTGCATAATCCATCAGCAGGAAAGGGGACATTTCCTCGTGAATATCACGATAGGAAAAAATATTCTGCACAGGAAAACCATCGCCCACCCAATGACGGCCATTGCTGCGCTTGATGAATGCTAGTTTTTTCATGATGCTGCCTCCTGTGGTTAATGTTGATGGCTCCCACTATAAGGACAAGACTTTTACCGCACTAGATGGTTAAATATGAAATTACTTTTCAACAAATGGAACAATCATGGATTTCAACGAAGCTGCTGTCTTCGTTAAAGTCGTACAGGCCGGTAGCTTCAGTGCTGCGGCCCGGCAATTGCAGTTACCCACTTCTACCGTCAGCACCCGTGTTGCGAGGCTGGAGCAGCGCCTGGGCATCACCCTGCTACAACGTACTACCCGGCGCCTAAGCCTCACCGAGGCTGGACAAGCTTATTTCGAGCATGCCTCCCTTGGGCTAGGCTATATGCTGGAAGCTGAAGCCGCCATTGATGCCGCACGACAAGCACCGCAAGGCAAGCTCAGGGTGTCTGCGCCTGCCGATCTCGGCGATAGCCTACTAGCCGGGCTGGTCAATCAAGTGCAATTACAATATCCAGCGCTAGCCTTGGAGCTACTGCTGACCGAGCGCTATGTTGACTTGGTGGCCGAGGGCATAGATGCCGCCATTCGTACAGGCGAATTGGGTGACTCTAGCCTGATTGCCAAACCGCTGGGCAATGCGTGCTGGGCCACCTTTGCCAGCCAGGAATATCTAGAGCAAGCGCCGCCATTGCGGAATCCGCAAGACCTTAATCAACACCATTGCCTGCAATTCAGCCCGATGGGGCGCGACGCATGGACTTTGCGTCGTGGCAACGACAGCATCACCATCCCGTTATCGGGTCACACCATCGCCAATAGCATTGGCATCGTGCGGCATATGGCGCTGAATGGCCAAGGCGTCGCCCTGCTTCCCACCTATATCTGCAAGCCTGGCATGATCATCGGTGAACTGCAGCGTGTACTCCCCGCATGGCAGGCTCGGCATGACCCGGTACACTTGGTCTATCCACGCCAGCGCTTTATGCCACCGAAGCTGCGCGCATTTCTTGATGTCGCCCAAGCGGTGATGCAGCCATGGTTTAATGATGCCCCAGCAGCACCTGACTGACCACGGAAAATTGATTGATATCCATGTCTACCCCAACATCTGGCAATCGTCCTATTTCACCTATCCTGCTTATGCTGGTACTGGTGTTACCGCCCCTGTTCTGGGCAGGTAACTTTGTTGTGGGCCGTGCAGTGCATGCAAACATCCCGCCACTGACCTTGTCTCTCGGACGCTGGGTGATCGCCTTTGTTTGCATATTGCCATTCGCCCTCCCTGCCATGCGGCGTGATTGGCGACTTTACTGGCAATATCGCTGGCGCTTGTTGGCAGTATCCACGGTAGGCGTTGCAGCATTCAACACCTTGGTTTACAGCGGCTTGCATTACACCACCGCCACCAATGGCATCCTGCTCAACTCGTGCATTCCTATCCTGATCCTGCTGTTTGGTGCCTTGTTTTACCGCCTGCCACTGCACCTGCTGCAACTACTTGGGTTAGCGTTGTCATTTGCTGGTGTCCTCACCATCATCTTGCACGGAGAATGGTCTAGGCTAGCCACATTGGATTTTTCTGGTGGCGACCTGGTGATTTTTACCGCGATGATCTGCTGGGCGCTCTATACCCTGTGGTTACGTGAGTTGCCCGTCACCATCAACCGCATTGGCTTGATGGGCATGCAAATCTTCATCGCCATTCTCCTGCTGCTACCACTCTATGCCTGGGAAACGCACACTGGGCCAGCGCCCCAATGGAACCATGACACCTGGCTGGCACTCGCCTACGTTGGCATTTTCCCTTCAGTGATTGCCTATACGCTGTATACCATTGGGGTAACGCGCGCAGGAGCAGCGCGCGCCGGCTTGTTTATCCACCTCATGCCGGTCTTCGGCAGCATGCTTTCCGTGCTGTTTCTGGGAGAAAACCTACACCTATTCCACGCGCTCGGTATCGCTGCCATTCTGGGAGGACTAGTTTTATCCTCCAAGAGCTCAGTGCCTGCGCGCTGACAAATTCTCAACACCTTCGTCAGCTTTTCTTGCCCTGAATCTCATTTAACCCACTAATTTTTATCATTTTTATCACAAATTCCCTTTGCAGACATGGCATGTAATTCGCTTATCCATGAATATCAATCGCCATATGCCAGCCATTATTGATTCAAGACCAAGCCATCATGAGTACAGAACAGACCACTAACCACGATGTTTATAAAACCCTGCTGGAGTCCACCAAGGCCATTCCCTGGAAAATAGATTGGCAGACCATGACCTTTGCTTATATAGGCCCCCAAATCGAGACCTTATTAGGCTGGAGCCAGGATAGCTGGGTAAGCGCACAGGATTGGGCCAGCCGCATGCACCCTGAAGACCAGGCCTGGGTAGTGGATTTCTGTGTATCACAATCCCGCTCAGGGACTGATCATGAGGCAGACTACCGCGCCTTGACCAAGGATGGGCGCTATGTCTGGATACGGGATGTGGTGCATGTCATCCGCAATGCAGCAGGAGAAGTCGAGTCACTGGTCGGTTTCATGCTTGATATCAGCGAACGCAAGAAAACCGAGGAACAACTTCTCAAGCTGCAAAAGGAACTGGAAGAACTTTCCTTCAAAGACGGCCTCACTGGTGTTGCTAATCGCCGTATGTTCGACTCGGTGCTGGAGATAGAGTGGACGACAGCCAGGCGCCATGGCAGCCCGCTTTCCCTCATCATGTTCGACATTGATTACTTCAAGCAGTACAACGATCATTATGGGCATCTGCAGGGGGATGAATGCCTGAAACAAGTCGCTACATTACTTGCCAGTAGCGCTGTGCGTGCCAGGGATTTTTTTGCTCGCTTTGGCGGGGAAGAGTTTGTGCTGATCCTGCCAGATACAGATGCCGCCTCAGCGCAACTGGTCGCTCATCGTTGTCGCAACCTGCTGTTCAAGGCGCAAATACCACATGCGAATTCGCCAAGTGGACAAATACTCAGCCTCAGCATGGGGGCCGGCACCATGATCCCCACCCACCAGGAGCAGGCACTTAGCTTTGTCGAGCAGGTCGACCAGCGGCTTTATCAAGCCAAACAGCGTGGCCGTAACTGCCTGGTCAATGCCTAGCATCCGCGTTAAGTGAGTATTCCCTAACCCAGTACGTCGTGCCAGATATTCACGGCCCATGACCGTGCCTCCTGCACTTCACTGGCGGATCTTGCCTGCGAGACACCACCACCCGGCGCAGGCTTCATTTCTCGACTGGCAGCATCAAAGCGGTACACATTGGCAACATGCATCGCCTCTTCTGCACTGACATAGCTATAGCAAGTATTGGCAAACACTGGGGCCGGATCAGGGGCCTCGCCAGCGAGTAAGGCAATAATCGCACTGGCACACACCTTGGCTTCCGAGGTGGCAATATGGGCAGATTTGGGCAAGCCGGAATCAAGCGCGTCGCCCAAGATATGCACATGCCGCGCCTGGCGGGATTCGTAAGTCACGTAATCAACATCGCACCAGCGCCCACCAGCATTACCCAGGCCATTATCCAAGGCCAATCTGCTCGCCGTTTGCGGAGGAATCAGGTTGAGCACATCAAACTTGACGCGTTCAAAGGTGGTGTTCAGCGTCTGTCGATCTGAATCTATCGCATTCAGGTCACTGGAAGCATGATATTCGACCATGCCAGGGTAAAGTTCAGCCCAGGCTCTCTCAAACAAGGCACGCTTGGAGGTAATTGCCGGATTGGCATCCAACACCAATACCTTGGACCGCGGTTTATGCCGCTTGAGGTAATACGCCACCTGGCATGCCCGCTCATATGGCCCAGGCGGGCAGCGATAGGGCAAGGCAGGGATGGTAATGGCAAATACGCCTCCATCCCGCATTGCCTGCAATTGCTGCTGCAATGCCAAGGTCTGGACCCCGGCCTTCCAGGCATGGAGGAACCGCTCTTGCAAGGGCACGCCAGCCATGGCATTCAAGCGACTGTAATCAAAGCTGATACCAGGTGCCAGCACCAATTTGTCATAACGCAGCGTGGTCCCATCATCCAGGCGGAGCTGGCGTTGTGCCGTATCAATCGCGCTGACGCTGGCCTGCACCAGCTGGATACCATAACGCTTGATCAGCTCATCATAAGAATGCGTAATATCCTGCATTTGCCGGCTGCCACCCAGTACCAGATTGCTTACCGGGCAGGAGACAAAAGCCCGCCCAGGCTCAACCAGAATGACTTCAATACTGTTGTGGCTCCATACCCGTAAATACTTGGCCACCGTGGCACCAGCAAACCCGGCGCCAACCACCACCACCCGCGGTGCACTGGCAGCCCGCGCAATATTGCGCCAGGCACCGGGCAAGATCAGGCTGGCCAACGCTAATTGATTAAAATGGCGACGCTTCATTGACGCGAAGATTTGGCATTGGCGGGAGGGTGATCGACATCAGCCAAGCCAGAAAAATAATGGGCAAGCCCCTCAATCTCTTCCCAGGTCAGGCCCTTGGCATGCTGGTTCATGACGCTACCGTCATCAGGCATATCGCGGTAACGCTGCATACTGGCGAGAAATCGCTCCTGCGCCAGCCCTGCCAGGTTAGGAATTGCTCCCAGGCTTTTGCCTTCATAGCCGTGACATGCGGCACAAGAGGCCGCCAGGGTGCGGATGTGGCTATCTACTCCGGCAGGCCAGGCCACCAATGGCACGAGGCCCAAGCCCAGTGCCACCAGCAGCCCGCTGCCCATCACCGTTGAATGTTTATAGTTTAACGGCAAGACTATGGTGAAATTCGTTATCTTCGTTGTCGTGTATGGTCACCGTCAACGCACCATCGCCTTTGGCAATGAAGGGGAAGCGAATATTTGGATCTTCGCTGATGCCAATATAGGTATCGGCCTGAAACACCGTCACGCCGTTATATTGCACCTCTATCTTTTCCACATAATAAGCAGGGCGGAAGCCTTGGGAAACGAGATCACGTTGCAAGCCCGTGAACATCGGATGCTTGATCTGTAACCTGGCATAGTGCAATGCCCCTTCTGTTGCTTCACTATCCAAGGCTAGACGCATCTTGCCCGCACTCTGGCGCGCCGCTGTCTCATCACCATCTATCGTGCCACCACAGCCACCACTGGCCCTCACAGGTGCGGCATTCACATACCACTTGCCATCACTGGTTTCGGCAACCACGTGTACTAATGAGTCTGTTTCCAAACGAATGCGTGTCGCTACTTCAGCCTTGCCACTCTGAGGGTTGAAATGGAACACGGCAGCGAGCGGTACCGGATTTGCATCGACAATCACGGAAACCGCTTTCACGTATTGCCCTTCAGATACAGGGTAATCCACGGAAAAAGCAAACGGCACTTGAGCACCACTTTCCGCACGCTTGGGTGCGGTGATCTTGATGAAATCCGCTTGTTGCAAGGTTTTACCCGGGAACAGATCACGATGCATGGCCTGCCATTTTTGGTCCGTGACCTCTGCATTGGCAACCACGGACATCCAGCCTGAGCACACCACCCCAAGCACCAGCAATACTCGTGACATCGAACGCATCATCATTGCTTTATCCATTTCATTGTATAGAATACCAACCAGTTGGTATGTTATGCCGGTATACAGATTTGTCAATAGCAGCAAGTAGCACAATTCATTGCCATACAAAAGGAAGATGACGGAACCTCTTTATGTCCAGCCAGCCGATTGCATCCACCCGTGAGCGCATCTTGCAGATCGCCAGAGATTTAATCCTCTCACGCGGCTTCAACGCTATGTCGATCGACATGGTATGCCGTCAGGCCAATATCACCAAGGGCGGTTTCTTCCATCATTTCAGCAACAAGGAAACCTTGGGTGAAGCGGTACTAGAACAGTTCTGGCAGGATGCAATGGAGCGCCAGCAACACTTGTTTGACCCGGCTCACCATCAAAGCCAGCTTGAGCTGCTCACCGCTTATATTGATCACGCCATTACAAGCTACCAAGACCCGCAACTCAGCCAGGGCTGCATGCTGGCCATTTTCACCATGGGCCTGGCAGACACCCACCCTGGCCTGTTTGAGGTGTCACGCAACTATTTCCAGGCCTGGCGCCAGGAATTGATCAACATGCTCCAGCGGCTACAGCAAGAGCAAGGTAGCCCCCACTTCGACACCATCGCCTGGGCCGAGTTGTACATCACCACGCTCGAAGGTGCATTGTTACTGGCAAAATCCATGGATGACACCCAAGTGATTGTGCGCACATTGTCTCTCTACAAACAGCAATTGGTAAACGCTGCAAAACTGGCGAATTCTCGCTAACCCATAAAAACCTTAATTATTTTACGGGAATATCCGTTCAGACTATTGACTTACATTACGGTCCCTAACTATCATAGTTCGTATTATGCTACTGATTAAAGAATTACCGACTTCCGAGTCGCTGAAAAAATTCGCCGGCTATTATCCCGACGCCGATATTGTCGCGATCTGGGAGTTCGTCAATATTTTGCGCGCTGCCTCCGATCTCTCGGACGCACTGGACAAAATGCTGGCACAGCATGGCTTGCTGCAAGGGCGTTGGTGGGTGCTGGTGTTGTTGCTACGCGAGGATAACCTCAGCTCATCCCCTTCTGAACTTGCCGAAAAAGCAGGCGTTACCAAGGCCACCATGACCGGCTTTATTGATGGCCTTGAAAACGAAGACCTGGTCAGCCGCCTGACTGACCGCAAGGATAGACGCAAGCTCAAGATCAAGCTCACTACTGCCGGGCGCAAGAAACTGGATGAAGTCATGCCGGTGTACTACACCAATGTCGCAGCCCTGATGGCGACCTTGTCGCTACAACATCGCCAGGATGTGGTACGCCATATGCAGACCTTGGGCGCCAACGCCGACATCATCAAGTAAGACCAGAAGCAATCACCTCTTCACATTTGTTATACCGGGCGGGAGTCCACCATGCATCGCAACATCCTCAAGGCTTTCAGCACTGCTGTCATCGCGGTGTTGCCTGGATGCATGAGCATGTCCGGTATTTCTACTACCGCCCAACCCCGCCATGCCGACCAGCTCGACCAGGGCCACGCCATCACCCAGGTCAAGCATGACCTGCCCTGGCCACAAGAAACATGGTGGCAAGTGTTTCAAGACCCGCAGCTAGATGCCCTGATACACCACAGCCTGCAACAACACCCTGATCTGCGCGCAGCACATAGCCGCGTTGCCATGGCCGAGGCGCAAGCCCAAGCGACTGGCGCAATGCGCTCACCGCAAGCGAGCGTCAACAGTACCCTGGTGCGTGAGCGCTTCACCAACCTGCAATTCATTCCGCCACCGTGGAATGGTCACACGGAATGGAACAACAAGGCCACGCTGAATCTCGGCTACGATCTCGACTTATGGGGGCAACGCGAGGAGCAATGGAACAGCACACTGAGCCGCATGCAAGCAACCGCAGCCGAGGCACAACAGGTCAAGCTCAGCCTAACCACCGCCCTAGTCATGCAATACATTGCCTGGTCACAGGCGCACGCCCAGCACGACATCGTCAAGGCGAGGCTGGACATTGCCGAGCAACAGCTCAGCATCCGGCAACGCGCCCTGGTTGCAGGGCTAGGTACAGACATCGAAGTCAGCGAAGCAGAAACCCTGATTCCCGGCCTGCATGCGCAATTGGAAATCAGTGATGAACGCATCACCCTGCTGCAACAACAATTGGCAGCGCTGGCAGGAGAAGGACCTGGATTTACTGAACATCTCCATGCGCCCTTACTCGCGCTCAATGCCGACATCGGCCTGCCGGCATCACTGCCCGCCGACCTGATAGGCAGGCGACCCGACATTGTGGCGGCCAAATGGCGTATTGAGGCTGCCAACCACAACATCGCCAGCGCCAAGGCAGCGTTTTACCCCAACATCAACCTGTTGAGCTTTGTAGGTTTACAAGCCATGGGCTTCAGCAAGATACTGACGGAAAGCGGCCTGATTGCAGGCGTGGGGCCAGCTATTTCCCTGCCATTGTTTGATGGCGGGCTACGCCGCGGCAACCTAGCAGCAGAAACTGCGGCCTACGACATCGCCGTGGAGCAATACAACAGCACCGTATTGCAATCATTGCAGGAAATCAGCGGCCAGTTGGTCATGTTGCACTCGAATGGAATCCAACATACCGAGCTACTGGATGCGCTGCATTTGGCGGAAAAAACCAGGAAACTGGCGACAACCCGCCACCATGCCGGTTTGGCAAATTACATCAAGGTGTTGGACGCGGAGAACCAGGTATTGAGCCAGCGAGCCGCCCTCATCGACCTGGAGGCCAGCAGGCTCAATGCCTATGCCGGGCTCATGAAAGCCTTGGGCGGTGGAACGCTACCATCAACCAGCGAGTTGCATTGATGCGTAGCACCCACACAGCCTTGAGTTTCTGGCGGCGTGCACGCTGGCGCTATGTATTACTGGGCGTCTTGCGCGATTGGGGCCGCGAAGATGCACAAACCCTGATCTATATTGGCAAAGTGTTGCTGGCCTGCATGCTCGCGATGTGGGTGTCGCTCAAGTTCGAGCTGGAGCAACCGCGCACTGCCTTGCTCACGGTTGCCATCGTCATGCAGACACGCACCAGCATGGTATTGGCCAAGAGCTTTTACCGCCTCATCGGCACGCTGGTCGGGATTGCCACCTCGGTGCTATTGGTGGCGCTATTCGCGCAGGAGCGGGTGCCTTTCCTCATCTACCTGGCATTGTGGATCAGCTTCTGTACCGCAGGCTCCATCGTTTTCCGCCACCACCAATCTTATGCCTTTGTGCTGGCGGGCTACACCATCTGTATTGTTGGCCTGCCTGCCACCCTGAATCCCGGGCAAACCTTCGACATTGCCATGACACGGCTTTCCGAGATCATGGTTGGCTTGGCTTCCGCCAGCCTGGTCAGCGCGCTGATTTTCCCGCAAGGTATCAGCGAATTGCTACGCAATGCGGTACGCAAGCGATTTCGTGATTTCTCACGGCTGCTGATCAACCTGGAACAGAAAAAACTTTCAGCCCCCAATACACAGGCAGATACCCTGCGCATGGTAGGCGATGTGTTTGAGCTGGAGATATTCCACGCTTCATCCTCCATGGAGAGCAATCACTCCCGAGCCTACCGGCAACGCCTCACTCTGCTCAACTCGGAATTCATGGCCGTTACCACCAGCTTCCACTCACTGGAACAACTGTTACGGCGACTGCAAGCCAGTGGGCACCCGCAAGTAGTGACAAGCCTGCTGGCACTCTTTGCACCTATCCAGGCTGCCGTCATGACGCACCAGCATGAAGCGCGCAATGAGGACGAAGCCAGACAGGTAGCACTCACTATCAATGCCTTACGCCAACGCTGGCCCATGCATTTGCACGAGATACAGGCCAGCCTGCCTACCACGCTCAGCGAGACTGAAACCCTGGATTTTGCCACCGGGGCTGAGCTCAGCCTGCGCGTGCTGGACGAGCTGCATGCTTACACCAGCACCTATGCTGGCCTCAGCCAACCCATGCCCGCCAGCACCTTAAAAAACCGCCAATCGCCAAGCCTGGGCATGCATTTTGACCCGCTTGCCGCCATCCTGGCAGGGCTGCGCGGCGGCCTGGTATTTGCGCTGATGTCATTGCTCTGGATAGTCTGCGACCTGCGCTCCGGCATTGAAGCCATTACCCTGGCCACGATTGCCAGCACCCTGTTTGCATCCTCCCCTTCCCCCAGCAAGACCGTACGCCAGTTCATCATTGGGGCCTTGATCGGCACCGCATTATTGTATTGGTGCAACTTCCAGCTACTAACGCAAGCACAAGGCTTTACCATGCTGGCATTGGCCTTGTCGCCAGCAATTGCCATCGCTGCGTGGCTGACCACCAGGCCAGCGGTAGCCGCTATCGGCTCGGGCATCTTCATCGTGTTTTTCCTGCATATCGGCTTCAACAATGTATTTGCTGCCCACCCGATCAATTTCATCAATGAAGCGATTGCCGACCTGCTCGCCATCATGCTGGCAGGCGTGTTCTACAGCTTAATTGATCTCACCAATGGCCTGTGGTCACGTACTCGCGTGGCATTGGCATTGCGCACGTTGATCCAGGAGGCGTGCGTACAAACCCCGCCGCCAGAACGTACCTCGCTGGAAACCCATGCGCGCGAACTGCTGCTGCGCATGGGATCGGCCCGCCATGTCGCCAATGCCCAGGACAAGGAAGTTGTCGACTGGCTACTGTCTACGCTGGAAATTGGCCAGGCCGTGATTAATTTGCGCCAGGAGTTGCAACAAGTCAGCGATCCAACCATACGTGGCACGATAGACCATAGCCTGCTCCAATTATCGCGACTGTTCGCCCAGCCCAGTACGACATTACGCCAGCGTGCGATTGTCGCCATCACCAGCAGTATCGAGCGCTTGCAAACCAGCGCATCTCTTACCATCGCCAACAGCCAGCAATTGCTCACCATGTTGCACTTTATCCGCGGCGCCTTGCTGGACAAACACTCGGTACTCACGCCGGTCGCACCGCTAGACGAAGTCACCGAACCAGGAGCGTTACGCCATGCCTAGGGAAATCGCTTTTCTTGACGCCCTCATGCCGACCTTGGTGCTGGCCTTCGTGGCAGCACTCATCTTGTATTGGCTGCTAGACAAGACGCTGGGATGGTTGGGAGCCTACCAATACATCTGGTACCGCGCGCTGTTTCGCCTGGGCCTATTCGCCTGCCTGTTCTGCACCTTGGGACTGCTGATCTACTGACAAGGAAACGCATATGAAAGACCTCTACAAGCAAACCCTGCGTATCGCACTGACCGTGATCATTGTCGTGGTAGCAGTCATGCTCGGCCACCTGCTCTGGGTGCGCTATATGGACTCGCCTTGGACGCGTGATGGCCGGGTACGCGCCGATGTGGTCAATATTGCCAGTGATGTTTCCGGATTGGTGACCGAGGTCGTGGTGCGCGACAATCAATTTGTGAAAAAAGGCGATCTGCTGTTCCGCATTGATGCCGAGCGTTATCACCATGCAGTAGAAGAAGCAGAAGCCAAGCTGGAGCAACGCAAGATCACCCTCGCGCTTAAGCGTGGGCAATCTACCCGCCGCGCCATGCTGGACGACCAGGTCATCTCACGCGAAGACCGGGAAGACTCCGACCTTATTTCCCTGGCTGCGAAGGCCGATCTCGACCAGGCTCATGCCGAATTAGGCCATGCTAGGCTCAACCTCAAGCGTACAGAAGTACGCGCCCCAGTGGATGGCTGGGTGTCCAATCTATTGGTCAGGCCTGGCGATTACGCCCAGGCCGGGCAGCCGAAGCTCGCCCTCATCGACCAGAAATCCTATTGGGTCTATGGCTACTTCGAGGAACACAAACTGCCCCTGATTCATGTTAACGACGCGGCAGAAATCCGCATGCTAGGCACCGATGTTGTATTGCGTGGCCATGTCGAAAGCATGGCGCGTGGCATCACCGATCGCGACAACCCGACAGATGTCAGGCTATTAGCCAACGTCAACCCTAGCTTCAATTGGGTACGCCTGGCGCAACGTGTCCCGGTGCGTATCCATATCGACGAGATTCCCGAAGGGGTTGTCCTAGTCGCGGGCATGACTTGCTCCGTGATTATCCACCCGGCAGCCAAAACCGCTAAACCTTTACCTCCAGCCTGATTTCTCCGACATCAACATCAGGTAATCACTGGCAAACAAGCGTGGAAGATCTCGCCACCAAACAGCAGGGGGTAAACCGACAAAGTCGATACCCCTGCTACACACTCAATCTCATGTGACAGCCTTACTTCGATCTTTGTAGGCATACATTACCGTCACTGTCAGACAACTCCTACAATCTCTGGAATTACGGTATTTTCTATGCGCGTTTACCGCACTTTGTCGCGATATTCGGCATTGTTAACAATTGCAACCCCGACAGTTGCGCTACACTAATGCATCTTGAAATCTGCAGAACTTCATTCCATGCCCGGGCAAGCCAATATTGATCAAGTCAGTTTTAAGCGTATTCTGCGCCGTAATATCATGCTACCGCTCGGAGTCGGTATTGCCAGCGCAGCCTTGTTTATCATACTGGTACTCAATCTACTCAGTTCAATGAACTGGGTAGAACACACCGAGCGCGTCATTGGCAAGGCACAGGAAATCTCCAAGCTCGCAGTCGACATGGAAAGCGGAATGCGTGGCTACTTACTCAGCAAGGACGATAGCTTTCTTGCCCCTTATCTGCTGAGTAAACCCAAGATTCAGGCCGAAATCTCGGCCTTGACCCTCTTGGTGACAGACAACCCCTCCCAGATTGATCGCCTCAAGCGCACGCAAGCGTATATCGACCAATGGGATGCCTACGCCAGTTTGATGATCGATAAACGTCGGTCAAACGAAGATTTCTTATCCACCTTGCGGCTGGGCCATGGAAAACTACAGTTCGATGAAATCCGCAACGAGCTGACAGGTTTTGTGCTCGAAGAACAGCGCATGCTGAAAGACAGGAATGATGACGCGCGCAAAACCATTACTTTCTCACTGGCAGCCTATCTCGTCTTTGTGCTTGGGCTGACCGGGTTCCTGGGATATTTTGGTCGCCGCGAACTTCTGGGGTTATCAAACAACTACGAATCCATCCTGCAACATCAACAGGAGTATGCAGATGCGCAACAGCAACAAGCATGGATGCGCACCGGCCAGACATCGCTAGCTGAGCTAGGCATTGGCCAAATGACATTACCGCAAGTAGGACGTACCTCACTAGACTTCCTCGCACACTATATAGGTGTGCAAGTAGGGGCAGTGTATGTGCGTGACGACGATGGCACCCTGCAACGCTTTGCCGCCTATGGCTTCAGCCCTGAATACGAGCAACGCCATATTACCGTGCGTGAACACCAGGGCCTGTTGGGCCAAGCCGTAGCAGAAAGGCGCGTGATTGCCCTGGAGAACCTGCCCAGCGACTACATCAAAGTGAACTCAACATTGGGCGATGCTACGCCACGTCACTTGGTGATTGTGCCGATTACCTATGACAAGCATATCAATGGGGTCGCCGAATTAGGCTTCCTGCACAAACCAGAGCCACTGGCGCTTGAGTTTCTGTCCCTCATCGCTGGTAGCCTTGGGGTCGCTATTGAAGCTGCATTGTCGCGCCAACGTCTGCAAGATGCCCTGGCTGAAACCCAGCAGCTCAATGAGGAGCTGCAAGTACAACAGGAAGAGCTACGCACCAGCAATGAAGAGCTGGAAGAACAATCTCGCGTCCTGGAAGAGTCGCAAGCTACACTGGAAAACCAGAAAGCCGAACTGGAACAAACCAACGACAGGCTGGCAGAACAGGCTGTCGCGCTGGATCAGAAAAACACGGCCTTGCTGGAAGCACAAGAGCAACTAGAGGCACGCGCCCAAGACCTGGAGCGCGCCAGCCAATATAAATCTGAATTCCTCGCCAACATGTCGCACGAATTGCGCACCCCGCTGAATAGCTCGCTGATCCTGGCGAAGCTGTTGGCGGACAATCGTGATGGCAACTTGAACGAGGAGCAGGTGAAATTTGCCAACACGATCTACTCTGCGGGCAACGACCTGCTCAACCTTATCAATGACATCCTCGATATTTCAAAGGTTGAGGCTGGCAAGCTTGATCTCAATCCTCAGCAGCTCTCCATCAGCGCCCTTGCCGATACCATGCAATCCATTTTCACGCCTCTGGCAACACAGAAAAAACTGGATTTCAAGGTAGAGATTGCCCCAGGTACCCCGAGCAATGTGCATAGCGACCGGCAGCGCCTGGAACAGATCATCAAAAACCTCTTGTCCAACGCCATCAAGTTTACCGACAAGGGTAGCGTATCACTCATGATAGCCACCGACGATAACGATCAAATCAGTTTCGTCGTACAAGACACGGGCATTGGTATAGACAAGCACTTTCATGACACCATTTTCGCCCCATTCCGCCAGGTAGATGGCACATCAAGCCGTAAATATGGCGGCACCGGATTGGGCCTCTCCATTTCGCGCAACCTGGCCAACCTGCTGGGAGGCGATATATCCCTGACGAGTGCGAGCGGCGAGGGTAGCCGCTTTACGCTGACGCTCCCCCTGCAATGGCAAGCCGAGCGCATTGGCCCGGTTGCAACACCTATTGCCCTAGCTTCAAACACGACTCAGGCCGATCAAGCATCTCCTACCCCAGCGATCACCAAACCCAAGGCTCCCAGGCTGGAAGGCCCGGCCTTTCCCGATGACAGGGGCCATACCAGCGATGCCAAGCGACTCGTGTTGGTGGTGGAAGATGAGGCCACCTTTGCCAAGATACTCTACGACCTCGCGCAGGAAATGAATTACCACTGCATCGTCGCCCATGGCGCAGAAGAAGGCTTGCAGCTGGCGACACAATACCAGCCGCAGGCTATCCTGCTGGATATTCGCCTGCCCGACCAATCGGGCTTAAGCGTATTGCACGAGCTCAAGGAAAACCCACTGACGCGCCATATCCCGGTACATGTCATTTCAGGCTCTGACCATGCGGAAGCTGCACTACACCTGGGGGCGATTGGCTACGCGCTCAAGCCAGCCTCACTGGAAGAGCTCAAACAGGTCTTCACGCGGCTGGAAGAAAAGCTGACGCAAAAAATCAAGCGTGTGCTGCTGGTTGAAGATGACGACCGTCAACGCGAGAGCGTGCATCAACTCATTGCGGACGACGATGTCGAGATCGTTTCAGTGGCCTTCGGCAACGAGGCGTTGGAGTTGCTGCGCAAGCAGGTCTTCGACTGCATGATCATTGATCTCAAGCTGCCCGACATGCAGGGCAGCGAATTGCTGCAACGCATGTCGCATGAGGATATCCGCGCGTTTCCACCGGTAATTGTCTACACAGGCCGCAACCTGAGCCGCGAGGAAGAAGCCGAACTGCTCAAGTACTCACGCTCGATCATCATCAAGGGAGCCCGCTCACCAGAGCGGCTGCTGGATGAAGTCACCCTATTCCTGCACAAGGTGGAATCCGAGCTTTCCAGCGAGCGCCAACGCATGCTGCAAACGCTACGCAGCCGTGAGCGTATTTTCGACGGTCGGCGCATCTTGCTGGTCGATGATGATGTACGCAATGTTTTCGCACTCACCAGCGCCCTGGAACAAAAAGGCATGTCGGTCGAAGTTGCACGCAATGGTATCGAGGCCATCGAGAAGCTTGACCAGGTGATCAATATCGACCTAGTACTGATGGATGTCATGATGCCGGAGATGGATGGCCTGGAGGCCACACGCCGCATCCGCGCCGATGGCCGCTTCGAGCGCCTACCCATCATCGCCATCACGGCCAAGGCTATGAAGGATGATCAGGAGCAATGCATCAAGGCTGGCATGAATGACTACCTTGCCAAGCCAATAGATTTATCACGCCTGCACTCACTGCTACGCGTATGGTTACCTGCAGGCATCCACTCGGCCCAGTGATCATGAGCAAGACACCGATCACCACCAAGGCAGACACTGAGCATCAGCAACTCAGCACGCTTGATATTGAGCTGCGTCTGCTGCTGGAAGCCATCTACCTGCGATACAGCTATGATTTCCGTGATTATGCTGGCGCATCGCAGAAGCGCCGCGTGGTACAGGCCATACGCGCTTTCGATTGCCACTCGGTATCGGAGTTGCAATCCCGCGTGTTACATGAACCCGCCATGTTCATGCAATTGCTGCAATACCTCACCATCCCGGTGAGCGAAATGTTCCGTGACCCAGCTTACTTCGCCAAGCTGCGCACAGAAGTCCTGCCTGTGCTCAGCACTTATCCCTCGCTCAAAATCTGGGTGGCAGGTTGCAGCACCGGGGAAGAAGTCTACTCGCTGGCCATCATGCTGAAAGAAGAGGGCCTCCTCGACCGCTCCATCATCTACGCGACCGACATCAACCCGCAATCTCTGGACAAGGCGAGGAAAGGCGTATTTCCGCTAGACCGCATGCAACTCTACACACGTAATTACCAGCAGGCTGGCGGCAAGCGTGCATTCTCCGACTATTACACTGCGGCCTACCATGCTGCCTTGTTTGATCGCAGCCTCTGCGACAACGTAACCTTTGCCGATCATAGCCTGGCAACCGATAGCGTCTTCTCCGAAACCCACTTGATTTCCTGCCGCAATGTGTTGATTTACTTCAATCGCGGCTTGCAGAACCGGGCCCTGGGCTTGTTCCACGACTCGTTGTGCCATCGCGGCTTTCTCGGGCTAGGCAGCAAGGAGAGCATGGAGTTTTCCGATTACGGCCAGCAGTTCGAGGCCATAGACAAGCGCGAACGGATATTCCGCAAACGATGAGCCAACCGCCCCTTGATCATGCCGCACTGCGTGCTAGACCTCCGATTGACGCCATCATCGTCGGCGCATCAGCAGGCGGTGTAGAAGCCATGCTGTCCTTGTTCCGCCCCTTGCCACCGCATTATCGCCTGCCCATCATTGCGGCACTGCATATGCAGGAAATGCGCGACAGCTTACTGGCAGATCTGTTCCAGCATTACGTTGCCTTCGAGGTAAAGGAAGCACAGGACAAGGAAGCCATCCAGGCCAGTACACTTTACTTTGCCTGCCCGGGCTATCATCTCTCGATTGAGCAATCCAAGCAGTTTTCACTGAGCTGTGAGCCACCACTACATTTCTCACGCCCCGCGATTGATTACTTGATGGAGTCGGCTGCCGATGCTTATGGCGAGCACCTGGCCGGCATACTGCTCACAGGCGCCAATGAGGATGGTGCGGCGGGGCTACAGAAAATCCGGCAGGCAGGCGGCCTGACCATTGTGCAAGACCCTGCCGAAGCCGTGGCAGATACCATGCCCTTGTCTGCCATTAAGCGGGACCCGGGGCACTTGGTACTTGAGCTAGGAAAAATACAACAACTATTAATCGCCTTGGGAGAACAGCATGTCCACTGAGATTGAACATCTGCCCAGCAAACTGCTGATCGTCGATGACCTCGCAGAAAACCTGCAGGCACTAGAAGCAATTATTCGTGGGGAAAACCGCCTTATTTACCAGGCATCCTCCGGTGAAGCAGCCTTGTCCTTGATGCTGGAGCACGAGTTTGCCCTGGCTATCCTGGATGTACAAATGCCCGGGATGGATGGCTTCGAGCTGGCAGAACTCATGCGCGGAACCGCCAAGACACGCCATATCCCGATTGTCTTCGTCACGGCAGCAGCCAGCGAGCTCAATTTTGCTTTCCGCGGTTATGAAACCGGGGCGGTAGATTTCCTCTATAAACCGCTGGAAGTCAACGCGGTGAAAAGCAAGGTCAATGTCTTTGTCGACCTGCACCAGCAACGGCTGGAAACGCAACGCCAAGTCGCCGCCTTGGAATACAGCCGCAAGCAGCAGGAAGCCCTGTTAAAGCAACTACAAGTAACACAAGACGAGCTACAGCAATCCATCGCCATGCGTGACAGCTTTATGTCCATGGTGGCCCACGAGTTGCGTACCCCGCTCAATACCTTGTTTCTTGATGTACAGCTACGTACCCTGCAACTGGAACGTGGCAACCTGGCTGCCTTTGGCCAGCAAGAGCTAGTTCGCATGGTAGAACGGGACCGAAGGCAGATGAAAAGCATGATACGCCTGATCGACGACATGCTCGATCTCACGCGTATCAACAGTGGCAAGCTATCCATCCGCCCTGTGCAACTGAATCTTGCAGAGCTGCTAGAGCGACTGGTCTCTGATTTAATGCCGCAAGCACAAGCAGCAGGGTACATCATCAACCTATCTATCCAAGACCGAGTAGCTGGGGAGTGGGATGCTTTTCGCCTGGAGCAAATCATCGTCAACCTGCTGACCAACGCCATGCGCTACGGCAACAGCCAGCCCATTGATATCAGCCTTCATCAAGACCGTGACCATGCCATCATCGCCGTGCGCGACCGAGGTGTGGGCATTTCGGAGCTAGACCAACAGCGCATCTTCTTAGCGTTTGAGCGCTGCGAAGGCAACCAGGTCAGCTCAGGCCTGGGGTTGGGCCTGTATATTGCCGGGCAATTGGCCGAAGCCCACTACGGCAGGATTAGCGTCGATAGTGCGCCAGGCGAAGGTTCGACGTTCACATTGACACTGCCATTGCGGATAACAGAGTAACAGGAGCAAAACCACAATAAAAAAGAGCAGCCATAGCTGCTCTTTTTTCATCTCTTGGCTAAGCAGCCTAGTGCATAGATCAATGCTTGTCGAAGCGATCCAGCTCCATCACCTTGTTCCAGGCACTGACAAAGTCGTGGACGAATTTCTCCTTGGCATCATCAAACGCATAGACTTCCGCCACCGCACGCAACTCCGAATTAGAACCGAACACCAGGTCTACCGGGGTTGCCGTCCACTTGAGCTTATCTGTGGTGCGATCACGCCCTTCATAAATGCCCTGATCAGCAGCTCCCTTGGACCACTTGGTCGACATGCTGAGCAAATTGACGAAGAAATCGTTGGTCAAGGTACCTGGGTGCTCAGTGAACACGCCATTTTTCGAGCCACCAGCATTGGCATCCAGCGCACGCAAACCACCTACCAACACTGTCATTTCCGGCACAGTCAGAGTTAACAAATTGGCGCGGCTTATCAATGCCTCGGCAGGAGATTGGCGGTTATCCTTGCCATAGTAATTGCGGAACCCATCGGCCTTGGGCTCCAGTGCTGCAAATGATTTCACGTCAGTCTGCTCTTGTGCAGCATCCGTGCGACCAGGGGTAAACGGCACATTGATGGTATAGCCGGCATCCTTCGCTGCCTTTTCCACCGCGGCGGCTCCGCCCAGCACGATCAAGTCTGCCAGTGATACCTGTTTGCCACCGCTCTGCGCAGCGTTGAAATCCTTCTGGATCACTGCCAAGCGCTGCAATACCTTGGCAACCTCAGGAGGATTATTCACCGCCCAATCCTTTTGCGGCATCAAGCGCAGGCGCCCACCATTGGCACCACCCCGCATATCGGTACCACGGAATGTTGCCGCAGCAGCCCAGGCAGTGCGTACCAACTCAGGCACTGTCAGGCCAGAAGCCAGTATCTTGCCCTTGAGCGCTGTCATGTCGTTGCTATCGACCAAGGCATAATTTGCCGCAGGCACTGGGTCTTGCCACAGCAATACTTCAGCTGGGACTTCGCTACCGATATAACGTGCACGTGGCCCTAAATCACGGTGCGTCAGCTTGAACCAGGCCTTGGCAAACGCCAGCTCGAAATCCTTGGGATTATCCAGGAAGCGCTTGGATATCTTGTGGTATTCCGGATCCAGCTTCAACGCAAGGTCGGTGGTAAACATAATGGGGGCGTGACGTTTGTCGGCAATGTGCGCATCTGGCACCAAAGTAGCCCCTTGCCCATTCTTGGGTACCCACTGGATGGCACCGGCGGGACTCTTGGTCTTTTCCCACTCGAAGGTATAGAGCCAGGTCAGGTACTCATGCGTCCAACGGGTGGGGTTGGTAGACCATGCACCTTCTAGGCCGCTGGTAATGGTGTCTTCCGCATTGCCCTTGCCGCACTTGTTCTTCCAGCCAAAACCCTGCTCTTCGATGCCAGCAGCGGCAGGTTCTGCCCCAACACACTTGTGAGGATCAGCCGCACCATGCGCCTTGCCAAAGGTATGCCCACCAGCAATCAATGCCACGGTTTCCTCGTCATTCATCGCCATGCGGCCAAAGGTTTCGCGGATATCCTTGGCCGCTGCCAATGGATCAGGGTTGCCATTCGGGCCTTCTGGGTTCACATAGATGAGCCCCATCTGTACCGCAGCCAGCGGATTTTCCAGCTTGCGCTGGCCGGTATAACGCTTATCGCCCAGCCATTCCTTTTCTGGGCCCCAATAGACCATATCCGGCTCCCAGTCATCGGCGCGACCACCAGCGTAGCCAAAGGTCTTGAAGCCCATGGATTCCAGGGCAACATTGCCTGCCAGCACCATGAGGTCGCCCCAGGAAATCTTGTTGCCGTATTTCTGCTTTACTGGCCAGAGCAAGCGTCTTGCCTTATCCAGGCTGACGTTATCAGGCCAGCTGTTGAGCGGCTCGAAACGCTGTTGGCCGCCACCTGCACCACCGCGACCATCGCCGACGCGATAAGTACCTGCGCTATGCCAGGCCATGCGGATAAAAAACGGGCCATAGTGCCCGTAGTCAGCTGGCCACCATGGCTGGGATGTCTTCATCACCTGCTCGATATCCTGCTTCACCGCCTTGATATCAAGCGTCTTGAATTGCTCGGCATAATTGAATGCCTTGTCCATGGGGCTGGATTCTGCCGCATGCTGGCGCAAAGGCTGCAGGTCTAACTGCTCCGGCCACCAGAACTTGGGGGACTGTAACGCAGCTTCACCCGACACGGTTTGATACTGCTTGCCTGACTTATCTTCAGCCGCCTGCGCCTGGCTCGCCAACGTCACAGCAGCCAATGCCAAGACCACTACCTTGGTATAGAAAATCGCACTCTCTTTCATTTCACCTTCTCCTCTGATTTTTTGTGGGTACTGGCTCCAGCCTATTACCGCACTGGAGCCAGGAAATGCATGCATTAGTGCAGGATGCTGGATGCAAACAAGGCGAGAGATTTGTCTACATCTGGTTTGTCATTACTAACTGCAGTGGTCTGGCGCACGCTCTTGCCCAGCAGGCTGTTGGCAAACTGTTGCAGGGATTGGTCGACATCGGGGCGCTGGTTGCTCACCGCTTCTGGCAGCGGCTTCCAGGTGCCAAGCAGGCTATTGGCGAAAGGGCGGATGGAATCAGCATGGGCGCTGGACATCGCGGAAGCCATCAAGATCATGGCGGCAAGTTGCGTAGTCTTTTTCATGATTATCTCCTTTAACAAATTCATGATTTAAGCGAAGCGTTGAAACCCGGCACTCCCTACAATGGGCACTACCGCGTTTGTCAGCATTGAATGCTTTCACCGGAGATAACTGAAATTCATTTGCTCAATGACGCCATGGGCAATATCAATAAGGTAAAGAGGGGCTTCATGGTTACAATGCGCGAGAAACAACATGCGGTACGATCCAATGGCTTGGGGCAGGGAACACCCAAGAGGTAAAGACATGAATTTGAGAGACTTGAACTACCTAATTGCAGTCGCCGACTGCAAAAACTTCAGCCAGGCGGCCAGCCAATGTGCTATCGGCCAGCCTACCTTGAGCGTGCAGATCAAGAAGCTCGAAGATTATCTTGATGTGCCCTTGTTCGTGCGCAACAAAAACCAAGTCGACATCACGGAGATTGGCGAACAAGTGGTTCAAGTCGCCCGCCGCATCGTTGCCGATGCAGAGCAAATCCGCATGATTGCGGCCCAGGCCCAACTGCCCACCTGCGGTAAGCTCTCACTTGGCGCGTTTCCCTCCGTGGCCAGCTATGTGTTGCCGGAATATGTATTCCGCATCAAGCAACACTTTCCGGCGATGAAAATGCTGGTGATTGAGGAGAAAACCAATGCATTGATAGAGCTATTGCTGAGTATGAAGCTAGATGCTGCATTACTGGCACTACCGGTAAAACCGCAAGAGCTGGAAGCCAGTCCCTTGTTCGAGGACCCTTTTACCTTGGCGGTTGCCAGCGATCACGCCCTGGCCGATCACGACGAGGTTGATCTCAATGCGATCGATCAGGAAAACCTGCTGTTACTGGATGAAGGGCACTGTCTGCGCGACCAGGCACTACAGATTTGCAATCCGTCCCGATTCATCGAGGATGATTTCCGCGCTTCAAGCCTCGAAACCCTGCGCTTCATGGTCAAGAATGGTGTCGGTGTGACATTGATGCCATCTGTGGCCATTCAGCCCGATGAAAGCGATATACGCTACATCAACATCCGCCAGAAACCCAGTCGTACCATTGCTCTGGTCTGGCATTGCCACCATCCCCGCCGCCGGCTTTTGCAGGAGCTTGCCAGCCTACTGGCCTACAAGCCAATTGCATAGGCACGCCATGCATAAGTGAGATCATCTTATGCAAGAAGTTCATCTCGACTTAACTCACCATGCTGCACCCTTAGTACAGCATCGAACCCTAGTCAAAAGCCCTGTTTTAGCTCACTCCCGCCCTGCCTAACCAAGGTTCATCAAGCCTTGAACTTTCTGCTTACCAGCACCTCTAAAAATAACACTATGGTAAGCAACCTAACAATTCTAATTTATTAAATATTATGAGTTTTATTCTCATTAACCGAATAACCGAGGGTAATCATATGCAACTTTTTAGAAAGCTTATCATTGCAGGAAGTCTAGGTGTTTTGCTGTCCAGTGGACTAGTGTTAACTACAGCCCATGCCGACCTGGATTTCCGCGGCACAATCTCCGGTGATCCACTTGATTTCACGGGTGAAACGGAAACACCACAATTCAAGGAGTTCAAAAATACCGGCGTCAACCCTTACAACGGCGACCAGGAAGCCATGAATAAAGGCTATGTGATTTTTGCCACCGCCTGCTCAGGCTGCCATGGCCACCTTGCAGAAGGTAAGCTAGGCCCTGCACTTAGTGATGACTACTGGACCTATCCTGGCAACCGCCAGGACAAAGGATTGTTTGAGACTATCTATGGCGGTGCCGATGGCCAGATGGGACCACAACAAGGCTTGCTTGAACCCGATGAAATACTGCATGTCATGAGTTGGGTGCGCGGCTGGCAAACCGAACCAGCAAAAACCAAGAAAGCCGTCGAGGCTTATGAAAAACGGAATGGTTGATCAAGTAGCGTAAACACGCCACCGGCACACAACCAATGATGCCGGTGGCATAAGAGTTATAGAAACATCCCGCCTGAAGCCTCAATGCGTTGGCCTGTGACCCAACCACTATCTTCTGACAATAGCAGAGCAACCAATGCGCCAATATCATCTGGGAGCCCCACTCGCCCCAAGGCAGTCTGGTCAGCAACAAAGCGATTAATATCTGCATTGTCACGCACGGCACCTCCACCAAAATCCGTCTCGATTGCACCTGGAGCCAGCACATTGACGCGGATACCACGCGGACCAAGCTCCTTGGCGAGATAACGGCTCAATGTTTCAATACCACCCTTCATTGCGGCATAAGCCGCATAGCCTGGCATGGTGAAACGGGTAAGACCACTGGAGATATTCAGGATATGCCCTCCATCACGCATCAAGGGTAACAACTTCTGCGTCAGGAAAAATACACCCTTGAAATGTATATTCATCAAGCTATCAAACTGATGCTCGGTCGTCTCGGTAATCAGTTGATGTGTGCCAATACCAGCATTATTCACAAGAAAATCGAAATCCTGACGCTCCCATTGCCGCAAGGCCTGCTGCACACTACTGACAAACCCTGCAAAGCTGCTGCTATCACCCACATCAAGCTGCAACGCTACAGCTTTCGCACCAAGCTGGCTGATCTCAGCCACGACCGCCTGGGCTTGTTCACTGCCACTGCGATAGGTAATGATGCTGTCCACACCTTTGCGCGCAAGGTGCAAAGCCATGCTGCGGCCCAGACCACGATTTCCTCCAGTAATAATGGCAATCTTGCTCATGATGCATTCTCCTTTGGTCAATGTTGAATCAATCTTTGGCCAGTTTATTACGTGAATAAACCATGATAAATAAGCAAATAATGATTAAACTGTTCATATAAATTGAACAAATGACATCCAAGCTAAAGGAGCGGCAGGATTGGATAAATTGCATGCCATGACGGTGTTTACCCGTGTCGCCGAGTTATCCAGCTTTACCCAGGCTGCCAATAGCCTGGGGCTGCCCAAAGGCAGCATTTCGATGGCAGTACAAAACCTGGAAGGCCACCTGGGTACCCGGCTACTGCAACGCACAACGCGCAAAGTAGTGCTGACTCATGATGGGCAAGTGTTTTACCAACGATGCAAAGATCTGCTGACAGATATGGATGAGCTGGAATCCATGTTCCAGCTTGATGAGAAAGGTATTCAGGGGCGCATCCGTATTGATGTACCCCTGGCTGTCGCCCGCGAAGTAGTCATGCCTCACTTGCCTGACTTCCTGGCTCAACATCCAGGCATCAAGATAGAACTCAGCAGCACTGATCGACGGGTAGACGTGGTGGCAGAAGGTTTTGACTGCGTATTGCGCGTTGGCAATCTGGGCGACTCAGGCCTGGTAGCACGCTCAATGGGCGTACATCACACCATCAATTGTGCCAGCCCTATCTATGTGGAGAAATATGGCGCTCCCAGCACGCTGGATGATCTTAAGCACCATTTCATGGTGCACTACGCACAGGTACTGGGGTCGGAAGATGCTTATTGGGAATACAGGCTAGGCGCCGAGATCAAGCGCATCAAGATGCCATCCATCATTACCGTCAACAATAGCGATGCGTATACCCAAGCCTGCCTAGCCGGGCTTGGCATTATTCAGGTACCACAAGCGGCGGCCAAGAAGCATCTTTCGCAAGGCAAGATGCTTGAGTTACTTCCCGAATATCAAGCCGCTCCCATGCCTATCACAATGCTGTACCCCAACCGTCAACACCAGCCACGCCGGGTCAAGGTGTTCATGGATTGGTTGGCTGAACGCCTACAAGACTACCTAGCTTGAATCAATTGCTGGCAAGACAGGAAGCCAGGTAGTTACGCCGAGTTTCTCCGTCCAGGTTCATTGCAGTAGCACTAATCTGGCACTGCTTGCGTGCCTGGATGGCAGACGTATTGGTATAGGCTTGCGATACCACGCAGTTGTTCAAATAGTGTTCGCGCACGTTGCCGTCCAGGTTCATGGCAGTGGCATTCACATGGCAAGCCTTCATGATCTGGAACTCGTCTTCTGCCACCGGCCTTGCCAAGGCAGGCAATGCAACAAACAGGGAAAGAAATAGGATAGACAAGGTTTTCATCGCGCTTTCTCCATCGTGTTGAACTCATATCACCAGCAAGTCTTGCGCTTGCCTCAACGGCATTTGCTCTTGAGGAAGAGCTATACCTTGGAACGATATTACGCCATTTATGCTTGCCCGGCACCCTTGAATTTAGTACCGTAGGCCGCTCCTTTCAGCCTGAATTGAGATTGCATCATGCATGTTGTGCCCGATCCCATCACCCATCCTCACCCGGAATCGCTGCCTGCGGCATGGGCGGCTGTTATTCCTGAATTACAGCCGCTCTACAACAGTATTAGCGCGAGCCTGGAAATGGAGGCAGATATACGCCCTAGACGTGGCTTATGGTTCGAAGCCTTGCGGCAAGTTTCTCCATCCACGGTACGTGTAGTCTTGCTAGGGCAGGACCCATACCATGGTGAAGATCACGGTATACAGCAAGCGCATGGCTTGTCATTCTCGGTACCAGACGGTGTGAGGCCACCACCATCATTGCGTAATATGCTGAAGGAGATGCAGTCTGACCTTGGACAAACACTGGAAAGTGGCAACCTGATGCCATGGGCAGAGCAGGGCATTTTATTGCTTAATGCCTCATTGACGACGCGGGGCGGAGAGGCTGGTGCACACAGCAAGTTATGGCAGGCATTCACTCACGCATTGATCACTTACCTGGGCCAACGCGATACGCCGTTGGTATTCATTCTCTGGGGTAGTCACGCACAACAGTTCCGTACATTGATCGCAGCGCACCATCCCGTGATCAGCTCGGTACATCCTTCCCCACTATCCGCCCATCGCGGCTTTTTCGGTAGCCAGCCATATTCAAAAGTAAACGCTGCCCTGCGTACATTGGGGCTAGCAGAGATTCACTGGGGCAATTAAGCGGGCTGGAATTGCTGCGACTCAGGGCGTTTCGCGCGGACGCTCCATCTGGGGTACGCGCCTGAGCTTGCTCATGTCATAACCATAGCTCTCGACTAAGCCACGTAGCTGTTGGTAATCCTGCTCACTGATGCTGGGAGTACGCGCCATGATCCAGACATAATCGAGCTTATCGCGCGTCACGATGGTGTTTGAATAATCATCGGCCACATGGCTGATCTTGTATTGCGCCTTAATCGGCCAGACAAACTGCATGCCCCATAAGGCATTGCCGCTCCCTTCAATCACAAAGCCAGTCGGGTGGTATACCTTCATCGGGCCATGGATACCACCTTCGTTGAAGGTAAATGTCGTGGCAATCGACCCATCCGGCTTGAGCGCATACGACTCAACAGCGTTATAGGATTGTTTCTCTATCCAAGTCGGGATATGGGCAATCACATACCAACGCCCCATGAAACGCTCGATATCGACATGCGAAGCCAAAGGCAATGGCGTCTGCGTCGCACAGGCAGATAAGCCAAACATACTCATTAAGGCAGCCAACCAGTGTTTACATGACATGATGAACTCCTTACTCGGCAATGGATGAACGCAGCATCACCTCGCCTTGGGCGGCCAGGGGATGAAAGCACTGGTGCGGGCGATGTAATCGCGGTATTGCGGCCTGCGCTCATGGATGGTCTGCTCCAGCAATTTAACGCCGCTGACCCTGAGCAAGAGAAAAGTCATCAAGAGCGGACTGAATAACGTCCACCACCCACCGGCCGCACAAGCCACCAAGTAGAATCCCCACCAGGTGATGGCTTCGCCAAAATAATTAGGGTGCCTGCACCAAGCCCACAAGCCACGATCAAGTACCTTGCCGCGATTAAGCGGGTTGCGCTTGAAGCGATACAGCTGCCAATCGGCAACGCCTTCATAAACGATCCCGATGATGCTCAACAGCAATCCAGTCATATCCAGCCAATGCAGAGGTGCATCGCTTTGCACAGCAGCCACCAAAGGTAAGGCAATCACCCATGCCAGCAGCAGTTGCAGGCCAAACACGATATAGAGGCTTTTCAGCCAGAAATGGGGCGAATTATTGGCGCGGATCTGCTGATAGCGATAATCCTCGGGTTTGCCCCAATTACGAATGGTCAGGTAAGCGGCCAGCCTAGTCGCCCACAACACAACCACGATGAGTAACAGCACACTACGCTCGCTCAATATCTGGCCTTGTGCCACCCAGAGTGCCGTGATGAGGAAATAGATACTCCACATGCTATCGATGATGTGCACATTGCGTTGGTAAAGGCTATACATCCAGCCGAGCAAACCAAAAATGGCCAGTGGACATAGCGCCTGCCACCAGGGCTGCCAGAATGCAGAATCAAGCAGCACGCGCTATCTCCTTGTCATGGAAACCATCATATCGACGGGCAAGATACACTGCGGCGGGCATGGCCAGGCTCCAGTTAATCGCAATCCCGATCAGGCTCCAATCCTGGTGTAAATGGATAGCCCCCAGTTTCTCACCAGCTTGATAGGCCAGCACTGAACCCAAGGCACCCAAGATAACCGAGAGCCAGTAATGCGCCTTGAGCCAGCGCAGGCTGACATTCAATGTCGTCGTGAACAACACCCACAGGCACCACATCCATGGTGGCAACCACTCGGCAGGCCAGGCGCTAGCAGGGAAAGAGAGTAAATGCAGCGACAGCAGCAATTGATCAAGCAATATGCCCACCAGGGGGAACAGGATGAGCAATTTCAATTCCTGCCGCCAGGCAGACGCCTGGTAAAGATGCCAAGCTATCACGGGCGTAGTGACTAGCAGCCCAAGCCATGGCATGTGATGCGCCGCACCATAGACACAAACCAGCCAGCCTAGCTGGAAAAACACGAAATTCAGGATAAGTTGGCGAGATGCCATCTCAACCCTGGCGCTCGAACAGGTAATGGCTCACCCACCACTCCTGCCCATCGTTGTAACCAAACAACTCTGCGCAAGACATGTAGAAAATCCGCCAACGATTGAACCAGCGTTGCGCATCTGCGCCATAAGTATCGCGGAACACTTGCATGATGGGCGCGCTATTGGCATCCATCTTTTCCAGCCATGCATTCGCTGTCTTCTCGTAATGATCACCACTCCAGCGCCATTGGCGCAACAGCCTGAGGTGCTGCTGGAAGTGCAATGGCAGGGCATCGCTAGGCATCATACCCCCGGAGAAAAACAGCTCGCTCATCCAGTCGTCATTGCCCTGCGCCACAAAGGCATAAGGAGTGAGGCGGTGCACGAAGATATGCATGAAGAACCGCCCATGCGGTTTGAGCCAACCAGCAAGGCGCTCGAACAGCACCTGGTAATTGCGCATATGCTCGAACATCTCCACCGACACAATACGGTCATACTGCTGCTCTGCTATGAAAGCATTCATGTCGGCAGTGATGACAGTGACATTGCTCAAGCCACGCTGCCGCGCCGTACTCTGGATGAAATCACGTTGGGAATGGGAGTTAGAGACTGCGGTGATGCGACTGCCTGGATAACGATGAGCCATATAGAGCGTCAACGAGCCCCAGCCACATCCCAACTCAAGGATGTCCTGCCCATCGGCAATCCCGGCATGGGCAACAGTAGCAGACAACGCCGCCTCCTCAGCACCATTTAAGCTATCCATACCTTCTGGCCAGTAACAGCAACTGTATTTCAGTTGCTGCCCCAGACTCATGCGGAAAAAGTCACTAGGAAGCTCATAGTGTTGTTCGTTGGCAAGCTCAGGCACCAGAGCAACCGGTGATTGACGCATCTGTTGCAAAAAGTCATCTTGCAGCTCAGCACTCGCAGCGACATCATGCGAACTGACCTCCTGCAACCTGGCCTTGAGCAAATGCCGGATGCCAGCCCGGATAAGGCTGTCCGGCATATGGCCTTGCTCAGAAAGCTCAATGGCGTACTTGATTAACTGCATGATGTTGCTCCTCAGTGAAAGGATACAAGCCAGCTAAGCGCGTGACTGCAATCCGCCAAAACAAGTCGTCACGATGGCCTCCACGATCTCATCGTCCGTGAAAGCGCCACCCATCTTGAGGAAATCGATCACCGGGTCACAAGGCCGCGCATAAATGGTGTACAACACCACTTCCCCCGGCAACGATGGATTGATCTGGCCCAATGCCTGGGCCGCGATAATCCAGCCACCCAATATCTCGGTCAGAGCTTCCAGCTTACGCACGTATGGATCATGGCGTGTCATGAACTCATGAATGCTGGAACGCGTTGAAGGCAAGGTGGGCATACGGCCAGCCAAATGCTCACGCACGCTCCACGCCACCAGCGCTTTCAAGTTATCAAGCGGCTTGTCCTCTTGAGCTTGCTGCGCGATCACCTGCAAGGTGCGCTCAACCAAGCGCGTCATGGTGGCAGCGGCCAACAACTCCTTGGAATCGAAATGCTTGTAAAGGCTGGCCTTGGATATGCCCACCTCCTGCGCAATCTCGTCCATCGTCATCAGATCGAATCCCTTGCGTGCAAGGAAGCTATCCACTGCATCCAAGATAGCGCTCTCTCGCAAGGCAAACTGCCGCTCTTTCAAACTCGGTTTCACACTTTGGCTCATACTGGGTTCCTGCTATTTTGACCCATTATAAACCAACAAGTCATTTTGTAAACTGATTAGTTTCCATTTTAAACTTTTGTGTTATATTTACTATCAATTGGTATATCAGGGCTACGCATGCAAGCAATCAAGGACTTCCTCACCAGCCAGACGGGTAATGACAGCCCCGATTGGCAGCAGCAAGGATCCGGCATCCTGACCTGGAGTGTATTCTCCATTTATCGCGCCACACTGTGGACGGCAGGTCCTCTTAAGCTACATGAAAGTCAGCCAAGCAATACTGCCTTTGCCCTGCAATTCGAGTATCTGCGCAATGTAAGTGCCGACTACATCATTGACGCCAGCCAAAGAGAGATGTTGCGCCTTGATTCAGCCGCAGATACAGCCATTGCGCAGTGGATAGATCAATTACGTACCATCATCCCGGATGCAGGACGCGGCGACCTGCTGTGGATATTGTTTCTGCCAGAACGGCAGGAGGTATGCTTTTATAACGACGAACAACTGTTAGGCAGCCTGGTCAGCAGCGAATTTCCACGAGCTTTTGCGGATATCTGGTTCCACCAGCAATGCCACAGCCCACGACTGCGCAAGCAATTATTGGGGGAGGCATGATGGCACCAAGGCATCGCATGGCCGTTGTCGGCTCAGGTATTTCTGGGCTAGCTGCCGCTTGGCTATTGGCAAAAAAACACGATGTCACCTTGTTTGAAGCCAATCACTACTTCGGCGGCCATAGCAATACGGTAGATGTCACGCTGGATGGCATCACCGCGCCAGTAGACACCGGTTTCCTAGTGCACAATGACCTGACTTATCCCAATTTGGTCGCCTTGTTTCAGCACCTAGGCGTGCGCACCCATGAAAGCCAGATGACCTTCTCTGTTGCGGTTGAGGCTGCAGGGCTGGAATGGGCAGGCACCAATCTGGATAGCGTATTCTGCCAACGCCGCAACCTACTGCGACCACAATTCTGGTGGATGCTCATGGATATCCTGCGCTTCAACCGCCAAGCCCAGCATTACCTCGACACCATACCTGATGAGCACTACACGCTGGGCAATCTGCTTGATCAACATGGGTATGGCAACACCATGCGGGAGTGGTATCTTCTCCCCATGGCAGCGGCGATATGGTCATGCTCCACCGCATCCATGCTGGAGTTTCCCGCAGCAACCTTTTTGCGCTTTTGCCTTAACCATCGCTTGTTGCAAATCAATGAACGCCCTGTCTGGAAAACCGTCATGCACGGCTCACGGGAATATGTAAAAAAGATGCTCAGCAGCATTCCGGATGCCCGGCTTGACTGCCCGATCACGGCTATCCAGCGTAGTGCAGATCATGTCGCCATCCATAGTAAGCACGGGGTGGAGTACTTTGACCATGTCATCCTGGCATGCCATGCTCCCACCAGCCTAAGCCTGCTGGATTGTGACGCAGATGAGCGCCGGATATTGAGCGCATTCCATACCCAGCCCAACCTAGCGGTATTACATACGGATGCAGCCTTGCTTCCTACCAATCAAAAAGCCTGGGCCGCCTGGAACTACAACATGCCCATCCGTAGCAGGCCGCAATACCCTGTCACGGTGAGCTACCTGCTCAATCATTTACAGCCCTTGCCCTGGCACCAGCCCGTGATTGTCACACTAAACCCGCATACCGATATCCGCCAAGACAAAGTACTGGCGCAATTCGAATATGCGCATCCGCTGATGGATGCCACTGCCATCGCCGCCCAGAAAAAGCTGCCAGATATACAAGGCCGCAACCGCGCCTGGTTCTGTGGTGCCTGGAGTGGTTATGGTTTTCATGAGGATGGCCTGAAATCAGCACTACGCGTAGCACGGGCACTGGGTGTAGAAGCACCATGGAAAGCGGTTTATGACTGAGATAGCCGACATGGAGCTGGGATTAGGCAAGGTGATGCACACACGCACACGTCCCTTGCCCAACCATTTTGTTTATCCGGTGTTCTGCTTACGCATTCCATTGCGTCAACTGTCCAATTTGCGCGCACGACAAAGCTGGATATTTGCCGTCAATCGCTGGCGCCTGTTAAGTTTCCACGAGCGTGACCATGGCGACTGCCAAGGAGACCTGCTAGGTTGGCTTGAACGCCAGCTTGAAAGCGCGGGGATAGTGATGCCTGCTGGCGAAATCTGGTTACAAGCCATGCCTAGGGTACTGGGTTACGTCTTCAATCCGGTGAGTTTCTGGTATCTGCATAATGAAGACGGCACCCTGCGTGCCATCCTGGCAGAAGTCAATAACACATTTGGTGAGCATCATCAGTACTTACTCGTCGCAGAAGATAACGGCCCAATTGTGGCTGATACTGTACTCGAATGCCGCAAGGCCTTTCATGTCTCGCCATTCTGCAATGTAAGCGGATACTATCAATTCAAGTATTCCGCATCAGGCCACCGCCACCACATGGCAATCAATTACTTTGACCATGAGTCCTCGCACACCCCGTTAATTGCCACCTCGATTAATTGCCATGTTGGCCCGGCCACCACAGGCGCAATGTTCTCGGCTTTTTGCCAAATGCCACTCATGACGCTGGGTGTGGTATTCCGTATTCATTGGCAGGCATTGCGCCTGTGGCTGAAGAAAACACCCTTCCACTCCAAACCAACAGCGCCTGAACAATCACTGACCTATAACCAAAGGAAACATGGCAATGAAAAGCAAGTCTAATCGCGCCCTGTCCCTACAACCTGCCACCAAACTTCCATTGCCGGGACAGATATTTTTCAGCATGCTGGATAAGCTGGAACATGGCATGCTGGATGTCACCACACCGGAAGGCTTGGTCCGCAGCTTTGGTAAAACATCCAGCGACGTCAATGCACAACTACATATCCATGATTGGCAGGCAAGCCACCTGATTCTGGTGCAGGGCGATATTGGCTTTGCCGAAAGCGTGCGCCGAGGCTGGGTAAGCAGCCCGGATCTACTGGCATTGTTCCGCCTGGCTATCCACAACCAGCAAGTGCTGGAACAAGCCATTCATGGCAAATGGTGGGCCTTGCTGGTGCGTCGGTTGTCACATCTCTGGCTGCACGCCAACAGTCGCTCGGGAAGTAAACGTAATATTCACGCGCATTACGACCTGGGTAATGATTTTTACCAGCACTGGCTAGATCCCAGTATGACTTATTCCGCGGCCTGGTTTGGCAAGCAGCGGGAACAATCCCTGGAACAAGCACAGCATGCCAAATACCAGCGCATTCTGGATGAACTGGATGCGCAGCCAGGCCAGCATATCCTTGAAATTGGCTGTGGTTGGGGCGGCTTCGCGGAATATGCGGCTCAGCGTGGTTTCAAGGTGGATGGGATTACCCTCTCGCCTGCACAACTGGCATTTGCAGAGCAACGCATACACAGACAAGGCCTGGACGCCCTAGTCACCCTCCGCTTGCAGGATTATCGTGATCTTGATGGGCAATACGACCATATTGTTTCGATTGAAATGCTGGAAGCAGTCGGTGAGACTCACTGGCAGAGGTATTTTTCCATCCTGCAACACTGCCTCAAGCCAGGTGGCAAGGTCGTGATTCAGTGTATTGATATTGCAGATCGCTATTTTCCGCACTATCGCAGCAGCACCGACTTCATCCAGCAATTTATTTTCCCGGGTGGCATGCTGCCCTGCCCCTCCAGCCTGTATACCCATGCCCAAAGAGCTGGGCTCAAGGTCAAGAGACTACAATCCTTCGGCCAGGATTATGCCCACACCCTGCATCTGTGGCACCAGCGTTTCATGTCACAACTGAGTGCCATCCGCGCGCAAGGTTTTGACGATGCCTTCATTCGTCTATGGGAAATGTACCTCAAGTATTGCGAGGCTGGCTTCATTGAACAACGTACCGACGTCAAACTCTGGACATTGCATCGGCACCAATAAAGGAGGCTCACATGCGTATCTTGATCATCGGCTGGTTGCTCCTCACCAGCGTAGCCTGGGCAAAGGATATAGCGCCCACCTATCTTGAGCCAGATTTGCCGCAGGTAGCATTAGTGGGCAAGGGTGTATTGCGTTGGTTCGGCATCAAAGTGTATGAAGCGAGGTTATGGGCAGAGCGCGGCCAATATACAGCAGACAAACCGCATGCCCTGGAGCTGATCTACGGTCACACCTTTACGGCCGAGGAGCTGGCCAAGGAAGGTGCCAAACAAATGCGCAAACAAGGGGTAGAGGAAGACAAGATTGCTCGCTGGACGCCAGTCATGCAGAGCGCTTTCACCGACGTCAAAGCAGGTGACAGCCTGACTGCCTTGTTACTACCGGATCAAAGCCTGCGTTTTTTCAGCAATGGCGAAGTGACCACCACGATTCATGATGCCGAGTTCAGCCGCTGCTTTCTGGATATCTGGCTAGGGAGCAAAACCACGGAACCTAAGCTACGGCTGAAACTCATCGGCCAACCCTGAGTTATCTCCTGGACAGCAAATCTATCGCTGTCAGGATGACATACGTCGTAGGATCGTAAACGACGTTATAACCTTGATAGTAGCCAATCACATATCCCGGTGGAGGCGGTGGCAAGGTGCGTAACACATGCACCGGCACAGGCGTGATGTAAGGCCGGTAAGCGGGCATGACGACATAGCCGGGCCTGAAGTCTGGCCTGCGATCCCAGTGCGCATTGCGGAAGCTGCGTTGGTACTGGTTATACAACCTCATCCTATCCTGGTCACGGAACTGGTAATACACATTCTGCTGGACCACTACTGGATGTCCGCCACGATCCCAGCCCTTACCGCCACGCGGGCCACGTTCAACATGTCCTCGCTCCTGGCCCTTATCCCAACGATGTTCATGACGTGGGCCCCGATCAGGCCTATCGTCGGGATGCGCATATGCCGCGCCTTGGGCAAGAGCGGTCGACAACATAACCACAGCCAGCGCTGACCATACCTTGTTCTTGTTTGAATACTTCATGATGTCCTCCTGATACCGCAGTATCGCTATGCTATTGATCCCCGATACCTGCAAACTACTTCATTCACGATGATTGTTATTGTTGATAATCTGGCGGCACGCCAGCGGATAACGGCGCACCACGATATCCAGGGGGCGGAGGTGGAGGCGGCACACTACGGCGTACCGACTCTGTTTGCTGGCGCGTCTGCGCAAGGTTGCCCGACACTGCCACCTTGTGCCCCTTGGCATACATGCATTGCGTATAAGCATTGTCATAACGCTGTTGCGCAGCATCGTAAGAATCTGCCGCCATGCCGGCTCCTGCCATGGTGCCAAACAACAGGCCAGAACCGGCCCCCACTGCGGCACCCTCATGCCCACCGACGGCAGCGCCGAGCAAGCCCCCGACCACTGTACCCACAGCAGCGCTGGTCACAGCGCTATCTTTTGCCGCGGCTTTTGCCGAGCCGCTCTGCTCCAGCCCAAATTGCCGGCATACACTATCGTCATAACGAAACTGGTCAAAACTCTTGGTACTGCCCGGCAACGCCATGCGACTTGGGCCATCCGGCGGCACACTGGCGCAGGCACTCAATAACAGCACTGGTAGCAATACAGCAAGGCGTTTCATGATCATTCCCTCCATTACCGTGCAGGTTGAGGTGCAACCTTCTGCCAGCCAGCAGGGCACTCTTTCACATAAGGGTAATATCCCTCAGGCTGCTTGCAGTAATACCAATAGCCACTATCAGCCACCTCTGGCACCGCGCTTGGCTGCGGCGTCTGCTCAACATACACAGGCGGTGCGACAGGTGCAGGCGTCACCACCACGGGTGGATAATAGGGATAGATCGGCGGTGGGACGACATAGTACGGACGGGGATAATATGGCCCCCAGCCCGGGCCATAAAAACCAGGACCGAAATAGAAACCAACATTGGGGCCTCCATGACGGTGACCTCCATGCCAAGGATCAGCCTGAACACCTGCACTCAGCAGCAAACTACCAGCCAGCATTAAAAGCGTCATCAACCGTTTTGACATTGCCACCATACACCTCGATTCATCCCTTACTTGGAAAGTAACAGTAAGACTGGCAAGGCTGAGCCTAAGTTTGTAGGGTTAATGTAAAGCTTGGTAATTCCGGGTAAAGATTCAAGGCAAATATCGTAGTCCAATCGGACTATTGTATGGCCAGGGCAGGAAGCCTAACGTCACAATGCAAATTAACTTTATAAACAAGGGAGTAAGAGATCAATGAATAAAATCCACGTCTTCATCAGCATCCTTGGCTTAACCCTCCTGAACTCCACCGCCTTTGCTGCCAGCAGCAACTTTTCTACTGGCGATGATGGCTGGACAGCCGCTGGCGACGCCAGCGGCCCGCTGACCTGGAATCCTGGTGGTTATGTCAGCATTGATGACCAGACCATTGGCGGTGTGACATTCTTTATCGCTCCGACAAAATTTCTGGGCAATCAAAGCGCGGCATTTGGCACTCACCTGACCTTTGACCTGCAACAAATCTATCCTGGCTCACCCAATCAATTTGAAGACGGTGATGTCATCCTGCAAGGTGCAGGACTCACCTTGGTATTTGATACAGGCTACTATCCTGCCAATGGTGCATGGACATCCTATGCTGTGCCATTGATTGCATCAGAAGGATGGCGCGTGAGCAGCCTGAATGGCTCTGCAGCGAGCGATGAGCAACTACTCGCCGTGCTATCAGACTTAAGTGCATTGAAAATCCGTGCTGAATATCAATCTGGTCCAGATACCGGCTTGCTAGATAATGTTGCCTTGGTGCCAGAACCCAGCACCTACGGCTTGATGTTGATAGGCTTGAGTGCTTTTGCAGCCATGGGTTGGCGTAGGCGCAACCAAGGGTAATGCATGCACGTTGGAAGATAGCAGGCTGTTGCAACTCACTAGCTATCTTCCAACGCCGGGATAACATGTATCACAATTCTGCAACAAAGTTGCTTTTTTAATCCTCATTACGCTAGAATCTCCCTGTCATACCAATCTGCAACTGTGATGCACATCATCCGTTTCTCCATCATAAAACTCGTCAACTGGGACAAATTCGGCAACTTTGTCTCCATGCTGTGCCTGATCCACTGTACGGTGCTGCCATTGCTGGCCATGGTATTGCCGCTTTCCGTGTTTCTGGATGAGAGCGTGCATGTATGGCTATTCATCGCCTTATTACCTGCTGCTATTTTTGGTGCATGGTCAGGCTGGCGTCATCATGGTGATGGCAAGCCCAGCCTATTGCTCGCAGCAGGCCTTGCCTTGGTGGGTAGCGCAGCCTTTCTGCCCATGAGCACAGCAGCCGAAATTGCCGTGACGATACCGGGTAGTCTGCTATTGATTGCTGGCCACACCCTCAATCGCCGCCTCAATCTTATCTCTCATATTGCTGGCGCTCGCCCCACAAATCCATAACAGCCTTAATAAATTCCAAATTTCCCGGAACTTTGGCTTTGTAGGTTCCTCCATAAAGGTCTATAGTCTTGGCTGGGAGCTGTTTTACCGAGCTGTATAGGCTCGTGCGCTGTTGTAGCTCTCGTTTCTATCCACCCTACTTAACAAGAAGCAATCATTATGAGTACAAATACCGCAGATATTGGCCTCATTGGTTTAGCAGTCATGGGGCAGAACCTAGCACTTAACATCGCAGATCACGGCTATACGATCTCCGTCTACAACCGCGACCCGGAAAAAACACGCAAATTCACCGCACATTGCAAGGAAAACGAGCCTTCCGCCGCCAAGCTGAAAGGCTTTGAAGACCTCGCCACCTTTGTATTAAGCATCAAGCGCCCACGCAAAATCGTGCTGTTGGTCAAGGCAGGCAGCGCCACCGATGTCACCATCAACGCCCTCATTCCTTTCCTGGAAGAAGGCGACATCATCATTGATGGTGGCAATGCGCTCTGGACTGACACCATTCGCCGCGAGAAGGAGCTCAAGGCGAAAGGCCTGGAATTCATTGGCTCAGGCGTATCAGGTGGTGAAACAGGTGCACGCTTTGGCCCATCGCTCATGCCCAGTGGCACACGCAAGGCATGGTCATCGCTCGAACCGATTTGGCGCGACATTGCTGCCAAGGTAGACCCGCGCACCGGCAAGCCAATTGAAGGCGCAGAGCCTGGCAAGCCCGTGCAAGGCGGCTTCTCCTGTGCCGAATATATTGGCCCTGATGGCGCTGGCCACTATGTCAAGATGGTGCACAACGGCATCGAATACATCGACATGCAGTTGATCTGCGAAGCCTATTGGCTAATGAAGAACCTGCTCGGCATGCGTGCAGACGAGATCGGCAAGGTATTCGAGGAATGGAACAAGGGCGAACTGTCGAGCTTCCTGATCGAAATCACCGGCGACATCCTGCAACAAAAAGACCCCTCCGGTGACGGCTTCCTCGTCGACAAGATCATGGATGCCGCAGGCCAGAAAGGTACTGGCCAATGGACTGCCGCCAACGCACTGGAACTGGGCTCACCTGCCAATGCGATCGCCGCCGCCGTGTTTGCGCGTGCCTTGTCTACCGTCAAGGATGAACGCGTGGAAGCCAGCACCATTCTCAAGGGCCCCACCATCAAACTGGAAGCTGACCGCGAGAAACTGATAGAGGCCATCCGCAATGCGCTGTATTGCTCCAAGATCTGCGCTTACGCCCAAGGTTTCCAGCTCATGGACAAAGCCCAGGTTGCTTACAACTGGAAGCTCAACTTCGGTGAGATCGCGCAAATCTGGCGCGGCGGTTGCATCATCCGCGCCCGCTTCCTGCAAAAAATCACCGATGCTTATGCGCTGGATTCACGCCTGAAGAACCTGATGCTGGACCCTTACTTCACCGAAGCACTCGATGAAGGGCAGGAAAGCTGGCGCGAAGTGGTCTCGCTGGCGGTGCGTAACGGCATCCCGGCGCAGGCATTCTGCGCAGCGTTGTCTTACTATGATGGCTACCGTAGCGCGACACTGCCTGCCAACCTGTTGCAGGCACAACGCGATTACTTTGGTGCCCACACCTACGAACGCACAGACCAGCCACGCGGCCAGTTCTTCCATACCGACTGGCCAGAACCTGATCGTCCGCAACTCAAGGTATAAGCACGCAAATAGGCGAGGGAGTCTTCACTCCCCGCCTTGCAAGGTTGCGGCAATCGCACGCAGCTCCGCCTTTGGGTCGGCATACTCCTCATACTCATGCGGGGTACGCCGATACCAATAGCGGCTATTCCACTCATCTCCCTCGATTTTGTGCAGCACAGCGTGTATCCAGTGTGCCGTCACCTCGTTAGACGCTTGCGCGATCTCATGCGCCCCATCCCAATCGTCATGCAATGCAAGCTCAACGGCCTGCTGCAATGATTGCTGCATCACATTACCTCCTGGTTTTTACATCCGTTAATTCATGTAAATTTTGCAGGGTAGCTGAATACAAGCCTGCAAAATTTACATGAATTAACATTCTCAAACACTTCAATAGAATATAACTCACTGATTTACATAGCCAGAAAACTGTACCAAAGATCACCTACATCTTGGCATTGGAATTGCGACAGATACATGACTTTCATGACGTCATGTATCCAATGCGCAGCCTAAACACCTCCACCCGCTTGATTTACTTCTATCTGCTCAGCTATTTTCCCGTCGCATTGCTTGCCTCAGATAGCATCAAGTTACAAGAAGCATGGCAAGCAGGCCTCACCAGTTTTATCCTTGTTGCGGCAAGCTGGCTTTGCTATAGCGCTTATTATCTGCTTCCCTCGGCGCTATTAACCTGGCTTGTCTATCGGTTATTACGCAAGCATACCTGGCCTGCATACGTCACGGGCGTGCTCACCACCAGCGTCACCACCTTGCTACTGTATGCCAATGCCAAGCTCTATACGCTGTATGGCACCTTCATCAACGGTTTCATTATCAACTTGGTGACAACGCCAGGAGGTATCGACTCGTTAGGCGGCAGTGCAGAATCCAGCCTGGGTTTCGGCTTGATTGCTGCCGGATTCGTTATCCTGCAAGTCGCCTTGTTGTTTCTGGCTCACATTCTTGGCAAGAAACACCGGACAACCAAGGCTCCTTCCCTGAAACGGGCCAGCACGCTATTACTGTTGGCAACTGTAGGCGTCCACCTAGGCTATGCAGCACAAGATGCCATGGGCAAGACCGCCACGACAGAGCTGGCCGAGCAAGTGCCTTTCTTCCAGACTGTCACCGCCAAAGGGCTGTTCAAACACCTGGGGATGAATATTGCTGAACGGCCTAAACTGCGCATTGATGGCCGACTGAATTACCCCTTGAACCCATTATCCATCAAGGCTCCCGCCAAGCCATACAACATCCTCTGGCTCACGGCAGAATCCTGGCGCGCGGATATGCTTAACCCCGAAGTCATGCCGCGCACCTGGGAGTTCGCGCAGCGAGCACAACGCTTCACCCGCAACTACAGTGGCGGCAACGGCACGCGCATGGGCGTGTTCAGCATGTTCACGGGGCTACCGGGTAATTATTGGTTCCCCTTCCTGCGTGATCAGCGCGGCGCGGCCATCATTGATGTATTGCAGCAACAGGGCTATGACATGAGCCTGTATACCAGCGCCATGTTCAGCTACCCGGAGTTTGACCGCACCATCTTCAGCCATGTGCCCGTTGCACATATGCAATCCCTGCAAAAAAACGGCCATCCAGGCTGGATGAACGACAGGCAGAATGTCGGCGACCTGCTGAATTTCATCGACACGCACGATCAAGCAAAGCCATTTTTCGGCTTCATGTTCTTCGAGTCGCCGCATGCGCGTTATTACTTCCCTGAAGAAAGCGTCATCCGCCGCCCGTACAAGGATGACATCAACTACGCCACCCTGAGCCGGGAAGCGCTGATGCACGACATCGAGCCGATCAAGAATCGCTATATCAATGCCGTACATCATCTTGATAGCCAGTTTGGCCGCATTTTTGATTACCTGGAACAGCACCAGTTGCTGGATCACACCATTGTCATACTGGTCGGGGATCATGGCGAGGAATTCATGGAGCGAGGCTATTGGGGTCACAACTCCACCTTCGTCAACGAGCAAGTGCGCACCCCGTTGTTGCTGTGGCTACCCGATGTGCCAGCAGGTGTTCACGACCAACTCAGTAGCCACATGGACATCGTGCCCACCCTGATGCCTTATCTTGGCGTGGAAAACCCGGTAGCTGACTATGCACTGGGGCACGATCTCTTGCGCGGGCCAGAACGACAGTTTGCGTATATTTCCGACTGGAGTCGGATTGCCTATGTCGACAAAGCCATCAAGCTCTCCATGAATGTCAGTGGCTATGCCAGAAGCAAGATCAGTAGTGCCAACGACGAGGCACTCAATCCTGCCGGTAACGCGGAGGCGCAAAAACAACAGGTCAATATCATGCTGCAAATCATGCATGACCTGACGCGCTTCCTGGATAAAACATCATGAAGTCAGGAGCATCACCATGCAGTTTTTCAGTCAATCTCTGCTACGCATCGCCAACGCGCTGGCACTAGGCGTCATCTATATTCAGCATATGATCATGGATATCGCGGAAAAGCTTTTTTAGTCAACAATTGTCATCGCTACTTTTCTGCTCACTACACCAGCCGGAATTCGCAGTAAGATAAGCAGGTAATCCCCAACGCCAGCCTTTGGCGCAATCACCCCCACGAGGAGACTCCTGCAATGAAACTGCTAATGAGCACCCTGTTGTTATCTATTCTCTGTATCAGCACTGCCCAGGCCAACCCGCAGCAGGAGAAAATGAAATCCTGCAATACCGAGGCAGCCACCAAGAACCTGAGCGGTGATGCGCGCAAAGATTTCATGAAATCATGCTTATCCGCCACTGCCGATACCCCCGCCAATAGCCAGCAGGAACGCATGAAATCATGCAACGCCTCAGCAGGTGAAAAAAGTCTCAAGGGCGACGAGCGCAAGGCATTCATGAAGAACTGCCTTTCCGGTGCACCTGAAGTCGCGGGCAATACCCAGCAACAGAAAATGAAAAGCTGTAATGCCGAAGCAGGCAAAAAGAGCCTGACTGGTGATGCCCGCAAAACCTTCATGAAGAGTTGCCTCTCCGCCAACTAAGCCCTCCTGAAGCCAGCCCAACGCCCTGTTGTAGGGCTGGCTTGCCAACGCTTCACCCCACATCTGCTGCATAGCCCTGCCGGAATCGCCTCCGGCGCGATAGAATATAGGCAGTTCATTGATAATTATTTTTGTGGGAGGAGCCACGCAATGCTGATTCAAAGCCATATCGTCGACCTGGAAACCCCAACCGGCACCATGCGCACCTATGTGCACCGCCCTGCCGGCGAAGGCCGTTTCCCTGCGATCCTGTTCTACTCCGAGATTTTCCAGCAGACCGGCCCAATCGAACGTGCTGCCAAGATCATCGCTGGCCACGGCTATGCCGTGCTAGTACCCGAAGTGTTCCACGAACTCAACCCGATTGGCACCGTGCTTGCCTATGACGACGCAGGCCGCGACAAGGGCAATGCCGACAAGTCTGCCAAGGATGTGCAAGGTTACGACAGCGACAACCGTGCCATGATCGAATGGGTACAAACCCAGCCCTGGTTCAACGGCAACATCGGTGCCGCAGGTTTCTGTATCGGCGGCCACCTCGCATTCCGCGCCGCCCTGCAACCCGAAGTCAAGGCCACTGCCTGCTTCTACGCTACCGACCTGCATACCCAGGTTATCCCCAACAAGCCGGGACAACACAGCATGGAACGCCTGGCCGATATCAAGGGCGAGTTGCTCATGATCTGGGGCAAGCAGGACAACCATATCCCAACAGCAGGCCGCGTGCAGGTTTACCAACAATTGACGGACGCAGGCCTCAGCTTCACCTGGCACGAGTTCAACGGCCAGCACGCTTTCATGCGTGATGAGGGCGAACGCTACGATCCACAGCTTGCCGCCACGGGCTACCAGCTGGCCTTGCAGTTATTCAGCAATACGCTGTAAGCACTTCAAAAAAACCACAGGCAACTGTGGTTTTTTTATTTCCAGCATCATCCAAACTGATCACCACCATCTCGCAGCAAAAGGAAACGCATTGATTCACTAACTGACACAAGGGGAGCAACCATGAAAAGAATCGCGATCTTTGCCGATGGCACTTGGAATTCACCCGAGCAATCCCAGCCCACCAATGTGCTATACATGGCGCAGGCAGTGAGCCCGAATGCCAATGGCGCGGAACAGGTGGCATTTTATGACTGGGGCATAGGCTCGGATGGTAACAAGATCACCGCAGGCATTACGGGTGCGGGTATCGACAAGAACATCATGGATTGCTACCGCTTCCTCGTGCACAACTACGATCCCGGTAATCAGTTGTATTTCTTCGGCTTCAGCCGCGGTGCTTACACCGTGCGCTCGCTGGCCGGTTTTATCCGCAATAGCGGCTTGCTGAAGCGGGAACATGCAGGCCGTATCAGCGAGGCCTATAAGCTTTATCGAAAACGCTCCCGCAGCAGCGGCCCCAATGCCCCCGAAGCCACGGCATTCCGCCTGGCCTATGCCGTCGCTGATATTACCTACATCGAGTTTGTTGGCGTCTGGGATACGGTAGGGGCGCTTGGCATTCCCATTCCCTTCTGGGGCACATTGGGCGAACGCGAATTCCTGTTCCACGATACCGAGCCCAGCAAGATCATACTGCATGCGCGCCATGCCGTATCCATTGATGAAAATCGCCAGGATTTCGAGCCTACCTTGTGGAGCGAAAAACCTGGGCTGGACTTGAAACAAGTGTGGTTTTCCGGGGTGCATTCCGATATTGGCGGGGGCTACCCTCAGCCCGGTTTAAGCTACTGTGCGGCAGAATGGATGATAGGCGAAGCAGAACAAACCGGCTTAATTTTTGAACCTCATCTCAAGAATGCCATCCAACCTGATGCACATGACCAGCAACACAATGAGCGCAAAGGCATTTACCTGGCCCGTGAAGAGCATGTGCGTACCATCTCTGGGCCAATACACAAATCGGTCAAGCAACGCTGGGAAGCCAACACAGACAACTACCGTAGCAAGAGCAAGGCGCTTGCTCGACTGCTCAATGAAGTTGGTAACGACTGGAGCACACTCATCGTCGTCTGAGAGCCTACCTGCCGATTGTCACCCCGCCTTGCGCTCCCTGATAAGAGCGGCTTACAAAACCCAACCTGGTCATCCGGGTGCTTTACCCTTGCAAAGGTAAGGCATCTAACAGATGGGTTTTGTCAGCTGCTGTAAATAATAAATAAAGGAGCAACAGTGGCACTACCTCAACGTGACTTCAAGCAACACAACGGCCATGCGGTTGCCATTTTCGGCGAAGTGCTTGCCGATGTTTTTCCCGATGGCAGCGTGCTTGGCGGCGCACCTTTCAATGTTGCGCGCCACCTGCAAGCCTTTGGCCTGCACCCGGTCATGATTACCCGTATCGGCCAGGATGAGCTGGGCCGCGAACTGCTGGATGAAATGCAGCACCTGGATATGGATACCAGCGGGGTGCAAATCGACCCGGTCAATCCGACCGGGCAAGTCAAGGTAAATATCACCGAAACCGGGCACGAATTCGACATCCTGCCAGCCCAGGCCTATGACTACATCCATGCTGGCGTCACTCATATGGTGACCATGGCCACCAAGCCAGACTTGGTGTATTTCGGCACATTAGCGCAACGCAATATGGAATCACGTCTGGCCGTGGATAACTTCCTCAACTACGGCACCAGCCCGCGTTTTCTCGATATCAACCTGCGCGATCCCTGGTACGACAAGCACACTGTGCGCCGTTCGCTGCTACGCGCCGATATCGTCAAGCTGAACAATGAAGAGCTGGCGACCTTGGTCAACATGCTACGACTGCCCGGGCGCACTGCGCAGGAACACGCCGCCGCATTGATCAAGCGCTTTAACCTTGATCTATTGCTGGTGACAGAGGGCGAGGAAGGCGGATGGGTGATGGATCATGTAGGCGACATCAGCACGGTCAATGGTGCAGAACCGCCTAAAACCTTTGCCGACACCGTGGGCGCAGGCGATGCATTCGCTTCGGCCTTTATCCTCGGCATACTGAAGGGCTGGCCTGCCGATATCACGCTAGAACGCGCCAATCAATTTGCCGCGGCGCTCTGCGGCGTGCGTGGCGCAGCGCCCAGCTCTGCAGATTTTTACGCGCCATACAAAAAGGCATGGCAGCTATGAGTGCCCCCGGTGAGCGCCCAATCTATATCCTCATGATCAGCATGCACGGCCTGATCCGTTCCGAAAACCTCGAACTGGGCCGTGATGCCGATACTGGGGGGCAAATCACTTATGTGGTCGAACTGGCCCGCGCCTTGAGCAAACATCCTCTCGTAGAAAAAGTCGACCTGCTCACGCGACGCATCGACGATGACAGCCTGCCACTGGATTACAGCATCCCTGAGGAGCAGCTGGAACACAACGCGCGCATCATCCGCCTGCCTTGCGGCCCCAAACGCTACCTACGCAAGGAGTCCCTCTGGCCGCATCTTGACCAAATGGTAGACCAATGCCTGCATTTCCTGCGCAACCAGGGCGGGAGACTACCCGACCTGCTACATACACACTATGCCGATGCAGGCTATGTCGGGCAGCAGTTATCGTTACTGCTCGGCATCCCACAGGTGCATACCGGGCACTCGCTCGGGCACCCAAAGCGTGAGCGCCTGCTTGCATCGGGCCGCAAAGCTGCCACGATAGAACGACAATTCAATTTCGAGCGCCGGATTGCCGCTGAAGAATCTGTGCTGGAGCATGCCTCCATGATCATCACCAGTACGCAACAGGAGATTGATGAGCAATACAGCCTCTACCGACACTTCGACCACCAGCGCTTTCGTGTCATCCCACCCGGTACCAATACCACGCGTTTCTCGCCCCCTGGCCGCCGGAAAATTTCCCAGGAACTACAAGAAAGCATAGACCGCTTTTTTTCCGCTCCAGACAAACCACTCATCCTCACTATCTGCCGCCCGGAAGTACGCAAAAACCTCAAGGGCTTGATCGCAGCCTTTGGCGAAAGTGAAGAACTGCAACAACAAGCCAACCTGCTGATCATCGCTGGCACCCGCGACGACATTCGCGACCTGGAAGAGTCCCAGCAACAAGTCATGCAGGAATTGCTCCTGGATATTGATCGCTACGATCTCTGGGGCAAGGTCGCCATCCCCAAACATGTCTCGCAAGAGGATATCCCTGAGCTTTACCGCCTGGCAGCACGCCGCCGCGGGGTGTTCGTCAATGCAGCCCTCACCGAACCATTTGGCCTCACGCTGATCGAAGCCGCGGCCAGCGGCCTGCCATTTGTCGCGCCAGACGACGGCGGCCCGCGCGACATTGTGCACAATTGCCGCAGCGGCCTGCTCGCCAATACGCTGGACAGTAGCGCGATTGCAGATGCCTTAAAAGAGGTGTTGGCTGACAAGAAACGCTGGCGCACCTGGGCCAAGAATGGCCTCGCAGGCATCAAGCGCCACTACAACTGGCCTGCCCATGTGAATACCTACATGAAGCAGGTACGCCACGTGCTGCGGCGCGACCGCAAGCGCTGGCGGCGCCAGCTCGTCATCACGCTGGACTCTGGAAAGTCTTATATGCCACTGGTCAATTCCGCCTTGATCAGCGACATTGACAATACCTTGCTAGGCGATAAGCGCTCACTGCGCCAATTGGTCAGCTGGCTCAAGGAACACAAGGGCAAATTTGCCTTCGGTATTGCCACTGGTCGCCCGATAGACAGCGCAGTGGCTATCCTCAAGCAATGGCAGGTACCCATCCCTGAAGTGCTCATTAGCTCTGTCGGGAGTGAAATCCACTATGGTGCACGCCTGATCCCCGATACCGGCTGGGCCAACCATATCCGCCATAAATGGCGTCGTGAAGCACTGCAAGAAGCCATGAAAGATTTCCCGGGCCTCACCTTGCAAGCGGCGGAAAACCAGCGCGAATTCAAGCTCAGCTATATCGTCGATCCAGGCAAGATGCTGCCCATCGAAGAGATCAACCGCCGCCTGCGCGACCAGCAACTATTCGCGCAACTCATCTACTCGCACAACGAATTCCTCGACCTCTTGCCCATCCGCGCTTCCAAAGGCCACGCTATTCGTTATTTGGCCTATAAATGGGGAGTTCCGGTGCGGCATTTCCTGGTGGCTGGCGACTCGGGCAACGACCACGAGATGTTGGTTGGCGACACGCTGGGCGTGGTAGTAGGCAATCATAGCGAGGAACTGGACAAGTTGCGCGGCATGGAGCAAGTCTACTTTGCCCAGGGGCAATATGCCGCTGGCATTCTTGAAGGTATTGCCCATTACCATTTTGATGAGATCAAACCCATTCCTGTTGGTGAGCGCTAGCCTCACCCGTCATCACAAGAAAGTATCACGGTATGTATGAACAAGTTTCGCATTCACTACTGAACGATATCCTGATTGGCCTGGACCCCAAGGTGGGCTGTGAAGACCTAAAGCACTTCTATATCCGCCTGGGTGCCAACTTCTACACCATCCACTCACTGTTCCACCAACTCTATGGCGACAGGCGTGATTTCCGCGTGCAACTGCACAAACTGGTGGACGTGATGGCCAAGCAATACGTCAGTCGCCCACCAGAATTCCGCCAGCGTGACTTGGCGCGGGAAAGGGACCATGACTGGTTTTTGAGCCAGAAACTGGTCGGCTATGCCCTCTATTGCCAGGAGTATGCGCAGAGCCTGAATGGCATGCATGACAAACTTGATTACTTGCAGGAGCTTGGCATCAACCTCGTGCATATCATGCCCATTCTTGATGGCCCCAAAGGGCGCAATGACGGCGGCTATGCCGTGCGTGACTTCCGCAAGATAGACGACAAATACGGCACCCTGGCCGACCTTGATGCACTCAGCACAGACATGCGCAGCCGCGACATGCTGCTGGTGCTCGACGTGGTGGTCAACCACACATCGGATGAACATGAATGGGCCATCAAGGCCAAAAAGGGTAACAAGAAATACCAGGATTACTACTATACCTACAGCGATCGCAAAATCCCCGACCTGTTTGAAGAAACCATGCCCGAGGTGTTCCCCGAGACAGCCCCTGGCAACTTCACCTGGAATGAGGACATGCAGCGCTGGGTAATGACCGTGTTCAATAATTTCCAGTGGGACCTGAACTACAAGAACCCGGCCGTCTTCATTGAGATGCTCGACATCATCTTGTTCTGGGCCAACCACGGCGCAGATGTCGTGCGCCTGGATGCCGTGGCCTTTCTCTGGAAGAAAATCGGCTCTGCCAGCCAGAATGAGCGTGAAGCCCACCTGATCCTGCAACTAATGAAAGATTGCTGCCAGGTCACAGCCCCTGGCACTTTGTTCATTGCCGAAGCCATCGTCGCCCCGCTGGAGATCATCAAGTATTTTGGCGAGGATGCCGTCAATGCCAAGGAATGCGAGATCGCCTACAACGCCACTTACATGGCGCTGTTGTGGGAAGCCGTCGCCACCAAGAAAACCCTGCTGCTCAACCGCGGTCTGCGTAACCTGCCCACCAAGCTGGATCGCGCCACCTGGCTCAACTATGTGCGCTGCCATGACGACATCGGCCTGGGATTCGACGACAACGACATCCGCGCCTCGGGCTACGACCCGCAAGCGCACCGCCGCTTCATGGTTGATTACTATACCGGTGCCTATCCCGGCTCTACAGCCACCGGTGTTGCTTTTGGCGTCAACCCCAAAACTGGCGACGCCCGCATCTCAGGCTCGTTAGCCTCGCTCGCTGGCCTGGAAACCGCACTGTTGAAAAACGATGAGCATGCCATCGACACCAGCATACGCACCATCATTCTTCTGCACAGCATGATTGCCTCGTTTGGCGGCATTCCCTTGCTTTATTACGGTGACGCGATCGGCACCCTCAACGACAACACCTACCTGGATGACGAGAACAAGCACCACGACAGCCGCTGGGTGCACCGCCCCACGCTGGACTGGAACAAGGCCGCGCGCCGCCATGAGCCAGGCACGGTGGAAAACCGCATCTTTACCGCCATCCAGAAAATGCTGGCGGTGCGCAAGCAGATTCCCGCATTTGCCGACCTCAACAACCGCGAGATTTTCGAGACCAGCAACCCGCACTTGTTCACCTTCCTGCGCTTTACCTCGCGCGGCATCCACTCCCGCGTGCTGGTCATCGCCAATTTCGATCTCTCGCCGCAACACCTGAACCTCAAGGAGCTTGAAGCAGTCAACCTGTTTGAACACCGCGAAACCAAGGACCTATATAGCGGCAACATCCTGTCGACCAAGAGCGGCACGCTGGAAATCCCGCCGCTGGGCTTTTATTGGCTAGCGCTTTAACCTCATTCATCGCAAAGGAGATTTATGCAATCCTTCCTCGCCTCCCTCGGTACACCCGACAACATCATTCCGCTCATCGTGTCTACGCTGCGCATTTTCTTCATCATCGCGGCGGCCATCATCCTCATGCGCTTGTGTAACAAGGGAATCAAGCTACTCAAGGGCAGGCTGCGCCTGCATGCACAACAAAACCTGGAAGAGCTCAAGCGTATTGAGACCTTGGGCCGCGTAATCAGCTACATTGCCACGATCGTCATCGGCACCATCGCCTTCATTGAAGTCCTACATGAGTTCGGCATTTCACTCGCCCCCGTGCTGGCGGCAGCCGGGATTGTGGGCGTGGCGGTCGGCTTTGGCTCACAAAGCCTGGTCAAGGATTACTTCAACGGCCTGGTCATGTTGCTGGAAAACCAGATACGCCAAGGCGACTCCATCGAGGCCGCAGGCAAGAAAGGCACGGTGGAAGAAGTTACCTTGCGCCATATCCGCCTGCGCGATTATGAAGGTACAGTACACTTCATCCCCAATAGCGTCATCACCACAGTGAGCAACATGAGCCGCGGCTTTGCCTATGCCGTGATCGACATCAAAGTGCCCATTGCCAGTGATTTCAGCCATATCCTGCATACCATGCGCGAAATCGGCACCCAACTACGCCAGGATGATGCGTATAAATCCAAGCTAGATGGCGACCTCGAAGTCGCCGGGGTAGAGCAAATGGATCACGAAACTGCCGTGCTACGCGCCCGCTTTCAAGTCAATCCTGCAGACAAGAGCAGCGTACGCAGGGAGTTTATCTACCGATTGAAACAGGCATTGGATACGCCAGTGCAAGAAGCCGCTTGATGAGTTTTAGCGCGCGGAAAAGCTGCCAGTTTTGCCAGCGCCCAGCGCCAGAGAGCAAGATTGTAGGGCAAGGAGATGTAATAACCTTCTGGCGAGTTGGCTTTCAGTAGTAGAATCGCGTTTTTTCTTTACAAAACACCGCTATGGGCTTTGAACAACTCGCAGAACTGAAACAACAACTGGCAGCCAAGGCCAAGGCAGAACGTCCAGCCAAGCCTCATGCAAAACCAAAGGCCGCCGCGCCACGTAAACCTGAGAACCCGGTTGACCCAGTAGTGCTCACCATCGGCAGGCTGCAAAGGCATTTCCCCAAGGCATTCCCCAAGAATCCAGCGCCCAAGCTGCCGCTCAAGATTGGCATCCATCAGGAGTTGTTGGCCAAAGCTCAGGAATTAGGCCTGGAAGAAGCTGCCATCACGGATGCCGTGAAGACTTGGTGCCGTGGTACACGCTATTGGGCCAGTATCGTCGAGGGCGCACCGCGCGTTGACCTGGAAGGCAACCCTGCAGGCGAGGTAACAGCCCGTGATGCTGGGCAGGCACGCTCGCTGGAAGCGCGCCGCAAACAGCCGCGCAAACCTAAAGCGGAAGCAGCTCCTGCCGCGGCTGCAACCCAGCCGACAGAAGCACCAGCGGAGCCAAGCGCCTGATGTCGTGCGTGGGCTAAGTGGCTACCAGCATCCATGAGTTCACGCTGATGTCCCACCCAGTGCCTGCCGTCATTGCTGTTGTCGTCCACGAACAGCAGGTATTGCTGGTCAGGCGCGCCAATCCGCCCGATGCAGGCTACTGGGGCTTTCCCGGTGGGAAAATCAATGTTGGCGAAACGCTGGAACAAGCTGCCGTGCGCGAACTACTCGAAGAAACCGGCATTCATGGCGCAGCCTTGCAAGTACTCACCGCAGTGGATGCATTTGCCCTGGCAGACAACCAGCAACTTCAACAGCACTTTGTCTTGATCGCCGTGCTATGCCAATGGCTTTCCGGCACTCCGATGGCCGCCGATGATGCATTGGAGGCCAAATGGTTCTCTCTCGCCGAACTCCAGGATAATCACTTGCTGCTGAGCAAGGATGTCGCCGAGGTCGCACGCATGGGTGTATCGTATAGCCTTGTCACACAGCCTTCGCCATGACATGAATATCGTTGGTATCCTGCTTGCAGCGGGTCACTCCCGCCGCTTTCTGCATGGCAACAAACTGCTGCATCCCTTGCCCTCTGGGCTACCAATCGCACAGCTTGCTGCGCAAAACCTCCTGGCAGCATTACCGCAAAGCCTTGCCGTCGTGCGCGCAGAAACCCCAAGGCTACCAGCGCTATTGCGTGAAACTGGGCTGGACATTCTTACCTGTGAGCCAGATCAACAGGAAATGGCTGATAGCCTAGCCGCTGCAGTGAGACAAGTCATGTTCCGTGCCACACCACCCGATGCCATCGTGATTGCACTGGCAGATATGCCTTTTATCCGCCCAGAAACCATTGCCACCCTCGCCCAACAGCTGGCATCAGGCGTGCCTATCGTGGCACCAACATACCAAGGCCTGCGCGGCCACCCAGTAGGCTTTAGCAAGCGTTTTTATGCCGAATTGGCCACCCTGCAAGGTGATGAAGGCGCGCGCTCGGTGTTGCGCCAGCATGTAGATGCCATCACGCTGGTGGAATGTGATGATCCAGGCATCCTGCAAGACCTGGATACCTGGGAAGACCTGCAAAGATTATAGACGTGGCGTAGTTAGGTACTACTCAACTCGCGCAAGCATTGTTGCTGGATAAGGCATGGGCTATCGATTGGCTAGCCAACGCCGCGGCACGTTGTTGCGAACGGATCTGGATGATTTCGGCGAGGATAGCCACCGCAATTTCAGCCGGAGTGCGGCTACCAATAGGCAAGCCGACCGGGCCATGAAGGCGGCCAATTTCCTCGTCATTGAGGTCAAACATGCGCATGCGTTCACGCCGCTTTTCCTGGTTGAGCTTGGAACCCAAGGCACCCACGTAGAAGGCTTCTGAACGCAAGGCCTCCAACAAAGCCATGTCATCCAGCTTGGGATCGTGCGTGACAGCCACAATCGCTGTATACGCATCAGGCGCGATCTCCAGCACCACGTCATCCGGCATCCCCTCGCACCATTGCACACCAGCCACCTGCCACTGTGCCCGGATTTCCTCACGCGGATCACACAGCAGCACATTGAACTCCAAGGCTTGTGCCATGCTGGCGAGCATGGCGCCAAGCTGGTTAGCACCAATAATAAGCAAACGCCACTGCGGGCCGAAATAATGGTGAAACCAGTCATCTTCCAGGCAAGCCACTGCGCCTGGCATGGCTTCGCCCAACACCACTTCGTTAGTACCCAGGCGCACAGAGCGACGGATCAGCCTGCGTTGTTGCAGGCTCTCGAGAATAGGCAGCACCTGCTCAGCCTCTTGCAATTGCTCGACAAAAATCTGCAAGCGGCCTCCACACGGAATGCCATATCGCTGCGCCTCATCACGACTCACGCCATACTCAAGCAAGCCATTCACTGCGGGCAGGCGGCCCTCGCGGGCGCGATCAATCAACTCATCCTCAATACACCCACCAGAGACCGAGCCCAATAACTGCCCATCATCACGTAAGGCGAGCATGGCACCAGGCAAACGTGGGGATGAGCCCCAGGTGCGCACTACGGTACATAAATGCACGCGATGCCCTGCGCGTAACCACGCCAGGGCATGCTCCAGGACTTCCTGCTCGGGTGCGTGCACGATTTAGGCCTTCAACTGATCACGGATAGGCAAGCTGCGGATACGCTTGCCTGTTGCCGCAAAAATGGCGTTGCAGATGGCGGGGGCCATGGTCGGCGTCACAGGCTCACCAATCCCGCCTAGTGGCACATCCAGCTTGTGCTCAACCAGGTGCACATGAATCTCACGTGGCGCTTCGTCTATCCGCATCACCTGATATTCATGGAAATTGCTTTGCTGCGCCGCGCCGTTCTTGAAGCTGATCTCGCCGGTCAGCGTCAGGCTGGCACCCATAATGCACGCGCCCTCGGCTTGCGAACGGATACGGTCAGGGTTGACCTGGGGACCACAATCCACGGCGATATCTACGCGCGGGATGCTGATCTCGCCGTTATCGCCCACCACAACTTCAACCACGGCCGCGACATAAGTCACGAAGCTATAGCAAAATGCCAGCCCCAAACCATGTCCCTTGGGCAGCTTGCGCCCCCAGCCAGCTTTCTGTGTCGCCAGCTCAACAACGTGACGCATACGGCCAATATCCAGCGGGTAACGCTCTGGGGATTCGCCATAGTTCCAGCTATCGGAAATACTGTCTGGATTAACCTTGCGCGCAGGGCCGAGTAAATCCAGCAAGTAATCACGATGATCGCGCTTTGCCTTGTGTGCCAATTCCGCGATGAATGATTCGGTCGCAAAAGCATGCGGGATGTTGGATACCGAACGAAACCAGCCTATACGCGTATGCGCGGGCACTTCCGGGCTTTCGACGCGCATATTGGGGATATTGAATGGCAGGTTCACGGCCCCCATGCCCAACTCGAACGGTGCACCTCCCTTGGCATTTTCGGCAAAAGTTGAGGCAATGGTAGGCGCGGTAGTGCGATGCAGCCATGCGGTCGGCATGCCCTTGGCATCCAGCGCGCTCTCAATGCGTTCGAGTGACACGGTATGGAAATAATCGTGATGCAGGTCATCCTCGCGCGTCCAGGTGACCTTGACCGGCTTGCCATCCATGGCCTGCGACAGCAATGCAGCCTCGACGACGAAATCCGGCTTGGATTTGCGGCCAAAACCGCCACCGAGCAGGGTGACATTGACGCGGACATTCTCAGGCTTAAAGCCCAGATGGCCTGCCACGGCATTCACCGTCGCCTGCGGGTCCTGCACACAGGCCCAGGCCTCGCACTTGCCATTGGTGATGCGAACCGTCGCGGCTGGCGGCTCCATAGTACTGTGGGCAATATGCGGTTGGTAATACTCCGCTGCAAATGTTTGCTTGGCCTTGGCCAGCACGCCCACGGCATCGCCGTTGTTACGCACCGCCTTGGCAGGCTTGCGCGCAGCTTCTTCCAGCGTCTTGCGGAAAGCCGCAGAGTCATAGCTGGCATTTGCACCGTGATCCCACTCTATCTTCAGTGCTTCGCGTCCCTTGATGGCTGCCCAGGTATTGCTTGCCAGCACGGCAACACCACCCAGCGGATGGAACAGTGGCGGCAAATTGCTGCTTTGCAGCTCGATAACCTTGACCACGCCCGGCACCTTGAGCGCAGCACTGGCATCAAATGCTTTAACCTTGCCACCAAAGACAGGTGGCCTGGCCACCACGGCATACAGCATGCCATCCAGGCGGGTATCAATACCGTAATGCGTAGCACCCGTCACGATCTTCTGGCCATCAATATTGCGGGTGTTCTGCTTGCCGATATAACGGAATTCCGACGCAGGCTTGAGCTTGAGTTGCTCCTTGCTAGGCACAGGTATCTTGGACGCTGCCGTTGCCAGCTCGCCATAACCCAGCGTCTTGCCGCTGGGCTTGTGGATGACTTGATGTTGCTTGGCCTGCACTTCGCTCACCGGCACGCCCCAGGTGACGGCAGCCGCCGCTTCCAGCATCATGCGTGCCGTCGCGCCGATGCGACGCATAGGCTCGAAATGGTGGCGCATGCTACGCGAACCATCGGTGTTCTGGTTGCCGTAGCGCGCCTCGTTACCCTCGGCCTGCACCACGTTAACCCGCGCCCAATCCGCTTCCATTTCGTCAGCAACCACTAATGGCAAGCTGGTACGCACACCTTGGCCCATTTCTGAACGGTGCGCCACGATGTTGACGATGCCATCGGTGCCGATAGAGACAAATACCAGCACATCCTCCTTCAGGCCCCCTGGCATGGCATCGCCACCGTATTTCTTAGGCTCCTCCACCGCAGCTCGCACCAAGCCATTAACGCCTATTGTCAACGCCAACCCGCCAATAATCCCCATGCCCTTCAACAGGCGTCGGCGGCCAAGGTCGGGCAAATCCACCATCAATGTCTCGCTCACTTTGCACCCTCCTTGGCTGCGTGCTTGATCGCGGCACGAATGCGCGGATAGGTACCGCAACGGCAGATATTACCGCTCATGGCTTCATCAATTTCGTCATCAGTGGGGTTAGGTGTACTACGCAACAGTGCGGTGGCAGACATGATCTGGCCAGCCTGGCAATAACCACACTGCGCGACACCGAGCTCCAGCCAGGCAGCCTGTACCGCCTTGCCCACCTTATCTTCGTTCACGGCTTCCACGGTGGTGATGCGCTTGCCTGCCGCTGCCGATATCGGCGTGACACAAGCACGCACTGGCTCATTATCCAAATGCACAGTGCATGCACCACACAGCGCCATGCCACAGCCAAACTTGGTCCCGGTCAATTGCGCCACATCGCGTATGGCCCACAACAAGGGCATGTCATCTGGCACATCAAGTTGCTGACGTTTGCCATTAATATCCAGCGTAACCATGAAATTTCCTTTCTTATTTTCTGAAGCTGGCAAACGCTATATATAAATAAATATATCGTTTACTATCAATAGGATGCGTCGAGTATGCTGAAATTCCCCTTTTCTATAAATGGAAATATATTTATTTTAGAATTCCACTTTGTGGAATAATTAACCTTGGACACTCACCGGGATTTGTTATGCTCAATCGGCTGGAAATGATGCGCATCTTTTGCACGACGGCAGAAGCCTCCAGTTTCAAGGAAGCAGCAGCCAGGCTAGGCATCTCGCCGCAAGCCGTCACGCGAGCGATCAAGGAACTGGAATCCCTACTTGGTGAGCCCTTGTTCTACCGCAATACGCGGCAAATCCGCATTACCGAGTTTGGCGAGCAACTGGCTTTACGCGGACGCGACGCCATCAGCAGCGTGGATGATTTATTCATCACCAGCGGCAAACGACAGGAGCAAGAGATCGGTGGCGTTGTGCGCATCACCGCCCCCGTGGTGATGGGCAAGCATTTCCTACAGCCTATCCTCAGCAAGATTGCAAAAGAGCATCCCCAGATCACCATCGACCTGCGCCTCTCGGACATGCATAGCGATGTGGTAGAACAACAGATTGATATTGGGGTACGGGTTGGCTTCCTGCGCGATAGCAGCTTCGTGGCGCGCGTGCTGGCCAAGGTATCGTTCCTCATCGTTGCCACGCCAGAGCTAGTGGCAAAAGTTGGCAAACCCCAAACATTGGAAGACCTGCACCAATTACCCACCATTGCCCTCGTCGACAAAAGTAGCGGCAAGCATTGGCCCTGGTTCTTTGCCGACGGCCAGCAGATTAATCCTCAGCACACCAGCTTCATTATTGATGATTCCGACAGCGAGGTTTCACTGGTGCTGAATGGTGTAGGTTTTGCCCAGATTGGCGCACCATTGGTGATGCCGCAACTGAGATCAGGTGAGCTAGTCAGCGTGCTGGATGAATTTGCTGCCCCGGGCTGGGACTTGAATATCTACCGCCCACGTCGTGGCCCGGTACCGGAACGTATCCGCCTGATTTACGATGCACTGGTGCAGGCACTCAGCGACCCGGCTTATTTCCCCACGCTGCGCTAACAAGCCAATAGGTGTTTGGGCGCCCTCAATGCAGGTCGCGCATATTGAGGCGGCGTAACCTGGGCGCAAAACGCGCCACTATCCCCACGACCGCCATCGTCATGGCACCGCCAAAGATCACCGATGGCACTAGGCCCATCAGCCTCGCCGCAATGCCCGACTCGAATGCGCCCAACTCATTGGAAGAACCAATAAAGATGCCATTAATCGCGGACACGCGCCCACGCATGTCATCTGGCGTTACCAATTGCATGATGGTAGTACGCACTACCACCGACACGCCATCGCAAATACCCGACAGCAACAACAGGAAAGCAGCAAGCCAAAAACTCCCACTCAGGGCAAAGGCAATGATGCTCAGCCCAAACCCGGCCACCGCTATCAGCAATATCCTGCCAGCACGACGATTAATGGGATGATGCGTGAGCCAGATGCCGGTGGCAATGCCGCCAACGGCAGGCGCAGCGCGTAATATCCCCAACCCTTCCGGCCCATGCTGAAATACATCGTGAATAAACATCGGCAACATGGCCACCGCACCACCAAACAACACGGCAAACATATCCAACGCTTGCGCTCCCAGCATCACCTGGTTGCTGAAGACAAAACGTAAACCCTGGGCGATGCTAGCAAATACTGGCGCACTGTGTTCAACGACTGGTTCCTTGACTTTCAAACTCAGCATGGCGCACACAGCAATCCCAGCAAAGACTGCGGAACAGGCATATGCCGCGCTGATACCAGCCAGCGCAATCATGCCGCCACCGATAGCGGGGCCTAGCACCAGCCCAGTTTGCAGTACGGAACTGCCTATGCTCGCTGCTCGCGCAAATTGCTGACGCTGCAATACCAGCGCAAACAAGGCACTATAAGACGGGCCGATAAATGCGCGGGCAAAGCCAACGCAGGCGATCGAAAAGTAGATAAACAGCGATGACTCTCCCGGATGCAGCCACCACCCTGCCGCAATGGCGGCTAACACCAAGGCATTGACCACCAGCACCACGCTCGCCATGACGCCAAACATACGACGTGAATAATGATCAACCGCATAGCCAGCAAACAGTGCCGTGCAAAAATAGGGAATCACCTCGGCCAAGCCAATTAGGCCGAGTGACAAAGGATCACGCGTCATCTGGTAGATATGCCAGCCCACCACCACGGCCATAATCTGGTAAGAAAACGTGATGCTGACGCGGAAAGCCAGTAATTTGAGGAACGCAATATTGCGTAACGGGAAAGAAGCAGCAGAAGACATGCTGCTATTGTAAAGAATGCGCCGGATTCATGACATCACGGCAATCCACTTTCGCTGTAACAGCGCTCAGAAATACCGGTTCAACCAGCGCCTTAACAAGACTATCACCGGCAAAGCAGCCAGCCCCCCCAAGGCATCCGCAACCAAATCATCCAGGCCAGCTTGCCGCCCTTCGATAAACAGCTGATGCAATTCATCTGCGGCACCCAATGTCACCACGATGATCCATACCGCTAACAAAGGCAGCCTGACAAAAGCCAGCCCGGTGAGCACCCCGATAGTGCCAAAAGCGAAGAAATGCACCACTTTATCCCAAGGCGGAGGGAATAGAGACCCGGCCCCAGGCGCTTCACCGCCAATAAAAATGCCAGCAATCAAGAGGATCAGCATGCCCAGTGCGAGGTACTTCAGGCGTTTAAGTGTAATCAATAGCGTATGTCAGGTTATTAACAAATGAAGGCACCACGATGATACGGCCATGGAGAAGTCCCATGATGCTAGCATAGCCATGCACCAGCGACCATGCGTGATGCATGCAGAGTCTATGCCAGCAGCGTCATAGCAAAGCCACGTAGATCATGTCCAGTGCACATCACGAAGCAATATCCGCTGCGCCAATGACCAGGTTACGGCCCGCTTGCTTGGCGTGATATAGCGCCCGATCCGCCCGGGGCAATAATGCCTCGGCAAGCTCATCTTGCTCACGCTCTGCCACACCGGCACTGAAGGTGATGAGCACGCGCTCATTATTGAGCATGAAGAAATTACGTGTGAGGTCACGCTGGGCGCGCTTCATGATCTCGACCGCTTCTGCCTCCCCGGTGCCTGGCAGGATGATGATGAACTCTTCGCCACCATAGCGAGCCAGCACATCGGTACTGCGTAATGACTCCTTGATCACCTTGGATAAATGCACCAGAGCCTTGTCGCCCGTGGCATGTCCAAGCTGGTCATTCAAGTGCTTGAAATGGTCAATATCCATCATCGCCAGACTCAGGCGCGTGGCATGCCGGTTGGCTCGGTCAAACTCGCGCTCAAGTGCCTGCTCCATGCCTCGCCGGTTCAGGGTGCCGGTAAGGAAATCCTCGTGGGCAACTTCATTCACATGTTCCAGCTTGGCGGTCAGCTCCTGCACTAGTCGCTCAGACTCAATCACCCGCTGCTGGGTTTCCGTGAGTATCTCGCGCGACTGACGAATATTGAAGCTGATACTACGTGTATCTTCCAGCATGCGATCAATCAAGGCATTCAACTCGACAATATCTTCTGCCGCTGTGATCTTCTGCTTGTAATGATCGATTTTCTCCTGGTACTCATTGGTGCTGTCCACCAAGTCCGCCAAACGCCCTACAAATACTTCCGCCATCTTCTTCATCGAGTCCCGTGCATCCAGCAAGCGTGGCTTGAGTTGCCCTTGTTTGAAGATCAGCTCTTTCAGGCTACTTTCAGCGTCATAAAGCATATCCAGCGACAACTGCCTTTGCAGCAGTTCTTGCACGATCATGGTCTGTCCATGCAGCCATTGATCCTCCATCACTAGCTCGTTCATGCTAGTCGTCAGCAGACGTAGCAATTGCAACAAACCTTCATGAGTACGCTGCTGGGTGTCACCGTGCATTTCCAGCGTGAATAGCACTGATTTCAGGGTTTCTGCTTGCTTCAATACATCGTTTTCCGCATAGGCAATACGAATATCCTCTAGCAAGGCTTCGGCTTTTTGTGCCATTTCTGGCCATGCCGCAAGCTGGGGAATCACGATGAGCTTGATGGTACGCATCAGCATATTGCGCCAATGGTCTGCGATACGGGCATAGTAGACACGTGCTGGCTCACGTTCGCTTTCCGTTGGCGCAGAAAATGTAGGCTGACCTGTGGGATCTAATGGTGGTGCATCCTCCACCAAGTCCTCACTGATGCCAGCACCCCAAGAGCTTGCCAGGGCATGAACTTTCTGCGGCAATGCCGGGTCTTGTTCAAAATTGGTCAACAGGCGCTGCAAACCTTCACGTTTGCGGCTAAGGGTCACGCCCTTGTGGCTGGCTTCCAGTTGCTTGAGCAAATGCCGCAATGCCGTGGGCCAAGTCACTTCCTCTTTCGCACCAGCCTGCGGCAACAAGTTACCTAACTGCTCCTTGAAGCGCGTCCAATTGCCAGCATCCACAGACTGTTTGATCGCCTGCGCTGCCGCCAAGCATTTAGGGCTTTGCACGCCAGCCACCAGCAATACTTCATTCAGGGCATTGGCTAACTCATTGGCCTGATCAATGGATTTCACGCCAGCAATTTCGTCGTAAACGATACGAAAGTTATCTGGCGTGGGAGGTATCTTGCGCGAGGAAAGTTGTATCAGGGTCTGGCGCGCAATCTCAATGGCGGAAGCAGGTGCTTGCATGATCGCTCAATCTTCAAACAAATGGTGAAGCTGGCCATCATGGCCACGAGACTGCCCCATGCAGTCATGGCGACTAGCATATCCTTAATCAGGGCAATGCAATATATGGATCAAACAGATTTTCACCCCGGCATTTCGCAAATTCGGGATTATAGGGTCGCTAGAATAGCTGGCAGGGTTGGCAACTCATGAGGGTACGCAGCCATCAGGCGCACAACACAGCGCAAAGGTATAAACGCTAGGTGCCCGCTTGATGACTGGTGATTTATACAATGTTGGTAGGCAACATTGTGCTACTTGGCACACTTTTCCTTTTTCTTGGTTTCGATTTCTTCCACCAAGCCGTCTTCAATTTCAACCTCGACACACGCACCAACAACCAGCGGGCCATGTTTTTCTTCAAGCTCGGTCTTTTTGGTCACATCCAGCTTACGCCCTGAAACCACCCAAGTACCGATAGCAGTTTGTGGACGGCTTTCAATCACACCGTAAAACTCTTCTTCTGCGGCCTGGGTACTGAACGCCATCCCAGCAAGCAAGGCAGTAGCGAGACTTAAACATAGGGTTCTTTTCATGGCACATCTCCTCATGTAGATACAAAAAATATGTGAAAAAATGCACATATCCAGAGGAATAGTTCCCAAAAATTAAGCCCTTGTCAATTTTTGACTAGCCCGAATGCTTGTTCCAACTGATCTATCGGTTGTGGTTTACCAAAGAGATATCCTTGGTATTCCAGGCATCCATGTTGCTCCAGGAATAATTGCTGCTCGCGACTTTCCACCCCTTCCGCCACGACTTCAATATCCAGCCCGCGACCCAGAGCAATAATAGTTTGCACAATGGAAGCATCGTTGCTATCAATGAGCACATCGCGCACAAAAGAACGGTCGATCTTGAGCTGCGACAACGGCAATCGCTTCAAATAGGTTAGTGAAGAATATCCCGTACCAAAATCATCCATGGAGAAACTCACCCCCATGGCCTTGAGGGTATTCATCTTGATGATCATTTCCTCCACATTCTCCACCAGGGTGCTTTCCGTAAGCTCAAGCTTGAGATATTGCGGATTAGCCCCAGTTTCCTTGAGGATGGCAAACACGCGATCAATGAAATCATGCTGATGAAGTTGGCGTGCACTCACATTAACAGAAAGGCACAAGCTGGCTGTTTCTTGCCGTCCAGCCCAAGCTACCAACTGCAGGCATGCGGTCTTGAGTACCCACTCCCCAATCGGCAGAATCAAGCCTGTTTCCTCAGCGAGCTCAATAAATGCCGCGGGTGCCAGCAAGCCTTGCTGCGGATGTTCCCAGCGTATCAATGCCTCTGCTCCAAGCAACTTTCCGAAGTGATCTACCTGGGGCTGGTAATACAAGCGCATTTCATCGCGCCGCAAGGCCTGGCGTAAATCCTCTTCCATCGCCGCCCGCTGGGTGATCAAGGCCTGCATGGCCGGGTCAAAGAAACGGAAGGTATTACGCCCAGCAGCCTTGGCCTCATACATCGCCACGTCCGCACGCTTCAGCAACTCCTCCACGGTCACTTGCTGATCATTACAAAACATCGCCACGCCAATGCTGCAAGAGGAGTAATGCTCATAGCCAGACAATTTAAATGGCTGACTTAAGGCTAATAAAATCTTGTCTGCCACAAGGCTGGCTTCCTGGGCCGCCTCGCTCACCTGCTCACTCAGGTTTTCCACGACCACGACAAACTCATCCCCGCCGAGGCGAGCCACAGTATCTGTGATACGAACACTGCCAAGCAGGCGTTGCGCAACCTGCTCCAGCAGCATGTCACCAAAATCATGGCCATGGGTGTCATTCAGTGTCTTGAAGTTGTCCAAGTCAAGGAACAGCAAGGCACCTGAGCGACTAAGCCGCAACCCATTCAGCAATGCCTGCTCCAACCTATCCAACAACAACAATCGATTGGGTAGGTTGGTTAGCATATCGTAGAACGCCAGATGCTGGATTCTCCTCTCTGCCGCCTTACGCTCGGTAATATCGCGTTCAACCGCAACCCAGTGAGTAAATACACCGGCGTTGTTAGCGATTGGCAGAATATCCATTTCCAGCCAGATTTCCTCGCCATTTTTCTTGTAATTGATCAGTTCGGTACGAACAGACTCGCCCTGTTTGAGCAATGCCTTGACGCGCCGTAGTTCTTCTATCTGCGTATTCGGCCCGTTCAGGAGTCCAGGATCATGGCCTATCACCTCTGAAGCAGCATAACCCGTCAAACGCTCAAATGCCTTATTGGCAAAAATGATATGCGGACTCTTGATGCCATCTGGGTCTGCCTCGGCAATCAGCACAATATCATTCAGCCTGGCAATACTGGTTTCCAGTAGCTTGAGCTGCTCTTCAGCTTGATGCCGCTCGATGGCAATCCCGGCAATATGTGAACATGCGCTGACTAAATCCATTTCACGCTGCTCAGGCACACGAACTTCACGAGCATAGACGGCAAATGTACCAAGCACTTGCTGACTACGCGACAAGATGGGCATAGACCAACATGCACGTAAACCAAAACGCTTGGCCAGATCCCGGTAATCCTTCCACAAGGTATCCTGCTGGATATCGGAGACCACCACCGTTCGGCGCTCATACGCAGCTGTACCGCAGGACCCTACTGTCGGCCCAATCTGCATGCCTTTGAGCTTATCCAAATAACGGCTAGGCAAATGAGGGCCAATGGCCCTGCCCAGGACATTTGGCTGGTCAAGCAACATGATGGAACACAGCACGCCTGGATATTGTTTTTCTATCAGTCCTACCGTTGCCAGCAACACATCATCTAGCTCTGCGCCAGCGGCAATCCGCTCCAATAAATACTGCTGTTCAACCTGCAGGTTTTCCTGACGCTTCTGCTGCGCAATATTTTCCACAACCTTGATCAGATTACGTGGGCTTCCATCTGCGTTCTTGAGCAAGGTCGCGCTAATCCGCACCCAGATATGATGACCAGATTTAGTCCTGTAGCGCTTCTCAGCCACAGAGGAATCAATCTCGCCGGTCAACAACCGCTGTCGGTTATTTCGCGCAACTACCTTATCCCGCTCATCATCAAGATCGTGGCAATACAATTGCTTCAACTCATCTTCGGAATAACCCACCATCGCACAAAATGCCGGGTTCACCAGCAGAAAACGCCCGTCAATCCCCACCATGGCAATACCAGCAAGGGCACTGTGAAAAGTCAGCCGCACCTGCTCCTGGCTAACCTTCAGCTCTTTCTCAACCAACTGCCGTTGGTGGATTTCAGCATGCAGGGCCTCGGTGCGCTCACGTACTTTCCGGCGCATCTGCAAGTTCCACAGCAATACAAGACCCGCGATCAATCCCACCAATCCAGCACCAGCGGCAAACCACTTGATCAGGTACGAATTGTCTTTTTCTTCCTGCCAAATAAAGCCATCCAGGGAATATCCCGACTCAATCAGGCCCAAGTCAGCAAAAATACGGGCAATGAACTCCCAGCGAGCACGTGACATACGGCCTAACTCAACCACATTCGGCAAGATGAAGTGCTCCATCTCCTGAGCTTCATACAATAACTGCTTGAGGGTGGGGGTAGGTTTTCTGGCAGAGGGCATGCGCAAAATCAATTGCGCAATCTCGTGGGGGTTGGCAAGCGCATATTTCCAGCCTTTCAGGCTAGCACGCACAAATGCATCTACCCGTTGTGGATGCTGTTTTAACTCGGCCTCACTGGTAAACAGGGTGTCACCATAGAAATCAATACCAAAATCCATCGCCATCATCATGGAAGACTCAACACCAAGCTCGGCCATTCGCAAAGGCTCAACGGTGGCATAAGCAGAAATGGCGTCTACCTTGTCCTCAAGCAGGTCTTCCAATCTGCCACTCTGCGGCAGTATCGTTAATTCCTGCGGATCAATGCCATGCTTGAGCAACAGTGCACGATGCTGTGCATCATGCCATGCGGTATTGGCAAGCATGACTCGCTTACCAACCAAATCGGCTGGACTGCGAATATGACTCGATTTCTTGCTGAGTAATACATGAGGAGGATGTTGGAAAATAGCAGCCAGGGCAACAATCGGCTGCCCCTGGATACGAGCGACCACAATCTCGGCATCTCCTACTCCATATTGGGCGACGCCTGATACCACTCTATCAACCGAGGAGTGCTGCATGTCAGCCTCAACGATCTCGACGTCAAGGCCTGCATCCCGATAATATCCCTGAGCCTGCGCTGCATAGTAGCCAGCGAACTGGAATTGGTGATACCACTTGAGTTGTAATCTGACTTTCTCCAGCGGCTCGGCAAACCCCTGCCCGCTCATCAGTAGCAAAGACAGCAGCATGACACGCATCACGACATGATGTATTGAATAGTCCATATTCCTTCTTCCCCACAGCAATCACGTCAATACGTCAGCCTATGGAAAATTTCCATGACACAATCTTAATTCCAAGAGGAACACGAACTCATTTCTGCTCAGGATTTATCCGTAAACGTTACAACCAGCACATCCCGATATGCTGGGCTATTGGCATCAATCTGCTCCACTGGCGTCACGCCATGCATACACCGCTTGTCATCCACCAAAGCCCAGTCCAGAGGATTGGTTAATGTAAAACTATCCAGCACACGCTTATCCAGGCTATGCAACGTGGTAGTGCCACTGGAAATATTGACGCGCTTGATCATCATCACCAAGACGTAATCAACGCCATCGCGATGCACGCCTTCAGGCGCAGGCTGACCGTGCTCTTTTTGGTTAGCCTCAATGCGGAACTGGTGTGCCTCTATATGCCAACTCGCCTGTGGGCGCAAGCGGCTAAATAAATCGCGGCTAAGCTGCAACACACCCTGCATGGTGTGCCCATGAATCAACTCAACAGGAATAGGCTCATAGATACGCGCAACACCGCCATTCAAGGAATTATATTCACGACTCTGGTAATGCGGCTGGTGCGGCTCCAGCACGATAGGGCCACTAGCATTCGCACTTAACGTCGCAAAACGGCGGCGACGGTAACGCCCGCCATCTGCCATATATTCATCTAGCGGCATCCCCTCCCAGCTGGCATCAAATGTCTGCCAATCCAGCAATGCATCGGCGCTGGAAGCCAACAGCCATTGCTTTATCTGCTCTCCAGGCACAAAGCTGAATCCATCCATGGCGATCTTGTCGCAAAGGCCTACCGTATCATTTACCTGCATCAAAAGCTTTTCACTCATTCAAACTGCCGGGCGTTGGTTCTTCACATTGACAGGCATCCCAACATATCCTGCGATCTATCTAGCATATTAGCGAATCACAGCCCTTCTTTGAAAAAAACTTATTGACAAACATCACTACATAACTAATTATTTAGTTATGAAAACTTCAATTGATATTCCAGCCGAATGGCAAAACATTTCCAATCTCTTCGTTGCATTGGGCGATGCACATCGTCAACGCATCCTGCTTTCGTTTGAACCGGGTGAGCGCCTGAGCATCGGCCAAATCGCGGCAGCGTCAACCCTGAGCCGTACCGCCATCACCTATCACCTCAAGGTGTTGGAACAGGGCGGAGCATTACGCAGTGAAAAGGTAGGCAAGGAAGTCCTTTTTTCCATAGACAAAGACTGCATGCAAACCTCGCTACAAAACGTACTCAACTATATCCAGCAAGACATCTAACCCGGAGCACGCCATGTTATTGTCGTTCACCAGAGCTATCACGCGACTACTGTTTCGCATTGAGCTATCAGGCCAGCAGCATATTCCTGCTGCCGAGAAACTACTTATCATCAGCAATCATGAATCTTTTCTGGATGGCTTCCTGCTGGGATTATTCTTGCCGATTCGCACCACGTTTGTCGTGCATACCACCGTCCTCGACAACTGGTTCTTCCGCTGGGTGTTGAGTTACGTTCCACATCTTGCGGTTGATACCAATAGCCCACTGGCCATGAAAAAAGTCATCCGCCTGCTCGAAGCTGGTGAGTCCGTCATGATTTTCCCGGAGGGACGCATTACATTGACTGGCAGCCTCATGAAAGTCTATGACGGCCCGGCCTTTGTCGCTGCCAAGACTGGCGCTACTATCCTGCCTGTGCGCATTCGTGGGGCAGCTAAAAGCTGGTTCAGCCGTCTGGAGCGTGATTTCCCACGCCAGTTGTTCCCAAAAATCTCCCTGCACATCCTGCCGGCCACTGCCATCCCCATGCCAGAAGCCCCCAGTGCCAAGCAAAGGCGACGCCTGGCGGGCGAAAAGATGCAAGGCATCATGCAGCACATGATGTTTGCCTCCGAGCCAAGCAACACCTTGTACGGCGCACTGCTTGATGCAATGAATACTTATGGCCGCAAACGCAAGTTGGTGGAGGATATGCAACAGGTGGAAGAGGACTACAGCACCATCCTCAAGAAAAGCCTGGCGCTGGGGCGCATTGCCAGCAAAGTCAGTGAACAAGGTGAAACCATAGGCGTACTGATGCCTAACGTCACCAATACGGTATGCCTCATTTTTGGCATGAGCGCATTAGGCCGCATCCCTGCCATGCTCAACTACACCGCAGGCGCCAGCGGTATGCAGAACGCCTGCATCGCCGCCAATATCACCACGGTCATCACCTCGCGCAAGTTCCTGGAGACTGCAAAGCTGGTTGATACAGTCGAAAAACTGCACAACCTCAAGCTGGTTTACCTTGAGGATATGCGCAGCACATTCAGCCTCACGGATAAACTCTGGCTAATGCTCTATGCGCTGCGTTTTCCAAGACGTATTGCCCTGGGCCACAATCCCGATGCACCCGCGGTGGTGCTGTTTACCTCCGGCTCCGAGGGCAAGCCCAAGGGCGTGGTACACAGCCACCGCAGCATTCTTGCCAATATCGCACAGATCCGCGCCGTGATTGATTTCTCCCATCGCGACAAATTCATGATGGCATTGCCACTGTTTCATGCCTTTGGCTTCACCTGTGGCGGCATCATGCCCTTGGTCTCTGGCAGCAAGGTATTTATCTACCCTTCACCGCTGCACTATCGCGTTATTCCCGAAGTAATTTACGACCGCGGTTGCACGGTATTGTTTGGCACCAGCACCTTCCTCGGCAACTACGCAAAATTTGCCCATCCTTATGATTTCTACAAGATGCGCTATGTCGTGGCCGGTGCAGAAAAACTCAGCAATGAAGTGCGCAAGACCTGGATGGACAAATTTGGCATTCGCATCCTCGAAGGTTATGGCGCAACCGAATGTGCCCCAGTGCTAGCCGTCAATACAGCCATGGCTCAACAGGCAGGCAGTGTCGGCATGCTGTTGCCAGGGCTGGAACATCAACTGGACAAAGTGCCCGGCATCGACAACGGCGGCCTACTCAAGGTCAAAGGGCCGAATGTCATGTTGGGGTATTACTTCTATGACACACCAGGCCAATTGGTAGCACCGCAAGATGGCTGGTACGACACTGGTGACATTGTCAGTGTAGATACTCGTGGTTTCGTCACCATCCAGGGGCGTGTGAAGCGCTTTGCCAAGGTCGCAGGCGAGATGGTTTCACTGGAAACAGTGGAAATGCTTGCCCAGCACGCCTCCCCCGATTATCAACATGCGGCCACCACACAAACTGACACACAACGCGGCGAGAATATCGTGTTGTATACCACCGATGCCGCACTCGCCCGCGATGCGCTGGCGCATGCTGCTCGCCATGCTGGCAGCAGTGAGCTGGCGGTTGCGCGTAAGATCATCGTGATCAAGGCCTTGCCACTACTAGGCACGGGCAAGATCGATTACGTCACTCTCAAGCAAATGGCAGAAAACGAAAGATAACCATGACCGCCCATGCTTCCTTGAACACGCAAACTTCACTGCTTAGCCGCGGCATGCTGGCAGTGATGACTGCCCAATTTCTCTCCGCACTTGCAGACAACGCCTTGCTGTTCGCCGCTATCGCCTTGCTCAAGGCGGGTAGCGCACCGGCATGGCAAGTGCCCTTGTTGCAAGAATTCTTCGTGATTGCCTACATCATCCTCGCACCATTTGCTGGGCCTTTCGCCGATACCTTGCCCAAGGGGCGTGTAATGCTGATCGCCAACGGCATGAAGTTCCTCGGTGCCGCCGCCATGCTGACCGACCTCAATCCCCTCTTGGCCTATGGCATGGTTGGCCTGGGTGCAGCAGCTTACTCACCAGCCAAGTACGGCATCCTCAGCGAACTAGTCGCAGTGGATAAGCTGGTTAAGGCCAACAGCTTGATGGAAGGCTCCACCATTGTTGCCATTCTGCTCGGCGCAGTACTCGGTGGCTGGCTCGCGGATTACTGGCTAGCTGGGGCACTTTACGCGGTTGCGGCCAGCTACCTGCTTGCCGCGACAATCAACCTCTTAATTCCACGACTACCGCCCTCGCATCCGCTTAGTACCTTTGCACCACTCGCGATGTGCCGCGATTTTATCCAGGCGACCCGCAAACTCATGCAGGATACAGATGCCAGGTTTTCCATCATCGGCACCAGCATTTTCTGGGGAGCAGGCAGCACCTTGCGCTTCCTGTTGGTGGCCTGGGTACCAGTCGCCCTGAATATTCCAGACCTCAGCACAGCCGCCAACCTTAGCGGCGCGGTCGCCATCGGCATTGCCCTTGGGGCGGTGGCTGCTGCACGTTGGGTCAACTTGCGCAGCATCAACCGCGCTTTGCCAGCCGGCGTGCTGATCGGGCTGGCGATCGTGGCATTTGCCTATAGCAGCAATATTTACATCGCGATTGCCTGGTTACTGCTGATCGGCTTCCTCGGTGGCTTTTACGCAGTCCCGCTCAATGCATTGCTACAAGAAAGAGGCCATGAATCGGTGGGTGCCGGCCATGCTATCGCCATCCAAAACCTGTTCGAGAACATCAGCATGCTGTTAATGATGGGGCTCTACATCCTGCTGAGCAAACAACAATTTCCGGTCATCCCGATTACCGTGACCATCGGTGGCTTGGTATTTGTCGCGATTGGTACGCTGGCTTGGTTGCGCATCAGGCAAACCGGCAAGTAGGCCATATCCTACATATCATTCAGCCGATAGCTGAATCTGCTGCTGAGCTAAAGCGACTATATTGCCAACACCTCATTACTTGACCAAGGAGAGCACCATGAAAAAATTCACTGCATTCCTGATGTTGTGCGGATTCATCGCATTGACTGGCTGTAACACCATGAAGGGCGCTGGGCAGGATATCCAGCGTGGTGGAGAAAAGCTGGAAAACGCTGCTGATCGCAATAAGTAAGCCTTACTCCGATCACGCTCATGATTTTCATGAGCCGGTTTTAATGACTGGCACGCATGTCAAGCCTATCGGGCAAGCGTAGAGTTTGGTTCACGTTCTGCAGTTTGCAAAACGGTTACAACCCCGAACCAAGACTACTTAAGGAGCTTTATCATGTGGACCAAGCCAGAAGTGACCGAAATGCGTTTCGGCTTTGAAGTAACTATGTACGTTTGCAATCGCTAAGATTGTTGCAGTACATCAACTGAATGGGAGCTTCATGCTCCCATTTGCTTTTATAGCGTCTGCTACGTCTTAAACCATTCCTGCAAGAAATCTGCAAAGCTACGCACCATCAGAGAAGCTTGCCTATGCTGCGGATATAGCGCATACACGGCACCAATATCAGCAGTGTACTCGCGCAGGACTGGCACCAGCGCCCCCTGTTCTAGCGCTTTTTTCACGTAAAACTCAGGTAAGCCTACAATACCTAACCCGGCGACTGCCGCCTCACACATTACCTCGCCATGGTTGGATCGCAATACTGGGTGTACTTGCAGCTTGATTTGCTCGCCTGCATCCATGAACAACCATTCCCCCGCACGTGCCGTGATACAGCGGTGTTGTCCTAGCTGGGTGGGTGATTGTGGCGCGCCATATTGGGCCAGGTAAGCTGGGCTACAGCAATAGATCAGTGCTGACCCCATCAACTTTCGCGCTACCAAACCCTCATCCGGCTGCTTGGTAATGCGGATCACCATGTCATATCCCTCGCCTATCACATCCACCATGCGGTTATCCACATCCAGCGCCACTTCCAGCTTGGGATGTAGCTGCATGAAGTGATTCAAGGCCGGCGACAGCACCATACTGGCGAATGAAACCGGGGCCGAGATACGCAACAAGCCACGTAGCTCCCCGCTACTATTCGAGATTGCCTGTTCGGCTTCATCGATCTCCTGCAAGATAGCGAGACAACGCGTAAAGAACTCACGACCCAGCTCGGTCAGCGATAACTTGCGCGTAGTGCGATGCAGCAAACGCGCACCCAGCCTTTCCTCTAGCTCCATTACCCGGCGGCTCACCAGTTGTTTACTGATGCCCAAGCGAGTGGCTGCGATGGTGAAATTACCGCTTTTCACCACTTCAACATAAATGCGCATTTGTTCAAGCTGATTCATATTGTCAACCAATAATGGACAGTTTTACCAATAAAAAGCGGATTATCAATTTATCATCCACAAAATACAATGTTTCCATCTTCTCAACGACATCCAAGGAAACATCATGAACACGACAAATTTCACAACGCTCATTGGCCGTGCATTACTGGCAGCCATCTTCATCATCAGCGGTTTCGGCAAGCTGGCAGACCCTACTGGCACGATCGCCTTCATCAGCAGCACTGGTGCCCCATTGCCCGAACTGGGTTACGCCATTGCCTTGCTGGTGGAACTGGGCCTGGCCACCGCATTATTGATTGGCTATCGTGCTCGTCTGGTGGCACTCCTGATCGCGCTGTTTACCTTGGTAACCGCTTTCATGTTCCATTTCGACTTGAATAACCAGATGCAGACCATCATGTTCCTCAAGAACCTGGCAATCACAGGTGGTCTATTGCAAATCGCAGCACACGGTGCAGGCGGGCTGAGCGTAGATGCCTATCGCCGCTAGCCGCAGTGCCCTTGCCACCGTGCCTCTGGCACGGTGGGTAAGCCCTGTTCATACGCGTGGCTGTAATACATATCCGCCAAAGACAACACCAACTACGTTGAACAGTGAAATGAACAACGCCTCAAGATAGGAGTCATTGCATGAGCACTTTATTCATTTCGCACGGCGCCCCCTCCCTAGTACTTGAGCCAGGGAAAACAGGCGACATGCTCGCAGCACTGGGGCAATCCTTGCCGCGCCCAGAAGCTATCCTGGCTGTCTCCGCACATTGGGATACCCAGCAACCGCGCATTAGTACTGCGCCGCATCCAGAAACCATCCATGATTTCGGTGGTTTCCCGCCTGCCATGTACGCGATGCAATACCCCGCTCCGGGTGCACCTGAACTGGCTCAGCGCGTTGCAGAAAAACTCGCGCTGCATGACATCCCGGTCAATCTAGACCCGATCCGGGGTTTGGATCATGGGGCATGGGTGCCCTTGATGTTGATGTATCCCGATGCCGACATCCCTGTTACCCAGCTTTCCATACAAAGCCATGCCGGGCCACGGGCACACTATGCGCTTGGCCAGGCATTAGCCGGCCTACAGTCGCAGAAAGTGATGCTCATGTGCTCAGGTGCCATCACACATAACCTGCATGATTTCTTCACCGCAGAGCGTGATGCAGAGGCATTGCATTATGTTCAAGCATTCAGTGATTGGATGGCAGAGAAAATCGCGGAGAATGACATTGAAGCCCTGCTGAATTACCGCAGGCTAGCCCCCGGTGGCGTGCGGGCACACCCGCATGAAGATCACCTCATGCCACTGTTTGTTGCTTTGGGTGCTGCCGCAGGCAAACACAGCACGCGCCACCAGCCTGAAACAACCTATGGCTTCTTGGCCATGGATGCTTATCTGTGGCCATGATGTGTTGACAAGGCTTGTATTGGCATAATGGAGTCATTACGATACGCGTTTACACTTAACCCTTTATCTCCCACTGCCAGCATGCGCATACTTGTCGTTGAGGATCATCCAGACATCCTGGCCAATATCATGGATTATCTGGCCTTGCACGGGCATCAGGTGGATTGCGCCCAGGATGGTGTCACTGGCCTGCATCTAGCAGTGACGCAGGCTTTCGATATCATCGTGCTGGATGTCATGCTGCCCGGGATGGATGGATACCAATTCTGCAAACGCTTGCGTGATGATGCGCGCATGGATACACCCATCATCATGCTCACCGCGCGCGATGCCTTGCCAGACCGATTGCAGGGCTTACGCGCGGGAGCCGATGATTACCTGCTTAAACCATTTGCCCTGGCCGAATTGGCTGCGCGTATAGAAACCATCGTGCGACGCAGCCAGCGCCGAAGCCATACCTTATTAAGCGTTGCTGACCTGGAATACGACCTTGATACCCTGCATGTCAGCCGTGCCGGTGTTGCATTGCGCCTCAACCCGATCTGCCTCAAGCTATTGCAGGTGTTAATGCAACGTAGCCCGGCCATCGTGCGGCGCCAGGCCCTGGAAGAGCTGGTTTGGGGAGATCACGTGCCAGAAAGCGACAGCCTGCGTACGCATATGCACCAGCTACGCACCATTGTCGACAAGCCATTTGATACACCGCTGATCCACACCTTGCGCGGTATCGGCTACCAGCTTTCCGAACACCATGTTTAAGCATTGGTCGCTGCGGGCGCACATCATGCTCGCCTTCCTGTTACTCACGTTGACAGTCAGTGGGTTATTTTCGCTCTCCATGGTGCAGATGTTTTTCTTCCTGGAAGAAAAACTGGTCACGCAAGACCTAGCCCATATGCTGCCGCTGTATCAAAAAAACCAGGACCATTGGCAGAACGACCCAGCCTTGCAGTTTTTTGCCTCCAACGACACTCACCACCCGATTCCTGCCAAATTTAGCCACCTGAAAGATGGCTATAACGAAATCGTCGATGAGCGAGGTATTTTCTATGCGTACAAAGCAACGCAGCAGGGTGAGGAATATATCGTTGTACAGGAACAACAGGATTTTGAAGAACTGGAAGAACATATCTTCAATGGCATTGCAGCAGGCTTTGTTTTCAGCCTGCTACCCGCAGCCTGGTTGGGCTGGTTCCTAGCACGACGCATCACGACGCCGATCCGTCGACTGGCCAGAGATGTAGGTAAGGAACCGCTACTGCACACTGCTACGCATGAAGACTATGGCAACAATGAAGTCGGGCAATTAGCCACAGCACTCAATGACACGCTGGAAAAACTCCGGCAATCGCTACGCCGCGAACGCTTGTTCACCAGTGATGTCAGCCATGAGCTACGCACCTCATTGATGGTGATCAGCACCTCATGCGAAGTCATGTTGGCCAACCCAGCCTTGCAAGAAGCGCAGCGGGGACAATGGTCGCGCATTCACGGCGCGTGTCTGGACATGATTAGCCTGGTAGAAACCTTTCTCGCCTTGGCCCGCGAGGAACACCAAGAAACCGCAACACGCGCCATCACCATTGCCGAATGTGCCCAGGGGCAATACGAGAAATGGCTACCGGAATTCAGCAAGAAAGGCCTGCGACTCGAATTACTAGAGAACGCACCCTCACATACCCGCTACAACCAAGTGTTCTTGGAAACCGTCATGTCTAACCTCTTGCGCAATGCCCTGCATTACACCGAGCAAGGCCACGCCCGCCTCATCGTGGATGCCCATGGCTTTGCCATTGAGGATAGCGGTGTCGGCATTGCAGCAGAACACCAAGCGCTCATCCTCAGCCCATTCACGCGAGGGCCGACTGCTCGCGGCAATGGCCTTGGTCTTGGCTTATCGCTGGTAGAACGCATCTGCCAGCGGCAACAATGGACACTGCACATCACATCACGCCCGCAAGAAGGCAGTATTTTCCAGATAAGGCTTGCGTCTTAACATAAATTTAACACTCTGATGACCATCGCTTAACGCGTCCTCATTCACTATTGCATCTGATAACAATTATCAAATTCATCTCGATTTAGTTGCTACATCTAACGCGACAGATCGACTTCGATATTTCAATTGGGAGTTTTCAGATGCAATACCACCCTTGCTCATTCCGGGTCAAACCCGCTGTTGCGTGTATCGCGATGGCCTTTAGCTGCATGTCCGCACACGCCGCCGATGACAGCACCACCACGCTGCCGGAAGTGCAAGTGGTCGAAAAAGCCGAACACGCGATCACCCAAGGCTACGTTACCAAACGCAGCCGCACTGCCACACGTACCGACACCGAGCTGCGTGACATTCCGCAATCGCTCACCGTTGCTACACCTGAACTGATGCGCGACCAGGCCGTGCAGAATCTTGCTGATGTGGTGCGTTATACCCCAGGCGTAGGCGCAGCACAGGGTGAAGGCAACCGCGAAACTTTCATCTTCCGCGGCATGACCACCACCGGCGATTTCTTCATTGATGGCGTACGTGATGATGTGCAATATTATCGCGACCTCTACAACATCGAACGCGTTGAGGTACTGAAAGGGCCAAACGGCATGACCTTTGGTCGTGGCGGTGCTGGCGGCCTGATCAACCGGGTAAGCAAGGAAGCGGGCTGGACTGATATTCGCCAAGTCTCCCTGCAATACGGCATGTTCGACCAGGCGCGCGGCACAGTGGATTACAACCAGGTGATCAATGACGCCGCCGCCATCCGTATCAACGCCATGTATGAAGATGGCAACAGCTACCGTGATGGCGTATCGCTTGAACGCAAAGCCATCAACCCAACCATCACCCTGAAACCTAGCGACAAAACCAAGATCGTTTTAGGCGTGGAATACTTCAAGGATGAACGCACTGCTGACCGCGGCATTCCTTCTTTCAACGGCCGCCCGGTCGACACCAAGGATTCCACCTTCTTTGGCAATGCCGGCAAGAGCCCAACCCACACCGAAGTCAGCGCTTTCAATGCCCTGCTTGAACATGCGTTCGACAATGGCCTCATCCTCCGCAACCGCACGCGTTATGCCGATTACAACAAGTTTTACCAGAATGTGTTTGCTGGTAGTGCCGTCAGCAATAGTGGCACATTGAGCTTATCCGCCTACAACAATGCCACTGAGCGCGATAGCTTGTTCAACCAGACTGACTTCATCTACAAGGCCACCACTGGCAGAGTAGAACATGAGTTGATGTCGGGAGTGGAGTTAAGCCGCCAGGTGACAACCAACTTCCGCAAGACAGGCTATTTCAATAATAGCTCCACCAGCACCACCGCTTCGCTCGCTAACCCGACTACCAATCTGCCCGTGACTTTCCGCCAAAGCGCGACCGATGCTGACAACCACACCGTCACCACGACCCAGGCCTTGTACTTCCAAGACCAGATCAAGTTCAATGAGCAATTCCAAGCCATTGTTGGCCTGCGTTATGACGATTTCGACACGGATTACCGCAACGATAGATTGGCTTCCGGAGCTGCCAACCACAAGATCAAGACCAGTGATGACCTGTGGGCACCACGCGCTGCCGTGATCTATAAACCATTGGCAGCACTGTCGCTGTACACCAGCTACAGCGAAGCCTACGTGCCACAAGGTGGTGACCAACTTTCCGGCCTGACTGCGGATAACAAGAGCTTCGATCCCGAGAAATTCAAGAACTACGAAATCGGTGCCAAGTGGGATATCACACCCGAACTAGCTTTCACCGCCGCCGTGTACAAACTGGAGCGTCTCAACCAAGTCACCAATGACCCTGTCGTCACGGGCCAATTCATCAAGATTGATGGGCAGGAAAGCAAAGGCATTGAGCTGGGCCTGAACGGCAAGCTCACCTCGGCCTGGAGCGTGGCTGGTGGCTATGCTTACCAAGATGCGGAGATTTCCAGCCAGGTGGGCGCCAACAGCAGCAGCTCTCGCATTTTAACTGGTACCGATGTTGGCCTGGTGCCACGCCACTCCTTCTCGCTATGGAACCGTTACGACATCAACGAGACATGGGGCGTTGGCCTGGGCATCATTAGCCGCAGCGAAATGTATGCCGCTACGCCCACAGCCACCACCTCGGTGACACTGCCTGGCTACACCCGCCTTGATGGTGCGGTATTCGCCCAGCTAGACAAAAACCTGCGCCTGCAAATCAACGTGGAAAACCTACTGAATAAGGACTACTACTTGTATGCGCATAATGCCAACAACATCACTCCAGGCGCACCTACCCTAGCCAGAGCGACCTTGATCTATAACTTCTGATCGATAAATATCTGTACTGTAGAGGTTAGTTAAGACGGGCCGGCATCATCAGATGCCGGCCTTTTTTATGCATGTCTGATCAGTGATTGGAATAGCATTCAGCAGAGATAGCCAAGCTGTCACCGTGTGAGTTACCAACGCACACGTACTCATAGAGAGCCACCACGTGGTAGGAATAACGCGACAGAGCAGGGTAATAGTGGAGGACTCACAAGCTCTTGAGAAGGGGAAGATAGGGCAGGCTCAATCCCAGCAGCCTATCTGCCTTATTTTTTATTGGCAGCTTCTGGCAACACGAAGCCCTTGGGCAGCAACACCCACATGCGTCCTTCCTGCTTCATCGCGCCTGCCTGCTGACCCGCAGCATCGCCCGCTCCCCAGAAGAAGTCGGCACGCACGCCACCCTTGATCGCACCACCGGTATCCTGTGCCAACACCAGGCGATTAAGAGGAGTACTGCTATTCGGATAAGTGGTCGCGAGGAATACCGGCGCACCTAGCGGAATAAACTTGGGATCAACCGCAATGACACGCTCTGCCAAGATAGGCACGCCCAATGCGCCCAAGGGGCCGGGCAGGTTAGGCGGCAACTCACGGAAGAAGACATAGCTGGGGTTGGTATTCAGCAACTCCTGCAACTTGGCTGGGTTTTGCCGACCCCATTGCTTGATACCTTGCATGGAAGCCTTATCCAGCGTGAGCTCACCACGCTCGACCAAAGTACGGCCTATAGATTGATAGCTCATGCCATTCTGGTCAGCATAGCCAATATGAACCGCCTCGCCACTATCCAGCTGTACCAGGCCGGAACCCTGCACTTGCAGGAAGAATAATTCCACCGGGTCATTGACCCACAGCAACTCACGGCCTGCCACTGGTGCCATGCCATTTTCGATTTCTGCGCGCGTGTAGTAGGGCACCAACTTGTTGCCGACAACACGGCCACGCACGCGCTTATTGGCGAGCTCTGGAAACAGGCTGGCCAATTCCACGGTGATCAGGTCATCTGGGCGGGCATAGAGTGGATAGCGATATTGTGCCGTCTTGACGCGGCTCCCCTTGAGTAGGGGCTCGTAATAGCCAGTGACCAAACCAGCGTCACGCCCTTCCTGGGTCGTTGCCTGGTAGACATTGAAATATTGCTGGAAATAAGCCTGCACCTGCGACTCGGCAGGGCGCTGCGGCAAGCGCGCAGCCACCTCACACGCTGCCTGCCATGGTTGGCGGTTTTTCAAGGTGTTACACCCTAGCAGCCAGGCAGGCCAGGCGGCACTGAGCTGTGCTTGTTCGAACCCAGCCAGGTCTTGCCAGTGCGCAGGCTTGAGCAAGCCATAATCAGGAATCTTGCTGGTTGGCCCTTGTGTAGCTGGTAGTTGCTTGGGCTGCTCAGGCACAGGCGAGGAGGGAGCTGGCAATTCCGGGCACTGGCAGGGTTGCTCCACCTTGACGTGCTGGTGCCCGCCGCAAGCGGTTAACAACAATGCCAATAGCCATGCTTGCTTACGCAAGCCATAGAAAAAGAGGTTCATAAATCAGTGCAATACGCGCGGCATATTGAGTGTAAAAGGCGCGATCTCGCTATCAAACTGCGTGCCATCTTCCGCCGTGATGTGATAGAAACCGCGCATCTCACCCACCGGCGTACTCAGCATAGTGCCACTGGTATATTGAAAATGTTCGCCAGGCTGAAGCAATGGCTGCTGACCAATGACGCCCAGGCCGCGTACTTCCTGTGTTTTGCCTTCTGCATCAGTGATGATCCAGTGACGACTGATCAATTGCGCCGCCACATTGCCGGTATTCTCAATACGCACGGTATAGGTGAACACGTAGCGGTTTTGCTCTACGTCAGATTGATCAGGCACAAACGCTGTCTCCACCTTCACAGAAAATGCATAGCGCTTGTCCTTGGTCATTTGTTTTCCTTGTCCCTAGCTTTATCCAATCAAGCCGCTGGTAGGCGAGCTAGGCGAAGCGGAGTAGAGCTTGCGTGGCATACGCCCAGCCAGGAAGGCTTCGCGGCCAGCTTCCACGGCTTTCTTCATGGCACCTGCCATGAGCACTGGGTCTTTTGCTGCGGCAATCGCGGTGTTCATCAGCACGCCCTGACAGCCTAACTCCATGGCAATCGCGGCATCTGAGGCCGTACCCACCCCGGCATCAACCAGCACAGGAATCTTGGCATTCTCGATAATGATCTGCAAATTCCACGGATTGAGAATACCCATGCCGGAACCAATCAGCGATGCCAGCGGCATCACCGCGGCACAGCCCATCTCTTCAAGCTGCTTGGCAATGATGGGGTCGTCAGAACAATAGACCATGACATCGAAGCCATCCTTGATCAGCGTTTCCGCCGCCTTGATGGTTTCCAGCATATTGGGGTAGAGCGTGTTGGGATCGCCCAGCACCTCAAGCTTCACCAGCTTGTGGCCATCCAACAATTCGCGAGCCAGGCGCAGGGTACGCACGGCATCGTCTGCGCTGTAACAGCCTGCCGTATTCGGCAGATAAGTGAATTCTTCCGGCGGCAGGTAATCAAGCAAGGAGGGCTCGCCGGCATTCTGGCCAATATTAGTGCGACGGATTGCCACCGTGATAATCTCGGCACCGCTGGCATCAATCGCCGCGCGCGTCTGCTCGAAATCCTTGTATTTACCTGTACCTACCAGCAAGCGAGAGTTGTAACTCTTGCCCGCAATATTCAATGTATCCATTCAACCGCCTCCTACTGCGCCCACGATTTCAAGTTTGTCGTCATTACTTAGCACCGCTTCGGCAAAACTGCCACGCGGCACGATCTCACCGTTGCGCTCAATCGCAAGACGCTTGCCGGTCAGCCCCAGCTTTTCTACCAGGTCGCCCACCGTGAGCCGTTCAACATCGAACTGCCGTGGATTTCCATTGATGGTCAGATGAATCAATTGATACTACCTTAAATGAAGTTACCTTAACTGCCCAAAGCGGATAAGTGCTTAAGTGAAATGAACGATGATAGAGATGAGCAGCTCCGCTGCCAACAGAGCGATATTTTACGTAGGTTCATGGGTAATTAGCAAACCAGAAGCATGACCAGTAGGCTGAAATGCTTGAATAAGCAGCTATTTCCCCAGCTTCTCTCAACATTGCCTAGCCAACGCCGATACTAATATAAGAACATGGGCTTCATGCCCGCCACCGCCCTGCTTGACGCGATATTCGGCGCCATATAGGCTTCGGCAGGTTAAACAGGGCGAAAACCACGAGAAAATAAGACAAGGCAAAGAAATTGTCAGATCAGCCATCCGCACATTCACAGGCGTTGTTCAAAGCCGGCCTCGCTGCCGAGGCAGAGCACAACTACCTGGAAGCCTTGTCGAATTACACCGCCTCACTAGAAGCTGGCGCGAGCCAACTGCAGACCTGGCTCAAAATCGGCCAGCTGTTCCTGCGCACCATGAAATACCAGCAGGCAGCCGAAACCATGGAATTCGTGCTGGGTATGGACCCATCAAGCATTGAAGCCATTTACGGCCTCGCCATTGCCTATTTCTACCTGGGTCGCCATGAAGAAGCCTGTGCCTTCATCGACCATGCAGCGGAAATGCAGCCTGATAACGCGACTTACGCACTGGATCGCGCCAACATTCACTCCATCGCCAAGCCAGATCCGGCCCGCAAGCGCCAGCTTTATGCCGAATGGGGCCAGCGCTTTGCCGACCCACTAGGCAAGCAGGCCAAGCCATTCGACTATGACCGCGCTCCTGATCGCACATTGCGCATCGGCTATGTCTCTGGCGATATGCGTGACCACGCCGTGGCGTATTTCATGGAGCCAGTGCTGGCACACCACGACGCGGCGCAGGTGGATGTTTTCGTCTATTCCACCAGCCCACACCAGGATGCAGTCACTGACAAACTGAAAACACTGGTGCCACATTGGCATGATGTTTCCAAGCTTAGTGACCAGGCACTGCATCACCTGATTCGCCAACATAAGATCGACATTCTGGTAGACCTTTCCGGCCATACCCAGGGCCACCGCCTGTTTACCTTTGCACGCCGCGCTGCGCCAGTGCAAGTGACCTGGCTGGGCTATGTCGGTGGCACGCTGGGCATGCAGGACATGGATTATCGCCTGACCGACTGGGGCATGGACCCAGCGGGCAGTGAGCAGTTTTACGTTGAAAAACTATTCCGCCTGCACTGCATGGCCAGCTATATCCCGCCTGCCAATGCACCGCTGGAACCGTTGCCTCCCATGCTGCAAGGCAACCCGCCCACGCTGGCTTCGCTCAACAGTTCGCGCAAGCTCACCGATGAAGCCCTGCTGGTATGGAAGCGCATTCTCGAAGCACGTCCAGACGTGCAGTTGCTCATTCATGTACAAGAACAATCTGCTGAAGATGCGGTAAACACCATAGAACCGCGCCTGGTCAGGCTGGAGATGCCATTGGACCGCATCATCGTCTCGCCCATGGTGCCGATGGATGAATTCATGACGCGCGGGCAGATCGTCGATATTGCCCTCGACAGTTTCCCGGTATCCGGCGGCACCACAACCTTGCATAGCCTATGGATGGGGCTGCCAGTGATGGCGATGGATGCCACCGATGCCGTGGCTGCATCAAGCGCCGCCATACTCAAAGGCCTGGGTTTGCAGGAGTGGGTGGCAAGCAGCGAAGATGACTATGTCGCCAAGGTACTCAACCTGCTGGATGACCCAGAACGGCTGACTGCGCACCGCGCCCGCGCACGCCAACTAATGCAGCAATCCACGCTCATGGATTATGCGGGTCGCTGCCGTGACCTGGAAACCGCTTACCGACAGCTCTGGCTTAATTACCTGCTGGGCAAACCCAAATTTCTCGGCGTTCATACTCCCTATACGGAAGACCTTCAACAACTGCGCAGTGCCTACGAAGAAAGACAAGGGCAAACGATATGAACAAGCATGCTGCCATCCCGTTATTGACACCATTGCTGCCTGACCAGCAAGCGCTTGCTCCATATCTGGCGCAACTGGACCACAACCGCCATTACTCCAACTTTGGCCCACTCAATAACGCCCTGGAATCACGCATCGCAGACATATTTGCAGAGCATGGCGCTTATCCGCTACACGTCACGACCACCAGCAGCGCAACGCTTGGGCTGGAACTGGTGCTCAGCAGCCTGGATTTGCCGCCCGGCACTAAGGTGATTGTGCCAGCCCTGACTTTTGTTGCTTCACTGACGGCCATCATCCGCGCTGGCTACACACCGGTCATTGCCGATATCGACCCCGACAGCTGGTTGCTCACCCCTGAAATCGCCACCGAGGCTGCGGTACAAACCGGTGCCAGGGCAGTCCTGGCTGTTGCTGCATTTGGGCAACCACAGGACACAAAGCGCTGGAGCCACTTCCAGCAACAATCTGGCATCAGGGTGCTGATTGATGCCGCAGGTGCCTTTGGCAGCCAGTGGGTAGAAGCGCCTGATATCCCCGTGGTTTACAGCATGCACGCCACAAAATCGCTGGCGGCGGGCGAGGGCGGGCTGGTTGTCAGCGGCGACAATGTCGTCAATGCCAATGTCCGCCAGCTGAGCAACTTCGGCATTAACCTGGATTCCAATGCTGGCTTCCCAGTCGGACACCTATCATTTGTCGGCAGCAATGCCAAGCTCTCGGAATACCATGCCGCCGTGGCACATGCCAGCCTGGATCAATGGGATACCCAGGCACAATTGAGGCAAAAGATTTACCGCGATTACCGTCAGGCACTAGAAGCAGCCTGTGGCGAACAACTGCAATGGCAGGCAGGCAGCACATTGGCAGCGCCGACGATTTTCTGCCTGCGTATGACCGCCGATGCACGTGACCGCCTGGAAGCGATCTGCAAGCAACGCCACATTGCTACCCGACGCTGGTATCAGCCCTTGCTGCACCAGCATGCAGCCAAGGTCGCCCCCATTATCAAGCAACCCACACCCGTGGCAGAAGCCGTGGCCTCTGGCCTGATCGGCTTGCCGTTTTCACCGTTCCTGAGCCGTGAAGATATCACGCGTGTCGTCGAAGCCACTTGCCTGGCGACGGCAAACTTAACTTTAGCGCATCAACCCCAGTGAGAATAACCATGGACAACATCGAAACCTTTATTGAGAAATTCATTGCCGCTGTCGACTTCCAGGAAACCGTCGAGATTCAACCCGACACCAAGCTGGCCGACTTGCCGGAGTGGGACTCCCTGGCAGCACTTGGCGTGATCGTCATGTTTGACATGGAATATGGCAAAACCATCACCGGCGAGCACCTGAAACAAGCGAGCACCGTGCAAGATCTTTACCAACTGCTAGCCTAGGATTCCGCCATGGCCACCTCCACACTCAAGAACGTACGCTTTGCCGGCATGGCGACCTGCGTGCCCAAGCAGGTCGTGCATAACGTCAATGATGTACCGCCGCACCTGCGCTCAGAGCGAGAGAGGCTGGTACGCAACATCGGCATTGAAACCCGTCGTGTCTGCCCGGAGTGGCAATGTTTTTCCGACTTGGCCTACGATGCTGCCGACAAGCTGCTCAATGAACTGCAATGGTCACGCGACGAGATCGGTGCCTTGATTGTGGTGACGCAATCCCCGGATTACCTGGTGCCCGCTACCGCCATCATCCTGCAAGATCGGCTAGGCCTGGCGCATTCCACGATTGCCTTTGATGTCAATCTTGGCTGCTCCGCATACCCGTTTGCACTGCAACTGCTGGGCAGCATGATTGCCTCGGGCGCGATCAAGAAAGGCTTGATCCTGCTAGGTGATCGTTCCAGCTACAAGCATAAAGACCCGCTGAAAGACCCCTTGTTTTCCGATGCTGGCACTGCCACCGCACTGGAATATCAGGAAGGCGCGGCGCCCATGCACTTCGACCTCAACAGTGACGGCAGCGGTTACAAAGCCATCATCGTGCCGGTAGGCGGGCACCGCAACCCATTCCAGCTTGAGCACGGCATTGCGCGCAAAGGCGATGACGGCTTCTGGCGTTCAGACCTGGACCTGCTGCTTGATGGCCCTGCGGTGATCAGTTTCTCTACCCAGCGCGTGCCGCCGATGGTGGAAAACCTGCTGAGCTACGCTGGCGCCCCCAAGGAGGATGTGGATTACTTCATCTTCCACCAGGCCAACCGTATGATCAATGAAACCATCCGCAAAAAACTGGGCCTGCCAGAAGAAAAAGTGCCCTCGACCTTGCGTGAATTCGGCAATACCAGCGGTGCCTCATTGCCAGTGACAACCACGGTACGCCTGCGTGATGCGCTTGCGGAGAGCAAAAAACGCCTGCTTTTTTGTGGTTTTGGTGTTGGTCTTTCCTGGGGTGGAGCCATTGTAGATGTAGAAAATGCCATCTTCCCCGAACTGATTATTTCATGAGCCTCATGCAAGATCCCTTTTCACTATCAGGCAAACGCGTGCTAGTCACCGGCGCATCGTCTGGTATCGGCAAGCAAATTGCCATTACCTGCTCGCAAATGGGCGCAGAACTGGTTATTACCGGGCGCAATCAAGAACGTCTACGTGCAACTGCTGCCTCGCTGCACGGAGAAGGCCATACTGTGCTGCCAGCAGATTTATCACAACAGGGGGATATCGACATGCTGGCACAACAAGCCGGCGTGTTAAATGGACTGGTACATGCCGCGGGCATTTCGCGACTGGTTCCTTTTCGCCTGATGAGCAAAGGTCATCTGGACGAGATTTTCGATAGCAACACGTTTGCCCCTTTGCTATTGACCAAGGCCTTGCTCGCAAAAAAATGTATCGCTGCCAATGGATCAATATTGTTTATCGCTGCACTGTCATCCCATAGCGGCGCCTTGGCGACCTCCGCCTATGCTGCCAGTAAATCCGCCCTGCTCGGTGCCATGCGCTCCCTCGCACTGGAAGTCGCGAAACAAGGCATTCGCGCTAACTGCCTCTCGCCAGGCTATGTACGCACCCCCATGCTGGAAGGCCTGGGGCAAGGAGGGGGCAATATGGATGCGCTCTTCGATCTCACACCGCTAGGCATAGGCGAGCCTGAAGATGTGGCCTACGCATCGGTATTTTATCTAGCGGATGCCAGCCGCTGGGTTACGCGTAATTATTTCATTCTGGATGGCGGCCTAAGTACGCCCATGGATATCTACGCATGAATGTTGCTGTGATCAATCCCTTCTCGCTGGAAGGAAAAACCATTCTGGTCACCGGCGCATCGTCAGGCCTAGGCCAGCATATTGCCGCTCGCTGCGCCGCACGTGGCGCACGCATGATCATTACCGGACGTGACAAAGAGCGATTGCAGGCCACTTATGACCAGCTGCAGGGGAAGGGCCATGTACAAGTGCTGGCAGACCTCACCAGCGAAGAAGACAGACATCGCCTGGTCAGCACTGTACCTGAACTGAATGGGCTGATGCACTGTGCCGGCATGCAAAAGCATTGCCCGGTACGTCAGCTGTCAGAGCAGCTCATGACAGAAATGTACAACATCAACTTTCTCGCACCCGTGATGCTGACACAAGGCCTGCTAAAGACAAACGCCATCGCACAACAGGGCTCCATCCTGTTCATGCTATCCACAGCGGCGCACATAGGCACTCGCGGCCTGGCACCTTATTCAGCAATGAAATCCGGACTGATTGGCATAATCAAATGCCTTGCACTGGAACAGGCCAAACGCAAAATTCGCGTCAACGGCATTTCACCTTCTGCGATTGCCACCCCGATGTGGGATGCACATCAAGCACAACTGGAAGAGCAAAAGGCCAGGCATCCACTCGGGCTAGGCACGCCCGACGATGTGGCCAATGGCGTGATTTACATGCTGTCGGATGCTAGTCGTTGGGTCACAGGCACCAGCCTGGTCATGGATGGTGGAGCAGTGATTTGATGAAGAAGGCCTATATCATCGGAGCCGGTGGCTGGGGACGCGAAGTCCTAGTGCAAATGCGCGATGACCCAGATTGCGGTAAAGCATGGGAAATTGCCGGATTCCTGGATACGCGACCGCACATGCTTGATGGCATAAACTGTGGCGCACAGATTGTGGGAAATCCCCTGACGCATATACCACAAGACGATGAAGTGTTTGTTTGTGCCATTGGGTTACCTCGCGGACGCGAACAATATGCACGCCCTCTGCTCGAGCAGGGCGCACAGTTCATCCACATCCGTACCCCCTACAACACCGACGGTTATATCAGCGTACGCGTCCATCTTGGCACAGGATGTTTCTGGGCCGCACGCGTACAGATCAGCCCCGATGTGCACATCGGTGACTTTGCCAACATTCACAGCGCCACCATCCTCAGCCATGATGTGCGGATTGGCAATTACGCACAAATCGGTGCCATGGTCTTCATTGGTGGTGGCGCACAGATTGGCGACCATGCCATTGTCTACCCGAATGCCACGATTACCCCCGGCATCAAAGTAGGCGAGGGTGCCACCGTGGGCGCCGGAGCCGTTGTGGTCAAAGATGTGCCACCCGGCGTCACCGTATTTGGCAATCCGGCCAAAGTGATCTTTTAGAGAAATAGACATCGCCAATGCAATCCCGCATGCACCCAAAATACTACCTCTCCCAGGAAATCTTCGAGCGTGAGCAAGACAAGATTTTCCGCAAGGTGTGGCTGTTTGCTGGCCTCAGGTCGCTAGTCGTGGAAAACAATGCGTTCATCACACGCAAAATCGCAGGCATCCCTGTCGTCATCCAGAATTTCAAGGGCGAGATCAAGGCATTCGAGAATGTCTGCCTGCACCGCAGCGCACCTTTGCAGCAGGGGTTCTGTGGGCGCCGTGCGCTGGTATGCCCCTATCATGCCTGGAGTTATGACGCCACGGGTGCAGTCAAGAACATTCCCGATTGTGAGGCGATTTACCGCTTCAGCACTGAAGAAAAACAATCCCTGAAACTACGTGAGTTTGCCTTGAAGCAGGTTGGTCACTTGCTCTTCATCAACCTGAGCGCAGAACCGATGGCTTTCGAGGAGCAGTTCAGGCCAGAGTTTATTGCATTGCTGGAAAGCGCTGCAGAGTCATTTGACACCGAGGTGATGGTGACTACCTGGCATGCCAAGTTCAATTGGAAACTGGTGTATGAGAACCTGCGCGACTTTAACCATGTCAAGTTTTTGCATGCCAAAAGTTTGGCCGCTGTAGCAGACTTTCCATTTCAGGCGGACAGTAACGCAGATTTAGCGCTTTCCTCACTGGAAGATACCTCTATAGCGAGTTTACGCCAGACAATGCGCCCGTTTAGCTACGGCGGCCCCGAAGGTAAAATCGACGCAGTACGGCCAGTACCCTGGCTGAACATGGTAGAACGCTGGGGAACACAGGATGCCTATTTCAATTGGCTCGCGTACCCCAATCTGCATATGGCCTGCGGCAACGGCGGTTACTCATTCACCATTGAACACCATATCCCGATAGCACCGGGCCAGACCGATATTGAGATTTACTTCGTCACGGCAAAAAAGAAACAGCCTTATGCCACGTCGTATCAGGTTCTACTATCCAATCTGCACTACAGCAAAACTATCCTGACCGAGGATATTGAGATGCTGGAACAAGTGCAATCTGCGCTGCATATTGACGCGCCAATACCGAATCAAGGCGCATACGAAAGCACCAATCGCCAGATCGAACGCTGGTACACAACATTAATGGAGACCGAGCATGAACTCTAGATGGATTGTAGGTGCAGGTGACCACCTAGACCTGGTCTTTCATGCCTGGAAACAGGCATACCCTGACGAGCATATACAAAAAGTCGAAGTGCCCCAGGGGGCAGATTATGAATTTGACTTGTCCGTTTTCGACACCTTGAATCCAGAACTTGGCGATGTATTTATTGCGTTCGATGATCGTTTTGGCAATTTCAAGCGTATGGAGTTGTTTCGCGCTGCATTAGAGCGTGGTTTTACCCTTGCGTCCTTCGTCAGCACCAGCGCAGATATCGGCCAAGATGTCACGCTAGGCAAAAATGTCTTTATCGGCCCACAGGCTGTTATCGGCCATGGTTGCAAGCTGGACTACAACAGCGTCGTGCATGCTGGTGCGCACATTGGTGCCAATAGCCGCATACGCGCATCCGTATGGATAGAGCCTGGCGTACAGATCGGCGCAAGGGTTGAAATCGGCGCTCATGCGATTATCCGCACGGGTGCCATCGTGCGTAGCGGCATCAAGGTAGGCAAGGGTGCAGAATTGGGCTGGCCACAGCTATATAGCGCTGATATCGCAGACAAAACCGTCTATGACACTCGCTATGATGAACCTATCTTTGTTTACGGTAGCTAATCATGCAATCCCGCATGCGGCCCGAGTATTACCTCTCGCAAGAGATTTTTGAACGCGAGCAAGCAAAAATCTTTCGCAAAACGTGGCTGTTTGCGGGCTTAAAGACACTGATTCCCGATCATGGCAACACCATGGTCCGCATGCTGGCTGGCTTCCCGGTCACGATCAGTAATCACCATGGAGAATTTCAGGCCCACCATGGAAAAACACCACAAGCAATCCAGGCCGTTGGACAATTATTGTTCGTCAATCTTGCTCCAGACCCCATGCCGATCCATGATCAATTTTCTCCCAGCTTTTTCTCATCCCTGGAAAGCTGTTCTACAGCTTGGGGGCCTGAAGTGTTACATACGGTTTGGCATGCCAAATTTAACTGGAAGCTCATCTTTGAAAACCTGCGTGACATGAATCACGTGCGCTTCCTGCATGGCGGTCATTTTGCTAATTATTTAGAGATGACCATTCCCGTGCCGGAAAAATTGGCTGAGGAGGCCACACAACCGCTTGCCGACACCTCCGCACCAAGCCTGCGCGCCGAACTACGCCGCTTTAACTGGGGAGGAGCCACGCCAGCCCTGATTCCCCATCGCCGCAAAGTACCCTGGCATGCCATGGTGCAACCATGGGGTGGCGAAGATCGTTACTATGATTGGCAGGCCTACCCTAACCTGCACATTGCCAGCGGTAATGCCGGGCACTCTTTTACCTTGGAATGTTACACACCGGTTGCACCTGGCAGAACAGATGTTGAGCTATTCTGGATCATGGCCCGCAAAAGCCAGGATTTTGATTTTTCTGCCCAAGCCCTGCTCGCCAACATGCATGGCAGCAAGAAAATCGTCGGGGAAGATATTGCCATGCTAGAAGCCATACAGCATGTGTTGCATCGCCAGGCCCCCATGCCTCATCAAGGTGCCTATGAAGCACAAAACAGTTTGATCGAGCGTTGTTATTCCGCCCTGATGGAAACAGAAAGCGAGTTTTGAGTGCATAACTCTAATTATCCCCATCCGCCAAGCATAAGTGATGCCTTTTACACTGCTGTGCAATCAATGCAGAACGATCCGTTGTTCAGCATCCCCTCGGATGTAAGGTCCACCATTGCCAAGAATGGCAGGATGACGAAAGTCGTCTTACTCGGCACCAATGGGCTGGGCAAATATTTGTTAGATATAGTCGCATCAGAACGTCAATGTGATGTCATCGCAGTGGTGGATGACCCTCTCAGTGAACGGGAATCGACCTACAGAGACCTGCCGCTTCTGACAACATCTGACTTCCTTGCATTGTCCAGGAAATTTCGCGATCTGGTCGCCATCAACACCTGTGGTCATGAAAAACCAAAGCAATTCTTCACCCGGATCTGCCACGACAATAGCATCGCCTGTATTAATTTCGAGCAAGCCATCCGTGCATTTGGCCTGCACGGTAAACTGGACTGCCGAGTCGAGGACTGGGGGCCGGAGATCGCTTGCAATGCAACGCGCCTTGAAGCACTAGGCAAGTGCATGGCAGATGACAAATCCGTCACAACGCTTCATGCATTACTGACGCATTATCTGACTTGCGACTCATCATATTTGCAACCTGTGCAATTACCCTATTCCAGCCTGTACTTTGGCTCCGGCTTACTGGATTTTGGCAAGCAGGAAAAAATGGTGGATTGTGGTGCGTCCATCGGAGAGTCGCTGCAAGGGTTAATTCAACACACCCAGGGTGAATTTGCGCATAGCTGGATGATCGAGCCTGATCGTCACAATCTTGCAACCCTGCAATCCATCATAAATGGTTACCGAGGTACTACCCTGGAAAACCGGATCAGCCTACACGCTTGTGGCGTTGGTGAAACCACACAGCAAGTTTGCTTCTCACATGAAGGCGGACATGGCAGCACCATTGTCACAGATAGTAATGTAGACAACATCAATATCATCGACATACATCCAGTGGACGACATCATCGATGATGCACCTACCTTCCTCAAAATGGATATCGAAGGATCGGAATTATCTGCCTTGAAAGGCGCACGCCATACCATCACCACATACAAGCCCAAGTTGGCCATCTCTGCATACCATCGCTCCAGGGATTTACTGGATCTGACTGACTATGTACTGTCATTGCGTCCCGATTACCGCCTAGGGTTGCGCCACCATACCCCATTCCGATGGGATACCTGTTTGTATTTTTACTAGGATGGCGATGCTGAAAGTCATCCAGAACGCACTCCATGGCCAAGCCTCCATGCCGCACCAAGGCCGAAACAGTTTAATTGAGCGTTGTGATGCCAGCCTGATGGATACACATCATGAAATCTGACATTCAGGACAATATGATTTGCACAATGCCAGGGGACAAGGATAACAGTCAGTGACAAACCTCACTCATACGCTACAAACAGAATTATTCGAGGCTATTGAGCGCCCAGAACCGATCATCGAGCAATTGCAAGACCGTGCCGTATTCTTGCTTGCACCATTATCGATGTTAGGACGCATGCACGGCACAAGTATCGCGAGTACATGTTCTGGATTAGTTGCTGCTATTGATGATGTATCCACTGCAGCTACGATTCATGGCGCACCCCGCTGGACTAGCGCTCAATTCATCGCCAAGGCTCGCGCCTATCCCGATGCCATTGCCCTGGATTTTTCCTGCAACCCAGGCACGCGCGGGCTCGTGCAGCAATTATGCAAAGAAGCGGGAATAGAGCGCATCGATTGCGTTGTAGCACAGGCCCAACTAAAGCGTTGGGCGGTTTATGAGGCAGTCGGCACCTATAGACGCCGCACCCTGGAACGCTTCGACGATTTCCTGAAACTGGCAGAGCGATTTGACGATGATTTGAGCCGGGCCACGCTCTATGCAAACCTGCTCTTCCGCGTGACTTATGATCGCAGCCATTTACTGCAAATCTGGGCAAACCCGGCGGACGAATATTTCTCATACTATCCAGATGGCAATACCTTCCAGCTGGGTAGCCGCGAACACTATTGCGACTGTGGCGCCTATCGCGGCCCGATTGTGCAAAAGTTTCTTGAGGTAACGGCTCATCAATACGCAAGTATCACGGCTTTTGAACCTGACCCCGCCAATTTTGCGATACTCCAGCAGCTTTCGCGACACCCACTACATAACTTCCATGCCATTAACAAAGCAGTATCCAATGCGCCGGGCGAATTATCATTTCACAGCGATGGCAGCATGGGCAGCCATGTCTCGAATCAAGGCAATATTTCAGTGGCCACCACCAGGCTGGATGATGAGCTGGAAGCACTGACGTTCTTGAAATTGGATGTAGAAGGGTTTGAACCACAAGCGCTGCAAGGCGCAGCCAGATTATTACGTACACACCGTCCCCGTATTGCTGCAGCCGCTTATCACGCAACCCATGATGTACTGAAAATTGTCGAGCAAGTCGACCAGCATGCAGGAGATGACTACCATTATCGCCTGCGACAGCATTATGGTAGCTACTACTATGATCTCGTGCTGTACGCCTCTCCTATCGCGGGAGTCGAACCACCTCCTCAGGCACACTAGATCCATGACCACCGCTACCATGCCCCCACTCATTTCAGTCGTCATTTACGGCCCAATAGAACAAAGCCCACTTGCGCAGGCTATTGAGTCGGTAGGTACCCAAGGCATAGAGCATCTGGAGCTTCTGATTGGTGACAACAATATAGCAGCGGCCCAAGGCGAATATATCGCCTTTTTGGCAACAACCGACTTGTTTGAGCCAGGCACTCTCAAAGCTCGCTTGAACTATCTGCTGAGCAACCCAGACACCGATCTCATCCACAGCCCCGTTAAACTCATCGACCTAGATGGCAAAGATCTGGGTGCAGTGATTACCCGCCCCAAAGCCATCACCTTTGATGCTGCGATCAATCCTATCCACCTCAGCGGCGTGATGGGCAAAACCCAATTGTTCCGCGGCCTGTCTTTGTCTCAGGATCCAGCACTTGGCTGGTACCAGGGCTGGTTGTTGTTCGCGCAGGTGTTGAGCACTGGTGTCACATCAGAGTACGTCGAGCATGGTGGTGCACAACATAGAGTTTGCCAAACGCCAACTTTAGAGCTGGAGCTACAGCGCCATCAAGCCGCGCTGGACGTGGTACTAGGCTGGATATATGCACCGAGCCATGCTGTCATTACAAAGCCCAGATATAGATTTCCTCCACTCACTGTAGCAAAAAGGCTGCGCGAGCTTTCACTGTTCATCTGGTGCCTGATCAGTGGCAATGCTCATGTATGTCGTTCCATGATGAAAAATTCAGGACTAGTCGCATTTCTCAACACGTGGCTAGTGAAATCCCTGCGCGATGAAATCTACTTACAGCTTGCTTATCACTATCAAGTCAACCTCAGAAGCCAACCAGAACAATTGGCACAAGAAACGAAAGCCACCATTGTGCAACATGCAATGGTGCTGGGCCTACGCGAGCGAGCGCCCTCGTTGCTGTTAGCCTTATGTGAATGTTTCGACATCCCTTACCCACAGGAACCAGCAACCATATTGGCCGACTTCAACGATATGGCAACGGCCAGTGTGCATACGCCTAGCCCTTGGGTACTGATCACCAGCTTCCGCACGCATGGCGCAGCTGATGAAGTACAAAACTGCGCACAAATCCTGCTCGACAATTGTGGCACTGCAGGAATAGACCAAGTACATGTGCTGCTGGAAGGCCCGCCCAGCATACTGGAAAATTTACTCGCCCCGGCACAAGTGCAAGCCCTGCACACGTATCAGGAAAGCGGGAAACTCATCTTCTCACCCATCTCTTCGCGCCCGGATTACAAAACCCTGTTTGACTACGCCAATACACTTGGCCATGTAAGTGCCGCCATCGCCAATGCCGACATGCGTCTACCAGAAACTGCCGTACGCCAGATGAATGCCGGACGTGTTGCCGATGGTAATCCCATTTATGCCCTAACACGCTGGAACCACACCAAAACCGGGGACTTCCTGCAAGGCATGCAAGCACACCCACCCTGGCCACAATGGCCGCCGGATGCGCGGCACTATTTTGAGAAACATTGCTTATCTTATGACTGCTATGTATTCGACACGCCGATATCCGTCCCGCCAGAGCTGGCCTCGGTGTCCATGGCGACTTACGGCTGCGATACCGCGATTGCCGCCATGTTACGTACCGAAGGCTACCAAGTTCACAATCCCTGTCTTTCCATCCAGACCCTGCATTTAGACGAGAAAATGCGTGACTATGCTGGCACACAAGGCCAGCAGGACTTATCCAACAACGTAGCTTCTTTTGGACTAGCGATCATGCGTCGCTATGCCCAGCACCCGATATACGCACACAGTTTGCAGCAGCTATCAATATTGGAAAAGCAAACAGCCTGGCTGGGCGGCCCAGGAAACAGCGATGTCATGCACACCATCTTCCTCAACCTGGGGGCCACACCTTGGACAAAACAGGGGAATTACCCGCCTTTTTCCAGCATTCACATCACGATTCAAGATGGTAATCTAGATACTGCTGAAGAAGCGCTGGCCAACATACCGGCGGCGATTGAACGTAATCTATTCATTTTCTGGGAGTTGAATGGATTCCCTCAAGGTGGACACATCGCCGACTTGCTGGTCAATCACCCGCGATTCGAAGCAATCGGTTACCCCTTGTTTGGCTATCAAAGACAGTCTGTACTTCACCAAGATATTGCTAGCAAGAACGCTCAGATAGTACTAAGAAACTTATATCAAATGATTTCAGAACTATTGCTCGGCTAATCATCGAATCCAAATGCTGAATTTTCTATTAATACCCATCTCAAGCCGTGTGAGGCAACTACTTTGCCGAAGCGGAAAATCTATTAAGATAGTTATCCTAGGTACGAACGGGATGGGATTTGAATTATTAAGCCTCCCTCCAGAACAGAGGCACTGTGAAGTCATTGCTGTTGTCGATGATTTCAGAGCACAAGAGCGCAATGAATATTACAAAACACCATTAATTACCAGCATTGAGCTTAGTAAACTGGCAGAGCAACATCACGACTTGATTGCTATCAACACTTGTGAACACCCTAAACCTAAACAGTTTTTTGAGCGTTTGTGCCAAGAAAACAACATCCCCTCAATCTCTTTTCAGCAAGCGGAACAAATTTTTCCTGTACTCCGCAATAAAAGAAGACAACGCCGTAAAACACTGCGGCGTACTTTATATTCCCGTACTATCGACTGGTTAGTTTTTCACTTAGGCAAGTGGCCTTGTAAGCGCAATGGGATTGCCCTAACTAGATTAGATGGCGCTGGAGATTTCCTATTATGGCTGGATGCAGCCAAACATATCTGCAATCACCACCCTGGGCAGAAGATCACACTCTTTGCGAACGCTCACTGGGCAGAATATGCTACAACATTCTCATATTGGGACAGAGTAGTTGCAGTAGATACCACCCGCATCAATTATGACTTGGCGTATCGACTAAAAATAATACTGAGTATCTGGTGGGAAGGTTATGCAATTGCCATCAACCCAACGTTTTATCGCCGTTATATTGATGTAACAGACACATTAATACGCATCAGTGGCGCGCCAGTCCGGATTGGGTGGGATTGTGGCGTACATACTGGACTAACAATGGAACAGAAAAACCAGACTGACGATTGGTATACACGATTATTCACGCCATCTACCACTTCGCCAACAACTCCAGAGATTGTACATGATGCAGAATTCGCCTCTCAGCTAATCGGCTTTCCAATACCACCAGCCCTACATCCACTACCCCAACGTAAAGTCCGGGTACTTGTGCCGGATCACGATTATTGTGTGCTTTTTCCTGGCGCATCATGGTCTGGTCGCCGATGGCCCGTTGAGCACTTTGCAGAGTTGGGAGCTCGACTACAACAGCACTTTGGCTGGCATATTGTCTTGTGTGGATCCATAGACGAAAAACCATTATGTGATGCCATTGAGCAGCAGATAACAGCAGAGCATGTCTTGAATTTGGCAGGCCATACGACGTTTGTTGAGCTGGTAGAGGTGATTCGCTCAGCGCAATTACTGGTTAGCAATGAAACCTCGGCCATCCACATCGCCCCAGCTGTAGATACCGAATCAGTATGTATCCTCGGTGGAGGGCACTATGGATTATTCGTTCCTTATCCATCCGTGATATCTGGCATGAAACCGGCTCCAGCGATCAACCGTATGGACTGTTATCACTGTCATTGGAGATGCTCACAATTACATGAAGTCAATAAAGCAGTACCGTGCATTGAGCATATCACCGTAAAAGATGTTTTTGACATTGCTTGTCAGACAATAACAAAGAATTCCTGGAAACCAATCGCTAAACCCGATTGATCACTCCATCTTTAATACTTGGAGCTATCATGGACGTACCAGTCCTGTTTTTGGTTTTTAAACGCCCAGAAACAACGCGGCAAGTTTTTGCAGCTATTAAAGCGGCACGCCCCCAGCGTTTATATATTGCTGCCGATGGCCCCAGGCATAGTAAAGCAGATGAAGCAGAATTAGTCGATGAGGTACGCCGTATCGCTACTGCGGTTGATTGGCCATGTGAGGTGCATACTCTTTTTCGTGAGAGCAACCTGGGATGTAGGCGAGCGGTAAGCGGTGCTATTGACTGGTTCTTTGAACATGAAGAGGCAGGTATTATCCTCGAAGATGATTGTCTGCCTGACTTGAGTTGGTTTGAATTTGCTGGACAGTTACTCTCCACATATAAGCATGACACTAGAGTCATGTGTATTTCAGCCTGCCATTTTCACGGTGTGGCGCATACACCTGAAGCCAGCTACTTTTTCAGCCGTTACAATCATTGTTGGGGCTGGGCTAGTTGGCGCAGAGCATGGCAGCTTTACGACAGAGATATGCAACATTGGCCATCTTTGCGAAACACAGATTGGCTTTTAGGCATAGGTGGTGACCCGTTTTTCCAGAAACACTGGACTCACATGTTCGATCTTGCTTATGAGGATATACAAATAGACTCATGGGCTACTCGATGGACATTTTCATGCTGGATTCACAATGCATTGACTGTATTACCCTCAAAGAATCTTGTCCAAAATATCGGTCTAGATGGTAGCGGAACACATACAAACCACGATGGCAATGGCATTTTATCGCCAGCCCTAGAATCAATGACATTCCCACTCAAACACCCTGATATCATGGTCTGCGATGTTGCAGCAGATCGCTGGGAAGATCGATACATCTTTAACATTAAACTTGATGCAAGCTTTCCCTATCGTCTGCTATCTGGTTCACACGATACAACGACTCACCATGCAAGCTGTGTTGAATTTGCCATGCACAAAATCCAGGATTTCCAGCTAAGCCTCTCCAATACTCCCGTATTTTTGCTCGCCCCTTTATCAAAAGACGGCATGTTACTGGGAAAAGCCATCACAAAAATCTGCGATACCCTCATTGCTGCTATTGATGACCGATATCAGGCCAACACTATTTTTGGGGTATCTCGCTGGACCAGTCAACAGTTCCTTGCAAACGTACAGCATTACCCTGGGGCAATCGCCATTGATTTCTCTTCCAGCACGACAGGACGAGTATGGGCAAAAAATTTATGCAATCAAGCAGGGATAAAACGCATCCCACTTTTTAAGGATTACTCTCATGCATGAAACCAGCAAAGCCATTAGCAGGCGCTTGTCTGATAGTCGGTTTGCCACTCGTTACTTTGTAGGTGATGGTATTGATATCGGTGCTGGAGAAGATTGTCTAGGACAATATCAAGAACTTTTTCCTGCTATGCGGCAATGCCGCGGCTGGGATATGGAGGATGGAGACGCACAATATCTAGCCAGTCTCCCGGATAATAGTTTCGATTTTGTGCACTCCAGCCACTGCCTCGAGCATATGCATGATCCACTTGAGGCATTGAAAAACTGGTTGCGCGTATTAAAACCAGGTGGGCATCTGATTGTACTTGTGCCAGATGAAGATCTGTACGAGCAAGGGACGTTTCCTTCAACCTTCAATGCTGATCACAAATGGACCTTTACGCATTGCAAGCCAAATAGTTGGTCACCGCGCAGCATCAATCTGACTGAACTGATATCAACACTTTCCGACCAAGCACAATTGCTCAAGATGGAATTACTGGATGCCACTTTTCTATACTCCTTAAAACAGCGTACAGATCAGACAAAAACCCCGATTGGTGAATGTGCTAGCGAACTTATTTTTCGCAAACTACCTGAAAAAGCACAACGGCTACCCAAAGGACTCAGTCTCTCTCAATCGGCAGCAAATATGTTGAAAAATCGTCCAGTTTTTCTAATGGCGCCTAGTTCATCAATTGGCATGGTCTTTGGTCCCAGCATTGCTGCCTCCTGCAACAACCTGATAGCAGCCATAGACGATCAAAACGCTGCTCATCAGATTCACGGCGCGCCACGCTGGACCAGTACGGAATTTCTTGAAAAGGCGGAAAATTATCCAGACTTACTAGCGATAGACTTATCTGTTGGCCCCAATGCCCGCGCCTGGGTAGCAATGCTGTGCGAAAAAACTGGAGCTGAGCATTGTGATTGGATATTCCGCTCAAACACAGATGACAAATAGCTCATCAAGGCACTGGACTCTATATTACAACGCAACTTTATAATTAAGCAGGATTAGTGCAGAACGCCATGACATCCAACATGATACTTGTAGTATCCAGATCTTCTTCACAACGAAAAACTGCCATGCGTCCTGCACCACAAATTGGCCTGATAAATTTCTCAACCACGTGATAATAAGGACGATCAAAATAATCATCAAAAAGAATGACTGCTCCCGCACGTGCACTCAGTAACGTCAATAAGAAAGATGCCACGCGGAACCTTCCATCAACGAGAATCAAATCCGGTGAGTGATTTGCTATCTTTAGCATATGCCAGACGGCATGAGAGTAAGCAGGCCACTGAGAAGCACTGGCAGGCTCCGTAGGCCAACCCCATTCTCCAGTAGGTCCAATATCAGCATGGTAAAACCTGTAGCATGACGCCAAACCTTGCTGTACTAACTTAGCCTTTACCGCATTTAGAAATCCAACATCTGAATCAACAGAATAGATATGCTCTACGCCCTGCGTCGCAGCCAACAATGTACTGCCGCCTGCCCCGTATTCCAGATACACTTGGGCAGACTTCAAATATGCCTGTAAGCAATCAATCCCCTCTTGTTCCATATGAGGTTGATCAGAAATATCAGCGGCACTCCATATCCTCGGCACGGTATCTCTAGCGTCGAATAGACTGCTCGCCATTTTCTCGCCCAATACTCCAATTAACCATCCTTTCACCTCACCCTGGCCTAAAGTAGCTGAAGTACGCATCACATCGACACGCGCAACCCCCGATTGTTGACACAATTGTGTCGCCCATTTTCTGCCATGAAGGCTAGAGGAAAAATCAACAACTACGGCATCAGGATAATGCAGGGCATTTGCCAAAAATTGCTCACTAGTCCAACGTGGTATGCCATGCAGTAGGCTACCCTGCTGTATATCATCGACAACAGCAATTATCTGATCGCAAGAAGCAACTACCTGGGCGCAATGCATAACACCGACTCTAGACATCGGAGCCAGTAAAAAAATAGGACGAGTGTTCATTAGTCAGCAATCAACAATAGAAAATTGGTACTTCCCAACCTGACGAATTACTTCCAGAAGTCAACAACCAAGGAGATGGGTTTACCATCGGCCCGCATATCATTTGGAGGAATTCGCATTACAGGCATATAACCAGCCTCGAAGTCGTTCAGGATAAATGCCTGCCGATCAACCCATACATGCTGAAAACAAATCTCACGACACTTTCTAATATCAGATGCAAGAATTAACTCCATCACATGCGTGTAAGTTGGAAACCATAAATGCGCATCTCCATCTGACATAAAGCTTGGGGTGACTGTAGTGTTACACGAAGCGGAAACGCTGCCTCCCATTGAAAGATCGCACAAAATCATTCCATCGCTATCATAGACTGATCGCCGCCTCAATAATGGGCTGTTGTAGTCCGGCATACTCATCCGGAACTTACCTCCTACCTGGAGGCAACGGTAGATTTCATCCAAAACTCCAGGAATAGTTGCATATTCCAAATGCTCAAACACATCTTCTGACTGGAATCCAAGAATTGAATCACTTTCAAATGGCAATATATCTCTAGCATCGTGCTGAATATCCTTATCACTCTTAGGATGTAGTGCCAGCCCATGGAACAAACCAGATTTGTATTGCGGCAAATGCTCAAGCAAGTTGCCAAAATATACATACTGCATACCAAGCAATTCATTTTTAATATCCATATTTTCCTTACCATGAGCATGCAAGCTTCAATCACTGCTATCTCGAAATATCAGGCACACAGCTACTATCTAGATATTAATTCGACTTTATCCCCGTTAATCATAAGAATAAAAGCATAATTCCCCTCGTTATACTATTCATTTGGTCAATCATAGATTCAAAGGTAACAACGCATGACAACTCCACTCCCGCTGGTCAGCATCGTCATGCCGGCCTATAAGCTCCAGTACATCGAGCAAGCCCTGGATAGCGCACTGGCGCAGACCTATCCAGCGCTGGAGCTGGTTATTTGCGATGACAACCCTGGTCGGGATATCGAAGCGCTCGTCCAGCAAAAGCAGGCGTCTTCACCTTTCCCGATTCACTACTCCAGAAATGCTGTCCCGGATGGCGAGCTCCCCAGCACGGTGAACGGTATCAAGCTTGCGCAAGGCAAATACATCAAGTTCCTGCACGATGATGACGTACTTGAACCGGACTGTATTGCCTCACTGGTTGCAGTGATGGAAAACGAGGCAGACGTTGTGCTGGCATCTTCACGTCGGCAACGCATTGATGAAGATGGAGAACCCTTGCCAGATATCATGGCGACCTGCTTCCCGTTTTCTGGTGATGTCATTATCAATGGCAAGGAGCTGGTGTCCTTTCTGGGTGACCATACGATCAACTTCATTGGCGAGCCAAGCTGCATCATGGTGCGACGCAATGATGTGCTGGAGATGGTCGATACGCTGATGTCACTCAATGGCAAGATCATCGACTGGGTAGGCGACCTGGCCCTGTGCGTCAAGTTATTGCAGCGGGGTAACTTTGCTTTCCTTGCCAAGCCATTGACCAACTTCCGCGTTTCCCGCGCCCAATTCAGCCAGATAGGCCGTGACCAGGCAGGCATTGGCGATAAGGGCCATGCCGATTTCCGCAAGGCCATTCGCGAGCTGGGCTGGTACCGCACGTCAGGGAACAACCGCTTGGTGAATGTTGCCCCCATCACGTCGCTAAAAGCCCGCATATTCAAGCCTGTCGATCTGCTAGCCGCATTGCAGCGTGCAGCAGGCCTGGGCAGTGTCTCGCTCGCAAGCTGGCTGGGGATTCGTCGCCCAACGGAGGCCCAGTGCTCACTGATTGACCAACATCTTGCCTCACAACAGGGTGGCCCACGTATTGCCATCATGCTGATTGATTACACGGGAACGCAGGAAGCCATTGAGCACACTCTGGGCAAACTGCGTGCAGCCAACACCTATCACAACATTGAAATATGGATATTCTCACCCTTAGCATCACTTGTGCTGCCAGATGACACCAAACTGGTCACAGTACCATCCACAGCCAGTACTACCGCGGCCATCAACGCAGCCCTGACCGAAATACAAGCCGAGTGGATACTGCTGGCCGAAACAGGGAGTGAATTCATGCCCAGCGGCCTGTTGATCAGTGCGCTGGACTTGCCGACCTTGCCCGCCTCCTGTCATGCCGCCTATGCTGATGACATTCTGCGCTTGGAGGACAACGAGCTTGGCCTTAACTTGCGCCCCGACCTCAACCTGGATTTATTGCTCAGCTTCCCGGCCAGCATGTCGCCGCATTGGTTTTTCCGCAGGGAAAGCCTTGTTGAACTGGACGGTTTTTCCACGACAGCAAGCCGGGCTTTTGAGCTGGAATACCAGTTACGCCTTATAGAGCAATTGGGCCTGGGCAGCATCGCCCATATCAGCGAGCCTGTCGTGATCGGCAACAAGCTAGAGATGGCAGACTGCGCAGAAGAAGAGGCCGTGATAGCGCAGCACCTGCGCAATCGCGGCTATGAACAAGCGCTTGTGCGCAGCCATATGCCCAGGTGTTATGCCATTGATTATGGCCATGCACAACAGCATGGCGTCAGCATCCTCATTGTCGTCAAGGATAGACTCTCGCAAATCCAGCGCTGCCTGGAAACCTTGCTGGAGAACACCAGCTACGCCAATTACGAAGTGTTACTGCTGGATCATGGCAATCAGGTTGCGGATATTTGCACTTGGCTCGCTGGCATTGAAGCCATGGCGCTACCGCAATTGCGCGTGCTGCGTTTTGAGGCAGGCTTATCGCGTGAAATGATCTGTAACCAGGCTGCTCAACAAGCACATGGCGAATTCCTGCTCTGGCTGGGCGATGGTGCTGGCATCCTCAGCCCAGACTGGCTGCAGCAGTTGCTTAATCACGGTCAGCGCCCAGAAGTAGGTGCCGTGAGCGGCAAGCTGGTTTCTGCCGATGGCAAAATCCGCCATGCGGGCTTGCTGCTCGGCTTACACGGCCCGGCAGGGCATGCCTTTGAAGGCTTATCGCATGATGACAGCGGCTACATGCAACGCTTGCAGCTTGACCAGCAATACACTGCATTAAGCCGCGAGTGCTTGTTGTTGCGTCGTGAGCTATTTCTGCAAGCGGGAGGTTTTGATGAAGAACCTTTGCTCTCACGGTGGGCCGATGTCGATTTATGCCTGAAATTGCATCAGGCTGGCTTCCTCAATGTGTGGACACCACGCGTCACACTGCTCATGGATATGCCACTGGGTACCACCGCCAGCACCAGCGAGGAGGATGCAATGTATGCACGCTGGTTGCCCATGCTAGCACGCGACCCTGCCTACAACCTGGGCTTCTCCTTACAGGCAGAACCAGGCTTCAAGCTTGCCGAACCGACACTCGCTTGGCGTCCACTACAAGCCTGGAAGCCAGTGCCTACTATACTGGCGCATCACGCTGACCCTTATGGCTGCGGACACTATCGCGTTATTCAACCCATGATAGCCATGCGTGATGCCACCCTCATTGATGGGACGATTTCCGGCAATCTGCTCTCACCCGTCGAGCTGGAGCGCTACGCACCTGACGCCATCATCCTGCAACGTCAAACCACGGAAGAGCGTGTTGAGGTGATTCGCAGGATGAAAGCTTTTTCGCAGGCTTTCAAGGTATATGAGCTGGATGACTACCTGCCCAACCTGCCGATGAAAAACATGCACCGCAAGCTGATCACCAAGGATGCCGTCAAGGCCTTGCGGCAGGGCCTGGGCTTTGTTGACCGCTTTGTCGTCTCCACCCCGGCCCTGGCAGAAGCTTTTGCTGATCTGCATGCTGACATTCGCGTCGTCAAGAATCGTCTGCCTGTCAGTTGGTGGCAAGGCCTGCAAAGTCAACGCCGTGTCTCGGCCAAACCGCGTGTAGGCTGGGCAGGTGGCAATAGCCATACTGGCGATCTCGAGCTGATTGCCGATGTGGTGAAAGAACTTGCAGATGAAGTCGAGTGGGTTTTCTTTGGTATGTGCCCAGAAGCGTTGCGCCCCTATGTACACGAATTTCATGTGGGAGTAGCCATCGGCCAATATCCACAAGCACTTGCCAACCTCAACCTGGATCTTGCCTTGGCACCTGTCGAGCAGAACCTGTTCAACGAGTGCAAGAGCAACCTGCGCCTGCTGGAGTATGGTGCTTGCGGCTTCCCTGTCATTTGCAGCGATATCCGCTGCTACCAGGAGGATAACCTGCCTGTTACCCGCGTGAAGAACCGCTTCCGCGATTGGGTCGATGCCATCCGTATGCATATTGCCGACCTGGATTCGACAGCAAAGGCAGGCGATGCCTTGCGCCAAGAGGTGCTAGCGCATTGGATGCTGGAAGGGGCGCACCTTCAAGAGTGGCGCCGCGCCTGGCTACCAGATGGCGACTAACTTTGTTGCCCTCGTTGCCTGTCAGCATACACTGACAGGCAATTCATCCTTCCCCCGACTGCCTGCCCCCTGATCATTGCCTATGATGGCTACCAGACGAATCGCATTGCGATTTTCTACCTGAATAACTTTTAAATTTAATTTTAAATTTTAGGAGCAGACCATGAACTGGGATCAAGTAGAAGGTAACTGGAAACAACTCAAGGGCAAGGTGCGCCAGCAATGGGGCAAGCTGACCGACGATCAATTCGAGCAAATCAAGGGCAACCGTGAAATGTTGTCCGGCAAGTTGCAGGAACTCTATGGCATATCCAAGGAAGAGGCCGAGAAACAGATTGAGTCCTTCAACAAGACCTGTACCAAACACTAGTCAAATAGTGTGATTTGATTCTCCTCTAGTAATACTCCCTTATCACCGGCCTGATGGCCGGTGTTTTCTATTGATGGTCTAGGTCTTGCTTGAGTATCATCACTAGCATTTACCGAGCCTTCCCCATGGCCTTGCCCAGTTTCAGCTATCTACAATGTAGTTTTGCCGGGATAGATTTCATCCTGCGCATCGAATCCAGCCTGCTCTCCCCGGCAGTCCTCTCTGGCAATCGCATTGTCAGGACCATGCCTGCACCTGCATTCTGCCAGGGCATACCAGTCGAGTATTTCGAGGCGATCGAGGGCAACAAGCTGTATAAATTGGCCTACTTCCTGGAAAATCTTTCATCACTGCCAGTACCCAAGCGCATCTGGAGTTATGGCTCTGCCCAATCCAACGCCATGCTGGCCTTGAGTGCACTTGCACAACTCATGGGCACGGAGCTCCATTATGTATTGCCCTACCTGGCGGATGAGCTAAAGGCACAGCCCAAGGGCAATCTTGCCTTGGCATTGCATCGCGGTATGCACATGCATATCGACAGCAAGCTGTATCGCCGCATGACGCAACAGGCCTTTGTGCCGGATGAACATGAATGGATGCTGGGTGAGGGAGCCCAGCATGCACATGTCGCTCACGGCTTTACAACGTTAGGCAAGGAGATCATGGAAGTCGGCAGCACACTGGGCTTTCATCAGGTATTCCTGCCATCCGGCACCGGAGTCAGCGCCTATCATCTTGCCGCCGCCATGCCAGGAACCAAGGTGATCACCACCCCAGGGTATGGAGATGCGCTCTACCTGCAACAGGCGTTCTCGCAGATGGGAAATGCAGAAGGTATGCCGGAGATTTTGGCGCATGCACCGCATTACCGCTTTGGCTCGCTCTACCGCGAATTGTGGGAATTGCAGGCCGAACTAGCTGCCGAAACCGGCATCAGCTTTGACCTGCTGTATGACTTGCCCGCGTGGGCCTGCATCCTGCAACATCGTGAGCACTTCACGCAGCCCTGGCTTTACATACACCAGGGCGGAATGCAGGGTAGCGCCACCATGCGCGAACGCTACTTCAGGATGTTTGGCGCTGAGCGCCCGGCCCACACAGGCACCTGATCAGAAATCCAGCGTCAGGCCAACATTGACCGAGCGGCCCATGCCAGCCAGGGTGCCGATGGGCCCAGTAGAACCATCTGCCTTCCAATTGGCATAATTCAAGCCACCGGTAGGTAATGCGTAGTAGCGATCAAACAAGTTGGTGACTGTAAAATCCAGGCGTACCTTCTGCCATTGATAACTGCTGCGCAGATCCACCAAGGTGTAGCCACCCGTTTCACGCTCAAAACGTGCATCATCTACACGCGTTTTGCTGTCAACAAACTGCACATCCATGCCATTGGACCACGCACCCTTTTTCTGTTCCAGGCTAACCCGGGCATTCAACGGCATGATCTGGTAGAGCGAATCACCGTTGGTACGCTCGCCACGTGTCCAGGCTAGGCTAGCGCGCACACGGCCCTCGCCCCAAGCAGTATCTTGCCATAGCTGCTTGGCAGCATCGGCATTGATACCGTAGAACTGGGCATCCTGGTTATCAAAGCGCAGATACGCACGCGTTCCTGAGGCAAATGTACCTATACGCTCCACACCAATATAATCCTGTACATAGGTGTAGTAAGGCGTCACCCTGAGCTGCCAGAATTTCTTATCAACATCGTGCCAGTCCATGGTGGCACTAATGGTATTGGCCTTCTCGGGCTTGAGGTCAGGGTTACCAACATAGCCATTCAGGTCACCGAACCAGCCTATCATCATCCGCGCCATCTGGCCCGCCCCCCAGGAATAGCGTTCGTACAGGTTAGGCGATCGTGTCTTGCGTGCATAGCCGAACTCCACGCTAGCCGTCTCGGACAACTCGTATTTACCTGTTGCCGTCACGTCAAGGTGATTATCACTGGCAGAGCGGCTACCTGCGTTAAATGCACTCGCAGCCGCAATATCCGCCATGCCCATCATGCCGCCATAAGCCTGCACTTCGCCAGTACTGGTACGCACATGGTCAACCCGCGCCCCGAACAAGGAACTCCAGCGACTATTCCACTGAGACTCCACCTCAGCAAATACGCCCAGGCGAGTACGGCGACCATCATTAATATTCACATAGGTATTTGGGCCCATCATCATGGTGTCACCCGGTACGGGAGGCCAGAAATCATCCAGCTTGTTACGATGCAGGTCATTACCGATACGCAAGGTATGCACATCACTCAACGGAATGGTTGCCTTGACGCTATATCCCATGTCCTTGCCATGTGTATTCATTGGCATGCTGCCGGTTTTTTCGGAAGAGAAAAAGCCCATCTCGTGGCTCACTTCCTGCCAGTAAATCCGTGTATCCAGATCACCCCAGGCGAAACGGTGGTTATAGCTCGCATTTATCGAATCCGCCTTGTTACCGACCAGGTCCATATACTGGTTGGGGAAGCCCTGATGCGGCACTTCCTGGTGACTCAGACGCAGCATAAAATCCTCATTCTCACCCTTGGCGCCTATCGTCAGGGTCTGGATATGACGCTCAAACTGCGTCGCCCGCACCTTGTCACCATTGCCATCACGATAGCTCTGGCCTTTATCCATGGTGCTGGTGAAATTCAGGCTCAAGTTATCACTGGCCGCCGTGGCATTCAGCGCAGTGCTCAAGCCATTGTTGTTGCTCCGGTATACCGTGGAGAAACTACCTTGGTACAACCAAGCATCGGCACTGGCAGCATAAATGGGCTTGGCAGAATCGACAGTGATCGTGCCGGCGATACTGTCACCGCCCATGCTCACTGGCGTAATACCCGCCAGCACGCTGACATTGGCAACCGCAGCAGGGGAAATATACGTCAGTGGGGCATTCATGTTATTAGCACAGGCTGCTGTCAGCTCTGCGCCATCGACCAGAATGCGGATGCGGTTGTCATTCATGCCGCGGATATTTGGCAAGGCCGAGATGCCGCCTGCCTGATAAGAATATAGCCCGGTGTAATCCTGCAACAGGCTCGTGCTATCCGCACTATTGACCATGCGCTTGTGCAAATCACTGTTGCTATCATGCGCATGGGCTGTGACCTCCACTTCAGGCAGGTGCTGTACATGATCGTGCTCCGGCTCTGCCTGAGCCACATTACCAAACAAGGGAGCCAACACCAGTACGGTCCATTTGAGTGGTATCGCTTGCCTTGTTACTGCCTGTACACTTCTTTTCATCCCCATCCCCTTGCTCCTGCGCCAAGTACACCGCTATAAACGGCAAAGCGAAGGATTGTAGTGGGAATGAAGAGGCTTAAGAATGCGACATAATGCCGCATTCAAAGCATGTTCGAGATGATAGAAACGGGTATAATCGCGCCCTGTGCGGGCGTAGTTCAATGGTAGAACGCTAGCTTCCCAAGCTCGATACGCGGGTTCGATTCCCGTCGCCCGCTCCATTACCGTCAGTACCTTTACATCCCGCTCCATGTCTACGCTGGCGTCATCAAGCCTCAACAAAAGCGTCATGGTGCCGTCATTACCATCATCCACCATTTTTACACCTTCAAATGACACCGCTTTCACACCCTGCCTTTATGCAGCATTTCCTGCTGATGATCATGATGATATTCGGGTTGGGCTGCGCGACAGTACAGGCTGACACCACGGACAATGCACTCCATATCAGCGGTTATATCGAAGCTTATTATCAACGAGACTTTAACCGCCCCGGCAATAACCGCCGCCCGGACTTTATCTACAGCCATAGTCGGGCAGATGAGCCCAGTATCAACCTAGCGTTGGTGCAGGCCACGTACAACACTGACAAATTCAGGGCCAATCTTGGCATTGCAACAGGAACCTATATGCGCGCCAACTATGCGGCGGAACCTGGGTTATTGAATAATCTTTACGAAGCGAATATTGGGCTCAAACTTTCAGACCAACATGATCTGTGGCTAGATGTCGGGGTGATGCCCTCCCACATTGGTTTTGAAAGCGCGATCGGCAAGGACAACTGGACAGTTACACGTAGCCTCGTGGCAGAAAACTCGCCTTATTTTGAAACGGGGGCCAAGCTGACTTACACCACGGCAGACGGAAAATGGCTGGTAAGCGGCTTGCTCTTGAATGGCTGGCAACGCATCCAACGTGCCGACGGCAATACCACCCCCGCGTTTGGCCACCAACTCACCTACAAACCCAATGACAAAGTCACAATCAACAGCAGCTCATTTATCGGAAACGACAAATCTGACCGCGAACGCCAGATGCGCTATTTCCACAACCTGTATGGTCAGTTCACCTTGAACCGGGCCTGGAGCCTGATTGCCGCACTGGATCTGGGCGCAGAGCAAGCCACCAAGGATAGTGCCAGTTACCATAACTGGTTTGCGCCAGTGGTAATCGTGCGCTATACAGTATCGGATAAGCTAAGTTTGGCAGCACGTGCCGAATATTATCAAGACAAGCATGGTGTCATTGTCAGCACAAGCAATAGCAATGGTTTCAGGACTTTTGGCTACTCGGCGAACGTGGATTATGCCATCACACCCAATTTGCTCTGGCGTACCGAGATCAGGAAATTCGATAGCCCAGATGCTATCTTCATCAAGGGCAATGAATCGATGGCATCCACCAACTTCACAGCATTGACTTCGCTCGCCATCAGCTTTTAACCAGGCTGCACCAGCCACTTAACGAACACGCAGCCTATATCGATACATGATGACCGTCATACAACGCCGCCAGGCATTATTCACCTTCTTTTTGCTAGCCGGGATAGCCGTAGCCTCCTGGGTCACGCGCACGCCGGCAATCCGGGATCAGCTAGGCGTCTCCATCGCAGAAATGGGCCTGATATTGTTCAGCATTTCGGTGGGGGCAATGAGCGGGGTGCTCAGCTCCGGCAAGTTCGTGCAGCGTTGGGGCACCAAGCCTGTCATCCGGGCAGGGATGCTCACCATGTGGTTGGGCTTGGCCATCATGGCAGTGGGCCTGGCATCTACGCTGGCACTGATGGTGGCCTTGGGCCTGATGCTGTTTGGGCTGGGCATAGGGCTGGGAGAGATCGCACTCAATGTTGAAGGCGCTGAAATTGAGCGCATCATGCAACGTCCAGCACTTGCCATGCTGCATGCCGGTTTCAGTTTGGGCACATTCCTGGGCGGCATGCTCGGCATTGCTCTCACCAGCATCCATTTTCCGGTGACCTGGCACCTTGCGCTCACCGCACTGGCAGGTATCCCAATGACATTATGGGGGCTACGTGCCATACCAGGTGGTGTGGGGGTTGAGTCAGCAAGTGAAGCAGATGTAGACGATGCCAATACCCAGCCATTCAAGCCTTGGCGCGATACTCAATTGATGTGCATCAGCCTGATTGTGCTTGGCATGGCATTGGCAGAAGGCTCCGCAACCGACTGGATTCCCATCCTGATGGTCGATGAACATCATGTCAGCGCAGCCATAGGCTCCATGGTCTATACTGGATTTGCTGGCATGATGGCACTCGGACGCTTCAGCGGACACTTTTTCCTCACACACTTCAGCCGGGTGTCGGTGGTGCGTACCAGCGCACTGCTAGGCCTCATCGGGATCGGCATGGTCATCTTTACCAACCATCCCTACATTGCGGCAATCGCCGTACTGTTCTGGGGCTTGGGCACATCCCTGGGCTTCCCGCTGACGATTTCCGCTGCTGGCGATACCGGTCACCATGCCACGGCACGTGTCAGCATAGTTGCCACAGCCGGATATGTTGCCTTTCTGGCGGGGCCGCCATTACTAGGTTTCATCGGGGAGCATTATTCTTTACGTCATGCCTTGCTGGTGGTGCTGTTCTTTGTAGGATTGGCATTTTTTCTGGCTCGCGCTGTCGCCCCGCACATGAAAGAGTCGCACTCGCGGTAAACATGCCATGTTGCCCCATTTACCCAGTTTTACAGCCGGATACTTTTACCCGCGCTTACGTAATAAGCACAGTGATGTAGCAATGGTCATCGCGATGACTTTCTTCATGATATTGTCGTTAATGGATATTCGAAATATCAATCAATGTTATCTCATGCTTCAATCTTTCGTATCTGCCTGTATGATAATAATGAAACTGATGCGCTAGCTAATAAATGGCATGGACATAAAGGCCATACTCTATAGACGCTGTGACTAGTACCCCCCCTGGACTAAGAACGAAACTATTATGAAGACCCTCAACCTCGTTGATACCGCCAAGGTAATGATCCTGGATGACCAGGCCGTCAGCCGCTCCATCCTGTCCAAGATTGTCAGAAACCTTGGCCGAGGTATCAAAACCTTCGAGTTTTCCTCCCCGACAGAAGCCTTACTCTGGGCGCAGGACAACACCGCAGACCTGCTGTTGGTGGATTACGAAATGCCTGGGATGAATGGTCTGTGTTTCATCAATGAAATCACCCGCCTGCCACAATATCAATCCGTTCCCACCATCATGATCACCATCAAGCAGGATGTAGAAATCCGCTATGCGGCGCTTGACGCTGGGGTGACTGATTTCCTCACCAAGCCGGTCGATATGCATGAGTGCATGGCGCGATGCAAAAACCTGATCACCCTGCGTCAACAGCGCCTGACACTGGAAGATAAAAGTCGCTTGCTAGAAAGCATGGTCCGGGAAGCGACCGAAAACATCCTCATGCGCGAGAAAGAAACGTTAATGCACCTTGCCCGCGCGGGGGAATATCGCGACTACGATACAGCACAGCACTTGTTGCGCATGTCTTTATATAGCCGGGTGCTGGCAGAGGCTCTCGGCTTCCCTGAAGAGGAGGCTGAGCTGATTGAGCTAGCTGCGCCATTACATGACATTGGCAAAATTGGTATCCCCGACAGCGTATTGCTCAAGCAAGGCCCCTTCACGCCAGAAGAGAAGAAGATCATGCAGCGCCACCCGCTGATTGGCTATGAAATCCTGCAAGGTAGCCCATCGAAGTATTTGCAGAAGGGCAGCGAGATTGCCTTGGCACACCACGAGAAATTCGACGGGTCAGGCTATCCCTATGGCATGTCTGGTCATGAAATCCCACTGTCCGCACGTATCGTCGCGGTAGCTGATGTATTTGATGCACTCACCAGCCACCGTCCATACAAGAAGGCATGGAGCGTCGATAGCGCTATCGACTACCTCATCGCCGAAAACGGCAAGCACTTCGACCCGGAACTCATCAAACTCATCCCTGATGTACGCATGCTGTTCGAGGAAATCCATAAGCGCCATTCTTCCTGAGGCTATAAATTTCCATCCCAGGGGCTTGAATATAACTTTATCTAAGCGCAACCTATACATTCTCACAACTAACGCAGGGAACTGCAGCATGATCGCAGTGAACACCAACTTTTAGACACGTTGACCAGCATGATGTCATTAATGCAACCCTTGAAGCGGGCCAGGCAATACTGGCAGCACCTCCGCAGGCATTGCGACCCGCTGGAGTTGGAGCAAGCCAGCATCCGCATTTGGCTTTGCATGGCATTTCTGGTGTTCCTGGTGTATCGAGAAATAAGTGAGCCCGCATCCATCAGCGGCTCCTTCCCGTTGGCCATTCCCATGACAGTCGTATTCCAACTACTGTCCTTCGTACTCTTCGCACTCATCCTGTTTACGCGTCAACATGCCACGTTACGCAGGCTTTCTGGCGCCTGGCTCGATATCGGTTTGCCCACCATGTTCATGGCCATGACCGGCGAACTGGGGGTGATTCTGGTCGGGGTATATTTGTGGGTCACTTTTGGCAACGGCTTCCGCTTTGGCAACAAATACCTGTTCCACTCCCAGTTCCTCAGCGTTGTCGGCTTTCTCTATACCATCAACATCAATCCATTCTGGTTGCAGCATCAGGCTATCAGCTACAGCTTGTTGCTTATGCTCGCCGCCTTGCCGATTTATGTAGCCACACTGATCACGCGCATTGAGGAAGCCAAGCAAAAAGCCGAGGTGGCCAATCATGCCAAGACGCGCTTCGTCGCCAACATGAGCCATGAAATTCGTACACCATTGAATGGCATCATCGGCATCAGCACATTACTGCGCAATACCCCGCTCAATAGCGAGCAAGATGAGCTGTTGCGCACCCTGGAAAGCTCATCCAAACAACTACTATCGCAACTCAACAATGTGCTGGATTTCGCCAAGATTGAGCAGGAAAAGCTACAGGTAGAACAAGCTGAGCTTTCCCTGCGCGAATTGGCAGCACAGACCATTGAGGTGTTCAAGGGCCAAGCCTTTAATAAACGTATACGGCTGGAAAAAATCATTGAGCTTGATGAAATTCGCGTCAAGAGTGACCCCTATATCCTGCAACAAATCCTCGCGAACCTCGTTGGCAATGCAGTGAAGTTTACGGAGCAGGGTGCTGTCACCCTCACTGTCAAAACACTTGAATCAACAGCGCATCACGGTGTATTCCGCATTGAGGTGCTTGACACAGGGATTGGGATTTCCGACGAACAGCGCGCCCGTATTTTTGACAGTTTTACCCAAGCAGATATTTCCACCACCCGCAAATTTGGCGGCAGCGGCCTCGGGCTCACGATTGCCAAAGGCCTGGTTGAAGCGCTGGGTAGTGAGCTAAACCTGAACAGTGCACCAAATGTTGGCAGCCGGTTCTGGTTTGATCTTACCCTTGAGATTAGCAGCCGTGCCCCGGCCGCCACACCAGTACCTATCAACGAGATACCGCCAGCCACGACCAAGCCACTGAGGATATTGGTCTGCGAAGACAATGTCACCAACCAGACCATCATTGTCAAACTGCTACAACTGCCTGGTCATCATGTTTCCGTGGTCAACAACGCCGATGAACTGCTGGACAAGCTGGAAGTAGAGCAATTTGATCTGGTGGTATCCGACCTAAACATGGCTGGCATGACCGGGATTGATGCATTAAAACTTTACCGCTTCCTGCGCCCAGATGACCGGGACACCAAATTTATCCTGTTTACCGCAGATGCCACGGTGGAAACCAAATCTGCTGCAGAGGTGGCCGGGTTCGATGCCTACCTGACCAAGCCAATTGAAACCAAGCTACTCTTTGATACCATTGCCAATCTCAAGGGCGGCTTACCTGTATCTGGCCAGGTTGCCCAGCTATATGCAAAGAAAGAGGAAGCAACAACCCCCGCATCATCTGCCCATGTGAGCGATGTGCTGTCTGCTGCTACATTAGCCGAACTGGAGTTGTTAGGTGGGCAGGACAGCATGTTTGTGCCGCGCTTGTTAGGTAAATACGTGACCGATTGCGGGGCGCTGATCAAGCTGATCAAGCAGAACCTTGCCGCCAAGCGCTATGGTGAGTTGCATGAATTCCTGCATGCCTTAAAAGGTAATAGCCTGAGTATAGGCGCCATCGCCGTAAGCCAACAGGCAGAGTTGATGGACAAAGCCAGCCCCGAGGAACTGCGCTTCCGCGGTACCATCATGTTCGAGCAACTGGATAAAGCTTTTGAGGCAGCCAAGCAAGCAATCAACGATTACTTGAGTAGCCGGCAGGCTGCCTCAAGTTAGCTTTCATCTTGCAACTCTAACCACTTCTTCCTGCTCACCAACCTTGGTGTTCTGTGCACGGACCAGACGCTCCATAACCTTGAGGTTACGCTCGGTCAAACGCAGTGCCGCATCGACCCATATCTCGGTAATATCCAGCAACTCCTGCTTGGTAAGCGGGTTCACACGCTGCTTGGCCTTCTGGATAGCCTGGAAGGAGTTCAGCGACTTATGCGTTTTACGCACCCAATCCTGTAACGCCTTTTCGCCCTCACCAGCTTCCGCCAACACATCCACAACCCCTAGGTCATACAACTCCTCAGCGGTGTAGACCTTGCCAGAACGTATCATCTTTTCTGCAGCAGTCAGGCCTATACGACGTGAAAGAAAGCTCATTGCACCCATGCCAGGGAATAGATTGAACAACACCTCCGGCAAGCCCATCAACGAGCCTTTTTCCGCTACCAGCACATGGGCAGAAAGCGCAGCCTCAAAACCACCACCCATGGCCTGGCCTTGCACCAGCGCAATAGTGGTGATCGGAGCCTGCATATTGTAGAAAGTCCACAGGTTCTCAATGCATAACTGGGCATATTCAAGCAGCTTTGCTCTTTCCTGCTGCTCAATTGCCGCCTTGAAAATCGCTAAATCGCCACCGAGGTTAAAGATACCTTCCACATCCGATGCCAACACCAGATAATTCGTCGCCTGTTGTGGGCGATGTTGAGGATGCAAGTGTGCGGCTTCGATCTGGGTTTGATTCAGCAGCAGTTCGCGCATGCAAATACGATTGAAGCAAGGCCTTGGATTCGGCTGCATGAACAGCCAAGAAATACCGAACTCGGCATCATAGCGAGTGCGTACTTGCTCAAATTGAACAGTGTCTAACGGATTGAAATCAACAACAGCATTCATGATAAAACTCCCCATAATGAAGGTTAAAAAAAGCACTACATGTACACACGTAGCATAATTGTGTTGCAAGGTAAATGTCTGATTGATTATTGAAAATTCAACAATCTTTACGCTTTGCCGTTAATATGAAGACTTGATGCCAATATCACCGATGGAATTAAAAAATGATCAAGCGTCTATGCTTTTTATTGGTTTGGGGAGTGAGTAGTGGAGCGAGCCTAAGTGCTCATGCAGCAGGCTTTGCCCTGATTGAGCAAAGCGCCTCTGGCTTTGGTAATGCGTACGCTGGCATGTCAGCGCGCGCCGATGACGCTAGTATCCAGTTTTTCAATCCTGCCAGCCTGTCATGGTTGCCCCCAGGCAAGCAAATTATTGTTGGCGGCAGTGCCATCTTGCCCAGTGCAAAACTGAGGAATGCCCAAGCCAACTATATAAACCCTACCACTGGAGCACTCACACCAATTGCCGGTAACGATGGTGGTGATGCCGCTTCGTTGGAGTTGGTGCCCAATTTCTACTTTGCTGGCGACCTGAACCCCGACCTAAAGTTTGGTTTAGGCATCACGGTGCCGTATGGACTGACTTCGGAATACGATAACGGCTGGAAAGGCCGCTACCAGGCGCTGAAGTCCGAGGTCATGACTATCAATGTCAACCCGGCGCTTTCGTTCAAGGCCAGCGAAAAGCTGTCAATTGGTGGCGGTATCAGCCTGCAATACGTGAAGGCTGAACTCACCAATGCCATAGATGCTCGCACCATGACCAGTGGTCTGGTAACTACAGATAGCTATGGAAAAATGAAGGGGGACGATATTAGTTGGGGCTTCAATCTAGGTGTGCTTTACAAGCCATGGGAAGGTACCGCGCTAGGCGCGAGCTATCGCTCCCATATCAAGCACAAGCTGGAAGGTGAGGCCAGTTTCCGGCATGCATCTCCAATACTGGCCTCTCGATTGAGTAATTCCGACATTAGTGCCAATCTCTCCATGCCAGAAACCGTCTCGCTTAGCTTGGCACAACAGCTGAATGACAGAGTGGAGTTACTTGCCGATGTCACCTGGACCAACTGGAGTCGCTTTAAGGAATTACGCGTACAGTTTGACAGTAGCTTGCCTGACAATGTCACGAATACCAAATGGAATGACAGCTACCGATTTTCGCTGGGTGGCAACTACCGATACAACGACCAACTCACACTGCGTGCAGGCGTCGCCTATGACCAAACACCTGTGCCTGATGCCAGCCACCGCACCCCACGCATTCCAGATGCTGATCGTACCTGGTTTGCGGTTGGTGCAAGCTGGAAGCTAGATCCATTCAACACTATTGATGTTGGCTATGCCTATCTGCGGATGAAGGATTCCAGCATCAATCACAGTAGTGAAGGGGCAGTACGCCATAATATCCAGGGAGAATTTTCCGCCCGCGTGGATATTCTAAGCGCGCAGTGGAGCCGCTCGTTCTGATCGGGCAAGGCATTAGTACTTACTGGTAAGCATTCGGTTGTTCAGGTTTGGGGGTGGTAGACCATTGCCGCTTCACCTCATCACCAGGACGGTTCAGCGTCACTTCTGCGTTATCCGTGGCAGCTACCCAACTCACGGGAATGAAGTGATGCTGACCGCTTTCATCCTTGGTGAGCTTGATCTGGTTGCTACCTTCCATGTGATCCACGGTGGCAAACTGCTTGCCTTGGGAACAGATCACAGGCATGCCGGGGAGTATTCCGTGAGAGAGACTCATGATATTGCTCCTTGCAAATGCAAAAATGATGAGTCTCCAGATTAGCGGGGGATGACATCGCGCTGGATAGGGCACTGACTGAAAGCGCTGTCAGAATTACCTAAAAGTCCATATCAGCTGCGCACGATCAGTACATCACAGGCAACGCTATCCAGGATGCGAATTGCGATGCTACCCAGCAACACCCCCAATAAGCCACTGCGTCCATGTGTCGCCACCACCACCAACTCTATGCGCTTGTCTTGCACATAGGACTCCAGCAGCAGGTCAGGCTCTCCATATTCCACCACTACATCAATGTTGGCTGCCGCTGTTTCACCGGCAACATCCCGAATAAAATCACGGCAATTCTGGATGGCGTCCTCGCGCAATTCACTTTCATAAGCCACGCGATCATCCATGCGGCTGGCAAAGTGAGCAAAAGCAGCGTGGAAAACAACGAGGTTCTCCGGGCCAAACATATCGACCGCCCTGGCAAGTGCCGCACGCGACAACTCTGAAAGATCAGTAGCCACCACAATCTTGCCGTAAGGCTTGCGTAGACGCTTTTTCACCACCAGCACAGGCACGGGGGATTGGCGTGCCAGCGCTGCCACGGTATCGCCAAGCAAAGCCTTCTCAAAAGCGCCATCACGCTTGACCCCGGTCAAGATCAATTCTGCCTGCACATCCTCAGCCACTTGCAACACCACCTCACTCGGCTTGCCGCGCACCACACGCGCACTGATACCTGGGAGGCCTGTCTCGCTTAACTCCTCTACCAACTCAGCCTGGATCGCCAAGGCAATATCCTGCGGCTGACGCCAGCCGGGTGTATCGGCAATCGGTTCAATCTGCTCAAAAGCATGCACAACCGTCAGCGGTGCATGCCAAGCCTGCGAGAGTTGTACCGCACGATCAAGGGCACGATCGCAACGCGCACCGAGATCTGTCGCCAGTAGTAACTGGCGGGGTTGTTTGGTCTTGAATTCTGTCGTCACCGGGGGATTTCCTTCCTTAAGATTCTGCCAACACATTGGTTTTGCCGCGTTTTCGCATCAGAGTTTTCTCAACTTCCAGCACCAACATGAAGACAATACCGATCAATATGATCACGAGACCATCTTTCCAGTCAATCGGCGCGCTGGCAAACAAGGCATGCAAAGGTGCAGCATAGGTGAACGCCAGCTGCGCCAATATCACAGCGGCCAGTGCAATCAAGAGTATGGGCGTGCCAAGCAAGCCGCGCCAGCTGAACGACTTGGCATTGAGGTAACGCACGTTGAATAGGTAGAATATCTCCAGCACCACCAGAGTATTCACCACCATGGTACGCGCCACTTCCTCACCCAGCTCACGTCGCATGGCATATTCAAAAATGATGAATACGCCGATGGTAAACAGCACTGACACAAAGCCCACGCGCCAGAGCAGGAAAGGAGAGAGCAGGGCGGCATTGCGCGGGCGCGGAGGGCGCTCCATGACATCAGGCTCGGCAGGCTCGAAAGCCAGCACCAAGCCCAATGTCACCGTGAGCACCATATTGATCCACAGAATCTGCGCCGGGATCATCGGTAACGACATGCCCAGCAACAAGGCCACCACCACGGCGAGCGCTTCACCGCCGTTGGTGGGTAAAGTCCAGGCAATCACCTTACGCACATTATCGTAGACCGTGCGCCCAGCATGCACGGCCGAGACAATGGTGGCAAAGTTGTCATCTGCCAGTACCATTTCCGAAGCCTGCTTAGCCGCCTCCGTGCCTTTTTTGCCCATGGCAATGCCTACATCGGCCTGCTTGAGTGATGGCGCATCGTTGACGCCATCACCCGTCATAGCGACCACTTCGCCTTGTTGCTGCAAGGCTTTGACGATGCGCAGCTTGTGCTCAGGCGTGGTACGCGCAAATACACTGGTTTTCGCCAGCACAGCGCTCAACTCTTCATCTGGCACCTTGTCGAGGTCTGCCCCGGTCATAACGCCAGGCTCTTCCGCAAGGTGCAGCTGTTTTGCAATCGCCTGTGCTGTCGCGGCATGATCCCCAGTGATCATTTTCACCTTGACCCCGGCAGAGCGGCAGCTGGCGATTGCATCAAGCACCTCTTCACGCGGCGGATCAATGAAGCCCATGATGCCGAGAAAATCCAGGTCATTCTCGACATCCTTGAACTCAAGCTGCTGCTTGCCATCATCGCAGCGCCGGGCAGCAAAACCGAGCACGCGCTCACCGTGATGGGCCGCCTCGCTAATGCACTCAGCCCAATAGTCGTGATCAGGTTGCTGGCATCGCTCCAACACGCTTTCCGGAGCACCCTTGATGAACATCCAGGTGCCATGCTCCTCATGGCGGTGCAGCGTTGCCATGAACTTGTGCTTGCTATCGAAAGGCACTTCATCAAGCCGCTTCCAGGCATTGCGCTCCTGCTGAATGTCTTGCCCAGCCTTCATCGCCAGTGCCACCAAGGCACCTTCCATAGGGTCGCCCAGCACGTGCCATTGCCCGGATTCTTGCTTCAGCTTGGCATCGTTGCAGAGGAAGCCTGCCAGCACCAGATCTTCCCACCCACGACCAGAGGCACCTTCCTGCGGCTTGATCTCGCCCTCGGGCACATAGCCTGTCCCCTCCACCAAATAATGCGCCTTGCCTGCAACCAAGCGTCTGACTGTCATTTCATTCCGGGTGAGGGTACCGGTTTTATCCGAGCAGATCACTGAAGTCGCGCCCAGCGTTTCCACCGCGGGCAAGCGTCGAATAATGGCGTTGTGCCTCGCCATGCGCTGCACACCAATCGCCAGGGTGATGGTAATCACAGCAGGTAAGCCCTCCGGCACCAAACCCACCGAGATCGCTACCACCACCATAAATCCATCGATCCAGCTATAGTTCTGCACCAGCTTGGCAAACGCCAGCAGGCCAAGGGCCAGGCTGAGGGCAAACCAGGTGAACAGGCGCCCGAAATGATTGATTTGTTGTAACAAGGGTGTTTCCAGGGTTTCCACCTTGGCAATCATGCTGCTGATACGGCCGATTTCCGTTGCGCTACCGGTTTCCACCACCACGGCACGCCCCTGGCCTGCCGCAATGATGGTGCCGGAATACAGCATACAATGTCGATCTCCCAGGTCGGCATTCTCTGCCACCGCATGCTCCTGTTTCTGGCTGGGCACCGATTCGCCAGTAAGAATGGCCTCCTCGCTGGAAAGCTGCCTGGCCTTGAGCAAACGTGCATCAGCCGGCACGCTGTCGCCAGCTTCCAGCACGATCACGTCGCCGGGTACCAGATCGCCCACTTCCAGGGTTTGGCGGTGCCCATCCCGCACCACCGTGACATGGGGCACCATCATATTGCGGATCGCATCCAGCGCCTGCTCAGCCTTGCCTTCCTGGATATAACCGACAATTGCGTTGATCAGCACCACCGCCAGGATCACGGCTGAATCGACAGCATGATCAAGGAAGAAAGCAATCACTGCCGCCGACAACATGAAGTAGATCAAGGCATTATTGAACTGCGACAGGAAACGCATCACGGGATGTTGACGTTTAGGGGGAGGCAACTCGTTCCTGCCATACTCCTGCAAGCGCTTATCCGCTTCCCTACTACTTAGGCCTTCTTGGGTGGACTGCACACGCTCAAGCACTTCGCTGGTCTTGAGTGCATGCCAAAGAACTGCATCATTCTGGCTGGATTGCGGCATGGGCAATGGCCTTTTCAATGGTAGGTGTCTTTTTATTCTAAAAGGCTTTAGCGCCATCATGCAAAACCATTTTTATAAAATGGCTTATTTATCAGAGCACACTACTCGATATACAACTGCCCAAGAAATAAGCGTAGCAAGCGCTCAAGGCAACACCACCCAATAGCACTTTCACGACATCTTGCCTCTCAACACAAGCCTATCCTCTCCTTTCAATGTCGATTAGGCTAAAATGACGTCCTACATGAATATTTATCTGACCAACTCTTTGCCTGGCTCAAGCCCGCTTATCCATTGACAGGACCCGCCATGGAAACAATCAACCTCATGCCACCCTGCGTGCTGACCTTCGCAGCCACTGACCCAAGTAGTGGTGCAGGCTTGCAAGCCGACCTTCTGGCGCTATCCAGCATTGGCTGCCATCCCGTATCTGTTGTCACCGCCATTACCGTACAAGATACGGTGGGCGTGGAAAATGTCGTCTCGCTGGATGCCGAGCTGATCAACGAGCAAGCCCGTACCATCCTTGAAGACATGCAGATTTCTGCCTTCAAGCTGGGCATGTTGGGCAGCGTGGAAAATATTGCCGTGATCGCCGAAATCGTCGCCGATTATCCCGATGTGCCCTTATTGATTGACCCAGTGCTCTCCTCCGGGCGAGGCGATGAATTGGCCAACGAAGCCATGCAGGAGGCCATGATAGACCTGCTGTTCCCACAGGCCACACTGATCACGCCAAATAGCCTGGAAGCCAGGCGACTGGCATTTACCGGCGACTATAGCGATGAGGTTGAGCATGCCTCCATCGATGAAGTCGCAGAGCGCCTGTTGGCACTGGGGCCTGAATATGTACTGATTACCGGCACCCACGAACGTGCGCCGCAAGTCATCAACAATCTTTACGGCTCGCAAAAACTGCTGCGCTCCTACCCTTGCGAGCGCTTGCCTGGTAGCTATCATGGTTCCGGCTGTACGCTGGCATCTGCCATCGCGGCCTGCCTGGCACACGGCTTGGGCATGGAGGAAGCTATCGCAGAGGCGCAGGAATACACTTGGCACTCGCTACGCCATGCCTTCCGCCCTGGCATGGGGCAATATATTCCCGACCGCCTGTTCTGGGCACGCGAAGAGTCTGATGACGAAGAATAGCCCCGTGGCCATCCGCGGGTTGTATGCCATCACCCCGGATGAAACAGATACCGCCCGCCTGCTGGACCTCTGCAAAATGGCACTCGCAGGAGGGGCCACCGTACTGCAATATCGCAACAAGCGCGTATCCGGCGAGCAAGCACGGGAACAAGCCCAAGCCCTGCTGGCAATGTGCCGGGCTTACCGGGTGCCATTAATCATCAATGATGATGTTGAGCTTGCCGCCAAGCTGGATGCCGATGGCGTTCACCTTGGCATAGACGATGGCGACATCACTGCCGCACGCAGCACACTGGGAGCCAGCAAGATCATTGGTGCCTCATGCTACAACAACCTTGGACTTGCCCAGCAGGCAGCCAGGCTGGGGGCTGATTATGTGGCCTTCGGCGCCTGCTTTCCCTCATCCACCAAACCCCACGCACCACGTGCGGATATGACATTGTTCCAGCAGGCGAGAGAACTAGGCGTACCTGTCGTTGCCATCGGCGGGATCACGCTGGACAATGCTGCCAGCGTGGTCAGCGCGGGTGCCGATGCCATTGCGGTGATTGGTGCCTTGTGGAATGCAGCGGATATCAAGGCGCAAGCCAACCAATTCAACCAACTTTTTAGCTAGAGCCAGGCCATGAGTAGAAACCAGCAATTATTCGAGCAATCCCAGACACTGATCCCCGGCGGCGTGAATTCACCAGTACGCGCTTTTGGCTCGGTGGGCGGCACACCGGTGTTCTTCAAGCGCGGCCTAGGCTCCCGCTTGTGGGACGAAGATGGGCAGGAATATATCGATTACGTTGGCTCCTGGGGGCCGATGATCCTGGGGCATGCCCAGACCGATGTGATTGCTGCAGTGCAGGCTACAGCCGCTAACAGCTTGTCTTTCGGCGCACCCACTGCGCTAGAGTTGGACATGGCGCAACTCATCACCCACTTAGTGCCGAGCATGGAACAGGTACGCCTGGTCAGCTCCGGCACCGAAGCCACTATGAGCGCCATTCGCCTGGCACGCGGTTTCACCAGCCGCAGCAAGATCCTCAAGTTCGAGGGTTGCTACCATGGCCATGCCGACTCCTTGCTGGTCAAGGCTGGTTCGGGAGCGCTCACTTTTGGCCAACCCAGCTCTGCGGGCGTTCCTCCTGAACTCGCAGCGCATACATTAACCCTGCCATACAATGATGTTGCAGCGCTGGAACAGTTATTCAGTGAGCTTGGCGAGCAGATTGCCTGCGTCATCCTTGAGCCTGTGGCAGGCAACATGAATCTGGTGAACCCCAGCCCCGCGTTCCTCAATGCACTACGCACCTTATGCACACAATCCGGCACCTTGCTAATTTTCGATGAGGTGATGACCGGTTTCCGCGTTGCCTTGGGTGGTGCACAGCAGCTGTTTGGCATCAAACCCGACCTCACCACGCTAGGCAAGGTGATTGGCGGTGGCCTGCCCGTTGGCGCATTCGGTGGCCGTGCCGATGTCATGGCATTCCTCGCGCCATTAGGGCCGGTCTACCAGGCAGGGACATTGTCTGGCAACCCTGTCGCCGTGGCTGCAGGCCTGGCGACATTACAGCAATTGCAACGCCCAGGTTTCCATGACGAACTGGCCGCCAAGACGCGCCAGCTGACTGATGGCCTGGTGCAGGCAGCGCGTGATGTTGGCGTTACCTTCAGTGCACAAAGCGTGGGCGGCATGTTCGGCCTCTATTTCAGTGAGCACTGCCCCAATAGCTTTGCCGAAGTCATGCAATGCGACAAGGCAGCATTCAACCGCTTCTTCCACGGCATGTTGGAGCAGGGGGTTTACCTGGCTCCATCTGCCTTCGAGGCCGGTTTTGTGTCAATCGCGCACAGCGAAGCCGATATCGACCAGACCATAGCGGCCGCCCGCCAAGTGTTTGCCAGCTTGCGTTAATCAGGAACTATCCATGACCACATTGAAAAACGATGTTTTCCTCCGTGCACTGCAACGCCAGTCCACCCCCTACACACCAGTATGGATGATGCGCCAGGCCGGGCGCTACCTGCCTGAATACCGCGCCACGCGCAAACAGGCGGGTAGTTTTCTTGACCTGTGCAAGAACTCGGATTTGGCGACTGAAGTCACCATGCAACCGCTGGATCGCTACCCGCTGGATGCCGCCATCCTGTTCTCCGACATCCTCACCATTCCCGATGCTATGGGGCTGGGCCTGTATTTCGAGGAGGGCGAGGGACCAAAATTCGAGCGCACCCTGCGCGAAGAGGCTGATATCCGCAAACTGGCAGTTCCCGATATCGGCACTGAGCTCAAGTATGTCACCGATGCCGTCAGCCAGATTCGTCGCACCCTGGATGGACGAGTTCCTCTCATCGGCTTTTCCGGTAGCCCCTGGACGCTGGCAACCTACATGGTGGAGGGCCGCGGCGGTACGGATTTCCTCACCATCAAGCAAATGGCCTATGCACGGCCAGAACTCTTGCACCATATCCTCAGCATCACTGCACAGACGGTGACGCAATATCTCAATGCCCAGATTGCTGCTGGCGCACAAGCGGTCATGATCTTTGACTCATGGGGCGGGGCGCTTTCTCATCACGCTTATGAAGAATTCTCGCTGCAATACATGAAGCAGATCGTCAGCGGACTCACCAAGGAAAACGATGGCCGCACCGTGCCCAGCATTGTCTTCACCAAGGGTGGTGGATTATGGCTCGAAGCCCAGACCGAGACTGGGGCTGACGCGCTGGGGCTGGATTGGACAGTGTCGCTAGGCGAGGCACGCAAGCGCGTTGGCCACAAAGTAGCGCTGCAAGGCAATATGGACCCTGCCATCCTGCTTTCCACGCCCGAAGCCGTGGAAAAAGAAGTCGCGCGCATCCTCGCCAATTACGGCATAGGCAATGGCCATGTGTTCAACCTTGGCCACGGTATCACGCAATTCACACCGCCCGAAAATGCCGAGGCGATGATCAAGGCCGTGCACGCCATCAGCCGCAATTACCATCTCTGATGCCGACTTCACCGCGATTGACAAAAAATGACAATCGCGGCCGCCAGCGCCCTTCAGATGAGAGTAAGATGAACTATTACCGCGTTGCGTTTGTCACGACTTCATAACAACAAGGAGATAAGCAAATGGGTTTGATTTCATTCATCAAAGACGCTGGCGAGAAACTGTTTGGCACGCACCCGGCTGTTGAAGCAAAAGCCGAGAATCCGGTCACCTCTGCGAATGCCACTGCCAGTCAAGCCATTCTCAACTACATCCACAAAATGGAATTGGATGCAGAAGGCCTGCAAGTGGATTTTGACGGCGCCACAGGTAAAGTCACCGTCGGCGGCACCGCAGCTACCCAGGAAATCAAGGAAAAAATTCTCCTCTGCTGCGGCAACATCAATGGTGTCAGTGAGGTTGTGGACAACCTCAAGGTCACAGCCGCAGAAACCGCCCCGGTATTTTACACAGTAGTGCGTGGCGACACCTTGTCCAAGATCGCCAAGGAACATTATGGCAACGCTAATGCCTACATGAAGATTTTTGAAGCGAATAAGCCCATGCTCAACCATCCGGACAAAATCTATCCGGGCCAGACCTTACGTATCCCCCAATAACCTCAATCAGGAGACCCAGAATGACATTACGATCAACATCCATCCTTGCTATTTTCCTTGCCGGCTTGGTGCTGGGAGGCTGTAGCAACAAGGAAGAAGAGAACGTTGAAGCTGCCGCTGCACAAGCCGTAGAACAAGCACATGAGCACGCAGAACATGCGGTAGATAAGGCAGAAGAAGCCGTTGACGAAGCCAAGGATGCTGCGGAAGATGCTATCGAAAAGGCACGTGAAGCCGCTGCCGAGCATCAGGAAGAACATAAGTCCGAGTAACAAGCCTCCATCCCCGGGCCAAGCCCGGGGATCTTCCTGTCACTCCCAAATACTGCTGCACCGCCCCCTATACCAACCTCCCTCCTATGTTTACCAGCAAGCCAGCCTGCCGGTAGTACTCCTACACCGAGATCAGCCTGATACCGATACGGTGCTTCAATCTCCATAGTTATGCTGTGTTCATGCAAGCTCAACCATTGGAAAGGATGCATCATGAAGCTCTCCCATCTATTCAGTACCATCTCCCTGCTGACTGTTAGCACATTGTTGGTTAGCACCCCAGCCCTCGCAGATAAAGAATTCGTCGGACGTATTGATGCGCGCCCAGCTGGCAACCTAGGTATCTGGACGATCAGCGGTCAACAGGTGGAAGTCACCGAAAAAACAGACATTGAGCCGGAACAAGGCCCATTGGTCGTAGGCGCTTGTGTCGAGGTAGAGCATGACAAGGGTGTCGCTTCCGAAATCGGAACCATCAAGCCTGAAAAATGCGGCAAAAATTAAATACTGCGTTGCCGCAGCAGCTCACGTTCAAGATTGGCAAAGTATTCAGCTTGGTCCGTCTGTCCCAAGCTCAGGTGAAAAGCATGCAGGTTCTTGGCCGCCAGGAAGCTTCCCCTACCGATTACTGTGCTGTTGAGGGTGGGGTTATCGCCGATTTCCAGGCATCTTTCCCAGCTTGAGGCAATCATGGGCAACAAGACTTCTGCTTGTGCTGGGTCAGCAATGGCCCAGTCAAGCAAAACGTCGCCAATCGCAAAAAAGAAATCGGGAGAATGCTGCCAATACGGCATCTCTGCTTCTGCCAAATGAAGCGCCCGCTCGAATTTGCCTGCTTTTTTCAGACTGAACAAACTGCGCACGACCAGATCGTGACGCCAGTTCGCCTCTGCCTCCGTATGCAGCAAAGCCTTTTCGTAACATGTTACCGCCTCAGCAAAGCGTGCATAAATTTCCAGCTCCTTGCCTAGTTGGTAATTGAAATAGGCATCCTCCGGGTTACGCGCCAACTCCATACGCAACAACACCTCGTTGCGACCTTGCTTAACTGCTTTATGCTGCTCCAGATAACCATCATGCCCCACGACTAGGGCCAATTGCCGCCTAGACATGCCAGGAGACACTGGCTGTTCATGAATGCGTCCGACATAGCGCACATGCTGGGGCAAGATACGAGAAAGCCAAGTCTTGGAAACTTGGCGTTGGCCCTCTACCTCCGCCTCATCATCCAGACGCAATACCCCAATAAACTCTTCATTGACATGCCGCAAAGCAGCCAGTGTTTCGCCGCCTGAAATAATCCACTCATCAGCATCCAGCACCAAGTTCCAATCGGCGGAGGAAAGTGCCAGCGCTGCATTCCTCGCAGCAGAGAAATCATCACACCAAGTAAAAACATGCACTTTGGCACCTAGCGACTCGGCAATGCTGACCGTGTCATCATCAGAACCCGTATCCAGCACGATCATCTCGTCCACCCAGGGCCGGACGCTTTGCAGGCAGCGCGCTATCGAACGGGCCTCATTGCGGACTATCATCACCAGAGCAATGCGCTTGCTGGGCATCAGCTAAAACTCCTGTGGATCGACATCTACCGCCCAGCGTATCTTGTTGCTGAGCGGGTGCGCACGCAATTGCGGTGTCAATTGCCTGAGAACGATTTGAAGCGCCTGTCGTGTCGTCGCCTGGAACAGCAACTGCCCGCGCTCCATGCCTTTCAGCCGTTCCATTTGCGGGCGTATCGGGTCATAGACCAAGGCATCGGTCGCCATTGCGCGGGTAGTATCGGCAGCAAACTGCAAAAAGCGCTGCACAGGGCCGTATTCATTGGCCTCTGCCTTGATCAAGGCCAGAAACTCATAGGGTGGAAACTGGGCGATCTCGCGCTCCTGCAACAGGCCAGCCGCATAGGTGCCATATTCCTGGCTACGCAAGGCATTGAATAACTGATGCTCGGGGAAAGTCGTCTGGATCAACACCTCACCGGGCTTATCTGCACGGCCCGCGCGACCTGCCACTTGCATGAGCTGGGCAAACAGGCGCTCTGCCGCACGAAAATCGGGGCTGAAAAGGGCACTGTCAGTATCCAGCACACCGACCAAGGTGAGATTAGGAAAATCATGGCCTTTGGCCAGCATTTGCGTCCCGACCAGGATATCCACCTCCCCAGCGTGTACTGCAGAGAGCATCTCGCTCAGGGCGTGCTTGCGGCGCGTGCTATCACGATCTACCCGCAAGATGCGCGCCTCTGGCAACAGCTTGGCCAGCGTTTCTTCCAGCCGTTGCGTACCATGCCCGGTAGGGTGCAGGTCCGCATTGCCACAGCTCGGGCACTGGCGCACGATCTTTTGTTCGTGTCCGCAGTGGTGGCAACGCAAAAAGCCCTGGCGCAAGTGCACGACCAGGCGGCTGCTACAGCGCATGCAAGGCGCAATCCAGTGACAGGCATTACATAGCAATACAGGCGCATAACCGCGACGGTTGATGAACAGCAGGCTCTGCTCTCCACGCTGCAGACGTGTTTTCAGGGCCTTGATGAGTGGAGGGGACAGCCCCTCCTGCATCTGCACCCGGCTGACATCCACACAATTCACCTGGGGCAATTGTGACTGGCTAACAGCGCGTTGCTGCATGCTGAGCAGGCCATAGCGGCCACTCTGGGCGTTATGCCAGGTTTCCAGCGCTGGAGTAGCAGAACCCAGCACAATAGGGATATTGCGGCGCTGCGCTCGCACCAAGGCCACATCGCGCGCATGGTAGCGCATGCTGTCCTGCTGCTTGTAGGAAGTATCATGCTCTTCGTCCACGATCATGAACTTGAGGCGGGGCAAAGGCGTAAACACCGACAAGCGCGTGCCGATGACAATGCGTGCCACTCCAGTTTGCGCCAACCGCCAATTTTGCAAGCGCTCACTCTCACCAAGATTGCTATGCAACGTGACTAACGGGTATTGCGGCAAACGGGTACGGAAGCGTGCCTCCAGCTGAGGCGTGAGGTTGATTTCAGGCACCAACACCAAGGCCTGATCCTGATTACCCTCCAGCACCGCCTGCAACAGGCGAATATAAACCTCGGTCTTGCCACTGCCGGTAATGCCGTGCAGCAGCCATGGCTTAAAACGCTCCCGCTGCTGCAAAATGCTCTGCACCGCATGGGCTTGTTCGTCGTTCAACTCCGGCTGCACATTGGAGGCGTGCAGTGTCGCGCTCAAGCCAGCATAGATTTGCTCCTCGTCTATCCACCCCTGCTCACGCAGTGCCAGCAGGCCCTTGCGCCAGCTCGGGCTCAATTCGGATAGCTCGGCCTCGCTCAGGCGACCACGCTCACGTAAAGCAGTAAAAATACGCCGCTGCACCATTTGCCGGGCGGGAATGGCTTCAATGTCAGCCGATTGACCTGCCTCATTCAGCCAATAGCAGAACTGCTGCCGAGCTTGGGCAGGCTCGGTTTGACGCAAACGGGCAGGCAGGGCAGAAAGCAGGGCCTGTCCGTAAGGGTATTGGTAGTAATCTGCGCAGAATTTCAGCAGCGAGAAAAACTCGCTATCAAGCACAGGCTCATGGTCGAAATGCTGGAGAATGGATTTGAGCTTGGCCGGGGCAATCTCGCTATTGTCGGCAATATCCACCACGACCCCGACTTGCTTGCGTGGGCCAAACGGCACAACCACGCGCTGCCCCACCTGCACCGGCACATCGCTGCGGTAATCAAAAACACCATCAAGCGGAACATCCAGTGCGACCTTGAGGATAGTGGCATGCTGAGCGCTTTCGGTCATGCGCCCCCCATCATCTGCCATCTATATGACGAAGTTCGACAATTGCATATCAGTGCAAGCTTGCAGTAGGTTAAAATAGTGCTTTTATTCACGTTTCGTCGCTCGCCTTGAAAGCACATCTTACCGAATTACTACAGGTCGCCGCAAACAGCCTCAATGCTGATGCAGACCTTGTCGCCATCCAGCTAGAACGTCCCAAGAATGCTCAGCATGGGGATTTTTCCACCAACCTGGCCATGATATTGGCCAAACCCCTGCGCCAGAATCCACGCGCCATTGCTGAAGCGCTGATCCAGGCACTGCCTGCTTCGGAATATATCGCCAAAGTTGAAATTGCCGGGGCTGGCTTCATCAATTTCACCCTAAGCCCAGCCGCCAAGCAGGCCGTGGTGCGCGACATCCAGCGGGAAGGTGCGCAATTCGGACACAATCAAGTTGGCCAGGGCCGCAAGATACAAGTGGAATTCGTCTCTGCCAACCCCACCGGCCCATTGCACGTTGGCCATGGCCGTGGCGCGGCAGTGGGAGATTGTCTTGCCCGCCTATTGGCTGCCAATGGCTGGGCCGTCACACGCGAGTTCTACTATAACGATGCCGGTGCGCAGATTGATAACCTGACCGTTTCCGTACAATCTCATTGCAAGGGCATCACGCCCGAGCATGCTGCATGGCCGGAAGCAGGCTATCGCGGCCATTACATTGCCGATGTCGCTGCTGCCTATATGGCAAAAGAAACCGTTACGGCGGATGACCAAGTAGTGACGGGCATAGGCGATGCCGATAATGCCGAGGCGATCCGCCAGTTTGCCGTGGCCTATCTGCGCCACGAGCAGGACTTGGACCTCAAGGCCTTCCAGATCAACTTCGACGTATTCTCGCTCGAATCGGCGCTTTACAGCGATGGCAAGGTGGAAAGCACCGTAGCCAACCTGATCAAGAGTGGCCACACCTACGAGCAAGACGATGCCCTCTGGCTGCGCACTACCGATTTTGGCGACGACAAGGACCGTGTCATGCGCAAGCGTGAAGGCGGCTACACTTATTTCGTGCCTGATGTCGCTTATCACCTGGACAAATGGCAGCGTGGCTTTGAGCGCGTTATCAACGAACAGGGTGCAGACCACCACAGCACCATCACCCGTGTGCGCGCTGGCTTGCAGGCGTTGAATGTCGGCATTCCACAAGGCTGGCCGGAATACGTATTGCACCAGATGGTCACGGTGATGCGCGGCGGTGAAGAAGTCAAAATCTCCAAGCGTGCAGGTAGCTACGTCACCTTGCGCGACCTGATCGAGGAAGTGGGCTGTGATGCCACACGTTATTTCCTCGCCGCACGCCGTGCCGATTCGCAATTAGTGTTCGACATCGACCTTGCCCGTGCACAAAGCAACGACAACCCGGTGTATTACATCCAGTATGCCCATGCCCGCATTTGCAGCGTGCTGAACGAATGGGGCGGCGATATTGCCAGCTTGTCACAAGCCAAACTGACTGCGCTGGATACCGAGCATGAAGCAACACTCATGCAACGCCTGGGCGAATTCCCCGAGCTACTCACCAATGCCGCACAAGAGCTGGCTCCACATATGGTCGCTACCTATCTCAAGGACTTGGCGGGCGATTTGCACAGCTATTACAACGCCCACAAGTTCCTGGTTGACGATGCTGACCTGACCACCGCACGTATGGCCCTGATCAGCGCCACTCGCCAGGTATTGCGTAATGGCCTGGCACTGCTGGGCGTAGGTGCGCCAGAGAAGATGTAAATTTGTAAGATAGAATATGATGGTTGACGGGGAACCATCGCCACCCAAGTCGCTAGGCAGGCCTCCAAGCAAGGCCCGCCAGGACATGAATGAATGAGGAAGAGGAAATATCGTGAGTCGAGATTACAAGCCTGCACAGCGCAAATCGAGCTCCAGCAGCAGTAGCAAGGGCAGCCCATTTTTTACCGGCTTGCTGGTGGGCCTGCTATTAGGCGTCGGCATTTCTGTGGGCGTTGCTATCGTTGTCATGAAGAGCGATAGCCCATTTGCCGACAAGGCTGGCAAAACCAAGCTGGAACCTGATGAAATTGCACTGCCCAAGGCAGAAACCAAGCCAGCAGAAGCCAACAAGGCTCCAGCTGGCAGCGAAAAACCACGTTTCGACTTCTATACCATCTTACCCGGTAGCGAAAGCCAGGTAACGGAGCAGGAAATCAAGCAGAAGGAAGCCGACCCGGCCCCGGCACAAACCCAGGAGAGCTACTTCCTCCAGGTAGGCGCATTCCAGACCGAACAGGAAGCCGACAACATGAAGGCCAAGCTGGCCTTGCTGGGCCTGGAAGCCATCGTGCAGACCGCCACCATTCCCGACAAGGGCGTATGGCACCGTGTACGCGTTGGCCCATTTGCCGACCTGAACCAAATCAACAATGCCAAGTCTGATCTGGCGCAGAACGGTTTCAAGGCAGATTTGATCAAGGTGAACTCACCTGGGCAATAAGCCAGTGTCATCCCAACCAGATTTCTCTACGTTAACTCTATCAATTCGATTGTAAGGACAAGATATGAAAAAGCTGCTCGCTGCCTTGATGTTGCTGGTCTCTGCAACTGCCATGGCAGAACCGCAACTGGGTAATGACTTCAACCAGACAGCAAAAACCATCAAGACTGATAACCCAGCCAAGATCGAAGTGCTGGAAATCTTCTGGTATGGCTGCCCGCATTGCTACCATTTGGAGTCAAGCCTGGCTACCTGGGTCAAGAAGCTGCCGCAAGATGTCTACTTCAAGCGCGTACCCGGTGTCCCGCGTCCTGACTGGGCGCCTGCTGGCAAGGCATTCTATGCCCTTGAAGCACTCAATCTCACCGATAAGCTGCACACTCAATTGTTCGATGCTATCCACAAGGCTCGCAACGTCAACCCAGCGTCCGAAGCACAGTTGATTGACTGGATCACCAAGCAGGGCGGCCAGGATCGCACAAAAGTGGAAGAAGCTTTCAAATCCTTCTCCACCAACAACAATATTGTGCGCGCCATGAATGTGTTCCGCGACTCCGGCGCCACAGGCGTGCCAGCATTGGTGATTGATGGTCGTTACATTACTTCCAGCTCAATGGCGGGGGGCAACCAGAACGTGCTGCAAGTGGCTGACTACCTGATTGAGAACGTGCGCAAGGAAAAGAGCGGCGGCGCCAAGTAATACCCGCTACTCGCCCATGACACACACATCCACACCCGCTGCCAGTCAGCGGGTTTTTATTACCGGTGCTTCCAGTGGCATTGGCCTGGCATTGGCACGACACTACCTCAAGCAAGGTGCCATCGTCGGTGTCACAGCACGCCGCCTAGCACTGCTTGACGACCTGGCGCACGAATTCCCAAGCGGGCAATGCCACATTTACCAGGCTGATGTACGTGATGCCCAGGCCATGCAGGCCACTGCACAAACCTTCATCGCCAAGGCTGGCGTGCCCGATATCGTCATTGCCAACGCAGGCGTGAGTTGCGGCACCCTCACTGCTGAAGTGGAGGATATTGAGGCTTTCCATACCGTGTTCGAGATCAACGTCTTTGGCATGGTGCATACCTTCCAGCCCTTCATTGCCGCCATGCAGGCGGCAAACAAACATGGGCAACTCGTTGGCATTGCCAGTGTCGCGGGTATACGTGGATTGCCTGGTGCCGGAGCCTACAGCGCCTCGAAATCTGCTGCTATCACCTATCTCGAAAGCCTGCGTACCGAGATGCAACACTTTGGCATTGCCGTCACCACCATCGCCCCTGGCTATATCCGCACCCCGATGACTGACGTCAATGGTTACCGCATGCCTTTCCTCATGGAAGTGGACATCGCCGCAGCAAAGTTCGCCGCTGCCATCGCCAAGCGCCAGCGCTTTGTCATCATCCCTTGGCAAATGGGCTGGATAGCGCGCATCCTACGCATTATCCCGCGCTGGCTATGGGATAGGCTCACACGCAATGCGCCGCATAAGCCCAGGATAGATATTTAATAAAACGCATACAACTCAGAATGACTTCTCCATCCTGATCCCTGCCTGGGTCCTGCGATAAGAGAAAAATAGCGGTAGCGTACTTTCAGTGTCGTAGTGCTGTACATACAGCGAAGGCTTGATACCTTGCACCTGCAAGCTGGGGAAACCCACTGCAAGACTATAGAAATCCTCGGTATCCTTTCTTAATCCTCCAAAAATCGGATTGTATTCGTCATATTTCCGCCAGCGCCTGGACGCGGACATGGTCACGTCCAACCATGAATTGAAAGTATGAAATATACCGACGCGCACACCGGAACGATGAAAACTGGCAATTGGATAATCCAGCTTGCGGCGAATGTAATCCACACCGCCAAAAAGCAATGTTTTATTGGAAAGCGCATATAGCTGATTCAACGTCACAAGATATTGCTGAGCATCATTGTCTTTTTCTTCATCCCTGACATATTGGATATCCTGCCAGTTAATCGTCAGGGTATTCTGCCAATTGGGAGTCACTTGGCTACGTACCTCTGCAATCAGGCCACCCGCTGTGTAGAGCCTACGATTGCTCTGCCAGTAAGTTTCAAAAGTTGGTGCCAGAAACCAACGGTGATTAGGTGTACGGTAAGCATAGCCAAGCGCCATGTTCAATATCCCGATGTTATAGAGATTATCCTGCGTATAGTCTGATCCATAGACCAGCGAACGGAACATCAACCCATGGCGACCTTTCCAAGGCGTGAACTTCTCTGCGGTCAACGTATAGTTCACCCCGTGGCTCGGCAACGCCGAGGGTGCAGACCACCGGGCCACGCATAGATCATTGCCGATTGAAAGCAGGCAAAGCGACGCGTCGGAAGTCAGGTTGATGTTGTCGTCCTTGAAATAATCCAAGCTCGCATAGAATTTCCACTCATTGCGCTTTTCCAATGCGTCCAGATATAAATTGATATTGCTTTGCACTGCTACAGGCAAGTCGGGCGTCAATACTGAAAGAAAAATCTGTCTAGCCTCTTTATCCTCACCATATTTAAACAAGGCTCGCGCATAATCCATTTTCCCTCGCGTGAATTGCGGCAGGTAGGACAAGACTCGCTCATATTTCTCCAAGGCTAGAGGTAAGTTACCTTGGGCTTCTGCCAAATTTGCTTCAGCATAAGCCACCAAGCTAGGATCACGCTGTGGAGAAACCAGATAATGCCCCAATAATTGCTTCACGCGGGGCCAATTCTGCTGATTGATCTGAACGAAAATTTCCTGCGCCAATGTCGCAGTGCTGTTCTGATCCTCTCCCAAAGCCATGACAGGCTCAGCCTGAATCTGTTCCTCCAACGTCGGCTGGCTGCGGCTGTTATCAAGCCGGTCTCGTGCTTGGTCAATCAACTGCCACTGGTTAGAAGTATTATCGAGGAAATCGTTGGCCCATGTCAGGGGTGACAAGCACAGGCCAATCAGAAGGGGGAAAAGAGCTTTCAAAAGTCCACCTGGTCAGCTACAAGATACATAACAAAAAAGTACAAGCCCGCAGGCTTGTACTTTCATGGCTAAGAACTCAATTAACGGGTGCCAGCAAAGCCAACGCTCTTGCTTGGATCAGCCAAATGATCAGCCACTCCACCCAACGCCTCTGCATTGGCACCATAGAATAGGCCTCGGACATCATAAGCTCCAGTATTGGCAGAGCCTGAGAAACCTGCCGTTGCTACAGCACCAGCACCGCTAATGCTGATGTTGGTACCGCTATCCAGGGTAATAGTATTGCTTGCGCTGGCAATACCTCCAGTCACGGTACCGCCTGTGCCGGCAGCATTGAAATTGGCAGTCAAAGTACCGGTATAGAATTCATTACCCTGACCAACACCGTTAGTGGTGTAACTGTAGGAATTACCCTTGACTGTATCTAGGCTACGGGTGACGTTGTCGCCGACTACATAGGCAACATAAGCCGTGGTAGGAGGGGTAGAGGCATCAGGGCCAGCCCACACACCGTAATAGACCTGATTACTGTCGCTGCCAGTCACCCTACCTAGCGCCCACACACCCATAGCACTATGGGCCGAACCACCAATGGTAGCGATGCCATTGCCGTCTACCGAAGTACGCAATGTGTCATACAGCACCTGGGCATTGATGCGAGTGCCTCCACCAACGGTATGTACACCGACGCCCGGCTGATTTGCCGCACCATGGGTGGGGCCGGTATATGCCGATGGCCCAACATTCACCAAGGAATCATCTGTTGAAAGCCCAACCACATTTTCACCAGCAGCAAAGCTGGTACCGTAAACTGCCAACAAAACCAATGAAGCTAAAGACAACTTTTTCATCGTATTTCCTTTCCTAGTTTTATATGGATAGATGCCTTTTCAAGTCAGGCTTAATATTGACTACAAATAACATCAATAATGATTTTTATTATTATTTATTGTTATTAAAAATTGGCGATCACTTCGTCTCATAAAGCCAACTCCGTCATCGCCAATACAGTTGTGCCAATCAATACTCCAGCACATCCAGCTCAATTACATATCAATCCGCAATCCCAAACGTAGTGTACGGCCCGGCGCTGGCATCCAGCTTCGTGCTAGCGGATCGACGTAATAGCGGTCCGTTAGATTCATTGCCGAGAATTCCAACAGGGTGTTCTTGGTGATCTGGTAATTGGCATAAGCATCCACCACGGTGGTGGAGCCCCAATTCACCGGCATACCCACCATATTCATGGTCAACTTGGTATATTTGGCTTCGCGATCATAAGTCGTGAAATACGTCACCCGACTACCAAGCTCCAGCTTGTTATCAAAGAACCGGCTGCCTAGCAGTAAGTTGAGGGAGTATTCCGGCTGCTTGGTATTGAGCAATCCCCCATGAGGAAATCCGTAGTTCACGCACTCGGGAATCTCCCCAGGAAAGTTTGAGTACATCGTCGCTTCATTCTTGTCGCAGACCTTGTTTTTGAGATTGCGCGTAGCGCTAAAGTCGGCAAACAAGCGCCCATTATCAAGACGGCTCTGGAACTCCACGCCACGAATGATTTGCCGGTCAAGATTAGCGGAGGTAAACAATCCTCCTACCGCAACGGTATCAATAATGTTTCTAGTGTTCTGGTCAAAATAGACAAGCTTGGCATCAGCCACCGTACCTGGGCGGAAGAAGCGGCTGAAATCATGACTCAGCCCCAGTTCGATATTGCGCGACTTTTCCGGCTGCAGTGGATCGAAACCGAAATAATCCCGGCTATAAAGCAAGGCGATATAACCACCATATGAGCCCTCTGCCATCGACGGCATGCGGATATCCTGCGCATAGCGCAGATAAAGGCGGGAATTGAAGCCTTTGAATGTCAAGCCAAAGGAAGGCACCCAATCATCATCTTTGACCCTGCTCGGCGCAGCACGATGGGCATTGAGCAACTTCAAGCTAGAGCCACTCAATGCCTTCATGGTAGATAGATCCAGATCATCCAGCGTGATTACGCCTGCACCAAAAGTAGTATCAAGCTTTTGCTGTAAATCAGACAGGCCATCGCCAGTGAGCTTTCCATCACTATCCAGCAATACATAAGTATTTAAATAATTGCCAGTTCTAAATACACGATTGAGATAAACATTGAGATATTCAGCTTCTACATTCTGAGAAGAAGAGAAGCTCCATGCTGTATTTAACGCACGTCTCAAGCGCGCACGATGTTCAGCTTTGACAGACACCTGAAACGGGATAGCAATGAGAGGCTGCTGCCTGTTTGCAGCTGCATCTGCATTTTTCGCCAAATATTCCAGCCAGCCCTTGTCTTTCATCGAGAATGCGCGACGTTTGGCTCCGGCATCAATTTCTACCCATTTGGTTGGTTGCCAGTTGAGATTGAAATAAATGTCGTTTTCATGGCGTTGACCCGCACGGGCATTGCCACTCCAACGACCACTCGCCATGAGAGTTTCATACTGATAGTTACCTCCAACTAACAGGCTTAAAGTATCGTGCAACTGGAATTTATTGCTCAAAGAGAAGCCAGTACGATCATTCTGGACATCCAGCTTATTGGTCTGGGCTGTAACATATGTTTGATAGCGTATGATTTCAACCAACCCATTCAATACGCCACGCCCAGTGAAATCCGTGGAGTCTGTCTCGGTTTTCCATAGCTTGGCCTGCAAATCCACCCACGGATTAGACTCGGGCTTCCAGGTGTAATCCAGGTTATATGCCTTTTGTTTTGACTCGCCCTCCGGCCACTGAAACACTTGGCCCTCGACCATTTGTTCAGTTGTGATACCTTTAATCGCCGCAGGAGAAATCCCCCCTGTGTGCATCTGGGTAGTCCGTATACCCAAGCCCAACAGCATATCGTCATTGATATGCCACTCTCCCTTGGCCAGCAATGATTCCGCTTCACTGCTGGTATTAGTGACTTCCTTGCCTGGCCGATAGAATTCCGCTACGGCAGCATTCGATGAATATGTCTGCGGCAGGCTATCACTGTACATCGTGGCATTTTGATATTTTTCCGCACCATGCCGCCCCGCGAAATAATTGCCACGCTTGCGATAGCTATAAGCCGCCAGGGCACTGAAATGTTCGTTCTGCCAGGCTACGGCTGCCATGGCAGAACCAGATTTAGAATTGAAAATGGTAGGATTGTCGCGTGGATCAACGCTAGTGGGGTATAGGCGGGTAAGCTCCTGCTCTTTTTGCGTGACTTCCAACCCATTATTCACTTGGTAAATCTGGCCTTCAGGCACGGTATCGGGGAAGCGCGGGCTAGTAGTATTGGTTTCCCCATCCATGCGTAGACGCACACCAAAGCGCTCTCCAGGCTTGAGGATATCTGATGCACTGATAGTACGCAGAGCGATACCGCCGCCACTGGACGTCTGCACATTCCGGTCAATCGCCGCCCCCTTGACTACCGTGCCACCAGCAATCAAGTTAGGGTCGATATAGTTGGCGTTATTCGCACCAACATAAAAACCTTTATTGCGAGTGATGGCCTGCTCGGTGCCGTCTATGGTCAAGGGAATGCGGCCCTGACCTTGTATACCACGGATATTGGGGTCAAGCACATCCCCGTTGCGCGCATCGCCACTATAGACGCCCACTTGCCCGCGAAAAATGTCAGCGACGTTGCTACCCTTGAATTTATTAAAGTTGGTGTCGTCCATATAGATGGTGGACACGGATTGCCGATAGACCGCTCGCTTTTGCTCTTCATCAGGACGCAACGCAGTGACTTCAACCTCTTGCAACTGGACAGCTGAGGCAGGGTTGGCCAGATTACCACTGGCTGGCACCGAGGGGCTAAGGCGGTATAAGGTATACCCATCCTCGCCCTTGGGCATCAAGCCCAGGCCGCTATTTCGAAGTATTTGCTCCAGCCCCTGTCGCGGCGAATAGTTACCTTGCAGGCCGGGACTTTGCTTGTCAGCAACCAACGAGGGCTCAAAGGACAGGGCAATCTTGTTGCTAACACTATAGGAGGTCAGAACATCATGTAACGATCCTGCCGGGATATTGTATTGCCTGATTTCCCCCGCCAAGTCCATTGCGATGGCCGGGGGCGTGACAATCATGCCAACAGCCATGCTAGCCAGCACAAAAGCCATTGTGCTATGAATCAATTGATGCCGCACTACTTGGCGCGGCTTGCTATCGCCTCGGCTGGACGATTTACCCATTTTAATTTCCTTGTTTCCTGTTCAGTTGCAAAAAATTTGCTTACTTCAATAAGACGAACTGGAAATCAAAATGGATCACAATGAGAATTATTTCTAAATATAAATACTAAATTAACCCCTTGGCGTAACCATCCCCAGCCAATATTCTCAATATTGATCGTCATAAATAAAAAGATGCCGGGAAGACGCTAGCATTCCATGCATGGAATGGCCATCACACCACGGGAGTTAGGCTGATCCAGTAAGGCGAAACCCTAGTGATACTGATAGGAAGGGTGCTTTGCAGAAGGTTTAGGCTACGACCAACCTCTGTAACCGGAAAAGTGCCAGAAACACGTAGGGCAGAAATGTCTGGATGGCAGCGCAATACACCCACATGATAGCGACGCAGCTCCTCAATCACGACAGCAAGGGGCTGAGCATGAACGACCAGCATGCCTTGCGTCCATGCTTCCTGAGCTTGGGCGACCGGCCTCGGCTGCTGCATCGCCATCTCGCCAAAGTCCATTTGCTGGCCTGCCTGGATGATGGCCTTGCGATCCGGCATGGATTTGAGAGTCACTTCGACAGCGCTTTCAAATACGGCAAGATGGCTGCCGTAATCCAGTTGCCGGACGCTGAACCGGGTACCTAGCGCTCGCGCCACACCATCTCTGGTCTGCACCCTGAATGGACGATCCATGCCGCTTGGATCAGCGGCGGTAGTGATATGCAGCTCGCCTTGTTTCAGCCATACCAGACGTTGATGCTGATCATAGATGACGTCAATACTAGTTGACGTGTTGAGCACCAGCACGGTGCCGTCCACCAGCCTGATATGTTGCTGCTGACCGGTAGCCGCATGGTAGTCGCTGGTGTATTCAAGCCAAGGTTGCGTCTTCCATGCCTGCCATGCTGCCGGGCTGAGCGCCAACAATACGGCAAGCTTCTTGATCGCCCGGCGGCGGGCAAGAGAAACCGGGCGTTGCAATGCAGTCTTTCCCAACTCCGTCGGTAGGTTGTGAACGATACCGATGAATTGCTGCGCCCGCTGCCATGCCACTTCATGCTGCTCGCTTTGCGCTCGCCACCGCTCTATTTCGGCATTGTTAACTACACAGGTTTCCCCGGAATGCATTTGCACCAGCCAATCCGCTGCTTGCTCAAGGATAGCCGGATCAATATCGACAGGTTTCATGATGGCTTAGCTCCTACAGCGGCTCCACTTGCATACAGGCGATAAAGGCCTTGTGCATATGACGCTTGATGGTGGGCACCGAACAATTCAATTGTGCTGCGATTGTCGCGTAAGTAAGCCCCTCCAGCTGAGAAAGCAGAAATACCTGCTGGGTAACTGACGGTAAGGATTGCAACACCTTATCTACCCGCTCGAGTGCCTCCATCACAAGCAAGGATTGCTCAGGCGAAGGAGCTTCATGCTCGGGCAACAAGGCCAGGGCAGCCAAATACGCCTCCTCCAACTCCTTTCTGCGCCAATAGTCGATTGCCAGATTCTTGGCAATGGAAGATAAGTAGGCACGCGGCTGCTCCAGGCTGGCGATATTAGGCCGCGCAGTCATCACCCTGATGAAAGTTTCCTGTACCAGATCCGCCGCCTGCTCACTGCAACCCAATTTCCCACGCAGCCAGTTATGCAACCAGCCACGATACGCGCTATAGAGCTGTCCTACATGACAGATTGTCATTTCCGTTTTGCACTCAAGATTGAATATGTATTGGACTTGTCATCACACTCTGACAACCATCATCATTATCGCAAATAAGAATTATTATCATAATAAACCACGAATAATACTGATGCAATTTATTTTGAGCAGGCGCACTCCATGCCATTCCCTGTTGTCACCGACATCCTCTGCCATAAAGCTAAGAAGTATTGGCGCTGAGCTTGCCTAGGCAATCTGCCACAATGCATTACCCGCCTTGGACAAACACCGCTGTTAATGCATTGAATGGTCGCCTTGCTTCAGCCTCAGCTCACATGACGTCAATTGCTTTAGAGAGGTGCCCATGAGTGGTGTGATCACAGTAGAGGTGAAAAGTGGTCTATGCATTGCGCCCAGACGGAGTGACGTTCAGCTGAGCAATAGAAAAGATGGACTCTGAACAGAATTTAGAACTCAGTGCGCTCGCAACGCGATGTTCAATTGATCAATCATTTCTGCCCAATCTGCATCCTGCAATAAGCCCTCGCGCAGAAAAGTCGCCTGGGCAGGTGTCCAGAATGACGCATCCGGCAGGGCAATATCGTCTGCGAGCGGAGCATGGGTGGTAAGAAAATGGCTGATGCCTTGATCGTCGGATGGCAAGCCTAGCTGGGCAAACAACTCAGAGAAACGGTGAAAAGTCTGGCTCATGTCATACTCCGATCAATATCGATGCGAGGGTAATATTGCGCTGTTTCATTGGAACACAGCCTGCCATGAGGGTTCAACCCAGCCGGCGATCAAATGCCCTTGATGTCTTTCCAATCAATTTCTATCACTTGCCCAGGGCCCGCATCAATGAGAATGTAAAATTCGCCAGCGGGCTTAGGGAAACGGATGCGGGAATGGTCGTCCAGCTTGCCGGAGAAAATCTGGCTTTCATCATAACGGATCACGTCCACCACAGCGTTCAATAATGGGTGGCCATCAGACTCTCCGCCTTCGCAGGCAATCTGCTTGGCCTCCACCCAGCACTTGCCAAGTGGGATATGCACGCCATGCCCCCAGGCTGAAGCACTGGCCAATAAAGCCAGCATACTGGCAGAACGGATCATGTTCGCTGCAATCGTCGGCATGTTATTGCTTCTCCTGGATGAATTTCGCAGTCGCTGGCGACAAGCGCTCAATGTCGAAGGCCTGGTGATACACCTCGCCAGACTTGCTTTCCACCGTCAGCCAGATCTGGTCTTCCAACCGGGCAGCAGGAGGAATGTAAATAGCCACTTCGCGCGTCCACCTTGCCCCGTGGAACGCAAGCCCCGCAGCCCGCAGCGAGCGAGGTTTGCGGAACTTGAGGTAAGCAGCACGAATTTCACTATCGCAGGCCTCACAAAAGCGCAGGTGGAACTCCTTCACCGGGGTATCCCAGGCAAATTTCTCCGGTGCTTCCTGGCTTTCCTCGGCAATGACAAATGTCCAAGGGCCAATCTGGCCGTGGATAGCATCGTCACGCAGCACCGCTTGCTCCGACATTTTCCAGGCATTGAAGCCCAGCCATGCAGGCACGGCGACCAAGGCCAGCAGCAATAATGCACGTACTGGTACTGGCAATACCGTATCGCGCAATTGCGGCACCGATTTTTCCTTACGCGCAGCCTGTTTGGGCTGTAATGGCCACCAGGGCATCAAGAAAGCCAGCAACACGCCAATAGCACTCAACCAGCCCACCATCACGACAGGGCCGATGTTCCAATGCCAACCGGCCACGGCAAATGCCGAGGCAATGGCCAAGAGACCCCAGCCCAGCCAATAGCAGCACTGCCGCTGGCCTGCGCTCAACTCCCGGCCGGTTAACTCCTTGCCATGCTTTTCCATACTGACAGCTAAGGCAAAAAAACCACCCAAGGCAAACAGCAACACCGCCATGTGATATGCCGTCATGCTACACCTCCCGGCATCAACAGCCAGCAAGCCAACGAAAGCACCGCCAATGGCACCAGCAGGCCTACCCATGCCCGCGCAGCGCTACGTGCCTGAAACACCCAGATCACCACAGCAGCATAGATGGCAAAACTCAACATGGTAGAAGCCAGCACTGCCTCTGCCTTGGATACAGGCAACAGCAAGGCCAACAAGATGGATACGGCCGAGGTCAAGGCATAGCCCACCACGACGGCGGCAAGAATGCGCGAGGCCACCATCAACCGATAACGTGCGATCTCACTCATGCCTGTGCCTCCTCTTTCTTTAGCCAGCGCTTCTTGAGCTTATAGGCGATGTAGGCAAAAGCCGCGGCAAAGCCCAGCATGGTCAGGTCGAAGCCGGCCAGTACCCAGTCACCATGGGGAATGGTCACGCCCAAGTGTCGTTCCGTCGTCAGGAAATTCAGTACGGGAATCAGGCCAAATGCCGCCACGGCGATATAGAGGCTTTCCAGCCATGAACGTTTGAGCGGGCGCAAGGCCGCATAAATAAACATCCAGCCCCAGGCAGCGAATAGGCAGTGCATTTCCCAATCTGCACGATCTGCCATTTCGATTGGTAGCAAGCGATTAGCCCAGAAATACGCCGCCACGGCGACCGGCAAACCTACGATGGTGCCTACATTCAGTGTCTCGACCAAGCGATGGCCAAATCCCGGCGTGCCGCCATGCTTGCCCAGATAATTGTTACGACGTTTCACTGTCCACAACACCAGCCCGGTGCCTATCATCGCGCAGCCTAACAGGCCGGAGAAGAAATATAGCCAACGCAGCCACCAGCCAGCGAAATGCCCTTCGTGCAATGCCAGCATCACATTGCGCGTCAGCATGGTGGCATTGGTCTGGTTGTCGAATGCTACCGGCTCGCCAGTGACCGCATTGAAGCGCACCTTGGGCGGGAAGCCGCGATTCAGCGTGGCGGAATAATCACCCACAATCTCTACATAAGGACCTTCCGCTACGGGGTGGCGCATGACAACGGTAGCCACTGCCACCTCGCCCCAGGCCTGTTGGGTTTGCTGCACCAGCTTTTCCACCGAGACTTGCGGACGTTGCACTGGCGCAAATCCCTTATCTACCGGGTCGCGTTTGTATAACTCATCGTAGAGCTTGCGCAGTTGTTTCTCAGAGGAGCCATAGAAGACATCTTTGACTGTCGGCATGTACTGAAAGGTAAAAAACACCAGGCCGCTATACGTGATCATGAGGAAAAATGGCAGCGCCATCACACTGACCAGATTGTGCGCATCCAGCCAACTACGCTGGCCTTTGCCGGGGCGGAAAGTAAAGAAATCCTTGAAAATCTTTTTGTGCGTGATCACGCCGCTGATGATCGCTAGCAACATAAACATGGTGCAAACGCCAACAATACGATAAGCCACATCGTCATTGATGTAATGCAGCGCATAGTGCATTTCATACAGCTCCCAGCCACCACCGGTAGGGCGCCCCTCAATCGGCCGATCTGCCACACCAGTGACCGGATCGAAATTCTCGTTGCCACGTCCGCCGCGCTCCAGCCCTGGGCGTGGCATATCCTCCCACGCAATCCCGGCCTCGCGGTCTATACGCTCAGCCAAACCGCGATGCGGCAAAGTGATGCTCCACATGCGTGCATCCGGTGCCACCTGCTCCAAGCGGTCAAAGGCAAACCCCAGCACCTGCGCCGTTGGCACCTCCACCAATGGCTTGGACAAAGGCAGCTCAGGCTGCATCCAGCGTGAAATCTCGGCATTCACATAACCAGCAGTCCCGGTCACGAATACGAAAAACAACACCCACCCAACCAACAAGCCAACCCAGGTGTGTAGCCACGCCATGCTCTGGCGAAAACCTTCTTTCACGGCAAATCCTTGCTTAATTAATCCAAAGGCGAGCAGGGCATCATGCTCCATTCGCCACACAGGCAGAAAATGTGAGATTGTATATCATTAACATTTATCTAATGACGCAAGGGGATGCTAAAACAGTACCCCTCTATTAGTCATGACACTTGAGAATGAAAAAAGGACACCTTCAACTGTAAAAATTAGATATTTTTCGCAATTACCCGATAACAGCCGTCGATGTATAAAGGACGATGGGCGTGTTATCGCATCATCGTCCTTTATGTGTAGCCTGGCACTACGGCATGCCAGTTCAGAACTGGTATTTCAGGTTGGCCATGATCCTGCGCGGCTCTGCAAAGGTAGTGTAGTTCAGGCTATCCACGGTGGCATAGTAACGGCGATCAAACAAGTTATTCACAATCAGATTAAGCTCTGTCTTTTTGTTGATCTGATACTTTGCCGTTAAACCGACAATCGTCAATCCGCCACGTTTAATGTCATAGTTAGTCGCATCCTGGTTATAAATGCGACCATAGGCACGAACATTTCCCCCAATGCTCCAGTCAGTACTAGGAATACGATAGTAGCTTACCAAGCTCAAGCTATGCATAGGTAAGGTCGTCATGTAACGGTCGCCTTTTTTCTCGCCTACCGTGTATTCGCTATGCATATAGGTATAACCAGCTGCCACATTCCAGCCCGCACTGATTTCGCCGTTCAGGTTAAGCTCCAACCCTTGGCTCACTATCTTGTCCGACGCTGTATAACAGCGGCCCTGGCAAATATTGCCCAAATTGAAAGGTATTGAGGTATCAGCCCTAGCAAGATTCGTTTGCTCAAGCCGGAAAAATGCTGCCGCTACATTCAATTGCTTGTTCAACAACTCACCCTTGATACCCACTTCGTAATTGGCCCCGATCACTGGCTCCAATCGGCTGCCATTCGCACTGCGAAACTCCTGCGGCTTGAAAATATCGGCATAGCTGGCATACACCGAATATTCACTATCAAAATCATAGACCAGGCCAGCATATGGCGTGACTACACCAGTTTCAGTTTGACTACTCGTTCCCAAGCGGTCTGTCAGGCGATACCAACTGACTCGCGACCCTAAAATCATCTTAAGTGAATCACTCAGATTGAAGCGGCCCACTGCAAACATCCCGTGCTGTCGAGTCACATCATCACTGCCATAAGTACCGCCGGGCACTGGTGTCACAATCGAGTTGGGATCAAAGTCATAGCCATTAGGAATAGTAGCTGCCAGCCTATAGTCCGTCCCTTTGGTTTCGGACTGTAACTTAGACCCGTTGATGCCCAATGTCAGTTCGTGGGTTCGCCCGAACAAAGTCACGGGCCCAGAAGCATGCACATCCAGCGCATCTGACTTAAGATCCCTTGTCAACTTGACGTTCTGATAGAGGCTCAACCCAGCACCAGTAGTTGGATTGAGGCTACCGTTCAACCAGCTGTCCTTGGACTGATAGACATCAGTCAACCCGCGCATGTATGTAGCTTTGAGCAACCAGTCATCAAACAGTTTTTGCTCAATACCCACTGTATACAGCGTGTAATCCTTATTGTTATGGCTATCAGGATTACCAAAGAAAGAAGAGCGCTTAAGGCCAGGATCACTGCCATCTGCCGCATATGGCACCCCCAAATGATTACGCCCCAAGTCTTTTTGGTATTGCACACTGGCACTGACCAACGTGGTAGGCGTCACCTCTGCCTCAATAATGCCGTATACACCCTGCTTGTTGTTGAAGGCATAATCGATGAAAGAATTAGCATCATCCACCAATGCTACAAAGCGGCCCCGCACCTTGCCTGACTCCGTGAGCGGCCCTGATACGTCACCCACAAAACGACGTTGATCCCATGAACCAAGCTGCACTTCCGCCCGCGCCTGAAACTCTTGCGTAGGACGCTTGCGCACCAAGTTAATCGTACCGCCGGGAGAGCCCGCACCATTGAGTAAACCCGATGCACCTTGCAATACCTCTACGCGATCAAGAAAAGCATTATCAACCAGTGGATTTCGGTTGGAATCGCTGATGCCTGTTGGATTGAGCATGCCATCGTACTGTGATTGCATGCTGAATCCACGGCTGTAATAGTCGTTACCATTCGCCCCTCGCTCATACACAAATACTCCGCTAGCGGTCTTCAATGCATCATCCACGGACATCATGCCGAAATCATCCATCTGCTTGCGGCCAATCACCGTGACGGTCTGCGGGGTTTCGCGCGGAGAAAGAGCAAGCTTGGTGGCAGTACTGGTATATTTCGCACGATAAGATGCAGTACCCTCAGTCGTACCGTCACGATCGGCCTGCACAGCCACTTTTACCTCTGGCAGGGTATCCGTGTTCGACTTCTGCATTTGGCTGTTAGTAATAGCTTTCAGGGTAAATCGCCCCGGCTGCACCTCCACGGCCTGCAAGCCACTGTTTTCCAGAAGTGCATCAAAGCCGCGTTTAACGCTGTAATGACCTTTCAAGCCATGAGTGGCAAGGTGCCTGGCTTGCTCCGCTTCGAACGAAAGCACCACGCCTGCCTCGCCAGCAAAGCGGCTCAACGCGCCATCCAAGGCACCGGGAGGAATATCATAGGTACGGCTAGCCTCGGTTTCCGCTGCAATTACAGATGACATACCGAGGTAAAAAGGTAATGAAGTGATACCGAATGCTGTGGCCAACATGGTGCTGAGCACCTTGTGTTGCCAGTGCTTTTTACTGCCGGCTTTGGTTTGCTTGTTCATACTGTCTCCCAATAACAAATTGAATGTTGTCATGGGATGGGTCGAACGAAATCAGGAAAGGGACAATGCAAATGGAAACTTTTACGTTTTACCTGATTGGGTTTATGCAGTGGAACGTAACGTCACCCAGTACCGTGAGAAATAATTGATCCGCACTTGCGGCAGGGCAGTCTGAATCGCCTCCAGAGCGATATTGGTATCATCCACTGGGAAAGCGCCTGAAATCCTTTGCTCGGCGAGCTGCGGGTCGCAGCGCAAGACACCTCGGCGATAACGGCCCAGTTCGGCCACGAGGTCTGCCAAGCGCCAATCAGTGACCACCAGCATCCCGCGTCGCCAGCTTGCCTCATTGCCAGCCAGCGCACGCACTGGCTCAGAGGCCTCCTCTCCAATCATGACTTGCTGCCCAGCAGGCACGATGTAGGCTGGGCCTGCATGCGCAGCATGCACCTCAACGGCATGCTGCATTACGCCCAGCCAAGTTGCATTTGCATGCTGCCTGACGGTAAATTGTGTTCCCAGCGCCCGTAACCTAGCCTGTGCGGTTTTGACGATAAATGGTTGTTGCAACGCTGCGGATGCATGTCCGGTTTCAATGTAAATCTCGCCCTTGATGAGCTGCACCATGCGCACATGCTGATCAAAAACCACATTTACGGCACTATCGGTATTGAGGGTAAGGCGAGTGCCATCTGCCAGCACCCATTCACGACGCTCACCGATCGCCGTGCTGTAATCAGCCAGCACAGCCTGCCATGGCTGAGTGCGCCAGCCCTGCCAAACCAATGGCGCAGTGACAGCCACAACGCCAAGTCCCTTGAGCAGTGCTCGACGGCTAGCCCGCATTTCTTCAGCGCCGGAATCCAGCACATTGCGTGTCAGACGACCAGGGGCCACTGACATTTGCTGCTGCAAATGCTCCACACGCGACCAGGCCCACTGTTGTTCCCAGCCTTGATCCAGCCAGTGTTGCCAAGCCAGCTTATCTGCTGCGCTCGCTTCGCCTGAACATAACTGGCTATACCAGCCAGCCGCTTCGCGAATCACACGCCGGGCAATATGCGGATCGGGAGAGATGGTATCGCTCATGAGAGGGAAAACAACAGGCAGTGTTCGATCGCGCGCGCCATATATTTCTTGATGGAACTGACGGAGAGATTCATGCGCTCGGCAATTTCCTGATAGGTAAGGCCATCTAATTGCGACATCAGGAAAGCCTGCCTCGGCTTTTCGCCCAACGCATCCAGCATGGCATCAATCTCACACAGGGTTTCGATGACCATACTGCGCTCTTCCACGGAAATCTGCACCGGCTCAGGAAAGTGGGCAATCGCTTCCAGGTAGGCCCGCTCCAGCGCACTGCGGCGAAAATAATCCACCATCACCCGCCGCGCCACCGTGGCAAGATAGACGCGCGGCTCCAGTATCTGGCTCGCATTGCGCGCGGCGATGACACGCATGAAGGTGTCTTGCGCCAAATCAGCCGCGCTCTCGCTGCAATGCAGCTGCCGCCTCAACCATGAGCGCAGCCAACGGTGGTGGCCGGTATACAGCGCCTCTAGGTCTTGCTGCAACGCAGCATCATGAATATCAGGATGAAATGTGGGGGTGGGCATGCACTAGGCCAGCACAAATTTTGCAAATAAGAACTATTATATTCTTTAGCGTTAAAAAGTGAGAGCGATTTAGTCATTGCAAGCACCTGCCATGCCATGCTGCTTCCCCACCTCGCTAAAAACTGGCCTTTGTGTTGATCTGTATCAGTGAGCCGCACTAAAAAACCCCTTCCAGGCGGATGCCCAGAAGGGGTGGTGATGACGCGACCCGATAAGTTAGAAACTACCGCGCAAAGTCAGCATGAAGTTTCGCGGATCACCAAAGAAAGTTTGCCTGGTCCATCCCTCCACCTTTGAGAAATATTTCTTATCAAATAGGTTGTTACCTGTAAGGCTGATATCCCAATGCTGGTTGATGCGGTACGCCACTTGCAATGAGGCAAGGGTATACCCCCCTTGTTTCCAGGTAGTGTCTCCATCCACAGCATAAATACCACTATTGATATTGAGTCCACCACCAATGCTCCACCCCTGTGTGCTATCTCCACTGAGCTTGTACTTGTTCCATAGCTTAAGTAGGTGTTTGGGGTTATTCGGGGCAAATCTCGCACCTTGCAGCGTTTCCTCTGCATCCAGATACTTGGTGTCGGTATAGGTATAGCCAGCGATCACATCCCACTTAGGCGAAACACGTCCACTTATCTCGCTTTCAAACCCTTGGCTGCGAACCTTGCCAGAGGCCAGTGAGAAATCGGGATTATTCGGGTCACTGATAGGCCGATTTTCATCAATGATACGGAATATGGCAGCATGCATATTCACGCGCCCCTGATCAAACTCGCCCTTGATACCAAGTTCACCCTGCTTGCCCACCCGTGGTTTCAATAGGCTGAAATCCGCCTTTTGGGAAGTTTGCGGCACAAAAATGTCGCTATAACTACCATAAACCGAGAAATTCTTTTTCAAATCAACAACCAGGCCGATATAGGGGGTAAATTTCTGGGTGATGTTGTCGTAGGCCTCGGGAACATTCTTGGTCTCGGTTTTCCAGTTACTTACGCGTCCACCCAAGATCAGCTTGGTCTGATCCAGCACTTGCAAAACTGCCCGACCATAAATGCCTGTTTGGGTTATCGTGTTAATGTTGGGATCAGCAAAATTAAAATCTGGCTTGGCAATATTATTATCCGGATCAACAATATTTTGCATTGGCCCACTGCCGTAAGCATAATTGCTGGAGAAGCGGTAAATTCGTGAATTCATTCCTACCATGAACTGATGCTCGCGCCCCAGAAATTCCAAAGGCTTGCTGACATAGGCATCCAGACCATAATCATGGGAGCGTGTCTTGGCGCTTAACGTCCTGGTGGCAAAGTCACCAGTCACCTGGTCAATATAGCCATTACCATTGATAAACTCGACATCCATATCTCGGTTCAGCACACTCAACCTAAGCTTGGCCTCCCCTCCAGCCTCAAGCTTGTGCTCCAGCTCAACAAAATAACTCTGACTGTGCTCTGTTTTGTTGTCCCAACGTGCGCCAATAAAGGTTGAACGACTGATGCTAGTGGGGTTTCGGCCATTCAGATAGATTGGCAAACCTATAGTGGGCACAACATCCATGCTCTGCAGAGTAATGCCTGCCGAGAGGGTAGTACGCGGTGCAAGATCGTACTCCAGCGTAGCGTAGAGCAGTGGTTTTTGCGCGCTGACATGGTCAATAAATGACCGTCGGTCATCATACATCGCGACCAATCTTCCACGTAACTTTCCTTCGCCATCCAGTGCGCCTGTGACATCAAACTCTCCACGATAGGTGTCCCAGGAACCCGCGAGAAAGTTGGTCTTGATGGCAAAGTTCGATAGCGCTCGCTTACGTACCAGGTTGATCGTACCTCCGGGCTCACCAGCCCCCTGCAGTAAACCGGCAGCACCTCGCAACACTTCAACACGATCATAGGTAGCAAGGTCAAAGCTGCTATTCCCCCACGTTCCCTGATCGGTATTGACCGCAATACCATCCACCTGAATGGCCTGTATCTGGTAGCCCCTCATCATCAAGCCGCTGGTACCACTGCCATAACTCACCACCGTCACCCCCGTGGTCTGCTCCATCGCTTCTGCAACGGTTGTCAGGTTTTGGTCTTCCATACGCTGCCGGGTGACGATAGAGATGGATTGCGGAATATCGCGTAAGCGTTGCTCCCCCTTACCAATAGACACCAAATTAGAAGTATAAGAGCCGCTGTTTTCAGTCACGGCTGTCTTTTCTGCACTCGCCTTGACCGATACTTCCGGCAACACATCGGCTTGTGAGGATACGCTGCTCAGAGGCACTTTCTTCAGGGTATATCCGCCATCTGCAGCCGGAGCTACTTGCAGGCCTGCATCGCGCAGCAGGGTATCAAACCCCTGCTTGAGAGTGTAGCTGCCCTTGATGCCATTGCTGGTTTTACTTGCGGTCAACGCAGGGTCGAATGACAGCACCACACCAGCCGCTTGGGCAAAACTATTTAGCACACTGGTCAGCGAGCCAGCGGCAATGTCATAGGATTGCTGATTGGCTACCTGGCTAGTGGTATCGGCATGGGCCCATTGCGGGATAGTAGAAAGTGTAATGGCAGAAACTGCCAGCAGCATGGCCAAGGGTTTCTGCTTGAAATGGAATGACTGCATTGAGTTAACTCTCCCTGAATAATGATGTTCACTATCAATGACGCATCAGTACAAGAGAGGGACAGTGAATGCGAAATATTTTTATTTCGCAGGCCTAATTATCGTCAGCCAGGGGGTGTATTGCGTCATCACCACAGGGGTAGTATCCGCCAGTACCTTCAGCGTATGCGCAGTATCATCCAGTGCAAATACACCAGACACATGCACATCGCTGATCGCGGCTTCATCCACATAAAGATGCCCGCGATGATAGCGTTGTAACTCTTTGAGCAAGGTCGCTAGCGGCATATCGTCTGCCAGCAGCTTGAAGTGCGTCCAGGCGGTTTCCTGTGGCACATTGGCCACCATCACAGGCTCAACCCTTACATCATGTATGCGTGTTGCATCGCCAGGGTGCAGCGTCACGCAAGATGATTGTTTGCTGGCGCAAGCCTCAACACTGGATTCCAACACCGTCACCTGGGTCACTTTTCTATGCCGCGTGACTTGATATTGCGTACCCAGCGCGCGTGCCGTGCCCTCAAGGGTTTCCACAATAAAAGGCCTGCGCTTGTCCTTGGCAACAGTCACCAAAAGCTTGCCTTGCAGCAGCTCTACATGGCGCACACGGTCATTGAAGCTGATATTAACGGCACTGTGCGTATCCAGCGTCAATTGGCTATTGTCAGCCAGCGTGATCACGCGCTGCTCGCCAATGCCGGTGCGGTAATCCGCCATCATCACGCGGGCGGGTTGGGTTTGCGACAGCCAACCCGTGGCAAGCACCACTGCTGCCAATGCCAGGGTACGAACAGCCAGCTTGCTGCGGCGCTTGGCTGTGGGCTGGAGAACAGCCTGTACGGCTTTCTTGGCGGGATCAGCCTGCACCTGCTCAAAGTTTGCCCACAAGGCTTCCATCCGCGTATAAGCCTCGGCATGCGCAGGATCAGCAGCATGCCATTGCGCAAACGCTGCCTGCTCGCTATCGCTCACCTCGCCAGATTGCAGGTGGGCATGCCAGGCCGCCGCTTGTTCAATGATGGTGTTAGGCAAAGGCGTCATTGAAGTTTGCATGATGCAGTTCAGCTATCCATGCCATAAACAATGGCATGGCAATGCACCATCGCCTGGGCGATGTATTGCTTCACCATACTGCTCGAAACGCCCAGGATGGTGGCGATTTCGGGGTAAGTCAGGTTTTCCAGGCGGCTCAGCATAAAGGCCTGGCGCGCTTTCTCCGACATGCTTTCCAGCATAGCGGTAATCAACGTCAATGTTTCCACGGTCAGCAGGTGCTGCTCAGGCGAAACCGCATGACTATCCACCTGTGTCAGCGACAAGGCCTCAAGATAAGCTTGCTCTACCTTGCGACGACGGGCTTGATCAATCAGCAAGCGGGTGGCAGTGGTAGTGAGATAGGCGCGTGGAGTTTGCAACGCGGCAAGGTCGACACGAGAAAGCGACAATAAGCGGAAAAATGTATCCTGCGCCAAATCCGCTGCCTGATGATGACAACCCAGCTTATGCCTTAACCAATTGTGCAACCAGCCTTGATGATCAAGGTACAAGGTACGCAGAATCTCGGTGTGGGAAGGGGTATTTGCCGAAGACATGGCAGCAGGAACCACAGTCAATGAATAGAAATGGTTCTCATTTTATTATTTTATGCGTAGGTTAAGCAATAAAAAAACCGCTTTCCAGAACGAAGCCTGGAAAGCGGTCAATTCGGGAGGATGGTTAGAATGTATATCTAGCAGTCATGCGGACGCTCCTAGGCTCTCCATAACTTTCCCACGCCCAAGTGGCACTGTTGGAAATGCCACGGTAATAGGTCTTGTCCAGCAGATTGTTGATATTGAGCTGGAAATCCAGATTCTTGCTGGCCTTGTAGCCCACGATCAAATCCACTAACGAATAAGCCTTCTGCTCGACATCCTGGGTAGTACCGGATTCTTCAGCTGTCGCATACATACGGCTTTGGCTATACAAGTTGGCACCCACTCTCCAATTTTCCCAATCGCCGAGGAAACGATAGACAGTCGTCAGCTTGAACATGTGTTCAGGTAACAGTGTATTGAAACGGTCACCCTTGTCATAAGTGTTGTCTTTGATGTATTCGGTGTTGGTATAGGTGTAGCCAGCCCCGATTTGCCAATTGGGCCGCAACGCGCCTTGCAGCTCCATATCCACACCCCGGCTACGCACTTCGCCCGATGCTTCCGAACAGCTCGTGCCTACCTGGCACTCGCTGACATCCCTGACAGCGCGAGAGCGATTCTTCTGGTTCACCTGGAACAAGGCAATACTGGCATTCAACGCACCGTCCAGGTATTCGCCCTTGAGTCCCAGTTCATAATTCTCGCCATCAATCGGGCGAATCACGCTGCCATCACGTCCGATGCTGCTTTGCGGGCTGAAAATATCCGTGAAACTGGCATACAGCGAGTGCTGATCGTTGATATCGTATATCAACCCCGCATAGCGGGTGACATTACGCACTACTTTGTAATCCGAGGTATTACGGTAGTTGTCGTAGTCATACCAATCCAATCGGCCGCCCAATATCAGTTTCCACTGCTCGGCCAGATTGAGGCGCGTCGTCACATAAGCTCCATCCTGCTGGGTACGCGTATGGCCAGTAGTCGTGTAAGGCAGGTTGGGCTTGAGCAATGCGCTCCTGCTCCAGTTGTAGATATCCGTATTGCTGCCAATATACGTCGTTCCGTAATTTCTTGGGCTGGAGTCGAACTGGTTGCGATTGGTGCCGAACACCAGCTCGTGTTGCCGACCAAGCAATTCATACTTGCCGTTCACGACCAGGTCATAGCTGGATGCCTTGTTTTCCTGCTCCCCGCGCCATGCCATGAGGTCGCGATTGATATTGCCGCCAATCACTCTACTCCGCATGAAGGTACCGAGACCGTCAATATGGCTCCACATATATGTGGTATTGAACTTCAGCTTCCAATCTTCATTGAAGCGATGTTCAACAATCGCAAAAATGCTCTTGGTTTCTTGGTCCAGGTATTCCCAGCTATTCGTCAGTGTTGCAGAACGTTTGAGGTTGACATGGCTACCATCCCGGTTGATGGGGAGTCCGCCCCACCATGCCCCGTTTGTTCCATCTTTCTGTGTATAAGCGCCCACGGTTAGCGTGGTCTTTTCGGAGAGGTCGGCCTCCCCAATTGCGTAGAACAGATGATTGTCGTAACTCTGCCCGTCGCGGAAACTTCCTGCCTCCTGCACGGAAGCCACCACGCGCCCGCGCAACGAAGCCGCCTCATTCAAGGCACCGCCCAGGTCAAGAATGCTGCCATAGCTATCCCAGCTTCCTGCGTAGGCAGTCAAGGAGCCCTTAAATTCGCTCGTAGGCCTTTTACGCACCAGGTTGATCGCGGCCGAAGGATTGCCAGCCCCCTGCATGAGCCCGGTCGCGCCGCGTACCACTTCCACCCGATCGAACATTGCCAAGTTGACCTGAGCGCTTGGAATGTAGGACGACCATGGCACCAGCGCTCCGTCGTACATGATATTGCTGATCCCGAACCCCCGCGCTTCGAAATTGGGACGCCCCGGGCCATCGGCGTTACTGAGGAAAATGCCTGGCGTGCTTCTGACCACATCGTTGATATTCAGCATGCCCTGGTCATCCATGCGCTGGCGTGTGACCACCGTGACAGCCTGCGGCGTCTCCCGCATGGACAGAGGCAGGCGCGTGGCTGTGCTCATGGACGGCGTGGTGTAGGAGCTACTGCCTTCCGTTACCGCCTCGAAGGCAGTCGCCTTTACTGCCACTTCCGGCAAGGCATTTTCCTGCACCGCACTATTAAGCTGTGCGCTGGCACGAATCACAAAGCCACCAGCCTCATTAGCAACCACTTGCAACCCAGTCCCCACCAGTGCCTGCTCTATAGCCTGGCGCGGCGTGTAATGGCCTCGCACCACATTACCGCGCTTGCCTTCAATCAGCTTGGGCTCCGCTACAATATTCTGGCCACTGGCAACTGCAATTTGGCTCAGTACATCTGCCAAGCCAGCGGCAGTGATGTTGTATTGCACCGCCACAACTTGTGAGGCTGGCTCTGCCGCAAATGCAGGCGTCAGTGGAAATATTGAGGAAATAGCCAATGCCAGGAGGCATGGCCGCAACATAGTGGACTGCATGAGTTACTCCCTGAGTTTTATCGAAGGTTTATATTTCCTTGTCCAACACCTTGAGGAAAACCCCTCACTTTTCTGGAAACTTTACTAGACCAAATCAATCATGGTCACCAAACTGCCGTAACGCCGAATGCTGATTGGCAGAATGGACTGCAATGCATGCATGATCTGCCCAATGTCATCCAACTGGAACATGCCAAACACCCGCAGGCCTGCCGCACGAGGCGCAAGCCTGATCCAGCTAGCATGGTAGGCCCGCAGACGCTCCACCACTTCCTCCAGGCGCTGGTCACGCACATCCAGCATGCCGTGTTCCCATGCCATACTGGCATTCACGTTAGCAGGTTTCAACATCAAGGCATGTTGATCAAACCAGGCTGCGACGGCTTCACTAGAGGTGAGTACGGCTTCTGGCTGATGAAGCGGAGCAACCACTAACGATTGCTGCTGCACCATGGCATAAGTTTGCCCGCCGGAGATTCCCGCCAGCATGCGGCACCCACCACCAGCCTTCACTACACCATGCACAGTGCGCAGCATTAAAGGCCGCAATGCATCAGGTGCTACATCGACAATACAGGCTCCCTGATGCAACGTGAGCACACGTTGCTTCTCGGAAAAATCAACGTCGAGCGCAGAGCGCGCATTGAGCTGCACCCGCGTACCATCAGCCAGGACAAGCTTCTTTCGCTCACCCGTAGAGGTCACATGGTCTGACATGATGTGGGAGAGGGGAGTCACCCGGTTGGCCAGATAGGCAGTGCCCAAGCCCAACGCCACCACGGCAGCACCGCTTTTCAGGAAGTGACGACGATCAGCAAGAGGCTTGCCTGATAACACCTGACGCACGGCAGGTGCATGCCCTTCTTGCCGACCCGCCAGGTGTTGTACTTGCTCGAAACCCGACATGCTTTGGGAAAGCTGCTGCCATGCCATAGCGTGATGCATGTCGGCATCCAGCCACAACTGGAATTGTGCGTTCAACTCATCACTGACCGCTCCCGAACTCAGCTTGACCAGCCAGTCGACGGCGGCTTCCAGCGTTTCATGTGGCAAGGCTGGCTGGCTCATAGCCTGCCCTCAATCCGCGCAAGATGACAATGCATGATGGCCTGCTTCATGTAGCGTTCAATGGTCGCGACAGAAACATGCATTTCTTGCGCAATCGCCACATAGGTCAGGCCTTCCAGACGGTTGAGCAGGAATGCCTGCTTCACTTTTGCTGGCAAGCCATCAAGTTGACGATCAATGATGAGGATAGCTTCCTTCAGCAAGGCATACTCTTCCTGAGAAAGACCAAGATCCTCGGGCATCTGGGCCAAGGCATCAAGATAAGCCTGCTCCAGCTCGCGCCGCCGCCAGAAATTATACAATTCGCGCTTGGCCACCACCGTCAGGAAGGCACGAGGCTCACGCACATCCTCCAATTGCGGCGCCTTGAACAGGCGCACAAACGCCTCTTGCGCCAAATCATCGGCATGCGCCGCGCCCTCAAGCTTGCGCTTTAGCCAGCCGACCAGCCAACCATGATGATGACGATACCATTCGGCCAACAAGTGGTGCCGAGATGCTGAATTGTTACCCATAACTGCCGTCGCGCCGACCCAATAACATAAAAAGAAGGCCAGCAATCAATGCTGGCCTTTGGAATGACATTATTGGCGGAGAAAGTTAGAGTGCCAAGAATGTATGACACTCATCATCCATTAAATGAAAATGATTGTCAACATCGTTTACATGCGTGCGCTTATCCATATTTCCATTCCAGTACTCCATGATTTGTCATTTTTTAGTCATGAAAAGAAAATAAAACCATCACACTCGCTCACTACACTACTCACAGTAGCTTGGTAATATCATCCATTCCCCCCGAAGATTGCGATCATTTCTGGCTACTACCCTGACTTGTCAGGGGTTTGATTTTGATACAAAAAAAACGGCAACCTCTAGAGGTTGCCGTTTTCACTTCAAGCGTCAGCTTTTGGCTTAGGCTTGTTGTTTGCGACGTGCAGCGAAGCCAACGAAAGCCAAGCCAGCCAGCAACAGCGCATATTCAGAAGGCTCTGGCACAGCGGCGACTACTTGGTCGAGCTGGAATGCGAAGGAGTTGGCATGCGCCCCAGTGGAGAATGTCACCTTGATAGCATCAATACCGGTCACGCTGCTCAGATCCCAGGAGAAGTACTTATACTCACTGGCCTGCGCATTGTTATCCATCAGTGCTGCCAAGTAATCTACACCGTCAATGGTATAGCTCAGAGAGACATCATACAGCCCTATACCTGCACCACTGGGGGCACTGTGACTTTGGAATACCACGGAAGTCAGACTATCTGCGACAGTAGCATCTGTCAGGGTGAATGTAGAGAAAGGGCCACCCCATTCATACAAACCACCACCAGCAGGGTAAGCGGTACCTGCAATACGTGTGAAGACAGCATCCCCAGAACCAGCGACGTTCGCATCGTAACCAGCCACGAGTTGATCTATCGTTACCTTGGAACTAACCAGACTGTTCCAGCCGTTGAACTCAACGGAATCAGCCACATCAACAAATGGTGCAGCAGTGTCATTCGCTTGCGCAACAGAAACCATCATGGTTGCAGCCAATGCTACTGAACCGACTAAATACTTCATCATTAGAATTCCCCTTAGTGTGGCAAAAACTATGAGCGCCCCTGCCATAAAGTTAATTAGGAATGTAAATGATAAACCTTATCATTTAATGATGTCAATGTAGATGAGGATGAGTGACTTAATCTGCTTAAGCATCTTCTACCCCACGCCAGTATGCACTGGCTCAGGGTAGGAAGATACTCACGTCCACGCTGCTGTTGCGTCAGAAATTACCGCGCAATGTCAGCATCACGCTTTGCGGCTCAGCATATTGGCTCCGCAATGCATCGGTGTAATACCGCTTATCGAAAAGATTATTGACGTTTAATGCAGCAGTCCAATGTTCGTCAATCCGGTAGCTCGCATATGCATTCCAGACTGAATAACCATGCTGATTTCGGGTTACGATTCCAGCTGGGCCATATAGATCAACATACGATAATTTACTTTGCAAGGTAAACCCGCCACCGACAGTAAATCTATCCCAATCGCCGGGCAACTTGTAACTAGCCCAACTACGTAACAAATGTCGTGGATTGTGATCTCCCATCCACCGATTTCCCTCGCTCGCAGTTGGCGCACCCGTTTCATCCCTATCCTTGAGATTTTTGACTGCATTGAAGGTATATCCTGCAGAAAGCTGGAGATTGGGCAGAATCTCACCGTTCACCTCAGCATCAACCCCTTCGCTCCTGATCTTGCCACCATTAATTGAGCATCCGCCCCCTATAGGTGAGGCCGGGCAATTGGTAGGAAATCTGGGATCGGTCATGGCACGGTTGTCCTGGTCAATCCGGAATACCGCTAGGGAAGTATTCAATTTACCGCCATAAAACTCACCCTTGATACCTGCTTCATAATTACTACCAACAGCGGGCTCAAGTGGATTGCCAGCGGCGGTGTAAGCAGAACTTTGTGGCTGGAAAATATCCGTATAACTACCGTAAGCAGACCAAGTGTCATTGATCTGCCAAATCAAAGCAGCATATGGCGTAACTTCACGGGTCTGTTTATAAGAAGTATTACTAGAGTTCTCAAACTCATACCAGCTGACACGTCCCCCCAGAATCAGCTTCAGCGAATCCACTAGTTGCAAGCGCAAATTCCCATAAAGACCCTGTGTGGTAGATTCTTGGTTAGTAGCAGGGCCATAAGTCCCTCGGTATAACCTCGGCAAACTTGAAATATCCAGATCATAGACATTAGCGCTTACATTGGGACTGTAAGGTGCAAGATAACTACGCGACGACAGTGTCTTCTCTTCTTGCCAATTAGCTCCAATGAATATTTCGTGCTCTCGCCCCCAGCCCATGAATTTGCCATTCAACTGAGCGTCTGCAACATTCTTCTCGAGTTTGTTCTCAGAAAAATTCATTCTCGTAAAAGATATGATCCCGGTTTGTGGATTGACATATGTAGATCTTTGCATCGCAGCATCGGTGCGAGTCACACGCTGGTGTGTAGCACTAAGTTTGAGTTTCCAGTCATCATTAAAATGACGCGTCACATCACCGAATATCTCTTTCACTTCGCTTTCATAGCTAGTCCAACTCGGCCCTAAGGATGTAGATCGGGAAAGCTTAAGGTCAGACCCATCACTGGACAAAGGCAAGCCACCTACCCAGCGCCCGCCATTCTGTTTGTGATCCTGATACCGTATGCCTATTGCCGCCACCGTATTGGTGCCGATATCCGCCTCAAGAATACCGTAGAGTAAAGGTAGCTTGGTCTGCGCTTCATCATAGAAGTAATGCCTGTCTTCATAGCCAGCTACCAGCCTCCCGCGCAGGGTGCCAGCGTCATTAAGAGAGCCCGTAATATCACCGTCAAGGCGGTAATAATCCCAGCTTCCCGCTCGAGCTATCACCTGTATCTGTTTTTCAGCCAAGGGACGTTTTCGTGCCATATTCACCGTACCACCAGGATCACCGTTACCAACCAGAAGACCGGGGGCGCCGCGCAGCACCTCAATCCGATCTAGCATTGCTGTATCAGGAGCTACCCCTATCCCACCATAATCCCCCATAGGAACGCCATCTAGCATGAAATTACTGATGGAAAAGCCGCGAGAATAATAAACAGAGTGACCAAAATTACGGAATTGACGAGTGACACCCGTCGTTTGCATCAGCACACTATCAAGCGTTGTCAGGTTTTGATCATCCATGCGCTGGCGCGTGACGACACTGACGGATTGCGGGGTTTCACGCAAGGATTGTTCACCCTTGCCTATCGTCACAGCACGCGCGGCATAAGAGCGTGTGCCTTCGCTGATGGCCCTTGAGTCGCGATCATGTGCCGCGACCACGCTCACTTCAGGTAGGGTAGTGTTGGATTTCTCAGCCGAGCCTTGCAGCGCGGTGGCCTTGCGTAGTTTCCAGTTGCCACTGCCATCCACGACAGCTTCCAGCCCACTACCGGTCAGCAAGCGGTTAAAGCCTTCTTTAACGCCGTAACTGCCTTGCAAGCCCGCGCTTTGCAGGCCTGAGGTCAATGTGGGGTTAAGGGAAAGATTAATACCGCTAGCACCGGCAAAAGCCGCCAGCGCCTTATCAAGTGGGCCCGCCGGAATGTTGTACGTTTGCTTGTTATTGATAGCCGCTGGTTCAGCCGCATAAGTGCTCATGGAGCTAGACACACCCGCCATGACCATCAATGCCAATTGCAACGCCACGACACTCCCTTTACGGCGCAGCATATGCTTGTGATTACCCTGTTGCATAAAGAATGATTCCTGTTCATTGGTTTTTAATCGTTACATTCCCAATGTCAGGCGAGATGAGAAAAGGTGACATGCCGTATGCAATCGGCAGAAAAAAATAAAGAGTAGGAGTGAGTGCTATGCGCGATACGCAACCGTTACCCAATAGCGGGTGCGCCAATGTAGCTGCACGGGCAGGGTATTTTGCAGGGCGGCGAGAATACGATCGGTATCATTAAGCTGGAAAACACCAGATACCTCCAAGTGCGCAACATCCGCCTCACAACGCAATACACCAGGCCGATAGCGCCCAAGCTCGGCAACAAATTCATCCAGCCGCATTTTGTCGACATAGAGTATGCCATCTGCCCAAGCCGTGCGCTTTTCATCCAAATTGGTAGCAGCATGCACCTCATGTTCTGTCAGGCTTGATTGCCTGCCTGCTGTAATCACGCTGGCATGTTGTTTTGCGGCAGCAGGCGTTGCCTCCACAGCACCCTCGAGCACTGCAAGCTGCGTCCAGGCATCTTGCTGGCGCACATTGAAGTGCGTGCCCAGCGCACGCAAGCGGCCTTCGGCGGTCTGGACAATAAAAGGCCGGTGCACGGGATGCGGATCAGGCGCAGTCTGGATCAGTATTTCTCCCGCCAAGAGCCTAAGCTCGCGCTGTTGATCGGTGAACACCACATTAATGGCGCTGGCGGTATTGAGCATGACACGGCTACCGTCAGCCAGCACCAACTCCCGGCGCTCACCTGTCGCTGTGCGGTAATCAGCCGCCCATTCACGCCAAGGCGCATACCGATACGCCAACATGCCTGTCGGCATAGTCACCAGCAATAAAGCCAAAGGCTTGATGAAATCACGCCGGCTGATTGCACGATCAAGCACTGGCATACCCAATTGGGGAGGAATGTGGGTAAGTTTCTGTGCTAAAAGCTCTGCCTGGCGCCAGGCATGCTCATGCTCAGGCTTGGCAGCACGCCAATCAGCGAGCCTGAGCATGTCAGCATCGGTCATGCTCCCCGAATGCCACAATGCCAGCCATTGGGCGGCTTGCCGGATAACAGTATGATTAGCTGTGGATTGACTCATCTGGCTTCACAGCATCGCTAACAAGCATTGCTCGAATGCCAGCGCCATATAGCGCTTGACCGTACGCGTTGACACTTCCAGCCGCAGGGCAATCTCGTCATAGGCCAAGCCCTCCAGCTGCGATAACAGGAAAGCACGACGAGCTTTGTCAGACAGGCCATCAAGCATGGCATCGATCTCATGCAATGTTTGCAAAATCAGCAGGCGCTCTTCAGGCGAGATCGCCTGTGGCTCTGGCATGATCGCCAACGCCTGTAGATAAGCCTGCTCAAGCGTTTGTCGCTGATAGTGATTGGCCAGCAATCGCTTGGCCACCGTGGTGAGAAAAGCCCGTGGCTCCTTGATCTCAGCAATCTCGCTGCGCGAAGACAATATCCGGGTAAACGTGTCTTGGGCCAGATCATCCGCCTGATGGCTGCAGCTCAGCTTGCGCCTGAGTAGGTTCACCAGCCAGCCATGATGGGCTTGATATAGCTCACCAAAGGTAGCATGAGGCGCGGCATGTTGATCTGGTATGGACATTCGCTTGCTGGGAGGTCATGTGAAGAAATGCTGATTCAGTCTTCACTCAGACGATCAGCAACAAAAGAGAATGGTTAAGCAAATAAGAATTATTGTCAATAAAAACATGGCAAAAAGCCGCAGGGATACAACACGTAATGTTGTACGCCTGCGGCCTGCTGACAGAAGAATTGCCGTGAGTGGCGCGTTAGAAATTACCGCGCAAGGTCAGCATGAAGCTTTGTGGTTCTCCGTACCAGCGATTATCAGCAACAGTGTAGTAATGCTTGTCAAACAAATTATTGATATTCAACGCAGCTGTCCAGCGATCATCAATCCGGTAGCTCGCGTGAGCATTCCACACCGCATACCCACTCTGGCTATAGCGTATGCCAGAGTCTTTGCTATAAATCTCGCTCTGCAAGTTGACGCCACCGCCCACGGTGACCTTATCCCAATCACCTGGCAACTTATAGGTCATCCAGCTACGGAAAAGCTGACGAGGGATAAAGGCGCTTTGGTAGGCCCCTCCTTCATTTGCTGAAGGATTGCCCATATCATCACTGTCACGCACATACTTGGCAGAATTGTAGGTATAGCCAGCAAACAATTGCAGCCTTGGCAGGATCTCCCCATTAACCTCAGCATCAAATCCTTCGCTCTTAAGTTTTCCACCATTGATGGAGCAACCACCCGAAGCAGGTGTCCCAGGGCAACTCAGCCGATTCTGTGGATCGGGCTGGGCAATATCGTCTAGGTCAATGCGGAATATTGCAAACGAAGTATTCAACTTGCCGTCGGCAAACTCTCCCTTGATGCCTGCCTCATAATTGCTGCCGACTGCTGGCTTGAGTGCATTGCCGCTTGCAGTATAAGCATCGCTTTGAGGACGGAACACGTCGGTATAGCTGCCATATAGCGACCATTGGTCATTAAGACGCAGAATAGCCGCCACATAGGGAGTTACTTCATGGGTTTCCTTGAATGAGCTACCGCCAAAATTACTATTTTCATACCAGCTTACCCTGCCACCCAAAATGACTTTCAATGGATCGGCCACCTGCAACTTGACGTTGCCGTAGAACCCTTGAGTCGTCACCATACTCGCCAGGGGCGTGCCATTAGGACGGTTATATATGCGTGGCAATGCCGATAAATCTGGCGAGCTGGGATTAACCAATATCGGACTAGCATATGACACGCTATTACCTTTATATGCGAGCGTTTCTTCCCTTTGCCAGTTAGCACCGACAAATAGCTGATGCTCCTGGCCCCACGCATCAAATTTGCCATGAAGCTGCGCATCAACGCCCCTACGCCGATATTTACTATCTTCGAAATCTACACCGTACAATGCGAAACTTTGCAGGGTGCTGGGATCTATAGCATCGCTCCCAGCCGACGTAAAAATAGGCGCATCTTTTCGCTCACTTAACTGATAAGTACCACTCAGCTTAATGGACCAATCGTCGTTGATGCGATGGCTAATATCTCCAAACACCTCTCTGACTGTACTTTTAAAATAAGTCCAACTAGGCCCATAAGAAGTAGAGCGGGGCAGGCCTAAATCACTACCATCAGTTGCATAAGGCAAGCCCTGCGCCCATCTCCCCCCTTGCTGCGAGTAATGCTGATAACGTAGCCCAGCTGCAACCACGGTGTTTTCACCAATATCCGCTTCCAACATGCCGTACAACAACGGCAATTTGCTTTGCGCCTCATTATAGAAATAGTGCCTGTCCTCATACCCTGCAATCAGGCGACCACGCAGGGTACCGGCCTCGTTCAAAGGGCCCGTGACATCTCCATCAAGGCGGTAATAATCCCAGCTACCTGCCCGTGCCGTTACCTGTACCTGCTTTTCTGCAAGCGGACGTTTGCGCACCATATTCACGGTGCCGCCTGGATCACCATTGCCGATCAACAAACCGGGCGCACCGCGCAACACTTCAATTCGGTCAAAGATGGCAGTATCGGGCGCAATACCAATGCCACCGTAATAACCCACAGGCACACCGTCAGTCATAAAATTATCCAGCGCGAAACCACGCGAATAATAGACAGTATGTCCATAATTACGGAATTCACGCGTCACGCCCGTCGTTTGCATCAGCACATTGTCCAGCGTGGTCAGGTTCTGCTCATCCATACGCTGACGCGTCACCACGCTCACGGATTGAGGAATATCACGTAGTGATTGCTCACCTTTCCCTATAGTCGCAGCGCGTGCAGCATAGGAGCCTGAGCCTTCTGTTGTGGCACGTGATTCACGGGTTTTGCTCGCAGTAACGCTGACTTCTGGCAAAGCGCCACGGCTAGTATCTTCACGAACTGCCGATACTTTGCGCAAGGCATAGCCTGCTGATGTTTTCTCCGCGCCGTAGCCTGTGCCTGCCAGTATTTTGTTAAAGCCATCGTCAATGCTGTAGCTGCCCTTCAAACCCGGGCTTTGCAACGGCTTGATCTCATTGGCATCAACAGAGATCGCCACTCCGGATTGTTGCGCAAAGCGCGTCAGCGCCGCTGCTAATGGCCCAGCAGGAATGTCGTATTGCTGCGTGGCAGCAAGCGTCTCTGCATGGGCAAGGGTGCTGCTGGCAAACAGGATAGGCAGACAGGTCAACTGGACGGCGAGCACAAGAGGTGCGAGCCGGAAGCCTGATTGAATGGATGATTGCATGTTGTGTTTTACTCCCTGATAAACGGTTTCAATTACCAAGACACTTGGCAACCTGAAACTGGAACCAGGAAGTAAAAATTTAATGCGAATCAGTCACTGAAATATTCTGCACAGTGACTATCCATGGCGTGAAGCGTTTCACCCTGACCGGGAAGCTTTCAGTCAGCAATTGCAGCGCCTTGTCCGTATCATCCAGCGGCAATACGGCCGTGACTTGATAATGAGCGAGTGCTTCAGCATTGAAATGCAGGTAACCTTTGCGATGGCGCGCCAGGACTGCCAGCACTTCGGACAAAGGTTGGTCTTGCACCACCAGTTGATGCAATCTCCAGGCATCGCTAATGCTGGCAGGGTCTATCACATGAATCTGGCCCAGGCCCTGCGAAGTGATCTTGATGGCTTCCCCTTGTGTGACTACCGCAGTTTGTGGAGCTGTTGACGGGATTGTCGCCACCTTGGTGCGCGACTCCAACATGGCAACGGCTGTCGCCTGCCCATCTTCACTCACCACAAAGCGAGTGCCCAGCGCGGTGACGCTGCCATGTGCAGTGTTGACGACAAAAGGCCGCGTCGCATCCTTGGCAACGTCAATCAGGATTTCTCCCTGGCGCAGGTGGATGGTGCGGGCCTGCGCGGTGAAATCCACATCCACAGCACTATGCCCGCTCAGGGTAATCTGGCTATGATCCGGCAGTTGCGCGGATTGCCACTCGGCAGTAGCGGTCCGCACATCAGAAAGCCAATAGGCAAGTGGATAGTGCTGTAGCAACATCCCCAAGGGCAACGCCAGCACCAGCACAGCAATAAGATTGACACCTCGCTTGAGCTGCTTGCGGCGATGCTGTTGCGTGATGCCTGCCTCCAGCGCGTGATGCGCAACTCCGGATTGCGGGCGCAGGCCTTCCAATTGGGCAATCAGCCCCTGCATGTGCTTCACCGCTACCGCATGGGCAGGGTCTTGTGCTTGCCAGCGCTGAAACTGCGCTAGCAGTGCAGCATCACCAGGCTCGTCCTCCAGGCGCAGCAACCATTCCGCCGCCTCTTCTGCCACGGATGCCATCAATGTGCCTCCATCGGCGCACCGACGACAGCATGACAATGTACCAAGGCATTGATGAGGTATTTTTGTACCATTTTGGTCGACACACCAAGATGCTGCGCAATCTCCGCATGTGACATGCCATCCAGATAACGCATGAGGAAGGCTTCTCGCGGCTTGTGCGCCAACCCCTGCAATACCTGGCTGATCTGCTCCAGCGCCTCAATGGCTGCCGTCACTTGCTCGGCAGAAGGCGCATGATCCTCACCCAATGCTAATACCCCAGCCAGGTAAGCCTCCTCGACAGCACGGCGCCGGGCCTGATTGAGCAGCAGATGCTTAGCCGTGGTGGTGAGATAGGCGCGCGGTTCCTGCATATTGAACAATGCGTCACGGGATGCCAGGATGCGAGTAAAGGTGTCCTGAGCTAAATCCGCCGCCTCATGCGGACAACCCAGCTTCTTGCGTAGCCAGGCAAACAGCCAGCCATGGTGATGAACATAGAGCTCACCCAGGCGCTGTGTGGTTGATAGCGGGGACGTAGGCATGACGCGACAGGATACAAGCAGCAATTATTAATAAAAACAATTCTCATTTTATTCTGTGCCATGCCGTTTGCACAAGTCATGCCCGCAAATACTACTTGTTGCCCGGCCTGAACCAATAATGCCAAATGACCACAATAGGCACTGACAATGCTATCCAGGATAGCCAATGCCAGAGACCAACTCCCAGCAAGGCCGCCAACAGGCCAAATGTGCTTAGCAATGCCAAGATGATAGGCCAGCCCCATATCTGCATGAATCGCTTGCTCATGGCTTGCCTCCTGCCATGGCAGCGTGCTTTTGCTCCAGCTCACTGATGCGTTTGTCGGTTTGCTTGCGGCGCTGCAGCCAGAGATACAAACCGCTGCCCAACACCACGATGGTGATCAAGTCCAGCAAGGTCCAGATAATCTTCAAGGGCAAACCACCATAATCGCCGAAATGCAGGGGTTGCGACAGCAGCAGGGTCTTGACGTACCAAGGCACCTCGCGCGCATCAGTCAACTTGGTGGTTTGTGCATCCACCAGTGCTGGCTTGAGCAAACGTGATGTGACAGGCGTATTACCTTTCATGAACACGGTGTAATGGTGCGGGCTGGAAAACATGCTGCCGGGGAAAGCAACAAAACTCGGATGCATATCCGGGATGGCCTGCTGGGCTGTCTCCATGGACGCTTGCAGCGAACCCAGATTTTTAGGCGCTGGCAAACCTTTGTAGGGCGCGATCATTTCCGCCATCTGGTCACTTTGCCAGATAAAAATCACGATCTGGCTCAGGGTATTGATGGTGCCGGTCAAACCCACCACCAGCGCCCATACTAACGTGGCAACGCCCAACAGGTTATGCACATCCAGCCATTTCAGGCGCGCCTGCTTTTCGCGCCTTATGGTGCCAAAATCCAGCCGCCGCATGAAAGGGTGGTACAAGACGATGCCGGAAACGATTGCGACCGCAAACAACAAGCCCATGAAACCGAGAAACAGCATGCCAGGCAAGCCCGCAAACATATCCACATGCAGCTTGAGCATCACATACATAAAGCCACGATCTGGTGGCGGCTCATCCAGCACCTTGGCGGTACGGCTGTCGATGAGCACAACCTTGCCAGCATCAGGCGGCGCATCCATAGATTCCGCCATCGAGACCAATGTCACATGCGGATGCTCATCCTGCTCCCAGAACATGAAGCGGATGACGTCGCCCGGGCGCTGCTTGTGCGCAGCCTCCGCCACCTTGTCCAGGCTGGCATAGGGCGTATCCTCAGGCATTGGCGGAGCCTCCACCACACCGGAAAGGTGTTCGATCTCTTCATGAAAGATCAAGGGCAGGCCGGTGATGCACAACATCAATAAAAATGCCGTGCATATCAGGCTGGTCCATTTATGAACGAGGTACCATTTTCTGATACTCATGCTGGTCCTTTAAAACAGATATCTTGTTAGAGAGAGATTGATCGCGCGAAAAGCGCTCAACTTAGGTAGATATAGCGCAGCACTGCTTGTTGCGCCTGCACATGGCCCTGACGTGCTGCGCAGCGCAGCCACCAGCGCCCCAAGGAGAGGCTCATGATGTCTTGCTGGCTTAACAGGCGCTTGGCGTATGTATACACATCCCCTTCATCGCCTTGTTGTGCACACTTGTGTAAGGCTTCCATGCCCACTTGACGTAAAGCCGAGTGAGGGTGTTGGAGCAAATTGGCCGCCATGGTACGGGAAAACGCCAGATGCGCATTGATCAGCGCAACACGCATCCAGTGCAATGCATCTCCGACTTGGGTGCGCTCCAGCAACATCAGGGCATAGTTGTATTGCCCTCGAAAATCGCCGGCCTCGGCAGAACGCCGATAATAGTCGAAAGCTTTTCCCTGGTCTTTTTCGCCCAGCCAGCCTTCCTCGAAAAACCTGCCGACCACACCCAATGACTTGGCGTGGCCTAACTCGGCAGCTTTGTTGTACCAGTCGAACGCTTGTAGCTCATCTTTCTCTACGCCCAAGCCATGCAACAGCAGGTGCCCATAGTTGTACATGCCCCAATCCAGCCCTTGGCTAGCCGCCATGCGAAACCAGTACGCCGCACAGGCATGATCCACCGGGCCGCCCCAGCCCTGATCGTAAGCACGGCCCAGCATATTCATGCCGAACAAATGGCCCGCTTCCGCTGCCTTGCGAAACCAGATTCTGGCCTGCCTGGGGTCTGGCTGCAGACCATGCCCGTCAAGGTAAGCCTGCCCGAGCAAGGCTTGTGCTTCGGGTTCGCCTTGTTCAGCCAAGGCCTTTATCCATTGCACCGCCTCCCGCGGATCGCTTGCAAGCTGACGCTTCAGCTCTTCTGTGCTGATGTTGTGCAGGTGTTCAGGAGTAATGGCTTGGGCGCTGCTGGCAGACATGCTGATTGCGAATAGGAATGAATCAGAGGGTGACTATACACTAAATCACCTCGGGCAATCCGGCGTAATCTCGGCAAGAAGACCTGCTTAGCGTCGGGCGAGGCATTGCAACGCAGCATTAACGCTACTGAGGCAACCAGAAAGGGCAGGCTAGTAAGCAGCCTTTAACCGCGTTGCACTACAGCCTCTACTGCGAGCGTTGCCAGCCGCCGCCCAAGGCACGATAAAGATCAACAGAGGCCTGCAGGCGTTGTTGACGCAATTGCAAATCCAGGTCTTGTGCAGTGAATAGGGTGCGTTGCGTATCCAGCATGGTCAACATGGTTTCCGCCCCGGCTTGATAACGGGATTGGGCAAGGGCAAAAGCACGCTCGGCATTTTCCAGTGCCAGGGTTTGCGCAATGGCCTGCTGTTCCAGCCCGGCAATACGGTTGAGGGCCGCCTCGACATCGCTCAATGCGGCAATAATCGCCTGGCGGTAATTCGCCAGCAGCTCTTTGCGGCGTGCAATCGCAGCATCACGCTGCGCTGCCAGACGGCCCGCATTGAAGATAGGTGCAGCCAACCCAGCGGCCAGGTTATATAACGGGGCATCAAACAAATCACGCAAGTGCTCACTCGCAGTAGAAACACCGCCAGTCAAGCGAATGCTGGGCAGCATGGCGGCACGTGCCACTTGGATATCGGCATCAGCAGCAAGCAACCTGGCTTCTGCCAAGGCAATATCAGGTCGGCGGGTCAACAGCTCGGAAGGCACCCCGGCATCGCTCATTGGAGGCTGCAACGCTCGAACACTGGCAGCCACCAATGGTAGCTCAGCCAGTGGGCGCGACATCAGCGTGGCCAATGCTGCCTCGGTATTACCTCGCTGTTGTTGCAACAAGGCCACGGTACGGCGCTGACTGGCCACCAAACCCTGTTGCTGGGCCTGCTCAATCGCAGTCGCAGCGCCCGCCCGGTAGCGTGAATCCACCAGGGCTAATACCCGCTCGGCGTTCTCCAGGTTACGCCGGGCAATCTCGACACGCTCAGCCAAGCCGATGGCCTCTATCGCGCTGATGGCAACATTGGCACCCAGGCTTACCCGCATGCTGTCCCGATCAAACTCACTGGCGCGGAGATTACTCAATGCGCCTTGATAGGCTGCACGGTTCTTACCCCAGAAATCAATTTCGTAGCTGGCAAGCAATCCAGCGGAATAGGTGCCCAGGCGATTGGCATCACTACTGCCCCCCAAACGCTGCTGGCGGCCGATATTGCCTGCGGCAGAAACCTCAGGTAACAACGGTGCCCCGGCCACCACCGCCAAATGCTGCGCCTGCTCAACACGGGCAATCGCAGCGGCAATATCGTAGCTTTCCAGTTGCGCTTGTTGCACCATGCCTGCCAACGCTTGGCTACCAAATGACTGCCACCAATCCTGATCAGGCACATGAGCGGCCTCGGTTACGCTAGCGTTATTACGCCATTGGTCAGGCAGATTGTGCAGCCCATCCTCCGCCTGCAACTGCGGCGGGTTAACGTGGGTACAGGCAGGCAATAACAATAACAGGAATAAACGCAGGACTTTCATGTCACTCACTGGCAAGTGCGACCACAGGGTCAAGCTTGGCTGCCTGGCGTGCAGGCATGAAACCAAAGACCAGCCCGGTAATCACGGAACAGAAGAAAGCGCCAATGATGGCACTTAAGGAAAAGATAACAGGCATGCCCCAGAACACCAGGATAACGCCAATCGCCAGGCCGGATAACACGCCTGTTACTCCACCCACAGTCGTCACCAGCACCGCCTCGGTAAGGAATTGCTGGAGAATGTCACGCTGGCGTGCACCCGTGGCCATGCGGATGCCAATCTCGCGCGTACGCTCACGTACGGTCATCAACATCACATTCATCACGCCTATGCCCCCCACAAGGAGGGAGATCACGGCAATCAAGGCCAGCATGATACTCATGCTGTCTTGCGTCTTGGCCTGGGCAGCAATCCAACCAGCGGCGTTCTCCATGCCATAATCGCGGATCTGGTGGCGGGAAAACAGCACATCATCCACGGCTTTTGCCACTGCATCAATTTGCTTCATGTCGCCCACTTCCAAGGTGACGTAGGAAGGGTCGCGCTCACCGAACACCCGCATGCTGGCAGTGGAGTAGGGAATAACCACCAGGTCGTCGTCGCTCTGGTCGCCCGTCACGGCGCCTTTTGAAACCAGCACCCCAATCACCTGGAAAGGCACGTTGCCTATCAGGACAGTCTCGCCCACCGGGTTTTCCACATCCGGCATCAGGTTCTGCGCCAAACGCGGGCCGATGACGGCCACCGTCGCCATGCGCTGGTTATCTTCCTCACTAAAGAAAGCGCCTTTTTCCACCGGCCAGTTCAACATACGCGCCATAGCCGCGCCTGAACCCTTGATGCGGGTTTGCACGTCCTGGTTGCCATAACGCACCACCTTGTTACCAGAAAGATTAGGCAATACATAGGTGATCTGTGGGATGTCGCCGATGGCCTCGAGGTCGCCCACACTGATGCCACGACCCGGTACCTTTGAGCTTTCATGCTTGGGCCTGACGTAAATATGGTTGGTGCCAAAAGCACCCAACTCAGCTACCACGCGCTCCTTGGTTCCCATACCGACGGCCATCATGACGATTACCGAGGCCACACCGATGATGATACCCAGCAGTGTCAGGGCCGTGCGGAAGCGGTTGACCCACATCACACGCCAGGCAGCGCGGCATGCCTCCAGCATATCGCCACGCCAGGCTACCTGGCTGGCATCCGCTTCCAGCTTGAATGCGGGGGCCGTGTTTGCCAAGGAGGGCTGCAATACGCCTGTATCACTAATGACATGGCCATCGCGAATCTCGATCACGCGCCGCGCATTGGCGGCCACATCGCGGTCATGCGTAATCAGGATGATGGTATGGCCTGCATCTGCTAGCTCATTGAGCAGGCGCATGACCTCTTCACCGCTGCGCGAATCCAGCGCACCAGTCGGCTCATCCGCCAAGATGATACGACCACCATTCATAAGTGCCCGCGCAATCGATACACGTTGCTGCTGGCCGCCGGATAATTGCTTGGGACGATAGTGCAGGCGCTCACCCAACCCCAACCTCGTGAGCAAGGCCTGGGCACGCTCTGCACGCTCGCGTTCTGGCATGCCGGCATAAAGCGCGGGGATTTCCACGTTTTCCTGCGCCGTCTCGGTGGCGATCAGGTGATAACCCTGAAACACGAAGCCAAACGCCTCACGACGCAACCAAGCCAGTTCGTCGGCCTCCATATCGGCCACATTGCGTCCGGCAAAATCGTAGCGTCCAGAACTGGGTTTATCCAGGCAGCCGAGGATATTCATCAAGGTGGATTTACCCGAGCCAGAAGCCCCGACAATCGCCACAAACTCACCAGCGTGGATGTCTAGTGAAATACCATGCAGGATTTCCACCCGTGGCTTATCTCCGCCGCCATAGTGCTTGCGGATATCCACCAAGGAGATCAAGGGCAGGCGGTCACTCAAAACTGGAACTTCCACGGGCTGGGCTTGGGCGCTTTGTCCGCAGTGATCAACTGATCGCCTTCCGCGAGACCAGATAAAATTTCGCTACGCAAACGGGTACGCACCCCTGTGGTGACCTCATGCCAGACCACCTTGCGATCCTTGTTCAGCACACGCGCCTTGTATTGGCCTGCCTTGGCATCCACCTCTGTCAGCGCCGAGATAGGTACGGTCAGCACCTCTGCCGCCGCTGCCACAACAAAGGAAGTTTGCGCAGTCATTTGCGGCATCAGCTCGCCATCACTGTTATCCACATCAAAGAGCACGGTATATAACACCACTTTATTGCTACTAGGCGTTTGCGTGCCGGAAGTGCTCGCGCCCTCGGGCTTGGGTGGCGCAGGCAACACCTGGCGCACCGTGCTGCTCCAGCGGCGATCATCAGCGCCCAGGGTCTTGAAATAAACCTGCATCTCGGGCTTTACATGGCGCACGTCAGCCTCGGAGACATCTGTCCACACTGTCATGGTAGACAAATCAGCAATGCGTAACAGGGTAGGGGTTTGATAGGTGGCGTTGAGGGTCTGCCCGGTCTTGGCTTCAATGGACACCACCGTACCGGACATCGGCGCATAAATCTTGGTGAAACCAAGCAGGGCCTCATTCCCCTGCAAAGTAGATTGCGTCTGATCGATTTGTGCCTTGAGGTTGTTGATTCTCGCTGCGGCAGTTTTCAGAGTGGCCTGTGCCTGCTGTACTTCCTCGGTGCGTGTAGAGCCCTCGGCTTGCATCTGCTGCTGTCGTTCATGCTGTTGGCTGGCGAGCACGTATTGCGCCTCCTGCTCTTGCAACTGGGCCTGTAAGCCAGCCAGCGCCGCACGCCCTGCATCCACCGTGGCCTGTGGCACACGCGGATCGATCTCGGCGAGTAGATGCCCTTTTTCTACCACATCGCCAGGCTGCACATGCAGGGCCAGAATCTGGCCGGACACCTGCGCACCCACATCAACATAGCTGCGCGGCTGCAAGGTGCCAATGGCCGTGACGTTATGCTCGATGTTGCCACGCTTGACCGTTTCGATCTCGAACAGATCGGCAGGGTCCTGAGTATGGGTCAGCCAAGCGGCACCCACCACTACCAGCACAATCGCTAGCAGCGCAATATGACGCCGGCGCATTTAAGGCTTCACCTCGAAGCTTAATGTCGCGGTATGCCGCACATCGGTGTATTTGGTACCTTGGTGTGTCACGCTGCCATTCACGCGCGCAGTGACTTCAAGGATATACAAACCAGGGAATGGTGTTGTCAGTGTCACCGTGCCATCTTCTGCTGGCTTCAAGGTGCGCACCCAGCCTTCGCTAGTGCTGACATTGACCTGGGAGGCTGCCACGGTATTGCCCTTCCACACCAGTTTGAACGTGGTGCCGTTGGCCTCCGTCGGCACCAATTCAAGATCATTCACGGCCTTGGTCTCACTACGCCCTAACTTGGCCTGATAAAAATGCAGAACTTTGTCCTGACCTATCGCTTGGGCAGTCAACCGAAGATCACCACTTTCAGGTGCCATGATCTGCACACGCTCACCATCCACCTTGGTCGCCACTTCTTTGCCATCTGCCAGCAGGCTGCGAATAGCGCTTAAACTAGCAGTATCCAGTCGCGCAGATTCATACAGCCCGAGGTACGCTGTTGCGCCGCCTTGCATTGGCTCCAGCCAAAGGTAATTTGCACTGGCGCTAAAGCTGGCAAGCAAGGCCATCGCTGCCATTGCCCAGCGGCTGATCAAGGATTGTCGTGTGGTCATGTGTTTTCCATTCTCGTTATTGCGCGAGTAAAAAATGCGCTCTTACTAGTAATGACACGCGAGAATGAAAAAAGGACACCCCGGTAAAGAAAATTTCACAACAATTGCCGCTGTTGCAGCATCGCCGTGTATAAAAAAACGGGGCCCTCAACCCCGTTTTTTCACATCCAACTGCGTTACAGCTTAGTAAACGTCACGCAGGTAGCGCTTCTCACGCTTGAGCTGATTCACATAGGCAGTTGCGCCTTCGGCATCCAGGCCACCGTGCTCGGCCACCACATCATGCAGGGCTTGATCCACATCCTTGGCCATACGGCTAGCATCGCCACAGACGTAGAAATAACCACCGTCCTGCAGCCAGGCGTAGAGCTCCTTGCCGTTTTCACGCATGCGGGTCTGCACATAAATCTTTTCAGCTTGGTCACGCGAGAAGGCGAGGTCGAAGCGATTGAGCACGCCGTCCTTCATCATCACCGTCAACTCATCTTCATAGATGAAATCGCTGGCACGAGTCTGGTCGCCAAAGAACAGCCAGTTCTTGCCTGGTGCCTGTGACGCCTGGCGCTCTTGCAGGAACGCACGGAAAGGCGCAATACCCGTGCCTGGGCCGACCATGATCACAGGTGCATGTTTGTCGGCAGGTACACGGAACGACTTGTTGGTGGTCAAGAAAATACCCGCTTGTTCACCTTCCTGAACGCGATCAGCGAGATAAGTCGAGCACACACCACCACGCTGCCTGCCACCGGAAACATAACGCACGCTGGCAACAGTCAGGTGAATGCGATCAGGGTTCGCCAGCGAACTGGAGGAGATAGAGTAAGCGCGATGCTGCAATGGCTTGAGCAAACCGACAAACTCATCGGCACTCAGGCTCAGCGATGGATTCAACTGCAGCAGATCAAGCGTATCCTTGCCCCAGAGCCAGTTTTCCAAGGCAGCTTTGTCACCGCTCTGCACCAGTCGGCTCAAGTCCGCATTGCCAGCACGTTGTTCCACCGCAGCAATCAGCTCGCGCGATGGTGTGGAAATTTCGAAACCACGTGTTAGCAACTCTGCCAGTGGCTGGTCATGCTTGGCCACAGCGGCATCTGCCTTGGTGCCGAGGCGCTCGATCAGCAGATTCACTAGCTCAGGATTGTTTTCCGGCACTACATTGAGTGCATCGCCTGCTTCGTAATGGATGCCGCTATCGCCCAGGTCGAATTCGTAATGGCGAATTTCCTTGCCGGAACCCTCACCGGAAAGGCGACGATTAACCGCCAATACCGACTTATAGGGATTTTTGCGGTTGTAGGCCGATGCGACCGGCACAGCAGTATCGGCTGTCGCAGGGCTAGCCGCGACTTCGTCCGGGCCACCCTCGACTTCGGCAAACAGAGGCAGCGCTGTTTCAATCCAGGTATTGGCAGCTTCCTCGAAATCAACATCACAATCCACGCGTGCGAGCAGGCGCTTGGCCCCCAATTGCTCCAGGCGCGTATCAAGATTTTTGCCTGCCTCGCAGAATCCATCGTAACCAGTATCACCAATTGCCAGCACGCCAAAGCTCATGTCTTCAAGACGCTCTGCATGTTCCGATGACAAGGCCTCCCAAAACAACTGGGCGTTGTCGGGCATCTCGCCTTCGCCATAAGTGGAGGTGACGATTAACACGCGACGCATAGTGCCGAGCTCTTCCAACTCGACTTCATCCAGCGCCTTGACGACAGGCTCCAGGCCATGCTGCTTGGCCGTGCTGGCAGCCGTAGCCGCCAAGCCTTCTGCATTACCGGTTTGCGAACCGTAGAGTATATAAATCGGCGGCTTGCCGCGCCCGCTACCACTGTCGGTATTGAGCAATCGCGTCTGCAACCCAGCCAGGAAACCAGCCAGCCAGGCTTTCTGGTCTTGATTAAACGGTGAATCTTCAGGAATGTAGGGAATCTTCATTATCTGGTCGTCAACAAATGCATGCCGTGCACCAGGCACGGCATGGGGTCAAACTATTAGTATAGTCTTAATTGGATTTAAGCGTGGCCACAAGCTCTTGCATGGAGGCCTTGGCAAACAAGGCTTCCAGGCTGGGCAGTGCACCAAGCAGGGTACTGTTCTTCAAGCTCTGGTGGATGATCCAGCCATAAGTGCCTGGACTATCCATGGAGAGAATGTTGCGCAGGCTCAAGGCAGACTTGTAGTCTCTCAGGCGCTTGTCGGAAATCAGCACAGCCAGCTCCTGGTCACTATATCCGTCAATCGCCTCACGCGCATAGCGCTGCAGCTTCTGCATCAAGAGGAAGTCTTCCGTCAGCAACAAGTTGCGCACCGCCTTTTGCACGGCAGGGTCAGCCACCGATTGTGCATTCGGCACCTTGGCCATGGCCACTTGCTGCGCCATATTGAGCACGGTGTAGTTGTTCAGCAGCTCATACATTTCCTCGCTGTCTGCCTCGCCATGGCCTGGCACCTTGCCACCCACCACGGGCTTGCCATCACGGTAAGCCAGCTTGAACTTGCGCACCTGGAAAGCAGCCAGCGCGGAAGATAACTCTTCCAGCAACTCTTTGCGTGGCTTGGCCTTGAGGATTTCATCGCTGTCCTGGTAGAGCAACAAGGCACGTGGCATGACGAACACGAAGTTCTGGCGCTCAGCCTCCCAGTTTTCCAGCAACCATGCGGCACGCTTGGAGCCGGTGGCTTCCAGATGCCATTGCAATAATTGCTGGATAGCCTGGCTGTGTACACGCGCCATCTCGCTATCATCAGTGATATTGCCCAGCAATACGGAATCCGCAGCTACCTTGCCAGTGAGCTCGCCATAAGGGTCGTACTGATAGGCAAAACCACCGCTCATGCCGTTACCGAAACCCTTACCGAACGCACCCAGGTTAAGCACAGCGCCGTTGGTCATATATTCGCAGGCAAAATCACCCACGCCCTCAACCACAGCCGTCGTGCCGGAATTACGCACAGCAAAGCGGTCACCAGCCTGGCCTTCAACAAACAATCGGCCACCGGTTGCGCCAAACAACGCAAAGTTACCCACCAGCACATTGCCACCGGCCTGCTCGGAACCACCGCCTGGCGAAGTCACGATGATGGTGCCACCAGCCTGGCCCTTGCCCACGCCGTCGTTGCAGGTGCCGCTATGGCGCAACACCATGCCATCGTTACAGAAAGCACCGTAAGATTGGCCTGCAGAACCACTGGTTGCGATCTTGACGGTATCGGGCTTGAGGAAACGGCGGCCACGCTTATCTGCAATCACCGCAGGTAGTTGCAATGCAGCATCTGCTTTCAACTCATGGTTGAGCAGGCGTTCAATATCAATCGCCAGCTGACCACCCACAGTCTTGTTGCGATTGTTGAGCACCTGGCCTGCGCCAAGGTTAACCTCAAGCTGCTTGTCCTCGACCAGCGCCTTGCGCAACACGTCGATAAACGCATCATCCAGCTCGAAATCTTTTTCCATGTAGACCGGATTTTCGATCTTCACTTCTGGCACCACGGTCAACATGGCACGCAGGTCAAGCTGACCAACAGAAGCAGGGTGATCAAGTAATTGCAGCAAATCGCTGCGACCACGAGCCTCGCGCAGTGAACGCAAGCCAATAGTGGCAAGAATCTCGCGGGTTTCATGCGCAACGTTGATGAGGTATTGCGCCAATGCACGCGGATCACCATCGAACACTTCGGCATTGGTCGTCAGGCCAGCAGGGCACTTGACGTTACAGTTCTTCGCCATCACGCACTTGAGCATCATCAGCGCTGTGGTACCAAACTCAAAGCTATCGCCACCGAGCATGGCAGATTTCACCACGTCGCTAGCGGTTTGGTGAGCACCAGAACAACGCAGGATCACCTTATCGCGCAAACCATTGGCGCACAGTGCCTGGTGAACTTCGGCAATGCCGATTTCAGCAGCACGGCCAGTGTACTTGAGGCTGGTCACGGCAGCCGCGCCGGTACCACCAGTATTGCCTGCCACGTTGATGACATCGGCACCGGCCTTGGCGACACCCACGGCAATCGTGCCTATGCCCTCGGAGGACACCAGCTTGACGATCACACGCACGCGCGCTGCCTTGCAGTCGTGAATGAGCTGCGCCAAGTCCTCAATGGAGTAAGTATCGTGGTGTGGAGGAGGGGAAACCAACTCCACGCCGGGCGTACCACCACGCGCAGCCGCGATCTCGACGGTGACCTTGGGCGCTGGCAACTGGCCGCCCTCACCTGGCTTGGCACCCTGGCCAATCTTGATTTCCAGCTCTTCCAGCATCGGGTCTGCCAAGTAACCAGCCCAGACGCCGAAACGACCGGAAGCCAATTGCTTGATGCGCGAGGCACGGATGGTGCCGTAGCGGGAGATATGCTCGCCACCTTCACCGGAGTTCGACATGCCACCCACCATATTGGTACCGTGGGCCACTGCCTCATGTGCAGGAGCAACCAGTGCCCCATGGCTCATCGCACCTGACGCGAAGCTGCGAGTGATTTCGCTCGCAGCTTGTACTTCTGCCAATGGCACGCTGTCTGGTGCCACACGCAGCAACTTGAAATATTCGGCAGCATTGCCAGTGGCTTCCACTGTCAATGCGCTGCCTTCCAGCCAGTGGCCACTGATCGCCTTGCCAAAATGGGCTACCAGCGCCTGGCCCAACGTGGACAAGCGTGAAATATCCCCTGCCAGCGGGCCGGTCAAATGCAGGCTGAAACGGTCATTACCCAGCGTTTGCACCTCAATGCCACGGATCACGATGCTGTTGTTACCAACAATGGCATAGCGACCAAGCACGGCACGGAACTCATCCGAACTGGTGATCTTGCTCACATCCGCAGGAAACTCCAGCACGTCACGCAACGCAGATGGACGCTTGGCGCGCTCTTCCGCCATCATGTGCGAGAAGCTGCGGTAGCTCGGCGTCACGCCAAAGCTGTTTATTTCTTCCGCACCCAGGCGATCAAAGCTGCCACTGAATGCCTCACCTTTCTTGAGAGAGAATGCATCTTCAAGCTTGGATAAGGTCATAAGGCGCAGGAATTCATCTTCCGCACGCGCACCTTGCTTGTCGAAGTGAATTTTTTCTTCCGTCATCTCGACAAAGCCACGCACGGCAATGGTGCCGAAAGAGTGGCCAGCACCTTCTGAGCGCTCCTTGAACAAGCCCAGCAAAGGCACGCTGTTCTCGTCGGTCACTTTCTGTGCTTCCTGGTGCCAATCCACTACCATTTTGGCTATGGCGGCAAAGTCAGCGCCACCAACTGGTGTTTTCAGATTGGGGAAATACTTACGCAACACGCGGTCATTGGTGTTGAGGAAGTTAGGCTCGAAGAATTCACCACCGATATAGCTTTCAACCGTGCACAGGCCAACCTTGCCCATGGTCTTCATCAAGGACTTTTCAGCCGCCTTGGCGTATTTCTTGAAGGCCTTGTCAGCATCTGCGCCGTACTTTTCCTCAGCACGCAATTGCACGCCCAGCGGATAAACCGCAGAAGCGCCAAAGCCCAAGGCTGCCGCCACGTGGTGCGAAGACACGATCTGGCCGCTTTCAGCCACGATGGAAACATCCAGGCGCAAACCTTCGTCAATCAGGCGCTGGTTGATAGCAGACACTACCAGCAGCAAAGGCATGGCCGCCTGGCTGGAGGACACATGGCGATCGGAAATGACAGCAATGCCACCTTCATCGCGCGCAAAGGCAACCACTGCCTCAGCCAGGGCATCAATGCCCTGCTCCAAAGCCTGTTCATTCGCTGCTGCATTGCCTGCCACAGGGGTATACAAGGACTCGAAGCAGCGATATGGCGTCTCTTTCTGCTCGCGTAGCTTGAGCATATCGAGATGACTGAGGATGGGCGAATCAATGACGATCTGCCTACCCTTGCCCTTGTTCATGTTGGGCTTGGCACCCAGCGCTACGCGCAGGGTCATGCCATCAGCCTCGCGGATAGAATCCAGCGGTGGGTTGGTCACCTGGGCGAAGCGTTGCGAGAAGTAGTGCGCCACGCCGCCTTCATGGTCGGTCAGCGCATTGATGGCGTTGCCGTAACCCATGGCGGAAATCTTTTCCCCACCGGTTGCCAGCATCGGGTCCATCATGAACTTGAAGCTTTCCTGATTGTAGTAATAGGAAACAAAGCGTTGATACAACGCCAGATCACCATGATAACGCTGGGGCGAACCTGCTATTTCGGCAGGCACCGCGGGCAATTGCTTCAATGTGGCACGCGCCTGTTCCAGCAAGGCGGAGTAATCACGCTTGGCAGCCAGCATTTCCAGGGTTTCCAGTGTGCCGCGCGAGCGCTTCTCGTTGTGGTCGTAATACAGCATGCCGCCGGCCTCGATACGGCCACGGCGCAATACACTTTCTGGAGCGAAATTGATCTGGCCAGCCTCGGACATAACACAAAGGTATTCCTCGGTTTCGACACTACGCAAAGGACGTAAGCCCAGGCGGTCAAGGCGTGCACCCACCACGCTGCCATTACCAAAAATCAGCGCCGCAGGGCCGTCATTCTTCTCTTCATAGAGAGAGAAATACTCCAACATGGCCTTGATATTGTCAGGCAGGGTAGGATCATTTTCCCAGGCGGGTGGCATCATGGAGACCACGGCCGTCACCAAGTCCAAGCCGTCATCCATCAAGCGGCTGTTCAGGGTCTGGTCCAGACGCGAGCTGTCAGACTGCCCCTTGGGACGGAAAATCTTGCCATTACGGGCACGCGCCAGCGCTGCCTCCGCAATGCGGTTCTTGCGGTCAGTGTTCAGCTCACCGTTGTGCGCCATCATGCGGAATGGCTGCGCCATGCTCGGATGCGGGTCAGTATTGGTAGAGAACCGTGTATGGAAATACATGGTATGCACGGCGTGATCTTCTTCCATGAGGTCATGGAAATACGGAATCACTTCGTTGGAATTCAAGCGCCCCTTGAGTACCTGGGTATGGGCAGACATCGACAATGGATAGAGGCCGCTTAAGGCAGCATCGGTATATGCCTGCTCTTCGATCACCAACAGGGCTTTGTAGATGCGGCGATCAAACTCAGGCGCATCAATGTCAGCAGGCGCAGCAAATACCCATTGCTGGATAGGCAACTGATAGCGGATGGCAGCAGGGCGGATCGCGTCATTGTCCACCGGCACATCACGCACCAGCAAGACTTCCAACCCCTTATCAGCCAAGGCGGCACGGATAATCTCTTCGGCACGGGCATAAGCGGCAGCATCGCTAGGCAGAAAGAAGTTACCCACCCCGAAACGACCAGCTTCAAGTGCCTGCCCAGTCAGCCTACAGAAGAAAGGCAAGGACAAATCAATGGAAACACCAGCACCGTCGCCCACGCCCTCGGCAGACATACCACCTCGGTGAGGGATCGTACACAAAGCCTCATGCCCCTTGACCAGTACATCGTGGGTTTGAATCCCATCCTTGCGGGTAATAAAACCAACGCCACAGTTATCCTTTTCCAAGGAACTGTCATACAAGCCAAAAGTATTGTCGCTTTGCGAACCATTGAGTGCGCTCATTTACCTCTCCAGCAAATTCATTAATCTGATGCGGCTCAGATATACCGTGCTCCATGGCATGGTATATTGTGGTGTCTAGCTGCCATTCCAAGCACCTCCAACTTCCGCCGGTCTTATTAATAAGCAATTACCATACCAAATCCAGCTAATGCGCGGATATCCACCTTCTGCAATTGAATTCAGGCACATCCACTTTAAAAACAAAGCATTGCATGCCAAACATCACGTTTTGCGAATGATATATAGTTGTTGAGAATGTTATCAAAAGCACCAAAAATGTGCGCATGCACATTTGAGGCACACTTTTCGTGCGGAATACTGATGGAATCAGATCAAACCTAGCAAACCTGCTGGCTTAGAAGATATGAAGTGAGAAACTACAGCTCACTTGCCTAAAATGAACTGAAACATGACGCTAAGGATTGTATTGCACTGATGAGTGAAACAAATTCCCGCTGTTGCAGGAAATTGGAAGGAAAATTCTGGGCGGGCAACAACTCCGACCCCAAGAGAATGAGGCACCAATAATGTGCACAAAATTTCACAGGAGCGACATATTACGTCGCTCCTGTGATGCATTCATTTAGAACTGATATTTCAAGGTCAACATGGCATTACGTGGAGTGCCGTAGAAACCCATATTGCCTGCAGTATTCGTGTAATACACCTTGTCAAATAGGTTATTCACATTCAATGCTACAGAGAAGTTTTCATCAACCTGATACCGCGCCATTAGATTAACCACAGCATAGCTACCCTGCGTGAATCGATATGCATTACCTGGGCCTGTATTATTGGTATAAATTTGACTCTGCCAGTTTGCTCCACCACCGACCGTTAGCTTGCTCCAAGCGCCTGGGAGAGTATAGGTCGTAAAAAGCTTGAACAGGTTTTGCGGTGTTACCGTTTGCACCTTGTCCCCATCCGCATTCTGAGAAATACGGAAGGTATAACCACCACTGACTTGCCAGCCTGGTGCCAACTCACCGTTGGCTTCCACCTCGACACCTTTGCTCACAGTACCTTGTTCGGCAACATAAGCTACACCTCCATTCGGGGCCAATAAACTACCATCTCGCACGGCAAGATTATCTTGCTCGACTCTGAATAAAGCCAAGCTGGTATTAAGGCGACCACCATAAAATGCATGCTTTATACCGACTTCATAGCTGTTGCCTTCCTCGGGATCGAGATAACGACCATTGCGATCCAATCGGCTTTGCGGATTGAAAATCTTGGTATAGCTCGCATACAAAGAGGCTGTATCAGTCACATCATACGTTGTGGCCACATAAGGAGTGAGCACACCGGTTTCAGAGCGGCTTGTCGCACTGGCAGCACCTGAATACGGCTCTGACCCCGTCGCTTGATGCCAATGGATGACTCTGGCTCCAGCAAGGATGGACCATTGATCTGTCGGCCGGAAACGTGCAGTCAGATAACCGCCAAACTGACGAGTGCGTTCAGAATAGCGTCCGATTGGCGACATGTTAGGCTGTGCCACGTTACCATCCCAATTACGATAGTCGGCCACTGAAATGTAATGCCAGAGAGTGTACGACGGATCATTCTCTTGCTCGATATGGGAATAGTTTAGGCCAACAACCAGTTCGTGCTGGCGCCCCCCCAGAGTGAATGGCCCGGTGGCATAAACATCCAGCGCATTTTGTTTGATTGGATCAGCTTTCCAACGGCCACCCCATAATGACACACCACTCCCAGTAGCCTTGTTCAGACTGCCTGAGCCACCAGAGCCAATGATACTGTCATAACTATGACGTATATGGTTAAACTGCACTTTTGCACGCCAGTCGTTATCGAAGGTATGTTCTAGCGAAGTAAAGAAAGCGAGCTTTTCATTTTCGCTGGAAGCCCAACTTGCACCAGGGTTCTTGGAGCGCTTCCAGTTAGTATGGCTACCATCACTATAAAACAACGGCAAACCGGCTTCGGGAGAATCATGGGTTTCATGATTCTGATATTCCACACCGGCAGTAAACAGGGTAGAAGGCGCTAAGTCTGCTTCGACAATACCGTAAAGCATTTCACGCTCAAGTCCATACCGGTCCAGATTTGATCCGCTTTCCTGCTTAACTGCCACAATGCGGCCACGCACACTACCATCAGCATTGAGCGGCGTGGAGATATCGACCATACCTCGATAATTGTCCCACGACCCCACCTGTCCGGTCACGGACGCCTGGAATTCCCTGGTTGGTTTCTTGCGGATGTAATTAATGCTTCCCCCCGGCGCACCGATACCTACCATCAACCCCGAAGAACCACGCAACACCTCCACTCTGTCATAGAAAGCCATGTCATTGGTCATTTGCTGGAAACCATTACCCAGTGGTAATCCATCCACCAAATAATTGTTGATATTGAATCCCCGCGATTGGAATGTGTTCCAGTTCGCGCCAACATAGCCGCTCTGTACAACACTAATACCGACTGTTTGCTCCAACACTTCCTGTAACTGGGTCAGGTTTTGATCATCCATGCGCTGGCGGGTAATCACACTCACCGATTGCGGTGTATGGCGGAGTGACAACGGCAATTTTGTAGAAGCGCCCGTAGCACTTGTGGTGTAAGAACCCGTATTTTCCGTTGTGGGATCCTTGCTGGCATGCACCCGCACCTCTTCCAGGGTGCTTTCCGTACGGCCAGTGGTGGGCTTGGCAGCCTTGCGCAGCACATAGCCTCCGTTTTCCTGTGCAATCGCCTCTAAGCCAGTGCCAGCTAACAATTGCTCCAGGCCTTCGCTCACCGATGCAGCCTTGTTCAAGCCATTGCTATGCAATCCAGCCACCAGCTCACCACTGTAAGAGAGCATGATTTGTGCGTGTTGGCCAAATTGCGCCAGCGCATCTTTAAGCGGTCCTGCAGAAATCTGGTAGTGCTTAACCGCCACCTCTGCCATGGCAGAGCCAATAAAGATGGGCGTGGTAAACACTAATAGTGTGGAAAATGCCTGGGCCAGGATCAACTGACCCAGCCTTAACCGTGGCGGTGATGTGTAGTGCTTGTGCTGCATTGATTTTCCCTTGATATGCGAATGAAAATAGGTTCCCCTATTTCCAATGCCACGCAAGAATCAAAAACAGCTCAATAATGTATTGGAATTTACACCGAAGCTGGCATCAGGCGCACCCAGTAACGGGTCAACATGCGGATTTCCAGCTTTAGGCTTTGTTGCAGCATATCAATGACCTTGTCGGTGTCCTCCAAGGGATACGTCCCGCTCACTTTCAGGTGCTTGATACTATCATCGCAACTCAGGCTACCCTTGCGGTAGCGGCTAAGCTCGGCCAGGAACTCAGCCAAGGGCATGTCATCTGCAACCAGCATGCGTTGCAGCCAGGCTGTATCGTATGGAAGGATAGGCTCAACTGGTGTCAGCATATGCCGCGTAAAAGATAACTGCTCTCCTGCCTGCAGCCTTACTTTGGTGGATATCTCGTTGGGCGCAACCTCGACAGCCCCCTCCAGCACGCCGATCTTGATCGGGCTATCCTTGTCATTGGTCAACTGTCGCACAACAAATTGGGTTCCCAAGGCCCGCATACTGCCTTGATCGCTCGCCACCAAAAATGGCCGCCTATTGGCAGGCTCGTGGGCAGTGACGATATGAATCTCGCCGCGTAGCAACATCACAATACGCTGTTGTGCGGTATACGCGACATTAATCGCGCTGGATGAGTTGAGTTGCACGACGGTGCCATCTTCCAGCACCACCCGCTGCTGTTCACCCACACCGGTGCTGTAATCAGCATTGAGTTGCCACCATGGCATCTTGTCTTGCACGACCCATGCAGTGCCACCAGCAAACAGCAGCATGGAGAGGGTCTTGATGGCACGCCTGCGCTGCAAGGAGCCTTTGGGTGCTAGCGTGGCATGAGCGAGGGATGATGACAAGCCTCCCAATCGCTCTCCCAGCTTTTCAATATGCTGCCAGGCCTGCTCATGTTCAGGATGTGCGTCGCGCCAGGCTTGCCATTGTACCTGGGTCTGCGGGCTGGGCTGGCCAGATTGCAGCTCCACCAACCACTCGGCAGCCTCACGACTCACTTTCGGGGAGATTTCCTTGCTCGTATTCATCCCCATTACCTCACACCTCCAAAACAACATTGTTGTATCGCTTGCACAATGTAGCGCTTGACTGTCGATATCGACACGCCCAACTCCAGGGCAATCTCCGCCTGACTCAAGCCATCCAACTGGGAAAGCAGGAAAGCCTTGCGTACGTTATATGACAACCCCTCTAGCAGACCATCAATTTCAACCAAGGTTTCCAACATCATGGCTTTGACCTCGGGCGAGGGCATGACGGCTTCCGGCAATTGCATCAGGGCATCAAGATAAGCCTGCTCCAGTTTCTTACGGCGATAAAAATTAGATACCAGGCCAGAAGCCACGGTAGTGAGAAACGCACGGGGTTCATGCAGCTTATCGACATCACCACTGAGTAAAACACGCATGAAGGTATCATGCGCCAGGTCCGCCGCATCGAACTGGTTGCCCATTTTCTTGCGCAACCATTGACTAAGCCAGCTATGGTGATTGGTGTAAAGAGCCTTGAAAGCGTTCAAGATGAGGAGGGTGGCAGCTGCACACGATGCAATAAATGAGAATAAATCTCATTATATAGCAGTGGCTTCTGCGTGCAAAGCCCATTCCGGTAACCTCGGCAGCAAAATGCTACTGCATCAGGTTTTGTCCATCTGCCAAGATAAGTTCCAGATGGCGCAGGCGCATAGGCTTGCCGAAGAAGTAACCTTGCGCAATCGTGCACCCCTGAATCTTGAGCAAATTAGCCTGCTGCTTACTCTCCACACCCTCTGCCACCAGCTCCAGCCTCAAGGCATGGGCAATGCGGATAATGGCGGTAATCAGCTCCAGCTTATCTTGCTTGGCAGCGATATCGCGCACGAAAGAGCGATCAATCTTCACCTGGCTGATAGGGAACTGGCCAAGATAACTCATGGCAGAATAGCCAGTGCAGAAGTCATCAATCGAAATAGTGATGCCCATTTCCTTGAATGCGCTGAGGGTATTGATGATCTCCTGGCTGTCTTCCAGTAACAAGCTCTCGGTGATTTCCAGTTTCAGCCACTCAGGCTTGCAACCGGTTTCTGCCAAAATCTGCTTCACCGAGGCCAGCAGATCGTTATAAAGGAACTGGCGTGAAGACAGATTGACCGCCATGCTTAACGGACTCTGTTCCCCGCGATTGTTATTCAGGCTAACCAATGCATTACAGGCCTCACGCAATACCCATTCGCCAATTTCCACAATCAGGCCACTTTCCTCCGCAACCTTGATAAATCGATCTGGCATTACCACGCCCAATTGCGGGTTACGCCAACGCAACAAGGCCTCGGCACCAACAATGCTTCCTGACATGAGGTCAACCTGGGGCTGGTAGAACAATTCAAACTCTGCGTTCTTGAGCGCCTGTCGAATAGAGGCACCCAACATAATGTATTCTGATGCCTTGGAGCCCAACTCACGAGAATAGAACTGGTAGTTATTGCGACCATAGTTCTTGGCATGATACATCGCCACATCGGCACTCTTGAACAGAGTGGCACGATCTTCACCATCGTCGGGATAAATAGCAATTCCTATACTGGTAGATATGAAAAGCTCTTTCTTGTGAATATGAAAGGGCTTAGCAATCTCATCATTGATTTTCCTCGCAATGGTCGCTAGGTCATCAGGATTGCGCAACTCAGGCAACAGGATCGCAAACTCATCACCACTCAAGCGCGCAATCGTATCGTAACTGCGCACCGAGGCATTGAGCCGCTGCGCCACGGCAACCAGCAGCTCATCACCGGCCTGGTGCCCCAAAGTATCATTGACTTCCTTGAAGCGATCCAGGTCAAGCATCATGAGCCCAAAGCGCTGCTCATGCCAGCTTGCATCCGCCAATACCTGGTTAACACGGTCGGAGAATAAAGTACGGTTCGGCAGGCCAGTCAATGCATCATAGTAGGCGAGATAATGAATCCGTTCCCGGTATTCCATCAGCTCAGTAATATCGCGCTCTACCGCCAGCACACCCACAACCTGACCATTGTCCCCAAACTCGGGCACAATTCGCACATGAATAAACCATGCGTTACCATTCTCGGCCTTGCCGTGTAATTCCAGGAAATCTGGCGTTGCACTGCTGATTACCCCCTTGATCTTCTCCTCATATTTTACATATGCCTCACCACCGGGGTATTCTGATGGCGATGTCCCAATCAGCTTCTCGGTGTCGATACCAATCCGTTTCAATTTAGGCGTATTAGCATATAGACGGCGTGCATTCAGGTCATAACGGATAATGGTATCGGGGGTATTATTGATCAGCGATTGCAGTTCGCGCTCGCGTTGCAACAGCTTATCCTCATTCTGCTTGATGTCAGTCACATCCCGGAAGAACCCTACTGTACCAACGACGTTGCCATCAACCTCCATGGGCGACTTGTAAGCCTCTATCCAGGCCTTTTCACCATTCAGCTTGGTAATAGGTACCACAGCCAGATAAGGCTGACCACTTTGCAGAACTTGCTTATCCCCCTCAACATAGGCCTTAGCATCCTCCACAGGGAAAAAGTCAAAATCCGTTTTCCCCTCCAATGCCTCTTTAGACGCCACACCGGCAAACTCCGCATATGCGCTATTTGCGGCAAGTAATTTGCTATCCAGATCCTTGAGCCAGACCACAAATGGGAAATTCTCAATCAATGCACTCTGATATTTCTCCCGCTTTCTCAACTCGCGCTCTACACGCCGCATGTGTGAAATATCGCGCGTAATCGTCAGTACACCTGTGATCTCACCTTTGACATTGCGTTCGGGTACAGCATGCAGGGATTGGCAAACATACTGCTCTCCCTGGGTCCAATCCAATTCAATTTCCTGCGCCGTTCCCGCTCGTATCACCTCGCGTAGCTTAGCCTCGTACTCCGCGGGCGGCATAGTTGGCCTGCCCCAAACCTCGGTAGGCTTTTTCCCCAATGCACTAGCAGCAGAAATACCAAATACCCGCTCATAGTCATCACTGAGAAAAATACGGCGACAATCTTGGTCATAACGAATAAAAATATCGGGAGAATTCTTGACCAGCTGGCGATATTGCAACTCTTGCTCACGCAACTTTTCCAGCATGTCCAGATGTGCGCTAAGATTGCGCATCAACAACACACAATATTGATGCCCTGACTCAACAAAATAATTTGCCTGAATCGCGACAGGGATGTTAGCAGCGACACTTGTGCGGATATGGGTTTCGCGGGTGATGATCTGTTGCTGCTGCAATAGTTGCCAGTAAGCTTCCCACTGAGCAACATCTAGACTGGTCAGTATCTCGCTGACAGACATCTGTAGCAAGTCATCTTCACTGTAGCCCAACTCTTCGCAACTGGCTAAATTTACTAGGCAAATCCTGCCATCAGCATCACAGATGAGCACAGCTTCCTGAATGCGATTAATGACGAAACTCAGCATTTTCAGCTGCATGGTGCCGTCCAAGTTCAAGCCCCGGTCAGAGATTTTCGTACTGCTCATGCTTTTCACCGCAACCTAATTATTGTCGTCCCAACGAGCAAAACATCATGCCACCATGAAGTCATCTGCCCATTCATTCCCTGTTTTGTTCTGCAACGGTTTAGAGTGATTGCCTTGGCAAGTCAATCAGGACTTCAAGCCCCCCTGAGGCCATATTGCACAGATGTATCTGTCCATCATGCGCCTCCACAATAGTTTTGGCAATGCTCAAACCCAGACCAGAGCCCCCAGTAGCGGCATTACGGGAGGTTTCCACCCGATAGAATGGTTCAAACACTTGACCGAGTAAGTCCTCAGGAATACCTGGGCCTCTGTCACGTATGGCGATACGTAAGTGGGTTGGCGCATCCATCACTTCAATATGCGCAGACTTCCCGTAGCGAATGGCGTTTTCCAATACGTTCTGCAAGCAGCGTTTCAGGCTCACGGCATAGCCATCTATCGGGGCCGCCTCACCCGACAATGAGACTTCAGCACCCGTTTCCTGTGCATCCACCTGCAAGCTCTGCAACATGGCATTGATATTAATGAGGTGGCGGTTCTCATGCACCTCAACACCACGCATGAAATCCACCGTGGAGGAAATCAGGGTCTCCATATCCTCAAGATCACGGCGAAATTTCTCACGCAACATTGGTTTATCGATCTGCTCGGTGCGCAAACGCATCCGAGTAATAGGGGAGCGCAGGTCATGAGAAATCGCCGCCAAAAAGCGGGTCTTTTCCGTCACAGTATCAATCAGCCTCTGTTGCATTAAATTGAATGCCTTAGCAGAGCGGCGTACCTCTGTTGGCCCATCGGCATCCAGGGGCGGGCTGTAAATATTACGTCCTAACCGCTCTGCGGCTTCTGCTAGCCGATTTAATGGCCGCATAATCTGCCTCACTGCAAATAAGGCAATCCCGACAATCACGATGATGCGGATGAAATAAATGCGGAACAGGTAATCGAATAAATCCATGAGTGGCGCCATGCTCATGCCCGCCTGTCCCTCATAGGCATCCAGCTTAAGCCATTGCCCACTATCCAATTGCACATAGAGGATAAAATGGGCGGAAGGATAGTGAGATTCAAATAAATCCAGCCACCCGGCTTCCCTGCCATGGTCATCATGCAAGTCAATATCTCCCATCCGGATGGGCAACAACCGGCCAAACTCTTGCTCGAACACATGCTTGAATAACAGCTCCACGGCACGGTCACGGGTATTCAAAGTTTTCAGGCGGGGAGGGGCATCTACCGGGGATAATCGGTACATATTGTTGCTGAGCTTGTTAATGAGCAAGCGCTCATCATCTACTTTGCTGATCTCTATCAGGCTGATGCTATCGGAAAGTTTGGCGGCTAGTACCCGTGTAGGGATTTCCAATGCCTTGCCGTAATTCATGTCATACCAGATAAAGCCTGTCAGCACTTGCGCTGTCATGGTGCCAGCAACCAACACAATGACCAAGCGGCCAAATAGCGAAGCAGGCCACAGCCATTTCCAGATCATTTTTCTTGCTTGACCTGGCTAGCCAGCATGTAACCCGCGTTCCGGACGGTACGAATAATCGCTGGGTTACGTGAATCAACCTCCAGGTGATGGCGCAAGCGACTGATACAGACATCTATGGATCGATCCATGGCATGGCTTTCCTTGCCATAGACATGTTCAATCAGGAAGTCGCGGCTAAGGGGGCGATTGGGGTGCTCAAGCAAGGCACGCAGAACCATATAATCCGAGCTTCCCAGAGAAACCACCACTCCCTCTGGTGAAAACATCTGGCGAGCGTGGGTATCAAGGCGCCACCCCTCGAAACTGATATAGGCAAACTCGTCTGCAGTTTTGGCCTGATTGGAGCGGGTACGCCGCAGAATCACCTTGATCCTGGCCAGCAACTCCCGCGGGTCGAACGGCTTGGGCAGATAATCATCTGCTCCCACCTCCAAGCCAATAATACGGTCAACCAATGTACCCTTGGCGGTCAGCATGATAATGGGTATATCTCCTTGAGCACGCACCTCACGGCATAGGCTCAGACCACTCTCTTCCGGCAACATCAGGTCCAGCACAATCAGGTTCACTTGCTCCTTGTTGACCATCCTCCACATTTCACGCCCATTGGCTGCTTCAGATACCCTGAAACCTGCATCTCGAAGATAGTCCGTCAACAGTTCCCGGATTTCGTGATCATCATCAACAACGAGAATATGTTCTTGTGTAGTGTTCATTGCGCTGGTGGTAGAGAAAATCAATTGGCAATTATTATAAGACAGGAGTTGCTACAACCACATCACTCATGCAAGCAAGTCAGTTTTAACAAACTTGGTCAAACTCATGCATAACCCCTATGTATGCAAGATTTACTGAGTGAAAAAGCAAATAAAAGTAAAAAAACAACCCAATAACCCCAACCCTAGTCACTACCCCATTTGCCGCACCAGGCAACACTACTGCCATTGAAACTGGTTTACCAAAAGTACGATTTCATGACATTTGTAAGAAAAACTCCGTCTTTACTAAAACATATCATCAAGCCTATGATGCGACACAATATCTGCAGTTCTCGAATACCCATGTAGATGGAAGCTAATACTAATTAGAACCCCTCACGTTTGTAGGAGAAATAGCAACCATGCTACATTCGATTCAGCCCTTGTCCCAAGGGCTCAAAATTCCATCGCCATTACTCGGTATGCTTTTCTGGATCATGGCTTCTATTGCCATGTTTGTTTGTCAACGGCTAGTTGAACATGCCGCCGTTTCCGTCGATAAATTCAGCCGGCAAATCACCACATCCCATGCTGCCATTGGCGTAGGCTCGATTATCTGGACACTGGATGTCGCAGGATTTTTCATTTATGAGCCAGGCATCGTTTCCAAAAACCTGGAATTAATTCCAGCGCTGATCGCCTTAATCATCATCACCCTGGGTTGCCGGGTCACCATCCCCACACTGGCAGCAAGCACACGTAATAGCACTGTCATACTCGCCAGCACCGTATTAGTGATCGCACTCCTGACAGCACATTGCGTGATTGTAAATTGGCAGACACCCAGCATGGTCTACCAAGACGGCTGGAACATCGCTGGTGCGATTTTCTTCATCCTGGCACTCACGCTTTATATGTCTTTCTCACACCAGCGCGTCAAGTTGCGCAATCTCAAAACTCCTGTCGCCTGGAACAACTGGCAAGACTGGGTGTTGGGAGGAGGCGTCATCCTGTGCATACACTGGTTATTGGTCAATGGCGTCACCTCGCCACCTGACTCACTGAGCAATACAGAGCCACCTGCAAACACGCTTTTATTGTTGCTGTTAATCATCGGCTCATCGCTGGCCATTGGGACAGAATTACTTTTTAACCTGCGTTCAGATCGGCAACGACAGCAGTTCTTTCATCAAGGCTTATCACTGCTCCGAGCTTCGCATGTCTCCATCTCTCCTGCACAAGACCATAACCTGGCAATGCTGGCAGATCATTTCAATGAGCTAGTAAACCCCGATAAACTCGTGCTGCATTTTCAACCCATCGTCAATTTACGCTCCCATAGCATTCACCTGGAAGCATTGCTTAGATTGGAGCATGAGCGATTGGGGCGTATCAACCCTGAGCAGTTTTTTCTGGCCTGCGAGTTGCATAAGAGAACGGTAGAGGTCGATAAACTCATCATCCTCAATGCACTGCAATGCCTAAAGCATTGGCGAGAGCAAGACATGCTGCCCTGTATCAGCGTCAATATCGCCCCTATCACCCTATTATCCAAAGAGTTCATTCCATGGTTAATCAGCGCCCTGGACAAACTTTCTCTGCCAACTCACCAGTTATGCCTGGAGATTACAGAACATGCCATCATTGCCTATGAAAAAGAGATTGTCGATGTCATGTCCCACTTGAATAACATAGGTGTACGTGTCGTCATGGATGACTTCGGCGTTGGCTACTCATCCCTCAGCGTACTCGCTGACTTGCCCATTGCAGGCATCAAGTGTGATCGACTATTTCTACGCAATATTCAGCATGAGCCAAGAAGGCAATTATTACTGCGGAAGGTTGCCGTCATGTGCGCAGAATTATCTATCCCGGTCACCATCGAAGGAGTAGAAACGGAAGAAGAGCTGTCTATTGTGCAGCAATGTGGCATAGACAGTATTCAGGGTTATTTTTTCGCACGCCCCATGCCTGCTGAAGAGATACCAGCATGGGTGTCCAACAGCTTGCCATTATTGCCCTCGCTGGCAACCTCTTCTTAAGCGCTCGCCATCAGCAAGACTGGGCAGGGCATTGCCTACCATGTTAAGAAAAGGACTTCAGAACCTACCTGGCTTATATGTGCCAGTGCTTTTGCTAATTTAGTAAACCACCATAACTACAGATATTGCAAAGAGAGTTGTGGACAGCTAGCGCGAGCAGTAGACTTGCGCTAGCTAGAGCGCCTGACTTTGGGTGCGCTAAACATGAACCTTTGATGATGCTGCCGCAAAATCGATAGTGAACTTGATGGAGATAGATAATGGACGGCAGTTGGGCTGAGTTTTTTCCATACTTTGCTGGAGCTTTTAAGCTGATTGTATTAGGTATTGGAGCCTATTTTGCTATTAAGTGGCATTTTGATGAAGAGAGGAGGGTGAGGGAAGCAAAAGGCGTGGTATTTGATAAACCAAGCTTCATGAAAAAGTTGGCAATGATGCTAACCCTCTCAGTGCTTTTTGTTCTTCTAGCCCTTCTAGTGATTTATGCTACTAACCGGTTTCTCTACTGACGGGCTTTATTGATACGATGATACAAAACGCCATTGAGTTTACGCTCAATGACGTTTTCGTTTATGGGTACGCGTTATATGTGCTAAGTACCCAATCCTCTAGATACTCAACCTGACGAACTTTATTTGCTCTCTACTCAGGTCAGGCTCCTGCCTGCGCATTATTCCACGGTGACGGACTTGGCGAGGTTACGTGGTTTATCCACATCCGTCCCCTTGAGCAGGGCAGCATGATACGCCAGCAGCTGTACCGGGATAGTATGCAAGATGGGCGAGAGCACACCGACATGGCGTGGCGTACGGATCACGTGCACGCCTTCACTCTCCGTAAAGTTGCTGTCGGCATCAGCGAATACAAATAGCTCACCACCACGCGCCCTGACTTCCTGCATATTGGACTTCACCTTTTCCAGCAAGGCATCGTTAGGGGCAATCACGACCACTGGCATATTCTTGTCCACCAATGCCAGCGGGCCATGCTTGAGCTCTCCCGCAGGGTAAGCCTCAGCGTGAATATAGGAAATTTCCTTGAGTTTGAGCGCTCCCTCTAGGGCAATGGGATAGTGCATGCCGCGCCCGAGGAAGAGGGCATGGAATTTGTTGCTGAACGCCTTAGCCCATTCGCGGATTTGCGGTTCCAAATTGAGTGCGTATTGCACGCTGCCAGGCAAGTGGCGCAAATTATCGATATACGCCTGCTCTTGCTCAGCATCCAGCAATCCACGTTGCTTGGCGAATGTCGCCGCCAGTGTGAACAAAGCCACCAATTGGGTGGTGAAAGCTTTAGTGGAAGCTACGCCGATCTCAGCACCTGCACGTGTATACAGCACCAGCCTGGATGCACGCGGAATAGCACTCTCCTGCACATTGCAAATCGCCAGCGTCAGGTGCTGACCCAGCGATTTGGCATGTTTGAGGGCTTCCATGGTGTCCAGGGTTTCACCGGACTGCGAAATGGTGATAATCAACTGCTTGGGGTTAGCTACGGATTTGCGATAACGGTATTCACTGGCGATCTCTACCGAAGTCGGCAACCCGGCAATGCTCTCCAGCCAGTATTTAGCCGTTAAACCTGCGTAATAGCTGGTACCAGCCGCCAGAATGAGGATGCTATCCACTTCCTTGAACACCGATTCGGCATCGGCACCAAACAAGGCTGGACTAAACGAATTGTCATCAATGATGGCTTCCAGTGTGTCGGTCAAGGCTCGCGGCTGCTCGTGAATTTCCTTTTGCATGAAGTGGGAGTAGGGCCCTAGCTCCAGCGAAGCCAGCGAAAGATCGCTGCGGTGTACGGTACGTTCCGCAAGCTGGTCGGCAGCGTCAAATATATCCACCTTGTCCTTGGTGATGTCAGCAACGTCACCGTCTTCAAGATAGATCACGTTGCGGGTCACGGACAACACAGCGGAAACGTCCGAGGCAATGAAGTTCTCACTCTCGCCAAGGCCAATCAACAGTGGGCAACCCTGGCGTGCACAGATCATCTGTCCAGGGTAATGAATCGACACCACGCTAATCGCAAATGCGCCCGTCAGCTCCTTCACCACATGCTTCACCGCATCCAGCAGGGCCAAGCCCTGAGCGAGGTAATGATGAATCAAGTGTGCGATGACTTCGGTATCAGTTTGTGACTCAAACTCATACCCCATGGCTTGCAAACGCTGACGCTGCTCATCATGGTTTTCGATGATGCCATTGTGTACCACGGCAATTTCGCCGCGAGAGATGTGTGGATGCGCGTTGGATTCGGTCACACCGCCATGCGTCGCCCAGCGCGTATGCCCTATGCCGACCATGCCGGTGAGATTTTCTGCTTGAGCTTTGCCCTGCATTTCCGCTACGCGGCCCACAGCTCGCACACGGCAAATACTGTCTGTGCTCAACACTGCTACACCGGCAGAATCATAGCCTCGATATTCCAAACGACTTAAGCCCTCTATCAGGACCGGAACGATATTACGTGCACCAACTGCACCTACAATGCCACACATCTTATTTCTTCACTTTCTCGGGGCGTTTCCAGTTTTCAATCGTAAATTGGCGCACACGCGACATGGTCAAGGTGTCTGCCGGGGCATCCTGCGTAATGGTCGAACCAGCTGCAATCGTTGCGCCCGCTTTGACGGTAACCGGAGCGATTAATTGGGTATCAGAACCAATAAATGCGCGATCCTCGATGATGGTACGCGATTTGTTCACGCCATCATAATTGCAGGTGATCGTACCAGCACCAATATTGACTTGCTTACCAACCGTAGCATCACCAACATAGCTAAGGTGATTGATCTTGCTACCGCTATCCACCTGGGCATTTTTTAACTCAACGAAATTACCCACGTGGGCATGATCGGCCAAGGTAGTGCCTGGACGTAAACGTGCATAGGGCCCGATACGACAGTCTTCAGCGAGGCTTGCGTCGTCAATGTGCGTATAAGCGGATAACGTAGTACCCGCACCAATCGTGGCATTGCGAATGACGCAATAAGGCCCGATGCGCACATTATCTGCCAAGGTCACCTCACCCTCAAACACGCATCCCACATCAATTTCAACATCGCGGCCAACTACCAGTGATCCACGAATATCAATACGGGCAGGATCTGCCAGTGTCACCCCTTGCTCGAGCAAGCTGGCAGCATAACGCTGCTGATAAACACGTTCCAGGGTCGCCAAGTCTTGCTTGGAATTAACCCCTGCGACTTGCCATTCATCATCACCTTGCGTAGCAGCCACTGGCTGTCCATCCGCTACCGCCATCGCAACGATATCCGTCAGATAATATTCTTGCTGGGCATTACGGTTATCCAGACGCGACAACCATTTCTCCAACCATGCATTTTCCGCAGCCATGATGCCAGTATTCACTTCCTGGATAGCGCGCTGTGCTTCTGTTGCATCCTTATGTTCAACAATCGCTTTCACAGCGGCCTGATCGCGCACAATGCGCCCATACCCGGCGGGATTGGGCTTATTGACCGTCAATAACGCCAATGCTGCCTGCTCACACAGCAATCGCTCACAGCTTTCCAACGCCAGTAACGGAACATCCCCTAACAGAATCAGCGTTCTTGCATCCGACTCAAGATAGGGCAGGGCTTGCTGCATGGCATGCCCGGTGCCTAATTGTTCAGTCTGCTTTACCCAAGTGATGTCATCAGCTGGCAAAGCTTGTGGTACAGCTTCACCGCCAAAGCCATAGATCACAATGATCTTGCTTGGCTGTAGCTTGCGAGCAGTATCCAGTACGTGCTGCAAGATAGGCTTGCCTGCTAAAGCATGCAGTACCTTGGGCTTGCTGGAGTGCATGCGGGTACCTTTACCCGCAGCGAGAATCACGATATTGAGCTTGGAAGAGGGTGTGGAAAGAGACAAGTGGCTATCCGGTTCAAGCATTGAAAATTAACTGGAAGTATAAATAAAAAAGGCAGCCATTTGGCTGCCTTTCCTAGCAAAACTTGCAGGTTTAGTGCGTTGTCTTGCGTAATTGCTCAATTGTTTGCAATTGTGCCAGCGCTTCGGACAATTCAGCCTGCGCACGCGCATAATCCACACCCGATGCATTGTTCTTCAATGCTTCTTCTGCAGCACGCTTGGCTTCAATCGCCTTGGCTTCATCTAGATCATGACCGCGAATCGCAGTATCTGCCAGCACGGTGATCAGGCCTGGCTGCACTTCCAGCAAACCGCCGGAAATGTAAATAGCCTGTTCTTCACCACTATTGGCAACCTTGACGCGCAGCACGCCTGGCTTGATGGTGGTAATCAGCGGTGCATGGTTAGGATAAATACCTACCTCACCCAGTTTCGCAGGCGCTGCGACAAACTCTGCCTCGCCCGAGAAAATGGATTCTTCTGCGCTAACCACGTCCAGGTGTATTGTTGATGCCATATCGTCCTATCCTTACCTGTGACAAGGTTTAGTTAAGGGTCTTTGCCTTCTCAACCGCTTCTTCAATCGCGCCTACCATGTAGAACGCTTGTTCTGGCAGGTGATCGTATTCGCCGGCAACGATAGCCTTGAAGCCCTTGATCGTGTCCTTCAGGGTCACGTACTTACCAGGTGCGCCAGTGAAGACTTCAGCAACGTGGAAAGGCTGGGACAGGAAGCGCTGGATCTTACGAGCGCGGGCGACTGCCAGCTTGTCTTCTGGAGACAATTCGTCCATACCCAGAATCGCGATGATGTCACGCAGTTCCTTGTAGCGTTGCAGAGTGGACTGTACGGAACGTGCCACGCTGTAGTGCTCTTCGCCCACGATTTGTGGATCCAGCTGACGCGATGTGGAGTCCAGTGGATCAACCGCAGGGTAGATACCCAGTGCAGCGATGTCACGAGACAGAACCACTGTGGAGTCCAAGTGCAAGAAGGTGGTTGCTGGGGATGGATCGGTCAAGTCATCCGCAGGAACGTAAACGGCTTGGATGGAAGTAATCGAACCAACCTTGGTCGAAGTAATACGCTCTTGCAAGCGGCCCATTTCTTCAGCCAGCGTAGGCTGGTAACCCACGGCGGAAGGCATACGACCCAGCAGCGCGGATACTTCAGTACCAGCCAGTGTGTAACGGTAGATGTTATCAACGAAGAACAGGATGTCACGGCCTTCGTCACGGAAACGCTCAGCCATGGTCAGGCCAGTCAGCGCTACGCGCAGACGGTTGCCTGGTGGCTCGTTCATCTGACCGAACACCATGCCCACCTTATCAAGAACGTTGGAGTCCTTCATTTCGTGGTAGAAGTCGTTACCTTCACGGGTACGCTCACCTACACCAGCAAATACGGACAAACCGCTGTGCTGCTTGGCGATGTTGTTGATCAGTTCCATCATGTTAACGGTCTTGCCCACACCAGCACCACCGAACAGACCAACCTTACCACCCTTTGCGAACGGGCAAACAAGGTCAATCACCTTGATACCAGTTTCCAACAGGTCAACGGAAGGGGAAAGCTCTTCGAAAGTTGGCGCTTTCTGGTGAATGGAGCGATGTTCGTCAGCTTCAATCGGGCCAGCTTCGTCAATAGGACGACCCAGCACATCCATAATACGGCCCAGTGTACCGTGGCCTACTGGTACCTGAATTTGGTTACCGGTGTTTTTCACCTTCATGCCGCGGGACAGGCCATCGCTGGAACCCATGGCAATCGCGCGAACCACGCCATCACCCAGTTGTTGTTGCACTTCCAGGGTCAGGCCAGCTTCTGCCGTGGATGTCTCTTCATCCAGGATCAGTGCGTCATATACCTTGGGCATCTGGTCACGTGGAAACTCGACGTCAACCACGGCACCAATACATTGAACAACCTTACCTTGACTCATCTTGGTATCCTCAATCTATACTTAAATTCTTTGAGCTTTAGCTAAGCTACAGTTCAGCACGACTAGACAGCCGCCGCGCCACCGACAATCTCTGAAATTTCCTTGGTAATCGCAGCCTGGCGCGCCTTGTTGTACACCAGCTTCAATTCACCAATCACCGTCTTCGCGTTATCCGACGCGGCCTTCATGGCCACCATACGGGCGCTTTGTTCAGACGCCATGTTTTCGGCAACGGCGTGATAAATAATGGACTCAATATATCGAGTCATCAGTTCATCGATGACGACATTTGCCTCAGGCTCGTAGATATAATCCCAGTGCCCCTTGGCTGTCGTTGCTGAAACATCCAGCTTTTCGCTAGACAATGGCAACACCTGCTCAATCACCGCTTCTTGCTTCATGGTATTGATAAAGCGGGTATAAGAGATATACAGCTGATCAATCTCACCTACGATGTAGGCATCCAGCATCACCTTGATCGTACCGATGAGCTTTTCCAGATGTGGCGTATCACCCAAGCCAGTCACATGAGATTTCACATCAGCATTGATGCGGTTCATATAACCGAACCCCTTATTGCCGATGGCGCTCACAACCGTCTTCTTGCCTTCGTCTTCCCAGGCTTTCATCTGATTGATGGATAAACGCAGTACATTCGTATTGAGGCCACCACACAAGCCTTTGTCCGAACTCACAACGATCAAACCGACGTTGCCAACCCTTTCACGCTTAACAACGAAAGGATGTTTGTATTCGGAATTGGCATGGGACAGGTGAGCTGTCACATTACGAATTTTTTCTGCGTAAGGGCGGGCCATGCGCATGCGCTCTTGCGCCTTGCGCATCTTGGAAGCCGCGACCATTTCCATCGCCTTGGTGATCTTGCGTGTGTTTTCCACACTCTTGATCTTGCTACGTATCTCTTTGCTACCAGCCATTGTCTAGTCTGCCTGTCTGTACTTTAAGCTTAGTAAGCGTTGGTTGCCTTGAAGTCTTGAATTGCTGCTTCCAGGGCCTTCTCGTCGTCACCACCAAGGTCATTGGTGCTGTCGATCTTGTCCAGAATGCTCTTGTACTTGGACTTAAGGAAGGAGTGCAGGGCAGATTCAAACGCCAACACACGGGCAACTGGCACATCGTCAAAGAAGCCCTTGTTAGCAGCCAACAAGCTCACTGCCATCTCGGAGGTAGACAGCGGCTCATATTGTGCTTGCTTCATCAACTCAGTCACCAGACGACCGCGATCCAACTGCTTGCGGGTTACTTCGTCCAGATCAGAAGCGAACTGCGCAAACGCAGCCAATTCACGATACTGAGCCAATGCCAGACGAATACCGCCACCCAGCTTCTTGATCACTTTGGTTTGTGCTGCACCACCAACGCGGGATACGGAGATACCAGCGTTGATCGCAGGACGGATACCTGAGTTGAACAAGTCAGTTTCCAGGAAGATCTGACCATCAGTAATCGAAATCACGTTGGTCGGAACGAATGCAGAAACGTCACCAGCAGCAGTTTCAATGATAGGCAGTGCGGTCAAGGAACCAGTCTGGCCTTTCACTTCACCGTTGGTGAATTTCTCAACATACTCTTCGCTTACGCGAGCAGCACGCTCAAGCAGACGGGAGTGGATGTAGAACACGTCACCTGGGTAAGCTTCGCGGCCTGGTGGGCGGCGTAGCAGCAGGGAAATTTGACGATAAGCCCAAGCTTGCTTGGTCAAGTCATCATAAACGATCAATGCATCCTGACCACGGTCACGGAAGTATTCACCCATGGTGCAACCAGCATACGGTGCCAGGAACTGCAGAGCAGCAGGGTCGGAAGCAGAAGCAGCCACAACAATGGTGTATTCCATTGCACCGTGCTCTTCCAGCTTGCGTACTACGTTAGCAATCGTAGAAGCCTTTTGGCCGATCGCAACGTAGATACAGGTCATGTTCTGACCCTTTTGGTTAATGATGGCATCAACAGCTACCGCAGTCTTACCTGTCTGACGGTCACCAATGATCAATTCGCGCTGACCACGGCCAACCGGCACCATGGAGTCAATCGCCTTGATACCGGTTTGCACAGGCTGTGACACGGACTTACGTGCGATCACGCCAGGAGCAACCTTTTCAATCTTGTCTGTCAGCTTGGCGTTGATTGGACCCTTGCCGTCAATCGGCTGGCCCAGTGCGTTCACTACGCGACCAACCAACTCTGGACCAACTGGCACTTCCAGGATCTTGCCAGTGCACTTCACGGTATCGCCTTCGGTGATACTTTCGTAGTCGCCCAGGATCACGGCACCCACGGAGTCACGCTCCAAGTTAAGCGCCAGACCGTAAATATTGCCTGGGAACTCGATCATTTCACCGGCCATGACATTGGACAGGCCGTGAATACGCACGATACCATCAGTCACGGAAATCACAGTACCTTGAGTACGTGCTTCAGCGCTGGTGGAGAAATTCTCTAATCTGCTCTTAATCAGTTCACTGATTTCTGATGTGGATAATTGCATTACTTTTTCCTAACCTTTCAGCGTGTAGGCCATCTCTTGCAATTGGCCACGGACTGAAGCGTCAATGACCGTATCGCCGACTACAATTTTGATCCCGCCAATAATTTCCGGATCCACTTTTACGCTTGCTTCAACCTTTTTGCCGAACTTGGTTTCCAGGCGCTTCACGATGGCAGCGAATTCAGCATCGCTTGGTTGGCTAGCCGCGGTAATCTCGGCCTCCAACACACCTTCGTCCTGCGCCTTCAACTCTTCAAATGCAGTTGCAATTTCTGGCAGGATGGATAGGCGACCGTATTCCACCAGCAACTTGACCAGGTTAGCGCCTGCCTCGTTGAGCTTGTCTCCGCTTACGGAAAGGAATACGCGCTCCAAATCAGCCGCGTCAACCTTGGGGTTGTCAATAAATGCCCGCATCTGCTCATCGGCCACGATAGTCGCGGCCAGTGCGAGCATTTGCGACCAATCTGCCAGCGCATTTTTTTCCTTCGCCAAGCGGTAAACCGCTACCGCATAAGGTCTTGCAATGGTGATCGCTTCAGCCATGTCGTGCTCCCATTCCTTCCTAGAGCTCGTTTGCGATGGTGTTCAGCAGGTCAGCATGCGCCTTGGCATCGATCTCCTTGCGCAGAATCTTTTCTGCACCAGCAACCGCCAACGCAGACACTTGCTGACGCAAGCCTTCCTTGGCACGGTTAACTTCTTGATCAATTTCAGCCTTGGCACCAGTGATAATACGATCACCTTCTGCCTTGGCATTTGCCTTGGCTTCTTCCACGATTTCACTGGCACGCTTCTCAGCTTGTGCAATGATGGAAGTCGCTTTTTGCTTGGCATCGTTAACAACTTCAGCTGAACGCTGGGTTGCTACGTCAAGCTCCTGCTTACCGCGCTCAGCCGCTGCCAAACCATCTGCAATGGTTTTCTGGCGTGTCTCGATTGCATTCAGGAGATATGGCCACACAAACTTTGTGGTAAACCAGATCAGAATGGCAAATGAGATGGCCTGCGCAATGAGTGTCAGGTTGATATTCATATTTGCTCCCGAGCCTTTGAATCTAGTAGGTATTAATTAAGTTAACCACTTAATCCAGTACCAGATTTCGTTAAGCAACTACGCTCAGCAATGGGTTTGCAAAGGCGAACATCATAGCCAGACCAACACCGATAATGAAGGAAGCATCGATCAGACCCAACAGCAGGAATACCTTACCTTGCAGAGCAGGGATCAGTTCTGGTTGACGAGCTGCGCCATCCAGGAAGCTTGCACACATGATACCAATACCGATACAAGCACCAGCTGCGCCCAAACCGATGATCAAACCGATACCAACACCGGTGTAAGCTTGAATCATGGCCAACAATTGCAAATTCTCCATTTAATTTCCTTTCGGCTTTTAGAGAGTGTTAACGATAAAAATTAAGAACAAAACTAACTAAATCTAGTGGCTTTCATGCGCCATGGATATGTAGACAACTGTCAGCATCATGAAAATGAATGCCTGCAGACAAACGATCAAGATATGGAAGATCGCCCAGCCAGCGCCCAACAATGCACCGAAGAAAGTGCCTGCCAGACCAGTTGCCGCCCACATACCGAGCAGCAGGAAAATGATTTCGCCTGCGTACATATTGCCGAACAAACGCAGGGAATGTGAAAGAGGCTTGGAAATGTATTCAATCAGGTTGAATGCAAAATTAGCTGGCCAAACCAGTGGGTTTGAGCCAAAAGGGGAACAGAACAATTCGTGAATCCAGCCGCCCAAGCCCTTGACCTTGATACTGAAGAAGATCATCAAGAACCAGACAGCCAATGCCAATGCAAACGTAGCATTGATGTCAGAGGTCGGTACGCTACGCCACTCATGCAGGCCAAGCCAGCCGTAAACGATCGCCATGATGTCGATAGGCAGGAAGTCCATCGCATTCATGACCAGCACCCAGACAAATACGGTCAAAGCGAGCGGCGCAACAAATGCATGACGGTTGCCATGAAAAATGCTCTTGACTTGATTATCAATAAACTCAATCAGCAGCTCGACAAATGCTTGACGCTTGGTTGGTACACCAGCGGTAGCACCACGCACCACCCACCAGAGTAGACCAAATACGACAATACCGAGCAAGGCCGACATGACCAAGGTATCCATATGCAATACCCAAAAGCCGCCATCACCCACGCTCTTTGCATTGAAAGAGAGGTGGTGCCCGATATATTCCGAAGGAGTTAATTGACCTGTCGCCATAACCATCAAACCTTAAGCGTTGTTTTTCTCATTAATTGCAAAAATTGCTGCACCAGACATGATTGCCGCCGCTGCCAAACCTGCAATCAGCGCAATAGGAACCAGCTTTTCATAAAACTTAAACACCAAGAGCAGGGTGATTGCGATCACTGCGATTTTGATTGCCTCAGCAATCAAAATATTGACCAATACGGAACCTGCGCCCATCCCCACTGTCTTATTTTGCAGCTTCATTTTGGCAGCCAAGCCGCCCAAGATGGCAGAACCGCCTCCAGCCAGTGCAGACATTGCACCATGGAGGCCAACACCAAACTTGTTGAGGAAGACAAACGCAAGCACCGCAACTACCAGCGTGGCAAAGACCTGTCTTTTGATCATTCTTGCCAGTAGTTCGTCCATGCTTTGAGAATTCCCTGTTTCACAAATAACGGGCAAAAGAAAAGCCGAGCATTTTTGCCCTACCCGTGAAATCCCGAGATTTTGTTGTTAAATCAGCATTAAGTCAAGCTTAATTGCTATTTCCACCCTTAAATCGCTGAATCAAAGCATCCAACTCATCAAGACTGCTGTAATGAATTTTGACTTCCCCCTTACCCTTGCTGCCAGCCTTGATCACAACAGCAGCACCCAAGGCTTCGGACAAATCCTCTTGTAATCTCAAAACATCGCGATCAACTACTTTGGCAGGCTTTTGTTGTGGCTCGGCACTCAGTTGCTTAACCAGCTTTTCTGCCTCTCTGACAGAAAGTTGTTTCTGAGCAATTTGTTCTGCCGCGAGAATTTGATTCGCTTCAGGCAATGACAACAGTGCACGCGCATGCCCCATGTCCAGCTGACCTTGCATCAGCATTTCCTGCACATTTTTATTTAGATTCTGCAACCGAAGCAGATTCGTAACCACACTGCGTGATCGACCAACCGCATCTGCCGCTGCCTGGTGCGTCATATTGAATTCATTGATCAAGCGCTGAATACCTTGCGCCTCCTCCAGCGGGTTGAGGTTTTCACGCTGTATATTCTCGATCAAGGCCATCGCCAGTGCAGACTCGTCGGGAATCTCGCGCACCAACACCGGAACCTCTAACAGGCCTGCTAATTGCGATGCACGCCAGCGACGCTCACCGGCAATAATTTCATATTTATCATCAGCAACCTTGCGCACCAGAATAGGCTGCATAATGCCCTGGGCACGAATGGAATCAGCCAGACTAGCCAGTGATGCTTGATCCATATGGGTCCGCGGCTGATATTTACCTGGCTGCAACTGACCAACCAACAAGGTATTGGGCGTATCGTTGGCCGATACCGTCCCCACATCACCTGCCAAGAGCGCATCCAGCCCACGCCCCAAACCCTTCAACTTAACCATTGAAACTCCTAATTTGCTGCAACTTGCCGATTGCTGACGATATGTCGATTGATGATTTCACCCGCGAGGGCAAGATAAGCCTTGGCGCCTTTGGATGCCTTATCATGTAATAACACTGGCACACCATAACTAGGCGCTTCCGCCAAGCGAATATTGCGCGGAATCACTGTGCGGTAGACTTTGTCACCAAAATGCTGCGCCAACTCATGGGAAACCTGCTGTGCCAAGGTATTGCGATTATCGAACAAGGTCCTGAGCAAACCTTCAATTTCAAGATGCGGGTTAAGGTGCGCACGCACTTTCTTGATGGTATTCACCAAGTCAGACAAACCCTCAAGTGCATAATACTCACACTGCATGGGGATCATGACTGCATGAGCCGCAGTCAAGGCATTAACCGTGGTGAGGTTAAGGGCAGGGGGGCAATCGATCAGCACATAATCGTAATCATCGCCTAACTCTGCCAGGGCGGATTTTAGACGAGTCTCGCGCGCAAACTCATTCACCAACTCTACTTCAGCCCCAGCCAATTCCCGGTTCGCTGGCACAACATCAAATCGCCCGCGCTCTGAACGCTGCATCACATCCCGCAAGCTTTTTTCACCAATCAGCACATGATAAATGGTGTGCTGCATCTTGGATTTATCAATACCGCAGCCGGTAGTGGCATTGCCCTGCGGGTCAAGATCAATCACCAGCACCTTGCGCTTGGTGGCCGCCAAGCTGGCAGCGAGATTGACACAGGTTGTCGTCTTGCCAACGCCACCTTTTTGATTGGTAATTGCCAGAATCCTCATGATTTAAGCCATCCCACTAGTATTAAATCCATCAACACTGCCTCGCTGGCAGGAAAACCAGGTGACGCTGTGCATCCAGCCCCGGCACCACCAACAGCTCTACCTTCGAGGGTTTAAGCGAAATTGCCTCCAGCTCCCCCTGCGGCATTTGCCCCTTCATCGCCAACCATAGTCCTTCTTCAGCGATTAAATGCTTCGTCAATTGGATGAATAAGGCAATCTCAGAAAATGCTCTCGAGATCACGGTATCGAAAGGCAGCTCTGGCTTGAGTTGCTCCACACGTCCAGCCACCACCTGCAAATTGTCGATCTGCAACTCCGCCTTGGCCTGGCGCATAAAGCTCGCCTTCTTCTGCACTGCATCTATGGTGGTCACCTGTAAATCCGGACGGCAAATTGCCAGAATAATGCCCGGTAAACCAGCGCCACTGCCCACATCCAGCAATCGACCGGTCGGCACGTGTGGCAATACCGATAGACTATCCAACAAATGTAGCGTGACCATTTCTTCCGGGTCACGCACCGCCGTCAGATTGTGTACCTTGTTCCACTTCACCAATAGCTCAAGATAAACCAGCAGCTTATCAATCACTGCCACCGGCAAATCCAGGCCAAGTTGTTGAGCACCTACTTCCAACTTACTCCGCAAGCTCATGCCACCTGATCCGCTGCTTGATTCGACTTACGCCCTTTACGCTTGAGGTGTACCAATAACAATGAGATTGCTGCTGGCGTCACCCCAGAAATACGTCCAGCCTGGCCGATAGTTTCTGGCTTCTGCTTGTTTAGCTTTTGCTGTACCTCGATAGAAAGGCCATGCACTTCGCCGTAATCCATATCCATAGGCAATTTATAATGCTCGCTGTCTTTTAGGCGCTCAATTTCCTCAGCCTGCCTATCTATATACCCTTGATACTTGGCAGCGATTTCCAATTGTTGACGCACTTGTGGATCTGCCTCACCTTCACCCGCCTGGGGCAGGGTGAGCAATGCCTCATAGCTCACTTCTGGACGTCGCAACAATTCAAACATCGAGTACTCACGCTCAAGCACCTTACCAAACACCTGTTGCAATTGCTCCTGCGGCACATGTTGTGGATGGATAAAAGTACGACGCAGGCGTTGCTGCTCACGCTCTATAGCTTCCTGCTTACGCTGGAAAGCTTCCCAACGCACATCATCAACCAAGCCCAGCTTACGCCCAGCCTCGGTTAACCGCATATCAGCATTATCCTCGCGCAGCATGAGCCTATACTCCGCCCGACTGGTAAACATCCGATAGGGCTCACTTACACCCTGCGTAATCAGGTCATCAACCAACACACCAAGGTAAGCTTGGTCACGTGTAGGCCACCACGCTTCTTTTTCCTGCGCATACAGCGCCGCATTGGCTCCCGCCAGCAAGCCCTGCGCGGCTGCTTCTTCGTAGCCCGTAGTACCATTGATCTGACCAGCAAAAAACAAACCCTTCACAGCCTTGGTTTCCAGCGAGCTTTTCAAGCCTCGCGGATCATAGTAGTCATATTCAATAGCATAGCCAGGGCGCAAGATATGTGCATTTTCCAACCCCTTGATAGAACGCACCAATTGGTATTGGATATCGAATGGCAGACTCGTTGAAATACCATTAGGGTAGATCTCATTGGTAGCCAAACCTTCTGGCTCGAGAAAAACCTGGTGCGAATCCTTATCCGCAAAACGGTGTATCTTGTCCTCAACCGAAGGACAATAACGCGGTCCAACGCCTTCAATCACTCCGGTATACATCGGTGAGCGATCCAACCCACTGCGAATGATGTCGTGGGTTCTTTCATTCGTAAAAGTAATCCAGCAAGGAAGTTGTGCCGGGTGCTGCGCAACGCTGCCCAAAAAGGAAAACACTGGCACCGGCGTATCACCTGGTTGCTCCGACATGACACTGCAGTCAATCGTACGACCATCAATGCGGGGGGGAGTACCCGTCTTCAAGCGTCCAGCCGGCAAGCCTATTTCACGCAAGCGTGCCGCAAGCGAAACAGCAGGGGGGTCACCCGCGCGGCCGGCCTGATAATTTGCCAGCCCAACATGCACCAAACCCGCCAGGAAAGTACCCGCTGTCAATACCACAGCCTTGGCTTCAAACTTGAGACCCAACTGAGTCACTACACCTGCAACACGCTCACCCTCAAGAACAATGTCATCCACTGCTTGCTGAAACAGCCACAGATTAGGCTGATTCTCCAAGCGGCGGCGGATAGCCGCTTTATAGAGCACGCGGTCCGCCTGCGCACGTGTTGCACGCACAGCTGGCCCCTTGCTTGAATTGAGGATGCGAAACTGTATGCCACCCTCATCGGTAGCGGCAGCCATAGCACCACCCAACGCATCCACCTCTTTAACCAGGTGCCCTTTACCGATACCGCCAATGGATGGGTTACATGACATCTGGCCCAGCGTTTCAATGTTGTGAGTCAATAGCAAGGTCTTCTGACCCATGCGAGCACTCGCTAGCGCCGCTTCCGTTCCAGCATGGCCGCCGCCAACAACAATCACGTCAAATTTCTCGGGATATTGCATGAAAAATACTCAGATAGAATTACTCGAATGATACTGCATTACCCCCCCTCTGTCAGTGACTATCAGGCAATGTTCCACGTGAAACATCGATAAATTCGCCGCGCCTCAGCTCCTCATATGTTTCACGTGGAACAATTAACAATTGTTGAGTTTCTGTGAGTGGTGCTTATCCATTCAGACTATATAATTCTGATTCACTATCTGATATTTTCTTGACATACAAAACTACATGATCAATGTAGTTAAAAAAGTCGACGCCATTCATTGGCGCGATTATTAAAGAAGTTTATTCAATTCACTATCGGGGATTTTTATGTCAATTCGTGCTTTTGCATTGCCAGCCATCATGGCAGCCGCATTTTTTAGCACAAGCGCACAAGCAGCGCTTGATGCTAACCAAACCTTTCAACAGTTCAATACCGTGGTATTTGGTAATATCGACTCCACCTCCCACCTGCATGGGCGTGCCTGGGTGGGAGGCAATGTAGTGGGCGGGGAATACGTGCATCGCTCACTCCCAACATCAGACTATGCCGGCCTTACCGTTCAAGGCAACATCAGCAATGCTCGAGTGCTTGCAAACGGTGCTGTCATTAAGGGAAATTCAACCAACACCAGTGTAAACTCTGGCAGTACAGCTGTTTTCGGAAATGCCAGTGATGGTTACATGAATGGACCAGCCTATATCTATGGCACAGCAAGCAATATCAATTTCAATGGTGGTCGGTTAACTACACCCAATACCCAGCTGGATACCAATATTGCAGCGGCAAGCTCCACTGATTTTTACAGTGTCCTGAACCAAACCTCGGATAACCTGGCACTGCTAACCAATACCAGTAATGTCACTTGGAGCTCACAAAAGGCAACATTCACCGCTAGCGCAGACAATACTGGCTTAGCCGTTTTTAACCTTAGCGATGCTGATGCACTAACTATTTTTGGCTTGGGTGAATTTGACTTTATTCTTAACAACGCCACTACCATCGTCATCAATTCCGGCCTGAAGGATATCGATATTTCCGCTAATTTCCTCGGCGGTTCAGCACAGAAAATTGCAGGTAATGTCGTCTGGAATTTTTACAATGCCCAGACAGTAGACTTAGGGCGTCAGTTTGGCGGCACCATCCTTGCCACTGATGCCACATTAACTAACCAAGCAGATATCGAAGGCAATGTATATGTGAATAATTTGATTCAGCGCGGCCAAATTCACCAATATGCATTCACAGGTAATCTACCAATTGCAGCCGTACCAGAACCTTCCAGCTATGCCATGTTGTTGCTAGGCTTAGGTTTCCTTGGTTTTGCAGCTCGTCGTCGCGCATAAGTTACGACTAGCCAAGAAATAAAAAAGCCCGGTATCCGGGCTTTTTTATTTATCTACAACAACTTTATTTCCCTATACAAAAACGGCTGAAAATTTCCCCAAGTAAATCATCAGGGGTAAATTCACCCGTAATACTGTTCAGCGCATCCTGTGCCAACCGCAACTCTTCAGCAAATAACTCCGGTTGAATTAACAAGCCTTCAGCTACATCCAAGTGTTCATGGACAGTATTTAATGCCAGCAAGTGCCGATCACGCGCCATAAATACACCTTCACCGCTAGGTTGCCAGCCGGCAATTTCCAGCAAGCACTGTCGTAATAGCCCTACACCATCTCCCGTCTTGGCAGAAAGATAAATATGCGTATTGCCGTCTTGCTGGATAATGTTAGGGCTTGTGGATTCAAGATCAATTTTATTGTGAACCCAAATTTTGGGTAAATCCTGCGGCAATCGCTCCAGAATCGATTTTTCCATCTCTCCAATACCATGAGCTGCATCAATCAATAATAATGCAACACCGGCGTTTTCTAGAGCTCGCCATGTTCGGGTAATACCATGTAGTTCTACTTCGTCTGTAGTTTCACGTAATCCTGCAGTATCAATAATATGAAGCGGCACCCCATTGATTTGTATGGAGTTTTTTATGGTGTCGCGCGTTGTGCCCGCAATCGAGGTCACAATAGCGACCTCTTCCCCGGCCAATTGGTTCATCAGGCTGGATTTACCCACATTAGGTTGGCCAACCAAAACCACCTGCAAACCCTCACGCAATAAATTGCCTTGTTTTGCCTCACGAAACACTGCGTCCAACCCGGCTGCAACATGGGCCAATTTTTCAGCAACTCGTCCCTGGCTGATGAAATCAATATCCTCCTCAGGAAAATCCAGGCAAGCCTCGACATATAGCCGTAAATCAATCAGCTGTTGTAGCAACTCATGGATTCTTGTGGAAAACTCACCGGACAAGGATTTTACTGCGCTACGAGCAGCAGCTTCAGTGGCCGCGTTAATCACATCTGCCACGGCTTCAGCCTGGGCTAGGTCCAACTTGTCGTTTAAGTAAGCGCGGCGGGTGAATTCGCCAGGTTCTGCTTGCCGGGCTCCAAGAGCCAAGCAGCGCTTGAGCAAAATCTGCATCAAGGCAGGGCCACCATGCGCCTGTAATTCCAATACATCCTCACCAGTGTAGGAGTGTGGACCAGGGTAATAAATGGCAATACCCCGATCAATCAGGGAATTTTTTTCATCACGAAAAGTAAGATACGCTGCGTAGCGTGGGGAAGGGCAGTGGCCTAGCACTGCCTCGGCAATAGATGAGCTAGCGGGGCCGGAGACACGTACCACGCCAATACCCCCGGAGCCGGGAGCAGTGGCGATAGCAGCGATGGTATCAACGACGCGCATTTCCCTTCTTTTTTTCTGCTGCCTGATGGATAGTGCGGTTGATATGCCATTGCTGGGCAATCGAAAGAATATTATTCACCAACCAGTACAGCACCAGACCTGCAGGGAAGAAGAAGAAGAACACGCTGAACACCACAGGCATGATGGTCATGACCTTGGCCTGGACAGGATCAGCAGGCTTGGGGTTCAACCTGGTCTGGATAATCATGGTTGCGCCCATGAGAATAGGCAGCACGTAGTAAGGATCTATCGCAGACAAGTCTTGTATCCAGAGCATGAACGGCGCGTGACGCATTTCAACGCTGCCAAGCAACACCCAGTAGAGTGCAATAAATACAGGGATTTGCACCAAGATAGGTAAGCAACCACCCATAGGGTTGATCTTTTCTGTCTTGTACATTTCCATCATTGCTTGATGCATTTTTTGCCTGTCATCACCATATTGTTCCTTTAGGCGTTGCAAACGCGGAGCCAACTCGCGCATATTCGCCATGGAACGATAGCTAGCTGCAGACAATGGATAGAAAGCGAGCTTGATCAGAACCGTTAACAAGATAATAGCTACACCCCAGTTATGCACCAGTTTCTGAATAGATGACAGAACCCAGAACAGAGGCGATGCAATCACCGTCAACCATCCATAATCCACGGTATATTCCAGCCCAGGAGCTACGCTCTTCAATTCACTTTGCGTTTGGGGACCAGCGTACAAGCGTGATTTCAATTCGATAGACTGCCCTGGCTCGATATTGCCCAGATGACTGACGCTACCAATAGAAAACATATTGTCCGACAGCTTTTTGGAATAGAACTCCCGCGCTAAACCATCCTTGGGAATCCAGGCACTAACGAAGTAATGCTGCACCAAGCCGACCCAGCCATCACTCGCGTTCTTCGAGAGATTGGTCTTGGACATATCAGAGAAACTAAGCTTTTTGTACTTATCAGCCTCAGTGAAATAAGCGCCACCAGTAAAGGTTGGCATCATGTATGAGCCTTGGTGGGACTGATTATCATGGACAATTTGGTAATACACTGAGGGGTCAATTGCCACCGTACCGTTGTTACGGATTTCGTAGCTGACTTCTATTGCATAACTATCGCGGTGGAAGGTATAAATCTTATCAACCTCAACACCATTATCGCCTTTCCAAGTCAAACGCACATCCAACTTATCGGCACCTGGAGTAAGCTGATAACTCGAAGAATCACTGGTAAAGACCGCCTTGTGAGTTGGCAAGTCATTACCAATCAAGCCAGTCTGGGCGACATACAACATCGGCGCTGAGGCATCATCCATCAGCACGAAATTCTTATCTAGATCGACATCATCCTTGTGCTCGCGCAGTTCCAAACGACGTAGGTCACCGCCTATCGTATCGATACTAGCCTTGTAAAGATCAGTTTCGACCTGAACACGCTCACCAGATTGCAAGCGGAAACCAGTTTCTACGGGAAGACTTGCCTGACTAGCAGAAGCTGTAGATGATTTTGCGGCAGCTTGAGGAACACTACTATCTTCAGCATGCTGCGTTGCTGTCGCTACAGGCGTAGGGGCAGGCTTGTGATCACGCTGCCAAGAGTCCCACAACATCAGGATGGAAAAGGAAAAAACAACGAAAAGAATCAGGCGCTTGGTATCCATAAATCTCTTAATCTAATGTATTAAGCCACACTCTCATGGCACAGGATCATGACCACCGTCATGCCATGGGTGACACTTGGATAAACGGCGTATTGTATAAAAGGCTCCGCGCAATGCGCCATGTTTTTGTATGGCTTCAATGGCATATTGCGAGCAGGTCGGGTAAAAACGGCATCGCTGGCCCAGCAATGGACTCAACATCCATTGGTATAACTTGATCAAGCCTACCATCAGTTTGCCCAACATTCATTGAGGCTCCTGCTGTATCGTCAGCTTGCGCTGTAGTTTGCTTACCAATTCGATGAACTCCTGTTCAATCTCGGTAAACTCAGAACGACCAAATATCATGTGGGGTCTTATCACCAGATCAACGCCTGGCAATTGATGCTGGTTTAACCTGAATAGTTCCCGCATGACACGCTTGATGTAATTACGATCCACAGCGCGGCGAGCAATTTTCTTACCTACTACCAAGCCCAATCTTGCGTAAGCCAATTCGTTAGATTGGTAGTGGAACACAAGATAACGACCTGAAACTCGTTTGCGGAAATTAAAAACGGATGAAAATTCATCCGTTTTTAACAATCTTGCCCGACGCTCAAACGCATATGATGGCAAAACCATGTATAGCTAAAATCGCCTTAAACGGCGAAAGGCTGATTAAACAGCCAGGCGAGCACGGCCCTTGGCACGGCGCGCAGCGATAACAGCGCGACCACCACGGGTCTTCATACGCACCAGGAAACCATGCGTACGAGCACGGCGAATTTTAGAAGGCTGGTAAGTGCGTTTCATGGGAATCTCCGGTTGACTTCTAGATGTTGCGAATCAAAAACGCGTAATTTAACCTGAAAACACAGCCCTATGTCAATGTTTATTTGGGAAAACATAGCCGTTGTGAAAATGATTGTGCGTTGCCTGTGGATAAGTTGTGGCAAACAAGCTAGAATCCTTCATCTGGCATGGGGTGGTAAATATCCCGTGAATACAGCATCTGGTCGATAAAAATAAACATAATCAGACGTTTCGTCCATACCTCACATTCATTTCACTGCGGAGTTTCGGGCAACCGATGGAAAATTTTTGGTCTCTTTGTCTCGGTCGCTTTGAAGAAGAGTTGTCAACGCAGCAATTCAACACCTGGATCAAGCCCTTACGTTTTGAAGCTAACGGGGATGTATTGCGCCTATTGGCGCCTAATCGCTTTGTACAACAATGGGTAAAAGATCGCTTTCTACAAAAAATCACGGCACTGGCTGAGGAGGTATTCTCCAACCCCATGCATATCGAACTGGCACTGTATGATGCCAGCGACAAAGCAGCGCCAGTCAGCCCAGCACGCCCTAAACCACAACAAGCGGCAGAGCCTACCCCAAAAGCAAAAATTGAAGCAGAAGTCAGCAAGGTCACAAAAGCAGTAACGCCGACAAAATCTGCTTCAGCAGCAGTGAAAAAAACCAAACCCGTAGCCGAGACCAATGGCCTCAATCCGTCATTCCGCTTTGATAACTTTGTCACTGGAAAAGCCAATCAATTAGCTCGTGCGGCAGCCATACAAGTCGCGGAAAATCCAGGTACCGCCTACAACCCTCTGTTTATTTATGGTGGAGTTGGCTTAGGCAAGACTCATGTATTGCAAGCAATTGGCAATCACCTGAAATCCCAGCGGCCAGATGCAAAAATTCGTTACCTGCATGCAGAACGCTATGTTTCGGATGTCGTGAAAGCCTACGAACACAAAGCGTTTGATGAATTCAAACGTCAATATCATTCTCTGGATCTATTGCTGATTGACGATATCCAGTTTTTCGCCAAGAAGAGTCGCACCCAAGAAGAGTTTTTCTATGCGTTTAACTCTCTAATCGAAGCCAAGAAGCAAATCATCATCACCTGTGATACCTATCCCAAGGAAATCGCAGATGTCGATGAACGCCTGCGCACGCGGTTCAGCTGGGGGCTAACAGTCGCAGTAGAACCGCCAGAATTGGAAATGCGCGTTGCCATCCTGTTGAAGAAAGCTGAAGCAGCACGCGTGCGCCTGGATGAAGACGTTGCATTTTTCATTGCGAAACAAGTACGTTCTAGTGTTCGTGAATTAGAAGGCGCGCTTAACCGTATTATTGCCATGGCCAATTTCACTGGTCATGCCATTGATGTGAGCTTGGCAAAAGAAGCATTGAAAGACTTGATCGCAGTTCGTGGCCGTCAGATTACTATCGAGAATATTCAGAAAACAGTTGCTGACTACTACAAAATCAAAGTTGCTGAAATGTATAGCAAAAAACGTTCGCGCAATTTTGCACGTCCACGACAAATCGCGATGACACTAGCGCGCGAGCTGACTAATCACAGCTTCCCCGAAATCGGTGAGGCCTTTGGTGGCCGCCACCACACCACGGTAATGCATGCCTGTGATGAAGTTGAGCAATTGCGCCAAAACGATCAAACCTTGGCAAGAGATATTTCTGTCTTGATTCAAGTGATCCGGGATTAAAAAATAAGTACGTGCTTATGGAAAGGCTGTGGGTAACAATGCGGGTTAAACGCGATTTTAAGAAGTCAGTAAAATAACCAACATTCTATCCACAACAGTTTATAAAAATTTCAAGATAGTTTAATTTCAAATATGTGATTGAATTTAAATTGAAAATTTGAGTTATCAACAGAAGTTGCTTACTTTATTGTTATTATCAATTTATTTTTTATATATTAGGTTTTAAAGATATGAACATCCAAATCAATCGCGATACGCTGTTAAAACCACTTTCATCAGTAAGCAGTATTGTTGAAAGACGTCATACTTTGCCTATTCTTTCCAATCTGTTACTAGAAGCTAAACAGGACAAAATTGTGCTGACAGCCACAGATCTGGAAATGCAAATCTCGCTTTCAGTGGAAACAGCAGTCGGCGGAGAACTATCGACAACGATCTCCGCAAAGAAACTTCTGGATATTTGCCGTTCATTGCCTGAAAACGCTGATATCACCATGGCAACACAGGAAAATCGCATCCAAGTTAAAACCGGCAAGAGCCGTTTTAACCTGCAAACGCTTCCTGCCAACGATTACCCTTTGATGACTAAAAATGCAGATGCAAGTAATACCATCATCAAGATTGGGCAAAAATCGCTTAAGCGCTTATTCAAACAAGTTGAATTCGCAATGGCGCAGCAAGACATCCGTTATTACCTCAACGGCTTGTTGTTTGAAGTGAATGGAAATAGGCTGAATGTTGTAGGTACTGATGGCCACAGACTCAGTTTTACTTCAACCGAACTGGCAAATAGCTACGAAAAACAGGAAATCATCCTGCCACGCAAAACCGTGATCGAATTGATAAAACTGTTGGACGAAAGCGAAGATGAAGTCACAATAGAGGTTGCCAATGGTCAGGCTAATTTCGCTTTTGGTGATATCCGATTGATTTCAAAAGTAATTGACGGAAAATTCCCAGATTACACACGTGTAATCCCTACAGGACACCAGAACAGTTTCACTGTAGATCGCATGATGATTTTGTTATCCATGCAACGAGCTTCTATCCTGTCCAACGAAAAATATCGTGGTATTCGCATGGTGCTTTCTGCGAATAGCTTGAAACTAATCAGCACCAATAGCGAGCAGGAAGAAGCAGAAGAAGAACTTGAAATTAGCTATGGTGGCAGCAGTCTGGATATTGGCTTCAATGTCACTTACATGATCGATGTATTGAACAATTCAGACAGCGAAAGCGTGATTTTCTCGTTTGCAGATGCGAATAGTAGTTGCCTGGTAACAGTGGAAAACGACAATAATTACAAATATGTCGTTATGCCAATGAGAATTTAACCGATTGAATATTAAAGAATAACTGATTGTTTCACGTGAAACCCACAGGACTATGACTGATTACAATTCCGACAGTATTAAAATCCTTGAAGGCCTAGATGCAGTTCGTAAACGCCCAGGTATGTACATTGGCGATACATCCGATGGCAGCGGTTTGCACCACATGGTGTTCGAGGTACTGGACAATGCGATTGATGAAGCTTTGGCAGGACACTGTGATGACATCAAGGTAATCATTCATCCTGATAATTCGATCAGTATTTCTGACAATGGTCGTGGTATTCCTACCGACATCAAGGAAGACGATAAACACGAGCCCAAGCGGTCAGCCGCTGAAATCGTAATGACAGAATTACATGCCGGCGGCAAGTTTGACCAAAATTCCTACAAAGTTTCTGGTGGCTTGCACGGTGTAGGTGTTTCTGTGGTGAATGCGCTCTCAGACTGGCTTCGATTGCGTATCTGCCGTAATGGCCAAGTGCATCAAATGGAATTCCGTCGTGGCGTGGCCGTATCACCTTTGGCTGTGACGGGCACGACTGAACGACGTGGTACAGAAGTCCATTTCCTGGCTTCCGTTGAAACTTTCACTACTGTGGAATTTCATTTCGAAATTCTCGCAAAACGCATTCGCGAGCTTTCCTTCCTCAATAATGGCGTCAAGATTGAGCTGATCGACCAGCGCAATGGCAAGTCTGAAAACTTTGCCCATTCCGGTGGGGTCAAGGGTTTCGTTGAATACATGAACCGCAGCAAAACTGTACTGCATCCCAAGCCTTTCTACGCTTCCGGCGAAAAGGATGGCATGACGATCGAAGTATCCATGCAATGGAACGATTCCTACAGTGAAAGCGTGCAGTGCTTTACCAACAATATTCCGCAAAGGGATGGTGGTACTCACTTGACTGGCTTGCGTACGGCAATGACACGTACGCTGAACAGCTATATTGAGCAAAATGACTTGGCGAAAAAAGCCAAGATCGACACCAGCGGTGATGACATGCGTGAAGGCCTGACTTGCGTACTTTCCGTGAAGGTACCTGAGCCAAAGTTTTCCTCACAAACCAAGGACAAGCTGGTTTCCAGCGAAGTGCAGCCTGTTGTGCAAGAAGTCGTTTCTGCGAAGCTGGCTGAATTCCTGCTGGAAAATCCTAACGAAGCCAAAATTATCTGCAACAAGATTATTGAGGCAGCCCGCGCACGTGATGCAGCCCGTAAGGCGCGTGAAATGACACGCCGTAAAGGCGCCATGGATACCATGGGTTTGCCTGGCAAACTTGCCGATTGCCAAGAAAAAGACCCAGCATTAAGCGAGCTTTACCTTGTCGAGGGTGACTCTGCGGGCGGATCTGCCAAGCAAGGCCGTGATCGCAAGTTCCAGGCTATCCTGCCATTGAAGGGTAAGATCCTGAACGTGGAAAAAGCCCGTTTCGATAAGCTCTTGTCTTCACAGGAAATTGCAACCCTGATCACTGCCTTGGGGACAGGCATAGGCAAGGATGATTTCAGTGCAGAAAAATTGCGCTATCACCGCATTATCATCATGACCGATGCTGACGTTGATGGTGCGCACATCAGAACCTTGTTGCTAACTTTCTTCTATCGTCAGATGGGAGAATTGGTGGAGCGAGGCCATGTTTATATTGCTCAGCCACCGTTGTACAAGGTCAAGCAGGGACGTGATGAGCGTTACCTCAAGGATGAGCAGGAACTGGATCAATACCTGCTGCAATCCGCGCTCAAAGGTGCGGAATTACTCAAGCAAACAGATGGTGAAACCATCAGTGGCGAAGCATTGGCAGCGATTGCCAAGCAAATGGTACTAACCGAAGCCATCATTCGCCGTTTGAGCCCACTGTATGACGAAAGTATCCTGCGCGCATTACTTGAGCTGGGCAAGTTGGAACTCGATAGTGAGGCCCAAGCCGAAGCGACAGCAGCAAAACTTCGTCCATTGTTGGGCCATACAGGTAGCGAAGTATTAGTGACGCAAAACCAAGAAAGTGGCAACTATCGCCTGGCAATCAACAAGTATGTTCACGGCAACCTGCAAGCCAGCGTGATCGATAGCGATTTCATCAGTAGTGGTGATTACCAGCAAATCCTCACTACATCACAAACCTTGCAAGGCTTGGTAGGTGAGGGTGCCACTATCAAGCGTGGTGAAAAACAACAACCAATCACCAGCTTCAAGGCTGCTCTAGATTGGCTCATGGGCGAAGCCAAGCACGGCCTCAATATCCAGCGCTATAAAGGCCTGGGTGAAATGAACCCTGAGCAACTGTGGGAAACCACTATGGATCCTACTGTACGCCGCCTACTCAAGGTGCAGATTGACGATGCCATTGCGGCTGATGAAATCTTCACTACATTGATGGGTGATCAGGTAGAACCACGCCGCGCCTTCATTGAAGGCAATGCTCTGGGGGTAAGTAACCTAGACGTTTGATCTATTTAGTATTTTCATATGATCATCAACAATCAGGCTAATCAATGATTAGCCTGATTGCTTTCAACTCAATTGATTTAGCCAAGATAGCGGTTTGGGTGAAACCACATAAGTGATCCCACCATTATCTGACTTGAATACAAATCCATAGTTGAAAATAGTACTGTCTGGTAACCAGAATACAACGGGTTGATTGCGGTTGATATTGTCATAGCCGTGAGTAATCGCGGCCTCGCGAGCAAAACGGTAGGCTGCTAGAAATACCTCAACCCTGGGGTGATCTGCGACTAGACCATTCGCTTCTGCTTCTGCCCAATTCCCACCCAATAGGCGTGCGGTTTCGTTTACCGTCTTGAGATAGTGCCAACCGTGGTCGATAGGAGATACGCGATAGACACTCCATTGGTTTTCCATGATGGCAGCTCCTTATCCGGGATATTGAATGCAGGTTATCCAATGCCTGCTATTTCTGCAAACTTGAGGGATTTTTCACATCGAGCCTAGAAAAGCTGAACAGTCTTTTTTCTATTATTTGGTGTTTTTACCGATTTAACTTATTGATTAAATTGGCATGACATAGTGGCCGCTAAAATAGCTGAGTTGTGCTGCAGCACAGGAGTTTATTGATGTCGAATGCAGTATCCAAGGGGCTAAATCTGTCCCAAATTAAAACCAACGCATTAAGCGGGCTGACAACAGCCCTGGCGATGGTGCCGGAAACGATCGCATTTGCCTTTGTTGCCCATGTATCGCCTTTGACTGGATTGTATGCCTCGGTGATCGTGTCGTTTATCACCTCTGCCTTTGGCGGGCGCCCTGGGATGATTTCCGGGGCAGCAGGTTCATTAGCGGTGGTGATGACAGCCTTGGTGGTGCAGCATGGCGTGGAATACCTGTTTGCAGCCGTGGTGCTGATGGGGATATTGCAGGTGCTGTTCGGTGTTGCAAGGATGGGCAAGTACATTCGCATGGTGCCTTATCCAGTAATGCTAGGCTTTGTGAATGGTTTGGCGATGGTGATTTTCTTCGCCCAGTTCAACCATTTCAAGGTGGTGGCAGGCGATGGCAGCTTGCAATGGTTGAGTGGACCTTTGCTGTACACCATGCTCGGGCTGGTCGCGTTGACGATGGTTATCATCTATCTATTACCACGCATGACCAAGGTAGTGCCATCGGCATTGGCGGCAATTGTGCTGGTATCAGTGGCGGTGGCTGGCTTCGGCTTGGAAACGAAGACGGTGGGTGACCTGGGCTCGATTGCCGGTGGTTTGCCTAGCTTTCATATTCCCTCGGTGCCATTTGATCTTGAAACCTTGAAGATAGTGTTTCCTTATTCACTCATCCTGGCAGCCATTGGCTTGATCGAGACTTTACTCACGCTGAACCTGGTGGATGAGATGACCAATACGCGCGGTCAACCCAATCGTGAGTCAATGGCGCAGGGAGCAGCGAATGTGGCGACCGGGATGTTTAGTGGCATGGGTGGATGTGCCATGATAGGGCAAACCATGATCAATATGAATGCAGGTGGCTTACACCGGTTATCCGGCATTGCCATGTCGGCTTTCCTGCTTTCTTTCATTTTGTTTGCTTCGCATTGGATCGAGATGATCCCATTGGCAGCGCTGATAGGCGTGATTTTCGTTATGGCGCTGAAGACCTTTGAATGGGGCAGTTTCAGGCTGTTCGGCAAGGTGCCAAGGCCGGATATTTTTGTCGGCATATTGGTGGCATTGATCACTTTGTTCAGTGATCTCGCAGTGGCGGTATTGATTGGGGTCATCGTGTCAGCGCTGGTGTTTGCCTGGGAGCATGCCAAGCAAGTATCGGCCAGTACCGTGGTTGATGAATCTGGCCGTAAAGTCTACGTACTCAAGGGCAGTGTGTTCTTTGCCTCGATTGCCAATTTTCAGGCCTTATTTACGCCACACGATGACCCTGCACAGGTCGTGGTCGACTTTGCACAGGCGAAAGTAGTAGATCACTCTGCCTTGGCTGCGATTGATGCTTTGGCCGAGCGTTATGCACAGCAAGGCAAGCAGTTATCGCTCAAGCATTTGAGTCCTGATTGCCGGGCTTTGCTGAGCCAGGCGAAAGACTTGGTGGAAGTGAATCTGCTGGAGGACCCAACTTATCCAGTTGCGGATGACAAGCTGGGTTAGGCCTGGTGATGCGGTGCTTACATCATTCAGCGCCTATTGCACGCTGAAACTGTATTGGTTTTTTCCCATGGATTTGCCATCTTGGCCTGTGATATCGGCTTTGAGCAGGTATTGCCCGGCTTGCAAAGTGGGTAGCGAATAGTCACGCAACTTGTAGCCGGAGTCGGGCAGCATTTCCAGTGGCAGCGTGAGTTGATCCAGCTGTTTCCCATCACGGTAAAGGGTGATGCTATAGCGGGCATGCTCAAAGCCCTGCCAGGTATCATTGATCGCCCATAGCCCGATCTGTGGTGTAGCGCCCACTGGATATTCGTCCTGCTTCCATTCCAGGCTGGGCAAGATAGGCTGGTAGGCTTTGCGCAAGGCTTCATAGCCAGCCTTGGGTTCGCGCCAATAATCGACGATACCCCAATTGATGGAGGGCCAGTTTTCCACGAACATGAACTGGAATACGGCAGAAACCGGGGTATAACGCTGGCGACGGTAATTTTCTACGGCAAACTGGATCAGCCTGGCTTGGTAATGCTGGCTGTTGGCGATAAATTCCTCGATGTTCTTACCCTGCTTGATGCCAGCGAACTCAAAAGTCTCCTTGCGCTGGAAATTATGATATTCCCACTCGCGCCATTTTTCTTCATTGTCCGGCCAGAGTAAATCCTGGCTGAAGATACGTTTCAGGCTCTTGAGATTAGGCAATGCCTGGGCACCAAATTCCGTGCTCCAGGGCGTAGGGGTAGGGCGCGAGAAAGCCAGCCAGTGGTCGAAATACCATCCCATCCATTCATGTTCCTTGGTGGCAGATTCCTTGCGCACAACCCGTAATGGGTCTAGCTGGCTGATGTCTGCATAGAGTAGCTCATCGAGCTTACGATTGATGTCTGGCTGGTAATCAGGGTATTTCTGCGCCATCCACGGTGAATCCCAGGGCGGCTCATTGTGCATGGTCCAGGAGATGATGGAGGGATGTTGCTGCAGTGCTTGCACCATATCCTTGGCCTGGGAGCGTGCATCGGCAATAAAGGCGGGATCATCGCTATAACCCCACAGCAGGGGGAAATCCTGTGTCACCAAGATACCTAGGCGATCACATAACGCATAGAACGCTTGATCGGTGACATGGGCGTGCACGCGTACGGCGTTGATGTGAGCGGCCTGCATCATTTCAAGATCATGCTGGTAGCGTGCCGGTGTCATTTCCGCCAGCCATTGAGTGCCGATGTAATTGGTACCACGCAGGAACAGGCGGCGGCCATTGATGTGCCATTGCAAGCCATCGTCTACCTTGACTTCACGCACACCAAATATCTGTGCCTGACGATCCAGCAGCTTGCCCGAAGCATCTTTGATACTCAGCTCCAGCTTGTAGAGGTTGGGTTTGCCATATTCGTATGGCCACCACAGCGCAGGTTTATCCAGTGGAAAGCTAAGGGCCAGGCGATTGTCGCCTGGCTTCAAGGCTTGCTGCTGGCTGAAACGCATGGTGTTACCCGAAAAATTCTCCGGACGGATAGTTGCCTCTACCGTGACAGATGTTTCATGTGAAACATGCTGGCGTATCTGGGCGCTAGTTTCTATTTGCCAGCGATCTGGCTGCGCTTGTGTCGCTTGTTTGCGAGGCGTGACCTGTAACTGGCGTAATGCTGCCTGTTCGGCAAACTGCAACTGGACAGGCGCCCAGATGCCACCTGTGTTTTTTTCCTGCCCGCGCTCAGACCAGGCCCCACCAGGGCGGGTATCGTGATGACTGAAAATGCCTTTTACCAGCCGTTTGTGTAGAGACCAATCCTCAGGTTTTTCTAGCGGGCTGTTCACTAGCACACGCAACTGATTGTTGCCGGATCTGAGTAAACCGCTGACATCGAACTCAAAGGCCTGGAAATAACCAGTGTGATGGCCAAGATAATGATCGTTAAGCCATACGTCTGCTGCGTAATCCACGCCATGGAATAGCAGGTGAGCCACTTTGCTGGACTTGGCATTATCAAGCTTGAATTGCGTCTGGTACCAGGCAAACCCACTGATGTCATGACCCTGACGATACCAGTTGTCCGGTACCTTGATCATTTTCCAGCCATTCTCAGGCGGTGTGAGTTGTGGCGTTACATTGACAGGGCTGGCAATAGGCTGGAACTGCCAGCTACCATTTAAAGACAGGTGATCAGTTTCTTGCGCTTGAGAGGGAAATGCTCCCAGGGTGAGGCATAGTGTTGACCAGGTAATAAGGCGGGAAAGCAATGTCATGGCGAAGTTCACAAATAATAAGCCGGGCAAGGGCCCGGCTCAAGGTTAAGCTTCTACTGTTTTAGGTTTTCTGTGGTTGAGATAATAGCGCGTCAGTTTCTTCGCCACATAACCTGCAACTAGGGTTTTCAGTAGTAGTTTCATGATAGACCTCCTAACGTGGTTGATTCAAATGACCGGGCGGCGTTGCCTGGTAAGCACCCTGATTGACCTGGCCGCGCCAGGCTCCCGTGGCGTTACCGCGCGACTCGATAAATCCCTTGAAGCGCTCCAGATCACCCGCCACCCGATGGGTTAATACGCCAATGGCATCGGCGGCATTTTCCAGCAGACCTTCCGGGTCGTAATCCATCTGTAACATGATGCGTGAGCTCGCATCATCAATATGGTGGAAGGTGACAACCCCGGCATTACGCGCACCGGAAATACTGTGCCAGGCAATGCGCTTACCGGGAATCTGCTCGGTGATTTCAGCATCCCATTCCTTGCGCTGGCCAACGATTTCCGCTGTCCAGTGCACATGGGTGTCATCAAGCTGGTTAACCGCAATGATGCCTTCCATGAACAATGGAAAATCCTCGAACTGCGTCCATTGATCATAAGCCACTTGGGCGGGTACGTTCACTTCTATGGATTTCTCAATCACTGGCATGACGTCCTCCTATCAATATGGATGGTTTCTGGGCTAAACAGTTCCACTGAATTGCTTTGCATCAGTAGAAACCCTGGCTACCAGTGTAGTGATGGCAAGCCTTCCATGGCATAGGTTGGCTTCCGAAATGGCTGTCGGAGAAAGTGAATGCCCACAGAGTTCAAGGGCGGATGGTTCTGGCAACCAAAGCCATGACGATGGGGCGCACCATGAGTACACAGATAAATGCCACTGGCATCGCCAGCATGTAGGCGTGAAACACTCGACTGAAATAGCCCAAACCTAAGCCGCTGTTGGCAGCAACGATCACCAGGCACATCAGCATGGCCATGATGCCAGACATGAAAAAGGCAAATACCACAGGTGTGTAGTGTTTGGGCAGGCCGAGGTTGAAACGGGGAATTGCATTCATGATATTGCTCCTGTGTTTGTTGATGGAAGCACTGTACGCTAGCCATTCATTAGCCAGTAGACCGTAAAACTTAATGACATTTTCAAGTTAAACTTATAAGTGAAGATCAAAATGCAAAAGGTAAGCTTGTGGATAACTTGAAAGGCATTAGCAGTTTCGTCAAGGCAGTGGAGGAGGGGAGCATTGCTGCCGGGGCAAGACGGCTGGGCATTTCAGCTGCTGCTGCCAGCCAGAATATTGCTCGCCTGGAACAACAACTGGGGGTGAGGTTGCTGATCAGGACGACGCGCAGCCTGGCCTTGACGGAAAGCGGTCAGCTTTATTACCAGCGGGTGCAATCGGTGATGGAGGAACTGGATGATGCGCAGGCAGAGCTGCATGAGATGGCTGGTGAACCACGGGGGAAATTGCGTATCGCCAGTTCTGCGGCTTTTGGGCGCAATGTGCTGGCTCCACTGGTAGCAGCGTTTGCTATTCGCTATCCCAAGCTCAAGATCGAGCTGGTGTTGGCAGATCACTATGTGGATCATATCCGCGAAGAAATTGACCTCAGTATCCGCTTTTCGCAGCAGTTGGAGGCTGGCTTGGTTGCCAGGCGGATTGCACGGGTGCCATTGCGCTTTTGCGCCTCACCGGCATATCTGGCACAACATGGAACTCCACATGATCCTGACGAGCTGATCCATCACCAATGTTTGGTATTAAGAGTGCCGTTTGACGGACGATTACTCGGATGGCGCTTCGTGAGAAATGGCTTGCGGTTTGAAGCACTGCTGAACGATACCTTGATTTGCAACGATATTGATACCTTGGCCAACATGGCGGCAGCAGGCGCTGGCATTGCACGTATCGGTGCGTTTGTTGCGGATCGCCTGATTGCGGATGGATTACTGGTGTCTTTGTTTGAGCCGCTTGAGGGTAAAGTGCCGAATGCCGAGATCGAGCCCTTGGAGTTTTATGCTTGCTATCGGGATAGGCAGGCGACCACTGGCAAGCTTAGGTTGCTGATCGATTTCCTGGTGGCACATATCCCAGCGCCATGGCAGGCTTGACCGGCTAGCTTGTAGAGCTCAGCTTCAGCTAAATAAGCTTGCCTGTTCCGGTGGATCTGCCTCAATCTCATCGCTATGTACCAGATTACTGACTTTCACTCCTAGCAAGCGAAAGCGCTGATCCAGCGAAAGGCGTTTCAAGCATTGGCCTGCGGCTCGGCGGATGGTGGCTGCATCATTGGTAGGGTGAGGTAAGGTGAGATCGCGCGTGGCTGTACGAAAATCCTGATACTTGATCTTGATGCCGACAGTGTGGCCCAGATAGCGTTTCTGTTGCAGGTCATGCGCTACACGTTCGCATAATGCGGTGAATGCGCGGCTGAGATAGTGCTTGTCCTGTAGCGCATGCATGTCGCGCTCAAACGTGGTTTCTCGGCTCATGGATTTGGGCGTAGAACTAGTGACAACTGCCCTGTCGTCCTGCCCCTGGGCAACACGCATCAGCCAATGGGCGTAACTTTGGCCAAAATGCTGCAACAGGATATCAGGCTTGGCAGAGGCAAGGTCTGCAATCGTGTGGATATCCAGCTTCTCCAGCTTCAATGCGGCCTTGGGGCCTATACCGTTGATCTTCTTGGCCGCCAGCGGCAGGATGCGCTCCTGGAAAGCCTGGTGATCAATGATGGTGAGTCCATCAGGTTTGTCGAGATCTGAAGCTATCTTGGCGAGCAATTTGTTAGCGGCGATGCCAATCGAGCAGGATAGGCCAGTGGAATCGAGCACGGCAGTTTTCAGGCGCTGGGCCAGGATATCCGTGTCCTCCTCAATGGTACTGAGATCAATATATATCTCATCAATCCCCCTATTCTCGATATCGGGTGCGATCGACATCACAGCAGCCTTGAACAGGCGCGAATAATGACGGTATGACTCAAAGTCTGCGGGGAGCAGAATGGCATCTGGTGCCAATTGTGCAGATTTCATCAAACCCATGGCAGAAAAGACGCCCAGCGCCCGGGCTTCATAGGTGGAGGTAGTGACGACTCCGCGGCCATTGTATTCCCCCAGTCGGGTAAATTGATGGCGGCCATTGGCAAGCCTGCGTGGCTGCGGGGTAGAGCGGCCACCAACCACTACGGCCTGCCCGCGCAACTCAGGGTAGCGTAGCAACTCTACCCCGGCAAAGAACATATCCATGTCGAGATGGGCAATACGGCGGTCTGGGAAACGAACATCTTTCATCTGGCCGCTATGCTAACAATGATCAGGCAAGACCGCATCACCTCTGGAATGATGCGGTATGGAATATTTTTTCAAAATAAGCTGGCGTTTGTCAGGGTTTTTGGTTAGAATTCGCACCCTCTAGAAACATTATGTTTCATGTCCCCATCGTCTAGAGGCCTAGGACATCGCCCTTTCACGGCGGTAACCGGGGTTCGAATCCCCGTGGGGACGCCAATTTCAATAAAAGCAGACCATAAAAAGTCTGCTTTTATTTTGTCTGTAGATTAATCAACTAATTGATTTTAATATGTTTGTTGGTGTGAAAGAACTGAAGCTGCAAGATGAAGCGCACGGGCTTTCGTTTCCTGCGCTGGTCATGTATCCGACTCAGCAGGCGCCAACCAGCCACGCATTTGGCCCTTATGTGATGGATGTTAGCCCTGATGCTCCCGTTGCACCTGGGCAATATCCCCTGATCTTGGTCTCTCATGGCAGCGGCGGTTCACATTTGTTGTACCGGAGTATGACGACTCATCTTGCCCAGCACGGCTATATCGTCGCAATGATTGAGCATCCGGGTAACAACCGCGTTGATAATCAATTCATGGGCAAGGTGGAAAACCTGCAATACCGCCCACGCCATCTTCGGCTTACGGCAGATGCGCTCCATGAGGATGCTAGCTTAGGTCGGCATTTACAACCGGGACAGCTTGGCGTTATCGGGCACTCCATGGGCGGCTATGCTGCGCTTGCACTTGCAGGGGGTAAGCCATGGTATCCGCCAGAGGCATTTAAGCCAGACTATGCTGGGCCAGCACCTACCAGCGTGGAGGTGGAGCATGACGACAGAATTCAGGCACTGGTGTTATTGGCACCGGCAACCGTATGGTTCATGCCAGAAGATGCGCTCAAGCATGTTGATGTGCCTATCTTGATGTTGAGTGCGGAGCATGACCCTTATACGCCAGGCTGGCATAACGAGATTGTGCTGAAGGGTGTGTCAGACATTACCAAGGTGACTAGTCGGTGCGTGAAGAATGCTGGGCATTTCTCTTTTCTTAGCCCGTTTCCCCCCAAGATCAAGCAGGGCGGTGCATTGCCAACCACAGATCCCGAAGGGTTTGATCGTGAACCCTTTCACGAACAGCTCAAGCAGGAAGTCCTAACTTATCTTAACCTGCGTTTCAAATCGTCACAGGCATAAAAAATGGGGCTTTTGCCCCATTTTTATTCAATCCACCTAATATTGCTTAAGGTGCAATGATGTCGTTCTTCACACCAGTGACACCCTTGACGCTTTTGGCAATTTTCACAGCACGCTCAGCTTCTGCCTTGCTCTTGGCAGTTCCGCTCAGTTGCACCAGGCCATCGCTATCGGTTTCTACCTTGATATCAGTAGCGCTAACCAGCTTATCCTTGGCAAAAGCAGCCTTGACCTTGGTCGTCACCACGGAGTCGCTCAGCTTGGTTTCAATGCTATCGCCCTCTGCCGCAAAGCTGGCTACTGGCATCATCAACGCACCGATCAGAACAAGGCTTTTAAAATTCGCTTTCATTTAAGACTCCTTTTTGGATTTAATTATCGAGAACACGAGTTCATTCTATAAAGGCATGTTAGAGCGATTAATCAGCAAGTCACTGAAAGCAATGTAGGAATGAGCTTACTGGGCACACCAGCCTAAGTTGAGCCCAATAATTAAGTTCAGGCCAATAATGAGGTGCGATGTTGGTAGGGCAAAGATATGGAGATGTTGCTGGAGGTGCGGAAGGAAAGGCGGTTGAGGCAGCCTGTGCTGGCATTTGCCTGGGAGATTTCACATGCTCAAGGCATTTTTCTATGAAATCGCCCGGATCAGCATAATGAGGGGGACGGACAGTCGCTAATCCTGACAAATGCCAGCGGCTCGCAAAACTGGCAGGGCTTAACCGAATATAAAGCCCAATGCAATCGGGCCAAACATCACGGTGACAAGCACCAGATTCAATAAGGCATGCATAATGGATTCCTTTATGTATGTTGCTTAAGAATGTGGAGCTACTATAGCGTTGGTGTCAGGGGCGTGTTATCTGGAAAATTCTGATATGCGTGTAGGACAAACGGAAGTGGCTGAGCATGAGGCCCAGCCACCAGCCATGGAGTGGTGGCTTAAGCCAGTTTCAGGCGAGTCAACGTACGTTGTCTCACTGTGTGTAGCAAGGTAGCGTCATCAATCAGGGATTGGCCATAGGATGGCACCATTTCGCGCATGCGCTGTTGCCATGTTGCACTTTGCAAGGATTTGCCAAAACAGCGCTGCAAGACATCCAGCATAGCAGGCACTGAGGTAGATGCCCCTGGCGAGGCTCCTAGCAAGGCCGCCAGGCTGCCATCTTCCGCAGCAACAATCTCGGTGCCAAATTCCAGCTTGCCGCCTTTCTCGTCACAGCCCTTGATAATCTGTACCCGCTGGCCTGCCGAAACAAGTGACCATTCACTTGCTTTGGCGGCTGGGTAGAAATGCTTCAAGGCAGCTACACGTTGTTTATGGCTTTGAAACACCTCTCCAACCAAGTAACGGGTGAGGTCCATGTTATGGCGCCCTGCGCCCAGCATGGATTTCAGGTTGCCTCGCTTGACTGAGCTGACCAGGTCAAGCAAGGAGCCTTGCTTGAGGAAACGGGTAGTGAAACCGGCAAACGGGCCAAACAGCAACGCAGGTTTGCCGTTGATGATGCGGGTATCCAGGTGTGGGACGGACATCGGTGGTGCGCCGATAGGAGCCTTGCCGTAGACTTTGGCGTGGTGTTGCTCAATCACATCCTGGTTGTGGCACACCAGCCATTGCCCGCTGACTGGGAAGCCGCCATAGCCTTGAGCTTCTTTGATAGCGGATTTTTGTAGCAGAGGTAGGACTGCACCGCCAGCGCCGAGAAAAACGAAATCGGCATGGATGGTGGCCGGTTTGCCTTTGGCCAGGTCTGTTACTTTCACTGCCCAGCGGCCTTGTTTCTGCTTGAGGTCGGTCACTGCATGGCGGGTCAGCAGTTTGAAGCCAGGCTGGCTTTGCAAGTGTTGCACCAATTGCCGGGTAAGGGAGCCGAAATCGACATCGCTGCCATAGGCAACGCGCGTGGCTGCGACCGGAGTATCCATGCCGCGAGTTGCCATGACCAGCGGCATCCATTGTTGCAACACGGATGGATCTTCACTGTATTCCATATCGGCAAACAAGTGATGCGCACTCAAGGCCTGGTGGCGTTGACGCAGGAACTCCACATCTTTTTCGCCCCAGACAAAACTGGCATGGGGTGTGGGATTGATGAAGCTGGCTGGTTCGTTCAGGATGCCTTGTTCGACTAGCCAGGCCCAGAATTGCAGGGACTCTTCAAAGGCGGCATTGATCTTGAGTGCACGCGCAATGGAGACGCTACCATCGGCATTTTGCGGCGTGTAATTGAGTTCGCAATACCCAGCATGGCCTGTCCCGGCGTTGTTCCAGCCATCACTGCTTTCCGTTGCGACTTCAGCCTGTTGTTCCACCAGCGTGATGCGCAGGTCTGGGTTGAGCTGATGTAACAAGGTGCCGAGGGTGGCACTCATGATGCCGCCGCCAACCAGCAGGATATTGGTATCTAAGGAAGTGGTCATGTCAGGCCGGGAATGGTTCTTTACTGTAGTCTTGGGTCGCCATGATAGGCATAAGCCGTGCTTCTGTAAAACCCTGTTTTCATGTCAATAAACCTTTTCCAGCCAGTGCATCAGTACTTGCAAGACATATTCCTGATCATCTGCGTGCAGGGCACGTCCGGCAGGAATCAAGTGCCATTTCTGCAGGCAGCCCCGGCAACAGCAAGCGGTGGCGTGCTGTGCCACGAATACTGGATGGCCTCGGAAAGGAGTTTGCTTGCCGTCGTTTACGATCAGCGCAGGTGCTAGGCGCTTGGCAATGAAATCTCGCGCATGATCCTGTATTACTGGTAAGCCTTTGGCATGCAGGTAATGACTATCGTGCGTATTCAGCTGGAACGAACTGCGAAAGCGGGAACGTCCCAGGGCCGCAAACAGTTCGTCCAGTTCTCGCATGTGGAGTATGTGTCTAGCGTGGCTCGAAGCGTAATGAAGCGGAGTTGATGCAGTAACGTAGCCCGGTCGGAGGAGGGCCATCAGGGAATACATGCCCCAGGTGGGCATCGCAGACATTGCAGATAACCTCGGTGCGCACCATGCCGTAAGAGGTATCTTCTTCTTCGCGGACATTATCCGGGTCCAGCGCTGCAAAGTAGCTTGGCCAGCCGCATCCAGCGTCAAACTTGGTGTCGGAGGCAAACAAGGGCGTATCGCAACAGACGCAGTAATAGATGCCATGCTCGAAATGCTGGTCATATTCTCCAGTGCCTGCGCGTTCGGTGGCGGCGTGGCGCGTGACTTCATACTGTATCGGACTAAGTTGGTGACGCCATTCGGCATCGCTTTTTACCACTTTGGTCATGACTTCCTCCTCATGAGTTGATGCGTTATTTGTCTGTGTAAAACCAGTACAATGCTGGATTTAGTCAGTAAGGACACTGTAGTGACGCAACACGGTAAAGCCATCAGCATCCAAGGGGTCAACGTCATTCTGTTTGACATCGATTACGGCGAATCGCGTGACAATGACGCTGCAATCCCCCATTTTAATATCAGATTTGATCTTGAGTTAGGTCAGCAGCAGTTTTCACTTGTCTATAGCAAGCCAGTGGGCAGTGACGACCACTTCGGTGTATCAGGTGACGATTACGAGCCATTATTACAGGCTTTGGAAATCGACCCTGCTTTGACCGCACAGCAACAATATAGTGTCATCACCGAGCAAGCCCTGCACGAAGCGTTGCTACCTATCGCAGAATCGGTATACGAAGACATTGAGTTCCACTCTCCCGACCAGGATGAGGAATAAGCTTCACCATGGAGTGATTGTCGAAGTCTGCCATATGGCAGATGCCGATATGCAGGCACTCTTGGCCAAGCTGGAGCACGAGCTTTACCAGCTTTATCCTGCCATGCCCAAGCCAAGCACACTGCAGCCAGCGCTGACATTGATCGCACGGGATCATAGCCAGCCGGTGGGATGCGTTGCCTTGATGGTGCTAGATGACGATGTTGCTGAAATCAAGCGACTATTTGTTGTGTCAGCAGCCCGTGGCTGCGGCGTGGCCAAACAACTAATGGCTGCGTTGGAACAATGGGCAAGGCAGCAGGGAATCAAGCGCATCCTGGTGGAAACCGGGAATCTGCAATCACCTGCCATGTCCTTGTATCAAGGCTTGGGCTATCAAGCAATTGCGCCATTTGGGCCTTATATCGGCAACCCGGTGAGTTGTTGCTTTGAAAAGCGTTTGCTGCCGTAACAATAAAAAACGCCAGCATGGGCTGGCGTTTTCGCTCAATTGAATCAGTCTTGATTCAATGTCTTAGTTCAAAGCATCCTTCAGAGCCTTACCAGCCTTGAAGCTAGGAGCCTTGCGAGCAGCAATCTTGATTTCCTTACCGGTTTGAGGATTGCGGCCAGTGCGAGCAGCACGCTCGGAAACGCCAAAAGTACCGAAGCCGATCAGTGTTACTGTATCGCCACCCTTCAGGGCTGCAGTTACGGATGCAGTGAATGCATCAACAGCTTTACCAGCAGCAGCCTTGGAAATTCCTGCTTCCTTGGCGATTTCTTCGATCAGTTCTGTCTTGTTCATAAGTTATCCAGTCCTTGTGTATATTGGGTTATCAATCTAGTTTTGGTAAGGCTGATACTTTGCCTCGTTACCAGGTTAAATAGTAACAGGGGAGAAAATATCACAACCTGCGCCCGATGAAACCCCTTTTCGCTACAAACTGGCTAAATTTTTCACCTCAGAAGCCCGTACTGACGCCGTTTTGCGACAAGTCGTCGTGGATTTTCCCTGGAAATTACAAACTGGGTGGGCCAAACAAGCCAATCAGGCCGATGATGATCAGGTACAAAGCCACGATGTAATTCAGCAATCGTGGGATCGCCAAAATCAATATTCCGGCAATCAGGGAAATAAGCGGGGTCAAGCTGACATGGATATCCATCGTATTATCTCCAGGTAATCGTGGATGAGCGCTTTAAGCCTTGCGCAGGTACGATTTCGCAATACGTTTGACGACAAAAGTCACGATGGCAGCCTTGATCAGAAACTTCATGATGATTCTCCTGTGCAATTTGAAGCATCATCATCGCCCAGGCTCAGCCTTGGCAATATCGGTTATTGACTGATGTTGCTGTAGGACAACACTGTATGCCACCAACTGGATGAACATTGCAGCACCTGATTCCGGGCTGGTATGATGAGAATAGTTCTCAGTATTGAAGATGATGACCGTTTACGATCCCTCCTTAACGCAGCTTTATCAGCACCACCATGGCTGGCTGTATCAACTCCTGCGCCGGAAACTCGGTGATGCCGAGTATGCTGCTGATCTGGCCCAGGATACGTTCATGCGAGTGTTGCATGCGGATAGCCTGGTGGAGATTCGTGAGCCGCGCGCCTATCTCAGCACGATAGCACGTGGCTTGATGGCAGATATGTTTCGTCGTCGCGCGCTGGAGCAGGCTTATCTGGATGCCCTGGTCGCGCTTCCTGAGCCGTTGACCATTTCTCCCGAGCAGCGTTTGCTGGTGCTGGAAACCTTGATGGAAATAGATCGCATGCTTGATGGTCTGGGGTCACGCACACGCGATATATTCCTGCTGGCCCAGCTGGAAGGCTTGACCTATCCTGCCATTGGCCAGCAACTTGGCGTCTCAATTACCACGGTCAAGAAACACATGGTGCGTGCCATGACCCACTGCCTCATATTGCTGGATGATGCGCCGGAATGAGCACAACACTGAGCCCAGCATTGCTAGAGGTGGCTGCGGAATGGTATGTGCGCCTGCATGAAGAGATGCAGGCAGAGGCTGCCCAGCAGCAAAGGTTGTTATTTAACGATTGGCTTGAGGCCGATCCTCTGCACCGCCAAGCTTGGGCGCGGGTGGAAAAGCTTGAACAACGCTTCGGCATGGTGCCCGCCGATATCGCAATGCCTGCATTGCGCGATGCTGCTGCCAAGCGGCGTGCTGTGCTGAAAACCCTGGCTTTACTTAGCATCACTGCACCGGCGGGTTGGGGTGCCTATGAATACCTGCCGTGGTGGATGGTAGCGGCAGATTACCGCACCGCGACCGGCGAGCAAAAAACAATCCACCTGCCAGATGGCAGTATCTTGGTGTTGAATACCGCGACAGCCGTGGATGTAGATTACCGCGCTGAGAAACGCTTGATTCACCTACATGAGGGCGAAATCTGTATTACTACCGCAGCCGATAGGGCGCAGCGTCCCTTTGTCGTGCAAACCACCCATGGTGAAATCCGTGCCTTGGGTACGCGGTTTACCGTGCACAGTGATACCAAAGCTACACAGGTGGCCGTGCTGGAACATGCCGTGAAAATCCGCTTGGCGGATCAACAACACGAAAGCCTGCTGCTAGAGGCTGGTCACCAAGTGCAGTTTGATCGTGCTCATGCAGGTCAGGTAAGCGATGTGAGTGCTTATCAGGATGCCTGGGTCCGCGGCATCATGGTGGTGGAAAACCAGGCTCTGGCAGAGTTCATCAAAGCCTTGTCACGTTATCGCCCTGGCATATTGCGATGCGACCCGGCTGCTGCCGATATCCGTATATCAGGCGCTTTCCGGGTGCAGGATACTGACGAAGTGCTCACCAATATTGCCAACACGCTGCCTATCAAGGTGGTATATCGCACCCGCTACTGGGTTAGCGTTACGTTGCGTGAGCAAGGATAAAAAAAACTTTCAGTTAGGGTTGCTGTTTCTGATTCTCATTCGGCTTAACAGATGAGGCGTTGTTTTCTGCGCTTAATCCAATCTATCAAGAACGAAAGGGAATCTTCATGTCGCAGCGTAATAAGCGCTCGTCTCATCCATCACAAGGGGAGGGTTTGTTCAAGGCCAAACCCTTGGCGCAAGTCATTGCCAGGGCTGTTTTCAGCATGTCCATGTGTACGCTATCTGTACAAGTGACAATACCTAGCCTGGCAATTGCCGCAGAAGCTTCGCCAACCCGGCAATATCAGATTGCCTCCGGCCCATTGGGTGCTGCACTCAGTGAGTTCGCCGCAGCTGCAGGCGTGACACTTTCATTCGATCCCTCCCTGGTGGAGGGGCTACAGTCACCAGGCCTGCAAGGCAACGTGACGATCAAGCAAGGCTTTGACCGGATTACAGCAGGCAGTGGCTTCGAGGCCGTGTCACAAAGTGAAACCAGCTATTTGCTGCGCAAGATTCCGCTGCAGAACCTTGCGCAGCGAGATGCGGCTGTTTCTGTACTGCCCGAGCTGGCAGTCAGTATTTCCGGCAAGGCACCGGGCTCAACAACAGAAGGTACAGGTTCTTACACCACTTGGTCGACAAGTAGCTCGACAAGGCTTAATTTGAGCCAGCAGGAAACGCCGCAAGCAGTGACTGTGATAACACGACAGCGCATGGATGATCAGAAGCTCGACACGCTGGTCGATGTGCTGGATGCTACACCGGGTATTATCGTTCAGCGGCCGATGGTGGGCGAGGGCATAGATGGTACAGATATCTACGCACGTGGTTCCCGTCTGCGCAACTACCAGATCGAAGGTGTGCCGACATCGCTTGCGGTTGGCCCTCTGCTGTCAAACACAGCGGCCTATGACCGCATAGAAGTGGTGCGAGGAGCCACCGGTATTATGAACGGGCTAGGTACGCCCGCTGCGACGATCAACTTGATCCGCAAACGCCCGACCGCCACGCCACAGCAATCTGTTACCGTTCAGGCTGGCAATTGGGATCGCTACGGTATTGGCATGGATATCTCCAACCCGCTGAACGAAAGTGGTACTGCACGTGCCCGCCTAGTTGCCAACTATGGCAATGAGGGCGCCTGGGCAAAGCGCTTCGACCAGAGGAACCTTGCGCTCTACGGCATTGCTGAGTTTGATCTGGGCGACCATACCCTGCTCACGGCCGGTTTCAATCATCTGGACCAGAAGACAGATTCGACCATTCTGGGACGCCCGTTATTTTTCACCAATGGCCAGCGTATCAAGCTTTCGCCATCGAATGATGGCACGCCTTCGTGGAGCTATTACAACCACGAGTCGAACAATGTTTTTGCCTCGCTCGAACACCGCTTCGGGGCACACTGGATCGGCAAAGTCGAGTATAGCCAGACGCGCTACGACAACGATGCCATTACAGTTGGCGTTGGGCAGAGGATTGATGCTGCAACTGGAAATGGCGCGGAGGTCTCACCGTATCGCTGGAATAGCAAAACCCGTCAGAACAACCTCGATGCTTACGTAAGCGGGGTGTTCTCGTTGTTTGGGCGAGATCACGAGCTGATCGGTGGCGTCACGTTGTCGCGCAGTCGTTCTTCTACTACGCTTTACGATTACGATTGGGCGAACTACCCGACTGATTTCAATATCTTCGACTGGACCAGCACCGCGCCAGCTCCCGCCTTTTTCAAGACAGGCAGGGGGAGCTTTCAAGAGCGCCAGTACAGCGGCTATTTGAACGCACGCTTCCAGCTCAGTGATGCCACCAGTTTCTTGCTCGGTGCCCGTAGTACTCACTGGCAGCTGGATGAAGGCTTGAGCAAGCGCGAGGAGAACGTCTTCGTACCCTATGTAGGCCTTGTCCATGCACTTAACGATACTTGGTCGGTATATGGCAGCTACACCAAAATCTTCCAGCCGCAAGAGGGCGTTGTCTTTTTGTACGGCCGCCCTGGTGCTTCGCCGGATCCAGAGCAGGGCAAAGGTTATGAAGCGGGTGTCAAGGCCAGCCTGAATGGCGGCAAGCTGACCGCCAACTTGTCATTGTTCCAGATGGACGTTGAAAACCTCGCCTTATGGAACCCCAATGTGCGTTTTTACGAAGTGCAAGGTGAAACCCGCACGCGCGGTGTCGAGCTGGAACTCAACGGAGCACTGGCCGAAGGCTGGCAAGCGGGGGCCGGCTATGCTTACGCGCGTACTGAAGACGAGCATGGCGAACCCACCTTGACCCGGTTACCGTTGAATAGCCTGAAGCTGTTTACCACCTATCGCCTGCCAGGTGCGTGGAACAAGCTTACGCTGGGCGGTGGCGTCAATTGGCAAAGCGCGATTCACAGCGGCAGTACCATTGATTACAGGCAGAACGGCATGGCGTTGGTTAACTTGATGGCGCGTTATGAGCTGAGCAGCCATCTATCCCTTGCACTGAATGTGAACAATGCGCTGGATAAAGAATACTATTCGACGGTAGCCGCAAATTACGGCACTTTTGGCGCTCCGCGTAATTTCATGGCGTCAATGAAATATACTTTTTAGCGACGGTTCGAAATACAGGTGCCGGTTCAAGTCCGGCACCGTGTTGAATGAAGAGAGTCCATATTTTTCTGAACCTATCCAATCTCCTGCGTACTAACAGGCTGTTCCCTAACTCATCCATTGGCTGCCAATCCTTGCTGTGCAAGGCTGTTGGCGCTTTTGCTTTTGTGTTGCGGGAACCTCCGACGTGGCTGGCTATGCTTCAGTCACACGTGTTGTAACAGGTAGGAAAGATAAAAAATGACAGAAGATTGGAATGGTGTATTGGCATGGCTGCAGGGCCATCGCGAAGTGTTCAGCTTGGTGTGTGTCACACTCTTGTTGTTGGGGGCATGGATCGCCAACTGGGTGGTCAAGCATATCTTGGTGCGCGGTTTGCACAAGATTTTACGTTCAGCCACTGTGGGGCAGGCGATTGCGCGAAACCGCGTAGTGGCAAGGCTTTCAAATATTGTGCCTGCCTTGATTATTTCAGTAGGCATTGCCTGGATTCCTGAGTTGCCAGAGGCCGTGGTCACGGTGGTGCGCAATGTGGCGCATGGCTTTATCGTGCTGACGATAGGTTTGGCGATTGCAGGTGCGCTGGATGTGATCAATGATGTGTGGCAGCAGCGGCCTGATGCACACCGCAAGCCGATTAAGGGTTACGTGCAGGTGGTGAAGCTGGTGATTTACATCTTGGCGGCTATCTTGGTAGTGGCAACGCTGATGGATCGTTCCCCAGTGATTCTGTTGTCTGGTATTGGCGCCATGGCGGCGGTGCTCATGTTGATTTTCCAGGATACCTTGCTCTCGCTGGTGGCGAGTGTGCAGATCAGCTCCAATGACATTATCCGTGTGGGAGATTGGGTGGAAATGCCGCAATTGAACGCTGATGGCGATGTGATCGACATTGCGTTGCATACGGTCAAGGTGCAGAACTGGGACAAGACCATTACGACCATCCCGACTAAGCGTTTCATCACTGATTCATTCAAGAATTGGCGTGGGATGTTCGAGTCTGGTGGTCGCCGCATCAAGCGCAGTATCTTCATCGACCAGAACAGCATCCACTTCCTGACGCCAGAAGAGTTGGAACATCTTCAGGAATTCAGCCTGTTGGATGACTACCTGAAGAAAAAGCAGGATGAGTTGGAGGAGTGGAACAAGGCATTGGGTGAGAAGGGCAAGCAGCCGATCAATACTCGCCGCGTCACCAATATCGGCACCTTCCGTGCGTATGTGGAGCAATATCTCAAGCATAACCCCAGGTTGCATCAGGGCATGACGATGGTGGTACGCCAGCAGAACCTGTCAGCAGAAGGTATTCCGCTGGAAATCTGGTGCTTTACCAATACGACAGCTTGGGTGCAGTACGAAGCGATCCAATCTGATCTTTTCGATCATCTGCTCGCGATACTGCCCGAATTTGGCCTACGTGTATTCCAAAACCCAAGTGGGGCCGATTTTCAGGCCTTGCGTCCGATAGTGCAAAATGCTTGAGCGTGTTAACCGGCAGTCTGGTTGCCGGTTTCTTCCAGCCGTCCCCGATAGAGTGCGGCGATTAAATCGGTTTGGGTCACGATGCCCACCAAGCGGCGTTCGTGATCCAGCACCGGAACATGGTGAATCCCATGTTCAGACAGCAAGGGTACCAACTGTACGATATGGGTATCTGTGCTGGTGGTAAGCACCTTGCTGGTCATGATTTGGCCGACCACTTCCGGGTGATCGGTTTCTACCCGGAAGGTACGTCGTACAAACTTCCGCAATTTTTCTTCCAGGCCTGGATAAGCATCTAGATTGGCGTGCTTGAGAAAATCAAAGCGCGTGACGATGCCGATAACACGTTGTGCGCGGTCAACAACAGGTAATGCCTTGATGTGATGGTTGAGCAATAAGGGCCACGCTTCTTCCAGTAGTGTGCCGTATTCCACGCTGACGACATCGCGCGACATGATATCGCCACAGGTGATCGCTCCAAAGCGGCGCTTATATGCCTGCATCTCGGTTTGCAGGAAAAGATTTTCCAGATCGTCCCGTGCAACATCCAGTACCTGATTGTATTCCTTGAGGACAGCATCAAGATCGGCAGTGGTGAACCCAACCCGGTGCCCCGGGCTAATGTCATGGGTTTTATGCAGGTGTGCTTCAGCTCTGGCCTGGTGGGGGTAGCGGCGTTTGGTTGCATTGTTGTAAAGCAAAGCCACCAAGAGTAAAAGCCCCGAGTTGATCGCGACCAGTGCCAAGAAATAAGTGCTGTGCTCCAGCGCCAACGAGCCGGATAACACTGCGGTCAATGCCACGGCGCCGCCGGGCGGGTGTAGGCAGCGTAATGCAAACATGAGGCCGATGGATAGTGCGACGGCAATCGCAGCGGCTACAGGGATGCTGGCAATCCAGTGCAGGCAGAGCACGCCGACGAGGGCCGACACCATATTGCCCCCCATGATGGACCATGGCTGTGCCAGTGGGCTGGCAGGCACGGCGTAGAGTAGCACTGCGGAAGCGCCTAATGGCGCAATCAGGAAGGGCAGGCTTTCTACGCCCAGTAACCAGGCGCTGACGAGCCCACTGATCAGGATGCCAAGCAAGGCACCCAGGCAGGCGCGTAATTTCTCTTGGTGATTGACCGGGCTTTGCTGTGGCCTCCAGCCCTTGAACCAATTCAGTACCCCAGACACAGGCGACACCTTAATATTTGCAAAGGGTGCAATCTATCATCAATGCCTACCCTTGGCGATGCTTGGAAATATGGGTTTTTTTGATAAGATATATTTACTGCTTATTAATATATATCATTTGATTGATATTAGTTATCATTACCCAATATGACACTCAGTGAACTTAAATTTATTGTTGCCGTGGCACGCGAGCGTAATTTTCGCCGCGCAGCAGAAAAATGCTTTGTCAGCCAGCCAGCGCTGAGCTTGGCGGTGAAAAAGCTGGAAGAAGAGCTGGGCGTGACGCTTTTTGAGCGTAGTCACAAGGATGTAGCGATGACGCCGATTGGAGAGCAGATTATTGCGCAGGCAAGCCGCACTCTGGAGGAGTCCAACCGCATCAAGGAAATCGCGCGTATGGGCAATAATCAGTTAGCGGGCCCTTTCAAGCTGGGTGTGATTTATTCTACTGGCCCTTATCTGTTGCCTGAGATTATCCCCGCCTTGCGTCAATTGGCCCCAGACATGCCCTTGGAAGTAGAGGAAAACCTGACGGCTAATCTGGAAACCCAGTTACGCAATCGTGTGATTGATGCTGCCATCATCGCCTTGCCATTTGATGTACCTGGCATACGTTGCGAACCTTTGTATGACGAGAGTTTTGTAGTGGCGGTGCCAGATATTCATCCTTGGGCTGATCGCAAGGAGATTCATGCCGAAGAGTTGGCTGATGAAAAGGTGCTGTTACTGAATAGTGGACATTGTTTTAGCAACCAAGTGGTACTGGCCTGCCCGGAGCTTTCCCGTCATGGCGAGGTGTTGCAGGGGAACTCGCTGGAAACGATCCGTAATATGGTGGCTTCCAATCTGGGCATTACTGTGTTGCCTTGTAGCGCCGCGGTAGAGCGCTACCAAAACCCACTGATCAAGACAATTCCATTTACTCACCCTGTTCCCACAAGGCGCATGGCGTTGGCTTGGCGCAAGGGTTACACGCGGGAAAAAGCGATTGCATGTTTGGTACAGGCGATACGGGCGCTCAAGTCACCGTGTTTGCAAGCAATCGTAGAGGTAGAGTAAACGGCGTTGAAAGAAAAAGCGAAAGGGGCCTGGCGGCCCCTTTTACGTACGGAGATGAGCAACAAATGCTTAACGGTTGCAAACGTACATGGTTACTTCAAAACCAAAACGCATTTCAGTCACTTCTGGCTTGGTCCACATGATGAATCTCCTTTAAGGTTGGGGTAGAGGGTGCGTGGTAATCACTCTTAACCGCGCAATCCATGATTCACATCATATAGATCAAGATTGGGAATGCCATGCGTAGCATCATGATCTGTGGCTCATGATTTTCATTAGAGTGGTGTAAGACTATATTGTTGTGGTCAGCGGTTTGTAGCTAGTAGGTAACGAATACGCGATAGCCTGACACAGTTTCGCCGCTGGTGGAAAATGCCAGATTGATCTGGATTTCCTCGCCAGCAGGCAAGCCGGCCTGAAGATCGGTACCTGCGGGTAGGTATTCCTCGGGTGCGAAGATACGGCGCAGCTTGGGCTTGTCGTCTTCATCGGTCAGTGTCAATTCCAGCATGGGGTAGGCTTGCGTATAGCTGGCATTATTGAGTAGTTTGGTCGCGAGCTGGATGACATCTGGATGCTCAAAATCTTCTTGTAGGTCAGAGTCGTCCAGGGCGAGTAATTCAGCATTACGTGGCAAAGGCACTGTGCATCCTAGCCATTGGCAGGTAGCGCTGAGCGCGGGTCTGCTGGCTGGCCAATAACCCGCGATCTGGCTGCGGAAGAGATAGGCGGCCTGGGCGAGTAGCATGAACACAAGCAGCAGGCTCAGCGGGATGGTAAGCCAGGGAGAAAAGCGACGTTTACGACTGGGTTGCTCCGGTGCAAGGAAGCTACTGGTGACGGGCGGCTCTATTGGTGTTTCTGGTTCTTCCGCAATATTTGCCTCTGGCAGAGCCAGAGGTTGGTCGTCTGTGTCGGTATCAACAGCCAAGACCGGGTAGGCTTCCGCCTCGGTATCTACAGACTCTCCCTGATTGATATCCAAGATCCTTGCCAGGGCGGCATCAATATCGGCAATTGCATCAGCATCATCGGCGGATGCAGGTGGAGGAGTGCTTTCTGCTGTTGAGTCAACGACGAATGCGCTATCGTCCTGAATAGTCCCTGCGTGCGGGGGAGCGACTGCATCGAAAGTTTCACTAGACGATTCGTCTGGCGCAATAACCACATCGTTTGTGATCTGGTGCTCAGGGAGTGGAACCAGGCTTTGTGGTGGCAGGACTTCATAAAGCCTGGCGCCTGCGTTGAAGACATGCTGACATTGACCGCAGCGCAGGTCGCCAGCATGGGCTGCCAGTTGTTCCGGCTTGACGTGGAATCGGGTGTCGCACGCTGGGCAGGAGGTCACTAGCTGCATATCAGTAGGTCACCTTCTGCTTCCCGTGAGCAACACCCAGCTATCCATGAATGTCGGTGGGTTCATGTCGAACCATTCCTGGTAAATGGCGCTAACCTGTTCAGCTTGTTCACGCAGGATGCCTGACAGCGCGATCTTGCCACTTGGGCTGGTGGAGCGCGCCAATGCTGGTGCTAGTACCGATAACGCGCTGGAGAGGATATTGGCGACTACCATGTCAAACTGCCCGCTAGGCAAATCATTGGCGAGATAGAAGCTGGCATCCGTCTGGTTTTGCTCGGCGTTATAGACGCTGGACTGAATGGCCTGGGCATCAATATCTACGCCGATGACCTTGCCAGCGCCTAGCTTGCGCGCAGCAATCGCCAGGATGCCCGAGCCGCAGCCATAATCAAGCACGCTGATATCAGGTGTGACGGTGTCGGAAAGCCAGCTCAGGCACAAGTGCGTGGTCGGGTGGCTGCCGGTACCAAAGGCCAAACCTGGGTCCAGCACGATATTGAGTGCATCGGGATTGGGTGCATCGTGCCAAGAAGGAACGATCCAGAGATCATCGCGGATACGGATAGGCTCAAACTGGGATTGTGTCGCACGCACCCAATCCTGTTCAGCGATGGTTTCGGTGCTATAACGGAAATCCGCAATACCCGTCGCGGCACTGAGCTCCTGTAATAGCGCAGCCACGTCGGCGTCTTCCTCCAGCAATGCACTGACAACATTTTGTTGCCAGATGCCAGGCGGTGGATCACCGGGCTCGCCGAAGATAGGTTGCTCGTCCGGGGTTTCCGCGTTGGCGTCCTCAATGCTGGCAGAGAGGGCGCCAAGCTCCATCAGGCTATCGCTCAAGAGCTCGGCGTTATTGTCCTGAGCCTCGATTTTGAGTGAAATCCAGCCCATTACTTGCTTGCAATGCCTAGTTTGTGTTCCAGGTAGTGGATGCTGGTGCCACCTTGATGGAAGGCCGCGTCCGCGAGCAATTCCTTGTGCAAGGCGACATTGGTCTTGATGCCCTCAACCACCATTTCCGACAGGGCGATCTGCATGCGGGCAATCGCTTGCTCACGTGTATCGCCATAGGCAATCAGCTTGCCGATCATGGAATCATAGTTGGGCGGTACCATATAGCCTTGATAGGCATGTGTATCAACACGGATACCAGGGCCACCAGGCATGTGGAATGTGGTGATGCGGCCTGGAGAAGGCACGAAGTTGAACGGGTCTTCGGCATTGATACGACACTCAATGGAATGCCCAGCCAGCTTGACGTCTTTCTGCTTGATATTGAGTTTTTCGTTAGCCGCAATCAGGATCTGTTGTTGCACGATATCGATGCCTGTCACCATTTCAGTGACGGGGTGCTCTACCTGCACGCGGGTGTTCATCTCAATAAAGTAGAACTCGCCATTTTCGTAGAGGAACTCGAAAGTACCGGCGCCACGATAGTTGATACGTTTGCAGGCCTCGGCACATGCCGTGCCGATTTTTTCGCGCAAGGCCAGGCTAATGCCGGGTGCGGGGGCTTCTTCCAGCACTTTTTGGTGACGGCGCTGCATGGAGCAATCGCGTTCACCCAGGTAAATAGCATTGCCATGCTGATCAGCCAGTACCTGGATCTCAATATGGCGAGGTTGTTCAAGAAACTTTTCCATGTAAACCATGGGGTTGCCAAAAGCGGCTTGGGCCTCGGCCTTGGTCATGCTGATGGCATTCAGCAATGCGGCTTCGGTATGCACCACGCGCATGCCGCGACCGCCACCACCGCCAGCGGCCTTGATGATGACCGGGTAGCCTATGCCTTTGGCAATGCGCAGGTTGTCATCGGCATCATCGGTGAGTGCTCCATCTGAGCCTGGCACGCAAGGTACGCCAGCTGCCTTCATGGTGTCCTTGGCGCTGACTTTATCGCCCATGAGGCGGATAGTCTCAGCACGTGGACCGATAAAGGTAAAGCCGCTTTGCTCGACACGCTCGGCAAAATCAGCGTTTTCCGAGAGGAAGCCATAACCAGGGTGGATAGCTTCAGCATCGGTGACTTCTGCCGCACTGATGACGGCAGGAATATTCAGGTAACTTTGGCCAGAGGGAGCAGGGCCGATGCAGACAGATTCATCAGCGAGCTTGACGTACTTGGCTTCACGGTCGGCTTCGGAATGCACCGCAACCGTCTTGATACCGAGTTCGCGGCAAGCGCGTTGAATGCGCAGGGCGATTTCCCCTCGATTGGCAATGAGGACTTTATCAAACATGAGGATATTTCCTAGCCAATGATGAACAGGGGTTCACCATATTCCACGGGCTGGCCATTCTCGACCAGGATTGCCTTGATCACGCCACTCTTGTCGGCTTCGATCTCGTTCAGCAGCTTCATGGCTTCGATAATGCAGAGAGTATCGCCAGCACTGACGCTGCTGCCTACATCGACGAATGCCTTGGCATCAGGCGAAGGTGCGCGGTAAAAAGTACCTACCATCGGGGACTTCACAACGTGGCCTTCGATCGCCGGGGCTGCATTTTCAGCCGCTGCTACAGGTGCCGCAGCTTGAGGTGCCGCAGGCGCAGCGAGATAAGGTTGTGCAAATTGAACTGGTGCCTGGCTGTTGGGCAGGTGGCGAGAAATGCGCACCTTTTCTTCGCCTTCGGTGAGTTCTAGCTCGGAGATGCCAGACTCTTCGACCAGGTCGATCAGTTTCTTCAGTTTGCGTAAATCCATGGTTAACCTCTAGATGTATATGAGGTGCCGATTAGGCACGGGTAATGTTATTGATGGCGTAGTCCAGCGCCAGTGCATATCCACGTGCGCCCAAGCCACTGATCACGCCGACCGCAAGATCGGAGAAATACGAGTGGTGACGGAAGGACTCGCGCGCATAGATATTGGAAAGATGGACTTCAATAAAGGGAACCTTCACTGCAGACAATGCATCACGCAAAGCCACGGAAGTATGGGTAAAAGCTGCGGGGTTGATGATGATGAAATCGACAGGCGTATGTGCCAATGTGTGAATTTTCTCTATCAACACGGCTTCATCGTTACTCTGGAAGGTTTCAATACCAATGCTAGCAGCATCAGCCTGTTGCTTGAGCTGAGCATTGATACTTTCCAGAGTGTCCGAGCCGTAATGGTTAGGTTCACGTAATCCCAGCAGGTTGAGGTTGGGTCCGTGCAATACCAGTACGGTTTTGGAGGATGGTTGGGCCATGAATGGGGGCGGTTTGACCGCCAATGCAACTTTAATGGCTGCAAGTTTGCCGTAATTTGGGGTATTTTGTCTAGAGAATTGACGAAATTTAGCGAACTTGCCTGATATTGTCCCGCATGAGGGAAAGTTCAGGAGTTAAGCGCTGGTTGCAGGGTTTGCAGCAATAGTGGCTTGGTAATACGACCAAAGTAACTTTTGAGGATTTTACCATCGGAACCGATGATCACGGTATGTGGCACCACACTATTCAGGTTGCCTAATGATGCACTCAACTTCATCCCTTCGATATCCGCGGATAGCAACGGGTATGGCATGGGTGTCTGCTCGGCAAAGGCCTGCATTTTTTCTGCATCATCCAGCGAAATGCCGAGTACGGTGACTTTTCCCGCGAGTTCTTGTGACAAAGCGGCCAGTTCTGGCATTTCTTCGCGGCAGGGGGCGCACCAGGTCGCCCAGAAATTCACGACCAGTAATTGCCCCTGCCATTGCGACAGCGGTTGTTCAGTATGCTGGAGGTCGGTGGCATGTCCGGCAAAAAATATGGCAGTCGAGGCAAATGTCTCGACCGGCTGCGCTATCCGTGGCGAGCTGCCGTATTGCTGAATCAATAATATGGCGGCAGCGAATATCAATGCCAGCAAGGCAAAGCGGCCTTTACTCAGGCCGGTTTTGTTATTGGGTGTTGTCATGAGTGGCTTTTACTGAATTCAGGCTGGCGAGGAATTGCTGGCTGTCTTGATAGCCGATCACCCTGTGTTGCTGCAATTCTTGGCCTTGATGATCAAAGAAGATAATGCCGGGAGGACCAAACAGGCCAAAATGTTTGAGCAGCGCCTGATCGTCAGCATCGTTTGCAGTGACGTCGGCCTGTAGCAGGATAAAGTCCTGCAAGCTGGCGTGTACTTCGGTCTTGGTGAAGGTAAAGAGCTCCATTTCCTTGCAAGCTGCACACCAATCGGCATAAAAATCCAGCATGACCAGCTTGCCAGGGTTTTGCGCCAATATTTGCTCCAAGTCAGCGATGCGCTTGATGCGTTGGAAAGGTAGGGTGGTACTTGCCTGCGATATTGTCAGGCCTTCCAGTGGACGTAAGGCCGACTTGGCACCTGAGGCTGCACCAACGACCAAGGTGGCACCTGCCAGCAGCATGAGTATAGCGATGCCTTTCCAGAAGCGCTGCCAAGCCGTGGCAGTATCCGGGAGCCTGTCCAGTGCTTGCATGAAGACGGCGGGTACGATAAGTAGCGCGGCCCAGAGCAATAGTTGCAGGCTGGTTGGCAGCAATGGCGACACGATCCAGAGGGCGACAGCTAGCATGAATACGCCAAACGCTTGGCTGATAGCCACCATCCATGGCCCTGCCTTGGGTAGCAAAGAACCCGCAGAAGTACCTATCAGCAGTAAGGGAACGCCCATGCCGATGGACAAGGCAAACAAGGCGGTTGCCCCCAACATGACGTCTTGTGTTTGGCCGATATAAATCAAGGCACCCGCAAGTGGAGCAGCAACGCAGGGGCTCACGATCAGCGCAGAGAGTGCCCCCATGGCAAAGACGCCCAGCAAATGCCCACCTGGCAAGCGATTGCTGGTATTCACTAAACGGTTTTCGAGGGCAGAGGGTAATTTCAGTTCATAAAAACCAAACATTGATAGCGCCAGCAGCACGAAAACCAAAGCGCTGCTACCGAGCACCCAGGCATTTTGCAGAGCTGCGCTCAGTAGCTGGCCGGAAAGCCCCGCCGCCACGCCTGCTGCGGTGTAACTCAATGCCATGCCCAAGGTGTAAGCCAGTGACAGCCAAAAAGCGTGCAAGCGGCTTTTGCGCTGGCTGCCAACGATGATGCCGGAAAGAATCGGGATCATCGGCAGTACGCACGGGGTAAATGATAGTAGCAAGCCAAAGCCGAAGAAGCCGGCAATAATGAGCCAGAGCTTGCCGCTGGCGAGCAGGCTGCTAGCGCGGTCGTGTTCTGCCTGCGTCGGTGGAGTGGCGGAACCTGCGCTGTTACTCGTGGTCGCATGCAGGGAGCCTAACGCAATGGTTTGGTGTGTGGGGGGGTAGCACAGGCCCTTTTCGCTACAGCCCTGATAAGTGGCCTTGAGTGTGAGGGTGTCTGCTGAAGATGAAGCGAGTGCCAACCGTAGTTCGGCAATGAAGTCGCGGTGAAATACCTCAGTGCGGCCAAATGTCGGATCTTGTTTCCAGTCACCAGTGGGTAGCAGAATTTCACGGACACCGTGTGCTGCTGGTTCAAGCTCGAATTTAATTCTGTCTTTGTAGAGGTAGTGCCCTGGGGCTATTTTGAACGCTGCTTGCAGGTGGTCGGCATCAATTAATTCGACCTGGAGCTTGAAAGCTTGCTCAGGCGGCAGAATATTATCGTTGTTGTCCCCGAGAAAAGCATTTCGCCCCTGGTTCAGCCATTCGCCTAATTGGCTATTACCAGCAGCCAGCGCCATGTTGGCGCTGAACAGTAAAGTGCAGAGCAGTAGGATGAATGTGAGGCAGCGTTGTAATGCAGAGTTCAAGCCTGGGTTTCCTGGTGTAGCCATGTAAGATAGGCTGGTAGCCCGCCCGTGACTGGGACATGAATGATCTCGGGAAGTTCGTAAGGGTGCAACTCGTGGATGGCTTGCTCAAGTTCAGGATAGCGCAGGCTGGTGGTCTTGATGAGCAGGGGCGTTTCCGTTGCGGTTTCCAGGTTGCCCTGCCACTGGTAAAACGACTGGCAAGGAGCGAGTAGGTTGACGCAAGCTGCCAGCTTTCTGCTGACCAAGGTACGGGCCATGGTTTCTGCGCTGTCTTGATCTGGCATATTGGTCAATACCAGGACAGCCTCAATGTTTTCTAATGATGGAGATTGAAGTTTCATGCGTTTTCTTTTCCTCTTACTGATTTTACTCGCTTTCCCTCTCGCTGAGATATGGGTGCTGGTAGAGTTGGCTGCAAGATATGGCTGGTTGGTGCTGGCTTACCTGATTTTGGTTGGTGTCCTGGGCTGGCGTTTGATCCAGGATGAAAAGCTGTTGATGGTGGGGCGCATGGCACAAACCCTGCAAGCAGGTGGAACGCCTCTGCGAGCCGTGTTTGGTAGTGCCAAGAACTTGTTGGCAGGTATCCTGCTGCTGATACCCGGTGTCATCAGTGATGTATTTGCCGTGATTCTGTTGCTGTTGCCAGGAGGTGGCAAGCTACCGCAAGCTGCCAATGACGATGATGTCGTTTCACGTGAAACCAATCAGCATGAATATCAACAAGAAGCTACTCGCTCGCCATCCGCTGGCGATGTGATTGAGGGGGAGTACCGCCGCGAGGACTAGCGCTATGCTAGACTTGCAAGCTTTTTTCGGCCTGTTGATTGCTGTTTTTAGTAGTGCCTAGATGTTGAGGCTTCAGACTAAAGAACAGTGTGGTACAGGGCATGGCCAAGCGCATAAGTTCAGGATTCCTTCATGTCTTTTCAAGTCATCATTAAGCCCAGCGACCGTGTTTTCACGGTGGATGAGGGTGATACCGTATTGGATGCTGCGATTGATGCAGGGATCAACCTGCCTTATGGCTGTCGCAATGGTACCTGTGGTGCCTGCAAAGGCCAGGTGTTGGCAGGGGAGGTGAGTCATGGCGAGTATTTTGATAGTGCGCTGAGCGAGGATGAGAAGAAAACAGGCAAAGCCTTATTTTGCTGTGCCCAGCCTTTGTCTGACCTGGTGATTGAGTGCCGGGAAGTCGCGGGCGAAGGCATTCCACCGCGAATTATGCCGGTACGTGTGGAAAAGCTGGAAAAACTCTCCCACGATGTCATGGGCATGACGCTCAAGCTGCCTAGCAACGAACGTATGCAGTTCATGGCTGGGCAATATATTGAATTTCTGCTCAAGGATGGTCGTCGCAGGGCATTCTCGTTGGCCAATGCCCCGCATCATGATCGTTTCCTGGAATTGCATATGCGCCTGGTGCCGGGTGGTCAATTTACCCAATATGTATTCAATGAAATGCAGGAAAAAACCATCCTGCGTATTGAGGGGCCTTTTGGCACATTCTTTCTGCGCGAAGACAGTACACGCCCAGTGATCATGGTCGCGGGGGGAACTGGTTTTGCGCCGGTCAAAGGTATAGTCGAGCATGCTCTGCAGCTGGGTATCAAGCGCCCGATCATGCTGTATTGGGGTGCCAGGACGCGCGAAGACCTTTACCTCGATGCCTTGCCACAACAGTGGCAGGCAGAAAATCCCTTATTCCGCTATATCCCTGTACTGTCTGACCCTGCGCCTGACGATGCTTGGCAAGGGCGTACTGGCTTGGTTCACCAGGCCGTGCTGGAGGATCATCCGGAGATGCAGGGTTATCAGGTGTATTGTTGCGGTGCCCCGCAAATGGTGGAGGTGGCTCACCGTGATTTCCAGAGCCATGGTTTGCCTGAAGAGGAGTTTTTCTCCGATGCGTTTACCTTTGCCAATCCGGTAGCAAAGGTGACAGTCTAGATTCGCCTAGCGATGGCGGGTGAGGTAAGTGCTGGCAAACCTCTTGTTCGCCAGCACTGGTGAACTGCTATTTATCTTCGCGACAGAATTGCACGCTCAAGCGGTAATGCTGGTTGGCGGCATCGCTTTCGCCACGGCTTTCCAGCAATCGCGCCAAGGTGAGGTGGGCTTCGGCAGAAGGTTGCACACTGATACTGGCCTCCAGGTAACTTTGCGCCTTGCCCCACAGGCTGAGGCGAATACACATCTTACCCAACGATAACAGCAGGTTTGCATCCTGTTCATGGCTCAGCAACCAGTGCTCTGCTTGTTGCAACTGTTTGTGTGGATTAGTGCTGCTACAATCGCCCAGCTTGCCAGCGAGTTCGCTATCCCAGGTCTTGGTCAGGCTCATTTCCAATACCTCCTGAGCCTGGTTGCCTGCGTTCAAGGCAATAAAGGCATCAGCGGCCATGCTGGCGATACGCGAATTGAGCTTGTCATCGTCTGGCACCTTTTTCCAGTAGGCCATCAGCGTGTTCAGGTTATTGCCATGACGCTCAATCAAGTGCTGGTGCGCTTGATGGCGAATTTCCCTGGCTTGCCAGCTTTCCATGCCATCATGTTTTTCCAGCTGTTGCAACAGCACCAGGACTTGCTCCCAGTTGTTGAGGCGTATCTGCACTTTCAGCTCAAGTCGCATGCCAGGGACAAATTTCGACTCTAGTTTCTCGATCTTGTGCAGCACATCCAGGGCCTGGCTATACAAGCGGTCATCAACCAGTAGTTCTGCTTGCAGCAACAGGCGTGCGACGGCGGCCTCGGGTGCCAGGCGTTCTGCCTCGGCAAGGTAATAATCACGCTGGCCTTTTTGCTTGAGTTTGTGTGAGGCGCGTGCGGCCAGTAATGCGGTCAGGCTCGGGTCTTCACGGTAATCAAGTGCCTTGGAGGCGGCTTTTTGTGCCACTTGATAGCGGCCTTGGCTCATGGCATGCAATGCCTCCAGCAAGGCAGCATGACCCAGGCGAATGCGGCGGTTTTCCTTGTAGGCGCGCACGTTGGCGGGCAAGTCGCGGGCATAATGGATAAAGCGTAACAGCAGGTGCAGCGAGGCAAATGCCAGCACGACCAAGATAAGCAGCAGGTTGAGTGACAACTCCAGGCGGTAGGGAGGCCGAACAATCAGCACATAGCCTTCGTTATTGCCCGCCAGCAGCGAGACACCGATAGCAAGCGCCAGTATCAGCAGGATCCAGATCAATACGCGCACTATTCACCTCGTTCCAGGTTGACGCGGTCATTGGCTCGCTCAGAGTTGTTAGCGCGTTCCAGGGTCAGCTTGTATTTGCTGGCCAAGCCCAGGGTCTCGGAAATGTCTGGTAATTGGATCACGATGCTGCTGGCGGAAAGCTGTTTCAATGTATCAAGGGCGGCAATGGTGCTTTGTTCACGCAGGTCGAAATAATTGCGTATCCAGTGTTCAGCCTGGTGGAGATCGGCACGGTAAGAGCTTTCATCATGCTGTAGCAGGGCTGTCCTGGCGGTGAGCAGGTGCAGCTTGAGGTTTTCACGCAGGAAGAAAGTCTGGTCTGGGGCCAGTAATGGCGGCTCTGGCCGGTCAACTCGTTCAAGGCGGATCATGTGCTTGAGATCGTCCCAGATTTCGCGGAGTAGCCTGCGAAACTGGTTTTCTTCTGCCATGGTGGCTTCGGCAATCGTGGCTTTGGGGTGGCGGTCACTGACCAAGGGCAATTTGTTGATGCCTTCAATGAGGTTTTCCAGCTTGAGGCTGATGCCGATAGTATCGATCTGCGGCAGCTCTTGCAGGCGTTGAATATCCTTGGCAATGGCTTTGCGTAACTGCACAGCGGGTACGCTATCCATTTGCTGCAAGCGCGAATCCGCTGTTTGCAGAGCTAGCAGCGCAGGTTTGATATTGCCTGCGAGTTGTAGTTGCTGGTTTGCGATGACTAATAATTGCTCTACTTCGGCAATCACGCGTTCGTCGTGATTGTTGACCAGCTCCAGGTATAGCGTTTGCAGGGCTTCCTGCTGGTCGCGTGATTCTGCCAGTTGTTGCTCAAGGCGGATAATGCGGCTGGTGGCTTCTGTGCTACGCTCGTCAGCGTTTTTGGCAAAGGCCAGGCTTTGTTGGTTGCTGCCGTTGAACTGTTCCAGACGTTGCGTTAATGACTGTTCCAGGCCATTAAGGCGCTGGCGCGTATGCAGCGCTTGCCAGGAAACAAAGGCAATGGCAGCAAGCGCCAATAGCAGGGCGATCCAGGCGAGCGAAGAGGGCTTGCGCGATATCTGGATCGGCGCAGCTGGTGGTGTATGGGTATCAGGCGATTGTTGTTCAGTCATGGTTTACTTCACTTATACATTGCAGCATGGCGTCATCCCCGGGTGCTGCCGCGACCCGTACACGCAGGCCCAGGCTGGCTGGCAGTTCGGCGATGCGGGCATGATTGACGCAGATTGTGGTGCCACGCAGCCATTCTGCGCTGCCATTGCCGGTTAAGGCAAGCAGGTGGCGCATGGCTTCGCTACTGGTCACTACGATGGTATCCAAGCGCCCATTGTGCCATAGCGTTTGCAATTTTCCTGCATCTGTTTGCGGGTTGATACGGCGATAGCATTCGGCAAAGCGCACCTCGGCACCGCGGCTGCGCAAGGTGTCGGCCATCAATTCGCGACCACCGATACCGCGCACGATCATGATGCGTTGGCCCTGCACTGCTTGCATGTCCGGCAACGCAAGCAGGGATTCGCTGTCAAAGCGGTGCTCGGGTTGCAGTACAGTGGCTACGCCGTATTGCATCAGCTCAGTCGCCGTGACCGGGCCTATGGCGGCAAAGCGCGGCTTTTGGGTGTATTGCTCAAGCCTGGCCTGGATGCTGGGCATGCCGTATTGCACGGCATTAGAGCTGATGAAAATCAGCCAGTCTTGCGCAGCCACGTCATCCAGGGTCTGTATAAAGGCGCTGTTATCTTCTAATGCCGTAATCGCGATCAGCGGAAAGCTGGTGGTATCACCTCCAGCTATTGCTATCATGCGGCTCAGGCGTGTGGCCTGGTCCAGTGGCCGCGTAATCGCAATATGGCGGCCTGTTAAATCAATCATGAGAGCAATCAGTCATGGGCAAGTGCGGCAAGAATACGGTCTGCACCGCGTGCCACCAATTGCGCAGCCAGTGCCTGGCCCAGTGCTTCGGGTTGATCGGCACTGCCTTGGGCAGATTCACGTAATAGCTCCTTGCCGTCGATGCTGGCGACAAAGCCTGTCATATGCAGTGTATCGCCTTGTTGCTGTGCAAAGGCACCTAGTGGTACCTGGCAACTGCCCGCCAGTGCGCGGCTCATACCGCGTTCTGCTTCCACACAAGCGGCTGTTTCGGCATGGTTGAGCGGTGCCAGGATATCCAGCAGATCGTGGCGCTCGGCATTGATTTCGATGCCTAGTGCGCCTTGCCCGACTGCGGGTATGCTTTGGTCAGGGTCAATGGCTTCGCGAATGCGGCTTTCCAGCCCTAGGCGCTTGAGGCCGGCAGCGGCGAGGATGATGGCAGCATATTGGCCTTCATCCAGCTTGCGTAAGCGGGTTTGCAGGTTGCCTCGCAGGGATTCGACTTTCAGGCCAGGAAAACGCGCCTGTAACTGGCTCTGGCGGCGCAGGCTGGAGGTGCCGACGATACTGCCTGCAGGCAACGATTCCAGGTTGGGGTAATCGTTGGATACAAAGGCATCACGCGGGTCTTCACGTTCGCCAATCGCTGCCAAGGCAAAACCTGGCGGCAAGTGCATCGGGACATCCTTCATGGAATGTACCGCCAAGTCGGCCCGGCCATCTGCCAATGCTTGCTCTAGCTCCTTGACGAACAAGCCTTTGCCCCCAATGCGGGCAAGCGGGGAATCGAGAATCTGGTCGCCTGTGGTGGTCATGCCGAGGATGGTGACTTCGGTATCTGGGTACAAGGCTTGCAGGCAGGCCTGGATATGTTCTGCCTGCCACATGGCCAGAGCGCTTTCACGCGAGGCGATCACCAGTTTCTTGGGAGCATTCATCAGTGAGTGGGGCTGGTGGGCAATGCGCTTACAGCCAAGTTGTTATTGAAAGCGCCATTTTAGCATAGGGCCTGAGCGGCTTAGCGCTGATGGCTAGTGTGCAGCGAGTTTGCGCAACAGGTGATATTGCCGCCGACTGACGGCAATGGTGTCTGGAATGTCCCTGAGGATGGCGTGCCAGCCATGTTCACCATCGATATCACGCTTTTCATAACCGCTGATACTGGATTGTGCCACCAGGCAATTACGATGCAGGCGCAGGAAAAGTGGCCCAAGCTCCTGTTCCAGGTTGGTCAGCGATTCTTCGATGAGGTATTCCTGCTCCTTGGTGCGCAATGTGACATATTTAAGCTCGGCACGCAGGTAAATCACCTCATGCACCGGGATGAGCAATATGCGGCCATGATGGTTGACGCTGAAATGGGTGCGCATGCGTTGCAAGGGTTTGAGTGCCTCAATCTGGGCTGGCAACAATACGCGTGCCTTGTGCAGTGCCGCTGCCAGCCGTTCTTGGCGAATGGGCTTGAGCAGGTAATCGACAGCATTCATCTCGAATGCCTGGATGGCATAGCCATCAAACGCCGTGGTAAAAATGATGGCAGGCGGTTGGGCGAGTTTTTGTGCATGGGCGGCTGCTTCAATGCCATCCATGTTGGGCATGCGGATATCTAGCAGTAGCACATGCGGCTGGAGCTGTTGTGCAAGCTCGAGAGCCTCATTGCCATGCCTGGCCTCGCCTACCAGTGCGACACCCGGAATCTCCGCCAGCAGTTCGCGCAAGCGGTTGCGCGCGGGAGGTTCATCGTCGGCGATGACGATATTGAGCGGAGCCTGCATCATGCGGCTGCCCTGTGGCGATAGGGAATGATGATATGCACGGCGTAGTGGCCATTATCCTGGCGGATATTGAGGCTGGCCTCGGCATCAAAGTGGAGTTGCAGGCGCTCGCGGATATTGCTGAGCGCCATGCGATTGCCCGGATGATGGGTTGAGCCAGGCTGGTAAGGGTTGCGTAACTGAATATGCAATTCGTTGCGTGTGCTGTGTAGCTGGATGCTGATGGTGCCACCTTCATCCAGTGGTTCTATGCCATGGTAAACCGCATTCTCCAGCAAGGGTTGCAGGATGAGCGGTGGAATCAGGGCATCTTGTGGCATGTTGTCGACCTGCCAGTCGAGATTGAGCCGGTGTTCCAAGCGCAGTTTCTCTAGCGCCAAGTATTGCCGGCACAGTGCCAGCTCTTGTGCCAGCGGCACCAGTTCGCGGTTGTCCGCCATCAAGACACGAAACAGGTCGGCCATGTCCATGAGCGCGGTTTCTGCCTGCTTGCTATCGCTACGCACGATGGAGAGCACGGCATTGATGCTGTTGAAGAGAAAGTGCGGGCGTATCCGGGCTTGCAGCGCCTGCAGGCGCGCCTCGGCAATCGCCGGGGTAAGGGCACGCTGGCGTAGCTGTAAATAAAGCAGGGTGATGGCTGTGATGCTGGCGGTGAGTGTGAGCGTGCGCAACAAGCTGCTGGCGAGATCAATGTGCAATATCTCGCTCGCAACGACATGGGCTAATAGGCTGAAGGCGACCGGTATCAACAGGGTAATAGGGTAGGCGATGTAGCCATGTAGCTTGGTCAGCCAGGGTTGGATGGCATATACAGCAAGCAGGCTGAGCAGGAGTACAGGTTGCATGAGGGCGCACCAGCGCGTGAAGCCTGGTAACCATTCTGTCAGGTCGTTACTGGCTGCCAGCGAGGCAAACAAGCCTAACAGGTTGGCGACGACCAATATGCGCAGACAGATGCCGAGATTGCGGAAGTCTGGCAACTTCAAGGAATGAATGGCGTTTTGCTTTATAATAGCCATGGTTTATCGCACTATTTCCACATTCTAATCAGCATCGTGAGTTCATCACGCGACATCATGACAGAAAAGTCCAATCACTTGAATCAACCCTCTTCCAAAACCTGGTCTGGCCGTTTCAATGAGCCTGTGGCCGAGCTGGTCAAGCAATATACCGCATCTGTTGGTTTTGACTATCGCCTGGCGGAATATGACATTCAGGGCTCGCTGGCGCATGCGCGCATGCTGGGCGCACAAGGCATCATCAGCCAGGAGGATGTCGCCAAGATAGAGCAGGGCCTGGGCGAGATCATGCGCGAGATCCACGATGGTCAATTTACCTGGTTGCTTGACCTGGAAGATGTGCACCTCAACATCGAGAAACGCCTGACTGACAAGATAGGGGATGCAGGTAAGCGCCTACACACTGGCCGCTCTCGTAACGACCAGGTGGCGACTGATATTCGCCTCTGGCTACGCGCAATGGTCGATGATGTTGTAGCCCGAATTCGCAAATTGCAGGCCTCATTGGTGGATCTGGCTGAGCAGCATGCAGATACCGTCATGCCCGGCTTTACCCACTTGCAGGTGGCGCAGCCCGTGACTTTCGGGCATCACCTGTTGGCTTATTTCGAGATGCTGCAGCGGGATGCAGAGCGCTTGCTGGATGCGCGCAAGCGTATCAACCGTCTGCCGCTGGGTGCGGCAGCACTGGCTGGCACTAGCTACCCTATTGATCGTGAGCGTGTGGCGCGTGATCTGGGCTTTGAGGCCGTGTGCGAAAACTCGCTGGATGCAGTATCTGACCGTGATTTTGTCATTGAATTTACTGCGGCCGCAGCATTGATCATGACGCATTTATCCCGCCTTTCAGAGGAATTGATTCTCTGGTCTAGCCCACGGTTCGCGTTTGTTGATATTGCTGATCGCTTTTGTACTGGCTCTTCCATCATGCCGCAGAAGAAAAACCCCGATGTGCCTGAGCTTGTGCGCGGCAAAACCGGGCGCGTCAATGGACACCTGGTGGCGTTGTTGACCCTAATGAAGAGCCAGCCTCTGGCCTATAACAAGGATAACCAGGAGGATAAGGAGCCACTGTTCGACACGGTGGATACCCTGTTGGTGACCCTGGAAATCTATGCTGACATGTTGCGCGGCATCAAGGTTAACAAGGACGCTATGCGCCTGGCTGCGGCAGAAGGTTTTGCCACGGCGACAGACCTGGCAGACTACCTGGTGAAGAAAGGCATGCCTTTCCGCGACGCGCATGAAGTCGTAGCACTGGCGGTGCGTCATGCCGTGGAGCAGGGTTGCGACTTGTCTGATCTCTCATTGCCGCAACTACAGCAATTCAGCCCGCAGATTGCAGAGGACGTATATCAGGTATTGACGCTGGAAGGCTCGCTGGCAAGCCGTAACCATCGTGGTGGCACTGCGCCTGCCCAGGTGCGGGAAGCACTTAAGCGGGCTAAAGCACTGCTGGCTTAAATGCATTCAACAATCAGTGTTTAATGGAAAAAGCCCCGCAATTGCGGGGCTTTTTTGTTGTCTTTTACTGGGGGGAAATGGGTTTGTCGAGATTGCTGGCGCCGATGACGCGATTGCGTCCACTGTTCTTTGCTCGGTACAAGGCTTGGTCTGTACGCCCAATAATCGAGTCGGCTGCCTCGCCTTCCTGACGCTGGGCAACGCCTGCGCTAAATGTGATCAATACATGGCTGTCATTGTGCAGGAAGATATTGCGAGTCAATTCGCGTTGAGCACGTGTAATGACGCTGATGGCATCTTGTTCCGTCGTGCCTGGCAGCAAAATGATGAATTCCTCGCCGCCATAACGCGCAATCACATCAGTGGTGCGCAAGGCTTCCTTGATGACGGAGGCTAGGTGAGCTAATGCCTGGTCACCGGTGGCATGGCCCATATTGTCGTTAATCTGCTTGAAGTGATCGATATCCATCATGGCAATACTCAGTGGCATGCCAAAACGGTCTGCGCGATTGAACTCCCTGAGCAAGGCCTCATCCATGCCTCGACGGTTCAGTGTGCCGGTCAGGTAGTCCTCGTGTGCAATTTCGTTGATATGGTCGAGCTGCAATGTCAGTTCGTAAATTTGCTTTTCAGCCTCTCGCACCTTGTTTTGCGCATCCAGTATCTCGTTGCGGGAATTTTGCGTGATCGTGCTGATGGCCTGGGTGTCTTCCAATAAACAATGTAATACGTGGTTAAGATCTTGTATCTCGTCGCTATGGCTGATTTCCTCGCGATAGCCTTGCAACTTGGTTTGGTACTCATCCGTGGCCACGGTAATCTCGGACAGTTGCGTGACAAAAATCTCTGCCATCTTTTTTAAGGTTTTCTTGGCTTCGATCAATCCAGGCCTGAGCTGACCTTGCATGAAGATAAGGTCTTTAAGCGTATCCTCTGCCTTGGCTAGAGAGTCGACATTCAATGGCTGAGTGAGGATGTCGCGAATCGCCGTGGTCGGGCCTTGTAGCCAGCGCTCTTCCAACACGAGTGCTTCCATGCTGACCAAGAGCAGGCGCAATAGCTGCAACAGGCGGAGTTGCAGCTGGCTCTGGCTATCCAAGTGCATTTCCAGGTTGAAGAGAATGTTCTTCAATGCATCTTCCAGCGCCAGAATTTCATCACGGTGCTGAGCCCTCTGTGTCGCTTCTAGCAAGGCAGTTGCTCGAGCCTGAGCCTCAGGAAGCTCCTTGAGTTGTGGGATGATGACTAAGTCCAGCGTCCTGATCAGCATATTGCGCCAGAGCGTCATGATGTCGCTGATATCCTGCTGGTGGGCCGGTGCCTGAAAATGTGAATGGCTGTCTGGAGAAGGCAGGTGCGCCAATAACTGACGTAATGCAGTGTCTAGGCTCCGCCAGTTTTGTCCTTCAAGCTGGCTCAGGATGTGGTGTATGCTAGCTGTATAGTGAGGTTGTTGTGTACTGACCTCTTTCAGCACGTTGCCCAGAAGCTGACCTATGGTTGATGTGCTATCGGCGACGGTTTCGCCATTAATGGCGGTATAAACTTTGCGATAGTTGTCCGGTGTCGGCGCTATCCGGCTTTTTGCAAGCTGGATAAGGGTTTGTCGTGCAGTTTCAACGGATTTTTTATGTTGATCCATAGCTGACTCGAATTGTGTCGGTGTCCCTGAGAGTTCTGGGTGTGCGGCAACTTTTATCCCCGTGATCGTTGCTCTCTACTTCCAGAATCGCTGTATTGTAATACAGGGATTCTCTTACAAAGCAATTCTTAATGTGGAAGCATCAGGTTGAGATCAATCAAGGAAGAGTTGCAGCAACTCGTTGAGGAACCGTTGTCCGAGAGGTGTGGGTGCGATGCGGGTCGGGCTGAGGTCTAATAGTCCTTTTGCAACAGCATGTTGCAAAACGGGGGACATATGCTCCAATGGCAGTCCAGTGCGCATCTTGAACAATGCAGGGTCCACGCCATCAGTCAATCGCAAGGCATTCATCATGAATTCAAAAGGCAGCTCATCCCTGGGAATTTGCCATTGTTGCTCTACGGCATGGCCTTGGGTGGCATGCTCCAAATAGCGTTTGGGATGCTTGTGGCGGCTTTCGCGCGTGATACGGTCATGAAAGCTTAATTTGCTGTGCGCTCCTGCGCCTATGCCAAGATAATCACCGAACTGCCAGTAGTTACGGTTATGACGACATTGCTTGCCGGGGTGAGCAAACGCCGAGGTTTCATAATGTGTGTAACCATGTTGGCCCAATAAATCTTCAATGGCTTCCTGCATGCTGGCGCTGGTGTCATCGTCAGGCAAGGCTGGTGGAGTGCGGTGAAATGGAGTGTTGGGTTCCAGCGTCAGGTGATAGAACGACAGGTGCGCTGGCTTGAGATCGCAGGCGCGCTGGGCATCAGCCAGGGCATGTTCCAGGCTTTGGCCGGGCAGGGCATACATGACATCGAGATTCACTGAATCGAAGGTGCCAAGTGCCAGTTCTGCTGCGGCGACTGCCTGGGTTTCATCGTGGATACGGCCTAGCTTGTGCAGGTAATCACTATCAAAACTCTGGATACCGAGCGAGAGACGGTTGACACCTGCCGCGCGATAACCGCGGAAATGCGCAGCATCGACGGTGCCTGGGTTGGCTTCCAGAGTGATTTCGCAATCTATGCTCAACGGCACAAGCGCCCGTACATGGCTCAGGATGCGGTCTATCGCCTCGGCTGAGAATAGGCTGGGTGTGCCGCCGCCGAAGAAAATGCTGTGTACGCGCCGTCCCCAGATGCGGGGTACTGATTGCTCAAGATCGGCAATCAGGGCATCGACATAAGCGGCTTCAGGAATCTCCGTGCGCGACTCATGCGAATTGAAATCGCAATACGGGCATTTGCGCACGCACCAGGGGATATGAATATAAAGCGATAGCGGTGGTGGCTCGGTCGGGGCGGAGGACAGTGTTTCTGGCGTATCCCCCTGGCCAGGCAGGTCGCTAATCGCCTTGATTTCGATGGGTGTGCTGATAGGGGTTCACCAATTCGTCAATCAGGCGATGCAGGGCCTCGCGCATCTGCGCTTCTGAGACTTCCATTAACAGGCCGTCTTCCAGGGCATCCTGGGCAATTTGTTTGAGTTCGTCGAAGTTCTCTGTCATGACCTTGACCTTTTCCGTGCAGGAGACGACGCTGCCGTCGTCACGCAGCCATTTCGGCCAGTTTCCGCTCATAGCGCCAGCCTTTCCAATTGTTGTACCAGCTTGGTCAGGGCATGGCCACGATGGCTGATGCGATTCTTGATCTCGGCGGGTAACTCGGCAGCGGTCTGGCCGGTTTTGGCATCCAGAAACAAGGGGTCGTAGCCGAAGCCTCCCTCACCACGCGCAGTGGTTAGGATTTCTCCCTGCCAGGCGCCTTCTGCAATCAGCGGTTGAGGGTCATCGGCATGGCGTACCAGCACCATGACGCAATAGTAATAAGCGTGCCTGTCATGCAGGCTATCCAGGCTTTGGAGCAGCTTGTCATTATTGCGCTGATCAGATTTGGGTTCACCCGCATACCGCGCAGAGTAAACGCCAGGGGCTCCTTGCAAGGCATTGACGCAGATACCTGAATCATCGGCTAATGCAGGCAGGCCGGTATGGCGGCTGGCATGGCGTGCCTTGGCCAGCGCATTTTCGACAAAGGTCACAAATGGCTCTTCTGCCTCTGGTACATTGAGCGCAGATTGTGGCAGCACCTCAATCGAGAGCGGTGCAAGCAAGGCCTGGATTTCCTTGAGCTTGCCTTGATTGCCGCTGGCAATGACGAGTTTCTGGAACGGCATCGTCATCTTTACAGCCCCAGCGTTTCTTTCTGCTTAAGCAATAGAGTGCGGATGCCGCTTTCGGCCAGTTCCAGCATGCGGTTCATGGCATCACGCTGGAATGGCTCACCTTCGGCAGTACCCTGAATCTCGACAAAGCCGCCGCTTCCGGTCATGACGATGTTCATGTCGGTATCGCAGGCGGAATCTTCGATGTAATCCAGATCCAGCACGGGGTTGCCTTGGTAAACGCCGACTGAGATAGCGGCTACCGCGTCACGCAGTGGCGACTCCTGGATCAGCCCCTTGTTCAGCAAAAAGCTGATGGCATCATGCAGCGCGACATAAGCGCCGGTGATGCTGGCAGTGCGCGTGCCACCGTCAGCCTGGATGACGTCACAATCTAGGTGGATGGTGCGCTCGCCGAGCTTTTCGAGGTCAATCACGGCGCGCAGGCTGCGGCCAATCAAGCGCTGGATTTCCTGGGTACGGCCAGATTGCTTGCCGCGCGCGGCTTCGCGGTCCATGCGGCTGCCAGTGGAACGGGGCAGCATGCCGTATTCGGCCGTGGTCCAGCCTTGGTTCTTGCCGCGCAGGAAAGGCGGGACTTTCTCTTCAACACTGGCGGTACACAGTACATGCGTATCACCGAACTTGACCAGCACAGAGCCTTCCGCATGCTTGGTGTAATGGCGGATGATCTCGACGTGACGTAACTGGTCTGGGGCACGGTTGCTGGGACGCATGGTGTTTCCTGAATTTTCAAAGCGCATATTATAGCGCGATGCCTATGAGTTAAGTGACGCTCGACAGCGGAGTTGCGCGAGGGCGCGGCCAAGCAAGGCCTTAAGGTAACTTGCTGCGCTTGATGGCAGCGTTGATTTCGGCAATAGCACGCTCTATATCTTCTTCATCAAGGTCCGCAGCCATTGCGGCAATACCGTGCTCATCAGGCTCTGTTAGCCCGAGAATGGTGTGCGACTGTGCGAGTGACATCTCCAATGTGGAAATCGTCAGTGGCTGTTCAGACTTGCTCTCCCATTGCACGCCGACGGCACTTAGGTTGTCCATGTTTTTTCCGCCCAGTTTTTCTGCCGCGTCTAGCAGGCTAGGCACCGCATGTGCGACACCAAGACCCGTGTGGAGAATATCCTGTATGCGTTCATCGCTGAGTTGTGACCACAGGCCATCACTGCAGAGCAATATTTGGTCACCGGCTTGGAGCTGGCGAGGTGGGGCGATCTCGATGGTGGGAGGGAGTTCGCTTCCCAGGCAATTGTAGATTTTGTGTCGGTCAGGGTGGTGCATGACGGAAACTGCATCCAGCTTGCCTTGTTTCAACATCATTTGCACGATGGAGTGGTCTTCAGTACGGGATAGGCGTTTGCCGTGACGGAAGTGATACAGGCGTGAGTCGCCTATATGCGCGCAGTACAGCGTATTGTTTTGCAGGATACCCACCACCAGTGTGGTCTTGGGCGTTTCATCCAGGCCACGGTTTTCTGCCAGTTGATGAATGGCCTCATGCAGTTTCACAATCTCGGTTTGCAAGAAGTCTGTGACATCGTCCAGGTCTGGCTTGGCGGCGCGCTGGAATGCGCCTGTCAACATCTTGACGGCCAGTTGCGCCGCGACTTCGCCGTGGTGATGTCCGCCCATACCGTCGGCGAGCACTAGCAGCACAGCGTTCTTGCTATAGGAGTAGGCGACCCGATCCTGATTGACCGGGCGTCCGCCGCTGCGGCTACTTTGGTGAATCGTGAATTTCATGGATACAACCTCCCTTAATCCTGGGTGAACAGCGAGGTAATCTTGTGTAGCCAGCCGTGGCGTGCGGGCAGTGGCACAGCCTCCAGCAATGATTTCTGCAAGGCAAACACACTAGGCGGGCGCTCCATGTAATCCAGGGCCATGCAGCTATCAATAATCCCCAGCAGATTGCGGGAGTATTTTCCCTTGCCTAGTTTGCTGGCAGGAATCAACAAATCCTTGTTGACGCGCTGATCAGCGGCCTGGGGCGCTGCTTGCAGCAAGCAGGCATACATGCTGGCGCCGATGCTGTAGACATCGCTCCAGGGGCCGAGTTGCTTGCGGTCGCCATATTGTTCGGGAGAGGCAAAGCCTGGGGTGTAGCTGGGTGGTAGCTTGTTGGATGCTTCGTTGAGTGCCATGCGGGCAGAGCCGAAATCGAGTAATACTGGTGAGCCATCCAGGCGGATATAAATATTGGCGGGCTTGATGTCGAGATGCAGCAGCTTTTGTGCATGTACTTCACGCAGGCCATTCAGCAACTGGCTGAAAATACTGCGCAGCATGGTTTCGGGTAGGGCGCTATCGCGGGCGAGCACATATTCCTGTAGTGATTTCCCGCGCTCGTAGCGCATCACCATATACACCGTATCATTGGCGCGGAAGAAGTTTTGCACGCGCACGATATTCTTGTGCTCAATGTTCGCCAGCGCCCGGCCTTCCTCGAAAAAACATTTCAGGCCAAAGCGGAACCCTGCTGCCGCTTCATTGGTCGGGATGCGTACTTGGTCGCCCTCCTTGCGCAAGGCGAGCATATTGGGAAGATATTCCTTGATGGCGACAGTGCTGTCGTTTTCCAGGTCGCGGGCAATATAGACGAAGCTGAATCCACCGGCGCTGAGAAGCTTTTTGATTTCATAGCCCTGCAATTGATAGCCTGGAGGCAGGGCAAGATTCTGGTTGGCATGCATGGGCGGGTGACTAAGTAAGCGGCAAGGGTAAAACCTATAATTTGCAGGCTATTCTGTCATGAAACGCTCGGGATTTGATACCATGGGCCAAATTTAATCAGGAATGTGCATCAACATGATTTTCAGCATGACCGGATATGCTTCGCTGGAGCAAGAGATTAGCCATGGTGTTCTGGTGCTCGAGTTACGCTCGGTCAATCATCGTTACCTGGAGCTGCAACTCAAGCTGGATGACAATGTGCGCATGTTTGAGCCGCAGGTGCGAGAGCTGATTAGTAGCCGCCTTAAACGTGGCAAGGTGGAATGCCGCATCAGTTTGGTACACCAGGCTTCTGAGCAGCGTCAGGTGCAATTGGATGACACAGTCTTGCAGCAATTGGCGCAGATGACCGTCAGCGTGCAACGCCACTTCCCGGAAAGCCGTCCATTAAGCGTTGCCGATATCCTGCGCTGGCCAGGTGTGATATTAGGCGAGGGCACAGACCATGAAGCACTGGCGGCGGCTATACAGGATAGCCTGCTGAAGCTGGTGCAGAAAATGACCGAGGCACGTGCTCGCGAGGGCAGCAAGCTCAAGGCCATCATCCTTGAACGCCTGGCGGAAATGGAAGGCCTGGTTGCCAAGGTACGTCCCTTGTTGCCCGAACAGGTGAAAATCTACCAGGAACGCCTGACAGCCAAACTCAAGGAAGCTTTAGGCGCGACAGATGAAGAGCGCGTGCGCCAGGAGCTCACCATCTTTGCCCAGCGTATTGATGTAGACGAAGAGCTGAGCCGCCTTGGGGCGCATATTGAGGAAGTCAAACGCATACTTGAAGCTGGTAGCCCAGCAGGCAAGCAGCTGGACTTTCTCATGCAGGAATTGAACCGTGAAGCCAATACCCTGGCCTCCAAGTCCGTGTCCACCGAAGTATCCCAGGTTGCCATGGCGCTCAAGCTGTTGATTGAGCAAATGCGCGAACAAGTGCAGAACATCGAATAATCATCCCGACGGCTTCAGCTTGTGGTGTCAGGCCGTGAACATCATTAGATCCGGAACTTAAGCAATGCGCGATTTCAGATATTCTTTTTTCGTCACTTTCCTCTGCCTCGGGCTGGCCGCGCTTTGGGGCTATGAAATCAAGGGCGGGGTGGCCGGCATCTGGCCTGCACTGAGCGTGGCGCTGATCCTCGGCATCATGGAAGTCAGCCTGTCGTTCGACAATGCCGTGGTCAATGCCTCCATCCTCAAGGAAATGGATGAAAAATGGCGGCATATTTTCCTGACGGTGGGCATATTGATTGCAGTATTCGGCGTACGCTTGCTGTTTCCTTTATTGCTGGTGGCGGTGGCAACTGATCAAGGGTTGATGGAAGTCGCGAATATGGCGATCAACAACCCAGTGTTGTATGCGGATTACCTTGATGATGGCCACGATGCGATTGCAGCGTTTGGCGGCTCTTTCTTGTTCCTGGTGTTCCTGAGCTTCCTGTTTGACCCCGATAAAGAGTTGCACTGGTTGGGCCGCCTGGAAGCCGTGTTTGGCAAGCTGGGCAGTATGGAGTCGATCAAGATCATCGTGATTTTATTGATCTTGCTAGGTTTGCAGAATTTCCTGCCCATCTCCCAAGCTGAGCGACTGACTATCCTACTGGCAGGGCTGAGCGGGGTGGTCTTGTACGTTGTGATTGATAGCCTGAGCGGATTTTTCTCCTCGCAGGCCGAAGGCGATGCTTTTGCCAAGACGGCAAAGCGTAATGGCGCAATGGGTTTTCTCTATCTGGAAATCCTCGATGCCTCGTTCTCATTTGATGGCGTGATCGGTGCATTCGCGATTACGCGTGATGTGGTCATCATTATGCTGGGCCTGACCATAGGCGCAATGTTCGTGCGCTCCATGACCGTGCGGTTGGTATACAAGGGTACGCTCGACAACTATGTTTATCTGGAGCACGGGGCGCATTATGCGATCGGGGTGCTCGGGTTGATCATGTTCTATACCATCTACCGGCCCGTGCCTGAAGTGGTGACTGGCCTTATCGGCGTGGTATTCATCATGGCGGCGTTCTTGTCATCCATTTTCTACAAGCGCAGACTGGCGCAACGGGTTTAATTTTTTTAAGTTTGCACGACGGAACACAAGGCTATGAAAGGCAATCTATTTATCATCACCGCTCCATCGGGTGCCGGGAAAACTTCGCTAGTGCGTGCCCTGCTTGATGGTGATGAGCATATCAAGCTCTCGGTATCCCACACGACTCGTCAGCCACGGCCTGGCGAGGAAGATGGCGTGCATTACCACTTTGTCGAGGAGTCGCGGTTTGTGGAATTGCTCAATCATGGCGACTTCCTGGAAAGTGCCCAGGTGCACGGTGCCTATTACGGCACATCGCAGTCTACGGTGAATGCTGTGCTGGCAGAGGGATATGACCTGATCCTGGAAATCGATTGGCAAGGTGCCCAGCAGGTGCGCAACCAATATGCCGAAGCGATTAGCATCTTTATCTTGCCGCCTTCGATGGAGGCGCTGGCGCAACGCCTGAACAATCGTGCGCAGGATAGTGCCGAGGTGATTGTCCGTCGGCTTGCTGCCGCGCGGGATGAGATGCGCCACGTGGCAGAATTCGACTATGTTACAATTAACGACAGATTCGAACATGCACTGGAAGATTTGCGCGCGATTATCCGCAGCCAGAGATTACGACGTGAAAAGCAGCTAGTGCGCTATCAGGATGTGGTGCAGAAACTGCTTTGAACTGCCGACAGTGCATGGCAATGATGACAAAATTCAGGAGATATTCGTAACATGGCCCGTATTACCGTTGATGACTGTCTGGAAAAGATTCCTAATCGTTTCCAGTTGACCCTTGTAGCTGCTTATCGTGCACGTCAGCTTGCCAATGGCTCCGAGCCATTGGTGAATGCCCATGGTAGCAAGGACAAGCCTACTGTATTGGCCCTGCGTGAAATCGCAGCCTCCAAGGTGGGTCTGGAAGTATTGAACCGCGGACAGGCCTAACGCCAACCGTGTAGTGATGCGAGCTGGTGATGCAGCCGGGATGGTGCCAGCGCATGATCCCGGGTTTGCGACGATGTAGCATTAAGTAATTACTGGAATTTATGCCCAAAACCGCAGCCAAAAGACCAGCCGAACCAGTTATACCCCCACCTTTGCTGCCAGCCGACAGCGAAGACTCCCAACTCACCCTGCGCCTGCGGGAATACCTCAAGCAAGACGACATCGACCATATCTGGGATGCCTACCGTTTCAGCGCTGCTGCGCATGAAGGTCAGGTACGCCGCAGTGGTGAGCCTTATGTGATCCATCCCGTCAGTGTCGCTGGCATCCTGGCGGAATTGCATCTTGACCCTCCCACCCTGATTGCCGCTTTGCTCCACGATGTGGTGGAGGATACCGGCGTTACCAAGCAGGAAATTGGCGAGAAGTTCGGCAAGCAAGTGGCCGACTTGGTCGATGGCTTGTCCAAGCTCGACAAGATCGAGTTCCAGAGCGCAACCCAGGCTCAGGCGGAGAATTTCCGCAAAATGTTGCTGGCCATGTCGCAAGATGTGCGCGTGATTTTGGTCAAGCTGGCTGATCGCCTGCATAACATGAGCACGCTGGATGTCATGAAGCCGGAAAAGCAGCGGCGCATTGCGCGTGAAACGCTGGATATCTATGCGCCGATTGCCAACCGCCTTGGGCTCAACGAGATTTACCAGACGCTGGAAGACTTGAGCTTCAAGTATCTTTACCCTATGCGCCATCGCGTGATTTCCAAAGCCGTCATGGCGGCGCGCGGCAACCGCAAGGAAGTGGTTGGCAAGATCCTAGATGCCATCAACCAGCGCCTCAAGGATCAGCATATTGATGCTGAAGTCACGGGGCGTGAAAAGCATCTTTACAGCATTTACAGGAAAATGACGGGCAAGACCGTTACTTTCTCGCAGATATACGATATTTACGGTTTTCGCGTGATCGTACGCGATTTGCCTACCTGTTATGCCGCCTTGGGCGTGCTGCATGGGTTATACAAGCCGATTCCTGGCAAGTTCAAGGATTACATTGCCATCCCTAAAGCCAATGGCTACCAGTCATTGCATACAACATTGTTCGGCCCTTTTGGCACGCCGATAGAAATCCAGATCCGTAGCCGCGAAATGCATAACATCGCCGATGCTGGCGTAGCTGCGCATTGGCTATACAAAACCACGGATGCTCACCTGACTGCCTTGCAGCAGCAGACGCACCAATGGTTGCAGCGTTTGCTGGACATCCAGAACGAGAGCTCGGATTCGCTGGAGTTTCTTGAGCATTTCAAGGTGGACTTGTTCCCGGACGAGGTCTACGTCTTTACGCCCAAGGGTACCATCATGGCCTTGCCCAAGGGCGCGACAGCCGTGGATTTTGCCTATGCGGTGCATACCGACATCGGCAACCGCTGCGTGGCGGTGAAAATCAACCAGGAGCTGGCGCCGCTGCGTACCGAGCTGCACAATGGCGACCACGTCGAGATCATTACCGCAGCTCACGCACATCCTAACCCTGCATGGCTCAATTATGTGCTGACGGGCAAGGCGCGCGCGCATATCCGGCATTACCTCAAATCCATGCAGTCCACCGAGTCGGCATTGTTGGGTGAGCGCATGTTGAACCAAGCCCTGCGGGCACTACATGCCAACCCTGCGACGATTGATGATTCTGCCTGGCAGCGGTTGGTGCGTGACTATGGTGCCAAGAGCAAGGATGAAATCCTTGCGGATATTGGCATGGGCAAGCGCCTCAATGTCATGGTGGCACATCAGTTGATGGCGCAGGCGGGCCAGCAGGAAGTGGTGGCCGAGCAGCAGAAAATTGCACCCAAAGTGCTCGATACCATCACCATTCGCGGCTCCGAAGGCATGGCGGTGCAGTTTGCCCAATGCTGCCGCCCCATCCCTGGTGATCCCATCCTGGGCTTCATCAACAAGGACAAGGGGCTGGTGATCCATACCCACGATTGCCCGGCTATCCGTAAATTCCGCCTTGACCCCGATAAGTGGCTGGATGTGGAGTGGGATCCGCAGGGACACAGGCTATACAAGGTCAGCCTCAAGCTGGTGGTGGCAAATCGCCGCGGTATGCTGGCAAAGATTGCTTCCGGGATTGCCGAGGCTGGCTCGAATATTGACAATGTCAGCATGGAAGAGGCAGACAACAGCACTTACACCAATATGAACTTCACTGTGCAGGTGGAAAACCGTGTGCATTTGGCCGAGCTCATGCGGCGCTTGCGCAAGATTCCCGATGTCGTCCGTATCAACCGCGTCAAGGGGTCGGGTGCGGAACAGCGCGTGCAGTAGTGCTCACTTACGCTGCAATTCAAATATTTCAATAAACCTAAGCAATTCAGGAGAGATTCATGGCAAAGCAAATCATCCACACCGATGGCGCACCACAGGCAATTGGTACCTATTCCCAGGCAGTCAAGGTTAACGGCAGCACCGTATATCTGTCCGGTCAGATCGGTCTTGATCCTGCCACGATGGAAATGGTGGATGGCATTGAGGCGCAGGTGCATCGCGTATTCAAGAACCTCAAGGCGGTGGCAGAGGCGGCTGGTGGCTCGCTGGCCGATGTGGTCAAGCTCAATATCTTCCTGACAGATCTTGGCCACTTCGCCTTGGTCAATACCATCATGGCAGAGTATTTCACCCAGCCTTACCCTGCACGTGCTGCCGTTGGTGTGGCACAGTTGCCACGCAATGCCTTGGTTGAGGCAGATGGCGTGCTGGAGATCGGTGCTTAATCACCTGCAATAAATCACGCCAGGATCAGTCCTTTCCCCAAGATCATGGCGCCCACATTACCCGCCAATAGCAAGCTTGACGGTATCAAAGGCATGACCCCTGCATTGCAGGGGCGTCTTGCCAAACTCGGCATTGTGAATGTGCAGGGTTTATTGCTGCACTTGCCGTTACGCTATCTTGATGAAACCCGCATCACGCCCATTCGTGAGCTGCGTGCTGGCGAGCAAGCCCAGGTGCAGGGCGAGATCGTGCATGCCGAAGTCCAATACCGTCCGCGCAAAGCCTTGATTTGCCGGTTGCGCGATGATACCGGCCAGCTTGTGCTGCGATTCCTGCATTTTTACCCCAGTCAGGTCGCCAGCCTGAAAGAGGGTAAACATATTCGCGCCTTCGGTGAGGTACGCGGCGGTTTCTTCGGTTGGGAGATGGTACATCCGCAATGCAAACAGGCCGAAGAGGATGCGCCCGTTGCCGATGCATTGACGCCTTTATACCCAACGACGGCTGGCCTGAGCCAGGCGACACTGCGTAAATGGATAAGCTGGGCATTACAGCAGGCAGATACTGCAGAAATCCTGCCTCCTGCCACTTATCAAGCGCTAGGTTTGCCTGCTTTTGCAGATAGCCTGCGGCAACTACATCATCCTGAGCCTGGTGTTGATCTGGCGAGCATAGAGTCGCGTGATCATTTAGCCTGGCGCAGGCTGGCCTTTGATGAGTTGCTGGCGCAACAGCTTTCTATGCTGAAGCATCATGCTCGGCGTAGACATCAAGGTGCGCCAGCCTTGGCCCAGTCCAAAAGCTTGGTGACTGCACTATTGCGTAGCTTGCCTTTTGCCTTGACCCAGGCCCAGCAACATGTAGCAGTGGAAATCAGCCGCGACTTGCAACAGTCACATCCCATGCAGCGATTATTGCAAGGCGATGTAGGCAGTGGCAAAACGATCGTCGCTGCCATGGCCGCTTTGCAAGCGATTGAAAATGGCTGGCAGGCTGCCATCATGGCGCCTACCGAAATCCTTGCCGAACAGCATTACCAGAAAATGCAGGGCTGGCTGGCACCGCTAGGTATCCAAGTGGCTTGGCTTTCTGGCAGCCAGGGTAAGAAGGAGCGGCGGGAAATGATGGCAGCCGTGGAAAAAGGAGAGGCGCAACTGGTGATTGGCACTCACGCCTTGTTTCAGGATCAAGTCGTGTTTAAGAGGCTGGCGTTGGCGATCGTCGACGAGCAGCATCGTTTTGGCGTGCAGCAGCGGCTTTCTTTGCGGCAGAAGGGTGTGCAGCCGCACCAGTTAATGATGAGTGCTACGCCTATCCCACGCACCCTGTCCATGAGCTATTTTGCTGACCTGGATGTTTCGGTGATTGATGAGTTGCCGCCTGGGCGCACGCCTATCGTCACCCGCTTGGTGTCGGATGCACGGCGCGACGAAGTGCTGGAGCGAGTGCAGCAGGCTTGCATGGAAGGACGGCAAGCCTATTGGGTGTGCCCCTTGATTGAAGAGTCCGAGGCGCTGCAATTGCAAACCGTGACCGATACCTATGAGAGCTTACGTGAGACTTTCCCGCAATTGCGGGTGGGACTGGTACATGGACGCATGAAACCTGTGGAGAAGCAGGCCGTGATGGCGGCTTTCAGTGCAGGTGAAACCCAATTGCTGGTGGCGACTACTGTCATTGAAGTTGGCGTGGATGTGCCTAATGCCAGCTTGATGGTGATTGAGCATGCCGAGCGCATGGGATTGGCGCAGTTGCACCAGTTGCGTGGCCGTGTTGGGCGGGGGGCCGCTAAGAGTAGCTGCATTTTGCTTTACCAGGATGGCAAGCTCTCCGAAACTGCGCGGGCGCGCCTCAGGATTATTTATGAATCCAGCGATGGCTTTGCCATTGCCCAGGCCGATCTGGCCTTGCGTGGACCGGGCGAGTTCATGGGGGTGCGGCAGAGCGGGCTGCCCATGTTGAAGATTGCCGACCTTGAACGTGACCAGGATTTGCTTGAATCCGCTCGCGATATCGCAGCTAAATTGCTGGAGCAAGTGCCACAGGCGGCAGAGGCGCATCTGGCTCGCTGGCTTGGCCATGCGGAAGAATTGGTCAAAGTCTGAGATAATCGCTCGGTGAAAGTCTTAGTTCATTTCCCGCAGATGCGAGACCGCTGGCTCAAAAAGCCCATGGGATCGCAACATTATCGTCACTGGTTGAGCGAGCGCGGTTCGCTAACGCTGCGCTTGCAGCGGCATAGTCGCCAGTTCGCTGTACAGCCTGTGCGGCAGGCAAGGGCAAAGCCACCTTTACACGAGGCGCAGATGCTGCATGCGCTGCCTAGGCAGCATAGTGTGCTGCGGGATGTTATCTTGCGCTGCGATGGAGAGGCTGTCGTATTTGCTCATAGCGTATTGCCCAGGCAGGCGATGCGTGGTGCTTGGCGCGGATTGGGGCGGCTTGGCAACCACTCGTTGGGCAGTGCCTTGTTTGCTGATCCACGCATGTGCCGCGACGCATTGCAATACAAGAAGCTTTCACCCCGGCATTTTCTCTACCGCCTGGCCGCGGCGCATATTCCACAGCTCTACGGGCCAGTATGGGCCAGGCGCTCGGTTTTTAGGTTGCATCAAGGTGCAGTGCTGGTGACGGAGCTATTTTTGCCTGCTGTGTTGGCGCTACCTGAAGCAAATAACAAAGCACTACAATCATCTGTCAATCAATGAATCTCTCATTTCTTCAACGCAAGCTGAATGCCTATTACCGCCTGACCCGGTTGGATAAGCCTATCGGCATCCTGTTGTTACTCTGGCCGACATTGTGGGGCATATGGCTGGCTAGCCCAGCCTGGCCGGATAGCTTGGTATTGCTTGTTTTTATCATCGGTACGATATTGATGCGTTCGGCTGGCTGCGTCATGAACGACCTGGCTGACCGCAATTTTGACGGTCATGTGGAGCGAACGCGCCAACGCCCCTTAGTGACCGGGGATGTGACGGGGAGGGAAGCGATTGGGCTCGCAATCGGCTTGAGCCTGGTTGCGTTTGCACTGGTGTTGCAGTTGAACACCTTGGTGGTGGCGTTGTCATTCCCGGCCTTGTTCCTTGCCGCTAGTTATCCTTTGACCAAGCGCTTCCTTTCCATTCCCCAGGCTTATCTTGGCATAGCATTCGGTTTCGGCATCCCGATGGCATTTGCTGCCATCACCGGTCAATTGCCGCTGGAGGCCTGGTTGTTGCTGTTGGCGAATGTATTCTGGGCGGTTGCCTATGACACCGAGTATGCCATGGTCGATCGCAACGATGACCTCAAGATAGGCATCAGGTCTTCCGCTGTTTTCTTTGGGCGGCTGGATATTGCTGCCGTCATGTCGTGCTATATCGTGTTCTTGGCGTTGATGGCATGGGTCGGGGTGCGTTTGCAGCAACCCTGGCCGTATTTCGCCGGATTGGTGGCTGCAGCATTGATTGCGCTGTATCATTACACCTTGATCCGTGAGCGTGATCGCATGTCTTGTTTCAAGGCTTTTTTGCATAACAACTGGCTGGGTGCCGTGGTCTTTGCTGGCGTGCTAGCCAGCGATTATCTTTAAGCATGCATTTTAAGTATCTATGCAGATTGAAAAATCTAGCTCATAAATGTTTGACAAAGCGTGAAGCCTTGACTTACAATCCGCCTCTTAATTTTTTCAGCGAATATTGGTTTGTCCGATGAAGACCTTTTCTGCAAAAGCGCATGAAGTAAAGCGCGACTGGTTCGTAGTTGACGCTACGGATTTGGTGCTAGGCCGTTTGGCGAGTGAAATTGCGCACCGCCTGCGTGGTAAGCACAAGACTATTTACACACCGCACGTAGATACGGGCGATTATATTGTTGTGATCAATGCCGACAAGATCAAGGTAACTGGCAACAAGGCGCTGGACAAGAAGTACCACCGCCACAGTGGTTACCCAGGCGGTATTTCCACAACTACTTTTGGCAAGATGCAAGAGCGTTTCCCAGGCCGTGCCCTGGAAAAAGCTGTCAAGGGTATGCTGCCTAAGGGCCCACTGGGTTATGCGATGTTCCGCAAGCTCAAGGTCTACGCTGGCGAGAAGCATGACCATGCTGCACAACAGCCGCAACCATTGGTAATCCAAAGTCAAGCGTAAGGATAAGCAGCGATGATTGGTAAATATAACTACGGTACTGGCCGCCGCAAGAGTTCGGTAGCTCGTGTATTCCTGAAGTCCGGTAGCGGTAACATCGTTGTTAACGACAAGCCTGCTGACGAATACTTCTCCCGCGTGACATCACGCATGATCCTGCGTCAACCATTGGCTTTGACAGAAAACGAAGCGAGCTTCGACATTCTGGTGAACGTCACTGGCGGTGGCGAGTCCGGTCAAGCTGGTGCAGTGCGTCACGGTATTACCCGTGCACTGATCGATTACGATGCTGCTCTGAAGAGCGCCCTGTCCAAGGCAGGTTTCGTGACTCGTGATGCACGTGAAGTTGAGCGTAAGAAAGTCGGCCTGCGTAAAGCACGTCGTCGTAAGCAGTTCTCCAAGCGCTAAGCTTTACTGCCGTATCATCAAAAAAGCCGCACTTGTTGCGGCTTTTTTGTTTTGGCTGTTTTCAAAATGTCTTGGGGTTTTGTTACTATAGATTTCCTGTGGATATGCCATGGGGCATGCGGAAGGTAAGTTCAAGTGATGCAAAGCAAAAAGATAAAGGTTGGCATTGTTGGCGGTACTGGATATACCGGTGTCGAGTTATTGCGACTCTTGGCCCTACATCCGGATGTAGAATTGAGTGTGATTACTTCACGCGGCGAAGCGGGCCTGCCAGTGGCGGATATGTTCCCTAGCTTACGTGGGCGTGTGAACCTTGCATTTACCGATCCCGCACAAGCTGATCTGACTTTGTGTGACGTTGTGTTTTTCGCGACACCGCATGGTGTGGCTATGAGTCAGGCCAAGGCACTAGTGGCTGCGGGAGTAAAAGTCATCGATTTAGCTGCGGACTTCCGCTTGCAGGACACGGCAGTATTTGAGCAATGGTATAAGCTGTCCCATAGTTGCCCAGAGATTTTGGCCGATGCCGCCTATGGTATCCCTGAGCTATATCGTGACAAAGTGCGTGCTGCACAAGTCATTGGCAATCCAGGATGTTACCCGACCACCGTATTGCTGGGATTGGCTCCTTTGCTGGAGCAAGGGTTGATCGATTTATCGGTGCCTATTATCTCCGATTCCAAGTCCGGCGTTTCTGGCGCAGGTAGAAAGGCAGAAGTTGCCACTTTGTTTGCAGAGTCCAGCGATAATATGAAAGCCTATGGTGTTGCGGGACACCGGCATCATCCTGAAATTCATGCGCAGCTGCAGCAGATCGCAGGTGAGCAGGTGCAGTTTATTTTTGTGCCACATTTAATCCCGATGATTCGCGGTATGTTGTCCACTATCTATGTCAAACTTTCGGCATTGGGTTTGAAAACAGATATCCAGGGCTTGTATGAAGCGCGTTATCAGGGAGAGGCGTTTGTCGACGTATTACCTCCGGGTAGCTTGCCCGAAACGCGCTCAGTGCGTGGAGCCAACCAATTGCGTTTAGCGCTCCATCCCCAAGCAGATAGCGGTTATCTCACGATCATCGTGGTGCAGGATAACCTAGTGAAGGGAGCCGCCGGTCAGGCAGTGCAGAACATGAATATCATGTTTGATCTGGATGAGCAGGCCGGCTTGAATATTGTGCCGTTGCTACCTTGAGCGTTAGATGAAGCGACTTTCACGCCGCGTTAAGCGTCACTTCCATAAGCCAACCAAGCCGGTAGCCATTAAGTCTCACCGGGCCTGGTATTGGCGCTGGCTCATGATCGTGGGGCTTGTCATCGTGGGATATCTGCTGGCTTATTGGCGGTTGAATGTCAGTGGTACCCTGGGTATGGTGGATGCAAACGAGCCGAGCAAGCAGGAGCTGATAAGTCGTACTGTCATGGCGGAGCGGCAATTGCAGGTACAACGGGCAGCGCAGGACAAGCTGGCAAATGATTTCGAGCAGGTGCAAGATGAGTTAATCAAACTCAAGGAAGACTTGGCGTTTTATAAAAGCATGCAAAATGGTGATGCTGTTGTTAAGTCGGTGAAATTGACTCGCTTGTTTGTCGAGAAGGCCAAGGAGCCTGGGCATTATCAATATCACTTGGTGCTATCCCAGCAAGGCAATTCCAGCAAGCCAGTGCAGGGTAGTCTAAGTTTTATTGTGCAGGGCCATAACCAGCAAGGGCAAGTGGTCAAGCTTCCACTGATATTACAGCCTGCCAATAGCAATCAGGCAAAAGTAAATTTCCGGTATTACCAACGCATGGATGGCAGCTTCGCCTTGCCAGACAACATCACGGCTGAAGAAGTTGAACTCAGCTTTCTTGAAACCGGGGCGACACAGCCCAATATTAGCCAGAAGGTAGAATTACCTGGATGAGGCTGATATGCATCACTTCTGGAAAAAGGTAGACGCATGTTCTTCAAGAGCAAGAATAAACCACAAAGCCGCATCGATACCTTGATCAGCACCGATACACGCATTGAGGGCAATATTACATTCAATGGTGGCTTGCGTGTCGATGGTCAAATCAAGGGGGATGTGAGTGAGTCTTCTGGTACTCCCAGTACGCTGGTATTAAGTGAGCAAGGGCGCATAGAAGGCGCTGTGACTGTGGCTCGCATAGTATTGAATGGTGAAGTGCAAGGACCGGTACGTTCAAGTCATTATCTGGAGTTGCTTGCTAAATCCAGAATTAGCGGGGATGTGTATTATAAATCGCTGGAAATCCACACCGGTGCCATTATTGAGGGCAAGCTGGTTTATTTGGGGGATGCTGCCAAAGCAGAAAGCCCTATCATGCCCGAGGGCAAAGATTGACCGCGCGAGTCGCGCGCAGGATAATGAATTCAATTAGTTTAAGGAGTTACCCATCATGAATGCTGTCACAGAAGAAATCCCAAGCCCATTAGTCTTTACCGACAATGCGGCACGCAAGGTAAAAGAATTGATTGATGAAGAAGGGTCGCCGGATCTTAAGTTGCGCGTATTCGTGAGCGGCGGTGGTTGTTCTGGCTTTCAGTACGGCTTTACCTTTGAGGAAATCGTCAACGACGATGATACGACCGTTGATAAGGATGGTGTCACATTGTTGATCGACCCGATGAGCCTGCAATACTTGGTAGGTGCGGAGATTGATTATCAAGATAGCCTGCAGGGCTCTCAGTTTGTGATTCGTAATCCTAACGCAACGACGACTTGTGGTTGTGGATCATCGTTTTCTGCCTAATGACACATAGGTAGCACGTGAATTAGAAAAGGGGCCATCGGCCCCTTTTCTTTTGTATCAGCGCGTTAACTTCTTAACGCTGATCAATTGGTACAAAGTCACGACGTTCCGGGCCCATGTAAAGCTGGCGTGGACGGCCAATCTTGGAGCCGGGGTCGGACATCATTTCATTCCATTGTGCAACCCAACCAACGGTGCGCGCCAAGGCGAAGATGGCCGTGAACATGGAGTTCGGGATGCCCATCGCACGCATGACAATACCGGAGTAGAAGTCGACATTAGGATACAACTGACGGCTGACGAAATATTCATCTTCCAGTGCGATCTTTTCCAGTTCCAGTGCCAGTTTGAACATAGGGTCATCATGCAGGCCCAGTTCGTCCAGTACTTGGTGACAAGTCTGGCGCATAATAGCTGCCCGTGGGTCCATATTGCGATAAACGCGATGACCAAAACCCATCAGCCGGAATGAGTCAGTTTTGTCCTTGGCTCGCTTGATATATTCGCCAATGCGACTGACATCGCCAATTTCTTCCAGCATTTTCAATGTGGCTTCATTAGCACCACCGTGTGCAGGGCCCCAGAGGGAAGCAATCCCTGCTGCAACGCAAGCAAACGGGTTGGCGCCACTGGAGCCTGCGAGCCTCACGGTTGAGGTCGAGGCATTCTGCTCATGATCTGCATGTAGGATCAGAATGCGTTCAAAAGCTTTTGCCAGCACCGGGTTAGGCTCATAGTCTTCACACGGGGTAGCAAACATCATGTGCATGAAGTTTTCCGCATAGTTAAAGCGGTTCTTCGGATACATGAATGGCTGGCCAATATTGTACTTGTAGCTCCAGGCTGCAATGGTTGGCACCTTGGCCAGTAAGCGATGTGCTGCAAATTCGCGATTTTTCGGATCACTCACATCAATCGCTTCGTGGTAGAAAGCCGACATGGAGCCAACAACGCCTACCATGACAGCCATTGGGTGCGCATCGCGGCGGAAGCCGCGGAAAATGTGCGTGAGCTGGTCATGCACCATGCTATGGCGCGTGATGGTATTGGTAAATTTGGTCTTTTGCTCAGCATTCGGCAATTCACCATGCATCAGCAGATAGCTGACTTCCATGAAGTCGGAGTGTTCTGCCAGTTGCTCAATAGGATAACCGCGATAAAACAGCAAGCCCTGCTCACCATCAATATAAGTAATATTGGAGTCACAAGAAGCAGTGGAAAGAAATCCAGGGTCGTAAGTGAAATAGCCATGCTTGCCCAAGGAGCGAATGTCGATGACACTGGGTCCTAGCTTGCCGGGCAGGATGGGCAATTCGATGGGTGCAGAACCGTCATCGAAGGTAAGAGTGACTTTGCTTGGTTTCATCATTATTGAGTCAAGAGGGTTGTTAGTTACAAATTACGCAGCATAAACTGCGCCAAGTATTCTCGGGCCGCATGCGCCAGTGACAGCAGGCAGGTTGCCGGGCAGACCCTCCAGGGTTTGCCTGGCTAGCCAGGCAAAAGCGCTAGCTTCTACGGCATTGACGCTAAGGCCAAGCGTATCGCTCTGTGCAATGGTTACCCGTGGCAGCAGTTTCTGTAATCGTTGCAGCAAGGCTTCATTATAAGCGCCTCCGCCACAGACATACAGCTCATCAACATTACCGCAATACTGTGTCACTGCGATGGCAATTGTCATCGCAGTCAGCTCCAAAAGCGTGCGCTGTACATCTTCTGGTACCGTTTTATCCTGTATCTGGTGCAGGTGTTGTTCCAGCCAGGCAAGATTGAAGGTATCACGCCCTGTGCTCTTCGGTGGTGGCATCGAGAAGAAGGGATCCGCAAGCATCTGGTGTAGTAGCTTGGGAATCAGTTTGCCACCGCTAGCCCAATCCCCATTCGCATCGTAATCCTTGCCTTGATGTTTGTGGATCCATGCATCCATCAGCATATTGCCAGGGCCGGTGTCAAAGCCAGTGATCTCTGCACTGTTGGCCGGTAGATTGGTCAGGTTGGCAATGCCGCCAATATTGAGCACCACGCGGTGCTTATCGGTGGACGAGAATATGGCGGCATGAAAAGCAGGGACCAGCGGTGCGCCGTGACCGCCGGCAGCAATGTCACGGCTACGGAAATCAGCAACGACTCGGATACCAGTCAGCTCGGCTAATAATGCTGGGTTGCCTATCTGCAATGTAAAACCGAGTTCTGGTCGGTGGCGTATCGTCTGCCCGTGGCAGCCAATGGCAGAAATAGCCGTGCGATCAATCCTGGCATTCTGTAAAAGTGCTTCAATGTTCTGGGCATACAACTGCGCAAGCTGATTGCCTAGCAATGCGGCAGTTTCCAGTTCATTATGGCCTGCATCGTGCAGTGCCAATAATTGTTGTTTTAGCGTGGCTGGATAGGGCGTGAATTGTTGCGCGATGACTTGGTATTGATGTTGATCAACAGATGCAATGACGCTGTCGGCACCATCCAGGCTGGTGCCTGACATCAGGCCAATAAAAAGCTTAGCCTGCACTACTAGTCAAGCGACGCGACGTTGCTTGCACTCAGCAATTGTAATTGGGCGCTTAAATTGGCACTGTGAGTGAGGAAAGCATCACGGTATTGTGGTGCGAGTGGCTGGGCCGCAGGCAATGCTACCTTCAGAGGGTCCCTGTGGATGCCATTGAGCAGGAATTCATAATGCAGATGTGGTCCGGTTGCCATGCCTGTCATGCCAACATTGCCAATGATGTCGCCTTGGGACACTTTCATGCCATTCCGCAAGCCAGGTGCAAAGCGGGAAAGGTGGCCATAGACAGTGGTGACGCCATTGCTGTGTTGCAAGTAAATCACGTTACCGTAACCACCTTTAACGCCAACAAACTGCACAACACCGTCCGCAGGTGCTTTAATGCGGGTGCCGATAGGGGCTGCAAGATCAACGCCTTTATGAGCACGCATTTTCTGTAGAATTGGATGGAAGCGACCCATGGTGAAGCCGGAACTGATACGCGTGAATTCCAGTGGGGAGCGCAGGAAAGATTTATGCAGGCTTTTGCCTTCGGGTGTGTAGTACGCGACTTTACCTTCGGGATTGCGATACATAATCGCTTTATAGGTCTTGCCTTGATTGGTGAATTCAGCAGCCAGAACTTGGCCGGTGTTCACCAAGTTGCCGTTATTGTATTTCGCTTCGTAAATGACGACAAAGCGATCGCCTTTCCGCAAGTCGCTATGGAAGTCGATATCGGAAGAGAAAATCTCTGCCATCTGAATGGCGATGGAATCTGGAATGTCTGCCGCATCGGTAGCTGCAAATAGGGAGCTACGAATTTCAGCTGTTTTCAGTACATTATGAACTTCAAAGGTCGGCTCACCAGTCTTGGCCTGGTAACCAGAATCGGTGCGCTCTACGGTAAGAGTGGAAGTTGGGCTGAGTTGGTATTGCAGTTTGAGCAATTCGCCATTGCCGTTGACCTGAGCTTGAATGGCACGTCCTGGTCGCAATTGGGAAGCGAGTGCGCTTGCTTCAGCGTTTCTGCGTAAGAACTCCAGGGCCTCGTTATTCTGTACATTCAAGCGGGCCATTAGGCTGGACAAGGTGTCATCGCGGCGGACTTGATCTGCTTGCCAATAGTTTTCGCTTTCGAGATTTTCTGAAACTAGCGGGGTAGAAATCTCAGGGAGTGCAATATCCTCAATAATCGTGGAAATCGCAATATCCTGCGTAGAAGTTTGTGGTGCGATACCGAAAGCAGTAATGATACCGAAGAGTGGCAGGCTGGAAATGGCGAGCAACCAACGCAGGCGTAGCTTGCGTTCTTTTAATGCTGGGTTTTGCGTTAAAATAACTTCCTTTTGGCTCTGCTCAGTTTGCTGCACTGGTCACTACCTCATTACTGTTACAAATTAACGATGAGGCATGCTAACAGAAAAATTCTGCATGGTGAAGGCAAAAAAGCATCCTAAGATACGGATAATTATCAGATATGGCGAATTTGAACGATGACTTGGCGCTGATAAAGCGTGGTATTGATGACCTGATTGGCGAGCAGGAGCTGATTGAGAAGCTGAAGTCTGGGCGACCATTAAAGGTAAAGGCGGGCTTCGACCCGACTGCTCCTGATTTGCATTTGGGGCACGCGGTATTGATCAATAAATTGCGTCAGTTTCAGGATCTCGGCCATCAAGTACTTTTCTTGATTGGTGATTTCACCGGCATGATAGGCGACCCTACTGGTAAAAGTGCTACCCGCCCGCCATTAAGTGCTGAGCAGGTGCAGCTCAATGCGCAAACCTACCAAGAGCAAGTTTTCAAGATACTCAAGCCTGAGCAGACTGAAGTGGTGTTCAACTCAAGTTGGATCAATGAACTTGGTGCCGCTGGCATGCTTAAGTTGGCAGCAACACACACCGTGGCACGGATGTTGGAACGTGATGACTTTGAAAAGCGTTACAAAAGCAACCAGCCAATTGCCATTCATGAGTTCCTCTATCCTTTATTGCAGGGGTATGACTCTGTAGCCTTGAAGGCGGATATTGAGCTTGGCGGTACTGACCAGCGCTTTAACTTATTAATGGGTCGTGAATTGCAGAAGCATTTTGGTCAGGCCCCACAGTCTGTTCTCACTGTTCCGTTGCTTGAGGGCTTGGACGGCGTTAATAAGATGTCCAAATCTTTGGGTAACTATATAGGTATTGCTGAACCAGCCAATACTATATTTAGTAAGCTCATGTCAGTGTCTGACGAATTGATGTGGCGATATATTACTTTGTTGTCATTTGAATCAATGGCTACTATTGAGCAGTGGCGCGCCTCTGTGGCAGCAGGTGAGAACCCACGCAATATTAAGGTGCGCTTTGCGCAGGAAATCGTTGCACGATTCCATAGTAAGCAAGCTGCTGTTGATGCCCTTACCGATTTTGAGTTGCGTTCAAAAGGTGGAATTCCTGAAGATGTGCCAGAAGTGAGTGTGACTATCCAAGAGGCTTCCATCGCCATTGGTCCCTTATTAAAGCAAGCCGGCTTGGTTACTAGCACCTCCGAAGCATTCCGCATGATAGAGCAGGGTGGTGTGAAGTTGGACAGTGAGAAGGTGACGGATCGAGGCCTACAGTTACCACTGGGTGCGGTAGTGGTAGCGCAAGTAGGTAAGCGCAAGTTTGCACGTATTACTATTGGTAAGTAATACAGGCTCAACTAGTCTCAGTTGTAATTATTTTGTAACAGTGGCAAAAAGGACTTGACCGGAAATCTGGGGTGGGTAGAATGCGCACCTCGCTTGAACGGCGGGGCTCGCAGGAGAGTTTAAAGAAATGAAAATTCTCCTTGACCGATTTAAAAAGGTCTGTAAAATGCGCGGCTCGCTGAGAAAGCAAAGCGCTGTTAAGCAAGTTTTGGAAAGTTAAAAAAAACTGCTTGACTGGATCGAAAAGGTCTGTAAAATGCGCGGCTCGCTGAACGAGGTGATGTGAAGCGAAGTTG
>NZ_JBIWXY010000001.1:0-2022713 GCF_044751345.1 Methylobacillus methanolivorans | reverse complement strand
CAGGGCCGTGAAACGATTCCGCGCCAATGATAGTATACTTCTCGTATGCGAAAGTAGGTCACCGCCAGGCTTTTATTTAACATCCAGATTTCATCTGGATGACGACAACGGCCCTCTACAAGAGGGCTTTTGTTTTTGTGTTATGCATGACGGATTGCTATAATAGCGATCATTGGGGATGGGCGTTGAGCCCATTTTTTATTTGTAGAATCAGGCAATAAGGTTTGCTATGCAGGATTTAAACACATTGTTGGAAAAGTCTCTTGATCAGCTTGGGTATGAGTTGGTTGATATGGAGTTGTCCAATCGTGGCAAATTGATCCGCTTATTTATTGATAAGCCGGAGGGGATCAATATTGATGACTGTGTATTGGTGAGTAATCACCTAAGCAATTTATTGGCTGTAGAGCATGATATTGATTACGACAGGCTGGAGGTATCTTCTCCTGGCTTGGATCGGGCTTTGAAGAAAGAGTCTGATTTTGTGAGGTTTGTGGGCGAGCGTGCCCAAGTGAAATTGCGCGTGCCTGTTGAAGGCCGGAAGAATTTTTTAGGCATATTGCGTGGCGTGGACCAAGGCTATCTTGTGTTGGAGTGTGAAGGCGTGGAACAGCGCGTGCCATTTTCCAACATTGATAAAGCAAGATTATCCCCTGAGTTCTAAGCACCAATTTTTTGGCGGAGATTGAAATGAGTCGCGAAATATTGTTATTGGTCGATGCATTGGCCCATGAAAAGAATGTGGCTAAAACCGTTATTTTTACGGCATTGGAATTGGCACTGGCCTCGGCTACCAAAAAACGCTTCACTGAAGATGCTGATGTACGCGTGGAAATCAACCGTGATAACGGGGAATATAATTCATTCCGTCGCTGGCAAGTGGTTGAAGACGAAGCGCTGGAAAATCCTGATGCGCAAATTACGCTAGAGGACGAGCGAGCTCAAGGTCTGGCACTGGGTGATTATATTGAAGAGCCACTTGAGTCTGTAGAGTTTGGTCGTATTGGTGCGCAGGCTGCTAAACAGGTCATCTTGCAAAAGGTGCGTGAAGCTGAGCGTGAGCAGATCCTAGATGACTTCCTTGCACGTAAAGAGCATTTGGTGACTGGTGTCATCAAGCGTATGGAAAAGGGTAATGCAATCATTGAGGTAGGTCGTTTGGAGTCAATGTTGCCGCGTGAGCAAATGATTCCAAAGGAGAATTTACGTGTGGGTGATCGCGTGCGTGCTTATCTTTCTCGCATTGAGCGTGGCGGTCGTGGTCCTCAGTTAATTCTTTCGCGTATCGCGCCAGAGTTTCTGGTCAAATTGTTCGAGCTGGAAGTGCCTGAGATTGAAGAGGGGTTGCTTGAAATCAAGTCGGCCGCTCGTGACCCTGGTTTGCGTTCCAAGATTGCGGTGAAGTCCAATGACCAGCGCTTGGATCCAGTTGGTACTTGCGTTGGGATGCGCGGTTCACGTGTGCAGGCAGTGACTGGGGAGTTGGCCGGCGAGCGTGTCGATATCGTATTGTGGTCGATGGAACCCGCCCAATTTGTCATTAATGCCATGGCACCTGCAGAGGTGTCCGGCATTGTGGTGGATGAAGATGCCCACAGTATGGATGTCATCGTAGATGAAGAACAATTGGCGCAGGCGATTGGGCGTAATGGTCAGAATGTGCGTCTGGCTTCCGAATTGACGGGTTGGACATTAAATATCCTGACTGAAGAAGAAGCAGCCAAGAAGAACGAAGAAGAACATAGCAATATCTTGCAATTGTTTGTCGAAAAGCTGGATGTGGATGAAGAAGTAGCCGATATCCTGGTGCAAGAAGGCTTTAGTACTCTTGAAGAAATTGCTTATGTGCCCATGGCTGAAATGAGCGAAATTGAAGCTTTTGATGAAGATACCATCAATGAGTTGCGTAAGCGTGCTCGTGCGGCCTTATTGACTGAGGCGATTGCCAAGGAAGAGAAGGTCGGTGAGGCATCTGAGGACTTGCTGCATATGGAAGGCATGGATGATGTGACTGCTCGTACTTTGGCAGGCAAGGGTGTTGCTACGATGGACGATCTCGCAGACCTCGCAGTGGATGACTTGGTTGAGCTGACCGGCATGGATGTCGAGCGTGCCAAGCAATTGATTATGACTGCGCGTGCGCCCTGGTTTGCTTAAGGCGATAGAGAGCGTAGCTAAAAGAAATGCACTGACGGACAGTGCAAGTGAAAGAGATTGGAGTAACTGAATGGGACAATCGAGCGTAGCACAGTTTGCCAGTGAGTTGGGTTTGCCAGCTGAGCTGCTTCTGGAGCAATTAAAAAGTGCAGGTGTCAGCAAGGCTGCGTATGACGACACCCTCACTGAGCAGGATAAAACTTCTTTGCTGGAATATTTGCGCAAGGAGCACGGTGCACAAGAGCCTAAGAATAAGATTACGCTGACCCGTAAACAAGTTACTGAAATCAAAAAGTCTGATAGCAGCGGTAAGGCACGTACTATCCAGGTGGAGGTGCGCAAAAAGCGTGTGCTTGTGCGTCGTGACCCATCTGAGGCAGTAGCCGAAGAAGACGCCATCCTTGAAGCACCAGTGCTTGAAGAGGTAGTGGTGGAAGCCCCGGTGGTCGAGGTTGTGCCAGAGCCTGTCATCGAAGTGGCTCCTGAGCCGGAGCCAGTTGTCGTGCAAGCTGAGCCAGAACCAGAGCCGGCTCCCGTCATTGAGCCAGAGCCTGAAGTGGTAGAGGTGGCAGCAGTAAATGTCGAAGAAAAACCCGCAGAGGAGGTGCGTCCGCGCTTGACAGCCAAGGAGCTGCTGGGCGCCGAAGAGTTGGCATTGCGTGAGCGTGAAGCTAAGCGTCAGGCTGCTCTGATGGCGATTCAGGCGGAAGAGCTGCGTAAAAAGCAAGAGTTGGCGCAGCGTCGTCAAGAAGAAGCCAAGCGTGCTGCTGAAGCTGCTGCGAGTAAGCTTTCTGAAGGGACATTGCATAAGCCCGCAGCGAAAGAGGCGCCCAAAGCTGATGATAAGAATGCTAAGAAGCCAGGCAAGAGTGGCGGCAAGGATTGGAATGATAATGATGGCAAGAAGCGTGGTGCTGTAAAAACCCGTGGAGATGCTGGAGCCTCGGGCCAAGGCTGGCGTGCGCAGAAAGGCAAGTCTAAGTCTAAGGGCAATGAAAGCCAACAACACGCATTTAACGCGCCAACAGAGCCAATTGTGCATGATGTATTAGTGCCGGAAACCATCACTGTTGGTGATCTTGCTCACAAGATGGCGGTTAAGGCCAGTGAAGTCATCAAGACCCTGATGAAGATGGGCATGATGGTGACGATTAACCAGGTGCTTGACCAGGAAACTGCGATCATTATCGTGGAGGAAATGGGACACAATGCCAAGGCCGCTGCATCTAATGATCCGGAAGCCTTCCTGGATGAAGCTGAGCACGCAGAAGCAACGCAAGAGGCACGTCCTCCTGTGGTGACTGTCATGGGTCACGTAGACCATGGTAAGACATCCTTGCTGGATTATATCCGTCGCAGTCGTGTGGCTTCTGGTGAAGCCGGTGGCATTACCCAGCACATTGGTGCTTACCACGTGGAAACACCTCGTGGCATGGTGACTTTCCTGGATACACCAGGCCACGAAGCCTTTACTGCGATGCGTGCGCGTGGTGCCAAGGCCACCGATGTCGTGATTCTGGTCGTGGCTGCTGATGATGGCGTAATGCCGCAAACCATTGAAGCGGTGCATCACGCAAAGGCAGCGGGTGTGCCATTGGTCGTGGCTGTGAACAAGATTGATAAGTCTGAAGCCAATCCAGAGCGAGTAAAGCAGGAGTTGGTGAGTCATGAAGTTGTACCTGAAGACTGGGGTGGCGACACCATGTTCGTAGAGGTGTCTGCGAAAACTGGCCTTGGTATCGATAACTTGCTGGAAGCTGTGTTGTTGCAAGCTGAAGTGCTTGAACTCAAGGCGCCAAAGAATATCCCTGCCAAGGGCCTAGTGATCGAAGGTCGACTGGACAAGGGCCGTGGCCCAGTGTCCACTATTTTGGTGCAAGCAGGCACATTGCAACGTGGTGACATGATCTTGGCAGGTACGGCCTATGGTCGTGTGCGTGCCATGCTGGATGAATCTGGACAGGATGTGAAAGAGGCCGGTCCTTCTATCCCAGTTGAAATTCTTGGCCTTTCAGATGTGCCTAGTGCTGGTGAAGAAGTCATTGTGCTTAATGATGAGCGCAAGGCGCGTGAAATTGCCTTGTTCCGTCAAGGCAAGTTCCGTGACGTGAAACTGGCGAAGCAGCAAGCAGCCAAGCTGGAAAGCATGTTCGAGCAAATGGGCGAAGGCGAAGTCAAGGTCTTGCCGTTGATTATCAAGTCCGATGTTCAGGGCTCTTATGAAGCGCTGTCTACTTCCTTGCAGAAGTTGTCCACCGATGAGGTCAAGGTCAATATCATCCATACTGGCGTAGGTGCGATCAGTGAGTCTGATGTCAACCTGGCAGCAGCATCCAAGGCCGTGTTGATTGGCTTCAATGTGCGTGGCGATGCTGGTGCCCGCAAACTGATCGATAGTTCAGGTGTTGATGTGCGTTACTACAACATCATTTACGAAGCAGTCGATGAGGTGAAGGCTGCATTGGGTGGCATGCTATCGCCAGAGCAGAAGGAAAGCGTGATCGGTACCGTCGAGATCCGCGAAGTATTCCGTATCTCCAAGGTTGGCTCTGTTGCTGGTTGCTACGTGCAGGATGGTGTCATCCGCCGTAACTCCAAGATTCGCCTGATTCGGGATAATGTTGTGATCCACACTGGTGATCTTGATTCGCTCAAGCGCTTCAAGGATGACGTCAAGGAAGTGAAATCTAACTTCGAATGCGGTTTATCCTTGAAGAACTACAACGAAATCGAGATAGGCGACATTCTGGAAGTGTTTGAAGTCGTCGAAGTAGCGAGAACACTCTAAGCGTATGGCCAGGGAATTTTCCAGAAGCGATCGTGTTGCCGAGCAGATTCAGCGAGAACTCGCTGATCTGCTGCAATTCGAGGTGAAAGACCCCAGAGTGTCCTCCATGGTGACGGTGACTGAAGTTGAGGTGAGTGGGGACATGGCGCATGCCAAGATCTACTACACTGCACCGCAAGGCACGCCTGAGTTGCAAAAAGGCCTGGAAAAAACTGCAGGCTTCCTCCGTAGCCAGTTGGCCAAGCGCCTGTTGTTGAGAACGGTACCGCAACTGCATTTCAGTTACGATGCTTCTATTGATCGTGGCATGTACATTGCCAAGTTGATCGATGAGGTCTTGCCTCCTGCTGAGTCTGATCAAGACGACGAGTCTGTCTGAGCAAAACGGTCACGCTGTGCAATTCAGACGGATTAAGCGCAATATCGATGGCGTGCTATTGCTGGACAAGCCACTCGGCATTTCTTCCAACCAAGCCTTACAGATAGTTAAGCGACTGTATCAAGCCGCCAAGGCTGGTCATACCGGTAGCCTGGATCCATTGGCGAGCGGTTTATTACCCATTTGCCTGGGCGAAGCCACCAAGTTTTCCCATTTCTTATTAGATGCTGACAAAAGTTACCGCGCATTGGTGACCTTGGGCAGTACCACAACCACAGGTGATGCTGAAGGTGAAGTGCTGGAGCGCTTACCTGTTACCACAACCCTGCCTGAGCTTGAAACTGCACTGAAAAAAATGGTCGGCAATATCTTGCAAGTGCCCCCCATGTATTCTGCCTTGAAGCATGGTGGCAAGGCGCTTTACGAATATGCCAGGGATGGGGTGGAAATCGCTCGAGAGCCTAGGCCTGTGACTATTCATACCATCACCCTTGAGCGGTTTGATGCTCAGCAGTTTGAGATGGTGGTGTCGTGCAGCAAAGGGACTTACATCCGGACGCTGGCAGAGGATATTGGTAAGTTACTGGGGTGCGGAGCACATTTGGGTGGTTTGCGTCGCCTGACAACAGCCCATTTTGATCTCAGCGAGGCTGTCACGATAGAACAGCTTGAGCAGATGTCGTTAGAACAGCGCGATGCAGCCCTGCTGGGGGCGGATGCCGCGATTGAAGATTTGCCACAAGTCAGTATCGATGACGATAGCGTGTTTTATTTATTACGCGGTCAAGAGGTGTGGAAGTCTGGCCTCAATATTGAAGGCCAGTTCAGGCTGTATTCACTTCAAGGAGTTTTTCTTGGCATAGGTGAACAAACCTCACGTGGTTCTATCGCCCCCAAGCGTTTATTGCGCCAGGTCTTGTAACATCTTCATTCAATTCTTTTGCATGCCAACCCTTTCGGTCAGTCCGGCATCCTGCTTTCAGTCATCAATAAAAACTCATCCATTAAAGCGATCAAATCACTGGTTTATTGAACTTGGCCGTAATTAGCGATATAATAAAAAGTTGATTGTAAATGAATGCTCTAGCGGGCTGGATGTTCCTGCATTTGCATTGACGCACAACACATCTCACAACATTAGGATTAAGTTATGGCAATTACAGTTCAAGAAACAGCAAAGATTGTTGCTGATTTCCAACAAGCTCCGAACGATACAGGTAGCCCAGAAGTTCAAGTTGCACTTCTTAGCGCCCGTATTACTTATTTGACCGAGCATTTCAAAAGCAATGCCAAGGATCACCACTCCCGTCGTGGTCTGCTGAAGTTGGTAAGTCAGCGTCGCAAACTGCTGGACTACCTCAAGCGTAAGAATGCTGATCGCTATCGTACATTGATCGAGCGCTTGGGTCTGCGTAAGTAATCATCGCGCACTTGTGAACTCATAAATAAGCCGAAAGCAAAGCGGAGACGCAATGCTTATCGGCTTATTTTTTTATTAAAGGACAAATATTGTGACGGCAATCAAGAAAACGATTACCTATGGTCAGCATGAGCTGACACTTGAAACCGGAGAAATTGCACGCCAGGCCGATGGGGCCGTGATGGTCAGCTATGGTGATACCGTAGTGCTGGTGAGTGTAGTGGGCAAACGTGAAGTAAAGGCTGGTCAAGACTTCTTCCCATTGACTGTGGATTACCAGGAAAAAACCTACGCTGCCGGCAAGATCCCAGGTGGTTTCTTCAAGCGTGAAGGTCGCCCTTCCGAAAAGGAAACGCTGACTTCCCGTCTGATCGACCGCCCATTGCGCCCACTATTCCCTGAAGCCTTCTACAACGAAGTGCAAGTGGTGGCGACCGTGATGTCTTCCGACCCTGAAATTGATGCGGATATTCCAGCCATCATTGGTGCTTCCGCTGCACTGGCGATTTCCGGTATTCCATTCTATGGCCCGATTGGTGCCGCACGAGTTGGTTACATCAATGGCGAATATGTATTGAATCCAACAGCATCCCAGTTGAAGGAAACCGCGCTTGATCTCGTGGTAGCCGCCACTGATAGCGCCGTGTTGATGGTTGAGTCTGAAGCCAAGGAATTGCCTGAAGACGTCATGCTGGGCTCAGTCGTTTATGGTCATGAGCAGATGCAGGCTGTGATCAACGTGATCAACGAAATGGCAGCCGAAGTTGGTAAAGAGCCTTGGGACTGGGCTCCTCCAGAACCTAATACTGACTTGATCTCCAAGGTTGAGGCATTGGCTGGCGCTGACATCAATGAAGCGTACAAGATTAAGTCCAAGGGTGCGCGTTCCGGCAAGCTGGATGAAATCAAGAGCCGTGTATTGGGCGAATTGATTACAGAAGAAACTTCTACTGCTGAAGCTAACGAAATCAAGGGTGCGTTGTTCAACCTGGAAGCCAAGGTTGTGCGTACCCAGATTCTGAATGGCGAACCACGTATTGATGGTCGTGATACACGCACTGTGCGTCCGATCAGCATCCGTACTGGCGTATTGCCTCGCACCCACGGCTCCGCCCTGTTCACTCGTGGTGAAACCCAGGCGCTGGTCGTGGCCACATTGGGTACAGGCCGTGACGAGCAGATCATTGATGCTTTGCAGGGTGAATATGCAGATCGTTTCATGCTGCATTACAACATGCCTCCGTACGCTACTGGCGAAACTGGCCGTGTTGGCACACCTAAGCGTCGTGAAATCGGTCATGGTCGCTTGGCTAAGCGCGCACTGCTGGCAGTATTGCCAAGCCAAGAAGAATTCGGCTATACCGTGCGTGTTGTGTCTGAAATTACTGAGTCCAATGGTTCCAGCTCAATGGCGTCCGTCTGTGGCGGCTGCCTGTCCTTGCTGGATGCGGGCGTGCCGTTGAAGGCGCAAGTAGCTGGTATTGCCATGGGTCTGATCAAGGAAGGTAACCGTGTTGCTGTATTGACCGACATCCTGGGTGATGAAGATCACCTCGGCGATATGGACTTCAAGGTGGCAGGTACTGAAGCTGGTATCACTGCGTTGCAAATGGACATCAAGATTACCGGTATTACTGCGGAAATCATGCGAGTTGCCCTGTCGCAAGCCAAGGAAGGCCGTATGCATATCCTCGGCTTGATGAAGGAAGCTGTTGGTGAGCAGCCACAGGAGTTGTCCGCATTTGCGCCACGCATTATCACCATGAAGATCAATCCTGAGAAGATTCGTGACGTCATCGGTAAGGGCGGTGCGGTGATTCGTGCGCTGACCGAAGAAACTGGTACAACGATCGATATCGAAGAAGATGGCACGATCAAGATTGGTTGCGTCAGTGCAGAAGCTGGTGAAGAAGCCAAGAAGCGTATCGAAGTTATTACGGCTGAAGTGGAAGTGGGCCAAGTATATGACGGTACTGTGCTTAAGCTGCTGGATTTCGGCGCGATAGTTTCCTTGCTGCCAGGCAAGGATGGTTTGCTGCATATTTCCCAAATTGCACACCAGCGTGTGAATGCTGTAGCTGACTTCCTCAAGGAAGGTCAAGTGGTCAAGGTTAAGGTGCTGGAAGTGGACGACAAGGGTCGTGTGCGTCTGAGTGCTAAAGCTTTGATTGAAGCACCTGCTGCAGAAGACTCCGCAGCAACAGTGGCTGACCAACAGTAATCTGCTTGCGTTAGCTCAATAAAAAAGCCGGTTTAAAAACCGGCTTTTTTTATTTGTCTAATCACAGCATTAGATTCGTCGCTGTGAAGATATGCTCAATAGTCGAGCATATAAAAAGCCCATCACCATGAAAAATGGATGGGCTTTTTATTGAATGAATGGCGATGAAGTTACTTTGCGACTTGTTTTTCGCGAATTTCATCCAGGGTTTTGCAGTCGATGCACAGAGTTGCTGTTGGACGTGCTTCTAGTCGCTTTAGCCCGATTTCGATGCCGCAACCATTGCAATAACCGTATTCGCCTTCATCAATTTTGTTGAGGGTTTCATCAATTTTCTTGATCAGTTTGCGTTCGCGGTCGCGGTTGCGCAGTTCCAGTGCCATGTCAGATTCCTGGCTTGCCCTATCGTTCGGGTCGGCAAACATGGTGACTTCGTCCTGCATGGTATGCACTGTGCGGTCAATGTCATGACTAAGCTCTGCTTTCCAGTCATTCAAGATTTTCCGGAAATGATCACGTTGCTTATCATTCATGTATTCCTCACCAGCCTTGGGTTGGTAAGGAACAAATTGTCTTGTAATTGCTTCAGCCATGTGCGCCTTAAGAGTTAACTTTCGATTAACAGAAAAATAAAGCAGGCGCAAGTGTACACTGAATAATTCAGTGATGCAAAAGCCTTGTGCCCCAAGGCTTCAACTCAACTCAAGCAGTTGGTTCGACAATTAAATGGAGGTGAGGCCAGATTCGTGCAATTCCAGTGCTGTCAGCGTGTTCTGCATCAGCGTGGCAACGGTCATCGGGCCTACTCCACCTGGGACAGGTGTGATCCATGCCGCGCGTGTTTTCGCGATTTCAAAATCAACATCGCCACACAGGCTGCCGTCTGCCAAGCGGTTGATGCCGATATCCACGACGATCGCGCCGGGCTTGATCCATTCGCCTTTAATCAGGTGTGGCTTGCCAACTGCTGCTACCACGATGTCCGCGCGCGCGACATTGGCTTGCAGATCTTTGGTGTGGCGGTGACAACTGGTCACGGTGCAGCCAGCGAGCAGCAGCTCTAGAGCCATTGGACGGCCTACGTGATTGGAGACGCCAACGACAACCGCATCCAGCCCTAGTAGCTTGATACCAGTTGACTGCAGCATCTTGATGACGCCGTAAGGCGTGCATGAGCGCAATGTTGGTTGGCGCACAGCCAGCCTGCCAATGTTATAAGGGTGAAAACCATCGACGTCCTTGGCGGCACTAATGGTTTCGATGATCTTTTTTTCTTCTATATGTGCAGGTAGTGGCGATTGCACCAAGATACCGTCTACCGATTCATCCTGGTTAAGCTGCTCAATCAGGGCCAGTAACTCGGCTTCGCTGGTAGTGTCAGGCAGGTCGTAGGCCATGGAGTGAATGCCGGTTTTCTCGCATGCCAGTCTCTTGTTGCGTACATAGATAGTAGAGGCAGGATCGGCACCAAGCAGGATCACTGCCAGCGTTGGCGCACGTAACCCTTGTTTCAACCGATTGTCTATTAAGGATTTTGTTTCGGAAAGCGTGGCTTCTGCGATGGCTTTTCCATTAATGATATGGGCGGTCATGACAAGTGTTTTCAAAAATAATGCAGCATTTTAGCAGAATCCGTTTGACCTTCCTGCTGGGTTACGCTATATTTCTGCCTCTCGGGGTGTAGCGTAGCCTGGTAGCGCGCCTGGTTTGGGACCAGGATGTCGGGAGTTCGAATCTCTCCACCCCGACCAATTTTGTAGTAAGTCTAGATTGCCCGACAATCTGCCCGTAGCTCAACCGGATAGAGCACCAGCCTTCTAAGCTGGGGGTTACAGGTTCGATTCCTGTCGGGCAGGCCATTACTGGTTTTATAATCTGGTTTCAATGGTGGCTGTAGCTCAGTTGGTAGAGCCCTGGATTGTGATTCCAGTTGTCGTGGGTTCGAGCCCCATCAGCCACCCCAAAAGATAAAGCAAAAGGCCCGGTTCTTGAGAACCGGGCCTTTTGCTTTTCAGTGCTATGTACTCGCAGAAAAAATCTTCAGGTTGCCAAGAACCTCATAGAAAACCAGTCAAATGACTGGCTTTTTATGAAGGGGATTCTGTGCTGGAATGACTTTGCATTTCCCTACTTTCTGCAACGAGCGCAGTGGCACAAGTCATCATGCTTTGGGGCGCAGTCAACTTAAAGACGTGGGCTGTAGCAGCACATGCCTTTTATTTAGTTGAGTGGATCATTGTCTTCATCTTCATCATCTCCGGCGTTGTCGATAAAGTCTTGTACGTCATCCACGCTGATGCCTGTGCCGTCATTGATGGTTTCGATCTTTCTCGATGACAATCCCAATACTTCGGTTGCGACGTGTTCTGCTGAATATTGATTGATCTTGTCGATGAGCGATTCCATGAATTCTGCAAAGCTGGTGTCTTCTGTGACAACTTCATAGGCATGATCCAGGGCAATCTGGGCGATTGATGGAAAATATTCATTGATGGTGTGGATGGCGCGTTCGTCTAAGGACATGATTGGCTCCTGAAAAATGGTGGCAACATTATCTATCAAATGTTGTCTGGCTTCCTGATTTATCAAGGCTGGCAGCTTTCAGGGCTTGTCTTGTGTGATCGTGGCGATGTGCTTATAGTAACGTCATGCTTTGTACTCATTATTCCCCCCATATGATTCACAGAAAGCCTTTCTAATGGTGGCACAGCTGCCTGCATTGATCATTATTGATGATGATCCCCTGATCACCGATACCTTACATTTCCTGCTTGGCAAGGATTTTGAGGTGTATGTTGCCGAATCGCGCATGCAAGCAAGGAGCTTATTGCGCCAGCTAGAAAGCCCGCCACCATTGGCGCTGGTTGATCTCGGCTTGCCGCCGGTACCCCACAAACCGGATGAAGGCTTCAAGGTGATTGGTGAGCTATTGGCTCATGCACCCACCATGAAGATTCTGGTGTTATCCGGCCAGAATGAAGAGGCTAACGTCAAGCATGCTTTGGCGTTGGGTGCAGTAGACTTTATTCCCAAGCCTTGTGATGTTGAGCGTTTGCGGCAATTGTTGCACAACGCGCTCAAGCTGCAGGATGCTGAGCTTGGTGAGACGGTTAATGCAGAAGAGGGCGGCGGTCTACTCGGTATCAGCCTGCCAATGCAAACATTGCGTACACAGATTACCCAGTTTGCCGATGCGCCTTTTCCGGTGTTGATTGAAGGGGAGTCGGGTAGTGGCAAGGAGTTGGTGGCGAGTTGCCTGCATCGTCTCAGTCGTCGTTCACAACAACCTTATCTCTCTCTTAATTGTGCGGCTATTTCTCCGAATCTGGCCGAGTCCATCTTGTTTGGGCATGGCAAAGGCTCCTTTACCGGGGCGGCCAATGCACATAGTGGCTATTTCGAGGATGCGGGCGAGGGCACTTTATTCCTGGATGAAATTGGCGAACTACCGTTGGAGCTTCAAGCCAAGTTGCTCAGGGTGTTGGAGAACGGTGAGTATCAGCGCATTGGCGAGACCCAGTCTCGTCGTAGTCGGGCGCGTATTGTCGCAGCGACAAATCGTGACTTGCGAGAAGAAGTGCGTGCAGGCAATTTTCGCATTGATCTTTATCACCGCCTGAGTGTGTTTTCTGTACGCGTGCCGCCATTGCGCGATCTGGAGCAGGATCGCTATGTCTTGCTGGATCACTTTAACCAATTTTATGCGCGTGAAACCGGGCAGAAGACTTTTGCGCTTGATGACCAGGCCAAGCAGCGTTGGTTGGGCTATCACTTCCCAGGTAATGTGCGTGAGTTACGCAATATTATTATCCGGCTGGTGGCTAAATATTCAGGCCAGCTTGTGACTGATGCGCAATTGGCAGCAGAGTTGGACCTCATGCATACCGGTCTTGGCCAAGTTGCTGGCCATGGCGTCGAGGCACCGCTGTTGACCGATGAATCGGCCATGGCAAGCCAGGCGCACAAGCATTTGCAAACGCAAGCCAATGTCAATTTGGACCAAGTGCTCAAATCCTGGGAGCGGGCTTATGTCGATGCGGCGATGAGAATTACCCATGGCAACCTAAGCCAGGCGGCCAAACTGCTGGGTATCAACCGTACCACGCTGTATAGCCGCATCCAGCTACAGCAGGACTACAAAGGCGAATAGTGTATTACGCGCACTTTGGCCTGAAAGAGCCTCCATTCAAGATCACCCCCAATACTGACTTTTTCTTTCCTGGCGGCAATCGTGGTGCAGTGCTGGAAGCGTTGCGCTATGCCATCTTGCACGGTGAGGGAATCGTCAAAGTTGTTGGCGAAGTGGGCAGTGGCAAGACCATGTTGTGCCGCATGCTACAAACGCAGTTGCCGGAGCATGTGGATAATGTCTACCTTGCTAATCCCAGTATGGCACCAGAAGATGTGCTGCACGCCATTGCATTGGAGTTGCGGCTTGATCTGCCTTCTGGTTTGAGTCGGTTGGAGGTCATGCAACGCCTACAACAGGTATTGCTGGAAAAGCACGAGGCCAAGCGCCAGGTGGTAGTGTTTGTAGAAGAGGCTCAAGGCATGCCCCTGGCAACGCTGGAAGAAATCCGCTTGCTGACCAACTTGGAAACCCGCCACCACAAGTTGCTGCAAATCGTGTTGTTTGGCCAGCCTGAGTTGGATGACAATCTCAACCAGCGCGAAATTCGCCAACTCAAGGAGCGAATTACCCATAGTTTTTATCTTGGCCCACTGAGCAAGGATGAAATTGCGGAGTACTTGATGTTCCGCCTGCGTGCAGCCGGGTATTTCGGGCCGCCATTATTTACCAAGCGGGCAATCAAGCAATTGGCGACGATGGCGCAGGGTTTGGTGCGCCGGGTAAATATTTTGGCGGATAAATCCTTGTTGGCGGCATTTGCCGCCAATACTTACCAGGTCACGCCACGACATGTTGCTGCTGCAATACGGGATAGCGAATTTGCGCAAGAGATAAAACGCCCGGCAAGACGCTGGGTAGGGTTTGCGTGGATAGGAGTATTCTTTGTGCTTGCTGGCGTGGGGGCTTATGCCTGGAGTCAGGGATTACTACCCTTGCCGACCATGATGAATACGCAGTCGTCGGAGCCGGTCGAGACAGCTCAGCCGCTGCCTGTACAGGTCGACCAACTCGCTGCGCCAGACGTCGTGCAAGAGATAGAGCAGCGTGAAGAGGCTTCATTAGCCTGGCTGAGTAGCATTGCGCCCGAATACATCACGATACAACTGGCATACCATGCGGCAGGCAGCGCACTGGATCAAGAGCGCCAGCCGATGTTGGCGCAACTGGTGTTGGATAATCTTCATGTCATGCAGGCTAAAGTTGGCGACAAAGCCAGCGTTATCATATTGTATGGCGCATACAAAAGCCGCCAGGAAGCACTGACTGAACTTCAGTCGTTGCCCGCAGCATTACAAACAGGTACACATTTGCGAACCATTGCAGGTGTTAGGGAAGAACTGTTGCAGCATCAATAACTTGATCACAATAAGATCATTGTGATCTTCATTTGCAAACATGTACTGATTATGGGATAAATCCCGGAATATCAACATGATCAGTAGAGGGGATACGTTTTGTCCGGCCAATTGCCAAAAGTTGCCAGCATTCTGATACTGCCATGTCTGCTTGGCCTGACAAGTTGCGCCCATCAATCTACCGTTTCTCCTTCCACCGGGCATATCGACGAAACGCCATCAACCAAATCTATCCAGCCAGCCGAGATTCCCAAGCCAGTCAAAAGTAGTAGCTACCTGCCGCCACCCAAGCCCAGGGCCAAAGAGCAGACTTACAGCGTGGTGGTCAATGATGTGCCGGTCAAGGAAATCCTCTTTGCGTTGGCACGAGAAAGCAAGCTCAATATCGATATTCATCCTGCCATCCAAGGGCGCGCTACGCTGAATGCCGTGGATCAAACCTTGCCTGCAATTCTGGAGCGTCTCGCCAAGCAAGTTGATTTAACCTACCGTGTAGATGGCAACGTGCTGAGCATTACGCCAGATATGCCAGTGTTGCGCAGTTACAAGGTGGATTATGTAAACATGTCGCGTGATACCACAGGCTTTATTGGTGCGGCAGCGGAGATTGCAAGTACAGGACGTAGCGCATCTACGACCAGCGGGGCCGGGGGGACGTCTAGCTCTGGTGCGTCTTCTAGCTCAGGCACGGGAGCCGCCAATAGTTCGCGTACCGCAGTGAATAGTCTTGCAACCAATCACTTCTGGGAAACCCTGATCCAGAACCTGAAGGACATTCTGGCGGAAACCGACAAGGAAGTGATTATTACCCGTAGCGGTACAGCTGCTTCACAGCAAGCCCAGGCTGCTGACGTGTTGGCTGCAGAGAATGGCGACAGGACAGCCTCGCAGCAGACGGCTGCTCGCAATATGACACAAGAGCGTGAAGATGCTCGCACGGAATACAAGACCTTGTTTGCGGCAACAGTCATCGCGAGCCCGGAAACCGGGATTGTCAGTGTACGCGCGACTCATCGCCAGCACGAAAAGGTGCAGGAGTTTCTCGACAAGGTCATGAGCAGTGCCAAGCGGCAGGTATTGATTGAGGCTTCCATTGTTGAGGTCACGTTGAATGATACCTACCAAGCTGGTATTGATTGGACCAAGCTGGGTAATGGCTTCAACATGACGAATCAACTGGGGTTGAGTACCGTGCTTACGCCTGCCGGGATTGCGGGTACGGCAGGAACAACACTGCCTTTCAGTATTGGCTATTCTAGCGACAACAGCAGTGTGGATTTCAATTTGCGCTTGCTGCAACGATTTGGCGATACCAAAGTACTCTCCAGTCCAAAATTGATGGTGCTTAACAACCAGACTGCAGTGATGAAGGTAGTGGATAACCTAGTGTACTTCACTATTCAATCGCAGGTATCGCAAGGCGTTGGGCAGGGCTCAACTAATTTACAATCGGTGACGACTACACCGAATACGGTGCCTGTGGGCATGGTGATGAGTGTCACGCCGCAAATCAATGATGCCGGACAGGTGAATATCAACGTGCGACCAACCATTTCACGTGTGCTGAGTTATGTGGATGATCCAAACCCGCAATTGACGTTAACAAACGGTACAACGACAACCAGAATTGAAAGTAGGATACCGCAAATCCAGGTGCGCGAGTTCGAGTCTGTGTTGCGGGTGAATAGTGGTGATACGGCAGTCCTGGGCGGTTTGATGCAAGATAATATCCAGCAGGCAACAGATAAGGTGCCTGGTATTGCCAAGGTGCCATTAGTGGGTAAATTGTTCACTGCACGTAGCAATTTCAATGTGAAGACCGAGCTGGTGATCTTTTTGCGTCCAGTCGTGGTGCAGAATGCCAGCCTAGAAAGCGAAGAACTTAATTCATATAAGCAATACTTGCCTGCCCAGCAACTGCAAAGGTTAATTAATGAGTCTGTTAATTAGCGCATTGCAGAAAGCAGAACAAGCCAAACAACAGCCCCTGGAAAAGGCTGAGATTGAAGAGTTTTTGCTGGATATTGCACCGGCTGAGCCTGTGCATGGTGGCGAAGCTACCCAATCTCAATCTTCGCTCAGTCCTAAATCCAGTCATGCTGCTGAGGAGTCCATCGCCCAACAACGCGCAGCAGCACAGCTGTTGGCTGCCAGATCTGGTGCGACCAAGCGCGAGACACTGCTCTCGCCGTTTACCCAGGGTTTATTGTTGTTATTGCTGGTGTTGCTCGTAGGCGGTGGCGTGTTCTGGTATGTCAGTTCCTTGACTCAGCCGGAAGTCATTGTACCCAAGCCCGTAGTGTTGAGCGCGGTACCCGACGCTAACCCACAGCCTCCCGCAAATGTTGCCGGGCAGGATTCAGTGGCTGAGCCTGATATCAACGAAGAGATAGATGGCAACACAAGTCAGGCAGAGGTAATGGCAGCTCCTATTACTCTTGCCGACAGTGCCAAGCCGCGTACCAATATCATCCAGCAGCCTTTGCCCCAGGTATTTGGTGAGGTGCCGCAGGCGACGACTAACAGCCAGGTTCAGGTGACGCGTAACCGCCCTGTTGCTACAGTCAATCAGCATGTGCTGGAAGCTTATCAAGCATTTAATCTTGGTGATGATGCCGCTGCCCAGCAGGCATATCGACAGGCATTGCAGGCTGATGTGCGAAATGTGGATGCGCTATTGGGCATGGCTGCCATTGCTGCACGACATGGTCGCCAGCAGGATGCCGTGAGTTGGTATCAACAAGTATTGCAAGTCGAGCCGCGTAACGGCATTGCCCAGGCGGCATTGCTGGATTTGCAAGGCTTGGCTGATCCGTTGAGCAGTGAAACCCGACTCAAAAATCTCATTGCCCAACAGCCAGAGGCGGCTTATCTGCATGCTGCATTGGGTCATCATTATGCTGAGCAAGGGCAATGGCCGTTGGCACAACAGTCTTATTTCCAGGCGCATCATCTCGATGCGGCCAATCCTGAATATGCCTTCAACTTGGCGGTGAGTCTGGATCAATTGGGTAAATCCAGCTTGGCATTGCAATATTATCAGCAAGCGCAGGCATTGCTGGCTGGCAAGGAATCGCCTAGCGTAAATCAAGCGCAACTGGCCGCCAGGATACGCCAGCTTCAGTAGCACTTTCCGCGCATAGGATATGCTCACGGCCCGGCTTGTCCGGGCCAACACATAACGGATGTAAGATTCATTCATGGTAGAACAACGTCGCAAGCTCCGCTTGGGAGAGCTCATGGTGCAGCAAGGCCTGATTAGTCAGGATCAGCTGCGTATTGCCCTCATGGAGCAGGAGCAGAGCAATATCCCCTTGGGACGCCAATTAGTGCGTCTTGGCTTTGTGACTGAGGCGATGGTGCGTGATCTGGTCGCGCATACCATAGGCCAGGAAAGTATCGATCTTTCCACGGTGGTGGCAGATGCTGAGGCGTTGAAGATGGTGCAAGAAGGCTTTGCCCGCCGTTACCATATCTTGCCCGTGGCGTTCGATGCCAATACGCGTCAATTGACGGTGGCAATGTCCGATATGTTCAACGTGGTAGCGCTAGATCAATTGCGTGCCACCGTCGGGGCGCAAGTGCAGGTCAAGCCGGTGCTGGCAGCAGACGCCCAGCTTGAAGATTATATTGACCAGTTTTATGGTTACGAGCTTTCTGTGGATGGCATCCTGCGCGAGATCGAGACTGGTGAAATTGATTACCAGAGTTTGCAGGCAGGCGGGGATGAATACACTCAGCCTGTGGTGCGCTTGGTCGGTGCATTGCTCATGGATGCAGTGAAGCGTGGGGCTTCGGATATCCATTTCGAGCCGGAATATGCTTTCTTGCGCATCCGCTACCGCATTGATGGCGTATTGCAGCAAGTGCGCAGCCTGCACAAGACCTATTGGCCCGGTGTCGCCGTGCGTCTCAAGGTGATCTGCGGCATGGATATCGCCGAGACGCGTTCTCCACAAGATGGGCGCCTGAATATGAATCTCTCGGGCAGGCCGATCGATTTTCGTGTTGCAAGCCATCCCACTATTCATGGCGAGAATATCGTGCTGCGGGTGCTTGATCGCGAAAAGTCGATCATCCCACTTGAGCGCATGGGCTTGCGTGATCAGGCACTGGATGAATTAAAACTCATGATGACGCGGCCAGAAGGAATTGTCATCGTGACCGGGCCGACTGGCAGTGGCAAGACCACGACGCTATATTCATTGTTGTCATTCCTCAATACCGAGGGGGTCAATATCATGACCCTGGAAGACCCGGTGGAATATCCCGTCACCATGATGCGCCAGACCTCGGTGGCCGAAGTGAACAAGGTGGATTTTGCCAACGGCATCCGCTCCATCATGCGCCAGGACCCGGACATCATCCTCGTTGGCGAAGTGCGTGATGCCGACACGGCCACCATGGCGTTCCGCGCCGCGATGACCGGGCACCAGGTGTTCACCACACTGCATACCAATTCCGCACTGGGTACCTTCCCGCGTTTGCTTGATATTGGTATTTCGCCTGACATCATGGCGGGGAATATCATCGGTGTGGTGGCGCAACGATTGGTGCGGGTGCTATGCCCCCACTGCAAGGAAGCTTATGCTCCTAACGATGACGAGCGCAAATTGCTGGGCAAGAATATCCGGCTGGATTTGCGCATCCACCGAGCGATCGGGTGCAAGCAATGTGGCTATACCGGTTACCGTGGGCGCATGGCCATCATGGAGCTGTTGCGGGTAGATAGCGAGATGGATGCGCTGGTGGCGCGCCGTGCGCATTTTGACGAAATGCGTGATCTTGCCCTGAAAAAAGGCTTTGTCACGCTCGCAGAAGATGGCATCCGCCGCATTATCGAAGGACACACCAGCTTGTCCGAGGTGATGCGTGTGATTGATCTTACCAGCCGCATCAATTAACGCCCGCACTCATGCCCACGTTCACTTACAAAGCGGTCGACCAAACAGGCAAGGCAGCACATGGCCAGATTGACGCCTTGAACGAGATTGACCTGGAGTTGCGCCTCAAGCGCGTGGGCCTGGACTTGATCACCTTCCGGCCTTCCAGTCTGAGACCTTCGGTATTGAGTCGCCGTAAGGTCAGCTTGCAGGATTTAGTGATTTTCTGCTTCCAGCTTGAGCAACTCACGACAGCGGGTGTGCCATTGCTCGAAGGGCTGGTGGACTTGCGGGACAGCACTACTAATCTACATTTCCAGAAAATCATCGGTTCCTTGGTGTCTTCGGTGGAAGGCGGCAAGATGTTATCGCAGGCATTGGCTGAGCACCCGTACGTTTTTAATCGTGTATTCGTCAGCTTGATCAAGGCTGGCGAGCAAACCGGGCGCTTGCCGGAAATTTTTCGCCATCTCGCCGATACCCTTAAGTGGCAAGATGAACTGATTGCGCAAACACGCAAATTGCTCGCCTATCCCATGTTTGTGTTGGTCGTGGTCGTTGCTGCGGTGATATTCCTCATGGCCTATCTGGTGCCACAGATGGTGTCTTTTCTCGGCAATATGGGCCAGGCGCTGCCATTGCAGACGCGTATTCTGATTGCGGTGTCGAATGCTGTCGTGGATTATTGGTGGTTGATGCTCGGCCTGCCGATGCTGACGGCGATCCTGCTCAGCATCGCCATCCATCGTAGTCAGGAAGTGCGCTATCGGTATGACCAGATCAAGCTAAACTTACCAGTGACAGGCAATATCCTGAATAAAATCATCCTAGCGCGCTTCTCGCGTTATTTTGCGTTGATGTACCAGACGGGCATCCCTGTGTTGGATGGCATACGCAGTTGTGAAGAGGTAGTGGATAACCTGGTGGTAGCAGAGGCATTGAACCGGGCTTTGCAGCAGATTAATGCCGGGGAGAGCATGAGCGACAGTTTTCGTAATGTCGGGCTGTTTCCACCGCTGGTAGTACGCATGATACGCGTGGGGGAAAGCACTGGCGGGCTAGATAAGGCCTTGCTCAATGTCAGTTATTTCTATGATAGGGACGTCAACGAATCGGTGGAAAAATTGCTCAAGATGATAGAGCCTGCCCTGACCGTGATACTGGGTGCCATCCTGGCCCTGATCATGTTCTCGGTGCTTGGTCCGGTGTACGATTCCTTTAGCCAACTCAAATTGTAGCCCTATGTTCGAACGTCTCATTCTTTGTGCAACGCATGACCGGCTGATCGCTGGCCGCTGGCGTTTTGGCCGTTTGCGCGGGATAGAGATATTCGATAACCAGCCGCAAGGGCATCTAGAGTTCACCGAATTCCTGATGCAGCATCATTACATCCCGACTTATCTCATGGTGGATGCGCTGGAGGAAGATTTCCACCTGGAAGTCTTGCCCCATACTTCAGGACGCTCACGCAAGGAGTTGTTGCAGCGCAAGCTCAACCAGGTATATCGGAATACCACTCTCAAGGCGGCACAGTTTCTTAACCGCGAACGTGACAAGCGCCGTGATGATCGCTTCCTCTTTGTGGCACTGAACAACACCGAAAGCCTGCAACCTTGGCTAGATGTGCTGGTGGCGCAGCAAGTGCCGCTTGCGGGAGTGTATAGCTTGCCTATGGTCAGCCAGCTTTTGTTGAGCAAGCTCAAGTTCAAGGCCAATGACATTTTGCTTAGCGAGCAACTTTCATCCGGCCTGCGTCAAAGCTATCTGCACCAAGGGCGATTGCGGATTAGCCGCTTGGTACAGATACCCCCCGAGGCTTATCAGAAAATCTCATACTTCCACTTGGTGGAAACAGACAAGGCTAGGTTGTACCTATTAAGCCAGCGCCTGATTGCGCGTGATACTGCCCTAAGGGTGGTGGTGCTCACCCCTGCACAAGATGCAGAGCAGATCAGTCGCAATATCCAGCAGGAACAAGGCTTGCAATGTGAGCCTATTCATCTGGCACAACTGGCGAAACATCAGGGATTGCCGCAGGAGTTGGTGCGCCAGTGGCCTGAACTGGTGCATATGCAGATGTTGGCCCGCGGGCATCGACCAGACAACCTGGCGCCAGAGCCACTGGTCAAGACATACAGGATGGAGCTCCTGCGCAAGGGCTTGGTGCTGTCGGCATTGATCGTCGCAGTGCTGGGCTTGCTCATCACTTTGCTATACCTGGCACAATCGCTTGATGAAGTGCAACAGCTGCATGAGCGCGCCATTGAAACGCGTCAACAGGAACAGCGCTATAACGAGATTGCCAATAACTTCCCCGCGACGCCTATCCAGGGCATGGATTTGTCCGTGGCGGCTAATGTGCATGACGCTATCATCAGGCAGGAGGCCAGCCCGGCCAGGATGATGCTGGTATTGAGCCAAGTGATGGACCAGATGAGCAACATCCAATTGAACCGTTTGCGTTGGGTGATGAGTGACGATATTGGTATCAAGGATGAAGACAACGCGAATGCCGCTACGTCGGTAACCCCTGCTAATGCGGGTGCGGTGTTGTACCAGATTGGGTTTATGAGCGGCGAAATTCGTGGCTTCAATGGTGATTATCGTGCCGCCTTGGACATGGTCAATCATTTTGCCGAAACACTGAAATCGAATGCTGACATACAGGAAGTTACTGTGGTGCAGCAACCCGTGAATGTGAGCTCTTACTCCAGTTTGCAGGGCAGTACATCAGATGAGCGCACTGCCCAAAATGAAAAAGCCGTGTTCAAGCTAAAGTTGGTGTTGAGACCTGAGGTCAGGCCATGATCATGAAGCTGAGTCGACAGGATTGGCACAGGCTGGCACTGCCCTTGTTGGCATTGTTGGTCGCCATGGTATTTGCTATCGGCATTGTGACCTATGCGCAGATTTATCGTGAGGAGGTTGGGCAGCGGCTGCAACAGCAGCAAAACCAATTGATGCAGGCGCGCTCGCGCTTATTATCATCAGACCAGGAGCGGGATAACATCATGCGCTACCTGCCGGTGTACCAACGCCTGATTCACCAAGGATTTATTGGCGAGGAGCGCCGCATTGAGTGGGTAGATGCCCTGCGCAATATCCATCAGTCCGAGCGCTTGTTTGGCATCAAATACAGCATAGGTGCTCAAGCGCCTTATCAACCAGGCTTTATTGGCAATACCGCACCTTTTACCTTGTATCGCTCCATCATGAAGCTGGAGCTGCCCTTGCTGCATGAGGGCGATATGCTCGCGCTGCTAGATGGCCTCAAGCATCAACAGAGCACACCTTTCCTGGTGCGGGATTGCACGATCACCCGTAACGGCATGGCGGCAACGACGACATTAACGCCAGTCGCGACCATGTCATGCGATATTGATTGGCTGACTTTACACGAATCAAGCACAGGAACCACGCCATGATGCGAGTGCTCTTGATGGCCCTGTTATTGGTGACACATGCCAGCATGGCCGCAGAGCCATTGGGGCGTTTGTTCACTACGCCACTTGAGCGAAGCAACCTGGAGAAATTACGCCAGAGCCAACGTGGGCAACTGCTGGAGCAAGCTTCCCAACCTGAGGCAGCAGATAACATGCCAGCCACGGTGCCATTACCCCCACCAGATTTGAGTGTTCAAGGCTATGTAAAGCGAAGTGATGGTGGCAAGGGCACAGTCTGGATCAATCACCAGCCCTTGCAGGAAGGCAGCAACAATGGCCAGGTACAGGTGGGTACAGTGAATCAACAAGGCGTACCGCTGACTGTGCATGAAAATGGGCAGCATGTGCGCCTCAAGGCAGGACAAGTATTCAATCCCGAAACCGGACAGATCATCGAGCGTAATGTGCATACAACGCCTGGCGTACCTACCAGCCCGGCTGAGCAAGGCGTGATTCGCTAGGTGTGGGCGTGATGCCGTTTGACAATCACTCTCTTCACCATCGCAGCCAGCAAGGAGCCGCTTTGTTGCTGGCGATATTTATTATTGGTCTGGCAGCAACGGCTTATGTTGTGCATGCCGCTACACAGGCGGCTACCAGGCAAGCTCGAGCGGAGCAAGCTGACTACTTATTGTCGGCAGCAAAAGATAGCTTGCTGGGATTTGTACTTGCTAATGCTACTTCTGGTATGCCTTATCCTGATGTGTTATCAGAGGTGCCGCCAAATTATGATGGTTTGACTGAAGGCGGGTGCTTGGATTCTGCAAAAGCCAATGGTTTGCCCCTCATACAGACGGGGATCACTATGCGTTGCTTGGGGCGCCTGCCATGGAAAACGATAGGATTGCCAGTGGATGTTGCGCCACAACATGATCCATTGGGAGCCATGCCATGGTATGCAGTCTCCGCAAATTTAATTGATTTGACATGTCTCAAGGCATTGAATTCAGGAGTCTTGGAGCGGCAATATAATGGTATTCGAGATTGCTCAGGCCGTGATTTGCCCTATCCTTGGCTTGTAGTAAGAGATAGTCATGGCAATGTAATCAGTGATCGAGTGGCATTTATCGTTATTGTGCCAGGGAGTCCCTTAGGCAACCAAAAGCGGGAGGCATCAGTGCTGCCTGGTTCAGAGGCATACCTTGATAAACTGACAGTACTGAATGGATGCGCACAACCTTGCATCCCGGGGACTTATAGTAATGCTGATTGGGACAATGATTTTGTCGTAGGCGATGCGTTGAATTTGCCGCAGGTGAATGACAGGGTCTTGTTTGTCACCATAGAGGATGTCGTGCGGCAACTGGAAAGACGGGCAGCAGGCGAAGCACGAAAGGCCTTGCAACAGTATTATCGGGAGCATGGTAGGTACCCAGACGCGGCCCAGCTTGGGGCTACAAAGAACTATAGCTGCCAAGCTGGCTTAGCCGTTGGGTTTTTACCGATTGATACGCCAACAGTATGTCGTTATCAACACAACAGTCAGGATAACACCTGGGAAATGCAGTGCAGTTTCAGGGACGTTGATCTGATAAGGTTTACTCGAGACTCAGGCAAGTTCAGTAGTAGTTCAAATGATTGCAAGACGAATGGAAATGCGACTTGTTCGTGCAATGGAAATGGAAGGTGCGGTACGCAATTTTCGTGTAATAGTAAAGGGTTTTGTACTGCCAAAGTTGCTGGAGTCTTCTCACTAGAGGGGAGTCGTTTCACTGAGAGAACGGGAGTATGCGAGTTAACAAGAGCTGCAACATTGTCTGCTGGTTGCCATAACACGGATGCCATTATTAGTTGTAAAACTCAGCAAAGTGAGGCAGTAGGTACTGCTGCATACAGTACGACTGGCATGGTCTGTGTGGATCCACCCCTAAACGTGTCAGATTGGTTCCGAGAGAATAATTGGCAAGATTACATTTACTATGATAAATCTGCAGGGTTGACCATAGGGGCGTTAGCTGCAGATGCTGTGTTGATTAGTGTTGGTAAGGCAATTGCTTCACCTCCATTTGCACCATCTAAATTATCACCACAGTCTCGTCCCTCTTGTGATGCACAAGCTGCAAACGACTATTTGGATAGCCAAGAAAATGTCAATGGGGATACAAAGTATGATGCAGTGAACTCTCCCCGTTCCGTTCAATACAATGACCAGATGTTTGTGATCACTAGACCATTGCCATGATCCACTTCTACAAACTGCGAATGCAAGGCTTTTCTCTGGTGGAAATGGCTGTCGTCTTGGTGATTTTAGGCTTGGTCATGGTTGCATTTATTTCTCCGCTTAGTATGCAACATGAGATACGGAATATTGAGGGAACAAGAGCGTCATTGCGTCAGATTAATGAAGCTATTCATGGGTTTGTTATATTGAATGGGCGGCTCCCATGTCCTACTACTCAACCTGATCCTCTTGATGCTACATACGGAGAAGAGGATTGTTCTTTTTCAGGTGCTGAAGGATTTCTACCGTGGAAAACTCTGGGGGTTAATGCCACTGATGAGTGGGGTACGCCAAGGCGAACAGCGACGGAGTCATGGAATGGTCATTGGAGGTATCGTCGTGATGCCAATTTCGGAACAAATGCATTATTTCAAGCCAACATTCTTTCAACATCATCTTCAGTTTTTATAAATGCCTTAATGGTTAGAAATAGTTCAGGGGTTATGTTGACCTCTGAAACAGAAAGGCCGATAGCAATTATATATTCTACAGGGCGCGATTTACTCCCGAATGGACTTAATGCAGAAGTAGACAGCTCATATGAGAGTGATGTGAGTTCTCCAGTATTTGATGATGTTTTGATTTGGATTACCCGTCCTAGTTTGGTCAATAGATTAGTAGCTGCTGGTAGATTGACACAATAAATGACAGCACTTTTCCTATGAGGCTAGGTTATTGATCAATTGCTAGTGAGCGATTAACTGACTAAAATGATTGCATTGCAATCATTTTCCGCGAGGTGCCAGATGGCAAGTTTAACCATACGAAACCTAGATGACGCTTTAAAAACTAAGTTGCGTTTGCAGGCAGCTGAGCATGGATGGTCTATGGAGCAGGAGGCGCGGGAAATCTTGCGACGAGCGGTGAGTGCGCCTAGTACGGAGTTGGGTTTTGCGGACAAGATTCGACAGCGGTTTGCTGGGCTTGAGGGTGAGTTGGAGATTCCTGCGCGACAAACGGTGCGCCAGATTTCGCTGGAAGATTAAGCTATGCAACGTGGTTTTATGCTGGATACAAATGTGTTGTCTGAGTTGATCCGTGCCAAGCCTGATGCGCAAGTGCTGGCTTGGTTTGCGGACAAGCAACAGGCGCAGCTATATACCAGCAGCATTACACAGGCTGAAATGTTGTTGGGCGTTGCTTTACTGCCGTTAGGAAAGCGACGGGAAGCGTTGGCACAGGCCGTCATGAATATGTTTGATGAAGACTTCAGTGGCAATTGCATGCCTTTTGATCATCGTGCTGCACAGGAATATGCCTTGCTGGTTGCATCGCGCCAAGCGGATGGGATGCCTATCAGCACGGAAGATGCCCAGATCGCTGCGATAGCGATGTGTAATGCTTGTGTGCTGGTCACACGTAATACTAAAGACTTCTCCAACATCAAAGGATTGGCGCTGATCAATCCTTGGCTGAGTGTTTCATGAACGACAACCAATTACTTCGCTACAGCCGCCATATCCTCCTGCCGCAAATCAGTTATGAAGGGCAGGAGCAGCTCGTTAACAGTCATGCCCTGGTGATAGGGGCAGGTGGCCTGGGCTCACCCGTAGCGCTTTATCTCGCTGCGGGTGGTGTGGGCAAGCTCACGATCTGCGATTTTGATGAGGTGGACCTTACCAACCTGCAACGGCAAATCATTCATACTACGGCTGCTGTGGGACGCAATAAGGCGCAGTCGGCTGCCGATACGATTGCAGGCATTAATCCAGAGGTGACAGTGCATGCCGTGCAGCAGCGTGTGGATGTCGCCAGCCTGCGTGAATTGGTGCAGGCGGCGGATGTAGTGATTGATTGTACGGATAACTTTACGGTGCGCTACGCGGTCAACCAGGTGTGCGTCGAGCTAGGCAAGCCCTTGGTGTCGGGTGCCGCGATTGGTTTTGAGGGGCAGGTGACGGTGTTTGATATGCGCCATGAGGATAGCCCTTGCTATCACTGCCTGTTTCCCAATCTCGGTGGCGATGAAGGCTTACGCTGTGCCGAGAATGGCGTGTTTGCGCCGTTGGTGGGCATGATAGGCACTACCCAGGCGGCAGAGGCGATGAAGTTGCTGCTGGGCCTGGGCAGGAGCTTGCAGGGCAGGCTGCTGTTGCTGGATACCATCAATATGGAGTGGCGCAGCCTCAAGCTGGCAAAAGACCCGACCTGCCCGGTTTGCCAGCCCAAATAAGGCGCGTTATTTACTGCTGCCACCTACCAGTGCTTTGACCGCACTGACAACATCTCCCGGCATCACCACAATCTTGCTGTTGTTGGCATTGGACATGCGCTGTAATGCCTGGATGTAACGGTCACCCAACAGGAAGGTGGCCGAGGTGTCGTTTTGTTGTACGGCTTGGGCAATCAGGCGGATAGACTCTGCCGAAGCCTCTGCTGCCACTTTTTGCGCTTCAGCATCTTTTCTCGCGGCTTCCAGGCGTGCCTCGGCATTGAGGATAAGCGATTGCTTGTCGCCTTCGGCGCGTGTCACCACGGCAACGCGTTCGCGCTCGGCTGAGGCTTGCTGCTCCATGGCATTTTGCATATTCGCTGAGGGCTTGATGTCCTGGATTTCAACTGACTTCACTGTCAGGCCCCAGTCTGAGGCTTCGTCGGCAATGGCTGTTTTCAATTCGGTCTTGATGCGCTCGCGCGAGGTGAGGGCTTCATTCAAATCCATGCCGCCGATGATGGAGCGCAGGTTGGTTTGCACCATGTTGCGCATGGCTTCGCGAAAATCCTCAATGCCATAGACCGCACGCTCGATATTGGTGACCTTGATGAAAGCCAAGGCATTGGCGAGGATGACGGCATTATCCTTGGTGATCACGTCTTGCTCGGGTACGTCGAGAATGATGTCCTTGGTGGTGACTTTGTAGGTCACCTTGCTGAAAATCGGGTTGATGATGTGCAGGCCGGGTGTGATGACCGCATTGAATTTCCCCAGGCGCTCCACCACCCATTCTTCGCCTTGCGGCACGATGCGTATGCCTTTCCAGGCCAGTACGGCGGCTGCCGCTATCAATACAAATGCAAATTCGAACATGGTCTCTCCTCAGAGTTATTATGGTTGGGTTCTTTTGCTTACGCGCAGGCGGTTGCCTTCCACGGCGACAATCACCGCTTCGTTGCCTGCCTCGATTTCTTCATTCGCGATGGCAATCCACTGGCGACTGCCCAGCACGCCTTGGGCAAACTCGATTTGGCCGTTTTGCCGTGGGCTTACAGCGGCAGTGATGACGCCGATGCGGCCAATTTCATCGCCGCGTGATTGCCCGATATTGGAATCATTGTGTTCGCGGCGGTAGAACTGCTTCCAGATCACGAGCGAGCCGAGGGAAAGCACGGCAAACAGCAGCAGTTGCCAGGCAGTCCCTAGGCTGGGCATCAGGTAGGTGAGCAAGGCCAGGCAAAGGGCGGCAATGCCAAACCACAGTATGTACAGCGTGCCGGTGAGCATTTCCAGTGCGATCAGCGCCAAGCCGAGTATGGCCCATATCCAGAGTGGTTCCAGCATCTTGTGTCGATCCCGTTCAATATTCAGTACGCCATCGTACCAGAACTTTATGCGCGACTTCTGGCCATGCAGCGGGGGGGAATTTTTCAAGCACGAGGTTGAAGCTTGAGCATTATTTTTTCAACATCAAGGAGGTCGTGATGAAATTTCCCGTATTGGGTTTTGTGTTGACGTTAGCATTTGCACCCGCTGTACATGCCGCGACTACCATCAGTACGTTAGATCAATGGGATGGCGATGTTTCGCCATTCGGTACGCCGGATACTGCAACCTATGGCCAGACGATCACCATTGGCGAACAGGCGCAGGTTCTGGAATCCTTCTCTTTTATCCTCACCGAGCTGAATACACCATTCACTATTGAGGTCGGCACCTGGACCGGCTCGCGGGTCGGCGAAATTCTCTACCAATCCGATCCATTCCGTTTCAGTGCTGCCAGCGAATATACCGAAATCACGGCATATCCTTCGGTGACTTTGAATGCCAATAGTGAATATGTGCTGTATTTCACTACCTCCGGTATTCAGGGCAGTGGTGAAAATACCAATGCATGGGGATTTGCGCCGGATACAGCCTATGGCGGCGGTACCTTCGTTTACCTAAACAATGGCAACGATCGTAGCCAGTTGACCGGGGCTGCATGGAATACCACCCTGGGTGGCGACTTGGCGTTTACTGCAACCCTGGCGCCGGTGCCGGAGCCTAGCGCTTATGGCGTCATGCTGCTGGGTCTGGCTCTGGTCGGGTTTGCTGCGCGGCGTAATCGATCAAGCGCATAATCTCCGTTTAACTAACACCTAGGAAAGAAGGCCAGCATTGCTGGCCTTTTTGTTGGCTAAGATTGCGCTCACGAGAAAAGGCAGATTACACTGCCAGCAAAAAAGGGGAGGGAATATGCAGATTTTCTTGCTGGTGGTACTGGTGGTGGCAGTCGTGTATTTCATCATGGTCTATAACGGCCTGGTGGTTCTCAAGAATAATGTAGAAAAAGCCTGGGCCAATATCGATGTGTTACTCAAGCAGCGTCACGATGAATTGCCCAAGCTGGTAGATACCTGTAAGCAATATATGCAGCATGAGCAGGACACCTTGCAAAAGGTGATTCAGGCTCGCTCGCGTGTTGCCGAAGCGCGTGAATTGCATGATGTGGTGGCATTGGGTGCCGCTGAGAGCGCACTGCGCAGCGGCTTGGAGGCATTGTTTGCCGTGGCGGAATCCTACCCGGAGCTGAAAGCCAATGAGCAGTTCCTGCATTTGCAGGCGCGTATCAGCAGCCTGGAGAACGCGATCGCCGACCGGCGCGAGTTCTATAACGACAGCGTCAATCTGCATAATGTACGTATTGCCCAGTTTCCTGATTTACTGGTCGCCCGCCCGCTGGGCTTCCAGCGCCAGGCCTTATTGCGTTTTGCCAAGAGCGAATTGCAGGACGTGGATATTGCCAAGCGGTTCAACCAATAACGTACTGCTGTAACTCCTGTTTATGTTGCGGTGCTGGCGCCAGCATTACGTCGATTTGCTGACTTCTGTCAGTCATCTGGCATTGTTGCTGATCGGCATCCAGTTTGGCCGGCCCGATGTGTGGCAATGGTGCTTGGGGCTAGTGGCGTTGGTGAGTGGCTTGGCATGGGTCGCTAATTATCGGCGTGTGCGAGCCATTGCCGATTTACCTACTTCTCGCATCAATTCGGCCGCGCAAGGCTATGTCGAGTTATATGGCCGTGCGCTGACTGATCCCGAGCACTTGATCGTCAGCCCATTTTCAGCTTTACGCTGTGTCTGGTATCGCTATAAGGTCTATCGCAAGCATGGTCATCATGGTTGGCGCCTGGAGCATCAAGGCGTGAGCCATGAGACATTCATCATGACGGACGGCAACGGCCAGTGCTTTGTTGACCCTGATCATGCGGAAGTGATGGGGGCAGAGCGCAGAGTGACCTACCAGGCAGATTACAAGCGGGTGGAGGAGATACTCTTTGGCGGGTCAATTTACGTACTGGGCGAATTGACCACAGTGGGCGGTGCCAATACGCCGCTTAATCCACGCGAGGATGTTTCGGCCCTGCTGGCAGAGTGGAAGCAGGATAAAGCCAATCTACTGCAACGCTTTGACCTGGATGGCAATGGCGAGATCGACCTGAAGGAATGGGAGCTGGCGCGCCGCGCTGCTGCTCGTGAGGTAGAGAAACAGCATCGCGAGTGGCGGGCAACGGCGGGAGTGCATGTCATCCGGGCACCTGCAGATGGCCGTATATTCTTGCTTTCCAGCCTTTCCCCACAACGCCTGCGGCAGCAGTACCAATGCTGGAGCTGGGTGCATCTGCTGATATTGATCGTCGCGATAGGTGCATTCTTCTGGGTGGGTGAGCATCCTTGGTAGCTGCCGCAAATAAAAAGCCCTTGCATCGGCAAGGGCTGGTAGCGATAGAACGCTGAGTACTGTTAAGACTGCATTGAGCGGCGGCGTGTCACAAAACCAATCACGCCCAGCCCAGCCAGCAACATCGCGTAGCTATCGGCTTCTGGCACTGCAGCGATGAAGGCCTGGTTGACAAAGCCAGTAGTGGTGCCCAGGTCAGCATCGGTGAATTTGAATACAAAAAACTTGTTATCACCTGCTTCTGCAATGAAGTCGTTGTCGTTGCCCACATACAGGGTATGGTAGGTCAGGCCATTTTCGATGATGTCTGCACCGAAGGCCATGCCTTCAAGCTTGGATGGGATATTGCTGGCCGTGATGCCCGCTGCGGTGAAACTGCTCTTCAAATCCAGGAACAAGGTTTTCTGCACGGCATACGGCAGCAGGTTGGCTTCGCCACTCAGGTTCAAGGTGCTGATGTCGGTAGCGCCTGCCAGGTCAATCTTGTAGATACGCTTGACGTCAGCCTTGGAGCCATCACCCAGACCCTTGCCATCGCGCTCCAGCACCAAGAACTCATGGTCATTCACCGCCAGGATTTCACTGCTGTTGTAGGTCTTGTTTTTATCCGTGAGCAGGTTGTCATACACAAACTGCTTGGTGGCACCAGTGGCAGTGTCGATGGTAACGATGCGATTGATACGGCCACCGTCGCCACCATCCTGCAGTAGCGGGCCTTGCTCAAAGCCAACCAGTGTTTTGCCATTAGGGGTAATCGCCAGGCCTTCCATGCCTTTGTTGGCAAGACGTCCAGCACTGTTGCCGCTGATTTCCAGTGCGCCTTGGCTGCTCAGGTTGTTGGCTGCGAATGCGGAAGGCAGGCTGTAGACATTGGTGCGCTCGCCAGTGGCGCGGTTGAATTGATAAACATAAGGGCCGTATTCATCTGAGATGTAAACGCTTTTGCCATCATTGGAAACACGGATGGCTTCAGGGTCTAGCCGGGCATTGTTGCTGTTCAGCGAGTTGCCTGCGGCAAAGTTGTCAGAGCGTCCGCTGAAATAATATTTGCCTGCGGTGTTGATGCTGGGCGTGACAGCGCCATAGTTTAGCGCTGTGCTGCTATAAAGCAGGGTGGTGCTGGTCAAGGTGGGGGTCAGCGAATAATTGTAGACGCCGCCTGTCACGGTTGCGCTCAGGTTCAATGTCACCGTGTTGAAGCGAGGGATGTACGAAGTGGTGTTGTCTACTGCGGCGTTCCAATTAGTTGCATTCGGGCCACGATCCGGCAAGGCCAGGAAGGTATTGCCGCCAGCCCAGGCCAGGCCTGAACTCATGCCACCGAGAATATTGGCGGCTACACCGCTTTCCAGTGTGCCGGTCAGGTCGGATAAATCCGCACCGGAAATGGAGCCGGTGGCGATAAAAACAGGGGCCGCATGGGCGTTGTGGAAGGCCATTGCCAAGGCCATGGCAATCAGCGAGTGTTTCAATGTCATTGTGAGATCTCCGGTACAGGTGCCTTGTTGGTGGTGCTACTGTCGGCGCTTAATCTAGTGTGTTCCCGTGACAATCCGATGACTGGGCGGCCTATGGTTTTCTTGGGTTTTTTCAGAAATCAAACATGGTCGATATGCTAGAATTGCGCGCTATGAATACAGACGCACAAGCCAACGAGAGCACACTCGCTAAATCCTTTGAACCCAAGCACATAGAAAGCCGCTGGTACCAATTTTGGGAAGACCGTGGTTACTATGCAGCGGGCTTGGATTCCTCTAAACAAGACAATTTCTGCATCCTGTTGCCGCCACCCAATGTGACCGGTACGCTGCACATGGGTCATGGTTTCAACCAGACCATCATGGATGCGTTGACGCGTTATCACCGCATGCGTGGCGACAATACATTGTGGCAGCCGGGCACTGACCATGCCGGGATTGCAACGCAGATTGTCGTTGAGCGCCAACTCGATGCGCAGGGTGTCAGCCGCCACGACCTTGGTCGCGACAAGTTCCTGGAGAAAGTCTGGGAGTGGAAGGAATACTCCGGCGGCAGCATTACCAAGCAAATGCGCCGCTTGGGTACTTCGCCTGATTGGAGCCGTGAGCGCTTCACCATGGATGAGGGATTGTCCAAGACTGTCACTGAGACGTTTGTGCGTCTCTACAATGAGGGCCTGATTTATCGCGGCAAGCGCCTGGTGAACTGGGATCCCAAGTTGCATACCGCTGTTTCCGATCTCGAAGTGATCTCTGAGGAAGAAGACGGTTCACTTTGGCATATCCGTTATCCATTGGCCGATGGCAATGGCGAACTGACGGTAGCGACGACGCGCCCCGAAACCATGCTGGGCGACGTTGCGGTGATGGTGCATCCCGAGGATGAGCGCTACGCCCACCTGATTGGCAAGCAAGTGAAGCTGCCTTTGTGTGACCGTGAAATCCCGGTCATTGCCGATGATTATGTTGACCGTGAGTTTGGCACTGGCGTGGTCAAGGTCACACCAGCGCATGACTTCAATGACTATGCCGTGGGCCAGCGCCATCAACTGCCGATGATCAGTATTCTTACGCTGGATGGCCATATCAACGATGCCGCTCCAGCGCAATATCAGGGCCTGGAGCGTTTTGCTGCGCGTAAGCAAATCGTTGCTGACCTCGAGGCCCAAGGTTTCCTGGTCAAGGTGGATAAGCACAAGCTCAAGGTGCCGCGCGGCGACCGTACCAATGTCGTGATTGAGCCGATGTTGACCGATCAGTGGTTTGTGGCGATGAGCAAGCCGGGCGCAGATGGTCAGAGCATCACCGAAAAAGCACTGGAAGTGGTTGCCAATGGCGAAATCCGCTTCGTGCCGGAAAACTGGGTGAATACCTATAACCAGTGGCTGAATAACATCCAGGATTGGTGTATTTCGCGCCAGCTATGGTGGGGTCACCAGATTCCAGCCTGGTATAGCGACGATGGCAAGGTGTATGTCGCGCATAACGAAACCGAGGCGATCCAACTCGCTGCCAACGATGGTTATCGTGGCAACTTGAAGCGTGACTCCGATGTGCTGGATACTTGGTACTCCGCTGCCTTGTGGCCATTCTCTACATTGGACTGGACCGGTGACGAGGCGCAAGACCAGGCTAACCAGGCGTTGCAGCAATTCCTGCCATCTTCCGTGTTGGTGACTGGTTTCGACATCATCTTCTTCTGGGTAGCGCGCATGGTGATGATGACCAAGCACATTACCGGCAAGATCCCGTTCAAGGATGTCTATGTTCATGGCCTGATCCGCGATGCGGAAGGCCAGAAAATGTCCAAGTCCAAGGGCAATGTGCTTGACCCGATCGACCTGATCGACGGCATAGGCATTGAAGAGCTGGTGAAGAAGCGCACGACTGGCCTGATGAACCCCAAGCAGGCCGAGCAGATCGAGAAGCGTACACGCAAGGAATTCCCCGAAGGTATTGCTGCATTTGGTACTGATGCTTTGCGTTTCACCTTTGCTTCGTTGGCTTCGCCCGGGCGTGATATCAAGTTTGACTTGCAACGCTGCGAAGGTTACCGCAACTTCTGCAACAAGCTGTGGAATGCTACCCGCTTCGTGTTGATGAACACCGAGGGCAAGGATTGCGGTCTGGAAGATTGCAAGACACAACCAGAAGGCTACCTGGATTTTTCACCAGCGGACCGCTGGGTCGTGAGCCTGTTGCAACGTGTTGAGGCGGATATTGAGCGGGGTTTTGCCGAATATCGTTTTGATAATGTCGCGCAAGCCATTTACAAGTTCGTCTGGGATGAATACTGCGACTGGTATCTGGAGCTGGCCAAGGTGCAATTGCAGAATGGCGACGAGGCCCAACAGCGCGCCACGCGCCGCACCTTGCTGCGCGTGCTGGAAACCATCCTGCGCTTGGCGCACCCCTTGATGCCGTTCATTACCGAGGAAATCTGGCAGACCATAGGCCCGATGTCTGGCCGCACTGGCCCCAGCATCATGCTGGAGCAATATCCGGTGACCCAGCCAGCCAAGCTGGATGAGCAATCCGAAGCCTGGGTTGCTCTGCTGAAGGAGTCGGTAGATGCCTGCCGTAGTCTGCGTGGTGAGATGGGTGTATCACCTGCTACTCGTGTTCCCTTGATTGCGGCTGGTGATCAGGAAAAGCTGGCAGCGTATGCGCCACATCTGAAAGCCTTGGCTAAACTGTCTGAGGTCGAGATTGTCGCCGAGTTGCCAGAGGCCGATGCACCTGTGGCACTGGCAGGTGATTTCAAGCTCATGCTTAAAATCGAGATTGACGTAGCTGCCGAGAAAGAGCGCTTGAGCAAGGAAATCAGCCGCATCGATGCCGAGATGACCAAGGCACAAGCCAAGCTGGGCAACGAAAGCTTTGTAGCGCGTGCGCCGGCAGCGGTGGTTGAGCAGGAAAAAGCCCGGCTGGCGGCATTTAGCGATACGCTCGCCAAATTGCAGGCCCAGCTTGCCAAGCTGAAATAAACCTCACCCGGGTCGGGATAACAGGAGAAGTTCATGATCACTCATCCACAAAATCCCAGCGCCCGGGTACTGCTGTTTTCGCTTAAAGGCTCAATTATCCCCAGCATCTGGCGCAAGGTGCTGTTTACGACAGTGCTGAGCTCGCTGGTGGTGGCGACCCACGGCACGCTTTATCACTACAAAGTCACGCTGACTGCTACCCCTTTCACCTTGTGGGGCCTGACGCTGGCAATTTTCCTTGGTTTTCGTAATAGTGTGGCCTACCAACGCTTCTGGGAAGCACGCACGTTATGGGGCGAATTGCTGATTAGCGCCCGTAATCTCACACGCCAAGTGCAGCAGTTTTTTCCGCAACTGGATCGCGAAGAGCGTTTATATCTGCTGCAACCGTTGTTGGCGTACCCGTATGCGATGCGAAATTTTTTGCGCGACGTTATATATGAAAATACCAATCGGATTGCAGACGATGAGGTGAAGCGGCAACTTCATGCACCATCGTTGATGCTGGCCACCTTGGGAAAGCGCGTGACGGAGTATGCCCGTTTATCCAAGCTGGACCCTATCATGCTGGCGCAGATGGATACCCAGATCAACCAGCTATCGCATGTGCTGGGTGGGTGTGAGCGCATCAAGAGCACGCCGATTCCTTACCCTTACATCTTGATGCTGCATCGCGTGGTGCATGTGTATTGCTTCCTGCTACCGTTCTGCCTGGTGGATAGCATCGGTTGGCTTACCCCCGTGGCGGTATGTATCCTGGCTTATACCTTCTTTGGGTTGGATGCCTTGGGCGACCAAATATCAGACCCTTTCGGCACCGAGCCTAACGATCTGCCGCTGGATGCCATGAGCCGCAATATCGAGATTGCTGTGCTGGAAATGCTGGATGAGCCCTTGCCGCCTGCATTGCAGGCGCAAGAAGGTGTGTTGTTATAGCTTAATCGGCTGAGGGCTGGGCACCCGATGCGCCGCATTTGTGGCAAAAGCGCGAGAAAGCACTCTTGCGTGCATTGCAAGCCGTGCAATAGTTATGCAGGCCAATGCCGCAATGCGGGCAGAAATCGTTCAGCGTATCTTTAAGGTCGACGTTGCGTTCGCAACCTGGGCAGACATTCTTGGCAAGGCGAGCGAGTGCCGTATCATAGCTGAGCTCCTCGCGACGCTTCGTTTCCGGCTGTTGTTCTGCCAGCTTCTGTTTTTCAAGATAGCTGTTAAGCGCAATGATGGCTTGCCGCCCGATCAACACGGTTAACAGCAGGCCCACACCGTAGCGCACATAGCCGCCATAGCTGGGGAGATAAGGCACCAGTTCGACAAAGAAGGCGAACAGCGCAAACAGGATAAAGCCCCAGACAAAGGGCCAGTAAGTACTTTTTCTGTGCTTCAAGAATAACCAAGCGGCTACTAGCAGCAATGGCAGTGTCAAGGCCAGCCGATAGAGGAAAACGCGGATTTCCTGCGCGTGCATGGCATCTGCGTAGCGCTCATAGGCAGTTTGCTGCAGTTTGTCCAACTGTTGTTGCAAGCGAGATTCTTGCTGTTGGACGTCTAATGATTGCTTTTCTAATTGCTCGACGCTGGATTGTGTTTCGCGTTCCACGGCCTTGAGCTTATCCAACTGCTGAGTCCGGCTGATCAGCTCTGTATCTTGTGCGGCTTGCTCGGTGGCATGGCGTGTGGATAGCCAGTTATTGAAGATATCACGCGCGGCGTTGTAATCGCTGCTGGCCGTATTGCGCCTTAACTGCGCTTGCTGCACCTGCTCATGAATATCCTGGCGTTGTTGTTGGGCGTGATTGAGGTGTTCGCGTAGCGGGTTTGCCTGCGCATGGTCGAGGAAATCCTCAGTGGAGTAGTGGTGCTCAATGCGCGGCAGATCCTGGATGACGCTTTGGCCCAGCCCGATGAGGAAGTTGGCGAAGATCAAGGCAACCAGCCACAAACCACGCCGGAACCACTTTTCGGAAAGTCTCAACCCCTTGCTCATCGTGTTGCTTCCTTTGCGTGGTGAGGGTCAGGCGGCCCGTTTCTTGATATGGAAAATGAATTCTTTTTCAGGGGCATCCGCGTTCTCGGCCATGGCAAGCATTTCATGCCCTGTTTGTTTGCAGAAGGCCTGAAAATCTTTGACCGAGCCGGGGTCGGTAGCGGTGACCTTGAGGATCTCGCCTGCGGCAACATCGGACAGTGCCTTTTTGCAGCGCAGGATGGGCAGCGGGCATCTGAGGCCGCGTGCGTCTAGCTCTTGATGAAATTCCATGATCAATCCATCTTTGGTACAAAAGTGTAGCCAGCATTGGCCCATGCCAGGATGCCGCCACGCAGGTTGTAGACGTTGTCGCGCGCCATGTTGGCAATGAAGGCAGCAGCTTGTGCTGAGCGTATGCCGCTGTGGCAATAGAAAATGAGCGCGGTGTCGTTGTGTTCGCACAGCAAGTTACCCATGCCGGGAATCACTGCCATCGGCATATGCATGGCACCCTCGATGATGCCTCGGGCGACTTCATCATCGTTGCGTACATCAATCAGGATGGTGTTTTGTGATTCAAGCAGCGCGTGTAATTCGCTGGCATCAATATCGGTATGGCTGGCCATGGACGGTGTCGCTGGTGATAAACGGCAACATCATACCATAGCCAGCTGGTGGCTCTTGCCAGGCTAAGTCGCTGGCCAGGGGCTATGGCTGTTGCTGATCGCCAATACGCGGTAGCTGATGACTTCTTTGCCGAATTTTTCCTCCAGGGCTGGCAAAAAGGTGTTCAGTGTGAGTGCCGGGATTTGCAGCATGAACAGCACTTGCAGGCGGAAGCCCGTAACGCGTTCTGTCAGGCTCTCCAGAGAGCGGCCATATTGCTGGACCCGGCTGGTTTCAAAGACTGGCGCCTGCTCTTGTGCCAGCAGCCAATCGATCATGGCGTCTTCCAGTTTTGGGGAAACCAGGATGTGCAGCAGGTGATGTGACATATCAATTCCTTTCCGGCATGCCGAAGCGGCGATAGAGGATGGGCAGCAGCACCAGCGTGAGCAAGGTAGAAGTCACCAACCCGCCAATGACGACGATGGCAAGTGGACGCTGGATTTCAGAACCCGGCCCCGTCGCGAACAGCAAGGGCACCAGCCCGAATGCCGCGATGCTGGCTGTCATGAGGACAGGGCGTAGACGGCGCTTGGCACCTTCGATTACCACTTGCGCGATGCCCATGCCTTGCTCTGCCAATTGGTTGAAATAGCTCATCATCACGACGCCATTAAGTACCGCAATGCCCAGCAAGGCGATGAAGCCGACGGAGGCTGGCACCGATAAATATTCTCCTGAAGCCCATAGGGCAAACACACCGCCTATCATGGCAAATGGAATATTGCAGAGTATCAGCGCAGCTTGGCGTGCCGAGCGGAAGGTGGCGAACAGCAGCAGGAAAATCAGGCCGATAGCCAGTGGCACGACAATCGCCAGCCTTGCAGCAGCACGTTGCTGGTTCTCGAATTGGCCGCCCCATTTCATCAGGTAGCCTTGCGGCAGCTGCACTTGTTGTTGCACCTTGTGCTGGGCTTCCTCAACAAAGCCGACCAGGTCGCGGTCACGCACATTGGCGATGACGACGACCATACGGTTACCTCGTTCGCGGTCTATCTTGACCGGGCCATCGACGCGCTCCAGCTTGGCGACCGTGCTGATGGGCACATTGCTGCCATCTGGCAAGGTGATGCGGAGATTGCCAAACTCTGCTGCCGAGCGTTGCAACTCCTTGCTGCCGCGCAATAGCACTGGCGTGCGTCGTTGGCCTTCCTGCACAATGCCAAGTTGCTTGCCTTCCAGTTGCGCGCGCAGGGTGTCTTCCAGTTGCGTGATGTCTAGCCCAAGCCGTCCGGCTGCCAGGCGGTCTATCGTGATGCGCAGGTACTGCACGCCGCTGTTGATAGGGGTGTAGACATCTTCCGAGCCCTGGATGTTTTGCAAGACATCAACGGTGTGCAGTGCCAGGCGATTCAGTTCATCAATATCGTTGCCGAATATCTTGATCGCCAGGTCGCCACGCACACCGAGAATCATTTCATTCACCCGCATCTCGATGGGTTGAGTAAACGCATAGTGCATCCCGGGAATGTCGTGCATCACCTTGCGCAGCTTGTCTAGCAGCATGTTCTTATCAGGTGAGCGCCATTCGGCGCGTGGTTTCAGCACCAAAAAACTATCCGTCTGGTTGAGGCCCATGGGGTCTAACCCCAGTTCATCCGTGCCGGTACGCGCGATGATCTGCGTGACTTCCGGCACCTGAGAAAGGATGGTTGCCTGTACGACTTGGTCGATGGCCAGGGCGGATTCAAGGTTGATAGAGGGGAGTTTTTCAGTTTGCATGACGATGTCACCCTCATCCATCTCTGGCATGAACGTCTTGCCGATCAAGGTATAGACAAAAGCCGTGATCGCCAGCAATAAAAGGGCAACGGTGAAGACCAGGCGACTATGCTCCAGTGCCCAGTGCAATGCCGGCTGGTAAATCCGCAATGCCTGCCGTACTAGCCAGGGTTCCTCATGGTTGACCTTGCCTAGCAGGAAGGTGGCGAGCACGGGGATGACGGTGAAAGACAACAAGAGTGAGCCAGACAAGGCAAACACAATCGTCAGCGCCACCGGGGAGAACAACTTGCCTTCCAACCCTTGCAAGGTTAGCAGCGGCAGGAATACGGTGACGATGATGATAATGCCGGAGGTCACGGGCACGCTGACCTCCTTCACTGCGCGGAAAATCAGGTGCAGGCGCGGCAGCCGTGATTGTTCGCCATGGGCGAGGTGGGATACGACATTTTCCACCACGACCACCGCGGCATCGACCAGCATGCCAATGGCGATAGAAAGCCCGCCCAGGCTCATCAGGTTGGCAGAAATACCAACATGGCGCATGAGGATAAAGGTGATCAGCACTGCCAGCGGTAAGGAAAGCGCCACGGTGAGGGCCGCGCGCAGGTTGCCCAGAAACAGGATCAGCAACACGACAACCAGCACAATCGCTTCCATCAGTGCCTTGCTGACTGTGCCGATAGCGCGATCTACCAAGGAGCTGCGGTCATAGAAGATATGCAGGCTGACGCCCTTGGGCAATTGCGATTCAATCTCGGCAAGCTTGGCCTTGATGCCCTGTACCACTTCCTTGGCATTGGCGCCACGCAGGCTGAGCACCAGCCCTTGCACGGTCTCGCCTTCGCCATTGCCGCTGACCGCACCATAACGTGTCAATGCGCCAATGCGCACTTCGGCCACATCAGCAATACGAACAGGGTTGCCGTCTTGGTTGCGGATGACAGTGGCTTCCACATCCTGCAACGCCTGGAACCTGCCTTCTGCGCGCACCAGCAATGATTCTTCACCATCATCCAGACGGCCCGCCCCGTCATTACGGTTGTTGAGCTCCAGCGCTTGCTGCAATTGCACCAGGCTAATGCCACGTGCATACATACGAGCCCGGTCTGGGATGATCTCGAAGCTGCGTACGGTACCACCCAAGGCATTAACATCAGCGACGCCTGGCACCGTGCGCAAATGCGGGCGTATCACCCAGTCGAGCAGGCTACGTTTTTCCTGCAACGCTAGATCACCTTCTATGGTGAACATGAACATTTCACCTAGTGGGGTTGTGAGTGGCGCAACGCCACCAGTGGCATCAGGCGGCAATTTATCCCACACGCCGTTGAGGCGCTCTGTCACTTGCTGCCGTGCCCAGTAGATGTCGGTGCCTTCAGCAAAGTCGATGGTGATGTCGGTCAGTGCATACTTTGCTACTGAGCGCAGCATGGTCTGGTGTGGTAGCCCGAGCATTTCGATTTCGATGGGGGCCGTAATGCGGGCTTCGACATCTTCCGGCGGCATGCCGGGCGCCTTGATGATGATCTTGACCTGAGTAGTGGAAACATCAGGAAAAGCATCAATCGGCAATTGCTGGAACGCCTGGATACCCGCACCTATCAATAGGGCAGTCATGACCAGGATCAACAATCGCTGCGTTAATGCCAGCCGTATGAGGAAGGACAACATTTATTGCTCCTCCCCTGAATGGCCAATCCAGGTTGCCTTGAGTGTAGCGATGCCACTGATGGCGATGGGATGATCCAATGCGCTTTGGCTCTTGATCGTGAGCTGTTCACCGTGCTCCGCAATGACGTCTATTTGCTGTGCGACAAAACGCTGCTGGTCCAATTTGCGGAAGACATAGGCTTTGCCCGCATATCTCGCGACTGCATTGCGTGGCAAGCGGTATAGCCTGCCTTGGCCTGCTACAAGCGCTGTGTTTTCCAACGCCAACTGTGCCTCGACAAATTGACCGGGAATCAGGCGTTGCTCAGGGTCGCTGAATGCTGCCCGCACTTGCAGGGTTTGTTGCTGCCTGTTGGTGTTGCGCACAATCGCAATGACCTTGCCAGTCATCCCAGCCGCACCGATGCTGACGCGTGAACCTTCGTGAATGGAAGCCAGTGCGTCTACAGGAACATGGATCAACAGCCACAAGGTCGATAAGTCGGCCACTTTGAACAACGGCGTAGCTGGATCCACGCGCTGACCGGTCTGGATGTTTTGCTCAATCACTTGACCACTAATGGGTGCGGTCAATGTCGTGCCGCTTCCCAGATTGCGCGCGCCCTTGATCTGATTGATGGCAGCCTCGCCTAGCCCGGCAATGCGCAGGCTTTGACGGCCTTGTTGCAAGGCAGTGTCGGCCTCTTCAAACTCGGCTTGCGTGGCGAGATAGCGGCGTTCGGCAATAATGCCATCCTTGAAAAGCTCCGCATCGCGATCCAGGTTTTTCTTGGCAAGACGTTGCCGTGTCTGAGACAGCAGGTAGTCTCGCTGCAAGGCGGTCAGCTCCTGGCTGCTCAGGTGTGCCATGGCTTGTCCGCGTTGTACTTGCTGGCCGGCCGCGACGTACATTTTGTCGATCAAGCCTGCTTGGGGCGCGCTGATGATATATTCTTTGCCTACGGGCAGGATGATTTCACCTGGCAGCTTGAGGCTGTTGATGGTGTTCGCAGGTTCGGCCTGACCAACACGTATCCCCAGCGCTGCTTGTTGCTGTGGTGTGATGTTGATGGTGTCAGCGGCGGCTGCCTGCAGGCTACAGCCCAGGCAGAGCGAGATGAGGGTAAATGCAAGCTGCTTCATGGCAAAACTCCTACTGCCTGGTTGAATTTGGCGATATCCCATTTCATTTGGGTTTGGCGGCTGCGGTATGCGCGCTCAGCCTCGGTGGCGAGTGCCTGGATGCGCATCAGGCTGACGAGATCACTCTCGCCAAGCTGGAAGGCCTTGCGTGCCAAGCGCAGGTTTTCCTGCGCGAGGTCGCGTTGGCGGGTGGCAATCTCCAATTCTTCGTGGGTGACTTCCAGGTTGTGCATGGCTTCATGCAGCATGGTTTGCATGGCTAATCGCAGGCGATCAAGCTCTGCCGACGCACGAGCCAGGTTGCTGTTGGCGGTAGCGAGCATGGGGGCAGCGCGCACTTCTGCATCGAAAGGAATACGCAGGCTCAAGGTCAGTGCACTGTTGAACTGCGTATCAAAGCCGCCACGGATAGTGCGCGTGCCAACATTCACCATCGGGTTTTCGCGTTTCTCGATATTGACCAGATGCAATTCGTCCTCTGCCAAAGCCAGCTTGGTTCTGGCTTCTTTCAACAAAGGATGGTTGTCCTGCAGGGTACGGATACTGGCCAAATCTTCGGTAGGCCGGGCTGGCAAGATATCGAGGCCCGTGAGCTGGGTATAGCGATGCCGCGCATGCTTCACCTCGGCTTCGGCCCGGATAACCGCGGCTTGCGCTTTCAAGGTTTCATCTTCAGCCAGCATGGTGTCGGTACGTGGCAGTTCCCCGGCCTTGAAACGCGCCATGACATCTTTGTGGATAGCTTGCGCGTTCTCGTGCCGATATTGCGCTAGCTTGAAATCGTTTTCGCGCATCGCAACATCCCAGACCGTGTCGCGAACCAGCCCCGCCAATTGCATCATGAAACCCTCGCGGCTGGCGGCTACACCTTCCTGGGCATGGTTTGCCACGGCTTGCCTGGCGGCGCGTTGCCCCGGTAACCAAACCGGCAGGTCCAGGCCAGCTTCCCACTCACGCTCTCCACGGCCACTGCTGAGGCTATCGTTGACATGGCGCACACCCACGGCAGGTGCCATGGGTAACATGCTTTTGGCACGGGTATAGCTTGCTTGCGCCTCGCCATCCAGTGCCTGTAACAGCTTTTGCTGCGGGTTGCGGGCATAGGCTGCTTCCAACACCTGATACATGGACAGTGTGGCGCTACCCTCCAGTACATCGTCATGGTCAATATGGAGGATAGGTAATGCTTCGTTACTGTCTATTTCAAAAGGCGAGGCATGCGCCTGGCAAAATAGACAACTCATGGCGAACACCAGCCATGTCGTTCGAGATGCTTTCAAGGTCAAGGCCCTCTGATCATTGATCCAGCACTGCCATACAAGGCAGCGTAGTGAGCCCGGCGCAAAACAGCGCTAGGCTAGACGTGATGGATCAACGCAGGGGAGGGGCGCGCAGAAGGGAGCGAGAAAAAGTGGGAGCAGGCGCCGGGTGAAAATTATGCTCGCGCCAATAGATGCGGCGGATTGATCCGCTAAAACACAGGGCCAGCAGCAGGAAAGAGGCTAGCAGGAATAATGTCGGCAGATTCAGGCGCTCGGGCTCATGGGCATTGCCTACGCCGATCACCTGCACGTAATCATGCTGGATATGGATGGTTGGTATGACCCAGTGGTTGCCAAACTCGCTAACGACGTCGTGCATGTGAATGCCACTACCCATGCCTGATAATGGTGTCCCGGCAGGGTGTGCATGTATCAATGGCAAAAGCACTTGCAACATGGCAAGCAGCAATACCAGATACATCGAGAATTTCTTGAACCGCCGGGAAAGCATGAAAGTGATTGGGACGCCTATGAAATACGAGCCTAAGATAAAGTGTTTGTGCTTATTTGACAACCAGATGGCAGAGGATCAAGGGTAATGTTGATCTCTTTCCAGCACGTTATCACTGTTGTTTGACAGCCCGATGACATAGATCAACGCCGCATGAAGGGCTACATTGAGGCAGGGATAGATTTTGCAGTCAATGTTGCTTGATGCTCGCGCCAAGTCAGCCATACACGCATATCAAACTCCAGCTGCAAGTAATCAGGCTCCATATGGACGCACAATTGGTAAAAAGCCTTGTTGTGGTCTTTTTCCTTCAGGTGCGCGAGCTCATGTACCACAATCATGCGTAAAAACTCTGCGGGTGCCTCACGAAAAAGCGCGGCAATGCGTATCTCATTCTTGTTCTTTAGCTTGTTGCCTTGTACCCGGGCCACAAAGGTATTCGTCCCCAGCGTGCCTTTGACCGGGTGCTGTTGGTTATCGAACAATATTTTCGCGATGGCTGGTGCATTTTTCAGATAGCGCTGTTTGATGTCAGAGACATATTGATACAGTGACTTATCCGTTTGCACGTCATGCCGTGCAGGGTATTTGTGCGCTATCCACTGACCAAGCCGCCCTTGTTCCAGAATGGTGCAGACCTGTGTAACTAGGGGTGCGGGGTAGCCGTTGAGATAGGGGAGATGTGTCATAGGGAATGGTAGGGTGGTTTAATCGAATAAATTTCTCTGGGGAGCAATCACCTTGGGCGCTTGGTAAGTTCGAGGATCGAAATCAAGATCAAACAGCCCGGGCTTTCCCCTGCATGGGATGAATGTCACAGGGGCTACATTCGCAAAGACCAGCCCATAGTGACCGGGGCCGCTATAGGCGCGCTTTTCAAGCGGGAAGCCGCCGGATTCACCAGGCCTCAACACATCAACTAGTTCGCCCACGCCGACAATACCCCCACGTTCGAGGTCGACCATATCAGGCACATCAACGCCAGCAATCTGCCTGCAGTAATGAATATATTCCTCTAGCCCTGTTTTGCTGGCATGAATCGCAATTGGCCCTCGGTAATAAGGAATCCAGGTTCTGTCATCGACAACAAAATGACCATGGGCCAGCATCCAGGCAATAGGCTGATAAAAGGAGAGGGCTTTCATGGGATTTTTTTAATGCGCTGAAGTGGCTGAATCGGACATTTTACAAGCACTGGCTATTGAAGGTGCCTGAAATGCTGAATTGCACAATGTTTTGCAGGCAATTGCCAGACATGAAAAAGGGCTAGCTCATCACTGAAGCTAACCCTTTAATATTCTTTGGTGGTGGGACACTCCCCCGCCACCGACAGTAGCATGAACCTACGCAAAACAGCCTGCACGTACTGTTGCGAGCTGATGCGAAAGGTTCGACCAAGCTCGCATCCTAACGCAAAACCGGCTTGGTTCAATCATCTTTTGACGCCTCAGACTGGGTACCCGGAAGATACAAGATGAGCAAAAAATTCATGGGAAATTCATCTTTGGACGCACCAGAATGCCCTTCGTTTCATCTCGCAAGCGAGTCAATTTTTAATTTACCGATCGACCTCAAATACTAAAAACTTCTCATTTTCAAATGCTGGCTGCTGAATTGACATCGACCTAACAGCTCCTGGGCTCTCGCGATCCATAACAACCCAATCTGGCCGAGGGCTCATCTTCATAAAGTCAGAGACGTTAAGGCCTGCATAGAATTTCGATGAATTCATTCTGCCAGCTTTTCCAGTTGGCACACCACGGATATTTACGTACCTTACATAGTTTTCCCTCAGGCAGCGGTCTTCAAAGGGAAATCCATTTCCGTGATAAGTGCCGCGCCCAGTAATTAACGGAATCTCGACAGGCAAAAAACCACCCGAAGCAATTTCACTGGCAGGGTCTGTATTGACAACAATCCAATCAAGAAGCTCCTGCTTATTGGAGTCAATAAGATCTTGCGGAGCCTTTAGATGAAGAAATCCTGTCACACCCAACGCGGCAGATAAAAAAATAAAAATTGCTGAATAAATATATCCATATGGCTTGAAGATTTTGCCTGACATGAAATTTAACTTAAATTGACCAGCCGCGGAGAGGTAATGCGAAGGAAGATTATTAATCCTGTTTCGGAACTCAATCAACACAAGAGCAATGCACACAGCGCTCATCCAGTAGCCAAAGGCAGTAAATCTAACGGGAGATATCAGCAGTAAAGTTGTAGATACAGGGTATTTCTCCACAAATAAATACTGGGACACAACAGCCGAAAAGTAAACTGCGAAGAAACAAAACGCAATCAGTGATGCACTTTTCTTCTTCATTAGATATAGCGCAACGCCGGAGCCAAAAAAAATAAGATTAAGCAGAAAGAATGGAACATGCCATGGGAATGATCCCATAGCTACAAATCTGCTTGGTATGTAATGCTCTGGATGCAACCAAGAAAAATACTGAAAATATTCGTCCACAGAAAGTGCACCCGAGTCTGAGAAAATCTTGACAAAAACAAGACCCAGGAAAACGGAGCAGATTAATATGATGGCTCTTGGCTTTTCGCGAGACAATCCGAGCATTATGGTAAAGAAAATTACCCCCCCCAAGGAGTAGGCGGGGTGCACTAAGGCGGAAAGAAAAGCTAAAATCGATCCAAGCACTTTCCATCCAATGCGGCCAGCGCCTAATGCACACACTCCTAAGGATATAAGTGAAATAGAAAAAACAGATGGATGGAAATATGTTCCCCACCCACTCCACCAAGCGACAGTTAGCTGACTTACCCTTCCTGGATTGACTATTGCGATAGCAATAAAAATAAAATAAACAAAGGCACTTACATTATTTCTTCCAGGAGTGCTCGACTGAAGCCCCAAGTACAACGCCACTGGCAGGGCGGCACTGTTAATTAGCATCCACAGATAGAGTGTTTTATACCAGTCCAATCCAAGATGAATAGGCCAGGCAGTCAATAAGCCAAAAATCGCCCGCCCATTACTATCTCCAAAACAAGATGTAAAGAAATCATTTATTATCATCCCAGGCTTCTCCACCGAGGCATAATAAGTGGCCATATCGAGATCTGGCCATCCCCATGGATCAATTTCCCGCCAAACAAAAACAAAAAGACCAGCAATGCCTAAGAGATATCCCGGAAGCAAACCGGCAGAAAATGAATAATTGTTTGAATTTTTAAACATCATACTTGCCTAAACAAACCTTAAGTAGAGTCATTAATACTTCAAGATTCCCATTAAAGGCCGATATCTTTGTCGGAATAGACCCATTCGGATAACGCCTGACACTAGGCAGTTCCAGGCATTTAAATCTGCTTCTTGGTGCCTGCCATGACATGTAAGCAAGCAGCTCATAATTTACAAAAACATCTCTAAAAGGTGCGATCTTCGGACTTACGAGCAATCTTCTGCTATAGCCTCTAAAACCCTGAGTAGTGTCTGTCCATTTGAACCCAGATGCCAGACTTAAACACGGGGCATGGATATAACGGATAGCAAAGTCTCGTGACTTTGGCGTGTTCACAGCCACCCCACCAGGCAGGAAACGCGATGCCTGAACAAAATCAATACCGTTTTCTAGCGCCTCGATAAATCGCGGTATGGCTTCAGGGTCATCCTTGTCGTTCCCATCGATGGTGACAATGCCCTTGTATCCTTGATCGAGCGCAAAAGCATAGGCACATCTAAGTTGGGCGCTCAGCTTTCCCGGGCCTTTTTTAACCACAAGCCCTCTGACTCCCACTTGCTGCAGTGAATCTAGCTCCAAGGAGCCGTCCGTACTGCCACCATCAACAATGATGATGTCTGCAATCGACGAGATCCGCTCCGCCTCCATACGCTTAAGCAGGCTCTTAATACGCTCTCCTTCGTTAATCACGGGGATGACAACGCAGTAAGGATGTTGCTTGCCCAACCACAGCGGTGTCTCCATGGCGGGTACTTGCCACTTTGCCCGCTCTTTCGGAGAAATATCTTGTGTCGTATTCATTTGTTTATGCAACCCGAGCTGTGATAAGTGCCACGCCTGCAATCACGAGCAGGATGCCGGCACCTGTGGTCCAGTGAAAGGGTTCACGGAAGATCAAAACGGAAAAAAGTGCGACTGTTGCTACCGCCCCGGAAGTCAGTACCGGGTGAGCAACATTCAAGGGCAACCTGGCCAGTGCAGCGGCATAGAGCAGAAAAGCCGCACCGTATAGACCTAAGCCGAGCCAGAAGGGCCAGTTGCTCAAGGCTGCCAAAGGCTCTGCAAGAGAGGGGAACCTCCTCGGAGGCATCATGGCCATCTTGACCAGCACACTGGCAGACGCGTTTGCGGCGATACCAAGCACCAAGATCAACCATTTCATCTGGCCACCCCGTTTACAGTCCGGTAGCAATCAACGGCGTAGGTCAGAGCCCGCTCAATCGAGTGGAGGTGTGATTCCGCCTTTGTGGCGACCATCTCAATCGAGACCACGTGGTCTGGTAGGTAGCTGTTCAGAGCCTCGTGCATCAACCGATGATCCGTTCCACCATCGCCCAAGGGCAAAAGATCCGGCTCACTCGCGTGGACGTGCCCGATCAATCTGGCACTGCACTCCAACACGGCTTCTGGAGACTCACCATTGATGGTCAAGGCCCCAGTATCAAACTGCATCCGAATAGCCTCGTGACCAACCGCTGCGACGACATGGGCCGTCTCTTCGCTGGTCGTCATGAAGTTTGCCCCGTATCGGGTGGGGTTTGGTTCGAGGCAGACAAAGACTCCATGATCTTTTGCAGCATCGCCCAGACGTCGAAAAAAGCCCACTGCCTGTTCCAGGGTCTGGACGTCGCTCAAGCCGGAGCGGTCGCGATTCTTGGGTGAGCCAAATACCAAGCGAGTCGCACCAAGACCTGCTCCAATGCGGCACACGGCTCGCAGATGCTTCAGCATCGCTTCCTGACTCTTGCTATCACCAAATACATTTAGCCCTGTCGTGCCAAACAGCAAGGCTTGCATACCCGTGATTTCAATGCCGTGATCGGCCCACCATCGCCTGACGTTCGCGATGTCCTCATCTTTAGCACTGGCAGGGTCAGGAAAGTACTTGCCGGGCGCTACATCAACAGCATCAACACCGAACTTGCCCAGAAGGTCTGCGACGGAAGCATCCTCAGAGATGTCCCAGGCAATGTTTGAAATGGCGAGCCTCACGAAGCCACCCCACTTTCACTCTTCAAGGTAATGGGTTCGGACTGGGCATAGGCTCTAATCGCCAGAATGGTTTCGCGGGCACTGTACTGATACTGTCCAAGAGAACCGAAGATTTGCGCGTGCCGCGTTTGCATGTCGTAACGAGTGGGCGGGTTTTCCAGTGTCTGAGTAAACGGTCTTCCGAAGCCCTGTAGCGAGACATCCGCAACGCTGATCGGTTCGGCAGTCAGGTGAACCAGTGATAGACCAGCCTCAAGCGCCTTCTGAATGTCGAACCATAGGTTCACCATAGGATAGAACTGGAAAACCCCTCGACTCTCAATCGCATGAAGATTGTTGTTATTGAGGAAGTCAAAAATCACGTTCTTGCGCAAACCGGGTCCCACCAAACCCGGCAACCGAACAATCAAGTAATTGGAGAAATTCTGCTCGACAAACTTTTCAAGGAGTCTGCGATGGAGCCCATAGGCATGCAAACCTGACTCTTCAACCGGCGTAGATTCATCAACGCCAATCGGCTCCTTAAATACATCGACTGTGCTGATCAATATGAATGTTTTGCACGTAATCGTACGAAGGTGACCGATCAGAGAATCAATCTTTTTTCGATCATCTACCGGCTCACGATTGGCAATCCACTTCTGCGCAGGCGCACCTGCACACACCACCAAATCGAATTCACGATTCTCAATTTCGTGGATATTTTTCGAGCGATAAAGCGCAGAAAAGTTTTTTTGTTTGAGGAGCGTGCCCCCAACGAAACCAGAATAGCCTATTAGACCGCTTCTCATAATTTAAAAATCTTCACGGATTTAATGATTTGATGTACTGCGGAACAGCTTTAAAAGTAACAACGATAGCATTCACACATACATAAAACAGGGCAGGCACAAAGCCTAGGTACCATAGAACATAATTCATGTGAGTGTGTATATGCGAGTGCCCCTTTGCCATAACATACCAAGATAGGGGTATAAGCGACATGTAGGCAATGAGCGCAAAATCTCTAACAAATGTTTTATGTTTGATTTTTTTCTTAATCCACAACCCTAAGATCGCAATGATTATTAGCACCTTAAACGACTTGCCAGACACCTCTGCAACAAGGGGGGTTCTCCATGAGGTAACGTAGGTCTTGACAACAGCGATCGGGCTTGTACTAAGGGATTCAGCGTAGGCTGCGTCAAAATTCGACGGATCAGAGTACGTTCGACGCTTGACATCTTGCTTGTAAATTGCAACAACCCCTTCGGCAATAGTTTCTCCTCGCATTTTGGCGTGTATGACGAATGCACAAATGAAGCCAAGGACACATAAAACAAAAACGATGAGGGCCGGCTTCATGCATGGCTTTGATTCACCATTAAAAAACGGTCCCAGCATAAAGGGTGAGCACGCGAGCAAAGTTATCGATGTAATGTACTCATACCCACTCAGGCATTTTGCAAAAAAAGATATAAATATCAAAAAATAGAAAAATATCCGAACCTTGGGTGAAGTTACCGCATAAGCCAGCGTTCCAAAAAACAGAGGGAGCAGCCACATAAATGGAGACCAATATAAGTTCCTCGCAAATGAAACAACCCATGGCGAAAGAACCAAGACAAGAGAGAAAATTAGTGCATATCGTGCACCATAAATACGCCGATGCAAATAGTAAAACGCAACAACCAAAAACGCAAAAATGGCAGAGGGAAAATACTGAAGCCTTGAAATCGATTTAAAAGAAAACACTTTTTGCAGAGTCGAATAAAAAACCCCCAACCCTCCAACTTGCGAAACATATGGAGAATAAATCGCATTGAGTGCTTTTTCCTTATTGGAAAAAGCCTCATAAGAATCCATTATGTTATTAGGATACTGAAATTCACCATTCATCCCAATAAAGCCAAGTCCCCAAGCGTTTTTTTCAATACCCAACTCGTCGGCGACGATGCCGCCAACCACAAGAGCTTCCGAGTCTTTTTGAAATGAATCAAAAAAATCTTTATTTACTGTGTTAAATATATTTTTTTGAAACACAAAGAACGCCATCAAGAAGAAAATAAAAGGCAAAAAGCACTTCAACTTGTTAGCCAAAAAATTCTGCATCCAACTTCTCCAATACATCATATATGTTGTCGATCTTTCCGCCCAAAACTGAATAACAGCCGGGCAGCTCCGCATGTTTTTCAAAAAGAATCGGGCGACCATCATCCCCTTCGTTCTTGACCAAAACGGTTTTGACCTCAAAGAGGGAATCGACATACTTTGCTCCAAGTACGGCGGGTAGGTACCGGCCTACATCCCGAACCATACGATCGACGCGAGTGGCTCGATCGTATTCGTCGAGTTTCTTGTACGGGTCAGTTCCCTGCTCATCTTTCCAGCTGAAGTGTGGGGTGTAACGAACGTGCGACAGTGTGTGCAGGCCCCGAGCAGGGAATGGCATCATCGAGAAAAATGGGCCATCCATGACCGTGACCCCAATTTCCTTGAGCACGTCGGGCGCTTGCATGAGCGCCATCTCTGTCACTTCTTGCTTGAGGCCCGTTTGCGTACCAGGAAAGTCGCCGGAAAACTGATTCAGACCGCTGTAGGTACAGTTAAAAACGTATCGACAGGTTATGGACGATGCGCCCCCTGACTTCGGCTGGATGTCTACGGTCAAGCTTTTGTCGGTTTGCGAACGCGAAATCGCTAACGCACGGGTTGAATAATGGACCTCTACCCCCGCATTCCGAAGCTCCTCAACAGCCCACTCAGCAAGTCGCGTTGAGTCGAATGCATACTCCTCGACGAGAAAAACATCCTCAATCAGTCGTGGTTCAAAAAGCCGCTTTAAAACAGACTCAGCAGGCCTGATCTTGGCTCCGATTTCATGACAAAAACGCTCAAACTGCTTGGCAGTTACTTTAGAGTTGCGTTTTGCAATGGCGTAGAGCTTTACAAAATCCTGCTTTACGGCTTGCGGCCAATCTCGTACAAACCGAGGCAAATTGACTCGACTACGAAAGGCGGTCGTAAAGCTTCTTGGGTAGTGGTATCCGTTGTGTACACGTGCCTGATTGTTATACGAGGCACGGAGCAGCAGTTCCGGCTCACGCTCCAGGAGGACCACCCGGCGCAATCCACGGGTCTTGGCAAGGTAGATCGCAATTGCAGAACCGTAGAAGCCACCGCCAATGATGACTGCATCCGCAGTGACGCGTTGCACGGTCATGCAACAACCTGACCTGCATTGCGCGAGTCACTCGTTGCAGACGATGAGACATCTTCAATGTTGAGCTTCTCCCGTCTGGTCATACGTGCGCTCGTAAACTCTTGACCGACGTGATATAGCGGCCCTTCATTACTGAGGCTCGCCATATGCAATATATATTCCCCAAGCACTAGGAGAACCAGCGAAATCAGGAAAAACATGCCCGATTGTTGCAATGACATACTCACCCATCCGGGTGCAACATCAGTCTTAAAAAGGCCAATTGCAACGACATAAATTGAGTAGATTAAATTGGCTGCCGCCCCGAACAAGGACAGAGATGTCACAAGTCGCATTGGTGCTTGCGTCGTCGAAACGAGAAGACGCATCCCTCGATCAATGCTTTCCCGCAATTTCTTGGTGTTTGTCGCAAGCGGTTTGGCGCTGTACTCCATGTTGATGCGCGCAAAGCCACCCGTTGCAGGTAAGTGGCGGTAAGTAACGGCTGGCTGGGGATGCTGCAAAATAAAGTTCACGACGCGCTTACTCAGTAGCCTGTACTGGGGCGCCTCTTTGGCCAGATGTATTCCATTGAACGATTTGTATAGAAAATTAAAGGCTGCATAGGCGGCGCGGTAAGCGAAACTTTGGCGCGGCTTTTGCTGGTTGTTTGCAAAAACAACATCAGCCCCCGTAACTGCTTTATCAAGCATTTCGGGCAGAAAACAGATATCGTCAAGAAGCGGATCAATTACTGCAACAAAATCGCCAAGTGCGTTCTCAAGCCCTACCCATGATGCCGTGTCACCATCAACTTCCTTGGTGAGTGCATATACTTGTAAGTTTGGGTAACCCGATTGTCCTGTTAGGTTTTTTAGTACATTAACGCTTTCATCATCGGATGCGTTGTCCACGATGATCAGCTCGTAATCAGTGACGAGTGTTGAAAGTTTTTCAGATGCACTCTGAATAATGCTCTCTAGCTGCTGGCCTTGATTGCGTACAACATACACAATAGACAGAAATACCGGGAAAAAAGCCATTCTTGTGGTCCCCACAACACGCAACTTTGCGATGTGATTGCATTTATCTACAAAATCTTGTCATTTTAAACCGTGGGGGGGGGTACGTCACCTTTTCTGCATGCCTTCGCCATCATCTTTGCGCATCGCAGCGCCCACGTCATGGAGGGCACCTAGCCAAAGCAGCTTTCAAAATTTACCCGTCAGCTGATGGCAACCTGGGCCTTGGACTGACAACTATTGCAAGTCGCGATGGACAGCTTGGGCTCAACAGACCCACCTTCGCCATCCCAGGTTGTTTGGAAGTGCGTGAAGCTCGCACCGCTTTGCCACCATGAACCGTTCCAGTTGGAGCCTTTGTCGAGGACTTTCTGCGACTCGCTGGCCCCACATTTCGGGCAAGTGAGGGTATATGTCGTTTGATCGATGATTCCCATGGCCTCTCCTGAAGGATGCGTAAATGGTCATCCTACCAATTCAAGAAAACAACCGCTTGATCGATCAACTCGCAAGCCGTTGATTTACATAGGTCGCGAGCGTGACGCCTGCGGACTTCGGGCCGCTTTTCGGCGGAGAGGAAAAGGAGAGAAATGGCCCGGAGAGAGTGCCATGTGGCCACAGATGGGTAGCCAGCCAGACCGGCGAAGTCCGCAAGCCTACTCAGCGTTCCGCGCGTGTTCGCAGGGTCTGGCGGGAGCAGATAAGAAAAACCCCCAACCGAGAGTGGTTGGGGTTTGAATATTGGTGGCCAGGGGCGGAATCGAACCGTCGACACGCGGATTTTCAATCCGCTGCTCTACCAACTGAGCTACCTGGCCTTTACTGCTTGGATTACGTTGGCTCTAGAAGCTCACGCAAGGCCAGCATTATAGCAAACTTCGGCGTTTCGTCCAGCTGCGATCGAAAAATTTCCTGTTTTATTCCTCTAGTTTAAAAAAATGGCCTGGTCGGTTATGCTTCGGGCTTGATTTGAAAAGTAAATTTCATGAGCTTCCCAACGTCGTCCTTGCCAGCATTCGTTATACCTCCCTTGGATCAAAGCCTGGCAGCTGCATTACAAGCCAAGATCGATAACAAAACCAAGCCTATTGGCGCATTGGGCAAGCTGGAGCATGTGGCTTTGCAGCTGGGATTAATCCAGCAGTCTTTGACGCCAGTGCTGCAACGTCCTGCCATGCTGGTATTTGCTGGTGATCATGGGGTGGTTGAGGAAGGGGTTAGCCCGTATCCGCAGGAAGTGACGCGGCAAATGGTGATGAATTTTCTCGCTGGTGGCGCGGGTATTAATGTGTTTACCCAGCAATATGGCATGCGTATCCGCATTGTCGATGCAGGGGTTTGCCACGAATTTTCTGCGCATCCGGAATTGATACGCGCCAAGGTCAGCATGGGCACCAATAATTTCCTCAAGATGGCGGCCATGTCTTCCAGTATGTGTGCTCAAGCCTTGATCAACGGCCATAAGCTTGCCCAGGCAGAAGCCGACGCTGGCACTAACATTATGGGCTTTGGCGAAATGGGGATAGGTAATACTACTTCTGCCTCTGCGCTGGTGGCGGTGTTATGCAATTTGCCGGTGGAGCAATGTGTTGGCCGGGGCACTGGCCTTGATGATGCAGGTGTTGCTCACAAGGCCGATGTCATCAGTCAGGCAATCGCACGGCATCAAGTGGATAGTAGTGACCCTTTGGCCGTATTGGAAACATTTGGCGGCTTCGAGATTGCCATGATGGTGGGTGCCATGCTGGGTGCTGCGGAGCGTCGGGTGGCTTTGTTGATTGATGGCTTTATTGCCACAGCTGCTTTGCTGGTAGCGAGCCGCATTGCGCCTGCCATATTGGAATATTGTATTTTCGCGCATTGTTCTGATGAGGCTGGGCATCAGTTGGTGTTGGAGCAGTTGCAGGCGCAGCCATTGCTGAATCTTGGTTTGCGATTGGGTGAAGGAACAGGGGCCGCGCTGGCTTACCCGCTAGTGCAGGCTGCCGTGAATTTTCTTAACCAGATGGCTTCATTTGAGTCTGCAAATATCAGCCGCCAGGATGCTTCATGAAGCAGCAGTGGCGCTTGTTTCTAATGGCCTTGGGCTTTTTGACGCGCCTTCCCTTGCCTGCCATCAAAGGCTTTGATCCGGCAGAGTTGAATGATGCCGCACGCTACTTTCCATTAGTGGGCATGATAGTGGGCTTGCTTGCCGTGCTGGTGTTGATGGCCAGTTTGCACCTGCACTTGCCTGTGATGGTGGCGATCAGCCTGAGTATGGTGGCTAGTGTGTGGCTGACGGGTGCGTTTCATGAAGATGGTCTGGCAGACAGCATGGATGGTCTCGGTGGCGGCTGGACCAAGGAGCAGGCGCTCACCATCATGAAGGATTCACGCATCGGCAGTTATGGGGCGATCGCCTTGGTGCTGGCCTTGCTGCTCAAATTTGTGAGTCTAAGCTATATCTCCCTGGAGATACTGCCTTGCGTGATGTTGGCAGCGCATGCGGTGAGCCGCCTGGCTGCCGTGTTGGTCATTGCTTCGCAGGAATATGTGCGGGAGGAAGGCAAGGCCAAGCCGCTGGCACACAAGCTGAGTGCCGCCAGTTTAGGCGTGGCATTATTCACCGGCTTTGCGCCATTGGCCTTGTTGCCAGCTGGCTTGTGGCTGGCGTTGGTGCCTGTTGTGCTGGTTTGGCTTTGGTTCAGCCGCAAGCTCAGGCACCGCCTGGGTGGATACACCGGAGATTGCCTGGGTGCCATGCAGCAGCTCACTGAGCTGGCGTTTTATCTGGGTGTATTGCTGTGCGTGGCAAATTAAATGTGGAGTAAGTGATTTGGAAATTTATCTGGTGCGTCATACGACGCCTGCCGTGTTGCCTGGCACATGCTATGGGCATAGCGATGTTGATGTGACGGAAACTTTCCTTGCCGAGTTTGAAGCCTTGCATCCTAAACTCGGGCATTTGAGTAACCCCGTGATTTATAGCAGCCCCTTGCAGCGTTGCGTCAAGTTGGCAGAGGCGATGGCGGCGACATTCAGCCCGCAAATCACGGTAAAGACCGATACCAGGCTCAAGGAGCTGAATTTCGGCGATTGGGAAATGCAGTCCTGGAACGATATTCCGCGTGGCCTGGTGGATGTTTGGGCAGAAGATCATGTGCGCCACGTGCCACCGAACGGGGAATCATTCTTGCAGCTGTCACAGCGTGCGCAAGCCTTTATTGCCGAGTTGCATCACGATGACCAGCCAGCGCTGGTGTTCACGCATGCAGGTGTCATCCGTGCCTTGACGGGGTATGCGCTGGCATTGCCTTTGGTACACACGTTTAAATTACAGGTAGATTATGCCAGCGTGAGCAAGATCATTCTGGATGACCGTGTCACCAAGGTAGCCTACGTGAATCGCTAAGCGGGTGTGAGTCAGGCTAGCCTATGGCGAGTGCTTGCAGCACCTGACGCAGCTTGTCCCAGCCAGCTGTGGTAGGTAGGCCAATGCGTAGCCCTTGCTGGGCAGGGAAGTGGCGTGTCCATATCCCCTGGCTCGCTAGCTGGGTATGCCAATCCTCAGCATGATCTGGTTTCAGCCATTGAAACAATGCGCAACCATTGAGCGCACCCAGGCCAGATTCTTGCAGTAACGCAGCCAGTTGTTGGCTTTCGTTGAGTAGCCGCGCGCGGTTCTGCTGTTGCCAGTTCACATCCGCCAAGGCTGCTTGGGCCACGATTCTCGCAGGGCCAGTGATAGGCCATGGCCCTAAAATATCTGCTACGCTGCGCAACAATCCAGGCTCGGCAAGCAGAAACCCGACCCTGGCACCGGCGAGGCCAAAAAATTTCCCCAATGAACGTAAGATAATCAGGCCCGGCAAGTGGCTGTATGCGGCCAGGCTATGCTCCGGGGTTGTATCCATAAAGGCTTCATCAACAATGAGCCAGCCACCATGCTGGGCCAGTGCCTGGTGCCAGGTCAGTAGCGTTTCCGGGGAAATCAGCCGAGCAGTGGGATTGTTAGGGTTGCACAGGATCAGTACGTCGATACTGGCGAGTTCGCTGGTTTCGGGCAGGTGCAGGAGTTCACTGACGTGATGCCCTTGTTGCCGCCAGGCATGTGCGTGCTCTGCATACATGGGGCCAAGGAAGCTTACCCGGCATGTCGCGCGTAACCTGGGCAATGTTTGTATTGCGGCTTGCGAGCCTGCGGTCGTCAGCAGGTGCTGGGCACCGTAATACTCTGCCGCAATGTCCTCTAGTTGTTGGTTGGTTTCTGGCAGGCGTTGCCAGGCTGCTGCGGGAATGTCGGGCACCGGGTAGCCATGCGGGTTGATACCGGTGGAAAGATCTAACCAATCTGCTAATGCGATGCTGTATTGCTGGCTCGCCTGGTGCAAGTTGCCGCCGTGCTCAAGCATGGCAGGCCCCGATCAAGGCGTAAGCCACGATCATCACTAAACACCACAGCACAATGCTGCGGTTCACCAGCCTCACCGCGGCATCAATGCTGTGTGCTGAGGCAGCTGGCCCGGTGCCTAGCGTGGGGCGTATTTTATCTTCCCCGTGATAGCGCGCTTTGCCACCCAGTGTGACCTGCAAAGCGCCAGCGCCTGCTGCCATTACCGGCCCCGCATTGGGGCTGTACCACAGTCGTGCTTGCTGCCACCAGCACGATAATCCACTCCTGGTATGCCCACACAGCGCGTAGCTCAAGGCTGTCAGCCTGGCGGGGATGAGGTTGAGCAAGTCGTCCAACCGTGCGGCGGCCCAGCCGAAATAAAGAAAGCGCGGAGTGCGGTAGCCCCACATGGCGTCTAGCGTGTTGGCGAGCCTGAACAACAGTGCGCCTGATCCGCCTAAGAGCACAAACCAGAATATCGCACCAAAAATGGCATCATTGCCGTTTTCCAGCACCGATTCCACGCTGGCGGTGGCAATGTCACGTTCGTCCAGTTCAGTGGTGTCGCGACTTACAATCATCCCCACGGCATGGCGTGCGGCAGGTAAATCTTGCTGTGCGAGTGCGTGGTAAATGCGCAAGGCGTGCTCCTTGAGGCTGCGCGTGCCGATGGCAAAATATAGCAATACGATGTCGAGTAGCCAGCCATAGGTGAGTTGCGTGAGCCAGTAGGCTAACGCGCATGCTGGCAGCAGCAAGGCCAGCCAGGCTAGCAGGCCCATCAGGCGCGCCATGAGTGGCGTATGTTGGCGGTTGAGGCGCTTTTCCAGTGCGGAGGCCAGATTGCCAAACCCCACCAGCGGGTGCCAGCGCCCAGGCTCGCCTAGCAGCCGATCCAGCAACAGAGCGGCGATCAGCAGGGCTGGGGTTGCGAGGAAACTAATGGGATAATGGGCCAATGACATATGCCAACACATTGATGGTTCAGGGCACCACCTCCGATGCGGGCAAAAGCACGCTGGTGGCTGCGTTATGCCGGGTATTGTACCGCAGGGGCGTGCGTGTCGTGCCATTCAAGCCGCAGAACATGGCGCTCAATTCCGCCGTGACCAGCGATGGTGGCGAGATAGGCCGTGCGCAGGCGGTGCAGGCGCAGGCGTGTGGCTTGCAACCACATACCGACATGAACCCGGTGCTGCTCAAGCCGAATACCGATACCGGCTGCCAAGTCATTATTCATGGCAAGGTACTCACCAATCTTGAGGCTACGGCCTACCATGCCTACAAGCCCAAGGCGCGCGAAGCCGTGCTGGCGTCATGGCAGCGGCTACGCGAGCAGTATGAGTGCATCATTGTCGAGGGTGCGGGTAGCCCTGCGGAAATCAACCTGCGGCAGAACGATATTGCCAACATGGGCTTTGCCGAAGCGGCAGATTGTCCCGTGATCCTCATCGCGGATATTGATCGCGGCGGCGTATTCGCCCATATCGTTGGCACCATGGCCTTGCTCTCCGAGTCGGAAAGAAAGCGCGTTGTTGGCTTTGTCATCAATCGCTTCCGCGGTGATATTGCCTTGCTGCAACCCGGCCTGGATTGGCTGGAGCAGGAAACCGGCAAGCCCGTGCTCGGCGTGCTGCCCTACCTGCGCAACCTGCATCTCGAAGCCGAAGATAGCGTGGCGAGAAGCACCCCGGAAAAATCGCAGACCTGGCTACGCGTCATTGCCCCCGTGCTGCCGCATGTCAGTAACCACACTGACATGGACGCCCTGCGCATGCACCCGCATGTCGATTTTCAGTTTATTGAGCTCAATGAGCCTGTGCCGCCAGCCGACCTGATCATTCTGCCTGGCAGCAAAAATGTACGTGGCGACCTGGCCGTGCTTGAGGCCCATGGCTGGCGCGATAAGATCGCCCGCCACCTGCGCTATGGCGGCAAGGTGCTTGGTATTTGCGGCGGCTTCCAGATGCTGGGTCGGCATATTCACGATCCACATGGCATGGAGGGTGATGCTGGCTCCAGCGATGGTTTTGGCTGGCTGGAGATGGAAACCACGCTCACCAAGGAAAAGCACCTCAAACAAGTCGAAGGCAAACTTACTTTTGCCGAGGCGACGGTCACCGGCTACGAAATCCACATGGGCGTCAGTAGCGGCCCAGCCCTCAAGCGCCCGTTGCTGCATCTGGGCACCCAGCCAGAAGGGGCTCTGAGTGAAGATAGCCAGATAGCGGGCACTTACCTGCATGGCTTGTTTGACCATGCCGAGGCCACCCAGGCCTGGCTGGATTGGGCAGGTTACAACCAGCTGAAACAGGCGCAAGAAGAAATTGCTCACTACGATTACACCGCTCTGCGCGAAGCCAGCCTGGAGCGCCTGGCGGATGAAGTGGAACAGCATCTGGATTGGAGCAAGTTGCAGCCATATTTGCCTAGATAGGCAAAGGCAATAATCATTTCAGGGCTGTGCCTTCATCCCTGGATTTGCATTAGAATGCGAACAATTCTTATTGTATTGCTTTCGCCATGTCTGTCGATCAGCCGCAATCTTTGCATAGTCTGTATCACCATCATCATCGCTGGTTGCATGATTGGTTGCGGCGCAAGCTGGGTGACTCCTTCTTGGCGGATGACCTCGCGCAAGATACTTTTGTCAGCATCATGTCCGCCAATGCCTCAGATGACATCCGGGAACCGCGGCCTTTCCTAGTGACGATAGCGCGACGCTTGATGGCCCATCGTTATCGGCGGCAATTATTGGAAGCCAGTTACCTGGAAATGCTTTCTTGCTTGCCGGAAGCGATGGTGCCCGCACCTGAAATACGGCTGATGGCGCTGGAAGCTTTGCAACAGGTTGATAAAGCGCTGGATGGTTTGCCGCCACAAGTGAGAGAGGCGTTCTTACTGGCTCATCTGGAGGGCTTGAGTTATGCGGCTATTGCCGAGCGTCTGCAAGTGTCTACCAGCTCGGTGAAGCAATACCTTACCAAGGCCAACCGTCAGTGTTTGTTCGCATTGGCTGTGTAACGCCCCATGACCCTACCTGATTCCCGTGATGTGTCGGTACCCATGCTGTTAGTGGGTGGAAGGCTAATCAAGGCAGCTGCAGCGGATGAGGCTGCCGAATGGCTGACCTTGCTGATGTCGGACGAAGCAACGCAGGAAGAGAAGCAACGCTGGCAGCAATGGCGCGAGGCTGATCCTGACCATGAGCATGCATGGTCGCATATAGAGGCCGTGACTGGCTGGCTTGGGGGCATGCAACCACAGGCGGCTTATGGCGCACTCTCGCCTTATGCCCAATCCAACACGCCGAAGTTACCGGGTCGGCGCAAGATGATTAGTTTGTTGTCATTCGGCGCAATTGCCATCTCCAGCGGCGCACTAGTCTCGCGTAGCAGCTTTTGGCAGAGACGCACTGCTGATTATCACACTGCAGCAGGTGAGCAACGTAGCCTGACACTTGACGATGGCACCGTGGTGACCTTGAATACCGCCAGTGCAATAGACGTGCGCTTTGATGCGCATGCCCGTGTTGTTCACCTTGTGGCTGGTGAAATAGCACTTCTTACTCGGCATGCCGCCGCTGGTGCTCCTGCCGACCCCAGACCCTTGTATGTGTACACTGCGCAAGGCCGCATACAGGCCTTGGGTACGCATTTTGTCGTGCGGCAGTGGGATGGGCATAGCACTGTAGCGGTGTTGCAGAGTGCCGTGGATGTTGTGCTTACTGATAATCCAGCAAACCATCGCGTTGTACAACAGGGCGAACGCCTGCTTTTTACCAGCACCAGTCTGGGTGCGCCAGTGCCTCTGGATGAGCAAGCATTGGGTTGGCTCAAAGGCCAGATTATTGCCGACAATATCCGCCTAGGCGACTTCATGGCAGAGCTGGCACGCTATCTCCCCGGCATTGTGCGCTGCGATCCTGCGATAGCAGATTTGCGCTTTTCTGGCGTATTTCCATTAAACGATATTGACCGAATTTTAGCGACGCTACCCAGCGTGCTGCCGGTGCGCGTGCAGTTGCGCACCCGGTATTGGGTGACGTTGACCAGTGCTGAATAAATAAAATGATCGCATCAATCTGCCCGATTGATGATTTCGCGGCACTTACCTTGTGAGGGAATTGATTTTTATTTTCAAACAAGGGGAAGTTATATGCCAGCCCGGCAATTACATCAGCGCAGCATGACATCATTGAACACAGCCACGCTATCTAACATAGGTATACCAAGGCGATCTATTGCTGGTGCTTTATCCGTATTGTTTTCCACCAGTCTATATCTCGCTATACCAGGGATTGGGCAGGCTGAGCCTGCGGCAGCAAATCACAGTATTGAGGCAAGCCAGCATTACAGCATCCCGGCTGGGCCTTTGGCACCGGCTTTGCGTCAACTCGCCAGCAACAGCAATGTGCTACTGACCTTTACCGATGTGCAAACTGCAGGGAAAACGACAGCAGGCATAGCCGGACAATACACACTATCAGCCGCGTTATCCGCTTTGCTGGCAGGGACGGGAATGCAGGCGGTACAGGTAAGCGGTGGTGGTTATGTGTTGCGAGCAGCGCCAGAAGTTGGCGTGAGCACGTTGCCCGAGGTGGCGATCAAGGCAAGCAGGGAGCCAGAGGAAAAGGCTACAGGGCCCGTGCGTGGCTATGTGGCCAAGCGCAGCGCCACGGGCACGAAAACAGATACGCCTATCATCGAAACACCGCAATCTATTACAGTGATTGGTCAGGAAGAAATGCAGACACTGGGCGCACAAAGTCTGCAGGATGCATTGAGCTACGCAGCAGGGGTGAGCCGGGCGGAAGGTCTGGATAGAACCACGGATAGTTTCTTCTTGCGTGGGTTTCGTACCAATGTTGGTAGTACCTACAGGGATGGTAGCTTATACACCGTGAATATCTACAATGGGCGGCAAGAAACCTATGGGTTGGAGCGTATTGAGCTGCTGAAAGGGGCTGCTTCTGTGTTGTATGGTAGCGCTGGGCCGGGTGGCATTATCAATACCGTGAGTAAGCGTCCGACGATTGAGCCATTGCGCGAGTTGAGTGTTCAGCTAGGCAGCTTTGATCGTAAGCAGGTAGCGGGTGATTTTGGTGGCGCATTGGATAAAAATGGCGAGTGGTCATATCGCCTGACTTTCCTCAAGCGTGATAGCAATACCTTTGTCGATTATGTGCCTGATGACCGCGTCTATATTGCGCCTGCACTCAAATGGCAACCGAGTACGGATACTTCCTTGACCTTGCTGAGTGAATATCAGGAGGACAAGACGAGTTATGTTTATGGCCTGCCTGGTGCTGGCACTGTGAATCCCAACCCCAACGGCAGGATAAAGCGTAGTTTGTTTCCTGGTGAGCCAGGCTATGACAAGTTCGACGTGAAGCGTTACTCAGTGGGCTATTTGTTCGAGCATGCGTTCAATGACCAGCTCAAGCTGAGAAACAACGTGCGTTACTATCATGCAAGGAATGAATATAACTCCGCTGATATCTGGCAATTGCTCAATGATCAAAGAACCACGCGTTTCCGCGGTGCCCAAGACCGTGAGGACACATCATCGGCAATTACCGCTGATACATCGTTACAGTACCAATTCGCACATGGTAGCGTGCAACATACTGCCTTGGTAGGTGTCGATATTGCCACGCTTAGGCATCAGGACAAACGCTACAACCGGGATGGCGTGTCTCTGGATCTTTATGCTCCTGTTTATGGTGGTGCTTTAAGTGATGCAGTTCCTGCAAGTAACTCAGCCGTTACTAAAACAAGGCGCCAGGGCGTTTATGTGCAGGATCAAATCAAGATCGCCGAGAAATGGGTAGTCTTGCTGGGTGGTCGCTATGACACTGTCAATCAAGATGGAAAAGCCTTGTTTACCGGTGAGAAATGGGCAGATGATGAAAAGAGTTACGCCTTCACCGGACGGGCTGGTGTAGTGTATCTCGCAGACAATGGTCTTGCACCGTTTGTCAGCTATAGCGAATCTTTTGAACCAACCACGGGCACGGATCGCACTGGCAGCCGTTTTAAGCCTACCGAAGGCAAGCAGATTGAAGTGGGCCTGCGCTATCAACCCAGCGGCTCGGATACCTTGTTGTCAGCTGCGATGTATCAACTGACACGTGAAAACGTCACGGTGGCTGATCCTGGTGGTCCCGCTTTCTCCATACAGGCTGGCAAAGCAAGATCCAGAGGCCTGGAACTTGAAGCGCGTACGCGAGTTGGTCAGCACGCCAACCTGATTGCTGCTTATGCCTATACTGACGCGCGCACAACACAAGCCAGCCCATTGTACCCAGAGCAAGAGGGGCAACGGTTGGATAGTGTGCCGTTTAACCAGTTATCTTTGTGGGGAGATTACAGCTTAGCCGCATTCGCATTGCCTGATTTGAAAATTGGCGCTGGTTTGCGCTATGTAGACGAAACCCGTGGCATGGGGCATGGCACGGCGGTGAGTGTGCCAGCCTTCACCTTGCTGGATGCGATGGCAAGCTATACAACAGGCGCATGGAGGTTGGCGTTGAACATCACCAACCTGACAGACAAGACCTATGTTGCCAGTTGTACCTATGGCTGTTTCTACGGCGAACCACGCAAGGCTGTGTTGTCTGCGACTTATCGCTGGTAATAGATTGCACTGAGTTTTAATCGAAAAGCACTCCGAGGGGTGCTTTTCTTTTGCTCAGGGTTTGCCATGTCATGATGCAATCCAATAAAATGAGAATCATTTTTATGTGATAAGCATTCCATGCCACCCGATAGCTCCACGGTTCAACAAGCCATCAGTTCGCTTTACTCCTTGCATCATGGCTGGTTGCAGGATTGGTTGCGGCGCAAACTGGGTGATGGTGCAGATGCTGCCGATGTGGCGCAAGATACGTTTATGCGCATTTTGACGGCGCCGGAGCATATCGCCGAGAAGCAGGCGGGGTGGGCGTTACAGGAGCCGCGTGCTTATCTCACTGTGGTGGCCAAGCGCCTAATGGCGAATCTGTATCGTCGGCGGGCATTGGAGCAAGCTTATCTTGACTCCCTCGCACTCATGCCGGAGCTGGCGGTGCCTTCTGCCGAGCACCAGCTTGTGATCCTGGAAACCCTGCAACAGATCGACAATATGCTGGATGGCTTGCCAAGAAAAGTGCGGGCGGCTTTTCTGCTTGCCCAGCTTGAGGGCATGACCTATGCGCAGATTGCCGCACAGTTGGACACCAGCGAGCGCACCATTAAGCGCTATATGGTGCAGGCCATGGCGCAATGCATTCTGCTGGCACCATGAAACATATGGATGAGGCGATGGATAAAGCCATAGCCTTGCAAGCAGCGGAATGGTTTTTCCGTTTGCAGGAGGCGGAAGCCTCTGAAGCTGATCAACGTGCTTGTGCTGCCTGGCGTGCAGCCGACCCTATGCACGAAACGGCCTGGCAGCGAGCGCAGCAGGTGAGTGGCATGCTGGGCGGTGTGCCCGGTAAGCTGGCGCATGCCACCTTGCAGCGCAGCCATGTTGAAAGCCGCCGCAATGCGATCAAGGCAATGGCGTTGCTGGTAGTGGCAGGAGGGGCTGCTTGGCAAGGCTCGCGTAGCGAGCCAGTGCGGCTACGCTTGGCGCAATACAGCACGCGTACTGGGGAACTTAGGCAAATCCACCTTGCCGATGGCACTTTGGTGCACCTCAATACCTCCACTGGCATCAATACTGCTATTAATGCTCAGCAGCGGTTGATTGAGCTGGAAATGGGAGAGGTATTGATCCAGACAGGTAAAGCTGGATCAGCTGGTCATGCAGCATATCGCCCATTGGTGATAGCAACAAGGTATGGGCAATTGCAGCCTTTGGGTACTCGTTTCATTGTGCGGCAGTCTGCGGATGATATTCGGCTTTCTGTATTGGAGGGTGCGGTAGCAATTACCACGCGTGAAGGCCATCAACAGGTTATAGAGGCAGGTAGGCAAACACGTTTTAATGACCATGTCATCATGCCGCCTGTTGCTTTGGCAGATCATGCAGATAGCTGGACACGAGGTGTTCTGCATGTGCGCGAAATGCGTCTTGTGGATTTCGCTTCCGAACTTGCACGTTATCGACACGGCGTGGTGCGCTGCTCAACTGAAGTGGCAGATATCCGGATTTCTGGTGCGTTTCAGATTGCGGATACTGATCAGGTATTTGCCAGCCTGCCTATGATGGTGCCTGTGAAAGTCAGCTATCTCACGCGTTATTGGATTAGTGTCAACGCAGCTAATGCAGGGATTTAGCATTTCAAGACAAGATAGCTGGAAATTTTTTCAAGTGGTGTCCCCTTTATTGATTTGGCGTGTGAAGTGAATTGAAAGCAATTCTTATTCACTAAAGGGGAATTCATGTATCCGCAACATCAACGTCACCTACTGCGTCAGGCAGTCCAAGGTGCGTTTCTTATTTTTACCATGACTAGTGCTACTCTGGGTTTTGCCTCCACCGCATTTGCAGAAGAGCAAAAGCAAGTGAGTAACTACCAGATCAAGGCTGGCACATTAGAGCAAGTGCTAAGTGACTTTGCGGGTGCTGCAGGGGTGAGTATTACATTGCCGCCAACGCTGGTAGATGGCAGAACGAGTACAGGACTGAGGGGTTCTTATAGTGTGCAGCAGGGCTTTAATACGCTTCTGACTGGGACTGGCTTGCAAGTTGTGAACACAACTACGGGTGTTTATCTCTTGCAAAAAACCCAGACAGTTTCCAGCCAAAAGACAAGTGATGCGGCAACATTGCCAGAAGTGCAGGTCTCTGTTGCCAGTGATAAAAACGTCATGAGCGAAGAAACCGGTTCCTATACCGTGAAATCATCAGCGACCGCGACACGCTTCAATCTTTCTCTGCGAGAAACGCCGCAGTCGGTGAGTATCATTACGCGTCAGCAAATGGATGATCAAGGCCTGACCAGTATTGCGGATGTATTGCAGCAGACACCTGGCATTACTGTGAATCGTGAGAATACCGAGGGTTATAGTTTTTACGTACGTGGGTTCCAGGTACAGAATTTCCAGTTTGATGGGGTGCCCAGCTTATCCAGTGATGGGGGCAATGTTCGTGATAACTACAGTATCACGAATGCTGCAATCTATGACCGTGTCGAAGTGCTCAAAGGGGCAACTGGATTATTAAATGGTGCGGGCTACCCCTCGGGTGTAATTAATTTTGTTCGTAAACGTCCAACGGCTGAGTTCCAAGGGCATCTCATGCTCGGGGCTGGTTCGTGGGATAACTATCGTGCTGAACTGGATTTGTCTGGAGCATTAATTGAGGATGGCCGTATCAGGGGCAGAGTAGTCTCTGTGTTGCAGGATCAAGGCAGCTTCATGGATTATGCGCGTAGCGAGCAGAATATTTTCTATGGCATCCTAGAGGCTGACCTGACTGATAACACCAAGGCCTCACTCGGGATAGACTACCAGCAGAACAATAACGATGCGACTACCAACTCACATTTGCCCACCTTCTTCACTGATGGTTCGATTGCTAAATTCAAGCGCGATACCAATCCAGCAGATAAGTGGGCGTATCGTGATCAAAAAACCCAAAGAATATTTACCGATCTAGAGCACCGTTTTGACAATGATTGGGTAGTCAAAGCAACCGTGAGCCATCGAGACTATACTTCCAAAGAGCTCATTTCAGGAATGGCAAGTCCTTCCTCGACAGGGTTGATTAACGTGGTTGATCACAGTGCTCCACATGGTTTCTACGTTGGGGGTGCAGCTAGATTTAATACTGATACCAAAGAAAACGGCATAGACCTGATGGCTAAGGGTGAATATTCTTTGTTTGGTCGCAGCCATGAATTGGTATTCGGCTACAACTTTGCCAAAACTGAGTCCAGGTCACGCCGTTATGATGGGGATACGGATAGCACGGTCAGTGATGTCTTCAATTGGAATAATAATGCTACCAAACCAAGTCGGTTTGATTGGTGGCTTACCCATGATGTGGATGTGAAACAGACTGTATTTTATGCAGCTACGGCACTAAAACCTACTGACTATCTTTCTATGATTGTCGGTGCGCGCGTAACCAATTATGAATGGTCTTTGCAGAGTAGCAATGCACTACCTAGAACAGCGCTATATGATACCAAGGTCAGTGGTGAGGTCACGCCTTACGCGGGTGTGACCTTGGATGTTGATTCATATCATTCTGTGTATTTCAGCTACACCGACATCTTTAAACCACAGGCTTACAATTTCAACGCCGCAGGTCAGCAGCTTGACCCATTGACCGGTAAAAGCTATGAAATAGGCGGCAAGGGAGAATATTTCGATGGCAAGCTGAATGCCAGCATTGCCTATTTTCAGATAAAACAGGATAACTTTGCCATTCTGGATCCTAGTGGTGCGGCAACACCTACTGGTGGTTCAGCGATGATTGCGGCCAAGGGTGTTGAAACCAGAGGTATAGAGTTGGAAATGTCTGGTGAGGTTCTTCCGCGTTGGCAAGTGCTGGCAGGCTATACGTATCGTCATTCCGTCGATGCCAATGACGAGCGTGTGAGTACTAACCAGCCGCTCAGTCTGTTCAAGCTGGCTACTCACTATCGTTTCGCAGGTATGCTTAATAAACTGTCGGTGGGAGGCAACCTCAATTGGCAGAATGGTACTTACTTCAACTTTGCTGTGAATAATGCCACTTGGAAGTTTGAGCAGGATGCCTATGCAGTGGTGGGTGTTAATGCCACGTATGACATCAACCCTAAATTGAGAATGCTGCTGCAGGTGAACAACCTTTTCGACAAGCATTACTACAGCGGTATTGGCAATTACAATACTGTGTTCTATGGAGCACCGCGTAATGCAATGCTGACATTGCGTTATCAGTTCTAGCTATTGCTGATGGCATGTACAAGCACTCTTTCGAGAGTGCTTTTTTTTGTGCTTCTCAAGCAGGCTATAATTCTATCCTGGCAGTCTAATACCGATAGAGATGTGGTGACATGATGAGTAATGTGGTCGAAAGTAGTGAAAATGCAGGAAAAAAGCTAGGCATCATTGCTTTATTACTTTCTGTTTTCTGCGTGCCGTTGCTGGGCGTGGTGGTTGGTGTCTTTGCGTTGTTCAAGTCACGGGCCGCTGGGCAAAGCAATTTGTTTGCAATCCTGGCGATCATCATCAATGCGATCTACACTATCCTGTTGTTATTTTTCCTGGTCAGCATCTTTGCTGTCTCCAAGGCGGTGGTTGAGCAGCGCCAGCAGGAGGATGCGCTGGAAGCATTAACCCTGCAACAGCAACAGGCGGAACGTGCGGCTGGCCATGTGGATACTGATCGTATTGCGGAGGAGTTGCAGGCCAAACTGGAAATGTTTCACCAGGCGCATGGGGTTTACCCATCCTTCGGCAAGCTCTTGTCCGAACGTGGGCCGCTGGCATTGAGCGAGGAGCAGCGCGAGGTATTGGTCAGCACTGCCACGCCGCGTAGCACGCGCGTGGGGTTTCAGTCCTGTGTTGCGTCCAATGGCGTGAGTAGTGGTGTGATGCTCCGGCCAGGCTCTGGCAATGCTCCGTTGATCGTGGGGGATTGCAGCAACATCGCGGCTAGACGCGAGTAAGCCTGCGCCAGCCCATCACCATGCCTGCGGCGGTGAGGATGACTCCCCCAATCGAGAACAGGATCACGACAATCCAGCGCGGGATTTCTGCATTATCTAGCGGCGCGAAATCAAGACGGTGTAGCGCTGCAAACAGCCAGCGGTAGGTGCGGCTGCTATTGTCCTGTGATGCCACGATGCGCGTGGTGGCTAGGTCAACGTAATAGCTGGTGGCAGAAGCATCATCCAGGTCGATGCGGATGACCAGGGACACAGCTTCCAGCCGTTTGCCGTAGTAATACCGGTCGCCATGCGTGAGCAGCGTGGCTGTTTTAACTTGAGCCTCGGGGAGCAGCCCTGCTGCCTGGGTTGCAAGTGCTGTGGTGGTCAGTGGAGCCAGGCGAGTACCAGTGTGTGCATTGAACATCAAGGTGCGATGCTGCGCAAGGCCGAGCAAAAGAGGTTTCCCGGCAAAATATATCCATTCAATCTCGCCAATTTTTTCTGGGGAATCTATCTGCGCTGGCAAGGTTGGCAATGGCCCGTAGCCAGGCTTGCCTGCCCAATGCTGTGATTCTTCTGTACTGAGCTTCCTGCCGGAAAACATATCGAACGGCTTCATCGACAGCCAGCCACTGAACAGCCAGGTCAGGCATAACACACCTGCGAGCAGGCCAGAAACATGGTGCCATTTGGCCCAGCCGCGATAGGGCGTCATACGGCCACCCTTGTAGCGGCGACGCAGGCGCAAGCGGTCTATGCCCAGCCAGATGCCCATCAGACTCATGGCCGTGGCGGGGAAGGACAGCCACATGACGATTTGACGCCAGGCTTCGTGATGATCAAAACGCAACGGCGTGAAATAAATCCAATGGATGATGGAGCCCAGCCAGTTCCAGGCACGTTCGCTACGTGAGGTATCCAGCACGACTTCAGCCGTGCGGCTGGATAAATACAACACGTCCCCGTTACTGAAACTCACGCGATGCAAAGGCCGATGCGGATGAAGTGAGGACGAGATTGACCATTGATCGCGCTCGATTAACTCGATATTGTTGATCGATAAGCCAGGCAAGAAAGTCTGCGCAGATGCGCGAATGGTGTCTGGCGTTACATGCAGTGATTCGCCATGATCGGCCCAGATAGACTGCCAATGATCTTCATACAAAGCATGATAAATCGGCCTTCCCTGGTGCATCGTCAGCCGGAGTTTGTCCGGCTCCCTTCCAAGCATCATCGCGACCTGATGCGGCGTGATGTTTACTTGCTCGGGTGCCACTGTTTCCAGACGAGGTATGCGTTCTTCCTGCGTGAGTTTGGGGTAGGCCACAAACAGCATAACCACCCCGGAAATAAACCAGAGCAACACCAGCACCCCAAGCGCTATCCCCAGCCAGCGATGCCAGAGGTGGAGATTACGCATGGAAAAGAGCTTCATGGTGCTGTGCTCCGGAGCTTAGTAGCGGAACTCGGCAGTTAGCTCGAGCTGGCGGGGTGTGCCTACGATGGCTTGGTCGGTATATGTGGCTCGAATGCCATATAGTTTGTCAGTAATGTTGCGTAAATTGGCGCGCAAGGTCATACGAGGGTTGACATGCCATGCAGCACTGGCATCAAACACGGTATAAGCATCCAGACTATTGCTATTGGCATTGTTGACGTAACGTTTGCCGACATAACGAGCACCCACTCCAGCCTCCCATGTTGGCTGTGTGTAATACACCCAGGCATTTGCGACTTTTTCTGGTACGTTTTCAGGAGTGTTCCCAGCTCTAGAGATTGCAGTATCTCCTTCTTTCAGCTCATCAAAACGTGCATTGAGCAGTGTAGCATTGAAATCTAGGCGCCAAGCCTTCGTAGGCAGAACGGTGGTTGAGAACTCAATGCCGCGTGATGATTGCGAGCCTCCTTGTGCGGGATTCAAGGGGTTATCTTGATTACGCGTGATAATGTCATCTTTAACGATATGAAACGCTGCCAATGTCATCTCACCCTTGGCTTCTGGCAATAGATATTTCCAGCCAATTTCTGTTTGACGTGCCTTGGTCAGGCTGAACAATCGATTTGCCAGATTCATGCTGATTAGGTGCCTGACAGGGTCGGTGCCACGGCTAGTTTGTGCATAGACCGAGGCATGTTCAGTTGCTTGGAATACTGCGCCTAATCGCCATGTTAGTGCTGCGTAATCTCTGGAGAAGTTAGCGGCATTCGTTGGGTCAACGGAAATATCGATAAACTCCTTACGCAAACCAATCAGTAACTTAAGTTTGTCTGTAGCATCCCATGCATTTTCAGCGAAGAAAGCATTTTGATTGGCTTTGGAACTGTAAGTACGGCTTGCATTGAGCGAGCTTGGGAAGAAGCCTGTAAAACCGGCATTCACTGGTAATGTATCCGTTGGGCTTGTGCCGGAAATATAATAATCCAGGTCTGTGCGAGAGATTTCCCAGCCCATGTTCCAGCGATTACTATGTCCAAACAGTTCTGCAGAAGATACAAGCTCTAATCGGTTTCCTGATTGACGGGCATCATGGGTAATATCGTAGAAGTTATCACGAGTGACAATATTGCTTGCCGGGTTGAGTAGTCTATAACGCTCAGCTGTCACCCAATCACGATCTGTCTTGAACCAATAGCTTACGTTGCGTAGAGATAGGGTTGAGGAAATATCCCACTCCACCTTTGCCTTGAAGCGAGTATCACGAAAATCCATTACCGTATCTTCTATGTTCAGGTTGGTTTTGCGGAAAGCAGAAACCAGCTTGCCATTACGCAATGGTGAGCCAAAATTGGCAGTGGGAGATTCGTCAGAGTGATCTAGTGTGAATCCAATCTTGAGGTGGTCGGTTGGTGTGAGTTGCAAGGCAGTCATGATTTTCTTGCTGTCATGCTCGCCGCGGTCAATAAAACCATTACCGCCAGTCGTTGATGCATCAAGGCGGAAGGCACCGATTTCCCCGACTGCGCCAGTGCCGCCAATCCCAATACGATACTCACCTCGTGTACCGATACCAACCAGTGCTTCTGCGGAAGCCTCACGCTTGGGTTGTTTGCGAATACTGTTGATAATTCCACCGGCGGTGGCATCACCGTATAGCACAGAAGCAGGGCCTCGTAATACTTCCACACTTTCGTAACCCCAAATGTCAGAAGGGTAGGTAAGCGTGCCGCCAATCGTCATGAGACGTATACCATCTTCGGCTTGACCGACAGAACTGTTATCAGTAAATCCGCGTGAGGAAAATGCATTGCCACGGCCAGGTGTTGATACATCGGTGAGGCCTGTAGTGCGTGTAATAGCATCACGGATGCTGAAATCACCTCGCTTCTTGATTGTCTCAGTGTCTAGAGATTCCACGCTGGCTGGTGTTTCTTGTGCAGTGAGTCCCAGACGACTACCAGTTGAGTTTCTTTTTGTCAGATTCAGGCCGGGTTTGTCTTGAGATGTTTTGACCTGAACCTCTTCCAGCGTGGTTTCTTCCGCCAGCGCCCCGCTGGAGAAGATGGTCATCAAGGCGCTGGCCAGGATGTAGTGACGATTTTTCATTATTTGCTCCCAATGTGATAGTTCAGCATGACGACGTCATGTGGAAATCAGCCATCTGGTAGGGGCAAGAGGGGGCAATGCATGCAAAGCGGCCACAATGGCAGCTCAACTTGAGGGCAATGATAAAGCCCTCAAAATACATACATCAATGAGTACGAATGAATGTGGTGAACATTCGCCGATTTCAGGACACCCCGCCCTTGCTCGAACAACATGACTGACTTGCGGCAGGTCTCCTGACTCTCGGGTCATCGTCTTGTTTGCGGCCTTCCCGGATCAATATCCAGTGGCAAGAAATGCAAACAGACTCACCGATTACAGTTGCGGGGGCAGTTCCGGATTACGATCATGATGTCTTCACCGGATTCCCTATTAATTTCCCCCTCTTGACGATGGGGAAAACCGTAAGTGGGGCGGATTCTACGGGCGGGAGGTGGAAAGGTCAATGAAAATCATAGGGTTGCTGCTTTATGCTTGAGGCAGCACGGTGATGGTCTGACCCATGCACTCCACCACTTGGCCAGCGCGGATTTTGGCGGTTTTGCGTTGTTCTGGCTGACCATCGACAGTGACTAGGCCCTCCGCCACCATGGTTTTGCCTCGACCACCAGAATCAGCGATGCCAGTGAGTTTGAGCAGGTTGCACAGTTCGATATAGTCGTCACGCAGGGTGAATTCCATGGGGTCATGCCTTGAGGTTGAATGCCCGCGATTAGATCATGTTTTCTAGCATGGTGAAACGAGTGTGCGCTGCTTTCACGTAAAATAAGGCCTGGTTCATCAACAAGGGTATGTCATGCAGCATTTTTCTCCACCAGCATTCGGGTCACGCTTCACCCAGGCGATCACCACATTTGATGCACGCAATGCCCGCGACCCAAACCAGACCTTGGTTGATGGTGTCGCAACGCCGAAGGAGCTGGCCTATGCCCAGCGCATGACGGAGATGCTGCAACGCTACCAGCCCGATGCGCCCGAAACACTGCACTTGGCAGCCCGTTGTCAGCACATTGAGCGCTGGACCTTGCCACGCGATGCTTACCCGATGACCAAGCCTGGCTATCACCAATGGCGGCGCAAGCTCAAGGAATATCATGCCGAAGTGGCAAGTGAGATCATGCAGCAGGCGGGATATGACGCAGAGGCGATCGCACGTGTTACCAGGCTGGTGAGCAAGGATGCGCCGCTGGCGGATGCCGAGATGCAGGTGCTGGAAGATGTGATCGTGATGGTATTTGTCGAGTATTACCTTGAGGAATTCGTCGCCCAGCACCCGGAGTACGATGTGCCGAAATGGAAGGATATTTTACGTAAGACCCTGCGCAAGGTATCCAAAGCCGGACACCAAGCCTTGCTGACCCAGGTGAAATTACCTCAGGCGTTGGTGCCGCTGATCCAGGAAGTCATGACGGAGGAGGGCTGGTTATAAGCCTGCACGAGCGATAGTTCGTCTTAGCTTTTCAGCACTAGTGGTAATCCTGCCGCAATAAAACTGACTTTGTTGCAAATGGCTGCCACGGCCTGGTTAAGGCGGCCTGCTTCATCCTGGAACTGCCGGTTGATTTCCCCCAGCGGCACGATGCCCATGCCGACTTCATTACTCACCAGCAGTATCTTGCCGGGCAATGACGGGAGCACATCGAGTAGGGCGGCGCGTTCGTGTTGCCAATCCACACCCTCTGGCGGTGCGCATTCCGGGCAGATGCATTGCGCTAGCCATAGGGTCAGGCAATCCACGAGTAGGCAACGGCCTGGTGCGGCCTGCTGCTGCAAGACCTCCGCCAATTTGTGCGGTACTTCGACGGTATGCCAGTGTGATGGGCGGCGTTGCTGGTGCTGGTCTACCCGCTTGCCGAACTCTGCGTCATAGACCTGTGCCGTGGCGATATAGACAACTTCCAGGCCGCTTTCCTGGGCTATTTTTTCTGCATAAGCGCTCTTGCCGGAGCGGGCGCCGCCAAGAATCAAGTGGTGGTCGTGTGCATTCATGGTCAACTCCAATGCTTGCTGTGCATCTGTTGGACGCCCCAGCGCTGAATAATGGTTTGCAATTGCGCCAGGCCATGCAGAATGGCAGAGGGGCCGGGTTGCAGGATGTCGGCAGACTTGATTTCATGCACTTGCCCGGTCTGTACGGCAGGTATCGCCTGCCAGCCCGGCCTCGCCAGGACTTGTTCTGGCTGGAATTTCTTGCCACACCAGGAACCAATGATGATATCAGGCTGGCGCTGGACGACCTCATCCGCTGCAATGACGCGCTCCTTGGCGGATTTGCAGGCGGATAACTCAGCGAAGCAATCGTTGCCGCCAGCAATCGCTATCAATTCGCCCACCCATTGGATGCCGCTGATCAGCGGGTCATTCCATTCCTCGAAATAGACCTTGGGTGCACGCGGCAGGTAGCTTGCCGTCTCGGCAGCTTGCTGTATACGTGCCTCTAAGCCCGCAATCAGGGCCGTTGCCCGGTCAGATGCGTCAGTCAGCGCCCCCAAGGTTGCGATCATGTTGAAGATACCCTGGATAGAGCGCTGGTTAAACACATGCACCTCAACCCCGGCGCGTACCAGTTCGGCGGCAATGTCTGCTTGCAGGTTGGAAAATGCCAGCACCAGGTCTGGTTGCACGGCAAGGATTTTTTCCAGCTTCGCACTGCTGAAGCCCGAAATCTTGGGTTTTTCCTTGCGCGTAATGGCAGGGCGAGTGGTAAACCCGGAAATGCCCACAATACGCTCCTGCTCGCCCAGCATATAAAGCACCTCAGTAGTTTCTGCTGCCAGGCAGGCAATGCGCTGCGGGCCTTTCATTCTGTAGCGGCCCAGGTGTTTTCCATCATCAGCTCTGACAATGGGCGCTCCTTGGCCCAGCCCTCCTCTACCAGCATCGGGTTTTTGTAGAACTCATCCACATAGCCCAGGCACAGGATGGCGATAGGCTTGGCACCTTCCGGCATATTCAGTAGCTTGGCGAGCTTGATCGGGTCGAAAATCGACACCCAGCCCATGCCCAAGCCTTCAGCTCGTGCGGCGAGCCAGAGATTCTGGATCGCGCAGGAAACCGATGCCAAGTCCATTTCGGGCAGAGTGCGGCGACCAAAAATAAAGCGTTCGCGGTGATCACACAGACCAGCTACGAACAACTCCCCACATTGCTGAATGCCTTCCACCTTGAGGTGCAGAAACTCGGATTCACGCTCACCCAGCGCATGCGCTGTCTGCATACGCTCCTCCTGCACTAGGTCATAAATTGCCTGACGTACTTCAGCGCTGGTGATGCGGATGAAGCGCCATGGCTGCATCAGCCCGACACTGGGCGCATGGTGCGCTGCATCCAGCAGCTTATGCAGGATTTCTGGCTCTATCTTGCCTGGCTTGAAGTGGCGCATGTCGCGGCGTTGGTGGATGGCACGGTAAACGCCGCTCATCTCGGGTTTGGTAAAGGCAAATTCGTTACTGGACATAGTGATCGTGAGCTTGGAGGCTAAGGCTTAAGTATAAGAGGATTGCGGCATGAACTTAAGGAGGCGTTGTCGTTTGCTCAATCAGCACTAGCTTACCGGTCTTGGGGTCGCGGTAGACTTGCCCAACAGCCTCGTAACCACTCCCTGTTGCATTGCTGCTGGTGGTTTCTGGTGCTTCGATTTCCTTGCCTTGCTCTATTTCCTTAGGCTTTACCAGCATGGTCTGCCCACCCGCGCTCAAGGCGGCAAGCAGCCCGCAGGCGAACACCAGCATGACATCCACCAGGTTGACCAGGCTGGCGCGTGGGTCTTCGTCTTCGTGATCAAACCGGCTTTTGAGGCGGAGCTTGCTCATATTGCTTTTGCTCATGGCTGCGATTCCAGCGTTTCCAGCACGTCTTCATACCAGCGGCGGCGCAGTTTGCCGACAACCAAGCCGATAATGCCTGCGATCAACCCCAGCACTGTCGCGTCGAATGCCGTGGTGACGGCTTGCGCCAATTGTGCTGGGTTGCCTTGACCGAGTGCGGCTAGCCCAGGGCCAAGCGGGATGATGGTCGCCATCAGGCCCAGCATGGGCGGAATGCGAGAGAGCAGGTCGGCGCGCTCCAGTCGATGGCGGGCGAGCCTGACCACGGCATCGGTATTGCCTGAGTTTCGCATCGCCTTGAGTCCGAACAGGCGCTCGCCTACGGCCAACCCGGCTTCTAGCACGGCAATGATGACGCTCAGCGCCAGGATAATAATGACCGGCTTTAACAGCCAGGTAATCGCGTGATGCAGGGAGTCGAGTTCAAATGACATGGCGGAGAGTGATCCTGTAAAAAGTTAGAGCCGGGGTTTGCGCGTGCCGAACCACAGACCCGCTACGAATACTGGCAGCAATGCCAGCCACCAGTACCAATGCTCACGCACGGACTTGATGGCGACTTCAAAGGCGCGTGGTACAGGCGCGGCCTTGGCTGTCTCAGGTTCAGGCGCTTTTGTAGCAGGCTTGGGTTGTGTTGCCGGAGTTGCTGGTTCCCGTGCTGCTTCTGGCTTCGCTTCCGCAGGGATGGCGACTTGTTCGGCCACCATCGCCTCGTTGCTTGCATAAGCAGGTGCGGCATCACCGCGTGCCTTGGCAAGGGTTTGTTGCAGGGCGGCGGCAGTGTCGCTGTCCAGGTGCTGACCCAGCCATTGCCACATCGGATGGTTGGGTGAGGTGTGACCGCTACCGGGCAGGCCGTTTTTGTTGACCAGTCGTGCCAGTTCGCCACCTAGCTGGCGTAGCGTTTGTTCATCGGTATGCCAGAAGCCTTTTTCTGCTGCTACCATCATGATAGCGAGCATGTGCGCTTTCACCTGGGCGTTGTGTTTGTGCTCAAGGAATGGCTTGAGGCCGAGTTGCAAGCTGTCATCCATATACACCTTTTTCACTTCGTCCCAGGCCCAATCCTTGATGATGTCGGGCCGGGTGACTTGCCAGCCCCACAGGTTTTCCATGAATTCCTGCCCCATAGTGCGTGCGCCAGCATAACCGTGTTGCATCAACGGGCGTATCCACGCCGGGTTGAGGTAGCGCCCGCGTAGTTCCATCAGTAGCGCGGTTTCTAGCGGGTCGTCGCTGAGATTGTCAGGGTCTGTATGGTTGAGGATGCGCGCGGTGGGGCGTTTGCCAGTGACAGTTTCCGTGGCGAGTGATAGGCCACCGAGGTAATCAAAGGCGTCGTTATTGTCCATCAGGCCATAGAGGTTGGAGGCGCGACCATGGTAAGTGTTGCTGATGCTGGTAAGGGCGGTTTTAAGCACCTCGTGCGCAGGTTGGCCCTGGGCATCCATGCCGTAGGCGTGACCCATGCGTGTGAGGTAGGCTTGCCCCAGTTCGCTGCGGTCTTTCCAGGTGCCGGAGCGTTCGGTCAGTCGGTTGACGCCAGTGCCGTAAGCACCGGGCGCATCGCCAAAGATGCGCCATGCAGCCTCGCGCCCAGCCTGTGGCAAGGGCTGGCCATGTTGCTGGTGGGCCTGGGTGCGGCGTATCCATTGCAGGGCCACGCCATTGCTGGCAAGAGCTTCGTTGCCTTCTTCCACTCCGGCACCCAATGGTGCCAGTGCTTCATCTAACGCGGCTTGCAGCGCTGGGTATTGCGTGCGAATGGCCTGGGCAGAGGCCGCCAGTGCCAGACGGCCGCCATTGTCTATCCATTGCATCAGGTTGGGGTAAAGGTCGCGGAACAGGCCAGAAGTGGTGACGATGACATCATGGCGCGTGATGCCGGGCTTAAGCTGCATACGCTGCACGATGCCGCGCGCATTCCATTCCGGTTCTATGCCCATCAGGCTGAGGATAAAGCTCACCATCACGCCTTCGTCGCGCACGGCATCAGACGCCCAGAGGATCACGCCTTCGCTATCCTGCACGCTATCGCGCTCACGTACTTTGGCTGCCATGTTTGCACCAATCTGGAAGCCTAGCCGGGTGGGCAGCACGTCGCCATCCAAGGCATGGAAGTTACGCCCAGTCGGCAGGGCATCAGGCGAGCGCAGGGGGTCGTTGCCCTTGCCGGGCGGCACAAAGCCACCTTCGAGCGCATGCAACAGGCTGTGCATTTCCAGCCGCGGCGATATGGCGAGCTTTTCTCGTGTTTCTGCACTCACGCCCTGCTCCTGGCCGCGCCCCATGGACTCCAGCATCAATGCCAGCGATTCTTCCGACCAATCCTTGCCGAAGATATGCAGGCCGTGCGGCATGAACTTCTCTTGCAGCTTGGTGAGGTAGTGGCCGATTTCATGCGCAAGCAGATCGTCGTCAGTTTGCTCAAAGCCAATGCCGCGTACTTCCAGCACATCTGCCATGCTGGCTTCCAGCTCGGCGCGCAATTGCAGCGCTTCCACCAGGCGGCGCATCTCGCGCGCAGCTTCCACTTTCATGGTCTCGGAGCTGGAGGATTCATAGCTTTCCACCACTTGGCGCAGTTCGAGCAAGCGGTCATAAAGTGGCGTGGAAGTCAGTGGTGGCGTCAGGTGATCGACCATCACGGCGAGGCCGCGGCGCTTGGATTGTGTGCCTTCGCCTACGCCGTCGACGATGTAAGGGTAAATACCGGGCAGGTCGCCCGCAATCAGGCGTGAGTAATCGCTTGCTGCCAGCCCAACCGCCTTGCCAGGCAGGAATTCGTAGGTAGAGTGGCGGCCAATGTGCACCAGTGCATCGGTCTTGAAGACGCTGCGCAGCCAGTGGTAGTAAGCCAGATATTGATGCGGCGGCGGAATGGTAGTGTTGGCGTGCAGCAGCTCTTCATCCACTTCCCAGCCGCGTGGTGGCTGCGGGCCGATGAAGATATTGCCGAATTGCACGCCTGGGATGAGGAATTGCCTGTCATGCACCATCACCTTGCCTGGGGCTACACCCCAACCGCGCATGCCTTCGATGCCCAGCGCGGCAAGCCGGGTTTTTTGCAAGGCCAATGTGTTGCAGTCGGTGTGCTTGTCCAGGCATTGCAGATAGGCGTTGTTGAGCACATCAATCTGCTTGAGGGCATTCTCGCGTTGCGGGTGATCTGCGCCTTCAAGTAAATGATGCAGTTCATGCATGGCTTTATCGAGACGATTGCGCGCGATGTCGATTTCACCAGCCCGTTGCGCGGCAACCAAATCAGCATGCAGCTTGCCGAGCGGGCCTTCGACCATTTCGCCGCGCACTTGTGCTGGCAGGGTGCCGAACCAGTTGAGGTAGGCAGCATTATCCAGCTTGTTCACATGCTTGCTCATCTCGGTGAGCGCGGCTTGGTCTTCAGGCAGGTTGACGCCGCGCTCTTGCATCAGGTCAAGCAAGGCCTCGGGTGAGGCAGGCAGTTCGCCGGTGTTGTAACCAGCACGTTGCAAGGCATGCAGCATCTCGAATAGCGAGGCAGGCACATCCAGGTTGTCTGCACCGATATTCTGGCGGCCAGGTGGGTGGTTGTAATAGATCAGGGCGACTTTCTTATTGGCGTTGGGCTTGCTGCGCAAGTGTTGCCAATTCAGGCTGCGCCTTACCAGCGATTGCACCTCGGCAGGCAGGATCTGCGGCAGCTTTAACTCCACACCGGTAAGCTTGTCTATGGTGGCAGGGCCGGCAGCGGCCACTACCAAGGGCTGCGAACTACCCTGGATTTCCGGCATGGCCACCCGGTATTGCACGGAGTTGATCGGCAAACCGTCTTCTGAGAGCTGCCAGGCATTGGCGCTGCGGTCGGTCAGGCGCATGGCCTTGTAGACCGGCACATCCAGCTTGCCCAATAACTCGGTGACAGCCTCGCGGCCTTCTGCGGCACCGACGACAAAGTCCTGCAAGACCACCAGTCCGCTAGGGGTTGCCGGGGCCAGCAGGGTTTTCAAGTGGGCGATGGCATCGCGCGAAGCTTCTCCCCAGCGCGCCATGATGCCAATACAAGGCTGGCCTTGTGCTTCACTGGCGGCGCAGATGGCATCCACGGGTTGCGGGTCGCTGGTGCTGAGGTCAAGCACCGCGAGCATGGCGGCACTATTACCAGGGAGATTTGGTTGTTTGACTTCCCTGCCGCCTTGGCGCAAACGCACCAGTGGCTCGGGCTGAATAGTGGGAAGATTGCTGACCGGGTGCAATAGGTGGCGCATGAAGGCACTGAGATTGTCTGTGCCGCCAGCCTGCCAGAGATTGTGCAGGCCCAGCCACTGGCGAGCAGCGTTGTGCTGCTGCGCGAGATTGGCGACTTTTTCCGAGAGGTTGTTTTGTGTCAGCGTTAGGCTCTTGGCATGCGAGAAACTGCTGACCGCTTCGCCTTGCCAACGGCTTTGCAAGGAGAGGGCGCTTTCGCCATTAAAGGCGATGAAATTGCGTGGCTGTTTTCCCCCAAGTTGATGGAGCTGGGTTTGCAACTGTTGTGATGATTCAGCGTAGACCGCCACGGCAAACACGGCATCAGCATCGCGTAACCAGCGTTGCAACGTCTTGCTGTCTGCGGCGAGCACTTGCGATTGCGTGCGCAGGATGATGCGATCCTGTTTGCCGGATTGCTGCAAAGCTTGCTGTGCTGCCATGGCAGCGGCAGGCGCAGTGCGGTCTGACACCACGCCGAACAAAGTAGCTGCCTGGGCAGGCAACTGGCAAGCGGCCAGAAGTGTGGCGGTGAGTAATGTATAAAGCGGACGATTCATCGGGAAAACAATCCTGCAACCAACTGTGGGTTGGATGGGAAATAGAAATGCAGATAACTTGCCAGCAGGCTGCCATGGCGATAGATGGCCTCACCCGGCTTGCCGCGTTGGGTAGTGGCCTGCGCGTAGACCGGCAATCCTGTTTCCAGGCGGGAGTAATGAAAGGTATGTGCGTGTAACCTGCCTTCAGGCAGTTCGGCAAATTGCACACCCAGGCCCTGGAAGCGCGCTTGCATGCTGCAATCTCCGGGGAGCAGGCCAAAGCCTGGTTGCTGGTTGATGCTATTGGTGACCGCCATCATGCCGCCACATTCCGCCAGTATGGGCAGGCCCTGCTGCCAGGCTTGCTGCAAAGCATGACGCATGGCGTGGTTGCTGCCTAGTGTTGCAAGATGTAGCTCAGGATAGCCACCCGGCAGCCAGATTGCGTCTATCCCGGCAGGCAATGCATCATCGTGCAGCGGCGAGAAAAAGACGGTTTCAGCTCCCAAGGCATGCAGGCAATCCAGGTTGGCAGGGTAGATAAAGCAAAAGGCTTCGTCGCGTGCGATGGCGATCTTCTTGCCTGCGAGCAACGCTGGGGTGGTGTTTGCAAGTGACGGTGCAAAGCTGACTTCTGGCGGCAATGGTAATGGGCCTGCTTCCGTCAGCATGGTAGCTGCCTGGGCAATGCGTTGCTCCAAGTCATCGATTTCATTAGCGCGGAACAAGCCCAGGTGCCGTTCTGGCAGTGTCAGGGCTTCCTGCTTCTGCAAAGCACCCAACCACGGCACGTGAGCAGGCAGGCTGTCACGCAGCAATGTGCCATGGCCGGCGCTGCCGGTACGGTTGGCAATCACGCCTGCGGGGATAATCTCGGGCCGGTGAGCAAACAGCCCGGAGGCTAACGCACCAAAAGTCTGGGCCATGCCGCTGGCATCAATGGTGAGTGCTAGTGGTAATTGAAATTGTGCGGCGATGTCGGCGCTGCTGGGCTGGCCGTCATACAAGCCCATCACCCCTTCCACCAGAATAACGTCGGCTTGTTGTGCAGCCCAATATAGCCTGGTGGCAATGTCATCCGCACCGCACATGGCGAGGTCGAGGTTGTAGACCGGGCGACCCGTTGCGGCTTGCAAGATCATGGGGTCAAGGAAATCCGGCCCGCATTTGAAGGCTTGTACGGTAAAGCCTTGGTTACGCCAAGCACGTGCCAGCGCCGCGGAAACTAGCGTCTTGCCCTGGTTTGATGCAGGGGCGGAGAGCAATAATGCCGGGCAACTGATCGCCATGGTGTTACCACTCCACGCCCGGCATGGCTTGCACGCCGTTCTTGAAAGCGTGTTTGACCATGGTCATGTCGGTGACGGTGTCGGCTTGTTCTATCAGCTCAGGCTGGGCGGCACGTCCGGTAACCACGACATGCTGCATGGAAGGTCTGGCGGCAATGTCGGCCAATACTTGCTGTAAGTCGAGGTAATGATATTTAAGGACGATGTTGAGCTCGTCGAGGATAACTACGCCGACGCTTTCATCTTGCAGCGCGGCTTGGGCGGTTTGCCAGCCTTGCTGAGCAGCGGCAATGTCTCGGTCGCGGTTCTGGGTTTCCCAGGTGAAGCCTTCACCCATGACATGCCAGCTAACATTGGGTTGGTGGCGAAAGAAAGCTTCTTCGCCAGTATCGGAACGGCCTTTGACGAATTGCACGACGACGGCTTTCATGCCATGGCCGAGGGCGCGGGCGAGGAGGCCAAAAGCGGCGGTAGACTTGCCTTTGCCGTTGCCGGTATTCACCAAAAACAGGCCGCGCTCAATGCGCGCAGCCTCTATCTTGGCATCAACAACTGATTTTTTGCGCGCCATCCGGTCTGAATGGCGCTGGTTGAGGTCTGGTTTTTCTTGATCGGTCATGCGGTTCGTTTGCTATCAGCGTAAAGCGCCTTCACCACAATGTGGATGATGGCGGCAGTCGCCACGTAGAACGCCAGCGTACCCAAGGATGAAGGGTAGTGCTTGGCGATGCGTGGCATGAACTCGGCCAGGGTCGGGTCGACATAGCGGCCAGAGAAGAAATAGAAACCACCACTGGAGAACAAGTGGCAAACAAAGCTGCTGGCGACGACGGTCGCTGCCAGGGTAGCGATGCTCTTGAAAGCAAACTGGTAGTGTTTGGCAAACCAGCGGCCACCTAGCCAAAGCGTGCCATAAGCGGGAATCAGGAAGCCGTAGGCAGGGGATGTGCAGAAACCATCGACGCCACCCCAGGTGACGGCAGCAAAATCAAGTGCAGCAGCAAGCCCGAACAGAGCAGGGAAAACCCAGACTGGGCGCAGGTAAACCCCAGCCAGGAAAAAGACGGCCCAGGATGCGCTAGGCAGGTGGTTGATGGCGGCAAAGTGATGGCCGCGCGTCACGATGAGCAAAGCGGCGAGCACGAGGCCGATCATGATCTGGTAGTTCTTGTTGAGTGTCAGCATGGTTGTCTTCCTTGGGCTGGGTCAAATAATCAAAATAACGCTGAATTTTAACTGAAATGCTCCAGCCCTACCGAGTTTGTTGCTGGCTGTGGGCCACAGCCAGCAAACCTAAGTTTTACAGCGATGGCGCGTAACGCACCGATACAAACAGGTTGGTGCCGAAAGTGGCATAGTCGTACGCCAGTTCATATTTGCGATCAAACAGGTTGTTGATGCGCGCATTCAATGACCAGTCGTCGTTGATACGGTATTGGGAATACAGGTTGACCAGCGTGTAGCCAGACATGCGCACGGTGTTTTCAGCATCGTTGTAACGCTGGCTTGTACTGATGATTTCGCTGCCCAGCTCCCAGTTTTGCCAGGATCGGCTGATGGCTAGCATGCCATGCTCCTTGGCGCGACGTGGTAGCAGGTTGCCGTTGGCAGCATTCTCAGGGCGCTGGAAATCAGCATTTGCCTTGATGCTGAAGCCTGCTAGATTGGTGCGGCCATTCAATGTCAGCCCGCGCAACACCGCTTTGTCGATATTGACCGTACGTTGTATTGACCCTATGGCTGTGCGGCTAATCAGGTCATCTACTTCGTTATGGTAATAAGTGGCACTGATGAGGTCGCGGCCATTGTCGTACAGCAGCCCGATTTCCTTATTCCGGGATTCTTCCGGCTTGAGGTCAGGATTGCTGGCATAAGTAATGCCTCGCAGCGTGGAGGAAGGTGCATAGAGCTGGTTGAACGTCGGCGCGGCAAATGCGGTACCGAAGCTAGCAGTTGCTTTCCACTGCGGATTGATTTGGTAAGCGTAACCAATGTTACCCGTGGTGCGATTGCCAAATTGCGAGTTGTCATCGTTGCGTAGATTGATTTGTACGCTGTGTTGATCAAACCGCTGTTGCCAGCCTGCCAGGTAAGATTGAATATCCCGTTCGGTCACGCGCAACGGTGTGGTGGAGTTTGACTCAACCTCTTGTTCCCTACGTTCCACACCCAGGTTGAAAGTCCCGGCCTTGCTGGTCAAGACGTTTTGCCAGAGGAATTGATCTTGCGTTGTCTTGATCATGCTTTCCGACGTTGAGGTTGGACGCTTCGTGTAGGACGAAAGATCATCTATGCTACGCGCGATGCTGAAGGTACTTGTCCAGAAATCAGTGAAACGATTCTTGCTATGCACGGTATAGCTGGATAGGGTTTGATCCATGTAATAGTCGTAGCGCCCTGCTGCAACGGTAGAGCCAGAGTCATAGAAGTTACGGCCTTCGGTCACCAGAATGTTCAGGCCAATTTCATGGTTTTCGGTGAGGTGCTGGGTAATGCGGGCCGCGATATTCTGGTTGCGGTAGCCATCTGCATCAGGGTTGTAAGCAGTGTTACGCTTGTTTTGCACACTGGATATGCCGTGCACATGGGTCATGCCGCCTTGCAGGCTATAGCTGGTATTGCCGATACGGCCACTGACACCGGCCTCACCGATTGCCGTACCATAAGTGCCTAAACCCACTGAGGCGTTGAACTTGGGCTGGCCTTGTCCTTGTTTGGTGAATATCTGGATCACCCCGCCTATTGCATCAGCGCCATATAGGCTGCTGGCTGGCCCGCGCAAAATTTCGACACGTTCGATTTGGCTTAAGGGAATATGCTGGATAGCGGTGGCACCAGTCGTGGCGGAGCTGATGCGTATGCCGTCAACCAGCACTAAAGTATGGGTAGAGTTGGCGCCACGGATGAAAATGTCGGTAGATTTGCCTACACCGCCGTTGCTGCTCATTTCAATGCCAGGCTGCATGGCGAGTAATTCAGCCAGTGTGGTTTGGCCAGCTTTTTGTATCTGTTCTGCGCTAATCACAGAAACGTCGCCAATCACTTCGCTGCTTTTTTGTTCAGTACGCGAAGCCGTAACGATAGTATCTTCCACCTTGATATCGGCAGCATTGGCAATCAAGGGAAGGGAGTAAATAGAAGCAAGGGCAATGGTGCCCAGGGAAAAGCGAAACATCAGATTTGCAAACTCCAAAAAGCTCCCGCGTCCCCGCAAGAGCTGGTCATGAATGGAGTGTGCAGGGAAAGAGAGCCATTGTGAGCCGACGGCATCGGTAGCAGCCGCATCCCCGCAGCACTTCCTTTTCGTTTTGAGGCCGGTCTCCGGGCTTGCAAGATCAATGATATGTCGCCTTCCCATGACGTCTTGTCACAGTGGCATTTGATATATCTAGCTTGTTTACCGTTGCGGGGGCAGCACAGGATTTGCGAGTGGTTTAAACAATGCGCACCTGTTTCCCAGTTTCACCCTTGCGCCATGAATAGGCCAAGGACACCTTCAAACTTGCCGCCGATTATAAATGATTCGTACTTTATGCGGTGAAATAAGTTTTTAATATAAGGTGTTGTAAATAAGCCATAAATTCTTGGGTGCAGTTGACCATGTGCTGATTTTGCAATTATAGTGGCGCCATGAATGCTGATTTGATCACGTTGGAAGAAAAGCTCTCGCAGCTGATATCGCTATGCCAATTGTTGCGGGCAGAAAATCTGGAGTTGCGTCAAGAGCTTGGACGTTATCAGGATGACAACAAGCAATTGAAGGACAATATGGAGCTTGCCGGTCAGAAATTACAGGCGGTGATTGCGCGCTTGCCGGAGGGAACGCTATGAGTAATGTGCGTGGTGTTGATGTCAGCATCATGGGGCGTGAGCTCACCATTGCGTGTTCTGCTGATGAGCGCGAATCCTTATTACGTTCTGTCGATTATCTCGACAAGAAAATGCGAGAAATCCGGGATACGGGCAAGGTAGTCGGCGCAGAAAAAATCGCTATCATGGCGGCTCTTAACATTGCTCACGAGTTGTTGACAGCCAATGCGGGTGGTTTTGACATTGGCGATTTCAAGCGTAGAATTACTTCCATGCAGGAGCAGATTGATGCGGTAGTTGGCGAGGAGCAAAGCCAACTGTTTTAAGCCTGTTGTATGACAATAGGCGGCATGACTGCCACAAGTTTTCAGAAGCCGGATCATCCCGGCTTCTTCCCTTTGTTCCCTGCGGTGCTGTTCGGGCCATAGATTCCTTGAACCATAAATTTGGCTTTGGTTTCGGTCTGTTAAGTAACAGTGTGCGCGCTCCGATGCGGGTGTACCTAACGTAGCTTTAGGTCGTTACCACTTGAACCGTACAGGTTCAGGATGCCGGTTCGGATGGCATTTGCGGGGAACTCCCATTAATGCTTGAAGTCTTGAGCTTCAAGCCATTGCAGTAAACCTTATCTCAATGCGTGGTATTTCAGGTCGGCTAGGCTGACAATATCCAATGCACGCTCATGCGATGCTTCCAGAATCACGGGAGGCGCATAGCCCGCTTCGGCAGCCTCGTGCCAGCGCGAGGCGCATAGGCACCAGTGATCGCCAGGTTTCAACCCGGGGAAGCCATATTCTGGCCTGGGGGTACTGAGATCGTTACCGCGAGAGATGGAGAAAGCAAGAAACTCTTCTGTCATCATGGCACACACCGTATGACTGCCAATATCTTCAGGCCCGGTTTCGCAACACCCATTGCGAGTGAAACCGGTAAGAGGGTCTGTGCTACAAGCTTGTAATGTAGTGCCAAGGACGTTGCGGGTCATGCTGAGATTCTGAATTTGAATGCGACTCGGGGTATGATACGGAATCTGTATTGATTTGAGAATTTCATGCGTTACTGGTTGATGAAATCCGAGCCGGCCGACGTGTCGATTGATGACCTCGCTGCCTTTCCTGATCAAACTGTAGATTGGTACGGGGTGCGTAATTACCAGGCGCGTAACTTCATGCGCGACCAGATGCAGGTTGGTGATGGTGTGTTGTTTTATCATTCCAATTGCGCGGAGCCGGGGATCGTGGGCATTGCCGAAGTGAGTAAGCTGGCTTACCCTGACCGCCTGCAATTTATCGAGGGTCATAAATACTATGACCCCAAGGCGACGCCTGAAAACCCGCGCTGGTTTAATGTGGATGTGAAGCTGGTACGCAAAACGCGTTTATTAAGCTTGAAAGAGTTACGCGAAGCCCCTGAGTTGCAGAATCTGCGTATCTTGCAACGTGGCAACCGCCTTTCGATTACACCGGTGGATCCCAGGGACTGGGAATCCATCATGAAACGACTTGCCTGATGTTGATGCTTGGCATCATCACAATGCGTGATATGCTATTGCGGCGTCAGGGTTCAATTGATTAAGGAGATGATAGTGGGAACGAAAAAAGAAGACGGAGTAGTCGATCCGCATCAGGATTTGAGAAATAGTGGCCTGAAAATCACGTTGCCACGCCTCAAGGTGCTGGATATCTTCCGTAACAGTGAACAACGCCACCTTGCTGCTGAAGATGTATACCGCATCCTGATTACCGAACATTCCGAGTTTGGTTTGGCAACTGTATATCGCGTGTTGGCCCAATTCGAGCAAACCGGCTTGTTGAAGAAGAGCCAGTTAGGCAACAATAAGGCTGTTTATGAGTTGAACGATGGTGAAGAGCACCACGGCCATTTGGTAAGCACCAGCACTGGGGAAGTGCGCGAGTTCTATGACCTTGGCATTGAAGAGCGTCTCAAGGTGATCGTACGTGAGCTGGGTTATGAATTGACCGATTACGATATTACCGCTTACGGCACGCCTATTTCTGACAAGGCTTAAGCGCGCATCGTCAGAGATCGCCGTCTTTAAGAATGAAGTAATAAAATGTGAATAAAAAGCCCGCCAATTGGCGGGCTTTTTATTAGGTATTATCCTAAAAACAGTTTGTAAGCCGGGTTGTCGCTTTCATCCCAATATGGATAGCCCAGGTTCTGCAAGAATGCGGCAAATTCCTTTTCCTCTCCCGGTGGCACCTGCATGCCGACCAGAACCCTGCCGAAGTCTGCACCGTGGTTACGATAGTGGAACAGGCTGATATTCCAATCGTGGCGCATGCTGTCGAGAAAGTTCATCAAGGCTCCTGGCTTTTCCGGAAACTCAAAGCGGTAGATCTGCTCATGCTCAGCTTGTGGTGCATGGCCGCCCACGAGGTGGCGCAAATGCAGCTTAGCGACTTCGTTGTCGCTCAGGTCTAGTGCAGGCAGGCCATGTGCCTGGAGTTGCGCCACCAATGCGCCCGATTCGCTGGGGTCATGAATGGCAACGCCAACATAGATATGAGCCGCGGCGGCATCTGCGTAACGGTAGTTGAACTCGGTGATGTTGCGGTTGCCGATCAGGCGGCAGAATTTCTTGAATGAGCCCGGGGTTTCTGGAATGGTCACCGCCAGCACGGCCTCGCGTTTTTCCCCGATCTCGGCGCGCTCTGCCACGAAGCGCAAGCGGTCAAAGCTCATATTGGCACCAGAGGCGACAGCGACCAGGGTTTTGTCTTGCAGTTGATGCTGCTGAGCGTAGGCCTTGAGGCCCGCTAACGCCAGTGCACCCGTCGGTTCTAGGATGGCACGTGTATCCTCGAAAACATCCTTGATAGCGGCACAGATGGCATCGTTATCAACCAGGATCATCTCATCGACATATTGTTGGCAAAGTCGGAAAGTCTCCTCGCCGACCAGTTTCACTGCCTTGCCATCTGCAAATAGCCCAACCTGATCCAGGGTAACGCGTTCACCTTTTTGCAGCGATAGGGTCATGGCATTGGCATCATTGACCTCAACGCCGATGATCTTGATCTCCGGGCGTATTGCCTTGATATACGCGGCCACGCCCGCGATCAGGCCACCGCCGCCGACCGGGCAGAAAATCGCTTCAATCGGTCCTGGGTTGTCCTGCAAGATTTCCACGGCCACGGTACCTTGCCCTGCGATCACATCAGGGTCGTCGAAAGGATGCACGAAGGTGAGCTGTTGCTCATCCATGAGCTTCAGCGCGTGGTTGTAGGAGTCGGTATAGGATTCGCCGGACAGCACCACTTCGGCACCACGGTTGCGCACGGCATTGACCTTGATGGTTGGTGTCGTCACAGGCATGACGATCACTGCCCGGCAGCCTGCATTCTTGGCGGCCAGGGCGACTCCCTGGGCGTGGTTGCCTGCTGAAGCAGTGATAACGCCACGTGCTAATGCCTCAGTGGAAAGTTGTGCCATCTTGTTGTACGCACCGCGCAGCTTGAATGAAAATACGGGCTGCATATCCTCGCGCTTGAGTAAGACTTGGTTATGAATGCGACGGGAAATATTGGGGAGCAAATCCAGGGGAGTTTTGCTTGCGACATCGTAAACGCGGGCGGATTTGATTTTCTGCAGGTAATCGATTTTCATTGGGGACGCTGTCCAGGGCTGCACTGTATAGTGCGGCAGTGTATGATTGAGGGGTTGGTTCACAAAGAACCTGAATTATAAAGAAAACAGAGGGTCTGCAACATGTTGCGCTGGCTCATACAGCGTTGGCAAGCCCTGATTTGGTCATAAATAGGTAAAAGGTTTAGATAAATGGCTACACAAGACGAATTGAAGCAACAGGTTGCCAAGGCGGCCGTTGAGTATGTAAAAGGTGGCATCATTGGTGTCGGCACTGGCTCTACAGCCAATTTTTTCATTGATGAACTGGCCAAGGTCAAGGACAGGATTGATGGCGCTGTTGCGAGCTCCGAGGCGACTGCCCAACGCTTGCGCGGTCATGGCATCCAGGTGTTTGACCTCAATGATGTAGATGGCATGGAAATCTATGTGGATGGCGCGGATGAAATCACCGAGCAGATGCATATGCTCAAGGGTGGTGGCGGTGCGTTGACCCGCGAGAAGATTGTGGCGGCTTGTGCCAAGGATTTCATCTGTATTTGCGACCAGAGCAAACTGGTGCCAGTGCTGGGTAAATTCCCACTGCCAGTGGAAGTGATCCCGATGGCAAGCGAATATGTTGCACGTGAGTTGGTGAAGCTGGGCGGTCAGCCCAAGCTGCGTGATTTCACGACTGATAACGGCAACGTGATCCTTGATGTACATGGCCTGACCATCACTGATCCTGTGGCACTGGAATCCAAGATCAACGAAATCGTTGGTGTGGTGACCAATGGCTTGTTTGCAGCTCGCCCTGCGAACGTATTGCTGCTGGCAACGGCAGATGGCGTCAAGACATTGACCGCCAAGTAAGCAACGCGCATCAGTTCAACATGAAATTGTCATAATCGGCAATTACACTAGAACGTTGACTCATATCCTGGTCGGGACTAGCGTAGCCCGGCCAGATTCAATCACGGAAGGGATCGCGTTATGCAATTTGAACATACATACAAGCAGTACGATGCCGAGCTGGAATCAGTCCGTGCAAAAGTGCTCGAAATGGGCGGTTTGGTCGAGCAGCAAATCGTCAATGCGCTAGAAGCCTTGGTCACGGTAAATACCACCTTGGCTGACAAGGTGATTGCCAATGACCATAAGGTCAATGCGCTTGAAGTGCAGGTGGATGAGGACTGCAGCCACATTATTGCCCGCCGCCAGCCTGCTGCCGGTGACTTGCGCATGATTATGATGGTGGTCAAGACCATTACCGACCTAGAGCGCATCGGCGATGAAGCGACCAAGATCGCGCGTGTTGCACAGAAGGTGTCCGAGTCTGGTCGTCTTTATACGCCTCGTTTCAACGAGATCAAGACCATGGTTGGCCATGTGCGTGAAATGTTGCGCACTGCACTGGATGCCTTTGCGCGTCTGGATGTGACCAAGACTGTAGACGTAGCGCGCCAGGATGAGCAAGTGGACGAGCAGTTCCGTGCCGCGATGCGCCAGTTGATTACTTTCATGCTGGAAGACCCTCGTACTATTTCCATGTCACTCGAGGTGTTGTTTGTTGCCAAGGCGATTGAGCGTATTGGTGATCATGCCAAGAACATTGCCGAATACGTGATCTACATGGTAAAAGGTAAAGACGTACGCCACACCACCGTTCAAGAGATGGAACGCGAAGCCCAGGAGCCCTAAGCTGGTCGCTGTGGTGGGGGCAAACGCTTTACCGTTTTACAAGAAGGTCGAACTTGCCTACCAAAAAATCCGATTTTCCAGAGATCGCGGCAGTCGATCTGGGATCCAACAGTTTCCGTCTGCAGCTCGCACGGGTTGCAGACGGTCATCTTATTTTTCATGACTCCCTACGCGAGGCTGTGCGTCTTGGTGCAGGCCTCGATGCAAAAAACAACCTGAGCATTGATGCACAGCAGCGTGCGATTGATTGCCTGAAGCGGTTTGGCGAACGCTTGCGGGGTTTGCCGCCACAAGCAGTGCGTGCGGTTGCTACCAATACTTTCCGTGTGGCGCGTAATGCTCCTAACCTGATGGCGGAAGCACAAGCCGCATTGGGGTTTCCGATTGAAATTATTGCTGGCCGCGAAGAAGCACGTATGATTTTCGTCGGGGTCAGCCATAGTTTGCCACCCGTGACTCATAAGCGACTGGTGATCGATATTGGCGGCGGGTCTACCGAGTTCATCATTGGTCAGGATCTTGAGCCGATCGAGATGGAAAGCCTGTATATGGGCTGTGTTAGCTATAGCTTGCGCTATTTTCCCGAGGGAAAGCTGAATGCGGATGCCTTTGAGCAAGCACGCATTGCGGCGGCAGCTGAAATCCAGAGCATACGCAAACACTTCGTGGCTGAAGGTTGGGAGGAGGCAGTCGGATCCTCTGGCACAGCCAAGGCGCTGGGAGAAATCATTCGGTTGAGTGGTTTGAGTGAAGGCGAGATCACCAGAGAAGGGCTGGAGTTTCTGCGCCAGCATCTCATCAAGGTCAAGGACATCAAGAAAATCGAATTGCCTGGGTTAAGCGCAGATCGGGCAGCGGTGCTGCCAGGAGGGCTGGCCATTATGACGGCGGCATTTGATGCCCTCAAGATTGAGCGTATGACGGCGGCAAGCAGTGCCTTGCGTGAAGGCGTACTTTACGAGCTGCTCGGTCGTTTGCATGACCGGGATATACGTGAAGTGACGGTATCCAGCTTCATGCGTCGTTACCATGTCGAACCAGACCAAGCAGAGCGGGTACGTGATATGGCATTGCGCTTGCTATCCCAATGTACAGGCCTCTTGCAGCAATGGGATGAAGATACCGCAGCGCAATACCTGACTTGGGCGGCACGCTTGCATGAAATCGGCGTGTCGATTGCCCATGCGGCTTATCACAAACATTCCGCCTATATTGTGGAAAATGCGGATATGCCCGGCTTTTCCAATATGGAGCAGGAAACCCTGGGGCTGTTGGTCAGGGCGCATCGACGCTCTCTAGCCAAGCTGGACACCAGTCTGAGCCTAGTGGGTAACCAGGATCGCCTCTTATTGGTCCTTATCTTGCGCCTGGCAGTCTTGTTCCACCGCAATCGCCAGCCGGATAATCGTCCAGACCTAGTGCTCTCTATCACGAAAACTGGCTACCAGCTGGAGATAGATTCGGATTGGTTGAAGGAAAATCCCCTGACCGAGGCAGAGCTGCTCAATGAAGTTGCCTACTGGAAAGAGGTTGGTCTGAGCTTAAGTTTGGGTTCCTGAGCGACACAGAGTTTCTTTCAAGATTTTTCTGCATGATTGATCAAAAACGAATAAGGCCGCGTTTAACGCGGCCTTATTCGTTTATTGCAAGCAATATCAAGATTAGATATCTGGTAATACTTCCTGGCCATATTCCGTCATGAGGAATTGCTGCGCAGAGAAGCTGGCACGACGGCTCGGTTTCTGTTCATAGCTACCATCTGGCAGCATTTCCCAGGCGTTGGAGTTGTCCTTAAGGTAAGGCTCAAGACCTTCCTTGAAGACGCGCTTCTTGACCCTGGCATCCAGCAAGGGGAAGCAGACCTCGATGCGGCGGAAGAAATTGCGGTACATCCAATCAGCACTGGAGAGATAGATGTGTTCCGCACCATTATCATAAAAATAAAAGATGCGGGTATGCTCCAGGAAACGGCCCACGATCGAGCGTACCTTGATGTTCTCCGAAACACCAGGTATGCCTGGCCGCAGTGCGCAAACACCACGCACAATCAACTCAATCTGCACGCCTGCGCAAGAAGCATCATACAAAGCACGAATGACGTCAGGATCCAGCAGTGCATTCATCTTGGCGATGATGCGTGCTTTCTTGCCTGACTTGGCAATCTCGGCCTCGTTCTGTATCGCCTTGACAGTGCGCTGGTGCAGGGTAAAGGGTGATTGCCACAGGTGGCGTAACTTGGAGGCTTTGCCCAGGCCTGTGAGCTGGGCAAACACGTCATTGACGTCTTCGCTGATCTCATCCTGGCAGGTGAGTAAGCCAAAATCGGTGTAAAGGCGTGCTGTGCGCTGGTGATAATTGCCAGTGGCAACGTGAACGTAGCGGCGCAGCTTGTCATCGTCGCGGCGTACTACCATGGCCATCTTGGCATGGGTTTTGTGGCCGACGACGCCGTATACCACGTGAGCACCTGCGTTTTCCAGCTGGGCGGCCCAGTTGATGTTGGCTTCTTCATCAAAACGCGCCAACAGCTCTACTACAACAGTGACTTCCTTGCCGCGCTGCGCCGCATCAATGAGTGACTTCATCAAGGTGGAGTCTGCGCTGGTGCGATAGAAGGTTTGCTTGATCGCCAGGACTTGCGGGTCTTCCGCAGCTTGCTTGATGAACTCGACTACCGGGTTGAACGACTGGAAAGGGTGATGCAGCAGAATGTCCTGCTTGCGGATGGCCTTGAAGATGTCGGTATCCTTGGCCAGCTCCTTGGGTAGGCTGGGTGTATACAGTGGATACTTCAAGTCTGGGCGATCCACACTATCCGGGATTTGCATGAGCCGTACCAGATTGACGAGGCCATTAACTTGATAAAGATCATCCTGGCCCAGGCCGAATTGCCCGAGGAGGAAGGCTGACATTTCTGCTGGGCAGCTATCGGCTACTTCCAGGCGCACGGCATCGCCATATTGACGGTGGGTCAGTTCGCCTTGTAATGCCAGGCGTAAATCCTTGGTCTCTTCATCATCCAGGATCAGGTCGCTATCGCGTGTGACGCGGAACTGGTAGCAGCCCTTGACCGTCATGCCAGAGAACAGTTCGTTGACATGGGCATGCAGGATGGAAGAAAGGAAGACGAAACCGTGATCACATCCAGCGATGTCGCGTGGCAGGCGGATAACGCGTGGCAGTGCGCGCGGAGCCTGTACGATGGCGACGCCGGAATTGCGTCCAAATGCGTCCTTGCCTTCCAGCTCTACAGCAAAATTCAAGCTCTTGTTGAGCACGCGTGGGAAAGGGTGTGCCGGATCCAGGCCGATAGGTGTCAAGATAGGCATCAGCTCACGGAAGAAATAAGCCGCGATCCATTCACGTTGCACATCGTTCCAGTGCCCGCGGCGGATAAAGCGGATTTCTTGTGCTGCCAATTGTGGCAGTACAACTTCGTTGAGGATCTTGTATTGGTGATCTACAAATTCGTGCGCTACGCTGCTGACCTTGGCTAGCGCCTGCTTGGGCAACATGCCGTCGGCCCCGACGTGTGGTGAGTTGTATTTGATCTGGTTCTTGAGGCCTGCAACACGTACCTCGAAGAACTCATCCATGTTGCTGCTGAAAATACAGAGAAACTTGAGGCGCTCAAGCAGTGGGATGCTTTCATCCTCAGCCTGGGCCAAGACGCGACGATTGAAGGCGAGTATGCCTAGTTCGCGATTGATAAAATATTCGGGACTCAATTTGACGGGCAACATGATAAAAACCTCACTGTATGCCCGCAATATGACAGTTTAATGAAAAATGGTTCAACTATTAGGTGGTACATAGCCTGAGGCGGTGTCTGCACCTTCACCGAAGAAATAGGCTTCTGTCTGCTGGCTAAGATATTTGCGTGCTTGCGGATCAGCCAGGCTCAGGCGGTTTTCATTGACCAGCATGGTTTGTTGCTTGAGCCAGCCAGCCCAGGCTTCCTTGGAAACATGTTCGTAAATACGCTTGCCAAGCTCGCCAGGGTAAGGGGGAAAGTCCAGGCCATCAGCATTGCGGCCTAACTTAACGCAGAAAACGGTACGTGCCATGATGTCGATCTTAATGAGTGAATCAAGATCGACATCATAGCGCAAGCAGTCGTGTGGTGCGAGGACACCACACGGGGATAGGCTTAGAAGTCGCCGCGCAAGCCGATGAGGATAGAGCGACCACCCAGAGGCGCGATGTCCTTGAGGATGGAGGTATGCTCACGGATGGTCTGATCCAGCAGGTTGTAAGCCTTGGCAAAGGCTTCGAGCTGGAATCTTTCCGAGGTCGGCAACTTGTAGGTCACGGTGGCATTGACCAAGGTATAGCCATCGGTGGGTAGCTCGTTGTCCGCGGTACGGTCTTGCTTGAAGGCGCGCAGCACATCCAGCCTGGAGCCGAACTGGTTAAAGCGATAATCAAGACCAAATCCCAGCTTCAGTGGAGAAATGCGTGGCAGTGGCTCGCCGGTGTCGCGGTTGGTGGCGCGCACATAGTCGCCACGCAGGTACAAATCCAATGCGCCAACGGTCTCGTAGACGCGGAACTTGCCTTCGGCCTCCAAGCCCTTGAACACTGCCTTGGCCGAGCTGAATTGAGCCTCTGCAATGGTGGAGTCGACCTGGCCAGTTTCACCTTCTTCATTGACCAGGTTGCCAGTATTAAACAGGCCAATGAAATTGCTGAAGCGGGTGTAATAGGCGCCTAAAGTGAAGGAGTTGTGATTCTGCTTCCAGCGTAACTGGGTATCGATACCATTGGAGCGCTCCTTGTCGAGTGCATCGGTGCCGAGCTCGTATTGATCGGTAGCAACATGGACGCCATTGGCAAACAGCTCAAAATAGCTGGGTGCTCGCTCATTGTGCGAAAGGTTGGTGCTGATGGACCATTGCTCATCAAGCTTGAATAGCCCGCCGGTGGCAAAGCTATAAGGCGTGAATGAGCGCGATTGGCTGGGGCCGAATTTATCGCCGCCATTGGAGTCGAGCTCAGCATGCTCAATGCGCCCGCCAAAGGTCAGCTTGAGGGCATCAAGAGGAAGCTCTTCGTAAACGTAAACCGCACGGGTCTTGGTGCGATTCGATGGCACGAAGGCCTCTTCGCCCAATGCCTGGAATTTAGTGTCCCTGAACTGCAGGCCGATGACGCCACTCAAGGGGCCAATGTTGCCGTGTGAGGCTTCAATGGAGCCCTCGACACCACGGTTCTTGAAGGTAGTGCTGACTTCGCCATCTTCCAATTCCTGGTGCTTGTAGTCAGTGTAGGCCATGCGGACTTTCACCTTGGTGATGATATTCCCCAGGTCGCGCAGCTCTGAGGTAAAGTCCCAGCGATCACTCTTCATGTCGATGAGGACATCCGATTCCGCAACGGTGCCGTATTTGTTGTTGAAAGTCGAGTAAGACAAGCCGACATAGCCGTTATCGAGCGCAATCGATGCACCCACTGCGCCGCCATCGGCATCTGAGGCACTGTTGACCAACCTGCCTTTGTGCTCTCGCTCTTCACCCGTGGCTTCGCTTTTACGGCGCGAAACAGCATAGCCTGGGATATCCAGGTCATCAGTCTTACGCTTGTAGGCATCGGCATGCAGCGTGAGTACGCCATTACCTGCATCCAGCACCACGGCGCCATTTTTTTGATTCTCGGCACCGCCGAAACGTACTTCGCTACGACCAGTAACGCCGTCGATTGCTTGTTTGGGGATGCGGTGGTCGATGGCATTGACCACGCCGCCAACAGCGCTACCACCATACAGCAATGCTGCCGGGCCGCGCACGACGTCGATCTGTTCGATCACCAGCGGGTCAATCGCCACTGCATGGTCGAAACTGAGGCTAGAGGCATCAAGGATGCTGACGCCATTTTGCATGATGCGCACACGCTCACCATCTAGGCCGCGGATGATGGGGCGGGAAGCATTGGGGCCGAAGTTGGTGGAAGAGACGCCGGGAATAAATTTCAGGGTTTCACCCAGGGTGCTTTCGCGTTGCAGGGTGAGGTCGCGTCCACTCAGTGTGGAGACGGGGACGACCAGCTCGTCAGAAGCCACTCCCAGCGGGTTGGCGGTGACGGCAATGGTGGGTAACTTGATATCGTCAGCCGCTTGTGCAGTGATGCTGCCAAGTGCCAGTGTGAGGGCGGATAACAGTTTTTTTGGCAAAAATGCCGGTGAAGTCGGTCGCATGAGGATTCTCGCAGTCAAGCTAATAGGCAGGCGGCATGCTCAAGGCAATACATGTCCTGCATGGTGAATGATTAAATGTCCCTTATCGGGAGGAGCTTGTCATGACTGCGGGAGGCGCGCGCGAGATATAGGCGTGGAGAGGGCTGGTATGCTTGACCAGCACCTGCTTTGTTTCTGCAAGTAGTGGTGGAGTATGGACGAGAATGCTGCTGGGCGTGCTAGGTAAGGCGCTGCCTAATCCGCTGATGGCAAGACATTGGCTACAGAAGCTGACATGCGGTGCCTGGTCTTGTGAGTATGGTACGGCATCGCCAAGGTGGGAAATTTCGTGCGCAAACAATGCTTGCTGGCCAAAAAGCAGCAAGAAAGGAAGGAGTGTAATGAGCAGCCATTTACGCAACATGGTTGCGATTCTAGCAGCATATGATGAAATGTTGAAATGACAAGGACTAGGCATTGCCTAGTCCTTGAGCATAATACTTTGCAGTCGCGGATGCACCGCGTGTCAGGGCTTAGCCCTTGAAGTTTGCAGCGACGAAGTCCCAGTTGATGATGTTCCAGAACTCTTCAGCATATTTTGGACGTGCGTTGCGGTAATCAACGTAATAGGCGTGTTCCCATACATCAATCGTCAACAATGGCGTTTGGCCCTTGGTCAGGGGTGTTTCAGCGTTGCTGGTGCTTTCCAGACTCAGGCTACCGTCTGCATTCTTGACCAGCCATGCCCAGCCTGCGCCAAATGTGGTGATAGCTTTTTGCGTGAATTGCTTCTTGAATTCTTCAAAAGAGCCAAATGCCTTGTTGATGGCCTCTGCCAACTCGCCAGTAGGTTCACCACCACCGTTGGGCTTGAAGCCGTTCCAGTAGAAAGTGTGATTCCAGACCTGGGCTGCGTTGTTGAAAATGCCGCCGGAGGATTTCTTGACAATGTCTTCCAGGCTGGCGTTTTCAAACTCTGTACCCTGGATCAGGTTGTTGAGGTTGGTCACATAAGTCTGGTGGTGCTTGCCGTAGTGGTATTCAATCGTCTCAGCAGAAATGACGGGCTCCAGGGCATCCTTGGCGTAAGGAAGCGGAGGAAGTTGATGTGCCATGCTTATTCCTTTTTGTGTTTGGTTGGTAAAGGTTGAGAAGCATTTTGCCATAAGAAAAAAAATGCTGAGGTAGCGCGAATCATTCTCGAAATCAGTCATGATCAGGGTGCGGCTGATCATGAGAAACTTCGTTTTGCCAGCTTATTGTGGCAGGGAGAAAGGCGTGGGATCCGTCCAGGGTTTTTCACCGCACACCAAGGCTGCTACCAAGCTGGCACTACCTGGCCCCATCGTGAGTCCGTAGCGAAAGTGCCCGGTGTTGAGGTAAAGGTTTTCTACGGCAGGATGCGGGCCGATGACGGGCAGGTTTTCAGGGGTCCCGGGGCGTAATCCGCTCCAGTGCTTGATGATGGGCTGATGTTGGAGTTCGGGCAACAGGGCTGCTGCCTTGGCACGTATCTCTTCGCGTACGCTATCGGTGGTGGATGCATCAAAGCCGACGTCTTCCAGGGTACTACCAGCCAGCAGGTAGCCATCCTGGCGCGGCACTAAGTAGAAATCTTCACGGAACACCACAGTACTGGGATTGTGCTCAGGTTTGTACAGCAGGATTTGCCCACGCATGGGCTTGATTTGTAGTTTGCTCGCCACTTCCTTTAGCAGCTCAAAGCTCCATGCGCCAGATGTCACGATGAAACGGTCGGCTTCCAGCCATTCGCCGGTTGTGGTCTGCCATGACTTCAAGCGAGTAGTGTCTTGGGGGAGTGGCTTGAGCTCGGTGTGTTCAAGCAACCTGACATGATGGTTTTCTAGCCATGTGCGTAATGCGTGCATCAGGCAGGGTGGGCGAACCTGGTTGATTTCGGGTAGCCACAGAGCTTGGTCGCCACTGGGTGAGGTGATGCCAAAGGCTGCGGCGCTGGCTTCTTCGACCTTGACTTGGTAGCGCTCACACCAGGCCAGTGCAGCCTCACGGTCAAATGGCGGTAATAACAGAAAGCCGGAATTCAGCATCTGCGGATCAATGCCGGTTTCCTGGAACAGGCGCGAGCAAATATCGGCATAGCATGATGCACCGTAATGCGTGAGCGTATTCACATGGTCTGAATACATCCACGGCAATAGCGGGAACATGATGCCTGTGCCGGCCCAGGAGGATTCTCCGGATGTTTGGCTGGCGATTTTGTTGCGTTCGACAATGGTGACTTTACAGCCTCTGGCAACCAACTGCATCGCGGTTAAGCAGCCTACAATACCCCCACCTGCAATCAGTACATGCTGGCTCATGCGTAGTATTTCCGGGAGTTGGGGTCAGGGCGGCGGTCAAACTTAAATAAATTAATCACGCAAAAATTATGCCGACTTTGCCGGCATATCCTTTATTCAGGGAACATTCCCTTTTATACTTGGCACATATGGGAATTTCCAAGTTAAAGACAAGCAATAGCGCAACTGCACCACTGCAACTGGCGCGCGAGGTATTGTCCATCGAGGCGCGCGAGGTTCAGGCATTGGCCGAGCGCCTGGATGACAGCTTCGTCAACGCAGTCGAGCTTATTTTACAATGCCGGGGCCGAGTTGTCGTGACCGGCATCGGCAAGTCTGGCCATATCGGCAACAAGATTGCTGCGACGCTTGCCAGCACGGGTACCCCCGCTTTTTTCATGCATCCTGCCGAGGCCAGCCATGGTGATTTGGGCATGATCACGCAGGATGATGTGGTGATTGCCTTGTCTAACTCGGGCGAGGCGGATGAGTTGCTGGCGCTACTACCGCCATTGAAGCGTATTGGCACGCCCATTATCAGTATTTCAGGGAATCGTCATTCGACCCTATCCAAGGCAGCCGCTGTTTTCCTTGATGCTCACGTGACCCAAGAGGCTTGTCCGCTGGGCCTAGCGCCTACCGCTAGTACTACAGCGGCGCTGGCATTGGGTGATGCCTTGGCGGTGACCTTGCTTGATCAACGCGGATTCTCCCGCGAGGATTTTGCGCTGGCACACCCCGGTGGCTCCATTGGTCGCCGCTTGTTGCTGCATGTGCAGGATGTGATGCGTAGTGGCGATGATGTGCCTGGAATACCTCGCGTCAGTAGCCTCAAGGATGGCTTGCTGGAAATGTCGCGCAAGGGCTTGGGCATGACGGCTGTGCTCGATGAGGCAGGCAAGCCCGTCGGGATTTTCACGGATGGTGATTTGCGCCGTGCTTTTGAGGCTGGGATTGATATTCACGGCACGAGCATGGGGGATGTGATGCATGCTGACCCGCAGACAATTGCGCCCGAACAATTGGCTGTCGATGCCGTGGCATTGATGGAGCAATATTCAATTAGCAGCCTGCTGGTCGTTGATCAGCAAGGTAACCTGGTTGGTGCACTCAATATGCACGACCTCTTGATGGCAAAGGTGGTATAGAACGTGGTTTCAGTAGAAGAGCGCGCAAAGCGCATCAAGGTAGCAGTGTTCGACGTGGATGGTATTTTGACCAATGGTGGCTTGATGCTGGGTGATGATGGCCTGGAATATAAAGTGTTCCATTCACAGGATGGCCTGGGCATGAAGATGCTCAAGAACACTGGCATCCGTATGGCGTATATCACGGGGCGCAAGTCCAATGTTGTGGTCAAGCGTGCCGAGAACACTGGCGTCAGCATTATCTACCAGGGCATTGATGACAAACTCGAGGCATTCAACGACTTGCTGGAAAAGCAGGGGGTTTCTGCTGAAGAGTGCTTGTTCATGGGCGATGACGTCATTGATATCCCGCCCATGCGGCGTGCTGGCCTGGCAATCACCGTGCCGCATGCCATGCCGCTAGTGAAGGAATATGCCCACTACACGACCGAGCGTCAGGCAGGCTTTGGCGCGGTGCGTGAAGTCTGTGAGATGCTGATGAAGGCGCAAGGCACGTTTGATGCCCAAATGGCGCCTTATTTGAAGTAATCAAGCGATATGCAAGGACGTACCAATACCATTCTGTTTCCACTAGCCGTGCTGGGCCTGTTGGCCTTGATCACGCTGTGGATCGATCGTACGGTGCAGCCACCGGAGCCGCGCGTGGATGGGACGACACGTCACGACCCGGATTACATCCTGAACAATTTTGTCACGACTAAGACTGATGCAACGGGGGCGATCAGCCATATCCTCAAGGCATCTGAAATGCGGCATTACCCGGATGATGACAGCACCGAGCTGACCAATCCACATTTCACCCAATTTGGCGTTGGCAAGCCGACAACGACGATTGAAGGCAAGCGCGGCCATGTGTCCAGCAAGGGCGATGTGGTCGAGTTTCGCGATGATGTGCGTGTGGTCAGGCCTGCCTTTGCTGATCGCCCAGAGATGACGTTGACAACGCAATACCTGCGCGTGGAGCCGGATAAGGAAATCGCATCTACCGACCAGCCAGTGGTCATTACCCAAGGGCCCAAGAGTGTCGTGCATGCGGTGGGGATGTATTACGACAAGAAGAATCAAACCATACAGCTCAATAAGCGAGTGCGTAGCCATTATGAGCGCCCAGCGGCCAAGCCGCAGGCAAGTAAGCCCAAGGCCGCCAGCAAGCCTAGGCAGGCCGCCGCCAAGCCAGCGGCGAGCAAGGCCAGCAAATCTACCCCAGCCGGGAATAGCAAAAATGCCAAGCAGCCAACTAAAACCAAATAGAACGATATTCTTCAGCGGAGACCCTATGCGCAACTTGCGTTGTTCTTTATTGCCTGCCCTATTGATCGGCATGTTGTCAGCGACTGCCTATGCCGAAAAGGCAGACCGGGATAAACCGATTGAGTTGGAGGCTGATTCGGTACAGGTGAATGATGCTAAGAAGACCAGTACCTATACCGGGAATGTGATCCTGACCCAGGGTACATTGGTGATCCGTGGCGACAAGCTGGTTGTGCGTGAAGACAAGGAAGGCTTTCAGCACAGCACCTCTTATGGCAACCCAACCACCTTTAAGCAGAAGCGTGATGGCAAGAACGAATACATGGAAGGCAGTGGTCAGCGGATAGAGTATGATGGACGCATGGACAAGGTGCAGTTATTTACCAAGGCATGGGTCAAGCGCGGTGAGGATATCGTGCATGGCGACTACATCATGTATGACGCGAACGCTGAATATGCCGAGGTGATCAGCGGTGGCTCCCAGGCAGCGACACCTGCAACGCCGACAGGACGTGTGCGCGCCATTATTCAGCCCAAGAAGAAGCCAGCCACAGAGACTCCCTGAAACTGATGATAAGCGCAGTGGTCTGGTGATAAAGGGGCCAGGGTACTGTGTTTGATTAGAGATGGCATCGATAGATATTGCATAAATGAGTGAATTAATCGTAGAAAGTTTGCGCAAGAAATATAAGTCCCGCACGGTAGTGCAGGATATTTCGCTGCAACTCAATAGTGGTGAAGTGGTGGGCTTGCTGGGGCCAAACGGCGCGGGTAAAACCACCAGTTTCTACATGATGGTGGGTTTGGTCCCCCTAGATGGCGGACGCATCTTGCTCGACGGCAAGGATTTGAGCCGCATGCCTATCCATCAGCGTGCACGCATGGGCTTGGCCTATCTCCCCCAGGAGCCTTCAATCTTCCGCAAGATGACGGTGACAGAAAATATCCAGGCGATCCTCGAGTTGCAAGACATGACGGCTGAGCAGCAAAAGGAGCAGCTTGAATCCCTGCTGCAAGAACTCCATATCACCCATATACGCAACAGCATGGCGGTGAGTTTATCCGGCGGTGAGCGTCGCCGCGTGGAAATTGCCCGATGCTTGGCAACCAACCCCAGCTTTATTTTGCTGGATGAGCCTTTTGCCGGGATTGACCCGATTGCGGTGCTGGATATTCAGAAGATCGTACGTTTTCTGACGGAGCGTAACATCGGGGTGTTGATTACTGACCATAATGTGCGTGAAACATTGGGCATCTGTGATCGGGCTTATATCGTGAATGAAGGCCGTGTCTTTGCATCAGGCAAACCCGGCGAGATCATCCATAACGAAAGTGTCAGAGAAGTTTACTTGGGCAAGGATTTCCGCCTGTAGTCAAAGCAGAATTAGAGAGATGAAACAAAGTCTACAGCTAAAATTTTCCCAGAACCTGGCATTGACGCCGCAGTTGCAGCAGTCGATCAAGCTGTTGCAACTGTCTTCACAGGAGCTTAATCAGGAGCTGGAGTCGCTGTTGCAGGCCAATCCATTGCTGGAGCGTGTTGATGGCCCTGATGGTGTGGCTGAAATGTCGGAAAGTTATAGCCCCGCACCGGATGTCGCGGTCGCTACACCAGCCAGCGATACACCCGCGCCTGCGAGCGAAGATGTGCCGCGCGTTGATGAATTTGGTGGTGGCGATGATTATTTTGAATCTTTCCAGGGCAGCAACCGCTGGGAAGAGGGCGGTGCCAACAATGATGATGACAATGACTTCAGCTTCCAGGAGGCGGTCAATCTCACCCTGCGTGAGCACCTGTTAAGCCAGATCAAGCTGCTGCCGTTATCTGAGCGTGACCAAACCCTGGCGATGGTGCTGGTGGATGCCATCAATGATGATGGTTATCTGGAGCAATCCCTGGAGGAACTGGCAGAGTTGATGCCGGAAGAGCTGGAAATTGACCAGCTCGAGCTGGAAACCGCGCTCAAGCATATCCAGAACCTTGATCCGCCCGGTATCGGTGCACGTAACCTGGCAGAGTGCCTCGCGCTGCAACTGCGTGCGCTGCCAGAAGATACGCCTTATGTTGATCTGGCCATCAAGGTTGCCGAGCAACATTTGCCCTTGCTTGCGAGTCGCGACTACACGCGCTTGCGTAAGCTGCTGCATTGCGATGACGATGTGCTGAAAACCGTGCAGCAACTGGTGACCCAGCTTAATCCTCGTCCAGGCGGCGAGTTCAGTCATATCACCTCGGATCATTACATTCAGCACGAGATCGTGGTGAAGAAGATCAAGGGCATCTGGATTGCCAGCCTCAATGATGAGGTCGTGCCCAAGCTGCGTATCAACCAGCTGTATGCCGGTATCCTGAAACGCAACCGCGATAGTTCGAGTCAATATCTCATGAGCCAGATGCAGGAGGCCAAATGGATGATCAAGAACATCCAGCAGCGCTTCTCCACCATCTTGCGCGTCTCGCAGGCGATTGTAGACAGGCAGCGCAACTTTTTCGAGCATGGTGAAGTGGCCATGCGCCCATTGGTGCTGCGGGAAATTGCCGACGAGCTTGGCCTGCATGAATCCACCGTTTCACGCGTGACAACGCGCAAGTACATGCTCACACCACGTGGTGTCTATGAATTGAAGTATTTCTTTGGCAGCCATGTGGCGACGGAATCGGGTGGCGCGTGCTCTGCCACGGCGATTCGTGCGTTGATTAAGCAGATGGTGAGCGAGGAAAACCCGAAAAAACCACTGTCTGATAACCAGATTACCGACATCCTTGGCAAACAAGGCATAGTTGTTGCAAGAAGAACCATAGCGAAATACCGCGAGTCTCTACAGATACCCGCGGCCAACCAGCGCAAGTCGCTTTGATTTGCGCGTTTTTCAAGTAAGGAGAGCGTTATGAATTTGCATCTGACCGGACATCATCTCGACGTTACACCAGCTCTGCGTGAATATGTGCAGTCTAAGCTGGCCCGACTTAGCAATCACTTTGATCATGTGATCGACCTCAAAGTGACGCTGAGCGTGGAGAAGCTGGTGCAGAAGGCGGAAGCCACCTTGCATGTGCCGGGCAACGACCTGCACGCTGAATGCGGGGCAGAAAGCATGTATAGCGCGATTGACTCGTTGGCTGACAAGCTGGATCGCCAGGTGGTGAAGCACAAGGAAAAAGTCAGCAACCATAACCAGGCATCTGGAGGCCTCAAGCACCAGCAGGCCGTTGAATAACTCCCATTAGAAATGCTGCAAAAGAGTGCCAGATCAATGATTCATGCATGGATTTGGCACTCTGGCAGCCAGTTTCCTCCCTGTTTTTCTCCAAGGTATTAAGCACACATGGCTGAAATCAGTGTTACCCAGCTCTACAAGGATACGCGCCGCAAACTCAAGCTGAAATGGGTATCAGGGTTAGCTGGCGGCGATAACCCCCTCACGAGTGAAACGGTGACCAAGCCATCTCTGGCCTTGGTTGGACACCTGAATTTTGTGCATCCCAACCGCGTGCAAGTGCTGGGATGTGCCGAAATGGATTACCTGCGCAGTCTCAAGACGCGCGAATTGCTCCAGGCGATCAAGAATCTGTTTTCTGCTGACCTGGCCGCGATTATTGTCGCCAATGGCGAAGAGGCTCCCGATGAACTGGTGGCAGCCTCGGATGAATTTAGTACGCCCTTGTTTACCTCACCGTTGCGTAGTCCTGGCCTGATGGATGTGCTGAGCCACTACCTTGCGCAAGCAGTTGCCGCTTCGGAAAGCCAGCATGGTGTTTTTATGGAGGTGCAGGGCTTTGGCCTCATGATCAAGGGCACACCCGCCATTGGTAAAAGCGAATTGGCGCTGGAGTTGATTTCACGCGGACATCGGCTGGTCGCCGATGATATTGTCGATTTCTACCGTATTGCGCCTGACCGGCTCGAAGGGCGTTGCCCGCCGTTGCTACAGGATTTTCTCGAAGTGCGTGGGCTGGGCGTGCTCAATATTCGCGCCTTGTTTGGCGATAACGCTGTCAAGCCAACCAAGCCCTTGGATCTCATCGTGCAATTAGAAATGGCCGATACCATGGTGCCGCTAGATCGGCTCAAGATCAAATCCCAGCATGAGCAAATCCTCGATGTGAAAGTACCCAAGGTAGTGATCCCGGTCGCGGCCGGGCGCAACATTGCGGTATTGGTCGAGGTGGCCGTGCGTAATCATATGCTCTTGCTGCGTGGCATCAACGGCACCAAGCAGTTCATGCAGCGCCAGCATCGCGAAATGGCGCGCACGGCAAGAAAGCTCAAACACCAGGCGGATTAACCCATGCAGCTCGTTATCGTCACCGGTCTCTCAGGCTCAGGCAAGAGCATCGTGCTCAAGTTGCTGGAAGACAGCGGCTATTACTGCATCGATAACCTGCCTGCCACCTTGTTGCCACAAACCTCTGAGCACTTGAGCCAGGTGCAGCATGAGCGCGTGGCGATCAGCATTGATACCCGTAGCGCCTCACTGGAGGCCTTGCCGGGTAATATTCGCAAGCTCAAGAGCGAAGGCATTGATGTGCAGGTATTGTTCCTTGAGGCTAATGTCGAGACACTGGTCAAACGCTACAGCGAGACGCGTCGCCGTCATCCTTTGAGCAACGACACCAGCACCTTGGCTGAAAGCATCAGCCACGAGCGCCATCTGCTGGAGCCTTTGGTCGACATGGGCTTGCGTATCGATACCAGCAACCTCAGCGCCAATGCCTTGCGCCACTGGGTCAAGGAGTTTGTTACCCAGAAAAATGGCGAGTTGATCTTGCTGTTCTCTTCTTTTGGGTTCAAACACGGTATCCCGCTGGATGCGGACTATGTCTTTGACGTACGTTGCTTGCCCAATCCTTATTACGATGTCGAGCTCAGGCCGCAAACCGGGCAAGATAAGCCAGTGTGCGATTTTCTTGAGCAGCACGAGAGCGTGCACGATATGTATCACGATATTCGCCATTTCATTGAGCGCTGGCTGCCTGGCTTCATTGCCGATAATCGCAGTTATCTGACGGTAGCGATTGGCTGCACTGGTGGTCAGCACCGATCAGTCTATCTGGCAGAGCGATTGGCACGTTATTTCCGCCATCAGCAACATCGCGTGCTGGTTCGGCATCGGTCATTGGAGCAGCATTAGCGTGGTCTGCAACATGCAGGTAGCCACACTGCCACAACAGGAAACAAGAGCATGATAGGAATACTCATCATTGCCCACGGTACGCTGGGTGAAAGCCTGATTCACTGTGCAAGTCATGTCATGGGCTCGCGCCCGCCATTATTGCGGCAACTGGGCGTGGGCACCCATGATGATCCAAGCGGCTTGTTGCCGCAGGCGCAGCAGATGATCAGGGAGCTGGACGAAGGGCAGGGGGTACTGATACTTTCTGATATCTACGGTGCCACGCCCTGCAACCTGGTGACGAATTTGCTGATTCCTGGCCATGTAGAAGGTGTGGCAGGGGTCAACCTGCCCATGCTGGTGCGTGCACTGACTTACCGGCAAGGCAACAACATCATGACCCTGGTTGATAAGTCCATTAGTGGTGGGCGCGACGGGGTGGTACATTTTTCCAAGGACGCATGTAAGCATCATGATTAAACAAGAAATAGAAATCATCAATAAACTGGGTTTGCATGCTCGTGCATCGACTAAGCTGACGCAGACTGCCAGCCAGCATGCCAGTGAAATCTGGATCGAACGCAATGGTCGCCGGGTGAATGCCAAGAGCATCATGGGCGTGATGATGCTGGCTGCCAGCAAGGGTAGCAAAGTCACGCTGGAAACCAATGGCAGTGATGAGCAGGCTGCCATGGATGCGCTGGTCAAGCTGATCAATGACCGTTTTGGCGAACCAGAATAATCTTTCTCATGCTTTTCCTCCCCCCTCAGGAATAACCCGATTATGGCCCAGAGCAGCAAGGTCAGTTTCTCCATGCACGGTGTTGGCGTGTCCGGTGGCATTGCCATCGGCAACGCCCATCTTGTCACTAACGCCCTCGTCGAGGTGGTGCATTACCAGATCCCGAAAAAGGCGCTGGTGGCCGAGATTATTCGCTTTGAGCAAGCACTGGAACGCGTCAAGCAAGACTTGCAAGCTGTGCGTGAGCAATTGCCTGCGAATGCTCCTGCCGAGCTGGACGCGTTTATTAATACGCATTTGATGATTCTCTCCGACAAACATTTGTCAGAGGAACCCAAGGCCATCATCGAGCAGGAACTGTGCAATGCCGAATGGGCGTTGAAGCAGCAGATGCATGAGCTAGTGGCTCAATTTGAGTTGATTGAGGATGAATACCTGCGTGAGCGCAAGCAGGACGTGGTGCAGGTGGTGGAACGTATCATCAAGGTCTTGCTGGGCCATCCCAGTGAGGCAGTACGCCCGGATGAAAGTGCACAAATCCTCGTTGCGTATGATGTATCTCCTGCCGATGCTATTCAGTTCAAGCATCACCAGTTTGCTGCGTTCATCACCGATGTTGGCGGCGCTACCTCGCATACGGCCATTCTTGCGCGTAGCCTGAGCATTCCTTCCATCGTGGCGTTGCACCGCGCCCGTGACCTGATACGCGATGGCGAGCTGATTATTGTCGATGGCAATCATGGCATCGTGATCGTCAACCCGGATAAAGATACCCTGGCCGAATATCGCCTGCGGCAGGAAGAGTGGGAGCTGGAACAGCAAAAGCTCAAGCGCCTCAAGCTCACCAAAGCCGTGACGCTGGATGGCATTGAAGTCGAGTTGCACGCCAATATTGAAGTGCCTTCTGACGTTGCCAAGGCCAAGGCCGTGGGGGCGTCAGGTATCGGTCTTTATCGTACCGAGTTCCTGTTTATGAACCGGCGCGAAATGCCGGACGAGCAAGAACAGTTCGCCGCCTATCGTACCGTGGCTGAAACCATGAAAGGGATGCCAGTCACCATCCGCACGCTGGACCTGGGCGCTGACAAGCAGATGAACCCGGATGCTGCGCGTAGCTGTACCAACCCAGCGCTAGGTTTGCGTGCGATTCGCTTGTGCTTGTCTGAGCCGCAGATTTTCCACACCCAGCTACGTGCCATCCTGCGGGCTTCGCATTACGGCAAGATCAAGATATTGATCCCCATGCTTTCTTCGTTGTTCGAGTTGCGCCAGACAGTGACGCTACTCGAACGCGCCAAGGAAAGCCTGCGTGCCGAGAATATCCCGTTCGATGAGGCAATCAAGCTGGGTGGCATGATCGAGATTCCTGCTGCGGCCATCAATGCCGAGGCGTTTGCCCGCGAACTGGATTTTCTTTCCATTGGTACCAATGACCTCATCCAGTATTCACTGGCGATCGACCGCACCGATGACGCAGTGGCACATTTGTACAAGCCCTCGCACCCAGCCGTGCTCAAGCTGATCGAGATGACGATCAAGGCGGGCAACAAGCTGGGCAAGCCTGTTTCCGTATGTGGCGAGATGGCCGGTGATCTGGATTTCACGCGCTTGTTGCTCAGCATGGGCTTGCGCCAGTTCTCCATGCATCCTTCACACGTGCTCACCATCAAGCGCCAGGTATTGCAGACTGAGCTGCAAGCGATTATCCCGCTGACACGCAAGATCATGAACGCTTACGACATCGACAAGATCGAACCTTTACTGGAAAAGCTCAATCAGTAGTTCATCGTATTGCTGTTTGGGTCATTCATTGTTGAAGGAGATTTCACCATGACCAACTTGATTCCAGTACCCAGTGCGGACGAAAAGAATATTGCCGTGATCACCCATCTGGGTGGCACGGTGTTTAGCGTGTTCCCTGCATTGATTGTCTGGTTGCTGAAAAAAGACAGCAGCCCTTTTATTGGCGAGCAGGCGCGTGAAGCGCTGAATTTCCAGATTACCCTCTTGATAGGCTATGCCATCAGCTCCATATTGATGGTAATCCTCATCGGTTTCCTGATGGCGGGCATCTTGTGGATTGCCAACCTTATCCTGTGCGTATTGGCTGCGATTGCCGCTAGCCAGGGCCAGGAATACCGTTACCCATTTACATTGCGATTGATTAGTTAAGGACACCAAGTGAGTATTGCCAATAACCCATTGCTGCATTTTGCCGGCCTGCCTCAGTTTGACCAGGTCAAGGCTGAACACGTCACCCCTGCGGTGGATCACCTGCTGGAAAAGGGTAAGGTGCTGGTTGAAGCTTTAGTGGCAGATAGCACACCACCAACATGGGACAACTTCGTACGCCCACTGGAAGATTTTGAAGAGCAAATCTCACGTGCTTGGTCGCAAGTTGGCCACCTCAATGCCGTGGTCAATAGCCCCGAACTGCGCGAGGCTTACAACGAAAACTTGCCCAAGCTCACCGCTTTCTATGCTGATCTCTCGCAGGATGAACGCCTATACGCCAAGTTCCGCGCTATCAAGGCCAGCGCTGCTTACGCACAACTGAATACTGCCCAGCGCAAGATTGTAGATAACGAGCTGCGCGATTTCCGCCTGGGCGGCGCTGAATTGCCGGAAGACAAGAAAGCCCGCTTCAAGGCCATCCAGGAAGAGCTTTCCACCTTGGCCGCCAAGTTCGAGGAAAACCTACTTGATACTACCAACGATTACGCCTTGTTTATCGAAGACGAAGCGCAATTGAAGGGCATCCCGGAAGATGCCTTGCAAGCGGCGGCAGAAGCCGCCCAGGCTGATGAAAAGGCTGGTTGGAAATTCACCCTACAATTCCCTTCCTACATGCCTGTCGTGCAATACGCCGATAACCGTACACTGCGCGAGACACTTTATCGCGCCTATGCCACGCGCGCCTCAGAGTTTGGTAAGCCGGAGTGGGACAACACTGATTTGATCCGCAAGATTCTTACCTTGCGCCACGAGGCTGCGGTTGTACTCGGTTACAACAACTACGCAGAGACATCACTGGCAACCAAGATGGCAGAAACGCCTGCCCAGGTAGAAGAGTTTCTCAACAACCTTGCCCAACGCGCCAAACCTTTCGCCGAACGCGATGTGCAAGAGCTCAAGCAATATGCTGCCGATAAACTAGGCCTCACTGACCTGCAAGCCTGGGATATTGCCTATGCCTCCGAGAAGCTGCGCGAAGATAAATACGCTTTCTCCGACCAGGAAGTGAAGCAATATTTCCCTGAACAGCAAGTGCTGCAAGGCTTGTTCAAGGTCACCGAGACCATCTTTGGCCTGCAAGTACGCAAGCAGGAAGCACCAGTGTGGCACAAGGATGTCAGCTTCTACGAAATCACCACCCCGGCGGGCGAACCAGTCGGCCAGTTCTACCTTGATCTCTACGCCCGCAACAACAAGCGCGGCGGTGCCTGGATGGACGAAGCGATCACTCGTCGCAGGAAGTCACACGGCATCGAGATTCCCGTAGCCTATCTCACCTGCAACTTCTCGGCCCCCGTGGGTGGCAAGCCTGCGTTATTCACGCATGATGAAGTCATCACCATGTTCCACGAGTTTGGCCATGGCCTGCATCATATGCTCACCCAGGTTGAAGATTATGGCGTCTCCGGCATCAAGGGTGTGGAATGGGATGCGGTTGAATTGCCCAGCCAATTCATGGAGAACTTCTGCTGGGAATGGGATGTGCTGCGCCACATGACCAAACATGTCGACACCGGTGAGTATTTGCCTAAAGCCTTGTTCGACAAAATGGTCGCTGCCAAGAACTTCCAGGCTGGCATGCAGACCGTGCGCCAGATCGAGTTCTCCCTGTTCGACATGCGCCTGCATGCCGATTTCAGCGAGTACGACACCGCGACAGCACTGACACTGATCGAAGCCATCCGCGACGAAGTCGCCGTGGTGCGCCCACCCAAGTGGAACCGTTTCCCCAACAACTTCTCGCATATCTTTGCCGGTGGTTATGCCGCTGGCTATTACAGCTACAAATGGGCAGAAGTCCTCTCCGCCGATGCCTACAGCATGTTCGAGGAAAACGGTGTGTTATCCGCCGAGGCTGGCAAGCGTTTCTGGAACGAAATATTGGCCCAAGGCGGTTCACGACCAGCGCTGGAATCGTTCATTGCGTTTAGAGGCAGGGAGCCGAGTATTGATGCCTTGCTACGACATAACGGGATGACTGCTTAAGAAATCATCATTGAGATATGAAAAAAATCAAAGTTGGGATCATTTTTGGCGGAAAGTCAGCTGAACATGAAGTGTCACTGCAATCCGCCAAGAATGTCTTCGATGCGATTGATCGTGAAAAGTATGAACCAGTCCTGATTGGTATCGACAAGACCGGAAGGTGGCTACTGGGGGCAAGCGATCATTATCTACTCAATGTGGACGATCCTGGGCAGATTAGCCTGAATATCGTGCGTAATCCCATTACGTTTGCTCCCGAAAGCAATGGCGAGATTTGCAGTGTTGAAGGCCAGCTGGATAACGGTGCTATTGATGTTGCTTTTCCGATTCTTCATGGTCCGATGGGCGAGGATGGCACGGTCCAAGGTTTTCTGAGGTTGGCGAATGTGCCGTTCGTAGGTGCAGGTGTGCTAGGGTCGGCCATAGGTATGGACAAGGATGTCATGAAGCGCTTGCTGCGCGACGCCGGCATTCCTATTGGCAAGTTCCTGGTGCTGACAGATGGCGAACGGATTCCCAGGTTCTCTGAAGTTGCCAGTGTTCTTGGCGCTCCGTTCTTTGTGAAGCCTGCCAACATGGGGTCTTCCGTTGGTGTTAGTAAGGTGCATGATGAAGCGAGCTATCTTGCTGCAGTGGAGCTTGCCTTTTCGTTTGACGTGAAAATACTCTTGGAAGAGTTCATCGATGGCCGGGAAATCGAATGCGCCGTGCTTGGTAATAGAGACCCGCTCGCCTCTGTGATCGGCGAGATCAAGCCGAGTCATGATTTTTATTCTTATGATGCAAAGTATCTTGATGAAAAGGGCGCTGTCCTGGAGATTCCTGCTGTATTGCCTGCAGGGGTTGCGGAACAGGCACAGGATCTTGCGATACGGACCTTTAAGGCGTTATCTGCCGAGGGCTTGGGAAGAATCGATATGTTCCTGAAAGCCAATGGCGAAATACTGGTCAATGAAATCAACACTATTCCGGGTTTTACCAAAATCAGCATGTACCCCAAGCTTTGGGAAGCTTCCGGTATCAGTTACCCGGAATTAATTGATAAGCTGATTATTCTAGCGATAGAACGCTTCGAGAAAGAGAAAAGACTGAAAACGAGCTTTCTATAAAGCCGCAAAGTATCCATATTCTTTAATATCAAAGGCAAGCTCATGGACTGTCATTGCTGCCATCCGTAGTCGTATCGAAAGTGGAGCGACGTTGTCGGTCGCAGTTGGCCACCCCAAGAAGGTTCGCACCCGTATAGTGATATGGCCTTGGAGAATCGCTTCCTCACAAGATTTGCGCAGCCAAACGCCTCCGCGAGAGGCTGTTGATGCACGACGGCCTCTTTCACAGCTGTTCTCGTTGGATTTCCTGCTGTTTTCCAAGGAGGAGGTCAAGCCCTTGATCAAGGCGGCGAGAGTGCTTGAGGATCATGATGCACGGTACAAGCTGGCGGAACAGCAACTTGATCCGGAATTGCAGGTTGCGATTCTCGGCAATGCAGACGTGCCTTTGCAACCGGTGTTGCGCTATACCATCTCTCAGTTGAGCATCGCCAGCAATGCTTCAACGGATGTATCCACCCCGATTCTTGAAAAAGGCCGGATGATCATCAAGTAAACAATTGCATGCCGTGATGCGATGTGGCGTTCACTGGTCAACTCAGAAAGGGGAATGATGATTTTTCGAGTAACTGTATTCCTGATGATATGTTCTGTCATGGCAGGCTGTTCTTCCGGCAGCGGGCAAAAGCCCGCTAAGCTTGACATGGCAAATCCCGCTTCTGTTTATTGCGTCAACCAGGGCGGCAAGATTGAGTTCCAGAAAGATGCGTCCGGAGGGACGATCGGCATGTGCCATTTGCCGGATAGCACGGTCGTTGATGAGTGGGAGTTTTTCCGGCGCGATCATCCGCCATCCGGTAAATAATAGGCGAAATTTTTCGCTGCATTGTTCATGTGTACATTCTGGGACTCTTGAACAGTGAAATGACAGCATCTTATGCTTATGCGCCGTCAGAGTTTTTGTAGCCGTTTTTGACTCATATGCGTTAAGCTCTGCCCCTTCACCGATTTCACTAGGCATGCTATGGCGCTCAAATCCACTGTATTCAAGGCTAATCTGCAGATTGCGGATATGGAGCGGCATTATTACAACGATCATGCGTTGACCTTGGCGCGGCATCCTTCCGAGACGGATGAGCGCATGATGGTGCGCTTGCTCGCGTTTGCGCTGAATGCGCATGAGTTATTGGCTTTTGGCCAGGGCATGACGGATGGTGATGAAGCGGATATCTGGCGCAAAGATCTTACAGGCAGGATAGAGCAGTGGATTGATGTGGGATTGCCGGATGAACGGTTGATTCGCAAAGCGTGTGGCCGCGCAGACGAGGTGCTGTTGTATGCCTATGGTGGCCGCACGGCAGAGATGTGGTTTGAACAGAACAGGAGCGCGTTGGCGAAGCTGAAGCAGGTGAGTGTATTCAACCTGCCGCAAGAGCAGACCAAGGCGCTGGCAGAGATGGCGCAGCGCACGATGAGCCTGCAATGCACCATACAGGATGGCCAGATATGGCTGAGCGATGGTGAACGCAGTGTCGAAGTGCAATGTGAAAAGTGGAAATAACCCTACTTTTAATGCACTAGCGTGATCTTTGCTAGTAGTGCTTATGCTTTGGCAAAACTGCCTTGTTCTGCATCCCCCAGCATCTTCAGCAGGTCTGCGCCTTTCAATGCTAGTGCGTAGCCCAGCACTCCGCTGCCGATCACGACAGTCTCATAGTCTTTCACACTGTTATCCACCATCACCTTGAGTCCCGTTGGCAGGGCAATCGGTGGTACGGCACCGACGACATAGCCCGTCGCTTCTGGCACCTCATCATATTCCGCCATACGCAGCTTGCGCTCATTGAGATGGTTGCGCAGGATGGCCCAATCGGCACGCCCACCGCCTGCGACAGCCAGCAGAATGAACTGCTCAGACCCGGTGCGGAACAGGACGCTGCGCACCACGGATTTTGGGTCCAGCCCTTCACTTTCCAATAATTCTTCCAGGTTGCGGACGGGTTTCTTGTCTTCGCTCAAGGGAATGTCGATGACGTTGTAGGGAATAGCGTGGGTCTTTAGCAACTCGGTGACGGGAGAGGTGAGTGAGGTCATGATGCTCCTGATTACATGGTGTGATGCTGGAAATTTACCTCAATTTTGCAGGTTGATGGTGTTTGCTTAACGCAGTGGCGCTATGGAATTGCGGTATGATCAGAATGAAATCTTGTCATTTCAACCCTGAAAATCTCGCCATGTTTGCCAGCATACGCCCATACCTGATTGCCATTTGCCTCATGTTCCACATGCAGGTGAGTGCCTATGCCGCGATAGAAGAGTCTGTCGTGCAGCTTGAGACTGCGAGCGGCACGCTCGAAGGCACATTGTTGGTACCCGAGGCCAAGCTAGGCATGCCGGTCGTGTTATTGGTGGCTGGCTCCGGCCCGACAGACCGCAATGGCAACCAGCCTGGCCTGCATCACAACGCCTTGTTGTTATTGGCGCAGGGCCTGGCGCAGTACGGTATTGCCAGCTTGCGTTACGACAAGCGCGGTGTGGGACAGAGTATCAGTGCTGCCACCAAGGAAGAAGATCTGCGCTTCGAGCATTATGTGGCTGATGTGCGGGACTGGATCACATGGTTGGGCAAGGATAAGCGTTTTGGCAAGGTCACGGTGCTTGGCCATAGCGAGGGAGCATTGCTGGGGATGCTGGCGGCGCAGCGTAGTCGCGTGGCGCAGGTGGTGCTGATCGGCAGCCCAGGCCGTGCTGCCAGTGAGGTGCTGGAAAGGCAATTGGCTGAACAGCCTGCCGAGATACAAACCTTGGCATTGCCTGTGCTCAGGCAGTTGCAACAAGGTAAGCGGGTAGCTACTGTCAATCCGGCCCTATATGCCTTGTTCCGCCCGAGTGTGCAGCCTTACCTGCTGTCATGGTTCAAATACGACCCGGCCAAGGAAATTGCCAAGTTGAAAATGCCAGTGCTGGTATTACATGGGACCACTGATATTCAGGTGAGTGCAGAGGATGCTGCCTTGCTGGAGATGGCCAACCCGGAGGCAACCGTGATCATGATGGAGGGGATGAACCATATTCTCAAGCTTTCGGTGCCGGATCGTGCACAAAATTGGAACACCTATAACCAGCCAGAGTTGCCGGTGATGCCAGAACTGCTCAACTTGGTGGCGCGCTTTATCACCCAGGCCGGCAAGCTGGATAATTCATCGTTTTAAGGAGCAATATCATGTGGGATGAGCGCTATAGTACGGAAGCCTATGCCTATGGAAAAACGCCGAACACCTTTCTGGCTGAGTATGTGCAGGCTTTGCCCAAGGGGCGCGTGTTGAGCCTTGCCGAGGGCGAGGGTCGCAATGCAGTATTTCTGGCACGTCAGGGTTACGATGTCACCGCTGTTGATAGCTCGATAGTTGGCCTGGAAAAAGCCAGAAAGCTGGCAGAAGAGCAAGGGGTGTCAATCCACTGCCTGCATGCTGACCTAGCTGATGTTGATCTCGGCCAGGAGCAATGGGATGGCATTGTCTCGATCTACTGTCCCATGCCATCATCGTTGCAGTCCATCATCTTTCCTCGCATCATCCATGGCCTTAAGCCCGGTGGCGTATTCTTGTTGGAAGCCTATACGCCGGATCAGCTGAGGTACGGTACTGGTGGGGGTAATGATGCCGATACCATGATGACGGCAGACAAATTGCGCAGCGCCTTGAGTGGCTTCCATTTCTCTCATTTGGCGGAGTTGGAGCGCGAGGTGGTGGAGGGCATGTATCATACCGGCCTGGCTGCCGTGGTGCAGGCAATTGCCATCAAGCCTGTCAATTAAACAACGGGCCACCCTACTTATCACTCTGCCGCCTGAAGGATTACCTCCCATGCTCAAAGTCATCGCCCAAGATTTTATCAAGCCAGAGTGCATTGAACAGGTCATGCCACTCTACGATGAGTTGATCGCAAAAACCCACCAAGAGCCGCTATGCATTGCCTATGAACTCTTCACCAACCAGCGGGAAGCTGGGCACTTCATCTTTGTGGAAGAGTGGCCAGATCAAGCGGCTTTGGATGCGCATTGCCAGACTGAGCATTTCCGGTGTTTGGTGCCTGCTATCGCGCAATATCAACGGTAAGCATCGACTTTTCTGTTGATGGATGCGTACCCTCACCATGTTGTTCCGTCAGGCTCTGAATGACCCAACGTATCGTATCTGAGGGGAAAGCGGGCCTGCATCCACGTAACCAGCATCGCCAGCGTTATGACTTTGCCTTGCTGATAGAGGCACATCCCGCGTTGGCTGACTTTGTCAGGCTGAATGAGTATCAGGATGCCAGCATTGATTTTGCCAACCCGCAGGCAGTGAAAAGCCTCAACCAGGCGCTACTAAAGCAACACTATGGCATTGCAGCATGGGATATTCCGCCACAATTTCTCTGCCCGCCGATTCCGGGGAGAGCCGATTATCTCCATTACCTTGCCGACCTGTTGGCTGCTGGTAATGGTGGAAATATCCCTCGTGGCGAGAGTGTGCGGGTGCTGGATATCGGGGTAGGCGCTAATCTGGTGTACCCTATCATCGGCCAGCGTGAATACGGCTGGTCTTTTGTCGGCGCTGACATCAATGCGGATGCCTTAGAGAATGCGCAGCGTATTATCGCGGCCAATGCCGGGTTGGAGCGGGTGATAGCACTACGTTCTCAGTGCAATGCAGACAAGATATTTGCTGGGGTGGTGCAACCGGGTGAGCGTTTTGATCTCGCCATGTGCAATCCGCCATTTCATGCATCACAGGCCGAAGCCATGGCGGGAACGCAACGCAAATGGCAGAACCTGGAGCGCAATCGGGGCAAGCCTGCCCGCAAAACATCCCACTCATCTGCGCCCAAGCTCAACTTTGGTGGACAGGCAGCCGAGCTTTACTGTAATGGTGGTGAAGAGGCATTTATCAGTCGCATGGTGAGCGAAAGCGCCATGATTGCCGAGCAATGCCTATGGTTTACTAGCTTGGTATCCAAGGCCGCGACATTACCTGCGGTTTATCGGGCATTGAGAGCAGTGGGCGCATTGAAAGTCAAAACGGTGGAGATGGCGCAGGGGCAAAAGCAAAGCCGCTTTGTCGCCTGGACCTTTCTTGATCAGGCAGCCCAACGTGCATGGGGCCACCAGCGCTGGCATGACAAGGCTGGGCAATAAAGCCTGGTTGGTGCGTTTCTGTTTGCTCTACGCCATGCGGCTGATTGTATTGCGGAAGCGGGTCAGCGAGACGATAAACAGCACGGTGCCGATCAACAACAGTGCCAGGAATGAGCTCCACACTACATCAATACCCGCACCACGGAACAATATCGCTTGCCCCAGCTCCACGAAGTGCGTGGTGGGCGCCAGCAGCATGATGTTCTGCACAAACTCCGGCATGCTTTCGCGCGGTGTGAGGCCGCCGGAAAGCATTTGCAATGGCAGCAGGGTCAGGATCATCAGCATGCCAAACTGCGGCATGTTGCGTGCCAATGTCGCCATGAAGATGCCCATGGATGTGGTGGCAAACAGGTGTAAGGTGGCACCCAGCAAGAACAGCGCTATCGAGCCATGGATAGGGACGTGTAGCAAACCTTGCACCACGAAGAGTAGGGAGCATGTCGAGGCGATCAATACCACCAGAGCCATAGACCACACCTTGGCCAGCATGATCTCGGTTGGCGTCACAGGCATGACCAGCAAGTGCTCAATGGTGCCATGCTCGCGCTCACGGATCAGCGCTGCGCCGGTGAGGATGATAGAGAGCATGGTGATGTTGTTGATGATCTCGTTCATGGCACCAAACCATGCCTGGATCAGGCTGGGGTTGAAGCGCATGCGCAGTGATAGCTCTACCGGGAGCGTCGCTGTGCTGCGGTAGCGTTGCACGAATTCATTCACTTCGGTCAGCACGATCTCCTGGATATAGCGGTTGCCAGAAAAAGCTTGCGACATGCGCGTGGCATCTACATTGAGTTGTAACGCGGGTGATTTACCCGCCAGCACGTCGCGCTGGAAATTGGGCGGGATATGCAGGGCAAACGTGTAGTCGCCCGCATCCATGCCTGGGTCGATCTGGCTCTGCGTGATTAGCGGCGGCGTAGAAAAATGCGGCGGATAGAACGCAGAAACAATGCGTGCAGACAAGGGTGAAGCATCTTCGTCGACGATGGCAATCGGCGCTTTGTGCAGGGTTTCCGGTATTGCTGTGGCCGAGCTGTAGATCATGATGGTGAAGGTGTAGCCGATCAATACCAGCATGATCGGGTCGCGAATCAGGCTCCAGAGCTCCTTGACGCCAAGCCGATAGATGTTGGCTAGATGGCGCATGGGGCAATGCTCACAATAGGTTGTCTGGTCATCAGGGGTGTGCGCATGTCATTTATCCTGCTTTCTTAACAGGAGGATGGACATCACCAGAATGACGGGAATGGCCGCCAGCATCGGCCAGAATGAGGCATGCAGGTCAGAGAAGTCCAATGCCTTGCTGAACACGCCGCGGGTGATGATCAGCATATAAGTGGTGGGATAAACCTCGCCCACAATCCGGCCTGCACCTTCCAGGGAAGAGACCGGGTTGAGCATGCCGGCAAACTGCACTGAAGGGACGATGGAAACGATCATCGTAAAAAACAGCGCGGCAATCTGGCTGCGGGTAAATGTGGAGGCAAGCAGGCCAATGCCGGTGGCGACAATGCAATAGATAAACGCTGCCAGCGTCAGCGTGGCGAAGCTGCCCTTGATTGGCACATCGAATACCGTCACGACCAGCAATGCCATGAGGAGGAAGTTCAGCATGGCCAGCGCAACATAAGGCAATTGCTTGCCGAGCAAGAACTCGGTGCGGGTGACGGGCGTCACGTAAAGGTTGATGATGGAGCCTAGCTCTTTCTCCCGCACCACGGACAATGCAGCCAGCATGGCTGGCAGCATGAGCAGCAACAGAGGAATCACCGCGGGTACCATGGCGGGCAGGCTGCGCACGTCGGGGTTGTAGCGGTAGCGTGTCTCTATTCTGGCGGCGCTGGCGAGCGTGACACCCAGGCGTTCCTGTGCTTGTTGTTGCAGCCATTGCTGGTGCATGCCCTGCACATAGCCTTGCACAGTCTCAGCGCGCTGTGGCATGGCGCCATTCACCCAGGCACCAATCTCGGCACGCTGTCCGCGCTGTACATCGCGGGCAAATCCAGGCGGTATCTCGATAGCGAGGGACAGTTCGCCACTACGCATGCGTTTGTCCATCTCTTGATAATCGCTAATAGGCGGCTGTTCGATGAAGTAGCGCGAACCTGAAAGATTGAGTGCGTAGTTCTGGCTCAGTGTGGTCTGATCGCGATCCAGCACGGCATAGGTCAGGTCTTCCACATCCATGCTGATGCCAAAGCCCATGACGAACATGAGCAGCATGGAGCCTGCCAAGGCGAGGCCGCCGCGTACTGGGTCGCGCTGCAACTCCAGCATTTCGCGCCACAGATAGCTGAACATGCGGTTCAGGCTGAAAAAACGATGTGGCACATGCTGTGTGGTGTGTTCAGTATTGGGCGTTGCATCATCAACAGGTTGAGCCTTGTCGGTGCCACCACCTGCTTCCACAAGATAGTCGATAAACGCTTGCTCCAGCGTATCGGCATGACGATGCGCGACAATGTTAGCGGGTGTGTCGCTGACGAGTACCTTGCCTGCATGCATCAGTGACATGCGGTCACAGCGTTCGGCCTCGTTCATGAAATGGGTGGAAATGAAGATGGTGACGCGGTCGCGGCGCGAGAGCTCAATCAACAAGCGCCAGAAGTTATCGCGGGCGACTGGGTCAACGCCGGAAGTTGGCTCATCCAAAATCAGCAGCTCCGGTTTGTGCACCATGGCCACTGCCAAGGACAATCGCTGGCGGATGCCAAGCGGCAAACCATCCGGCAGGCTATCGAGCGCTTCTTCCAGCGCGAAGCGTTGCACCATCTCATCCACGCGTGCGGGAATGTCTGCCTCAGGCACATGGAACAGGCGGGCATGCAGCACCAGGTTCTGCCGCACGGTCAGCTCGGTGTAGAGCGAAAACGCCTGCGACATATAGCCAACCCGGCGGCGCGTGTCGATATCCCTGGGGTCGATCTTATGTCCGAACAGCCAGGCCTGCCCTTCGCTGGCGGGTAGCAGGCCGGTGAGCATCTTCATGGTGGTGGATTTGCCGCAGCCATTTGAACCGAGAAAGCCGAAAATCTCCCCACGTCGGATGCGGAAGCTCACATGGTCGACAGCGACAAAGTCGCCAAAGCGCATGGTGAGGTCCTTGGCCTCAATGGCGATGTCCGCATCGCTGCCATCACCCTCTGGCAATGGTGGAATCGTGACTGGTTGGTGGCCTTGCTTCTTTTCCTCAGGCAGCAGGGCGATAAATGCGGTTTCCAGCGAAGTGTTGCCTGTACGTTCGAGTAGCTCCTGCGGCGTGCCTGTCGCCAATACCTGGCCGTCATCCATCGCCACCAGCCAGTCAAAGCGTTGCGCCTCGTCCATGTAAGCCGTGGCAACAATGACGCTCATGCTGCTTCTTTCCTGGCGGATACGCTCGATCAGATCCCAGAACTGGGCGCGGGCAAGTGGATCGACGCCAGTGGTAGGCTCGTCTAGGATCAACAGGTCCGGGTCGTGAATCAGTGCGCAGCATAATCCCAGCTTTTGCTTCATCCCGCCAGAAAGCTTGCCTGCCGGACGGTCGAGGAACTTCTGCAAACCGGTGCTGCGCGTCAGGTCATCAATGCGTCGCCTGCGCTCCTTGGCATCGTGTCCGAACAGGCGACCAAAAAATTGCAGGTTTTCTTCCACAGACAATGTTGGGTACAGGTTCTTGCCCAGGCCTTGCGGCATATAGGCAATACGCGGACACACATGATCGCGATGCTGTTTGCTGGCCATATCCCCGCCCAGCACCTCTACCTTACCTGCCTGCACCGCCCTGGAACCCGCCACCAGCGATAACAGGCTGGATTTGCCCACGCCATCAGGGCCTATCATACCCACCATGCATCCGGCAGGAATGTTCAGGCTAATGCCATCAAGTGCCGCGATCTTGCCATAGTGCAGGCTGACTTCCTGCAGTTGGACGACAGTCGCTGACTGCTGCTGGGTGTTGCTCACTCTGGTACTTTCACCGCCAGTTCAGCAGGCCATTGCGCCTGGTTGTCCACCTTGACCCAGGTTACGCCGGGTAGGCCTGTCTTGACTTGTTTGAGGTGTTTTTGCAGCAATTCACGGTCGATCTGTGCCTTGACGCGGAACATCAGTTTTTGCCGCTCGCTCTCGGTTTCTACAGTTTTTGGGGTGAATTGTGCAGTGCTGGCTACAAACGAGATCGTAGCTGGGATGACATATTGCGGCGCGGCATCAAGGATAATACGTGCCTCGGCACCCATTGCCAGCTTGCCTGCAGCGGCTTCGGGCAGGAAAAAGGTCATGTAGACATCCGAGAGGTCAACCAGATTGAGCACCTTGCCGCCACCGGCAAGCACTTCACCTGGCTGTGCCACGCGATACTGCACGCGGCCATCGCGTGGCGCAATGAGTTGGCTGTCCGTAATGTCGGCCTCTATGCGGGCGATGGTGGCCTGCGCGGCAGCCACGGTGGAATTGGTACCGATCACCTGTGCCTTGGCTGCATCAATCGCGGCTTGGGCCGCAGTTACTTGTGCCTTGGCCGCCTCGACAGCGGCCTGTGCACTGCGTACTCGCGCACGGTCATCATCCAGTTCCTGGATGGATGAAGCACCTTCTGCCGAGAGGGTCTCAGAGCGTGCCAAGCGGCGTTGAGCGGCATCCAGCTCGCTTTCGCGTTGCGTCACCAGTGCCTGCGTCGCACGCTTGTCGCTTTCGCGCAGGGCGACCTGTGCCTGGGCAGCCACAACGCTGTTAAGTGCTTGCTGGTGTTGTGCGCGGGCTTCATCGCGTTGTGCATCCAGCACTTGCACCTGCATCTTGGCAAGTGCTTGTCCTGCCTGCACAAAGTCTCCTTCATTGACCAGAATGTCATCAACGCGGCCTGCCAATTTGGTGGCAACGTCAATTTCGATGGCTTCTATCCGTCCATTGCCACTGGCAAAACCTTCGGGATGGCTATTGCTGCTCATGGCCTGCCAGGCATAAAAACCAGCGGCGGCCAGTGCGGCAATGATCACTATCGGGGCGAATTTCTTGATTTTTGGGTTCATATGGCGTGATCCGTTCAATTGGCGGGCTGCCGGCTGAGGGGTGTGATTGGCGAGGGTGCGGCAATGGATTGCGACCCGCCGCCCAGCGTGGCATATAGGCTGACTTGGCTGGAGAAGAGGGCACGCTGCATTTGCACTAGCTGCTGTTCAACTTCCAGCAAGTTGCGTTCCGCATCCAGCACCTCGAAATAGGAAGTGGCACCATTGTCATAGCGTAGTTTCACTAATCGGGCACGCTCTGCCTGCGCAGCTAACATTTCCTGTTGGCTAATCAGCTGCTGGCGCAGCCCATGTTGGGCGGCCAAAGCATCGGCCACATCTCGAAAAGCGCCTTGGATGGCTTTTTCATAGTTGGCAATGGCCTGGTCTTTGCGCACTTCCGCCAAGTCAAGATTGGCACGGTTGGCGCCAGCATTGAAGATAGGCAGTGTAATGCTGGGCGAGAAACGCCAGGCCTGGCTGCCTGACTCGAACAGGCCATCGAGTTCGCGGCTGGCCGTGCCATATGCCGCTGTCAGGCTGATGCGTGGGAAGAAGGCGGCACGCGCGGCGCCGATATTGGCATTGGCTGCCTTGAGCACATGCTCGGCCGCTACGATGTCTGGCCGCTGAGTCAGTATCTCGGAAGGCAAGCCTACTTTGATGTCGTTGAGGAACGGCTTTTCCTGGATGGCGTTGTCTTGATAGGGTGTCAACACGACCTCCTTGCCAATCAAGACGGTCAGGGCGTTGAGTTCGGTGGCGCGAGATTGCTGCAATTGATAGAGCAATGTCTGAGCCTGTGCCAGCAAGGTTTGCACTTGCTTCAGGTCTAATTTGGAGGTGGAGCCAACATCGAAACGGCGTTGGAATATCCGCGTGGACTCTTCACGGCTTTGAATGGTTTTCTCTGCGAGTTGGATACGCTGATCCAATGCGCGTAACCGCAAGTAACTATTGGCGACTTCGGCGACCAGCGAGATGGTGGCTGCGCGGCGTGCTTCATTGCTTGCAAAGAAAGTTTCCAGGGCGGCATCACGTAAGCTGCGGATACGGCCCCAGAAGTCCAGCTCCCAGTTGCTGACGCCCAGGCCAACATTGTATTCATTCAGCAGCAATGGGCGCCCGATCAGGCTCATATCTGCAGGAGTGCGCGAGCGGGTAAAGTTGGCTTGACCATTGAGCCAGGGAAACAGGTCGGCACGCTGTATGCCGTACAGCGCCCGCGTTTCCTCAATGCGTAGCATGGCGATGCGCAGGTCGCGATTATTTTCCAAGGCTGCTTGGATCAAGGCGCGCAGTTCGGCATCGGCAAAGTAATCCTGCCACGCGAGATTGGCAGCTTCTGTACCTGTCGATTGCTCAAAGGGAAAGCGAGTGGCCACAGGGGCTGCGGGGGCCTGATATGGTGGGGCCATGGTGTTGCAGCCAACCAGCATCAAACAGGCCAACATGACCCAGCTATTACAGCGTGTAAGGCATGGGTGAAATATTGATGTCATATTGATTGTCATTATTTTTGTAACGATCACTGAGCCATGTCGAGGCGTTGCTCCCTGTTGCAATCATCTCGCCATCATGGGCCAACTTTACTCCTGTTTGAGGGCGCGTGAAACACTAGCCTTGCCGATAAAGGAAAATTCAGGGCGACAGCAATGGTAAACTGAACGATTGTCAGTAAACCCTAGCCATTCATGAAGCTCGCCACCTGGAACGTCAATTCACTCAATGTCCGTTTGCCACATGTGATCGACTGGATCAATGCGGAAAAACCGGATGCCTTGTGCCTGCAGGAAACCAAGCAGGAAGATAGTAAATTCCCCTATGAGGCCTTGCGGGAGGCCGGGTATAACGCCGTGCATAGCGGCCAGAAAACCTATAACGGCGTGGCAATTCTTAGCCCGCACCCGATAGAGGATGTTTCATTTGGCATTCCTGGGTTGAATGATGAACAAAAGCGATTAGTGGCTGCCACTATCAATGGTGTAAGAATAGTATGTGCTTACATCCCGAATGGGCAAAGCCTGGATTCAGACAAATATCAGTACAAACTGGGATGGCTGGAAGCGCTGATTGCCTATCTTCAGGCAGAACTCGCTGCCCATCCAAAACTGGCCTTGCTCGGTGATTACAACATAGCGCCTGAAGACCAGGATGTGCATGACCCTGCCGCGTGGGTGGGGCAGGTATTGGTAAGTGAGCCGGAGCGTGCAGCTTTTCGTGCCATGACCGCATTGGGCTTGCATGACAGCTTCCGTCTGTTCGAGCAAGAGCCTGCCAGCTTCAGTTGGTGGGATTACCGCATGGCTGGTTTCCGCCGTAACCTGGGGCTACGCATTGACCATATTCTGGTGAGTGATGCCCTCAAGGCTGATTGTCAGCGTTGTTGGATAGACAAGGCGCCACGCAAGCTGGAGCGACCATCTGATCATACCCCTGTAGTGTTGCAGCTTGCCTGCTGATAGCGAGACTGGGGCATATAAGCGCAACCTTGTTGATGTTGGGTGGCCTTTTGCGCAAGGGCGCAGCTTGGTCGTGCTATTGGATAGTGCGCCAGACTTGGTTAAGTAAGAGGAAGTAGAAGCAAAATGACGACAGAGATATTAGAAACCCTCTTGGCCCGGCGTTCGGCTTGGCCATTGATGGCGCCAGCGCCGCAGGCTGGCGAGTTGGAAACCATTCTACAAGCAGCAGCGACGGCACCCGACCATGCTGGCTTGATGCCTTGGCATTTCAAGGTGGTGCAGGGCGACGCGAGGCAGGTGTTATTACAACAGGTATTGCAGCATCCTGATGCCCAGACGGAGCAGGTTCAGGCATTGCGCGGCAAATATACCCTCAAGTTGACGACCGCGCCTTTGGTCATCGTCTTGGCCGCCCGGATGACACCACATCTCAAAGCACCGGAATTCGAGCAGTTGCTGACGGCAGGGGCTGCGGTCATGAATATGCTCAATGCTGCGCATGTGCTGGGATATAGCGGATTCTGGAGTAGTGCACCTGACCCATTGGGCAGCTTGCTGAATCAGGTGATGGGGTTTGCGCCGCAGGACAAGATCATTGGCTTGCTGAACCTTGGGGTGCCCGTCAATGCGCCCAGGGAGCAGGCCCCGCGCGCTGCTTGGCAAAGCTATGCCGAGTTATGGACAGGTAGCTGAACCGGTCTAAGGCCTGTTAATGTCAACGCGCCTGGCCTGCCAATCGTTGATGCAATATATGGCAAACGAGGCTGGCAAGATGGGCGCAGGCAATACCGTTGATGCAACAGACCATGGTACGGTGTTTGATCGTACTTCCCAGACGCTGTTTGTCTACGTCAAGATTCCATTGAAAGCCCATACAAGACCAGATCCATTTCATCTGCGCGAGAACGAGCTTGCACGATTGATGCAGGAAGCGCAGGCCGGCGATGTTATTGGTTGGGGGCAGTCATTGAGCGATATCAATCAGGACGCTTCACAACGCCTGGTATACCAGCGTATTGATATTACAACCGCTGATATTACTGTTGCTCGTGCTACCTTGCGCACCATGCTGGAAATGCTGGTGGTGCCTTCTGGCACTGAAATCCATTATTCCCAGGCTGGTCGTATGATGATGGATGTCTACGCGCGTGGGCACTGGCAACTTGATCAACCTTCAGCTTGATTTCTTGTGGTGACTGATTAGGCTGGCGTCACCTTTCATGGCAATATCACGCCATGGAAACCAAGCAAGAACACATCATGACCCCCTGGATAGACCGTCGACGTTATGCCGCTGGCTATGCAGGAAAATCCTTCAACTCTGACTCGATTGATAGTGAATATCAGCGCGATCGCGCGCGCATTATTCACTCCTCCTCATTCCGGCGTCTGCAATCCAAAACGCAGATTTTCAGCATAGGCGACAGCGATTTCTACCGTACGCGGCTGACACATTCCTTGGAAGTTGCGCAGATTGGTTCGGGCATTTGCGAGCAATTACGCCAACGCTATGCGGATGATCCTGAGTGCAGTACCTGGATTCCTTCATTGAGCCTGATTGAGGCCATCTGCCTGGGCCACGATCTTGGTCATCCGCCGTTTGGGCATGGTGGAGAAGTTGCCTTAAATGCCTTGATGTACGCGCATGGTGGTTTTGAGGGCAACGGGCAAACCCTGCGCATTATTGGCAGGCTGGGTGAGTATTCACCTGAGCATGGGCTGGATTTGACGCGTCGTACCATGCTGGGCTTGTTGAAATACCCGGTGTTGCACAACGAAGTGGCAGGCTATGGTGAAGAGATGCAGGCAATCTCTTCCAATATTGATCATGCCAAACCACCCAAATGTATTCATGATGATGAGGCAGATGTCCTGGCGTGGATATTGGCACCATTGACGGAACAAGATAGGCAAGGCTTCCGGGCGTTCAAGCGCGTGCCAGGCAAGCATGCAAAATCAATGCACAAGGGCTTCGATACTTCGATCATGGAGCTGGCGGATGATATTGCCTATGGCGTGCATGACCTCGAAGATGCGCTGGCACTCGAGCTGGTCACCGAGCGTCAGTGGCGTGAGCAAGTGATGTCCCGCGTTGAGAGTTTGCCCGAATCGCCCTTAAACACACAGGCAGAGTTCTACAACAGCAAACTGTTTTCTGGCAGTGACCGTGACCGCAAGCATGCGATTAGCAAATTGGTTGCTTACTTCATTGGCAATATCGCGATTCGTGAGCAAGATGGGTTTGCTTCACCGCTATTGCGTTTGCAGGCCGAGATGCAAGGTGAAGCCCGGCAACTGCTCGATATTTTGAAGAAATTCGTGCTGGATGAAGTGATTCGTCATCCCAAGGTGCAAGCGCTGGAGTTCAAGGGACAGCAGATGATCATGCGTTTGTTTGTGACTTTGCTGGAGAACCCAGATCGCTTGCTGCCACCCACTTACCTGGCGCAGTTTCACGAAAGTGGCCGCTCTAGGCGTGTGATCTGCGATTACATCGCTGGCATGACCGATTTGCATGCCACCCGTCTGTACCATCGCCTGTTTAGCCCGGATATCGGCTCGGTATTTGATCGTTTATAAGGAGCTTGCATCATGCGTGTTGCCCTCATGATCTGTGTTTGCTGGTTGCTCAGTGCTTGTCATGCTGACAGCGAGGCATTGACCTACCACTGCGATAGCGGGACGGTCATTGCAGTGAGTTACGAGCAGGATAAAGCGGTGCTTGATTATCGTGGGCAGGCCCATACGCTGGTACAGGCCATTTCCGCCAGTGGGGCGCGTTATCGGGATGATGCGCTAGAGTGGTGGAGCAAAGGGGATGAAGCGACCTTGTTTACAGACGATCATGGCAATGCAGGCGATATTCTTGAGCAATGCAAGCACGCTTCCTCACCGTGAACAATCGAAGTGGATGCTAATAATTGTTGACGTTTTAGCCGCAGTAAACCTCCTATACTGGCGCTGGCTACATGGTTGGATATGAGTAGCCAACAGACAGCGTAAACAAGGAGGATCAAAAATGAATCGATATAGTGCGGAGTTCCTGGGAACATTCTGGTTGGTATTAGGCGGTTGCGGCAGTGCGGTATTGGCGGCGGCGTTTCCTGAGGTCGGTATCGGCCTGCATGGGGTCTCCTTGGCATTTGGTTTGACTGTGCTCACCATGGCGTTTGCCATTGGGCATATTTCCGGTTGTCATCTCAATCCTGCTGTTTCCATTGGCCTGTGGGCAGGTGGTCGCTTTGCCGGTAGCCAGTTGTTGCCCTACATCGTGGCGCAAGTGCTGGGAGCAATCGCTGCGGGTGGTGTGCTTTATCTGATTGCCAGTGGGCAGGCCGGGTTTGATGTCACTGCTGGTTTTGCTTCCAATGGTTATGGTGAGCACTCTCCTGGTGGATATACGATGACAGCTGCCTTGGTGGCAGAAGTCGTGCTGACAGCGTTTTTCCTGTTCATCATCATGGGCGCGACTGATCAGCGTGCACCTACATTCCTGGCGCCAGTAGCCATTGGCCTGACCTTGACCCTGATTCACCTGGTCAGCATCCCGGTGACCAATACCTCCGTTAATCCTGCCCGTAGCACTGGTGTGGCAGTCTATGCGGGTGGTTGGGCAATCGACCAGCTGTGGTTGTTCTGGCTGGCTCCGATTGTCGGTGGCGTGATCGGTGCCTTGTTGTATCGTAGCGTGGCTGGTAGCAAGGCCTAGGCAGTTTCTCCAACATTGCAATGGCTGGGTAGGGTGCCCAGCCATTGCACAGCATGCAGGATTATGTTTTCCTTGAGGCATGCTGCCTTCCACATCATTACCTGCCGATAACTCCCTGCAAGTTGCTGCCCTGCTTACACTCTCTGGCGGTTTTCTCGATGCTTTTACCTATGTTGGTCATGGCCAGGTATTTGCCAATGCCATGACGGGTAATATCGTGCTGATGGGTGTGGCGGTGGGAGAACAGGATTGGTCCCAGGCTTCGCGACATTTGCCGCCACTATTGGCGTTCGTGGTGGGTGTGTTCCTGGCCAATTGCATGCGCTTGCCCAGCGTGAGGGAAAAAATCGTCAGCCCAGCCTTGTTCTGCCTGGGGCTTGAAATCGTCATGCTAAGCATAGGTAGCCAATTGCCAGCAGATTTTCCTGATGCTTGGTTGGTGCCAGGCATTGCATTGGTGGCTGCGATGCAGAACTCAAGTTTTACCCATATTGGCAATGCCAAATATAACTCGGTGATGACAACGGGCAACCTGAGACGAAGCATAGAGAGCTTGTTCGAGGGAGTGGCGCGCCAGTTTGACAAGTTAGCGCTGCGCGAGGCACGCATCTTTGCCTTGGTGTGCGCCTGCTTTTTGTTTGGCGCGGTGCTGGGTGGGCTATGCACCCTCAGCATGGGGAATCAAGCGCTGCTGGTACCTGTGCTTCTGTTACTGGTAGCGTTTGGCATCTGTCTTTACGATGCCAGAATGCCACGCCAGTAAGCTTATTTTGATTTAACCCCTAGTTGCTTGAGTTTGCGGTAAAGGTGAGTGCGCTCTAGCTGTACGTTTTCTGCGACTTTGCTCATATTGCCGCCTGCCTTGGCGATGTGATGCTCAAAGTACAAACGCTCGAAATCATCCCGGGCTTCGCGTAATGGCTGATCCAGGTCTATTGCGAGCGAGGTTGCAGCTGCATTGCCGGTATTTTCCTGGTGCATCTGGGCGAATTGACCGACAACACGGTTGACATCTGCCAGGGTAATTTTTTCTCCCAGCGAGGTTTGCACCAGGTTGCGGATGACGCTGTCCAACTGGGCCAGATTGCCTGGCCAATCTGCATTGCGCAGGGCATTGAGGGCGGCAATGTCAAATTCGCGATACGCAGCCTCACCGGTTTCTACCATCAGGGTCACCATGGAGCGCGCGAGGTCAGGGATATCTTCGCGATGATCTTCCAGCGCGGGTACGCTGACCGTTGCGATTGAGATGGCTTGTAACAAGGTGCTGTCGAACACACCTTCCTGTACCAACTGCGGTAGGGCTCTTGCAGTGCCGCAGACCACGCGCACGGCATATTTCTCTGCCTTGGAAAGCAAAAGCAGCAAGCCTTTTTGCTCGGTTTTGTTCAGCTCGGCGACTTCGGGCAGGAAGATCAAGCCATCGCTGGTATGCTCAAGCAATTCTAATGGGGCTGAGGCCAGGCGCTCGGTTTCATTTAATTCCAGCCAAGGCGAGCCTGGCTGGTGCAGGAAGCGTGCACAAAGTTCCAGGCCACTACCTTTGGCACCGATCAGTAGCAAGGCTGATTTCAGGCTGGCGACTTGCTCCAGGCGCTGGCGCAACTCGGAGATGACAGGGCTTTTCCCCAGGTTGAGCAAATTCATGTCGGAGCGGGGTAGTTGCTCGCCATGTTTGAGCGCAGCATTGACAGTCTTGAGCAATTTTTGCAGCGCGATGGGCTTTTCGAGGAAATCAAATGCGCCGATACGGGTGGCCTCGACCGCAGTATCAATGGTGCCATGCCCAGACATCATGACTACCGGCATCGTCAGCAGACCGCCGTTACCCCATTCCTTGAGCAGGCTGATGCCGTCACAGTCTGGCATCCAGATATCCAGCAATACCAGGTCGGGCCGGGTTTGCTGACGCCAGGTGCGGGCCTCTGCTGCGTTCTCGGCCAGGCGCACTTGGTAGCCTTCATCCTGCAAAATATCCCTCAATAATTCGCGGATGCCGATTTCGTCATCCACGACCAGCACTTGCCTTGCCGTCATTGCTTGCGCTCCGCTATTGGTATGGTGACGGTGACGATAGCACCATCAGGTTCCAGGTTTTCCACCTTGATATTGCCTTTGTGTTCTTCAATGATCTTCTTGACGATGGCAAGGCCAAGGCCAGTGCCATGGCGCTTGGTCGTCATGTAGGGTTCAAATGCATGGGAAAGGATTTCCAGCGGGAAGCCAGCGCCGTTGTCCTTGACGCATAGTTTTACGCGTTCGTCCGCGAGTACGCAAGAGATAGTGATCTCGGGGTGCGGGTGATGTTCCAGCGCATCTTGTGCGTTTTGCAACAAGTTATGCAACACCTGGCGCAGCATGGTTGCATCGCCATGCACCTTGGGCAACTCAGGCGGCATATCCACGACCATCTGAATAGCGCCTGCTTCATATAAAGTCAGGACATCTTGGATCAATTGCCGCAAATCTACCGTATCCAGGTTGAGGGCGGGTAGGCGGGCATATTCGCTGAATTCGTTTACCATGGTCTTCATGGCATTTACCTGGCTAACGATGGTGGCAGTTGCCCGGCTTAACATTGCCGCATCGGTTTCATTCAGCTTGGCTGCCAGTTTGTGTTCGATACGCTCGGCGGAGAGCTGGATTGGGGTAAGTGGATTCTTGATTTCATGCGCCAATCGACGCGCTACTTCTGCCCAGGCGGCATCGCGTTGAGCTTGCGCTAATTGTGTAATGTCGTCGAATACGACGACAAAGCCGCCATCCGGGCCGTCGGGCAGGCGTGTACCGCGCACCAGTAAAACCTGCTTGCCTTGGCTGGTGCTGATTTCCATTTGCTCCTGCCATTCCGAGGCTGAGTCAGCCTTGAAGTAGACCTGGATACGATTGACGAAGCTGGCTAAGGTTTCTTGCTGGTGAGCGAGCAGGTCAAGTGGTTGGTTGAGTGTATCTTCCGTCAGACGAACGCCAAGAATATGGGACGCCGCATAGTTAAAGGTGCGTAGTTGCCCGTGCTCGCCCAGCACCAATACCCCGGATGAAAGGTGGGCGAGAATGGTTTCGAGATAACCACGTGCTGCTTCCAGGCGCGCACGGTTACGGTCGGCTGTCTGGGTGGCATCGTTGAGCTGGCGCGTCATGCTATTGAAAGATTGCACCAGGATGCCCAGCTCATCCTTGCCATGGGCAGGCAAGACCGTGCCGTAATCACCGCGCGCAATGGCACGTGTGCCTTCGGCGAGAATACCCAGCGGTGCAGAGAGGCGGCGGCTTAGGACGAAGGCAAATGCAATGGAAGAAAGCATGGCCAGCATTAAGACCAGCGTCAAGGTTAGCGCGAAAACCTCTTTTAATGATTCACGGCTGAATGAGAGCTCTTGATAGTCTTCGTAAACGTCTTGTACTGCCTCCGCGGTTTCGGAGAGGGATTTTGGCACGGGTTGCAGTAATTGCAGCACACGGGTTTCGCCTGCCATATCGTTCATCGTGACTGGGGCAAGAACGCGTAGGTACAAGCCCTTGCCAAGAATCGGTTCAATTACGCCATAAACGTGCTGCCTGCCTTGGCGTAACTGCGGGACGCTGGGTAGGTCAGGCAGGAAGCTAGAAGGGTCTCCGCTGGAAAATGCCAGGATGCGGCCCTGCACCGTCAGCAATACTGCATCACGTACACCACTTTTTTCGCGCAGGTCATTGAGTACGCTCAGGTGCAGGTTGTTGGGCTGGAAGGCTAGTGACAAGGCCATGGTCTCGGCCTTGTCTTCCAGATCCGAAAGCATGATATCCAGCGCACTCTGGCCTAGGCGCAGGCCACCTTCGAGCGCCGCTTCTACCTTGACGTTGAACCAGGACTCGATAGATCGTGTGAGGAAGTTGACCGAAACGGCATAGACGATGACGCCGGGTATGATGGCGATCAGTGCAAAGCTGCCAAGCAGGCGCAAGGTCAGTCGGCTGCCCATGATGCTGTTGCGCATCTGGCGATACACCCGCCAGAGTTGCACGCCGATTAATACGATCAGTGCGACGGCCAGTGCCAGGTTGAGGATCAGCAACAGGTTGTAGTAATTGCCAGCAGATGCCGTACGGGTGCTGGCGTGTGAAAGCAAGTACAGCAGTACTGCTCCCAAGACTGCGCTGATAAAGACAATGTACTTCATGACGGTTTATTGGCCGAGTGTCGGGGTCCAGCGTAAACGCTCGGAGGCCATGTTCCAATCTTCAGAGCTGAGTGTGTCTACTTGTAAGGCCTTGGGTAGCTTGGACTGATCAAGGCGCATGCGTAAGCCTGCCTGGTAACTTTCCCCTTTTTTCAACAGGCTATTGTCAACGACTTGCCAATGCCTGAGGCGGGAAATTTCCTCCTTGGCTTCGTAGATACTGGAAAATGATAATTGGTGTCCGTCACGGTTGACGAGATATTGCCGCGACAGGGCATGATAGCTCAGCGATACCTTGCTGGTGAGGCTGACAATCTCGTCATCGAACCAATAACGGCGAGGTGAGACTAGCTGAAACTCGACGAGGAAGTTCAGCGGCATTCCCTTGCTGATTGCTTCTTCCAGTGCGGGACTAAGCGTGAGTCCGAAGTCTGCATCCAGCACATAGTTTCCCTCCTCGGTGGCGGTCAGCTCGGCAGAGGTGATCGATAAGCTACTCTGGATGGCAACTGCCTGGGTGCTGAAAAAAGCCAGCACGAGTAAAAGGAACAGCCTAAACTTTTTGCAGTAAAGCGTAAAAGAAGCCGTCATGGTGTGTACCGGGGAGTAGTTGTCCTTGGTTTGATTGTAATGCGTCGTGCTTTAAGGGCAGCAGGCGAGCATCGGGTTGGGATCGCAGAAACTGCGCGATCTGCTGCTGGTTTTCCTCATGAAATACCGAGCAGGTGACGTAAAGCAATTTACCACCCTTTGCCAGCAGTCGCCACAGGCCTTGCAAAATCACGCGTTGTTGCTCTGCAAATGCTGCGATGTCTTGTTCTCTTCGCAGCCACTTGATGTCCACATGACGGCGCACGATACCCGAGGCAGTACAGGGCACATCGGCCAGGATACGGTCATAAGGCTGCCCATCCCACCAGGCATCTGGCGTGCTGGCATCACCCTGTACCAGGTTGGCTTGCAGGCCTAACCTATCCAGGTTCTGCTGCACACGTTGCAGGCGCTTGGCATCATTATCCATGGCAGTCATGTGTACATCCGCCAGTTCCAATACATGCCCGGTTTTACCGCCAGGCGCGCAACAGGCATCCAGCACACGCATGCCATCCTTGGCATCTAGTTCCAGAGCAGCAAATTGGGCACCCCAATCCTGCACTGAAGCGTGGCCTTGTTCAAAGCCAGGTAGGCGGCTCACTGGCACTGCGTGCTCAAGCATGATGGCTTGTGCATCCAAGGCTTGTGCCGGCAAGTCTGCCGCCTGTAGTTGTTGCAGGTAGTGATCGGCATCGCTGTGGCGGCGATTGACGCGCAGCGTCATGGGCGGGTGCTGATTGCCGGCTTCCAGCATGGATGCCCAATGATCTGGATATTGTTGCTTGAGCTTGTTGATCCACCATTGTGGATAGCTATATTGAGCCACTTGGTTATTGGCGAGCTTTTGTTCAAGCGCATCACGCTGGCGCAAGAAGTTACGCAACACGGCATTGACCAGGCCCTTGGCCCAGGATTTCTTGGTTTTGGCCGCGGCCAGCACTGCTTGATTGACTACCGTGTGTGCACCGGCCTTGTCATAAGCCAGCTGATACAAGCTGACCAGGAGCAGGTGGTGGATAAAGGCTTCAGTCAGGGGTTTTTGCAGTAATTGCTGCAGTAAGGCCTCAAGCCGGGAATAAAAGCGCAACGTGCCGTAGGCCAGGTCTTGGCTCACGGCACGTTGTTGTGGCGTGATGTGAGGATGTTGCTGGAATAGTGTTTCCAGCACGACTGAGAGGTTACGTCCATCAAGCACTTGACCGACGGCTTGCGCGGCAAGCTGCTGCGAAACCTGCACCGCTTAAGCCGCCATCGCCATGAGGCGCTTGATGCGTTCCTCGGTTTGCGGGTGGGTGCTGAACAAGCCCTTGATACCATCAGTGGACAGCGGGTTGATGATCATCATCTGTGCTGTTTCCGGGTGCTGCTCGGCAGTTTCCAGCGGGATCTTGTGCGCGTAGTTATGTATCTTCTGCAAGGCAGCAGCAAGCGCAGTCGGATCATTACAAATCTGTGCGCCAGCGCGGTCAGCCTCGAATTCACGAGCACGCGAGATCGCCATCTGGATCAGCATCGCTGCAATCGGGGCTACGATCATGATCAGGATAGCCACAGCAGGATGCACGCCACGTTCCCTGTCATGCGCAAACAGCATGCCGAATTGTGCGATGGAGGAGATGGCACCAGCAATTGTTGCGGAAATGGTCGAAATCAAGGTGTCTCTATGCTTGACGTGAGCCAGCTCGTGCGCCATTACGCCACGTAGTTCGCGTTGGGTCAGAATGCGCATGATGCCGGTGGTGGCTGCTACGGCAGCATTCTCTGGATTACGTCCAGTGGCGAAAGCATTGGGTTGGTCTTCATCGATGATGTAAACCTTGGGCATTGGCAGCTCGGCATTCTTCGCCAGCTCTCGTACCATGTTGTAAAACTCGGGCGCAGTGGAGGCATCAACCTCGCGCGCGTTGTACATCTTGAGTACGGCTTTGTCGGAAAACCAGTAGGCGTAGACATTCATCGCACCTGCAATTAGCAATGCGATCATCATGCCGCCAGCACCACCCAGCGCGGCGCCTACTGAACCAAACAAGACAACGATCCCCGCCATGAGGATGGAAGTTTTTAGCCAGTTTCCTACCATTGTTGCATTACTCCATTCTGAATGTGTTGCCTACGGCATAACGCCGCGATTCGTCACTATTTTGCTTCCCCATTTAGATAGCGATCAATGGAAAAAATTCAAGTGGATAAGCAGGTTTTTACCGATGAAGTCTGGGGCGCTGGTGCGAATGTCAGCGACCGAATTTGTCACCCAGCTTCAAGGGGTTGCCTGCGAGGAAGTCGCGGGCTTTCAGGCGCTTGCCGCCAGGCAATTGCAATTCATCAATTCTCAGCAAGCCCTTGCCACAGCCTACGATAATGCCTTGATCCAATGACACAATGGTGCCTGGCTCGGCCTGACCATCTAGCGCTTGTGCCATCCAGATGCGGCAAGTTTCGCCCTGCAATGTGCTTTGTGCGACCGGGAAGGGGTTGAAAGCACGCACTTGGCGGGATAGCGCTTCTGCATCCTGGTGCCAGTCGATAGCAGCTTCGGATTTTTGCAGTTTTTCTGCATAAGTCACTAGCGATTCGTCTTGTGGTTCGGCAACCAGTTTTCCTGTGCTTTCCAGCTGGTTCATGGCCTGCAGCATTAACTTGGCGCCTATGTCTGCCAGTCCATCATGCAAAGTTTGGGCGGTATCCTGCGCTGTAATCGGCAAGGCACCCCGCAAGATCATGGCGCCAGCATCCAGTGCGGGCACGACCTCCATGATGGTGACACCAGTTTCTTTGTCACCAGCAAGCAGTGAGCGTTGGATAGGTGCCGCACCGCGCCAGCGAGGCAACAGTGAAGCATGAATGTTGTAGCAACCATGGCGTGGCATGTTGAGCACGGCTGTGGGGATAATGAGGCCATAAGCAGCTACCACCAGTGCATCGGCATTTTCCGCAGCAATCTGGGCTTGTACTGCTGCGTCCTTGAGGGTTTCTGGCTGAAGGACGGGGATATTGTGCTCTAGTGCCAAGCTCTTGACTGGGCTGGGTTTGAGCTTCATGCCTCGCCCTGCCGGGCGGTCAGGCTGGGTCAGCACCAGGCTGACTTCGTGGGAGGACTCAATCAGGGCTGCCAAGGCAGGCATGGCAAATTCCGGGGTTCCGGCATAGATGATTTTCATGAGGGGCTAATCAGGCGCGTTCGCGCTGGCGTTTCTTCAGTTTGTTCTTGATGCGGTTTTGCTTGAGGCCGGAGAGGTATTCGACAAACACTTTGCCCAGCAGGTGATCCATTTCATGCTGGATGCAGACTGCAAGCAGGCCTTCGGCTTCCAGCGTGAATGGCTTGCCATGCTCGTCCAGGGCTTCTACGGTGATTTCCGCAGCGCGCGTCACTGTCTCGTAAAATCCTGGCACGGAGAGGCAGCCCTCGTCGTAATCCTGGCTGCCGCATTTTTTGATGATGCGCGGGTTGATGAAGACTTGCAGTGCAGACTTGTCTTCCGACAAATCCATGACGATCACCTGTTTGTGAACGTCAACCTGGGTTGCAGCCAAGCCGATGCCTGGCGCGTCGTACATGGTTTCTGCCATGTCGCGTACCAATTGCCGTATGTCGTCATTGACTTCATCCACTGGCGCGGCCACTTTATGTAAGCGCGGATCGGGGTAGGTCAGGATGTCTAGAATTGCCATAGAACGCTTGCTTGTTTAATAGATTGAATGCAGAATCCAATGCAAGTTTCAGAATATTAAATGAATCCTTACGCCTGCCGTTAACATATACATGATGTATAAACACATTATAACGCTGCTACTGCTTTGTTGCCCGATTTTGCCTGCTCTGGCAGATGAGGTGAAGCTGCAAGCCAATCATCCTGACCGGTATGTCGTGGTCAAAGGCGATACCTTGTGGGCCATTTCTGGCCGCTTTCTCAAGGATCCGTGGCAGTGGTCGCAGGTCTGGAAGATGAACCGTGAGCAAATCAAGAATCCACACCTGATTTATCCAGGCGATGTCGTGGTGCTGGATACCAGTAGTGGGTCGCCCGAATTGCGCTTATTGCGCGAGACGGTGGCTAACCCCGAGGTGAGTCTTGCGCCTGGTATTCGTACTGAGAAGCTGGATGCTGAAGCCATTCCGGCCATTTCGCCTAGTGTGATTTCCCCTTTCCTCAGTCAGCCCTTGATCATTGAAAACGAAGGGTTGAAGGATGCCCCGAGTATCATTGCCGGGCCGGAAAATCGTGTGGTTTTAAGCCCTGGTTCGCGCGTCTATGTTGATCGCATCAATGAAGGTGAGGGCACGCTGTGGAATATCTACCGTACGGGTAAAACTTATATCGACCCCGAAACCAAGGCGGTGCTGGGCACCGAGGCTATCTATCTTGGTGATGCGCGGATTACCAAATATGGTGAGCCTGCGAGCGGTGACATTGTCAGCGCCAAGGAAGAGATTTTTGCTAACGACAAATTAGTTGCTGCTCCGGAAAACCTGCAAACCAATTTTATTCCCCGGGCGCCAGAAGCCGAGGTCAAAGGTCGTATTCTCTCAATTTATGGTGGCGTGGCGGAAGCAGGGCGCAACACCATTATTGCGATTAGCAAAGGTGGCGATGATGGGTTGGAGCAAGGTCATGTGCTTGCTATCAACCGCAATGGGCGCGTCATCAAGAACCCGAAATACGACAAGAAAAACAAGGAGTCGAAAGAGCCGGAAAACATCAAGTTGCCGAATGAGCGCATTGGGCTGGCCATGGTGTTTCGTACTTTTGACAAAATATCCTATGCGCTGATTGTTCAGGCGACAGAGCCGGTGAACGTGCTGGATGTTGTGGAGAAGCCATAAGTAGCACCAGCCATGAGGAAGCCGGGCTGTGGGTTAGCCTGAGCCTGGTGCCTGGTCTAGGTAGCCAGGCGTTTTGCCAATTGCTGGCGGTGTTTGGTTCTCCTGAAAAAATCTATAACGCCAGCCGGCAGCGCCTGCGTGATGTTTTGCCTGATGCCCAGGCGAGCGCTGTGGCAGCAGGCCCCGTAGCGGAACACCAGGCCTTGATTACAGCTTGGCTGCAACAACCAGGTAATCATCTGGTGACGCTTGCTGACGCCAGCTATCCTCAATCCCTATTGGATATTCCCAACCCGCCCCCGCTCTTGTATGCCAAAGGCAGACTAGCGCTGCTCAATATGCCGTCAATTGCTGTGGTAGGCAGCCGCAATGCCAGTCCGCAGGGTGAAAAAAATGCCGAGGAGTTTTCTGCTGCCTTAAGTCGACAGGGCTTGTGCATTGTCAGTGGCATGGCGCTTGGTATCGATGGTGCTGCACATCAAGGGGCACTCAAGGCGGGAGGTGCCACGATAGCCGTGGTGGGGACTGGTCTGGATATCGTCTATCCGGCACGGCATCGTCATCTGGCACACCAGATTGCCGAACATGGTCTGATCATTTCCGAGTTTGCATTAGGTACACCTTCCCGTGCGCAGAATTTTCCGCGACGCAATCGTATTATTAGCGGCTTAAGCCAAGGGTGCCTGGTGGTCGAGGCCAACCTGCAAAGTGGATCATTGATCACGGCGCGCTTAGCGGTCGAACAGGGGCGCGAGGTATTTGCCATCCCAGGCTCTATACATTCGCCCATGGCCAAAGGCTGTCACCAGCTTATCAAGCAGGGTGCCAAGCTGGTGGATAGCATGCAGGATATCTTGGATGAAATGAAGATTGCTCCACAGTCAGTAGTTGATTCACCTAATGTAGAGCAGCCTGTGGATAGCGAGCATGATCCCTTGCTTGAGGCGCTGGGATATGACCCGGTTAGCCTGGATGTGCTGGCAGCAAGAAGCGGCTTGACGACCGAACGCCTTTCCGCCATGCTGTTGGTGCTGGAGTTAGAAGGTAAGCTAACCTCTCTACCGGGAGGGCGTTTCCAGCGCATCGCCTAATTCTGTGAACAATATCAACACGACACAATGGCGATTCTCAAAATCTGCTAAGTGAGTGAAGACATCACAGGGTCACCCGGGTCATTTTGATTGGGGAATGTATGTTCGAAGTCCTGGTGTATATGTTTGAAAACTACTTTGAGTCAGATATCCATCCCGACCACGAAACACTATCCAAGGAATTATTCGCAGCAGGTTTTGATCAGGAAGACATCAATGGCGCGTTTGATTGGTATAACGCCCTGGAGTCTATGTCTGAGGCTGATGCACCACAGCTTGGCACAACCGGATTACGCATTTACAGTGATGCGGAAACCAAGAAGCTGAGTGCTGATAGCCTGAGTTTTATCATGTTTCTCGAGCAGGCCAAGGTATTGACGGCATCACAGCGCGAGCTGGTGATAGACAGGGCTATGGCGTTATTGCAGCCTGAAATTGGCTTGGAAGAGACGCGCTGGATCGTATTGATGGCGTTATGGAACCAGGATAAAGCCAGCGATTACCTGTTTGTCGAGGACGCCATGTTCAACGACAATCGACCAACATTGCACTAAAGCAATCTGGTCTTGAAGATACAATCCGGAGGCTATTCGGCCTCCGGCAACGCCTTATTTTTCCCCAGCACCCAGTTGCTCAAGAATCGAAGAGATCGTTCCTGCTTGATTGAGTGTATAGAAATGCAGGCCTGGTGCACCGCCAGCGAGCAGTTGCTCACATAGGTCTTCGACGACTTCCGTACCAAAAGCGCGCAAGGAAGCGAGGTCATCACCATAATCTTGCAGTCGCAACCTCAGCCAGCGCGGAATTTCTGCACCGCACACGCTGGAAAAACGCGCAAGCTGCGTGAAGTTATAGATAGGCATGATCCCGGGCACAATCGGGATGGTAATGCCCGATTTTTCACACTGGTCCACAAAGCGGAAGTAAGCATCTGCATTGTAAAAATACTGCGTGATGGCAGCATTCGCTCCGGCATCAACTTTCTGTTTGAAATACTTCAGGTCTGCCGTGGGAGATGATGATTCCGGGTGGAATTCGGGGTAAGCAGCCACTTCAATCTGGAACCAATCGCCAGTTTCCTCGCGAATGAAGCTGACCAATTCATTGGCGTAGCGAAAATCCCCGGCACTGACTTCACCTGAGGGCACATCGCCACGCAAGGCTACCAGTCGCTTAATACCCTGTTGCTGATATTGTGCCAGCAAGGTGCGGATTTCAGCCTTGTCGGAAGATATGCAGGAAAGATGGGGCGCGCCTTCATAGCCAGCCTGTTGGATATCGACGACGGTTTCCAGTGTGCGGTCACGCGTGGAGCCACCAGCACCAAAAGTGACGGAAAAAAACTTGGGGTTGAAGGCAGCAAGCTGTTCACGAGCGGTGCGCAGCTTTGCCATGCCTTCCGCCGTTTTTGGCGGAAAAAACTCAAAACTGATGATAGGAGCATTGTTCATTGAAAAACCATATGAATACGTGATGGATACTACGGGCTAGTCCTTCGTGCCCAGGATCAGGGCGATAAGCGCCCAGGAAATCAGGCTGTAGAGAACAGCACCCACAATGCCAGCGAGTAGTGTCTGTACTTCAAAGCCATTCAATATGTGGCCGACGAAGAGAAACAGCAGCCCATTGATGACCAGCAAGAATAAACCCAATGTCAGCACGGTGACCGGCAGCGTCAGTATTACCAGGATTGGCCGGATAAGCAGGTTGACCAAGCCAATGACGGCTGCTGCGATTAATGCGCTGCCAATGCCAGAAACGTGAATGGACGGTACCACGTAAGCCACTGCTAGCAGGGCCAGGGCGTTGAGTAACCATACGATCAAGAGCTTCATCTTGCTATCCTCCTTGCATATGCCCGATGTCGCTGGGCTGGTTGGGTAAATCGCAAGCATTGCCCAGCAATTATGCTGGGCATTATGCTTTCAAGAATATTGAGCACATTTGCCTGACGGGTACTCCCTTGCCCTAAGGCGGAGCATTTGGCCAGGGTCGTGTGCTCTGCTTATACTTTTACTTTAGTAGCGATAGTGGTCTGGCTTGAATGGGCCATGTTTTTCCACGCCAATGTAGGCAGCTTGCTCATCGGTGAGAGTCGTCAGTTGTGCATTGAGTTTTTTCAATTGCAGCAAGGCAACCTTCTCGTCCAGATGCTTGGGTAGAGTATAAACACCTACTGGATACTTGGCAGTATTTGCAAATAGCTCGATCTGGGCGATGGTCTGGTTGGCGAACGAGGAGCTCATCACATAGCTTGGGTGACCCGTAGCGCAACCTAGGTTGACTAGGCGGCCCTTGGCTAGCAGGATGATGCGCTTGCCATCAGGGAAGATGACGTGATCGACTTGTGGCTTGATTTCTTCCCACTGGTATTTCTCGATCGAGGCAACATCGATTTCATTGTCGAAGTGGCCGATGTTACACACGATAGCCTGATCCTTCATTTTTGCCATGTGCTCATGGTTGATGACATGGTAGTTACCAGTAGCAGTAACGAAGATGTCACCGTGCTCGGCAGCATAGTCCATGGTAACAACACGATAGCCTTCCATGGCGGCTTGCAATGCACAGATCGGATCAATTTCAGTGACCCATACCTGGGCAGATAAAGCGCGCAATGCCTGGGCAGAGCCCTTGCCCACATCGCCATAGCCAGCGACCACGGCCACTTTGCCGGCTACCATCACATCGGTGGCACGCTTGATGCCATCTACCAAGGATTCACGGCAACCGTAGAGGTTGTCGAACTTGGACTTAGTGACGGAATCGTTGACGTTGATAGCCGGGAAAGCCAGCTTGCCTTCCTTGTGCATCTGGTACAGGCGGTGCACGCCAGTAGTGGTTTCTTCAGTGACGCCAAGAATTTTGGATAAACGGGTGGAATACCAGCTTGAATCTTGTGCCAGTTTCGCCTTGATAGCATTGAACAGGCTGGTTTCTTCTTCGCTGGCAGGATGGTTGAGAATGGTGGCATCCTGCTCTGCACGCGTGCCGAGGTGCAGCAGCAATGTGGCATCGCCGCCATCGTCGAGGATCATGTTGCTGTAGCCGCCATCGGCCCACTCGAAAATACGATGGGTATAGTCCCAGTATTCATCCAGGGTTTCACCCTTGACGGCGAATACCGGAATGTTTTGTGCAGCAATCGCGGCGGCCGCATGATCCTGCGTGGAATAGATGTTGCAGGAAGCCCAGCGTACTTCCGCGCCCAAGTCTCGCAGCGTCTCGATCAGTACGGCAGTCTGGATTGTCATGTGCAGGGAGCCAGTGATGCGGGCACCGCGCAGGGGCTTGGTGGTTGCGTATTCTTCGCGGATTGCCATCAGGCCTGGCATTTCGGTTTCGGCGATCGCAATTTCCTTGCGGCCCCATTCAGCCAGGTTGATGTCGGCAATCACGTAATCTTGGGTGTTAGCCACAGTATTCATCCTTTAAAACATTGAGCGACGTGGACACTGTTTGTGTCCGTTAGAAGTGTCTGACCAGTGGAAGGGTGAGAGTCTGCGTTTACAACAATTCACCATCTTCATGACCGGTACTGTCAATCTGGTGAACGCCGTTTACGCAGCTTGTACTGCGGCAACCGAGCCTGGGGATCATATCCTCGCAGCGTTCCTCGGTAGGCCATCATTATAGAGGGTTTTGCCGTGCTTGTGCACGGCGACATCAGGGGTGTTGTATCCCGTTTGTCCAGAGCAGGTTGAAGTCAGGAAATTTCCAGTCTTCTGGTTGCTCAATGGCGATAATCTTCTCTTGGCAGCTAGATGTGCCGAGCTTGAGGATCTCTGGTTTGATACGGGTGCCGGATTTAATGGAAAAAAAGGCTTTCACGACGGGGTTGAGTAATGAAGTCGGGTTTTTATCAATGACAACAGCAAGGCGCCCTGATTGCAGGCGCACCAGTGACCCGATCGGGTAGATACCCAGGCTTTTAACCAAGGCCTGGAAAATGCGGTTGTCGAGATGATCAGTTGTCCACTCAGCCATGTTGCGCAAGGCTTCAGCAGGGTGCCAGCCCTTGTGATAAATCCGGTCAGAGGTCACGGCATCATAGACATCACAGACTGCCCCCATGCGGGCATAGAGACTGATATTGTTGCCTGCGAGTTGATGTGGATAGCCAGTACCAGCAATTTTTTCGTGATGATGCAGGCAAACATCCAGGACGATAGGGTGAATGTTGAGGGAGTTGGAGAGCAACGCGTGCCCGGCTTCTGGATGGTGTCTGACGGTGTCGAATTCTTCATCCGTGAGTTTGCCGGGTTTGTTGATGATGTTCATCGGGATATGCATCTTGCCGATATCGTGCAGCAAGCCTGCCAAGCCGCAGAGCCGGACTTCTTCGTCATTCATGTTAAGTTGCATTGCCAAGGCAATCATGAGTCCGCAAACCGCGACCGAGTGCATATAGGTGTAGTCGTCGTAGTTCTTTAGGCGCGCTAGGCTGATCAGTGCCCCAGAGTTGCGGCTGACTGACGAGGAAATGTCGCTGACCAATGACATGGCTTGCTCGCTGTCAACCGCTTTGCCTAGGCGTGCTTCCTGAAACATGCCTTTGACTTCGCGATTAGCTTTGGCACAAATGTGTGCGGCTTGTTCGAGTTCTTCAGCAATGCTGGTTTGCTGAGTGGCGGTGGGTGGAGCCTTATCGGCAGCAGGAGTGGAGGGTATTTCGGGTGGGGGCTCTTGCGGAGCGGGAGACACATCATCACCCTTGCTGGTATCGATGATGACAGTATGAATACCGCTACTGAGCAGTTTTTCTATATCAGTTTGCTCGGTAATGACAAAGGCGCTACGCCAGAAGGGGTGGTGGATCCAGGAGGCATCAAGCTTATGCAGATACATGCCAATACGCAATTCGCGCACAGGGATTTTTTTTAGCATTATTGATACCCCCAGGACTTACATGTTAAGTAGCAATATATCTGGTTTTTTAGATTCCCGCAGCAGCACGAAGCGCGCTGGCTTTATCCGCCGCTTCCCAAGTGAATTCAGGCTCATCACGACCAAAGTGACCATAGGCCGCTGTCTTGGAATAGATTGGGCGCAACAGGTCTAGCATCTGCACGATACCCTTGGGGCGTAGGTCGAAATGTTCCAGCACCAGTTGCGTGAGCACTTCGTTTGGAACCTTGCCTGTGCCATAGGTTTCCACCATGACACTGGTTGGCTTGGCGACGCCAATCGCATAGGAAACCTGTACCAAGCAGCGTGATGCCAAGCCAGCGGCCACGATGTTCTTGGCAACATAGCGGCCTGCATAAGCTGCGGAACGGTCTACCTTTGAAGGGTCCTTGCCAGAGAAAGCACCACCGCCGTGAGGAGCTGCGCCACCATAGGTGTCGACGATGATTTTACGACCGGTCAAGCCGCAATCCCCTTGTGGACCGCCAATGACGAAACGGCCTGTCGGGTTAACGAGGAACTTGATGTCTCCCTTGATGAGTTCTTGTGGCAGGGATGGTTTGATAATTTCTTCAATCACGCCTTCACGTACTTGATCTAGCGAGATGTCAGGGGCATGCTGTGTTGAGATGAGGACGGTATCAATCTTGTGGGGTTTGCCATCGACATATTGAATGGTGACCTGGCTTTTGGCATCAGGGCGCAGCCAAGGCAGGCGGCCATCTTTGCGCAATTGTGACTGGCGCTCCATTAATCGATGCGAGAGCCAGATCGGCAATGGCATCAATTGTGGTGTTTCATCGCAGGCATAGCCAAACATCAGGCCTTGGTCGCCCGCACCTTGATCAAGTGGGTCATCATTCGCGTTATCAACGCCTTGGGCAATATCGGGGGATTGCTTGTCATAGGCAACCAGTACCGCGCAGCTTTTGTGATCAATGCCATAGTCGGCGTTGTCATAGCCGATGCGCTTGATTGCATCGCGGGCGACCTTGATGTAATCAACACTGGCAGTGGTGGTGATTTCGCCTGCCAGCACAACCAAGCCAGTATTAGTCAAGGTTTCTGCTGCTACGCGTGCCGTAGGGTCCTGCTCAAGAATCGCATCCAGAATGCTATCCGAAATCTGGTCGGCGACCTTGTCGGGATGGCCTTCGGAAACGGATTCTGAAGTAAATAGATATTCGCTCATGAACTCCTGCCAAATCAATTATGCAAAAGGTTGTTAGAATAGCAAAATCATGATGTTTCAAAAAGAAGTACATGCTTAAAGCATTATTACGCATTCTGGCGCGGCTGCCTTTGCCTGTCATCAATGGGATTGGTGTGTTCACGGGGTGGGGTCTTTATTTCTTTTCCCAGAAGGTATTGCGGCGTACCCGCAAGAATCTCAATATCGCTGGCATTACACCATCCCCAGCGGATTATCGGCGTTTGGTCAAACGCAGCGTGGTGGAAACTGGCAAAGGCCTGATCGAGACGTTTGCCATCTGGTTCAGGCCGCAAGAGCGGGTGTTGCCTTGGGTAAGGGAGTGTCATGGCTGGGAGCATGTCGAGGCTGCACATGCGCAAGGGCAGGGTATTATCTTTCTTACCCCCCACTTGGGTTGTTATGAAATTACCGCCTTGTACTACGCCGCTCGCCGTCCGATTACGGTGTTATACCGCCCCGCGCGTCAACAATGGTTGGCTCCTTTAATCGACGAGGGTCGTAACCGCAGCCAGATCAGGCAGGCACCGACCAATCTCAGTGGGGTGCGTAGTTTGCTGAGAGCCTTGAAGCAGGGTGAGGCGATCGGCATTTTGCCCGATCAGGTGCCTGAGTTCGGCGAAGGTGTCTGGGCAGATTTCTTTGGTACACCAGCCTATACCATGACGCTGGTGGGTAAGCTGGCAGAGACTTCTGGTGCACGAGTGTTGCTGGCTTACGGGGAGCGCCTGCCGTGGGGGAGAGGTTATGCCATTCATATACGGCCACTTGATCTTGAGCCCACCCCGGACAATATTAATCACGGGATAGAGCAATTGGTCAGGATGTGCCCCGAGCAATATCTCTGGAGCTATCGCCGCTTCAAGCATCCCAAGCCACATGGCAAGGCACGTGAAGCACAAGGCTAGATAACATAGATCTCAAGCGAATTTTTAGAGTGATCGCCTGGAATAAGGTGGATTGCTGCAATTGCAAGGCAGGATATGAAACTTACTTTTACCAAGATGCAGGGCATAGGCAACGATTTTATCGTGATCGATGGTTACAGTAGCCCGGTGAATCTGGATGCTGCAACGATATGTCGCCTTGCCGACCGTCACTTTGGCGTCGGTTTTGACCAGTTACTGCTGGTGGAGAAGCCGACTGTGGAGGGTGTGGATTTTCGCTACCGCATATTCAATGCCGATGGTGGCGAGGTCGAACAGTGCGGCAATGGTGCGCGTTGCTTTGTCCGGTTTGTGCATGACAAGGCCTTGACCAATCAGCGTGAAATTCGTGTGGAAACAGCACGCGGCGTGATCTTCCCCAAACTAGAAGATAACGGGCTAGTGACGGTAAACATGGGAGAGCCGCGTTTCCAGCCTGCCGAAGTCCCATTTGTTGCAGATCAGGATGAGTTGGTTTACCCGTTGCAGGTGGCAAACCAGACCTTGGAGATTTCCACGGTTTCCATGGGTAACCCGCATGCAGTGACCCTAGTCAGCGATGTCGATACTGCGCCAGTGGAAAACCTAGGGCCTTTGATTGAGCATCATGTGCGCTTTCCACAGCGTGTGAATGCCGGCTTCATGCAGGTGGTGGATGCTCATCATATCCGCTTGCGAGTCTATGAGCGTGGCAGTGGCGAGACTTTGGCCTGTGGCACAGGGGCTTGCGCTGCGGTGGTGAGTGGCATCAGGCGAGGCCTGTTGCAATCCCCGGTGAAAGTGACGACCCGTGGCGGAGAGTTAACCATTGCCTGGGATGGGGCGCAGCAGCCGGTCTGGATGACTGGCCCTGCCGAAACCGTATTTGAAGGTAGTATCGAGATTTAAAGTGGCTGGCGTCAAAGGTCTTGCCTGCCTTGGATAACTGATCGCAGTCAGTCGCGAGCGTAGCATTCAGGTGCGAGGACAATCAGGGCCAACGATGTAGCCTAGCCATCATTACCGTCAGTCATGACGATTGCAAGGAGTTAACATGGAATCACAAGATCATCACGAAGCGCCGTTAGCGGAGTACCAGGTCACGAGTTACCTGCGCGCGAACCCTCAATTTTTTGAGCATCACACCAGCCTGCTGGCGGAGCTCTACCTGCCTAGTCCCCATGGCCAGGGGACAATCTCCCTGGCTGAACGCCAGCAGTTGGCGCAGCGTGATCGCATCCGTGTAATGGATGCCAAACTGGCGCAGCTGATGAAATATGGTGAGGAGAACGACGCGATTGGCGAGAAGGTGCATCGCTTAAGCCTGGGGTTGCTGGCGACCGAGCAAGTGGCGGTGCTGGTCAGCTTGTTGGAGCATAGCTTGCGGGAGGACTTTCAGGTGCCTTATGTGAGTTTGCGCCTATGGGCACAGCCTCGCGATGAAAATAATGGCGGCTTGCCAGCGTTTGCCAAGGTGGATCAAGAGGTGCAGCGCTGGGCACAGGGGTTGGCTACGCCTTATTGTGGTAACCATCCTGGTATGCCATTGCAAGGGTGGTTTGGTGCAGAAGCCAGGCCAGCGGCTTTTGCCTTGATGGCATTGAAAGCGGAGAGCGTGTTTGGTGTGCTGGCGCTGGCCAGTGATGACGAAAAACGTTTTTATCCCGACATGGGCACCCTTTACCTCAAGCGTATAGGCGAATTGGTGAGTGCTGCCTTGCTCCGGCATATCGTTGTGTAAGCATGGATGCACTGCAGCGCTATCTGGAGTATCTGCAATTCGAGCGTGGCTTGAGCCTGCTTACCGTCAAGAATTACCAGCGCGACTTGGCTCTGTTGTTTGAGTTGCAGTCAGAACTCGCGCTGGATACACTGCAACCATCCCACATTCGCCGTTTCATTGCCATTCTTCATGGGCGGGGTCTCAGCGGCAAAACCATTGCACGCCACCTCTCAGGCTGGCGTGGCTTCTTTGATTTCCTGATCAAGTATCATGGTGCGGCAAGCAATCCCTGTCATGACATGCGTGCACCGAAGTCACCCAAGGCTTTGCCCAAGGCGCTCGCGATTGACCAGGCGGTGCAACTGGTGGATATGGAAGGTGAGGACGTACTCGCTTTAAGGGATAAGGCCATCCTGGAGTTGTTCTACTCCTCTGGGTTACGGTTGTCTGAAGTCACTGGTTTGAATATCAGCGATCTCAATTTGAATGAAGGCACCGTGCAGGTACTGGGCAAAGGCAATAAGTCACGTATTGTGCCGATGGGGAAGCATGCCATTGATGCCATGCGGGCATGGCTGGAAGTGCGCCAACCGGCAATATCCAGTCATGACGACCAAGCGGTTTTTCTCAACCGTAACGGGCAGCGCATGAGTGGCCGGGCTATTCAATACCGCATCAAACAATGGGCGCTCAAGCGCGGTATCAGCAGCAATGTGCATCCGCACATGTTGCGCCATAGCTTTGCGAGCCATGTGCTGCAATCCAGTGGTGACTTGCGTGCAGTGCAGGAGATGTTGGGGCACGCCAATATCAGCACTACCCAGGTGTATACCCATCTGGACTTCCAGCACCTGGCCAAAGTTTATGATGCTGCGCATCCGCGCGCGAGGAAGAAGTAAATTTGTGTGGGCACTTCCTGCCCAATCTATTTTTACCCGTTATTCTCTACACCAATACCATCGTTGATGGATTGCAATCGTATGGATGCAAGCGCTTAACTGGCCTGCCAATTCCCTGACTTGCCACCTTGTTTTTCCAGCAGGCGGATGTCGCTGATGATCATGCCTCTATCCATGGCTTTGCACATATCGTAAATCGTCAGCAAGGCGATGCTGGTAGCGGCGAGTGCTTCCATTTCCACCCCAGTGCGCCCGACGGTTTCTGTCGTGACTAGGCAATGAATGCTGTTCAATGCGTGGTCAATGGTGAATACCACGCCAACCTTGGTTAGCGGGATGGGGTGGCAGAGAGGGATGAGTTCAGATGTACGTTTTGAGCCTTGTATGGCGGCGATACGTGCAATGCCTAGTACATCGCCTTTTTTTGTATCACCGCTTTCTATCGTGGCCAATGTTTCAGGCTGCATGCGGATACTGCCACCCGCAACAGCAATACGCTTGGTTTCGGCTTTGTCGCCAACGTCGACCATATGGGCCTGGCCGCTGGCATCAAAATGGGTGAGCTTGCTCATGTGCTTTCCTGCGTTGTGGCCGTGGGCCTGATGGCCCGGCGCTAGTGAACTTGGTGCGTGAGGTTGTTATCATAGCAATGATGAAAGCGCTTTATCCAATCGTATTCCTTGCTTGTGTCGCCCCTGTTGTCCTGGCCGATGGTTTGCCGGAGCTGGGTGATTACTCTGCAACCGTCATGTCGCCACTTGATGAGCAGCGCATCGCTGATGAAATCATGCGGGATGTGTATGCCAGCAGCCAAGTGTTGGAGGACCCCGAGATCAATGATTATATTGATGATTTAGGACACAGGCTTGCTGCCAACGGGCCAGATAAATATCAGCGCTTCAACTTTTTCGTGGTCAAGGATAACAGTATCAATGCGTTTGCCATGCCCGGCGGCGTTATTGGTGTACATACTGGCTTGTTGCTGGCCGCGAAGAATGAGTCAGAAGTGGCTGGGGTATTGGGGCACGAGATCGGCCACGTGGTTCAGCGCCATCTGGCACGGATGCTGGCCAAGCAAAAGAACGATTCCGTCATCAGCATGGCGACTATGGCCTTGGCCCTGCTCGCAGCGCGTAGCAACCCGCAATTGACGGGAGGTGCGCTGACTACTGCCATGGCTGGATCCATACAGAAGCAGATCGACTACACGCGTGAACATGAGCGCGAGGCCGACCGCGTGGGCTTGCAGATCATGGCCGACGCTGGGTTTGACACTCGGGGGATGCCATCCTTCTTTGAAACGTTGCAAAAAGGCACTCGTTTTTCCGAGGGCAGTGCGCCGGCATTTCTGCGAACACACCCGCTGACGGTAGAGCGGATTGCAGATGTGCGTAATCGCGTCGAGCAAGGCAGCTTCCGTGCTATACAGGAAAACCCGAATTTTTATTTCGTCAAAGCCAAGCTGCTGGCCAATATTGGCACTGCGGACAGCGCCATCAATATTTTCCGTATCAACCTGCAAGAAAAGCGTTATGCCAATGAGGCTGCAGAACATTACGGCATTGCACTGGCAATGTTGCGCAAGAATGATCTTGCCGGTGCAAATACTGAGGTGGCGTGGTTACGCAAAAATGCCATTGCCAACGCCATGATAGAAACCGTGGCTACCCAGGTTGCCGTGGCAGGCCAAGCCCCGGCAGTCGCCGAGCAGCGTTATCTTGAGGCCTTGCGCAGTTATCCCGATCATCGCGCCTTGATTTATGCCTATGCCGAGCACTTGCTTGGCTCCAGGCAGGCAGACAAGTTGTTACGCTTGATCGCAGATAAGCAAGATCAATTTCCTGATGACCCTTACTTTTATGAGTTAAAGGCACGCGTCTACAGCATGCAGGGCAAAACTCTGCTGCTGCATCAAGCGCAAGGCGAGGCTTACGCCAGGCGTTATAACCTGCGTGGCGCGATGGAGCAAATGGACCTGGCGGCCAAGGCCACTGATGGTGATTTTTATGAAAAATCCATCGTTGAGGCACGCCTTAACCAGTTGCGGCAGCAGCTTGATGACAAGAGGCCCAATTGAAATTGGTGACAAAACCCAGTCGGCGATCATTGCTCAGGTGGCTGGTGGCAACTGTGCTGGTGCCATGGCATGCAGTAGCGTCCAATCGGGATGCCTTGCAGCAGGCGCTGCCGCTAGATCAAGCCTCGAATGACCCAGTGGGAGACATTGAGATGATCGTGCCTGCATGCACAGAGGGTGGTGCGAGCATCAAGGTGGAAATCATGAGTCGCGTCCCGGGCACGGAAGCGATCGCCTTGTTTGCCGAGAAGAGTGATGTCCCATTATTGGCCAATTTCACGCTCAGTCATGGGGCACAGCCCTATATCATGACCCGCATCAGGCTGGCGCAAAGCCAATCGGTTGAAGTGGTCGTGAAGGCAAACGGGCAGTATTACAAGGCCAGTCGTTACATCACAGTTCTCGATCAAAAGGGGTAGCAGATGGTGCCTGAAGTAAACAAGATGACGATGCAGGCCAGGTTACAGCAAGGGGTAGCTGAGTTAACGCTGGCGTTATTCCACCCCATGGAGAATGGTGGCAGGCTGGATGCCTCCGCCCAGCGTATAGCTGCGCATTTCATTCAATGGGTGCAGGTCAGCCACAATGGGCAGCAGGTGCTGGAGGCGCAATGGGGCACAGGCATTGCCAGTGATCCAGAATTGGTGTTTTACCTGGCGAATGCGAAAGCGGGCGATACAGTGAGTGTGCAATGGCATGACAACAAGGGCTATAGCGGCCATCATGCCATGACACTCTCATAGTATTAAGGCGTGATTGCTACCTTCATGACGCCATCGCGCTGGTTAGCAAAGAGGTCATACGCGTCCTCAATCTCGCTAAGCTTGAAGCGATGGGTGACCAGCTTGCTCAAGTCGGCGCGGCCAGAGCCAACGGCATCCATCAACCTGCGCATACGCTCCTTGCCGCCGGGGCAAAGCGTGGACACGATGGTGAAATCTCCCAGGCCGGCGCCGAATGCACTCAGTGGCAGCGTGAGGTCTGAAGAGTAGACGCCCAGGCTGGATAGGGTGCCGCCCGGACGTAGTACGCGCAAACAGGATTCAAAGGTTTGCTGTACGCCCAAGGCTTCAATCGCGACATCCACGCCGCGTCCATCGGTCAGTTTCAGGATTTCCTGTACCGGGTCATGGGTCTTGAAATTGACGACATGATCTGCGCCCAGGGCGCGGGCAATGCTCAGGCGCTCGGGAATCGAATCCACGCCAATAATCTTTGTGGCACCCAGCAGCTTCGCGCCTGCAATGGCTGAGAGGCCAATGGGGCCAAGGGCAAACACGACTACCGTATCGCCGATCTTGATATTGCCGCGTTCTGCACCAGAGAAGCCAGTCGACATAATGTCTGGACACATCAAGACTTGTTCGTCGCTGAGGTGGTCGGGAATTACGCTCAAGTTGGCTATGGCATCCGGTACACGCAGGTATTCCGCCTGGCTGCCATCAATGGTGTTGCCGAATTTCCAGCCGCCGGCCACTTTGAAGCCGTGCGGAGTATCCGGGCCGTCCTGGGCACCGATGCCGCATAGGCAGGCATTGGAGTATCCGCTTGGGGTAATGGCACCTGCGATCACTCGTTGGCCAACCTTGAATCCATGGACTTCCGAGCCTAGTTTTTCAATGATGCCTACCGGCTCATGGCCGACAGTCAGGCCTGTTGCTACCGGATATTCACCCTTGAGGATGTGCACATCCGTGCCACAGATGGTGGTGGTCGTGATGCGGATCAAGGCATCTAGCGGGCCGATCTCCGGAATGGGTTTGTCGCGTAATTCTATTTTTCCGGGGGAGACGAAAACTGCAGCTTTCATGGTAGCCATGCAAATACTCCTGTTTTGACAAGGGTTATTAATATGGTACCAAACTTCCAGCCGGTGTGCCTTGCAGTTTGGTGAAGGTTTGTGAGCCCTTGTTATAAGCGCATCAAGTGCGTCAATAGGTTGCGCTGATTGGTGAAGGTGATGTCGTACATGCTAGTGAGGCCTTGCGCATGCTCGTCGGGCAGGTCGGCAACGCAAAGCAGGAATTGCGATTTCTGTAACCCCAGGCTTTTCTTGAGTAAACGGTATTTCTCGATGTAAGGCTTGTAATCTCCAGATTTACATTCAATGCAGATCGGTGTTTTTTCTTCAAGCAGCAAGAATACATCCAGCTCATAGACATCGGCGTTTGGCAGGGTGATCTTGGCGTTGCGTGCGCAGGAAAATGGCAGGTTGCGCTTGTCTGCAAATTCCAGTGCCTGCATCAGGGCATACCATTCCAGCCAGATGCCATTGAAGAATTGGCGAATGACGGGTGAGGGTTGCAAGATCAAGCGCAGGCTTTTCTCGCTTTTTTGTTGAACTAGCCGACTGAGGAAAGCGTAATCATGCAGTTGCTTGCAAAAGCGCGTGATACGGTTGATATCGTCGGGCTTGCGATTGTCCAGCTTGATCGTGGTGCCGTTGTAGTTTTCCTTGTAGGCATGGCAGATTTGCGCAATTAGCGGGCGCAAGGTGGCGTAATCCTCGGCAATGGCATTGGCGATCTCATCGAAGAAGCCTGTGGTATCCACCGCCTTGGGGTTGATCTCGACAGCGATTTTCTTGCGTTCAAACCATGTCAGGATGGGTTGGGATTGGCTGGGGCTGGAGAGCATTTCCGTGTTGGAAAAGTCGTGCGGAGTAGTGGCACTGGCTTCCGTGGTTGCAGCCTCTTCTGTTTGTTCAGCCTGCAAGCGTTTGACGGTGTTGTGCAGTGCAAAATACTTTTCCAGCAGCTTGCCTACAAAAAAACTGGTATCCCACACCTTGTTCTGGTGTTGGCACTTGGGGCAGGCGACATCATGTCCGATTAGGCTGTGATCTAGCTCCTCGATAAAGTTGCAGCGACTACAGCGTAAGATGGCCATGATAGGGTTGTCCTAGGGGTGGATGGAAGTTTGCAGTAATTGCTTCAGCAAAGGCAGCGTCACCGCGCGTTTGTCGGTGAGTGACCATTCGTCCAGAGCGTCAATGGTGGCGATCAAGCTGGGCATGTCGCGGCGCAGGTGGCGCAGGCAGTAGTCCAGCACCTCGTCGGGTAGCTTCATGCCGCGTGCATCGGCGTGGATTTTCAATGCCTGGTTTTTTTCTTCATCGCTCAATGGGTGTAGCTGGTAGCTCAGTCCCCACGCCAGTCGGGTAGCCAGGTCATCACGCAAGCCCATCTGCCCTGGGGCTGCAATGCCGCTGACCAGCAACCTGCCGCCGGATTCGCGTAACTGGTTGTAAAGGTCGAACAAGGCGATTTGGTCATCATCGGAGAGGGTGTGTACGTCATCGACGCAGATCATGTCTAGGCCAGCAGTGCTGGCAAGCGCGTTACAAGCCTGGATCAAGTGGCTTTTGCCACAACCAGTTTCTCCCCAGAGGTAGATGAAGCGTGCATCATCATGTTCAAGCACGGTGCGCTTGAGCTGGAACAGGGCTTCGGCATTGCGGCCGACCACGAAGTTATCCAGGCTGGGGGCCGCTGGGGGCTGGATGTCAAGAAGTAGTTGTTTCAATATGGTTCACTTGCGAGCTAAATATTGGCAGTGCCGTGCATGATGCATCGTGATCCTGCCGAGGTCTTTATTATCGTTTGCGGGCTATTATCAGGTAAAATTGCGCCCTAATTGTCTAAATTTATCCTGTGGAAAGCGAGAACTCAACTTGAATTCTGAAAAAACCTCGATTAGCTATCGCGATGCCGGTGTGGACATTGAGGCCGGGGACGCCCTGGTTGAGAGAATCAAGCCATTCGCAAAACGTACCATGCGCCCGGAAGTACTGGGTGGCATCGGTGGTTTCGGCTCCTTGTTTGAAGTGCCGAAAAAATTCAAGAACCCGGTATTGGTCTCTGGTACCGATGGTGTAGGCACCAAGCTCAAGCTGGCTTTCCAGCTTAACAAGCACGATACGGTGGGCATTGATCTGGTGGCCATGAGCGTTAATGACATCCTGGTACAGGGTGCAGAGCCTTTGTTCTTCCTCGATTACTTTGCCTGTGGCAAGCTGGATGTTGATACCGCGGCACAAGTGGTGCAGGGCATTGCTGCGGGTTGCGAGCAATCTGGCTGTGCGCTGGTAGGTGGTGAAACCGCTGAAATGCCTGGTATGTATCCAGATGGTGAGTATGATCTTGCAGGCTTTGTGGTTGGTGCGGCAGACAAGGATGCTTTGATTGATGGCTCTACCATCGCTGAAGGCGATGTAGTACTGGGCTTGGCGTCCAATGGTGCGCATTCCAATGGCTATTCGCTGGTGCGCAAGCTGCTTGATCTTTCTGGCGTAGACCTTGATAGCGATTTCTATGGTCGCCCATTTCGTGATGTGGTGATGGCCCCGACGCGTATTTACGTCAAGCCTCTCCTCAAGTTGCTGCAAAGCATCAAGGTCAAAGGTATGGCGCATATCACTGGCGGTGGCATTACTGAAAACGTGCCACGCGTGTTGCCAGAAGGCCTGACTGCCGAAGTGAGCCAAGGTAGCTGGGAAATGCCACCGCTGTTTTCCTGGTTGCAGGAGCAGGGTAATGTGACCGATCAGGAAATGTATCGCACATTCAACTGTGGTATCGGCATGGTTGTGATTGTGTCGGCACAAGATGCCGCTGCCGCCCAGGCCTTGCTGGCGGCAGAAGGTGAGAAAGTGTGGGAGATTGGACGTATCCGAGCACAGACGGCTGGTGAAGCGCCTACCGTGGTGGTGTAAAGAACTAAAGCAGGATTCTGTTGCCAACAGAGTGTTTGCTTGCACTTGATGAGTGCTGATTCAGGGCGATGCAATGCATCGCCCTTCATGTTCCAGGAGGCCCCATGTTCATATCCCGTATCCGTGTCCTGAGTCTATTGCTGCTATGTGTCAGCCATCTGGCACTGGCTGCGCCCAAGCAGGTGCAGCTGACCTATGAAGCCACGCGCAATGGCCAGCCCTTTGCCACCGTGAATGAAACGTATCGTCAAGAAGGTAATCGCTACCATATTGAAAGCGTGACCAAAGGCGTTGGTGTCTATGCCTTGTTTGGCGAGCGCAGGTTGACCAGTAGTGGCGAAGTGACGGCGCAGGGCTTGAAGCCGGAGCATTTTGAGTTGCACCAGGGCGATAACGAAAAGCGCTCGTTATATACCGATTTCGATTGGGCGAATAACCAGCTCAAGATGAAGGTGAAGGGCAAGCTCAATACCGTGTCGCTGGAGCCGGGCGCGCAGGATATCAGCAGCTTCATCTATCAATTCATGTTTGCAGCCCCTGCCGGTGCCGAGCTCAAATTGCCGGTGACCACAGGCAAGAAGCTGCGTACTTATCACTATCAGATCGATGCCAAGAGCGATGCCCTGGAGGTTGCTGCTGGTAAGTTCAAGGTGATGCATCTTAGTGAGGCTGTGGCTGATGAAGATGGCAAGGAGTTATGGCTGGCCGTGGAGCAGCATTACCTGCCAGTCAAGCTCATGATGGTGGATGACAAAGGTAGCAAGATAGAACAGGTGCTGACGAGTATTAATGTGGAGTAGTGTATTCAGCAATAAGTTATTGAAGCGTCTGCCTCTAGGGCTGGCGCTTGCACTATTGCTTTCCCTGTTGGTTCACTTGGTGATTCTGGGGAGTGAGTATTGGCACTTGCCCAGTCTGGATGTTGCCCAGTCTAATCACCAAGTGCAGCAAATACACTTGCAAGCCGCCCCGCTGGCTGAGTTACCCCCTGCGCCCAAGCCGCAGCCAGCGGCAAAGCCTAAACCCGCGGCGAAACAGGCACCGTCGCCAGCTAGCCAACCGTTGCCTGAGACGGCGGCGCAGGCGCCCATTGCAGAAGCTCAGCCCATGGATGAAATGCCTGCCGTGGATGTTGCGCCAGCGAATGAGCCGCAAGCTGATGAGCCAGCTATGCCGGTAGAAGATGCTGGGGTAGCCCAAGCACCTGAAACTGATGCGCATGAAATGCCCGCGTTCAGTTATATAGACACTGAATTCGTGGTGTTGCGTGGGGAAAATGGTAGCAAGATCGGGGTGACCAAGATCAGTTACCGCATGCAAGAGAATGGCCGGTATGAGCTGACCAGCACTACGGAAGCCAAGGGGCTTGCCGCATTGGTCGTGGCGGGAAAGTTGTTGCAGCAGAGCGAAGGCGTGGTGACTAGCGAAGGCTTGCAACCGCAGTTTTTCTCTTACCAATATGGCAAGGGGGAAAACAAGAAGCAGCAATCCAGGTTTGACTGGGAGCAGCATACGGTGACCCTGGAAACCGCCAAGGGTGTGAAGACTGTGGCATTGCCCGCAGACTCGCAGGATTTATTGAGCTTTATGTACCAGTTTATTTTCACACCACCGCTGGAGCAGCTGACGCTGCACATCAGCAATGGCAAAAAATTGAGCGAATATAGCTACAGTTTTGAAGGTGAGGAAACACTGAGTGCCGAGTTTGGCAGCGTGCGTACTTGGCATATTGCCCACGCAGGCCAGACGGGTCATGAGAAAACCGAATTATGGCTGGCGATAGATTATCACTACCTGCCGGTTAAAATGCGTAAGACAGAAGAGGATGGCAGCGTGATCGAACAGCTTGCCACCAGCATATCGACTGATTTATTGAAATGAGATTATGAACCAGAATATTCTGAGATCTACCAGTATTGCCCTTGCCGACGTATTGGGTAATCCCGGTCCGGCGGATGCCAAGTTGGGAAAATTTTTTCGTGAGCACCGCGAGTTTGGCAACAAGGAGCGCGGCTGGATTGCCGAGGCGGTGTATGGCGTGCTACGCCGAAGATCCTTTCTTGCCTACTTGGCTGGCAATGAAGATCCGCGGCGTTTGTTAGTGGCTTGGCTGGTGCGCGTGCAGGGCAATAGCTTACGTGAGCTGGATGAGTTGCTGAACCAGCAGCAAAAGGAATGGGCGCAAGAGATCAAGGCTAAGTCCACGGATGGCTTGAGCCCGGCAATACAAGCTGACTTGCCAGAGTGGTTATGGGAGCGCCTGGAGTCGCAATATGGTGCAGAAGAAGCATTGGCGATTGCGCGCAGCATGCATAAATCTGCCAGCCTTGATTTGCGTGTTAACCTGGTCAAGAGCAACCGTGATGAAGTGCTGGCCCGCTTCAATAGCGAAAAGGCCGGTGCTGAGGCTACGCCGTATTCCCCTACTGGCATTCGCTTGCCGCAGCGTATGTCCATCAATCGTCATCCTTTCTTTGTTGATGGCAAGATTGAGGTGCAGGATGAAGGTAGCCAGCTGCTGGCCTTGCTGGTTGCACCTAAGCGCGGTGAAATGATTGCCGATTTCTGTGCGGGTGCGGGCGGTAAATCACTAGCAATGGGCGCGCTGATGCGTAACACCGGCAGGTTGTATGCTTTTGATGTGTCAGAAAAACGCTTGCATAACCTGGGGCAGCGCCTCAAGCGTTCGGGCCTTTCCAACCTGCATAGCCAGGTGATCAGCAGTGAAAGCGATCCCAAACTCAAGCGCCTCAATGGCAAGTTCAATCGTGTGCTGGTGGATGCACCGTGTAGTGGTCTGGGGACCTTACGCCGTAATCCCGATCTCAAGTGGAAGCAGACGCCAAATGATATTACCGAGTTGACTGCCAAACAGACGGCTATCCTGACCCGCGCAGCAAAATTGGTGAAGGCAGGTGGCCGCTTGATCTATGCCACATGCAGCTTGCTAGCGGAAGAAAATGAGCAGGTGGCAGAGGCATTCTTGGCCGCACATCCACAGTTTAAGTTGGTGAATGCGGCAGAAATCCTTGCACAACAACAGGTTGAGCTGGATACTGGGACTTATCTGAAATTACTGCCGCACCAACATGAAACCGATGGTTTCTTCGCTGCGGTATTTGAACTCACCAATTAAGGATTCTGCATGAAGCTACCCAGCCTCAACACACAAATATTGCTCGGTGCATTATTGGGTGTAGGGTTGGGGTTCCTGCTGGCTAGCCTGGATGCAGGTTCGACAGCACAAGAAACTGGTTTATATATCAGCACCATGGCTGGGGGTGTCTTCATCGGCCTGCTCAAGATGGTGCTGGTGCCTTTGCTGTTTACATCCATCGTCGTTGGTGTCGCAAGCTTGCAGGCGCATCAGCAGATGCATCGGGTGTGGATTTCAACCTTGGTCTTCTTCAGTATTTCCATGGCGATTGCTGTGGCACTGGGATTGGTGGCGACCAATATCTTCAAGCCCGGCGCTGGCATGCACCTTAGTATGTTTGCTGATGCCATGGAGAATTTCCATAGTGAAAAGCTGACCGTTGGTGAGTTTTTCAGCAAATTCTTGTTGGGCCTGTTCCAGAACCCATTTGCTGCGCTGGCACAGAGCAATGTGCTTGCAGTGGTCATTTTTGCCTTGATCGTTGGCATTGCCATGGTGATTGGCGGCGAGCGCTACCGCCATTTACTCAATATCATGCAGGAAGCCTTTGACCTGGTGATGATGGTGGTCGGTTGGGTCATGCGCCTGGCGCCTATCGGCATCATGGCATTGCTCACCAAGCTGGTCGCTACGCAGGATGCCAGCCTGTTCGCAAGCATGGGCGAATTCATGCTCTTGGTCGTGGGCATTACCCTGGTGCATGGCGTCATTATCCTGCCAGGCATTCTCTACTTGGTTACGCGCGTCACGCCATGGCGATTCTGGAAAGGCGCACGTGATGCTCTGGTGACAGCATTTGCTACCAGCTCTAGTTCTGCCACCATGCCGGTGACTATGCGGTGTACCGAGCAGCAACTAGGTGTAAAGCGTGACATTGCGGGATTCGTTGTGCCGTTGGGGGCGACAATCAATATGGATGGCACTGCATTGTATGAAGCTTCTGCCGCATTATTCATCGCTAACCTAGCTGGGGTGGAACTTAACCTGGTTCAGCAACTCATAGTGTTTTTCATGGCCATGTTGGCGTCGCTAGGTGCTCCAGGTATTCCCAGTGCTGGCATGGTGACGATGGTGATGGTGTTGCAGTCAGTCGGTTTGCCAGCGGAGGCCATTGCTATTTTGCTGCCTATAGATCGCCTGCTGGATACCATACGTACGACGGTAAACGTCGAAGGTGACATGGTGGGCAGCTTGATTGTGCAGGAAATTGTCTCTACTTCTGACCATAAGCCTGTTGCAGGGGGATGATTTTGTATAGAATTGCCCGCTCTGTCATCCAAACCGGGATTGATACGTTATAACTAGCGTATCACTAAGATACTGGAAAAAATACTCGGTTTAATTGATAATGTTTCTCAGTTGTAAAAATCGAGAAACTGGCAATGCGCTCTGATGCAGCAACATCAAACAATGCGCAGCAAAAAAGCCAAACGCGGTAGTTGTTGAGTAGTAACAAAAGAGAAGTTCTATAACACAGGCAATAAGCCTATTTTAGATGAGGAAAGTCATGATGAAATCCAGCAAAATCGTCGCTCTGTTGTTCGCTTCACTGTTCTCTGGCTCCGTATTGGCAGCCGGTTGCTCGGTAGATGTCGAAGCTAACGACGCTATGCAATTCAACACCAAGAACATTGATATTGAAAAGAGCTGTAAAGAGTTCACAGTCAACCTGAAGCACACTGGTTCACTGCCAAAAAATGTCATGGGCCACAATCTGGTGATCACCAAGACCCCTGACTTCAAGGCTGTCATGAATGACGGTGTTGCTGCTGGTGAAGCTGGTAACTTTGTTAAGGCTGGTGATGCACGCGTGATTGCTCATACCAAGCTGATCGGCGGTGGTGAGAAGGACAGCGTTAAGGTTGACGTAAGCAAGCTGGCTGCTGGTGAGAAGTACACATTCTTCTGTTCCTTCCCTGGCCATGCCACTATGATGCGCGGTACTGTTACTGTTAAGTAATACAGTATCCCATCACAATCACCTGATGGGTGGTTAATTAAAAAGGCAGCTTTCGAGCTGCCTTTTTTGTTGCGTGATGGAAGTGGCTAGAAATGAAAAAGCAGCCCGTAGGCTGCCTGAGTGTTGTGCATTAAGTTGGACTAGAACCTGTAGGTGATATCCATCTGGTACAAGCTGAAACTGTCGAGATTGAGGGCGATATCGCTCTGCGATGCGGCAGCTGATAGTTTATCGTTCTTGCGGTTGGCGTGGCCGACAGCCAAGTTCACGACGACATTGTCACGCAGGAAGTATTCACCCTTGAGTACGATGCCCTTCATGTTGACTCGAGAGTCCATGAAGTCGGAGTCGACGGTATTGGGGTCAAGCGCGTAAATGCCCACATCTTGATACCACAATCTGCTGGACCAATCGCCACGTTTGGGTTGCTTGCCCTGTTGGCTAGAGAGTCCCACACCAAGTAACCAGGCCTTGTCGTCATGGCCTGCCGAGCGGATGACAGCACCTCTGGCGGCTGAACTGGCGGTGGCTGCTGCAACAGCCGCCTCGTATCGGTCCTTGCCATCAAGGTTGGTGACATAGTCGCTGAATGCCATCAGTTTCATGCTGTCATTAAGCTTGAACACAACTTCCGCGGGAATCTCGATGGTGCGGATATCGTTGGTTGCTGTCGTCGTTGTGCCCAGGCTTACACCTCGACCACTATCGCTGCCCAAACCGGGCACAAATGGCCCAGCACCTGGTGCATGGTCATTGGAGAACTTGGTGAAGGTGAGCGCCGCCTTGGCAGAAACACGCTCGTTAATATCAAATTTCGCTCCACCCTGAAATGCCATCAAATCATTCGTGACCCTGTCGTTGTTGATAATGGTGAAGTCTTGGCGGTCACCGATGTACTGTGATTGGGCAAAATTAGCAAACAGGTTTACCTTACCCCATTGGTACTCTACCTTCTCGACCAGGCCTTCAAAGGTCAAGTCACCATCCCATACCATAGGCGTCGTGTAGAGTGGATTGGCAACACGGCCTGCTTCTACCTTCAACCAGTCTGTGACCTTCCAGCCTAGCAGTGCGCGTTTGACGTAGACTGTTTCTTTGGTATTGGAACCGTTGGAACTGTTGGCAGCATTACCGAAAGTGGAGTTGTCGGAGCGACCATTAGCCCCCATGGATAACGCGATGTCAGAGTAGAAATCGCCAGCGTTGGTTTTGACACCCAGCACCAGCTTGTAACGGCCGCGCTCGCGATCTTCAGTGATGTTGGATGAATCCTCACCTCGACGGAATTCGTAGCGGGCGCGAATATCGCCATAGATCGTAGCATTGTCGATGGCGTCGGAAATCGTGACTTTGCCACCTGACTTGCTGCTCTTCTCCAGCACCTTGTCCTGAGCTGCCTTTTCGCTTTCGTGGCCCTTGCTCAGCAGCTTGCCTTCCTCTTCGGTCAATACACCTTTAGCGACCAGCGCATTGACAAGATCAGTCGTGGAGTCTGCCATCGCTGACATACTCGCCAATGCCATCGCGGTCATGGGTAACAAACGTAACAGTTTCATTTTTTCCTCATTGAAGTCTAGGGAGATGACGGCGTGTGTGCCATTCAATGAGGCGGGATTATTGGGAGGGAATGTGACAATTCGGTGTCACGTGATGGAAAAATGACTAGAAAAGGACTACTTTTACAGTGATTTACAATAAATGAAATTTCATTATTAATCAGTCTGATAGGGTATTAGGAGGTTGAAAATAAAAAAGGCGGCAGTAAAACTGCCGCCCTGGGAAGAGGTAATAACGATGAATGCTAATGAACCATTTTGTTCATGATCAAGGAGTAAGCTGCGGGCACGACTACCAAGGTCAGCAGGGTGGAGGAGATCATGCCACCGATCACGGCGATGGATAGCGGGCCATTGGTTTCGGCACCAGCACCCAGGCCGAATGCTGCCGGGAGCAAGGCCAGGATGATGGTCAAAGAGGTCATGAGCACAGGACGCAGGCGAATGGGGCAGGCCTCGCGCAAGGCATCGTTGACGCTCTTGCCTTCATCGCGTAACTGGTTGGTCAGGTCGATCAGCAAAATAGAGTTTTTGGCGACCAGCCCGATTAACAGTACCAAGCCTATCATGGAGAAAATATTGAGCGAATTCCCCGTGATCCACAGTGCAAATACACCGCCGATAATCGCCAGTGGCTGGGCCAGCATGATGATGAAGGGCTGTAGGAAAGAGTTGAACTGGCTTGCAAGAACCATGTACAGAAGCACCAAGGCCAACGCAAAGGCAAACACCATGCTACTGATGGTTTTTTGCAGCTCTTCTGCCTGGCCTACCAAGTTGAACTGATAGCCGGGAGGTAGGGTTTCGGCAGCCAGGCTACGCACATGCTGAACAGCATCGCCTAGCGGCATGATGGGGTTGGAGTAGAGGCTGGCAGCATATTGCAAATCGAAGCGCCCGATCACGGCGGCCCCCAGGGTTTGCTTGAAGCTCGCAACACTGTCCAGGCGTACCAGTTCCCCAGTGCTGCTACGCAGATAAATCTTCTTCAGGTCATCCGGGGTTTTCAGGCTGCCTTCCTTAGCTTTGAGGCGAATGTCGTAACGCTGGCCATCACCAGGCTCGTCATTGAAGTCGGCAATATCAATGCCGCCTGTATAAAGGTTAAGCGCTGTGGCGACATCTATCGTGGACAGGCCCAGGCTTGCTGCCCGTACACGATCTATCTGCAAGGTGAGTTGAGGGAGGTCCAGGTCCAGATCCAGGTCCACTTTGCCCATGCCTGGAATATCCCCCAATTTACGTTGCATGGTCTTGCCGAGCAGGCTGACCTGCTCCAGATTGGCACCCGTGATATTGAATTGCAGTTTTTCTGAACGCTGTCCCCCAACGATGGCAACGGGTACCGGAAAGGCACGCACACCTGGAATCTGGTCGAGTTCGCTGCGGATGGCGCGAATCAAGGCTTGTTGGGTCATGTCGCGTTCGCGCCGGTCTTTGAGGCGGATGCTTACCGTGCCTTTGTTGACTTGGCCTTGTGCGCCCACGCCTATGGTGCTGAAGTAACTGGCAATCTGTGCATCGTAACGCTGTAGCACAGCTTCCATTTTCTCCAAGCGGCTGTTGGTATATTCGAGGCTGGAGCCTAAGGGGGTGCGAAATGAAATCAGGAAGCGGCCTTCATCCGAATCGGGGATAAATTCTTTTTGTACTTTGCCAAAGAAGAAACCGCTGCCAACCACGACCAAGACGGTCAAGAACATGACTTTCCAGCGGTGTTGCAGTGTCCAGGCCAACATGCCACCGTAGATTTTATCCATGCCACTGAAGACACGATCTAGCCACAGATAGAAGCGGCCTGTAGGTTCGTGCGCCTTGAGATAGCGCGAACACAGCATGGGGGTGAGGGTGAGTGACACCAGCAATGACACCAACACGCCAAAAGTGACCACCACAGCGAAGGATTTGAAGAATTTGCCAATAATGCCCTCCATGAAAATCACGGGAGCAAAAATACACACCAGGGAAAATGTGGCCGCAATCACGGCAAATGCCACCTCCCGGCTACCGGTAATCGCGGCGGAACGTGCCAGAAGGCTTGCATTGGCACTTGGGTCTTGTTGAGTACGCAGGCTGAGATGTCGATAGATGTTCTCAAGTACCACGATGGCATCATCCACGACTACGCCGATCAGCAATAGCAGCGCCAGCAGCGTCATGGTGTTGAAGGTGAAGCCTGAAAAATACATGACAGCGACTGAGCCCAGCAGTGATACCGGAATGGCCGTGGCAATGATCAGGGTGGAGCGGATAGAGCGCAGGAATAGCCACACAATCAAGGCGGCAAGTAGCGTGCCTTCCAACAGATGCTCCTGCAGGGCATGGACGATTTCCTCAATGAATAAGGCATCGTTGGTTGAAATATCCAGCGTCATGCCTGGAGGCAGGTTAGGACGGATGTCCTTGTCCAGCTTGCGCAATACGTCATCAATAATCGCCACTGTGTTGGCATTGGAAACCTTGACGATGCCCAGGCCAACGGCAGGTTTGCCCATGTACCGACCAAGCTGGCGATAATCCGCAATGCCGTCTTCCAACTCGGCAACTTGCTTGAGCTTGATCGCGGCACCATCGCGATAGGCCACGATCATCTCTGCCATGTCGCGCAGATTGTGGAATTCCATATCCAGTTTCATGAGGTATTCGGCATTATTGCCTACCAGGAAACCGCCTGGTAATTGCACATGCTCACGCTTGAAGGCATCGATAAGGTCTGTTGCCGTGATGTTGTGGGCAGCCATGCGCTCGGGCAAGACATTGACGCGGATGGTACGGTCACGGCGACCACCCAGACGTACTTCGCCAACACCATTGATGGTTTCCAGCTTTTTCTTGAGGACATTGAAGCCGTAGAGATTGATCTGTTGCGTGGTGCGGTCGCCGCGCAAGGCCAGCCACATGATGGGCTGGGCATTGGTCTCTACTTTCTGCACCTGCGGTGGATCGGCATCATCCGGCAAGCGCCGCAATACCTGGTTAACCTTGGCTTGTACTTCGTTATACGCTACATCAATGTTCTTCTCGAGGCCGAATGTAATGGTAATGACAGACACGCCTGGTGAAGAGGAGGACTGGATATGTTCAATCCCAGGCGTGGTGTTGACCGAGGATTCGATGATGCTGGTGATGCTGGCATCGATGATGTCCGGATTGGCACCATTCAGCGTGGTCGTGATCGAAATGATGGGAAATTCAATATACGGCAGGCGGTCAACGCCGATGCGCTGATAGCTGATGATGCCCAGCAATACCAGCAGGCCTGAAACCATCCAGGCCAGTACATGGCGCTTGATCGATATCTCTGGCAAGGTCATGGCTGGGCCTGCCGTGGTTGGATCTGTACGCGGGTCTGGTCAGTCAGGAAAGCGGCACCATCGACGGCAATGGTTTCACCTGCCTGCAAACCTTCGAGAATCTGGATGCGGCCATCCTGATACATACCGGTTTTGACGATACGCTGCTCTGCTATGTCATCCTTGATCACGTAGACGACCTCTCCTGCTGGACGTAACACGATGCTCTGCTCCGGCACCACTAGGGCTGCAGGATATTCACCCAGAATGATGTCTCCAGTGACGCTGGCACCCGATTGCCAGCCAGGCTGGTCCACAATGTCTACGAGTACATCAATGGCCCGGTTGTTGCTGCCAATGACAGGCTTAAACTCACGCAAGATACCTTCTGCCTCTTCATCGGAAGTAGGTGTTTTCAGCCTGACAGTGAGCCCTGGCTTGAGTTTGGAGCCCAGGTTTTCCGGGAAGGGCAGGTGGGCACGCAACTTCTGGTTGCTGATGATTTGCAGGATAGGGTCACCTACCTTGACATAATCACCCGGCGAGACGATCTGCTTCTCTACCTTGCCGTCAATGGGAGCAAGCAAGCGGGTTTTGTTGCCATTGTGGGTAATGGTAGCAAGGCGGGAGCGTGCACCTTCAAGCTGGCGCTTGAGCGCTATCTTTTGCGTTTCCAGATCATCAAGCGCGTTTTGAGAAATGAAGTTTTTCTCGACCAGTTTCTGGTTGCGCTCCACATTGCGTTGCTGGTTCAGCAGCAAGGCTTCCAACCTGGCGACCTCGCTTTCAGCCTCGTGCTGTTGCAAGGTGTAGTCTTGCGCATCCAGCAAGGCGATGACTTCGCCTTTTTTCACGACTTGTCCTGGCCTGGCAAGTATCCTCAAGACGCGAGCAGGCACTTCGGCTGCCACTGTAGGGTCCATGATGCCTTCAAGCGTACCGATCGCTTGCTCACGAATTTCGAGTCGGGCAGTTTCCACCTTGGCGGTGCTGACCAATGGGAGTGAGGCGGGTTTAGCAGCCTCTTCTTTTTTGCTACAAGCGATGTTCAATAAAGGTAGCAGGGCAAGAAGTGCAAAAGCCCCTACACGATAAGCTGACATTGATTCTAGTTTTCCTGATTGATTGCACGAGGGATAAACCCCTTATGCTTATTGGTTGGCACGATTGCATGTCAACCTGGCTTTGTCCCGAGAATTCAGGAGTCTATACCGGAATTGCCGGTTTTTTCCATGCTTGCCTTGAGGTCGGCTAGCCGTTCCCATTGAAAATAAGGTCCAGGGTCAGTCTTGCGGCCAGGTGCAATGTCGGAGTGACCGACAATATCGCGGATTGGATAGTGCGAAATCAAGCGATTGAGTAGGGTTTGTAGCACTTGGTACTGCGGCTCGGTGAATGCTTCGTCATCACTGCCCTCCAGCTCAATGCCAATCGAAAAATCATTGCAGCGTTCACGCCCTTGCCAGCTAGATAATCCTGCATGCCAGGCGCGTGCCTCGCAAGCAACGAACTGTTGCAGCGAGCCATCGCGCCGGATGACGAAGTGCGCGGAAACCCTGAGGTGATGTATAGCGGCGTAGTAGGGGTGTGTTGCAGGGGCTAGCTGATTAGTGAACAGTTGGGCAATGCCAGGGCCGCCATATTCCCCGGGTGGCAAGCTGATATTGTGAATGACGATCAGGCAAATATCCTCATCGATCGGACGTTCATCATGGTTGGGCGAGGCAATGAACTCAGCCTCTGCCACGATGCCATGCTGGTCAATCGATAAGGTGCTATTCATCAGCGTGTTAGTCGTTGTCTTTGCTCAGCCCCAGCTTGCTGAGTCGGTAGCGGAAGGTGCGGAAGCTGACGCCAAGCAGTTTGGCTGCAGCTGTCTTGTTGTGTTGGGTTTTTTCTAAGGCATTGATGATAGCCTTTTTTTCCAATTGCTCGAGGTAGTCAGGCAATGGCAGGCCTTCATCCGCTGGGGATGTTTTGGTAGTGGCTACTGGCATGGCTGGGTCTTGGTCCAGCAAGAGGTCATCAGCCGTGATGGTGTTGCCATCGCACAAAGCCAGCGCACGTTCCAGCACATTTTCCAGCTCACGCACATTGCCTGGGAAGCTGTGTCGTGCCAGCATCTGGCTAGCTGCGGGAGATAATGCCGGTACGGCACGGCTCTCCTCGCGGCATTGCTTGGCAAGCAGAGAGTCAACGAGTAACGGGATGTCTTGCTGCATGTCACGCAAGGCAGGCAGCTTCAGTTCAATGACGTTGAGACGGTAGTACAAATCCTGGCGGAATTCGCCACGCTCCATGAGGACGGACAAGTTCTTATGCGTGGCACTGATGATGCGTACATCGACGCTTTCTTCCTGCGTGCCGCCTACCATGCGGACTTTTTTCTCCTGGATCGCACGTAACAGTTTGACCTGCATGGCAAGCGGCAGGTCTGCGACTTCATCCAGGAAGAGGGTGCCGCCTTTGGCGGCGTGGAACATGCCTTCCTTGTCGTGCGTCGCGCCAGTGAAAGCGCCTTTTTTATGACCAAAAAACTCGCTTTCCATCAGATTTTCCGGGATGGCGCCACAGTTGACAGCGATAAAAGGACCATCGCGACGGGAGCCATGCTGGTGAATCAAGCGTGCAGCCAGCTCCTTGCCGCTGCCAGATTCTCCACTGATGTACACAGGTGCCTGGCTGCGGGAGAGTTTTTCTATCATGCTGCGCACCTGCTTGATGGCGGCGCTGTTGCCTATCATGTTCAGCGTACCTGACGCGGTATTTTCCTCCTCAACGGAGGCAAGCTTGAGCGCGGATTGCACTAGTGGACGCAGTTGCTTGAGCGAAATGGGCTTGGTGAGGTAGTCGAATGCACCGGCTTTGAGCGCGGAAACGGCATTTTCCGCACTGCCGTAAGCCGTGATGACAGCCACCGGCAGCCCGGGATAATCCTGGGCGATATGCTTGACCAGGTCCAGTCCGCTGCCATCGGGCAAGCGCATATCGGTGAGGCACAAGCCGTATTGCCCTTGCGCTAGCAGGTGTCGGGCTTCTGCCAGGTTGCTGGCACTATCTGCACGGATATCCATACGCTCCAGAGTGAGCACCAGCAACTCACGAATATCAGTTTCGTCGTCGACAACCAGGCAAGCGGGAAAAGCACTCATGCAGATTCAGTTTTCTCAATATGGATAACAAACGAACAGCCTTGCTCAATGGCGACATGTTCTATGGTAGCGCCATTAGCTTCGCATAGTTCGCGTGCGATATAAAGGCCAAGCCCTGTCCCTGTGCTTTCTGTCGTGAAGAATGGCTCAAACAGGTGTGCTAGCGCATGCTCAGGAATACCCTGGCCGTCATCACGTACCTCAACCAGCCATTGTTCGGATTCACTACGCAATGAGAGTGTCAGGCTGCCATCATACTGCTGGCTATGGCGCCATCCATTGCGACACAGGTTCCACAGTACTTGGTGCAGATGGCGATGGTCGAAATCAATCGTGGGCTCCAAGTCATCGGTATCCAGGACAAAGCCTTGAGCGGGAATTTTCTCCACTTGGTAGAACTGGTCGTGGAACTCGCGCAGAAAGTCTGCCAGCTGGATTTTCTGTTGTTTGGTGCGATCGCGGCGGTTCAGCTCCAGTACATCCTTGATCATCTGCTCCATGCGCTGCACATTATCACTGATGATTTGCAGCATGCGCTGGCTGGCAGGATCGTGCGATTCGTCTTCCTGCAATAATTGCGTAGCATGGCTGATAGCGCTCAGAGGGTTACGGATCTCATGGGCAATGTTGGCGGTGAGGCGCCCTAGTGCAGCCAGTTTGAGTTGCTGTGCCTGGGTTTGCAGGTGGCTCCAGTCTTGAATGAAGATGACGGTACCGTGTGCATAGCTTTCACCTACCGGCATGATTTTGAGGCGCAGGTCGCGTTTGCTCAGGCTTAGCTTGATCAAGCCTTGCGGTTTGCCGCGGCCTTCTTGGTGCCAATGTTGTAATAGTGTGTACAGTTCAGGCGCATAGTTGGATAGTGGCTGGTGGTTGCGGATATCGCCTTCCAGGCCTAGCAAGAAATCCGCTTGCCGATTGCGATGACGCAGGTTGAGCGCTTCGTCTACTACCAGGACGCCATCATCCATTTCCTGCGTGATGAGCTGGTTGACCTGGCCAAGGTTCTCCAGGTCGATCCCGCGTTGCGAGGCTAGTTGCGCATGCAGATTAGCGCGCTTGCTGAAACTGTGGGCCAGCCAGGCAGTAGCAAAACAACTGATGCTGAGCATCGCGGCATGCGAATAATCGCCAAAATCCTCATTCCAGATCAACATCTGGTAAGACTGCTCCAGCAGCAGGCCTATACTGGCTACCGCGGCATAAAACAAGGCGAGCCTTCCCTGGCTGATCAAGCTCGCTGCTGCAATGGTGACAATCAACAGTAGGCCTAGGCCGCTCTTTATACCGCCACTGGCATACATAAGCAGCACGATAAAGCCGATATCCAGCAGGGTTAACAGAGATAGCTGGGCACTGAAGTTGGGTTTGCGCAGGACATTCAGGCATAGCGCCAGGCAACCAAAGCTTAAGTACGCCAAAGACAGGCTGAGATACAGCGTGGGGTTGTAGTTGAGCCAGACGCGGGTGTCTTGCAGCAGGAAATACGAAGCCAGGAAGACGATGCCAAGCAGAATGCGGTAGACCCCGAACAGGGCTAATGGCTGCCAGAAGTTCGTACTAGTGTTGCCGCCAGTCTGGGCAGGCTGCTTGATCATGATTGATGTTGCTGTTGATGTGCCTCTGAGCAGTAGTGCAGCGTGCCATCCTGTATGCTTTCGCTTCTCGGTAGGTGTACTTGGCAATGTGCGCATTGCACCATGTCTTCGGGATGGGGGCGTGGTTGTGTCGGTTGGTCGACGTTATGGCGATAGCGCTTGAGTATGGTGAAGAGCAACCAGACAACAATAGCGAGTAACAGCAGTTTCAGCATGATGCTCAATGAAGTGGGTGGAGAATGTGGCTGATTGTAGCTAAAAGCAGGCCAGGCCACAAAATCAAACCTGATATACTCACTCGCAATAGCTGATGTTCCACGTGCCGAGGCACTAAATGCAATAAAAAGCATCCAAGCACTTCAATGGCGAGCACACAAGAACTCTCAAATTTTCTGGCACAAGTCGAGCGTCGGGCTTTCAAGCAGACGGCATATGCCGTGCGCGACGATCATGCTGCCATGGACATTGTCCAGGATGCCATGCTCAAGTTAGCGGAAAAGTATGGTGCGCGGCCTGTTGAAGAATACCCCATGCTATTTCAGCGTATCCTGCAAAACACCATGAAGGATTACTGGCGTCGACAAAAGGTGCGTGGTATCTGGACGACCTTACTATCCTCGCTGGGTGTCAATCAGCATGACGACGAGGAGCATGATCCTTTGGAAACCATGGTCTCGGAAGATGATCATGACAATCCTGAACAACAGTATGAACAGCAGGAAACTATTGCGATTATTGAAACCGCAATAAAAAATTTGCCAACGCGTCAACGAGAAGCATTTATTTTGCGTTACTGGGAAGATATGGATGTTGCTGAAACGGCTGCAGCCATGGGATGCTCGGAAGGCAGCGTCAAGACTCATTGTTCCCGGGCAGTCCACGCGTTGGCTGCAACACTTGAAAAATACGGTTTTGCTAAGGAAGTGCTCGACAAGGCTGGGGGCGAGCGATGAATCACGAACAGCGTTTTGCAAAAGAAATCGTCCGTCGATTGGACGAAACCACAGAGCATCTGACACCCGAGGTGGCCAATCGCCTGGCTGAGGCGCGTCTTCGAGCGGTGTCGTCTATGGTTGCACACGCACAGTCTTCCCAGCCACAGGGACGAGGATTGCTCGCCTTGGTTGCAGGTTATGCGCTACATCATCAACGTACCTTGTCTTTGGCTGCCCTGGTGGCGGCTGTATTGTTTACTTTTGTTGTTACCCAGCAGCTGACTGGGCATGGTCATGGTGAACATGGCGATGCCTTCCTGCTGGCTTCTGAACTCCCCCCCGAGGCATATCTTGATCAAGGTTTTTATTCATGGTTAAAACAGCAATAGCAGCCAGCCTGTTATTGCTTACGCTGACAGCAGGTGCCGAAACAGGCGCATCGGAACCAAGTTGGGCGCAACTCAATGAAAGCCAGCGCCAGGTGCTGGCGCCATTGGCACAGGAGTGGGATATTCTGCGTCCGTGGCAGCGTGAGAAAATGCTGGATATAGCACGCGACTATCCCAAGATGTCGGTGACGCAACAGCAGTTGGTGCAGAAGCGCCTGACGCATTGGAGTCGCATGACGCCTTACGAGCGTGAGAATGCGCGCAAGAAATACCAGGCATACCAGAACCTGTCGCCTGAGAAAAAAGCGGAATTGCGCAAAAAGTGGGAAGAATACAAGCGCCTGCCAGAATCGAAGCGCGAGGCATTACGCCGCGATAATCCTGACATCGATACCGGTCTGGATGAATTAGACTAAATCTAGCAAAAAGCCGTATGTAGCTGCATGCGGCTTTTTACTTTTATCTACGTTCCACCCAGTACAACATGAAGATGCCTGCCAGCATGAAGAGCAAGGTAGGCATGACCGCGCTGAATAATGGCGACCAGTCATTGAGCAAGCCCAGGTGTACAAATACCCGGTTCAATACTTGATACACGATCCCCAGCATGATCCCGGCAAAAATCTTGGTGCTTGCCGAGCTTGAGCGTTGCTGCACAAAGCCGAAAGGCAAGGCCAGGATGACCATCACTAGACAGGCCAGGGGATAAATCATTTTTGACCAGAGTGCAATCTGGTGGCGTGAGGTTTTCTGTTTATTGCTCGTCAGGTGGTTGATATAGAAATACAAATTCCACGCAGACATTTTTTCCGGTACCACCAGCAGTACATTCAGCAGTTCCGGGCGAATCAGCGATTGCCAAGTGGCTTCTGGGAACATGTTGGTGCGGATTTTCTGCTCTTCAAAATGGGTTTGCGTGACTTGATGCAGGTTCCAGTTCTTGCCGTCAAAGCTGCCATCCTTGGCATTGCTGATCGTGCGCAAACGGAATTCGTTATCGAATTCATAGATGTTGATATTCATGAGCGAGGCGTCTGGCATGACGGTCTGCACATTCACGAAGCTGTTGCCATCCTTTACCCAGAGCCCTGAACGGAAATCTTGTGCCACAACGGAATCGGTCGCTTGGATGCGGATGCGTTGCGCGGCTTTTTCGCTCAAGGGGGCAATGAGTTCTCCAACCAGGAAAGTCAGCACGGCGAATACCAAGCCTACGCGTAGCAGGGAGAACGCGATTTTTCGGATGGAGATGCCACTGACGCGCAGGATGATCAGCTCGGAGTAGCGTGAAAACTGGCCCAGGGAATACATGGTACCCACGAGGACCGCGACCGGCACTACTTCATAGACGTGACCGGGTGCGCTGAGTAATACATAGAGCAAGACCTTGCCGATACCATAGCTGCCTTGGCCCAGGCTTTCCAGCTCCTGAATCAGGTCGAAGAAGGAAAACATGGCCAGCAATCCCAGCATGATCAGCATGATACTGGAGATGATTTCCTGGGCAAGGTAGCGATTGAGTAGTTTCATTACGGGATTACTTACGCCACAGGCGTGGCAGGAACGGTAGCTGGAACAAGCGGCGATAGAACATCCAGAATGTCAGCAACAGGAAGAATGCATGCACTGGCCACAGGCCAACCATGGTAGGGATTTTGCCTTGTGCCAACCAAGCTTGCAGGATGCTGAGCAGGTTGTTATACACAATGTAGATCAGCAGGGCCATCATCAGGTTAGCAGAGCGACCTGAGCGTGGGTCAACAAAGCTCAGTGGAATGGCCAACAGGATCAATACGAATGCAGAAATAGGGATGGCAAGGCGCCATTGCAGTTCTGCAGCGCTGTCCAGGCTATGTTCGTTGAATAGATCCAGGCTGCTTTTGGATTGTGTATTAGGTGGCTGCTGCTGGACTTCCGCAGGCTCAATGCGGATAGCATAGCGCTCGAATTCGGTAATCGAGTATTCCGCGGTGTTGGGAGTACCTTCATAACGGCGGCCATTTTGCATTACGAGAAAATTGTCGTTGTTCTCTGCTGTCTCGCGATGTCCGCGTGCAGCCACGATGATGCCGAGCTTTTGGTGCTGCATGGATTGCACAAAGATGTTCTTGACGATATTGCCTAGCTCATCAAAGCTTTCCACAAAGAAGACACGATCAGCCTGGCGTGACTCCTTGAATACGCCGGGGCTGATGGAAGATAGCTCATCGCGGCTTTTCAGTTGGTCACGGAATTCAGCGCCCTTGTTGGTTGCCCATGGCGTGACAAACAGGCTGAGGAAGGTGATGACGACAATAACGGGTACGCCAAACGTCAGCACAGGGCGAATCCAGCTGGACAACCCTTGCCCGGAGCTGAACCAGACGACCATCTCACTGTCGCGGTGCCAGCGCGATAAAGTGAGCAGGACAGCCAGAAAGAGCGTGAGTGAGAGCATCATGGGCAAGAACTTCAGCATGCTGAAGCCGAGCAGGGTATTAATGGCATCGCTGGCAAGGCTGCCTTTGGCTGCAATACCAATGTAATAGGCTACGCGCTGGGCGATGACAATGCCGAACAGCACCATAAAGCCGCCAATGGCAGTGGTGACTAGCTCTTGCAGGAGTGAGCGTTTGAAGAGCATCTTAGAAAAACAGGTGGTCCAGATTCCGCAATTGAGGTTGATTTACCGCGAAAACGCGGGATAATTCAGAAGGCTTTAATCTTAAGGATCAAGGAATGGAATTTAGCATAAAAAGTGGTACTCCGGAAAAACAGCGTAAAGATTGCGTCGTGGTTGGCGTGTTTGAAGCACGCAAGCTTTCCACTGCGGCTGAGGCGCTGGATCGTGTCTCCGATGGCTATTTGACCAATATCCTGCGAGCTGGGGATATTGATGGCAAGCCCGGTTCCACGGTGTTGTTGCATTCCATTCCCGGTGTAGCAGCCAGCCGTGTGCTACTGGTAGGGCTGGGCAAGGAGCGTGAACTCAACGAACGCAACTATCGCCAGGCTGTACGTGCTTCCATCAAGGTGCTGGGTAACCTAGAGGGTGCCGATGTCGCGACATTTCTTGCTGAAGTCTCAGTCAAGAAGCGTGACGTGACCTGGTGTGTTGCCCAGGTGGTGGAAGTGGCAGAGGACAGTACTTATCGCTTTGATCGTTTTAAGAGCAAAGCAGCCAATGGCAAGAAAGGCATTGCCAAATTACAGGTGCACGTTGCCCAGCGCGATGATGTGGCGGCTGGTAACGAGGGGATCAAGCAGGGTAAGGCTTTGGCATCTGGTGTCAGCTTTGCCAAGGATCTTGGCAACTTGGCACCGAATTACTGCACCCCTACTTATCTTGCTGAGCAGGCCAAGGCCTTGGTCAAAAGCCATGGGCTACAAGTCGAGGTGTTGGAACAGGCCGATATCGAGAAGCTGGGTATGGGGTCCTTCCTTGGTGTAACCAAGGGCAGTGTGCAGCCACCCAAACTTATCGTGCTACAGCACAAAAAAGGCAAGAAGGCGCAGAAGCCTGTCGTGCTGGTGGGCAAGGGAATTACCTTCGATACCGGTGGTATTTCGCTCAAGCCAGGTGCCGACATGGACGAGATGAAATACGACATGTGTGGGGCTGCCAGCGTGCTTGGTACCTTCAAGGCAATTGCCGAGCTGGGCTTGCCACTCAACGTGGTTGGCATCATCCCGACTTGCGAGAATATGCCTGACGGTAATGCAACGCGCCCAGGTGATGTGCTGACCAGCATGTCCGGTCAGACGATCGAGGTCTTGAATACTGATGCTGAAGGTCGCCTGATTCTGTGCGATGCCTTGACCTATGCCGAGCGCTTTGAGCCGCAAGCCGTGGTTGATGTGGCTACCCTGACAGGCGCGTGCGTGATCGCATTAGGACATCATGCCAGTGGCTTGTTCAGTAACCAGGATGAGTTGGCTGACGAGCTGCTGCAGGCGGGTAATGAAGCGCAGGATCGTGCATGGCGCTTGCCGCTGTGGGATGATTACCAGCCTCAGCTTGATAGCAATTTTGCAGATATGGCCAACATTGGTGGCAGGGCCGGTGGCAGTATCACCGCAGCATGCTTCCTGTCACGTTTTGCCAAGAAATATGACTGGGCGCACCTGGATATCGCCGGCACTGCCTGGAAATCCGGCAAGGATAAAGGTGCCACCGGACGTCCAGTCCCGTTGTTGACCGAGTTCCTCAAGCAGCGCGCTGGGAAGTAAAGTCGCATGACCCGGGTAGATTTCTTCTTCAACGTGCCAAACAAGGCCTTGCATGTGGCTGATCTCAGCAGTCGCGCCGCCCAGCGTGGGCGGCGACTGATGGTGTTGACTGCTACTCAGCAGGAAGCGGAAAAGTTGGGGACATTGTTCTGGAGCAATCCTCCCATCGGATTTCTTCCGCATTGTCATGCTACGCATCCGCGTGCAGCGGAGACGCCAATCATTATCGATTGGCGTCATGATCCTTTGCCACATGATGACATCCTGATTAATCTGGATAGCCAGTATCCACCGTTCTTTAGTCGCTTCAAGCGATTGATTGAAGTTGTGGGTTTGGACGAGGATGACCGTGCCGCAGCACGTGAGCGTTACCGTTTCTACCGGGATCGCGGTTACGAAATCCGTACATTCGATGCTACTGGTGCGGCTTTATGATGAAAAGAGTATTCCATGAGTGATCAACCTCAAGATGAACTGGCACTGGTGCTACGTCGCATCCATGCGCTGAGCGGTGCAACTGCGGCCCCTGCACCAGTTGCTGAGGATGATGTGCCTGTGCTGACTGACGTATACGCAGGGCACGGCGCACTGAGTGCGGTGGAGATTGAGCAGTTGCTGGCGCCTTATGATGCGAATGCCGAACAAGCTGAACCTGTGCCGGCTGCAGCATTAGCAATATTGGCGGAGGGTGAGCAACCCCAGGAATCTGGCATAAAATTTCTGCCTGCTGATGTGGATGAAGACGATGGAGAGTTTTCGGATGAGCCGTTGTTTGCCCAGCCTGAGACAATGCACCCGCAGTTACTACTCGCGCGCCAAGAGCTCGCCGAGGCAGTGATGACTGATATGCAGCCTGTGATTGCCCAAGCTATTCAGGATGCCCTGGTGAAGGAAATGCAGGCCTTAACCCCTAAGCTCAGTGCCGAGGTGGAAAAGGCGCTGGCGCATAGCTTGCGCGAGCGCGTGGTTGAAGCACTAAGAAAGGATTAGCCCAAGAGGGCTTGATATTCAGCCGCGCTTAACAGACCTGTGGGTTCAGTATCAGGCTGAAAAGAGAATATCCAGGCGTCATACGGCTTATCGTTGATGTTTTCTGGCGTACTCTGCAATGCTTCATTGATTGCGATCACAGTTGCGTTGAGCGGAGCATGCAAGTCGGAGCCGGTCTTGACTGATTCTACCAGCCCGCAAGGCTGCCCCGCGGTTATATGGCTCCCGGGCTTGGGCGCTTCCACATAGACAATATCGCCCAGCAGGTCTTGTGCATAATCGGTGATGCCAGCCAGCCAGTACCCATCCTCATGTGGACGTACCCATAGATGTTCAGCGGTATATTGCAGATGCTCGGGGATTTTCATGAAAAGCTCAGAAGATAAATATTGCTTTATTTTCGCATAAACCGGCTAAGTCAGTGTATAGCGAGATTTTTTTATGATTTTCTATTAAGAAAGTTTATAAACTTCCGTTGCTATGTAAATGACAAATCAAAGTTTTTTGGATATTATTCTTCTCGACCATTGAACGGGGTGGGCGTGACATCATGCGTAAAATTACACTATTACTGACAATGCTGGCGTTGTGCATGCCGCCCGTATTGTCTTATGCGGCAGACAAAAAGCCGCAAAAGACAGCTGCCAGCAAAACCAAGGCGAGCAAAAAGGTTGTTGCGCAGAAAAAAACCAAGACCAAAGTCGCCAAGAAGAATGAGGCGAGTGGTCGTATCATCAGTACGATACGCTCCAACAGTGCTGTTGCTGTGGCAAGCCCAAGTGCGGGCGTATTCAAGGATGATGCGGCTGGCTTGAAGCTGGCTTCAAGCAAGGCCATGATCGTGAATCAAGATTCAGGCGAGATCCTGTATGCCAAGGGCACCGATATTGCTTCTCCCATCGCTTCCCTGACCAAGCTGATGACGGCGATGGTGGTGCTGGATGCTCGATTGGATATGGACGAAAAGCTGCATGTGACGCGTGAAGATATAGATACTCTCAAGGGTACTGGTTCGCGCATGCCGATTGGTGCTGCCCTGACACGTGCAGAAATGTTGCAGCTTGCGCTGATGGCTTCTGAAAACCGCGCAGCTTCAGCGTTAGGGCGTCATTACCCAGGTGGTGTTGAATCGTTTGTCGCAGCGATGAATGCCAAGGCATTGCAGCTAGGGATGCTGCATTCTCGCTTTGCTGATCCCACTGGCTTGAACAGCGCCAATGTCTCGACGGCAGAAGATTTGGTGAAAATGGTGCGTGCCGCATATCAATATCCCGAGATTCGACATGTGTCGACCAGCAGTTCTTATGCGGTGCCCGTGAGCAACACGCGTGCACCCTTGCAATACGTGAATAGCAATGTGCTGGTGCGCAATAGCGACTGGGTGATTGGACTCTCAAAGACTGGCTATATCAACGAGGCCGGGCGTTGTTTGGTCATGCAGGCGCAAGTGGGTGGGCAACCGCTTATCATCGTCTTGCTGGACTCTTTCAGCAAAAATGCCCGTGTAGGTGATGCCCAGAAAATCCGCAAATGGATAGAAAGCAGTACTAACCATCGTCATGCGAGCTAGTGAAATGAAGTCTCGTTGAGTAAAGCTTCTAGGGTAACAATAATAAAAAAGCGGCTTGAGGCCGCTTTTTTATTACCTTGAATTCCTGTAGTGATTTTACTCGTCGTCCGCGGTCTTTTTCTTGCGTGTCGTGGTCGTGGATTTCTTGGCTTTTGTGCTGGTGGTGGCTTTCTTCGCTGAAGCCTTGGAAGTCGCCTTGGTTTTCTTGGCAGGAGCATCCTTGGCCGCCTTGGCTGCCAACAGTTCCAGGGCCTGTTCCATGGTCAGGCTTTCAGGCTCCTGGCTCTTAGGTAGTGTGGCACGTAGCTTGCCGTGTTGTACATAGGGGCCGAAGCGTCCAGAGTAGATGGCAATCGTCCCTTCTTCCGTTGGGTGAGCGCCTAGTTCCTTGATTGGCGCAGGGCCTGCGTTGGCTTGCGCCAATAGCTCAACCGCGCGTGGCATATCAATGTCAAAAACACTGTCGCTCTTGGGAATGGATTTGAACTTGCCGTCATGATTGACATAAGGTCCAAAACGCCCGATGTTGGCAACGATTTTCTTGCCAGTTTCTGGGTGTTGGCCCAGGTCACGTGGCAATGCGATCAGTTTTAGCGCAGTCTCCATATCCATGCTGGCCGCAGAGATTTCCTTGGGAATGCTCACGCGCTTCGGCTTTTTCTTGCTGTCTGCTTCGGGTAGGCCGATCTGTAGGTAAGGACCGTAGGGGCCATTGAGCAAGAGGATATCTTTGCCACTTTCCGGTTCTTGACCGATGACTGTGGGCTCATTGTTGTTGCTATTGGCACTCGGGTTGCGGATATAGTCGCACTCGGGGAAACCTGAACAGCCAATAAACTTGCCAAAGCGCCCGAGACGCGATTGCAGCGGTTTGCCACATTTCGGGCATGGCTCATCCAGTACTTCCACGCCAGGACGTTCTACATTGCTTTTTTCCTGAATCTGGTTGCTGAAGCCTTGCCAGAAATCATTGAGTACAGGAATCCATTCACGTCCGCCTTCGGCGATATCGTCAAGCTCGTTCTCGAGGTTGGCAGTAAAGCCATAGTCGACATAGCGCGTGAAGTGCTCGGTGAGGAACTTGTTGACCACGCGGCCTACATCGGTAGGTGTGAAGCGCTTTTTATCGAGCAAGACATATTCGCGATCTTGCAGGGTGGAAATGATGCTGGCATAAGTGGAAGGACGGCCAATGCCGAACTCTTCCAGTGCCTTGACCAAACTGGCTTCGGAATAGCGTGGCGGCGGTTCGGTGAAGTGTTGGTCGCCAAAGATTTTCTGCACCGCGAGTACTTCACCTGTTTCCAGGTGTGGCAGCTTGCTTTCGCTTTCTTCTTCCTCGTCGTCCACGCCTTCCATGTAAACAGCAATAAAGCCCGGGAATACCAGGGTTTGGCCAGTGGCACGGAACAGGTTGGCTTCACTGCCAACCGCAAGGTCTACACTCACAGCGTCAAATTTGGCTTGTGTCATCTGGCACGCCAATGCACGCTTCCAAATCATTTCATAAAGCTTGAACTGCTCATCCGTCAGGTAGGCGCGAACGCTGGCTGGAGTGCGCGTAATATCGGTTGGGCGTATCGCCTCGTGCGCTTCCTGTGCGTTCTTCGCCTTGGTCTTGTACATGATGGGTGACTTCGGCAGGTAGTCGGCAGCGAAATTCTTCTTGATGTAGTCGCGAATCTGCATCACTGCTTCGGCAGCCAGGCTGAAGCTGTCAGTACGCATATACGTAATGAGGCCAACAGTGCCGCTACCGATGTCGATACCTTCATACAATTGCTGTGCGACGCGCATGGTGCGGCTGGTGGTGAAGCCCAGCTTGCGCACGGCTTCCTGTTGTAGCGTGGAAGTCGTGAATGGTGCTGCCGGGCTGCGGCTGCGCTGTTTCTTCTCGACGCGGGTAACTGTAGTCTTGCCTGCGCTGGCTGCGAGCAGTTTGCCGACAATGCCTTGTTGTTGCTCCTGGCTGGTGACGGTGAATTGCTCTACCTTCTGACCATCAAGCTGCACCAGCTTGGCATCGAACACATGCTGGTGTTTGGCAGATTCCAGGTGGATAGTCCAGTATTCCTGGCTGGTGAAGGCTTCGATCTCGAGTTCGCGCTCGACGATCAGGCGCAATGCCGGGCTTTGTACGCGTCCAGCGGAGAGGCCGCGGCGGATTTTCTTCCAGAGTAAGGGCGATAGGTTGAAGCCAACTAGATAATCCAGCGCCCGGCGCGCCTGCTGGGCATTGACCAACGGCATAGAGATGTCGCGCGGTTCGTCAATCGCGTGTTGTACCGCGTTCTTGGTGATTTCGTGAAACACCACGCGTTTCAGCAGCTTGTCCTTGAGCAGCTTCTTGCTTTTGAGGATTTCGGCAATATGCCAGGAAATAGCTTCCCCTTCGCGATCCGGGTCGGTGGCGAGGTAGATGGCATCAGCATTCTTGACCGCTTTTGCAATGGCATCCACATGGCGCGAGTTGCGGTCGATCACTTCATACTTCATCGCGAAGTCATGCTCGGGATCAACCGCCCCGGTTTTGGGGATCAGGTCGCGCACGTGTCCATATGAGGCCAGAACCTCAAAATCCTTGCCCAGGTATTTTTGCAGGGTCTTGGCTTTGGAAGGTGATTCAACGATCAGCAGTTTTGACATGGACACACAATTTGTGGGATGCGGAGCGGCAGATGATAAGAGTAAATTGCTTGCTACACAAGAAAGCGCTGTAAATTTAGGTGCTTGCCGACAGCACTTTCTTGTTTTGAAGGGAGTGTTTAAGCGATGTTGCGTTTGAACTCGATGCGTGAACCTTCGCTGGAAACCAAGCTCAGGGCCGGGTTGTTTTCTTTGTCGATGTCGCCGAACAATGGGTCTTCGTCTTCCACCTTGGTTTGCGACATATGCTTGAAATCATAAAGATCGGTATCGCCCAGGTGTGATGGCTCTACATTGCAGATGGCGCGGAAGATATTGTTGACGCGTCCAGGCTGCTCACGTTCCCAGGCTTGCAGCATGTCCTTCACCTTCTGGCGTTGCAGGTTTTCCTGTGAGCCGCAGAGATCGCAAGGGATGATGGGGAAGCTCATGCCGCGTGCATAGCTGGCAATATCTTTTTCTGAGCAATAAGCCAATGGGCGGATAACGTGGAACTCGCCTTTGTTGGTGGCTAGTTTAGGCGGCATGGCTTTCATCTTGGCGCCGAAAAACATATTGAGGAACAAGGTTTCAACGATGTCGTCTCTATGGTGGCCCAGTGCGATCTTGTTCGCCCCAAGCTCTTGTGCGGTACGGTAGATAATGCCGCGACGCAGGCGCGAACACAGTGAGCAAGTGGTTTTGCCTTCGGGAATCTTCTCTTTGACGATAGAGTAGGTGTCGGCTTCGACAATACGGTGCTCTACGCCAAGCTGTGCAAGGTAAGCAGGCAGGATGTGTTCGGGGAAGCCTGGTTGCTTTTGATCCAGGTTCATGGCGATCAGCTTGAAGTTGACGGGCGCACGTTCCTGCAAGGCTAGCAACATCATGAGCATGGTGTAGGAGTCTTTGCCACCGCTCATGCAGACGAGGATGGTGTCGCCTTCCTCTATCATGTTGTAGTCGCCAATCGCCTTGCCAGTGGCGCTGATCAAGCTGTTGCGCAGTTTGAGGAAACTATTGGAGGCGTCGTCGGGATAATGTTTGATCATGATTAACAAATACTTTTAAAGATTGAGTGAGCGTCCGCCATCGACGGCGATCACGTGTCCGGTAATGAAAGGGGCATCCTGCAACAGGAAGCGCACAGCCTTGGCAACATCGTCGCCTTCGCCAATCCGCTTCAGCAGTGTCTGCGAGATCACGCGCTGGCGATATACCTCGTCAAATTGCGGGTTGTTCTCAGGCCATAACACTGGCCCGGGTGCGACGGCGTTGACCCTGACTTCGGGTGCCAGCTCATGCGCGAGCGATTTGGTTAAGGTCACCAGCCCAGCCTTGGCAACGCTGTAGACGATATAGCCCTTCTTGGGCCGCTCTACGTGCATATCGGTGATATTGATAATGGTGCCGTGGGTTTTTTTCAGTTCAGGCGCTGCCGCTTGCGAAAGAAACAGGGGCGCCTTGAGATTGGGGCCGATCAGGTCTTCCCATTGGTGCTCGTTGATGGTACCCAACTCGCTGGGATAATAGCTGGAGGCATTGTTGATCAGTGCATCCAGCCGACCAAAATGCTGCACGGTTTCTTGCACCAGCTTGGGCAGTACGCTGAGTCTTAACAAATCTCCCTGAATGATCGCGACGGAATTTGGACGTTGCAGGTTAAGCTCCGTTTGCAGCGTGCGTGCTTCGTCATCTGAGCTGCGATAATGGATCATCAGTTGCGCGCCACCGGCATGCAACAGGCGGCAAATCGCCGCACCGACGCGTTTAGCACCGCCAGTGATCAAAATAACTTTATTTTCCAGAGAGGAATCCACCAAATGTTCCAGATCGCATCGATATTCGGGAAGAACGCGAGATTATAATCTAATACCATGAATATCTCTGCCTTACCTCTTCCCGATACCCATGCAATTGCCCATAGCGCTCAATTGCTTGCGTTGATTCGCGACGAATTAGCCGCGGCTGGCGGCTGGATCAGCTTTGCCCGGTATATGGAGCTGGCGTTGTACGCCCCTGGCCTAGGTTATTACAGTGCGGGAGCAACAAAATTTGGCGAAGCCGGGGATTTCGTCACCGCGCCGGAAATGACGCCCTTGTTCGGTCACACCCTGGCGCGGCAGGTAATGGAGGTGTTGGCGCAGACAGGCGGTAGTGTGTTGGAGCTTGGTGCCGGGCGTGGCAGGCTGGCTGCAGCTATTCTCGAGGAAATGCAGCGTGTTGGTAAATTGCCGGATCAATACCTGATCCTGGAAGTCAGCGCGGATTTGCAGGCCGTGCAAAAGCAGCACCTGCAAGCCGTGCTTGCTCCCGCGCTGTATGAGCGAGTGTGCTGGTTGGATGCCCTGCCTGAGAGCTTCACTGGAGTGATGCTCGCCAATGAAGTGCTGGATGCTGTTCCTGTGCATGTGGTCAGCAAGTACGGCACAGGGTGGCAGGAGATGGGGGTCACGGCCGATGATCAAGCAGGCTTGATGCTGATGCCGCGGGCATTGCTGAATCAGGCCTTGGTGGCTGATATTGATACGCTTAACTTGCCAGAGCCTTACCAGACGGAAGTGAGTCCGGCAGCCCGTGCGCTGGTGGCAAGCCTGGCAGAGTGCTTGCAACAGGGCGTGCTGCTGTTCATTGATTATGGGTTTTCACGGGCGGAGTACTATCATCCGCAACGTCAGCAGGGCACGTTGATGTGCCATTACCGCCATCATGCGCATCCTGATCCACTCTTTCATCCAGGGTTGCAGGATATTACCGCTCATGTGGATTTCTCTGCCATGGCCGAGGCAGGCCAGGCGCAAGGCCTGCAATTGCTGGGATATTGTGGACAGGCGCAATTCCTCATCAATTGTGGCATCACTGACCTGATGTTGCGCGTGCCAGTGCATGATCTCAAGCAATATGCACCGCTGGCCAGCCAGGCGCAAAAGCTCTTGTCGCCCGCGGAAATGGGTGAGCTGTTCAAGGTGTTAGCTTTGGGGCGAGGAGTGGTGCCGCTCTCGGGTTTTGTTCGCGGTGACCGTTCGCATACCCTATAATCGCGGTTTTTTCAGTGGTTGAGTCAAGCATGGATCAAGAGGCAGCAGACAAGGAAAATATCAGCAAGGAAGAGCTCGCAAAGCGCCCCATCCGTAGCTTTGTATTGCGCCAAGGTCGCTTGACCCATGGGCAGCAACGCGCCCTGGATGAATTAATGCCGGTATTTGGTGTGCCTTATGCACCGGCGCTGATCGACTTGAATGCGCTATTTGGGCGTGATACCAGCCTGAAAGTCCTGGAAATTGGCTTTGGTATGGGCGATAGCACGGCCAAGATTGCCCAGACTCAGCCTGAACGTGATTTCCTTGGGGTAGAGGTGCACGCTCCTGGGGTGGGCAGCTTGCTCAAGCAGATTGGAGAATTGGAACTCAAGAACCTGCGCATCGTTCAGCACGATGCGGTGGAAGTGTTAAAACACATGATTCCTGATGCCAGCCTGGATGGCGTGCATATTTTCTTCCCTGATCCTTGGCACAAAAAGCGCCATCACAAGCGCCGGTTGATTCAGGCTGAGTTCGTTAAGCTGCTATGCAGCAAGCTGAAAGCGGGCGCTTACCTGCATGTGGCAACCGATTGGCAGGAATATGCCGAGTGGGTGCTGGATGTGTTGCAGCAGGAACCCTTGCTGGAAAACACTGCACAGGATTACGCCCCCAAGCCGGACTATCGTCCGTTGACCAAGTTCGAGAACCGCGGCATCAAGCTAGGCCACGGCGTCTGGGACATCATCTTCCGGCGTAAATAACCAGCGCCCGATCACTGCTTCAGCTTCCTCCACGCCTTGTTTTTTCAGGCTGGAGAATAGCTGTACGCTGCAATTTCCCCAGTTTGCCTCAAGCTCTTTCCTGACTTGTTGCAATGTCTGGTTGGCCGCTTGGCGCGATAGCTTGTCCGACTTGGTCAACAGGGCATGGATGGGCTTGCCGCTTGGGCTGTACCAATCCAGCATCTGGCGATCTAGCGGGGTAAGGGGATGGCGGCAGTCCATCACCAAGACCAGCCCGCCAATGCACGGACGCTGGCTCAAGTAGTTGGCCAGCGTGAGCTGCCAGTGCTTGCGCATGGCTTCCGGCACCTTGGCATAACCATAGCCAGGCAAGTCCACCAGGAAGCGTTCGTTCCCTAGGCTGAAGAAGTTGATGAGCTGGGTGCGCCCAGGTTGCTTACTGACAAATGCCAGTCGATTGTGGTTGGCCAGCGTGTTGAGTGCGCTGGATTTACCAGCGTTGGAACGTCCGGCAAAGGCAACTTCAACGCCAGCTGGGGGTGGAAGATCACTCAGCTTGTGTGCGGAGATGTAGAAAGTGGCGTTTTGAAACAAAGGCATGGATTCGGCAGGAGGTATCGTCGGAAAGGGAAAAATATTAGCACGAAGTGGGGTTTTTTATATAAAATGCGACCCTATTCGCAGTATTGGTATCTGAAAAGAACTTTAGGAGTGGCTATGTTGTTGCGTAAATATGCGGTACTGATCATGAGTGCCATGATGCTGGCAACTGCAGCAGTTTCGCATGCAGAAGATGACGACGATGAAGATGACGTCGTAAGCAAAGTACCTGCTCAGGCCCAGATTTGTGCTGGCTGTCACGGCCCTGACGGCAATAGCATGGTGCCTATGTTCCCGAAAATCGCGGGTCAGCATGCTGCGTACCTAGAAAAGCAGTTGAAGAATATCAAGGCCAATGTGCGCATGAGCCCAGTCATGATGGGCATTGTTGCTCCATTGAGCGATGAAGATATGGCAGTGGTTGCTGAACATTACGCCAAGCAGGCTCCACGTTCTACGCCATCTGTGAGCAATGGCCCAGGGTCGGTAGGTGAAAAGATTTTCAAGACGGGTATTCCTGGTGCGGGTGTTCCAGCATGTGCTTCCTGTCATGGTGCCAATGGTGAAGGTATTGCGCCTGGTTTCCCACGTTTGGCTGGCCAGCATGCCAACTACACAACGAGCCAGGTAAAAGCTTTCCGCGATGGTCAACGCAAGAACGATGCTGCCAAGATGATGCGCATGGTGTCTGCCAAGATGACAGATGCTGATATTGCTGCAGTTGCTGATTATATTCAGGGCTTGAAGTAAAATCTGGCAGCTTATTGCACAAGTCTGACAACCAAAAGCCAAGTGCGAGCGTTAAGGGTGGCAATAGCCGCCCTTAATTTTTTATATCGTCAGGCTGCAACCAATCATCGATATCTAAGGTCTCACCTCAAATTTTTTGAATGGTCTTGTTTTGAAATCCGTACAGTCCCATAGGCATAGGTTATACGAGCTGCTGAGTTCCATGCGTTTTGCAGTGAGCGTATTGGTCGTGCTTGGCATTGCCTCAATTATCGGGACAGTGCTGAAGCAGAATGAGCCTTATACCAATTACGTGGTGCAATTTGGCCAGTTCTGGTTTGAGTTTTTCGAGTTTCTCGGCCTGTACGATGTATACCACTCAGGCTGGTTTCTAGTCATTCTGGTTTTTCTGGTCCTTTCCACCTCACTCTGTATTTATCGCAATACTCCCCTGATGCTGCGGGAGTTGCGTGCATTCCGTGAAACAGCAAAAGAGGTTTCACTGCGTAGTTTCAGTCACAAGCATGAGTACCACACGCCCTATTCCACTGAGGAAACGACCTCGCGCCTGGCAAAATTCCTGACGCAGCACGGCTTTCGCTATAAGACGGTAGCGCAGGAAGATGGCGGGCACTTGCTTGCAGCCAAGGCGGGTAGTTATCAGCGCCTGGGATACATCCTCACGCATGCAGCTATCGTGATTATCTGTATTGGTGGCCTCATGGATGGCAACCTGGTATTCAAGGCGCAAGAGTTGCTGGGATACAAGGTGGTGGAAACGCGTGACATCCCCGAGCGCAAGGTGCCGGCTGAAAGCCGCATGTCACCTGCGAATCTTTCTTTCCGTGCCAATATGACCTTGCCTGAAGGTGCCGGTGCCAATGCTGCCTTTATGCGGGTGCGCGATGGATATCTGGTACAGGATCTGCCATTTAGCATTGTGCTGAAAGCGTTCCGCATCGAGCATTATGAGACTGGTCAGCCCAAGTCGTTCGAGAGCGATGTCATGATCATCGACCCGGAGCATGAGGAGCCGATCACGGCAACCATCAAGGTTAATCACCCGTTGATCTACAAAGGTGTCGCGATTTATCAGTCTGATTTTGGCGATGGCGGCTCCAAGCTTGATTTCAAGGTGTGGAACCTGCTCGGAAGCCATGCGGACAATATTCCATTTTCTGGCAATGTGTTCAACAAATATGATGTGAGTGGTGGCAATAGCCCATTGAGCGTCGAGCTATCTGATTTCCGCCTGTTTAATATCCTCAATCTTTCTACTGATGGTAAGGGTAAGCCACGTAATGTTGGGCCGAATGTCACCTTCAAGGTGCGCGATGCTGAAGGCCAGGCGCATGAGTATGTGAATTACATGAACCCGCTAATATTGGATGGGCGGCAATATTTCCTCTCTGGCATGCGCTCAATGCAGCAGGATAGCTATCGTTACTTGCGCATACCTGCGGATGATGCAGGCAGTATCGATGGGTACATGAACTTCCGTGCCGCCATGTTTGACCAATCGCTGTATCCTGAAATCGTGCGCCGTGTTTCGCAATTGGCTTTATCCAGCCACAGCGAGCTGAATACGGAAACGCGGAGCAGGTTCGAGGCCAGTGTCATGCAGTTGTTGCAGGCATTCAGCCAGGGTGGTTTCGGCAAGGTGGCCGAGATGATCGACGAAGCCGTGCCGGAGGCGCAGCGGGCAGGTGCGGCACAGGCTTATGTCAAGGTAGTGACTACAGCGGCTTTCGCGGCACATGCCATCAGTCGTGAGCGTGCTGGCTTGCCTCCTGCTGAAAACGGTGATGCCTTGCAGTTTTTCATAGAGGATAGCCTGCATGCGATCAGCGATAGCTTCCATTATGGGGCACCGCTATATCTGCAATTGAGCGGGTTCGATCATCGCCAGTCCAGTGGTTTGCAATTGACACGTTCACCCGGCAAGGTGCTGGTGTATTCTGGATCGGTATTATTGGTGTTGGGCATTTTTGCCATGATTTATATTCGCGAGCGCCGTATCTGGCTGCTGGTGAAGCCGGAAAACAATCGTGTGCTGTTTGCCATGTCGGCTAACCGCAAGAACCGCGATTTCGATATTGAATTCGACAAGATGCGCGACAAACTCGCGCGCCTGCTGGAAAACCAGCAAGTGTGACTACCTGTCACGTAACCAACATGCATTGAGGTTGATGATGAAAACTGCCTATATGGAAGATGTGCCTGAACCATTCTTCAAGCGCTTGGGGCTGCTGGATTGGGGCTATGCGTTGCTGTTGTTGTTGGGTGGCTTGTTTGCTTTCCAGCAATACGCTGAGTTCATGGATGCTTATGAAGTCGGTATCTTGTTTGGGTCCGTTGCCTTGTTTAGCTGGCTAGGCTGGCAATGGAAGCCGGTGCGTACCTTGTTGCTGGTAGTTGCAGCAATCAGCCTTGGTGCCATACAGCTCTACAATGGCAGCCGGGCCAGTGTTGAACAAGTGTTCCTCCTCAAATTCTTGTTTGCCAGCCAGTCTGCCATTATGTGGATGAACGTACTGTTTGTCCTGGCTATGCTGGCTTATTGGCTGGGCTTGTTCGCGCGCTCTGCCTTTGCCTTCAAGGTAGGGTCGGGTTTGACTTGGTCTGCGGTGGTCATGGGTTTTGTCGGGCTCATGGTACGTTGGTACGAGTCTTACCTGATTGCTCCCGATGTCGGGCATATCCCTATCAGCAATCTTTATGAAGTCTTTATCCTCTTCTGCCTGATTACCGCGCTGGCTTATCTTTATTACGAAGCTCGCTATGCCACGCGTCAATTGGGTGGCTTTGTGTTGATCGTGATCAATGCCGCGGTCGGCTTTATCCTCTGGTATACCTTTGATCGCCAAGCGTATGAAATCCAGCCACTGGTGCCCGCACTACAATCTTACTGGATGAAAATCCACGTACCGGCCAACTTTATCGGCTATGGCACATTTGCGCTGGCAGCGATGGTGGCTGCTGCTTATCTGCTGGTGAGCAAGGGTATTCTTGCTTCACGCCTACCCAGCCTGGAAGTGCTGGATGATCTGATGTACAAGGCGATTTCTGTAGGTTTTGCCTTTTTTACCATCGCTACTATTCTTGGTGCCATGTGGGCTGCTGAGGCTTGGGGCGGTTACTGGTCGTGGGATCCTAAGGAAACCTGGGCCTTGATTGTCTGGCTCAACTATGCGGCTTGGTTACACCTGCGGCTCGTTAAGGGGCTGCGTGGCCCTATCTTGGCCTGGTGGGCACTGGTCGGTTTGGTAGTCACTACCTTTGCTTTCCTCGGGGTGAACATGTTCCTGTCTGGCTTGCATTCTTATGGTGAGTTGTAAGTGATTTCATCATAAAAAAGGCCGCAGTGATGCGGCCTTTTTTATTGCCTGCTAGTTGATGTGCCTGTGCTTAGGCTCCCTGTGGCCTGTTCTCAAAGGCTATTCACTACTTACTGAATGGGTGAGAGCAGCTGCTGTATATGCCTGCAATGGGGAGCTTGGCGTGTTAGGCATTATCATCGCAATACGTTTTTGGCTAAGCAAAGGTCTCAAGTAGTTCTGTCTAATAGTTTCAGCATTCCTCTTTAAGATCAAAGATAACTCATCAACTCGCCATGCTCTGTACTGGCAAAGCTCCACAATGAGATCTTGCACTTCAGAAGGAGGGTGGCGCCGACCTACAGCTCCAACCTTTGCTGCCAACTGGCCCGGTAAAATATCCAATATGGAGTTACGTGCACCTTCAAGCTCCCTACTATGTTGGGAGTTATCCTTACTAGATAAGGAATCAAGCTCACTAGATAATTCTGTAGGCCTACTAGATAGCTCACTCTCCTTACTAGATAACGCCTCCACCTTACTATCTAAGCTCTTATCTCCTATTAACTTCAATGTAGGTATGTAGTATGTTGCTGAAGCCCTACCTTGTTGGACAAGCAGGCCAGCATCACGAAGCTTACGTAAAGCACTACTAGCTGCCAAAGCGTCAACCTTATTGATAGCTCGATAAGTAGCGTTATCTATAAAGCCAGCCTCTCTTGCCACGACAAGAGACCTGCACTCTTCATTATTAAGATGCAAGTCCTTAAACCTGGACAGCCAACGTAAATCATCCTCACCCAAGAAGTGATGAAATAGAAACTGTGTCACAAAAATATCTTGGCTGCGATCAGATTCGAACAATGGTGGCACTAAACCGCTAGATTCCATAGCTTCGCGTATGGCGCGAATGCCACTTCCTTTGGTTTCAGCAAAGCGAGTTTCATTTAAAACTGCGGCAATGACGGGGTTTCGAGGTATAGAGCCTGGCTCCCCCAAATGCTCAGGAGATTTCAAGGAAAATCCTGGATTCCGTATTTCCAATCGATTTGAATATCGAATTACTTGAACTGGAGCATTGGTGCGATAAGTTCTATGGAGCAAAGCGTTGACGATGGCTTCACGTAAAGCGCGCAGAGGTATTATCGGGGTGTCATTTCGCTGGAGAGATCCTTCATCTAATCCAAAGGCCTTGGGCAAGTCATCAATGATCGAAGTTTGTGTTCGGCGAAGTAAGCTGAATAATGGCCCCCTCAACTCTACGCTTTCAAAGCGAACATCTGGCTGTGGTACCCACTCTCTCCCAGGTACTCGAATGTAATCCACCCTAGTCATGGGAAATGATCGCCTAAGGGCAAAGCTTTTTCCGAAAAGCAAAATTCCAGCAACTGTAGGCTTAAAATCACCTTGTACAGTACGCCTAACTGCCTTGATTGCTTCAAGAAGCTCAATATCGGTCCACCTTAACTCTTCCGCATCAGGATTGGCATCTGCTCGAGACTTACGGTAGTCATTAATTGCCGCTTCATCAAAATCATCTATAGATGCATCTAAAACGACACCTGCATCGAAACTTTCCGCATGCCGAGATTGGAAAAAAATTTCCAAATCATCATCGGTACACCTTTGATCTGTGCTACCTATACGTCTATAAGCACCTTTGGGCAGTCCCGTTGCTTTGAAACTGACGGGCTTATCTTGTGGCGAAGCCTCTGGCACATAAACAGCAATTACTGTCTTGCCATTTATTTGCTCTGTGGATATGTCCACCCTGACAGACGTATTGAATGTAGTAGCACACTGGCTAGCTAAATCTGCACTCACTTTGTCAGGATTGGCGACTCCATTGACTACATATGATGTGAATAAAGACGAATCATCCCTTTGCACCCCTAGCAGAATCCATCCTCCATCAAGGCCTGGCTCATTTGAAAACGCGCACACAGTCTCCAATAGAGATTTACCCACTTCACTGGCGCTTTTTGCTTCTATGCGTTCATTCTCATCAAGAAGGTTTAACTGTTCTAATAACTCTGAGGGTTTCATGGAGAGGAATGCCGTTTTAAACTGATGATTTGAGAGATAGCTACAATTGTCCTTAATCTGTTTATAAGTTGCAAATAACTAAACCACCCCAACCTCACCACGCAGAAACTACACCCATAGCAGCGCTGGAGTATCATCAAGCTGCCTTTAGCTATAAAGTCGGAGGGCCACGGAGTGATGTCTACACGTTGTAAAAATGAAACATCTGCTTAATGATTAGTCAATAATTTTACGGTGCCCAAAGCACTCATATGAAAGTGCCCGATTCATACCTTACCCAAATTAGGTAGCAATAAAAAAATTGGGGTAACTAAGGGGGTAACTGAAAAACTACTATATTTAGATTCATTGCTATATCAACGTTTCAACGATTTGTTCTAGAGGCCCCATCCCAAACATTTTGTCATTGGTGATTAGCCAAGCTAATAAAAAAACTGCTTCAGCCGGGTTTTTTATTGCGTAATGTGGCGCCTGCCTGGTTGAGTCTTATGCTATTTCATTGCTAGCCTGAAGCATACTTGGCGCGGCTGGTTGTTTACCAGTGAGAGCTGGTAGCCTGCTTGTTGTGCTTGGCGTCCAGCCTGGTATAGCCCGATGCCCAGCCCACCTTCGGAGCGGATACGCTTGCGGAACAGGCTTGCAGCCACATCATCCGGCATCGGGTTGCCGCTGTCGGTGACTTCAACAAAAACCTGTTCATTCATTACTACATGAGCGTGGATAGCAATTTCAGGTTCTTGCCTGGCTTTTGCCAGGGCATTTTGTAGCAAGTTATCTACTACGCTGTCCCACACCTCGCTATCGATTTTGCATTCGCTATCCATCATGATGATTTCGCTGAAGCTGATGCGTGTGCCGTTGTAGCGTTGTTGCAGGTTGTCCCACCATTCTAGTAGGGGCAGCATGCGCGTGGCCTCGTTGCGCGGCGCTCCCAGCTTGTCCAGCGTCAATGCCAAGCGTTGGTTGAGGAGAGGCAACTGTTTACGAATCAGCGCTACCAGGCGATCGTTATCTGCTTCTGTTGCTTGTTCCGCAGCGCTGCATAGTGCGTTCATGGATTGCACGATGTTTTTCATGTCGTGCGTGAGTCTTGCGCCAGTTTCATAGATGGCCTGCATATAAGTGTTTTGCAGCAAGGCCTCCTCGCGGCGCTTCGCTTCATGAAACTCGCCTAGGATTTGCGTGAGTAGTTTGAGATGGATGATCAGGGCTGGCGTGAGAGGCCAGCGGCTATAAAGCGTGAGGTGGAAATCGTGAAACTCAAGATCAGCATGGTAAGGTGCCTGGGCGCCAAATTCGCCTTCATCCTCTTCGGTTTGCCAGTGTCCACCTGCCACCCAGGGCAAGGTCTCTACTTCATTCATGGCTGCATGCATGAACTCTTTGGCGCTGGTTTCTCGCTCGGCAAGCTCGGCGATATTCTTGATCCAGCGCTCGAATGGCAAGCCTACGCTCAGTAGGTAGCGTGATAGCAGCTGCCCGATGCCGCTAAAGCCAGCGCGCGGGTTCCATAGCCAGCTGGCCAGCACCAATGCGCCTGCCAGGCCAAACACTACCCACACCACTACTTCAGCATAATCTGCTTCAGTGGTACGCGAGATCGTGACAATGCTCAGGATGAGCGTCACCGAAAGCAGGAACAGCAACAGTGTGTAGAAAAAATCGAGGATAGGCGCATGTTGATGGGTTTCTTGCTTGACGCGCAGAAACAAGATCACCAGTGGCAGGATGGGTAGCAGGTAGAACATCAGGAAGGCTGCTACTTCTATTGCCGTATCGGCACCTAGTAAATGAGGGATGACCCACAGCAGCAGGACTGAAAGCAGATACGTGGCGGCGAATAAGTAACTGAGGCGCGAGGCCTGTGCAGTTGCCGAAAAGATGCGCCCGCCCAGCAGGCCAAACAAGGCAGAAAGCCAGATGGCAAGCAGCCACCAACTGACAAACGTAGCGAGCAAAATGCCGCCTGCCGCAAACAGAAGTATGGCCTGCGCTGAAAGCTTTTCCTTGGTTTGCCAGATCGGCTGCCAGATCAGGAACAAGCCGTAATGGCAGAGCAGGAGGCCTTTTTGCAACGGGTCATCAAATCCCCAAAGCATGACGCCGTGCAGGCTTAACAACATCAACCCTAACATCCACTGTTGCATGGTGGATGCACTGGGGCGGTAGGTGTTGCTCAGGCTATTCAGACTGGCCATGAAATAAAGGCATCTCTAGTAATGAGTGTCGTAATTTTGTCACTATGGACGAAATCTCAACACTTTGGCGATGTTTTGGCAAGCATGGAATTCGGCCAAATCTGGTTGAAACCTGCGCCGTTATTGGGTTTATCTTTAATTTGGGCTGGATGTTAATTGGCATGAGAGTTGCATATCTCATACCAACTTATTTATTTGGGGCTGCCATGCCGGCAACCTCGCGCAAGGATAGCATATGAAAAAAACATCCGGCTTCACGCTGATCGAGCTGGCGATAGTCCTGGTGATTATCGGTCTGCTGCTGGGCGGCGTGCTCAAGGGGCAGGAATTGATTAATAGTGCCAAAGCGAAAAATATTGCCAATGATTTAAAAAACGTACAGATATTGCTTTATGGATATCAGGATAAGTATAGAGCATTGCCTGGGGATGATGCGGCTGTTGCTATGCATATAACCAATGGGACACCGGCGGCGGCCGCTAGTCGTGGTAATGGGCGAATTGATGGACATTGGAATTCTGTTACGCAGACAGATGAGTCTTACTTATTCTGGCAGCATGTCCGGCTGGCGGGTTTGGCGACAGGTTCGACGCAAGTTGGAACTGATGCTTATATTCCAAGGAATGCAGACGGCGGACGTATTGGAGTGCAAAGCCTGAATGGGTTCAATACGATTCAGGATGAAGCCAATCCTATGGTGGGTACATTTGTTGTGTGTTCTGAGGGAATTACTGGGCGGCTAGCAAAGCAGATTGATGTGTTGCTGGATGATGGGTTGACAAATAACGGAGCTGTGCGTGTTGCTACTACTCCTGCTGCTGTTGGTACAGCTGGCAACTCGCTTGAGAATGGAGGTGTTCCTGATGGTGGTACTTTCACTGTTTGTATGTCTTTCTAATATGGATGTTTGAAGTAAAAGCCCGCATTTGCGGGCTTTTACTTTTCCTGCGTTATGAACTCGAGCGCTTTTGCATTAAAATAGTCGGCTAATCAAAAAAGTAGCGATCATGAGCGACAACATCGTCGAAATCGACAACTTATCTTTTGGATACAAGACGCGCCTGTTACACAAGGGAATCAATATGAAGTTCCCACGTGGCAAGGTGGTGGCCATCATGGGTGGGAGCGGCAGTGGCAAGACCACGTTGTTACGCCTGATTGGTGGGCAGTTGAAGCCATCGGGTGGTGAAGTGCGCGTGACCGGCAAGGTGGTGCACAAGCAGGATCGCAAAGGGTTGCAGACATTGCGCCGCAAGATGGGCATGCTGTTTCAGCAGGGCGCTTTGTTCACTGATCTGTCCGTGTACGAGAATGTTGCGTTCCCTATTCGCGAGCATACTGATCTGCCAGAGTCCATGATTCGCGACTTGGTCATGATGAAGCTCAATGCAGTTGGTCTGCGTGGTGCTCGTGATCTCAAGGCTACCGAGCTTTCCGGTGGCATGGCGCGGCGTGTGGCGTTGGCACGTGCTGTGGCGCTTGATCCTTCCATTATCATGTATGACGAGCCGTTTGCCGGCTTGGACCCGATTTCAATGGCGGTAACTTGTAACCTGATCCGCAGCCTCAATGATGCGCTGGGTGCCACCTCTATCATCGTCACGCATGATGTGGAGGAGGTGTTTGCCTTCGCTGATTATGTATATTTCGTCGCTGATGGTGTGGTGGCTGCAGAGGGCTCTCCAGAGGATTTGCGCAAATCCGAGCTGCCATTTGTTCACCAATTTGTACATGGTGAAGTGGATGGTCCTGTGCCTTTCCACTATGCAGCCCCTGACTACAGGCAGGATATCTTGAGGAGTGCGAATGTTTAGTGCTGTGGCGAATGTGTTGCGTGGTATCGGTCACCGCGTCATTGATCGTATCTGGCGCTTTGGCTCCAGCTTGCGCTTTTTCTTTTATGTGCTGATCTACTCGGGCGAAAGCTTCCGTCGCTTGCACCTGACCATACGCGAGATTTATGCGACGGGCGTGCTGTCGTTGATTATTATCCTGGTGTCGGCATTTTTCGTTGGCATGGTGTTGGCGTTGCAGGGTTACAACACCTTGCAACGGTATGGCTCCTCAGAGGCCATCGGTGTATTGGTGGCCTTGTCGCTGGTGCGTGAGCTGGGGCCTGTGGTCACTGCGCTCCTGTTTGCGGGTCGCGCTGGAACAGCGATTACTGCGGAAATCGGCCTGATGAAGGCTACGGAACAGTTATCTGCCATGGAAATGATGGCGGTGAGTCCCGTTGGGCGCGTGGTGGCTCCGCGATTCTGGGCTGGCGTTATTTCAATGCCTTTGCTGGCAGCCTTGTTTTCCATGGTGGGCGTACTGGGCGGTTACCTTGTGGCGGTGCCACTGATTGGTGTTGATGCAGGTGCCTTCTGGTCACAAATGCAGGCTAGTGTGGATTGGCGTGAAGATATTGTGAATGGGGTGATCAAGAGTGTGGTGTTTGGCATTGCTTGTACCATGATTGCCTTGTTTGAAGGGTTTGATGCGCCGCCGACGGCGGAAGGTGTGAGCCGTGCGACGACGCGCACTGTGGTGAATTCATCACTGGCAGTGTTGGGTCTTGATTTTGTAATGACTTCGTTCATGATTGTTGCGTAAACGCAACACACTGGAGAAAAGATGGAACGTACAACAATTGATCTTTGGGTCGGTGTTTTTGTTGCAGCAGGTGCTGCTGCACTGTTTGGTTTGGCTTTGAAAGTAGGTAATTTTAATAGCGCCACCTTGGGGGAAACCTACAGTGTGACGGGAGCTTTTGAGAATATTGGCAGTCTCAAGCCACGTGCACCGGTGAAAAGTGCTGGTGTGGTAGTTGGGCGTGTAGACAGTATCAAGTTCGATCCCGAGACTTATGAAGCGCTGGTGACAGTCAAGGTCGACAAACGGTATCCTTTCCCCAAAGATACGTTTGCCAACATCTATACTGCTGGCTTGCTGGGCGAACAGTACATCGGCCTGGAGGCTGGTGGTGATGACAAGATGCTGAAGAATGGCGACAAGTTCAGCAAGACACAAGATGCTGTAGTGCTGGAAAAGATGATCAGCCAGTTCCTCTACAGCAAGGCATCGGAATCAGACGACAAGTAAGTCGAACGATAACTAAAGAGGCGGAGTAAGTATGCAAAAGATGATGAAGTGGATGGCCGCAATGGCATTTGTCGGTTGCGCAAATCTGGCGATGGCAGAGATAGCGCCAGATGCCTTGGTGAAGAAAACAGCGGAAGATGTGCTTGCCGTTGTGAAGCAGGATAAGGACATCCAAGCCGGTAACCAAAGCAAGATTTTTGCATTGGCAGAAGAAAAGATCCTGCCTAACTTTAACTTTGACCGTGTGTCACGCCTGGTGCTGGGCAAGGCTTGGGGCAAGGCTTCAGCTGAGCAGAAGAAGGCTTTCCAGGAAGAGTTCCGTAGCTTGTTGCTGCGCACCTATGCCACTGCGCTGTCTAAATATCGCAACCAGACCATTGAATACAAGCCATTCCGTGCGCAGCCTAGCGACACCGATGTGACAGTGAAAACCCAGATTCTGCAACCCGGTGGTCAGCCTGTTGCGGTAGATTACAGCCTGGAAAAAAATGGCGAGAGCTGGAAGGTTTATGACATCACGATTGAAGGTGTTAGCCTAGTGACCAACTATCGTGGTCAATTCAGCAACGAGATTCGTCAAGGTGGCCTGGATGGTTTGATCCAGAAGTTGGCTGCCAAGAATCAGGAATCCAACAAGTAAACGAAGAGTAGAACTTGGCACAGATTCAACAACAAGGAAGCCGCTGGCTAATCAGCGGTGAGATGACCATCAATCAGGTAGATGTGTTGCTGGCTGAAAGCAAGGCCTTGCAGATGCCTGCTGAACTGGAGGTTGATCTTGCTCAAGTGGCAGAGGTCGATACCGTGGCACTCAGCCTGATCTTTGAGTGGCTACGTCATGCTGCCGCCAACAAGGCCAATATCAAGCTGGTTAATTTGCCGGCTAATCTTGTCAGCTTGGCGACGCTATACGGCGTGTTAGCGCTGATTCCACAATCAGGCACTAGCCACAGCCATTGAGTTTTGGGGCTTCGGCCCCAATTTCTATTCATGATTCCCGCAATCAATATCCAACAGGTACACAAGCGTTTTGGCGATTTACATGCGCTAAAAGGGATAGATTTGTCTATCAAGCAAGGCGAATTTTTTGCGTTGCTTGGCCCGAACGGTGCGGGAAAATCCACCCTGATCAACCTGTTGGCAGGCTTGCTTCGCCCTACCAGCGGGCAATTGCAAGTCATGGGTTTTGACGTCAATACCCAATATGCCCAAGCGAGACAGGCCTTAGGGGTGGTGCCGCAAGAGTTGGTGTTTGACCCGTTTTTCAATGTGCGTGAAATGTTGCGTTTCCAGGCTGGCTACTTCGGCAAGGGGCGCAGCAATGATGCCTGGGTGGATGAAATCATCGAATCACTCGGTCTGGCAGACAAGGCGCATGTCAATATGCGCCGCTTGTCTGGAGGTATGAAGCGCAGGGCATTGATCGGCCAGGCTTTGGCGCATAAGCCTCCCGTCATCGTGTTGGATGAGCCAACTGCGGGCGTGGACGTCGAGTTGCGCCAAAGCATGTGGGAGTTCATTCGTCGCTTGAATCGCGAAGGTCACACCATCATCCTGACGACCCACTATCTGGAAGAGGCAGAGACACTCTGTAGCCGGATTGCCATGATGAAGCAGGGTGAAATCGTTGCATTGGATAGCACGCGCAATCTCTTGAATCGCGTGCCCGGCAAGCGTTTGTGCCTCAAACTTGCTGCTGCCTTGCCTGCAATCTTGCTGCCACTGGTGCGTGACCAGCAAGGCGATACTTATGTGCTGGCGCTGACCGAAGTCGCGCAACTGGAATCCATCTTGGCAGAATTGCGGCTTGCAGGTGTGGCAGTAGAGGATATGCAATTGATCGAAGCAGATCTTGAAGATGTGTTCGTGGAGATCGTGAGCTGATGAACGGCCTGATCAAGCATAATCTGCGCGGCCCGTGGACTTTGTTCAAGAAAGAGTTGCTGCGTTTCTGGCGTGTGAGCTTCCAGACGGTGGCAGCCCCGGTCATGACGGCATTGCTTTATCTGCTGATTTTCTCGCATGTGCTGGAAGGGCGGGTGCAGGTGTACCCTGGAGTGGGCTACACGGCTTTTCTTATTCCTGGCCTGATCATGATGTCGCTATTGCAGAATGCCTTTGCCAATAGCTCCTCCAGCCTGATTCAGTCCAAGGTCATGGGTAACCTGATTTTTATCTTGCTGACGCCGATTTCCTATCTGGGGATGTATCTGGCTTTTCTGGCAGCTTCGATCATTCGGGGCTTGGTGGTCGGCTTGGGTATTTACCTGGTATCTATGATCTTCATTGATCTGCCCGTGACACACCCAGGCTGGATATTGACGTTTGCTGTGCTGGGCAGTGGCTTGCTCGGTACTTTTGGCATCATTGCCGGTATCTGGGCAGAAAAATTCGATCAAATGGCTGCGTTCCAGAATTTTGTCATCATGCCGCTTTCATTCCTGTCAGGAGTGTTTTACTCGATACACTCCTTGCCACCATTCTGGCAGCAGGTATCGCACCTTAATCCATTTTTCTACATGATAGATGGCTTTCGTTACGGCTTTTTCGGCACTGGCGATATTTCGCCCTATATCAGCCTGGGCGTTGTGGCTGGATGCTTTTTTGCCCTATCATTCATTACTTTACAGATGCTGAAATCTGGCTACAAATTGCGAGGCTGAACCGTGTTAAGTGCAGAAGCATTGAAAAACTACATTACCCAGGGCCTGGCTTGCGATCATGTGCAGGTGCTGGGTGACGACGGACAGCATTTTGAGGCTGTGATTGTCAGCCCGTTGTTCACGGGCAAGAACATGGTGCAACAGCACCAACTGGTTTATCAGGCGCTGGGTGAGCGCATGCGCGAAGAGATTCATGCCTTGTCGATGCGTACATTTACCCCGGAAGCCTGGGCCAAACTCAATGCCACGCTGTAATGGCAACTGATTTTATTTGAAGGAAACAACATGGATACGCAAGAACTGATCAAGAGCCAGGTAACAAGCAACCCGGTAGTGCTTTACATGAAGGGCAGTCCAAAATTCCCACAATGTGGTTTTTCTGGCCTGGCCGTACAAATTCTGCAAGCCAGTGGCCTGAAGGATTTTGTCGCGATTGATGTATTGGCTGATCCCGCCATCCGCGAGGGCATCAAGGTCTATGCCAACTGGCCGACTATCCCGCAGCTGTACATCAATGGCGAATTCATTGGTGGTGCAGACATCATGCGCGACCTGTATCAGCAAGGTGAGTTGCAAAAACTATTGCAGGAAGCCCAGGCATAACACGTGGATAAGCTAGTCATCCAGGGCGGCAGCCCTTTAAATGGTGAAATATCAGTCTCCGGTGCCAAGAATGCGGCCTTGCCCATTCTGTGTGCCGCGCTGTTGACGGATGGGCCGTTGGTATTAGGCAATGTGCCAGAGTTGCATGACATTGCCACCATGCGTAAATTGCTTGCCCATATGGGCGTCAAGATTGAGGCCGCAGGTGAGGCTGGCTTGAGCCTGGATGCCAGCGACATTCATACCTGTGAAGCACCTTACGACATGGTCAAGACCATGCGAGCTTCCATTCTGGTGCTGGGGCCTTTGCTTGCGCGATTTGGCCATGCCCGGGTTTCGTTGCCGGGTGGCTGTGCGATAGGCTCTCGCCCTGTTGACTTGCACATCAAGGGCTTGCAAGCCATGGGTGCGGAAATCCATATTGAGCACGGGTATATCGAAGCCAAGGCAGCCAAGCTCAAGGGCGCACGCGTCTTCATGGATATCGTCACCGTGACGGGGACGGAAAACCTCATGATGGCAGCTGCGCTGGCAGAGGGCACCACTGTGCTGGAGAACGCCGCCCGTGAGCCTGAAGTGGTGGACCTTGCCGAATGTCTGATCAAGATGGGTGCCAAGATTGAAGGGGCTGGCACAGATGTGATCACTGTCACCGGTGTTGCCAGCCTGCATAAGGCCCAGCATGATGTGGTCTGTGACCGCATTGAAGCGGGTACTTACATGGTGGCTGCCGCGATGACCGGTGGCAAGGTCAAGCTCAACAATGCGCGTGCCGATTTACTGGATGCCGTGATCGACAAATTGCGTGAGAGCGGTGCGCAGATTGAATATGACAGTCATAGTATTACGGTGAAAAGCCAGGGTGTGCTTCAGCAACGGGGAGCGCTAAAATCTGTCAATATCAGAACCGCACCACATCCGGCTTTCCCGACTGATATGCAGGCGCAATTCATGGCCTTGAATACGGTAGCGGATGCCGTGGCCACCGTGACGGAAACGATTTTCGAGAATCGCTTCATGCATGTGCAAGAGATGCAGCGCCTGGGAGCCAATATCGAAGTGGAAGGCAATACTGCGATTGTGCGTGGTTGTGAGTTCCTTGAGGGAGCTACCGTTATGGCGACTGATTTGCGTGCTTCTGCCAGTTTGGTGTTGGCTGCCCTGGTGGCACGTGGCGAGACGGTGATTGAGCGTATCTACCATCTTGACCGTGGCTATGAGCGCCTGGAAGAAAAATTGGGTCAACTGGGTGCAAACATCCAGCGGGTCAAATAACCAAGAAAGACAGCAATGATTACTATCGCCCTTTCCAAGGGTCGCATTTTCGAGGAAACCACGCCCTTGCTGGCGGCGGCGGGTATTACCGCGCTTGAAGATCCCGAAGCATCCCGCAAGCTGATCCTCCCGACCAATCGCCCTGATGTGCGCCTGATCATCGTACGCGCCACTGATGTGCCAACCTATGTGCAATACGGCGCTGCCGATTTGGGCATTGCTGGCAAGGATGTACTGGATGAGCATGGCGGGGATGGCTTGTACCAGCCACTGGATCTGAACATTGCACGTTGTCGCATGATGGTGGCGGTGCGCGAGGATTTTGATTATTTCGGTTCTATTCGCCGTGGTGCTCGCCTCAAGGTGGTGACCAAGTACGTGAAGACTGCCCGTGAACATTTTGCTGCCAAGGGCATGCATGTTGACCTGATCAAGCTCTATGGCTCTATGGAATTGGGGCCTTTGGTAGGCCTTGCTGATGCTATCGTGGACTTGGTGAGCACTGGCGGCACGTTGCGTGCCAATAATCTCAAGGCGGTGGAAGAAATTACCGACATCAGTTCGCGTCTCGTCGTGAACCAGGCGTCGCTCAAACTCAAGCGCGACCAGTTGCAGTCTATCATGGATGCATTTGCCAAGGCCGTGGCGGCCAATCAATAACAGGTTGAAATCATGAATATCAGACGTTTTTCTACTAACGATGCGAGCTTTGATCAAGACCTGAAGGCCTTGCTTGCATTCGAGACCGCGCAAGATGACCAAATAGACAACGTGGTGGCCGATATCCTGCGCAATGTCAAAACGCGTGGTGATGCTGCGGTGCTGGAATATACCCAGCGCTTTGATCGTCTGGATGCGCAAGCTGCACAATCAATGTCGCAGCTTGAGATTGCTCATGATGAGTTGCAAGCCGCGCTGGCCGGATTGCCTGCTGAGCAGCGAGATGCGCTGCAACAGGCCGCTGAACGTGTGCGCACTTATCACGAGAAGCAACTGATGGCTTCCTGGACTTATACCGAGGAAGATGGCACTTTGCTCGGCCAGCAGGTGACGGCCTTGGATCGTGTTGGTCTCTACGTGCCGGGTGGCAAAGCGGCTTATCCGTCATCCGTCTTGATGAATGCCATCCCTGCCAAGGTGGCAGGTGTGCAAGAGCTCATCATGGTGGTACCGACACCAGGTGGTGAGAAGAATCAACTGGTGCTAGCGGCTGCCGCTGTTTGTGGTGTTGACCGTGTATTCTGTATCGGCGGTGCCCAGGCGGTGGGTGCATTGGCTTATGGCACGGAAACCGTACCACAAGTCGACAAGATTGTTGGCCCCGGTAATGCCTATGTGGCCGCCGCCAAGCGTCGTGTATTTGGCGTAGTGGGTATCGACATGGTGGCAGGCCCTTCTGAAATCCTGGTTATTTGCGATGGCAAGACCAACCCGGACTGGGTGGCGATGGACTTGTTCTCCCAGGCCGAGCACGACGAATTGGCGCAAGCCATCTTGCTTTCACCTGATGCCGCGTTCCTTGATGCCGTGCAAGCCAGCATTGAAAAACTAGTGGAGGAAATGCCGCGCAAGGAAATCATCCGTACGTCGCTACAAAACCGTGGCGCCTTGATCAAGGTACAGGATCTGGAACAGGCGGCAGAGATTGCCAACTATATTGCGCCAGAGCACTTGGAGTTATCGGTGGATGAGCCGCTGGCATACAGCAAGAAAATCCGTCACGCCGGTGCAATTTTCATGGGGCGAGATAGCTGCGAGGCCTTGGGCGATTACTGTGCTGGTCCTAACCACGTATTGCCGACGTCGCGTACTGCACGCTTCTCCTCGCCATTAGGTGTTTACGATTTTCAGAAGCGCTCCAGCCTGATCATGGTCTCCAGCGCCGGTGCACAGAAGTTGGGACGTGTAGCTGCCACCCTCGCATATGGCGAAGGTTTGCAGGCTCATGCACGCTCGGCTGAATTCCGTTTGAAAGGCTGATCTTGAGCAAGTTCTGGAGCAAGGTTGTTCATGAGCTAACCCCCTATGTCCCGGGGGAGCAGCCTAAACTGGCGAATCTGGTCAAGCTCAATACCAACGAAAATCCCTATGGGCCCAGCCCCAAGGTGTTTGCTGCACTTGAGGCGGAAGTTGGTGATAGTCTGCGCCTCTACCCTGATCCAACGTCAGAGCGCTTGGTGCAAGCGGTGGCGCAGTTTTACGATGTGCCTGCTACCCATGTGTTTGTCGGTAATGGTTCTGACGAGGTGTTAGCGCATACTTTCCAGGCCTTGCTCAAGCATGATGCGCCCATTCTGTTTCCTGATATCACCTACAGCTTTTACCCTGTCTATTGTGGTTTGTATGGCATAGATTACCAAACGGTGGCCTTGGGTGAAGACTTTGAGATCAATATCGCTGATTACCAGCGACCGAACGGCGGCATTATCTTCCCCAATCCGAATGCACCCACTGGCCGAGGTTTGCCACTGGCAGAGATTGAGCGCTTGCTTAACGCTAATACAGAGTCGGTCGTGGTGATCGATGAAGCCTATGTCGATTTTGGCGCAGAGTCTGCGGTTGGCCTGGTGGCGCAGTATCCTAATCTGCTCGTGACCCATACCTTGTCCAAGGCGCGCTCATTAGCAGGCTTGCGTGTTGGTTATGCGATTGGGCAGCCTCACTTGATTGAAGCCCTAATCCGGGTCAAGGATAGTTTCAACTCTTATCCGCTGGATCGTTTTGCCATCAGTGGCGCAGTTGCTGCGATTGAGGATAAGGCCTATTTTGAAGAGACTTGTCGCAAAGTCATGGCGACCAGGGAAGCGTTGATCGCCGACTTGCAGGACTTGGATTTTGTCGTCCTGCCCTCCGCGGCCAATTTCATTTTTGCCCGGCATGGCACGCGTAGTGGAGCAGAGCTGGCTGCTAGTTTGCGGGAACGCAGCATCATCGTACGTCATTTCAGCAAGCCTGCACGTATCAGTGATTTCTTGAGGATTACCATCGGTACTGATATGCAGTCGCAAGCCCTGGTTAATGCATTAAAAGAGATTTTAACCCCTTAAAAACTGGCGCATTTAGCGGGCTATGGCGTTGATTTCCCGATAAATTAAGAGAATAGTGCACCATTACTTCCCTTAATCCGTGGAAAAAATGTATCATAGCGCGGTCAGTACATCATAATTCTGTAATTAAGCGGAGGAAGCATCGTGGCAAAACCATTAGTTCAAATGGCATTAGATTCACTAGATTTCGATCAGACCGTAGCACTTGCTACGACTGTTGCACCACACGTTGATATTCTTGAAATTGGTACACCCTGCATCAAGTACAACGGTATCAAACTGCTGGAAACTCTGCGCGCAAAGTTCCCTAACAACAAGATCCTGGTTGACCTGAAGACTATGGATGCTGGCTTCTACGAAGCTGAGCCATTCTTCAAGGCTGGCGCTGACATCGTTACCGTATTGGGTACTGCTGACATCGGCACTATCAAGGGTGTAATTGATGTAGCTAACAAGTACGGCAAGAAGGCACAGATCGACCTGATCAACGTAGTTGATAAGGCTGCTCGCACCAAGGAAGTTGCTAAGCTGGGCGCGCACATCATTGGCGTTCACACTGGTCTGGACCAACAAGCCGCTGGTCAAACTCCTTTCGCTGACCTGGGTCTGGTATCCGGTCTGAACCTGGGCGTGGATATTTCCGTTGCAGGTGGCGTGAAGGCAACTACTGCTAAGCAAGTGGTTGATGCAGGCGCGACTATCGTTGTTGCTGGTGCTGCTATCTACGGTGCGGCTGATCCAGCTGCTGCTGCTGCTGAAATCAGCGCTGCTGCTAAGGGTACCCAAAGCAGTGGTGGTGTGTTCGGCTGGCTGAAGAAGCTGTTCAGCTAATCAAGCTGTTTGCGGCATATCCAGTAGATATGCCGATATTTAGCTTGTCTGGAACCGTTGCAAGACTGTATCGACTGTTTTGCAACGGTTTTGATTTTATGACTCAATGATTTGTGATGTGAATGACTGCCATGCGTAACGCTGAAGTGAGCCGCAATACTCTAGAAACCAAGATTGCTGTTGCCATCAATCTGGATGGCACCGGTGTATCCAAGCTAAATAGCGGGGTTGGTTTTTTTGATCATATGCTGGATCAAATCGCCCGACATGGCATGATGGATATTAATGTTGAGTGTCAGGGCGACCTGCATATTGACGCTCACCACACCGTTGAGGATGTAGGCATTGCCTTGGGCCAGGCCTTTAGCCGGGCATTAGGCGACAAAAAGGGCATACGCCGTTATGCACATGCGTATGTGCCATTGGATGAAGCTTTATCGCGCGTTGTGCTGGATATTTCCGGGCGTCCAGGGCTGGAGTTCAACGTGGACTTTACCCGTGCTCGCATCGGTGAATTCGATGTTGATTTGGTGCGTGAATTTTTCCAGGGCTTTGTTAATCATGCTGCGATTACGCTGCATATCGACAACCTGCGTGGCAAGAATGCGCACCATCAAGCAGAAACCATTTTCAAGGCTTTTGGCCGTGCTTTGCGCGCTGCGGTTGAACTTGACCCCCGTATGGTGGGTATAATGCCTTCAACCAAAGGCAGTTTATAGACATTTCCGGTTTCCTACCGACTTACCATGACAGATATAGCCGTTGTTGATTATGGCATGGGCAATCTGCGCTCAGTGTCCAAGGCGTTGGAGCACGTTGCGCCCAACCAGACCGTTGTTGTGACCAGTGACCCGGCAGAGATTGCTGCTGCCTCACGTGTGGTTTTTCCTGGCCAAGGTGCCATGCCGGACTGTATGCGTGAGTTGGAGGCACGTGGCTTACGCGAGGCGGTGATGGTTGCCGCAGCAGATAAGCCATTCCTGGGCATCTGCATTGGCTTGCAGCTATTGTTTGAGCATAGCGAAGAGGGAGATGCCTCAGGGTTGGGATTGTTCAAGGGCCAGGTCAAGCGCTTTGCCGCTGCCGACATGCATGATGAGCATGGCGCTAAACTCAAAGTGCCACACATGGGCTGGAACCAAGTGCGTCAAAGCATAGCTCATCCGCTATGGCATGGCATTGAGGATGGCGAGCGCTTTTACTATGTGCACAGCTATTATGTGGCTCCTGAAAATGCCAGTTTGGCTGCGGGATATAGCGAATATCCCAAGCGCTTTACTAGTGCTATTGCCCATGGCAACCTGTTCGCGGTGCAGTTTCATCCGGAAAAGAGCCATCATGCTGGCCTTCAACTTCTTTCAAACTTCGTCCAGTGGGACGGGGTGTTTTAATCGTTAATTCGTCAATATCATGCTGATTATTCCTGCTATCGACCTGAAAGATGGTCATTGTGTTCGTTTAAAACAAGGTTTAATGGAAGATGCCACGGTGTTTTCCGAAGATCCCGGTGCCATGGCCAGACATTGGGTTGACCAAGGCGGCAAGCGATTGCACTTGGTTGACCTGAATGGCGCGTTTGCCGGCAAGCCTGTGAATGAAGATGCCATCAAGGCGATTGTGCAAGCCGTGGGTAACGATATCCCTATCCAGTTGGGTGGCGGTATCCGCGATCTCGAGACCATAGAGCGTTACTTGGATAACGGTATCAGCTATGTGATCGTGGGCACAGCTGCGGTCAAGAGTCCAGGTTTCTTGCATGAAGCCTGTTATGCTTTCCCTGGCCAGATCATGGTCGGGTTAGATGCCAAGGATGGCAAGGTTGCGGTCGATGGTTGGTCCAAGCTGACCGGCCACGACGTCATCGACCTTGCCAAGAAGTTCGAGGATTACGGTGTAGAAGCCGTGGTTTATACCGACATTGGGCGTGATGGCATGCTAACTGGTGTCAATATTGAGGCGACCGTGGCATTAGCCCAAGCGCTGACTATTCCAGTGATCGCCAGTGGCGGTGTCACCAATCTTGATGATGTGCGGCGTCTGGTTGAGGTTGAGAGTGAGGGTGTAATGGGTGCGATTACAGGTCGTGCTATTTACGAAGGCACTTTGAATTTTACCGAGGCCCAAGCGCTCGCGGATGAATTGAGTCAGGCATGAGCTTAGCCAAGCGCATCATTCCTTGCCTGGATGTCACCAATGGCCGCGTGGTCAAGGGGGTGAATTTCCTGGAACTGCGTGATGCTGGCGATCCCGTGGAGATTGCGCGCCGGTATGATGAGCAGGGCGCGGATGAATTGACTTTTCTGGATATTACCGCCAGTTCTGACAATCGTGGACTAATTCTTGGCATCATCGAGCAAGTCGCTTCGCAAGTATTTATTCCATTGACGGTGGGCGGTGGTGTGCGGGCGGTGGAAGATGTCCGTCGATTGCTCAATGCTGGTGCGGATAAAGTCAGCATTAATACTGCCGCAGTGACAAATCCTCAATTGGTGGCAGATGCTGCCAGTCGATTCGGTTCGCAGTGCATAGTCGTGGCTATTGATGCCAAGCAGGTTGGAGACCATTGGGAGATATTTACCCACGGTGGGCGCAATCCCACTGGTCTGAATGCGGTAGATTGGGCGCGCAAGATGGTAGAGCTGGGTGCTGGCGAGTTGCTAGTGACCAGCATGGATCGTGACGGTACTAAAATGGGTTTCAATCTCCCGCTGAATCGGGCAATCAGTGAGGCTGTGGATGTGCCCATTATTGCTTCCGGTGGTGTGGGGAACCTAGTGCACCTGGTTGAAGGCGTGAAAGAAGGTGGGGCAGATGCGGTGCTGGCTGCCAGTATTTTTCATTATGGCGAATATACCGTGCGTCAAGCCAAGGAATATATGCGAGAGCATGGGATCGAGGTGCGCTTATGAGCATGCAATGGCTGGAGCATGTTAAATGGACCGAAGATGGTCTGGTGCCTGTGATTGCTCAGGAAGTCGGGACCAACAAGGTATTAATGTTTGCCTGGATGAATCGCGAAGCATTGCGCCTCACTGCTGAAACCCAGCAAGCTGTTTATTGGTCACGTTCGCGAGGCAGGCTCTGGCATAAAGGCGAGGAATCTGGTCATGTGCAGAAAGTGCATGAAATCAGATTGGATTGCGATGAAGATGTCATCCTGATTCAAGTGGAGCAGGTGGGTGGTATCGCTTGCCATACCGGGCGCCATAATTGTTTTTTCCAGAAGTTGGAACAGGAACATTGGATTGTTGACCAAGCGGTTATCAAGAATCCAGAGGATATTTATCACCATGAGTGACGTGCTAGATAGATTAGCTGAGTTGCTGGAACAGCGCAAAAGTGCAGATCCGCAGTCATCTTATGTCGCCAAGCTATATGCAAAAGGCCTGGATGCTATCTTGAAAAAGGTAGGCGAAGAAGCGGCTGAGACGATTATTGCTGCCAAAGATGGCGATGCGGATCAGATCATTTATGAAACGGCTGATCTCTGGTTTCATAGCCTCGTTATGTTGGCCCATGCAGGCTTAGGTCCTCAGGATGTGCTGAAAGAGCTGGCTAGGCGCGAAGGCTTGTCTGGGCTTGAAGAGAAGGCCTCTCGTCCGGTAGAGTGAGAAATAAGCGTTTTGTATTGGAGTGGAATATCAGATGAGTGCTGATTGTATTTTTTGTAAGATAGTGACGAATGATATTCCTTCCAATAAGTTCTACGAGGATGATGAAGTCATTGCTTTTCACGACATTCGTCCTATTGCCCCCGTGCATTTTCTGATCGTGCCGAAAGTCCACGTGGAGAGCTTGGCTAGCTGCGATGCTTTGCACCAGGTCTTACTTGGCAAGATAATGTTGCTAGCCCCCAAGCTTGCTGCGCAGTTGGGCTTGAAGGGCTTTCGTACCATGATCAATACTGGTCGCGAAGGTGGGCAAGAAGTCTTTCATTTGCATATTCACGTATTTGGTGGTGGCGACACCTTGCCAAAAGTTTGACATTAGGAGACTGGCGATGGGTTCATTCAGCATTTGGCATTGGTTGATCGTGCTTGCGATCGTGGTTCTGATTTTTGGCACCAAGCGTTTACGTAATTTAGGTAGCGATGTCGGTGGTGCGGTCAAGGGCTTCAAGGAAGCAGTCAATCAAGGTAAATCTGGCAATGCTGCGCTTGATGATGATGCCAAGGGGCAGACAGTAGACAACGATATCAGACACAAGGAAAAGCAGTAGCATTCCGAGTCGCCTGTGTTCGATATTGCTTTTTCAGAACTGGTGGTGATCGGGATCGTGGCACTTGTGGTCATTGGTCCGGAAAAACTCCCCAAGGTTGCCCGCACAGTAGGTCTACTGTTAGGGCGGGTGCAGCGTTATGTCAATAACGTCAAGTCGGATATCAGTCGGGAATTACGCTTTGAAGAGTTGCAGCGATTGCAGTCTGATATGCGCGATGCCGAGTCTGCCTTGAAGCAGGTGGGAACTGATATAGAGCAGGAGGTGCAGCAAATGGCCTCTTCTGCCCAAGATAGCCTAGAGTCTCAAGTCCATGATCATCCTGTGGAGGATGGTCCAAAAAATCGCGGCATACCAGATTGAATAATCCCTCTGATACTTTCGTCTCGCACCTGATTGAGTTGCGTGATCGTCTGCTGCGCATCATGATCGGGATCGTCCTGATTACACTGGTGCTGTTCCCATTTGCTAACGATATTTATCATTTCCTGGCGCAGCCTCTGCTACAAAGCCTGCCTGTGGGTGGGCAGATGATTGCCACGGATGTGACAACACCATTCTTTGTACCGATGAAAGTCGTCCTGCTAGCAGCTTTCATGATTTCGTTGCCGCATACCTTGTACCAGATATGGGCATTTGTCGCCCCCGGTCTCTATACTCATGAGCGACGCTTGATTGGGCCGCTGGTGTTTGCGAGTACCCTGCTATTCTTGCTTGGTATGGCGTTTGCCTATTTCCTGGTTTTTCCTGTCGTGTTCGGTTTTATTACACATACAGCTCCAGAGGGAGTGGCTGTCATGACGGACATAGGGAAATACCTAGATTTTGCCATTACCTTATTTATTGCTTTTGGTTTGGCGTTTGAGGTGCCGGTGGCTGTAGTGTTGTTAGTGAGTGCTGGCATTGTGAGTGTCGCTTCACTGCGCGAGGCGCGCTCTTACGTCATCGTTGGCGCATTTGTCCTGGGGGCGATTTTTACCCCGCCTGACGTGATTTCCCAGGTAATGCTGGCCGTGCCTTTATGGTTGCTATATGAGGTGGGGATTCTAGTTGCAAGCCTGATACAGAGAAAAAGTCGGCAACAACTGCATTAAGTTGTTGCCTCCGGGCTGGATCCTTGACGCTAGACTGATGAGCTATTCCCGGTTACGTGCCAGTTGCGGTGTGGGGCGTTTGCCTATCATGATCGGTAATGTAAGTTCGTTTTCATTGCGGGCGAGCTTGATCATTACCTTTTTCTCCGGTTTGAGATTGGAGATCACATTCAGCATGGTCGAGCTGTCGATGACTTCTCTGCCATCAATTTCAAGCAAGATATCCCCGGGCCGTAATCCCGCCTTGTCCGCAGGTCCGCCGCGTACAACGCCAGCTACCAGAGACCCTCGTACTTGCTTCAAGTGAAAGGACTCGGCCAGCTCCGGTGTGATGTCTTGTGCTTCTATACCAATCCAGCCACGAGTGACACTACCCTGGCGGATAATTTGCTCCATGACTTGCTTGACTAGACTCACAGGGATAGCAAACCCTATACCCATGGAGCCGCCACTACGTGAGTAGATTGCGCTATTGATACCGACCAAATTGCCTTCGGTATCAATGAGTGCGCCACCGGAATTGCCAGGGTTGATCGGGGCATCGGTCTGAATAAAGTTCTCAAAGGTGTTAATTCCGAGATGACTGCGACCAAGTGCGCTAATAATGCCCTGAGTAACGGTTTGTCCAACACCGAAAGGATTGCCAATCGCCAATACAACATCTCCTACACTGAGATTGCTTGGTTGGGCAAAAGTAATTGCAGGCAGGTTGCGGACATTGATTTTCAGGACAGCAAGGTCGGTTTCAGGGTCTGTGCCGACGATGCGTGCGGGAAAGGTCCTGCCATCCGGTAAGGCAACTTCGATTTCATCTGCAGATTCAATCACGTGGTGATTGGTCAGGATTAGCCCTTGACTGTTGACAATGACGCCGGAACCTAGACTATTTTCGCGTTGGCTTTGTTGTTCGTCCATTTGATCACCGAAAAAGTGGCGAAACAAAGGATCATCCATGAATGGGTTAGCGGAGGGTTGATTCGCTTTTTTTGAGGTGAAGATATTGACTACGCTAGGCATTGCTGCTTGTGCCGCATGGCGATAAGAGCCTGGTTGTGTGTGGTTGTCTTCAGCTTGAGAAGGCGCTTCTTTGATTGAGGTCGCTGATTTTTCATTCAGGGGCAGAAGTTGTGGGTAGAACAATTGCACTACGAAAAGAGCAGCGAGACTGATAGTGACGGTCTGTGCAAAAATAAGCCAGAGTTTGCGCATGTTGATGTCGACGTTGCGAATCTAAATGTTGGAGATGTCAATGAAATTGAAAGAGCTGGTTAATTATACCGGACAATTTCTTGAGGTAGAGCGCTTCAAGGATTATTGTCCGAACGGATTACAGGTGCAAGGTTGTGATGAAGTCAGGAAGCTGGTATCCGGAGTGACGGCCAGTATGGCTTTGCTTGAGGCTGCAAAATCGGCCGGTGCTGATGCTGTCTTGGTTCATCATGGATATTTCTGGCGTAACGAATCCCCTGTGGTAACGGGTGTTAAACATGCGCGATTGAAGTTCTTGCTGCAGCATGACATGAGTTTGCTGGCATATCACTTACCGTTGGATGCTCATCGGGAGCTGGGTAATAACGCCAGGCTGGCACAAATCATGAATGTTGCAATAGAAGGTTGGACGGGTGAGCAAGGCCTGATCGCGTATGGTTCATTAATGAAGGAAAGTACATTGGCTGAGTTTGCCGATGTGCTGGCGGTAAAGTTGCAACGCACGCCACAGATATTTGGTGAGCCTCAGAGGAAAATACGGCGTATTGCCTGGTGTAGTGGTGGGGCGCAAGGCTATTTTGAGGCTGCTATCGCGCTGGGTGTTGATGTATATATCAGTGGGGAAGTATCCGAGCAGGTGTTTCATTTGGCGCAGGAAACTGGCGTGGCCTACATTGCAGCGGGGCATCATACTACCGAACGCTATGGTGTGGAGATGTTGGGGCGGCATCTGGCAGAGAAATTTGCCTTGGAATATGAGTTTATTGATATAGAAAATCCAATATAACCCAATGATTATTAAGTTTAAATTTAACTAATTGTTTCATTTTTGTTGGGATTTCTGTAGAATTCTGCCCTTGCTTGACTGGGCGCGTTGCGTTTGGTCATGGCCTTTCTACTATCCGATGGGTTTCACATTGCCTGTCGGGCATTCTTCAAGTGAGATATGAATTATGATGACCTTGTATTCCGGTACTACCTGTCCTTATAGCCATCGTTGCCGCATCGTGTTGTTCGAAAAGGGCATGGATTTTCAGGTGATTGATGTGGATATGGCGAACAAGCCGGAAGACTTGGCGGTCATCAATCCGCACAACACCGTGCCTGTATTGGTTGAGCGTGATTTGGTGCTTGAACAAGCCAATATCATCAATGAATATATTGATGAGCGTTTCCCTCATCCGCAACTGATGCCGGCTGACCCTGTAATGCGTGCCCGTGCCCGTTTGTTCTTGCATAACTTTGAAGAGCAACTCTTTAGCCATATTGCAGATATTGAATCGGGAAATGTTAAGGCGGCAGATAAGGCGCGTGCGACGATTCGGGATAATCTGACCCAGATCGTGCCGCTGTTTAGTCGTCAGGAATATATTTTGGGGGATGAGTTTTCTATGCTGGATGTTGCCATTGCACCGTTGCTCTGGCGATTGGGGCATTATGGTATCGAGCTTCCAAAGCAAGCAGCCCCTTTACTAAAATACGCAGAACGTATATTCTCTCGCCCGGCTTACATTGAAGCAATGACACCTTCTGAAAAAGCAATGCGCAAGTAGGTGGGGAAATGAGTGAAATTACCTCAACCAAACCATATATGGTGCGCGCTATTCATGAGTGGTGTACGGATAATGGTTTGACTCCGCACTTGTTGGTTGCTGTCAATTCGCAAACTGTAGTGCCCATGGCTTACGTAAGAGATGGGCAAATTGTGCTAAATATTAATTACAGTGCTACAAAAGGTTTGCATATTGGCGCTGATGCTGTTACATTCTCAGCCCGTTTCAACGGTGCATCGAATGAGTTGTATGTGCCGATGAATGCGGTGCGAGGAATATTTGCTCGCGAGAATAATCAGGGTATGTTTTTTGATGTGGATTCGCCTGAGGATCCGGACGAAAAAAATACTCAAGGTGCTGACGGTGGGGTGGTTGCCTCTTCTGATGTGCCAGTGGTCAAAAAGCCATCGTTAAGGGTGGTGAAGTAACAGGTTTTAGTTGTGCCGGATTAGCTCAGTTGGTAGAGCAGCGCACTTGTAATGCGAAGGTCGTCAGTTCGATTCCGACATCCGGCACCATTTCTTTCAAAATGCGTTTGACACTAAGTCAAAATATACGCATAATCCCGGGTTCTGTTTGGAGGGGTGGCCGAGTGGTTAAAGGCGACGGACTGTAAATCCGTTCTCTCAGAGTACGAAGGTTCGAATCCTTCCCCCTCCACCAGCATAGAATTTGGGGCCAGGGCATAGATTTCTGGTTAGATGTGCGGGTGTAGCTCAGTTGGTAGAGCACTTGCCTTCCAAGCAAGATGTCGCGAGTTCGAACCTCGTCGCCCGCTCCAATTCAAAATCAGAATTTAAGAATTGCCCATGTGGCTCAGTGGTAGAGCACTCCCTTGGTAAGGGAGAGGTCGCGGGTCCGATTCCCGCCATGGGCACCATTTGGTGCTTGGATATTAAACGCACTCATTAACTTGATAAAGTCGGTTAAAGGAAACGGAAATGGCAAAAGGTAAATTTGAGCGGACGAAGCCGCACGTCAACGTAGGCACGATTGGTCACGTTGACCATGGTAAGACAACATTGACGGCAGCGATCACCACTGTATTGACCAAGAAATTTGGTGGTGAAGCCAAAGACTACTCCCAGATCGACAACGCGCCAGAAGAAAAGGCACGTGGCATCACCATCAACACCTCACACGTAGAATACGAAACAGAAACTCGTCACTACGCCCACGTTGACTGCCCAGGCCACGCCGACTACGTCAAGAACATGATTACCGGTGCAGCCCAAATGGACGGCGCCATCCTGGTAGTGTCTGCTGCTGACGGCCCAATGCCACAAACACGTGAACACATCCTGCTGGCTCGCCAAGTTGGCGTACCTTACATCATCGTCTTCCTGAACAAGGCTGACATGGTAGATGACGCAGAACTGCTCGAGCTCGTAGAAATGGAAGTGCGTGAGCTCCTCTCCAAGTACGACTTCCCAGGCGATGACACTCCTATCGTTAAGGGTTCTGCTAAGCTTGCGCTGGAAGGCGACCAATCGGATATCGGCGAACCTGCTATCTTCCGCCTGGCTGAAGCACTTGACAGCTACATCCCAACACCAGAGCGCGCTGTTGACGGCACCTTCCTGATGCCAGTTGAAGACGTATTCTCCATCTCCGGTCGTGGTACCGTGGTGACTGGTCGTGTAGAGCGCGGCATCGTCAAGGTTGGTGATGAAATCGAAATCGTTGGCCTGAAGCCAACCCTCAAGACCACCTGTACTGGTGTTGAAATGTTCCGCAAACTGCTTGACCAAGGTCAAGCGGGAGACAACGTTGGTGTACTGCTGCGTGGTACCAAGCGTGAAGAAGTTGAGCGTGGTCAAGTGTTGTCGAAGTCTGGTTCTATCAAGCCACACACCAAGTTCACTGCTGAAATCTACGTATTGGGTAAAGATGAAGGTGGTCGTCACACTCCATTCTTCAACGGCTACCGTCCACAATTCTACTTCCGTACCACTGACGTAACAGGTGCAGTAGAACTGCCAGCAGGTACCGAAATGGTGATGCCAGGCGACAACGTCTCCATCACTGTTGCCCTGATCGCACCAATCGCGATGGAAGAAGGTCTGCGCTTCGCGATTCGTGAAGGTGGTCGTACCGTCGGTGCCGGCGTTGTGGCTAAAATCGTAGAGTAATATCTCCTCGGGTCGTGTACTTAATATAAGTATGCGACCTTTGTTGGTAAAGCGTTACAGGCCAGTAGCTCAATTGGCAGAGTATCGGTCTCCAAAACCGAGGGTTGGGGGTTCGAGGCCCTCCTGGCCTGCCATTATATTAAGTGCAAAATATGACCGAGAAGATTAAGCTGGTAATTTCCCTGCTGCTGGTTGCTGCTGGGGTTGCCGGCTTTTATTTGTTGGCTGATCAGGCGTTGGTGGTGCGTATTCTGGCCTTTTTGGCGGGGATTATTGTTGCACTGCTTGTGCTGAAAACAACCTCGACTGGGCAGGGTGCGTTTGCGTTTGCGCGTGAGGCCGTAGTTGAAACACGTAAGGTTGTCTGGCCGACCCGTAAGGAAACAATACAGACTACTGCTGCAGTGTTTGGGTTAGTGATTGTAATGGCCATTTTCCTCTGGATGGTTGATGTTGGCTTCATGTGGGCTGTGAAGCAGTTGATGGGGAGGGGCGCTTGATGAGTAATATGCGATGGTATGCCGTGCAGGCTTTCTCTGGATTTGAGAAGTCAGTCAAAAAAGGTTTGGAAGAGCGTATTGCCCGTTCTGATGTGGGTGATTTGTTCGGCGATATTCTGGTGCCTGTTGAGGAAGTCGTTGAAATGAAAAACGGCGTCAAGAGTATTACCGAGCGTAAGCTGTATCCAGGCTATGTGCTGGTTCAGATGCAGATGAGTGATGAGAGTTGGCACTTGGTGAAGAGTACGCCTCGCGTGACTGCATTTATCGGTGGTACTGCGCAAAAGCCAACCCCAATTAAGGATAAGGAAGTTGAAATCATCCTGCAGCGTATGGATGAGAGTAAGAGCAATCCTACACAGAAGATGACCTTTGATAAGGGTGAATCTGTGCGTGTGATTGATGGCCCGTTCAAGGATTTCTCTGGCAGTGTTGAGGATATCAACTATGAAAAGAGCAAGCTGCGTGTGTCGGTAGTCATCTTTGGTCGTGCGACACCTGTAGAGCTGGATTTCAGCCAGGTGGAAAAGGAAGTTTAAGAATTTTGAGCTGTGTCTTGCCTTGATGGCAAGATGCGGCTTTTTGCACTCCAGAGTTTTGGAGTGTTTGGCGTGGTGCTTTGCATCACATCGATGTGGATGGGGAGCTTGTGTGAGCAAGCGTTATTACCCAAATTAGGAGTTTAAGATGGCAAAGAAAGTTATCGGCTATATCAAGCTGCAGATTCCTGCAGGTAAAGCCAATCCAAGTCCCCCAGTTGGTCCTGCATTGGGTCAGCGTGGTCTGAATATTATGGAGTTCTGTAAGGCATTTAATGCAGCAACTCAAAGCCTGGAACCAGGTTTGCCTATTCCTGTCGTGATCACTGCGTTTGCGGATAAGAGCTTCACCTTCGTGATGAAGACTCCTCCAGCTACCATTCTGATCAAGAAGGCAGCCAAGATCGACAAGGGTTCCCCGCGTCCTCATACAGACAAGGTTGGCAAGATCACTCGTGCTCAAGCCGAAGAGATTGCCAAGACCAAGGCCCCTGATTTGACAGCGGCTGATCTGGACGCTGCAGTACGCACCATCGCTGGTAGCGCACGCAGTATGGGTATTGAAGTGGAGGGTGTGTAAATGGCTAACGTTTCTAAGCGTATCGAGGCCTTGCGCGCCAAGGTTGATCGTAACAAGGTATATCCAGTGGCTGAAGCCCTGACTTTGGTCAAGGAAACAGCAACTGCTAAGTTTGACGAGTCTGTAGACGCTGTTATTAATCTGGGTATTGATGCACGTAAGTCTGACCAATTGGTGCGTGGTGCGCTGGTGTTGCCACATGGTACAGGCAAGACCAAGCGTATCGCCGTGTTCGCACAGGGTGCTGCTGCTGAAGCTGCCAAGGCTGCTGGTGCTGATATCGTTGGTTTTGAAGATCTGGCTGAGCAGGTTAAGGGCGGTATGCTGGACTTTGACGTTGCAATTGCAACGCCAGATGCGATGCGTATCGTTGGTACCCTTGGTCAAGTGTTGGGCCCGCGTGGTCTGATGCCTAACCCTAAGGTTGGTACTGTGACTCCAGACGTGACTACCGCAGTCAAGAATGCTAAGGCTGGTCAAGTCCAATACCGTACCGACAAGGGTGGTATCGTACATTGCACTATCGGTCGTGCTTCCTTCGGTGTAGATGCACTGAAAGAAAACCTGGCTGCTCTGGTTGATGCATTGAACAAGGCAAAGCCTGCTTCTTCCAAGGGTGTTTACCTGAAGAAGGTTTCCGTTTCCAGCACCATGGGTGCCGGTGTGCGTGTAGACCAGTCAAACCTGGCTTAATAAATTTGGTGCCAACTTCGAAGTTGGCACCGCAAAGAACTTTGGGCCCATGGCGTGAGCCATGGGGTTATCAAAGACCGTAGGAGCCATCGCTGGCTTAATGGCGGCAAAATTCTAGCCAAGTCCTACGCAGATGGCGTTACCCGGAACAGGATTTTTATTCCTGATGAAAGGTCGCCGTGGGAAGGTGTTTGTGGCTTGCTACAAATGCTTAATTAACGGAAGGAGAAGACCTTGAGTCTTAATCTTGAGCAGAAAAAGGCAGTAGTTGCTGAGGTTAGCGAGCAAGTCGCTCAGGCTCAGGCAATTGTTCTTGCTGAGTATCGTGGCATCGAAGTGGGCGACATGACCAAGTTGCGCGCCGAAGCTAGAAAATCTGGTGTTTACCTGCGTGTTCTGAAGAACACGCTGGTTCGTCGCGCTGTCGACGGCACACAGTTTTCTGGTCTGGCAAACGACATGGTTGGCCCATTGGTATTCGGTATTTCTACCGATCCAGTTGCTGCGGCAAAGGTATTGAACAATTTTGCCAAAGCCAATGACAAGTTCGTTATCAAGGCTGGTGCTCTGCCAGGCAAGGTTCTGGATGCTAAGGCTGTACAAGCCCTGGCTACCCTGCCAAGCCGCGAAGAGTTGCTGGCCAAGTTGCTCGGCACGATGCAAGCGCCTGTTGCACAGTTTGTACGTACACTCAACGAAGTGCCTACAAAGTTTGCACGTGGTCTTGCTGCAGTGCGCGATCAAAAGCAAGCAGCCTAATCAATATTATATTTATCAGGAGTATTAACAAATGGCATTATCCAAAGCAGAAATTCTTGACGCTATTGCGTCCCTGACCGTTCTCGAACTGTCCGAACTGATCAAGGATCTGGAAGAGAAGTTTGGCGTATCCGCAGCTGCAGCTGCTGTTGCAGTAGCTGCTCCTGCAGCTGGCGGCGACGCTGGTGCTGGCGCTGCTGAAAAGACTGAGTTTGACGTTATCCTGGCTTCTGCTGGCGACAACAAAGTGAACGTCATTAAGGCAGTTCGCGAACTGACTTCCCTGGGCCTAAAGGAAGCTAAGGACCTGGTTGACGCTGCTCCTAAGGCAGTTAAGGAAGGCGTTTCCAAGGCTGATGCTGAAGCTGCTGCTAAGAAGCTGGAAGAAGCTGGCGCTAAGGCTGAAATCAAGTAATACCGCTGTAAATCATGGTGGATGGGCTGACAGGAAACTGTCAGCCTTCACCATTTTAAGAAGTTAGAAGACAGCAGTCCCTCTGGGCTGCTGTCTTCTGCCCTCTATCCTCAGGAGATGCTATGAGCTATTCCTTTACCGAAAAGAAACGTCTGCGTAAAAGTTTCGCCAAGCGTGAAAGCGTGCAGGAGGTTCCTTACCTGCTCGCCATGCAATTGGAATCCTACGCTGCATTTTTGCAAGCTGAAGCCCATGCTGACAAGCGTTCTGACGCGGGTCTTCAAGCAGCATTCAGTTCGGTTTTCCCAATCGTCAGCCATTCCGGCAATGCACGACTGGATTTTGTTAGTTATAACCTCGGCCAAGAGCCTTTTGATGTCAAGGAATGTCAGCAGCGTGGCTTGACCTATGCTGCGCCTTTGCGCGTCAAGGTGCGCTTGACCATCATGGATAAAGAGGCTTCCAAACCTACTGTCAAAGAGGTGAAGGAGCAAGAAGTGTACATGGGTGAATTGCCACTCATGACGGAAAACGGCTCTTTTGTGATCAACGGTACCGAACGTGTCATCGTGTCACAATTGCATCGTAGCCCTGGTGTGTTCTTTGAGCATGACCGCGGCAAGACGCACAGCTCGGGCAAGCTGTTGTTCTCTGCACGTATCATCCCTTACCGTGGTTCTTGGCTCGATTTCGAATTCGACCCTAAGGATTACCTGTATTTCCGAGTTGACCGTCGCCGCAAGATGCCGGTGACCATTCTCTTGAAGGCGCTTGGTTTCTCACCAGAGCAAATTCTGGAAACATTCTACGACTTCGATACTTTTCATATCGCGAAGAAGGGCGTGCAGTTTGAACTGGTGCCTGAGCGTTTGCGTGGTGAGGTAGCGAAGTTCGATATCCTTGATAAGGATGGCAAGGTCATCGTTGCCAAGGATAAGCGCATTACCGTCAAGCACATCCGTGACATGGAAAAGGCTGGTATCAGCAAGATTACCGTACCGGAAGAGTTCTTGCTTGGTCGCTCCTTGGCCGCTGGTATTGTAGACAAGTCCACTGGCGAAGTTGTGGCTAATGCGAATGATGAAGTGACTGAGTCCATGCTGGACAAGCTGCGCGAAGCAGAAGTTAGCAAGATCAGCACCTTGTATGCCAATGATCTTGATCATGGCGACTACATCTCGCAAACATTGCGTATTGATGAAATCCCTGACGAGTACAGTGCTCGCGTTGCCATCTACCGCATGATGCGCCCTGGTGAGCCTCCAACTGAAGAGGCTGTGCAGGCTTTGTTTGAGGGCTTGTTCTTCAATGAAGATCGTTACGACTTGTCTTCTGTTGGTCGCATGAAGTTCAATCGCCGCGCCTTCCCTGAGAAGATTGAAGAGCGTACCGCTGCTTGGTTGCGCCGCTTCTATGAGAAGGTCGGTCCGCAAGGTGCCGAGGGTGCTGGCATCCTAGCTAACGACGATATCCTGGCTGTGATCGCTGTCTTGATCGAACTGCGCAATGGTCGCGGTGAGATTGATGACATTGACCACTTGGGTAACCGTCGTATCCGTTCAGTTGGTGAGTTGGCTGAGAACCAGTTCCGTGCTGGCCTGGTGCGTGTTGAGCGTGCTGTAAAGGAGCGTTTGTCTCAGGCTGAGTCCGATAATCTGATGCCGCATGATTTGATTAATGCGAAGCCAGTGTCGAGTGCTATTCGTGAGTTCTTCGGTTCTTCACAGTTGTCCCAGTTTATGGACCAAACCAACCCATTGTCTGAAATCACGCACAAGCGTCGTGTTTCTGCCTTGGGCCCTGGCGGTTTGACCCGTGAACGCGCTGGCTTTGAAGTGCGTGACGTGCATTCCACTCACTATGGTCGTGTTTGCCCAATTGAAACACCTGAAGGTCCAAACATTGGTCTGATCAACTCATTGGCGCTGTATTCTCGCACCAATCAGTATGGTTTCCTGGAAACACCTTACCGTCGTGTAGATAGCAACAAGGTCTCGGCAACGATTGATTACTTGTCCGCGATTGAAGAAAGCCAGTACATGATCGCCCAGGCGAACTCAGAACTGGACAAAGATGGCAAGTTCAAGGAAGACCTGGTTTCTGCGCGTTACCATAACGAATTCACCATGGCACAGCCTGACCGTGTTCAATACATGGACGTGGCGCCTGGCCAGATCGTTTCCGTGGCGGCATCCCTGATTCCGTTCCTCGAACACGATGATGCGAACCGTGCCTTGATGGGTGCCAACATGCAACGTCAAGCTGTGCCATGTTTGCGTGCTGAGAAGGCCGTGGTTGGTACTGGCATTGAACGTACTGTTGCGGTTGACTCCGGTACTGTCGTTACAGCGCGTCGTGGTGGTGTGGTTGACTATGTTGACTCCAGCCGTATCGTGGTGCGTGTGCATGACGAAGAAGCTGCTGCTGGCGAAGTCGGTGTTGATATCTACAACCTGATCAAGTACACACGTTCCAATCAGAACACCAATATCAACCAGCGTCCGTTGGTGAATGTCGGTGACGTATTGGCGCGTGGTGACGTGATCGCCGATGGTGCTTCCACCGATATGGGTGAGTTGGCGCTGGGCCAGAACATGCTGGTCGCCTTTATGCCATGGAACGGTTACAACTTTGAGGATTCGATCCTGATTTCAGAGCGTGTAGTGGCCGATGACCGCTATACCTCCATCCATATCGAGGAATTGTCCGTTGTTGCCCGCGACACCAAGCTGGGCGCGGAAGAAATCACACGCGATATTTCCAATCTGTCTGAGCGTATGCTCGGTCGTCTGGATGATTCCGGCATTATTTACATTGGTGCTGAAGTCGAAGCCGGTGATGTGTTGGTTGGTAAGGTGACACCTAAGGGTGAAACCCAGCTGACTCCTGAAGAGAAGTTGCTGCGTGCAATCTTCGGTGAAAAGGCATCCGATGTGAAGGATACATCTCTGCGCGTACCTTCTGGCATGTCCGGTACCGTGATCGATGTGCAAGTGTTCACTCGCGAAGGTATTGAGCGCGATGCGCGTGCACAGCAGATCATTGATGATCAGTTGGCCGACTACAAGCAAGACTTGGCTGACCAGATGCGTATCGTGGAAGACGACGCGTTTGGCCGTATCCGCCGCCTGATCGAAGGCAAGGTTGCGACCGGTGGTCCACAAAAGCTGAAAAAGGGCGAAACCGTTAATGCTGAGTATCTGGATGGTTTGGCACGCTACGATTGGTTTGACATTCGTCTGAGCGATGAAGATGTTGCACGTCAACTCGAACAATTGCGTGACAGCTTGTCCCAGGCACGTATCGAGTTCGATAGCAAATTCGAAGAGAAGAAGCGCAAGCTTACCCAGGGTGATGAATTACCTCCTGGCGTACAGAAGATGGTCAAGGTTTACCTTGCTGTTAAGCGTCGTATCCAGCCTGGTGACAAGATGGCGGGCCGTCACGGTAACAAGGGTGTGGTTTCCAAGATCGTGCCGATCGAAGATATGCCGCACATGGCCGACGGTACACCTATGGATATCGTGCTGAACCCGTTGGGCGTTCCTTCACGGATGAATATTGGTCAGATTCTCGAAGTGCACTTGGGCTGGGCTGCCAAGGGTCTTGGTATCCGTATCGGCAATATGTTGCAGGCGCAAGCCAAGACCGCCGAGTTGCGTAGCTTCTTTGAACAGATCTACAACAAGAGCAGCGGCAAGTCTGAAGATATTGCTTCCTTGAGCGATGTGGAAGTCTTGGATCTGGCACGTAACCTCAAAAATGGTGTGCCATTTGCAACGCCTGTATTCGATGGTGCTGCTGAGTCCGATATCAAGGCAATGCTTGACTTGGCATTCCCTGATGAAGATCCACGTACACAGCAATTGCAGTTTGCTTCCGGCAAGACGCAAGTGACCTTGTTTGATGGTCGCACTGGCGATGCTTTCGAGCGTCCTGTGACTGTAGGTTATATGCACGTGCTCAAGCTGCATCACTTGGTTGATGACAAGATGCATGCTCGTTCTACAGGTCCTTACTCGCTTGTGACCCAGCAGCCGTTGGGTGGTAAAGCGCAGTTCGGTGGCCAGCGTTTCGGTGAAATGGAAGTGTGGGCACTGGAAGCTTACGGTGCATCCTATACCTTGCAGGAAATGCTGACAGTGAAGTCTGATGACGTGTCTGGCCGTACCAAGGTATACGAAAACATTGTCAAGGGTGAGCACAAGATTGACGCTGGTATGCCAGAGTCCTTCAACGTGTTGGTGAAGGAAATTCGCTCGCTCGCCATCGATATTGATCTTGACCGCAACTAAGGAGAAACGCGCGTGAAAGCTCTATTAGATTTATTCAAGCAGGTCACTCAGGAAGAAGAGTTTGACGCGATCAAGATCGCGTTGGCTTCTCCTGAAAAGATTCGCTCCTGGTCTTACGGTGAGGTCAAGAAGCCTGAGACCATTAACTATCGTACCTTCAAGCCAGAGCGTGACGGCTTGTTCTGCGCCAAGATTTTTGGCCCGATCAAAGACTACGAGTGCTTGTGCGGCAAGTACAAGCGCCTCAAGCACCGTGGCGTGATCTGTGAAAAGTGCGGCGTTGAAGTGACCTTGTCCAAGGTGCGTCGCGAGCGTATGGCCCACATCGAGTTGGCCAGCCCGGTTGCGCACATCTGGTTCTTGAAGTCCTTGCCTAGCCGCTTGGGTATGGTGCTGGATATCGCGTTGCGTGATATCGAGCGCGTGCTGTACTTTGAAGCATATATCGTCATTGATCCAGGTATGACGCCACTGACTCGTGGTCAGCTGTTGACTGAAGATGATTACCTGGCCAAGGTCGAAGAGTACGGCGACGAATTCAATGCCGTGATGGGTGCAGAAGCAGTGCGCGAGTTGTTACGCACGATGGATGTACATACTGAAATCGAGAAGCTGCGCCGTGAACTCGGTGAAACTGGTTCCGAAGCCAAGATTAAGAAAATCGCCAAGCGCCTGAAGGTGCTGGAAGCATTCCAGAAGTCCGGCATCAAGCCAGAGTGGATGATCCTAGAAGTATTGCCGGTCTTGCCTCCAGAGTTGCGTCCGTTGGTACCGTTGGATGGTGGTCGTTTTGCGACTTCCGACTTGAACGATCTCTATCGTCGTGTGATCAACCGTAACAACCGTCTGAAGCGTTTGTTGGAACTGAAGGCACCTGAAATCATCGTGCGCAACGAAAAGCGTATGTTGCAGGAAGCTGTAGATTCACTGCTGGATAACGGTCGTCGCGGCAAGGTCATGACTGGCGCTAACAAGCGTCCGCTCAAGTCGCTGGCTGACATGATTAAGGGTAAGGGCGGTCGTTTCCGTCAGAACCTGTTGGGTAAGCGTGTGGACTACTCCGGTCGTTCTGTGATCGTGGTGGGTCCTCAGCTCAAGCTGCATCAGTGCGGCTTGCCAAAGAAAATGGCACTGGAACTGTTCAAGCCTTTCATTTTCCATAAGCTGGAAGTATTGGGCCTGGCTACGACCATCAAGGCTGCCAAGAAAAAAGTTGAAGAGGAAGGTCCAGAAGTCTGGGATATCCTGGAAGACGTGATTCGCGAGCATCCAGTATTGCTCAACCGTGCACCTACTTTGCACCGTCTGGGTATTCAGGCGTTTGAGCCGACACTGGTTGAAGGTAAGGCGATCCAGCTGCACCCATTAGTATGTGCTGCGTTTAACGCCGACTTTGACGGCGACCAGATGGCGGTACACGTACCATTGAGCCTGGAAGCGCAAATGGAAGCCCGCACCTTGATGCTGGCCTCCAATAACGTATTGTCTCCAGCTAACGGCGAGCCAATTATCGTGCCATCCCAGGATATCGTCTTGGGTCTGTACTACATGACACGTGAGAAGAAGGCTGCTCGCGGTGAAGGCATGCGTTTTGCCAATATTGCCGAAGTGCAACGTGCCTATGACAATCGCCTGATTGATCTGCACGCACGTATTACTGTTCGTCTGCGTGAGTTCGATGTTGAGCTGGATGGTCAGAAGCGTGAAAAGATTACGCGTTATGAAACGACTGTTGGTCGTGCATTGCTGTCAGAAATTTTGCCAGCTGGCCTGCCATTTAGTGTTATCGATAAGGCGCTGAAGAAGAAGGAAATCTCTCGTCTGATCAATGCGAGCTTCCGCCGCGTTGGCATTCGCGAGACTGTGATTTTTGCCGATAAGTTGATGTACACCGGTTACACCTACGCGACACGCGCTGGTATCTCCATCAGTATTAACGATATGTTGGTACCGCCAGAGAAGGAGCAATTGATTGCTTCTGCCGAAGCCGAAGTCAAGGAAATCGAAGACCAATACGTTTCTGGTCTGGTGACTCAGGGTGAGCGTTACAACAAGGTTGTTGATATCTGGGGTCGTGCCGGTGACAAGGTTGCGGATGCGATGATGAAGCAACTGCGTGAAGAAACTGTGCTGGATGCCGATGGCGCAATCGCCAAGGATGCAGATGGCAAGGACATCAAGCAGGAATCCTTCAATGCCATTTACATGATGGCTGACTCTGGTGCGCGGGGTTCCGCTGCTCAGGTGCGTCAGCTGGCTGGTATGCGCGGCCTGATGGCTAAGCCTGATGGTTCTATCATTGAAACGCCGATTACCGCGAACTTCCGTGATGGTCTGAACGTGTTGCAATACTTTATTTCAACACACGGTGCACGTAAGGGTCTGGCAGATACCGCCTTGAAGACCGCTAACTCTGGTTACCTGACTCGTCGTCTGGTAGACGTGACGCAGGACTTGGTGGTGACTGAGCATGATTGCGGCACGACAGAAGGTCTGTACACCAAGGCACTGGTCAAGGGCGGTGAAGTGGTTGAGCCTTTGCATGATCGTATCTTGGGTCGTGTCGCTGCGTTGGATGTGCTTCATCCTGAAACACAGGATGTGGTGTATCCGGCTGGCACCCTCTTGACCGAAGATGAAGTTGAGCAAATTGATGCTTTGGGCATTGATGAAGTCAAGGTGCGTACTGCGCTGACTTGCGATACTCGTTATGGTATTTGCGCCAAGTGCTATGGTCGTGACTTGGGTCGCGGCAAACTCATCAACATGGGTGAGGCTGTTGGCGTGATTGCGGCTCAGTCCATTGGGGAGCCTGGTACACAGCTGACCATGCGTACCTTCCACATCGGTGGTGCGGTATCGCGTGCAGCCTCTGTTAGCCAAGTGGAAAGCAAGTCCAACGGTATTGTGCATTTCACATCGACCATGCGTTATGTGACCAATGCGCGTAACGAGCAAGTGGTGATTTCCCGTAACGGTGAAGCCATCATCCAGGATGAAAATGGTCGTGAGCGTGAGCGTCACAAGGTGCCTTACGGTGCTACCTTGCAGATTACTGATGGCAAGCAAGTTAAGGCTGGTCAGGCTCTGGCTACCTGGGATCCGCATACTCGCCCGATTATTACCGAGTACGCAGGTCGAGTGAAGTTCGAGAACGTGGAAGAAGGTGTCACTGTTGCTAAGCAGGTAGACGAAGTCACTGGCTTGTCCTCCTTGGTGGTAATTGATCCTAAGCAACGTGCTGGCCAATCCAAGGGCTTGCGCCCACAAGTGAAATTGCTCGATGCCAATGGCGTCGAAGTCAAGGTTGCCGGTGGTGAAGCACCTGTCAGCGTGACCTTCCAGCTCGGTTGTATCATTACCGTGAAGGATGGTCAGGAAGTGGGTGTTGGTGAAGTGCTGGCGCGTATTCCGCAAGAGTCTTCCAAGACCCGTGACATTACCGGTGGTCTGCCACGTGTGGCTGAGTTGTTTGAAGCACGTTCACCTAAGGATGCTGGCTTGCTGGCAGAGGTGACAGGTACGATTTCCTTCGGTAAGGATACCAAGGGTAAACAGCGTCTGGTGATTACAGATCTTGACGGCGTTTCCAATGAGTTCCTGATTCCTAAGGATAAGCACGTGACCGCGCATGATGGTCAAGTGGTGACCAAGGGCGAGAGCATTGTCGACGGTCCAGCAGATCCGCAAGACATTCTGCGTTTGCAAGGTCGCGAAGCATTGGCTCGCTACATCATTGATGAAGTCCAAGACGTTTACCGTTTGCAAGGCGTGAAGATCAACGACAAGCACATTGAAGTGATTGTTCGTCAGATGCTGCGTCGTGTACGGATTACCGATGCTGGTGATACCAGCTTCATCTTGGGTGAGCAGGTTGAGCGTGCGGACGTGTTGACTGAAAATGAACGTGTATTGGCAGTGGATGGCCGTCCAGCCAGCTTTGAATATGTATTGCTGGGTATTACCAAGGCCTCTCTGTCTACAGACTCCTTCATCTCTGCTGCGTCGTTCCAGGAAACAACGCGTGTGCTTACCGAAGCTGCGATCCTGGGCAAGCGCGACGAGTTGCGTGGTCTGAAAGAGAACGTCATTGTGGGTCGATTGATTCCTGCTGGAACCGGTCTTGCCTATCATGAAACACGTAAACGTAATGTTGCAGGTGTAGATTCAGCGCCTGCCATCATTGAAGATGCAGGAGATGTGCAAGTCGAAGAAACCTCTGGAAATCCTGAGGTTGCTTGACAACACATTGAACGCTAAATAAAATGCTAAGTTTTCCGGGATGGCGTTTGCCATCCCGTAATTTTTAGCGGTTAAAATATAAAGGCTAAAGGTTATGCCAACCATCAATCAATTAGTGCGCAAGCCGCGCCAAAAAGTAGTTGCCAAGAGCAAGGTGCCAGCACTTGAGAGCTGCCCACAAAAGCGTGGTGTATGTACTCGTGTTTACACCACAACCCCTAAGAAACCTAACTCCGCTTTGCGGAAGGTTGCCAAAGTGCGCCTGACCAATGGCTATGAAGTCATTAGCTATATCGGCGGTGAAGGCCACAACTTGCAGGAGCACTCTGTTGTGCTGTTGCGCGGCGGTCGTGTAAAGGACTTGCCAGGTGTGCGTTATCACATGGTGCGCGGTAGTCTGGATACTGCTGGTGTTAAAGACCGTAAGCAATCCCGCTCCAAGTACGGTGCTAAGCGCCCTAAGGCTGCTTAATTACAGCGGCCAAAAGTTTAAGGAATCGAGAAAGCCATGCCAAGACGTAGAGAAGTTCCCAAGCGTAACATCCTGCCTGATCCTAAGTTCGGTAGTCAGGAAGTTTCAAAGTTCGTTAATGTGCTGATGACCGGTGGCAAGAAGTCGGTTGCAGAGCGTATTCTGTACGGCGCATTTGATCAAATCACACAAAAGAGCGGCAAGGAAGCGCTGGAGGTGTTTACTCTGGCTATCGGCAATTTGCGTCCGGTTGTGGAAGTGAAGAGCCGTCGTGTTGGTGGTGCTAACTACCAAGTGCCTGTTGAAGTTCGTCCCGCTCGTCGCAATGCGCTGGCAATGCGCTGGTTGCGTGACGCGGCTCGTAAGCGTGGTGAGAAGTCCATGGGCTTGCGCTTGGCTGCGGAGTTGCTCGAAGCCTCTGAGGGGCGTGGTGCTGCTATCAAGAAGCGTGAAGAAGTTCACCGTATGGCAGAAGCCAATAAGGCATTCTCGCATTTCCGTTTCTAAACTCAGACAAATTTTAAGTTAGGTAATTACTGTGGCTCGCAAAACCCCTATTGAACGCTATCGCAATATTGGTATCAGTGCGCATATTGATGCTGGTAAAACTACGACTTCTGAGCGTATCCTGTTTTATACCGGGGTTACTCATAAGCTGGGTGAAGTGCATGATGGCGCTGCGACGACTGACTGGATGGAGCAGGAGCAGGAGCGTGGCATCACGATCACCTCTTCCGCTGTGACCTGTTTCTGGAAGGGCATGGATTTGTCCCGTCCTGAGCATCGCATCAACATTATTGATACCCCTGGGCACGTAGACTTTACGATTGAAGTTGAGCGTTCCATGCGTGTGCTGGATGGCGCCTGCATGGTGTACTGTGCGGTGGGTGGTGTGCAGCCTCAGTCCGAGACTGTATGGCGTCAGGCCAACAAGCACAAGGTGCCTCGTCTGGCCTTTGTGAACAAGATGGACCGTACCGGTGCCAACTTCTTCAAGGTTGTCGATCAGATGAAGCTTCGCCTCAAGGCCAATCCTGTGCCTGTGGTGATTCCTATCGGTGCTGAGGATACTTTCGCCGGCGTGGTTGACCTCATCAAGATGAAGGCGATCTTCTGGGATGATGCTTCCCAGGGCATGAAGTTCGAGTACAAGGATATTCCTGCCGATCTCGTCGATACTGCCAATGAGTGGCGCGAGAAGATGATCGAATCTGCTGCCGAAGCTTCTGAAGAGCTGATGAACAGGTATCTGGAAAGCGGTGAATTGTCTGAGGCGGACATCATTGCCGGCTTGCGTCAACGCACTATCGCTACCGAAATTCAGCCTATGCTGTGCGGTTCCGCGTTCAAGAACAAGGGTGTGCAGCGCATGCTGGACGCCGTTCTGGACTTCCTGCCTGCGCCCGTGGATATTCCTGATGTGGCTGGCGAGAGCGAAACTGGCGAGCCATTGACCCGTAAGGCTGATGACAAGGAGCACTTCTCCGCATTGGCGTTCAAGCTCATGAGCGATCCATTCGTCGGTCAATTGACATTCGTGCGTGTGTATTCCGGCGTTCTGACCAAGGGTGAAACGGTTTACAACTCCACCAGTGGCCGTAAGGAACGTATCGGCCGTATCGTGCAGATGAGCGCGAATGATCGGAATGAGATTGAAGAAATCCGCGCCGGCGACATTGCCGCCTGTATCGGCTTGAAGGATGTCACTACTGGTGAGACTCTGTGCTCGCTGGATCATCCTATCATTCTTGAGCGCATGGTATTCCCTGAGCCAGTTATTCACGTGGCTGTTGAGCCAAAGACCAAGAGCGACCAGGAAAAAATGGGCTTGGCCCTTGGCCGTCTCGCGCAGGAAGATCCTTCTTTTCGCGTGCGTACTGATGAAGAGACCAACCAGACCGTTATTTCCGGTATGGGCGAATTGCACTTGGAAATTCTGGTTGACCGCATGAAGCGTGAGTTCAACGTGGAAGCCAATGTTGGCGCTCCGCAAGTGGCTTATCGTGAAGCGATCAAGAAGTCTGTCGAAGTCGAAGGCAAGTTCGTCAAGCAGTCCGGTGGTAAGGGTCAGTACGGTCACGTATGGATTAAGATGGAGCCGAATGAAGCTGGCAAGGGCTATGAGTTTGTCGACCAGATCAAGGGTGGTACTGTGCCGCGCGAATTCATTCCTGCGGTGGATAAGGGTCTGCGCGAAACTATTCCTAGCGGCGTGTTGGCCGGCTTCCCGGTTGTGGATGTCAAGGTTACGCTGTTCGATGGTTCGTACCACGATGTTGACTCCAACGAAAACGCCTTTAAGATGGCGGCTTCCATGGCGTTCAAGGATGGTATGCGCAAGGCGGATCCAATCTTGCTGGAGCCTATCATGGCGGTTGAGGTGGAAACGCCTGAGGATTACATGGGCGACGTCATGGGTGACTTGTCTTCCCGTCGCGGTGTGATTCAGGGTATGGATGATCTGGCTGGCGGTGGCAAGGCTATCCGTGCAGAAGTGCCTTTGTCTGAAATGTTTGGTTATGCCACAACAGTGCGTTCCTTGACGCAAGGTCGTGCGACCTACAGCATGGAGTTCAAGCACTACTCTGAAGCTCCGAGAAATGTGGCAGAAGCCATTATTAATAAGAAGTAATTGAATAATATCTAAGCAAAATAGAATAGATAATTAAAGGAAACGGAAATGGCAAAAGGTAAATTTGAGCGGACGAAGCCGCACGTCAACGTAGGCACGATTGGTCACGTTGACCATGGTAAGACAACATTGACGGCAGCGATCACCACTGTATTGACCAAGAAATTTGGTGGTGAAGCCAAAGACTACTCCCAGATCGACAACGCGCCAGAAGAAAAGGCACGTGGCATCACCATCAACACCTCACACGTAGAATACGAAACAGAAACTCGTCACTACGCCCACGTTGACTGCCCAGGCCACGCCGACTACGTCAAGAACATGATTACCGGTGCAGCCCAAATGGACGGCGCCATCCTGGTAGTGTCTGCTGCTGACGGCCCAATGCCACAAACACGTGAACACATCCTGCTGGCTCGCCAAGTTGGCGTACCTTACATCATCGTCTTCCTGAACAAGGCTGACATGGTAGATGACGCAGAACTGCTCGAGCTCGTAGAAATGGAAGTGCGTGAGCTCCTCTCCAAGTACGACTTCCCAGGCGATGACACTCCTATCGTTAAGGGTTCTGCTAAGCTTGCGCTGGAAGGCGACCAATCGGATATCGGCGAACCTGCTATCTTCCGCCTGGCTGAAGCACTTGACAGCTACATCCCAACACCAGAGCGCGCTGTTGACGGCACCTTCCTGATGCCAGTTGAAGACGTATTCTCCATCTCCGGTCGTGGTACCGTGGTGACTGGTCGTGTAGAGCGCGGCATCGTCAAGGTTGGTGATGAAATCGAAATCGTTGGCCTGAAGCCAACCCTCAAGACCACCTGTACTGGTGTTGAAATGTTCCGCAAACTGCTTGACCAAGGTCAAGCGGGAGACAACGTTGGTGTACTGCTGCGTGGTACCAAGCGTGAAGAAGTTGAGCGTGGTCAAGTGTTGTCGAAGTCTGGTTCTATCAAGCCACACACCAAGTTCACTGCTGAAATCTACGTATTGGGTAAAGATGAAGGTGGTCGTCACACTCCATTCTTCAACGGCTACCGTCCACAATTCTACTTCCGTACCACTGACGTAACAGGTGCAGTAGAACTGCCAGCAGGTACCGAAATGGTGATGCCAGGCGACAACGTCTCCATCACTGTTGCCCTGATCGCACCAATCGCGATGGAAGAAGGTCTGCGCTTCGCGATTCGTGAAGGTGGTCGTACCGTCGGTGCCGGCGTTGTGGCTAAAATCGTAGAGTAATACGTTATTCGGTTGAGCCGTAAGCTTAAATGCTTGCGGCTTTTTCGCTCTTTGGAAATATCGCTCTTTAAGGAAATAACATGGCAGCTCAAAAAATCCGTATCCGTCTCAAAGCATTTGACTATCGTCTGATTGATCAATCCGCACTTGAGATTGTTGAAACGGCTAAGCGTACTGGTGCAGTGGTTAAAGGTCCTGTTCCTTTGCCAACTCGTATTGAGCGCTTTGACATTCTGCGTTCCCCTCACGTTAACAAGACATCCCGTGATCAGTTCGAAATTCGTACTCATCAGCGTTTGATGGATATTGTTGATCCTACTGACAAGACAGTTGATGCATTGATGAAGCTGGACCTGCCAGCGGGTGTTGATGTAGAAATTAAGCTGTAACTTGTGTTTTTGAAGTGGGTCGGATATAATCCGACCCTTTCGCGTACCCGGGTCGGTCAATTGTAATCGGCCTTTTTAATTATTATAAGGAATCGATCATGAGCTTAGGGCTTATTGGTCGCAAGGTGGGCATGACCCGCATTTTTACCGAAGAAGGCGAAAGCGTTCCGGTAACAGTGCTGGAAGTCGTACCTAACCGTGTGACACAGATCAAGACTGCTGCAAGCGACGGCTATACTGGCCTTCAAGTTGCTTACGGTGAGCGTCGTGCCAGCCGCATTGGTAAGGCATTGACCGGTCATTATGCCAAGGCTGGCGTTTCTGCTGGTGCTGGTATCAAGGAATTTCCCGTATCTGATGATGTGTTGGCTAACTACACTGTAGGTGGTCAGATCACTGTTGAGCTTTTCCAAGCAGGCCAGTTGGTTGATGTAACTGGTACCTCTTTGGGTAAGGGCTTTGCTGGTGCTATCAAGCGTCACAACTTCAGTTCCAATCGTGCTTCCCACGGTAACTCCAGATCCCACAATGTGCCTGGTTCTATTGGTATGGCGCAGGATCCTGGTCGTGTTTTCCCTGGTAAGCGCATGCCTGGTCATTTGGGTGCCGCAAAGACTACTGTGCAGAATCTTGAGATTGTGCGTGTAGATGCTGAGCGTAACCTGTTGTTGATCAAGGGTGCGGTTCCTGGCTCTAAAGGCGGCGATGTTGTCGTGCGCCCTAGTGTGAAGGTGAAGGCATAATGGAAATCAAATTAATCGATAAGAATGGCAAGCCAGCTAAAGCTGGGTTGGCTGTTTCTGAAACGACTTTTGGTCGTGAATTCAATGAAGCGTTGGTGCATCAGGTCGTTGTTGCCTATCAGGCCAATGCGCGTACTGCAACTCGTGCTCAATTGACGCGTGCGGAAGTTAGTCACACCACCAAGAAGCCATGGAATCAGAAGGGTACAGGTCGTGCTCGTTCTGGTATGAGCTCTAGCACCATTTGGCGCGGAGGTGGTCGTGCATTCCCGAACACTCCTGACGAAAACTTCAGCCACAAGATCAACCGTAAGGCCTATCGTGCCGGTGTCCGTTCGATCCTGTCCGAGTTGGTGCGTCAAGATCGCCTGAGCGCAGTTGAAGAGTTTGCTGTCGATACTCCTAAAACCAAGCAGTTGCTTGAGAAGATCAAGGGTCTTGGTTACAACGAAGGCTTGTTGGTGTTGGTGGATAAGTTTGATGAAAACTTGTATCTGTCCGCTCGCAACCTGCCTCACGTTCTGGTTCTCGAAGCGCAATATGTTGATCCTGTTAGTTTAGTGCGCTTCCCGCAAGTGCTGGCGACTGCAGGCGCTGTTAAGAAGCTTGAGGAGATCCTGGCATGAGCGCGTTGAGTACTCAAGAACGTTTGTTGCAAGTTATTCTTGCACCACAAATTACAGAAAAAGCTACCCGTATTGCTGATAAGCATCAGCAAATTGCCTTCCGTGTGCGCACTGATGCAACTAAGCCAGAAATTAAGGCTGCGGTTGAGTTGGTGTTCAAGGTGGAAGTTGATGCTGTGACAGTTGTCAATGTGGGCGGTAAGGTAAAGCGTGCTGGCCGTACATTTGGTCGCCGCAAGGACTGGAAAAAGGCTTATGTGAGCCTGAAGCCAGGTCAAGAAATTAACTTCGCAGCGGGCGAATAGGAGAAATCATGGCACTGATTAAAGTCAAGCCTACTTCCCCAGGCCGGCGCGCCGTAGTAAAGGTGGTGACACCTGAGCTGCACAAGGGTAAGCCCTATGCGCCCCTGCTGGAGAAGCAGAGCAAAAAAGCTGGCCGTAACAATAACGGCCATATCACCACACGTCATCAAGGTGGCGGTCACAAGCAGCACTACCGTATTGTTGACTTCCGTCGTAACAAGGACGGCATCACAGCTAAGGTCGAGCGTTTGGAATATGATCCAAACCGCAGTGCGCATTTGGCATTGTTGGTATATGCCGATGGTGAACGTCGTTACATCATTGCTCCGCGCGGTGTTTCCGCTGGTGCGCAGTTGGTGAGTGGTTCCGATGCGCCTATCCGTGCAGGTAATGCATTGCCTTTGCGCAATATTCCTGTCGGTAGCACGATCCATTGCATCGAGTTGCAACCTGGCAAGGGTGCGCAAATTGCGCGTTCTGCCGGTACTTCAGTACAGTTGCTTGCTCGTGAAGGTAGCTATGCTCAGTTGCGTTTGCGTTCCGGTGAAGTTCGCCGTGTGCACGTTGACTGCAAGGCAACCATTGGTGAAGTTGGTAATGAAGAGCACTCCCTGCGCTCTATCGGTAAGGCTGGTGCGGTGCGCTGGCGTGGTGTTCGTCCTACTGTTCGCGGTGTGGTCATGAACCCGGTAGATCACCCGCACGGTGGTGGTGAAGGTAAGACTGCTGCTGGTATGAACCCTGTCAGCCCATGGGGTCTGCCAACCAAGGGTTATCGTACACGTAGCAACAAGCGTACGGATAACATGCGCGTCAGCCGTCGTCCTGCGAATAAGAGGTAATCAATATGGCACGTTCAATTAAGAAAGGGCCATTCGTTGATGGCCATCTGGCGAAGAAGGTAGAAGTTGCTGTCGCTGCTCGCGATAGAAAGCCAATTAAGACTTGGTCACGTCGTTCTACCATCCTGCCTGATTTTATTGGTTTGACCATTGCGGTTCACAACGGCAAGCAGCATGTGCCGGTGTTGATTTCTGAAAACATGGTAGGTCACAAGCTCGGCGAATTTGCGCTGACCCGTACGTTTAAGGGTCATGCTGCCGACAAGAAGGCCAAGAGGTAGGAGAGAGACGATGGAAGTATCTGCTGTATTAAGAGGTGTTCATCTGTCCCCACAGAAGGCTCGCTTGGTCGCTGACCTGATCCGCGGCAAGAAAGTTGACAACGCACTCAATATCCTGAATTTCACACCTAAAAAGGGTGCGGAAATCATTAAGAAGGTTGTTGAGTCTGCAATTGCCAATGCTGAGCATAATGAAGGCGCAGATATCGATGAGTTGAAGGTAACTTCGATTTATGTCGATAAAGGTCTGGTGCTAAAGCGTATCCGCGCTCGTGCCAAGGGTCGCGCTGGACGGATTATCAAGCCAACTTGTCACATCACTGTGACTGTCGGTAACTAAAGGAATCGTTATGGGTCAGAAAATTCATCCGTTTGGTTTCCGTCTGAGCGTCCAGAAAAACTGGTCTTCTCGTTGGTATTCCAATAGCAATAATTTCCCTGCGATGCTGAACAGCGACATCAAGGTGCGCGAGTTTCTGAAGAAGAAGCTTTCCCACGCTGCTGTAAGCAAGATCGTGATTGAGCGTCCTGCAAAGAATGCCAAGATCACGATTTACAGTGCACGTCCTGGTATCGTAATTGGCAAGAAGGGTGAGGACATCGAGTCCTTGCGCTCTGGTCTGCAGGGTCTGATGGGTGTACCTGTGCACCTGAACATCGAAGAAGTGCGTAAGCCTGAAATCGATGCCACCCTGATTGCAGAAAGTATTGCACAACAGCTCGAAAAGCGCGTGATGTTCCGTCGTGCCATGAAGCGTGCGATGCAAAACGCGATGCGTCTGGGTGCTCAAGGCATCAAGATCATGAGTTCTGGTCGTTTGAATGGTATCGAAATTGCGCGTACCGAATGGTACCGTGAAGGTCGTGTGCCTTTGCATACACTGCGTGCTGATATCGATTACGGCGTGGCAGAAGCGAAGACTACCTACGGTATCATCGGTATCAAGGTTTGGGTGTTCAAGGGCGAAGTGTTCGGCAATAAGCTTGAACAAGCCGCTCAACCTGCTGAGCCAGAAAAGAAAGTAAGAAAGTCGGGGGCAAAAAATGCTGCAACCAGCTAGACAAAAATTCCGTAAGATGCAGAAGGGCCGTAATAAGGGCATCGCGACTACCGGTAACAAGGTAAGCTTTGGCGAGTTCGGTCTGAAAGCAATTGGTCGTGGTCGTCTGACCGCACGTCAGATTGAAGCGGCTCGTCGTGTGATGACTCGTCATATCAAGCGTGGTGGTCGAGTATGGATCCGCGTCTTCCCAGATCAGCCGATTTCCAAGAAGCCTGCTGAAGTTCGTATGGGTAATGGTAAGGGTAGTACCGAGTACTACATTGCCCAGATCCAACCTGGAAAGATGTTGTACGAAATGGACGGTGTCAGTGAAGAGCTGGCACGTGAAGCGTTCCGCTTGGCTGCTGCAAAGCTGCCAATCGAGACTACCTTCATTACTCGTCATATTGGGAGCTAGTCATGAAAGCGTCCGAATTGAGAAACAAGACTGTTGAAGAGTTGAACAATGAGTTGATCGAGTTGCGTCGTGCGCAATTCTCTCTGCGCATGCAACTGGCTACTCAACAGTTGAACAAAGTTGACCAGGTAGGCAAAGTGCGCCGTGATATTGCTCGCGTTCGTTCTGTGCTTGCTGAAAAAGCCAAAGCGGCTAATGCAAGTCAAGCGTAAGCGGAGTCATTATGAGCGAAAATCAAACTGAAAAATTAGTTCGCACTTTGAGTGGCCGTGTAGTAAGCGACAAGATGGATAAGACTGTGACTGTTCTAGTCGAGCGTAAGGTGAAACATCCTTTGATCGGCAAGGTGGTACGTCGCTCCAACAAGTTCCATGCTCACGACGAAAACAATGAGTGCAAAGAAGGCGATCTGGTTGTAATCGAAGAAAGCCGTCCGCTTTCCAAGACCAAAACTTGGCGCGTAAGCAAGATTGTAGAAAAAGCACGTATTGTGTAATTAATATTGCCCTTCCACTTGCAATTGCATGGAAGGGCAATATATAATGTCGGACCTTTTGGCGCCCAACAAGCTGGCGCCCCAATACTGACCGTAGTGCTGTCAGCCGTTTTTGACAAGCGGCTGGTGTTGGTTTAACGGATTAAGTTGGAGATTATTCTCATGATTCAAATGCAGTCTCGGCTGGATGTTGCCGATAACACTGGTGCACGTTCCGTAATGTGTATCAAGGTGTTGGGTGGTTCTAAGCGTCGTTATGCTGGTATTGGTGATATCATCAAAGTCAGTGTTAAGGATGCTGCCCCACGTGGTCGCGTCAAAAAAGGCGAGGTTTATAGTGCAGTTGTAGTTCGTACTGCCAAGGGTGTTCGTCGTCCAGATGGTTCCCTGGTTAAGTTCGATAGCAATGCTGCAGTGTTGTTAAACAATAAGCTGGAACCGATTGGTACCCGTATTTTCGGGCCGGTGACACGTGAGCTGCGTGGCGAGCGTTTCATGAAGATCGTTTCTCTGGCACCCGAAGTTCTATAAGGAGTTGCTGGATGAGTAAGATTCGCAAGGGTGATGAAGTCATCCTGAATACAGGTAAAGACAAAGGCAAGCGCGGTACTGTATTGCGCGTGTTGGAGTCCGGCCAAGTTCTGGTCGAGGGTATCAACGTGGTAAAGAAGCATGCCAAGCCTAACCCAATGCGCGGTGTAGCTGGCGGCATTATCAGCAAAGAGATGCCTGTAGACATCTCTAATGTTGCTTTATTCAATCGTGCCACCCAGCAGGGTGATCGCGTTGGCTTCAAGACATTGGATGACGGTCGCAAGGTTCGCGTATTTAAGTCCAGTGGCGAAGTTGTTGACGCATAAGGGTAGATCATGGCTCGTTTAAAAGATTTTTATAAAGACACCGTGGTTAAGCAGCTGGTTGAGCAGTTTGGCTACAAGTCTGTAATGGAAGTGCCTCGCATTGAAAAAATCACCCTGAATATGGGTGTTGGCGAAGCTGTTGCTGACAAGAAAGTCATGGAGAATGCCGTGGCTGACTTGGAAAAGATTGCAGGTCAAAAGGTTGTTGTAACCAAGGCTAAGAAGTCTATCGCTGGTTTCAAGATCCGTGATGGCTACCCTGTGGGTTGCAAGGTAACGCTGCGTCGTGAGCATATGTACGAATTCCTGGATCGTCTGATTACAGTCGCTATTCCTCGTATTCGTGACTTCCGTGGTATTTCTCCTAAGTCATTTGATGGTCGTGGTAACTACAATCTGGGTGTGCGTGAGCAGATTATTTTCCCGGAAATTGAATACGACAAGATCGATGCGTTGCGCGGGTTGAATATCACCATCACTACAACTGCAAAGACTGATGACGAGGCGCGTGCGCTCCTCTCCGCATTCAGCTTCCCATTTAGGAACTAATCATGGCTAAAACCTGCATGATCGAACGCGAGCAAAAGCGTCGCGACACGGTGAAGAAATATGCTGCCAAGCGTGCTGAATTGGTTGCGGTGATCAACGATGTAAATGCATCGGTTGAAGATCGTCGCGCTGCACGTAACAAGCTGCAAAGTTTGCCACGTAACTCCAGCCCTGTTCGCCAACGTAACCGTTGCGCATTGACTGGTCGCCCACGTGGTGTGTTTAGTAAATTCGGCATTGCGCGTGGTAAGTTGCGCGAATTGATGATGCGTGGCGAAGTGCCAGGTGTCACCAAGGCTAGCTGGTAACGGAGGAATTTAGTATGAGTATGAGTGATCCGATTGCCGATATGCTGACGCGCATCCGTAATGCGCAAAGCACGAACAAGGTTTCTGTTTCCATGCCATCATCCAAGCTCAAGCGTGCGATTGCATCTGTGCTGAAGGATGAAGGTTATATTGATGACTTCGCTGTGCAAGATATTGAAGGCAAGCCACAGTTGAACATTAGCCTTAAGTATTATGCTGGTCGTCCAGTGATTGAGAAGATTGAGCGTGTAAGCCGCCCAGGTTTGCGTATCTATCGTGGCAATCAAGAGATTCCAGTGGTAATGAACGGCTTGGGTGTGACCATTGTGTCTACATCCAAGGGTGTGATGACTGATCGTAAAGCACGTGACGCCGGTATCGGTGGTGAAGTGCTCTGCGTTGTGGCTTAAGGAGAAAAACATGTCTCGTGTAGCTAAAAATCCAGTCGCTATCCCTGCCAAGGTTGAAGTTGTATTGAGTGCTGGCAACATTGCGGTCAGTGGTCCATTGGGTAAGCTGTCTTTGCCTTTGAGTGGCGATGTTGCCGTTGAACGTGATGGCGATAACCTGACTTTCGTGGTTGCTCGCGATACCCAGCATGCGCGTGCTATGTCCGGTACTTTGCGTGCTCTGGTCTTTAATATGGTCACCGGTGTTTCTCAAGGCTTCACCCGCAAGCTCAACCTGGTTGGTGTAGGTTACAAGGCTCAGGCTCAGGGAGCTACCCTGAATCTGGATCTGGGCTTCTCCCACCCGGTTAACCATAAGATGCCTGAAGGCGTCACTGTTCAGACTCCGACTCCTACCGAGATCGTACTGACTGGTGCAGACAAGCAGGTTGTGGGTCAGGTTGCCGCGCAGATTCGTGCGTATCGTTCGCCAGAGCCTTATAAGGGCAAGGGTGTACGTTACTCCGATGAAGTGGTGATTATCAAAGAAACCAAGAAGAAGTAAGGTTTAGCCATGAATAATGTAAATTCACGTCTGCGTCGTGCACGTAAAACCCGTGCCAAGATCGCCGAGTTGAAAGCTATCCGCCTGAGTGTGCATCGTAGCAATAGCCACATTTATGCTCAGATTATTGCCGAAACTGGTGACACGGTGCTTGCTAGTGCTTCTACCCTTGAGGTTGAAGTTCGTAACGACATCAAAAATGGTGGCAATATCGCCGCTGCCGCACTTGTCGGTAAGCGTATCGCGGAAAAGGCCAAGGCGGCAGGGATCACTACTGTTGCATTTGACCGTTCCGGCTACAAGTACCACGGTCGTATCAAGGCGTTGGCTGATGCCGCGCGTGAAAACGGCTTGTCCTTCTAAAGACTGAGGTTGATGATGGCAAAAGTTGAAATTGAACAGCAGCAAACCGATGGTTTGCGCGAGAAAATGATCGGCGTCAACCGCGTCACCAAAGTGGTGAAGGGTGGTCGTATCATGAGTTTCGCCGCACTGTCCGTAGTAGGTGACGGTGATGGTGGTGTAGGTATGGGCAAGGGCAAGGCGCGTGAAGTGCCGGTTGCCGTGCAAAAGGCGATGGACGAAGCTCGTCGCGGCATGATCAAGGTTAGCCTGAATAATGGCACTCTTTATCACGCTGTTACTGGCGTTCACGGTGCTGCCAAGGTATTCATCCAGCCTGCTTCTGAAGGTACCGGTATTATCGCCGGTGGTGCAATGCGCGCTATCTTCGAAGTGATGGGTGTGACCAACGTATTGGCAAAATGTATTGGTTCTACCAATCCATATAACGTCGTGCGTGCCACCCTGAACGGCTTGAAGTCCATGAATACTCCTGCTGAAATCGCTGCAAAGCGTGGCAAGAGTGTTGAAGAAATCAGAGGTTAATCATCATGGCTAAGGCAAAAAAAGCAAATGACTTGATCAAGGTAACCTTGATCAAGAGCACCATCGGTAGAATCAAGTCTCACCGTGCAAGCGTCGCTGGCCTGGGTCTGCGTCGCCTGAATCAGACTGTTGAGGTGCAGGATACTCCTGCTAATCGCGGCATGATCAATGCAGTGAGCTATCTGTTAAAGGTAGAAGCATAATGAAACTGAATACTATCAAGCCTGCTGAAGGCGCTAAGCACGCCAAGCGTCGCGTTGGTCGTGGTATTGGTTCCGGTCTGGGTAAGACTGGTGGCCGTGGTCACAAGGGTCAAAAGTCTCGTGCTGGCGGTTTCCACAAGGTAGGTTTCGAAGGCGGTCAAATGCCTTTGCAACGTCGTTTGCCTAAGCGTGGTTTCAATTCCCTGACTAAAGCTGATACTGCAAATGTGCGTACTGCTGATCTGGTTCGCGTTGATGCTGAAGTGGTTGATCTCTTGGCATTGAAGCAAGCTAATGTCATTCCCGGTAGTGCACGTGCTGTGAAAGTATTTCTTTCTGGCGATGTGACTCGTGCTGTGACAGTGCAAGGTCTTGCGTTGAGCAAGGGTGCTCGTGCTGCCGTTGAAGCAGCCGGCGGTAAGATCGTAGAGTAATCAATTCGTGGCTAACGATAGTATTTTTGGTGCAGTGGGAAAAGTCAGCGAGTTGAAAAACCGCTTGCTTTTCGTATTGGGTGCCTTGATCGTTTTCCGCCTTGGCGCGCACATTCCGGTTCCTGGTATTGATCCGGATGTGCTTGCCCGTCTGTTTGAATCGCAGAGTGGCGGTATCCTAGGTATGTTTAATATGTTCTCGGGCGGTGCCTTGGAGCGTTTTACTATTTTTGCCTTGGGTATCATGCCGTATATTTCGGCCTCTATTATCATGCAGCTCCTGACCGTGGTATCACCACGCATGGAACAGTTGAAGAAAGAGGGCGAGAGCGGACGCCGTACAATTACCAAATACACACGCTATGGCACAGTGTTCTTGGCAACTTTCCAGGCTTTGGGTATTGCTATTGCACTGGAGGGTCAAGCTGGTCTCGTACTTGATCCAGGTTTGATGTTCCGTTTTACCACTGTGATTACTTTGGTTGGCGGTACGATGTTCCTGATGTGGCTAGGTGAACAGATCACTGAACGTGGAATTGGTAATGGTATCTCCATCATCATTTTCGCGGGTATTGTTGCTGGATTGCCGCATGCGATCGGTGGAACGCTGGAGTTGGCTCGTACAGGTGCGTTTTCCATTCCGTTGGTATTGTTCCTGTTTGTTGCTGCTGTGCTTGTGACTGCGTTTGTTGTCTTTGTTGAACGTGGTCAACGCAAAATTACAGTGAACTATGCCAAGCGTCAGGTGGGTCGTAAGGTATTTGGTGGGCAAACAAGTCATTTGCCATTGAAGTTGAATATGGCCGGTGTAATTCCGCCGATTTTTGCTTCTAGCATTATCTTGTTTCCTGCGACCATGGCAGGCTGGTTTGGTAGTCACGAAAGCATGTCTTGGCTCAAGGACATTGGTTCAACCCTGTCCCCAGGTCAGCCGCTTTATATTATTTTCTTTGCTACAGCCATTATCTTCTTCTGTTTCTTTTATACGGCGTTGGTATTCAACCCAAAGGAAACTGCAGATAACTTGAAGAAGAGTGGTGCATTTGTTCCAGGAATCCGTCCTGGTGAGCAAACTGCGCGATACATTGATCGCATCATGGGTCGTTTGACCTTGGCTGGTGCACTGTATATCACTGCAGTATGTTTGCTGCCAGAGTTCTTGATTTTGAAGTTCAATGTTCCATTCTATTTTGGTGGTACTTCATTGCTGATTATCGTGGTGGTGACCATGGACTTTATGGCCCAGGTTCAATCCCACTTGATGTCACATCAATATGAAGGCTTGCTGAAAAAAGCTAACTTTAAGGGTGGTGCGGGTCTACCGCGTTAATCTTTAGTATGGCAAAAGAAGATCGTATTGAAATGCAAGGCGAGGTTCTTGAGAACCTCCCAAATGCAACGTTTAGGGTCAAACTGGAAAATGGCCATGTCGTCCTGGGCTATATTTCAGGCAAGATGCGCATGCACTACATTCGTATCCTGCCCGGTGACAAGGTCACCGTGGAAATGACTCCTTATGATTTATCGCGTGCGCGAATTATATTCCGCGCCAAGTAAGTTTTTTGCGAAGAGGTGAGAGATGAGAGTTCGTGCATCAGTGAAGACATTGTGCCGTAATTGCAAGGTGGTTCGCCGCCGTGGTGTTGTGCGTATTATTTGCACTGACCCACGTCATAAGCAACGCCAGGGTTAATCCGGTAACGTGGTTTTAAAAGGGACAGGTTTTTAATCTATTTGTTAAAAACTTGTCAAGCTGTTAAAATTTTGGGCTTTTTTGGCGATTTGAAAACGATGCGCCATTATTTTGGAGTAGCTACATGGCTCGTATAGCAGGGGTAAATATCCCAAATCATAAACATACTGAAATCGCATTGACTTCGATTTACGGTGTGGGCCGTACTACGGCAAAACAAATTTGTCTGGCTGCAGGTGTATCCGCGACAGCGAAGATCAAGGATCTGAATGACGCTGAAGTAGAAAAGCTGCGTGATGAAGTCGCCAAGCTGCAGGTGGAAGGTGATCTGCGCCGCGAAGTGACAATGAATATCAAGCGCTTGATGGATCTTGGCTGCTATCGTGGTATCCGTCATCGTCGCGGTTTGCCTGTTCGTGGTCAACGTACCAAGACCAATGCGCGCACTCGCAAGGGTCCAATCAAGCCTATCAAGGCATCCAAGTAAGGAATAGCAAATAATGGCTAAAGCTAACGTACGCGTACGCAAGAAAGTCAAAAAGAATATTGCCGAGGGCATTGCTCACGTGCATGCTTCTTTCAACAACACCATCATTACCATCACTGATCGCCAAGGCAATGCTTTGTCTTGGGCTACATCGGGTGGTCAGGGTTTCAAGGGCTCTCGTAAGAGCACCCCTTTTGCTGCTCAGGTAGCTGCTGAAGCTGCTGGTAAGGCTGCTCAGGAATGTGGTGTTAAGAATCTTGAAGTGCGCATCAAGGGCCCAGGCCCAGGTCGTGAATCTGCTGTACGTGCATTGAATGCCGTTGGTTTCAAGATCACCAGCATTTCTGACGTAACCCCTGTGCCGCACAATGGTTGCCGTCCACCGAAAAAGCGCCGTATCTAAGCTGGATATAAGGTTGCAGCCACGATAACCTGGTTGTCGTGGTTGATTTATTTAAAGTAATCGAGGACCGTAAGGATAGCTATGCAAAACAGTCCGACTGAATATTTGAAGCCACGCGTTGTTGATGTCGAGGTGATTTCGCCCGTGCGTGCACGTGTGACACTGGAGCCAATGGAGCGCGGTTTTGGTTACACGCTGGGTAATGCCTTGCGTCGAGTATTGCTGTCTTCCATTCCTGGCTTTGCTATTACAGAAGTCAAGATTGATGGTGTAGTGCATGAGTACTCTACACTGGATGGCGTGCAGGAAGACGTGGTAGATATCCTGCTGAACCTCAAAGGTGTTGCACTCAAGCTGAATAGCAAGAGTGAAACTACGCTGACACTGAACAAGAGTGTTGAGGGTGTGGTAACTGCAGGTGACTTTGAAACAGGTCATGATGCAGAGATTGCTAACCCTGAGCATGTAATTGCTCATCTGACTAAAGGCGGTAAGCTCAATCTTGAAGTGAAGGTTGAAATGGGTCGTGGTTACCAGCCTGTTCCACAGCGTCAGAAGAGCGAAGATGAAGATCGTGTACTTGGGTTTATCCAGGTGGATGCTTCTTTCAGCCCGATTAGCAAGGTAAGTTACCAAGTTGAAAGTGCTCGTGTTGAGCAGCGTACTGACTTGGATAAGTTGATCATGGACGTTGAAACCAACGGCGTGGTCGAGCCTGAGCAAGCTATCCGTGATGCCGCACGTATCTTGATGGGGCAGCTTTCCGTGTTTGCTGATTTGGAAGGTGCTCCTTCTGAAGTGGAAGTAAAGCAAACACCTCAAGTGGATCCTATCCTGCTGCGTCCAGTGGATGATCTGGAGCTGACAGTACGCTCTGCAAACTGCTTGAAGGCAGAAAATATTTATTACATTGGTGACCTGATTCAGCGCACTGAAAATGAGCTGTTGAAAGCACCAAATCTAGGCCGTAAATCTTTGAATGAGATTAAGGATGTACTGGCCTCCAAGGGCCTGACATTAGGCATGAAACTAGAAAACTGGCCACCTGCGGGCCTGGAAAAGGTGTGAGGGAATCACTATGCGTCATCGCAACAGCAATCGTAAATTAAACCGCACCAGCAGCCATCGTCAGGCTATGTTGCGTAACATGGCTAACTCTCTGCTACGCCATGAAATCATCAAGACAACCTTGCCAAAGGCAAAGGAGCTGCGTCGTGTTGCAGAGCCTTTGATTACTCTGGGCAAGGAAGCAACGCTGGCTAACCGCCGTTTGGCATTCAGCCGCCTGCGTGATCGTGATATCGTTGGCAAACTGTTCAATGAGTTGGGTCCTCGTTACCAAACTCGTAACGGTGGTTACCTGCGTATCCTCAAGTGCGGCTTCCGCGTAGGTGACAATGCACCTATGGCGCTGGTTGAGCTGGTTGATCGCCCAGAATTGGCTACAGATGGTGAAGTTGTAGCAGCTGAATAAATCAGCAGTAGTTATCCATGAAAAAGCCGGTTTTTAACCGGCTTTTTTATTGTCAAAATACGTGGAAGTAATTGCTGGTGTTTTACGCTTGATGGTCTCTTGTGAAATATCAAGTTATAGAAAAATCTTGCGCTCATCCAAGATACTTAAAGAAATAGTTTAGTATTCGCTGAAGTGATCTTGATGCTGAATATATAATTTCTTACGGTAACCAATGCCTGCCAGGCATTTTCCTCAACATATTGGCACAGGTTTCAAAAGCATATGGCGGATATTCAGGAATCAAAGGAAAGTTTGCAGGAGAGCCTGCAGCAGGTGATTACCCTGCTGAACAAGCATCGTCTGGTTGAGGAGTTGGTGCATAAGCAGGAAATGCCTAAGCAGGAGTTAGTGCAGACGCTGGTACATAGGCAGAACCTTGCAGAGCTGCAAAAGAAGCTGGATAGCCTACATCCTGCCGACGTTGCTTATATCCTGGAGGCCTTGCCATTAGAGCAGCGTCTGGACGTCTGGGATCTGGTCAAGGCCGAGCGTGACGGTGAAATCCTGCTGGAAGTGTCGGATGCTGTGCGCCAGACGCTGATCGCAGACATGGACAGCGACGAATTGCTCGCTGCCGCTGAACAGCTGGATACGGACGAGTTGGCTGACCTGGCTCCTGACTTGCCGAAAGACGTGTTGCAGGAGTTATTGGAAAGCCTGGACAGCCGTAATCGCGAGCGTTTGCAGTCTGCGCTGTCGTATTCCGATGATGCCGTAGGTGGCTTGATGGACTTCGATATCATCACGATTCGAGAGGATATCAGCCTGGAGGTGGCTTTACGCTATTTGCGACGTATCGGTAGCTTGCCTGATCATACCGATAAGTTATTTGTCGTTGACCGCAATGATGTATTGCGTGGCGTACTGCCCTTGAAGCGTTTGGTGGTCAATGACCTGGATTCCGGCGTGGCTGATGTCATGGCGGACGATGCTGTGGTATTTCACCCGGAAGATAAAGCTGATGAGGCTGCCAAGGCCTTCGAGCGTTATGACTTGGTAACGGCTCCTGTGGTGGATGACAATAATCGCCTGGTTGGCCGGCTGACGGTAGATACGGTGATGGACTACATCCGCGAGGAAGCGGAAAGCGATATGCTGTCCATGGCAGGTTTGCGTGAAGAAGAAGATATCTTTGCCTCGGTATGGAAGTCAGTCCAAAACCGCTGGATGTGGCTGGCCATTAACTTGGTGACAGCATTCGTTGCCTCTCGCGTCATTGGCTTGTTTGAAGGCTCCATTGAGAAGATCGTGGCGCTGGCCGCCCTGATGCCGATTGTGGCAGGTATAGGCGGCAATTCAGGTAACCAAACGACAACTATGATCGTACGTGGCCTGGCGCTCGGGCAGATCGCAGGTCACAACACCAAGTCACTACTCATCAAGGAAACTGGCGTTGGTCTATTGAATGGCCTGATCTGGGGTAGTGTGTTGGGGATTCTTGCGTATCTGCTGTATGGCAGCATTGCCTTAGGGGTTGTGATGACTGCGGCGATGACATTGAACTTGTTGCTGGCAGCCGTGATGGGGGTCATGATCCCACTGGTAATGACGACAAAATTCAATCGTGATCCTGCGGTGGGTTCCAGCGTCTTGATTACGGCAGTCACGGATAGTGGCGGATTCTTTATTTTCCTCGGGTTGGCGACGATTTTCCTACTATGAACAATACGATATTCACGGTCTGGCAAGAGCTGGTTGATGATTTCTCCTCTGCAGCTATGCTATGGCAGGTCGGCATTATTCTGGGTAGCCTGCTGATTGCCTGGTCTATCAACAGCCTGCAGCGCGCTAGGCTTGCCAACAGCAATGTGCATCAGGCCGCGATCGAGGGATTAACGCGTGTCTTGTTCCCGATTTCGTCTTTATTGATGGTGTGGTTGGGGCAGTTGGTGATCAGTCATTGGTATAACGCCAACTTGTTGGAGCTTGCTTCCAGGCTATTGATTGCGATGGCGGTGATTCGCCTGGCTGTCTATGTATTGCGGTATGTATTCTCCCCCAGTGGGTGGCTAAGAGCGACCGAAAATGTATTTTCCACGGTGGTCTGGCTGATCCTGGTGTTACATGTGACTGGCTTATTGCCGGACATTATTGCGGCACTGGATAGCGTGCGCTTTAACATCGGCAAGAGTGCGGTCAGTCTGTGGTTGGTGATACAAGGCTTGTTCACGGTGCTGGTTACTGTATTTATTGCCTTGTGGTTGAGTCGCCTGATCGAAAACAAGTTGATGCAGGCGACCAATATCAACATCAATATGCGTGTGGTGATCAATAAAGTAATCCGCATTGCTTTTGTGTTTATTGCCGTTCTGGTGGCTTTATCTGCGGTCGGGCTGGATATTACCTTGCTGTCTGTATTTGGCGGCGCCCTGGGCGTTGGTTTGGGCTTTGGCTTGCAGAAAATTGCCAGCAACTATGTCAGTGGTTTTATCATCCTGCTCGATGAGTCTATGAGCCTGGGGGATTTTGTTACTATCGGTTCCTATTACGGTAGTGTGCAGGAGTTACGCTCAAGGTATATGGTATTGCGCCAGCTGGATGGCACTGACGTGATTATTCCCAATGAAACCTTGATTACCAGTGCCGTGGTTAATCATACTGCGACACGCAGGCGGGTGAAGATTGCCTTGCCTATCCAGGTGGGATATGACACTGACCTGAGGGCGACGTTGGAGCTAATGAAGGAGGTTGCAGGCCGTCATCCTCGTGTGATGAAGGAGCCAGCGCCGGATGCCAAACTGGTGGGCTTTGGGGAGAGTGGTATCGACCTTAACCTCACTGTATGGGTGCCCGATCCTGAGAATGGCGCAGGGGATATTCCCTCCACCGTGTACCTCAATTTATGGGATGAGTTCAAGGCTCGTGGTATTTCCATTCCGTTCCCGCAACGCGAGGTGCATGTGTTTGGGCATGGCATCAGCACCGAACAGGTAGGCGATGCACTTGATGGGGCTGTGAATTGAATCAAATAGCTTGTATGCTTTGTTTTTGAATCGCATGGTGTATTTCAACGATTCTCTCTATATAAGCCAGCGCTTCCTCAGTAAAGAACTCTCTCGACTTATTTAATCTGAAGTTTGCAAGCAGCTTGTGTAGGGCTTGCTCTAGTTCAATATGGTTAGAAGTTTGATATACCGCATGAATGATGAACTCGAATGGAACACCTGTGGTGTACAGTTGAGATATTCGTTGTGATACATCTTGCGAGGTATATCCAATTTTTATTATTTCTTTTCCATTTTTGGTAAAAGTCCCGGTTCTCAATACATAAACTTTACCTGAAGTGCTCTCAAAGTCTTCAACTTCAGGAATATCATCCATTAACTCTGTTCTACTCAGAGATATTTTCATCGGTTTAGAAGATCTGTCGCAAAAGAAATCTTCGTTGGTGCGAACTGCACCATAAATTTGAGCAAGGAGAGCGTGCCAGATTGGTGTAATTGCCTTTTGCTACATTGCGTTGATGTGATTCAGTGCTATAAAACTGTGGGTAATGTAGTTTAATTGCTTCTCTAATCTCCTGAGGCGTGAGCACAAGATTTGCTTCAGATAGAATATCCTTAATTACTTCCGGCAATGTGCTTATAGATATATCAAGATTAAGCATGATGAATCGATCAGAATTAAATAAAGTTGTTCGGTAGTATTGTGCAATAAAAAAAGCCCGCATTTGCGGGCTTTTTTATCTACCAATGCCGAATTACTTCAGCTTGGTTTCCTTGTACAGGACATGCTTACGAGCAACGGGATCAAACTTCTTGATCTCCATTTTTTCTGGCATGGTGCGCTTGTTCTTGGTCGTGGTGTAGAAGTGACCAGTACCTGCGCTGGATTCCAGTTTGATTTTTTCACGCATGATTCAGTCCTTAGATCTTTTCGCCGCTGGCGCGCAGATCAGCCAGAACAGCATCGATACCATTCTTGTCGATAGTGCGCAGAGCAGCATTGGTGATACGTAGGCTAACCCAGCGGTTTTCGCTCTCAACCCAGAACTTGCGGTTTTGCAGGTTAGGAAGGAAACGACGCTTGGTCTTGTTGTTTGCGTGGGAAACATTATTCCCAACCATCGGCTTTTTGCCGGTTACCTGACATACGCGTGCCATGGCGGACTCCGAAATTCGAAAAGACCGCATTTATACCATGAAAAACCAATTCTTTTCAAGTGGATTCAAAGATTTTTGTTAGAAACTTACTGTGTGCCTGTACTGCCAAATCCACCTGTGCCGCGCTCACTGGCGGCGAAATCCTCGACGATATTGAAGCTTGCCTGTATGACGGGGACAATGACCAGTTGAGCGATACGTTCCATCGGGTTAAGCAGGAAGCTTTCTTTACCGCGGTTCCAGCAGGAGACCAAGAGCTGACCTTGATAATCGGAGTCGATCAGGCCGACCAGATTGCCCAGGACGATACCGTGTTTGTGGCCCAAGCCAGAGCGGGGCAATATCAAGGCAGCATAGTTTGGGTCAGCAAGGTGAATGGCCATGCCGGTAGGGATCATGATGGTCTCGCCTGGTGCCAGGGTTTGCGTGTGTTCTATGCAGGCACGCAGGTCCAGGCCTGCGGAGCCTGGCGTCGCATAGCTGGGTAACATATGTTGCAAGCGGCTATCCAGTATTTTGACGTCTATGTTGAGGCTCATGAGTGTACTTTCTTGGTTGGGTTGTTCTGGGCGTGGTTTATGCAGCCTGCTGTTGATCCAGCATCCTGGCAATATGCAGTAGAAGGCCCCGTGCCAAAGTAAGCTTGGGGCCCTGTGGCAAGGGATGCGAGCCTGCGTCATCAAGCAATACCAGGCTGCTATCATCTTGTCCTAAAGCTTCGCTGGCAATATTGGCGGCGATCAGCGGCAGATGTTTTCGGCGGCGCTTTTCCTCGGCATATTGCAGCAGATTCTCGCTCTCTGCCGCGAACCCTACACAGAAGGGCGCATCGGTTCGTGCAGCAACAGTGGCGAGAATATCTGGATTGGCTTCCAGTGTGATAGTCAGTGATGCTGTGCTTTTCTTGATCTTGTGCTGGCTTGCCTGGGCTGGCCGATAATCTGCGACGGCTGCGACCGAGATAAAGATGTCCTGGCCATTGAGGTTGTCTTCAACCGCCGCGAGCATTTCCGCCGCGCTGGTGACCTGAATAGTGCGAGCGCCTGTAGGGTGGGCTAGCGAGACCGGGCCGCTGACCAGCGTAACATCGGCCCCCATGGCGATAGCGGTTTGCGCGATGCTATAGCCCATCTTGCCTGAGCTGTGGTTGGTAATGCTACGCACCGGGTCGATGGCTTCATGGGTGGGGCCAGCCGTGATGAGCATGCGCTTGCCAGCGAACAGCTTGGGCTGGGTGCTTGCCAGTAGCCGTTCGAGCAATTCCTCTGGTTCAAGCATACGGCCTGGGCCGGTTTCACCACAGGCTTGTGAGCCGATGGCTGGGCCCAACAGGCTGACGCCATCATGCTGCAACTGCCGGATATTGCGCTGTGTCGCTGGGTGGTGCCACATCTGTTGGTTCATGGCCGGTGCAACGAGCAACTTGCAGTTGCGCGCCAGGCATAGCGTGGAGAGCAGATCATCGGCAGCGCCGTGTACCAGCTTGGCAAGGAAGTCAGCACTGGCGGGGGCGACAAGAATGGCATCCACCTGGCGCGATAGATCGATGTGGGCCATGCCATTGCCAGCGTCTGGCTGCCATAAATCAGTATAGACAGGCTTGCCCGAGAGTGCCTGAAAAGTCATGGGGGTGACAAATTGCGTGGCGGCGTGGGTCATGGCGACCTGAACTTCGATGTCTTGCTTGACCAGTAACCTGACCAGCTCTGCGGACTTGTAGGCGGCAATACCACCAGTGACGCCGAGCAAGAGTTTTTTTATGGAATAATGGCTCATCAGTAGTAAGTGGCAGGTGCGCGCATACCGCGTATGGAGTTGCTTGATTTTATATGAAAGGCTGAACCGTGGCGATTACTGATTGGCCCGAGGGCGAGCGGCCCCGTGAGAAGCTATTGGCGGGAGGTGCCATGGCGCTTTCGGATGCCGAATTGCTGGCCATTTTCTTGCGTACTGGCGTGACCGGGAAAAGTGCTGTCGACCTGGCGCGTGATTTGTTGACACGGTTCTCCAGCCTGAATGGCATTTTCGCAGCCAGTATGGAAGATATTTGCCAAGTGCATGGCATGGGAGAGAGCAAGTTCGTGCAGTTGCAGGCCATTTTTGAGATGAGCCGGCGCGCCTTACTGGAGCAAATGCAGCAGCGCGATATCCTCACTTCGCCGCAAGCTGTGCGCCAATACCTTAGCTTGAAGATCGGCGCTTTGCCTCGTGAGGTATTCATGGTGATTTTTCTTGATGCGCAGCACCGGGTGCTGGCCGTGGAGGAGTTATTCAGTGGCACATTGACGCAGACCTCGGTTTACCCGCGTGAAGTAGTCAAGCGCAGCTTGCACCACAATGCTGCGGCCGTTATTTTTGCCCACAATCACCCGTCGGGTGTGCCCGAGCCCAGCCAGGCAGATGAATCATTGACCGATGCTTTGAAGGCCGCACTTAACCTGGTGGATATCCGTGTGCTTGACCACTTTATCGTCGCTGGAAACCAGGTGTTGTCATTTGCCGAGCGTGGGTTGTTGTAGTGCTCAGAATACGCTTGGCTTAACGACCCTTGCCACTCAGTGAGCCGCGGTTGAAGTCCTTGTCGCCAGGGCGGATGCAGCGGGTACCAAACCACCCACCCTGTGAGCCTGGTGGACAATCCTTGGCTGATCCACTGGGTTGGGGAGCATCTTGATCGGCATAGCGCCAACTACCATCATCATTCAGGATGATGCGTTCACCACTGGAAGTAGTGGCTTGTTGAGGATCATTTTGTTCCTCTGCCTGTGCAGGCAGGCTCAGCATGCTGGCCAGACTAAGTAATAGCAGTACCTGTTTCATGTCACGATCTCCTCGATTGTCATTTTTTGTTAGGCGCCATTGTGCCATTGTCAGGAATGACATGCACGCAAGGTGGATGGTTCCTTTAACTGAAGAGGGAGTGGGGCAATCTTAATGTATTTGCCGGGAGGAAAGCGTCTTGATAGTGTCGTGCCTAGCGTAGCTAGTAGCCAGGCACGACATTTTTCAACATCGGTACTGAGTGTTAATACACATCCCGCACATAGCGCTTGTCCTGCGCCATCTTGCTGACATATTGCGCTGCGGCTTCTGCGCTCATGTTGCCATGGGTCTGCACGATGTGCTTAAGGGCAGCATCGACATCCTTGGCCATGCGGCTGGCATCGCCGCAAACGCAGAAATGTGCGCCTTGCTCCAGCCATTGCCATAGCTCCGCGCCATGTTCCAGCATGCGATGCTGTACGTAGATTTTCTCAGCTTGGTCGCGTGAGAAGGCGGTATCGAGTCGCAAGAAGCCGGATTGCTGCATGCCATGCAATTCGTCTTGGTAATAGAAGTCGGTAGCCGCATGTTGCTCGCCGAAGAAGAGCCAGTTTTTGCCGGTGGCACCCATCGCTTGACGTTCTTGCAGGAAGGCACGAAATGGCGCAATGCCAGTGCCTGGGCCAACCATGATCAGAGGCGTCTCAGGATTTTTTGGTGGGCGGAAATGAGCGGATTTTTGCAGGAAAATGGGTACGGAGCCATTGGCCGCACGGTCTGCGAGGAAAGTCGAGCAAACACCACCACGGGGTGCCTGCTGGCTACCATATCGCACCACGGATACGGTGAGCTGTACTTGGTCGGGCGTATGCTTGGGGCTGGATGAGATGGAGTAGAGCCGTGGTTGCAAACGCTTCAATATGGCCAGCCATTCGCTGGCCTCTGCCTTGACTGGGTAAGCTTCCACCAGATCGAGAAACTGTTTACCCCACAGCCATTGCTTGAGTTCTGCTTTGTGGGCATCGTCAAGCAAGCTGCCCAGTGCCGCGCTTTTTGAGCGGGCGCTGATAAACTGCAGTAGTTCCGGAGTAATGCGGGTAATGTCGTAATGATGTGACAGCGCTTCCACCAAGGGCATGCTGCCGTGATCCTTAATCTCTACCTTGATCGAGGGATTCAGTTGTAATGCGGCCAATATATCGCCTACCAGCTGTGGGGCATTGGTCGGCCAGACTCCCAGTGCATCACCTGCCTCGTAGGTGAAATCGCTATTGCTAAGGTCAAAGCCAAATTGCCGCACTTCCTTTTCCGAACCTTCGGCATTCAGGCAATTATTCATCACTAGTTTTGCATGGAAGGGATGTTGGCGTGAATAGCTGGAGGCTATTGCAGGCGCAGCATCTTCAGGCAGGGTATTGTCTGCAGTTGTTGCCATTGCGGCCTGTTTGCTGGCGACCTGCTGATTGGCTTGCTGGGGTGTCAGGGCCTTGAGGACATGGTGGAGCCAAGCTTGTGCTGGTTCTTCGTATTCCGGTTCGCAATCCACACGTGCTGTCAGCGGCTTTGCCCCCAAGGCCACTAGGCGTTCATCTAGCTTGCGCCCAAAACCGCAGAATTGATCGTAGTTGGAATCGCCAAATGCCAAGACAGCATAGTGCAGCATAGACAGGTCGATTTGTTCTGCCTGTAATGCAGACCAGAACTGGGCAGCGTTATCTGGCGGATCGCCATCGCCGAATGTACTGGCGAGCAGGAGTACATGCGTGGTTTGCGCCAGGAGAGCAGGCTTGCTCTCATCCATGCTGTGTAGGCTGACATCCCAGCCTGTCGCACGTAGTTGCTCGGCACATTTCCCGGCAAAGGATTCTGCATTACCGGTTTGTGATGCCCACAAAATGCTGAGCTTGGGCTTGGCTATCGCTGGGATAGCGTCTGTAGCCTGATCAGTGTTAATCCATGTCCTGGCGAACATGCCGGCCAGGATGCCATCAATCAGTGTACGTTTTTCTGCCTGTAATGGTGCGGTGGAGGGAATGGTGGGTACACCGCCAGCCTGACGGGAAGGCTCGCTGCGCAGGCCGGTAATATAGCCTTGCAGATAGCGTTGCTCTTCCGCTGTGAGGGTCAGGGCAGGTGCCTGGTCGAGGCCGAGTAATGCAGCCAGGGCATCAATATCTTTCATGGCGATTTCCTTCTTGTTGCTTGTGCCTGGGGGGATGTCGGCAGATGTATCACGAGTTGTGCTGTCACTAGATGCCGGGACGGCAGCCTTGGCGACCTTTGCCAGGGCCACGGCACTGAACTTGAATTCTGGCTGTTGTGACAGTGGGTCGATGGCATCACTGGTGACGGCATTGATGGCAAGGTCATCACCAAACACATCATTCCAGTGGAATGGGGCAAAGCAATTGCCATGCAGCACCCGCGGGGTGACGATGGCTGGCAGCACGGCCCGGCCACGCTGCGAGCGGATTTCCACATGATCCTTGTCTTGTATGCCAAGTGCGATGGCATCTTCAGGGTGGATTTCCACGAAGGGGCTGGGGTTCAGCTTGTTCAATGTCGGGATCTTGCCGGTCTTGGTCATGGTGTGCCATTGATGTTGCAGGCGACCCGTATTGAGCACCAAGGGGAAAGCCGCGGTTGGCATTTCTGCTGGGGGTAGGTAGGGCCTGGCAAAAAACATGGCTTTGCCGCTTTCCGTGGCAAAAGCGATACGAGGCGTGCTGCCATCCGCCTGTTGCTTGAGCACTTGGCTGACGCCATCATTGATGTAGCGCATCGGGTGGCGATCCGTGTCACTGTCAGGCGGGCAGGGCCATTGCAGTGGAGTGTCGCGCAGGCGCTGGTGGCTTACACCACGGATGTCGTAACCGGTCTTGCTGTTGGATACCTGGCGGATTTCATCAAATACCTCGGCAGCCGATGTATAGCTAAAGCCATCGCTATAGCCCATTTCGCAAGCAATACGCGCGATGATCTCCCAATCTGGCATGGCATCACCAGGCGGAGGCACGGCTTGCTGCATCAAGGTCATGTTGCGTTCTGAGTTGATCATCACGCCTTCTGCCTCGGCCCAGAGTGCGCCCGGGAGCAGAATATCGGCATAGCGATTGGTCTCGGTATCGAGGTAGGCATCCTGGGTAATCACCAGTTCGGCTTTTTTTAGTGCCTCGATGACGTTCTGGCGGTTGGCGACACTGGCGATCGGGTTGGTGCAGATAATCCAGCAGGCCTTGATCTTGCCGACTTTCATCTGCTCAAACATGGCGATGGTGCCGCCCGCAGAACGAGTATGCAGGGTGCCTGCCGGAATGCCCCACAGTTGCTCCATGAAGGTACGGTCTTGTTCGACCAGGACTGAGCGTTGCCCAGGCAGGCCTGGCCCCATGTAGCCCATTTCGCGGCCACCCATCGCATTGGGTTGGCCTGTGAGTGAAAAGGGGCCGCTGCCCGGTCGGCAGATAGCGCCAGTGGCGAGGTGCAGGTTGCAGATCGCATTCGTGTGCCAGGTGCCGTGAGTGCTTTGATTGAGCCCCATGGTCCAGCAGCTCATCCAGTTCTTGGCCCGGCCTATCCAATCGGCTGCCTGGCGAATATCAGATGCTGTCAGCCCAGTGATGTCAGCCACTTTTTCTGGTGTGTAATCTTCCAGGAAGGCAGGCATGGCTTCCCAGCCTTCAGTGAATTCAGCCATGAAGCCGGGGTCGGTATGGCCGTTTTTGTGCAATAGGTACAGCAAGCCGTTGAGCAGGGCGAGGTCAGTACCTGGCCGGATCTGCATAAACAGGTCGGCTTTGTCTGCCGTGGCATTGCGGCGCGGATCAACCACGATCAACTTGGCACCTGCCTTGACTCTATCCATCATGCGTAGGAACAGGATGGGGTGGCAGTCGGCCATGTTGGCACCGATGACGAAAAAGACATCCGCCTGGTCAAAGTCCTCATAAGAGCCTGGCGGGCCATCGGAGCCTAGTGAAAGTTTGTACCCACTCCCAGCGCTTGCCATGCACAGCCTGGAGTTTGACTCGATGTTGTTGCTGCCGATATAGCCTTTGATCAGTTTGTTGGCTAGATATTGCGACTCAATCGACATTTGCCCTGACACATACAAGGCAATCGAATCCGGGCCGTGAGTGTCGAGGATATCGCGCAGGCGGCGAGCGGTTTCCTTGATGGCGACTTGCATATCGGTGCGGGAAGGTTCCTGCTGACGATCTTGTCGCATGAACGCTTGCTCTAGCCGCCCTGATTCGGTGATCGCCTGGGCGCAGGTGTTGCCTTTGGTGCACAGGCGGCCAAAGTTGGTGGGATGTTCCTTGTCGCCTACCACCTTGATAATGCGCTTGTCCTGCACTTCCATGACAATACCGCAGCCAACACCGCAGTAAGGACAGACCGATTTGACTTTAGTCGTCGCCATCGTTTGCTCTGCTTAGGCGAGGAGTTGCACCCAGATCATGCCCGCACGCACCTCGACGGCATAGGTGTTGAGCTGCGTATTGGCATCTTCCACACACACACCGCTACGCAATTGGTAGTGGTGCTTGTAGATGGGCGAGGCCACCACAGGCTCTCCACCCAAGTCGCCGACTAAGCCACGTGAAATTACGTTGGCGTCGCTATGTGGGTCGTGGTTATCCAGTGCATATAAGGCATCGCCCTTCATGCGGAAAATCGCGATCTGCCTGCCCGCCAGCAGGGCGCACACGCCAGTGTTCGGCCAGATATCCTCCAGTGCGCACACCATGTGCCAAGTGCCGGTTTCTGCTGCGGACATGGACATTTGCTGCCCACTTGTCGCTGGGGAAAAAGCGGATTGTTGTAATTGACTCATACTTTGTACTCCATTGATTACTCAGCCAGTGCCAGCACTGGGATGATCTTGGCCTGACGTTTTTCTTCCACTGTGGCGGGGCGCATTTGTTCGCGCTCCGGCACGAAGACGATATTGCTGTCGCCAGTGGTGCTGTTGATGAAGCTGCGGAAGCGCTTGCGCACCTCGGGATCGGTTACGGCGGTTTTCCATTCGTCCTGATAGTGGTCGACAACGTGTTGCATCTGGGCTTCCAGCTCTTCACTCAGCCCCAGGGAGTCGTTAATGACCACATCCTTGAGGTAGTCCAGCCCACCTTCCAGGTTGTCGCGCCAAGTGCTGGTGCGTTGCAGGCGGTCTGCCGTGCGGATGTAGAACATCAGGAAGCGGTCTATCATGCGGATCAAGTCTTCTTTGCTGAGATCGCTGGCGAGCAGTTCAGCATGGCGCGGCTTCATGCCGCCGTTGCCGCAGACATAGAGGTTCCAGCCATTCTCGGTGGCGATCACGCCGACATCCTTGCCTTGTGCCTCGGCACATTCGCGCGTGCAGCCTGATACGCCGAACTTGATCTTGTGCGGTGCGCGCAAGCCCTTGTAGCGGTTTTCCAATTGCACGGCGAGGCCCACGCTGTCGTCCACGCCATAGCGGCACCAGGTAGAGCCGACGCAACTTTTCACGGTACGCAGTGATTTGCCGTAGGCATGGCCGGATTCAAAGCCAGCGGCGATCAGCTCTTCCCAGATATTGGGGAGTTGTTCGACGCGTGCGCCGAACATATCGACACGCGCACCACCGGTGACCTTTGTGTAGAGGCCATATTTCTTGGCAATCTGGCCAATAGCGATGAGGCCATCAGGCGTGACTTCGCCGCCTGGCATGCGCGGCACGACGGAATAGCTGCCATCTTTCTGGATATTGCCGAGGAAGTAGTCGTTGGAGTCCTGCAGCGAAGCCAGGTCTTTCTTGAGCACGAAATCATTCCAGCAGGAGGCAAGAATGCTGGCGGCTGTCGGCTTGCAGATGTCGCAGCCCAGCCCCTTGCCATGTTTTTCCAGCAGTTCGTCGAAAGTCTTGATCTGGCCAACGCGTACCAGGTGGTAAAGCTCCTGACGCGAGTAAGGGAAGTGTTCGCATAAGTGGTTGTTCACTGTCATGCCTAGCTTCACCATCTGGGCTTTCATGACTTGCGTCACCAGGGGTACGCACCCACCACAGGCTGTGCCTGCCTTGGTGCAAGCCTTGATCTCGCCAATGGAGCAGGCACCGTTGGCAACTGCTTCGCCAATGGCACCCTTGGTAACATTGTTGCATGAGCACATGACGGCGCTGTCGGGCAGGGCATCAACGCCCAGGCCTGGTTTTTCCTTGCCACCGCTCGCGGGCAGGATGAGGAACTCAGGGTTTTCCGGCAATGGCATTTCATTGACGGTCATTTGCTGCAAGGTGCCGTATTCATCGGCATTGCCGATCAACACAGCGCCAAGCAGCTTCTTGCCGTCTTCGCTGATGACGATTTTCTTGTAGATGTTGCGCACTTCGTCCAGGTATTGGTAGCTGCGTGCACCGTGGGTTTCTCCGTGTGCATCGCCGACACTGGCGACATCTACGCCCATCAGCTTGAGCTTGGTACTCATGTCGGCACCCTGGAAGCTGGTGGCAGTGTCATTGGCGAGGTGGGCACATGCCACGCGTGCCATGTCGTAACCGGGGGCAACCAGGCCATACATTTGGCTGTTCCAGCTGGCACATTCGCCGATAGCGTAGATATTGTGGTCACTGGAGCGGCAGAAATCGTCGATCGCGACACCGCCGCGAGGGCCAATCGCCAGGCCTGATTCGCGCGCCAACTCGTCGCGTGGGCGGATACCGGCAGAGAAGACAATCATGTCGGTTTCCAGCCAGGTTTCGTCAAAGAACACCATGCGGTGGCGGGCTGTGGCGCCATTGGTGATTTCCACCGTGTTGCGGCTGGTGTGTACATGCACACCCAGCTCTTCGATCTTGGTGCGCAGCACGCGTCCACCAGCTTCATCTACCTGTACCGCCATCAGGCGTGGCGCAAACTCGACTACATGGGTTTTCAGGCCCATGTCGCGTAGTGCCTTGGCGCATTCCAGCCCGAGCAGGCCACCACCGACGACAACACCGCTTTTGGCGGTCTTGCCAGCTGCGGTCATTGCTTCGAGGTCTTCAATGGTGCGATAGACAAAGCAATTATCGCGATCACGCCCGGGCACAGGCGGTACGAATGGCACAGAGCCGGTGGCGAGTACCAGTTTGTCGTAAGACAAGATAACGCCATCGGTCAGGGTGACGGTGCGCTGGGCACGGTTTATGGAGGCAGCCCTGGCATTGAGCCGCAGCTCAAGGCCTGGCTTGTCATAGAAGCCGGGTTCGACCAATGACAGGTCTTCGGCACTGCTGCCGGAGAAAAAGCTGGAAAGGTGTACGCGATCATAGGCTGGGCGTGGTTCTTCGCCCAGCACGGTCACTTGCAGCCCGGCTGCGGCCAGGTCGGTGTGGCGTTTGACCAGCTCCTGCACAAAATAGTGGCCAACCATGCCATTGCCAACGACAACGATGCGGGTGAGTTCAGTCATGTTCATGTTTTCCCATCAAGTTGGAAAGCTGTCTTGGCGCACTCTGTTTCTGAATGCCGCCATGCTTTCCTGTTCGCAAGCTAAAAAACAAAAACGGCGTCCATCACCTGCATAGCAACTGCCTGGGCAGTTTGCTGCAAGTAATGGACGCCGTTGTCCGTTAGAGTGGGTTTTCGCAAGGAAAACCCAGTATGTTCATCAAGTACCTGTCTTATGTGAACAGGGTTTTGCTTTAACCTATGCAAAACCCATACCAACTTTCTTAATGTGGTTGATATTGCTTTAATCCATTGTATTGGCAGGGTTTATGGGGCGGCGTGGTAGCAGGGTGGTTGTGCACCGATATGGAATTCTTGCTCCATGTTGGTGCGCAATGGATGCTTTCTCTGAGTCTGGCTGGTTTCAGGAGATGATCAGCAGGTAGATCAAGACGGCATTTATCAGCAATGAGCATACGGCCAGCCATTGCCATTGCTGCAAGCCTGCGCGTGATACCAATGGGGTTCGTTGCACGGGCACAATGGGGCGGCTTTCACCGAGTTCCAGGGCGAGTAGCATTTCTTCTGCAGTCTCGAAGCGTGCTGCCGGGTTACGCGCCACGGCCTTGAGGATGATGTTTTCCAGCCAACCGGGAATATCCGGGCGGTAGCGCGTGGGCGGCACTGGTTCGCCAAAACGCGGATGTTGAAAAGGCTCAATCTCGCCGTAGGGGTATTTGCGTGTCAGCAGGTGATACAGCGTGACACCTGCGGCATAGAGATCGCTCGCCACGCTGGCCTCTGCATGCTCAAACAACTCTGGAGCCATATAGCTAGGTGTGCCGGGGTTGGGCATGGTGTCCTGCATCGAGACATGGCCGCTAGAGGCAACGCCAAGGTCAAGCAGGCGCAAGCGGCCATCCTTGCCCATATGCAGGTTGGCAGGCTTGATATCACGGTGCAGCACATGCATGCGGTGCAATGCACCCAGCCCGCGCAGCATTTCCTGCCCGATGCGGGTAATGCCTGCCGTGGTGAAATGGTGCCCATGTTGCAGGCGCTGCTGTAGCGTGGCACCTTCATGCCAACTCATGACGTAGTACAAGTGACTGCGCTGGTCGGCCTCCAGAGGCAAGACTTGTGGCAGGTATTGGGAGCTCATGCGCTTGGCCAGCCACTCTTCATTGAGTAGTGCCGAGCAGCTTTGCAGGTCATCCGCCAATACGGGTTGCAGGGTTTTTAGCACCCATAATTGCCCGCTGTCGCGATGGCGGACCTTGTAGACCAAGGTCGCTCGCGATTGATGCAATATTTCCATGACCTCGAATTGATCAATGCTATCGCCTGCCTTCAACTTGGTTGGTGGCTTGAGTTCGCGGCTCTCGGCAAGGAAGTCAGTCAGTGTGTCTTCGCCAAGGGCTTCCACCTGCACAACGACGACACTGGCATTGTCACTGCCACCTGCCTGCAGGGCTTCACGCGTCATTGCATCGGCCATGGCCTGTGGTGGGGCGTAGGGCTGCATCAATTGTTGCAGGCGGTGTTCTGGCAATGCCGACCAGATACCATCGCTCATTAATGCAAAGCGATCCCCAGCCTGTAACACCCCTTCGGCATAGTCCACACTGAGCTGCTGGTCTAGCCCGACCGCGCGCTTGAGCACATGGCGCATATCGGGCCTGTCCCAGACATGATCCGTGGTCAGGCATTCCAGCTTGCCATCACGCAGGCGATACAAGCGGCTATCGCCGACATGGGCTGCAAAGTAGCGTTGCCCACGTAGCACCAGGACTGTCAGGGTCGTGGCCATACCCGCCATCTCACGATGCTGCATGGCTTGCGCGAGTACCCAGCGATTGGCAGCACTAATTACCTTATCCAGGGCTGCCGGGATTTCCCAAGTATCCGGGGTAGCGTAAAAGTCGGTCAACAGGCTGCGTACCGTCATTTCTGCCGCTTCGCGTCCACCTGCGTTACCACTCACGCCATCGGCAACGGCAAAGATTGCACCCTTAAGCTTAAGGGTGCTGCCAGCGGGTGTGACCATGCTGACAAAGTCTTCATTGCGCTCGCGTTGACCTGTCAGTGAGCTCGATCCCGTCTGGAACATCAATGCCATGTGTTAAGCCTTTATATCTTTGCGCTGGTGACCGCAGCTGAGCCCCAGGTGGTGCGCCAGCGCTGCTTGACGAAGGTGAGGCCGACCAGTGCAATGATAGCAAGGCCAGCGAAGATGCTCAGGCCAACCTGGTAGCTGCCTGTGAGCTGCTTGGAGTAGCCCAGGCTGGAAGCGAGATAGAAGCCACCAATGCCACCAGCCATCCCGATCAGGCCGGTCATGACACCAATTTCCTTGCGGAAGCGTTGGGGCACTAGCTGGAAGACCGCACCGTTACCCATACCCAGGGCAATCATGGCGCAGATGACGACCAGCAGGCCGGTCAATTGGGTCTTGAGGCCCAGGCTGAGGATGAGCAGGAAGGCTGCCGCAATGACATACATCGTGCTGAGTGTGCGGATGCCGCCGATACGGTCAGCCAGGTTGCCGCCGATCGGGCGTACCAGTGAGCCGGCAAACACGCAGGCTGCTGTGAAGTAGCCCGCATGAACCGGGTCAAGCCCGTATTGGTCATTAAAATAGATGGTGAGCGAGGATGCCATGCCGACAAAGCCACCAAAAGTGACACTGTAGAAGAACATGAACCACCAAGCATCCTTGTCCTGCAATACCTTGAAATATTCGGTCAGCGACTTGGAGGCTGGTGGATTGGGCGCATCTTTGGCCAGTATGGTGTAGAGCACGAGTGTGATGATCAGTGGAATCAAGGCGAGGCCAAACACATTGCTCCAGCCAAATGCCAATGCCAGGCCGGGGGCAAACAAGGCAGCCATGGCAGTACCGGAATTCCCGGCACCGGCGATGCCCAGGGCGGTGCCTTGGTGTTCTGGCGGATACCAGCGCGAGGCCAGTGGCAGCGCCACGGCAAAGGAGGCACCCGCTACGCCGAGGAATACGCCGAGGGTCAGGGCCTGTTGATAACTATGGATGTCATTAAGCCAGGCGAATGCCAAGGCGGCAATCACAATGATCTGGCCAATCATGCCCGCCCTCTTGGGCTGTATCTGGTCAACCAGGATGCCCATGACCAAGCGCAGCAACGCGCCAGTCAATACTGGTGTTGCTACCATCATGCCTTTTTGCGCAGGGGAGAGGCCCAGGTCGCCTGCAATCTGTACCGCCAGTGGGCCAAGCAGCACCCAGACCATAAAGCTAAGATCGAAGTAAAGAAAGGCAGAGAAGAGCGTCGGTTTATGGCCTGCCTGCCAGAAGCTTTGTTTCATGTTATTTCCTTTTAGATCAATACTTGTGATGCAAAATACCAGCTTAGGCTGCTATTGAGATGGAATCCAGCAGCTCCTTGCCATGGGCCAGGTGCACGACCTCCCCCACGACAATGATGGCTGGGCTGGCGAGGCCAGCTTGTTGTACTGCCATGGGCAAGTGTTCCAGTGCACTGATGACATGCTGTTGCTCAGGGAGGGAGCCGTTCTGGATCGCTGCCACAGGCGTTGTGGGTGACATGCCTGCCGAGAGTAATTCACTGACGATACGGTGCAGGTGCTTCATGCCCATGTAAATCACCAGCGTGGTGCCGCTCTCTGCCAGCGCTTTCCAGTTTTGGCTGTGCTCGCCATCCTGCAAGTGCCCGGTGACAAAACTGACGCCATGGGTATAGGCGCGATGGGTGACGGGGATCCCGATAGTGGCGGGAACCGCAATGCCGCTGGTGATACCGGGAATGACATCAACCGGGATGCCTGCATGACGCAGCTCCAGCATTTCTTCACCGCCGCGCCCAAACAGGAAAGGGTCTCCGCCTTTGAGACGGGCGACTGTCTGGCCTTGTTCAGCCAGCGCTACCATCATGCGGTTGATAAAGTGCTGCGGCGTAGATTTGCAGCCACCACGCTTGCCGACTTCAATAACGCGCGCTTGTGGCGCATGCTGCAGTATCTCGCGATTGACGAGGTCGTCCAGCAGGACAACATCCGCTGCCTGCAATGCCTTGATGGCCTTTAATGTCATGAGGTCTGGATCGCCAGGGCCTGCACCTATCAAATATACTTTTCCTGTCATGTTTACTCTGCCTGCACTGATGTTATCTACTATAGGAAAACTGCATTACGCTGTGGTCTTTGGGGCTTAGTAGCCACTGTTCTTGACTGCTTTCAATCAACTCATCTAGCTCATTGGTGATGTTGGCCAGCACGCCGGCCACCACGGAGAATTCTCTCCCTGCATTGCCTGCCCTGGCAGCAATGATCTTGGCATTGACCGAGACGATCTTGGCTTGCTTGGTGATCTGCTGGATGTTTTCCATCAACTCCTGCTGCTGTTTCTTGTGTTGGTTTGCATGCTGCCTGGCTTCGGCTTCATAAATCTGGGTAATCTGGTTGAGCAGGGTGACCAATGGCGTGGCGTATTTGCCCAGTCGGTCTAGCTGCACTTGGGATAAGCTGTGTGCTTCATCTGTTATTTGCAAAGCCTGACGGGCATCCTGAATAAAGCGCCTGATGGTGGCATCTGCATTGTTCTCGCCGAAATAGGCCTGCTCCAGGGCAGGAGAAAAAATCCCCGGGAGGTGTTTGTTGCCTTCGACGAGATCCGCATGGGTGCTGGCGAACAAGGTCAGTGCTTCTTGTGCAATGTCGAGCGCATCTTCGTGCCCCAGGCTGGAAAGCATGGTGTTGAGAATGATGCGTTGCGACAACATACGTTGCCTACCGGCGAGGTTGATCAGCGAGCTGAAAATCTCGGTGCTGATGGCCTTGGGGGCATCAGGTGGTGGCTGGTGTTGTCGTAATGCGGATAGCATGAAATCAATCTCGATTCTTTATGTATGCCGGGGCATGAGGCCCCGGCATTTCTTTAGTTTGCTGTGCTCATCAGAAGGTATACATCAGGGTTAGCCAGACTTTTTCCGTATCTCGTACCCGTCCGCCCGCATTGTTGCCAGGCAAGGCGGTGTACTGATCCTTCTCGGAAAACTTGCCATACTCCAGCTTGGTCATCAGATGCGGATTGACGTTATAGGTGACGGCCGCATTCCACTCTGTCCCGTATTTGTCGCCAAAGCCACCGCCGACAGTGTTGAAGTGCTCATCGGATTTGATCAGGTGGTAATCGGCAAAAAACAGGAAATCGCCAACCTTGTAGGTGGCAGTGACAAAGGTATCCTTGATGCCTTCCAGCGGTGTGGTGAGGAACTTGTCTACCCAGCCCTGGAACAGGTGATTGGTGCCGAAAGGTGTCTGGAAGGCATAGCGACCATTGTTGCTGGAGAGCAGCTCCTGGTCCGCACGCAGGCTGAAGTTCCCATAGGCCGCACCGCCACCCAGCTTGTAGTAGTGGGCATCAATGCGCGAATCGCCACCGCGGTAGTCGGTTTGCTTGGCGTATTCGGCTGTGTAGAGGCCCTTCCAGTCTGGTGTGAAGATATGTACACCATCCAGGCGCACACCTAACACCTTATTACCCTGGTCGGCTTCCTGGTTGATATTGCCGTTCTTGCCTGCGGCAATCCCGCCAGTGCCGGCTGCATTGCCAAACCAGGCACGACCAAAGCCGAGGTCGTCGAAGCTGGAGAAATAGCCATAGCCAACCAGTGACTCTGTCGGTGAAATACGGTATTTGACGTTGGCGATTTCCAGTGCACCATCCGAGCGTACCTTGGTGGTGATCTGCTTCACGCGTTCAATGTGGCCAAGGTAGATTTCCGTATCTGGCAATGACTTGTTGAGCAGTGTGACACCATCAAACACCTGCATGACCTGGCGGAAGGCGATATCACCGATGAAACGCACGTTGTCGAGATTGATCTGCTGGCGGCCCAGACGCACACGGTTGTTCTTGATGCCAGTCCAGTCAACATAGAGCTGGTTGATACCTGTATTGTCCGGGTCAACGATTTTGGCGTAATCCAGCTTGTCGGGTTGGTTGGAGACACTGTTGATACGTGTACCATTGGTGCTGTCGTTGAAATCATCCTGGAATTTGCTGACGTCGATGATCTGCCCAGCAAAGCTGAAGTTGTGATACGGCGCGGTCTGCCAGCCAATCAGGCTACGCAGGGTGAGGCCGTTGGCATCCTTGAGCGGTTGGCCAGTCGGTGCGTTACCGTCTTGTTCTACATTCTCATAGCGCAAGCGGAAGCTGGTGAGGTTTTTGCCAGTCTTGATCGCATCCAGGAAAGTGTATTCCGGCAAGGCTTCTTCCGCCTGTACCGTGGGAATGGAGGCAATGGCCAAGCCCAGCAGGCTGCCGTAGCAGGCTTGACGCAGGGCGAATCTCGCATTACTTTGCATGTGTTGCTCCTTTTTTCAGATGAGGGGTGGCGGTATTACCGGCCCGTCCTGACCGACGGGCCATTTTTTTGCTCAGGGTTTGCTTATGCAGCCTTTTTCGCATGGCGCTCATACAGGAACTTCAGCACCTCGCTACGCAGGTGGTTGTAGTGGCTGTCTTCTGCCAGTTCCAGGCGTTTACGCGGGCGTTGCAGATCGACGGCCAATATCTCGCCCACGGTGGCCGCCGGGCCGTTGGTCATCATGACGATACGGTCTGACAGCAGCACTGCTTCGTCTACATCGTGCGTGACCATGACAGCAGTACAGCCAGACTTGGCCATGATCGCCATCAGCTCGTCCTGCAAGTGGGCACGGGTCAAGGCGTCTAGCGCACCAAAGGGTTCATCCAGCAGCAGTACCTTGGGTTCCATTGCCAATGCGCGGGCAATACCAACACGTTGCTTCATGCCACCGGAGATTTCATTGGGGCGCTTCTCGGCTGCATGGGCGAGGCCAACCAATTCAATCGCGGCTCGCGTGCGTTGTTGCAGTTTTTCTTTGCCTTCCTTTGCGCCGAATACACGCTCTACTGCCAGGTAGACATTCTCGAAGCAGGTGAGCCAAGGCAGCAGTGAATGGTTCTGGAACACCACGGCACGCTCAGGGCCTGGGCCGGCGACTTCACGCCCGGCGCAGAAAAGATTGCCCGCGCTGGGGTGTAGCAGCCCTGCAATCAGGTTGAGGACGGTAGATTTACCGCAGCCGGAGTGGCCGATGATAGAGATGAACTCGCCCTCGCGGATGCTGAAATTGACATTCTTGAGCGCCTCGAATGTGCCCTTCTTGGTGTGGAAGGTCATATCAACGTTTTCCAGTTGCACGTATCTTTCCTGAATAATCTTGTCCATGGTCTGGTTCTTTCCTATTCGTAGCTAAAGCGTTTGGCAAGCGAGGTCAGGGCCACTTCCAGCAGCAGGCCTACAATGCCCACCACGAAAATCGCGATGATGATGTGCTCGACGTTGAGGTTGTTCCATTCGTCCCATACCCAGAAACCGATGCCGACACCACCGGTGAGCATTTCTGCTGCAACGATCACCAGCCAGGCCACGCCAATGGAGAGCCGTACGCCGGTCATCATGTAAGGCAGGACGAAAGGAAAGAGTATCTTGGTGACGATCTTCCACTCCGAGAGGTTGAGCACCTTGGCGACATTCATGTAATCCTGCGGCACCTTGCTCACGCCGACTGCGGTATTGATGATCATGGGCCAGATAGCGGAGATGAAGATGACCCAGATCGCCGCAGGGTTAGCCGCCTTGAATACCAACAGGCCAATGGGGAGCCAGGCCAGAGGTGACACTGGGCGCAAAATGCCGATCACCGGGGCTGCCATGCGTGACATGAACTGGAAGCGCCCGATAATGAAGCCCAGCGGGATACCAATTAGCGCTGCCAAGCCAAAGCCCAGTGCGACACGCTCCAGCGAGGCCAGGATATTCCAGCCTATGCCTTGGTCATTGATATCGTTGACATAGAACGGATCACTGAACAGCTCAGTGGCGGCGTGCCAGGTGGATACTGGCCCAGGCAGGTTAGGCGATTGATAGGAAATCAGCGCCCAGACGACGATCAGCAGCCCAAGGCCAAAAAACGGTGGTAACAGCCACTGGAAAAACGTACGTGACTTCTGCGCGAACACGCCAGGGCGTGCGACGGCTGCAGGCCTTGCCTGGGGAGGCTGGCTGCTTGGAGTTGTAATGGTTTGATCATTTTTCATGATGGTCTTGATATCTTCCTTGCGGATACTGACTGCGCTCATAATGTTTGCCTCGTATCACCATGTCTTGGGGTGTGGTGCTGGCCTGGTGGGGCCTGCACCACCACGTATCATCAGGCCTTGATCTTGAAGCTATTGGCATAGGCCTTGGGATCCTTGCCATCCCAAACTACGCCATCAATCAGCTTGCTGCTGCGCATCGGGTCGCTTGGCACAGCGATGCCTAATGACTTGGCAGCTTCGGTATAGATATCAATACGGTTGACCTTTTTGGCGACAGCCAGGTAATCAGGGTCAGTTTTCAGCAGACCCCAGCGCTTGTGCTGCGTCAGGAACCACATGCCGTCGGATAGGTAGGGGAAAGTCACCTTGCCATCATTGAAGAACTTCATGTAGTTCGGGTCTTCCCATTTTTTGCCGATACCGTTGTCGTAATGCCCAAGGAAGCGGCCTTCAATCACTTCTTCCGGGGCATTGACGTAGGATTTGCCTGAAATCAGCTTGGCAACCGCAGGACGATTCGCTGTGGCATCAATGTAACGGCAGGCTTCCAGGATAGCCTTGGTCATGGCAAGCGCGGTGTTTGGATTCTTGGCAACAAAGTCTGCCGTCGTGCCCAATACCTTTTCCGGATGATCAGCCCAGATATCCTGGGACGTGGCAACCGAGAAGCCGATCTTGTCGTAAATCGCACGCGCATTCCACGGCTCGCCCACGCAGTAGCCATCCATGTTGCCGATACGCATATTTGCCACCATTTGCGGCGGAGGCACGACGATGGTTTTTACATCCTTGAATGGGTTAATGCCATAGGTGGCCAGCCAGTAGTAAAGCCACATGGCGTGGGTGCCAGTAGGGAAAGTCTGGGCAAAGGTGAAGTCGCGGTTTTCATTGTCGATCAGGCGCTTGAGCGTTTGGCCGCTGGTGACACCTTTTTCCTTGAGTTGGTTGGCCAGCGTGATGCCTTGACCATTGTTGTTCAGTGTCATCAGGACGGACATATCCTTCTGCTGGCCACCTATGCCCATCTGTACACCATAGACCATGCCATACAGCATATGCGCGGCATGTAGCTCGCCATTGGCTACCTTGTCGCGGATAGCTGCCCAGGAGGCTTCCTTGGAAGGCGTGATCTTGATGCCATATTTCTTGTCGAAGCCCATTTGCGCAGCCACAACCACCGGGGCACAGTCAGTCAAGGGGATAAAACCGATTTTCACCTCGGTGAGTTCGGGAGCATCCGAACCAGCTGCCCAGGCTTGCTGATGAAGAGCAGAGGGCACCATGTTCATCATGGCGGCAGCGCCTAAGGTGCTGGCCATCGCCTTGTGAAAGAATTGGCGCCTGCTGCTATTGATACCATCGCCATGGGGAGTGGATTCAGGTAATGATGGATCTGGTTTGGCAGTACTCATTTTATTGGAATTGCTCATCCTGGCTGCTCCTTGAATCAATCGAAAATGAAAAGCGTAAAAACAAAAAAGGCGTCCCGATTGCAGACGATCTGTTGTCTGCAATCGGGACGCCTTTGTCCTGGGTTGTTCAAGCCTTATGGCTTGCCATCAAATTACCGTGTGGCCCGTGAGGTTGCCATTATCAAACGCTGGCAACCGCCATTGGCCACCACTGTTCAGTTAGGCATTAGCAAATGCCGTGCCAGGAATGTGGTTGTTTTTAAATGATTGATTTTTAATTTATTTTTTTGTGTAGTGTGGATTATCCAAGGAATGGGCCATCAGCGTGCTTCGCACCACCCAAGTGCAGGTGCACCATCTTTAGTGCCTTGGTGAAGGTGATTTTTGCTTGGCCAGGATGTTGTCTGCGACATCAATAATCTTGCGGTTTTGCTCCATGGCGGTGCTGCGCATGACTTTATAAGCTTCCACTTCGCTGATGCCCAGCGTGCTCATGAGCACGCCTTTGGCTCGTTCAATCTGCTTTCTTTCTGCCAGCGCTTTTTTGGTTTCGGATAGTTCGTTTTCAATTTCGGCAATCTGCTGTGACTGCTGTTGCAGTAATGAGACGATGGATTCCATGGGGTAGGGGTGCTGGTTGTCATGTGCGAGGAAAGTGTAGGCGTTCTCCACCGGGATGGAGAGGTTGAAGAAGGCGCTATCCAGTGTAGCTGGGTGGCGGCGCATCTTTTCCAGATATTGGCGTGTTTTTGCCAAGTCACTTTTCGCATTGCTGACCAGGGTTTCCAGCATGTCATGCATGCCATTGATCAATTGGCACTGCATATGCCAGATATCGCTGAGACGTTGGCTGCAAAGCTCGAACCAGGCATCGCCATCATGCGCTTGCACGGCTTGGCCATCCTTGGCGTGGGTGAGCTTGTCGCGGTATTGCTGATGTAGGTGGTGGGTGCTGGTATCCTTCGAGGCTGTCCATGCTTTTTGCAACGGATTGCCGCCAAACTGGCTGAACAGCTCGAAGTGCCTTTCCTGCAAGGCGATCAGTTCCAGTAGCTTGTGTTGGTGCTCTTGCTGGATATGGCCGGAGCCAAACATATAGGAGCCCACGGCGCGTTCTTGCCCGGCAAATTCCTTGCCCTGCACCAGGTTGTAAAGTGCCAGCAGGTAGGTGGAGATCTGGCTATTCACGGCATTGTCGGTAATGTCAAAAATCAGCGAGATCAGGCTACCGATAAAGCGGTTGAACGACTGTATGCAATCGGGAAATGAAATCTTGTGCAACGTCACCTGGTGACGCAACGATTTCAGTTGATCAAATCCCAGCAGTATCCATGAAATCAGGGTGAGCTGTTTGGCATCAACCTGGTTGTTATGGCTCAGGTGGCGCTGCAATGCTTCTCGGAATTGCAGTTCCAGGCTCTGGTTTTTCTCAATGATTTCACTACGCTCCTTGCCGAAGCGTTGGCCTGCCGAGGCTAGGTAAAGGCAGCTTGCACCGCGCTCGGCCTGAATCTGGTGGATGATCAGGCCAATCGTTTCGACAAAACCGGTGCATATCGAGAGCCGCTCAAGCTCCTCGATATGCCGCATCTTGGCCAGGATAATGGTTTGGTCTGGTGAAATGTCTCTCATGGTATTTATTTGGTAGCAAAAATCATGCGCAGTGCCATTGTGATCGGGCTGATCACGGGGCATGGATAGCGCTTGGAACAATGACAATACGGAGTAGTGGTTGATGAAGCCTTTGTGCTAGTGCGTGTAACTCAGGAGAGTTGGATGATGTACAACAGGCCGATGACAAGCATGAATAATAACAGGCTTGTGATTTTCCAGAACAGGAGGGGATTCTTTTCCAGTAGTCCGCCCCGGTGCCGATGGAGGAAATCCTGGTTGGGGTGCCTCAGATCGTGGATGAATTCTGACAAGGCCTGATAGCGTTTCTCTGGTTCTGGATGTACGGCTTTGGCCAGTGCATCATCCACCCATGATGGCATGCTGTCGTGAATATTGATGGCCGATAGGTAGGATAGCCTTTGCAGTTGTCCACGAGATTTGAGTTTGGCGACCTGGGTGCCATACGGCAACTTGCCCGTGAGCATCTGGTAGGCGATGACACCGAGTGAGAATTGGTCTGATAGCGGCGATCCGGCGTCGCCGAGGAAATATTCAGGTGCCATGTATTGAATAGCACCTGGAATGGGAGAAATTTCCGCTAGATGGCACTCTTCCAGGCCTGCGACCCAGACGCTGCCGAAATCAATGATTTTGACGACACCGTGGTGGTCTATCATGATATTTTCCGGGCGCAAATCTTGGTGCAGCATCTCGGCGCGATGAAAGGCCTGCAAGCCCTTGGCAATTTGCTCGACAATGCCGCGTACCGTTTCCAGGCTCGGCCTGGGGTTATCCCGCATCCACTGCGCCAGGGTAATGCCTTCGATGAACTCCATCGCGACATAGAGATACTGTGGCTTGTGTTCACGTTTGCATGGCTTTAGCACATGTGCATTGTTGATGCGCCGCGCCACCCATTCTTCGAGAGTAAAACGGTTGAGTTGCGCTGGATTTGCACTGAGGTCGGTGGATGGCGTCTTTAGCGCCACTTGCTGGCCTGTATCACGATCAATCGCGAGATAAAGGTGGCTACGATGGCTGTGATGCAGCTCCCTGACGATATGATAGCCGTCGAAATCCGTCCGTGCTTCCAGCAGTGGTGGCGCAGGTAGGCTTGAGTGCGGCAATAGCGGGTTGGGCTGGCGTTGGTCAAGATGATCTATCCTGACAATTTGCACTGTCAGGTTGTCCTGGCTGCCGCGTTCCAGGGCTTGCTCCACAATTCGTCGTGCAGCGGCATCAAGGTCATGCGGGTGATCGGTAATGGCGGTGGCAATCAATGGTGCATCTGTATATTCATACACACCATCGGAAGCCAGCAGAAAGATGTCTCCTGTCTCGATGGGCATGGATAGGTAGTCGATCTCGATCTGCGGGCCTGTGCCGAGTGCGCGACTGAGATAGTTTTGCTCCGCATTGATGACGACCCTGTGATCCTCGGTGAGCTGTTCCAGAGATTGGCCGCTCAATCTGTAGATACGGGTGTCGCCAACATGAAAAAGATGTGCCTGGTTGGATTTGATCACTAGGGCGCTGATGGTGCAAACGTAGCCCTTGTCGCGGTCATAACGATACTGGCTGCGCCGGGTCTGGGCGTATAGCCAGGAGTTGATCGCATTCAGGACGCAATGTACGGCGTGCTTGACGCTCCAGGCGTCGGACGTGCAGTAATAGTCACTCAACAGGTTGCGGATGACAGATTCGCTGGCCACTTGGCTGACAGTGCTGCTGCTGATGCCGTCAGCCAGCGCAACCACAATGCCTTTGGTGGTCAATTGGTGGCCTTGCGGCACACGTGCACCATGAAAATCCTGGTTGATATCCTTGTGTCCTCGGTCAGAGTGCTGGCCGATGGAAATATTGAGTGTGTTGTCCATATTGCTGTGCCGGGGCGATGACGATGATGCCTAGTCATCGTCCCGTGAACAATTAACGCATGCTGCGCTTGGGTGCTGTCTTGATGTGGGTGGAGTACAAGGTCAGCCCAGTGAAGGCCAAGCCACCAACCAGATTGCCAAGAACCACAGGTAATTCGTTCCAGATCAGGTAATCCATGATGGAGAAATTACCTCCCATGATGAGGGCTGAAGGGAAAAGGAACATGTTGACGATGGAGTGCTCGAAACCCATGGCAAAGAAGACCATGATCGGCATCCACATCGCGATTACCTTGCCGGAAACGCTGGTGGAAATCATGGCACCCACAACACCGGTGGATACCATCCAGTTACACATGACGGCGCGAATAAAGACGGTCAGCATGCCAGCGGCACCAAACTCGGCGTAGCCCAGTGTGCGTTTCTCACCGATGCCGGCGATGATGGTGCCGACTTTGTCAGGCTCAGCTGCAAAGCCAAAGGTAAAGACGATGGCCATGAACACTGCAACGGTAAATGCGCCGAGGAAATTGCCGACAAATACCAGGCCCCAGTTGCGCAAAATGCCTTTGACGGTCACGCCAGGGCGTTTGTCGATCAAGGCCAGTGGCGTGAGAACGAAAACACCGGTGAGCAGATCGAAACCCAGCAGGTAAAGCATGACAAACCCGACAGGAAACAGTATGGCACCGATCAATGGATAGCCAGTCTGCACCGATGCTGTAACTGCAAATACGGCAGCCAAGGCCAGGATGGCACCTGCCATATAGGCGCGGATGATGGTGTCCCGGGTGGACATGAAGATTTTGGATTCGCCGGCATCGACCATTTTGGTCACGAACTCTGATGGTAATAGATAAGCCATAAGTACACCTCGTTAAAAATAAAAAAGCGCCCACTCCTGATATCCCTGGTAAGGAACACCTGAAGTGGACGCCGTTGTCCTATCGTGATTTTTTGTGGAGTATTGCGCTACATTCGCATGATCCACGCCCCCGTTGGCGCTATCTCATGCAGTACATCCAATATCTAGGCCAGCAAAAAATGTGCCGGGGTTGGGCGCTGACACAATGCCAGTGAAGGCAGCGTGCCATGCACGCTTTAGATCATGCAGATGTTAAGGATGTTGCCGGTTGATACGGGAGACAGGCTGTTGTGGGGATATCGTGGCGTGAATCGTGAGATATCTAGCAATACCAAAGGCGTGGTGCGCGTGGTGGCAGATGAGTCCGCCGCGGGCTTGCCGCCGTGAGCCCAGGATGGGGCTGTTAGCTTGTTTGCACGGTTGTAGTGCATTTGTGTGGATGTGGTGCTTTATCATGGTGCACGGTCACGGCTGGATATCCAGTTGCAGTTTCGCCAAGCGGCTATAAAGCCCGGATTGCCGCCTTAATTCGTGTGGGGTGCCTGTTTCAATGATGCGACCGTGCTCCAGAACCACGATGCGATCTGCGTTTTGAATCGTGGCAAGGCGGTGCGCGATAATCAGTGTTGTACGCCCTTGCATGGCCATATCCAGGCCTTGTTGCACCAAGTTTTCAGATTCAGCATCCAGAGCGCTGGTGGCTTCATCAAGCAACAGGATAGGTGCGTTTTTGAGAATGGCGCGTGCAATCGCAATGCGTTGGCGCTGCCCGCCGGAGAGCCGAGTGCCACGTTCTCCCAGAAAGGTGTTGTAACCCTGCGGCAGGTGCTCAATGAATGTATGCGCTTGTGCCGCCTGAGCTGCACGCTTGATTTCCTCGTCGCTGGCATCCGGTCTGCCGTAGCGAATGTTTTCCAGTGCATTGGCAGAAAAGATCACCGGGTCTTGCGGCACGATGGCGATCATGTTTCTCAATGAGCTGAGTGAGAGGCTGCGGATGTCCTGACCATTGATGGTGATGCTGCCTTCGTGGATATCGTAGAAGCGCAGCAAAAGCTGGAATAGGGTGGTTTTGCCTGCACCCGATGGCCCGATCAGGGCCACGGTTTCACCCGTTTTGACTTCAAGGGAGATTTGATCAAGCGCTGCCTGGTCAGGTTTTGACGGATAGTAAAAGCTTACTTTTTCCAGCCTGATGCTCGCCGTGCTCGGGGTTGCCAATGCCATTGGCGCGGATGGGTTACGGATAGCAGGTTCGCTGTTGAGCAGCTCTAGCAAGCGTTCGGTAGCACCAGCTGCGCGCATAATGTCGCCCCAAACCTCAGCGATGGTGCTGACGCTGCTGGCTACCAGGGCGGCATAGAGGATGAAGGAGGCCAGTTCACCGCCCGAGAGCTCACCTTGCGTGACTTGGTGTGCGCCCAGCCACAAGACAAAAATAATGGCCGCGCTAATGCCGGCAATGACAAAGGCTGCCAGGAAGGCACGCACGCGAATGCGGCGTATGGCAGCGTGAAAGCTGGTTTCCACACTGTGGTGGAAGCGCTGGTTTTCGCGTGGCTCCTGGGTGAAGGCTTGTACGGTTGGCATGGCATTGAGGATTTCCCCAGCCATGGCCGAGCTGTCGGCAATGCGATCTTGCGATTCACGCGAGAGCTTTCTTACCGAGCGGCCAATCAGCAGGATAGGCAGTGTCAGTAACAACATCAACCCAAGGTTTAGGCTGAACAAATACCAACTTGTGATCGCGAGCATGATCATGCCGCCGATAAATTGGAACAAGCTGCGCAAACCTAAAGAAATCGAGCTGCCAACTACGGTCTGGATCAGTGTTGTATCTGCACTTAAGCGTGAGAGCACCTCGCCGGTTTGCAAGGTTTCAAAAAACTGGGGCGATTGCATGAGTACCCGCTGATAGACCAGGGTACGCAGATCAGCGGTGACGCGCTCGCCTATCCAGGACACGATGAAATAACGGCATGCCACGATCAAGGCCCAGACAATCACCAGGCCGCAAATGAAAATAAAATGCCGGTTGATATCCTGCATGCTTTGCGCAGTAGCAGAATCCGTGCGAAAGCCTTGGTCGATCAGATCGCGAAATGCCCATGGCACCAGCAGCAAGATGGCAGAGGCCAGGCTGAGCAAGCAGAATGCGAGCAGGATTTGCCAGCGGTAAGGCCGTAATAGCGGCCACAATTCACTAAATAATCGTAAGGGACGGCTTGGGGTTTGCAGGGTGAACCTCGCTTGGGCTGGCACGGGATGTCTAGCATACCGCACTGGGCAAGGTTGGGGTAAGCAGGGTAGCCGCCAAATCGGCTACCCTGTGACAGGGTTTACCGGCCCTTGCCGCTGATGGAGCCGCGATTGAAGTCCTTGTCTCCAGGTGCAATGCAGCGCCCGATGCCAAAGACGCCACCTTGTGTGCCGGGAGGGCAGCCCTGATTTTCTGGGTATTGCTTGGCAATCTTGTCGGCTTCTGCTTTTTTCACCTTGTCGACATATTCCCACTTACCATTCGGATGCAGCAGGATTTTGTCCCCGCTCGCTGTCGTGGTTTCAGTCGGTGGCGCTTCTTCCGGTGCCGCAATGGCTGGCAGATGCAATGCCAGCAGTGCCAAAAAGCTCACACAGGTTAATTTCATGCTTATCTCTCAAGATTGTTGGTATAGGAGCCAATAGACTAGCAATATCCGTTCCGGGCAGATTACGCAGTCTGCAGGTTTGGTTTTATACTGCTGGTCATTAATTTCCATCACATCATAAACCTAAATGAATAAAACCTTGCAGTACCTGATCTGGTTCTTGATCGCCATTATTGGGGCTAGCGCAGTGGGCGGTATTGCCCTGCATCGCGGTGAAAGCATTAATGCGCTTTGGTTCGTGGCAGCAGCAGTCTGTGTGTTTGCCATCGCCTATCGCTTCTATGCAGCCTGGATTGCCGCCAAGGTGTTGGTGGTGGATGCGACGCGAGCCACGCCTGCCGAGCGGCTGGATAATGGCCGTGATTATGTTCCCACCAATAAGTGGGTGGTGTTTGGTCACCATTTTGCCGCGATTGCAGGCCCCGGGCCATTGGTTGGGCCAACCTTGGCGGCACAGTTTGGCTACCTGCCCGGTACTTTGTGGATATTGGTGGGCGCCGTGCTCGGTGGTGCGGTGCAGGACATGGTCACCTTGTTTCTCTCGACACGTCGTAATGGGCGCAGCCTTGGCCAGATGGCGCGTGAGGAGCTGGGGCCGATCGGTGGTTTTGCCGCGCTGGTGGGGACGTTCACCATCATGGTGATCCTCATCGCGGTGCTCGGGTTGGTCGTGGTCAACGCCATGAAGCACAGCCCGTGGGCAACTTCCACTGTGGCGGCCACTATCCCGATCGCCATGATTGTCGGTATTTACATGCGCTTGATCAGGCCGGGCCGTGTGCTGGAGGCATCCATTATTGGCGTGGTCTTGTTGTTGCTATCGGTGTTCGGTGGCGGCTATATCGACCATCATCCCTTCCTGCGCGGTTTGTTTGATCATGATGGCCTAACGCTGGCCTGGTGGGTGATTGTCTACGGTTTTGCGGCTGCCATCCTGCCGGTGTGGTTGTTATTGGCTCCGCGTGATTACCTCTCTACGTTCATGAAGCTGGGCACCATCTTCCTGCTGGCCGTGGCGATCATCCTGCTGCAACCCGAAGTCAAGATGCCTGCATTGACCCAGTTTATTGATGGTACTGGCCCCATCTTTGGCGGCACCTTATTCCCGTTTGTCTTTATTACCATTGCCTGCGGGGCTGTCTCGGGTTTTCATGCCCTGATCGCTTCAGGCACTACGCCTAAGCTGATCGCCAATGAGTCCGATATTCGCATGATAGGCTACGGAGCCATGTTGCTGGAGTCGTTCGTGGCCATCATGGCCATGATTGCGGCTACCGTACTGGAGCCTGGCGTTTTCTTCGCCATCAACAGTCCGGCTGGGCTGGTGGGCAAGGAGGCGGCTGATGCCGTTGCGACCATTTCCAGTTGGGGTTTTCCTGTCACGGTGGAGCAGATGGAAACGCTGGCGCGGCAGATGGGTGAATCTACCTTGTTTGCGCGTACCGGTGGTGCGCCTTCGCTGGCGGTCGGTATGGCGAGTATTTTTGGTAGCGCTTTTGGTGAACACCTGTTGGCCTTGTGGTACCACTTTGCCATCATGTTCGAGGCGATCTTCATCCTGACTACCTTGGATGCTGGCACGCGCGTTGGGCGGTTTATGTTGCAGGATATGCTGGGCAATTTCTGGCCCAAGCTGGGGCAGACTTCATGGTATCCCTCGGTACTGTTTACCAGCGCAATTGTCGTCGCAGGCTGGGGCTATTTCCTCTACATCGGTGTGATTGACCCCAATGGCGGGGTCAATATCCTCTGGCCCTTGTTCGGTATTTCCAACCAGATGCTGGCCGCCATTGCCCTCTCAGTAGGCACAGGCATCCTGATCAAGTCAGGCAAGCTCAGGTATGCCTGGGTAACCGGGCTACCGCTAAGTTGGCTGGTAGTGGTGACGACGACTGCCGCCTGGGAAAAGATTACCAGCGCAGATGTGCGTGTAGGCTTTATTGCGGCGGCCAATGACATGTCGGCCAAGCTGGCTGCCGGAGTGCTGCCGCCCGAGAAGGCTGCCGTGGCGCCGCAACTCATCTTCAACCAGCAGTTGGATGCTGTATTGACGCTGTTCTTCGTGGCGGTGTTGTGGATCGTGATTCTCGACATGCTGCGCGTCAGTTACCGCAGTTTGAGCGGCAAGCCTGTCTTGCCCTCGGTAGAGGCTGACCATATGCAGACCAAGCTGGATACTGCCTGGGTGCGTGACTGATGTGGCAGGCCACCAAACGATGCCTTGACCGTACTTGGCGCTTTTTGCGCCAGGTGTCGGGCGACGATGCTTACGAGCGCTATCTGGCGTTATATCGCAGCAACCAGGAAAAGCACCAACACCACGAGCCTCCGCTGACACGGGAAGTGTTCTTCAAGCAATGGCAGCAGCAGAAGTGGGATGGTGTGAAGCGTTGCTGTTGAGGATATGCTGGCGTTAACCCTGCGGCACATGTGACGCCAGCATGTCGTGTGCCAAGGCGCCCACGTCGCGTACTGCCTGCTCAATAGCCAAGGTCCACAGGTGGCTGAAATTCAAGCGGATATAGTGGGTGAGGTCTTTTTTGCGGGAAAAGATAGTGCCTGGTGCCACGGTAATGCCATTGTCGATGGCTAAGCGGTAAAGCGCCAGGGCATCCAGTTGCGCTGGTAGTTTGACCCAGATCACATAGCCGCCTTTCGGTTCTGAAAGCTGGGTGCCAACGGGAAAGCTTTCTGCAATCACATTACGGATCAGCACATATTGCGAACGCAGGGTGTGACGCAATTGTTTGAGATGTTGCTCAAAGCTGTCGCGCTGCATGAACTTGGCAATCGCGATTTGCGGGGCGGATGGCAGCGAGAGGCTATTGAGGAACATCAGGCGTTCCACTTCCTGCCGATAGCGCCCGGCGCTGGTCCAGCCCACGCGATAACCTGGTGCCAATGACTTGGAGAATGACGAGCAATGCAGCACCAGGCCAGAACGGTCAAAGGCCTTGGCAGGCTTGGGTGCTGTTTCACTAAAGTACAGCTCGCCATAAACATCATCCTCGATCAATGGAATCTGTTGCTCTGCCAGAAATTCCACTAATGCTTGTTTCTTTGCGTCCGGCATGACAAAACCCAACGGGTTCTGGAAATTGGTCGTGAGTACCACGGCGGCAATACGCACATTATCCGTAGTGGCGCGTAATGCATCCAGGTCGATGCCGGATTCTGGGTCGGTGCGCAGTTCGGCGACCTTCATGCCCAAGCGTTCTACCGTATGCGCCAAAGCATAGTAGCCAGGAGCTTCCAAGGCGATGATGTCGCCAGCCTTGGCGACGGCTTGCAGGCAGAGCGTGATGGCCTCGGTGGCACCATGCGTGATGACAATGTCATCCGGTGAAACATCCATGTCATTGGCAAGATAGCGGCGGGCAATCTGCTGGCGCAGCATTTCGTTGCCCGGTGGCAGGTCACTCAAGATGCCCCATTCCCCTTCATCGTCTGTGAGGGCTTTTTCGTACTGGTGAATCTTCTTGAGCGGGAATAGTTGTGGATCGGGAAACGGTGAGCCCAATGGTACCGTGCCAAATTCGCGAATGGACTTCAACGTGGTGAGCACCAGCTTGCTGGCATCAACTTCTGACAGGTTGATGTCTTTGGATAGCGGCGAGGTGTTGCGTTGCTGCAAGCGTTTGCGCGGTGTGACGTAGTAACCGGATTGTGGATGGCTGCTGATGATGCCTTCCTGCTCCAGTAGAAGATAGCCGCGCAATACGGTGCTGATGCTTAGCCCGTATTTCTGGCTGGCTTGCCGCACTGAGAATATCTTGTCGCCGGGTCGCAATACGCCTTCATCGATCATCGCGCGTATGCGGGCAGCAAACGAGACATAAAGCTTCATGGGGGCCGGGGTGGAGTCTTTGATGCCTGTCATTGTACTCCAGCCGCGCAGGGGTGCGGCTGGAGTTTGCCAATGGTGGTGGTTCGGTGGTTGCTGCTCAGGCAGCTTGCAGCGCTTGGGAAATTTCCTCGCCACCGGCAGTCAGCGCGGCGACTAGCCGGTCTTTCTCGGTGGATACTTCGACCAACGCCTGCTCGCTCAAGGCAGTCATCAGGCGTTGCAGTGTGCTCATGCGTATCCCCAGCCGTTTGCAGATGGCTGCCAGGGGCATGCGGGCACGGCCTTCTTCATGCTCGGCATGAAGAAGTTCCAGGATACCAAGCATCAGGACAGCACTCTGGTCTAGTTGGGCGTGGTCAGAGGAAAAATCAGCCTGTTCTGACTGCTCATCGTGATATTCGCGCTCAAGCAGCATTGGCTACCTCGGGTGCAGTGGTTTTCTCGATGATCACCGGGATAGACTTGGAAGTTGGCGTATGCGACAAGTCAGCCACGCTTTCCAACGGCACCAGATTGTTGGTCTCAGGGTAATAGCCACCCATGCAACCTTGCGGAATATCGTAAGAGACGACGAGGAACTTGTCGGCACGACGCGTGATACCATCCTGCCAAACGCTGACCAGATTGATCCAGTCGCCAGCCTTGAGGCCCATGCGCTTGATATCGTCAGGGTTCATGAACACCACACGGCGCTGGCCGAAAACGCCACGGTAGCGGTCATCCATGCCATAAATGGTGGTGTTGTACTGATCATGTGAGCGGGTGGTCATCAGCACGAACATCTGGTCGCCGTACTGCTCACGCGCCTGGTGGATGGGCGAATTGCGCGGGATTTCCTGCAAGGTGAATTCGGCCTTGCCTGATGGCGTGATCCAGACGCGATCGCTGGAAGGCACAGGCATACGGAAACCGCCAGGATGCTTGATGCGCTCGTTGTAATCCTTAAACGCCACCGGCATGGTCTGCTCAATGGCGTCGCGAATCTTGCTGTAGTCCTTGATGTAGTCCAGCCAAGGTGTCTTGCTGTGTTTGAGAGTGGCTTGTGCCAGGCGGGCGACGATGGCAGGTTCCGACAGCAGGTGCGGTGAAGCTGGTTTGTTCATGCCATAGGAAATATGCACCATGCTCATAGAATCTTCCACCGTGACGCCTTGCGGCCCGGTTTCCTGAGTGTCAATCTCGGTGCGGCCCAGGCATGGCAGGATCAAGGCTTCCTTGCCATGCACCAAGTGGCTACGGTTTAGCTTGGTCGTGACATGTGCGGTGAGGTCGCAATTACGCAGGCCTTCCCAGGTACGGTCAGTATCAGGTGTGGCAATCGAGAAGTTGCCGCCGAGTGCAAAGAAAAACTTGGCCTTGCCGTCTATCATGGCCTGGATGGCGGAAACTGCATCGTAGCCAGGCTCCTTCGGCACATTGATATCAAATACGCGATCCAGGCTTTCGAGGAAAGCCATTGGCATCTTTTCATAGATACCCACGGTGCGGTTACCCTGCACGTTACTATGGCCGCGCACTGGGCACAGGCCAGCGCCTTCCTTGCCAATATTGCCGCGGAGCAACATCAGGTTGACCAAGGTCTTGATGGTGGCAACGCCGTGCTTGTGCTGGGTGATGCCCATGCCCCAGGTGGAAATCACACGGTCGCCGGTGGCGTAAATACGCGCAATTTCCTCGATCTGCTCCAGCGATACGCCGGATTCTTCCAGGATGGCGTCCCAGCTTTCCTTGCGGGCATCTTCAGCAATCGCCTCGAAGCCATTGGTGTGCTGCTGGATAAATTCCACATCCACCACGCGCTCGGTGCCGTTCTTGATGGCTTCATCATCCCACTGGATGACGAATTTGATCATGCCCTTGATGAGGGCCAGGTCACCGCCCAGCTTGGGCTGGATGAACATGTCACTGATCTTGCTGCCCTTGAATGACAACATGTCGAACGGGCTTTGCGGATCGGCAAAGCGCTCCAGGCCACGTTCCTTCAATGGGTTGATCGCCACGATGCGTGCACCGCGCTTGGCTGCTTCGCGCAACTCGCCCAGCATACGCGGGTGGTTGGTGGCAGGGTTCTGGCCAAAAATCAGCAAGGTATCGGCATGCTCGAAATCATGCAAAGTAACCGAGCCCTTGCCGATACCCACGGTAGGTGGAAGGGCCATACTGGTTGATTCGTGGCAAAGGTTGGAGCAATCTGGGAAATTGTTGGTGCCAAACTCACGCACGAACAATTGATACAGGAAAGCTGCTTCATTGCTGGCGCGACCAGAGGTGTAGAAAATTGCCTCGTTCGGGTCGGACAGTTGATTCAGATGCTTTGCCATCAGGGCAAAGGCGCAGTCCCAGGCAATTTCCTCGTATTTGTCCGTTGCCGGGTTATAACGCATAGGATGGGTCAGGCGGCCTTCGTTCTCCAGATCGAAATCGCTCCATCCCATCAACTCGGTGACGGTATGCTTGGCGAAGAATTCCGGTGGCACGCGCTTGGAGGTAGCTTCCGCCGCTACAGCCTTCACACCGTTTTCACAAAACTCAAATGTGGAGGTGTGCTCCTTGTCTGGCCAGGCACAACCTGGGCAGTCGAAGCCATCTGGCTGATTCTGCGAGAGCAGGGTCATGACGCCCTTGACGGGAATCTTCTGCAGCGCGAGCTGCGCGGCAACTTGCTTCAATGCACCCCAGCCAGCGGCAGGATGGTGGTAAGGCTTGATGGCGGCTTTAGGTTGCGACATATCTTCCTACTTGGTGAGCAAAATTAGGCTGGCGAGAATGAAGTCTGGCTAGCACATGAATACACAATGACGATTACAGCAATCGTAAGAGGGGTAACAGATGGAAACCAGATACAGAAGTGGTGGAATTTTTAGAGTACAGTTTGGAACTTAATTAACGCGAATGGCCCGCGGATACATGGGTGGCGGTGATGTTTGGTAAGCGCCAGTTGTATGATCAGGCATGAGGGCATGCCTGTGATCCAACAACGAATGTTGAGCATTCGTTGTTGGAGAGTGGAAGGGTACGGAGGCTGTTAATTAAGGGTGTGTGTGGCGTTTCAGGCTGCTCATCATTAACCAGATGCCCGCAATCACCATCGGTAAACTCAACCATTGCCCCATGCTTAAGCCAAGAGACAATAGTCCCAGGAAGCTATCCGGTTCGCGTGTGAATTCCACCAGGAAACGGAAGCTGCCGTAGCCGATGAGGAACAGGGCAGAGATGGTGCCCCTGGCGCGTGGTTTGCTGGAGTACCACCAGAGAATGGTGAACAATACGATGCCTTCGAGCAGGAATTCATAAAGCTGAGATGGGTGACGTGCAATGTTGTCGACTTGAGGGAAAACCATCGCCCAGGGTGCATCGCTGGCGCGGCCCCATAGCTCGCCATTGATGAAGTTGCCCATGCGTCCTGCGCCCAGGCCGACTGGCACCAGGGGCGCAACGAAATCCATGATGCCGAAGAAAGTGAGCCCACGTTTTTTCGCGAATAGCAGCATGGCGGCCATGACGCCGATGAATCCACCGTGGAAGGACATACCGCCTTGCCAGAGGAAAAGGACTTCATGCGGGTGGGCCAGGTAGTAGTCATGTTGGTAGAACAGGGCATAGCCTAGCCTGCCGCCCAGGATGACGCCCAATGCGCCGTAAAACAGTGCGTCGTCCAGTGTTTTGTATGACCATCCTGATTGTGCCCACCAAGGCTGGTGAGCGATGCGCCAACGTCCTAGCCAAAGGAATGCGAGAAAACCGATGAGGTACATCAATCCATACCAATGAATGCCAAACGAGCCCAGGTGAATGGCGACGGGATCAAATTGTGGGTGAACAAGCATTGGGATTGGCCCTTGGATTGGAGTAAAATCTCCTAATTATACGTTTAGTTTAGGGTTTTTATGCCGCAATACCGCTCCAGAACCTCCACTCATGGCCGCAACATGGCAGGCGCACGCGCACTTTGGCGTGCCACTGGTATGAAGGAAGATGATTTCCAGAAACCTATCATTGCGATTGCCAATTCATTCACGCAATTTGTGCCCGGCCACGTGCACCTCAAGGATTTGGGGCAGTTGGTAGCGCGCGAGATTGAGCGTGCCGGTGGTGTGGCCAAGGAGTTCAACACCATTGCGGTGGATGACGGCATTGCCATGGGTCACAGTGGCATGCTGTACAGCTTGCCCAGCCGCGACCTGATTGCGGATGCGGTGGAATACATGGTGAATGCGCACTGTGCTGATGCGCTGGTTTGTATTTCTAACTGTGACAAGATTACGCCAGGCATGTTGATGGCAGCCTTGCGCCTGAATATCCCAGTGGTGTTTGTCTCTGGTGGCCCGATGGAAGCTGGTAAGGTGAACTGGCAGGGTAATGTGCACAAGCTGGACCTGGTGGATGCCATGGTGGCAGCTGCAGATAGCAATATCTCGGATGAAGAGTCTGATGCGATTGAGCGTTCTGCCTGCCCGACCTGTGGTTCCTGCTCCGGTATGTTTACCGCGAACTCCATGAACTGCCTGACAGAGGCCTTGGGCTTGAGCTTGCCGGGTAACGGTTCCACGCTGGCGACACATGCAGCACGCAAGGAGTTGTTCCTCAAGGCTGGTCGCCTGATCGTGGAAATTACCAAGCGTTATTACGAGCAAGATGACGAAAGCGTCCTGCCACGCAGCATTGCCAACCTGCATGCCTTTGAGAACGCCATGAGCCTGGATGTGGCGATGGGCGGTTCTACCAATACCGTATTACATTTGTTGGCGGCTGCTTATGAAGGCAAGGTAGATTTCACCATGGCGGATATTGACCGCATCTCGCGCGGCGTGCCGTGTGTGAGCAAGGTGGCGCCAGCGACAGCCAAGTACCATATGGAGGACGTGCACCGTGCAGGTGGCGTCATGGGTATCTTGTCCGAGTTGAGCCGTGCTGGCTTGATCCACCGTGATACGCCGACTGTCCATAGTCCTACTTTGGGTGCTGCCCTGGATAAGTGGGACATCATGACCACCACCGACGAAGAAGTGAAGAAGTTCTACCGTGCGGCTCCCGGTGGCATTTCCACCACGATCGCGTTCAGCCAATCCATGCTGTGGCCTGACCTGGATACCGATCGTAAGGAAGGTTGTATCCGCGATAAGGAGCATGCCTATTCACAGGATGGTGGTCTCGCCGTGCTTTACGGCAATATCGCGCTGGATGGCTGTATTGTGAAGACGGCTGGCGTGGACGACAGTATTCTCAAATTTACTGGCCGTGCGCGTATTTTCGAGAGCCAGGACGATGCCGTGGCCGGTATCCTCGCCGACAAGATCGTGGCAGGTGACATTGTCATCATCCGTTATGAAGGTCCACGTGGCGGCCCTGGTATGCAGGAAATGCTATATCCGACCAGCTACCTTAAATCCAAGGGCTTGGGCAAGGCTTGTGCCTTGCTGACTGATGGACGCTTCTCTGGTGGTACTTCCGGCCTGAGTATTGGCCACGCTTCTCCTGAGGCGGCAGAAGGCGGAGCGATTGGCTTGGTGGAAGAAAACGATATCATCGAGATCGATATTCCGAACCGTACCATTCATTTAGCGGTCAAGGATGAGGTGCTCGCACATCGACGCGCTGCCATGGAGGCGAAAGGCAAGGATGCATGGAAGCCGGTCAACCGTGAGCGTCATGTATCCGTTGCATTACGTGCGTACGCTGCGATGAGCACTTCGGCTGCCAAGGGTGCCGTGCGCGACGTGAGCCAGATCGAGAAATAAGCGTTTGCTGGCTCAGCTTAATAAAAAGAATTGATTAATCAGATTTAAAAAGAGCGTATGCAATCAGTACATGAATTGAATGCCCGTTACGGGGTCGGGCATAAAATCCATTTTTCCGCAGACCTGAATGGCCTGGTGACATTGGAGATCGAAAATCCCCATGCCACTGCCAAGATCGCCCTGCAAGGCGGTCACGTCATGCAGTGGAACCCCCGTCATGCGGAAGCGCCAGTGCTGTGGTTGTCTGACCAGGCACGTTTCGTTGCAGGTCGTTCCATCCGTGGTGGCGTGCCTGTGTGCTGGCCGTGGTTCGGCCCCCATGCTACCGATGAAACCTTGTGCCCTCATGGCTTTGCGCGCGTGGTGCCTTGGGAAGTGGTGGATGCTACACCTCTGCCAGATAACACCACTACCCTGGTGCTCAGGCTGGTGGAGAGCCGCCAGGTGGAAAAGCAATGGCCTTATGATTGTGAGTTGACCTTGACCATCAATATTGGTCCCGTGCTCAAGATGGCGTTGACGACCACCAATAAGGGTAGCGAGCCATTCGTGATTGGCGAGGCTTTACATACTTATTTCCAGGTGAGTGACATCGAGGTGGTGAAGGTGCAGGGCCTGGATCATACCGAGTATGAAGACAAGGTAGAGGATTACGCCCTCAAGCGCCAATCTGGCGAAATCACCTTCAATGAAGAGGTAGACCGTGTCTATCTCAATACCGAATCTACCTGTGTGGTGGAGGACCCTGGCTTGCGTCGCAAGATTATTATTGAGAAGTCCGGTAGTCGCTCCACCGTGGTCTGGACACCATGGGAGCGCAAGGCCGCCGAAATCGGCGATTTAGGTAGCCATCATGGTTGGCGCAATATGCTGTGTGTCGAGAGCTCGAATGTCAGGGGCAATGTCGTGACTGTCGCACCTGGCAGTTCGCATACCCTGAGTGTGCAGTACAGCACTGAGAGCTTGTAAGTTAGGTTGTTGTAACGTGGTTCAGCGGGAGCAGCAAGCTTCCAAGGAGTAATGAATGAAGACCATCGTACATATCTTAGTCGCCACGGGGTGCCTGCTGATGGCAGGGCAGGCGGCGGCAGTGGATGCAAAAGTGGCGGAGTCGCTGGCGCAAAAAAATGGTTGCCTGGCTTGTCATACCATCAAGCAAAAAGTCATTGGGCCGGCGTTGCGGGATATCGCGGCAAAATACCGTGGTGAAGCGGGAGCCGAGGCCAAGCTGGTGGGCAGGGTCAAGAATGGTACCAGCGGTGTCTGGGGGCCTGTCCCAATGGGGCCGAATAGTCCTCAGGTGAAGGATGAGGACATTAAGCTCATCGTGCAGTGGATACTGACCTTGTAATCGCTTGAAGTTGATATATCATGAAAAAGCCTGCCCTATTGGGCAGGCTTTTTCGTTTTGAGGTAGTAGTGCCCTGATGATTTCAGGCGAGGCCAAGGGCCTTTAGTTTGCGGTACAAGCGGTTACGGCTCATGCCAAGTTCACGTGCGGCAGCCGAGATATTGCCTTCATGGTGTTGCAGGGCCAGCTTGACCGCTTCATTGGTGATGTCATCAATGGAGCCTGCAGTGATCGTTGTTGTGTTCGCCAGTTCTTGCTCTGGAGCATAGCTGCCCAGTTCATCCATAAAACCAGGCGGCAAGTGCTGCCGGCGTAAGGGATTGCCCGCTGCTAATGCCAGCATGGTTTTCAGCACATTATGCAGTTGGCGGATGTTGCCTGGCCAAGGGTGCTGGCGGAACAGTTGGATGACGTCGTCATGAATATCAAGGTTGCCCGCTCCTTGCGCTTCCATGATGTGATGCACGATGCCAAGCAAGTCTTGGCGCTCACGTAAGGGGGGTAACGTCAGGCTGATGCCATTCAGGCGGTAATAAAGATCCTTGCGGAATGCGCCCGAGGCGACCTTGTCCTGTAGTTTCTGGTTGGTGGCACTGATCACGGCAAAATCTAGCTTCCTTGCCTTGCTGCCACCAAGTGGGGTAATACTGCGCTCTTGCAAGACGCGTAATAATCGTGCCTGTAAGAGCAATGGCATATCGCCGATTTCATCCAGGAACAGGGTGCCGCCGTCTGCTTGTTCTATCTTGCCCTGGCTGCCTTTTTGTCGAGCACCGGTGAAGGCGCCTTCTTCGTAGCCAAACAGTTCTGCTTCAATCAAGCCTTCCGGCAGTGCGGCACAGTTGATGGCGATCAATGGCCCTTGTGCGCGAACGCTACTGTGATGGATGGCGCTGGCCAGTAATTCCTTGCCTACGCCGGTTTCTCCCTGGATGAGGATGGCGATATCTTGATTCATGACCAGCTTGGCCTGGGCCAATATCTCGCTAATGCGCGGATCGTTACTTTGACTGGCGAGCAATGGGTTGCTTGTCACGGCATGGCTGCTGCGGATAGCGGTAACGCGTGGCGAAGTATTGCTGGTATCTGATTCAATCCGCAAGGTGCCATGGATGGTGTCGCCATTGCTCAAGGATAGCTTGAGTATGCTATCTCCAGCTTGGCTGCATACCTGCTTAAATGAGGGCAGGAACATTGCTTCGAAATGGTCGGGAACGCAATCCAGGCCCGCAAGCGTCAGGCCATTCCTGTTGATGGCCAGTAACTCACCTTGCCTGGAGAATACGGCCATGCCTTCCCAGGCAGAGCCAACGAAATCCGCGCTGGTATGGAAATGGAGTTGTACCGGCCCTTGGTGGCAAGCACGGAATATACGGTTCTCGATCTGTTGTGCCGCCATTTTGACCAAGGCTAGCGTGTGCTGCTGGTGGGCTGAAAACGCATTGGAGACATTGAGCGTGCCGAGTAGCTGTTGATTCGGGCCAAAGATGGGGACGGCATAGCAACTGAACCCGTGTAGCTGTTCGACAAAGTGTTCAGCCCCTTGTACTGCCACGGCTTGTTTTTCCACAATGGCAGTGCCGATAGCGTTGGTGCCACGTTCATTTTCACCCCACGAATAGCCCGGGCTCAAGATTGCGCTAGGAGCGAGGTCTGTCAGCATGTGCTGTCCCTCACTATGCAGGATGACGCCTTCGGCATCCGTGAGGGCGACCATGCTATAGGAGTGCGCGATCTGCTCGTATAGGGTGGTGATTTCCGGTGTTGCCTGGGTTAGCAGCAAGTGGTTCTTGCTGCGTTTCTTTTCTAGTTCGGTGGTGGCCAGGGTACTCGTGCTGAGCGGGGCGTAAGCGTTGATACCGTTGTTCAGGCTGCGTTGCCAGGATTGCGCAATGGTGACGTTGACGACTCCCTCCACCATATTGCCTTGTTCAAGAAACTGTAGTCTTGCATGCTCTATTTTCTGCAATGACTTTGTCATGGGGTGTTGCATGGTGAACTTCATGGTTGGTGTGAGGAATTGTTCCCAAATGTAGCACTTGTGCAGTTTCGTTACAACTGATTACAGTGGGTTTGAGTCGATAGTTAGGAATAAATTCATCAGGCAACGTATTATTTTTTCATGGTTTTCGGGAATTATTCCTGATTGTGGAGCAGGCTGGCATGAGGATTGCTGAATAGGGCCTGCAAGTTGATGACCGGATGACATGGTCATGGTGCTGGCTGAGGTGGAGAACATCAGCGCAGCAATAAAACAACAAACACACTATCGGAGAATATCCCTTGAAAGCGAAGCATTTGAAAATAGCACTGGGTGCTGGCCTGATCGGCCTGGTATCCCTTCCTGCTTTTGCAGCAGACGACCTGGAAAAGCTGATGCAGGATGACAATCAGTGGGTGTCACAGCGTAAGAACTATGCCAGCAATGGTTACAGCAAGCTGTCCCAGATCAACAAGGCCAACATCAAGAACCTGAAGGCTGCCTGGACGTTTGCGACCGGTGTGAACCGTGGTCATGAAGGTGCGCCACTAGTGATCGGCGATACCATGTATTTTGCCACTGCATTCCCTAACAACGTGTACGCGCTTGATCTGAACAACGAAGAAAAGATCAAGTGGTCTTACTTCCCCAAGCAAGATCCTTCTGTCCAGGCGTTGCTGTGCTGCGATAACGTGACCCGTGGCCTGGCTTATGGCGATGGCAAGATTTTCCTGCAACAGAACGACGGTGTATTGGTTGCTCTGGATGCCAAGACTGGTGCCAAGGTATGGGATACCACCGTTGTTGACGTGAAGCAAGGTGCGACAACCACCAATGCTCCTCATGTGTTCAAGGACAAGGTCATCACCGGCTGTTCAGGTGGTGAGTATGGCGTGCGCTGCTACCTGACTGCTTACAACATCAAGGATGGTTCGATTGCATGGCGTGCCTACAGCACAGGCCCTGATACTGAAGTGCTGATTGATAAGGACTTCAACAAGGACAACCCTCACTACAGCGCACTGTCTGTTTATGAAGACGTGAACGGTGGTAACAAAGAAGGCGGTTCCTACAAGGCTCTGCCCAAGGACAAGCTGAAGTTCCCAGAGAAAGACTTGGGCGTGAAGACATGGCTCAAGCCACAAGCAACCAAGAATGGTTGGGAACAAGGTGGCGGCGCGACTTGGGGTTGGTACTCCTACGATTCCGCGTTGAACCTGGTTTACTACTCCACAGGTAACCCATCTGTTTGGAACCCGGATGTACGTCCTGGTGACAACAAGTGGTCCATGACTATTTTCGCTCGCGACCTAGACACTGGTTTTGCCAAGTGGGGTTATCAGTTGACTCCTCACGATGAGTGGGACTTTGACGCTGTCAACGAAACCATCCTTTGGGAAGCTGATGGCAAGAAATTGGCCAGCCATTTTGATCGTAACGGTTTTGGCTATACCTTAAACCGTGAAACCGGCAAGTTGCTGGTGGCTGAAAAAATGCATCCATTCGTCAACTGGGCGACTGGCATTGATCTGGCGACTGGTATTCCACACAAAGATCCTAAGTTCTCTACCCATGAAGATGTGAATGTCACAGGCATTTGCCCTGCTGCGCTAGGTGTGAAGGATCAGCAACCTGCGGCTTACTCTCCCAAGACCAAGTTGTTCTATGTACCGCTTAACCACGTTTGCATGGACTACGAGCCTGTAGAAGTGAAATATGTGGCTGGTCAGCCTTGGGTGGGCGCAACCCTGAGCATGTACCCTGGTCCTGATGGTGTCATGGGTGGTTTCATGGCTTGGGATGGTCTCAAGGGCAAGCAAGCTTGGTACAAGAAAGAAAAGTTCTCCGTTTGGAGCGGTGCTTTGGCCACTGCATCTGACGTTGTCTTCTATGGCACGCTGGATCGCTGGTTGAAAGCGGTTGATGCTAAGAGCGGCAAGGAGCTTTGGAAATTCCGTGTGGGCTCTGGTGTTGTCGGTAACCCGATCACCTACGGCCACAAGGGCAAGCAATACGTCGCAGTTCTCTCCGGCATTGGTGGCTGGGCAGGTGTGGCAATGAACCTGGGCCTGACCAACGATAACGATGGTCTGGGCGCAGCCGGTGGTTACAAGGAGTTGAAGGAGTGGAATGCAGCACCTGGTGGTGGTGCACTCAACGTCTTCGGTCTTTAATAACCATCGTTAGTAGTATCCCTGCCGCAAGGCAGGGCTCATCTCCATTTTAGTAGTCCCTTCTGCCAGTCCCTTGTGGACTGGCTTTTTTTTGCCTAACAGCACAAGCGTGAGTTCCACCAGAAAAGAAGAAACCCAGCAGACACTAGGCAGTGTTGCACCGCAACACCATTCAGATTGGCCTAAGTTAGGGTTGCCTGAGTTTGCTGTGGTGCATGGAGTAAGCGAAATACGTGACCATGCCTATACCTACCCAGATGAGGAAGCGATGCCAGGTTTCACCAGGTAGGAAGGCCATTAATGTGCTGCATGAGACTATACCTAGCAGGGGAATGGTAGGGCCCCAAGGGTTCTTGAATGGGCGTGGCAGGTTGGGCTGGCGTTTGCGCAGGACGATGACGCCGATGCACACCATGACGAAACTGGCGAGGGTACCGATGTTGACGGTTTCTGCCAGGGTGCCGAGCGGGAAAAAGCCGGCAACGATGGAAATCATGCTGCCACAGAACAGGATGACACGATTGGGTGATTGTCGTTCTGGATCGACCTTGGAAAAGGCGGCGGGCAGTAGTCCATCGCGGCTCATGGCATAGAGAATGCGGGTGAGGCCATAAAGCAATACCAGTAATACCGTGATGAGCCCGGCCAGTACGCCAGTGGCAACCAGTGTGGATGACCAGCTGTAGCCTATTTTGCTGAGTGCATAGGCCACGGGGGAGGAGACATTCAGGTCAGAGTAGTGCACAACACCGGTGAGTGTGCCTGAGACCAGGATGTAGACGATGGTGCAGAAGGTCACGGAGGCGATGAGGCCGATAGGCAGATCGCGCTGTGGATTACGGGCTTCATCGGCGGCGGTAGAAACGGCATCGAAGCCAAAGTAGGCAAAAAAGACCAGTGAGGCACCGGCAAGGATGCCGATATTATTGCCATCTGGCTGTGTAGCGAACCAGCCGAATGGCGAGAATGGCTGCCAGTTATCTGTGTTGATATGCCCGACGGCAATGGCGAGGAAGATGGCAATGGTGCTGAGCTTGATGGCCACCATGATGTTATTGACGGTGGAGCTTTGTTTGACGCCGCTAATCAATACCAGGACCAACACCCAGATGATGCCAAAGGCGGGCAGGTTGATGATGCCTCCTTGGCTAGGTGCCTTGGTCCAGGCTTCTGGAATGGTGATGCCGAAGTTGGCCAGCGTGTTGATAAAGTAGCCCGACCAGCCATTGGCAACGGCGGCAGCCCCCACGCCATATTCGAGTAATAGTATCCAGGCAATCATCCAGGCGCTGAATTCGCCAAACGCCACATAGCTATAGCCATAGGCACTACCAGAACCACCGACCGAGGCTGCGAGTTCGGCATAAGCGAAGCCTGCAAATCCTGCGGCCAGCCCGGCGATGATGAAGGAAACAATAACGGCAGGGCCAGAGTACATGGCAGCGGCAATGCCTGTCAGTACAAAGATGCCCGTTCCGATGGCACAACCCACGCCCAGCAAGGCGAGATCAAATGCAGTCAGGCATTTTCTTAGCCCGCTGTGATGGCTAGCCGCGACAGGTTTGGTGCGGAAGAGTTGTGCAAACATACGGGCTCCCTTTGAGGGTGTTCTAGTTGGTGTTTCTAGTATGCACGAATTATGCCCAGGCTCTCAATTTCACCCAGCCTGGGCATGTGTGGGCTTATTTCGCCTGGGTGCTTTCCGCTAGCCAATCACGCCCGGTGATGAAGTCGGTATAGAGCTTGGCTTCAGCGGAGCCTGCTTCAGGCTCCCAATCGTAGCGCCATTTGACGATAGGCGGCATGGACAACAGGATGGACTCGGTGCGGCCATTGGATTGCAGGCCAAAGATGGTGCCGCGATCGTAGATCAGGTTGAACTCGACATAGCGGCCACGGCGGTAAGCCTGGAAATCGCGCTCACGCTCACCGTAGGGCGTATCCTTGCGGCGTTGCACGATGGGCAGGTAAGCATTGATGAAGGCATCGCCTACGCTGCGCTGGAAGGCAAAGCTTTGCTCGAAACCCAATTCGCTGAAATCATCAAAGAAAATACCGCCTATGCCGCGCGCTTCTTTGCGGTGCTTGAGGTAGAAATACTCATCGCACTCTTTCTTGAAGCGGTCGTAATAGTCATCGCCAAATGGTGCAACTGCATCGCGGCAAGTGCGATGGAAGTGCACCGCGTCTTCTTCAAAGCCATAGTAAGGCGTAAGGTCCATGCCGCCACCAAACCACCAGATGGGCGCTTCGCCGGGTTTTTCTGCCACAAAGAAGCGTACGTTCATGTGCACGGTAGGGACATAAGGGTTACGCGGATGGAACACCAGCGAAACGCCCATGGCTTGCCAACTGCGCCCAGCAGCCTCGGGGTGGGCGACGCTGGCGGAAGGCGGCAGTTTGCTGCCGATGACATGGGAGAAACCGATACCCGCGCGCTCGAACACATTACCTTCTTCCAGCATGCAGGACGTGCCGCCACCGCCTTCCGCTCGCTGCCAGCTATCGTGCAGGAAGCGCTTGCCATCTACCAGCTCGATAGATTCCACGATGCGGGTTTGCAGGCCTTGAAGGTAGTCGAAGATTGCATTGGTGTTCATGAAGCTCTCCAGGTATCACCGGATCATATGGCATCACGGGCGCAGGATAGTGCCCGTGAGCAGATCCTGTATGGTCGAAGGTTTACTCGCGCCGCCAGTCCTGCCGGGCAAGACCCTGACACGGCTGCCAAACAGGCGAAGACATTCACGAGTGGTTTTGGCCGGAACCCGGCCGTTGTGGTTGGCACTGGTAGAAACCAATGCCATGCCAGCATTGCGGCAGAGATTCGCCGCGAATGGGTTGGCCGTGACGCGCACGGCCAGAGAGGTATGCTTGCCCCGCAATAGGGCAGGGCAACGTTTTGACGCTGGCACCAGCCAGGTATGCGGGCCTGGCCAACGCTCAAACATGCGTTGCTTTTGTTCCGCGGTGGTCGGGGCAATCAGTGCTTGCAAATGGGCAAAACGGTCAGTAATGACGATCAGGCCCTTGCGTTGTGGACGGCCCTTGATGCGTAGCAGGCGTTTGAGAGCATGCGGGTTGGTTGGGTCGCAACCAAGCCCGAAGCAAGACTCAGTGGGATAGGCAATGACACCGCCGCTACGAAGAAATGCCTGTAGTGCGCGTGCTTGCAAGATATCGATTCCCTAGGATTTGACGGCGCGGTAGCCAATATCGCGGCGGAACTGCATGCCATCGAAATGGATGTCATCAACAATCTTATAGGCGCGTGCTTGCGCGTATTTCACCGTTTCGCCCAATGCAGCAACGCATAGCACGCGGCCACCGCTGGTCACGACCTTGCCATCCTTCATGGTGCTGCCTGCATGGAAGACGTGGGCATCTTCCAGTGTTTTCGGCAGGCCGGTAATCTCGTCGCCCAGGCGCGGGGTTTCCGGGTAGTTGGCCGAGGCCAGTACAACACCCAAGGCACTACGGCGATCCCAATCGGTCTGCGCTTCGTTCAGGGTGCCGTTGACAGCGTGCTCTACTAATCCAACCAAGTCGGTCTTCAGGCGTAGCATGATAGGCTGTGTTTCGGGGTCACCCATGCGGCAGTTGAATTCCAGCGTCTTGACGTTGCCATCTTCACTGATCATCAGGCCAGCATAGAGAAAGCCGGTATAGGGAATGCCATCCTTGGCCATGCCTGCCACAGTCGGCGCAATGATTTCACGCATGACTTTGGCGTGGATGTCAGGCGTGACCACAGGCGCGGGCGAGTAAGCGCCCATGCCACCAGTGTTCGGGCCTTGGTCGCCGTCGAGCAGGCGCTTATGATCCTGGCTGGTGGCGAGTGGCAGAATGTTTTTACCATCCACCATGACGATAAAGCTGGCTTCTTCGCCCGTGAGGAACTCTTCAATCACTACGCGTGCACCGGCGGCACCTAGCTTATTGTCAGCCAGCATGGCATCAATAGCGTCATGTGCTTCGTCTTCGCTCATGGCGACGACCACGCCCTTGCCAGCAGCTAATCCATCGGCCTTGATGACGATAGGGGCGCCTTGTTGCTTCACATAGTCATGGGCAGCTGCGGCATCCGTGAATGTGGCATAAGCTGCAGTCGGGATTTCATGGCGGATCATGAATGCCTTGGCGAAATCCTTTGAGCTTTCTAATTGGGCTGCTGCTTGAGTGGGGCCAAATATTTTGAGATTAGCTGCACGGAAGGCATCTACAACGCCTTGTGATAACGGAGCCTCAGGGCCGACGACAGTGAGGCCGATTTGTTCTTGTTGCGCAAACTCGACCAAGTCGGGCACTGTAGTGATGGGCACATTGACCATATCGGGATCAAGCGCGGTGCCTGCATTGCCTGGTGCCACAAATACGCGGCTGATACGCTCGCTCTGAGCGAGTTTCCATGCAAGTGCGTGCTCACGTCCACCGCCGCCAATTACCAGAACTTTCATTGTTATCCTTTAACGCTACAAACTGAGCTATGAAGTCAGCATTTTAAACCCGTGGCAATATTTTATTTGCCCATCACGGCGAGAAAATAGAACAGGTTCTTGATAGCAAGGCGCGGCGACGCATGCGGTACATTTGGGTACGACCAGGAGTCGCAACGCCGCTAGCAAAGATATGTTCTATTCTTTAATGGCGGAAGTGGCGGATATTGGTGAATATCATCACCAAGCCATGCTCATCCGCTGCCGCAATCACCTCATCATCACGAATGCTGCCACCCGGCTGGATGACGCAAGTCGCACCGGCTTCTGCCAGCACATCCACGCCATCGCGGAACGGGAAGAAGGCATCGGAAGCCACGGCAGAACCTTGCAGGGTTAGCCCGGCATTCTGTGCCTTGATCGCTGCGATCTTGGTACTGTCGACACGGCTCATCTGGCCTGCGCCTACACCCAAGGTCATGCCATTGCCGCAGAAGACAATAGCATTGGACTTGACGTACTTGGCCACGCGCCAGGCGAACAACAGGTCTTCCAGTTGTTCGGGTGTTGGTTGCTTCTTGGTGACGACCTTGATGTCAGCGACATTAATTTCGTGATTATCAGCAGTCTGGATCAAGAGGCCTGAGCCTACGCGCTTGGTATCGTGGGAGTTGCGGCCACGGCTCCAGGCGCTGTCACCGCCGCTAGGCAGCGCAATCTTCAGTACGCGTACATTGGCCTTGGCCTTGAAAACTTCCAGTGCCTCCTCGGTGTAGTCCGGGGCAATCAGCACTTCAACAAACTGCTTGGAAACAGCTTCTGCAGTTGCCTGATCAAGGGTGTGGTTAAAGGCAATGATGCCGCCAAATGCGGAAGTAGGGTCGGTTTGGAAGGCTTTTTGATAGGCTTCAAGTGGGCTTGCACCAATCGCTACGCCGCATGGGTTGGCATGCTTGACGATGACGCAGGCAGTGCTATCGAAACTCTTGACGGCCTCCCAGGCGGCATCGGCATCTGCGATGTTGTTGTAGGAGAGTTCTTTGCCCTGCAATTGCTGTGCAGTCACCAAGGAACCAGGGGCTGGGTAAAGGTCGCGGTAGAACGCAGCCTTCTGGTGTGGGTTCTCGCCGTAGCGTAGATCCTGTACCTTAACCAGGCGGCCATTCACTTGGCCAGGGAATTCATTGCGGGTGCCGTCGGCATTGAAGGACGACAGGTAGTCACTGATCGCGCCATCATAGTTGCTGATGCGGTTGAACGCTGCAACAGACAGGGCAAAGCGTGTTGCTTTACTGGTTGCGCCATTGGTGCTGCGCATTTCTGCCAACACATCTTCGTACTGGACTGCATCGGTCAATACGGCAACGTCTTGCCAGTTCTTGGCGGCAGAGCGCACCATGGCCGGGCCACCGATGTCGATGTTCTCGATCGCGTCTTCCAGCGTAGCATCAGGGCGTGCCACCGTGGCTTCAAATGGGTAGAGGTTTACCACCAACATATCAATGTTGGGGATGTCAGCCTGTTGCATCGCAGCCACATGCTCCGGTAATTCGCGGCGACCCAGCAGGCCACCATGTACCTTGGGGTGTAGTGTTTTGACCCGGCCATCCAGCATTTCCGGGAAGCCAGTGTAGTCACTGACTTCGATCACGGCGATGCCGTGGTCACGGAACAGCTTGGCGGTACCGCCGGTGGAAAGGATTTCAACGCCAAAGCCGGAAAGGGCTTTCGCAAATTCGAGGATGCCGGTTTTATCAGAAACACTGATAAGCGCACGTTTGATCACAGCCATAATGAAAAAGCTTCTTAAGAGAAGAGGTTATTGAAGATTGTGTTGCTGGAGTTTCTTACGCAGGGTATTGCGATTGAGGCCAAGAATCTCGGCCGCCTTGCTTTGGTTGCCGCCCGCTCGGTTCAGCACGTATTCCAGCAAGGGTTTTTCCATGCATTGCAGCACCATGTCATAAACGGCATGGGGCGGTTGACCATCTAGGTCCTTGAAATATTCATCCAGGGCCGCGCGTACGCAGCTGGCGAGATCCTGGCTACTCATTACGCGGCGATCGCCTCATCGTCAGCGGCAGGTTCAGCCGTGTATTGCAGGCGCGTATCGCGCTGCTTGAGTTCGCTAAAGAAGTCGTTGATCGACTGCAATTGTTCTTCGACAGTCTGCAATTGGTTCATGTGGTGGCGGAAGTTTGCCGAGCCCACCAAACCCTTGGTGTACCAGGAGATATGCTTGCGAGCCACGCGCATGCCAGTCAGCTCGCCATAGAAGTCGTACAGGTCGTGGATGTGCTCCAGCATGACTTGATGGATTTCGTCCACTTCCGGCGCGGGTAGGTGCTCGCCAGTGGCAAGGAAATGCTCGGTTTCGCGGAAAATCCAGGGGCGGCCTTGTGCGGCGCGACCTATCATCACTGCGTCAGCCTTGGTGTAGTCAAGCACGAACTTGGCTTTTTCTGGCGTAGTGATGTCGCCATTGGCGATCAGTGGAATGTTGATGGCTTGCTTGACGGCGGCAATCGTGTCGTACTCTGCATCGCCCATATACAAGCAGGCGCGGGTACGGCCATGCATGGCAAGTGCTTTTACGCCAATGTCTTCTGCCATCTTGGCGACAGCCACGGCATTGCGGTTGTTTTTGTCCCAACCAGTACGAATCTTGAGCGTGACCGGTACATCGACTGCCGCGACTACTGCTTTGAGGATTTGCGCGACTAGCGGTTCGTCCTTGAGCAGGGCGGAGCCAGCCATGACGTTACAGATCTTCTTCGCGGGGCAGCCCATGTTGATGTCGATGATCTGGGCGCCGTTATCCACATTGTGCTTGGCGGCTTCTGCCATCATCTTGGGGTCGGCACCAGCGATCTGGACCGAGATCGGGTCGACTTCGCCTTCATGGTTGGCACGGCGCAGCGTCTTGGCGCTACCGTACAACAGCGAGTTGGAAGTCACCATCTCGCTTACGGCGAGGCCTGCGCCCATTTTCTTGCAGAGTACGCGGAAAGGCCGGTCAGTCACGCCTGCCATGGGGGCGACGACCAGATTGTTCTTTAGCTTGTAAGGACCGATCTGCACCAGACTATAACCGTATCAGTGACATGGAAAAGCTGCCTATTTTATATGCAAATCGAAGGAGAACAAAGCATATATTCATGGCGTTGATTCCACTTTCGCTTCAATACAGGGAAGTTAACTCAATGTTTTACTTTAACTTGCACGCCTAATAGGCTGGGTGACTTAATCTCTCTATGCTTTTATATGGGTGCGTTTTCATGACAATTTAAAAACGGAAATCGCCTTGATCAATTGTTGGGCCTGGTCATCCAGTGAGTGTGCTGCGGCCATCGCTTCTTCTACCAGTGCGGCATTTTGCTGGGTGACTTCATCCATGGAGGTAATCGCGATATTGATCTGTTGAATACCGCTGCTTTGTTCCTCCGAGGCATGGGCAATTTCAGTCATGATGTTCGAGACCTGTTGCACGGCATGGACAACATCCTGCATGGCACTTCCAGCATCTACGACTTGCGTAGAGCCTTGAGTAATCATATTGACCGAGCCATCGATCAATTGCTTGATCTCCTTGGCAGCGCTGGCGCTGCGCTGGGCTAGGTTTCGCACTTCCTGTGCTACGACGGCAAAGCCACGCCCTTGCTCGCCTGCGCGGGCAGCCTCCACTGCAGCATTCAGCGCCAGGATGTTGGTTTGAAAGGCGATGCCCTCAATGACGCTGGTGATATCAGACATCTTGCGCGACTCTTCGCTGATTTGCTGGATGGTGTTGACGGCATCACTTACCTTGTCGCTAGCACGCGCGGCGGTGCTTGAGGCAGAGGCCGCCAGTTGGTTGGCAGTGCGAGCATGCTCGGTATTTTGGTCTACGGTGGAGGTGAGTTGCTCGACGCTGGCGGCTGTTTCTTCCAGTGACGCTGCCTGGTTTTCGGTGCGGCTGGAGAGGTCGCTATTACCGAGGGCGATTTCCGAGGCGGCGCTGGAGACATGCTCACTGATGGCACGGATATCACTCACAATATGACGCAGACGTTCTTGCATTGCACTCATCGCGTGCAGCATGCTGTCCTTGTCGCCTGCGGCAAGCGAGACAGGTGTATTCAGGTTGCCCTCGGCAATGTTATGCGCTAAATCCGAGGCTGTTGCGGGTTCCCCACCAATGGGGCGAATCACCATGCGGTCCAGTAGGTAGGCCAGCGCAACCGAGACAAGGATGACACTGAGCAGGCCGATGATGATGGCGGTATTGCGTAGGTTGCGGACGCCTTGCAAAACTTGGTCTTCTGGCACCGAGATTGCAAAGGACCAAGGTGTCTGGCTTTGGGCGATATGAATCGGCTGGAAGATGCGCATGACCCTAGTCTTGAGTACGCTGTCTAGTGCTTTATCTTCATAGCCTTCACCCGCACGAATGGCCTGGCGAATTCGCTCCCAATCCGTTGCTTTGGGTGTGGGCTTGCCAACATTGGCGGCATCACGATCACCGATATAGCTGCCTTGGTGAGAGAGCAAGCTGGCAAAACCGTTCTCGAACGGCTTGATCTGGCTGACTTTATTCTGGAATTCAGACAGCAGCATATCCACCCCTGCCACACCTACCACCTTGCCTTGGTAGCGGATAGGCACCGCCATGCTGGTGATCAACACATTGTTGCCATTAATTTCGTATTCGTAAGGTTCTAGCAGGGTTTCCTCAGCGCTATTACGTGCGAGTAGGTAATAGTCACCAGCGCCAGGCTGGTCATAATCCGTGAGGGCTGTGACTTCGACCTTGCCGCTGCCACGATTCCAATAGGGGATGTAACGTCCGCTGCCATCCGTACCTGCCTGGTTCACGAATTCACTATCGCGCCCATCGAAGGCATTGGGTTCCCAGATTGTCCAGATGCCAATGAATCCGGGATTGTTCTCCAGTAGATGCTTGAGCATATTGTCTGCGAGCTTGCGATTGGCTAAGCCTGCTGTGTGCAAGCCTTCCAGTGATTGGGCCAGCGTGCGTGCGGTATCGAATGCGCTTTCGATTTCGGCTTTGACTTCTTCGGCATGCTGCCTGGAGAGAGTGCGGGTGTATTGCAATGCTGATTCGCTTTGCAGCGTAGAGGATTTGTAGGTCAGCACCGCGATAGTCAGGCCAAAGCCCAGTAACACCATAGTGCTGACGATCGCCAATACTTTGCTGCGTAGTGGCAGTTGGTTGAAAGAAGCCATGAAAGTACTTTGTGATGAGGTTGAAAGCTTTAAGCAAATAATATTCCTGACAATAAACTCATCACTGCCCACTGGCGGGCGATGGTCTAAGTCAATGATTTGCCAAGCCGATGATAGGGGCGCAATGCGCTGTACTTGATACTAGTAGAGTGCGACGAGGGCTGGGGGCATGCACCTCAGTGGGGCGTGACTTAATCGGGAGATGTGGATTGTTCTAGCTGTGTTAACCAGGTAAATGCCTGGGTATTGCTGGTGCCACACATCTCAGCACTGGGTTTCAGGGAAGCGCATACGGCAGGGCGCTCAGCTTGACCGAAGATCAGGCAGCGGTTTTGCGCATCCAGTTGTATGCAGCGTTCTCCCGCTTTTTTGCCGTGAGGCATTCCGGGGATGGCGCTGCTGATAGAGGGGGCGATGCAGCATGCGCCGCAGCTTGGACGGCATTCCATTAGGCTTGATCTACAGTCTGCCAAGGGTAGCCAGCTGTCTCCAGCGCAGCCTGGAGATGTTGCATGGCGGTATGTACCTGTTCAGGCTTGCCTTTGACCCCAAGCTCAATGGTGCGGCGTGTATCCAGGCGCGGCAGGCTGAACAGTTTGATTGATGGGTATGTGCGTGTGATATCACCCATGAGGTCAAGCAACTGGCTTTCGCCCGCATCAAACACCAGGATGGAGGATTCAGTGATGTTTTGCTGGTGATGCAAATGGGCGTAATGCGTATCCAGTATCCATGCGGTCATTGGCCATGCCATTTCCGGGAAGCCGGGCATGAAATAATGCTGGGCGAGGGAAAAGCCCGGGACACGATTCACTGGGTTAGGAATGAGTGCGGCACCGGCAGGGAAGTCTGCCATCAATACTCTTTTCGGGTAAGCAGATTCGCCGAAACGGGCTTCAATTTCTGCGACCGCTCCAGGGTGGCGAGCGATGGCTAATCCCGCAGCCTCGGCGGCAGCTTGTCGCGTTTGGTCATCTGGTGTTGCCCCTATGCCGCCAAAGCAGAGCACAATATCGCTGCTTGCCATGGTGCGCTGCAGTGTGGCCACGATTTGTGCGCGCTCGTCACCGAGGTATTCAGCCCAGGACAAAGCCAGGCCTCTCTCAGCAAGCAGCGAGATCACCTTGGATAAATGCCCATCCTGGCGTTTGCCTGAGAGGATTTCATCGCCAATGATGATGGCGCCGAAGCGGGGAATATGATGGTTCATGCTGTGGTATGTCGCTTTGAGTGGCTGTTAATTTGCCTGAGATACATCATGTTCTGCAAGTTTTTGCCGTTGAATGAGTAAAATAGGCCGCTGTTATTGAAAAAACGAATCTATGACTACGCCAAAAGACAACCCCGATGATGAAGTCCTCTGTTTTTGTAGTGGCGTGAAGCGTGGAAAAATCCGCGCCTTGCACCAACAGGGCTTTGATCTCCAGGGCATTGCCGACATGACTGGTGCCATGACCGGTTGTGGTGGCTGCGAATGGGAAATCGAGTATTACCTGAAAGAGCTGGATCAGGCACAACAAGACAAGTAGCTTGTTGTGCTATCTAGCAGGCATTGCTTGGTTAATGCGCTGCTTCCCAGTTAGTGCCCACGCCCACTTCCGCCAGTAACGGTACATCCAGCTTGGCAACTCCTTGCATGAGTTGTGGCAGGGTGTGCTTCACCAGCTCCAGCTCTGCATCTGGCACTTCCAGTACCAATTCATCGTGTACTTGCATAATGAGCTTGCTTTGCAGCTTTTCCCGGTCCAGCCAACCTTGTACGGCAATCATCGCCAGCTTGATCAGATCTGCCGCTGTGCCTTGCATTGGCGCATTGATGGCAGCACGTTCTGCACCCGCACGGCGCATGCCATTGGGACTGTTGATTTCTGGTACCCATAGCCTGCGGCCAAAGAAAGTTTCCACGTAGCCCCTATCCTTGGCGGCTTCGCGCGTGGTTTGCATATAGTCACGTACACCGGGGTAGCGTGCGAAGTAACGGTCTATATAACTTTGCGCAGCGCTACGTTCTATATTCAGGTTTTGCGCCAGGCCAAATGCACTCATGCCATAGATCAGACCGAAGTTGATCACCTTGGCATAGCGGCGTTGCTCGCTAGTGACGGCATCGCGTTCCACGCCGAAAATTTCCGCTGCAGTGGCGCGGTGAATATCTTCACCCTTGGCAAACGCGCTCAACAGGCCTTCATCTTGTGAAAGGTGCGCCATGATGCGCAACTCGATTTGCGAGTAATCGGCAGAGATAATGCTGTGGCCCGGGTTGGCGATAAAGGCTTCGCGAATGCGCCGACCTTCGGCAGTGCGCACCGGGATATTCTGCAAATTGGGGTCCGAACTGGCCAAGCGGCCTGTGATGGCGACGGCCTGGCTGTAGCTGGTATGCACGCGACCCGTGTCAGGGTTGATCATGCGCGGCAGCTTGTCTGTGTAAGTGGATTTTAATTTTGCCAGGCCACGATATTCCAGCAATACCTTGGGCAGGGGGTAATCCAGTGCTAATTCCTGCAATACATCTTCATCTGTGGAAGGTGCGCCGCTCGGCGTTTTCTTCAGAGGCTTGATGCCGAGTTTGCCGAAGAGGATTTCCTGCAATTGCTTGGGTGAGCCGAGGTTGAATGGCTGCCCAGCCAATTCATAGGCCTGTTGTTCCAGCCCGATCAGTTTTTGGCCGATCTCATGGCTTTGCGCTTGCAGCATGGCTTGGTCGATCAACACACCGTTGCGTTCTATGGTGTAGAGAATATCCAGTACCGGCATTTCGATCTGGCTGTATACGTATTGCAACTTGGCGTCGTCTGCCACCTGCGGGTAAAGGTTCTGGTGCAATTGCAGCGTAATGTCGGCATCTTCGGCTGCATATTCCGCGGCTTGCTCCACGGCGACTTGGCTGAAAGGCACTTGCTTGGCGCCTTTACCAGCGATTTCTTCATAGGTAATGGTCTTCACGCCCAGGTGGCGCATGGCAAGGTCATCCATGCCGTGGGTGCGATGGCTTTCCAGCACATAGGATTGCAGCAGCGTGTCGTGGGCAATGCCATTGAGCTGAATGTCGTGATTAGCCAGCACATGCTTATCGTACTTGAGGTTTTGCCCAACCTTCTTGATGTCCGGGTTTTCCAACAATGGCTTGATGCGCGCTAACGTCGCTTCAAATGGCAATTGGTCAGGTGCGCCGGGGTAGTCATGGCGTAGCGGCAGGTAAGCGGCTTCACCAGGCGTGACGGAAAATGACATGCCGACCAGTTTTGCCGTGAGCGGGTCTAATGAGGTGGTTTCCGTGTCAAAGCACACCAGTGTGGCCTGGCTGAGTTTATCCAGCCAGCTTTGCAAGGCGGCTTCAGTGAATATGGTCTCGAAGTGTCTCGTGGTGGCGGCAGATGCTGCAAACAAATCAGTCGGCATATTGCTGATCGCTGCGGTGGCGTTAGATGCCACAGGGGTAGTATCCAGCTCGCGGCGAAGTGTCTTGAATTCAAAACGGTCAAACAATTCAATCAGGGTATCCCTGTCCTGCGGGCGAGGGGCGAGGTCAGAGAGGTTTTCCTGTATGCCAACATCGCAGCGTATGGTGATCAGTTCGCGGGCCGTGGGCAGCCAGGGCAGGGCTTTGCGCAGGTTTTCACCTACGACGCCCGTGATCTTGTCGGCATTGGCAATGATGTTGTCCAGCGAGCCATATTGGGTCAGCCATTTGACCGCAGTCTTGGGGCCAACTTTTTCCACGCCTGGCACATTGTCCGAGCTATCACCGATCAGGATCAGGTAATCCACCATCAAGCTGGGCGGTACGCCAAATTTGGCGGCTACGCCAGCTTCATCCAGCACTTCATCGGTTTTCCTGAAGGCGTCGCGCATGGTGTTGACCACGGTTACATGACTGTTCACTAACTGTGAAATGTCTTTGTCGCCTGTGGAAATGATCACCCGCATGCCTTCGCGCTCTGCCTGTTTCGCCAGGGCGCCGATCACATCGTCAGCCTCTACCCCGTCTTCTACTATCAATGGCCAGCCCATGGCTTGGATGGCGCGATGCAAAGGCTCGATTTGCAGGCGTAGGTCATCCGGCATGGAAGCACGATTGGCCTTGTATTCGGGGTAGATATCGTCGCGGAAAGTTTTGCCTTTGGCATCAAATACACAAGCGCTATAATCGGCCGGGTAGTCTTTATGCAGGCGGCGCAGCATGTTGAGTACGCCCTGAATGGCGCCGGTGGGCTCGCCAGCCTTGTTACGCAAGTCTGGCATGGCATGGAAGGCGCGATAGAGGTAGGACGAACCGTCCACTAATAACAATGTTTTCATTTTTGAGTGTGGAACCTTATGTCAGCTGCAAAAAAACTTCCCAAGATTCTTGATCCCGATTTACCCAACAAAAAGTACTCGGCGCGCGAATCATGGCGAGCTTTCGAGATTATGGCAGAATTCGTCGAGGCGACCGAGCGCATGAAGGAAATCACGCCCGCGGTTTCCATCTTCGGCAGCGCACGCACCCCGCCTGATCATCCCTATTACAAACTGACGGAAGAGATCGCCCGGCTGTTGTCAGATGCCGGATTCAGTGTCATTTCCGGCGGTGGCCCCGGCATCATGGAAGCTGCCAACAAAGGCGCATACAAGGGAAAATCGCCCAGCATTGGCCTCAATATCGAGTTGCCGCACGAGCAAAAAGGCAACCCTTACCAGGACATCAGCCAGAACTTTCAGCATTTCTTTATGCGTAAAGTCATGTTCGTGAAATATGCCTCGGCTTACGTCGTGATGCCGGGTGGTTTTGGTACGCTGGATGAGTTGATGGAGGCGCTTACTCTCATCCAGACCGCCAAGACACGCAGGATTCCACTGATTCTGGTGCACGAGCCATTCTGGCGCGGCATGTTGTCCTGGATCAAGGAAACCCTGGCTCCCGAGGGCATGATTTCGCCGGAAGACCTCGATTTGCTACAGGTGATCGACAAGCCTCATGAGATCGTGGAAGCCATCTTCAAGCATTATGAAACCAGAGGTTTTGAGCCATCACCCACAGAGCAGCAAATCATGCAGTTCTACTTGTAAGCAGGGGATGTGTTGGCAGCGGTGCTTGGTCGCGCCAATATCTTGTTGTTAATAAGCAACACCGCCCTTTTGGCAGAGGGGGGTATTTGATAGAATTGCTGCATTATTCTGAGCTGAGATTGTCATGCGTACCCATAAAATTTTGCTGATGTTGGCGTTTCTTTTGCCGCTGATGGCCTCTGCTGCTGAGATTCCAGATAACCTGGAGCCTTTGCCCGAGCCTCCGCCACCTCCTGCTGGTATGGAGGGTGAGAACCCTGAGCCAGAAGTGACGATCACCAAGAAGGGTGAAGATACCGTCGAGGAATACCGCATCAACGGTAACTTGTACATGATCAAGGTCACGCCAAAAGTCGGCGCGCCATATTACATGACCAAGGAAGACTCCAATGCAGGCTGGGCGCGTAGCGAAGGCGATATTGCCCCTACAGTCAGTATCCCCAAGTGGGTCTTGTTCCGGTTCTAACCATCGAGTTGCTGATGCCTGAGGAGGGCGTGGTTTAGCCCTCGTTTCCACTTTCCCCGGTTTTCAAAAGTTTTCTATGTCCGTATTTACCACCGTTTCATTCGAGCAGATGCAGCAATGGCTCAAGGGCTATGCCTTGGGCGAGTTGCTTGATTTGCAGGGGATTGCATCGGGTATCACCAATACCAATTACTTCGTCACTACAACAAGCGGGCGCTATGTGCTCACGTTGTTTGAAGAGCATAGTGCGGAGGAGTTGCCCAATTTTCTCAACCTGATGACGCATCTGGCTGAGCGGGGGATTCCTTGTCCGCATCCGGTCAAGGATAAGACAGGGGCTGCACTGGGTGAGCTCAATGGCAAGCCTGCCGCCCTGGTGAGTTGCCTGGCGGGCAAGTCGCTGGAGACAGCAACGCCGCAGCATTGTGCCGAAATTGGCACTGTACTGGCACGCATGCATGTGGCTGGCGCCAGTTTCAAGGCCGATATGAGTAACCTGCGCTGTCAACGCTGGCGTGTGGCAACGGCAGCCAAGGTGGCGCCATTCCTGCAAGCAGAAAACCGCCAGATGCTCGATGCCCAGCTCGCCTTTGAGCAAGCGTTTGATACCAGTGCCTTGCCGCGTGGCGTGATCCACGCTGACCTTTTCCGTGACAATGTGTTGATGGATGGCGACAAGGTCGGTGGCGTGATTGATTTCTACTATGCTTGCCAAGATGTCTTGCTATATGACATTGCGATTGCCGTGAATGACTGGTGCGTCAACCCGGATGGTAGTTTGGATGCCGTGCGGGTGCAGGCACTACTAAACGCCTATCACGCCGAACGCCCTCTGGGCGCTGATGAGCATCAGGCCTGGCCTGGCATGTTGCGGGTGGCGGCGATGCGCTTCTGGTTGTCGCGCCTTAATGACCTGCATTTCCCTCAGGCGGGTGAGTTGACGCACGCTAAAGATCCAGCGTATTTCGAGCATATCCTGCGCAACAGCATCGAAAAGCGTGAACAGTTATTGGGAAACTGGGTCAATTAACGCGCTCAGCAAGGGGCGCAGACTGATAAGGCTGGCGCAAGACGACCAGCCATTTAGGGGACAAGATGCAAGTTAAACCAACCGTTTTCGGCCAAGTGAATGCCTGGGTGCGTGATATTTTGGCCCTGTTTCGCCAGAAGCCAGGCAAGTGGATGCTACTGGGCCTTGCCCATGTGTTTTTCTTTGCGATGTTGCCAGGCCTGATTGGCCTGAAATTCATTTCATTCCTCTTGTTGCCTGCTTTCCTAGCGCTTGCCGTAGGGTTTTATCGTGATGCGGATCTTGGTCGCGAGAGTGACCTGGGTGACCTGCTGAATGAAATCAAGCCTAGCTTCAGGAAGCTGCTGGCCCTGGGGGCGATTTGTGTGGTGTATGTGCTGTTGATCAACCTGTTGACGGCGGACGATGCCATGAAGCTGGATGCACTAGCCAAGAGTGAATCCAACCCTGAGCAAGTATTGGAGCAATCCATTCCCATCCTGACCAAGCTGATGTTGTTATTGGTGCCGCTGGTCTTGGTGATCTGGTTTGCGCCAGCGTTGGTGGCTTTTCAGCAATATTCCGTGGTCCAGGCCATCAAATCCAGCCTTGCTGCGTTTATCCAGTATTTGTTGCCATTGTTGCTGACCTGGGTATCGGTGACCTTGATCATCATGTTGAGCATGACGCTGGCCGGAGTGCTGGTGGGAATGATATCTGCTGCTTCTTCATCCATGGGCGGCCTGTTGATGCTGGTGCTGGTGTTCGCCTGCATGTTGTTTGCCAGCGCCCTTATGCTGGCATTCCAGTATGTCAGCAACCGCGACATTTTCAAGATGCCGCGGCCTGACAGCGTAGAGTTGCTATAGCGTTTCCAGCTTGGCGTATTCCAGCGCCAACCATTTCAATCCCTCTTTGCCAAAGTTGACCTGAACACGCAGGTCGTTGGCGTTGCCTTCATAGTTCACCACCACACCCTGCCCAAACTTGCTGTGGGCAACGGCCTGACCGATCTTCCATGGCATATTGGCCTGAGGGCGCGCTGCAGGCGTCGGTGACGTATATTGGCTGCTGTTGCCATAGGATTTGTTCGAGACAGTGTTCAGGCGCTTGACCAAGTCTTCCGGGATTTCATCCAGGAAACGGGATGGAATGCCGTAACGCACCTGCCCATGCAGCATGCGATTCTGCGCAAAGCTGATATAAAGCCGCTGGCGTGCGCGGGTCACGGCGACATACATCAGGCGGCGTTCTTCTTCCAGGCCGTTGGATTCATAGCTGCTTTGTTCATGCGGGAACAGGCCTTCTTCCAGCCCGCTGATAAACACGGTATTAAACTCCAGTCCCTTTGCGGCATGCACGGTCATGAGTTGCAGGGCATCACGACCAACATCGGCCTGGTGCTCACCTGCCTCCAGGCTGGCATGGGCGAGAAATTGTGCGAGGATGGGCATGGCAACCTCGCCGTTTTCGTCCACCTGCATGCCGATGTCCTGATTCATGAAGGCAATGGCGGCATTGACCAGTTCATCCAGGTTGGCAAGGCGGTCTTCACCTTCCTTGTCTGCGGCATAGTGATTGCGCAGGCCTGAAAGCTCTATGGCAATTTTTACCTGCTCAGCCAGCGTCAAGCCGATGGATTCTTCCTGCATTTGCTTGATCAATGCAACAAAGCCATCCAGGCCCCGGCCTGGCTTGCCATCACCTGCCTTGGCACAGGCTGCCTGCCACAAGCTGCTGTCCTGCCGGCGTGCCAATTCCTGCAATTGTTCCAGGCTACGTGCACCGATGCCGCGAGTAGGGAAGTTGATGACGCGCAACAAAGCGGTATCATCATCGCCGCTGGCGATCAGGCGTAAATAGGCGAGCGCATGTTTGATTTCAGCGCGCTCGAAGAAGCGCAGGCCACCATAGACGCGATAAGGCAGGTTGGCTGAAAACAGTTCGTGCTCTAGGATGCGTGATTGTGCATTGGAGCGGTAGAGCAGGGCGATCTGGCTGAGCTCTGTGCCTTCCTTGTGCAAGGCCTTGATCTCATCAACGATGAAAGTGGCTTCATCCTTGTCGTTGTAGCCTTCATAGATGCGAATCGGCTCGCCCTTGCCCGCGGAGGTCCAGAGGTTCTTACCCAGCCGATTGCGGTTATGCATGATGATCGCGTTTGCTGCATCGAGGATATTGCTATGGGAGCGGTAGTTCTGCTCCAGCTTGACGATATTTTGCACGTTAAAGTCATGCTCAAAATCGCGCATATTGCCCACGCGAGCGCCGCGGAAGGCATAGATGGATTGGTCGTCGTCGCCGACGGCAAAGATACAGTTATCCGCGCCTGCGAGTAATTTCAGCCACAGGTATTGCAGACGGTTGGTATCCTGGAACTCATCGACCAGGATGTACTTGAAGCGATGCTGGTAATGCTCGCGGATACTGTTGTTGCGACTGAGCAGTTCATAGCAGCGCAGCAGTAATTCGGCAAAATCGACGACTCCTTCACGTTGGCATTGCTTGTCGTATTCCTCGAAAATCTCGCGCATGCGTTGTGAGTGGCTGTCATAAGCCTCTACCGCATAAGCACGCAGGCCTTCTTCCTTGCAGCTATTGATGTAACCCAGCACCTGCTTGGGTGGGAATTTCTCGTCATCAACATTCATTACTTTCATCACGCGCTTGATGGAAGAAAGCTGATCAGCAGTGTCCAAAATCTGGAATGTCGCTGGTAATTCGGCCTCGCGATGGTGCGCTCTCAGCAAGCGATTACACAAGCCATGGAAAGTGCCTGCCCACATGCCGCGCATATTAATCGGCAGCATCGCTCCCAATCGCGTCAACATTTCCTTGGCGGCCTTGTTGGTAAACGTCACGGACAAAATACCATGAGGAGAGACTTGCCCAGTCTGGATCAGCCAGGCAATCCGCGTTGTCAGGACGCGGGTTTTACCACTGCCAGCACCTGCAAGAATCAATGCGGATTGGTGTGGGAGGGTCACAGCTTCTAGCTGTTTATCATTGAGGCCGTCAAGCAGGGAGGTGGGGGAGGTCGAATTCATCATAGCCTGCATTATCGCAGGTGAGCGCAAGCAAGAGAACCATTAGCGCAGGTTCGCTATTGCTTCTGTTCATGGAATGGCTGGATCGGCTGGACCGTGCCATTGTATGTTGAGCAATAATTGAGATTGAAGATCGAGAACCATGCAGCACCTGGGTAGCAGGGCAAGCGCGATGAGAATTTACGATGGGTGCGGAGACTACGGGTAGGGAATGCAGTCGTTGCGCCTTTTTAGTGCGCAATTGTAAGCAGATGTAAAAGCCGCACTTTTAGTGAACTATCCGTATAAGGCCCGGTCTTATTTTCCAGACGACGCACTCGTCTCCCGCTTTCCTCCCTGAGCGGGAAGCCTTATCCCAATGAGGCTTAAATGCTTAACCCCGATTTTACTCCCCTTTAATCGGGGTTTTTTTTGTCTGTCGTTTGTAGCGAGCTTGCTGCATCTAATGCAACATTCTCGTTTAATGAATGCTACTCGTTAGCGAGTATATGCCCAAATCATTGTTTGTTGCTAATAAATATTTTGCACCTTGAGTATGACGAATTGACGGCGGCGGGTATCAATCAAATAAGCTGAATGTGATGACGAATAACAATAAAAAAGCCCTGGTACCCCAGGGCTTTTGATAGGCAAGGTTGCTGGAAAGCAACCTTTTGTGCGATAGGCTAGATTAGAAGCCCATACCGCCCATGCCACCTGCGTCAGGCATCGCTGGAGCTGCATCTTCCTTAGGCAGTTCTGCAACCAGTGCATCAGTTGTCAGAATCAAGGATGCAACAGAAGCGGCGTTTTGCAGTGCGGAACGTGTTACCTTGGCTGGATCAAGAACACCGAGTTCAACCAGGTCGCCGTAAGTGCCGTTGGAAGCGTTGTAACCATAGTTGCCAGTACCTTCCAGTACCTTGTTTACAACAACAGATGGCTCGTCACCAGCGTTGGCTACGATCTGGCGCAATGGCTCTTCAATCGCGCGCAGCACGATCTTGATACCTGCGTCTTGATCTGGGTTTTCACCCTTCAGTTCCTTGATGGAGGAACGGGCACGCAGCAGGGCAACACCACCGCCAGGCACAATGCCTTCTTCAACAGCAGCGCGAGTAGCGTGCAATGCATCTTCAACGCGCGCCTTCTTTTCCTTCATTTCGGTTTCAGTCGCAGCACCAACCTTGATCACGGCAACACCGCCAGCCAGCTTGGCTACGCGTTCTTGCAGCTTTTCACGATCGTAGTCGCTGGTGGCTTCTTCGATCTGCTTCTTGATCTGTTCGATACGCACCTTGATGTTGTTTTCGGAACCAGCGCCATCAATGATGGTGGTGTTTTCCTTGCCTACTTCGATACGCTTGGCTTGACCCAGGTTTTCCAGGGTTACCTTTTCCAGGCTCAGGCCAACTTCTTCAGCGATCACGGTACCGCCTGTCAAGATAGCGATATCTTCCAGCATGGCCTTGCGACGGTCACCAAAGCCAGGTGCCTTAACAGCAACAGTCTTCAGGATGCCACGGATGTTGTTCACTACCAGGGTAGCCAATGCTTCGCCTTCTACATCTTCAGCGATGATCAGCAGAGGACGACCAGCCTTTGCTACTTGCTCCAGTGTTGGCAACAGGTCACGGATGTTGGAAATCTTCTTGTCGAACAGCAGAACGAAAGGATTATCCAGCAGGGCGATTTGACGCTCTGGGTTGTTGATGAAGTAAGGGGACAGGTAGCCACGGTCAAATTGCATACCTTCAACAACGTCGAGTTCGTTTTCCAGGCCGGAACCGTCTTCAACAGTGATCACGCCTTCCTTGCCTACCTTGTCCATCGCGTCGGCGATGATCTGGCCGATGTCGGAGTCGGAGTTAGCGGAGATAGAACCAACCTGTGCAATTTCCTTGCTGGTGGTGGTGGGCTTGGAGATCGCCTTGATCTCGTTAACGATTTCGGCCACAGCCTTGTCGATACCACGCTTGAGGTCAGTTGGGTTGAAGCCGGCAGCAACGTATTTGAAACCTTCGCGTACGATCGCTTGTGCCAGTACGGTAGCGGTTGTTGTACCGTCACCAGCGTTGTCATTGGTCTTGGAAGCGACTTCCTTAACCAGTTGAGCACCCATGTTTTCCAGCTTGTCGCTCAGTTCGATTTCCTTGGCAACGGAAACACCGTCCTTGGTCACTGTTGGGGAGCCGAAAGAACGCTCCAGCACAACGTTACGGCCCTTAGGACCCAGGGTTACCTTAACGGCATTTGCCAGAATGTTTACGCCGTTGACGATTTTGGCACGTGCCTCATCACCGAAAATCACTTGTTTTGCAGCCATTTATATCTCCTATCGAAACTTGTTTGAGCTATGTTGTGCGAACAATTAGGCTTCAACCACACCCAGAATGTCATCTTCACGCAGTACCAGCACTTCATCACCGTTTACCTTAACGGCTTGACCTGCATACTTGCCAAACAACACTTTGTCACCCACTTTAACGTCCAGAGCGATTGCCTTGCCGTTGTCATCTTTCTTGCCAGGGCCAACAGCAATCACTTCACCTTGATCTGGCTTCTCAGTTGCAGAGTCAGGGATAACGATGCCGGATGCGGTCTTGCGCTCTTCTTCCAGGCGTTTCACGATAACGCGGTCTTGCAATGGGCGAATTGCCATGAGTTTCTCTCCTAAAATCTTGAATTGAACATAAAGGTTATTGCACGTTCGATTACTAGGGTGGTTTAGCACTCAACCCTACTGAGTGCTAATAATAGGGACGATATAAGTGTTTTTCAAGTGGAGGATTTTGTCGTTTGCAATTTATTTTCAGTTTTTGAAATGAAATCCTGAAGGTTCGTTTGTCACTCAACTCCAGAGTTTGGTAACTGCATCGTCCCTGCTATCCCTGCATTGAACTATCACTGCTGCTACTCACGACAGCTGCCAACTCTTCAGCCAGAATGTCTAGGGCCCTGGCTTCCAGTTTCAGTATGTTTTGCGTGAGTTCCGGGTTATCCAGCGGTAAAAAAGAGGCGCCGCCCAAGTCGCTTAACACCACTTTTTCATCACTCCTCAAAATATTATGCGCGTATAAATCGCCGTGCATGAGGCCATTGGCATGCAGGTGTTCGGCGGCTTGCGTGATGCCTTTTAAAATAAATTGGACTTGTTGTGGCGTGAGCCTGCAATCATCTGCATACACATCTCGCGAGCAGCTTTCATAGCTGGGTGGCCTTGCCAGCACTTTTAAATCGGCATCCAGCAGGGGCATGACCAAGCCTGAAACGCCTTGCGGGTGATTGTGTATCACTCCTTTGACCCCGACTAAATTGGGGTGCTCACCCGCCAGCACATTGGCGTGCATTTCGCAACGTGGCAGGCCGTCGCTGGTGAGGCCGCTCTTAAATAGTTTTACTGCTACAAGCTCCTGCGCATTGTTTTGTTGCATCAACGCCTGGTAGGTGACACCAGAGGCGCCTTCACCGAGTATTTGCTGCAGGGTGAGGGTGTGCCAATCGATGTGTTGCATATGATGCTGGCTGATGAGAGCTTGCTCAATGGCATTACAAAATGGGTTGCCAGCGTAGGCTAGCCAAGTGAGTTTAGGTAAATCGAATAAAAAATCGGGCAAGGTCTCAAACTGGTTGGCAGAAATCCGCAATAACTCCAAGGCGTGGCAATTGGCCATGCTGGCGGGTAAGCTCCTGAGCTGGTTACCTGCCAGCATGAGTTTTTGCAGCTTGCTGCACTCGCCCAAGGCATGGGGTACCGCACCCAGTGCGTTATCGGTGACGATAAACCAGCGCAAGGTGCGGGTGGGGATGGCGCCTTCCGGGATATGTGTGATCTGGTTGGCTTTAAACCCAATCATGCTTAAGTTTTCGCATTGCCCAAGCACTTCTGGCAGGTGCGTAAACTGGTTGTTTGAGCAAAACAGAATGCGCAGTTTCTTGAGGCGATGTAAATCACTGGGTAAATCAGTCAGCGCATTACCGGACAAATCTAGAATTTCCAGGGTATCGGCTAATTCGAAAATTTGCTGCGGAAACTGTGTTAACTGATGACTTAATTTGAGCTGTGTGGCCCCTTGAAGCTTACCCGCCTTGAGTTGGGCGAGCGTGTCATCTGGCGCTGGGGTGAGTGTCATAACAATCAATGCGGTTGATGGATGCGCTATGTTACTGCAATCCGTTTGCTACTCTGCAGATTCTCTTTGTGGCAGGTGGTGATGAGACCAAGCACCACTCCATAGGGTAGATGCTTGATCTGCATTCATGCTGAGCCTGTGCTGACGCGCTTTAGCGTTGTTTAGGGTCGTGGTAGCGTGCCAGCCAATGTGCGTAAGGCGGAGGTAGTACCCAGGCAGGGTTCTCCTGATGTAGCTCTTTGGCTGCCTGATAAGTCCAGTTTGGGTTCTCGAGATGTGCGCGGCCTATCATGGCGAGGTCGAGTTGCTCATGACGAATGGCTTGATCTGCGAGATCAGGAGCGCCAAATCCCCAGGCAGATGACACCGGGAGCTGGGTTTCGTTGCGCACTCTTTGTGCAATCGGGGCAAGGAATGCCGGGCCCCAGGGAATCTGTGCTGCGGGTGTGCTAAAGCCAATGCTCACACTGAGCATATCTAGGCCTAGCTGTTTCCAATCATTCACCAGCTGGATGGATTCACTTAATGTCTGTTCGTCTTGCCCATCATATTCCAATACACCGAATCGTGCAGTCAGTGGCAGGTGTTCTGGCCAGACATTGCGTACAGCGGCCAGGGTTTCGCGTGTGAAGCGGCCCCTGTTCTCAAGATTGCCACCATATTCATCCGTGCGCAGGTTGGAGTGGACTGAGGTGAAGCTTTGTGCCAGATAGCCATGAGCGAAGTGCAATTCCAGCCATTCGAAGCCTGCATCCAAGGCGCGGCGTGCAGCGGCGACAAAATCCTGTTGTACGCGTTGAATGTCGGCAATGGTCATGGCAGTGGGAGTGCGAGGCAGCAAGCCGCCAAATGCTAGGGCTGAAGGCGCGATAGGTTGCCAGCCGCGTGTATCGCCCTCTGGGATATGGTCATCGCCTTCCCATGGGATATTCGCACTGGCCTTGCGACCAGCATGGGCAATCTGGATGCCTGGTACCGCTCCTGATGCCTTGATGGCGGCGGCAATCGCCCGGAGTTGTTCTGCCTGCGTATCGTTCCAAATGCCAAGGCAGTGCGGGGTGATGCGGCCTTCGGGGGCAACGGCTGTGGCCTCGACGATGATCAGCCCGCTTCCACCCCGTGCTAGCGAGGTGTAATGCACTTGGTGCCAGTCATTGGCAGCGCCATCAATGGCCATGTATTGGCACATTGGTGGTATGGCGATGCGGTTCTTTAATGCAACATCTTTTAGTTGAAATGGAGAAAATAAGTTTGCCATTGTGATTCCCTCGCTACTGACGATTGGTGGATATGGTGCAAGCATTTCCCTGATCTTATTAGGGATGTTTCCATAGTTCTAATATATTCGAACTATGGAAACATATTAATGGCTATGATAAATTTTGTCCATGAGGCAAATTAAACATCCACCGATTGAACAGATAGAGCTGACCGAACTTATGTATGCGCTATCTGATCCCGCTCGTCTGGAGATCGTTGCATGTCTGGCGCAGGCTGGGCGGCAGATGACTTGTGGTGAGTTGGATATGAACCGGCCAAAATCCAGTATGTCCCATCATTTTAAAATATTGCGTGCTGCGGGTTTGGTAGAAACCATGATCGATGGCAAGGAGCATTTGAATTCGCTGCGACTTGCCGAGATCGAGCAGAAGTTTCCTGGTGTCCTGAGTGCAGTGTTGCAGTCTATCCAGCGTTAGGAAAGTCGCGAATTGAGGTGCCGCGAGTGGTGGCTGACGGCTTTATTGATACCACATCACTACAAAAAAATAGCCCGACCTGATAACAAGCCGGGCCAAGTGTGCAGAGTTTTCGAGCTTTTTTACAGTCGCCCTTGAATCATTTGCTTAGCCTACGTAGCGCTTGACCTGGAAGCCATTCTTGGGGTGTGTGACGTAAACGAAGTGCTTGCCCAGATTGCGATCTGCACGCTCAGCGGAGGTGTTGATGCGATTCATGTTGAAGCCGTACTTTGGATGAGGGCGGTTGTTGGTGATGACCGCAACATCCTTGGTGCTGGCAACAGCCTTGGTTTCGGCAATGCGCGCATCAAATGTGCTATTGAGCGGGCTGATATTGGCAGCGGCCAGTACTTGGCCATTGAGTACGGCGTTGCCATCTTGTGCTTGTGCGAACATAGCGGAAGAAGCCAACAATGCGAAGGTCAGAATTGAAATTGCCTGTTTCATGGTAAATCTCCTAAAAATCATATAATTAAAATTGATTATTGCTTTGCAGTACGGTTGATAGTTTCTATTGCCAGCCACCTCCCAACGCCCTGTATAAGTTGATCATTGCGGAAATCTGCTTCTGCTTGGTCTCGATCAGGTCCATCTTGGCTTCCAGCGCATCGCGCTGCGTGAGCAGCACTTCCATGTAGTCAGCACGTGCAGATTTAAAGAGCTGATTGGAGATTTCGATAGAGCTGGTCAGGGTGTCGACCTGGTTGTTTTTCAACTGGTAGTTCTTGTCTAGGTTGTCCAGATTCGATAACTGCGTGGCTACTTCGCCATAAGCATTGATGATGGTTTGCTCATACTCGAACGCTGCCTTGATTTGCTCGGCACTGGCGTTCTTGTAAGTGGCGATAATGGCGTTGCGGTTGATCAGTGGAGCAATCAGATCGCTACCAAACGACCCGGCAATCGACTCCGGCATATTCAGCAGGTAGCGCGGATTGAATGCCTGGAATCCTAGCCCAGCCTTGAGGGAGAAGGATGGGTAGAAATTCGCCTTGGCTACCTCGATATTGAGTTTGGCGGCCTCTAGCTCCAACTGCGCTTGACGGATGTCAGGACGGTTTTCCAGCAATTGCGAAGGTATACCTGCATCGAGCATCTTGGGCTTGATATTCATGAAGCCTGCTGAAGATCGTGCGATCGGTTGCGGTGTGCGGCCCAGCAGGAAGTTGATACGGTTTTCCGTTTCAACAATCTTTTGCTTCACCTCATAACGCTGGCTCTGGTTCTTGTTCACCTCGGCCTCGAAACGCTTCACCGCAAGCGAAGTAGTGCGGGCGTATTGCTGTAGTTCCCTCACCACATCGAGAGCGTGCTGCTGAATCTCGATGTTCTTGTCGAGGTTGTCCAGCTCGTTATCCAGCGCCAGCAGTTCGTAATAGGAGTTGGCTACTTCTGCCACTAGGTTGGTGACAAGGAAGTGCTTGCCTTCAACGGTTGCCATGTATTCCATGGTGGCGACCTTGGTGGCATTGCGTAACTTCTTCCAGACATCCAGCTCCCACGAGGCGACCAGGCCAAACTGGTAGTTACCGAAATATTTGGGGAAGTGCTTGCCTTCCTTGATATCAAGGCCTTCCTCAATGGCACCGTTGCGGGTGTAGCGTGCAGTTTTCTCGGTTTCGGCAGCCGCACCTATGCCTACCGAGGGCAGGTATTCACCTTTCCTCGCCAGGATCTCGTTCTCGGCAACGCTGATGCGCTGCATGAGAATGTTGATCTCCTTGTTGTTGGCAATGGCGGTGTCTATCAGGGTCGCCAGGTGTTGATCTTCAAAGAACTCCTTCCAGTTCACGCTGGCAGCGCTGCTGGTGCTGGCATCACTGGTGCTGTAATGCTCAGGCAGCGCGACCTGCGGCTCTTTTTTCGTGATCGTTGGGATGGCGCATGCTTGCATCATCAGCGCCAAGGCTCCCAACACGGCAAGTTGAATGGCTTTATTCTTGGTCATCATCGTTTTTGCTGTAGTGATAGATTTCAGTTAAAGGCTCGAACTCTTCGTTCCTGATCATCGACTTGCCATCGGAAAGCTTGGCAAAGATGTAGTACAGGCCAGGGATGAGAATGACGCCGAAGATGGTGCCGAATAGCATGCCGCCAAGCGCAGAGCTACCGATGGTGCGGTTGCCCACCGCGCCAGCACCGGTGGCAAGTACCAGCGGAATCAACCCGGCGATAAAGGCGAACGAGGTCATCAGGATAGGACGGAACCGTACACGTGCACTCTCAATCGCAGCATCCTTGATGGACAAGCCTTGCGCATGTTTCTGCACGGCATATTCCACAATCAGCACCGCGTTCTTCCCCAGTAGGCCGACCAGCATCACCAACCCGACCTGGGCGTAGATGTCATTGGCGAGGCCTAATCCCTTCAGCAGGAAGAAGGAGCCGAATACCCCGGCAGGCAGTGACAGCACGACAACCAGCGGCAGGATGAAGCTTTCATACTGTGCGGCCAGCACCATGTAGACGAATACCAGGACGACACCAAAGATGATCATGGCTTCGTTACCACGGTTGGCCTCGTCGAATGACAAGCCTTCCCAGCCAATGTCGTAGCCGTGTGGCAGGGTGGCCTTGGCCACTTGTTCCACGGCCTTGATGGCGTCATCCGTGGTGTAGCCTGCGGCAGGCATAGCGCGGATAGTGGCTGAGTTGTACAGGTTGTAACGCGTGATTTCGTTAGGGCCCTGCATCTTCTTCAGCTTCATGAAGGCAGAGTAGGGCACCATTTCGCCTTCCTCGTTCTTCACGAAGTAGTTGAGGATATCGGTTGGGTAACGGCGGAACTCAGGGCCAGCCTGGGTGTAGACCTTGAAGAAGTTGTTGAAGCGGATAAAGCCCTGTTCGTAGGTACTGCCGATCAGGATATCCAGGTTATCCATCGCCTTGGCGATAGACACCTTCTTCTGCATGGCGAGCTTGTTGTCGATCTGGATTTCATACTGCGGGTAATTCGCGGCATAGAAAGTGAACAGGCCGGTGAGTTCTTTACGCTTGGCCAGTGCCTTCATGAAATCCTGATTGATCTTGTCGAACTCGTGATAGTCCGTGTTATCGGTCTTGTCGAGCAGACGCAACGCCAGGCCGGATGCTGCACCATAACCAGGTACTGCCGGTGGCTCGAAGAATTCGACAACGGCACCGAAGTCCTTGGTCTTTTCTTCCAGTTCCTCGATCACGTCATGGACAGAACGTGAACGCTGTGACCAATCCTTGAGGTTGATGATACAAGTACCGGCATTGGAACCACGGCCCTCGGTCAGCACTTCATAACCAGCCAGTGAAGATACCGACTGCACGCCATCCACCTTGGAAGCAACAGCCTGCAATTGCCGTGCGATCTTGTTGGTCACCTCCAGTGTGGAGCCAGGAGGTGTCTGGATAATCGCATACACCATGCCTTGGTCTTCACCAGGGATGAAGCCGGCTGGCAGTGTCTTGTTGACCAGGAAAGTACCACCTGCAAATGCCGCCAGCAGCAGGAAGGTAACGATGCGGCGTGTCACCACGAGCTCAAGCAGCTTGGTGTAACGTCCGGTCACCTTTTCAAACAGATGGTTGAATGCATTGATGAACAGGCTGATCGGGGTCTTGCGCTTGGGTTGGCCGTGGTTGTTCTTCAACAGCATGGCGCATAGCACTGGGGTCAGTGACAAGGCCACGATGCCGGAGATGATGATGGAAGCCGCCATGGTGATGGAAAACTGACGGTAGAACACACCCACAGGCCCAGTCATGAAGGCTACGGGTACGAACACAGCGGTCATCACCAGGGTAATGGCGACAATCGCACCACCGATCTCCCCCAGCACCTGTTGGGTGGCTTTATAGGGAGTCAAATGCTCAGTTTCCATCTTGGCATGGACGGCTTCCACAACCACGATGGCGTTATCCACCACGATACCGATCGCCAGCACCAACGCAAACAGCGTGATCAGGTTGATAGAAATCCCGAACATCTGCATCACGGAGAAGGTACCGATCAACGACACTGGCACCGCCAGAATCGGGATCAGGGTGGAGCGCCAGTCACCCAGGAAGATAAATACCACCAGGGCGACCAGAACAAATGCCTCGATCAGGGTGTGAATCACCTTTTCGATAGAGGCATCGAGGAACTTGGATACATCATAGTTGACTTCATAATCCATGCCTTCGGGGAAGGATGCTTTCAGTTCCTGCATTCTTTCCTTCACATGCTCAATCACTTCCGTGGCATTACTGCCATAGTTCTGTTTGAGCACGATAGCGGCAGAGGGATAACCGTCCTTGTTCGAGTAAATGTCGTAGAACTCACTGTTCAACTCGACCTTGGCGATGTCCTTGAGATGCAGGATTTCGCCTTCGGAATTGGCGCGGATGATGATGTCTTCGTACTCTTCGGGCTTGTTGTAGCGGCCCTTGTAGATCAACACATATTCCTTTGATTGCGCGCTGATACCCGAGCTCTGGCCCAAGCGGCCTGGGCGGCCAATCACGCTCTGGCTGTTGATCGCCTCCATGACTTCTTCGGTGGAGACGTTGTAGGCCCGCATACGTTCTGGGTTGAGCCAGATACGCATGGCATATTGGCGGCTACCGAGAATCTTGGCCTGGGCAATACCGTTGACGCGCTGGATTTCAGGGATGATGTTGACGTTGGCATAGTTGAAGAGGAATTTCTCGTCAGCATGCTTATCCTTGCTGAAGAGGTTGACGTACATCAGCATGCTGGGCTGTACGCGCTCGACGACCACACCTTCCATTTGCACCAATTGCGGCAAACGGCTCATCACTTGGTCAATACGGGTCTTGACGTTGATCATGGCCTGGTTGGGGTCCACGCCCAGATCAAAAATCACCTGGATCGTGGCTTCGCCGGCGCTGGTGGCGTCGGAGACGATGTATTTCATCCCCGGCACACCGTTGATCGCGCGTTCAATCGTGATCAAGGAGGATTGCACCAGCACATCGGCACTGGCGCCAGGATAGGCCAGCGACACGATCACGCGTGGTGGCGCAATGTCAGGAAACTGTGAAGTGGGCAGGGACTTGATCGACAAGAACCCCATGAATACGATCAATAGCGATAGCACAATCGCCATGACCGGTCTTTTAATAAAGATATTCAGCATTTATCTCGTCACCTGAGTGGGTTATTCAGCGTAAAGGCTGAGGTCTGACATGGCTTTGTCAGGGGCGATGAAATCGACTGCAATCTCTTGACCGTTGTGTACCTTGCGCAGGCCTTCGACCAGGATCTTGTCGCCTTCTTCCAAGCCATCCTTCACGATGTAAAGGTGAGGCAGTTCCCCGTCGATATTGACGAGTCGTTGCTCAACCTTGTTGTCCTTGCTGATGACGTAGACATAGACCTTATCGAGAATCTCGAACGTGGCTTTCTGCGGGATCAACAAGGCATCCTTGTAGGGAATGCTCATGAGGATGTTGCCGGTCTGGCCGTGACGCAGGATCTTGTTGGGGTTGGGGAAGCTGGCGCGGAAAGCGATATTGCCTGTCTTGTTGTCGAAATCGGCCTCAATGGTCTCGATCACGCCTTCCTGATCAAATACTTCACCATTCGCCATTTTCAGTTTTACCTTTTCCCGCTCTTGCGAAGGGTTCTTCTTGCTTTGCATGTAGTCGAGATATTCGGATTCAGGTACGTTGAAATACACCCACATCTTGCTGATGTCCGAGAGCGTGGTCAGCAGATCGCCTTCGTCCAGCAGGCTGCCGTTTCTCGCCTCCAGGTGATCCATGATGCCGGTGAACGGGGCGTTGATATTGGTGAAGCCAAGATGCGTGTTTGCTACATTGACCTCGGCGTTGGCCTTGTCCAGCTTGGCTTTTGCCAACGCTAGTTCATTGGGCGAGACGATGTTCTTGTCTGCCAGGGCCTTGGTGTTGTCATACTCGATCTTGGTCATGTTGGCCTCGGCCTTGGCTTTTTGCAGATCGGCCTGGTAGAGGTTGGGCATGATCCTGAACATAGGCTGGCCCTTGCTGACCTGTTGGCCTTCATCGACAAACGTATCTTGCAGATAGCCACGTTCCAGGGCGCGGACTTCAATATGCCGGATGGCATGAATCTGTGAAACGTACTCCTTCACAATGGTGGTGTCCTTGCGTAATGGCGAGGTCACCTTGAGTTTGAGTAATTCCTGGTGTTCGTTGGTTTCAACTTGATGGCAACCGCTCAAGAGCACTGCCATGATGCCTAGGGCAACAGAGATTTTTTTGATCATAGGATTCATGCTTAGCCAATGGGTGAAAATGGAGAGCTACTTTTCTTCCGGGGCGAATATCCTGCTCAGCTTGATCAGTGCGTGCCATGTGGCGAGACTGCAGAACTTGTGCGGGATAGTCTGGGATGTGCTGGTTCAGAACACAGACAGATGACTGGCCAGGAGTCTGGCGCTGGGCGCGCGAACTCGCTTAGGAAATCACGACAAGCATGTTTCTTTAGGGCGGAGCTTTAGCGTCGGGAGGATGTTTTACAGGCTTAGGCTATACCAGGCTTGTATCCTGTTGCTGGGCTGCAAACAGCCTCCATCATCAGCAAGGGTGCTGAACAAACACGGATTAAGCCTGGGTAGGCGGGTCGCGGGGTCTTGCGTGGTTGGAGAAAAGTAGACGGTAGGCATGGTCGCTGCTGACAGGTGCCCAAGAGTAAGGCAGCGTGGTGGCCAGCAACAGTGCAGTGAAAAGCAGCCCGGTGAGGGTAAGGTCCAGCGCGGTAGGTGGCTCGCCACCTCCAGCAATCGACTCAACGACAGAAACTTGGACTGGCTCAGTATCACCAATGTACCAATTGTCGGTGGAGTGGATGAGATGGTTCGTCAATCCAATCAATGCAAAGATGACTGATACGAGGAACAGTCGCATTTGCACAGCAGAAGGATTGAGTTTATTAACCATAGTGCTCAGTTAGAGAGAGGCTTTTGTGTTTTGGTTCACTAACTAATGATGAATTCATCATTTTGTAATGTGGTGGCATCCTACGCATGGGTTGATCATTTTGCAAACAGTATTTTTTGCTTGGGCTGCAGCCCTTGTCTGATCAGGAGTCTGGGAGAAATAGGAGGGTACTGTTGCAGTGGTTGATCAGGTAAAGAATGCGTGAGTACTTTATAATCACGATCTTAATGAATTGTTGTGCAGGAGTGGTTGGATGTCGGAAGAGTTCGCAGATATGGCTATTCATCAGTTGCATTTGAGCTATAGCGGCCATCAGGATCGCATGTTGCTGAAGGTTAGCTTGGGCGAAGAGTCGGAGCTTAATGCTTGGTTGACGCGTCGTATCGTGCGCGTGTTGTGGGGCTTGTTGCAGGATAGCGAGTTATCGCCTGTACCCATGCATGACACCTTGGCTGTGACGGCTGAAGAGTTGCTGGAACATTTCAACCAGGAAGTCGTGAGTATGCCGGTCATGCAAGGCTTCAACCTTTCTGGTGCCTATCATGACCTCAAGTCGGCGCATGCCGAGCCTCCGGTACTGATTACCGAATGCAAGCTGGTGCATATGGATCATACGGAATCCATGCTGGAGCTGCATAGCCAGGCTGGCGAGACGTACAGCATTGCGCTGACTGCGGAGCTGAGTCATGCCTTGATCAGCATGCTGCAGTTGGCGACACAGGAAGCGGCATGGGATTTGGGACTGTCAACAGATCGCATCGTGCTGGCAGATGAGGCGGCACCTTACGTTCTGCATTAAAGCGCATGAGCATCAGTAATACATCGCTGTTGCAACGTAGCCTGGCATCTGTCTGGCATCCTTGCACGCAGATGAAGCAGCACGAAATGCTGCCTCTGGTGCCGATCAAGCGTGGCGAAGGTGTCTGGCTGGAAGATTTTGATGGCAAGCGCTACCTGGATGGCGTGAGCTCCTGGTGGGTCAACCTGTTTGGACACAATCACCCTCATATCAAGCAAGCCATCACTGCTCAGTTGGATCAGCTTGAGCATGTCATCCTGGCTGGTTTTACTCACGAGCCAGTGGTGCGGCTTTCTGAGCAGTTATCGATCTTGACCGGCTTGGGGCATAGTTTTTATGCCTCTGATGGTGCTTCTGCGACTGAAATCGCACTGAAGATGAGCTTTCATTACTGGCGCAATCGCGGCCCGGCTGGCAAGACCCGCTTTCTTAGTTTGCAGAATGGCTATCATGGTGAAACCCTGGGTTCCTTGTCAGTCACTGATGTTGCCTTGTTCAAGGATACCTATGCGCCCTTGTTGCGGGAATCAGTGACCTTGCCGAGCCCGGATTGGCGTCTTGCCGAGGCGGGTGAAAGTGCTGAGCAATACGCCCTGCGTTGCGCGGGCTTTGCCGAGGAATATATTGCCCAGCATCATGACGAGCTTGCCGCAGTGATCTTGGAGCCCCTGGTGCAGTGTGCAACTGGCATGGCGATGTACCATCCGGCTTACCTGCAACAATTGCGTGATATATGCGACCGTTACCAGGTGCATCTGGTTGCCGATGAAATTGCCGTGGGATTTGGACGCACTGGCACTATGTTCGCGACTGAGCAGGCGGGTATCCGGCCTGATTTTATCTGCCTTTCCAAGGGCATTACTGGCGGTTACCTGCCACTTTCTGTCGTGCAGACCACGGATGAGATATACGCCGCCTTTTATGATGACAAGGTCACGCGAGGTTTCCTGCATTCGCATAGCTACACTGGTAATGCGCTGGCGTGTAGCGCGGCCTTGGCAACGCTGGAGATTTTTGCGCAGCACGACGTGCTCAACAGCAATCGCAGCAAAACTAAATACCTCAACCATCAGCTGGCTGCCTTGGCTGATCTGCCAGTGGCGCATTTACGCAATCTCGGCATGATCTGGGCGTTTGATGTTGCCCCCAGCCAACCCGGATTTCAGCAGCACTTCTATCAAGCAGCGTTGCAGCGTGGCCTATTGTTGCGCCCGGTAGGCAATACCGTGTATTTCATGCCACCCTATGTCATCAGCGAGGCAGAGATGGACTGGATGCTGGAACAAACCCTGCACGCGCTCAAGGAAACGATATGAGGTGGTGGCTGTTCAGCTTGCTGATGGTGGCTAGCATGGTGGCTCATGCTGCCTTGCCGGAACCTGTCAGTGATTTGCTGCGTAAGAATGGCATCGCCGAAGAAAACGTGGCTGTGTATGTGCAGCGTGTCGACCAGCCTGCTCCACTGCTGGATCACCATAGCACTCGGCCAATGAAGACGGCATCCACCATGAAGCTGTTGAGCACTTATGCCGGGCTGGAGCTACTCGGGCCGGCTTATCGCTGGCGTACTGAGCTTTATCATGATGGCAGGCTGGAAAATGGCGTATTGCATGGCAACCTGATCATTCAGGGGCGCGGCGACCCCTACCTGCTGGCGGCTGATATGCGTGCCATGCTGGAAGATCTGCGGCTGGCAGGTGTTGAAGAGATTCACGGCGATATTGTGCTGGATACCAACTATTTTGCCCGGCGCTTCCACGATGCTGCTGAGTTTGACGATAAGCCACATGCGCCCTACAACGCTATCCCCAATGCTTTTGCCGTCAATATCAAGTCCACTTCTTTTTATCTTCTGGCCGAGGGCGGCAAGCTCAAGGTCGAGTCTGACCCTGAGTTGCCGGAAATCCATATCCACAACCAATTAAAGCTGGTACGTGGCGAATGTGGTGACTGGAAAAACCAGGTGCAATTTATGGTGGAGCCATCAGGCGATGAGGTGAATGTCACCTTCACGGGGGACTTTCCCCAGGCTTGCCGCAGCAAGACGCTGGAGTTGAATGTGCTGGAAGACGGCCCTTACGCGTATGCGTTATTCCGCAACCACTGGCAGTCACTCGGGGGCAAGTTCAAGGGTAAATGGCGCTATGGCGTGTTGCCGGAAGGCGCAGCACACCTGCTCACGCATGATTCGCAGCCATTGTCGGAAATCATCCGCACCATCAACAAATACAGCAACAACCTCATGGTGAGGCAATTATTCCTGACCATTGCGGCAGAGCGTGTGGCCAGCCCCGCTACCGAGGTGGATGGCATTCATGCCATTCGCGCCTGGCTTGCCAGCAAAGGGCTGCATTTCCCTGAATTGATACTGGAAAATGGTTCCGGGCTTTCGCGCAATGAACAAATCAGCGCCCAGCATATGGCTGCTTTCCTGCTGGCAGCCTATGCCAGCCCGGTGATGCCGGAATATCTCTCTGCCCTGCCGATACCCTCCGTTGATGGCACCATGGCTAACCGCCTGCGTAACAGTCAGGCCCGAGGTAGTGCACACCTGAAAACAGGGACGATCAATGGTGTCAGTGCGCTGGCAGGCTATGTTCACGATAATCGGGGGCGGCGCTGGGTGGCTGTCATCATGGTCAACGATCCCAAAGCCAGTGCTTCCCGTGCGGCACAAGATGCTCTCATCGACTGGATTTACCAACAGCCTTGATCCGCACAGGCTGGAATAATCTAGGTATGATACTGGCTTCGCGCAGCGTACAAACGCCTCTTTTTGGCTGATGCGTTGTTGTTGTAAACCCGTGATCGGAGAAATCCATGAAACCAATTGCCATGCTGGCAAGTGCATTCGTGCTGGCCATGCTCGCCATGAGTGGCTGTTCAGCCGATACCAATAGTGACAAGGAAAAAATCGTAATGAGCGACAAAATCACCGAATTGCAGAAAATCGATACCCAAGTGGGCGAAGGCCGCGAAGCAGAGGCTGGCCTGAATGTCACCGTGCACTACACAGGCTGGCTCTATGACCCCAGCAAGCCTGATGGTAAGGGTGCCAAGTTCGACAGCTCCGTTGATCGTCGTGAACCTTTCGTGTTCTATCTTGGCGGTGGCCAGGTGATTCGCGGCTGGGATGAAGGCTTTGCTGGCATGAAGGTGGGTGGCAAGCGTACCCTGGTTATTCCTCCAGAATATGGCTATGGCGCACGTGGCGCTGGTGGCGTGATTCCACCGAACGCGACACTGGTGTTTGATGTAGAGCTGCTCGGCGTTAAGTAAGCTTCCTACCTGGCGCCTGTGCGGAAAGCCAGGTGCCGGATTTATCTACCATGATGAGTGGATCAAGAGTCAAAAAATGAAAGCACGTGTTAAGTGGATTGAGAATGTCTGTTTCATGGGCGAATCCGAGACTGGTCATGCCGTTGTGCTCGATGGCGCGCCAGATGCGGGAGGCCGTAATCTCGGCATGCGTCCGATGGAAATGCTGCTAATCGGTATGGGGGCTTGTACCTCTTTTGATGTGGTCACCATCCTCAAAAAGTCGCGTCAGCCGGTGACGGATTGCGAGGCTGAGATCAGCGCTGAACGTGCCGATGAGATTCCCAAGGTCTTCACCAAGATACATGTGCATTTTGTCGTGACTGGCAAGAGTTTGAATCCAGCCCAGGTTGAGCGTGCCGTGAAGCTTTCCGCTGAGAAATATTGCTCAGCTTCCATCATGCTGGGCAAGGCTTCTGAGATTACTCACGATTTTGAAATCCGTGAGGCTGAGCTTTGAGCCGACCACAAGGCATGCAGGGTCTGCGCCATGTGGCCCTGTTTGTGCAGGATATCGAGGCCTGCCTGCATTTCTATGTCGACCTCATTGGTATGCAAGTTGAGTGGCAGCCTGACCCTGACAATTACTACCTGACTTCGGGCAATGACAACCTAGCCTTGCATCGTAGCCATGATGCGCCAGAAGGCAAGCAGCGCCTTGATCACATTGGATTCATCATCAGTGATCTTGAGTTGGTCGATGAATGGCACGCTCATTTTGTTGCCCACGGCGTCAAGATACTCATGCCGCCCAAGACCCACCGCGACGGTGCGCGTAGTTTCTACTGCGCAGACCCGGCGGGTACACATGTGCAGATTATTTATCACCCGCCGATTTCAGGCAGGCTCTAACTCGCGCTAACCCATGAAAAAAGCCCCGCATTGCGGGGCTTTTTGTTGTGATCAACCTGATGAGCTGCGTTAATATTTCCAAGTCAGGGTTGCGCTAGCATTCATAGGGGCTGAGTAGAAGCTCTGGCCAAACATCAGGCTGCTGACATACTTCTCGTTGGTCAGGTTGTAGACATTGACTGCTGCTGTCCAATGCTTATCCAGCTCGTAGTCTGCCATTACATTGATCACGGCATAGCTGTCCTGTGTGTAACGTGTGCCATTTGGATAGTTGTAATGAGTGGAGTCTTGCCAGTTGACTGATGCCCCTACCTTCAACTTCTCGATGTGAGGGACCTGATAGGTTGTGCTTAGCTTGACGAGGTGCCTTGGAGTATAAGGTTTCTGGTTTTCATCATCCTTACCCTTGACGCTCATCAGTCGGGTATAGCCACCATTCACTTTTAGGCGGTCAGTGACTTCACCGGACATGTCAAATTCATAACCCCAAGTAGTTGCATCAATCGCCCTGGAAATATAGACATTCCCAATTTGCTGGTTAGTAGATTCTGCCAGATTCTCTTGTACTGTCTTGAACAGGGCAAATGAAGTATTGAGATTAGCCAGAACATCGCTTTTGATACCTAACTCATAGTTCTTGCCTTCCAGTGGTGCCAGAGGCTGCAGATTTGCGCCTAACGCCGTTTGCGGATTGTAAATGCCTGTGTAGCTGGCATAGAGGGTGTGCTGTCCGGTCAGGTTATACACAATGCCTGCGTAAGGGGTGATCTTGTCATGTGCTTGCGCATCGTTGTTGCCACCATAGTAATCGCCTTCATACTTGTATGTCAGCATGCTGGCCCCTGTCGTGAGTTTCAAATTCTCGGTCAGGTTGAATTTGGCAGCAGCATAGTGGTTGAGGCGCTTTTGTGACCTTGAGCCAAAGTTTGACCATCCTACCCAGTTGGGTTCGGGCAGGGTGGCGATGCTATCGAAGCTATTAAGCGCGATATAGCCAGTGCCAGTACCACTGGCTCGACCATAAGCGCGAGACCAACTGGAGCCGACTACTAATTCGTGCTGGCGGCCAGCCAAGGAGAACGGGCCGGACGCATAAATATCTGCGACGTACTCTTTAAATGTGTCATGGTAATTGCCGCCATAGTATTGTAATCCAGCGCCTGTGTTAGGGTTTTCACTGCCTGTAAGATAGAACAAATGGGACTGGCCGGTTTCTGTTTTACGTGAAAACTGCGTTTTTATTTTCCAGCCATTGTTAAAGAGCTGAGTCAGCTCAGCAAAGCTGGTGTTATTAAGAGTGTTCCAGTAAGTCCAGTCCGGTGCTGGCATGGTGGAACGGCTGTAATGTCGCTTGGTGCCATCTGCATATAGCAAGGGCAGCGCCCCCCAAGTTGGAGTATTGGTGTTGTTTTGCTGATACGTATGACCAAAAGCCACAGCGGTGTTGTCGGTAATATCTGCTTCAATGACCCCATAAACTAGGTTTCGCTCTTGTCCGTAGTGGTCAAGGTAAGAATTGCGTTTTTGGTGCGCCATGATCAGGCGGCCACGTACATTGCCTGCTTCATTGAGCGGGCCGGAGATATCGGCATCTACTCGGCGCCTGTCCCATGAACCCACTGTGAGGTTGATCTTGGCCTGAAAGTCACTAGTGGGACGTTTGCGTACGAAATTGATGGTGGCGGATGGATTGCCAGTAGCTGTTAATAGACCATTGGCACCGCGCAATACCTCGATGCGGTCATAGATGATGCTATCCATGTCGCCGATCAGCAATCCAGTCTGGAAAGGAACGCCTATGCCGTCGATCTGGAAGTTTGTGATGTCCGAGCCTCTGGCAGTATAGTAAGTGCGGTCAGTCTCTGCTCGTTCCACCCGGATGCCGGTAGCGAGATCCAACACATCATTGACTGAAGACAGCTTGAAGTCATTGATCAAACTATTAGTGATGACCGAGATCGACTGTGGTGTTTCCTTTAATAGTGTGTTGAGTTTTGTCGCAGTTGTACTGGCCTTGGTGGTGTAGGACTTAGTGGTTTCGGTCACTTGAGGCTCGGAGGTGCCTTCAGCTTTTACTTGGATTTCAGGCAAAGTATCTTCAGCCAAGGCTAGGTGGGCTGTCGACAGGCAAAGTAGTGCCATTACTCCTGTACGGAGTTTAAAACGAGGTTGCATTTATTCATTTCCCTGATGAATTGAAAAGTTTTGAAATGATAATGATTGTTATTAATTGTGTGAATAATTTATTAAGAAAAATAACAACTATTTACATTATTGATTACAAGTGGATATGCGACGCTGAAATAGCGGCAATAAAAAAGCCCCGCATTGCGGGGCTTGGGATGCTGTTATGAAGAGGATTAGATAACTCTTACGCTGAGTTGTTGTTCTGTCTGGATGATCTCGAATAGGCGATCAATATTGGGATGCTTGCCTGGGTTGGCTTCGGCATCGGAAGTATGTTCTGCATAAATCTCCAGCCCATCACGGGCTGCGGCAACATTAATGCTGCCGTATTTCTTGTATAAATGATGGTAAACCTTGATTGAGCCTTGGCTACCAGGTTTGTTCTCAATCGTGGCTGCAATCGCGCCTTTGGTATCAAGCAGTTCGATTTTCTGGATATGGTCGCTGGCTTCGAGGCCAGCCAGGATGGTACTGAATGTTGTCATAGATGATAGGTCGTGGTTGTCATGATGGTGGAAAGAAGTCGCATGCCGGTCTTCACCGGGAAGGGTAGAGCAGCTGCGCCTTGTGCAATCGCCTGTTGCGCATGCCCGGCTTCATCAGCTTGCATTTGGCTGACAATGGCGCGGCTTTTCTGGTCATGCGCAGGCAATGTTTCAAGATGTCGTGCCAAATGGGCAGCCACTTGATGTTCTGTTTCAGCCACAAAGCCTAGGTTCCAGCGGTCACCGAGTGCGCCTGCGAGCAGTCCTAAGCCAAAGGAGCCACCGTAGAACAGTGGGTTGAGGAGGCTGGTATGGCTGCCTAATTCCTTGATGCGTTTCTCGCACCAGGCAAGATGTTCGGTTTCTTCCTGTGCCGCAGTACGTAATACTGCGGCTGTAGCGGGATTGCGTGCCGTAATGGCCTGCCCGTTGTACAAGGCTTGTGCACAAATCTCACCGGTATGATTGACTCGCATCAAGGCAGCAGCATGCTGCTTGTCTTGCCTCTCGGTAAGGGTTTCGGGTAGTGCTTGGCCTGGATGGGCACGCTGGCTGTTGGGTGTGGCCAACAAGGTACGCAGGCTTTTGTCGAATTCGATGATTAGTCGGTCTAGCATGGTGGGGTCGGTAGTGCGAGGTTAACAGCAAAACAGGCCGCCTAGTGGCGGCCTGGGTAAGCGCTTATTTACGTTGCAGAATTTGCAGGCCCTTGAGCAGGTTGAGTGCCTGGTTGAACTGGTAGTCTGCCTTGGAACCTGGTTCAATCGGGCCAGCTGGTGTTGCTGCCTTATCTTTTTGATCCTTGCTGTCAGGTTCTGCAGGCGTCGCTGGTTTGCTGTCTTTTTCTTCAGCAGGGGCTGGTTGCACGATAGGTGCTTCTTCCGCTTCCTTGGGGTTGCTCAAGTGACGGCTTAGGTCTGCCTCGCGCAACATGGCAGCATGTTCCTGCGAGTTCACAGTGGCTTCTTCTACCAGAATGTCAGGCACGATGCCCTTGGCCTGGATGGAGCGACCCTTTGGCGTGAAATAACGCGCTGTTGTCAGCTTGATGGCCGCGCCGTTATTCATTGGCAGGATGGTTTGCACAGAGCCTTTACCAAAGGTTTGAGTGCCCAGGATGATGGCGCGCTTGTGGTCTTGCAGGGCGCCTGCCACGATTTCGGATGCGGATGCGGAACCACCATTGACCAATACCACCAATGGCAAGGTCTTGAGGTCAGCGGGCAGGTCGCGCAGGTAGTCGGCACGTGCGCCGCCACGTACGTAGTTTTCCGGATTGGCGGTCAGGCGCATCTTGGCTTCTTCACCACGGCCTTCGGTATACACCACCAGTTCGCCCTTGGGCAGGAAGGCGGCAGAAACACCGACACCAGCATTGAGCAGGCCGCCGGGGTTATTACGCAGGTCAAGGATCAGGCCCTTGAAGGCTTCTTTGTTCTGTTCGCGCAGGGTTTTGATGGCTTTGGCCAAGTCCTCACCAGTATGCTCTTGGAACTGGGTGATGCGGATATAGGCGTAGCCAGGTTCGGATAGCTTGTACTTGACGCTCTGCGTTTTGATAATAGCGCGGGTTAATACAAAGGTCAGTGGCTTGGCCTCGCCCTTGCGTAACACGGTCAGTGTAATCTTGGTATCAGGCTTGCCGCGCATGCGCTTGACGGCATCATTCAGCGATAGGCCTTTTACTGGTGTGTCATCCAGCTTCATGATGAGGTCGCCGCTCTTGAGGCCGGCCTTGTATGCGGGGGTATCCTCAATCGGGGCAACGACCTTGACGAAACCGTCTTCCATGCCGACTTCAATACCCAGGCCGCCAAACTCGCCCTGGGTTCCAGCTTGCAAGTCTTTGAATGCATCAGCATCCAGGTAGGCTGAATGAGGGTCCAAGCCGGAAAGCATGCCGTTTATGGCCTCGGTGAGGAGTTTCTTGTCTTCTACAGGTTCTACATAGTCGCTCTTGATCTTGCCGAATACTTCGGCAAATGTGCGTAGGTCATCCAGTGGCAATTGCGGCTTGGTTTCTTTGTCCGCAATGGCGGAATAGCTCAGGCTTAGCATGACACCAAGCAACGGGCCTACGACAATCAAGCCGATCTTTTTAAGTTTACGCATGTAAAACAATTCCTCGATGGAAAAACCAGAATGGTTGAATACTAACGATTATATTGTGAAGACGGGGAGCGACGAGCCCATTTTCCGATATTTATCTTGTCATTGCAAAGCGATGCAGAGTATCGCACAGTCATTTTTTGCTTTTCAATCACTTGAACGCTAAATTTCTTTAATTTTACATATGGAGTCATGCGCCGATGAGCTTGTCCAAGTTACCCGAAGTAGAAATCGAATATTGCACGCAGTGCCGTTGGTTGTTACGTGCTGCCTGGATGGCACAGGAACTGCTGACAACCTTCGATACAGACCTTGGGCGCGTCAGTCTGGTTCCTGGGACAGGTGGGATTTTTGAAGTGAGGCTGAATGGTGAACTGTTATTCTCACGCAAGGAACAGGAGCGCTTTCCGGAATCCAAGGAGTTGAAGCAATTGATCCGGGATCGTATCGACCCAGAGCGTGACCTGGGACATAGTGATCGCAAATGAATGACTCAGAATAATGATATTTGACGAGGGTAAAATAATATCCGACTAAAATAGTTGGAAATAACGCTTTAAATGTAAATTGTTCTCATTTATGATGTTTCCTGACAGGGATTTTGTGGAAGGTTCATCAACATGAATGCATTTAATCAATCCGAGATGGGGGCGTTGCTACTTGAGCGCGAGGTAGAGCCGCGCGACTTGCCTCCTCATGAATTGCTTGATGTGGTCATGGCGCGCCAGTTCGGTACGGATTACCAGCCTATCGTGGATGTGCAATCCACCGAAATGCTGGGCTACCAGGCGCATGCCCACTTCTGGGCCCGTAATGGGCGGCCACTGGATGCTCACAAATTGCAGACCAATTTGCGCAAGAATCCTCTTTTACTGTTCCATCTGGAGCTGGAATTGAAAAAGCTACAGATTGCCAAGTTTCCTGGCGAGGGCTGGCTGATGTTGAATCTCGACATGGAGAGTTTCTTTGCGGGCGGGGAGGATACGACTAATCCCTTCCTGGCATTGTTTGGGGAGCATGCCTGGTCCGAGCGTGAGATTGTCATTAATGTGATGCAACACCACAGCATGCACGATGCTTTCCGTATTCATCACATGATGGATCTGTTGCAACAATCCGGCACTTCAGTGGCACTTGAGGATGCCGGACTCTCCTGGGGTATGTTTTCCCTCAGTGCCTTTCTCGATGCCGTGATCGTCAAATTCAGCAGCCGCGCCTTGCTGGAACTGGATGGCAAGGCTGCCCAGGCCATGGTGGATTGGTTGGTGAGTGCGGCTAGGAAAATAGGCGTACAAACCTTGATGACGGATGTCGATACCTGTGCAGCCCTGGATTGGGCGCGGAAAATGCGGGTGGATTGTGTACAAGGGCGCTTGTTCTCCAAGCATAATCTGCACGTACACTCCCTGCTCAATTAATCTTAATTTTTATCTTGCTGGGTCTTGGCGGCTGATTTTCAAGTCAGGGGAGTTGTGTTGTTTATTTAAATAAATAATAATTACTCTCATTGATATTATTGATAATAGGCAGGCGCATATGAGCCCAGTCAGGCATCAAGCAACTATGTCCGGCACATCTGCCGAAGCCCATGAGAACAGGATTGCCACGTGGGAAAATGCCATGCGTGAGGGTAATCAGGCTTATTCTGCCCAGCAGGATCAGCGTGCCATGAATGAATACCAAGCTGCGCTTGAGCAGGCCAAGTTGCTGTTGAAGGAGTGCGTGCAGGCAGATAAGCCTGTTCAGGTAGCCATAGATACTGTCATGGCTGCCTATGTGGTATCCCATCATAACCTAGCCAATGTCTATGCCCGTCAGGGTGATATCAATACGGCAGCTTGTCGATTATGCGAGGCCCATCAATGCCTGTCGCGTATTTGTGCTGATCCTGCAATGAGTTGTGCACTACGGGAAGCAGCGCAGCGTCATGGGCGTCGAACTTATAGAGAGTTATTGAACTTTAGCCATCTCTATAGTCAACATCCTTTAGTGACAAGGACTTTACGTATCTGCGGTCAGTTCTGCAGCTTGCAAGATCAGCCCTTACATTAAAAATTCTGAAACCCAGTGAGATTTTCTTTGGCAAAAAGCCTAAGATGATCCAGGCAAGCACACTGTGGTAGTCAGGCTCAACAGATTCTCAATTCATTGATTCCAATACCTTAGGAGCGAAATAATGGCATACACATTACCCCCCCTTGATTATGCTTACACGGCCCTGGAGCCGCACATTGATGCGCAGACCATGGAGATCCACCATACCAAGCATCATCAGACTTACATCAATAATGTCAACGCTGCGTTAGAAGGCACACCATTTGCCGATGAGCCAGTAGAAGCGCTGGTTGCCAAGCTGGATAGCTTGCCGGAAAACCTGCGTGGCCCGGTGCGTAATAATGGTGGAGGCCATGCTAACCATAGCTTGTTCTGGAAAGTCATGTCCCCTAATGGCGGCGGCGAGCCGACAGGCGTTGTCGCCGACGCAATCAAGGCTGACATTGGCAGCTTTGATACTTTCAAGGAAGCCTTTACCAAGGCAGCCCTGACGCGCTTTGGTAGTGGCTGGGCATGGTTGTCAGTAACGCCGGAGAAGAAGCTGGTGGTAGAGAGCAGCGCCAACCAGGATAGCCCGCTTTCCCATGGTAATACGCCTATATTAGGGCTGGATGTATGGGAGCATGCCTACTACCTGCGCTACCAGAATCGCCGTCCGGAATATATTGGAGCATTCTTTAATGTTGTTAACTGGGATGAAGTGACACGTCGTTACCAGGAAGCCTTGTCTCAATAAGTACTGGAACCTGCCATGAACTTCCCTTTCATCATCGCCAACCATCGACAAAAACTCTGGCTGTGGTTGCTCGTCCTGGCCGGGATGGGTTGCGTCCTGTTGCTGGTGCAATTGTGGGGTGATTGGGGGCAGGCTGCTTGGCGTGTGCCGCAGGTACGTGATGCTTTCTGGGGCGGATCCGCCGCAGCGCTTGCCACCGCAGCTGGAACATTACCGGTTCTGTTCTGGAAACAGTTGCCTGACCGCATCATGGATACCTTGTTTGGCTTTGGGGCAGGTGTCATGCTTGCTGCCAGTGCGTTTTCCCTGATTGTGCCTGGTATTGAGGCGGCTCAGGCACAAGGGTCTAGCGCATGGGGTGCTGCCTCCATTGTAGGGGGCAGCATTATTATTGGTGCTGCATTGTTGCTTGCCTTGGAGCGATGGGTGCCGCATGAGCACTTCATCAAGGGCATGGAGCGCGAGAATACCCTGGCATTGAAACGCACTTGGTTATTTGTATTTGCGATTGCCCTGCACAATGTACCAGAAGGCTTGGCGATTGGTGTTGGCTTTGCCGGAGGTGATGTTGTGCGTGGCGGTGCCTTGGCGACCGGCATTGCCATCCAGGATATTCCTGAGGGCTTCGTGGTGGCGATGGCCTTGGCAGTTGTGGGTTATTCGCGGCGTACGGCGATCACGATAGGGATGGCAAGTGGCTTGGTTGAGCCAGTAGGTGCGGTATTGGGCGCTGCGATTGTAAGCTCTTCAGCCTCATTATTACCTTGGGGCTTGGGTGTGGCCGCAGGTGCAATGTTGTTTGTAGTAAGTCACGAGATTATTCCCGAATCGCACCGCAAAGGACATGAGGTATTTGCAACCAGTGGTTTGATTATCGGTTTCGTATTGATGATGATGTTGGATACCGCACTTGCTTAAATCCTGGAGTTCAGCGGCTTAAGCACTACAGTCCGGCAGGGCTAGGCTAGATACTAGTTAGGGGTTACTTTCCATACGGCGAGCGCCGTTGAAGCGTTTTGACCAGTAGTTATCCGTCATGTCTACGACCTGCACACCGCCGCCAGAACTGGGCGCATGAATGAATTTATGGTCGCCCAGATAAATCCCCACATGCGAGAAGGCTGATTTCAAGGTGTTGAAAAACACTAAGTCGCCAGGCTGAAGTTGCTCTTGCGAGACCGGTTGGCCGAGCTGACTAATGGCTTTGGCTCCATGTGGCAATGTCATGCTGGTGGATTGCTGGAATACATAACGCACGAAGCCGCTGCAATCAAACCCTGTTTCTGGGGATTTTCCGCCGTAACTATATTTGATGCCTGTCAAGCTCAAGGCATTGATGAGCACTTCCTGTACAGATTCCGTCCAGGTCTGAGTTGCCTCAAGCGCATCCTGTTGGAACTGCTGTATGGCGGTACGCTCGCCTGCAAGCGCAGGGGTGTTGCTGAGCAATACTAATGCAGCAAAAATGGCAGGTAGTTTCATCATCGCTCCCGATTCTATAAGTTTGTTTTCGGTTCTGTAAACCAATTCTTTAAGAAAAGTGGGAAACTCCAACACCTAAAAACCTGTCTTGCAATAAGAGAAGGCAAGCATTTGGCTTGGTGTAGAATGACTTCATTAATGTTGGAATAAGGCCTGTCATCATGAGTCCTAGCACTTATTCACTGATACATAAATTACAAACGAATCTGGACGATGCCAGACGTCGTGAATTGCTGCACCACCTCAGCCCTGAGGAAATGGAGCAAACGCTGGCAGAGTATGCCAGCCACTTCCGGCTTGGGCCGCGTGAACGTGCACGCTTGTTGGCCGAATCGGTGGCCAGGCGCATTCATGGTACCAGCCGCCGCTTGAAACGCGCTGGTAAACAAGCAGTTAAGCATGTGGGCGTTAAAGTGGCACATGCTGCCAGTCATAAACTCATGGAAGTTGCTGCCCGTATTGAGCAGCGCGCTGATCGCTTGGATCAAGACGAATAATACAAACGTAAGTTTTTCCCCGGGAACATTATGCTGCGTGAAACGATTTCGGTAATGCGTGACTTCAAGCGTGTGCGTGCGATTGCTCGCATCCTCATGCATTACGGTTGGGGCGATATTGCAGAGCGCCTTGGCAAGCGCAGTTGGCTGCGTCGTGCAGGCAATGCGCTGAATTCAGAAGCCTCACGTGAGGTGATGCAGCTGCCTTCTGAAGTTCGCGCTAGGTTGGCATTGCAAGAGTTGGGCCCAACCTTTGTCAAAATGGGGCAGGTGCTGGCTACGCGGCCAGATATTTTTCCGCCTAACTGGATAGAGGAACTATCCAAGTTACAGGATCAAGTACCCCCGGTGCCGTTTGAGGAGATGCTGCCTGGTTTGCAGGAAGCGCTTGGCAAATCGCCATTTGAGGTGTTCCGCGATTTTGATACTACCCCCGTGGCTGGTGCGTCGATTGCCCAGGTCTACCAAGCCAAGTTGCAGGATGGCACGCCGGTGATCCTCAAGCTGCGTCGGCCAGGCATACAAGAGAACATTGATGCTGACCTGCGCCTGTTGCACCATATCGCGCGCTTGATAGAGGCTGAAGTAGAAGAGGCGAAGCGATTCAACCCCACCGAGATTGTCGATCAGTTTTCCAAGTCATTGAAGCGCGAGCTGGACTTGGCGTTGGAAGGCCGCAATACCGAGCGTTTTGCCCGCAATTTCCTCAATGACAAAACCACCAGTTTTGCGAGGATTTACTGGGATTACACCAGTGAAAGCGTGCTGGTGATGGAAAAGATTGATGGCATACCGGGCAATAGCCTGCAGGAGGCACGCCAGGCAGGAATGGACTTGCCATTGCTGGCTGCTCGCGGCGCCGATGCCGTGATGAAGATGGTATTGATCGATGGCTTTTTCCACGCTGATCCGCATCCTGGCAATATTTTCTTCCTCCCGGAGAACAAGATTGCCGTGATCGATTGCGGTATGGTCGGGCGCATCAGCATAGACCGGCGCAATGAGATTGCTGATTTGCTTGCTGCCTTGGTGTCACGCGACATTGATACCCTGCGCGATATCCTCATTGCCTGGGCAGGCCATGCAGTGGTGGATGAAGATAAGCTGGGGGCGGATGTCGATGAGTTCATCTGCACCTATGACAATGCGCCGCTCAAGCATATTAGTTTTGGCATTCTCTTAAATGACCTCACGACCATCATGCGCGAGAATCACCTTTCGGTGCCGCCTGATCTCACCATGCTGTTCAAGGCATTAATTACGCTGGAGGGTCTGGGACGTCAGCTAGACCCTGATTTCCAGATCGTCAGCCATCTCACGCCTTTTGTAAAAAAGATCATCATTGAGCGCTACATGCCCAAGACCTTGTGGCGCAAGGGTACACGTGGGTTCAGCAAGACCATTGGTGCCGTGAGTGACTTGCCTGGCGATGTGTCGCAAGTGCTGAAAGAGGCTGGCAAAGGGCGACTCAAGCTCAATCTTGACCTCAAGCGTCTTGATCACTTCGGGCATCAGCTCGATCACAGTACCAACCGCCTCACCATGGCGCTGATTACCGCGTCATTGATCATTGGTTCTTCCATCGTGATGACTGTGCGCGGTGGCCCAGAGTTATTCGGCTTACCCGCATTTGGTTTCCTGGGGTTCTTTCTTGCGTTCGTCATCGGCATCATGCTGATGATCTCTATCTGGCGCTCAGGCAAGGATTAAGCCGCATAACCAGCATGGTGCTGATGTTCTGGCCATGAACACTATTTGCACTATCTTGGTGCAAATAGTGTGAGTTATTCATGATGTTGTTTTTAATGTCATGAATAACAAGGATTTTTTAACTGGCATGACCCTTGCGAGAGTAATTGCATGGATACCGCTAAGAAAAAACCTTTTGACGAGATGTTCCTGCAAGACGAAGCGGTCCGGCCTATCTATGCCGAATACGCTGCTTGGTTGCAAGGTGTGCCGCATCAGCAGCTTGAGAGCAAGCGCCAGGAAGCCGAGCTACTGTTCCGTCGCGTAGGGATTACCTTTAATGTTTATGGCGAGGATGCAGGTGCCGAGCGCCTGATCCCGTTTGATGTCGTACCGCGCATACTCTCTGCTGGTGAGTGGTCGCGCCTGTCCGACGGAGCCATACAGCGTGTCAAGGCGCTGAATATGTTCCTGCACGATATCTACCACAATCAGGACATCATCAAGGCAGGCATTGTGCCAGCCAGCATATTGGCGAATTCGCAATATCGACCAGAGATGTTTGGCGTGGATGTACCCAAGGGCATCTATGCTCACATTGCCGGGGTTGATCTAGTACGCACCAGTGAAAACGACTTTTACGTGCTAGAAGACAACCTGCGTACGCCTTCCGGGGTTTCCTACATGCTGGAAAACCGCAAGATGATGATGCGCTTGTTTCCCGAATTGTTCCGTCGTTACCCGATTGCGCCTGTTGAGCATTACCCTCAAGTATTGCTTAACAACCTGCGTGCGGTTGCGCAGGCTGGTGTGCATGAACCAACAGTAGTACTGCTCACGCCTGGGGCTTATAACAGTGCTTATTTTGAGCACGCCTTCATCGCCCAGCAGATGGGTATTGAGCTGGTGGAAGGGCAAGATCTCTTCGTGCGTAACAATGCAGTCTATATGCGCACTACCGAAGGTCCCAAGCGCGTGGATGTGATCTATCGTCGTATTGACGATGATTTCATCGACCCTCTCAGTTTCCGTCCCGACAGCATGTTGGGTGTGCCAGGCCTGCTCTCGGTTTACCGTAATGGTGGCGTGACATTGGCCAATGCCGTTGGCACTGGCGTGGCGGACGATAAAGACACCTATATCTACGTGCCCGAGATGATCCGCTTTTATCTTGGTGAGGAGCCTATCCTCTCTAACGTACCGACCTATCAGCTTAGCAAGGCCGATGATCTCAAATATGTGTTGGATCACCTAGCGGAACTGGTCGTGAAGGAGGTACAAGGCTCGGGTGGTTACGGCATGTTGGTTGGCCCGGCCGCGAGCAAGCAAGAACTGGAGGATTTCCGCCAGCGCATCCTGGCAAACCCTGCCAACTACATTGCCCAGCCGACGTTGGCGTTGTCGACTTGCCCCACTTTGGTGGAAAAAGGCATTGCACCCCGTCACGTTGATCTGCGGCCATTTGTGTTATCGGGCAAGACCGTCAGCCTGGTGCCAGGCGCATTGTGTCGTGTGGCTTTGCGCGAGGGCTCCCTGGTGGTGAATTCGTCACAGGGCGGTGGTACCAAGGACACCTGGATTTTGAAAGATTGATGCCATGCTAAGCAGAACCGCAGATCATTTGTACTGGATGGCACGCTATATCGAACGTGCAGAAAACATGGCGCGTGTACTGGACGTGACTTACAACATGTCTTTGGTGCCCAACGCCTCGCAGAGCGAAACCACCTTGTGGGAGCCTGCATTGCAAATTGCCGGTGGCGTGGAAAAGTATCGCCAGGAATATGGCGAGGTGACAGCTGCTGGCGTGGTGCGCTTCCTGGCGATGGATACGCATAATCCTTCCAGTATTTATTCCGCTTTGCGCAGCGCTCGCGAAAATGCGCGCTCCGTGCGCGTGACACTTTCTGCGGAAACCTGGGAAAACATCAATGCGCTTTGGCTAGAGTTTAGCCAGTTTGTCGGCATGGACTTGATGCAAAAAGGCCTGGGCGAGTTTTGCGATTGGGTCAAGTCGAGATCGCACCTGTTTCGTGGTGTGAGCTTCGGTACCATGCTGCGCGATGACGCCTTCCGTTTCTTACGCCTGGGCACATTTATTGAACGCGCTGACAATACCGCTCGATTGTTGGACGTGAAATACCACTTGCTACTACCTAGCGATGCCGAGGTGGGCGGAGCAGTGGATTACTACGAGTGGAGCGCGGTATTGCGTTCAGTGTCTGCTTTTCAGGCCTACCAGAAGGTATTCAATGATGCGATTGAGCCCTGGAAAGTCGCGGAGTTACTGGTGTTGCGCCAGGATATGCCGCGCTCCTTGCATGCCTGCTTCGCTGAAATTACACCGATTCTTGACCAAGTGGGTGGCTTGCACAGCAACGAATGCCGGCGTTTGGCTGGCGAGCTGCATGCGCGGCTGCGCTATGGCCGCATGAACGATATTTTCCAGGAAGGGCTGCACGAGTTCCTGACCGATTTCATCATTTCCAACAACAATCTCGGTGCCGAGATCCAGCGCACCTTCTTGAATGCGCCGATCAATGGCCTAGCCGCAGAGACTGAATGAATGGAGCATTGCCATGCAGCTGACGATCAACCACCGTACACATTATCTCTATACTGATATCGTGAATTACACCATCCAGAAGCTGCGCCTAACGCCGCAGGATGGTTTTGGACAGCGCGTCAAGCGCTGGGAGATCCGCGTCAATGGCCATTTGCAGCGACACGACGATGCTTACGGCAATGCAGCGCACTTGTTGGTACTTGATACCCCGCACGAAGAGATCAACATCTTGGCAACCGGGGAGGTGGAAACCGGCCTGGATACCCCGCCTGCGCACGATATCCTGCCGCGAGAGATTTACCTGCGGGCGACACCGTTGACTGATACGGATGTAGCCTTGCGTCAGTTTGCGGTGCAGTTCAAGGATAAGGTGCTTGATGAGAAAGTGCTGGAAGAGATGATGCATGCGATTGTCGACCAGGTGCCTTATGAGCGGGGCATGACCAATGTCGATACTACCGCGGCAGAGGCATTCCGCAGTGGGCGCGGTGTTTGCCAAGATCATGCCCATATCTTTATTGCTTGCTGCCGTTACCTTGGCATTCCTGCGCGCTATGTCAGTGGTTATCTATTCAATGATGATGGCAGTTTGCTGGAAAGCCACGCCTGGGCTGATGCCTGGTTACCTAACGGCTGGGCGAGCTATGATGTTTCCAACAGGCGCCGCGCCAATGGTGTGCATGTGCGCCTAGCCACAGGCCTGGATTATCGCGATGCCTGCCCAGTGAGTGGCATGCGCGTCGGTGGTGGATTGGAGACGATGAGTGTAGGGGTGCAAGTCGACCAGGCACAACAGTAGTCGCTTTCAAGCAAGCATCGCTAGCAGCGTTACATCTGCTTGCCGTACTTGATGTGCTGTCTGCGTGGTTACGCCTTGCCAGCTAGGCTTTCTGAGCAGCTCTTGTTCTGCGTAATCAAGGAAAATGCATGAATTCATTGCAATTCCCCCGACACGGGGATAAGGAAAACTCGCCATTTTTCGAGGAATATCTCGTCAAGCTACTGGAAGAGCGCGATGCGCTGGGCCTGACGGCGTTGGTGCACGAGATTGATGCATTGATGATCACGGTGGACCCGGGGCATTCCGTCAAGTATGTGGCTGAGTTGTGCTTCATGACGTCATACCATTATCTGGTGACGCTGGAGAGTGAAACGCACCTGACCCATGTCTTGCGCATTGACCTGAATTCGCCGGATATCCTTGTGCGCGAGGTGAAAGACCCGAACCTGCGCGGTATTTTCCGCAGCCTGAATGAAATCTACCCCGTCGGAGCCAAGAAGCCCAATAGCCGCTATATGGGCGAGATTATCCGTGTTGATAACCTGCACGATGTGGTCAAGTTGCAGCAGGAGCGCGAATTCCGCTTTTTTAGCCAGGATGAGGTGCGCAAACTTGAACTGCCAGGTAACCTCGCGGTGAGCAAGCCCTCACCTTACACGCATAACATTGTGGCTTACCTAGAACGCAAGCCCGACGAAATGCGTGTGTATGCGCTGGGCGTGAGCCGGATTGATAGTGAAGTGCAGCTTGCTTATGATGCAGCCAAGACCTTGCAGCAAAAGCTCGACTTTGGCGATTTGCTCTTGCCAATTGATCACCTTGCCACCCGTGTGTATAGCCAGAACCGCGAAGTGGCGATTCTGGAATATCTTTCCTGGTCCAGCTATTACTTCTGGGGTGCGTACAATATCTTTGACCAGAACTCCTCTACCAACGTCACCAAGAGCGCGCACGGCTTGCCGGAGTCCAAGAGCCCGGCCAAAGTGTTTACCGCCAATAACACGCCTTATTTCGTCAATCACCTGGAAAAACTGCCTTCCCCCACAGAGACTTTCGTTCGCAACTATGGCCCGCGCTTGCACCATATCGCTGTAGCGGTGAAGGATGGCGAGCGCAAAGGGATTGAACATATTGAATTTGTCGTGAACGCCATTGCTTCGCAAGGGCAGGGTTTCCTGCTCGACGTCATTGGTTCGCGCGAAGAGGGCTTGAAGCAGATATTCTCCAATGCCTCCGAGCATTCTTCCTTGATTGTCGAATACGTGCAGCGCTTCGGCGATTTCCAGGGCTTCTTTACCAAGGATAATGTGGCCGTGCTCACCGAAGCGGCGGGACGAGAGGAAGGCGTGAAGTCGGGAGCATCCTTGGGTTGATGGTGAAGTGGTTGATGTTAGCCGGTCAACCGCTGTTTACTCATTGCTCACGCCCAGCTTTTTGGCGACAGATAAGGTGAGTAATGACGCAACGAATAATGCACCCAAGGTCATGAAGCTTTTGTGGATGAAGTCTGAATCCTTGACCCAATCCCAGATCATGGCCACGCCGAGTAGCAGGCTGGCGATGATGCACAGAATACAGATGGTGAAGCAGATATTGCGGATGGTGTTCATGCGCATGGTGACTCTCCCGACAGTGTTGTTTTGACTTGTATCATATTGATGCGCTTGGGCAATCTGGCGCTATCGCTTGCGTGATTATGGTATATTGCGCATCCTTTTGCTATTCGCTTCCATCCTACACGTCATGACCCAAAGCCGTCGCCACCTTGAGCTGCTAGCCCCCGCCCGCAATGCTGATTACGGCATTGCAGCGATCAATCATGGCGCAGATGCTGTGTATATCGGTGGCCCAGCTTTCGGCGCGCGTGCCAAGGCAGAAAACTCGGTGGAAGACATCGCTCGCTTGGTCATGCATGCGCATCGCTATCATGCCGAGGTATTCGTGGCATTCAATACCATTTTCCATGATAACGAACTGGAAGCTGCGCGGCAGACGGCTTGGCAGCTTTATGACGCTGGCGTGGATGCGCTGATTGTGCAGGACATGGGGTTGTTGCAGATGGATATACCGCCGATCCAGCTGCATGCCAGTACGCAGACCGACATTCGTACCGTAGACAAAGCCGTGTTCCTTGATCAGGTCGGCTTCACACAGATTGTGCTCGCGCGCGAGATGGACCTCAACACCATTCGCCAGGTGGCCGCTGCGACGCAGTGCAACCTGGAGTTTTTTATCCATGGCGCCTTGTGTGTCGCGTTCAGCGGTCAGTGTTATATCAGTCATGCCCACACCGGGCGCAGCGCCAACCGTGGCGAGTGCTCGCAAGAGTGCCGTTTGCCTTACACGCTGGAAGACAGCCAGGGTCGTATCCTTGCCAAGGACAAGCATTTATTGTCGATGAAGGACAACGACCAGAGCGCCAACCTGCGTGCGCTCGTGGATGCAGGCGTAAGCGCCTTCAAGATAGAAGGGCGCTACAAGGATCTGGCCTATGTGAAAAATGCCACTGCGCATTACCGCCAGTTGCTTGATGAAATCCTGGAAGACACGCCTGGGTATTACCGCGCTTCTTCAGGTCGGCCCATCTACAGCTTTACCCCACAGCCGGAAAAAACCTTTAATCGCAGCACCACAGAATATTTCGTCCATGGCCGGGGTGAAGATGTGGGGGCCTTTGATACGCCCAAATTTTCTGGTGAGGAAATTGGCCGCGTGACCAAGGTAGGCAAGGACTACTTTGAGGTGGAAACCTCGTTGGAGCTGCATAACGGCGATGGCGTATGCTTCTTTGATGTGCACAAGGAGCTGGTGGGCATGCGCATCAACACCGTGCAGGGTAATCGCTTGTACCCCAATGAAATGCCGCAGGATATACGCCGTAACATGAAGGTGTACCGCAATCGCGACCAAGCTTTTATGCGCTTGCTGGAAAAAGATTCCGCCGTGCGCAAGATCGCCGTGGAGCTGGTGTTGCAGGAAACGCATGATGGTTTTGTCCTCACTGTCTCGGATGAAGACGGCTTTATGGCCCATGCCCAATGCCAGGCAGAAAAACAGCCTGCGCAACATCAGGAAAAAGCCGAGGCCAGCTTGCGGGAAAACCTTGGCAAGCTTGGTAATACCGATTTTGCGGCGACGGCTATCAGCCTGCAGTTAAGCCAGCCATGGTTTGTGCCAGCCTCAACGATCAATCAGTTGCGCCGCGAAGTGATGGAACAACTGAAGGCTACCCGCTTGATTGGATATCAGCGCCCGCAACCAGGCACTCCTGTGGAGCCACCTGCGCAATATCCGCAAGATACCTTGAGCTATTTATCCAACGTCTATAACAAACAGGCGCGGGCTTTTTACGAGAAACATGGCGTCCAGGCCATGGCCGCTGCCTATGAGTCTAACGAAGAGCTGGGCGAAGTGCCGGTGATGATCACCAAGCATTGCCTGCGCTACAGCTTTGCCATGTGCCCGAAGGAAGCCAAGGGGGTGATCGGCGTGCAAGGCACGATTACCGCCGAGCCCATGACCCTGATCAGCGGCAAGGACAGGATCAGCCTCAAGTTCGACTGCAAGCGCTGCGAAATGCACGTGATGGGCAAAGTGCGCAAGAATGTGCTGCAAATGCCGCCACCGCAGCCGGTGCAGTTTTTTGCCAAGCGTCCTGCTTAATCTTTATTTCCCGGCCATAGATTCAACACCATTTGTCCCAACGCCAGCAGGTCTTCTCGAGAGGCTCCACTGGCGGCTTGTACGCTCATACCGCGATGGATGGCCGCGACATAGCGGGCGAGGGTGGCCGCATCTGTTCCCTCTGCTAATTCCCCAGCTTCTCTGGCACGTTGCATTCTGGCAATCAATGCGCTTTCAAACCATTGCCTGCGTGCGACCAGCAAGTCTTTGATGGGCTCAGCCTGCGGCCCGCAGCTTAATGAGCCAGTATTGACCATGCAACCGTGGGGTGTGGCTGACTCGGTAAGAAAATGCGCACTATCCAGCAATAACTTTTCTACGACTCGATAGGCGGTTGGTTCTTCCAAGGCGGCGCTGACGAATGCAATCGGGCCACTGATGTATTGCTGCAGCGCCATCTCGAACAATGTCTCTTTGCTACCAAAAGCGGCATACAGGCTGGGTTTGTTGATGCCCATGGCTTCTGTCAAATCCGCAATCGATGTGCCCTCATATCCATGCGCCCAGAAAAGCTGCATGGCAATCTGCAGCGAGGCGTCTGCATCAAACTTGCTGGGGCGTCCGCGCCGTTTCTTCTGATCTGTGATATCCATACCTGAATCCTTGATAGTCGAAATATTGTACCACTTGGTAAAAAATATTTGACTGCGGAATACGTGGTGAATTACTATTTATTTACCAATTGGTACAAAATTTTAGGAGAGCAGGATGAGCAACACTCAACAGGTGGCATTGATTACGGGCGCCAATCGCGGTATCGGATTTGAAACAGCGAGAGCATTGGGCGAACAGGGCATTCACGTGATATTGGCGGTACGCGATCTCGCCGGAGGGAAGAGTGCCGCAGAAAAATTACAGGCGCTTGGCATTCAGGCGACAGTGGTGTCTTATGACGCCAGAAGACCAGGCAGCGCTGCGCAAGTTGCGGCTTTCGTCGAGCAGTATTTTGGCAAGTTGGATATCCTCGTTAACAATGCGGGCATCCTGAAAGAGGACTTGGTGGGCGGCAACAATAGTAGCTCGGTAGAGGTACAGGTGTTGCGGGACACTTTTGAAGTTAATTTCTTTGCCGTCGTCGAGTTGACCCAGGCATTGCTACCATTGATCCGGCGTTCCCCGGCAGGCAGGATCGTCAACCTCTCCAGTATCCTGGGTTCGCTGACCCTACATAGCCTGCCAGACTCTCCTATCGAGCAGGCAAAGAGCGTTGCCTACAATACTTCCAAGACGGCCTTGAATGCTTATACGGTGCATCTTGCGCATGATCTTAAACACACTGCCATCAAGGTGAATGCGGCTCATCCTGGCTGGGTTAAGACTGCTTTGGGAGGCGAGCATGCACCGATGGAGGTTGAGGGAAGCGGCAAGACCAGCGTCCAGCTGGCCACCTTGCCAGCCGAAGGGCCGAATGGCGGCTTTTTCCACGATGGCGAGGCCTTGCCTTGGTAAGAGTGTTTCGTGTGAAGGCAAGGCGCTTGCATGTGAGATACCGCAAGCCCTTGTTTGCCCTGATCATGTCGGCAAGCACTTCTTTATTGGTGTCAGCCGTGATCCTGGGATTGCGTGGTGTACCGGCCCAAGTGTTTCTGTCCCAATGGTGCCACGCTTTCATGACGGCGTGGCCAGTGGTGTTCCTAGCGATTGTTTTGATTGCGCCGCGGATAGACCGTTTGCTTGATTACGTCGTGGATAAGGATAGGGTGTTCGATGCGCGATAAGCGCGAGGAGATAAGCCAAAAGCCTGCTTGAAACTGCGACTGAAATGCGCTTGGTCGCTGAAGCCCCATTGATAGGCGATTTGCGCAATATCCTGGTGGTGTTGGGCAGGGGCTAGTAGCGCTTGTCGGCATTTTTCTAGCCGACGTTGCCAGACATGGCGCATTGGCGACATATCGTCATCGGTGAACAAGCTGGTGATGTAGCGACTGCTCAGGCCGGTGCCATCGACAATTGCTTGCATGTCCAGCCCGGTTTCATGCAGGTGGGTTTCAATGTACTGCTTGACGCGATGTAACGAGGAGGAGCGACTGCGGCCGATCTTGATATCGCCAAGGCAGGACTGGGCAAGCGAAGCCGCCAGTAATTCCAGCGTCTGGGGCGCAAGCTGGTTGAATGCTTGCTGACCGAGTCCGGTAGCATGTTGCGCGACCGAGCGAATAAACCCGGTGCTAATGGCTGGCATGCCTTCTGTACCGATGATGCGGCGTGCTGTGCAATGCTCCACACCTGCCAACTGCCCGCGTAGCAGCGGACGCGGGATAGAGACGATCAATTTGGAAAAGGCGCCGGGGCTGTGGATGCGGTGCGCACGCGTGGCATCGTATAAAGCCATGTCGCCAGGCTGCAGGAAAGCCTCCCTGCCATGTTGTTCAAGCTGGTATTGGCCTGCGAGCAGGATGACGGCGAAATAGGCATCTTGGTTGCTGTGGCTGCATTCACCTGGGCGGCGCTGGATGGTAATGCCGTTAGAGTGAATGATGGAAAGCCGCATCTGTTGCCATGGGTATATCGTCATTTCATTGAAAAGTGGCGTTTGGCGGCTGGCACGGATGGCGACATGGGTATATTCCTGGGAAATGGTCTCTTGCAGCCAGTCGTGGCGTAAGTGTGCCGGCTGCTGCTGGGTGCTGAGGAACAATGCTTCCGGGTGTGATGGCGATACGGCTTGCATGGTGAGAAACCTCCAGGATGATGCATGTATGGTAGTGAAAGCTGGTGGTGCGGTAAATCGGCAAAGTACCGTTTTGGACAACTTTTTGTACCGCGTTAGGCAAGATGAGTGACGATGAAGATTCCATAATGTGCCCCGGATGAACGAGGAGCTTATATGGAATCAACAGCAAAAAACGCAGTAAATACCAATATCGTCATGTTAAGGGGCGCTTGCCTCTGGATGATCATGGCCCTGATCCTGGCCTGGTGCATGGTGGGCTTGAATTTCGGTGTACCAGGCCTGCCGGATATTTTTCAGGGCAAGCAAACACGGGTATTGCAGGCGCATATCGATTTCCTGCTGATGTCGGCTTTGATCCTGGGGTATTACGCGACGCGGGTGCCATTTCCCTGGCATGTGCGTTGGGCCATGGTGGTGGGCGCGTTTACCAACTCCAGCCTGTTCCTGTTGATGGGAATATTCCCTTTGCTGGATAAGGCAGAGCCGCCGCAACATTTGGCGCAGCATTTGTTTCAATACTATTTGTTCGCCAGCCTGATTACTACCAGTTATGGATTTGGCAAGGGCGCGGTACTGATCTTGAAATCAACCTTCTCTCGTGGCAATTCAGCTTGAGGGTGCAGGTGTCATTTCTCGGTAAAACTCAACATAAAACCTGCCGGGGTGGCTGAATGCTACCCAGTGCACGATTTCCGGCAGGATAACGATGCTGTCACCCGCATTGGCAATAGCCGATGCATGATGTGGCGGGGCCAGGTGGTAGGTCACTTGCCCCTCCAATACATGCAGTAAACCCCAGACACCGGCTTTGGTCGAGTGTTGCGATTGCAGGGCCGCTGGCAGGTTCTCGGGAGTAAAGTCCGGTGTGCACTTGTAGGCTTGCAAGCCGTCTGGTAATTGGTGTGGGATCAAGTGCATGCTCATGCTTCCAGCCTGACCAGGTTTTGTGGCGCGCCTGTTGCCCAGTGCTCGATGTTGGCCAAGGTGGTGCTGGCAATGGCATCCAGCGCTTCACGGGTGAGGAACGCCTGATGCGCGGTGATGATGACGTTGGGGAAGGTCAGCAGGCGTGCCAATACATCGTCTTGCAACGGAAAATCCGATAAATCCTCGAAGAAGAGGTCGGCTTCTTCTTCATAAACATCCAGCCCCAGGTAACCTAGATGACCGCTTTTCAAGGCATCAATTACTGCAGGTGTATCCACCAATGCGCCGCGGCTGGTATTGATCAGCATGCTGCCACGCTGCATGTGGGCGAGTGAACTGGTATTGATCAGGTGATGCGTCGTTGGGCCCAGCGGGCAATGCAGGCTGACAATATGCGATTGTGCCAGCAGGCTATCAAGGTCGAGGTAGCGTGCACCCAGTGCGACGACGGCCTGATTGGGGTAGGGGTCGTAGGCCAGTATCTTGCAGCCAAAGCCTGCCATGATGCGGGCAAATGCTTCGCCTATCTGCCCGGTGCCAACCACGCCTACAGTCTTGTTGACGAGATCAAAGCCAGTCAGGCCGCGCAGGCTGAAGTCGCCCTCGCGCGTACGGTTGTAGGCACGTGTCAGGTGCCGGTTCAAGGCGAGGATCAGCGCCACGGTATGTTCGGCAATGGCATGTGGTGAATACGATGGTACGCGGGCAACTGCCAGCCCTAGTTTCTGCGAGGCTTCCAGGTCAATATGGTTATAGCCTGCCGAGCGAAGTGCAATCAGCTTGGTGCCGCCAGAGGCTAATTTCTCCAGCACCGGAGCAGATAAATCATCATTGATGAAAGCACAGACGACCTCTGCACCAGCGGCAAGCACCGCGGTATCTGTAGTGAGCTTGGGTTGCTGAAAAATGAATTCCGCATTCTGTGGCTTGGGAAATGCGAGAAAGCTCTCCCTGTCATAGGCCTGGGTGCTGAAAAAAACGATACGCATGGGGGTTCCTTTGCATGGGATATCTGGCTTGATTAAAGCACCAATCAATATCAGCGCCAAGTTTAAGCACTTGGGGGCAGGCGATCACAGGCCACTGGAAAAAGAAAAACCTCCCACAAGGGGAGGGTGGATACATCCAGTGTTCAGGGAAATGTGCGGCGAATAAACTTCGCTTCGAGTTGTTATGCAGGTAGCCCTAAAATTTTCAGGACTTCTACTAGTAATGACACGTGAGCGCGGAAAAAGGACACCCTGATGTGCGAGTAATTTAATAACTTATTGTTTTTAAATGATGTAATTTGTACATCAAGTTGTAACACTAGTGTGGCGAAATATGACGTCATCAAGACGGTTTCATGACACCCGTTTTAACCGGGGATTAGTCATGTCTGTTTTGCGTGATCAATACGATGAGCTTCCACACTGAGTAAAGCATGCAACTACAACATTTTAAAATTTCCACCCGCCTGATAGCTCTGAGTGTTTTCCTGCTTTGCGGCTCATTGGTCCTGGGGCTAGTCAGTTGGATGACGCTTTCCCGGGCTAATGCAATGTTCCAACATGCCCTGGAACAGGCATCACAGGTTGAAGATGCGGTAGATACTGCGCGCAAGGCCCAGGTGGTGTTCAAGATACAAATCCAGGAGTGGAAAAATACCTTGTTGCGTGGGCATGATGCCGCCGCTTTCGAGAAGTATCGCGCGGCATTCATCAAGAGTGGTGAGGAAGCCAGGGACGACTTGCACAGGCTGCAAGCCATTGTTGAGCATTTGGATATGGATGCGGCCATGGTGGTGGAGGCCGGAGAAGCCTTGGCAAAGTTGCAAGAGCAATACCTTGAGGCATTGCAACGCTTTGATCCAGCCTATGCCGATAGTGATCGGGTGGTTGATGCCTTGGTCAAGGGGATGGATCGTGAGCCTACGCAAAGGATCGACCAGATCGTGCAGGCAGTGGGTGAACATGCTGCGGCATTGCGTCAGCAAAACCAGCAGGTGGCAAGAGCGCAGCATGATATGGCTATCATGATGGTATTACTGGCGCTGATACTACTGACGGTGCTTGGTGCCAGTATGACTTACTGGATTATCACTAGCGTGACACGCCCCTTGAGCCGGGCAATCCAGATTGCCAAGACTGTTGCTGCGGGCGATTTGAGTGCCGATATCCAGGTGTCTTCCAGGGATGAAACCGGTCAATTGCTGCTGGCGCTTAAGGAAATGAATGATGGGCTGTCACGTATTGTTTCCAGCGTGCGGTTGGGCACCGATGCTATGGCGACAGGGGCTAGCGAAATCGCGGCAGGTAACCTCGATCTTTCTTCGCGCACAGAACAGCAGGCCAGTGCCTTGGAGGAAACGGCATCTTCAATGGAGGAGATTACGGCCACGGTGCGCCAGAATGCGGATAACGCCCAACAGGCTAATCAGCTTGTGGCCTCGGCATCTGAGGTGGCAATGCGTGGTGGCCATGTTGTCTCGCAAGTGATTGTGACCATGGATTCGATCAATGAGGCTTCCAGGCGCATCGTCGACATTATTGCGGTGATTGATGGCATTGCATTCCAGACCAATATCCTGGCGTTGAATGCGGCAGTGGAGGCTGCACGCGCTGGTGAGCAGGGACGTGGATTTGCCGTAGTGGCTGCAGAAGTGCGTGGGTTGGCACAGCGTTCGGCCTCTGCGGCCAAGGAAATCAAGGAGCTGATCGGTAATTCAGTAGAGCGCGTAGCTGCCGGAGGCAAGCTGGTGACTGAAGCTGGTACCACGATGGAAGAGGTGGTGCAGAGCGTGCAGCGCGTGATCGGCATCATGACCGAGATCACGGCAGCCAGCCGCGAGCAAAGCATGGGTATAGAACAGGTGAATACTGCAATTAGCCAGATGGACCAGGTGACACAACAGAATGCAGCGCTGGTTGAGCAGGCCGCAGCAGCGGCAGCCTCATTGCAATATCAGGCGGATGAATTGACGCAGGCAGTGAGCAAATTCAAATTGGCTTGAGGGTGCTTATGCGCAAAGGCCCAGGCTAGGCCGTGATGATAGCAGCTTGATTAGCTGCGTTCGGGCCAGCAAAGCCCGAACATCAAGACATCCTCATATTTTCCTCCGGATTGGTTGTGAGCGCGTAGCAAGCTTTCGCGCGCGAGCCCACATTTTTCCAGTACACGAATAGAGGCTAGATTGCTGGTCAGGCAGCGCGCTGTGATGCGGGTGATGCCCAAGGTGGCATGCGCGAAATTCAGCAGCGCTTGCAAGGCCTCTGTGCAATAACCGTTGTTCCAGTACGCGGAACCTACCCAATAACCTATCTCCGCCCGTTGATCTGCAGTGTGGATGTCGAGCAGGCTGACATTGCCGATCAGCTCGGCGTCTTCGTACCGGATGACTGCATAGATGATGCCTGTGAGCTGGTTGTGAGGCTGACCCTGAGCATCTACCGATGCTTCCTGAGCTACTGCAGGATCGGTGCGAATGACACCAGTAGAAATAGAGGTGGCACGTTGTGCATCCAGCATGGCCTCTACGGTGGGTGCATTCTGGATCACATACGGGCGCAGCAATAGCCGCGCCGTTGGCAGATCAGGTAGCTTCATTGCTGGCTTGTCGAGATGAGGCTGGGCTTACGGTGCTGGGTTCATGTAGCGCAAATGAATATTCTCGATTTCCTGCAAGATATCCTCAGATAGCGGCTTGTGCCATGCGCTCATGTTTTCTTCAAGCTGGACGAGGCTGGTGGCACCGATAATGGTGCTGGTGACGAACCAGCGATGATAGACGAACGATAGGGCGAGTTCTGCCGGGCTGAGGCCATGCTTGCGCGCAAGTTCGGCATATGCAGCACTGGCTGGGATGACGTTGGGCTTGGTGTAGCGCTGGGCGTAGCCGGGGAACAGGGTGACGCGACCCTTGGCCTGCGGATCATCGATATATTTGCCTGTGAGGTGACCAAAGGCAAGCGGCGAATAAGGCAACAGGCTGACTTGCTCGCGATAGACGATCTCGGTCATGCCAAACTCGAAGCCGCGGTTGAGCAGGCTGTAGCTGTTTTGTATCGAGGCAATGCGCGGCAGGTCGTATTGCTCGGCGATGCGCAGGAACTCCATGACGCCCCAGGGTTGCTCGTTGGAAACGCCGATGTATCGTACCTTGCCTTCCTTGACCAGCTCCGCCAGGGTTTCAAGTTGATTGTGGATCGATACCCAGGCCTTGGTTTCCTTGCTTGGGTCGAACTGATATTGGCCAAAAATTGGCACATTGCGTTCTGGCCAGTGGATTTGGTAGAGGTCGAGATAGTCGGTTTGCAGGCGCTTGAGCGAGCCCTCAATGGCGGTGCGTACATTGGCGCGGTCTACCGCGTCGGGTCCACCGCGTATCCAATCCAGCTTGCGGTTGCCACCTGCGACCTTGCTGGCGAGGATAATCTTGTCGCGTGGCTGGTGCTTGAGCCAGGTGCCGATGATGCTTTCGGTGCGGGTGAATGTCTCGGCTTTGGGGGGCACCGGGTACATCTCGGCGGTGTCGATGAAATTGATGCCCTGGGCCAGGGCATAATCGAGTTGGGCATGGCCTTCGGCTTCGGTATTCTGGTCACCAAATGTCATGGTGCCCAGACAGATAGCCGATACGTTGAGATCTGATTTGCCTAGCTTGCGGTATTCCATGTGCGTGCCTGAATGTTTGAGCGAAAAAACAGGTTGATAGTGTACGTCATTTTGCGTAGGTCGTTGGCGCTACTCCCCTTGCAGTATTGTCGAGCCTGGTGAGCATGGGTATGATGAATCCAACTTAAATTCAGCCCTTTCTCGCATGACTTACTGTGTAGGCTTGTTGCTCGACCAAGGCTTGGTCATGGCATCTGATACCCGAACCAATGCTGGTGTAGACCAGGTGGCGGTATTCCCCAAGATGAATGTGTTTGATGTGCCGGGGGAGCGGGTGATTACGCTCATGACGGCTGGTAATCTCGCGATTACCCAGGCGGTGATTAACCGTTTGCGGGATGCCATCAAGCTCAATGAAGGCAAGACGCTGCACAATGTTACCAATATGTTCGAGGCCGTCCAGTTGGTGGGTGAGCAGTTGCGCGTGGTGTATGAGCTGGATAACGAGCACCTGAAAAACCATAACACCGACTTCAATGCCAGCATCCTTGTTGGCGGGCAGATTCGCGGCGAGGCACCCCGGTTGTTCTCTGTCTATGCGGCGGGTAACTTCATTGAAACCAGCCAGGAAACACCGTATTTCCAGATCGGCGAAACCAAATATGGCAAGCCCATTATTGACCGCGTGATCACCCACGACAGCGACATCATGGAAGCAGTGAAATGTGTGCTGATCTCGTTTGATTCGACCATCCGTAGCAATATCTCCGTGGCCGCGCCGATAGACCTACTGATTTACCGCACAGATACCTTCCACGCGGATTGCAAGCAGCGTATCACCGAGAGCGACCCTTACTACAACACCATACGCCAAGGCTGGTCGGATGGCTTGCGCCAGGTATTTTCCGGTTTGCCCAACCCTGATTGGTGTTGAATCGGGCGTATTGCTTCGGCAAGGAATCAAGTCTTAAGTCCAGTATAATGTCAGGGTTTTTGAACTATCACCCTGAAAGTCCTGCTTGAGCGACCTAGATCACGTTTTTTCCGCGCAAGGCCCCTTGGCGGAAACCATTCCCGGCTATCGTGCGCGCCTGCAACAGCAGGAAATGGCGCATGCCATCGCCGAGGCGATCAAGCATAATCGCCAGCTGGTAGCCGAGGCTGGCACAGGCACAGGCAAGACCTTTGCCTATTTGGTGCCGGCCCTGCTTTCTGGTGGCAAGGTGATTATCTCTACCGGCACCAAGACTTTGCAGGATCAATTGTTCAACCGCGACTTGCCTGCGGTGCGCGATGCCCTCAAGGTGCCAGTCACCGTGGCCATGCTCAAGGGGCGTGCCAATTACGTCTGCCATTTTCACCTGCAACGTGCCATGAGCGAAGGCAAGTTCTATTCGCGCGAGGATGCGGCCTATGTGCATAAAATCCAGGCTTTTGCTGAAAATAGTGCTACGGGTGACAAGAGCGAACTGACTTCAGTACCAGAAAGCGCTACCGTCTGGCCTGCCGTAACTTCCACCCGCGATAACTGTGTTGGGCAGGAGTGTGCCTTCTACAAGGAGTGCTTCGTCATGGAGGCGCGCAAGCGTGCGCTGGCGGCTGATGTCGTGGTGGTGAACCATCACCTGTTTTTTGCCGATGTTATGCTGCGCGATGAAGGCGTAGCCGAGCTATTGCCTTCCGCGAATACTGTCATTTTCGACGAGGCGCACCAGTTGCCCGAGGTGGCTGGGATGTTCTTTGGCGAGGGCTATTCCACCAGTCAGCTGATGGAGCTGGCGCGTGATGCTCATAATGAATACCTCACCACGGTCAAGGATTGCACCGCCTTGCCTGAGGCAACGGCTGCACTAGAAAAAGCCGTGCGGGATTTTCGCCTGATTTTTGCCTATGAGGGCGCGCGCTTACCAGTGCAGAAAGTGCTGGCCTTGCGTAATTTCGATGGCGCATATGCCACCATGCAGGAAAAGCTGGCTGAATTGGCGAATGTGCTTGAGAGTCAGGCAGCACGAGACCCGGCGGTAGAGAACTGCTGGCAGCGTGCACTTGCCTTGCAGGTGTTGCTGCAACGCTGGATTGCGGCTACTGATACGAATTTAGTGCGTTGGGTCGAAGTGTTCAGCCAATCTGTACAGTTGCATGCCACGCCATTATCCGTGGCAGAAGGTTTCAGCAAGCAGCTTAATGCGCAGCCGCGCGCCTGGATATTTACCTCGGCCACATTGGCGGTGAAAAGCGATTTCAGCCATTACCTTGCGCAAATGGGCTTGCAGGAAGCTACCACCGGGCATTGGGATAGCCCATTCAACTATGGGCAGCAGGGCTTGTTTTATGCACCGCAAGGTATGCCGGAACCTAACAGCGCAGGCTATGCCGCTGCCGTGGCTGCCATGGCCCTGCCGGTGATCAAGGCTAGCCGTGGCCGTGCGTTTGTGCTGTGTACCAGCTTGCGTGCGATGCGTGAGCTGCATGCACTGCTGAAGGATGCCTTCTCCAGCGAGGGCCTGGAATATCCGCTGCTTATGCAGGGGGATACGGCACGTAGCGAGTTGCTGGAGCGCTTCCGTCAGCTCGGGAATGCCGTGCTAGTGGGCTCGCAGAGTTTCTGGGAGGGGGTTGATGTGCGCGGTGAGGCGCTTTCTGCTGTGATTATCGACAAGTTGCCGTTTGCGCCGCCGGATGACCCGGTGCTGTCTGCCCGCATTGATAAGATGAATGCCGAAGGCAAGAACGCCTTCATGGAATACCAGCTGCCCTATGCCGTGATCACCCTCAAGCAGGGCGCGGGGCGGTTGATCCGTGATGAGCGCGATAGGGGCGTGCTGATGATTTGCGATCCGCGCTTGATCACCAAGCCTTATGGCCGCCGCATCTGGCAGAGCCTGCCGCCCATGCGCCGGACGCGCAATGTGGAAGATGTAGTAGAATTCTTCACTTCTTCCCCAATAGATCCAGCCTGATATTCCGGCATGAACATTCTCGCCCTCGATACCTCTACCGAATACCTGTCCTTGGCCCTAATGCTTGATGGCAAGCTGTTGGAGCGTGAGCTGCTGGCTGGCCAGACGCACTCCCAGCGTATCCTGCCCTTGCTGCGCGAGCTGCTGGATGAAGCGGGAATAGCGTTGCGTGAGTTGGACGGTATCGCCTTTGGCGCAGGCCCAGGCTCATTCACCGGCTTGCGTATCGCTTGTGGTGTGGCGCAAGGCTTGGCCTTTGGCGCAAATCTGCCTGTGATCGGCGTCAGCACCTTGCTGGCGCTGGCTGAGGATGCGCAGGGTGCTGACAAAGTGATCGCCTGCCTGGATGCACGCATGGGCGAGGTATATCACGCAGCATATGAAAAGACCGCTACTGGCTGGCAAGAGGTGCTAGCTCCAGGCTTGTATGCCCCGGATGGCGTTCCTGCGATAGAAGGCCAGGGCTGGACAGGCATAGGCAGCGGCTGGAAGGCATATGTAGATAGCTTGGATCAACGCTACGGCGCGCAATTATTGCAGCGTTTTCCTGAGGCTTATCCACGGGCTGCCGCGATAGCGCGCCTGACTTTGCCTGGTTTTGAAGCGGGAGAGGGTCGTCCAGCGCATGAGGCTGCGCCGATCTACATCCGCAATAAAGTCGCGCTGACCACAAGCGAGCGCGCAGCCAAGGCGGGCGCATGAGTGCCGTGTTAAAGCCAGAGGCGAGCCTGCGGCCCATGCTGGCAGCCGACCTTGATGCTATCTGCCGCATAGAGCCGACTATTTTTCCTTATCCCTGGACTAGGGGTAATTTCGATGATTCGCTGAAGTCTGGCTACAGCTGCTGGGTGTATGAGCATGCTGGCGAAGTGTTGGGTTATGCTGTCCTGATGATGGTGCTGGATGAAGCGCATTTGCTCAATATCAGTATCGCTGCGCCTTGGCAGGGCAAAGGCTATGGACGTAGCCTGCTGGCGCATGTGATGGATATTGCCCGAGGCCATGGTGCATTGAACATGTTTCTCGAAGTCCGTCCTTCCAATCAGGCAGCGCTTGGCCTCTACGAAAGTATGGGTTTCAATGAAATGGCGATTCGCCGCGGTTATTACCCAGCGCCTAACGGGCGCGAGGATGCCGTGCTCATGGGGGTAGCGTTATGAGGGGCACTGCATGGGCTTGAGTCGTGACGATATGCTGCGCGAACTGGAGTTGTTGCCAGTGTGGCGCTTGCGTCATCCGCCAGCGTTGGCGGCGGAGGAACGTCAGGAGGTTGCTGAATCCAAGCCTGAGCAGCCAGCAGAGATCAAGATTGCGCTTGAGGTTGAAACTGCGGCCCCTGAGAGGGTAGTTGCCAGTGAGCCAGCCCAAGAGGTGGTTCCAGTACCAGTGCAGCAACCCGTTGACTCAATAGCAGTGGATTCAATAGCGCCACAGCAAGAGCCTGCCGAAGAAATGAGCGGTGTTTTGCATGACGCGATGCCGCTGGAAGCAGAATACTTTGAAGCCATGCAGTCATGGCCTGAGTTTGCTGATAGTGTCATGCCCGCTGACATGCAGGCTGAGGTGGCGGTTCCCCAGGGCGACAGGCGTACGGCGATCATGTCCCTGGATTGGCAGGGCTTGCAGCAGAATGTGCAGGAGTGTGAAGCCTGCAACCTGGCGCAGACGCGTACCCAGACGGTGTTTGGTGTTGGCGACCCCAATGCGGAGTGGTTGTTGATCGGCGAAGCGCCTGGCGCTGAGGAAGATAGGCGCGGTGAACCATTCGTTGGTCCCGCAGGTCAGTTGCTTGACAATATGTTGGCAGCGATCGCACTCAAGCGCGGCGAGAATGTCTATATCGCCAATGTGCTTAAGTGCCGCCCGCCTGCCAACCGTGACCCGCATGGCGAGGAGGTGGTGCAATGCGACCCTTACCTTAAGCGCCAGGTGGAGTTGATCAAGCCCAAGCTGATTGTGGCGCTAGGCAAGTTTGCAGCACAGTCATTATTGGCAAGCGATAGCAGCATTGCCAGCCTGCGTGGCAAGTTGCATGATTTTCATGGGGTGCCAGTGATTGTGACCTATCATCCGGCCTACCTGTTACGTAATCTGCCAGATAAAGCCAAGGCCTGGGATGACCTGTGTTTTGCGCGGGAAACCATGCATGGCTTGCAATCTGCGGCTGTGCCCCCATCTGGGACGTAGTTTGGTCATGGGCATGGTGCTCATGACGATCAATGATTGATATTGACTCTTTGGAATGGAGAGATTGAACATGCAAAAAATCTGGTTGAAGTTGGCTGCACTCATGATGGTGCTGAGCTTGAGTGGTTGTGGTTATAACACCTTCCAGACACTGGATGAGCAGGTGAAGGCCGACTGGTCTGAAGTGCTGAACCAATACCAGCGTCGTGCCGACTTGGTGCCTAACCTGGTGAATACAGTGAAAGGCTATGCTTCACACGAAAAGGAAGTGCTGACCCAGGTAGCGGATGCACGTTCCAAGGTTGGCAGTATCCAGGCAACGCCTGAGTTGCTTAATGATGAGCAGGCATTTGCACGCTTCCAGGCAGCACAAGGCCAGATGACCTCGGCGTTGTCCCGCTTGATGGCCGTGGCCGAGAATTATCCGCAACTCAAGGCTGACGCCAATTTCCGTGACTTACAGGCACAACTGGAAGGCACCGAGAACCGTGTGACCGTGGCACGTAACCGTTACATCAAATCTGTGCAGGCATATAACACTGCCGTACGTCAGTTCCCCAATAACCTGACTGCCAAGATGTTTGATTACCAACCCAAGCCCAACTTCTCGGTAGAAAACGAGAGCGAGATTTCCAAGGCGCCTGCCGTCAGTTTCGATAAGTAACAGGGCGTTGGTTGGGTTGTGTTAAATCAACATACATACACTAGGTGGCTGGCGCCCTTGATGATGCTATGGCTGGCATTCGCCAGCCTGGCTCATGCTGATGAAGTGGCGGTGCCGCAGCTGACGGCAAGGGTGACTGACCTCACTGCTACCTTGAGCCAGCAGGAGCAGGCCGCGCTGGAAACCAAGCTTGCACAATTCGAGCAGGAAAAAGGTAGCCAGATTGCCATCCTCCTGGTGCCAACCACGGCACCGGAGGTAATCGAGCAATATTCCCTGCGCGTGGTAGAGGCGTGGAAGCTGGGTCGTGGCAAGGTCGATGATGGCGTGCTGGTACTGGTGGCCAAGGACGATCGCAAGATGCGCATCGAGGTCGGTTATGGCCTTGAAGGCGCAATTCCCGATGTGATTGCCAAGCGCATCGTCTCCGATGTGATGGCGCCTGCATTTCGCCAGGGTAACTTTTATGGTGGCATTGATGCAGCTGTTGGCTATCTCACGCGGCTGATTGCTGGCGAGGGCTTGCCGGCACCACCGCCGCGCAAGGGAGGTCAAGGTGAAGCAGGTTTCGGTGAGATGCTGCCTTTGCTTTTGTTCGGTGGCTTGATCGTGGGTGGCGTGTTGCGTGCCATCTTTGGCAATTTCCTCGGCAGTGCCATTAATGGCAGCTTGATTGGTGGCGCTGTCATGTTGTTTGGCGGCGGCCTGTTGTTTGCCGCTGCATTAGGTTTTGTGGCGTTTTTTATTACCATGGTTGGCTCGGCCATGGGCGGGATTCCTATCGGTGGGGGTGGCTTTGGCGGCGGACGCGGCGGCTGGGGTGGTGGCGGATTCTCCGGCGGTGGCGGTGGTTTTGGAGGAGGAGGCGCCTCTGGCGACTGGTAAAGCATGAAGAAGCGTCATACATTCCTGCGCTTGCTTGCGCATATTTTCAGCACTCCCTGGCATGTGCGTCGGCATTTCTCCAAGGCTGCATTGCACCGTATCGAGCAGGCGATCACTGCCAGCGAGAAAACCCATGATGGTGAAATCCGTTTTGTCGTGGAGGGCGATTTGCATCCCTTGGCGATATTGCGCGGTGTTACCCCACGCCATCGTGCCATTCAGTTGTTTTCACAATTCGGTATCTGGGATACCGAGCAAAACAATGGTGTATTGATCTATTTGCTGATGGCAGACCATGATGTCGAAATACTGGCTGACCGTGGAATCAATCGTCATCTCGGCCAACATGGTTGGGACTGCATTATCAAGGTGATGCAGGAGAAGTTCCGCCAAGGACAGTTTGAGGAAGGTGTCTTGTATGGCATTGCCGAAATCGGCAAGTCATTGCAGCAGCATTTTCCCGCTACGGCAGACGACAAGAACGAATTGCCCAATAAGCCTATCGTCCTGTAAGGCACGATAGGCTTATTAAGTAGCTTAGGTGTAGTTGAGCACTTCGCCGCGCAGTGTATAGCTGGCAACACGGCAGGCTTCCACAATCGGGCGCCATGAGCGCCCATAAATCTCGCTGCATGGTACATGGTCGATATGGTGCTTCATATCCGCAGGCTCTGGCGCAAGCAGGTTGTTTGCGGCCTCGATTTGCGAGAAGATGATCATGACCTGCTCAACGGCGGTAATGGTGCCGAGGTTGTGCAGTGGAATCGCATGCAGTGCTTGCTCAAGGCGTCCTAGCTTGCTGCGGTTGAAGTCACGCATCTGCCGGGTTTCGTTTTTTAAAGGATTGCTGCGCAACTGTTCGATGCTGTGCAGTGTCAAATAAATATCATAGGCAAGTTTGTGGGTCACTGACATCAGCCGTTTGGAGTAGCCGCGTTGCTCCATGCTGCGGCGCCGAGTATCCACATAGTTTTGCCAGGCAGAAATGCCGATGGCAGCGAAAATGGCAATGACGGAGCCGATAGCCTGAGTCCAAGCGGCCCATTCAGATGAGGTAAGTGTTGTCATAGCGGTACGGCGTCAATCTTTCAATGTTATTGGTGCGTACATGCAATAGTCATGCGGCAATAAGGGTATAACAGTTTCTTGTGATTGTGGTGAGTACCCATCAAAAAACAGCAGATAGTAAAAGTGCTGTGGGTTGGTGGGAATGGGCGGATCAAGACCAAAAGTCGAGAGCGCCAGCATGCTGTCTTCAGTTTTTGCAGTGGCATGCCGATATATTAAATGGATACCATCCATAGAAAGGCAATAAAATGAAAGCCTTATTTAGAGGTAGTGTCATCAAGGGAATGAGGCTGGTCGGCGTTTACGAAGACGAAGACCAGGCTGTGATCGAAGAGTACCTGGACCGCGTGGATGGTCCCGTTACTGACAATGCTGAAAAGCAGTTCCACCAGTTTGTCGATCTCATCCCGTCTTCACAATCAACGCAATATGGCGATATTCCCCCGCAGTCTCGCGTGGTGTTGGTATCTGGTAGCCTGACGCGTGGCATCATTGCGCGCGGTCCTTTCCCGGCGCGCTCCATTGCGCTTGGCTATGCCGTGAATCTCAGCTTTGGCCAGACTGCGAATTATTATGTGGTCGACCTTGATCCGGAGTTCGTGCCTTTAAGGGATAAGCTATATAGCTTGGTCGAAAAGACTGCAGCTGTCGCTTGAAGTCATGCATGGCGGCTGACGCGGCGCACGTTTCCCGATAGAATTCGCAGCATCCGAAATTTTGAAGAAGCAATTACATGCGAGCGTCACAGTTTTTCATAGCAACACAAAAAGAAGCACCGCAAGAGGCAGAGCTTCCTAGCCATAAGCTTATGCTGCGTGCCGGCATGATCAAGCGCTTGGGCTCAGGCTTGTATAGCTGGATGCCTTTGGGTCTGCGTGTATTGCGCAAGGTTGAGGCGGTTGTGCGCGAGGAAATGAATCGTGCGGGAGCACTGGAGTTGCTCATGCCGGCTGTACAGCCTAAGGAGTTGTGGGAAGAAACGGGCCGTTGGGCGGTATTTGGCCCACAAATGCTGAAAATCCGTGATCGTCATGAGCGTGATTTTTGCTTTGGCCCTACCCATGAAGAAGTGATCACGGATATTGCGCGCCGCGAGATTCGCTCCTACAAGCAATTGCCGCTGAATTTCTATCAAGTTCAGACCAAGTTCCGCGACGAAATCCGCCCACGGTTTGGCGTGATGCGTGCGCGAGAATTTGTCATGAAGGATGCCTATTCCTTCCATACTAGCCTCGAGTCGCTGCAAGATACCTACGAAACCATGTACCAAGCGTACAGCAATGTTTTTAATCGCTTGGGCTTGAAGTTCCGTGCGGTGCGTGCTGATACCGGTGCGATCGGTGGAGATGGTTCGCATGAGTTCCATGTGTTGGCTGATTCTGGTGAGGATGCGCTGGCGTATTCCGAGAGCTCGGATTTTGCCGCTAACGTCGAGTTGGCTGAGGCATTGGCCCCTGTGGCTGCGCGTGGTGCAGCCAATGAAACCATGCGCGAGGTGGATACTCCCAAGCAGACCAGCTGTGAAGATGTGGCGGCCTTGCTGGGCATCACGCTACAGCAAACGGTGAAGTCGATCGCCGTGGTGGCGACTGATGAAGCAGGCAACACGCAGTTTTACTTGCTGCTGTTGCGTGGCGACCATGCATTGAATGAAATCAAGGCAGCCAAGGTGCCTGGTTTGGCCACCTTCCGCTTCGCTAGCGAGCAGGAGATTCGCGATGCCCTGAATTGCCCACCTGGCTTCATTGGCCCAGTGGGTGTGTCTGATCAGGTCAAGGTGGTGGCGGATCGTAGTGTTGCTGTCATGAGTGATTTTGTCTGTGGCGCGAACAAACCCAAGTTCCACCTGGCGGGTGTGAATTTCGGTCGTGATTTGCCAGAGCCTGTGGCTGTGGCTGATATTCGCAATGTGGTCGCAGGTGATCCCAGCCCCGATGGTAATGGTGTGATCAGCCTTTGTCGTGGTATCGAAGTCGGGCATATCTTCCAGTTGCGCACTAAATATGCGGCAGCCATGGAGGCGACCTATCTGGATGAAAACGGCCAGAAACAGGTCATGGAAATGGGTTGCTACGGTATCGGTGTTTCGCGCATTGTGGGTGCCGCCATTGAGCAGGGCAATGACGAGCGCGGCATTATCTTCCCGCCTGCCATGGCGCCTTTTGCCGTTGCCATTGCACCTATCGGTTATGACAAGAGCGAGGCCGTGCAATCTGCCGCTCATGCACTCTATGACGAACTGACAGCTGCAGGGATTGATGTGCTGCTGGATGATCGTGGTGAGCGCCCTGGCGTCATGTTTGCCGACCTGGAGCTGATCGGTATTCCCCACCGTATCGTCATCGGTGATCGCGGCCTGAAAGAAGGTCAGGTCGAATACCAGCCGCGTACGGCTTCTAGCGCCGAGACTGTCGCCTTGGCCAATATTGTCTCTGTCATCAGGCAGGCGCTGTAATGCGTTGGGCTGGCTTACTTTTGTCAGCCAGCCTGTTATGTATCAGTGTGCTTGCGCATGCTGGTGCACAGAGGGAAGAGCCTCTTGCCAACAGCGTGCGCTCCTTGATGCAGCGCTCTATCAGTGACAGTGCTGCCCCGAGACTAGTATTTGCCAGCCCGGATGAGGGCTTGGCCTGGTTGCAGACGATGTCTGGGCGGCTGCAGAAGCGTATCCCTGATGTGCAGATGCGCGAAGATTTCTTGCGTACCGTACATTATGAAGCAACGCGTGCCGGGCTGGATCCGCAGCTTGTCCTGGCCTTGATTCATGTCGAAAGTGCTTTCAATAAATATGCCGTGTCGTCTGTAGGTGCGCGTGGCTATATGCAGGTGATGCCATTTTGGGTCAAGGCGATTGGTGCAAGTGAGCATAACCTGTTCCATATGCGACTCAACCTTCGTTATGGTTGCACCATCCTGCGACATTACCTGGATATTGAAAAAGGCGATTTATATCGTGCCTTGGGCCGCTATAACGGCAGCCTAGGTAAGCCGGAGTACCCTAATCTCGTCGTCAATGCCTGGCGAAAATCCTGGACGTATCATCCCTCCGCTGTTGTGACGGTCACGGCAACAGCACTCAATTAGTCCCAATGATGGCTGTATCTCGCAGGCAACGTCTGCTGGTGTATATCTCTGGTCATGGCTTCGGGCATGTGGCGCAAATTGCGCCTGTGCTCAATCAATTGGCGCAGGAATATACCCAGCTCGACTTGGTAGTTGCCAGCGCAGTGAGCGAGGCGTTTCTACGATCGCGCATTCACGTGCCATTCTCGTATGTGCAACGACAGGCGGATTTTGGCATGTTGATGCGTTCTGCCTTGGAGGTTGATGTCGCCGCCAGCGTGACGGCTTATCTTGATTTTCATGCGAATTGGCAAGCGAGGGTGGCAGACGAAGCCGCGTGGATCGCCGCACAACATGCCGATGCTGTGTTTTGTAATGTGGCTTACTTGCCACTTGCGGCAGCGTCCATACTGGGCTTGCCCTCTCTGGCGATGTGCTCGCTGAATTGGGCCGATATTCTTCTGCATTATGCTGATGTGCCAGCACTCAACCATGTACAGCGCCAGATTCGTCAGGCTTACGAGAGTGCTCGTGGTTTTCTGCGCATCACACCTGCCATGCAGATGCCTTGGTTGGCGTGCCATGCGGTGGGGCCAGTGGCAGATATGGCGCAGTCGCAGCGAGCAGTCATCCTTGATCGTCTCGACGTGCAGGGCGGTGTTTCGACAAAGTTGGTGCTAGTGGGCATGGGGGGTATCAATACACAGATTAATCCCGCTCGGTTTCCATGCTTGCCAGATGTGCATTGGCTATTGCCTCAGGCTTGGATGCAAGGTGTGGAGCGCGCTGATTTTCATGCGCAAGAACCCTTGCAGCTGCATTTCTCCAGCTTGCTGGCGAGTAGCGACCTAGTATTGACCAAGCCTGGCTATGGCACGTTTGTGGAAGCTGCCTGCCATGGTGTGCCGGTGCTTTATGTGCCGCGCGATGGCTGGCCGGAGCAGGAGTGCCTGATTACATGGTTGCAACAGCATGGGTGTTGCCAGCAGGTGGCTGAAAACCAGTTGTCGAGCGGTGATTTTGCTAGTGAAATGTTGTCGATGCTTGACGCGCCTAAGCCAGCACCTGTGCAGCCACAGGGCAATCAGCAAGCTGCCTGCTGGATAGCCGGGCAGCTTGGTTGGGATATGAAAAACAGCTGAGTTGGTGGTGGATTAAATGAACTGCGAGAACAGCCAGTAAAGCGAGCCAGAAAGCAGCATCGCCATGGGTAGGGTCAGCACCCAGGCCATCAGCAGGTTTCGGATGGTGCCCATTTGCAGGCCAGAGCGATTTGCGGCCATGGTGCCGGCCACGCCAGAAGACAGGACTTGCGTGGTTGATACCGGCAGGCCATAGAGATCGGCAGCACCGATGGTGAGCATGGCGACGGTTTCTGCCGATGCACCTTGTGCGTAAGTCAGGTGGGTTTTGCCGATGCGCTCACCCACAGTGACCACGATGCGCTTCCAGCCCACCATGGTGCCCAGGCCAAGCGCGATGGCCACCGCAATCTTCACCCACAGCGGGATGAATTTGGTGGCCTTGTCGATTTCCTTCTTGAACGCCATGAGGTTGGCCTTGGTGTCGGCATCCAGTTGTATGGTTCCTGGGTTTTTGTCGATCAGGCGGATGGCTTCTGAAGTCAGGTACATATCATTACGCACGTTGGCAACTGCATCTGCCGGGACTTTGGCCAAGCTGCCGTAGCCTTTGACTTGCTGCCCAATACTGCCAGTCACCGCGGCCAATGCTGGCAGGAGCTCTGCTGTGACTTCCTTGGTGCGAATGTACGTGGACAGGGTGTCCAGCGGTTTTGCTGGTGCTGCACCAGGGGCGATCTGTTGCAAGGATGCCTGGGTAACTTGGGCCACTGCGGAAAACTGTATTGCCTGGTCGGCAGGCATGGCGCGGTTTAAAGCATATGCCATGGGAACGGTACCTACCAGGATCAGCATGATGAGGCCCATGCCCTTTTGTCCGTCATTAGAGCCATGTGCAAACGAAACGCCAGTACAGGTCAAGATCAAGATGCCACGGATCCAGGCTGGAGGCGGCTTATTGCCTTTGGGTTCGCGGAACAACTCACGGTTCTTGATGATAGTGCGTAGCGCCAACAACACGAGCGCCGCTGCAATAAAGCCGACCATGGGAGAGAGCAATAGCGAATAGCCCACCTTGCTGGCCTGCGCCCAATCTACGCCGCTGGTACCATCGCGGCCATGCATGAGGGCGTTGGCGACGCCAACACCAATAATGGAGCCAATCAATGTATGTGAGGATGAAGCAGGCAACCCAAGAAACCATGTGCCCAGGTTCCATAAAATGGCCGCAATCAACAATGAGAACACCATGGCGAAGCCAGCGGCAGAGCCGACTTGCAGGATAAGCTCTACCGGCAGCAGGGAGATGATGCCGAATGCCACCGCCCCGCTGGAGGCCATGACACCGAGAAAGTTGAAAAATCCAGACCAGACAACAGCAACATTGGCTGGCAGGGAGTGCGTATAGATGACGGTGGCAACGGCATTGGCGGTGTCATGAAAACCATTGACGAACTCGAACCCCAAGGCAATCAGTAGTGCCACCCCAAGCAGGATAAAGGGCAGCCAAGTGGTAGGCGATGAGTCGGTATTGCTGACATCGTGATTCAGGCTGGCAACAGTAAACAATAGCCCAGCGAGTAGGGTGCCAAAAAACAGGATTTGGGTAATGAGGCTGTGCTTTTTGCTCAGCTCTGGGCGACTACTAATTGATTTGCTTGAGTGTAACGCTTTGGTATTCATCAAGAATTTTGTTTTCGCTGGAAGAGCCAGCATTGTGCTGGTGCATTATGACATATTCGTGACATTCATGTGACATGAATGTCCTCCAGCTTGTTATCCTTAGTCCTGTCGTTCAATCAGCATGGCATCCCCATAGCTGAAAAAACGATAACGCGCAGTTACTGCATGGGCATATGCCTGACGAATGTGCTCTACCCCAGCAAATGCAGAAACCAACATCAACAAGGTACTCTTAGGTAAATGGAAGTTGGTGAGCAGGCGCTCGACAACCTGAAAGCGATAGCCGGGCGTAATGAAGATGTCGGTGTCGCCTTGTCCTGCAAGCAAGGCTCCGCTGCGGGCAGCACTTTCCAGGGCACGCAATGCGGTTGTTCCTACTGCAGTGACTTTTCCACCACGGGCGCGCGTTTGCTCAATGAGGTCCACTGTGGCTTGCGGCACGGAATAAAGCTCACTATGCATTTTGTGCTCGTTGATGTTATCTACCCGAACCGGCTGGAACGTACCTGCACCGACATGCAGGGTGACATAAGCGATGTTGATGCCGAGTTGTTTCAAGTGTTCCAGCATGTCATTGTCAAAATGCAGGCCTGCTGTTGGGGCGGCTACTGCACCGGGTTCGCGTGCATAGACCGTCTGGTAGCGCTCCTCATCAGTGCTTTCCGCATTGTGCGTGATATAAGGTGGTAAGGGTAGGTTGCCATATTGCTCTAGTAAGTCGAGCAAAGGGGTCTCACCGGTAATGCGCAAATGGAACAAGTCATCTTGTCGTCCAATCACTTCAACATTAAACGCATCGGCAAGGCGCAATAGGCTACCCGGTTTCGGGGAGCGTGAGGCGCGGACATGGGCTAGTGCCTCAAACTCGCCCAATACGCGCTCAATGAGCACTTCAACTTTACCGCCGCTGAGCTTTTCCCCATGCAGTCTGGCCTTGATGACACGGGTGTCGTTGAAAATGAAGAGGTCACCTGGTTGCACCAATGTAGGCAGGTCGAGAAACAGGCGGTCTTCCAGTTTTCCGCTATTGCCATCTAGATGAAGTAGGCGGCTGCCTCTGCGTTCCTTGGCTGGAAATTGGGCAATTAATTCGTCAGGTAAGAAAAAATCAAAATCAGTAGTGCGCATTGTCATAATGGTTGCTATAATGCACGCCTTGTTGCCGGGGTGGCGGAATTGGTAGACGCAGCGGACTCAAAATCCGCCGCCGCAAGGTGTGGGGGTTCGAGTCCCCCCCCCGGCACCAATCAGGCAATATTCTCCAAAAAATTCCCTTGTTGTTCCGTAAGTTAGGTATTCGTTTCCGTCCTGACATGCTTGATGTCTAACGGAGGCCGGATTATACCGGAGCTTGTGCTGACGTGCTCCGTTTTCATCTTATTTCCATTCTCTTCTTCGCTATTCTTTCGTTGACTCATGGCCTTATGGACAAGTCATATGCTGACTGTTCTATGTCTTGCTGGGGCTGGCTATAAGATTTTTCTCGGCCAAAGTCTGTTTTTTGAGTGAGATGGTGTTGGGCGTAGTGGAGTGGCAGGTACAGGTCAGTATGATGCCTATACCTGCCATGAGTATAAAAAGCATACCTGGAAAAACGGGGGAGGACGGACAACCCAGGTATGCGTGAGAAAGAGCTTAGTGGTGCATGATTTCCGGTGGAAAAAGCGATTTGCTCCATGCCAGGCTGGGAGCTAGCTCTTCATAGCGTACGATGCGGTTGCGGCCTAGGCGCTTGGCGGTGTAGAGCGCGAGATCGGCTTGGGAAAGTAGTTCACTGACCGAATGATTTTCACCAGGAGTTTCCCAAGTAGCATGGCCGATACTCACTGATACCTTGCCGTGGTCAAGTGATGGAATCTTGAGTTTCTGGATGGCCAAATGCAGTTTCCGCGCCATGGCATGACAACCTTCAGCTGCGGTATAAGGCAGCAACACCACGAATTCCTCCCCACCAAAGCGGGCGACAAAGTCTCCAGGGCGTTGCATCTCCGCCTGGATTGCTTGTGCGATTTTCTTCAGGCATTTGTCACCTTTCAGGTGGCCGTGCTGATCGTTGTATTCTTTGAAATGGTCGATGTCCAGCATCAGAATCGAGATGGAGCTATGGATGCGTTGTGCACGCCGCCATTCGATTTCTGCCATTTCATCAAAATAACCACGGTTATAGATGCCGGTCAGACCATCTTTGTTGGCCTTTTCCAGCAATGCCGAATGCGAAGCTGCTAAGTCACGCGAGAACTGGCTAAGTTGCAGGATCAGCACGGCAAGCAATGTGGTGGTGGAAAACAGGCTGAGTAGTTGTGCCATGTACCAGTTGCTACTAAATGGCGTACTGTCTATCAGCAAGTGCGAGACATGGCATAAGTGCGATAAGGCGGCGATCGACAGGAAAACTGTCACCAGCTTGTTGTCGCCGCCAATTGCACGCACCAGTGCAAATGTTGTGGCCGCCATGATCCAACTGCCCCAGCTTAGCGGTGATGTGACGATAGGGGCACTTGCCATGAGTGCTGAAAACAAGTTGCCTGAATTCAGTGCCAGCATGTAAAGGATGATGCCGATCAATGGCGTCAGCATAAAGGGCACGGTATTCTTGCCCAGGCTGATGCGGTTCAATTGCGGGAATGAGTGGGCAATCTTGCGGAACAGCAGTGCGATAATGATGAAAGCACAGAAACCAAATTGCCAGTATGTGCTCCAGTGGGACATGTTACTGGTAGCCATTGGTGCGCTATTGCCTGATGAGGCATGCAGCGAGATCAGGCTACTGACGGCAGCCAAGGCGTAGATCGCGTAGGCACCAGCCAGCGGCACCAGGAAGAATTGCTTCTGTATCTTAAATTGCAATAACAGGAGCAGTGCTGTGGTAGTTGTGCTCAGCACGACAACGGTCGCGACCACAGGTGCGAATGTGGCTAATTGCGGCCATGGCTGAGTGGCATGCATCATGGCCAGCAGGCTTGCCGCAACCATTAGCGACATCAGCACTCTTGTTATCCAGCTTAGCCGCAGTGATATTGTTTGATTCAGGATGTCGTCCATTGCATCCCCTCGTCTTTAATTTAGCTTTTTAGTCTGGCGCTATATTGCAATAGCGATTGACCTTGTCATAGCGATCTGACAATTGTTGACAATTGCTGGATCAGTTCAGGGCTTATGGTTGTCTGGGGACGAGGATGGAGAAGATGCTGCCTGTGCCGGGCGTACTACTGACGTTGACCTCGCCATGGTGTCGGCTAGCAACGGCGTGGACGAAGGCTAGGCCTAGGCCGGTACCTTCAATTTGAGGGTGGCTGTGCTGGTGGACGCGACTAAAGGACTGGAATAGTTGCGTTTGTGCTTCTGCACTGATGCCAATGCCGAAATCACGCACTGCAATATTCCAGTAGTCTCCCGCGGCGCAAATGCTGCATTCAATCATGGCGTGATCCGGACTGAACTTGATGGCATTGCTCAGCAAGTTCGCGATCGCGCGCTTGAACAGGGTTCTGTCAACCCAGCAATGCGCCTCTGGAGGTGTTTCTGTCATGGTGATGGTGATATCGCGCGTGTAGGCCAGAATCCATGCGTCATCCATGGCCTCATGCAGCAAGTCTGCCAGGTTGACTTCATCCAGCTGGTAATGCCCGGACTTTGCCCTCGTCAGCTGTACAAAGTCATCGGCGAGGGTCAGGGCGTTGTCAGCATGCTGCTCTATCATGCCTAGCCAGCGTTCCCCCATGGTTTCAGGGGAAAGTTTTTGTAGTTCGACCAGTGAAATAATGGATGATAAAGGGGCGCGGATATCATGCGTAATGAAGCGGAATGCTTCGTCACGATCTCGCTCTGCCTGCCATAGCTTGGAAACATCAATGATGCTCAATATCCAGCCGATATGTTGCTCTTTAGCGTCTTTGCATGGGGCGAGCTTTACCAATAGTTCGCGCTGTTTGTCATCACGGGCTTCTAGCTCAATTTCAAGCCCTGCTTGCAGGGTTTCAGTGTGGATGGCGGGTAGATTGTTCTGATGCTCATGGATGTGTTGTAGCAAGGGGATCAGCGGCTGCTGTATCAGGGCAGAGGGGGTGCTGGCACCAAAATAGGCGGCTGCTGCCTGGTTTGCAATGCGGATAATGCCATCGGGATCGCAAATCAGGGTGGGGTCAGGCAGCCCATCCACACTGTCGCTGATGAAGCGGTGCATGCTTTGCAATTGATGGGTGGCTTCATGCAGCGCATTGATGCGTTTATCCAGAAAATCATGAAATGCGGTGGTGGATTGAGGCGTCGACAGCATGGGAAAGTCACGCTTGAAAGACTCAAATTCTGATGTGAGAAATCGGGCTGCAGTATCCAGCCGATGCCAGCTCCAAAGCGGATAGATCAGGATGAGCCCAAGTGCCCCTGCTGATGGGGCAAGCAAGATACCTGAGATAAGAGCCACGGCATAGGTCGTGGCGAGCAGCGCAATGAGGAGGGAAAAGCTGAGCAACAACGCTGACAGTGGGCTCAGTAACATAAAGCCCAGCAACGCCAGGCTGACAAAGGCGAGATTGAGCGTCATATTCTGCCATGCCTGGGCAAGTTGCAGAGTGCGCTGGTTCAATTGCCCTTCTAGTATGTTGGCGAGGATTTCAACGCCGGGCATTAATTGACCATCACGCGAGACCGGGGTGGCATACTGGTCGCCAATACCGGTGGCGGTAGCGCCGACCAGCACTAGGCGATCTGTAAAGATTTTGTCAGGAATCCTGCCCTCGATCACATCAACATAGGAGATGCGGGGAAAGTAGCCAGCCTTGCCTGCGTATGGAATGAGTTGGCTGTCGGTAGAGGGGGAAATCTCAAGTCTTGGTTGATCTGCTGCCTGTAATAAAGCGGTACTGAAGTGAACAAATGGTGTGTCATTGATGAATTGTTGCATGCGTGCAGATCTCACCACGCCATCGTCATCTACCTGGATATGAACATGCCCCAGTTGGGCGGCAGCTTGGGCGAGTGCCGGGGTTGGCGTTTGCACATACTGGGCTGGCCCGGCTTCATTAAAGACGATAGGCAGTGCTACTACACCACTTTGCAGGATGGCATTGGCCAGGAGCGCGTCATCATCAGGGCGTTGCAGATCAGCTTCGCTGAACAGGATATCCAGGCCAATGGCGGCCGGGTGTTGTTCGCTGATGCGTTTGACCAGTTCGGCATGCAGGTTACGACGCCAGGGCCAACGGCCAAAGTGGGCAATGCTGTCGTCGTCAATGGCGACAATCACTACCTTTCCAGTCAGCGGGTGTTGCTGGCTGGCAGTGATAAAGTCCTGGATCAGGTGGTCGACAATTGTCAGCGTACGCTGATGGGAAAGTGCCGCGATGAGGAGGAGTATCACCCCCGAAATCAGCAGCCATGGCAACTTGCTTTGCGAAGGGTAATGCGCAGCTGTTGGTGATGGCAGCGGTTTGGTCATGCGGTGCTTAACAATGCTCAGGACTTGGGTTTGTCAAACCAGGTGCGGTCAATAGCATCGTTTACCTGCTCAACTTCCAGGATGCGGGCATCGGAGAACGGTCCGGTGTATTGCTTGATCCGGGTGGCCAATCTCACGTAATAGCGCCCGGCCGGGAGTGCTTTGAGATCAATCTGGGGATGATCCAGCACTTGTTCTGCGACCAATGATTCAAATTGTGGAGAGCGGCTCACCTGCGCGACATACTGGATACCCTGTTGGGTACTGTTCCAATAAGCCTGGCCGGAGGTGGATCGTGCTGTGGCACCATTTTCATCAAGGATGATATTGGCCGGCTGGCTGTAAGGCCCATGCTGTGCAATACCGGATGCGCTGTCGGTAGTAATGCTGGCTACGCGCCAGTAATATTGCCCTGCTGGCAAGGATGCAAGCGAATATTGGCACTCTTGCAGCTGATCTGCATCTGCCACTACTTGCTGGAAGGCTTGATCGCTGGCGATTTGCAGGTGATAGCCTTGTGCGCCTGCTATGGGCGTACAAAGCAGTCGGCTGTTGCTGCCCACAATTTGTCCTTGCTGGGGGGCTAGTAGCCATGGGCTAGAAGGGTGACTGGCGATCTTGAAGCGGTGCTGGGCTTCATAGCCTGCAATGCCATGCATATCGAGCGCACGCACAGCAAGCAAATATTCTCCATCTTGCAGGCTGGGCAGCATGGCTTCGGCAGTATTGGAAGCCGCATTCCACAACACTTGCTCCATATTGGCATCTTGCGCAATCCGGTATTGATACTCACTGCTGCCATCCAAGGCTGGCCAGTTGAATTGCAAGAGCTCAGGTTCTGGGAGGTGGGTAGGCAGTTGCGATAGATCCGGTGCTGCCAACAATGTTTGCACTTCGCCCAGCCCATTGTCGCTGGCTGCAATACCTTGGCCTGCCTGTAGTACAGCGCCTGGCGCGCGTTTGGCTGGCTTGGCCTGCTTCATTTCCACCTGGCCTTGCGTCACGCTGGTGGTGGATATATTGCCAGTGCCTACACTAAAGCGGGTACCACGGACTGCGGCAACTGCTTGTGGCGTGATCACCCGGAAATGGTTTGGGTTGCGCTTAGGGGCGGGTGTCACGGAGACATCAATATCGCCTTGCTCCAGGTAAATGACACGTTGGCCTTGCGGTACCAAACTGCCCTCCTTGATGCGATCCAAGCGGATGCGAGTGTTGGAGAGAATGCGAGCAATGCTTTTATCGGAAAATTCCAGCGATAGATAACTATTTTCGCTGGTGCGGACAATGTCACCTTCTGCGAGTTGATCGCCATGGGTGATGGCCTTGATGGCATTGCCTGCCGCATCGATGAGGGATACTTCACCATGAACAAAGCTGGCAGTGACAGTGCTACTTACCTTGGGGATCAGCAGGTTAGTGCCTGGCGTTAGATAATGCGCATTGCGAATACGGTTGAGCTTCTGGATTTCGCGCCAGGCATGCGGATTGCCCATATAGTGTGCAGCCAGCTTGTAAAGGTTATCACCTGGTTCAACAGTATGGCTGATGGTATCAGCCTGGGCTGAAGCCTGGAGTGCCAGAGCAACTCCCATCACTAATGCCGGTTGCCAGTGAGGCCGTCCAGGTGATTTCTTCTGCTTGCAGACTGCGATCATGATGTCCCCGATAATGAAATTTAAGAATGTTCTTCCGCGAATGGCAATGCATCACTTTCGAGCCGATAACCCATGCCATAGACGGCAGTGAGTTTGTAGCCATTGTTGGGATGAAGCTTGAGCTTGGAGCGTATTGCTGAAATGTGCGTGTCCAATGTGCGTGTTTGCAAGTCTACTGATTGCATGCCCCATATTTGCTCCTGGATATGCTGTCGCGACAGCAATCGTCCTTGATTCTGGAACAAGAACAATGCCAGTTCGAATTCTTTGTGCTTGAGAGGAATAGCGACCCCATTATATTCAAAGCGTTGCTGAGCCACATGGCATGTGTAGTTGCCCCAGACGAATTCCTGCTGGGTTTGCTGTGGGTACAGCCGACGCAGGAGTGCATTGATCCGGGCATGCAACTCACGCACACGTACCGGCTTGCTCATGAAGTCATCGGCACCGGAGGTTAGGCCGTGCACAACATCTCGTTCGTCACTACGATTAGTGATCATGAGAACAGGGATGGCTTCTTTGAGGTTGGCGCGCACCCATTGCACGATTTCTGGCCCAGAAGTATCCGGTAATTCCCAATCCAGGATGAGAAAGTCGAAAGTTTCGTGCTGCAATGTGCGCAACAAGGACTTGCCATCACTGAACGTATGGCAGTCATGTCCCAATGATACGATGGTTTTCTCGATGAGCTCCAGTTCGGAGTGATTGTCATCCAGGGCGGCAAAACGCATTTATTCTCTTTCCTTTTTTTCATTATAGGCGCGCATGAGGGAAACATGCCAAGCCATTGCGGCAATATCACGCACCACCATAGTCAATCTTATATCGGTCTTGCCTGTATGAATTGTCAACAAATGTGAATCATTCCAGTAGGTAGTCATTGCACCTTGTTGGTGCATTGCGCTGATGTGGTGCATGTAAAACTGTCTGTGTGGTCTCTTGGTACTCTTGGTTTTTTGTAAGTGTCTGAAAATTAATTGTAATTAATGCTGGCACAAGAGTTGCTGAACATCGGCTGTTCTAATGAAACAAATGAATGTGCCAGTTCTCTGGCGATGATCAACAATCTTTGATGCAAGGAGCATGTATGAAATTCATATCCGCTATCATCAAGCCATTCAAGCTTGACGAGGTGCGGGAAGCTCTTTCCGCTATTGGCGTACAAGGCATTACCGTGACTGAAGTAAAAGGTTTCGGACGTCAAAAGGGGCATACCGAGCTTTACCGCGGCGCTGAATATGTGGTGGATTTTCTTCCCAAGGTCAAACTGGAAGTCGCCATTGAAGACAGTTTGCTGGATCAGGTAATTGACGCAATCGAGCAATCTGCCAGCACCGGTAAGATCGGCGATGGCAAGATTTTTGTCTTTGATCTTGAACAGGCTTATCGCATTCGCACCGGTGAAACCGGCGCTGATGCGCTTTAAGGGGAGGGCGTCATGAAGCGATTTTTATCCATTTCCACTTTGCTGGGCGGTATGTTGGCCGCAGGCTCCTGTATGGCAGAAGAAGTTGCCGCAGAAGCGCCAGCAGTCTTGAACAGCGGTGATACCGCCTGGATGATCGTGGCCACCGTGCTCGTCATCATCATGGCAGTGCCTGGCCTCGCGATCTTCTACGGCGGCATGGCACGTGCCAAGAATATGCTCTCGGTACTGATGCAGGTACTGGTCACATTCTCCCTGCTTTCCGTACTCTGGGCAGTCTATGGTTACAGCCTGGTGTTTACAGAAGGCAACGCCTTTATTGGCGGCCTGAGCAAGGCTTTCCTCGCGGGCATCACGCCTGATAGCCTGGAAGGCACTATTCCTGAACTGTTGTTCGTTACCTTCCAGATGACGTTTGCGGCCATTACTCCGGCCCTGATCGTCGGTGGTTTTGCCGAGCGTATCAAGTTCTCTGCCGTGCTGCTGTTCATGGCATTGTGGATGACATTCTCCTACCTGCCCATGGCGCACATGGTCTGGGGCGGTGGCTGGATCGGTGAAATGGGTGCAGCTGACTTTGCTGGCGGTACCGTGGTGCACATGAATGCCGGTATTGCGGCATTGGTTGCCGCAGTGGTACTCGGTAAGCGTATCGGCTTCGGCAAGGAAGCCATGCCTCCACATAACATGGTATTGACCATGGTGGGTGGTTCCCTATTGTGGGCTGGCTGGTTTGGCTTTAACGTCGGTAGCGAACTGGCTGCTGATGGCATGGCGGGCCTGGCTGTCGTCAACACACAACTGGCAACTGCGGCTGCGGTCGTGGGCTGGGTGGTCGTTGAATGGCTGAGCAAGGGCAAGCCTTCCATGCTGGGTGCCATCTCCGGTGCAATTGCTGGCCTGGTTGCCATTACGCCTGCTTGCGGCTTCGTTGGTCCGATGGGTGCAATCGTACTTGGCTTCATTGCCAGCATCATCAGCTACTGGGCTGTTACCAAGCTCAAGAACGCACTGGGTTACGATGACACCATGGATGTATTCGGTGTTCACGGTGTTGCCGGTATCATCGGCGCGCTGGGCACTGGCATCTTCATGGCACCATCCCTGGGCGGTGTCGGCTACGACGAAGGCGTGACCATGGGCCACCAGTTCTATGTACAAGCCGTATCAGTTGGTTTCACCATCGTTTACGTCAGTATCGTGACTTACATCATCCTCAAAGTCGTTGATCTGCTGGTTGGTCTGCGAGTCTCTGAAGAAGATGAGCGTGAAGGCCTGGATACTGCCTCCCACGGTGAGCGTGCTTACCACTCCTAAAAAACGCCTGATGTTTTAGGCAACAAAAAGCCCGGCGAAAGCCGGGCTTTGTTTTTTTATACTGCTGCTATGGAGCCCAAGATTAGGCACAGCTGATTGACTATGTACTTGTCTCGACATCTCCCGTTTGCAAGCGCCAGAGGTCGGCATAAATCCCGCCTGCTTGCAGCAGCGTGGCATGGTTGCCAGACTCCACAATGCGCCCGTGCTCCAGCACATGAATGCAATCTGCATGACGCACGGTGGATAGCCTGTGGGCGATGATAATGCTGGTGCGGCCTACAACCAGCTTGTTGAGGGATCGCTGGATGGCCGCTTCTGTTTCATTATCAACGGCGGAGGTAGCTTCATCAAGGATGAGCACGGGCGGGTTTTTGAGAATAGCGCGGGCCAAGGCCAAGCGTTGTCGCTGGCCACCAGATAGCTTCATGCCGCGTTCACCTACCTGGGTAGCATACCCATCGGGCAGACGCTCAATGAATTCATGCGCCTCGGCAGCTTTTGCGGCGGCGATGATGGCGCTCATATCTGGGTTGGCTTCACCATAAGCAATGTTTTCGGCAATGCTGGCATCGGTGAGGAAGGTATCTTGCGCGACATAGCCAATCGCGCGGCGTAGTTGTTGCAAATCTAGCGTGGCGATGTCATCACCATCCAGCAAGATTTGGCCTTGTTGCGGGTCATAAAAACGCAGCAGCAACTTGGTGATGGTGCTCTTGCCGCCGCCAGTGGCTCCTACCAGTGCGATGGTCTTGCCAGCGGGGATATCCAGATTAAATTGATCTAGTGCGGGTTGCCCTGATTGCGCATCATAGGCAAAGCGTACCTGGGTGAACTGGATATGCCCTTGCACCGAGGCTACGGGTAATGCCTTACCGCCATACTGGATAGCAAGCGGTGTATCCAACAGATTCATGACGCGTTGTATGGAGGCCATGGAGCGTTGGTAAAGGTCGGTCAGCTCTGCGAGGCCAGTCAGTGGCCACAGCAGGCGCTGTGTCAGGTAGACCAGTGCGGAGTAACTGCCAACGCCAAGTTCGCCGTTCAAGGTCATGAAGCCACCATAAAGCAGTGTTACGGTAAACCCGGCTAGAATCGCGATCCTGATCACCGGAGTAATAGCAGCCGAAAGCTTGATGGCCTGGGCGTTGTTCTCGCGGTAGCGATCTGATGCTTCACGGATGTGGTTAGATTCTACTTCTTCGGTGGCGTAAGCCTTGACTGTGGCAATGCCTTGCAGATTGTTGTTGATACGGGCGGTGAGGGCACCTGCCGCCTCGCGCACCGATGTATAACGTGTCGCCAGCCTGCTCTGGAACCAGAACGCGCCATAGAGGATAAATGGCACCGGGATCAAGGCCAGGAAGGCCAGCTCCTTGGTCAGGAAGAAAAACACTCCGCCGACCATGACCGAGCCGAAAAACACCTGGATCAAACTATTGAAGCCACCGTTGAAGAAGCGCTCCATCTGGTTAATATCCTCGTTGAGGATAGCCAACAGATTGCCGCTACGGTTGCGCTCGAAATAGGCCAGCTCCAGCTGTTGCACATGCTGGTAGGCCTCCATGCGCAAGTCGTGTTGCAGGCTCTGCGCCAGGTTGCGCCAACGTACGTCATAGAGATACTGGAACAGGGATTCGCCTAGCCAGATCAATACCGTGAGAATAGCCAGCAGAATCAGTTGATCCTTGGGCTCGACGATACCTAGTCCCGCGAGGAACGAGGCTTTCTGGTTGACGACTACATCGACAGCAACACCGATCAGGATCTCAGGCAAAACATCGAATATCTTGTTGAGCAGGGAGTAAAAGGAGGCAATCCATGCATCGCGGCGATATTGATGAGCATGGCGGAACAAGCGCTTGAGAGGATGCATAAAATCTTGCCAACATGGAGGAAACTGCGATTCTAATGACCCTGCCGCAAAATTTCAGCCATATTCTGACGATGGATTTGTGGGGCAGTAAACCACTGTGCGGAAGAGTAGCATGGCCAAGATCAAGACCAGGGTGAGCTTAGTCAGCCGTGATTTCAACCCCAGACATGATCTTGCGTGCTCCGGCAATGCTCAAGTGGTTATCGTCAAAATAGAGTGCTTGCCCATCTATCACTGCGGGACAGTCACCATGCTGGCATAAGCTGTCCAGAGGCTTGATCGCATGCAAGTGTTGTCCATAAGGCAGGCTGTCTAGCTTGCGCAGGATAAATGCGTGGCGAGCGAGATAAAAAGCTTCGCTGGTCATGCGATGCATGTCATGAGGAGCGCGGGTATGCAGAATGGAGAATGGCGTGATGGCCTTGATGATATCCATCGGTAATTCAGGGATGGGGTAGACAACGTGCACCTGCTTGCCAGCTGCGAGCATGCGTTCGATCAAGGTTTGCAGGTTGTACCAATATTGCTCACGCAACTCAGTTGGGGTTTTGCCTGCATCCGCCGCGGTGAATTTGTTGACCGGGTTTTTATCGGGCAAGGAGGGATAGTTTTCCAGATGGCCGAACAATGCCCGGGTATAGCTGAATCCAACCACAACGTGCTGGATGTCTTGCCGCTGTTCAAGGTAGGTCACGGCTTCTTTCAGCCATGCGCTACAACCAGGTTCTTTCGCCTCGAACAACAAGGCTGGTGGGCATCCACTGAAACTGAGGTGTAGCAGGCCTGCATCTTTCTGCTGTAATTTTTCGCCCAAGGCATAGGCCAACTCGACGGTATGGCTGTCTCCGAGTGAGGCCCAGGTAATACGGCTACCAAAGTATTCACATGATAGTGATGGCTTTAGGTAGTCGGTGCCGCTGGTGTGGCAGGAATCTCGCAGGGGGCTGCCGACAGTGCTTGCCATCAAGGTGGAGTCGACAAAACGTCCGGGAAAGCCTTGCCCTTGCATGCCAGCCAACCCCAGTGCGAGCATGAGGGTGAGCGTCATACCTGAGAGCTGGAAGATACGTCGCCTGGAAAAACGTTGTCGGTGGCGGAAGGGCTGTTCGATATACCAATAACTGAGTGTGGCGAGCAAGAAGGCGAGCGCAATCGTGACAGCAAAAATGATAGCGCTTGGCTGCTGCGTGGTTTTCATGCGCAGGAAGGCAAACAGGGGTTGGTGCCAGAGATAGAGCGAATAGGAAATTAGGCCGATGCCGACCATGGCACGATGTGAAAGCAGCTTGCCAGTGATGCTTGCTGGATCGCAAAAGGCGATGATGAGGCAAGCACCTAACACGGGAATCAGCGCATACAAACCCGGAAATGGGGTGGATTGATCTAGCAGGATGACTGCACCGATGATGAGCATCAATCCTAGCCATGCCAGGCCGTGACGCAGGCGAGCATTGAGGTGGCTCCAGCCTTCTGGCTTGAGCAGTGCCAGTAAGGATCCGGCCAGTAACTCCCAGGCACGACTGAAAATCAGGTAGAAGTTGGCGTCTATGGCCTGTTGGCTGAGCAGGTATTCAGAAAGCAGCAGTGATGCCACTGCCAAGCCCAGCATGACCCAGAAGATAGCAGCACGGCGGGCATACCACAGGCCAGCGAGCAGCAGCGGGAACAGTAGGTAATACTGCTCTTCCACTGCCAGGCTCCAGGTATGCAGCAGAGGCTTTTCTTCTGATGCGGTTGAGAAATAGCCGTTGCTGAAATAGAAATAAATGTTGGAGCCAAAGGCAACGACGGATACCAGGCTACGCGCATAATCGTGCAGCAGCGAAGGTGGCATGAGGAAAAAGGCGGCGATGCTGGTGGCAAGCAGTACCACGGTGAGGGCGGGCAGGATGCGGCGCGCCCGGCGCTCGTAGAATTGGATGATGGAAAAACGCTGCTTTTCTAGCTCGCTCTGCAGGATGGAAGTGATGAGGTAGCCGCTGATGACAAAGAACACATCAACACCAACATAACCCCCACTAAAACCAGAAAATCCAGCGTGGAAAAACACCACGGCCAGCACTGCCACTGCGCGTAACCCATCTATTTCTGGCCTGTATTTCAAATGACTCCCTGTTCACACTTGCTGTTATTACCCAGTGTGACAGTCAGCTGTGCTTGAAATTCAGCCCGATGTGGAACCCTACAAGTAAATGTTACGTGCCTGCAAGCGGGTTGTGTTCCAGCCCAGGTGGTCGTAATAAGCGATGGCGGGCTGGTTATCCATGTCTACCAGCAATTGGGCGCGGGTAGCACCTTGTGCCTTGGCCCAGGCGAGTACGCTATCCAGCAATTGCCTGCCCAAGCCTTTGCTACGATAGTTTGCCTCTACGACCATGTCTTCTATCCAGGCAGCCGGGGTACCTTGCGCGGTGGAAATCACCAATTGCGCACTGACCATACCAATTACCTTTCCACCACCCTGCTGCGCCACCAGGATGGCACCGCGTTCAGGCTGAGCCAGCAGTAACTGCAAACCGGCAGATTGCTTGGCCAGGTCGGGCGTGAAATCCTGCTCTATGCTGAAGAGTTGTTGCAGCAGCTCACACAAGGCGGGAATATCTTCAGCCTGGGCATGACGAATGCGGATAGCGGGATCAGTCATGCTCTACGGGTTCTTCTGCGTCGTAGTGGATGATGGCGAGAAAGCGTATCGGCAGCTTGGCGTGGACTTCCGGGCGGTGTGGAATCTCGCCGCGGAAAGTGAGCGCGTCACCAGGCTGCAGCATGTAGACCTCTTCACCTACGCGGTAGCCCAGCTCACCTTCCAGCATATAAAGAAATTCAGTGCCGCTATGCTCAAAGGAGGGAAACTCCTCACCAGGGTCTTCCAGTGTGATGAGGAAGGGCTCGAATAGCTTTTTTGGCCCTTGGTCATAGGCTAGCAGGTGATAGGTATGCCCATTGCGGGTGCCGCGTCGCACCACCTCCATACCTTGCCCATGCTTGACATGTTGCGCACCACCTTTGCGTTGGTTATAGCCCTGGAATAGGCGGGAGATAGTAACTCCCAGGCTATTGGCGAGTTGTTCCAATGTATCCAGGCTGGTGGAAACCAGGCCATTCTCGATCTTGCTCAGCATGCCGCGGCTGATATTGGCACGCTCAGCAACCTCTGCAATGGTCAGGCCGTGCTGCTGGCGGATATCCTTGATCACATTGCCCAGGTATCTGCCCAGTGATTTGCTCTCACTCTCGTTATTGGCTGGTACCAGCTTTTTCACATTGTCCGCCATACGTTGTCTTTCTCTCTTCTTAACAGCTTGCCTGCAATGTTTTTCAGTAAAGGTAATAAAAGTTTCTTGAAATTAAAAAAAGTTTATTAATAATATCTTCTGGCTGCTATTACAGCAAGGCAATCACTCAACATAACAGGATACAACGCATGAACCCCGTGATGATCGTGCAATTCAGCGCCTCCGAAGGGCCTGGCTACCTGGCGGATTTTCTGGCGAGCCAGCATATCCCATTCCATGTGCTCAGGATAGATAAGGGCGAAGTGCTACCCGCCACCTTGGAAGCATACAGTGGCCTTGCCATGATGGGTGGTACCATGAGCGCCAATGATGATTTGCCTTGGATCCCTCCTTTGCTGGACTTGATTCGCCAGGCCGTGGCTCAAGGCATACCCGTCATTGGTCATTGCCTGGGTGGCCAGCTGCTGGCTAAGGCCATGGGCGGTGCAGTGACGGATAGCCATTTCAGCGAGATCGGCTGGGTGCGTGGCTTGCCGCTTGATGTGCCCCAGGCAGCAGAGTGGCTGGGTTGCCATACTGAGCTGCCCTTGTTCCAGTGGCACTACCAGACATTCTCGATTCCTCCACGCGCAGTGCATATCTTGCGCAGTGAACATTGTGCCAATCAGGCGTATGTACTGGATGACCTGCATATCGGTTTTCAGTGCCATATCGAGATGAACCGCGAGTTGGTGCAGAGCTGGTGTGGTCTTTCGCCGGAGGAGTTAAAAGGCGGTAGCGAAGCCGATCCGGCGCAGCCCATGATTCAGTCTGCCGATGAAATCCTGACTACGTTGGATAAGCGCATCGCTGCACTCAATACCTGGGCCGGGCATGTCTATACTCGCTGGAGCCGAGGGCTGAAGCGGGCTTGAGCACACAAATGTGAGGCGGTCTATCTATACCACCTTGGGAGTACACCTTCGAGAGAATTTTCCCACGCGGGGGTTTTGACTATCGTTGACCTTGAAATGATCACTTTTTTTAAGGATACAGCATGTCAAGGAACTCGATTCTCAACGAACGCCACCGCGCCCTAGGCTCCAAGCTGGATGGGGATACCTGGAATGAGATGCCCATTCCCTGGAGCTATGATAGCGATGTGCATGACGAGGTCGTCGCTGTGCGCTCCCGGGCTGGCCTCTATGACGTATCTGCGTTGAATATCGTCAATGTCAGCGGCCCAGATGCAGAAAAGGCGCTGGATCAACTTGTCGCACGCGATATCACCAAGCTCAAGCCAGGACATTCCCTGCTGGCGGCCGAGGTGGATGAGGCCGGTGCCATCTGTGATGACATCATGGTAATTCGTGATTCCGCGACTGCATTCCGCGTCTCGCATGGCAGCGGCGCTACCAAGACCAATCTCGCCAAGATTGCGGCGGGGCTTAATGTCCAGGTTGAGCCTGATCTGGATGTGCATATTCTTTCCCTGCAAGGCCCGAAGTCGCTGGCAATACTTGATCCATTGCTGGATTTCGACCTGAAGTCGCTGGCGTATTTCCAGCACAAGGCCACCAAGTTATTTGGCAAGGATGTCTATATCGCTCGTGGTGGTTATTCCGGCGAGCTTGGCTATGAGGTGTATTGCAGCGCACAGGATGCTGTTTTGCTCTGGGACGAAATGCTCAAGGCAGGCAAGCCTTTGGGTGCTATCCCCGCCTCGTGGAATTCGCTGGAGCTGACCCGCATCGAAGCTGCATTGCTGTTTTTCCCATTTGAGATGATCGAGGGTGATACCACGCCGTGGGAGGTCAACATGGGCTGGGGCGTGGATATCGACAAACCCGGCGACTACATTGGCAAGGCAGCCGTGCTGGCATCAAAAGGCAAGGAACGTGTGCGCCAGGTAGGCCTGGTGTGCAAGGCTGCCACGGCTGTGGAAGCGGGAGCAGGCTTGTTCATCGATGGCAAGCAAGTGGGTGTGGTCACCAGTGCTGCCTATAGCCGCTATCTCATGCAATCCCTCGCGTTGGCACATATCGCCCCATCGCTGGCGGTTAATGGCACGGCGGTAGAGATCAGGGGCCAGGCCGCGAGCTGGCAGGCATATGTCGCGCCGACGCCTTTCTACGACCCTTTACGTTTGCGTACCCATCCACGGGAGGTCTGAGCCATGGAACACGGATACTGGATCAGGAGCAAGCCGGTCTATAGCAGCCTGGCCTGGCAATATCAGGCCCAGGCACATGTGGTGCTAGCACAAGGCGAGGCTGGGCGTGCCGTGCTGCGCCTCTTCCAGCAGCGCCCGCCTGAACAGGCGGTGACCGTGTTTTACCTGCCTGTGGAAGGCGCTGATTACACCGTGTCGATACAAGCGGTGGCAGGTGCCAGCATGCAGGTATTCAACACTGAGGCGGCGTTGTGGGCGGCGTTCGATGCCATGCTCTCACAAGCCTATATGGGGACGCGCTTGTATGCGGCAGGAGATGAAGAGTTTCTCTGGCAAGCATCTACGCTGGCGGCCAGTCATGGTGTGCTCAATGCCGACATCATGCGTGAGCAGCCTGCTTCGCTGTCGCGCCCGGTCTATTGTGTGCATTGCAAGACCATCACGCCGCATGTCACCACCAATATTGCCGTGTGCAGCGGTTGCCAACGCCACTTATTTGTTCGCGACCATTTCTCGCGCCGCCTCGGGGCCTATATGGGCTTGATGGTGGACGCCGAACAGCCTGGCCAGGTGCCAGCCGCTGAGGAGATTTATCCATGAGTACCTTGAAGGTCATTGTGTCCCATATCGCGGAGGTGGCTGAAGGCATACGCCACTTCACCCTAGTCGACGCCAGTGGCGGCGAGTTGCCGGGCTTCTCCGGTGGTAGCCATGTAGTGGTTTCCATGCCGGCTGGGCCTCGTACCTATCGCAATGCCTATTCGCTGTTGAGTTCGCCATCTGAGCGCAGGCATTACCAAATTGCCGTGCGTTTGCAGGAAAACTCTCGTGGCGGTTCCCGTTTTATGCACGAGCAGGTCACAGTCGGTACTGCGTTGGATATTACCTGGCCCGTCAACTTGTTCGCGATTGCCCGGCTGGGCCACAAGCATATCCTGGTCGCGGGCGGTATCGGCATTACGCCATTCATGTCGCAGGCGCATGAGCTCTTGCGTAGTGGTGCCAATTTCGAGCTGCATTATGGCATCCGTTCTCCGCGCCACGCTGGTTTTATCGATGAACTGCGCGCCCTACTGGGTGACAGGTTGCATTGTTACGACCAGAGCCAGGGGCAGGTGATCGACAGCCAGGCCTTGCTTGCTCGCCAGCCCTTGGGTACGCATGTCTATGTTTGTGGCCCCGCTGGTATGGTCGATGCCGTGGTCGGCAGTGCAAAACGCTTAGGTTGGCCCGACGCTCATGTCCATTATGAGCAATTCCTGGCCCCGCCAGTTGGCGAACCGTTCTCCATTCGCCTCAAGCAATCCGGGCTGGTGGTGGATGTTGCCGCCGAAGAAAGCATGCTGGAAGCGATGGAAGCGGCCAGCGTTGAGGTGCCACACTTGTGCCGTGGCGGAGCCTGTGGTCGGTGTGAGCTTGAAGTGTTGTCTACCGATGGCGTGATCGAACATCACGACCACTACCTCTCCGAGGATGAAAAACGCGCGGGCAACAAGATTTTGCCTTGCGTCTCCCGGGCCAAGTGCTCGTTTATTGAACTCAACCTGTGAGGTCCCATATGAATAACCTTGCCTACAAGCAGGAAACCTTCCGCGACGACTATACCTTCCGTAATTCGCCCGAGGCGATCCGTCGTTTTCCGTTTCCGTTCGACCAGGATCACTACATGTATTCGGTCAACATCGAACCGCATAAGCCTGGTGCGCCTGGCTCGGTTTATGAACATGCGTTCGATATTGACGAGCATTATGTGGCGGAGTGCAAGGACAAGGCGATCACCCTGACTCAGGACAAAAGCCGCTATGCCGCATTGCCACATATGATGGATGCACAATGGGATTTCCTGGAATTCACCATGGAAAGCCTGGCGCGCGATTATCCCGCGCAATTCAAGCTGAGCAAGCAAGGGGATCACTGGACCTGGATCAACTTGCCACTGGGCATTGAAGATAGCTTTGTTTTTGGCGATGTATCGACACTGCCGATGGAGCCGTTTGAATACATGGGCAGGCAAGTGCAGGGTGATTTCGTGTTGCTCGACCAACGCGAAGGTACCTTGTTTGCCGATGCTGGATTTGTCACTAGCCAGGCAGATTGGTCGCTGGCGTTTGATGCGGGCATGGCCTGGCATGAATGGCACGGCCCTGTGCCGCAGATGGAAAAAGTTGGCGTGATGGACCGGGCGCTGAAATTCCTCCTTAGCCTGCAACAAGGCAATCCGGTACGCAGGTTGAACTGGACCATGACCATCAATCCGCGCCTGGATACTTCGCCCGAGCATTATCCGCAATGGGGGCCGGATAGGTTGAAGGTGACCGCAGACAATGCTGGGCAAAAGGCTCACCTGCGTGTCGAGCTGCAGACCTTGTTCCGTCTGCCGCGCAGCAATGCCATCATGTTCAGCATCCGCTGCTACCTCCTCAGCCTGGAAGAAATGACCACCTTCCCGCGCTGGATCAAGCGCTTCCACCGGGTGATCCGCGATTTGCACCCTGACCTCTTGGAGTACAAGGGCATCAAGGTCTACCACGAGCCGCTACTGGCATGGCTGGCGCCGCAGGATGATGGTGAAGTGCTGCCGCCAGGTACCCGGCCAGAGTAGCCGACAGGGGCTAGGCAAGTATTGTGATGTGGAGCTTGCCTGTTAGCGATGCAACATAGGGCACCTGGCCAGTTTGACTGCGCCAGGTGTTTTATTGTGTGGGTTAATGTTCTAGCTGTTGCTGTAGTTGCATGAAAGTCTGAGCTGTATTGGCATGATCGTGACCAATAGCCGTGATAAAGCCTTCCACGGCCAGCAGTTCCCCGGTGCTGGCATAAATGCCATTACCGTGTTCCAGCACCCATTGATAGGAGCCATTCCGTGAATAGAGACGATAGACGGCCTGCAACGCGTGCTGCTGCACTAACTGCTCGCGTGCGTTTTCCCATACCAGGCGATCATCTGGATGCAGTAGCTTCTTAAAGCTGAGCACTGGGCTGGAGATTAACTCATGGGCACCGTAACCGGTCAGGGTGAGGCAACCATCGCTGACGAATTCAAAGTTCAGCCCTTGATCCGCCTTGCGTCGATAGATCATGCATGGCACGTTGTTGATGAGGCTGCTGAGCGAGTGGCGATTGCTTCTCAGGCTTGCCTCCACTTGGCGAGCCTCGGTGATGTCAGTGAGGGTGCCGAGCACGCTGGCGCCTTCGTTCTCCGCCATGGCCGAGCTACGCGCGCGAATGTTGACCCAGCATGGTTCGCCGTTGCGCTTGATGAGGCGTATCTGTTCGTTACAGCGCAGGCGTTTGCCGCGAGCGATCGAGTCCAGGCGCGCAATTGCCAGCGGTTTGTCTTCGGGGTGGATGAAGTCGATCAGCGATTTTCCCAGCGATTCCTCAATCGAATAATCCAGCAGGGTTTCCCAGCTCGGGTTGAGAAAGCTGAGGCGATTGGCGCGGTGCAACTCGAACACGACATCTTCCAGGCGGTTGATGAGGAGGTGGTAGTTGAACTGTTCGTTGAAGCGTACACCCGTGGCTGGGCCGCTGGAAATCAGTGAGAATTGCAGTAGCAGGCGCTGGTGGGTGGTGCCTTGACCCATGGGGGAAAGTGACAGTTTGCTGGGTAGCACGGTGCCATCCAAACAAAGCAGGCGCAAAGTGCTATCCTCCCGGGCGGGAGTATCGATGCTGGCGAGTAGTGAGGCCAGCAATTGGTGGTCTCCGGGGTAGATGACATTGGTGAGTGGCATGCCGACGATTTGGTCTGACATGCCTGCCATGCCCAGCTCGTTGAGAAAGGCCTGGTTAGCGAATACCACGGTATGGTTTTCAACTACCGCTGCGGGGGAGGAGAGGCGCGAGGATACTTCGTGCTCCCAGTTCAGGTTGCGCATGCGCGCTTGCATGCGACCCATGTTCTGGCGTGCCAGGATAGGAGCCAGGGCGGTCATCAACAGCAGGGTGCATAAGACACAGCTGACGATGAGTAGCCCGGTGAGGTGTGTGGTGAACGGTGCCCCTTCTGTCCACCAACTGCTGAATACCAGCAGGAAGATGACACTCAAGATAAGGGTACTGAAAAGATATAAGCTCATGGTAATGGATAAAGGCTAGATACACGTGCAATCGGGAATCACCAACACCAGGTCAGAACAATCGCTTAAGGCGTGGCGTGAGCGATTGTCGCGTCATGCACTTTATTTGCGCTTGGTCCTGCTGTTGTCCTGTGTCGCCATACTCGCCATCATCTTGCAAGCTGGCTCCTTGTTCTTGCTAGATTACATACCTGCCAGCCAATCCGCAATCCAGCAACTGGCGCAACGCAAGCTGGAGTGGAGTCAGTTGTCCGGGCATCCTGATAGTCAGCCACCAGCTATCTGGAGCATAGCTACCTTGATGGGGGATGATACGAATCATCGGTGGTATGCCGAGCAACAGTCGCGCAAGCTGGCAGGCCTGATTGTCAGGCTGCAACGTGATGAGGCGGCCTATGTGGTGGCTGAGCAAGGGCATGCTGCCTCGCTATTGCAAGTGATCCTGGACGACCACGATGTCTTGCTGGATGCCTTGCGTCGCGATGTGGAAGAAAGGCAGACCGTGTTGGTGATGCTGCAACTCATCGGGCTGGTGCTATTGCTGTGCTGCCTGGTGACGGTAGCGTTGATGATCAAGCAGATATTGATAGACCGCGTAGCAAGCCTGCTGGCGATGTTGCCGCGTGAGCAAGTGCTTGCTCAGGATGAGCGCGACTTGGATGAGCTATCGCAATTGGAAGGGATGGTGCAGGCTTTCTCGGCGCAGATGCAGGGCTTCAAATCTGAGTTCGAGTGGTTCAACCGCAACCGTAGCGAGCTGTTGCGTCGCTTGTTGCGTGCGCGTACCTTTATTCATGGGCTGGTGCTCTCGCTCAACGACAGCGTATTGAATGAATCCGTGCTCAAGACCATGCTGTATTCGATGGAAAGTAGCCTGGATTTGCGTAATGTCTCGCTGCGCTTTGTACTTGATGGCGGTGAGACCAAGGGCGAGCGCCTGTTGTTTTCGCAATATGCGCCTGCGGCCTTGCCGGAAGATGTGACGCGTGATCTGGTGACGCAGCGCTCGGCGAGCTTCACCCTGGAGAGTGGCGCAGGCTGTATTGCGGCAACATTTACTTGCCCGGGAGATAACTTCGGTACCCTGATACTGGAAGGCAAGCCCGGCCAGGAGCTTTACGAATCCGACATTACGCTGGCAGAAATCACCGCACAATTGCTATCGCTGGTGTTGGGGGCGCAGAGTCGGGAGGAGCAAGCGCGGCGGCTGGCATTGTTCGAGGAGCGTGCTGCGATTGCACGCGAATTGCACGACTCCCTGGCTCAGTCACTTTCCTATATGAAAATCCAGATCGCGCGGCTGCAAACGCATAAAAGTAGCGATCAAGGTGAGACCCACGAGATTACCAGTGAGCTGCGTGAGGGCTTGGACACGGCCTACCGCGAGTTGCGCGAATTGCTCTTTACCTTTCGCATGCACATGGATGTGCGCGGCTTGGGTTTTGCCATTGAGGCGGCGATTGAGGAGTTTTCCAATCGCTCCTCAGTCTCCATTACCCTCGATAACCGCCTGGTGAATTGCCGCCTCACCGTGAACGAAGAGTTCCACATCCTGCACGTTATCCGCGAGGCGCTTTCCAATATTATCCGCCACGCAGGCGCGCAGCATGTTGTCGTGGCGCTGGCCTATACACCCGGTAGCACTGTGGTCGTGACGATTGATGACGATGGTATCGGCATGCCTGCCAACCCCACTGAGGAGCCAGGGCATTATGGCCAGAGTATCATGCGTGATCGCGCCTATAGCCTGTGCGGTGATATCACCATTAGTGCCAGGCGCCAGGGTGGCACTCGCGTCCGGCTGATTTTTACCCCCAAGTTGTACCAATGACCACAATGTGACGTTTTTTCAAATATTTAGTACGAAAGTAAGTGAACACTATGCTCAAGGTATTCCTGATTGACGATCATGCCCTGTTCCGTAAAGGCGTGAGCCAGATGATAGGGGCCGACCCCATGTTCGAGGTTGTTGGCGAAGCCTCTTCGGGGCTGGAGGGCTTGGAACAGGCACCGATGCTGGCCCCAGACATTGTGCTGATTGATCTCAACATGAAGGGGGTTGATGGCCTGGAAACACTGCGCAGGTTCAAGGCGGGTGATCTCAAGGCGCGTTTCGTCGTGCTGACCGTTTCTGATGCCGAGGATGATTTGCTGGAAGCCTTGCGTGCCGGGGCAGATGGCTATTTGCTCAAGGACATGGAGCCCGAGCAATTATGTGACAGCCTGAAAAAGATTTCAGAAGGCGTAACCGTGATCCAGGATCGCCTCACCGAAGTACTCAAGCAGGCATTGCTGGAGCTTGGCAATAAGTCATCCCTGCCTGCGACACCGGAGCAGGTATCCCTGACTGATCGTGAGCAGGAGATCTTGCAATGCCTGGCAGATGGCCTCAGCAACAAGGCTATCGCGCGCAAGCTGGGAATTTCCGATACCACGGTGAAAGTCCACGTCAAGCACTTGCTGAGCAAGTTGCGGCTGACCAGCCGGCTCGAGGCGGCCGTTTGGGCGCATCGGCACAAATAGCCCGCCTGTCACTGCGCCGCATACTCCCAAAGAAGTAATCCATATTGGGAATTGTGGCGTCTAGCCTCGCTGTTATCCAATGTAGCCTGAAGAATCATGTTTCAGGAGACAATCAAGTGAGTACTACCTCAAGCCTGGATGCCACCTCGGCCCAGATGACCCCTAATGCTGCACAAGCACAGCCTGGCAGCCTGCAACGCAAGATAGGCTGGCAGGGTGCATTCTGGGTGGCTAGCGGCGTGCCAGCCCTGGTACTGTTTTCCATTGGCGCGATTGCCTCCACCGTAGGCAAGCCCGCCTGGCTTGCCTGGATGCTCTCGATAACCTTTGGCTTTATCCAGGCATTTACCTATGCCGAAATTGCCGGCATGTTCCCACATAAATCGGGTGGAGCGTCTGTCTATGGCGCCATCGCCTGGGTGCGCTATAGCAAGTTTGTTGCCCCGGTGTCGGTCTGGTGTAACTGGCTGGCCTGGACGCCGGTGCTGGCCATTGGTTCTGGCCTGGCGGCGGGTTATATTCTGCTAGCCACTTTCCCTGCCGATGCCGTCATCAACACCTGGCAGATTACCTTGATGGACCTTGATTTCATCAAGTCCGGCCTTAGCCTGCGCATCAATGCTACTTTTATTCTTGGGGCTGCCGTCCTGCTGGCAGTGTTCGGTATTCAGCACGGTGGCATATTGCGCTCCTCCCGCGTGACCATGATCCTTGGCCTGGCAGCGTTGATCCCGCTCATGTTGATCGGCCTGGTTCCTATCCTCACCGGTGACATCTCGGCAGCCAACTTCCTGCCGATTGCTCCGCTGGCCTATGATGATGTGGGCAATGTGGTGAATGGTGCCTGGAATATAGAAGGCTGGAAGCTGATGGCAGGTGGCATGTTCATTGCTGCTTGGTCAACCTATGCGTTCGAGACCTCGGTTTGCTACACACGCGAGTTCCGTAACCCCAAGACTGACACGTTCAAGGCTATTTTCTACTCCGGCTTATTATGCCTGGCAGTGTTCACTCTGGTGCCGATTGCCTTTCAGGCTGATCTTGGCCTGGGCCACCTGGTGACGCCTGCTGTGCTTGATGCCGCAGGTAATGAAATCAGCCCTGCGGTTTACGATGGCATGTTGGCGCCAGATATTTACAGCGGCATGGGTGTTGCCAGTGCGTTGGCTGCCATGCTGGGCGGCAGCCAGCAATTAAGTAGCATGATCGTCATCATGCTGGTTTTGGCCTTGTTGCTTTCCATCATGACTTCGATGGCGGGTTCGTCGCGTACCTTGTACCAAGGAGCAGTGGATGGCTGGCTGCCGAAGTATCTTTCTCATGCCAATGAGCACGGTGCGCCCACCACGGCCATGTGGACAGACTTGTGCTTCAATCTGGTGTTGTTGCTGATGTCTGACTATGTATTTGTGCTCGCTGTTTCCAATGTCTGCTACATCATGTTCAACTTCCTCAACCTTAACGCGGGCTGGATACACCGCCTGGATAGGCCAAATTGGGAGCGTCCATATAAGGCTCCGTTGATCCTCATCGTGCTTGGCACCATCCTCAGCTTCGTCAATGTCGCGCTGATGGGCTTGGGAGCAAATATCTGGGGTGAAGGTACCTTGTGGTCGGGTGTGGTCTGTGCGGCCTTCATCATCCCCGTGTTCTTGTATCGGCATTACGTGCAGGACAAAGGCGTGTTCCCCAAATCCATGGTGGAGGATATGCATATGGGCGATGAAAGCGGCGTGAAAAAGCGCGCAGGTATCATGCCGTTTGTCGCGATAGCCATTGCCGTACTGATCGTGATTTATATGCAGCACTTGTAAGGCATCAGATGTGCAATGCAAAAGGCCCCATTTATGGGGCCTTTTGCATTATTAAATATCAGATTGTTGAAAATTCAATATAGAAGTCGCGGATGCCAGATGCGAGGAACTGCACCGCCACGCAGGTGAGCAGGAAACCCATGATTTTGGTGATGGCTTGCATGCCGTGTTCACCCAGCAGTTTTTCGATATAACCTGCCGCTGACAATGCCACATAAGCTATCCCTGCTGTGATGGCGATGCCAGTAATGACGATGGCATCCCCCAGGATTAGTGAGCCTTCGGGGATTTGCGAGCCAAAGCTCATGATGACGGCAATGGAGCCAGGGCCTGCCAGGCTGGGCATGGCCAGTGGTGAGAAGGAATAATCAAGATTGGCATGCTTGATTTCGTCAGGCTCTGAGTCAACGCTGGAAGAGGTGTCGAAACCAGAGAAAATCATGCGTAGAGCCAGAATCAAGATAATAATGCCACCCGCGACACGTATGCCCGGCATGGAAATGCCGAATAGCGAGATGATGCCATTGCCCAGAAGCAGGAATGTTGTGAGTATGCAAAAGGCGTATAGACAGGCCTTGCGTGCCTGTACCTTACGGGTTTCTGGCGTCATGCGCTGGGTGAGTGCCATGTAAAGCGGGATGGTAGTGAGCGGGTTCATGATGGGTAAGAGGCCGAGGACGACGATGGAAACGTATTTGAGAGTTTCGAGTATGGTCAAGACTTAGTCCTTTCGTTGAATGGCCGATGGCATGGTGAATGTCAGGAGTATTGCTGACGATATAACATGACTTGGCCAAAATGTGACATTTGGCAATGTTATCAGGTAGAGTGCGTGAAAACGGTAGTGCACAAACGAACTTCATCATCAAGTGATGCCACTGAAGCCAATCCATGGGAATGACTTGAATTAAAAGGGGAGTGGATTGAGCGGGACTGATGTCGGCCCAGATGCGAATAAACCTGATGCTATGGCGATAGTCTCTGGTTCTGCTATGCATGGCGCGACGACTCCTGTGGCCCATCCTCCCTTGTTGCCATCTTTTTCCCGCGCATTGGTGTTCAGTGTGGTGGGGTTGCTGATTGGCCTAGGTGCAGTGTTGTTGTTTGCCATGACCTGGCAAGCTGTGGAGAGCACTGAAAGCGCGGCCAGGCAGGAAAGCCGTGAGTCACTCAAGCAAATATCACTGCGCTTGCAGCAATTGATCCAGGCCACGGAGATGACCGCACTTTCGTTAGAGCGGATTGTACGCATCCACGATGTACATCTCAGTGGAGCAACATTACGCCCCATGCTGGAGAACTCCCTGTCTGCGTTTGAGCAGCGTCCTGAATTAAGTTACCTCGGTATTGTGATCCCCAGCACAGGGGAATACGGCAATATGGAGCGGGTCAGCTCCAAAGATGTGGTGCTTTGGCAGTTTCCAGAGGTGAAGGCTAGTGCTGCAACAGCGCAGACCTTTAAGCTCACCACGGAGGGTTTTGTTCAGGACAAGGCATATCCTGTTGATGGTTATGACCCACGTCAGCGCCCCTTTTACCAATCAGCATTAAGTGCGCCTAGTGATGGTGCCTGGATGCCGACATATGCGTGGATCGTCCATTCACAGCTCAACACATCGTTGTGGGGGTTGAGCTATGTCAAAGCTATTCGCAATAACAGCGGAAAGCTGTTGGCTGTGATTGATGCAGATTTTGATATTCCTGCATTGAATCGTTTTCTATCGCCATTAATCACGGAATATCACACGGATATCCAAGTGGTTGAGCTAGGGCCGACACCTCGCTTGATTGCTGCATCTGATATCGGCAATACGCCTCTACCGGTTAGTGATGATTGGATGCCTGTGATCCAATTTTCAGGGGATGTATTTGTTGACCGCATGCAGGTGCAAGGAGAGCGCCGATGGGTCGCAGCGCAGCGTCTGCATCTGAAAGGCGGGCTGTCATGGATGGTGATTACGTCACGGCCAGCACCTCTCATTGATACTCCACTCAGGCACCAGTTGTTACAGGTGTTGGGAATGGGGGCTGCGATGGCTGTTGTGCTGGCCCTGGTTTCATTGCGTTTAGCACGCCGCTTTGGTCGGCCTTTAACTGGGCTGGAGCAGCGTGTTGCTCGTATCGGCCAGCCGCAGGCAGAAACACCCGCGGAGAGTATGGAGGAAGCTAGTCAAGGTTTCCGTGAAACCCAGCTACTGGGCACGGCCTTGGATCGCATGGAAGATGCCATCCATCAGCAGGTATTGGCAAAGGAGCAGCAGGCCGCTTCTATTCGCTTGAAGGGCGCGATCTTTGATTCCACTTCTGCTGCCATGTTCAGTCTGGACGAAACCATGGTGATTGTGGAGTGGAATGCCGCAGCTGAGCGTATGTTTGGATTGAGCCGGGATAAGGTGATAGGCCAACAGGTGCAGGAGATGTTGTTGTCCCCGGATGAACCACTGGATTGGACTGCAATCCTGGCGACAGAAGAGACCATGACACTGGAGTTCATCGGCATCGACGGTGCGTTTGATGCAGAACTGCGACAAGTGACCTTAAGTCAGGAGAGTCAGCGCATTCATACCCTGATCCTCAATGATATTACCGAGCGCAAGCAGTATGAGCAGTACATGCATCACTTGGCCATGTATGACGGCTTGACCGGCCTGCCCAATCGCAACTTAATCCGTGAGCGTATTACCAAGAGCATTGCTCAAGCGCAGGAGGATCATTGCCTGGTTTCCTTGCTTTATCTTGATCTCGGGCGCTTCAAGGTGATTAACGAAGGTTACGGTCACGTGTTTGGTAATAGCGTGTTGCGGGAAGTGGGTGTGCAATTGCTCCAATATGTGCGCGAAGGCGATACAGTAGCTCGCCTGAGTGGAGATGAGTTCCTGATCTTGCTGGCTGACGTGATTGCGCCAGTTGAAGTGGAAAGCGTGGCCCAGCGGGTCATTGAACGGTTTCACTCCCCCATTGTGGTGCAGGGGCGTGATATTCATCTCTCGGTCAGCATGGGCGTCAGTATCTTTCCACATGACGGTGAAAGTGCGGATGAACTGATTGATCGTGCCGATATGGCAATGTACCGGGCCAAAGAGCTTGGCCATAATGTGTGCCTGTTTTTTACCCGCGAAATGGGGCTGGCCATCCAGCGTCGCGTAGATATGGAAATCAAGCTGAGGCATGCGGTTGCTAACAATCAGTTGCACATGGTCTACCAGCCCAAGGTAAGCCTGGAAAGTGGTCGTATCAGTGGCTGTGAGGCGTTGTTACGCTGGCAGCATCCTGAGTTAGGTGCCGTGTCTCCCTGCCAGTTTATCCCCGTGGCGGAGGATTCAGGCCTAATTGTTCCTATTGGCGATTGGGTATTGCGTACGGCATGTACCCAGGCGCAAGCCTGGATAGAGGCTGGTTTGCCGCCGGTTTGTGTCGCAGTGAATATTTCTGTGCGTCAGTTCTTGCAGCAGGATGTGGTGGCATGGGTTGCCAATACTTTGCAGGAAACTGGTTTATCGCCTCAATGGCTGGAGCTAGAATTGACCGAAAGCCTGATTGCGCAGGATATCGAGAAGGTAACGGGAACGATCAATCAGTTGAAAGAGCTGGGTATCAAGCTGTCTATTGATGATTTCGGTACCGGCTACTCCAGCCTGAATTATTTGAAAAGCTTCCGGGTAGATACCTTGAAAATTGATCAATCTTTTGTGCGCAACATGCTGACAGAACGAGAGGACTCTGCGATTGTGCTGGCCGTGATTGCCTTGGCGCAGAGCCTGGGGTTCAAGGTGATTGCTGAGGGCGTGGAGGAGGAGGCGCATTGCCAATTCCTGCAACAGCATGCTTGCGATGAGATGCAGGGTTATTATTTCAGCAAGCCTGTGACGGCCGTAGAGTTTGGGTACATGTTGCGTGACGACAAGCGCCTGCCATCTTCTTATTCTTGATCCATTTCCTTATCAATGTCCCCCGCCGTACACAGTCCCTGGGCTGGTTGTTTGTGCAATCCTGCTTATTCACTATTTATCCGCGTATTTTCCTGATCCTCTGTTGCAATCCAGGCGCTCTCTTGCCTAGCTAGGGCAATGACTTAGCCGCTAAAAAGTCTGGCATATCCCGTGCTTGCCCTTGGGGCAATACTCCTGCATGACACATGGCGTTGTCGCTATCGACATGTGCAGATTTTTCCGCATACAAGCTGCTCTTTTTGTCGCGATCTACTCCCTTAGGAGTATTGACGGAAATTCAATGTTTCCTATTATGAAAAAAAGTTTCATAAATGTGTTGACGCTGTTTTTTTGCTTCGGTATAAATGCAATAAAGTTTCTTTTAAAGAAAAAAAGTTTACTTAAAGTGCAGTTTTTGGATGTGATGATTAATCCGTTGGAGCCACAATAAATGCCGTTGAGATTGCTGAAATACGCCTTGAGCAAGGAATATCCGGGAACACGGTTTTTCCAGGCGCATACCACGCCGAAGAAATCCTATGATGTCGTGATCATCGGCGGCGGTGGCCATGGCCTGGCGGCAGCGTATTACCTTGCCAAGCATCACGGCATCACTAATGTGGCGGTGCTGGAGAAAGGCTATATCGGCGGTGGCAATACCGGGCGTAACACCACCATCGTGCGTTCCAACTACCTGACACCAGAAGGCGTGAAGTTTTACGACGCCAGCGTCAAGATTTATGAAGATCTCTCCGAAGAGCTAGACCTTAACCTGTTCTACTCCACCCGCGGTCATTTCACGCTAGCACATACTGAATCTGCCATGCGCACCATGCGCTGGCGCGCCGAGGTCAATAAGCATGTGGGTGTGGAAAGTTATGTCGTGGGCCCGGATGAGATCGGCAAGGCCTGCCCGCAAATGGATCTGAGTTGTAGTGGCAAGGCGCCCATCGTTGGTGCGCTCTATCATGCGCCAGGCTCGGTGGCACGCCATGATGCCGTGGCCTGGGGCTATGCCCGTGGTGCGGATCGCCTGGGCGTGGAAATTTTCCAGAATACCGAAGTCACCGGCATTGATGTGCAAGGTGGCCAGGTGGTCGGCGTGAACACCAATAAAGGCTACATCGCGACTAATAATGTCTTGTCTGCCGTTGCTGGCTTCACACCAAGAATCTGCGAGATGGTCGGTGTAGAAACCCCTATCGTCATCCATCCGTTGCAAGCCTGTGTCACCGAGCCGATGAAGCCATGGCTGGACACCATCCTTGTTTCCGGCAGCTTGCATGTGTATGTCAGCCAGTCCTCACGTGGTGAGCTTGTCATGGGCTCCTCGCTCGACCCTTATGAGGTGCACTCCACACGCTCTACCCTGGATTTCGTTGAGGGCCTTACCTCGCACATGCTGGATATGTTCCCTTTCCTTTCCAATATCAAGGTGGTGCGTCAATGGGCGGGCATGGCGGATATGACGCCCGACTTTGCTCCCGTGATGGGCAAGACGCCAGTGAAGGGCTTTTACCTGGATGCGGGCTGGGGTACCTGGGGTTTCAAGGCAACGCCGATCAGCGGCAAGACCATGGCCGAGACCATTGCACGCGATCAGGCACCTGACCTCATCCATTCCTTCCGTCTGTCGCGTTTTGAGGATTACGAGCTGACCGGCGAAAAGGGTGCTGCCTCTGTCGGGCATTGAGCTAGGTAAATAAGGAATAAGCAATGAAATTACTGACCTGTCCCGTGAATGGAACAAGACCGCTAAGCGAGTTCACCTACGGTGGCGAATTACGCCCCCAGCCTGCTGCTGATTGCAGCGACAAGGAGTGGGCTGATTACGTGCATAACCGAAATGGTGCGCCTGGCCTTAAACAAGAGTGGTGGTACCACGGCCCTAGCGGCACCTGGTTCATCGCAGAGCGCAATACATTAACCGACCAAGTGATTCGTACATATCTGAAAGGGCAGGAGGGCAGCAAATGAGTGCACGTTTGACCAAACAAGCAGGTGAGTGGATCAACCGTGCCGCTGTCGTCAAGTTCAGCTTTGAGGGCAAGGATTACAGCGGTTTCGAGGGTGACACCATTACCAGCGCATTGTGGGCCAATGGCGAAAAAGTGCTGGGTCGCAGTTTCAAGTATCACCGCCCACGCGGCATCCTCAGCCTGGCCAACCATGACGTCAACGTCATGCTGACCGACGGCCTGGATACCAACATCCGCGGTGATGTGGTGCCCGTGAGCAATGGCGCAGTGCTTGAGGCGGTGAATACCGATGGCGGCGTGCGCAAGGACAAGAGCCGCATCATCGATAGCATCGCTCCGCTATTGCCTGTGGGCTTTTACTACAAGGCATTCCATACGCCCAAGAAAATTTTCCCGTTCTGGGAAAACGTCATCCGCAAGGCGGCTGGCCTGGGTGTGGTCAATTTCAACTATCCGCGTATTACCAAGCCCAAGCAGCATATCCACTGTGATGTGCTGGTGATCGGCGCAGGTGCATCTGGCTTGGCTGCGGCCATTGAGGCGGGCAAGCAGGGCTTGCGCGTGGTGCTGGTGGATGAGAATGCCGAGTTGGGTGGTAGCCTTGGCTTCGATTGGGGCGGTAGCCAGGAGTCCAGCAAACTGCTTGGCGACCTAGTGGCAGAAGTGCAGGCCTTACCGAATATTCAGGTGATCACTGGCGCTTATGCCGCTGGCTATTATCCTGATCACCTGATCCCCGTGGTGACCAAGGACGGTATGGTCAAGGTACGCGCCGGGGCCGTGGTGATGGCGAGCGGTGCTTTCGAGCAGCCGCCTGTGTTTCGCAACAACGATATTCCCGGTGTCATGCTCGGCTCTGCTGCGCAGCGTCTGCTGCATCGCTATGGCGTGAAGCCTTTCGAGCATGGCGTGGTATTTACTGCTAACGACTATGGTTATCGTGTCGCACACGATCTGCTGGAATCTGGCGTGAAAGTGGCGGCATTGATCGATTTGCGGGCGACAGCAGGTGATAGCACATTGCCAGCTGCACTGGCACGCCGTGGCGTGAAAACCCTGCATGGCAGCGCGATTTATGAAGTAGAGCACAGCCGCGACAAATTCAGCGTCAAGGCTGTGATCGTGGCACCGTATGATGCCGATAGCGCAGAGGCTGACTTGCGCGGCAAAACCCGCATCGAGTGCGATGGTGTGGCAATGTGTGCAGGCTGGGTGCCAGCCGCTAACCTGCTATACCAAGCAGGTACCGCCATGCGCTATGACTACAGCGTGCACCAGTTTGTCCCCAACAAATTGCCGTCTGGCATTTTTGCCGCAGGGCGCGTCAATGGTGTCTATGCCTTGGCCGATAAGCTGGCGGATGGCCAGCGTGCCGCGATTGCTGCCATGCGCCATATTGGCCGCGAGCTACCTGAGCCTGCGACTGTGGCGGTGAGCGCTAGCGCCCAAAGCCATGCGTATCCGATAGTCATGCATCCCAAGGGCAAGAACTTCGTCGATTTCGACGAGGATATCCAGGTGAAGGATTTCATCAATGCCGCGAAGGAAGGCTTCGACAACATCGAGTTGATGAAGCGCTTTACCACCGTGGGCATGGGTCCCAGCCAGGGCAAGCACTCCAACATGAATGCGATCCGTATCCTCGCGCGCTTGCGTGGCGTGCCGGTGGAGCAGATCGGCACGACGACTTCGCGCCCGTTCTTCCACCCCACGCCGATCGGGCATCTGGGTGGCCGTGGTTTCCATCCGCACCGCACGACGCCGCTGCATGATGTCAATGCAGCCTTGGGCGCGGTGTTTACCGATGTCGGCCCCTGGAAGCGTGCTGCCTACTATGCAGTGCAAGGCCAAAGCGTGCAGGACACTATCCTCGCCGAAGTCGAGGCCGTGCGTAGCAAGGCTGGCATTATCGACAGCAGCTCCTTCGGCAAGATTGAGGTGCGCGGCCCCGAGGCTGGCTTGTTCCTCGAACGCTTCTTCACTGGTCGTTATGCCGATCAGGCACTAGGCACATCACGTTACACCATGTTGCTGGATGAAGCTGGCGTAGTGGTAGATGACGGCCTGGCACATCGCCTGGGTGATGAACTCTTCTACCTGACTTCCGGCACCTCCAACGCTGCCGCAGTCTATCGCGAGATGCAGCGCTGGCAGCAAATCTGGCAGCTCGATATTGGCCTGGTCAATGCCACTGGCTCTTATGCCTCCATCAATGTGGCAGGCCCGCTGGCGCGCCAGGTATTGTCGGGCTTGCTTGATTTCAAGCTGGATGAGCAGGCGCCACATAGCGCGCGTGAGGCAATGCTGGCAGGTGTGCCTGTGCGCTTGCTGCGAGTGGCTTTTGTCTCTGATCACACTTATGAATTACATGTGCCTACGCCACAAGCCGCCTTCGTCTGGGAGCAAGTGATGCGTGCAGGCTCCAGCATGGGGCTCAAGCCTTTCGGCACCGATGCCCAGCGCATCTTGCGCCTGGAAATGGGCCATGCCATGCCTGGCATTGATACCGATGGTTTAACGAACCCCCTGGAAATTGGTGCAGAGCATGCCCTTGCCATGGATAAGCCTGATTTTATCGGTAAGCGCAGCTTGCAGATCATCGCCAAGCGTCCGCTGAAGAAATCCCTGGTGGCCTTTGTGCTTAATCCTAGCTATGCCGGTGAGATGCCGTTCGAGTGCAACCTGGTGATCCGCAACGGCGAGATCGAAGGCCGCGTCACCAGCATTGCCTACTCCAAGACGGTAGGCCGCGTGATCGGCTTTGCATATGTGGCACCGCAATATAGTGCCGTAGGGGCAGGCTTTGAAATCCGCACTGATAGCGGTGCCTTGGTACCCGCGACTGTAGTGCCTTCCCATTTCCTGGTTAGTCGATAGTGAGGCAATGAACGTGATGCAGACAGAACAGCCGATGTTCACAAAGTTAGTTACCCCAGTCGCGCATGCGCTCCATCATGAGCAGGGCGCTTGGGGCGTCATTGATCAGATGCAAGTCGTTACTCACTTTGCGGACAAGACCCTGGAAGAGGGCAGAAAAAAGAATTTGGGAATCGCTGATGCGAGCCTGCTGCGCAAGTTTGGCGTCAAGGGCCCACAGGCTGCCCAGTGGTTAGCCGAGCAAGGCGTGACTATTCCGCCGCGTGCCAATAGTTGGGTACGCAGTGAGGAGGGCAGCTTGGTGTTGCGGCTGGGCAATAGCGAATTCCTGATTGAGGATGCGCCGGGAGGCACAAGCTGTGAAAGGCTGGCACAAGCCTATGCAGGGGCCAAGGGTGTATATCCAGTACCGCATGTTGAAGCGTCATTCGCGATCAGCGGCGCTGCGGTGCAGGTGTTGTTTTCAGAAGTTTGTTCCATTGATTTAACTCGCGTAGCCCTAGGCGCACAAGACGTCGTCATGACGCAATTCGCCGGGGTCAGCGTAGTCCTGATGCACCAGGACCTGGAGGAGGAGAGCCATTTCAGGCTGTGGTGCGATAGTTCGTACGGTCCATATTTGTGGGAAGTGATTGCAGGCATCGCTCACGAGCACAACGGCGGACCCGTCGGGATAGGGCGCTATTTCGCGGCCTATCCATAAAATTCAATCGGACTCGGAGAGTTAGTTTATGAAGACAGTAGATGGAAAATTCACGTATCAGCCCAGCACGCCCGTGCAGGATTTGGCAGCTGCGAAGCAGTTCCTGGCTGATCACAACGTGAAATACGTGCTGGCGCAGTTCGTGGATATCCACGGGGTCGCCAAGGTGAAGTCGGTGCCTGCAGCCCATCTTGAATCCATCCTCAAAGGAGGCGCGGGGTTTGCTGGTGGTGCGATCTGGGGCATGGGCATCTTGCCGAACGGGCCGGATTACATGGCGGTGGGCGATTTATCTACCTTGAGCCTCATCCCCTGGCAGCCAGGCTATGCGCGCATTATTTGCGATGGTCATGTTGAGCAGAAGCCTTATGAATATGATTCGCGCGTGGTGCTCAAGAAGCAAGTCGAGCGCCTAGCCGCACATGGCTGGACGCTTTATACCGGTTTGGAGCCAGAATTCTCGTTACTCAAGCGTGATGACAAAGGTGGCTTGCACCCCTGTGACGAGAGCGATACCTTGCAAAAGCCTTGCTACGACTACAAGGGCATGACGCGTCAGGCGGTGTTCCTCGAGAAACTGACTGAAGCATTGATCGCGGCCGGGCTGGATGTGTACCAGATTGATCACGAGGATGCCAACGGCCAGTTCGAGATCAACTACACCTATGCCGATTGCCTCAAGAGTGCGGATGACTACATCCTGTTCAAGATGGCAGCCAGCCATATTGCCAACGAGCTTGGCATGACCTGTTCCTTTATGCCCAAGCCTTTTGGCAACCGTCCTGGCAACGGCATGCACATGCATATGTCGATCGGCGACGGTAAGAAAAGCTTGTTCCACGACGATGGCGATAGCACAGGTCATGGCCTTTCCCAGCTGGCGTATCACTTCCTGGGCGGCATCTTGCACCATGCCCCGGCATTGACTGCCCTTGCTGCGCCTACGGTGAATTCGTACAAACGCCTGGTAGTGAGCCAATCGCTCACGGGCTCTACTTGGGCACCTGCCTATATTTCCTACGGCAACAACAACCGCTCGACCATGGTACGCATTCCCTATGGTCGCCTGGAATTGCGCCTGCCTGATGGCAGCTGTAACCCGTACCTGACAACCGCTGCGGTGATCGCGGCTGGCCTGGATGGCGTGGAGCGCAAGCTTGACCCTGGCGCTGGTCATTCGAGCAACCTGTTCGACCTCAGCCTGGCCGAGATGAAGGAGCAAGGTATCGGCATCCTGCCGCAAAACCTCAACGAATCACTGGACAAGCTTGAGGCTAACCAGGTGTTACGCGATGCGTTGGGCCATGCGTTGACGGATGAATTCATCAAGCTCAAGCGTGCAGAGTGGATTGATTACCAGCGCCATGTCTCGGATTGGGAAATCAATCGCTATATCGAGTTCTTTTAAGCGAATTTTTAATGTGCATTGTAACCAGATGCTGAATTCTGGATTTTTGTAAGGAGAAACAACATGTGTGGAATCGTGGGATTACTGGTGAAGAACCAGAAAATGCGGGCCAATATCGGTGAGTTGATGCTGCCCATGCTGATCGGCATGACAGAGCGCGGCCCGGATTCCGCTGGCCTAGCGATTTTTGGCGCCCCGGTAGGGAGCAGCGAGCGCAAGTTCAGCCTCTATTGCGCTGCGCCTGAGTTTGACTGGGCCAAACTCAGTGTAGACCTCAACAACGGACTGAAGGCTGATGCCAAGGTGGAAGTGAAGGTGAACCACGCTGTGGTGACCACGGGTATTAGCCCAGACACACTCAAGGCTTGGCTCAAGGAGCATTACCCCCAGGTGCATTTGTTGTCTGTTGGTCAATTGATGGACATCTACAAGGACACCGGCACACCAGCCCAGGTTGCCAGCCGCTATGACTTCTCCAAGTTGTCCGGCAGCCACCTGGTTGGCCACACCCGTATGGCGACAGAGTCTGCGATTACCCCATCGCACGCTCACCCGTTCACTGCAGGTGAAGACTGGTGCCTGGTGCACAACGGCTCCCTTTCCAATGCGCATAGCATTCGCCGCAAGCTGGAGCACGAAGGCATCTCCTTCGAGACCGACAATGACACCGAAGCTGCTTGCCGCTTCCTGCAATGGCGCATGCGCGAGGGCGATGACCTCAAGACAGCGCTGGAACATGGTTTTGACGAGCTGGATGGTTTCTACACCCTGCTGATGGGTACCAAAGACCAACTGGCGCTGGTGCGCGACCCGTTTGCTTGTAAGCCAGCGATCGTAGCTGAGCATGATGACTATGTGGCGATTGCTTCCGAGTTCCGTTCTTTGGCTCACTTGCCTGATATCAAGAATGCCAAGGTATTCGAGCCTGCACCAAAGGAGATGTACGTATGGAAACTTTAACATTTGACCTGGAAAAAACCGCGCTACGCGAGGTAAACCAGTATCTGCATAGCGATGCAACCGAGCTGGATGGCAAGACAGTCACTATCACCAACCCGGGCGGCACCCACAATATCGCGGTTGGCCTCAAGGCCGACGTGAATGTGGTGATTGAAGGCCATGCGGGTTATTACGCAGCAGGCATGAACCAATTTGCTAATGTGGTGATTGAGGGCAGTGCTGGTACTGGTGTGGCTGAGAACATGATGTCTGGCCGCGTGCATGTGAAGGGCTTTGCCTCTAACGCTGCTGGGGCGACTGCCAATGGCGGCCTCTTGATCATTGATGGCGATGCAGGCTTGCGCTGCGGCATCTCCATGAAGGGTGTCAATATCGTAGTGGGTGGCTCAGTGGGTAGCTTCTCTGCTTTCATGGCACAAGCCGGTAATTTGGTGATTTTGGGCGATGCTGGCGAAGCGCTCGGTGATTCGCTCTACGAGGCCCGTATTTTCGTACGCGGCACTATCCAGAGCCTAGGTTCTGATTGCGAAGTGAAAACCATGGATGCCGAGGCGCGCCAGATATTGGTTGACCTGTTGAAAGAATCCGGTCATGCCGATGTTGACCCTGACAGTTTCACGCTGCTGGGCTCCGCCCGCAAGCTGTACAACTTCCACGTAGATAACGCAGGAGACTACTAATCATGAGCGATACGCCAAAAATCCCGCAAACTGAACCGCGTTTTTCTGCGACCTTTGACAAGAACACCATCTCGGAAATCCGCCGTGCCTCAGCTACCGGCATTTATGACATCCGTGGTGCTGGCACCAAGCGCAAGCTACCGCACTTTGATGACTTGCTGTTTCTCGGTGCTTCCATCAGCCGTTATCCGTTGGAAGGCTATCGCGAGAAATGTGGTACAGATGTCATTCTCGGCAACCGTTTTGCCAAGAAGCCTATCCACCTCAAGACGCCAGTGACCATCGCTGGCATGAGCTTCGGTGCCTTGTCCGGCCCCGCCAAGGAGGCCCTGGGCCGTGGTGCAAGCGCTGTAGGTACCAGCACAACGACGGGCGATGGCGGCATGACGCCAGAAGAGCGTGGTCAATCCTCCATTCTGGTGTATCAATACCTGCCGTCACGTTATGGCATGAACCCGGACGACCTGCGCAAGGCCGATGCCATCGAAGTGGTGATTGGCCAAGGTGCGAAACCAGGTGGCGGTGGCATGTTGCTGGGCCAGAAGATCAGTGATCGTGTTGCCAAGATGCGCTGCCTGCCTAAAGGCGTGGACCAGCGTTCCGCTTGTCGTCACCCTGATTGGACAGGCCCGGATGACCTGGAAATCAAGATCGCTGAAATCCGTGAAATCACCGATTGGGAAAAGCCTATCTACGTGAAGGTTGGCGCAACTCGTCCTTACTTCGACGTGGCTTTGGCGGTGAAGGCCGGTGCCGATGTTGTGGTGCTGGATGGCATGCAGGGCGGTACTGCGGCTACGCAGGAAGTATTCATCGAGCACGTGGGTATCCCCATCCTCGCAGCCATCCGCCCGGCGGTGCAGGCTTTGCAGGATCTAGGTATGCATCGCAAAGTGCAGCTGATCGTCTCAGGTGGTATCCGCAACGGTGCTGATGTGGCGAAAGCCCTGGCACTGGGTGCAGATGCTGTAGCCATCGGCACGGCGGCACTGATCGCGCTCGGTGATAACGATCCGCACCTGGAAGAGGAATACAACAAGCTAGGCACCACTGCTGGCGCTTATGACGATTGGCACGAAGGCAAGGACCCGGCTGGTATCACTACGCAGGACCCTGAGCTGATGAAGCGTGTTGATCCGGTCAAGGCAGGCCGCAGATTGGCGAATTACCTTTCCGTGATGACGATGGAAGCGCAAGTCATTGCACGCGCATGCGGAAAATCGCACCTGCACAACCTGGAGCCGGAAGATCTAGTGGCGCTGACGCTGGAGGCTTCTGCCATGGCCAAGGTGCCATTGGCAGGTACTAGCTGGATTCCTGGAGTCTCCCAGTTCTAGTTTCCCCCTTGTGTTGTACTGACGTGGTCCCTCGCCAGGCTTCATCACTCCCTGTGATGGCCTGGCATTTTTTATCAGCCGGTCTGATTGGCCGCGAAGGTGTTGTTCTACTCCCAATGGAGTAGCCCTTCAGGAGAATGGTGCGATCAATGAGGCTTCAGGCACAATGGCATCAGCTTTTTATGAGCGATGCCTGCTCCTCATGCAATCATGGAGCTTTTTCAAAGAGTCATCACCCAGTGGGTGTATGACTCTTTTTTTATGGTTGTGCCAGGTTTTCGTGGTGAGTGTAAAAGCGAGAGGGCTCGAATTGCTGCAACCCTGGATGAACATTCGCGCCGACAATACGGGCAAGCCTAGCCTGGTCAGGCAAAGTCAACTCTTTGGAAAGATTGAGATTGGGATAAGTGCCGTGAATCTCGGGGTGTAGCTCAGCTGCCACGATAATGTCAGCGTACATGACTAACGCACCTCCCCAAGAGCGAATCAGGCCGCGCTGGCTGACCGGGACTTCTCGCAGATTGGCGGTCTTGGTTTGGGCATCCAGCCATGCATAGGCGATCCTGATGCAGTCATTATTCTGGTGTACAGGCACAAAGCCCGCATAATTAGCCCTTTCTTTGGCTAAGCTAATAGTTTCGTCTGATAACTCTGATGGCATGGCTGGTTTTTCTTATTGATTATGTTGTTTACTCCCGATTCTGCCACAGCTTCAATACTCACTTCAATTTTCAATCTACAGTGAATGCGCGACATGATGCACAGCGCAAACGCATTCAAGGTAGATCAGGCTATTTCACTAGAAGATGGCTATGTGCCCTGGGATGATGCTCCATTTTGCCGTAGTTAAGGTGCTCGTATATTGATCTTAACTGCTGCAAGTCATTGGTGTAAGGCAACTCAAAGCAAGGGAATGGCTGGTGGTAGAACCTGCGCTCACGCGTTAATTCATCCAAATCATCATGAAAAACACCATTGAAGATACTGACCTTGTTTGCCACAAAGTCACGTATGGCGGTGATCCTGTTGGTGCCATCCAATAACCACCCTGACATCGGCTTGACGCCACTGGTGCGCCATTGCGGAGCATGAATCACGTAATAACCAATCGGTACGCCAAGAAAAATATTCTCAATAAAACGTGCCTGCCTATCCTTGTCCCAGTCAGTCTCCTTGCTCCAGGGAGGCAAAACAAAATGTACCAAGGTTTTCTCGCTTTCCAGGCAAGGAAGCTGTGGTGCAATCCCAAAAATATGCTCGATAGGGTGATGATGTGGCGTGCCGTGCAATAGCCGATCTGGCAATAACGGGGATTGTTGATGTGGCACATCAGCCATGATCAATCTCCTTTTTATTGTGTAGAGGTTGGGTGAAAGGGTATTCAAAAATTAAGATAGGCCAGATGGGTAATAGTTCAACGGTGTGAATCATCCATCTACAGGCGTTTGTGTCATTCACCGACAGAATGCGAATGCACTTAGAACATGTTGGCGCTGCTCTGCCAAAGAGGGGGAGAGATATTATTACTTTGACTCTGCTTAGGAACGTCGCTGGAAAGTATCCAACAAGATAACCACTGGAAGTGGATAGCATTCCGAGAGGCTAGGTTTTTATGAAATCAAAACCTTATGGGTGTTGGTGCGCCCGACAGGAGTCGAACCTGTGACCTTTGGCTTCGGAAACCAACACTCTATCCAACTGAGCTACGGGCGCATTTTGATTAGGAGGCGGATTATAGCAAATGAATACATGCTTGTCCTTGTATAACCTTTTCCCGGACGGGGCTTATTGAGTATAATCCTTGGCATTTTCCCTGTTTTAAAGATAGGTTTGGTTGGTATGAGCGCGCACGAATACGATTTCCCGAAAACAACGAAGAAGCAATTCATCCTGGCAACACTGGGCACTTTGTTTGCGCCATTGTTGGTGCTGTTCCTCGTGGCGCGTTTGTTTTTTGGTATCCAGTCTGGCTTGGTTGATGATCCTGTTGTGGAGCAAAAGCCTGAAGCTGCTGCGGCTGCCAAGTCTGCTGATAGTGAAGATGATGCTGATGATGAGGCACCAGCTGCGCCAGCGGCAGATGATGAAAAGAGCGAGTAATCGTTGTATTGTTCTTCAAGTATTTTTCACTTCAATAGCAGCTCATGGCCACATATGCGATAGGTGATATCCAGGGCTGCTATCACTCCTTTCTCTCCCTGCTGGACCTGATCCAGTTTGACGCTTCCAAAGATCAGCTCTGGCTCGTGGGTGATCTGATTAACCGTGGTTCTGGTTCGTTGGAAACCCTGCGTTGGGCCAAGGCAAATGAATCTAGCCTGGTGATGGTGCTAGGCAACCATGATTTGCACACATTAGCTGTCGCTGAGGGCTTTGTACGCGCCCATCGTAGCGATACTGTACAGCCTATTTTTGATGCTCCCGACCGAGCAGAGTTGCTGGATTGGCTGCGTTTGCGCCCGATGATACATGCTGATGGTGAGTTGGTGATGGTGCATGCTGGTTTGTTGCCGCAATGGGAGGCTGGGCAGGCACTGGAACTAGGGCAAGAGGTTGAGGCTGCTTTGCGTGGAGATGGCTACCATAGCTTTCTCGCACACATGTACGGCAATTATCCATTGCGCTGGGATGACGGCTTGCAAGGGATGGATCGTCTACGCATGATTACTAATGCGATGACACGCTTGAGAGTATGCAAGCGGGACGGCGAGATGGATTTTCATTTCAAGGGTGAGCTGGTGGATATGCCCGCCGACACCATGCCGTGGTTTGATGTGCCTGCGAGGCAGTCGGCGGACTCTACCGTGATTTTCGGACATTGGTCTGCGCTGGGTTTGCAGCAGCGTGACAATCTTTATGCCTTGGATACGGGATGTCTGTGGGGCGGTCAGTTGACAGCGCTCAGGCTGGAGGACCGCAAAACGTTTCAAGTGCCATGCCACCCTGCCGACGGCCCACGAGCCATCAAGGGCAGTTGATCGTTGGCACTAATCCAGGTTTAACCTAGCGGCAATCGCTTGCCTGGCCATCAGGCATAGCCCGCGCCTTTCATGTCCTGCACTTTCAATCGGGGCAGCAAAATCCAACTCCACCACCGCCTGCTTTTGTGACAGTACCATGCGTAATGATTGCCACAGGGTGGTTTCTCCATGATAAGCCATGGCGGTATTGATGCTGCCATCAGGGTTGGGGTATCGCACGGAGAATGGGCGAATGCTGGTATCGGTATCAATAGTGGCTTGCATGAGGCTGCCCTTGAATGGCCTCAGCTCAGTGCCATCCGTTGTTGTCCCCTCAGGGAAATAGCATAGGCAGTCTCCCGCGAGGATGCTCTCTGCCACGGTGTTCACCATACGGCTGGCATCTTGTCTTTTTTCGCGGTCAATAAACAAGGTGTTCGCTTGTGCTACTAACCAGCCGATGACTGGCCAGGCGCGGATATCCGATTTAGCAATGAAGCGTACCGGGCGAATGCTGTTGAGTGCGTGGATATCCAGCCAGGAAATGTGGTTGGCAACAAACATCGTGCCATGCACATCCGCGTTGGGGATATGACCCTTGGCAATCACCTTGAGATTGAGGATATCCAGGAACTGCTGGCTCCAGCGACGTATGATGCTTTCGCGTTTGATGCCGCTGACGCCAGGCAGAATCGTTGCCGCAACGACAACGCCGTAAAGCGTGTGCAGCGCGAGGCGCGTGAGGCGGAATAGCTGCGTGGGCAGGGACGTCTTTTTTTCAGGCAAGCAGGTACTGGTTGGCAGCTTATTTGAAAAAGTGAGCTGCATAGCGTTTGTTGAGTCGCGACAATGGTAGCATAACCAGCATATCCGCTGTGTTGAAGTCAGGGTCCCAGGCCGGTGCGCCGCAAATATAGGCGCCCAGTCGCAAGTAGCCCTTGATGAGCGGCGGGCAAGTGACTTCCAAGTCATTGCGCAGTGCTTCCAGTGGCAACGGGCAATTCGGGAAAACGCGATATTCCACTGGCGATAGGTGATCTTGCTGTAATTGGTGATACAAGCTAGCTGCCATGTGACCACCGTCTGCCATGCCGATGCTGCCGCAACCAATCATGTACTCGTAACGGTGTACCTTCATATAATTGGCAAGGCCAGCCCACAGCAGGGTGATGGTGCCGCCCATGCGGTAGTCTTTGTGCACGCAAGCACGGCCAACTTCTACCATGCTGGGTGCGAGGTGGCGCAGACGTGAGAGGTCGAATTCCCCGGCAGAGTAATAACCGCCAGCTTCATTCGCCATGGCAGGGCTCAGGATGCGGTAGGTGCCGACCACCTCACCTGTTTCGTGATTGCGTACCAGCAAGTGGTCGCAAAAAGCATCAAAACCATCTTGGTCCAGTCCTTCGGTACCAGCGACATTGGCCCCCATTTCCTCTGCAAATACTTTGTAACGAAGGCGTTGGGCCTCGGCAATTTCAGAGGCATTACGAGCGAGGCTGACGTATAACTGGCTGGCACCGTTCTTGGTGCCTAGGGAAGGCTGCCGGTCAAGCATAGGGCTAATCCTGACTATTAAGATAGCCCACACTCTAAAAGTGCTGAATGACGGAAGGGTTAAAACGGGGTGAAGCTTTTATGACAATGCCGGGCATGCCCGGCATTGTTGAAATCAATAGAGATGATGTGAGATAGATACTTAATGGGTGACGCGGGTAACACCGCCGCTCTCTACCAATCGAACCTTATCTCCGGGGTTGAATTGCACGTCGGCCTCTTGCACCACAGCAATCAAGTTTCCACTTTCAAGTTTTACCGTAATTTCCAGGCCATCTTTGCGTGTAATGCCTTCTTCCGCTGCAGCACCTGCAAGCCCGCCCACAAGCGCGCCTAAGACAGTGGCAATGGCTTGGCCCTTGCCACCACCGACTGAGCTGCCTGCGATGCCACCGACTACGGCACCTGCACCACCGCCGATCGGAGTTTTTGTGCCTTCCAGTTTTACATTACGTACACTTTCCACCACGCCCAGGCGTACAGTCTGGGTTTTACGTGCTTCATCTCGGCTATATACATCGCCAGAGTTCGAGCTCATGCAGCCACTCAGGGTGAGTAGAATACCGGCTGCTACCAATAATGACGTCATACGCATGTTTTGCTCCTTAAGCAGTTTGTCCTTCAACATATTGCGACAGGGTTTCGTCCACTAGCACCTGCCTGTAAAAATCCTGTATTTCCTCGCGGCTGATCTTGTGGTTTTGTGCTCCGCGGCTGGCAATCTTGATTGCCCCCATCACCGACGCCAAGCGACCACTTACATCCCAATCCCAGCCCTGCGAAATGCCATAGAGCAACCCAGCACGGTAAGCATCGCCACAGCCTGTTGGGTCGACCACTTGCTCGGCTCTTGCGCATGGAATCTTGTATTGTTTTCCATCGGCATAAATCGTTGAGCCTTGAGCACCTTCCGTAACAATCAGTGCTTTGACTTTTTCTGCCACCTGTTCGAGCGTAAGACCTGTTTTTTCCTGTAATAGTTGCGCTTCATAGTCATTGACGGCGACATAGGTAGCAAGCTCAATGAAATGCAGCAACTCCTCGCCATTGAACATGGGCAAACCCTGCCCAGGATCGAACATGAAGGGGATGCCTTTATCGTGGCACTCCTTGGCGTGCAGGAACATGCCATCACGCCCATCAGGTGCAATGATTGCCAGGCCAATATCCTGTGCATCGTGCACACTGTTTTGGTGACATTCACTCATTGCACCTGGGTGGAATGCGGTGATCTGGTTATCGTCCTGATCGGTTGTGATAAAAGCCTGTGCAGTGAACGTGCCAGGGATGGTCTTGATGTGGTTGGTGTCCAGCTGATGCTGTTCGAGCCAGCGGGTATAGCCCGCAAAGTCATCCCCCACGGTTGCCATAATGACAGGCTCACCTTGCAGGAGTTTGAGGTTGTAAGCAATGTTGCCTGCAGTGCCGCCAAATTCACGACGCATTTCCGGCACGAAGAAGCAGATATTCAGCATGTGGATTTTGTCTGGCAGGATATGGTTCTTGAACTGGTCGCCAAAAACCATGATGGTGTCAAATGCCATGGAGCCGCAAATCAATGTCCGCATGTCTAACCTATTGCTATTGTATGTAAAACCGCATTATCCAAGGCCTGCAGGCTGACTGCAAGCATGAAAAAGCCCGCAGGCTTGCGGGCTGGGTATTGAGTGGGGTGAGCAGGCTGCGTTTAAGCTGCCTGTTTCTCCAATGAGTTCTCAATCAGGATTTTGGCTGCCTTCTTCGCATATTTAACAGCGCCTGAACCACGCTTGATCTGCTCTGCCTGTATGGCTCCCTCGATCAGGATGGAAAGTTGCAAGGCCAGGCTATCCGGATCGCGTGCGCCTGCATCGGCAGCAAGCTCTACCAGGAACTGGCGGAACTGGCGCGATTGCTCTGCTGAAAGGCGGTGTACGGGGTTTTCCTCATTGGGGAATTCCGCTGAAGCCTTGAGGAACGCCATGCCGCGAAAATCGGGAGCGGTGACCCATTCCTCAATAAAATCGAATAGCTTTTGCAAGCGCTCGGAAGGTTTTTTTGTGTTCTTACTGAGGTTCTGGCTGAGCCAGTCAGTGAAGTCGGAGTGGCCTTTTTGCAGTACTTCCAGGATCAGGTCTTCCTTGCTGCGGAAATACTTGTATAGGGTCATCTTGGTGGTGCCGGCGACTGCCACAATGGTATCGACCCCCGTGGAGTTGATGCCGCGCGTCTGGAAAAGGTCAGACGCGACATGGAGTATTTTTTCCCGTAGCACGGACATGTTGTGATCCTTTTTGGATGCCTGAGATTACACAATGTTTATATACTAATCAGTATATACATGTTTGTGCCGGAATAGGTGGATAACCAACGCATGATCCGCACAATTTATTTGATGTCCGAGTATAAGTCCTGCTTCTCGATCCTGCTTGGTTTAAGTGTAAACAAACTGTTACAAAAGTATAAAAAAGTGTAAATTGGCAGGCGCTGCATCTGTAGGAATAAACGAGTCAACTATTTACAGGAAGGTATGTATGCGCGAACTTTTATCTTGGATGTTGGGTGGGTTAATGGTGGTGGCTCCTGCTGCCTTTGCGGCAGATAAATCTTTGTCCGTTAAAGAGTCCATTCTGCTGGATGCGCCAGCCGAGGTGGTATGGGCCAAGATAGGACATTTTGGTGATATGAGCTGGCATCCGGCATTGGCTTCGACGGAAATCGTGAGTGGTGCTGACGATAAGCCGGGGGCTCAACGTGTGCTGACGCTGAAGGATGGGGGCAAGATTCATGAAACGCTGACGGTGCGTGATGCCAAGAAGATGACCTTGTCGTACAAAATCACGGAGAGCGTGTTACCTGTGAGTGAGTACAGTGCGACACTTTCAGTGAAGCCAGAAGGCAGTGGCAGTCGAGTCTTGTGGACTAGTCAATTTAAGCGCAAGGCACCTGGCGATGACAAAGCCGCTGTGGATACAATCACTGGCGTGTTTCAGTCTGGCCTTGGTCAGTTGAAATCCAGCTTGCATTGAGTTGTTCTGCTGGAATATAAAAAAGCCGGGTGACCGGCTTTTTTATTGCCCGAAGTGATCAAGAGCGCTGGATAGGTTTCTTGTTGGTGACGGCAGGTACGGTTAATTGCGCCTTGATAAAGGCTTGTTCTGACTCCGAGAGCATGGTGAGTGGTTTGTACTCGCAGCTTACTTTTTTAAGTAATTGCGTTGCCAAGGCCATTTCCTCAGCTTGAGCAGAAAGGTTGCCTGCCACGATCACGTTGAGGAACACGCCGCGTTCTGATTCACTGAGCATTAATGCTTGCGGGAAGTGGCAGGTGCCTTGGCGCATGCTTTTCACCGTATTGTAAAACTCGGTCACCTGCTGGTGGCTGATGGCCGGTTCATGCGCAACCAAGTTCCATAGTTGATGGCTGGATGGGGATTTATGGAGCGGTGCTGTATCCCGCAGGATATACCACGACATGAAAAGGCTGATTGCGATCAAGCTGACGAAACTGGCGCTCATGCTGAAGTCGCGCAACTTGCGCCAACTTCCATCGCATTGCGCATGAATCAGGGCATCAGTGGCGATACGCGCATGGCGTAGTGCTTGGCTGGCAGGGTGTTGTAGTTCTGCCTGCAAGGCGTTTTCCAGCATGATGATGATTTGCTGGGCGAGCACATCGGGTAGCTGAGCGCCGCTGGCCTTGGCTTGTTTGCTTAAATAGCGCGTCAGGCTGCTTTTTTGTTGTATGAGTTCTTGTTGTAACTCTTGCAAAGAGTGAGCAGGGGCTAGCGACAGGTCGAAAACCTTGAGTAAGCGCAACTGCGGCGTATCTTTACTTGCCTTAAGGGATTGCATCAACCATGAGGGGTTTTGATTGAACATAGGCATATCCTGGCTAGAAAGGTTTGACGACCACCAATATGATGACCGCGATCAAGGCCAATACAGGTAACTCATTCAACCAGCGGTAGAACACATGGCCGTGGCGGTTGCGGTCATGCTTGAAATCAAACAGCAACTTACCGCAATAGAGATGGTAGGCGATCAGCAATGCAACCAGCGTGAGCTTGGCGTGAAGCCAGCCGCCAGAGAACCCATAGCCGTGCCATAACCAGAGGCCAAACAAGATGGTCAGCACTGCGCCAGGAGTCATGATGCCAAAGAACAGCTTACGCTCCATGATCTTGAAGCGATCACTGCCGACTTTGTCTTCTGTCTGCGCGTGGTAGACGAACAGGCGGGGCAAGTAGAACAGCCCCGCAAACCAGGTCACCATGAAGATGATGTGCCATGCCTTGATCCACAACATATCAGCTTGCCGTTCCTAATTGTTGATCCAGTAGTTTGCGCAGGGAGCCGAAGTCCAGTTCGCCGATCAGCTTCTGGATGATCCTACCTTGCTTATCAATAATGAATGATGTGGGGGTGACGCGGACATCGTTGAATTGTTGTGCCGCATTGCCGCTGCTATCATGGCTGACAGGGAAAGGCAGGGCGTTGTTTTTGGAGTAGTTGATCACCTGTTGAATGCCGTCATAGGACATGGCAACCGCGACGACCTCAAACCCTTTGTCCTTGTATGCATTGTAAGTCTGGATCAGACCGGGCATTTCGGCAATGCAGCCTGGGCAATCCGTTGCCCAGAAGTTGACCAAGACCATCTTGCCATGCAGTGATGACAAAGGGATGGTTTTACCTTCCAGGGTAACAAAGTTGATTGCAGGGGCTTGTGGCTTTTGCGTGAGGGAAAACCCGAGAAAAGCAAGCAAACCGATAATCACCAGTGGGATCAGGATTTTGCGCAGTTTTTGTGGCATGGGAGAGTCGTCAATCCAGCATCGTGTGAATCTATGATGTCATTGTGGTGCTTTTTGAGTGCTTTGTCATCTGGGGTGCGTATGCTTTTTTAATCTTGTTAACAATTCTCATTCTCTTGAAAGCCGCGCCAGCACTGCATTTGCGCTCAGTTTTCAAAGTATGGGCATGATACAATTAGCCTTTTACTCCGCACCTAAAAGCATGACTGCCCGCTTACGCGAAATCCCGTATAACTACACTTCGTTTTCCGATCGTGAAATTGTCATCAGGTTCCTCGGCGAGGAAATCTGGGATGTGCTCAATGAGCTGCGGGAGGAGCGCAAGACAGGCCGCTCTGCACGCATGCTGTTTGAAGTGCTGGGCGACCTGTGGGTGGTGTCAAGAAACCCCTATTTGCAGGACGACTTGCTCCAGAACAAGAAGCGTCGCAATGCATTGATTGATGCGCTTAACCATCGCATCAAGGCGATTGACGAGCGTAGCGCTGGCAATCAAAAGGTACTCAAGCTGGTGGTTGCTGCCCGTAAGGCGGTGAATGAGTTCGAGCAGGATTTCCGCCAGACTGAAACCCTGCGCAAGCAAGCACTTGCCAAGCTTTCTCGTTATACCCGCAAGGACAATATTCGTTTTGATGGGTTGTCACGCGTATCTCACGTCACGGATGCGACAGACTGGCGTGTTGAATATCCATTTGTCGTCATTAATCCTGATACCGAAGACGAAATCGCCGCCTTGGTGCGTGTATGTATCGAACTGGGCCTGACGATTATCCCGCGTGGAGGTGGTACCGGGTACACCGGTGGTGCCGTGCCTTTGACCAAGCTATCTGCGGTGATCAATACCGAAAAGCTGGATCATTATTCAGCGGTTAATTACGTTGACTTGCCTGGCGTCAGTGAGAAAGTGCCGGTAATTCATTGTGGCGCAGGTGTAGTCACCCGTCGCGTGATGGAGGCAGCAACGAGTGCTGGCTTGGAGTTTGCTGTCGATCCAACCTCCGCCGATGCCTCCTGCATAGGCGGTAATGTGGCGATGAACGCGGGCGGCAAGAAGGCCGTGCTATGGGGAACCGCATTGGATAATCTCGCCTCATGGCGCATGGTGACCCCGGATGCCGAGTGGCTGTTTGTGGAGCGCCTTGAGCATAATCAGGGCAAGATCCATGATATCGACATGGCGCGTTTCCGCATCACGCGCTATGAGGAAGATGGGAAGACTCTCATTGGCGAGCCGCGGCTGTTGGAGATTCCGGGCCCTAGTTTCCGTACTGTAGGCCTGGGCAAGGATGTGACAGATAAATTCCTCTCCGGCTTGCCAGGTATTCAGAAGGAAGGTTGTGATGGCCTAATCACCTCTGCCACCTTCATTTTGCATCGCATGCCCAAGCATGTGCGTACCGTGTGCCTGGAGTTTTTTGGTCACGTGGCCTTGGCTGTGCCCTCGATTGTTGAGGTCAAGGATTACCTGGATGCGCATCCCAACACCATTTTGGCGGGTTTGGAGCATCTGGATGAGCGTTACCTGCGTGCCGTAGGTTATGCCACCAAGGCGAATCGTAGCGAGCGCCCCAAGATGGTCTTGATCGCCGATATCGCCAGCGATGATGAAACCGGTGTAGGTGAGGCGGCTTCACAAGTGGTGCGTTTGGCCAATGCGCGCGGTGGTGAGGGTTTTATTGCTGTTTCCAGTGAGGCGCGCAAGAAATTCTGGCTGGATCGGGCGCGGACTGCCGCGATCGCCAAACATACCAATGCCTTCAAGATCAATGAGGATGTGGTGATCCCATTGCCACGCCTGGGCGATTATTCCGATGGTATCGAGCGTATCAATATCGAGCTTTCCATCCGCAATAAACTGAAGCTGCTGGATAGCCTGGAAAGCTTCATGCAAGGCGAGCTGCCCTTGTATGAAGATGATGAAACCCAGGCTGACCCTGACATGCTGGTCACCAAGCGCCAGATGGCAATTGATTTGTTTACTGCCACACGCCAGCACTGGAAGAACACGCTGGAAAACCTGGATGGTGCATTGTCGCTGCTTGGGCCGGAGTATAGTGATCTTGCCGTGGAGAATATCTTCCGTGCGGTGCAGGAGCACCAGGTGCGTATCTCCTGGAAGCACGATGTCAAGAAAGAGTTGCACCGTATTTTCACGGGGCGTGAATATCGCCGCATCCTGGAAAAGTGCGATGAAATCCACAAGCAGGTGTTGAAAGGCCGTGTCTTTGTCGCCCTGCACATGCATGCTGGCGATGGTAATGTGCATACCAATATCCCGGTCAACTCTGATGATTATGAAATGATGCAGACGGCACATGAAGCCGTTGCGCGTATCATGAAGCTGGCCACAGGCCTGGGAGGGGTGATCTCGGGCGAGCATGGTATCGGTATCACCAAGATGGAGTTTCTGGACGAGAAAACCGTCTCCAAATTTGCTGCCTATAAGCAGCAGGTAGACCCTGAGGGCCGCTTCAACAAGGGCAAGCTGATGGCTGGCTCTGGCCTGCATTCAGCCTATACGCCGTCTTTTGGCCTGCTGGAGCAAGAGTCCATTATCATGGAGCAATCCGCGATTGGTGGTATTGCTGATTCCATCAGTGATTGCCTACGTTGCGGCAAGTGCAAGCCCGTGTGTACCACACACGTGCCACGTGCCAATCTGCTTTATAGTCCGCGCAACAAGATTCTCGGTACTTCGCTCCTTATCGAGGCTTTCCTCTATGAAGAGCAGACGCGTCGCGGTATTTCGCTCAAGCACTTTGATGAGTTCAATGATGTAGCCGATCACTGCACCGTCTGCCATCGTTGCGAAAAGCCTTGCCCGGTGGATATTGATTTTGGCGATGTGTCGATTGCCATGCGCAATTTCCTGCGTGAGCAGGGCAAGAAGCACTTTAACCCTGGCACCACCGCAGCCATGACTTTCCTCAATATCAAGGACCCTGCCACGATACGAGCCATGCGTACTGCCATGGTTGGCTTTGGTTATAAGGCGCAACGTCTGGGGCATGCGGTATTCAAGAAGTTGGGGTTGCTGAATGGCACCAAGAAGAGCCCGCCGCCTACATTGGGCAAGCCAGAAATCAAGGCGCAGGTGATCCACTTCCTCAATCGACCGATGCCCAAGGCGATGCCAACCAAGACATCGCGTGCTTTGCTGGGGATTGAAGATGACACGATTGTGCCGGTGATCCGCAACCCACAAAAAACGCACGAAGATTCAGACGCGGTGTTCTACTTCCCGGGATGTGGCTCTGAGCGTTTGTTCTCGACGGTAGGTTTGGCGACGCAGGCCATGTTGTATGAGGCTGGCGCTATCACCGTCTTGCCGCCCGGCTACCTGTGCTGCGGTTATCCGCAAACCTCTAGCGGTAATCACGATAAAGGCCAGCAAATCACCGCGGATAACCGTGTGCAGTTCCACCGTGTGGCAAACACCTTGAACTATCTCGATATCAAGACCGTGATTGTGTCCTGCGGCACTTGTATGGATCAATTGCAGAAATACGAGTTTGAACGCATCTTCCCTGGTGCCAGGTTGCTGGATATCCACGAGTACCTGATGGAGAAAAACTTCAAGATTGAGGGCGTGACTGGTACTCGCTATATGTACCATGACCCTTGCCACAGCCCGATGAAGACTTATGCGCCGATGAAGGTGACGCAGGCGTTGGTGGGGGAGAACGATGTCGCGTTGAATGACCGTTGTTGCGGGGAATCCGGCACTTTTGCTGTCGCGCGTCCCGATATTGCAACCCAGGTCAAGATGCGCAAGCAGGAAGAGCTGGAAAAAGGCATGGCCAAACTGGGCTTAACCCCAGGTGCTCCCGAACAGGATGTGAAAATCCTCACTTCTTGCCCATCGTGTTTGCAAGGCTTGGCACGTTACGGTGAAGACACGGGCATTGACGCTGATTACATCGTAGTGGAAATGGCCAAGCATGTGCTGGGTGCAAACTGGATGCAGGATTATGTGCAGAAGGCCAACAATGGTGGCATAGAGAAGGTGCTGCTCTAAAAGTGATGCGGTGTTACTGATCGCTCTGCCATGCAATAAAAAAGCCAGCATCGCTGGCTTTTTTATTGAGTGAAGTGGCTCGACTGTTAACTCAATAGACGTTTCACATAGAGTGTTACAGTTTAGGTTCTACCGTCACGCTGACATCCAGTGAATGTGCACCTCCACCCAGTACTACGCCACGCATAGGCGAAACATCGCTGAAATCACGTCCCCAGGCGACGGTGATATGTTCATGCTGCACCAGGCAGTTATTGGTAGGGTCAAAATCCACCCAGCCGTAAACCGGGCTATATAAAGACACCCAGGCGTGGGAAGCATCTGAGCCTATGAGTTTGGGCTGGCCTTCCGGCGGCTTGGTCAGGATGTAGCCACTGACATAACGGCAAGCAAGGCCGATGCTGCGCAGGCAGCCTATCATGAAGTGGGCAAAGTCCTGGCAGACGCCGCGCTTGTTAGCTAGCACTTGCGATAAGGGCGTACCGACATCCGTTGCGTTGGGGTCGAATTCAAACTCGTTGAAGATGCGTTGGGTCAGGGCGAATGCGGCTGGAATCAGTTGCTGACCAGGCGTGAAGCTTTGCCTGGCGTAGTCAGCCAAGGCATCGCTGCATGCAATATGGGGCGAGGGGAAAAGGTAGGCGTGCGCATCAGCATTCTTGACATATTCCAGCTTCAATTCATCCCGTACCGATTCCCAGGTGCGGCTATGTTGCATGATCTCCAGTGTTGGCCTGGGAAGTAGTTGCACCTCGGTAAATGAACTGACAGTCAGTGTCTGGTGTGGTGTCTGGATAGCGAAATAATCGGTGATATTGCCGAAATAATCCTGGTTCTGCTGCCGCTCATCTGGCACTGGCTCTATCACCAAGGCATGTGATTGGCATTGCTGAAACGTGAAACTGCGCGGCGTCAGATGCAGGAACTGCTGCGACAGGGTGACGTTGAAGTCATACTCGTAGTGGGTGATGTGGGAAACCTGAAAGCGCATAGATTAGAAATGCAGGGGAGCCTGCTGAGCATTGTTGTTTTGTAACTGCTCCTGCCATGTGCCGGAGTAGCTGAAAAAGCGGTGGCTTAAGGCATCTGACAAGATAACACTGGTGTTGAAGGTGTCATTTAACCAGGCGAGCAGCTCAGGGTTGCCTGGTGCAAGCTGTGTGTCAGGATCAAGGGCACGCAATTTCGCCAACTGCTCAATAAAAGGGCCTTCGCCTCGGCCACCATAGTTGGCGGAAATCTGCGACAGATATTTGATCAGGCCCTTGAGCTGGAAGGTCATGGAGTTGGGGTTGTTTTCATCCAGCAGCAGCAAATCCAGTGCGGGTAGCCACTCGGCTTGTGCCACATAACGCGAGCGATAGGTCACGATGCTGTCGCATAGCTCCAGCAGCCATTCCAGGTTGCTTTCCGGTGGCATGAGCAAGGCGTTGCGCAGCAGGGTGCAGAGCAATTGCAGGCGCTCAATGCGTCGCCCGATGGAAAGGAAGCGCCAGCCCAGATCACGCGTCATACCATCCAGTGAAAACCCAGCCAGGGTAACTAAGGAGGTTGACGTTTCATCAAGCAGCAATATGGCATCTGCCAGCGTGGGGCTTTGCAAGGGTGTGCCGTTGAAACGCTTGACCATTTGGTTGATGCTGCGCCAGTTATCGCCAGAAAGGCGCTCGCGTAAATTAAATGCCAGCGTGAAGAATTGCTGCATGTGGTTCGCTAGGCTGGGTTGCCCCTGGGTTGTCGAGAAAATCCCGGCGATCAACAATGCCTCGATGGATTCATCATCCAGGGTGCTTGGGAGCGCCTCCTGAGTATCTGCAGTCTTTTCTAGCGCCATCAGGCCATACCATGTGCACAAGGCCTGGATGGTTGGCCACTCAGCGCTGCGGTGATCGCTGGAAAACTCCAGCAGGCGGTGGATGGCGGTACGCAATAGCCGGGTGTAGTGATGATTGCGCACGCTGTAGCGGCCAAACCAGAATAGGTTCTCCACCATTCGGCTCGACAAGTGCACATTGCTATGGATGAGGTCACGGCTGGAGGTGGGCTTGCGTAGCAGGCTGCGATAATCGTTGTGCCCAGGCGAGATGATCCACGTATCCTTGCTGGTGCCGCCGCGCTGCATGCTGAGCACGCGTTCATCTTGTGTGCTGCCGACGCGAGTGAGCCCACCTGGCATCACTACATAGCCTTGCGGCGTAGCGCAGGCATACACGCGCAGGCCGATTGCCAAGGCATTGAGGGCCGGTTGCTGGTCATTCCATACTGGTGCCTGCGAGATTTCCACTTGTTCCTGCGCAACATAGTGTTGCGGATTGTTGCGCAGCTTTTGTGTCAACTCGATGCGTTGATCGGGAGACAGGTCTTCGCCGAAGATGGGCACTTCATGAATTTGTGGAAACGCAGGCTTGATCACCAGTTTATCCATATTGGCGATCACGGTTTCCAGCGCGGCTGGTTCGCCGCACCACCAGGTTGCTACCGAAGGCATCAGCAGCGGCTGCCCAAGCAAATGCTGGCAAAGGTTAGGCAGGAAGCCAAGCAGGGCACCGGTTTGTAGCAGGTTAGAGCCCAGGCTATTGGCAATCAGCACATTGCCGCGTCGCGCCGCATCCGTGAGGCCGGGGATGCCCAGCAAGGAGTCCGGGTTAAGCTCCAACGGGTCGCAGAAGTCATCATCCAGGCGCCTGAGAATGGCATGGACAGGCCGCAGGCCAGATAGCGTTTTCATCCAGACGATACCGTGGCGCACCGTCAGATCGCTGCCCTGCACCAGGGGGAAACCCAAATAGCCTGCCAGATATGATTGCTCGTGATAGGTCTCGTTATATGGGCCTGGCGTGAGCAGGACGATTAACGGATGTTCGCCTTCGCCTAGCGGGCTGACTTGCGGGTAGTTGCTGCTTTGGGTTGCGGCGACCTGGCGGCCCCAATAGGCCAGGCTCTCGCGCATGCTGGAGAAGAAGCCACCAAGCCGCTGCACATTGAGATCACGGAATAGCTCAGGAAATGCGCTGGAAATGATCATGCGGTTTTCCAGTGCATACCCAGCTCCAGATGGAGCCTGGGTGCGGTCGCCCACCACCCACCATTGCCCATCGGGTGAGCGTGCCATGTCAACGGCATATAAATGCAGGGCGTAATCGTCAGGTAGACGGATGCCATGGCAGGGGCGCAGGAAGCCAGCGTGCCCATGCACCAAGGCTGGTGGTAGCAGGCCATCGCGCATGAGTTGCTGCGGGCCGTAGATGTCATTGAGAATGGCGTTCATCAGCGTCGCGCGCTGGGTGACGGCCGATTCGATGGCCTGCCACTCCTCTTGCGGCAGGATGAACGGCAGAATATCTAGTCCCCATGGGCGTTGCAGCCCCTTAGTATCCGCATAGACGTTATAGGTCACGCCATTTTCACGCACCTGGTGGGCGATGGCTTCTACACGTTGGTGTACTTGTTCCGGTGAGAGTGCTTCCAATGTCTCGATCAGCGCTTGCCAGTGCGGCCTGGGCGTACCCGTTGGCTGCATCAGCTCATCGTGGCGCTGTTGCTGCGATGGATATGTCTGCAAGAGTGGAGGCAACATGGTAGGCGCGTTATCGGATACCGGGGAGGGTTGGTTGATATTAACCATCTTGCCATCGCAGGTCTAGGGTAAACGGGAAGCTAGGGTTGCGTGACTCTTCGCGCAGCTCCATGTCGCCAGGGGTATGACCATGATCCCAGAAACGTGCAAATCGGCGTGCCTCTGCCTCCAGCGCATTGACCGGGAAGGTGGCGTAATTACGGCCGCCAGGGTGCGAGACATGATAAGTGCAGCCACCAATGGCGCGTCCGCTCCAGGTGTCTACCAAGTCGAATACCAAGGGCGCATGCGGCTTGATCGTCGGGTGTAATGCAGACCATGGATCCCATGCGCGAAAACGCACACCGGCAACATATTCTCCCGCTTGCCCGGTAGGCTGTAGTGGCAAAGGGCGGCCATTGCAGGTGACAATATGACGTGATTCCGTCAGGCCGCGCACACGTAACTGCATACGCTCTACAGAGGAATCGACATAGCGTGCAGTACCGCCGCCGCTCATTTCCTCACCTAACACATGCCAAGGTTCGATGGCTTGACGCAGTTCCAGCTCTACCCCTTCATATGCCACGGTGCCGTAGCGCGGGAAGCGGAACTCGATGAACGGGTCAAACCAGTGGCGTTCAAAGGCATAGCCCGCGTGGCGTAGGTCTTGCACCACATCAGCAATATCCTGAGCGATGAAGTGCGGCAGCATCCAGCGATCATGCAGCTCGGTGCCCCAATGCACCAGTTTGCCGGTGTAAGGTGTTTTCCAGAAGCGTGCAACCAGAGCGCGTAGCAGCAAGGCCTGCAACAAGCTCATGCGCGCATGGGGCGGCATTTCGAATGCACGGAACTCTACAATGCCCAAGCGGCCAGTCGGGCCATCGGGCGAATAGAGCTTGTCGATAGAGAATTCTGCTCGATGTGTATTGCCCGTGAGGTCTACCAGCAAGTTGCGTAACAGCCGGTCTACCAGCCAGGGGCGGTCGCTTTCCTTGGCTTCCGGCAGCACTTTTTCCATCTGCTGGAAGGCAATCGCAAGCTCATAGAGGTTGTCATCTCGCGCTTCATCCACACGCGGCGATTGGCTGGTGGGGCCAATAAAGGTGCCAGCAAAGAGGTAAGAAAGCGCAGGATGGTTTTGCCAATAAGTAATCAGGCTTTTCAATACATCCGGGCGTCGCAGCATGGGGCTATCGGCAGGTGTTGCACCGCCCAGCGTGACATGGTTGCCACCACCAGTGCCGGTATGACGGCCATCGAGCATGAATTTCTCCGTGCCCAGCCGCGTCTGGCGCGCTTCTTCATATAGCGTGGTGATGGTGTGGCTGAGTTCTTTCCAGGAGTTAGCCGGGTGAATGTTTACTTCAATCACGCCAGGGTCTGGCGTGACACTCAGCATGCTGATGCGTGCATCTCTGGGAGGGGCATAGCCCTCCAGCCACAGCTTTAAATTAAGCTCGGCAGCTGTTGCCTCGACTGCGCTGACCAGTGCCAGATAATCCTCTAGCCGTGTCACCGGCGGCATGAAGACATGTAGTCTGCCATTGCGCACTTGCACGCAGAGCGCGGTGTGAATCACCTCCCTTGCTGCGGGATTTTCCAGCCGTGTTTTGCCTGGCTTGGTCGATGTGGCGTGATCGGCTAATTTGCCTGTCTCGGCAAAGGGGTCAATGGGAAACTCCGCTTCCATCTCCTCAGGCAATACCCACGGTAGCGAGGCCAGGGGGAGGCGTAAACCCATGGGAGAGTCGCCCGCCAGCAGGTATAAATGCTCGCGACGCAACGGCCATTTGCTGGTGATCCATTGCGTGGTGGATGGTTTAAGCGGTTCTGGTTTCAGCGGAATAACATAGCCCACGGTTTCGCCCAGCCCGGTTTCCAGTAGCTTGGCGAGCTTGCGACGCTCTGCACTATCTTTCAGGCTGGCGTTGAGCGGGTCGATATTGTCCGGCAGGCTTTGCTCTAGCAAGAGCTGCTGCATGACATCTTCATAGGCTGGAATGACACATGCTGTTGGCAAGCCCAGATGCTTGACCAGCGCATGGCTAAATGTCGTTGCCTCTGCGGTTGAATAACGCTCTGGTTGATGTTCATCAGAAAACAGCGTGGCGTCCTGCCAGATTGGCTTGCCATCCAGGCGCCAGAAAATATTCAGCGCCCAGCGTGGTAGCGGCTCTCCTGGATACCATTTACCTTGCCCGTAATGCAGCAGGCCGCCTTCGGCAAGCTTGCCCTTGAGTCGAGAGGCAAGCTTGCCTGCCAGTTCACGTTTCTTGTCGCCTAGCGCCTGCGTATTCCACTCCGCACCCTCCATGTCATCCACCGAAACAAACGTCGGCTCGCCACCCTGGGTCAGGCGCACGTCATGCCGCTCCAGGTCTGCATCCACCAGATGACCGAGGGCATCTATTTTTTGCCAGTCTTCCTCGCTGTAAGGCTTGGTTACACGAGGATCTTCATGAATGCGGGTGACCTTCATCTCATGCACGAACTCCACCTCGCATACATCGGTAAAGCCTGTGACAGGTGCAGCAGAGGAGGGCATGGCAGTACAAGCGAGTGGAATATGCCCCTCACCTGCCAATAGACCCGAGGTTGGGTCCAGGCCTATCCAGCCAGCACCAGGGATATAAATCTCCGCCCAGGCGTGCAGGTCGGTGAAATCAACGTCTGTGCCACTTGGGCCATCCAGCGCCTTGATATCAGGCGTGAGCTGGATCAGGTAACCCGAGACAAAACGCGCGGCAAGCCCAAGCTGGCGCAGTATCTGCACCAGCAGCCAGGCACTGTCACGGCAGGAACCAGTGCGCTTGGTTAAAGTCTCTTCCACTGACTGTACACCAGGCTCCATGCGCACGGTATAGCCAATATCCGCCTGCAAGCGCTGATTCAACGCCACCAGAAAATGTGTAGTGTTCATCTCCTGGCTCAGCAAAGCTTGTTTTGCTGACGCTATCCAATCCAGCAACTGCGTACATGCCGGTTCAGCCTTGAGGTAGGGGCTGAGCTCATGTTCCAGTTGCTCGGTATAACGAAACGGAAACTGCTCGGCATATTTCTCCACAAAAAAGTCGAAGGGATTGATCACCGTCATATCCGCCACAAGATCGACCGTAAACGCCAACTCGCGCACCTTTTCGGGGAACACATGGCGCGCAATGTAATTGCCGTAAGGGTCTTGCTGCCAATTGATGAAGTGTTTCTCCGGCGTTACCGAAAGCGAGTAGGACAAAATCGGCGTACGTGCGTGGGCCGCGGGTTTCAGCCTGACTTCATGCGGGGAAACATTAACCGGGCGATCAAACTTGTAACTCGTCTTGTGATGCAGCGCGACACGAATCGCCATAAGGAGAGAGCCTTCAATACAAACTTGGATGAATTAACTCTAGCACAATCAATACCAGCTTGATTTGGATGTGGCCTATATGATCTACAATCCCATGCATGGATTTTTCCATCATCACATACATGTAATAAATAGCAGGTGCCTTCAATGTTGGTATTAAAAACTTTTTCCTTATTTATCCTCACTGCCTTGGCAGAAATTATTGGTTGTTACCTGCCTTATCTCTGGTTGAAAAAAGGCGGTTCTGCCTGGCTGTTGGTGCCTGCAGCGGTAAGTTTGGCGGTCTTTGCCTGGTTATTGAGTTTGCACCCTACTGCGGCAGGGCGTGTTTATGCGGCTTATGGTGGGGTGTATATTTTTGTGGCGCTCGGCTGGCTGTGGCTCGTGGATGGCATCCGGCCCAGTACCTGGGATGTTGTTGGGGTGGGCGTGGCGCTAGTTGGCATGGCGATCATCATGTTTGCCCCACGTTAGGGGTGGTAAGCGATGGTTCCATTCCGTGGTGGGTCATTCAGGAGTAAAGTTGAATCCAGGTTGACGTGTCGGGGAGGTCATCATGGGCAGACCATATGGCGTGACTGGATTATGTTGTCTGGGTTTATTGTTGCTTGCATCGCCTGCCATGGCACTGATGAGTGGCAGTGCTATCAATGCGGCACCTGTTGTGCAATTGGTGTTTGAACATCGTGCTTGGCATGAGTATCGCCAAGAATGGCGCGTGAGCCATAGTGATTGTAGTGCGGTAGTAGTGGGCCGGACACCGATGACCTTATTGACTGCAGCACACTGCCTGCGGGATGTCAGCCTGGATGAGCAGGCCGGTTTGCCAATGTTGTCTATTTCCCATGCGGCCTCTCCTTTATTGCAGGCCGCCCGTCTTAAGCAAGCTATCTTTCCCGAATTCGACAAAGTGCGTGGCAACCTGATTGATGACCTAGCAGTGCTGGTGTTTGATCAGGATTTGCCTGATCAGGTCGCGATTGCGCCTGTCCTGCTGGATGAGCCTGCATCTGTGCTGCTGATTTGCGGCTATGGTTACGGCTCGGCAGATGCCTTGCCAGTCAGCTTGCGTTGTGCCAACAAGGCGGTACACCAAGCAACGGAAGGGTTTGCAGCCTTTCTACCTTCAGCCTATGCCAGCCTGGACCCGGTATTTTACGCGCGTTACCAAGTGCAATTTGAAAGTAAGGTGAGTGTGGTCTCTGCGCTTGACACCTTGGTTGCCGTGAATAGGTTGACTGACCAGGGGGCGTATGACCCGGCTTTGCCCATGCCGACGCTCGGTGATTCAGGCGGGCCTTGGTTGGAGGCGTTGACTGAGGGACACTATGGCGTGGTGGGGATTACGAGTTTCGTCGAGAGTTTTTACGGTAGTTCGCCGCAGTTGCCTTTTTTCCGCCAGAGCAGTGCACCGATGGCAGATTTTGTCTATGCGGCTTATGGTATCCGGCTGGATTCGATGCGCGCGCGAAAGCTGTTCAACGCTGCGCGCATCAAGGGGGCTGATATTCGCGTTTATAGGCGCAACTGGCAGTACACCAATACGCAGTAGATGGCGCTAGGCTGCTGCAGTTGGCTGTGTCACAGGCTTGCGGATCAGTCGACTTTGCGGCAAGACGACGGTAAAGGTGCTGCCCTTGCCTGCCTCAGACTCAATCTCCAGGTGCCCTTGGTGACGCGTCAGGATATGTTTGACGATGGAAAGCCCAAGGCCGGTACCGCCGGTTTCGCGTGAACGGCTACGATCCACGCGGTAGAAGCGCTCAGTGAGGCGGTCGATATGCTGTTGCTCAATGCCGATACCCGTATCCTGTACGCTGAACAAGACATCCGTACCGCGCAGGAATAGGCGTAACTTGATCGTGCCACCAGCAGGCGTGTAGCGCACGGCGTTGCTGACCAAGTTGCCTAATGCGCTATGTAATTCTTCCGTTGCTCCCTTGATGAACAGGCCGGGCTCCACTGGCGCCAAGCTGATATCGTGCTTGCCTTGGCTCAGGCTGATGCCTTCGTGCAGCAGCATATTGAGCAAGGTGCTGAGGTCAATTTCGCTGTCCTGAGGTGCTTCCGGGCTGTTTTCCAGTTGCGATAGCGTGAGCAAGTCCTCAATCAGGCGGCGCATGCGCCCGGTTTGCTCTTGCATCATGGCGAAGTAGCCTCGCGTACTTTCCGGTACGGCACCCTCCATGTCGGTCAATGTTTCCAGAAAGCCGCCTACTACTGTCAATGGCGTGCGCAGCTCGTGTGACACATTGGCGATAAAGTCGCGGCGCATGGTTTCGAGCTTTTCCATCTGGCTGATGTCGCGCGAGATCAATAACTTCTGGTTGGCCCCGAACGGCACGAGCTGGATTTCCAGTGTGGCGCCGGTAGTGCGCCATGACTTAAGCTTGATCGGCTCAGAATAGTTTTGTGCTTGTAAATACTGAATGAAATCAATGGGCCGCACCAGGTAGCTAATCGGTTGTCCGGCATCCTGGCGCATGGAGAGGCCTAGCTGGTGTTCTGCCGTTGGATTGCACCACTCGATCAGGTCGTTACCATTGAGCAGCACTACACCATCAGGCAATGCGCTGGCAGCATGGCGGAAGCGATCTAACGCAGAGCTGATTTGCGCCTGGCTGCGATTATTGCGGCGTTTTTCATAATAGATGGCAGAAAACACATCTTCCCAGATACCACTGCCGACTGGCATGGTATTGAGCTCAGGTTTCCTGAACCATTTCAATAGTTGATGTAGCCAGTACAGATGGCTGATGAGATACAGCAACACCATGGCGCTGAATGTCAGCAGGGCTGTGATGGCATCGGTTGCCACCCAGGTGACCAGGCAGATGAATACTGTGGCTAATCCCAGCCACAAGGCTTTCCAGCGAATATCTTGCACGAAATGCTTCTTGTCTTAAGACGGTTGCTATTATGAGCTACTGCGCCGAGAAACGATAGCCAACACCACGTACAGTTTGGATGAATTCTTCATGGCCGGACTCTGACAAGGCACGGCGCAGGCGGCGAATATGCACATCCACGGTTCTATCCTCCACAAATACCCGGTCACCCCAGACCCGATCCAGCACTTGGGTACGGGAGTGCACGCGCTCCGGATTGGACATTAAATAGTGCAACAAACGGAACTCGGTTGGCCCCAGCTCCAATGTTTTTCCATTGCCGGAAACTCGATGTGTCATGGGGTCAAGGCGTAAGCCACCCACTTCGAGCGGGTCATCTGTCATTTGTGGTGCGCGGCGACGCAACACTGCCTTGATGCGGGCATTCAGCTCACGAGGGCTGAATGGCTTGGTGACGTAATCATCCGCGCCTACTTCCAGGCCGCGTACTTTGTCGGCTTCTTCACCGCGTGCAGTCAGCATGATGATGGGGATCGACTTGGTGAGTTCGTCGCCCTTGAGTTTGCGCGCAAATTCAATGCCGCTCATGCCGGGCAACATCCAGTCGAGCAATATCAGGTCTGGCAGGGTTTCGCGGATCAGCATCTGGGCCTGTTCTACGCTCAAGGCGCGGACAGGGTTGTGGCCTGCTTGCGTCAAGTTGAGCGCAAGTAGTTCCTGAATGGCTGGTTCGTCTTCTACTACCAGAATATTCGCTGGCATCGGGGTTTCCTCACTGTTTGAATGACGAGCAATATATGACGCTAATATGACAGATTGATGAACGTGATTAAAGTACATCTAGGATTGCGGTTTTATTCGACTTGTATAATGATTTGTAACAAAATGTTTCACTTTGTTATTTTGTATTCATTCTAAAAATTCAGATAAAACTCGGGAGTGTGCATGGCTGGCTTTTTTTCCAAGGAACGTATCACCGCAGGGCCGGGGTATAACCGTTGGCTGGTGCCGCCAGCGGCGCTGGCTGTGCATCTTTCCATTGGCATGGCGTATGGGTTTAGCGTGTTCTGGCTGCCTTTGTCCAAGGCGTTGGGTATCTCCGAGCCATTAGCTTGTGGCGAGGATGTCAGCTTCTGGATGCGGGCAATCACGACAAGTTGCGATTGGAAAATCAGCGACCTGGGATGGATGTACACCTTGTTTTTTGTTTTTCTGGGGTCATCTGCGGCGGTGTTTGGTCATTGGCTAGAGCATGCTGGCCCGCGCAAGGCGGGAGCTGTGGCCGCCGTATGCTGGGGTGGTGGGCTGCTGATTTCCGCGATTGGCGTATACACGCACCAGTTATGGATGATGTGGCTAGGCTCGGGCGTGATTGGCGGCATTGGGCTGGGGTTGGGATATATTTCTCCTGTCTCTACGCTAATAAAGTGGTTCCCGGATCGGCGCGGGATGGCCACCGGCATGGCCATCATGGGTTTTGGCGGCGGCGCGATGATTGGTGCGCCATTGGCGAATACCTTGATGAACTACTTTGCTACCGAGACGTCGGTGGGTGTGTGGGAAACCTTTGCCACCATGGGGGGGCTGTATTTCGTGGCGATGATGATAGGTTCGCTGGGTTATCGTGTGCCTGCCCATGATTGGAAGCCAGAGGGCTGGACGCCCCCTGCAAACAAGGGCAAGGCGATGATTACGCCACATCACGTGCATGTGAACCAAGCACACAAGACGCCACAGTTCTGGTTACTGTGGTGGGTATTATGCTTGAATGTCAGTGCTGGGATTGGTGTGATTGGCATGGCTTCGCCGATGCTGCAAGAAGTGTTTGGCGGCCTGTTGATTGATGTGCCACAGAAGTTGGCTGAATTGAGTGGCGATCAGAAGCTGCAGGTGGCGGCTATCGGTGCAGGGTTTGCTGGCCTATTGTCATTCTTCAATATTTTGGGGCGGATTGGCTGGGCTTCTTGCTCCGATTTCCTTGGGCGTAAACGTACTTATATTATTTTCTTTGCTCTGGGGTTCGTGCTGTATGTGCTGTCGCCTTGGGCAGGCAACATGGGCAGCGTGGCCTTGTTTGCGGGCTTGTTCTGCGTGATTCTCACCATGTACGGCGGTGGTTTTTCTACCATTCCTGCTTATCTTGCGGATATCTTTGGAACCCAGCACGTAGGGGCAATCCATGGACGTCTGTTGACAGCCTGGGCAACGGCGGGTGTGTTAGGCCCTGTGATCGTGAATTATTTGCGTGACTATCAGCTTGATCGAGGTGTTGCGCCTGATCATGCCTATAACATGATCATGTATGTGCTAGCCGGGCTATTGCTGCTTGGCCTGATATGCAACTTGCTGGTGCGCCCAGTAGCAGAGAAACACTACATGACGGCGGAGCAGCTTGCGGCAGAGAAAAAGGTATCCCACGAACAAGCGAAAAAAATCAGCCAAGTGGCGGTGCATAAGAGCAGTACTGTACTGACAGCAGTTGTGTGGATTGCGGTTGGCATCCCCATTACATATGGCATCTGGAACACATTGCAGAAAGCAGTTATCTTGTTCCATTGATTGTTGAATGATAGGAATGTCGTGACTGAACGCTGCCGGTGTGGCTGGGCCAAGGGTGAATTGGATGTGATTTATCATGACACGGAGTGGGGCGTGCCTGTGCATGATGACAGGCAGCTTTTTGAGTTCCTGATTCTGGAAGGTGCACAAGCAGGCTTGAGCTGGAGCACCGTATTGAAGAAGCGTGCGCATTACCGCGAAGTGTTTGATCAATTCGATATTGCGAAGATAGCCGCTTATGATGCGAGCAAGGTTGAGGCCTTGCTCGCAGACCCCGGCATCATCCGCAATCGCCTCAAGGTGCAGGCGGCGATAGGCAACGCCCGCGCCACATTGGAGGTGCAGGCGAAATATGGCAGCCTGGATGCTTTTCTCTGGCAATTTGTGCAAGGGACGCCGCAGATCAACCACCGTTTGAGCCTGGCAGAGGTGCCGGCAAAAACAGCCTTATCTGATCAAATGTCCAAGACTTTGCTTAAGCATGGATTCAAGTTTGTTGGCTCTACCATCTGTTATGCCTTCATGCAGGCTGTTGGCATGGTCAATGACCATGTCGTTGATTGTTTTCGCCATGCCGAACTGCTGTCTGATTCCCCTATCGTGGTAAAATAGCGAGATTCGCCAGCAACTTGGCTGGTTCATTTCAATGGCGCACGTGGTTGCGCCTAGTTCGGACGAAATCATGAAAAAAATCGCAGTAGATTTGAATGGCAAGGATTTGCGCATCGGCATCGTGCTGTCACGGTTCAACAGCAATATCGGTGATGGCTTGCTCAAGGCTTGTGTTGACCAGTTGCAGAAGCTGGGCGTGGCTGATGATGACATTACCTTGGCAACTGTGCCTGGCGCCCTGGAAACCCCTGCGATTTTATTGCAGATGGCTGATAGCGAACAATTTGACGGCCTGATCGCGCTGGGTGCCATTATCCGTGGTGAGACTTACCATTTTGAAGTGGTGTCCAACGAGTCTGCGCGCGGTATTTCCGATGTGCAGTTGAGCACTGGTATCCCGGTTGCCAATGCTATCTTGACGACTGAAAACGACGAGCAGGCAGAAGCCCGTATGGCGATCAAGGGTGCCGAGGCAGCCGATGTGGTCGTTGAAATGATCAATCTGCTCAAGCAACTATGAGTGACAGCGACAACAAGCCTGTAGAGGCAAAAAAGGCACCACCGAAGCAAGGACGTAGCCGCCGTAAATCGCGCGAGTTGGTGCTCAAGGGTATCTATCTGGGCCTGATGAACCAGAAGGATGTGTCTGTCATCATCCGTGAGTTGGCGGATGACCCGGATTTTGACCGGGCCGATTACGAGTATTTCCGTCAACTACTTGAAGGTGTTGCGGAAAATATCAATGAGCTTGATGCACGTCTGGTGGGTTTGCTGGACCGCCAGCTCTCCGAACTTAGCCCGATTGAGCATGCCATTCTCTGTATTTCTGCCTATGAGTTGATTCATGATGTGACGATTCCTTATCGTGTGGCGATCAACGAAGGGGTGGAGCTGGCCAAGTTGTATGGTGGCACCGATGGGCATAAATACGTCAATGGTGTGCTGGACAAGGTGGCGGCTGAAGCGCGCCCGGATGAGTTCCAGCGTGGACGCAGATAAATTCTCGCTAGCCCAAAACCAAATAGCCAGCTTTTGAGCTGGCTATTTTTTTGCCTGATGCAGGAAAGTTTCATTGTGTGATGTTGTACTTGTAATCTTGTATTGTCTTTGTAAGGATGATGTTTACAATCATATAAGCAAATTAAAGTCAGTTGACCGAGTCTCACTGGTAATAAACAACTGTGGTGGTCGATCAGGCTATAAGGGAGTTTCGTCATGGCAAAACTGGTACTTATGCTGGAGGGGGATTTTCTGGCAGAGTTTCCATTGGATAAGTCGCGCTTGACCATAGGGCGGCGGCCGAATTGTGATATCAGGCTGGAGAACCTTGCGATCAGTGGAGAGCATGCTGCTGTAGTGCAGCAGGGTGGCGTGTTCTATATTGAGGATAATGATAGTACCAATGGCACTTTGGTGAATGGACAGTCGATTACCAGGCATCAGTTGCAGGATGGTGACAGGATAGGTTTAGGCCGTCATCAGATTGAATATCGCGAGGAGGATTTGGCGGTAGAGCGTGGTTTTGAAAAGACGATGCTGGTGATGCCGCTCGTCCAGGAAATCATGGCGGAAGCTGCTGCGAAGCAAGTAGGGGCTCCGGAATCTGCCCATCAGTCAGTAGTAGCCTCTCAGGCGGTGGGTTCTGTGGCTACCCCATTGGCAGCGCTCCAGGCCAAGGTGAAGTTGTTGGATGGTGGACGTGAAATGGTCATCAAGAAAACCCTGACAACGCTGGGTCGTAGCGGGGTGCAGGTGGCTGTCATCACCAAGCGGCCCCATGGTTATTTTCTTTCTCATGTTGAGGGTGATGGTCGCCCGGTGCTGAATGGACATGCGGTTGGATTGCAGGCACAACAGTTGGAAAATGGCGATATTATTGAGTTGGCTGGCGTCAGCATGTTATTTTCACTGGAGTAGCTAGCATCATTTTTGGTCTTGGCGGAGGAGTGATGACTGCGCGCAATGCATTGATCAAACAACTGGAAGACCTGAATGCCATAGGCATTGCCCTCTCTGCCGAGCATGATCACCAACGCTTGCTCGAAATGATCGTCATGAGCGCCAAGCGGCTGACTAATGCCGATGCTGGCACCCTCTATACCGTTACTCCCGACAAGACCTTGCAATTCGAGATCGTGCGCACCAGCTCACTGGGCATTGCCATGGGGGGCACCACTGGCAAGCACATTCCCTTCCCGCCCTTGCCTCTTTATCTAGACGATGGTCAGCCCAATCAGCATATGGTCGCAGCTTATGCAGTGCTTAACGATTGCACGGTGAATATTGATGATGCCTACGCGGCGGAAGGTTTTGACTTTTCTGGCACACGGCAGTTTGATCAGACCACAGGCTATCGGTCGTGCTCATTCCTGACCGTGCCGATGAAGAACCATGATGGGGATATCATCGGGGTATTGCAATTGATCAATGCCCAGGATGAGCAGACTGGCGACATTGTTTCTTTCTCTGCTTCCAGCCAGCAGCTGGTGGAGTCATTAGCTTCACAAGCAGCAATTGCGCTGACTAACCGGCAATTGATTGAAGGGTTGAGAGGCTTATTCGAGGCGTTTATTCGCCTGATTGCTGGTGCGATTGATGCCAAGTCACCTTACACCGGTGGTCATTGTCGGCGTGTGCCAGAGCTTGCCATGATGCTGGCTGCCGCGGTTAATCGCTCCTCCTCTGGCCCGCTTAAGAACTTTCAAATGAGTGGCAATCAGCTGGATGAGCTGCGCATTGCTGCCTGGCTGCATGATTGTGGCAAGATTGCGACGCCAGAAGCCTTAATGGATAAGCCGACCAAGCTATCCGCGATTGTTGACCGGATTGGCGTGATTGAGCAGAGATTTTCCTTGCTGAAAAAACAGGCCGAATGCCGTTTTCTACAACAGCAAGTACAGGCGATACGGGAGAAGCAAGAGCAAATGCTGGAAGCCGTGGCGCAAGAGTATGCTGGCTGGGTTCAGCAGCTTGATGATGACTTGATATTCTTGCGCAAAGTGAATGAGGGCTGTGAGTCCATGCCCACTGAGGATCAAGATCGCGTGCGGCAGATTGCTCAATATCCGTTGGAGGATGCGCAGGGTAATCGAGTTAACTTCCTGACTGAGGATGAAGTCTACAATTTGACGATTGTCTCTGGCACATTGACGCCAGAAGAGCGCCAAGTCGTGAACCAGCATATCGTGGTGACGATAGACATGCTGGAATCCTTGCCTTACCCACCGGGATTGCAACGGGTGCCTGAGTATGCGGGCGGGCATCATGAGCGATTGGATGGCCGTGGTTACCCGCGTGGCCTGACCAAGGAGCAGCTTTCCATACCGGCACGCCTGATGTGTATTGCTGATATTTTCGAGGCATTGACTTCGGGTGATCGCCCTTATAAAAAGGCCAAGACCTTGTCAGAGTCCTTGCATATCTTGGGTGAAATGAAGCTGGATCAACATATCGACCCAGACTTGTTTGATATTTTTATTCGCGAGAAAGTTTACCTGCAATATGCCCGGCAATATTTGCAGCCCGAGCAGATTGATGAGGTGGATGAAGCCGCGATCCCCGGCTATCGCTTATAAAGCTGGACTTGCCTGATTGATCGACATTCAATCCAACGGCTGGTTGCGGATACCTTGCCGGTCTGCCACCAGGCAACTGCCCTGGTCATACCAATCTCCCAATACCCAGCGATCTATCTTGTGCCCATCGACTTCCAGCGGATGTCGAGCAGGGCGGTGGGTATGCCCGTGGATCAATAGTTCAGGGTAGTCATGCTCGCGTAACAAGCTGGCCACTGCCTGGTCATTGACATCCATGATGCTCTCCTGCTTGCCGGATTTCTCCTGTTCGCTGCGTTGGCGCAGCGCTTCGATCTGCGCCTTGCGTGTACTCAGCGGTTGTTGCAAGAAGGTTTGCTGCCAGGCGGGTGTACGCACTTGCTGGCGGAATGCTTGGTAGGCGACATCGTCGGTACAGAGCGCATCGCCATGGCTCAGTAAGGCACGTTTGCCGTAGAGGGTGATCAGGGTAGGGTCCGCGAGTAATGTCAGCCCTGCAGCTTCTGCAAATGACTCGCCAATCAGGAAGTCACGATTACCATGCATAAAGTAGACATGTGTACCGTGATGCGCAAGCGTGCGCAGTGCTTGGATGATGGGTTGATGTTGTGCAAGGTCATCATCACCTGCCCAATATTCAAAAAAATCTCCCAGGATGTACAAAGCCTCGGCATGAATAGCCTGGTTTTGCAGGAACCCAAGGAATTGGGCTGTGATGGCGGGTCTGGAGGAGCACAGGTGCAGGTCAGAAATAAACAGGCTGAATGCCGCTGGTTTCTGGCCTGCTGATCCCATGCTGTTTGCTGCTTTAAACGATTTCAGCGCGTTCGATGATCACAGGCTCAAGAGGCACGTCCTGATGACCATTCTTGCTGCCAGTCTTGACCTTCTTGATTTGGTCGATCACTTCTGTACCAGCCACAACCTTGCCAAATACCGCATAGCCCCAGCCTTGGGAAGTGGGCGCAGTGAAGTTGAGGAAATCATTGTCTGATACGTTGATGAAGAATTGGCTGCTGGCAGAGTCGGGGGCAGGTGTACGTGCCATGGCAATGGTGTACGTCTTGTTCTGCAGGCCGTTGTTTGCCTCGTTCTTGATCGCGGCATTGGTTGGCTTTTGCTGCATGTCTGCTGTAAAGCCACCGCCCTGAATCATGAATCCATCAATGACGCGATGGAAGATGGTGTTGTCGTAAAAGCCATCTTTTACATATTCAATGAAATTGGCAGCAGTGATCGGTGCTTTTTCTTCATCGAGTTCCAGGGTGATTTCACCGAAATTGGTATGTAGCTTAATCAAGGTTTCTTTCCTTTGGTTTTGGTTGGAGCTTCTGTCTGCGCGATGGTCTTGACCTTCTTGTAGTCAATGCGCTCAGCGATATTGATAGGTTGGTCGAGCAAGGCAACGCGTTCAATCACCACGGGTTCTACCGGAACGTTGAGGTGAGCGCCTACTACCTTGGTTGGGCTCTTGCCGATGCGTTCCACTACGTCGATACCCTTGATGACCTTACCGAATACGCAATAACCGATATAGGCAGCTTCTGGTTTATGGAAGTTGAGGAATTTATTGTCGGCCAGGTTGATGAAAAACTGCGAAGTGGCTGAATGCGGGCTGAATGCGCGTGCCATGGCGACGGCACCATATTCGTTCTTCAAGCCATTGCTGGATTCATTCTCGATAGGGGAGTATGTCGACTTCTCGCGCATATCCGTCGTCAGGCCGCCACCTTGAACCATGAAGCGATCAACAGTGCGGTGGAAGGTCGTGCCAGTATAAAAATCGCTGGTGACGTACTGGATAAAATTGGCGACGGTTTTAGGTGCCTTGTCGGGATAAAGCTCAATGACGAAACTACCTTGGTTGGTCTGAATTTCCAGTTGCTGTGGCGCATTATCAGCCGCAAGCGCGGTCAGGCTTGCGCACAGCAGGTAAAGATATAGAAATGGGGTGAATAAAGCACGTTTGGTTGCGCGCATTAGCTGTCCTCCAATGTCAAAAGTCTGCATCATGCGGGACCCTCATACATGATTTTCCAGCGTTGATTGTCCCACACCCAGTACTGCTGCTTTTTCATGCGGTTGGCGATTGCGTCGCTCTTGTAATCCTGATCGAAGCTTACTTGGACCATGGATGCTGGGCCATTAGGATAACGGAACATGCTGATGTTGGATAGGCTGATCTGCACTTTTGCCTTGGTCGCCTGGATGCGGCGCTTGTTCTGGCTCCAGTTCTCCAGATTGCCATTCTCACTGAAAAAATCCTTGGCATAGTGGGAGAGATAGCGTTCCGTGTTCTGTGTTTCCCAATCGTGGCGCCATTGCTCCACTGCCTGGTCTAATGCTTGCTGGCGGTGCTTGGCTTCGCCGGGCGAAATCCATTGCAGGCTATTGCTGATGATGACGGGCGTTGTGCCTTGTTGCAATACCGGGGTGAGCGCCTTGAGGTCGGGATTGGTCACGACCACGCAGCCATCACTGGCCTTTGGTGGGCGGCTGTAGACATCCTTGGGTGTGCCATGTAGCCAGATGCCATGGCCTTTCTTGCCCTGTTGCTTGTCCAGTGGGTTGGGGTAATTCAAGGGATAGGCGGCTTCCCCATAAAAGTCAGGCAGCTTGCGATCCAGCTTTTTCCCTGCGATATAGACGCCCAACGGTGTGCGCTTGTCGCCTTCCACAAATTTTTCGCTGCCGTTCTTGCCCATGGTGATGTAGTAGTCAACGACATGCTGGGGGCTGTGGTCACGGTTCTGGTAAACGTAAAGCCGTGACTTTGTTGTGTCTACAACAATGGCATAACGTTGCTCTGGTGACATACGCCAGAGTACGTCGGGAATCTTGCCATCCTGTGCGGCCGATAAGTGGCGCTCAATACGCACCTTGGCTTCTTCCTGGAAATCTGAGACCGCGGCGTTTTGATAATCGCCAAACTTGGTCGACTGCTGCGCAAAAGCCATGAGTAAATCACCGCGCACCAAGTGAGCTAAGCGGAAATTAGGCACCGCTTGCAGCAGTTGGTCTATCGTACTCAGGGCTTCACGTAACTGGCCTTCATTGATTTCGAGCAGGCTTTGTACCAATAGGTTTTCGGCCTGGTTACTGCTAAATCCAGGCAGGACATTGCTGGTGGGCGAGCCGGATCTATCGGCTGTGGCATTCCAAGGTAACAGACTGCTGGAGATGAGCAGTGCGGTGGCAACGAGTTTTATAAAGCGCTTGATCATGGCTGTGGGATTATCGGTTGGTCAGTTCCTGTTGGATTAGCCATTTACCTTGTTGTTGAACCAATACCAATTGTTTACCAGTGCGTTGGGATAAATGATCGGCTTGGTAGGATTGCTGGAACACTGCGCGCGCCGAGTGCTCATTGTCGAGCGTGACGCGGAGATTGCTCAACTTAACCTCAATACGTGCAGGTTTGCTGATACGCGCTTTGCGTGTCGCCTCCCAGTTTGAGCGGCTCTCGCCGTTAGGCGTCTTGAAATCCTTTGCGTAACTGGCGAGATATTGATCCACATTCTGGTTAGACCAAGCTTTTGCCCAAGATTCTACGGCATTGCGAATGGCTTGTGTCGGATCAGCTTTTTTTTGCTCAGGGACGGTTGCTGGAGCGGTGGCTACGACAGGGGCTGCAGGTTTCGCACTTGCAGGCGTGGGGGTTGGTGTTGGCTCGGGAGCAGGTTTGGTTTCTACAGGCTTTGTAGGTGCAGGAGGCTGGGGTTTAGGCTCTGCTTTGACCGGTGCCGGGCTGATTGCCAGGGTGGGTTTTGGCGCTTCTTTGACGGCCTGTTTGGTCGTTGTGTCACCTGGTGGGGGGAGCAAGTCCTTAATTAGGGCAAGCTTGCTTTTTGCTCGACTATTATTGGTGTCCAGCTGCAATGCGCGGCTATATGACTCGGATGCCATGCGGGCATAAATGTCGCCCAGGTTTTCATGGGCGGTGGCATAGCTCGGATGAGTGCGAATGGCAGATTCGAGAGCGGCCTTGGCCTTTTCGTAATTGCCTTGGTAGGCATAAAGTACGGCGAGGTTGTTGTAGGGTGCGGGGAGCTGCGGGTATTTTTCTGTTAATTCGGTAAATACCTTGATTGCTTCTTCTTGCTTGTCACTTTCTGCAAGGAGCACGCCCTTGAGGAATAAGGCTTTGGCATCCGTGGGTTGCTTGCCCAGGTAGCCATTCAGGCGCTGCAGTGCTTGCGCGGTTTTGCCTTGCTCTGCCAACTGATTGATTTCATCCAGCTCCGTGGATGCCCATCCATTGAGCGAGAGCAGGAGAGCGGCTAGCAACAGGCTATGGCTCAGCGCGCGTGAAACAGGCATATGTTATACTTTCCAGCGATTATTTATGAGCGCAATTCTATCAATAAGCGCATGTCAGCACTACTGCTGGCGCAACAGGTATGATGCTCACTCCAATTTTTTGTATAACGAACCCTCCACCAACGCCTACCTCGCAATTTAGACCATGCTGAAAATCTACAATACCCTTGCGCGTGCGAAACAGACTTTTTCCCCGATTGTGGCGGGCAAGGTCAGCATGTATGTCTGTGGCATGACTGTCTATGACTACTGTCACCTGGGGCATGCGCGCGTAATGGTGGTGTTTGATATGGTGAATCGCTGGTTACGTAGTTCTGGCTATGACGTAACCTATGTGCGCAACATCACGGATATTGACGATAAGATCATTGCGCGTGCGAATGAGAATGGCGAGACCATCACGGCCCTCACCAGTCGTTTCATTGATGCGATGAATGAGGATGCCGCGCGACTGGGTGTCTGGCGCCCGGACCAGGAGCCACGGGCAACGGACTATATCCATGAGATGATCACCATGATCAATACCTTGATTGAGCGTCAACATGCCTATGTTGCGGATAACGGTGATGTCTATTATGCGGTCTCCAGTTTTGCCAATTACGGGCAACTGTCCGGCAAGTCACTCGAGGATTTGCGGGCAGGGGAGCGTGTAGAGGTTGACGTACACAAGCGTGACCCCATGGACTTTGTGTTGTGGAAAGCTGCCAAGCCAGGTGAACCCAGCTGGGATTCGCCGTGGGGCCCAGGTCGCCCCGGCTGGCATATCGAATGTTCGGCGATGGGCGAGCGCCACTTGGGCCAGCATTTTGACATCCATGGCGGTGGGCAGGATTTGCAGTTCCCCCATCATGAAAACGAGATTGCCCAAAGCGAAGGCGCCCATGGGTGTACCTTCGTCAATTACTGGATGCACAATGGTTTTATCCGCGTAGATGACGAGAAGATGTCAAAGTCGCTTGGCAACTTTTTCACGATTCGCGAGGTGCTCGACAAGTACGATGCAGAAGTGGTGCGCTTTTTCATCCTGCGTGCGCACTACCGCAGTCCGCTGAATTATTCCGACCATCACTTGAATGATGCCAAGCAGGCGTTGACCAGGTTATATAACGCCTTGCGCGGGCGTGAAGTTCCTCAAGTGGATATCGACTGGCAGCAGCCTGATGCTGCCCGCTTCAAGCTGGCACTGGACGATGATTTCAATACGCCAGAAGCTTTTGCTGTGCTGTTTGAACTTGCGAACGAGGCTAACCGTACCGGCTCATTGGCTCAGGCAGGGTTGCTCAAGGTGCTTGCCGGGCAATTGGGCTTGCTGCAGCGTGACCCTGATGAGTTCCTCAAGGGGGATGCTGGGGCAGGCTTGGCCGCGGAAGATATTGAGCGCTTGATAGAGGAGCGCTTGGCGGCGCGTCGAGGCAAGAACTTCGCCGAAGCGGACCGTATTCGCGATGCATTGACTGCCCAGGGCATTATTCTTGAAGACACTGCGCAAGGCACAAGCTGGCGTCGTAGCTAAGTGAGGATGAGGTAAGCCGGTTCTCAGCAGTAGCGGTTCTGGTCTATAATCGCTCCATGTCTTTTGCAAAACGCTTATTTGCGTTACTCAGCGTCATTGTGTGCCTGTGTTTGTTTGCCCAGCAAGCCGAGCAGTCCTACGCAATGGAATATGACGATCCCATGTTCAGCCATGTGCAGCAGATGGAAATGGATAATGACCGCGAGCTCAGCGAGCCTATCCTCGTCATGCACATGCCTTTGGTGCGCCCTTCTTTTATTTTCGATCTTAAGCTTGCCATTCTGGCGGTGACTTATCGCCAGCCCGACATCTTCCTTACCACCCGCCCTCCGATTGCCTAATCACGCGTGAAGTCCGCCTTGATGCTCGCTTATCCCTATTGGGAATAGTCTGTGTTTTCAGGTGAGATCATCGCGTAATTATCCCTGACGTATCAATTGGCCCAGGGTTTGCTAAAGAACTGCCGTAAGGCGGAATCAAATCCCGGTAACCAAAAGTATCAGAGGTCTGCCCTCGGGCAACCTAGTACGCTCTGCATAGGTTCGCCACAGGCTGTGCCGTATTGCAGAAAAAGTTGATCAATCGGTTCAAGAGTGACATGAAAATAAATCTAGATACACGCATGCGCCGCCATGGTGCATCGCTGATCCAGCAAGTTGGCCTGCGTACTTTTTTTGTGCGCATGTCCGTACTGCTGGTATGTGGGTATATGGCGCCAGCATCGGCAGCTTATACGCTACCAGAGATGATAGATACGGCTATGCAATATAACCCTGCGTTGGGTATTGCTGCTGCACGCCGAGATGCGGCCCAGGCGGCCGTTACCACGGCTTCGACGTATAGTAACCCCCAGGTGGAAGCGGTCATGGGCCCTAGCCGTTACTTGACACCTGGCGGACAAGGAGACAACCGCAACTGGAACGTCGGCTTGTCACAGCCACTGGATTACCCATGGGTGCGTGATGCCAGGATTGCTGCTGCGGAGTCTGGCACCAAGGTGGCTGATGCTGGTACGGAATTGATCCGTATCGAGTTACGTTCCCGCGTCAAGAATGCTTTTTATGATGTATTGCAGCGCAAAGCCGTACTCAGGCTGGTTGAGGGCGACCGCAACTTGTTGCAGCAGATTCGCGAGCGGGTCAAGCTGCGCGTGGAGGTGGGTGAGGCGCCCAGGTATGAGCTGATCAAGGCTGATACCGAGGCCCTGGCAGCAGAGCGGGACTACCAGGCAGCCTTGGTGCGCATTAGTGAGGGCAAGGCTTATCTGCGGGGATTGCTGGGTTCCAGCATTCCTTTGGATTACGACGTGGAGGGCGAATTGCCCATGGGCTATGGCTTGCCATCGCTGGACAAGCTGCGCGATCAAGTGGTGCAAAGCCCGCAACTCTCGCAACTACGTGCTGAGACTGAAACGGCAGAGGCCAAGCTCAAGCTGGAAGAGCGCTTACGCAATCCTGGCCTGACCCTCAAGGCTAGCGTCGAGGAAGACCCCGACTTGAGGCAGATGCGATTTGGTGTGGCGATTCCACTGCCATTATGGGATAGGCGCCAAGGGCCAATTGCCGCAGCCTCTGCTGATGTGCGTCAATCCCAGGCTAGCCTGCATGATCGCGAACTTGGTTTGCGCCGCGATATGGAAGCGGCCTACCAGCGTTACCTGATTGCGCAGCAGCAATTGGCAGCATTCGAGAATGGCTTGTTGAGCCAGGCTGAGTCAGTGCTCAAGGTGGCAGAAGCCGCCTATCGTTACGGCGAACGCGGCATTCTGGAATATATGGATGCCCAGCGCACTTTCCGCGTCGTACGCAAGGATTACCTTGCCGCAAAATTCGATTATGTCAGCAGCATGCTGGAAATAGAGCGCCTGCTCGGTACAGAACTTCTGGAGGTTAAGCCGTAATGTTCCCCAATTTATTGATGAAATCCCACTCCATCCTGACTAAAGGTAGCCTGCTGGTGCTAGCGATGATGCTTGCTGCCTGTAAGCCTGCCGATACGCCGGATGAAGCCGTGAGCGAGCCTCAGGATCCTAATGTGGTCGAGCTTTCTGCCTTGTTACAAAGCCAGGTCAAGCTGGCACCTGCTGGTAAGGCTGATATTCGCGAGGTGTTGCGCGTGCCTGGCAGCATTCAGGTGGATGATCAGCGTGTGGCGCGTATTGGCGCTTCCGTGACCGGGCGTATTACTGATATCAATGTCATCCTGGGGCAAGACGTCAAGCAGGGTGAGGTGCTGGCGACATTGAACAGCACCGAGCTTGCCCAGAACCAGCTGTTGTATATCAAGGCATCACAACAAATCGCGTTGCAGACTAAAGCGGTGGAGCGTGCACGCCAACTGCTGGAAGCTGATGTGATCGGTGCAGCTGAATTGCAACGCCGTGAGGCCGAGTTGAGCGCTGCCAAGGCCGATTTGTATACTGCCAAGGAGCAGTTGCAGGTGTTGGGTATGTCGGAGAAGTCGATTGCGCAAATCGCCAGTTCTGGCCAGTTACGCTCTTACAGCAATGTGGATGCGCGCCTCTCTGGCACGGTGATTAGCCGTAAGGTCAACTTGGGCCAGGTGGTGCAGCCTGCAGAGGAATTGTTCATCGTGGCAGACCTCTCGCGTGTATGGGCCGTGGCCGAGGTGCCAGAGCAACAAGTGGAATTGGTGCAGGAGGGTGAGGATGTCGAGATCGAGATTCCTGCGCTGAGCAACCGTAAATTTACCGGCAAGCTGATTTTTGTTGGTGATGTGGTGAATCCGCTAACCCGTACCGTGACGGTGCGTACCGACCTGGAAAACAAGGATGAGGCCATTAAGCCAGACATGCTTGTTTCCATGCTGGTGCAATCCAAGCCGACGGCACAGCTGGCTGTGCCGAGGCGTGCCGTGGTGCGCGAGAATGACAAGGACTATGTCTATGTCGAGATTGCACCAAATAAATTCCGCCTGCGAGAGGTGGAGCTGGGCAATGAGTACAACGAGATGGCGGCTGTGGTATCTGGCCTGGAAGAAGGTGAAACCATCATTATTGAGGGTGCTTTCCATGTGAACAATGAGCGTAAGCGCAAGGAACTGGAATAAGCCATGATTGAATCCCTCATTAGAGCTGCCCTCAAGCAGCGCCTGATCGTCGTGGTCGTGGCGCTGGCCTTGATGGCTGCCGGGGCCTTTGCCCTGAAAAAGTTATCTGTCGATGCATTTCCTGACGTCACCAACGTCCAGGTGCTGATTGCCACGCAGGCCACGGGCCGTTCTCCGGAAGAGGTAGAGCGATTTATTGCTGTACCGCTGGAAATCGCCATGACAGGCTTGCCTGGCCTGGAAGAAATGCGTTCGATGAACCGCAATGGCTTATCGTTGATTACCCTGGTATTCACCGACAAGACTGATGTCTATTTTGCCCGCCAGTTGGTGATGGAACGTCTGATGGAGGTGATGGACCGCATGCCGGAAGGCGTGACGCCCATTCTTGGGCCAGTAGCGACTGGCCTGGGCGAGGTGTATCAATTTACCTTGGAGAAACCCTCTGACGGTAATAAATCATTGTCGCAGGAGGAGTTGACCGAGCGTCGTTCTATCCAGGATTGGGTGGTGCGCCCCTTGCTGCGTGGGATACCCGGCATTGCTGAGATCAACTCCCAGGGCGGTTACGTCAAGCAGTACCAGGCGCTGGTTAACCCAGATCGCATGAGTCATTATGGCCTCAAGCTGCAAGATGTCTACATGGCGCTGGCACGCAACAATGCCAATAGTGGCGGTGGGGTATTGCCGCATTATGCCGAGCAATACTTGATCCGCGGCGTGGGCTTGATTGAGAATCTCGACGATATCCGCAATATCGTGCTCAAAGAGCAGAATGGCGTCCCGGTATACATCCGTGATGTGGCCGATGTACAGATCGGCCATGAGGTGCGCGATGGCGCGGTAGTCAAGAATGGTTATACCGAGTCTGTCGGCGGTATTGTCATCATGATGCGTGGCGGTAACGCCAAGGAAGTGGTGAGCCGCGTCAAGGCCAGGGTTAAGGAGATTAACGAGCAAGGCATGTTGCCCGGTGGCTTGCAGATCGTGCCTTACTACGATCGTAGCGAGCTGGTGGATGCGGCCTTGCATACTGTGACCAAGGTGCTGATCGAGGGCATTATTCTCGTCATCATCATCCTGTTCTTATTCCTCGGCGATGTGCGTTCCAGTCTGATTGTGGTATCTACGCTTATCCTCACACCCCTGATTACCTTCATGGCCATGAACCATTACGGCATTTCGGCCAACTTGATGTCGTTGGGCGGCCTGGCGATTGCGATTGGTCTGATGGTAGATGGTTCAGTGGTGGTAGTTGAGAACGCATTTCACCATCTCGGGCACCGTCCTGGTGAGAGCAAGATTCGTGTCGTGCTGGAAGCTGCGGCTGAAGTAGGTACGCCAGTGCTGTTCGGCGTCGGCGTCATTATCTTGGTGTTCCTGCCCTTGATGACCTTGCAGGGTATGGAGGGCAAGATGTTCGCCCCTCTTGCCATGACAATTGCCATTGCCTTGTTTATTTCGCTGGTGATTTCGCTCACCTTGTCCCCGGTCTTGTGCTCCTACATTCTCAAGGGCGGGAGCGGTGAGGACACCAAGTTTATCCAGGTGATCAAGCGTCCTTACCTGCGCATGCTGGATTGGGCGTTGAATCACGACAAGACCACTATCCTAGCAGCAACGGCCTTGTTTATCGGCACAATCTTGCTGGTGCCTTTCCTTGGGACTTCCTTCATCCCTGAAATGAAGGAAGGCTCTATCGTGCCTGGCATCAATCGTGTACCCAACATCTCGCTCGAGGAATCGATCAAGATGGAAAACGATGCCATGCGCTTGATCATGGAAAAAGTGCCAGGTGTGAAATCTGCCGTTTCCGGCGTGGGCCGTGGTGAGAGTCCTGCCGACCCGCAAGCGCAAAACGAATCCACGCCCATTATTAGCCTGAAGCCCCGAGAGGAGTGGCCTGATGGCTGGACTCAGGACGACATTGCAGAAAAGATGCGTACCGTGCTGGAAGAATCCCTGCCCGGCGTGCAGATCGTCATGGCGCAGCCGATTTCTGACCGCGTGGATGAGCTATTGACTGGGGTGCGTGCCGATGTCGCGGTCAAGATATTTGGCGAAGACATGGTCTTGCTCAAGGCCAAGGCAGATGAAATTTCACGCATTGCTGGTGGGGTGCGTGGTGCCACCGAGATCAAGGTGGAAAAAGTCTCTGGCCAGCAATATCTCAATATCACCGTGGACCGGCATGCTATCGCGCGTCATGGTATTAATGCGGCGGATGTGCATGATGTGATTGAGACGGCGATTGGCGGCAAGATTGCGACCGAAATCTATGAGGGCCAGCGACGCTACAGTGCAGCAGTCCGCTTCCCCGCTAGTTTCCGCAATAATATCGAGGCCATCAGCAATATCTTGATCACCTCGCCCAATGGTTCGCGAGTGGCCTTGCGCGATCTCGCGAAAATAGAGGTGCGTGATGGTCCGGCGCAAATCAGCCGTGAGCTGGCCAAGCGCCGCGTGGTGGTTGGGATCAACGTCAAGGATAGGGATCTCGGTGGTTTTGTTGCTGAGCTACAGCAGGTGCTGAACCAGAAGCTCAAGCTGCCTGATGGCTATTATCTCGAGTTTGGCGGCCAGTTCCAGAACATGGAACGTGCGATGGGGCATTTGATGGTGATTATTCCTGTCACCGTTGGGGCCATTTTCTTCTTGCTGTTCCTGCTGTTCAATTCAGTACGCTATGCCACCATGATCATCATGGTGCTACCATTCGCGTCGATTGGCGGCATCATCGCCCTGTTCCTGACCGGCGAGTATCTCTCAGTGCCTGCCTCTGTTGGGTTTATTGCATTGTGGGGGATTGCGGTCTTGAATGGCGTGGTGCTTGTGTCGTATATCCGCAGCCTGCGAGATGAAGGCCTAAGCCAGAGCGAGGCTATTCTCAAAGGCTGTACACAGCGTTTCCGCCCTGTGATGATGACGGCAACTGTAGCGATGTTGGCCTTGGTGCCTTTCCTGTTTGCAACCGGACCAGGTTCGGAAATTCAGCGTCCATTGGCTATTGTAGTGATAGGCGGCCTGATTACATCCACCTTGCTGACATTGGTGGTGGTGCCGACGCTATATCGTAAATTTGAAGAGCAGCGTGTAGAAGCATGATGATAAGGAGCTGAGCAATGAAAGAAATTAAAGCAATTATCCCGCCGCAGCGCCTGCCTAAAATCCGCTCAGGGTTACGCAATATCAAGGGCTTTCCGGGAATGACGGTGAGCAAGGTAGAAGGGTGTGGTCATCATGTAGCGCGACCAACCTTGGGCATTCGTGAAGAGTTGACCGACTACAGTCCCAAAGTGCGTATTGAAATGGTTTGCCCCGATGAGTTGGTCGAGGGCATCCTGCAGGTACTGGTCGAGGTCGGGCATACTGGTCATGTCGGTGATGGCATTGTCTGGGTGACGTCTGTGGAGCGCATGGTGAGGCTCTCGGAGCAGATACTGGTGCTCGACTGTTAGGCACATAAACAAGTGGTATTGCACAAAAGGCACCTGAGGGTGCCTTTTTTATTGCCTGTTATTTCCTGTAAGGAATGAACAATAAATATAGGTGTTGATATTTAATATACAGATCTGTATATTAAATTGCATGAGTAAATTACAAGTGTGTGTCATGCATAGACATGGTCCGAGCGAAAGCTGCGGAGCAAAAGGCAGTGTGCAGTTGATGCATTACTTGCAACAGCGAGTGATTGATTCAGGTGAAGACTCTATTGTGGAGCCGATTAATTGCCTGCTTTATTGCCAGAAAGGCCCTAATGTCAGGTGGTTGGAGAAAGGCAAGGTTTGGCACCAGGTTGATGAGCATCGTTGTGACGAGATTTTGCAGTGCTTGAAGAGTGGTAGTTGATTTTATTTACAGATATGTATATTAAAAATTAAAAAGAGGAGAAAGTCATGGAAGTATTGTTAGTAGCCGCTGGTGGGATGATCGTTGCAGTATTGACCATGGCGTGGCTGGGTACTTTTGCGCGCTGGTTTGTTGTGCCGGGTGTTGATGGTGGCTTGGTGAAAGACTATGGGGTACTGATCAAGGCGCATATTGATTTTGTCTTGATGTCGCTGTACTGCCTGGCCATTTATGCAGCGGCCAAGGCGGTGGGGGCGGAAATCCCCGTGCTGGCCTGTTGGTTGATTGCGATTGGTGGTTTTACCAATCCCGGCGTATTCGTGATTGCGGCCTTCAAGCCTGATTTCTGGCAGGCATTGTGGGTCAAGATTTATACTGGCCTGAGCTTTATCATTACCACCGTAGGCTTCATCTGGGCAGCCCTTGTATTGATCTGTACGGCATTATCAGTTGCATAGGCCGTGAGCATGTGGGGGTTTTCCGGTAAAATCCTCACATGCTTTATTCCATCGCCCAACCTTGGCTGTTCCGTCTAGATGCGGAGCGTGCCCATGATTTCACCCTGAAAAACCTGAAGCGCCTGGAGCGTTCAGGCTTGCTAAATCTTTATCCCCGGCCTGCCAAGTGCAAGCCTCGCCGGGTGATGGGAATCGACTTTCCCAATCCTATTGGCCTGGCGGCTGGGTTGGATAAGAATGGTGCATACATTGATGCACTATCTGCTCTCGGGTTTGGTTTTATCGAGATCGGCACCATTACGCCGCGCCCGCAGCCGGGTAACCCCAAGCCGCGTATGTTCCGCCTGCCTGAAGTGCAGGGGGTGATCAACCGCTTTGGTTTCAACAATCTCGGTGTCGATGCCTTGTTGCGCAATGTCGCTGCGGCAAAGTACAAGGGTGTGCTGGGTATCAATATCGGCAAAAACTTTGATACTCCCAACGAGCGGGCTGTGGATGATTACCTGCATTGCCTGCGCAAGGTCTATGCGCAAGCGCACTATGTCACTGTCAATATTTCCTCTCCCAATACCAAGAACCTGCGCGCCTTGCAGGAGAAGGAAGCCCTGGGTCAGCTGCTGCATGCCTTGAAGCTTGAGCAGCAAGCCCTCGCCGACCAACATGGCAAATATGTGCCGATTGCACTCAAGATAGCGCCAGACCTGGATGACACGCAAATCGCGGATATTGCTAGCTTGCTGAGGGAGTATCGTTTTGATGGCGTGATTGCCACGAATACTACACTAGCGCGCGATGCGGTACAGGGTTTACCGCATGCTGAGGAGGCTGGTGGCTTGTCTGGCGCACCAGTGCGTGATCGCTCTACCGCTGTCATCAGAGCCTTATCTACCCATCTGGCAGGTGAGCTTCCCATTATTGGGGTAGGGGGTATCCTGAGCGGCGATGACGCAGAACAAAAGATGACGGCAGGTGCCAGCTTGGTGCAGGTATACAGCGGTCTGGTTTATCGTGGCCCAGTGCTGGTGGATGAGGTTTGCCGCAAGCTGGGGTGATGGCTGTGTTGCCTGTGCTCTATTCTTACCGGCGCTGTCCATATGCCATGCGGGCTCGCATGGCACTGCATTACGCTGACATCTCTGTAGAAGTCCGTGAAATAGCCCTCAAGGCGAAGCCTGCGCATATGTTGCAGGTGTCTCCCAAGGGTACTGTGCCTGTGTTGGTATTGCCGGATGGTTCAGTGATCGATGAAAGCCTAGACATTATGCGCTGGGCATTGCAACAGCATGATCCAGATGATTGGCTGGGTAGCCAGGCACAGCGATCTCAGGCAGAAAGCTTGATTGCAGAGAATGATGGCCCATTCAAGCGAGCGCTTGATCAATATAAATACGCGATACGTTTCCCTGAACAACCGCCCGAGACATATCGTGCGCAGGGCGAAGTGTTCCTGAAGCAACTAGAGATGCGCTTGCATCAGCATACATACCTGCTATCCGATCAAACAAACTTGGCTGACATTGCCATATTTCCTTTTGTGAGGCAATTCTCCATGGTGGATGAGGCCTGGTTTGAAGCTACGTCTTATCACAGGGTAAAGGCTTGGTTACAGGCCTGGCTACTGAGCGAGCGTTTTAGCGCCATCATGCAGAAATATCCAACTTATGTGGATTAGCAACCAATAAAAAACGCCGCTGAATGCGGCGTTTTTTATTGGTCCGTATAGCGGGTTAACCCGTGACATCCGCTTCCAGCGCTGGTTTGTCTTTCGATACGCTGGTGTTGCCAAAGTCGAGCTTGATATTGTCAGCCTGGTCAATATCGACATGCACATGACCACCATTGGCGAGTTTGCCGAACAGTAGTTCATCAGCCAAGGCACGACGGATCGTGTCCTGAATCAGGCGTGACATCGGACGGGCACCCATCAATGGATCAAAGCCCTTCTTGCCTAGGTAAGTCTTGAGGGCTTCGCTGAAGGTAGCTTCGACTTTCTTCTCGTGCAATTGATCTTCCAGCTGCATGAGGAATTTGTCGACCACACGCATGATGATCTCTTCCGACAGCGGGGCAAACGAGACGATAGCATCCAGGCGGTTACGGAACTCTGGGCTGAACAGGCGCTTGATGTCGCCCATCTCGTCACCAGAGTTACTGCCCAGGGTGAAGCCGATACTGGTCTTGCTGATCGCTTCCGCACCTGCATTGGTGGTCATGATGATGGTGACGTTGCGGAAATCAGCCTTGCGACCATTGTTGTCGGTCAGCGTGCCGTGATCCATCACCTGCAACAGGATGTTAAAGATATCAGGATGTGCCTTCTCGATTTCATCCAGCAGTAAGACGCAATAAGGCGTCTTGTTGATCGCTTCCGTGAGCAAGCCACCCTGCTCGAAACCAACGTAGCCCGGAGGCGCGCCGATCAGGCGTGACACAGCATGGCGCTCCATGTATTCCGACATGTCGAAGCGGATCAGTTCCACACCCAGGGTGTAGGCCAATTGCTTGGCTACTTCGGTTTTGCCAACCCCGGTAGGGCCGGAGAACAGGAAGGAGCCAATTGGCTTATTCAAGCTACCCAGGCCGCTGCGTGCCATCTTGATTGCGGCAGACAGGGCTTCAATGGCTTTGTCCTGGCCAAACACAGTAGCCTTGAGGTCACGGTCCAGTGTCTTCAGCGCATTGCGATCATCACTGGAGATGTTCTTGGGCGGAATGCGCGCTACCTTGGCAATGATGTCCTCGATTTCCTTGTTGCCGATGACCTTCTTCTGCTTGGATTTCGGCAGGATGCGCTGCGCAGCGCCAGCTTCGTCAATGACATCAATGGCCTTGTCGGGCAGGTGGCGGTCGTTAATATAGCGCGCGGATAGCTCAGCGGCGGTATTCAGCGCTGATGCAGTGTACTTGACGCTATGGTGCTTCTCGAAGCGCGACTTGAGACCCTTGAGAATCTCTACGGTTTCCGAAACGCTGGGCTCAATCACATCCACTTTCTGGAAGCGGCGGGACAGGGCATGGTCTTTCTCGAAAATACCGCGGAATTCCTGATAAGTGGTCGCACCTATGCATTTGAGCGAGCCGTTGGAAAGCGCTGGCTTCAACAAGTTGGAGGCATCCAGTGTACCGCCGCTAGCAGCCCCGGCACCTATCAAGGTGTGGATCTCGTCGATGAACAAGATGGCATCGGGCTGGTCTGCCAGTTTCTTCATCACGGCCTTGAGGCGTTGCTCGAAGTCACCGCGGTATTTGGTACCTGCCAGTAAGGCTCCCATGTCCAGGGAGTAAATCACTGCATTTTCCAGTACTTCGGGCACATTACCTTCGACGATACGGCGCGCCAGGCCTTCGGCAATAGCGGTCTTGCCCACACCAGCTTCACCGACCAGGAGTGGGTTGTTCTTGCGGCGGCGGCACAAGGTCTGGATCACACGCTCCAGCTCCTGGGCGCGCCCGATCAGCGGGTCTATCTTGCCTGCCAATACTTGCTGGTTGAGGTTTTGTGTATAGCTTTCCAGAGCGCTTGATGGAGAGGCCTCGGTTTCGGCTTCCTGTTCTGTTTCAGGGCGCTTGGCATTGCTGCCATCGGCGACCTTGGCCACGCCATGGGAGATGTAGTTGACGACATCCAGGCGGGTGACACCTTGTTGATGCAGGAAGAACACAGCATGCGAGTCCTTCTCACCATAAATGGCGACCAGGACGTTGGCCCCGGTAACTTCTTTCTTGCCGGATGATTGCACATGCAGGATCGCACGCTGGATCACGCGTTGGAAGCCCAATGTCGGTTGCGTATCGACTTCCTCGTTGCCTTCGACGGTGGGCGTGTGCTCTTCGATGTAGTTATTGAGCTCGCTGCGCAAGTTATCAAGATTGGCCCCGCATGAACGTAATACGTCCGCAGCAGTCGGGTTGTCTATCATGGCCAGCAGCAGGTGTTCCACGGTGATAAGTTCGTGGCGTTTCTGCCGGGCATCCATGAATGCCATGTGTAGGGATACTTCAAGTTCTTGCGCAATCATTTAAGCTTCCTCAGCTTTCTTCAGGCTTCTTCCATGGTGCATTGCAGCGGGTGCTGGTGCTCACGGGCATAACTAATGACTTGGTTGACCTTGGTCTCGGCGATGCCGTGTGGATACACACCACATACGCCCGCGCCCTCGGTATGTACTTGGAGCATGATTTGCGTTGCTTGTTCACGGTTTTTCTGGAAAAAGCGCTGCATGACATCTACCACGAATTCCATGGGCGTATAGTCATCATTCAGCAGAATGACTTTGTACATCGAGGGCGGCTTGATATTGGCCTTGCCCGTTTTCTCTACGATGTTGTCCTGATGTTTGATGCTAGCCATACGTTTGATCTATTTTGAGCCGAATGCAGAAATTTTCAAGTCTGAAATGAGTAGGGTTATTACATGATGCCATGTTTATGCATGCAAGATATTTGCCATACCGTATTGATTACGGATGAATTCTGACAATTTTTACCGTGCGATCCTGGGTTTTAAGGATTTCCAGTTTGTAATTGCCAATTTTTAATCCGATGCCAGGCTCGGGAATATCCTCGAAATGCTCCACAATCAGCCCATTCAAGGTGCGCGGGCCATCCAGTGGCAGGGTAATCCCTAATTTGTTGTTGATGTCGCGCAAACTATTGCTGGCATCAACCAGCCAACTGCCTTTTTCTTCCTGGCGATAGCTGAGTTGTTGCTGTGTGGATTCATGTGCAAAATCGCCAATGATGGCCTTGATAATGTCTTCGAGTGTCACCAGTCCCTTGAGTTCACCGTATTCATCCACGACTAGGGCAATGCGCTGCTGACATTGCTTGAACTCCTGCATCTGGGTATAGACCGGGGTGCCGGAGGGAATGAAGTAGGGGGCTTCCATATGCTGTGTCAGCAAGTTCTGGCTGAGACTTTGTGTCCGCAAGGCATTCATGATGGCACGTATGCGCAGCATGCCAATGATTTCCTCGTTTGGTCCCTTGCGTAGTGGTAGGCGTGAATGTTGGCTTGCAGTGACTTGAGCCAGTATATCCTCCATGGGTGCTTCAATATCGATGATCTCGAGTTGCGTGTGCACAGTCATGATCTCATCAACAGTGGTTTGCTCCAGCTCCAACAAGTTGAGCAATACTTCGCGATGCTTCTGCGGAATCGGGCTGGTGGTTTCGCTGAAAATGCTGCGCAGTTCTTCAATGCTGGTGGTGTGGTTGTTCTGGGTAAAGCTGACCTTCATGCCCAGCAGACGCAACAGGCTGTTGGCACACAGATTGGCAAGCCAGATCAGGGGATAGCCGATCTTGACCAGGGGCAGCAAAACATAGCTGAAGGAGAGCGCCAATGGCTCTGCATGGCGTGCAGCAATCACTTTGGGCGTGATTTCGCTGAACACCAGGATGGCAAAGGTGATGAGTACGGTGGAGACTGGCATCAGCAGCTCACCTAGATTGAACAAGCGAATGCTGATAAAGGCGGCCAATGTTGCGGCTGCGGCATTGGCCAAGGTATTGCCTAGCAAGATGGCACCGAGAAATTGCTCGCGCTCATTGAGTAGGCGAGTGGCGAATTCAGCGCTGCGTAGACCTTCTTTGGCGAGGATGGTGAGCCGGTGCCGGTTGAGCATCAACAAGCTGGTTTCGGCCATGGAGAAAAAAGCTGAAGCAAATAGCAGCAGGGCAAGGATGCCCAGCTGCCATAGTAAGGAACTGTCCAACGGTATCAATCGGTGAATGAGATACCGCTAGTGTCGGCGCGAAGCGCCGACTTTGTCAAGGTAAGGCTTCTTCTGCCTCGGGTTTCTTCTCGCTACCACCGATCAGGTTTTCACGTGATACGCCCAAGTACATGGCGATCGGGCTGGCCACCAGGACGGAGGAGTAGATGCCGAACAAGATACCGATGGTTAGCGCCAAGGCGAAGTTGTGCAATACCTCGCCACCGAAGAACAGCATGGACAATACCATCAGTTCGGTAGAGAAGTGGGTGATGATAGTACGTGACATAGTGCGGGTGATCGCGTTATTGATCACGTCTGGTACGCTGGCCTTGCGCATTTTGCGGAAGTTTTCGCGCACCCGGTCAAACACCACCACGGATTCGTTCACGGAGTAACCTAGCACGGCGAGCACCGCTGCCAATACCGTGAGATTGAATTCCCACTGGAAGAAAGCAAAGAAACCGAGAATGATGATGACGTCGTGCATGTTGGCGATGACGGCAGCGACGGCAAAGCGCCACTCAAAACGCATGGCGAGATAGGCCATGATGCCGACACAGACGAACAGCATCGCCAGTGCGCCCTTGTCATAAAGCTCCTGGCCAACCTGCGGTCCGACAAACTCGACGCGGTGCAGCTTCACCTCTGCATTGTCGGCAGACAGTGCAGTGAGTACTTTTTCGGAAAGCTGTGCGGTGGACAAACCAGGTTTGACCGGCAGGCGGATCAGTACATCTTGGCTAGTGCCGAAATTCTGCACGGTGGCATCCTTGAGGCCGATTTCATCGACAGCCTTACGGATGCTTTCGAGGTTGGCTGCCTGCGGATAGCTGACTTCCATCATCGTGCCGCCAGTGAAATCCACACCCAGATGCAAGCCTCTAGTGGCCAGGAAGAATACCGACAACAGGAAGGTCAGGAGCGAAATGGTCGTCGTGAGACGGCCATAGCTCATGAACGGTATATCTTTTTTGATTCTGAAAAATTCCATGATATTTACTCTAGTGTATGACCTGTTGATCGACGGTTAACCTATGGACAGCTTGCTGATCTTGCGACGATAGCCATAGATCAGGTTGATCACTGCACGGGAAACCAGCACTGCCGAGAACATGGAGGTCAGGATGCCCAATACGTGAACAACGGCAAAGCCCTTCACTGGACCGGTGCCGAACATGAACAGCGCCAAACCAGCGATCATGGTAGTGACGTTGGCATCAAGAATGGTGCCAAACGCACGGTCATAACCAGCATGGATAGAAGCTTGCGGCGTGTTGCCGTTACGCAGTTCCTCGCGGATGCGTTCATTGATCAGCACGTTGGCGTCAATCGCCATACCCAGGGTCAGTGCAACCGCTGCGATACCAGGCAATGTTAGGGTCGCTTGCAGCATGGAGAGCAGGGCAACCAGCAACAGCAGGTTGATACTCAGTGCGAGCACGGAAACGCTACCGAACAGCATGTAATAGACGATCATGAAGGCGGAGATGGCAACAAAGCCCCACAAGGTGGAATGCATGCCGCGTTCGATATTGGCTTCACCCATGCTTGGGCCGACGGTGCGCTCTTCAATGATTTCCATGGGGGCGGCCAATGCACCGGCACGCAGCAGCAGCGCGACATCGGTGGCTTCTTGCGTATTAGCCATACCAGAGATTTGTACGCGACCACCGCCGATTTCCTCGCGGATCACGGGAGCGGTAATCACTTCTGCCTGGCCTTTTTCGATCAGTAGGATAGCCATGCGCTTGCCGACGTTTTCACGGGTGGCTTGCTTGAAAATACGCGCGCCACGCCCATCCAGCGTGACATGCACGACTGCACCACCGCCTTGAGAGTCCATGCCGGGGCCAGCATCGGTAATGTAGTCACCGGTCAGAATGACATTCTTTTTGACCAGCATGGGAATGCCGTTACGGTCAGTGAAGAACTCGGTGCCAAATGGTACTTGGCCCTTGGACGCATTTTCCAGGCTGATGGCATTGCTCTTGTCTTCATCCACCATGCGGATTTCCAGCGTGGCGGTACGGCCCAGGATTTCCTTGGCCTTGGCAGTATCCTGCACACCAGGCAATTGCACGACAACGCGATCCAGGCCTTGTTGTTGGATCACAGGCTCGGCAACACCCAGTTCGTTGATGCGGTTGTGCAGGGTCTGGATATTCTGCTTGATGGCAAATTCCTGAATGCGTTTTTTCGCAGGTTCGCTCAATACTGCAGTCAGGACTTTATCTTCGCCTCGGTCAGAGGTGCGGAAGGTGAGGTCTGGATAATCTTTTTCCAGGGCGCGTTGCGCCTTGTTGAGCTCGGCCAAATCCTTGAAACGGATATTGACGGCTTGTCCATCACGGGAAACACCGAGGTAGCTAAGGCGGGCATTACGCAGTGCACTGCGGAAGTCACCGACATAGCGCTCTGCTGCCTGATCCAGTGCCGCCTTCATGTCAACCTGGAGCAGGAAGTGCACGCCACCGCGCAAATCCAGACCCAGGTACATTGGGCGAGCCCCTATGCTACGCAGCCACTCAGGGGAGCGTGAAAGCAGGTTGAGTGCAATGACGTAGTCCTTGCCCAAGCTTGCTTGCAATGCATCCTTGGCGTGTAGCTGGACGTCGGTGCTAGGGAAGCGCACCTTGACGCCAGTGGCATCAAGGAACAGGGCTTCAAACGGAATATTTGCCTGCTTGAGGATATTTTCCGTACTTTCCAGCAGGGCCGAATCTACCTTGGTATTGGCTTTGGCGGCGGTAATTTGCACAGCCGGAGATTCGCCAAACAAGTTGGGGGCAGCGTAAAGCAGGCCCACCAAGACGACAGCCAGTACCATCAGGTACTTCCATAAAGGGTAGCGGTTCATGAAGCAGCTCGCATTTCAGTGTTTCAGTGATGTTAAAGATCGTGACTCAAGTGAGGGTAAGCAGCTTACAGTGCCTTGATCGTGCCCTTGGGCAGCAGAGTTTGCACAGTGTGCTTTTGCACGGTAATGACAGTTTCTGGTGCAATTTCCAGGCTGACATAGCCTTCGCCTACCTTGGTAATACGGCCAACGATACCGGAGCTGGTGGTCACTTCGTCACCCTTTTGCAGGGCTTCGATCAGTTTGCGTTGCTCCTTGGCTTGCTTCATTTGCGGGCGGATCAGCATGAACCAGAACAGCACGAAAATGACGATCAAGGGTAGGAAGCTAGTCCAGTCTGGAGTGGCCTGAGCTGCATCAGCAGCGTACGCAGAGGCAATTAACACGGGTAAACCTTTCTTCTATCTAAGGGTGAAATACTTGAAGCGCAAAATATTAGCCGAAAATTGTAACATAATGTGACACTTGCGCTGGATTATGCAGCTTGCTGCAGTGTTTGCCTATCTTGCCGGAACTGGGTGACAAATGCAGCGAATCGTCCCTGCTCAATCGCCTCACGCATGCCTGCCATCAGTTCCTGGTAATAATGCAGGTTGTGGATGGTGTTGAGGCGGGCACCAAGGATCTCACCGGTGCGATGCAGGTGGTGCAGGTAGGCGCGGCTGAAATTGCTGCAGGTGTAGCAGCTACAGTCTGCATCCAGCGGGCGGGTATCCTTGCGGTGGCGCGCATTTTTCAGCTTGATGTCGCCGTAGCGCGTAAACAGCCAGCCATTGCGGGCATTACGCGTTGGCATGACACAGTCGAACATATCCACGCCATGCGATACCGCCGCGACCAAGTCTTCCGGCGTACCTACTCCCATGAGGTAGCGTGGCTTGTCTTGCGGCATCTTGGGGGCGGTGTGGTCGAGAATGCGCAGCATATCTTCTTTCGGCTCCCCCACAGAAAGCCCACCAATCGCGTAGCCATCAAAGCCAATGTCGGTGAGTCCGGCCAGCGATTCATCGCGAAGGTCTTCGTACATGCCGCCCTGGATAATGCCGAATAATGCATTGGGGTTGCCCTGGTGCGCGGCCTTGCTGCGAGCGGCCCAGCGCAAGCTGAGGCGCATGGAGTCGCGCGCCTCAATATGCGTGGCAGGGTAGGGGGTACATTCGTCGAAGATCATGACGATGTCGGAGTTCAGCACTTTTTGGATGCGCATCGACTCTTCCGGTGTCAGGAAGCAGCTATCTCCATTAATTGGCGAGCGAAAACGCACACCCTCTTCTGTGATCTTGCGCAGATCGCCCAGGCTCCAGACCTGAAAGCCGCCGGAGTCGGTGAGGATGGGGCCATCCCATCCCATGAATTGATGCAGACCGCCGAATTCGCCAATCACTTCCAGCCCTGGGCGTAACCAGAGGTGAAAAGTGTTGCCGAGCAGGATATGAGCGCCGGTTTCCCTGACTTCTACAGGGGACAGCGATTTGACAGAGCCATAAGTGCCTACTGGCATAAAGGCTGGTGTTTGTACATCACCGTGGGCGAGGTTGACGGTGCCACGGCGTGCGGCACCGTCTTGCTTGATAAGGGTAAATTCCATGATGCTTAACCAAAATACAAGTCGCGATACTATCATGGACTGAGGGATGGCATGGGATGAAAGCGTGATCGTGGGTGTAGGTAGGCATGGAGTGCAAGCTGCGCGCTTTGTTATACTGTGCGGACTTTGCAGGCAGATATCCTGCCTGCTCTATCATATTGAGGACACTCTAGGAATGGCTGATCTTCCCAACCGCTCGCGCCGCCGTGGTTCGTTCATGGAATCAGGCTTGCGAGAGCGCAGTATTTACCTGTTACCCAATCTGTTTACCAGCGCGGCCTTGTTTGCGGGGTTTTACGCCATCGTACAGGCAATGAATGGCAATTTTGAGCATTCTGCCGTGGCAATCTTTATTGCCATGGTGCTCGATGGTCTGGATGGTCGCGTGGCACGCATGACCAATACGCAGAGTGCTTTTGGGGCGGAATACGATAGCTTGTCTGACATGGTCTCGTTTGGCGTGGCTCCCGCCCTGGTCATGTATGTCTGGGCGCTCAAGCCGCTAGGCAAGCTGGGTTGGATAGCAGCCTTCATTTATTGTGCTGGGGCGGCTTTGCGCCTGGCTCGCTTCAATACCAAGCTGGATGAAAGCGACAAGCGTTACTTCCAAGGCTTGCCCAGCCCTGCAGCTGCGGCTTTGTTGGCAGGCCTGGTATGGGTGTCGTATGAAAATCAAGTGAGCGGCACCGAGGTATTTTTCGATGCAGTGAAGATGCAGTGGGTAGCATGGGGCATCACGCTGTTTGCCGGACTTTCCATGGTGAGTGACCTGCGCTATTACAGTGGCAAGGATATCAATCTGCGTCGCAGCGTTCCTTTTGTTGTCATTTTGCTTGTCGTGCTGGCTTTTGTGCTGATTTCATATAGCCCACCTGAGGTGCTGTTTGCCGTCTTCCTTGTGTATGGAGTTTCCGGCTATGTCATGTGGCTATGGGGCAAGCGTACATCCAAGACCACATCCGTCGACCATACGCCGCCCTCCACGTAGTCAATCAGGTTTGCTAGTTAATGCCCGTGTTGCAAGGCTTGCAGCACGGGTTTTATTTTGTCTCCGATATAGATTTGCGGATTGGAATAGCCATCTGTTTTACCAGCTTGTTGCTCCCGTTCGCGGATGATGGGCAATGCATGCTGGAAAGCTTCTTCAAAAGAGCCGGTGTCGCGTAAGGCTTCGTTGAACACGGCGCGACCAAAGAATGTCAGCTCAGAGCCGCTGCCGCAGCCAAAGGATGTGTGCGTTGCATCGGCTGCCGTCATGATCAAGGTATTGTCATTCTGCAATGGTGCGATCCAGCTACCGGAATAACAGGCAGAAACGACGATGATGCGGTGCTTGATGCCCGCTTTGTCCAGCCAGAGGTTCAGAGCCTGCGGGGTCAGTGCATCCATTTCCAGCGGCCATAACGATGCGCTGAGTTCGCCATTCTGTGCGCCATGCGAGGTGAGGTAAACCAGCAGTACATCCTCTTCGGGGTTCATGAGGTCGGCTACCCTGTTGATGGCGCGCTCCAGGTTTTCCAGGCTGGCCCAGGGTAGGCTTTCTAAGGTGGCAGGGTGATTGACGAGTTCCTGCATATGCCCACTTGCATCGAAGCGCTCTTCGAGCACGGCATTGACCATACTGCTCTCACGCAAGAACACTTCATCATCGCCATAAGGGGCATAGCTGATGCTGAATAGATCAACCACGCCAGGACGTTGTGGCTTGATGGAGGCACGTTGCTTGCTGGCGAGTTGTAGCTGTGTTTCCAGTTTCTCTTGCGTTAGTTGCAGGGTGTTTTCTGCCACGGTACTTTCTTCTTCATAGGGCTGCCAATACATCGGTGGCTGGGAAAGATGGACGATGACAGGTGCACCAAAGGCAAATACACCCGCCAGCAGGATCAGCTTCAGTGGCGCTTGCGTGCTGCGAGTGAGCAGCAACCAGAACGCTAGGGCTGCCCAGCCGGTCATGGCGATGTACAGCGCCCAGTGCCAGCTGCTGCCTTCCAGGCTGAGTGGCTGGATCACCCCCATGTAAAGAGCCGTGCTGATCACATCTAGCACCAACGCCTGGGTGGTGCCGATGGCAAATAATGCGGCAGCCTGTGTCTTGAGGTCATGTTTACGTGCATGGTCGCTGAGATACCAGCACAGCCAGAGCATCAGTAGTGTGATCATCCAGCCCCAGAGCAATGCCTTGGGGAAGAATTCTGCCGGGCCGGGTACGACCAGCCTCCCCATGAGAATACTGGCGGCAGTGGTGATGAGTAGCAGCCACAATAGTTGCACTGGCGTAATGCGTAGGTCACGAACATGGATGCGTTGGAAAAATGCGCTGTGAAATCCAAGCTGGAAAAAGGTACGCAAGGGAGTGGTCGGTTGAGACATGCTAGCCTGTGACTGATTGGGGGAGATGTTTGCCATCCTGCCTCAAATTTGCCTGCGCGCCAAGGCGTTGGCTTGCCTTGCGGGGAGAAAAGAATTATATTCAAGCACCTATGCAAACCCTCAGGCAAAATCCAGATTTTCCTGTTGCTCGGGCCTTCCTGGCCCTGGCAAGTCTAATGCTGCGCGGCCCGCGCTAGTATTTCCTCCTACCCAGTTTAGCCATACCTATTGAGACGCTTAACTCTCATTTAACTCCCCAAACCTTGATGGAATTCAGGCCATGACACAGAACCAGCTCATCATTTTTGATACCACCTTGCGCGACGGCGAGCAAAGCCCAGGCGCGGCCATGACCAAGGAAGAGAAGCTGCGCATTGCCCGTCAACTGGAGAAGCTGGGCGTCAATGTCATCGAAGCCGGGTTTGCAGCGGCGAGCCCTGGGGACTTCGACGCCATTCGCGCGATTGCCGAGGCGATTACCGAATCTACCGTCTGTTCGCTCGCACGTGCCAACGAGAACGACATCCGCCGTGCGGGTGAGGCCATCCAGCCTGCCAAGAAGCGCCGCATCCATACCTTCATCGCGACCAGCCCCATTCACATGCAGAACAAGCTGCGTATGACGCCAGAGCAAGTGTTGGAGCGTGCCGTGCAAGCGGTGAAGTGGGCGCTGGAATATACCGACGACGTTGAGTTCTCAGCCGAGGATGCCGTGCGTTCCGACATGGATTTCCTGGTGCAGGTGTTCGATGCTGTTATCGCGGCTGGCGCCAAGACCATCAACGTGCCGGATACCGTAGGTTATTCCGTACCACAGCAATGGGGTGAGCGCATGGCGCAACTCATTGCCCGAGTGAAGGATGCTGACAAAGTAGTATGGTCTACCCATTGCCATAACGACCTCGGCATGGCCGTGGCCAACTCGCTTTCTGCGGTATTGGCTGGTGCGCGGCAGGTGGAGTGCACTATTAATGGCTTGGGCGAGCGCGCGGGTAATGCCAGCCTGGAAGAGGTGGTGATGGCGGTGAAGACACGTCGTGACGTGTTCCAGCTTGATACCACGATCGATACTACGCAGATTGTCACTGCATCCAAGCTGGTATCCACCATCACTGGTTATCCTGTGCAACCCAATAAAGCGATTGTGGGCGCAAATGCTTTTGCTCATGAGTCCGGTATCCATCAGGATGGCGTACTTAAGCATCGCGAGACCTACGAGATCATGCGTGCTGAAGATGTAGGCTGGGGCGCTAACAAGCTGACGCTGGGTAAACTCTCCGGGCGTAATGCTTTCCGCACCCGCCTGACCGAGCTGGGTATTACCCTGGAAAGTGAGGATGCGCTTAACGCAGCATTTGCGCGCTTTAAGGAGTTGGCAGACAAAAAATCCGAGATATTCGACGAGGATATTCAGGCACTTGTCGGCGACAACGTGGTCAATGAGGAAAGCTTCAAGCTGAGTTATCTGCATGTCGCATCGCAGACTGGGGAAACCCCGCATGCTGAAGTGACGGTGGCAGAAAATGGTATTGAGCGTCGAGCCGATGCAGTAGGTGGTGGCCCCGTGGATGCTGCCTTCAAGGCGATTGAGAAAATCGTCAATAGCGGTGCCGAGCTGTTGCTTTATTCCGTCAACAATATTACTAGCGGTACTGATGCACAGGGCGAGGTGACGGTGCGCTTGTCCAAAGGAGGGCGCATTGTCAACGGCCAGGGTGCGGATACCGATATCGTGATCGCCTCGGCAAAAGCCTATCTCAATGGCCTTAATAAGCTGCATGCCAATGCTGAGCGGGCGCACCCGCAGGTATAGCACGCAGAACAATGCGGTATTAACTCAATAATTGATGTCATCAAGGTAAAAGTAAAGGAATCCTCATGTTGCAAGGTGCAATCCAGGTCACAAGTTTTGATATGGACCGGCTGTTTTCCATGATTGAGCAATTGCGCAAGAACGGTTTTCCAGAGGTGGGTAACCTGGCCCGCCTTGAAGATGAACTAGCGCGTAGTGAGGAGGTGGCCTCCGAGCAGGTTGGTGCAGATGTAGTGACCATGAATTCACGCGTGTTGCTACGCGATGAGGTAAATGGGCATGAAATGCATTGCACGCTGGTGTTTCCTGTCGATGCCGATGCTTCGGCAAACCGTATTTCAGTCGTCGCTCCGCTAGGGACGGCTATTCTGGGTTACCGTGTTGGAGATGTGATTGATTGGCCAATGCCAGGTGGTGTACGTCAATACAAGATTCTGGAGATTGATTACCAGCCAGAAGCCGCAGGCGACTTTCATTTGTAAGTGGAATAAGACGTGAAAAAAGCCCACTCGCGTGGGCTTTTTTATTGCCGGTGTATCAGTATTAGTACTTGGTCTTGAGGTAGCGCTTGTCGCTGAACGTGGCAAGCCAGTGAGGTCGAAATGCAGTCATCAAGGTGACGGCCATGCCGGTGAGAAACGCTTCGGACCAGGCGATCAGGATGAAGTAAGGCAGATAATTGCTGAATAAGTAGTTTGCTGGATAAACCTGCATGGCACTTAAGGCCAAGACTGCGACCAAGCCAGACAGGCTAATGGTGAGGCCTGCGCAAGTAAAACCGCAGGCAAAGATGTAAATGACCAAGTGGTTGGGGAGCTTGCTGTCGATCAACCTAAACAAGTTGTAGCTAAAGGCTACCGGGATAGCTGCCATGATCAGAAAATTGATACCCAAGGATTGCCAGCCTGCCATGCCGAAAGCGGTGACGCTAGCGAGAATCAGGGCAAGCGCGATAAGTGCCAGTTGCCAGCGGAACATCAGACATAAGGCTGTGACGCCAAGGAGATGAATGTTGAGGCCTGGGCGTATGCCTGCCTTGACGCTCCAGATCAGCATCAGCACCACGATGGAGCCCAGGAAAACGTGTTGTAACGTGGAGGTGCTTAAATGCTTCCAGGGCGCCTTGATGAAGGCGTAAGCAAGCAACGCCAGCGCTAGCGCGTTGGCAATCCATTGCCATGCTGTCGGAACCAGATAATCAGGTAGGTTCATGACCTGCTGAGGCTGGTGGTGTTGGCTGGTTTGAGGTCGCGTACTTAAGTGTCATAAGCTAAACTCTAGCAATTTTGCCGTAGATGGAGAAACATTTTGCAACTCGCATTGTTTGATCTCGATAACACGCTGTTGGCTGGTGACAGCGATTTTCAGTGGGGCCAGTTCCTCATCAGCAAAGGATTGCTCAACGAACAAGAGCATCTTGCCAAGAATCTGGCTTTTTACGAGGACTACAAAGCCGGGCGGCTGGATATTTATGCTTTCCTGGATTTCCAGCTTAAGCCTTTGAGTGAGCATTCGCGCAGTGAGTTGGATGCCTTGCACCGTGAATACATGCAAGAAAAAATCCAGGCCATGATGACTGATAAAGCGCGTGCGCTGGTGGAGAAACATCGCCAGAACGGTGACTTGTTAATGATCATTACCGCGACTAATAGCTTTGTGACAGGCCCGATTGCCAAGGCATTTGGCATTGACAACCTGATTGGTACCACGCCTGAAGAGGTGAATGGAGAGTTTACTGGAAAAGTGGTTGGCACGCCCAGCTTCCAGGCTGGCAAGATCACTAGGCTCAATGAGTGGTTGGCTGCACGCGGACAATCATTGAGTGATTTTGACACTACCTGGTTCTATAGTGACTCCCACAATGACTTGCCGCTCATGGAGTTGGTGGACAAACCTGTGGCGGTAGACCCTGATGCCACATTGAAAGCGCACGCAGAACAGGCTGGCTGGCCTATTATCAGCCTGCGCTGATTAGGTAGGATTAGCGGTGCAGCAGTATCTCAAGTACAAACTTGCTGCCCGCATATGCCAGCAACAATAATACAAACCCGCTTAGTGTCCAGCGCACGGCTGTCTTGCCGCGCCAGCCGTAGCGATAGCGCCCAAACAGTAGCCCGCCGAAGATCAGCCATGAGAGCATGGTGAACACATTTTTGTGGTTGAGCTGGAACGGTTGGTCAAACAACAGTTCAGAGAACATCATGCCGCTGATCAAGGTTAACGTCAGCAGGATAAATCCCAGCGTAATGATGCGGAACAGCAGGTTCTCCATGGTCATGAGCGGCGGGAAATCAGGCAGTTTGAGCCAGCTTGATTTCTGGTGCAGCTTGCGCTCGGCAGCCGTCATCAGCAAGGCATGCAGTGCTGCAAAAGTTAGCAAGCTATAAGCCAGCATGGCAATGATCAAGTGGGCTACAAACAAGGGCTGGTCAGCATAAGGAATCACATGTGACTCAGGCTGCCATGCCTGCAACAGCACGAAGAACGCCGCCGGAGGTAGTACAAAAGCTTGCAGGCTATGTAAGTGATGCTTGAGGTTGGTGACCCAGTAAATCAGCACTGTGAGCCAGAGAATGGTTGAGAGAGCATTGGTCAGGCTAAGGTTAAGGCCCTGTGAAAACAGGGTGCAATATAGCGAGAGCGCATGCAACACCAACCCAACGGCAATCAGGCCGGAGGGCCAAAGTGGATTGGAGGGGGCCGATGTGCCATTGTTTTTGCTCTGGCGCCAGTAATTGCTAGCCACCAAGAGGTAAATCAATGCGGTAATAAAAGGCAGAAACGCAATCATACGGGATGAGTTGGGTTAGAATTCATATATTCACAACACTATAACATGCAGCCGCACTCCACATACGCTAATCCATGTGCGGTAGCTATCGGTAGCCATCATGCTTGAAAACCTCAGTAGCAGATTACAACAAGTCGTCAAAACCCTGCGTGGTCATGCGCGACTTTCCGAAGACAACATTACCGACGCTATGCGCGAAGTTCGCATGGCCTTGCTTGAGGCCGATGTTGCCTTGCCCGTGGTCAAGGATTTCGTCAATCAAGTCAAGGAGCGCGCCGTAGGCCGCGAAGTGCTGCAAAGCCTCTCGCCAGGCCAGGCTGTCATCCAGGTCGTGCATGAAGAGCTTACCCGTCTGATGGGTGAGCAGAATGTAGGCCTCAATCTGGCGACTAATCCTCCTGCCATCGTGCTCATGGCAGGTTTGCAGGGTTCCGGTAAAACCACCACTTCTGCCAAGCTGGCACGGTTGCTGAAAAGCGAGAAAAAGAAAGTACTGCTGGCCAGTGCCGACGTTTACCGACCAGCCGCGATCGAGCAGTTGAAAACCCTGGCCAAGAGCCTGGAAGTCGACTGTTTTGATTCTAATGCCACGCAAAAGCCCGCCGACATCGCTGCGCAAGCGCTAGATTTCGCCAAACGCCATTTTTATGATGTGCTGATCTTCGATACCGCGGGCCGCCTGGGTATTGATGAAGCTATGATGGCCGAGATCAAGCAGCTGCATGAGTTGCTTAACCCAATTGAAACCCTGTTCGTGGTTGATGCCATGCAGGGTCAGGATGCAGTCAATACTGCACGTGCTTTTGGCGAAACCCTGCCGTTGACGGGTGTTGTGCTCACCAAGCTTGACGGTGATGCACGCGGTGGTGCGGCATTGTCCGTACGTCATGTGACAGGCAAGCCGATCAAGTACATCGGTGTCAGCGAAAAAGTGGATGGCATTGAATTGTTCCACCCCGAGCGCATGGCCTCGCGAGTGCTGGGCATGGGTGATGTGCTTTCCTTGATTGAGCAGGCGCAGAAGAGTGTCGACCTGGAAGAAGCCAAGAAACTGGCAGACAAGGTCAAGTCGGGCAAGAATTTCGATCTTGAGGATTTCAAGGCGCAAATGCTGCAAATGCGCAAAATGGGGGGCATGGGCTCCTTGATGGACAAAATGCCTGCGCAGATTTCAGGCATGATGGGCCAAGTCAATAGTGAGGCCGGCGATAAAGCCCTACGTCGCATCGAAGGCATCATCAATGCCATGACGCCACTGGAGCGCCGCAAGCCCGAGATCATCAAGGCGACACGCAAGCGTCGTATCGCTGCTGGCTCTGGGGTGCAGGTGCAGGAAGTCAACCGCTTGCTCAACCAGTTCGAAGAAGTGCAGAAGATGATGAAAATGTTCTCCAAGGGGGGCATGAGCAAAATCATGCGCAGCATGCAGGGCCGTTTTCCAGGCATGAGGTAACCATCAGGAAATGCTTTTGCGTCCATAAGCTTGCATGCACCGATCCCTTTCCTTAGGCCTAAAACTAAGAGAATTTACAATCCAGCATTGACGCCAGCAGCACTTTTCTTCATAATTGCGCGCTTTCCGAGATGAGACTCTCATCTCACGGGCCGTTAGCTCAGTTGGTAGAGCAGCGGACTTTTAATCCGTTTGTCGCAGGTTCGAGTCCCGCACGGCCCACCAGTTTTATAAAAGGTTACGCAAATGCGTAACCTTTTTTCATTTCAAGGCTTAGGTTTACAGTGCCTTTCATGTTGTCTTCAGGGCGGATTGCCTTTTATTTTGTGAGGTTGCGTTATGCAGGCAGGTCATCATCCATCTATTCATAACCGCTGGCTGGCGCTGGTGATCTTATGTTTTGGTGTGTTGATGATTGTGCTTGATACCACGATTGTGAATGTGGCATTGCCATCGATCCGCGCTGATTTGGGCTTTAGCGAAACTTCACTGGTTTGGGTGGTGAACGCCTATATGCTTACTTTCGGCGGTTTTTTGCTACTGGGTGGACGCTTGGGGGATTTTTTCGGGCAGCGGCGTTTGTTCTTGATCGGCATTGCCTCGTTTACGGTGGCATCTCTGGTTTGTGGTATGGCAGTGACGCAACAGCAGCTTGTCTGGGCACGCGCTGTGCAAGGTCTGGGCGGGGCGGTGGTATCTGCGGTGGCATTATCGTTGATCATGAATTTGTTTACCGAGCAACGCGAGCGGGCCAAGGCGATGGGAGTGTATGGGTTCGTCTGCGCTGGTGGGGGTAGCCTGGGCGTGTTGCTGGGGGGCGTACTGACTAGTACTTGGAGTTGGCACTGGATTTTTCTGGTTAACCTGCCTATCGGTATCGTGGTCTATATGCTGTGCTGGAAGTTATTGCCTGCGCATATGGCTGAATCACGCCCTCAAAAGTTGGATATTGGTGGAGCAATCAGCATTACGGCATCAATGATGTTGGTTGTGTATGCGATAGTGAATGGCAATGAGGCTGGATGGCTGTCTGCACAGACCTTGAGTTTGTTTGCCCTGGCGGCATTGTTGTTTGCGTGGTTTATCGGGTTACAGTTGCACGTGGCTGCGCCATTGATGCCGTTGAGTTTGTTCCGGCAGCGTAATGTGACGGTGGCCAATGTGGTGGCTGTACTATGGGCAGCCGCCTTGTTTGCCTGGTTTTTCATGTCTGCGTTGTATATGCAATTTGTGCTGGGTTATGACGCGTTACAGGTTGGGTTGGCTTTTTTGCCAGCCAATGTGGTGATGGCTTTGTTTTCACTCGGGTTGTCGGCATGGCTGGTCATGCGGATTGGTATCCGTGCATCGTTAACCCTGGGTTTGCTATTGGCTGCGGGGGGCTTGGGGTGGTTTGCTTGTGCGCCACTAGATGGCCAATTCTGGCGCGATATTTTTCCTGCCATGGTGTTATTGGGGCTTGGCGGGGGTATCGCTTTTAACCCTTTGCTATTGGCGGCAATGAATGATGTGGCTCCTGAGGATTCTGGCCTGGCGTCGGGGATGGTGAATACAGCTTTCATGATGGGCGGTGCAGTGGGCTTGGCTGTGTTGGCAAGTTTGGCTGCGCTGATGAGCCAGCAATCGTTGGCGCAGGGCAATGCCTTGCCTGTCGCTTTGCTGGCAGGCTACCAACTGGCCTTCTTGCTTGGCGCGGTTGCTGCGGCGATTGGTGCTGGTTTGGCCTTGATCTTGATGCGTGAATCCAGGCTAGAGCAGGCAGCATCTACCCCTATGCATTAAGCGCTACGGTGCTGGTTACTCTTTCGCTCGGTGATACCGGGCTTTTTTATGCGGTGATACTTTGCTGAATACGAGGCGAGGCTAATGGCCGCATCATGTAGCATGCGTCTACATCATAGCTAAGCAGCTTGGCGGCAGGCACGAGATGGTTGGCTGGTTGAAATTGCTGTTTTTGCCAGAAATGTAAGGATTGATTGACGGCGATCAGCGAGAGGTTGCCCAAGCCTGCACCAAGCGCATGCGCATAAAGATGCGCGAGAATTTCACTTGTGGCATTTGTGCCGCGTCCGGTAGGGATCAGTGCAATATCATGCAGGTAGTAGCTGCTAGCCAAGTTGGGGAGTGCTTGCAGCATGCTGTTGAGCGATGGGGGTGCGCCCAACTCCCAGGGGTGACTAATCAGGTAACCGCAGAGCTGGCTACCATGTTGTCGTACCCAGCATCCTTGGGGATATAGTTGCTGGCGCTCAATAAAGATGGCTTCATCCTCAGGATAATCCGGGTGCACCTGGGCTGCTATTTGTATGACGGCTGGCAAGTCTTCTGCTTGCATCAGCCGCCATGAAGCCGTCGGCTGCATGCGATACCTAGCGCGCGACTTACTCGGTTTCTGCCTGGCGCTTGCGGCGTTGGCGCACGCTTTCAGCAAGAGTATCGAGCAGGGTGATGGAGTCGTCCCAACCCAGGCATGCATCGGTGATCGATTTGCCATACTCGAGCTGGCAGCCGGGGATTAAGTCCTGTCGGCCTTCGTTGATGTGCGATTCAATCATCATGCCAACAATGCGGTCATCGCCGCTGGATATCTGGCTGGCGACATCGGCTACCACATCGATCTGGCGCTTGAATTGCTTGAGGCTGTTGGCATGCGAGCAGTCGATCATGACTTTAGCGGCTAAGCCGGAATGGGCGAGCTCGCGCGCGGCATCTTCCACACTGGCAGCATCGTAGTTCGGGGTTTTGCCACCGCGCAGGATCACGTGGCAATCTTCATTACCGCTGGTCGAGATGATGGCAGAGCGACCTTCCTTGGTCACGGACAGGAAGTGGTGCGGGCTCGCTGCGGCTTTGATGGCATCCACGGCAATGCGGATGTTGCCATCTGTGCCATTCTTGAAGCCTACCGGGCAAGAGAGGCCTGAAGCCAGTTCGCGGTGTATCTGCGACTCTGTCGTGCGAGCACCGATCGCCCCCCAGCTGACTAGGTCGGCAGTGTATTGTGGGGTAATGACGTCGAGAAATTCGGTGCCGGCAGGCATGCCGAGGTCATTGACGTCCAGCAGGAATTTACGCGCCAGTTCCAGGCCTTCGTTGATGCGGTAGCTGCCATCGAGGAAAGGGTCATTGATCAAGCCTTTCCAGCCGACAGTGGTGCGCGGCTTCTCGAAGTAGACGCGCATGACAAGCAACAACTCATGCTCGAAGCGCGCGCGCAGGGCGACTAAGCGGCGGGCATATTCCAGGCCTGCGTCATAGTCGTGGATAGAGCAGGGGCCGATGATGACAAGCAGGCGGTCATCGGCGCTATGCAGGATTTTATGAATGGCGCTGCGGGTTGCCACGATATTGTCTGTGGCAGCTTGGCTGGCTGGCAGCTCTTCAAGTAGCTCGGACGGTAATCTCAGCTCCTTGATTTCCTTGATGCGAACATCGTCAGTCGCAATTTTCTGGTATGGGCTCATTCTTTTTCTCACCGCCGCCCGGAGGGTAACCAAGCATGGCACGGTATTGGTGTTGTAAAAAAGTCGATTATTATAACTTTATGCGGGGCTTCATGCCTGAGTTTGTGTCTTAACCGCCATGATGCCGCCTGCAGATGTCAGGCTTATGGCGCGATGGACGTTGTTTTGCACACAAAGGTGTGAAAGCCGGGCTTGGGGCCATCGATCTTGTCGAAATAGCCGTCTGACGACGTTTGTACGCTGCCTTGTGGGCAGGTGAACATCGAGGGCGCTGATTCCGCAAGCGGCACGTAGCTTGCAATGCGACCATTAGCATCGCGGCTGGCAATCAGCTTGTAGAAAATGCGGCGATTGCCTTCTTCGGCAATTTCAGAGGTGGTCCAGCACATATCGCCGTAAAAATAGGCATCGATCTTGTCTGCTTTGTAATCGGCAAACACCACGCCGCCAATCACCTCGCTACCCTGCTCGGGCTTGAAGTTGCCATAATCCTTGCATACCGCCATGGCGCTGGTGCCGTATAGCGTTAGCGATGCAAGCAGGATGATGGTGAGCTTGTTCATGCGTATTCTTCCTCAGGATGAAATATTGTTTTCCGGCTATTCTCGCATAATCAACGTGAGGGTCGTAGGGAGTCGTGGTTGAGCAATGTGGAACTCTAGCCCCTGGGTTTGATCTCATTGGGCATGCCAGAATAAAATAATAGTGATTAACAATATCAAGCGTTGTCACTCAAGCAATATTTCATCTGCCCACCTGCTTATGTCAGCAATGGGTGAGTCTATCGGGGAGGCTTGCCAAGGTGCCCCTGTGAATCGTGATCGTCAAGATTGATGTGCCACACCGCGGACACGCTCCTTGTGCCTGCAAGTGAAATGCAGATCATCATGTATGGATAACGGGCCTGATTCCTCAATATCTCAGAGGATAGCGTCAGAAAGGATTAATTTTGTATCGTGTTGTGTTGAATCGGTTGAGTGTTGCCTACCTTGTGGTGGCAAGTGTGGGTGCGTTGCCATTATCAGCTGTAGCTGATGAAATTCGTCTTAAGAATGGTGATGTGATCACTGGTAAAGTGGTCCGCAAGTTCAATGAGAAGGTTGTGTTCAAGACCTCTTATGCCGGTGATATCCAGGTCACTTGGTCTGAGATTGAGACAATCAAGACAGACGAGCCGCTTGCTGTGACGTTGACGGATCGCAGTAACTTGAAGACGACGCTGGAAAGCTATGATTCTGGCAAGGCGACCATCAAGCTGGCACAACTGGATGACGATGATGAGGACGGCAAAAAGCAATATGAAGAAAAAGAGATTCCCCTGGCCGACTTACTTTATATCAATCCCACGCCTGAATTATCTGGTGTCGGCGTGAATTGGAGTGGCCGTATCAATCTGGGCGGCTCGGTGACGCAGGGTAACACCGATACCACCACGCTCCGTCTTGATGGAGAATCCATTGCACGTACGCTTAATCATCGTTTGACAGTGGCTGCCGTAGTCAATCGCGCAACCAACAATGGTGAGAATACCCAGTTTAATAACCGATCTTCCATCAAGCTGGACCGCTTCATCAGCAATAAGTGGTATGTCTATGCCAATAACACGCTGGAAAATGATCGCTTCCGTGATATCAAGCTACGGACAATGACAGGTATTGGTAGCGGTTACCAGATATACGAGCGACCAGACCGCAATCTCTTTGTCGAAGGTGGTCTGAACTACGTGACGGTCAACTATTACGACGCGGAAAATGAAAGTTACCCAGGTGCACGTTGGGCCTTAAAGTATGACCACCGCATTTTTGGTGGTAGCACCCAGTTTTTCCATGAGCACGAAGTGTTGCTGGGCCTCGACAGTGCAAGCAATGCGTTGGCATTTACCAAGACAGGCTTGCGTTTCCCCATCATCAATAATTTCAACGCATCTATCCAATACAACCTCGATTGGGCAGGCCAGCCTGCAGAAGGGCGTAAGAGTACGGATAGCGCTTTGATCTTCAATCTTGGTTATGTCTGGCAGTAGCAGATGTCATAAGCGTAGCGCGCCTTGCACGCCAATTTGCCACCTGTTGCCAGCGCATGATGTATCGTAGCAGGATGGTGATCACTATAAAGGTCAGTAGGTGTGCTAGGCCGGCATAAATGCTGACCAGCAAAATATGTGTCAATGCACTGGTCATGACCAGTGGTAATAATGCCATTAAGGCAATCAGAAGGATGAGAGGCATGATTGGGTTCTCCTTGCTGGGGTGCAGTATCATGAAGTTTCAAGCATGAAATGCGCCAAGCAGGGATGCCAAATACTCAATCTTTTCAAGAGAGTGCCGTTAATTGATCAAGGGACAAAGTTCCTTTCCTCCTTGTTGATGAAATGATGCAACAAGCCAAGTTACAATAAGCGCTATATTTTCTGGGCCAAAGACTCTAAAAAAACATGTTTTCTGACCAGGGCAGCCAATTTAACATTGCGCCAGGTGGGTGGAGATTTTTCTCTCCCCTGATGGTGGCGGCCCTGATCGGTGTTTGTCTGCTAGGCGTTGCATTCTATATCCACCATGTGGATCATCAAGCCAAGATCAAGGATGAGCGCCATTATGTGTCAACGCTGGCAGCGGGAGTGCGCGCACGCATTGAGGGAGAGTTGAATAGCTCTATTCATCTCGGCTTGGGCATATCTACTTATGTGGCGGCTAACCCCAATTTCAATGCGGATAGTTTTAATCGTGTTGTAGCCAGCCTAGTGCATTATGGGCGTCACCTCAAAACCATCACCATGGCACCAGGCAATGTGGTGCGTTACGTTTATCCATTGGCTGGTAATGAGAAGTTGCTTGGATTACGTTATCAGGCAACCTCTCATGGTAATGAAGTGTCTTTGGAGGAATCCAGGCATCCGGAGTTAATCGGCCCAATTGATCTGGTACAAGGTGGGCGCGGCATGGTGCATCGCTTGCCGTTATTCGTGTTTGACCAGGCTGGTAATGAGTCCTACTGGGGTACTGCGACGATAGCGCTGGATATCAACAGCCTGTTGCAAGCAGCAGGCCTTGAGGTGCATGGCCCCGTTCTCAGCTATGCCTTGCGTCGTCTTGATGCACGCGGCCATGCAGAGATGATTAGTGGCGACAGTGCTTTGTTTAGCCGTAACCCGGTTTTGCTGGACATTAGTCTGGATGGGCAATCCTTTTGGCAACTGGCCAGTATGCCCACTAATGGGTGGGGTTACCTTGCCAAGCCAGATGACTGGATTGTCTGGGTTGGAGGATTGTTGGCCTTGGCCCTGGCAACGCTGGCCTATGTCTGGCTGCGTACTATCCAGCAATTGCGCCAGCGCGATGCCCGAACCCGTCTTGCAACGAGTGTGTTTACCTCATCTAGCGAGGGGATGCTGATTGCCAGTCCCAGCGATGAGGTCATTGGTATCAATCCCGCAGTGACAGCACTGACAGGATATTCGGCAGATGAATTGTTGGGGATGCCAGTGAGTTTTCTTGCCGCTGAGCAGGATATGTCGGAAAGTCGGCAGCAAGCCTATTTCTCAGTCACTGAGACAGGAATTTGGCAAGGTGAAACCGTAATGCGGCATAAGCTAGGGCACACCTTCCCGGTAGCGCTGACCATTACGACTGTTGTTGGTATGGATGGCCATGCTGATTGCTATATCAATACCTTTAGCGACATCAGCGAGCGCAAAGCCAATGAAGCGAGAATTCATGACCTTGCTCACACCGATACCCTGACTGGATTGCCAAACCGGATGAGCCTGTATAACTGGCTGGATGAGCGGTTGGCAAAAGCCCAAGTGATTGGGGTGATGATTCTGGATTTGGATAATTTCAAGATCATTAATGATACCTTGGGACACCATGTGGGAGATCAATTGCTGGTGGAGGTGGCGCGGCGTCTGGTCCGCTGTGTGGCGCAAGAGGGAATGGTTGCACGGCTGGGGGGCGATGAGTTTGTACTCGTACTTGATGGGGAGTTGGTATCGCAACGGGTAGGGAAAATGGCGGAGCAAGTATTGCAACGCCTGGCGCAACCATATCTGATTGAAGGCTATGAGCTGCATTCTTCATCCAGCATTGGCATTGGTATTTATCCACACGATGGTAGTGATGCGCATAGCCTGCTCAAGAATGTTGATACGGCGATGTATGAAGCAAAGTCGTCAGGAAAAAATAACTTCAAATTCTTTACCGAGAAAATGCGGGAAGAAATCAATGAGCGCCTGCATATGGAAAATCATCTCCGACAGGCATTATTGCGCGAAGAGTTTGAGCTGCATTACCAGCCCCAGATAGAGATTGCCAGCGGACGCATGATAGGCATGGAGGCATTGGTGCGTTGGAATCATCCTGAATGGGGGATGGTATACCCGGATAAGTTTATCCGGGTTGCGGAAGATACCAATCTCATTATCCCACTGGGAGAATGGGTGCTCAAGGAGGCATGCCGGCAGATTAGCCAGTGGAGTCAACAGGGCTTGGATCAGGTGTGTATTTCTGTCAATATCTCTGCGCGTCAATTAAAATCAAGACACTTGTTCAGCCTGATTGATGAGTTGATTGCTACATACAATATCAAGCCAGGCATGCTGGAGCTGGAAATTACTGAAAGTGCGGCGATGGATGATCCCGAGCAAACCATCCCTCGCATGAAAAAATTAAGGAATAAAGGCGTTGCGTTAGCGATTGATGACTTTGGGACAGGCTATTCTTCCTTAAGCTATCTCAAATTGTTGCCGTTGACACGCCTGAAAATAGATCGCTCCTTCGTCAAGGATATAGAAACCGACCCCAATGATGCGGCTATTTGTGCTGCGACCATTGCATTGGCCCGGATACTGGGCTTGGGCTTGGTGGCCGAGGGAGTGGAGACGGAAGCACAATTAGAATATCTACGCGCTCAAGGATGCGATAGCGCCCAAGGATATTATTTCAGTCGGCCCCTGCCAGAAAAAGACATTATGGCGTTTTTCGCCTGTCATCAGCAGGAGATATTAGCGTCATGACACGATGATGCGGGGAATGGGAGGGGTGTTGCATAGGCTGGTCACATTGATGCTGCTGTGGGTTTTCCATGCTTGTGCGTGGGCGCAGCCTTCCGCATTACATCTGGATAATAGTCAGGGTGTCGTGCATGTTGGCTCATTCCTGCAGTATCTTGAGGATCCTGATCATCAGCTCAGGTTGCAGGATTTACCGTCCTTGCGTGAGGGTGGGGCCTGGAAACCTGCATTAAATGTGCATGGCAATGTGAATCTGGGCTATTCGCACTCTGCCTATTGGTTTGCCTTGCCAATATCTGTGAGTTCCGGCACTACAAGGGAACGATTGCTCGAGGTGGCCTTCGCCTCGCTTGATCATGTTGAGGTTTTTGTGCCTGATGACAATGGAGCCTATCAGCGCCAGGTCTCAGGTGATCTCTATCCATTCAGTCAACGTCCTTATCCGCATCGCCATATGGTGTTCCCGCTCAATCTTCCCACGGGTGATCATGTCATTTATATCAGGGTAGAGTCAAAGGGAACATTGACTGTCCCCATCAATATTTGGCAGGTGAAGGCGATGCATGCGCATGACCAATATGCGTATTCATTGCTGAGCCTATATTACGGCGCGTTGTTGGCGCTGTTTTTCTACAATTTCTTGATTTACCTCTCCACACGCGAAACTGTTTTCCTGTTTTACGTGGCTTTTGTCGGCAGCATGGTGGTGGCGCAGGCGTCACTGAATGGTTTGGGCAATCAATTTCTTTGGCCTGACTGGCCTGCATGGGGTAACGTAGCATTGCCCTGTGGCATGGCAGCCACGGGGTTTTTCGGCGTATTTTTCAGCCGTATTTTCCTCAATACACGCAATACATTCCCGCGGCTAGATGCGGTCATGCTGGCATTTGCTATCTTGTTTGCCTTGATTATATTGTCTCCGTTCGCTGTGCCGTATCAATGGTCTGCGTTGGCGGTTTCTTTGTCTGGGGTGATATTTGCATTGTTTGTCACTGTCGTGGCCATCATGTCATATATGCGTCACAACCCTGGGGCGTTTTATTTTCTGCTGGCATGGGGAGCCGTACTGGCAGGGGTGGTGATTCTTGGGTTGCGTAACATTGGCTGGGTACCCACCAATGCTTTTACCATCTATGCGATGCAGATCGGTTCTGCGATTGAAATGTTGATGTTGTCTTTTGCGCTGGCAGACCGCATCACCATCATGCGCAAGGAAAAAGAGCAGGCGCAACGCGACACCTTGAATGCCAAGCAGGAGCTGGTGGATGCCCTGATCAAGACAGAGCATGAGCTGGAAGAGCGGGTGACGCTACGTACCAAGGAGATTGAGGCAGTCAATACCCAGTTGCGCCATAAGGAGCGTGAGCTACGTTATATGGCACTGCATGATGCCCTGACTGGCCTTGCTAACCGAACGCTGATGAATGACAGTCTCAAGCGTGCGCTTGCCCGTGCCTGGCGGGACAAGGGAGTAGTGGCCGTGTTGCTGGTTGACCTTGATGGCTTCAAGGAAATTAATGATGCATATGGTCACGCGGCGGGAGATATTGTTCTGCAAGTGGTCGCTGCCAGGCTACGTAAAGTAACGCGAGTGAGTGATGTGACAGCACGACTGGGCGGGGATGAGTTTGTCGTGATTCTCGAGGACATTCACGGAGAAGATGATGCCATCCGCATTGCCGAGAAGCTGGTGCAGGAATTAGCTCGTCCGCTCGAGGGTGGCTTGCATATTTCGGCCAGTATCGGGATTGCCCTGAGTGCAGGCGCACAGGTCACCGATGATGTGTTGTTGCGGCATGCCGATAAGGCGATGTATCAAGCCAAACTGGCTGGCCGTAACCGCTGGCATGTGGCCGATGACATGGAGTGTGACAGCATGCGCTGATGGTTAAGCAACTTTTGCTGCATGTGCTTGTCATTTGGAATGGGAGTTCTGCTGCAGATATTTCCCATACAAATCAACATTAATAAGGCAGCGTATGAATATTCTAAAAAAATATAAAAGGTTTTTTCTTTCCTTAATCATCCTTATTGCCGGTGTTATTTTGTTTTTTACTGGCGCAAACCAATATCACATGCAGTGGTGGCCGTTTGGCCAAGGTTATTTTGCCAATGTGGATGTCGATGAGATGGTGCCTGAAGCGCGCCAAGTCAAACTCTCCTCAATATTCGGTACAGAAGATATCGAAGTCCGTGAGTTGCCATTCAGCGATCAATATCCCACTGGGCCTTTTGAAATGCTGGGGAATAAGCAATTTCTTTTTATCACCAAGTGTGGCGAGGTTTATTTCACCAAAATCAATGAGTCCAGCGAGATCGAGATCACCAAGCATGCCAATCCCTTGACCAAGCCAGGGCTGGATGAGCGCGAGGAAAGCAAAGGTGATGACTACGATGGATTGGTCTATTGCAAGGAACTCGCCGGGGTGAAGGATTCCTTACTGTTGGGCAATACCTTGTACGTTGCTTATACCACCTGGGATCATGAGGCGAACGGGGCAAGGCTTGCAGTATCGGCTTTTGAGTTGGATCAGGACAATGCCGAGCTGACATTCCGCAAGGATATCTTTGTCACTTATCCCGCAATCAAAGAGCCTTTTCTGGGGCACCAGGTTGGCGGAAAGATGGTGCTAGGGATGGATGATGACACCATGTTCTTGAGTGTTGGGGACTTTTCCAAACCCGATGGCGTGCAAGATCCGGCAACTGCACTAGGCAAGATGATCAAGATCAACCTGAGGGATGCAAGCGCAGAGATTTATGCCTCTGGATTGCGGTCACCTTCTGGTGGTTTATATTTTGACCGTGATCACCATGAGCTGTGGGAAACCGAGCATGGGCCCAAAGGCGGTGACGAAATCAATCTCATCAAGCAGGGCAAGAATTACGGCTGGCCACTCGTGAGCTATGGCACCTTGTATGAGCGCGAAGGCATGGGCAACTATTATGGCAACAAATATAACTCGCACGAAAAGTTTGAAAAGCCAGCCTTTGTGTTCAATCCTTCCATTGGTGTGGGTGCCATCGCTAAATACCCGAAGACTGGCAAGAATGAGTACTGGGAGGGCGGTTTCTTTGTAGCAGGCATGGCGGCTAATAACTTGTTATATATGCGTAAGGAAGGTGAGCGATTGGTGTATGCCGAGCCGGTATTAAACGACTATCGCATTCGTGCGCTGAAGATAGACAAAAATGGTCGTTTTTTCATGAAAACGGATAACGATCAGTTCTTGTGGATGGAGAAATAGCGAGATTCAGCCAGGTGCCTCTAGCCTGGCTGTTGTTGCGACTGACGGTGTTAGCTCGCTACAGGGTGCAGTTCTATATCCGGTAACGTCAGCAAGTGATATTGCAGAGCATAGAAGATGAAATCTGCATTGCTCTTGATATTGAGCTTCTTAAGTACCCTGCTGCGAAACACACTCACCGCGCCTGCGGTGACATTGAGCTCGCGTGCTACCGTGGCAATCGTCTTGCGTTGAATAAATTTCAGGAACACCTGGAATTCACGTTTTGAAAGCTGCTCATGCGGCAGTGGAGTATGTTCTGCCTTCAAGGAGCGCTGTAGTGGCTCGGGTAGATAGAGATGCCCAGCGCACACGGTTTCAATGGCATTGACCAGATCAGCCTCACTCGCATATTTGTCGAGATAACCTTTGCAGCCACAACGCATAAAGTTGAGTAGGAAATGTTGATCTTCATTGTTGCTGACAAGCAGCACCGGTACACGGGGCGCAATACCCCTCAGTTGAGACAATAACTCCAGGCTGTCTCCCTTACCCGAAGAAATACAGACGATCACAAGGTCAATTTGTCCCTTGGCCTTGAGTTTCTTGATTTTTGACTCATCTATTCCCGCCAACACATGCTTGATCTGCAATTCCTTGTGTTGGGAAATCAAATGATTAAGGGCGTAATTGACCAGGCTATCCCGGCTGATCAATGCAATTTTTTTCATGGCATATCAAGTTGACGCAAAGCAGACAACCCCGTCGCAATGAATGGAATCAGTATGTTAACCCATACCTCCTCCACGGCAATATAGGACGATATAGTGCATCCGTGTAGGAAAAAATGAACAAAACCTTGGTTCATTGAGCGCGTAGGAGCGCGCTGACAATCATTAAAGCACTTGGCCGATGACGGTCACGCCTTGTTTTTTCTAATCTCCATCTCAGCCGCTCTAGGCTAAAAACACAACAATCATCTAATGAAAATTTTCTAGGAGACAGATATGGCGACGTTACATAGCGAAGCATCAAGGAGGGATGAGTGGTTTGTCTTGCCCATTTCATGGCGTGCGATCCTAGCCGGGCTTGCCGTCGCGGTCGCCGTGCAGCTGGTCTTGAGTCTGTTGGGTACAGGCATAGGTTTTAGTTTTGTGGAGCCAGCCTCGGTCGGTGATACGCCATCCGCCAAGGCTTTCGGTATAGGGGCATCTTTATGGTGGATTGTGTCCTGGATATTCTCATTGACTGCGGGGACGATTGTCGCCGTATTGTCTTCTGATGAAATCACGCGTTGCCGTGGTGCCTTGCTCGGGGTTGTGATCTGGGCGCTGGCAACCATCGCGGGTGCTTGTGTTTTTACCAATCTGGCAGGAGGTGTTTTTAAGACTACCGCAGGTGCTGTCGGGCTTGCTGGCAGTGGAGCTGTCGCTGGTGGTGCCTTGCTGGCTGGTAATGTTGGCCCCGGTGTTGGTGGTGAACTCAAGCATGAAGTTGAAGAATTTTTTCGTAATGCCAAGGCTAGCGTGGATCAACAAGTTGCAGATGAGCATCATGGCAAGCACCGTGGAGGCGCTTACTGGCATGTCCTGACCCGCTATTTGGCCAATACCGATGAGTCAAGCAAGGCTATAGACCGTGACCGAGTCGTCACAACCTTGGCAGAGGCTGCTGGTGTTTCCAGAGAGCAGGCCGATGAAGAGGTGAAAAAGCTGGAGGAGGCTTACGTTGCGGGCAAGGAAAAAGCGAAGGAAGCTGCTGACAAGCTTGCGGAGGTGACTGCACATTTTGCCCTATGGGCCACGCTCGGTTTTCTGTTGAGCCTCGCTGCTGCAGTTGTAGCAGGGTCTTGCACAGCACGTGGTTTAGTCCACGCTTCTACCAAGAATACATATTAATTTAGTTAACAGGAGAGAAATATGCCTTACATCATTGCATGGTTACTGGGTGTACCCATTACGGTTCTGGTCTTGATCTGGCTGATTTTCTAAGCAGCTGGCGATGAGCAAAATAAAGCCCCACATTGTGGGGCTTTTTTATTGGAGATGAGGGCAGCTGCATAGCTGGATGTCAGTCTTCTCTGACAAAAAGTACCACAACCGTCCTATGGGGAGCAGAGCTACGCTTGGCTATGATGCTTCATACATTGTGGCAACACAGTGCAGATTAAGTTGCATGCGTACCAAAATAATTTGCACAGATCCATGACCAAACAGCATCCATAGCATGACTGTTAAGGAGAATAAAATGAAGACTATCATTCGAGTGCTCGCTCTATCATCCCTTGTCTCAGTGTTGGCAGGGGTTGGCAATACTGCGTCTGCTACCGAAACCTGCGGTGGTGAATTGCGCCATGCTCTGCCCGTGCAAATGAATAAAGGTGCGATGGTCAGTGTCAGCGATCAAGTCGTGTCTAACCGGCAGGGCGACATATATGCGGGACATGCCCAAAATTTGCGTGCCAAGCCTAATAAGTTTGATCGCTATCAACGGCCTGTGTTGGTAGACAAAGGGATCTGTCACCAGAAGCTTTCTGCCTTCAACAAAACCACCATCAAAATGTAATGTTGTCCTCCCTGAGTTGCCTGATAAAGGAGCATAAATGAGATTATCTAATTCAAAGTTGTTTGCTGCAGTACTGGCGCTGGTGCTGGTCTGGGTTATTTTCACTCAGGTTCGGATGCTGGATGGCAAGGCCGTGGATACTGCGAAGGCGACTGCCTTGAAGAATATTGAGTATCCTGAGACGGCAAAGTTCGAGAACCTGCAGGAGGTTAAGCACGGCGATGATAGTGTGGTGTGTGGCGAATATAGTGTGAAGCCCGAGGGTGGCGATTATGCTCCCGCCAAGCCTTTTGTCGTGGAAGTGCGTGAGGGAGAAGACGCTAGGTTTAGTGAGCTGGCGGAAGATATTGCCCAGTATTGCAACCTGCCAGGAAAGCGTTAATGTAATGAACGTAATAAAAAAGCCTGCAATTTGCAGGCTTTTTTATTGGTTTTTTCTAGTTGCTGCTGGCTGAGTGACCCTCAATAGGGGCAATCAGAGGCCAGCGATCATTCATCCAGGCATATTCTTCAGGTGGTTCGGTCGTAATGACGTATACCCTGCGTTCGTCATGGTGGGTTGCGATAATGCCTTTGATGGCGTGACCAGGAGGGATATCAATCCAGTGTGGGTTGCGTTCTGGATCACGGCTGAGAAACTCATCGGCAACCAGGTCAACAGGCTCAGGCTTAAGTTTGTCCCATTTGCCTTGCTCAAGGGATATCTGGCGTGCCCAGCCTCCGATGAAAAAGCCGCCTTCCTTTTCCTCAAGGTTATTGCCCCAGCGTAGCCACTTGATCTGGCCTTCCACACTCTGGATGGGCAATGCAGCCTTGGGGTGGGGGAATTCAATGCGTTTTTCAATGCCCGAGTGGTCGGTAAGTTTGATGCCTCTGCACATAATAGCGTCCTTCATATAACGATAATGATTCTAGGTGCATCGTATGAAGGATTGATGACAGGCATAAGCCTGAATTTTCTTATCCTGTTGTAGGAGTTTTCCTAATCTTGCTAGGCTTTTATTGTTCCTGAATATGGAATTGTGTAATTGAGGTATTTCTATATATTGGAAATGATGGTTTTGGCATACTGTTGAAATTATTAAATAAGGAGCCTCATGCAATGAAAAAAACAAGCAAAGTGCTCGGCCTGATGATTGCGATGGGTTGGATGACATCTGCTCATGCGGATATGGCTGCTGTGGAGGCCAACCTAGCCCGGCTCAAGGTGCCTGAAGGGTTCAAGGTAGAGGTCTATGCGGAGGTGCCTGGCGCGCGGCAAATGGCGTTGGGGACTTCGGGCACGGTATACGTTGGCACCCGGGGTAACAAAGTCTATGCAGTGGTCGATAAAAATAAAGATCACAAGGCTGATGAGGTGGTCACGATTCTTGATGACTTGAAGGTTGGCAACGGCGTCGCCATGTGGGATGGGCATCTGTACGTCGCCGAGCAGCACCGTATCACCCGTTATGCCGCGCCTGATTTTGACCTCAATCTTCCGTTCAAGCAGATGCGCGAAGTGATCTACGACCAATTGCCAGACAAGGCACACCACGGCTGGCGCTACATTGCGTTTGGCCCGGACAAGAAGCTCTATGTGACGATTGGCGCGCCATGCAACGTGTGCGACCCGCAAGGCATCGAGGCCTCCATCATCCGCATGGACCCAGACGGCAAGAATACCGAGGTGTTCGCCAAGGGCGTGCGCAACTCCGTCGGCCTGGATTTCCAGCCGGGCACCAATGTATTGCACTTCACCGACAACGGCATGGACATGATGGGCGACGATATCCCGCCTGACGAGTTCAATGCCGCACCGCAGGCCGGACTGCATTTCGGCTTCCCTTACGTCGGCGGCCAAGATGCGCGCCCCAAGGATTGGCAGAACAAGAAGCCACCACAAGCCGTGACGCCGCCCGTGCTCGGCTTTCAGGCGCATAGCGCGAACCTGGGCTTCAAGTTTTACACCGGCAAGCAGTTCCCGAGTGCATACCAGGGCAACGCCATCGTCGCCCAGCACGGTTCCTGGAACCGCAGCAAGCCTGTCGGCTACCAGTTGATGCGCGTGGTGTTCGACGAAAACCACAAGGTGAAATCGAACGAAGTCTTCATCGACGGCTGGCTCAATGACGGCGAGGCCTGGGGCCGCCCTGTCGACGTGCTGCAGCTCAACGACGGCTCCTTGCTGGTTTCCGACGACTATAGCGGCGTTATCTACCGTGTCAGCTACGGCGAATCTACCGCGGCGGCGCCTGCCCGCGGCAAGAGCGGCCACCAGGCAAAAGTCACCGGCCTGAAAATGCCGGAGTCCGCCATTGCACATCCGGACGGCCGCATCTTCGTCAGCGAGATCGGTGAATTCGGCAAGAACGGCGACGGCAAGGTTACCGTGATCAACAAGGACGGCAGCCGCCAGACCCTGGCGGAGGGCTTGAACGATCCCAAGGGTCTCGACCTCTTCAACAACCAGCTTTATGTCGCGGACGTGGACCAGGTGGTGAGGGTCGGGCTGGACGGCAGCAAGACCGTGATTGCCAAGCCGGGAGACTTCCAGGAAAAACCAGTGTTCCTCAACGACATCGAGATCGACGGCCTGGGTAATGTCTATGTCTCGGATAGTGGCGATGACAATGGCAAGCACGGTGCGATTTACCAGATATCCCCTGAGGGCAAGGTGAGCCAGCTGATCAATGACAAATCCGGTATCAAGCGTCCTAATGGCTTGTTGATGGATGGCCCAGGAAAGCTACTCGTGGCAGATTTCGGTACTGGTAAATTATTCCAGGTGAATGTTGCTGGGAAGAAAGCAAGCATTACGCTGCTTAACCAGGGGTTTGGCGGTGCTGATGGATTGGTGCGCGATACAGATGGCTTGCTGTATGTGAGTGATTGGGCTGGCGGCAAGGTCTGGCAGTTGATAGAGCCGCGCGTAACTCCACAATTGATCAGTACTGGGCATCAATCTGCTGCAGATATCGCAGTATCTGCTGATGGACGCTTTCTATTGATTCCTGACATGAAGGCAGGGGAGCTGGTACCTTTACCTATCAAGTAAATTGAGTTGTTTTACATCAATAAAAGCCAGCATTTGCTGGCTTTTTCATTTTATGTTCGGCGTATCAAGTGTTGAGTAGCGCCGCTTTTGCCGTATCAGGAAGATGAGCATCGAGTTTTTTTGCCAGTAGGTAGGATTGCCGTTGATGATGGGCATCGCGGATGTGTTGGTCTATGAGGGTGACGACATCCTCCACGGTGAGCACATCTTGATAGGCAGAAATACTATCCTTGAGGGTTTGCAGGGTCTCTATGCTTTGTTGTGTGTCGTAAATGGATTGCTCGATATTCGGGTTAAACATCACGGTACTACTCCCCATAAGTGAATCAATGAATGGAGTGATTGTAGTCATGATGATTGTGGTGGCTTATCAGGGCATCCTGATGTTGATGTAGGAGTTGACTGACAACCGTCTCAAGCCATTGCGTGAGTCAGTTTGGACGGTACATCATGGCTTGCTGTAAAGGCGCTTGGTATGTGAGGACTTCACTCTCAACCGTTGCCAGCCGATGACGATGCCACTGGCACTGATGACGATAGCCCCGAGGCTGAAGATGATCATGAATGGCTCACGTAGCCATGGGCGTTCAAGCAGGGGGATCCAATCCCAGCTATGTAGCAGGTTGAACAGCCAGCGGCCCAGGCGGCGACGTTCGTCCAACTGTTCAATGATGGCACCAGAGTATGGGTCGACATGCAGCCACGTATGTGCGGCATCATCAAAGCGTACACGCAACATTGGCAGGCGCCTGGCGTGGTTGCTATACATGCTGTTTTCGGCTCTTTCGAAGTAATAAAAATCGTATGCCTTTACTGATTCCAAGTGAATGGGTTTATCTGGCAGCATGGCCTGCGCTGCTTGGGCCAAAGTAGCAGTAGGCAGCCGTTGCATGGCATGGCCAGGTTGGGCCATGGTGAGGGTTAGGCTTTGCGTCGTGCTCGCATAGGCAGTGAGGTAGGCTTGGCCGTTGATCATGTGCCATTCGATTTCCTTGACTGGCAGGCCAGCATTCAGCAGGTGCTCCACGATGCGTTGCATAGGCCATGGGGATGACATATTAAACAAAGCGCCAGCCTGGTAATCAGCCTGCACCAGCGTAGAGCGGCTATCTGTCAGTTTCCATGGGCGCATCGACATCATGCCGCTGAATATCCAGGCAATCAGCAACGCGCCAAATATCAGCCCTGCAATGTGGTGCCAACGCATGAAGCCGTGACTATATGGAGAATGCGAGCCGCTGCGATAAGGTTGTGCAAAGCGCCAGCGCATGATGCCGACCACTTGCCCGAGGATTGCAACCACAGAGCCAGCCAAGGATAGATAGATAATGATTTCCGCCCACCACGGCACATCGCGGATGATGTAGAACCAATGTAGCCAGGCACCCAGCCAGTTCCAGATGCGTTCCTGTTTGGTGACATCCAGTAATACGCGTCCGTTGGTGTGGGAGAGGTAGAGCCTGCGCTGGGCGTCGTCATGGATGTATACGACATGAAAAGGACGTTCTGCATCCAGTGCACGCGCCATGCTCCAGGCGTCTTGATGAACTAGGCCGATATATTCTGCCGCTGCACCTTGGCCAAATGTGCTGGCTGAGGCGAGCGCTTGCTGTTCGCTGGCCTGGTTGATCACAGCACCAGAGCGGGCATCTACGGCGATTTCTGCCTGGCCTGGGTAAGTCAACAGGTAGCGCGGCTTGCCTGCAATCGAGGTGAGGCGGAGGTTGGTAGGGCTTAGGGATGGATTGGCAGCCATCATGGCCTGTGTGGGTTCTATGCAGCAATGCTTGGCATCCAGCACCGGCAAGCCTGCCAATTGTTCGGAAAAAAGCAGGCGGGGATAGCCGATAAACAACATGACGATACCCGATATCAACCACAGCACCATGGGGATGCATAAGGCAATCCCCAGCCAGCGGTGCCAGAGGTAGAGTTGGCGTTTCATCTACTAGAAGCGTACATGCAAGGCGACCTCAAGCGTGCGTGGTTCACCCACATAGTAAAGTGCATTGCTTGATTGCACGTAGCGGGCATAGGTTTCATCGGTGAGGTTGCGGATACGGGCCGTGAGGTCTGCATTCTGGCTTACACGATATTTGGTTTGCAAGTCGAACAAGGTGTATGACGGCACCCACTGTGTATTGGCGGTGTTGGCATACACGGAGGCGACATGACGTGCGCCGATGCCTGCTTGCCAATCTGGCGTGATGTCGTAGATGAAACGCAGGTTGGCGACCTGGTCTGGTGTATTGACGGGCGTCTTGCCTTTGCGTGAAACCGAAACACCGCTCACGCTTTCATTGAAGTCGTCATATTCTGCATTGACCCACGCTACATTCCCTTCTGCCCTCAGCTTGGGTGTGATTTGAAGTGAGGACGCTAATTCAATGCCTTTGGATGTCTGCTGGCCAGCCAAGATAGTGTTATTGGCGTTTTGCGGATCAGTGACGGGGAAATCCCTGCGCACGATCTTGTATGCGGCAATAGTGGCAGTGCCCTTGCCGTCCAGGTAGTTCATTTTGCTGCCGAGTTCCAACTGGTAGCCGGTGGAGAGCTTGAAATTGTTATTGATCTGTCCGACGTTTGCGCTGGTCAAGGTACCACCTGGTGGTTCAGCAGAGGTACTGTATTGCGCATAGAGATTGGCTTCTTCCGTGACATCGAATACGACGCCTGCACGCCCAGTGATGGTATTCCAACTACGATTGATATCGGTTGGGCTCATGCCAGGCGTATTGTCGAAGTGAAAGTCGATATGATCATAGCGTAGGCCTGTGACCAGGGATAGGTGCTGGCTGAGGAACTGGCGGTTTTCGACAAAGGCAGACAATGTCTTGGTTTTGGTGCTGCGGCCTTTTTTCAAGCCATTATTCATGTTTGGAATGTTGGTAAAGTAGTCTGGTTCAAAATTGTCGGGCAATACGGTATCAAAAGCACCTTCTGGGGTGGGGAATACTGTTTGCTGATTCACGTTATAGTCCGCACCAAACGACCAGTCACTTTTCAAGCCAAACAGCTGCCCTTTGTGCACGATCTCAACACGGTTGCCATTGAGCTCTTGATCATGGCGCTGTAAATAACCACCTGAGCGATCGATCGCGGCATTGTTTGCCGTGTATTTGTAGACCTCCAGATTGCGATAGTCGCGCTGACCGGTGTAATGGTAGAAGGTATTTTTCAATGAGGTTTGATAATTAATCTGGTATTCAGTGATTGACCTTGCCCAGGTCAGGCGCTGCTCATAGCGACCATCGCTCACATTGTAGTTATTGAAGCGGTTGGATTTGTCGATTTTCAGCTTGCCTAGTTTTGGGTTGAGCGTAGGCGTACCCCAGTAGGGGCTGTCTTCCTGTTCCACATGGTGTTCCAGAGCCAGGGTGTGCGACAAATTGGGCGTAATGTCCGCTAGCCAGGACAGTGCCACGCTATTTGCCTCGCGTTCCTGGCGGTCTATATAGCCATTACTGGTATTGCGGCTGAAGTCGAGTCGAACCCAGTTGCTGTCGTTGAGCGCATGATTGATGCCGAATGCCGCTTCCATGGTGTCGTAGCGTGCGTAGCTGAGGCGTGCCTCCCTGATTTCTGCCTCGCGCGTGGCGAGTTTGGTGACATAGTTCAGGCTGCCGCCAACGGAGCCGCTGCCGTAAAGGAATGAAGAAGGGCCGCCTACCAGCTCTACGCGATCAAACACCCACGCGTCTACCGGCCGGTTGGCGCTGGTGTATTGCAGGCTGATGCCATTGAAAAGTTGGTTGATTTGCGCGCCATTGAAGCCACGATAGGTAACGAAGCCACCTAGTCCCGGCGGTGCTGAGGCATTGACACCGGGCAGGCTGTTAGCCGCATCTTGAAAGGTACGTGCGCCAATCTCTTCCATTTTCTTGCGATCTGCTACGGCGACTGAAGCCGGGTTTTCGCGGATCGTTAAGCCCAGGCGCGAGCCAGCTTCTGAGGGTTTGTCGAGATTGAGACCTTTTTGGTCCTTGATCGAAGTTGTTTTGACATTGAGGGTTTCTAGCCTATTGACCTCTTCTTGTTCTTTTTTTGTTTGTTCTGCCTCTTCAGCGTTAGCAATGGGTATGCCTATAGTCGATGAAAACAGGCTGGCGACGATTGTCCTGATCAGCAATGAAGATGAGTTTGTCATAATGTTAGTTGTTATATGGATTGCAGAGGTGATAGCCGTGTTTCATCACCCATGATGAAAAGCAGGGAAATATAACAACATCAAGCGCTGGACATAATGTGACAAATTGCCGCAGCATGCGCAGCCTAGGGGAGGCGCATGGTTAGGTTTGCTTAAAAAAAGAACCGGAACCCAGAGAGAGAAAGCCCCGGCTTTATAGTATTGCTAGGAAAAGTTAATGTGCCTGTGCGATAGCCAGCCCTTGCTGGGCTTCCTTCTTGCGCTCTGCATCTGCATCTGCACGGCCTGGGCGCGCAGGGGCATCTAATGCCTTGCGATAATATTCAATCGCCTTCTTGTATTCGCCTGATTCAGATAGGTAATCAGCGTAGAAGTAATTGGCATCCACCCCTGCAGGATTTATTTGCAGTGCTTTTTCCAGATAACTCTTGGCTTTTTTCTTGTCGCCAAAACCAATTGGCCAGCCGGGTACACGGTAATAAAGTGTGCCTAAGCTGGTGTAGACCGAGCCTTGCATGATCTCGGGCTGGGTTTTTTCCACCCCGAGTAATAGGTCGCGAGATTTCTCTACCAGCTTGAGGGCGCCCAAGCCACCTTTGGCCTTGGCATAGCCGCTAAGGGTAATGGCTTCCCAGACTTGGGCTTCAGGTGCATTTTGCGAGTTCACTACTAATTGATGTGCCTCTTCAGTGAGTTGCTTGAAAGCAGCCTCCTTGGCATTGTCCGGTGTCTGGTAGTTGGCGATCACCCAGGCGTGTTGCAGCTTGTTCAGGTTGTCGTCGAGTTGGCTATCTGCCCAGGCAGGGCTGGTGAACCACGCCAGGCCTAGGGTGCTAGTGAGTGCCAACGTGGTAGAGAGCTTGCTAACGTGTTTGATCATCATTGCTCCTGAATGCGGGATTGATTGACGTAATGACGTGCCATTTGTGCTTGTTTGCGTATGCCCAAGCTGATGATGGATGGCGCGATGCTGTTGATCCAGGCAAAAATTTTCTCGGGGAAACCTAGGTAGAGTTCATCTTTGCGCTCCTCAATGGCAACGATAATGTCGCTGGCGACTGCCTCAGGTTCATCAATCGCCATGTTGCCGTGATGCATCATGTCGATACTCGCGGCACTGTTGAGCGCTGTGCGGACTGCGCGTGGTGCGACATAGGTGACATGGATTTCGCTACCTGCAAGCTCTCGGCGTAGGGCTTGTGAGAAGCCACGTAGTGCATATTTGCTTGCGCTATAGGTGACGTAATAAGGGTAAGCAAGCGAGCCGAAAATAGAGCCGACATTGACGATATGCCCGCGATTCACATGCTTGAAATAAGGCAACACGCCGCTGACTAATTGCATCGGCGCAATGGCATTGACTTGCATGAGCTCAGCAATGCGTGCGGAGGATTGTTGCTCAAGTATGGTGAAGTCCAGGATGCCTGCATTGTTGATGAGAATATCAACCTTGCCCCAAGTGCGTAGCACTTGCTCGATAATGCCTTGTGCTGCGTTGGGTGAGCGCAGGTCAGCCAGTACCTCCATGACCCGGGTGTTGCGCATGCGCAATTCGCCAGCCAGCTCCATTAATTTCAGTTCGTTGGAGGCAACGAGTACCAGTTGTGCATCTTGCTCGGCCAATTGATGAGCCAGGTGCCTGCCAATACCGCCGGTGGCACCAGTGAGGATAATGACTTGGTTTTGCAGGATCATGCTGCTTGCTCCTCTGTAAATATCGGCGCAAAGCGCCTGAACAGCTCGGAAAAAATATCGCCATATAGTCGATAGAAAGCTTTGGCGCCATGGATGACCGCCTGCCGATCGGCCTGCTGGGTGATGTTATTGACCAATCCCGCGTAAAAATCGGTATGGCCGACATCCAGTGCGCCATGGGATGTCAGGTAGGAAAACGCTTGCTTGGGCAAGTTAAGTGTTGATTGAATCGATGTTGCTGCCAGTGAAGCCAGAGCTGTACTGGTACCTTCCAGTACCAGCACCATGCCAAGAAAACCCAATGGATTCTTGCGATCAATCAAGTGATAGGCATAGGCGACCATCAATTCGGTTTCGTGGGAGGGCTGACCATGGCGAACGGCTTCTGCATCGCCACCACAGGCAGTAATGTCGTTCAATATCCATGCCTGGTGGCCAACTTCTTCCTCGATATATTCTGCCATGCCAGTACGCAACCATTCATACGCATCTGGCAGGCGCGAGCCACAAGCCATGAGTAGTGGCACGGTGTGTTTGACGTGGTGATAGGCTTCGCCCAGAAAAGCGATATAAGCCTGCTTGTTGACGTTACCCTGAGCTCCCGCCTGGATAAGCGGTAGTGACAGCAAGGCCTGCCGTTCGGCTTGAGTTGCTTGCAGCAATGTTTCATAAAAAGCCATGTCAGACTTCTCCATATAAGGCATTCAATTGGGTTTCATAGGTGGCTTGAATGGCCGCACGCTTGATACGTCCATTACTTGTTGTCAGACCATTTGCGAGGGTGAACGGTCTGGAAGCCCGAATCCAGTGTTGTACCTGGGCATAATCGGGCAGGGTTTGATTGATCTCGTGCAGGTTGGCATCAATGGCCGAATCGGTAGCCTGGGCATCCACGACCAGTACTGCGGTATTCCATGGTTTTGCCTCGCCAAATACTGCTGCCTGGTGAATACTGGGCGATAGGCATAGCTCGCGCTCTACCCATTCAGGTGCGACATTCCGCCCGAAGGAAGTGATGAAGACGTTCTTTTTACGCGCTGTGATATGCAGGAAGCCATCGGCATCCAGGTGACCGATGTCTCCGGTGTATATGCTTTGTGCTGCCTGTGTCGCACCACCCAGATAACCCTGCATAGCAGGGTAGTGCACGATGATTTCGCCATCCGGCGCAAAGTTGACGCGCACGTGTTGTAACGGCTTGCCTACACTGCCTGGCTTGCGGTGGCGTAATGTGTTGAGGGCGACCACGGATCCGCATTCGGACAATCCATAACCTTCAAATACCGGTAGACCGAGGGCTTCTGCTCTTTTCAGCAGGCGCGGCGATACGCTGGCCCCACCCACGGCAATAAAACGCAAATCGGGCAAGGACGTGGGTGAAGATTCTTGGTGCATGACTAGGCCATACAAGAGTTCGGGCGTGAGTACGGCTGTCGTGATCTGGTGTTGTTTAAGCTGAGCTAGTAACAATTGCGCTTGAAAGGTGGAGGAGCCAGTAAGCCCCAGCTTGTTTAGCGGCAAGAGTGTGGTGCTGGTGCCCACCAACAAGGGCGTGTAAATGCCGGCAATGTTTTCCAGTAACGTCGAGAGTGGTAATACGCAGAAATGTTTATCTCGCAGGCTGGCCCATGATGCCGTCGCTAGTGAGTTCGCTACTTGCGCCATGGTATCTGCCGAGAGGCATACCCCTTTGGGGGTGCCTGTGGTGCCTGAGGTATAAGTCACCTTGGCTGTATTCTTTGGAAAGGCCACAGGGTAAGGGTTGCTCAATGCATACATGCCAACTTTGTGTTGCCCGGAAGCATCGTGCCATGCCTGTGGATTGGCATTTAATAAACCAGCGGATTGATACAGTGCCAAGATAGGCATGCCTTCCAGGGTGAGCAGCATCTTCAAGCCAGCATCGTGTGCTGTATGCAGCAATTGCTCTGCAGAAAAAAACAAGGGCAAGGGGACGACAATCGTTTCTGCAAATGCGCCTGCCAGGTCGGCAATCATCCAACTGATGGAGTTATCCATGAAAATTCCCACTGCCTGCCCTCGATAAGGCTGCAACTGGCTGGCAAGAGAATGCACGGCTTGGAACAATTCCGCATAAGTCAAAGCGCTATTTTCATCTTGCACCGCCACCCGTGTGGGATACAGCACCGCACCATGTGCCAGAGCGAGGATAACTAAATTGTTGGGTTCCTGCTCCCAAAGCAGGCTGTCCACTGAGGTCTCTTCCAGGCAAGTCATCATGATGCGCTCCTGTTTCTGGCAATAGCTAATACCTTGGGTGCACAATCGTAATAAGTGCCCCACCCATTGCGGGCATCTGGTGGTAATTTCTCCAGCCTTGCTTCACCTAGCGTCACCATGGGAATGGTTAGTTTCTGGAGTGAGTTGTAGAGCGTTGTTGTCGCGGTGAATACGGCCCATTCAGTGGCAGTTTCGTGTAAGTGTCGGCTGATGCAAGACAATAAGGTGCGGATGTCATGGTGGCGGCGTACGGCAAAGTTACCGATCTCGAAGATCGAGGCGCGTGCTACTGCTTGCCTTGTCAAATCCTGCAACACCTGTTCTACTGAAACATCCAAATAATGTTCAAGAAATAAGTCATCCTCATTAGCGCGAAGCAGACCGCAAGTGGCTAATAGCTCGCCCTTGCGGTTATTCAGGCTCATGATTGTTGGCATGAAATGCGTAATCTTGGCGGCATGAATAGACCTGTATTTCTCACGGATAAAATCTTCTAATCGCTGGCGGCAAGGTGATTGCCTATCATGTAGTGATACAGCAATTTCCTCAGGACAATGAAGAGAGATGTCAGCCTGCTCAGCCACTTTATGTCGCGTCTGAGCTATAGGCAGCGTTGTATCTGCTTGGTATCGAGGGTGCAGCATGTCGCTCGTCCTTGGTGAGTCATCGTATGCTTAATAAATGGCAAGTGATGTGCCAACCTGAACGAACACACAGTTGCTTATAGTAAAGCGATGGAAATAGCTTAGGTTGGCAATGCATCCCCCGCAGGAAAGCCGCACCAGAACTGGAATTAAGGACAAGGGGTGGGGTGGAAAGTAAGAGGCAGTCTTATTCTTGATTGTTACCGTGATATTGCTTAATACGGGATAACCCTGCAAAAATTGTAGATGAATACTGCAAGCCTGCATGGAAAAGCGGGAATGAATCGGTGAGCAGCATTGATGGGGGATTCAAGGCTACTGTCTCAGCGTGAGGGACGAGTGGACTTATTGAAAATGCAAAAACAGGGTATCAAAACCCAGAGTGAGGTGAATAATATAGAAACACTAGCCATAAGCCTTCTATATTAAATTTTGCTATTGCTGATGATCAGATTGCGAATGTATCAATGGAACAATAAATAAAAAGGGTTAGCCTAAGCTAACCCTTTGAAAATTTGGTGCGCCCGAAGAGATTCGAACTCCTGACCCCTTGGTTCGTAGCCTTCTGGGGCTGGAGTGGCGCGTATATTAATCAATGGGTTAGGGGCGTTCGTTGCAATCAAACAGCCTATAAAAGCCTATTGGAGTGCAGAAAGTCGCGCAAAATTCGCGCAGATTAAATTCATTAGTGGGTACATTGAGACCAAGAACCAAGGTATAAGAATTTTCCCTATCCAGAACTTCGGGGATATATCTTTAGTTTCACTATCTCAGGCGTCGGCACAGTTTCAATAATGGCTTATCGCCATTAGAGTATGAAAAGCGTTATTTCGAGGGGCTGGCGACTGTCTAGGATAGTAGGGGCCAATTCAGTTCTAAAGCTTTAATATATCTGGCTTAAACTACTGGGATTGAAGCAATCTGACTCAATTAACGTAATAGGATAACAATGGCACAAATCAAACGCGCACTTAGTTTTTCCGCCGTATGCCTCCTAACCAGCTATGCTTGGGCAGAGGAAACTAAGATCGACAGGCAGACTGAAACATCTATGCCGAGGCAAAAGAACATGTATGGTATTGGCGTTGGCATGATCCCCAAGACATCAGGCTCCAAAGACTTTCGTACACTAGTACTGCCTGTCATCAATGCCAACTACGGTGACCGATTTTATATCAATGGCCTGCAAGCTGGCGTTTGGCTCTTGGACTCCGACGATAAAAGGCTAAGATTTGGACTATCTGCAGATGCAAGGTTTGGCTGGGATGCTGACGACAGCAGCCGCACCAAAGGCATGCATGACCGGGACTTCTCGGTAGATGTTGGCCCAGTCCTCCGTTGGCAAACCGATTACGGCACTGTAAACGCCCAATGGGGTTTTGACGCTGGAAACGCAAGCAACGGCCAAAACGTACAGCTCCAATTTATTCGAAGTCTGTACCGCTCTAGTCAATTCCGCATCAATGGCCTGATCGGCGTGCAATGGAACAACAAGAAATTCAATGACTATTACTTTGGCGTAGATGCCGACGAAGCAAGGCAGGGACGCTCAGCTTATGAAGCAGGTGCTGGCACGCAATATCAAATCGGGGTCAATGGCATTTACAGCATAAAAGAAAACCAAGCGTTATTCTTTGGCCTGATTGCCAACCGCTTAGGCAACGAGCAAGCCAATAGCCCCATCGTTGAAACCAGAACACAACCGCTAGGATTTATTGGATACTCAATCGGGTTCTAAAGTTTTTAGGGAATGTTTCTGTCAAATACTTGATTGTCACGCTACAAAGATAAAAAGGCCTCATAAGGAGGCCTTTCGTTTTACTTCTCGCTTACTGCACTTTCCTACGGCGAGATGCAAAGCCTAGAACACCCAAGCCTAATGCCAACATAGCGTATGTATCCGCCTCAGGTACAGCACTGACGGTGTACCAAGCACTGCCACCTTGAGCATCAGTCAAACCTTGCACGTGAAGTGCAAACGATTTGGAGTTTAGCTCAACGGGGCCATTAAAAGTTGCTGTCCAGCTAACACTCTCGTTCGCGGTTAAACGATCTTGACCTTGGAATAAATCAAAGCGGAAATCATAAATACCACCAGGACCACCACCATTTTTATAGCTAACAGGAGAATCACCTAATACACTCGATACAGTCGCTTTCGCATCTGCATCCACTGCAATAGAGCCGATAAATGCTTTATTAGTAAACAAGGCATTCAGATCATTGGCAGTCAGGGTGAAATAGTAAACATTGCCAATATTGTTATAGCTCAAAGTAGCAAAACTACTAGCCGGAGTGAAGTCCCCCGATAGCAAAGTGCCGTAGTTGTCATTTGTCGCTGCTTGCGCAGAAACACCTGAAGCCATTGCTGCAACCAAGGCAATAGCAGTCATTGTCTTTTTCAACATGTTTAACTCCATAGTTAAGAATTTTTTAATTATTTGTTGTTATGGGGTGGATTATCTCTCGTCCAAGATTAGTTACAATAGGCCGTTCGAGCTAATGTAACCAACTGATTTTATTTTAATAACAAATAATACTCAGTCTCAACACTGCAACGAACCCATCATAATAAAACTTATATCTTCACAACTATGGAGAGAGCCATGAACGCAAAAGTTAAACAGATATTGCTGACTATTCCAGCCTTCTGCATCACCCTGAGTTTGAGCGGTCCTTTACTAGCAGACCCGCCCCATGGAAAAGGGAATGGCAATGGTGGCCCTCCAGGGCAAGTGAAAAAGCAACAGCACGGTGGTGGTGGATCTGACCGCCACGCTTATGATGATCGCAGAAATGGTGGCAACATTGATATTGACATCCATTTTTCAAGCAACCAGCGCGTCATCATCCAGGATTACTACCGCGATCAATACCAGGCCGGCCACTGCCCTCCTGGACTAGCGAAAAAGAACAACGGCTGCATGCCTCCAGGACAAGCCAAGAAATGGCGTCGAGGCTACCCATTACCTCGCGATATTATCTATTACGATCTACCGCCAGTAATCATTGCTCGACTAGACCCACCACCTCGCGGCTATAAATACGTCAGAGTGGCAGCTGATATTCTCATGATCGCCATTGGCACTGGCATGGTGATTGATGCCATAGAAGACTTGGGAAGCATGTAAAAATAAAGGCCTATGTCATGATGGTATAGGCCTTCTTTCTATCGTCAAGATGGTGAACGTTTCACCTTGGAGTTCTGAATTGATCGATGGTTTTGTGTACAGCTTGTATCAGTTCCGCATTTTCGATCATTGCAGAGACAGGCAGCAAAATATTAGGATTTGGCATTGAGGTGGGACATGCATAAGTTCCTCTTTGACAGTTACGGGTGTTTCTTTTATAGCTTCTGGTAAAAGACATTAATAAGCAGTTTTATTGAATTATTTCTATATTTCAAATAATATAAAAATATGGAAATGAAAACTATCGTTACTGCATTATCTGCCTTGGCACAGGAATCACGCCTCGCAATTTATCGACTCCTTGTTCAGGCGGGGCCTGATGGGCTGCACGCTGGCAGAATCAGTGAAACCCTTGATGTGTCACCTTCCTCTCTCTCTTTTCACCTTAAAGAACTAAGTCATGCGCAATTAGTGACTTCTCGTCATAAAGGCAGGTTTGTCATCTACTCAGCAAATTACATACAGATGAACAATGTCCTGGCATACCTCACTGAGAATTGTTGTGGTGGTGCACCTTGCATGCCAGTTCAATTTCAACCTATCTCAGAGCCTATTAAATGATCACCAAAACCTTCAATGTACTTATCCTTTGTACAGGTAACTCCGCAAGAAGCATCATGGCTGAGGCCTTATTCAATACGCTGGGCCAGGGTAGATTCAAGGCCTTTAGCGCTGGTAGCAATCCTACTGGCAAAGTAAATCCCTTCGCCATTGAGCAGGTGGCTGACCTTGGTTACCCCACTGAGGTGTTGCGTAGCAAGAGTTGGGATGAGTTTACCCAAGCTAATGCACCTAAGATGGATATCGTCATCACTGTCTGCGATAACGCCGCTGGCGAGGTTTGCCCCATCTGGCCTGGTTCGCCGATATCAGGGCATTGGGGATTTGAAGATCCTGCCGCAGCTGAAGGTAGCAATGAGGATAAACGTGCTGCCTTTGCCCAGATCCGCAGCCAGATCCAGGGATGCGTTGAACGTTTTATTCGCCTGCCTTTGGAGTCAATGGACATCCCTAGTATCAAGCGCGAACTGGATGGCATCAAATGAATACGTTTGAACGTTACCTCACCCTATGGGTAGCGTTGTGCATTTTCATCGGAGTTTTCTTTGGCCAGTTGTGGCCTGAGATATTTCAAACCATTGCTAGCCTTGAGTTCGCGCAGGTCAATCTGCCAGTCGGTTTCTTGATCTGGGTCATGATCATCCCGATGCTTGCCAAGGTAGATTTTTCCGCTCTAGACCAAGTGCGTCATCACCTCAGAGGGATAGGAATCACGTTATTTATTAATTGGCTGGTCAAGCCATTTTCAATGGCATTCCTTGCTTGGTTGTTCATCCGGCATTTGTTTGCCGAGCTGTTGCCTGCTGAGCAGGTAGACAGCTACATTGCCGGGCTGATATTGCTAGCTGCCGCTCCTTGCACTGCGATGGTGTTTGTTTGGAGCAAGCTCACACAAGGCGATCCCTTATTTACCCTATCACAGGTAGCCCTGAACGACACCATCATGATCTTTGCATTTGCGCCACTGGTTGGCCTGTTGCTAGGTATCTCTGCAATCGCCGTGCCTTGGGCAACTCTCACAACCTCTGTTGTGCTTTACATTGTGATACCTGTGCTGCTTGCCCAACTGCTGCGCAAAACATTGTTAGCCAAAGGACAGGCTTGTTATGAGCAGATTGTGCAACACACAGGAAGCTGGTCAATAGCCGCTTTGCTGCTGACGCTAGTTTTACTGTTTGGTTTTCAGGGACATGCCATCATTGAGCAGCCAATTGTGATCGCGCTATTAGCCGTTCCTATCCTGATCCAGATAATCTTCAATAGCGGTCTTGCATACTGGCTGAACTACAAGGCTGAGGAACAGCACAGCATAGCTGGTCCTTCAGCCTTGATTGGTGCGAGTAACTTCTTTGAATTGGCAGTAGCCACGGCCATTAGTTTATTCGGCTTCAAGTCAGGAGCAGCATTGGCCACAGTAGTTGGCGTGTTAATTGAAGTTCCCGCGATGTTGACCGTGGTGTACATCATCAATCATAGTAAGACTTGGTATCAACGACAGTAGGCAAGGATGAATCACCCGCATTGTGTTCAAATTTTGCCTAACGGAATTGAGGATGTAGAATAAAAAAGGGTGTTAGCCGCATGCTGCGGCGAGACAGGTTAATGCGTTAGGTCGGGCCGCCACGCGGAGCTTGTACGCCTATGCATCAGCAACGCCCTGGCCGCCGGGTATCCCGCGCTCAGCTATTGACCAAGTTCGCCTTCGCCAAGGTTGAGCGGTTTTTTCATATCGAAGCAGTCAGCGGTATCGTATTACTTATTGCTGCCTTGATTGCACTCATCTGGGCAAACTCTCCATTCGCCGAAAGCTACCATCACCTCTGGCATACCCCACTGTCTATTGGGTTGGGCCAGGCGCTATTTTCCGAGTCGCTGCATTTCTGGATCAACGATGTCCTCATGACTCTCTTCTTTCTCGTGGTTGGCATGGAGATCCGCCGCGAAATCCATGAGGGAGCATTAAGCAGCCTCAAGCAAGCTGCCTTGCCATTTGCCGCGGCATTGGGCGGAGTGGCGATCCCCGCTCTCATTTATCTTGCCTTGAATGCTGACCCTGCCAGGCAACAGGGATGGGCCATACCGACCGCCACTGATATTGCCTTTGCCGTTGGGGTGCTCGCGTTGCTGGGCCGCTCCATTCCCGGCAATGTCCGGATATTCTTGCTCGCCCTGGCCGTGATTGATGACATCATCGCCGTCTTGATCATTGCCTTGTTTTATTCGGGTGGACTGGATTACAGCGGTTTCGCTCTCGCTGGCATAGGCATAGCCAGCGTCATCCTGCTACAGCGTATGGGCATAGGTTCCGCTTATGCCTACGTACTGCCTGGTGCCATCATCTGGATTGGGTTGTTCATTACCGGAGCCCATCCCAGCTTGGCTGGCGTCGTCCTCGGGCTCATGACCCCGGTACTTTCCTCGAGAGTTCGCAGGCGGCCTCTCGCACTGATCTCACGCGTTCATCGCCAGTTGCTCAAGGAGGCATCCTCAGGCAATCAGCAACTGGTACAATCACTGCGTAGACTCCGTATTGCCCAGCGTGAATTGCTGCCGCCGGTGACCCGCATCCAAACAGTACTTCACCCCTGGGTTGCGTTTGGCATCATGCCATTATTCGCCCTGGCCAATGCCGGTGTCAGCCTACAAGAGGCTAGTATTGATCAGGATGGGGCACAGTGGGTCATGTTCGGTGTCGCCATCGCCTTGATCTTTGGAAAGCCGATTGGCGTGATCAGTGTGAGCTGGCTGATGGTGCGATTGGGATGGTGCAGATTGCCCTCAGATGTCACATGGTTCGGCGTATGCCTGATTGGGGTACTCGCCGGGATTGGTTTCACCATGTCCATTTTTGTATCCATGCTCGCATTCCAGAATGACGGACTGCTCAGTGCCGCAAAGCTTGGTGTGCTATCCGGATCACTTGTGGCAGCCGTTTTGGGATTGCTAATAGGAGGTTTCTATATTCAGTCCCATAAGCGTATGTCACCAAGCATCGACTAACTCGCTTGAGAGGATATAAGGGAGAACATATGCAATATAGAACTGTTGGAGCGGTGTTGATCAGTTCCATACTGTTTGCCTTGCAAGGCTGTGGAGAGCATCACGATCTCGCGGGGGCCTTGTCAGAAAAGGATGGGAAAACGTATCTCTCGACAAGCATTGAAAAACTATCCCAAACCCGGATCAAATTCTTGGTGAGTGCTCTTGGTCAACCGCAGGGACAGATCGAGATCAAGCATGGTCGCATGACGTATTACACATTAATTCATTCCGTGCAAAAGCGCGGGAAGATCAGTAACGACGTCCCCCCGTTTTCAGTAGCAGAGGGCTTTAGAGTCCGAGGGTAATTTACCCGATTTCTGGGTGAGTGATTTGGCATAAGCTGCAGGCGTCAAACCGCCCAGTGATTTTTTCGGTCGCTCCTCGTTGTACTCGCGGCGCCAGCCTTTTCAAGCGCGTGTTTTCCGTTTCGAGGGGCTTGATCGTAACAGAAGCGTTTTGCGAATTGATTAGCCCATTGGCTACCGCTATTGAAAAGCTTTGAGGGGTCGTAGCGGGATGGGATCAACAACTGTTCAATCTCTGCTTCCCTTAGATATGGTGCTGCTGTTGTAGCCATAATGTAGCAATGGTGTATAAATACTGAAAAGACAAAAGGGCTAGCCTAAGCTAACCCTTTGTTTATTTGGTGCGCCCGAAGAGATTCGAACTCCTGACCCCTTGGTTCGTAGCCAAGTACTCTATCCAGCTGAGCTACGGGCGCATATGTGAGGCGTGCATTATACGTGAATGTTAAATTTATGCTACTAAAATTTCACCACGTTCACACCTCTTTTAAGGTGGCGGAGAGCGAGGGATTCGATAAGTGCCAATAAAACACTTAATAATCAATGGCTAACCACACTGCTATACATAGAAGTTGCTGTTATTGTATAACACTCACAACTGCGAGAGGCGAGAGTATGTCACGATGTAATAGATTTCGCAATAGGTATGGGTTTAAGGAAAGGAGCTATGCCTTAATTTTACATATAACAATTTAAATCCTCATTTTATATCAGTGGGTTACTGGTTAATAGCCACTCAACTTGTTTTCTTGCCGTTGAAATAACCTGGCTAAATAATCGAACCTCCACCTGAGGTTCTTTATCATTCATAGGGAAATCAGGAGAACGGCTTCCGCCGATCACTAGTACCTGAATTGGTGAGGTGATGTATTTGCGCAGCTCGTGTCTATACGCAATAGCTTGCAGATAGTCATCGTGATTCAATGGATGGTCTGGACGCTTAAACTCTATTAGCAAATATTCGCCGCTTAAATTTTCATTGAGCAGCAGATCGGGGCGTTTATCTGCTTTTTCGCCTGTGTAGGTCTTGCCCAGCATGTCTTCCACCTGACGCCGCAAGGTGATGTTCGAGCTGAACAACGAATATTCCGAGCCAAACACCCAGAGGCTTCGTTCCAGCGCTTTGTGCATCATGGCTTCACTGGTAGTGGCATCGCGGGCCAGCTTATCCAGTTGGTCGAGAAAAACTTGCCGAGCCGCCGCTTGCTGGACAAGTGTTGCCATTTCCGCAAGACCAAAGTCATTCAGTCGATCTGCAATGCCAGCAACATCTCCAGGGGTTGCGGCATCAATGTGCTCCAGAAGAATACGGTAATCGGAGCGTTCCATTGCCTCCAGCAACACGTTCACCACCGGTTCGACCTTGCTCTCCGGTTCGCCGTAATACTTGTCGAGGATTTTCTTGATTGCCCGATCTGCAAAGGCCCGTTTGTGTTCCGGCAGCGCTGAGAGTCGGGTGAGGATCACTTTTTGCAGTCGAGCCTGTGCAAGCTGGATCTCTTGCCGGTACTGCTGCTCATACGCCTCCCGGAGAATGGACTGAACGTATGCCTCAACCTCCTTCAAAAGTTCACTGTTCTCAACGGGAGCATCCCAACCAGCAGTGATGTGATCGCGCAGTCCGTCCGCCTCGACTTCGCCATAGAGCTTGCGAAGCAATTTGGGCGGGAAGTCATCTCGTTGATCCAAGCCGAAGAATCCTGGACGCCCCACGGCCTTGCCATCTACGCGCAAGGTTATTCCAGGCTGGCGCAATCCCGATTTTCCATCGCTGATCGAGAACCGCAGTTTCACCTTGCCCACATTTGGCAAGGACTGATCCTGTTCTGTATAACGTCCTGACACGTCGTCAACATCCAGACGCTTGTCGTCAACCATGATCGCGAAGTCATCTTGCCGACCATAGTCCTGCAGCAAGATCTGGCGAAGGTGGTTGGCGTCCGGATAAGCTAAACCTTGGTGTAAGTCGCTGAGCGTAATGGTTGTCCCGTGGAGTTCGGCCGCGCACGGCTCGCTGTGAAGACTGATATCCAATTGCTCAATGTCTTCAACGCGCGCAAGCTCATCCAGCCGCAGGGAAATTCGGCACAGGCGGCCGCGCGCACGCGTTTCGAGGATCATGGTCGCCGCAGCCATGAGGCCTGAAAACTTGCCGATGCCTTTTCTGCCCTTGACCGGACGGTTCTTCCCTGCGGTACGTTCTCCGCGCCGTGAGCGGCGATCCGATGCAATGGCCAAATAATGCCGCCGCAGTTCTTCCTCGGTCATGCCGCTTCCATCGTCTTCAATGACGATGGAGCCACCGCTCAGTGGGGTAGGGAGAGTGACAGCTACGTGCTCGGCGTCGGCATCCCACGCGTTATCGACGAGTTCCTTCAAAGCTCGTTCCGATGACGGGTATTCCTGACTCAGCAAGGTGGCGAGTCGGGAATCAACCTGAAAACGTAGCTGGGCACGGCTCATGTCAGCGCTCCTTCAATTCAACTTTTCATTTCGAACTGCAGAAAATCGATAAGTCGTCGTGATTCGTTCACTGCACCATGAGGTACCAGGAGATACTTCCACGGTTTGCCGCCAACGCTTGCCGTGAAATTGGACGCATGCTGGCACCATTGCATCGCTGCGGTAGCTTTGGCCTGCACCTCCTGCGTGCTGATATCGTCGAGTCGGTTTCTGCCACGAAGTCATGGATGTATTCTGGTTCCTCGGTACCCAGCTTATAGAATATCTGGAACTGGCCCTTGGCGGGCTTGAACCATTTGCTGGCGTCACGTTCAAGAATAATGGCAAAGCGATGCTCGGTGTCTGAGTCGAACTTCTGCAGGAGATGCCCGTGTTGTACGATGGATCGATGAACACGCACTTCAACTCGCCCGTAAACTCTGCCTTCAACGCCAACAGGTTGTCCCCGAAATCAGCCGATTGTCGAAGATGTTCGTATCCGACACGCGATGCTTCGCGTGGTATGACTTCGCCGGGTCTTCCAGCAGGATACGCGACTCCAGCTTGGGGCGCTTGTCCTTCCCCATCCAGGTTAGTTCGAGTTTTTGCTTGCTCATTGATATTTATATCTTCATCAAAGATTTAGGAGGTTGCTGAAAATTTTTCATTTAGTTGCATCCAATAAACCCATTTCAAAAAGAAAACGCGAAGGTTTCTTGCTCCATCCGTTGTACTTATTGCCATAACTCATCGTCAGAGTCTCTATGGTTCTTGTGATCGCTACGAAGCAATTTCGGCGCTCTTCCTGCATCTCTCGGCTGTCATCACCAGCCTTTTTGCTTTGGAATGAAGGCAATTGATCCTCAGCCATGCCAACCAAGTATACATGCTTGAACTCCAGCCCCTTGGAGCTGTGAACAGTCAAGCATCGCACCGCATTAGAAGGCGCTTCTGGTGTCTTGTTCGCTAGCGCAAGCTCTTGCAAGAACTGTCCCAACGACAACGAATAAGCATCCTCTTCACCACCCACTTCCCGAAGAATACCTTGCCATACCCCTCTCTCTGTCGCGTACTCAGCATATTGCTCGTTATCGTCGTTTTGCTCCGCCCTCTCCACAGCGTCAAAGTGGGACAGGGCCAACTGGATGAATTCGGCGTATCGCCCCTGAACAAGTGATGCGACAGCTTGGCGAAGCCCTTGTGGCACTGCGTCACTGGTCGCTACCAAGGCACCGAGTGCCTCTAGCTGATCGCCATTGAGCGCCGCAGAAAACCCGGCAAGGTCTTCACCGTTGGCGTCTTGTTCTACACAATCAGACAGCGCCTTTGTAACCGTCGCTGCTAAGTCTTCATCAGACCGTACCAACGCCAATTTCAGCGCCGCCACCACAAACCGCAGCGGCGCACTTTCAAACTGCGATTTGCGCCGCTGCACATGGCTCGGCACCGATAAAGTCTGCAAAGCCTGTTGCACCCGCTCCAGAAGTCTAGTCGCTCTTGCCAGAATTGCGATGTCCGCTGGGCGCGCACCACCTCGCAGTCGCTCGGCCACCCTCTCTGCGATACCGCTGGCCTCCTGCTGATCGTCGTCAAACGACAACAGTTCGATGGGATTCACGCCCGAACCCGTTTTCATGGAAAGCAAAGGCTTCTTGTCCGACGAGCGTTCGCCGTTATGCACGATAAGTGCATTCGCCAGGGCTACCACTTCAGGTGGGCATCGGTAATTTTCTGGTAGTTGAATGGTGGTCAGGTCGTAGTGCTGCTCCAGCTCCTTCACCCGCTTCGGGCTGGCACCATTCCATTGATAAATGACTTGGTCATCATCTCCAACAATAAAGACATTTGCGTCCTTGTCTGGCGTAATGGCGCGAAGCATTCGGAACTGCGCTACATTGGTATCCTGGAACTCATCCACGCAGACGTACCGGTACACCGTACGAAGCTGTTTGCTGATGCGCGGCCGTTCGCGCAGCAGTTCCTCGCAAAAGTAAAGGATCGCCCCGTAGTCCAGGCAATTTTGCCGCTTCAAAATCTCTTTGTACTGGGCGAAAAGCGACTGTAGTTGTTGGCCTGCCTCTGCGTCTTTCAACAGTGTGGGCACCTTGTCGTCAGGTGTCACATTTCTGAGCAGGAAATCTATCGCCGTCAGTGCCTTCTCAGCCGATACGAACTTTGTAAACTCTCCCGCCTTTTCCTCCAGCACTGACTTGACGATACCGACACGCTCAGCCTCTTCCAGAATTTCAAAATCCGGACTAAAGCCGAAGTGGCTTCCATGCTGCCGCAGGATGTCTGTGGCAAAAGAATGGAAAGTCGTCAGTAACACCCGGTCTTTTGCATCGGGCACCAGATTCAACAGACGCTCTCGCATTTCCGCAGCGGCCTTGCGTGTGAAGGTCAGGCAGAGAATCCGAAATGATTCATCCTGCCCTTGTTCAACCAATCGCGCAACGCGCGCGGTCAACGTTGCTGTTTTCCCTGATCCTGGCCCGGCTAGAACAAGCAAAGCCCCTTCATTCCACTGCGCAGCGGCAGATTGATTGGGATTTAGTTTCTTCAAATATTCCATTATTGCCTCCTCGCCAACGCAACTGCTTTCATGACCGCACCAGCCAATGCTTTGGGAATCGAGGCTTTACCACGCGAACGCATGGCCTCGGCCACCGCGTAGGCTGCACTTGGTTTATCCGGGATGCACTGGATGATCTGACCTGCGTATGCCGGGTCACCCGGCGCAACCTTTAGTTTTGCAGCTTTCTTGCGTGGAACTGCAATCGTTTCATAAATGTCCAAAAAACCATTGGCTGCTAGATACGGCTCTATGGATGAGGCTCCGGCCAGTACTGATATATGCCTATCTTTGCGCTTGGGCTTATCTGGGATACGGTCTGATGCTTTGGTGGCATCGGCATTTCCTTGATCATCGGCATCTGTCAGGCAGTGCCAGGCAATGCCCAGCGCATTGGCTGCATCCAGAAAATAGTCAATGTCACCTAGTCTGTATTCCACGCAGCGTACACCCGCCTGCTCCAGATCCAAGCCTAGTACTTCTGCCACACTGGCAAATAAGATGGCTTCGGTTTCTCCCTCTCCTAGCAACCAACAACGCGCGAAAAAGAGTTCGCCACGCGTCCGGCGCACCAGAAAGTCAAATTTCCGCTGGTCACGCGGACCTAGCGTGTTAGGGGCAATGGCCCCCACCTTTACCGTGCCACCAGATTTGTAAATTCGTCGGATCGCCGTCAAATCGACCTCCGACAAGAGATCGCCCGAATGTGTGGCAATCAACTTCTGACCATCAATGTCACGAATGGTCTTCCACAACGCCCGCACCGCATTGGGGTGCAAATGCGCCTCCGGCTCTTCCAGCGCAACAATGGGTTTGGACTCCTTTACCCCTTGCTTTCGGGCCAGCTCAGACTTCAGGAAAGCATCGAAAAGCATCAACACCGTAAGGCTCTGGGTGCCTTCACCATGTCTGCCAATGGGCAAGCGAGCCCCCGTTGCTGAAGCGATGCTAACTTGAGTTCGGTTGAGCATGTCAAATACTCGTGCAGGCACCGCATCGACGCTGACCACGTCTTGCCCACCCAGCGCCACCAATTCCTGCACCTTGCCCAAATGCTCACGTACGCCTTTGAACGTACCGTGGGCCTCAATGATTTGAGCGTTGATGACTTCAAGCTGTTGCTCAATATCAGCCTTGGTCTTTTCGTCAATTTGGGAGTTCTTGACAAACGGAGACCAAAACTGCGAAGTACGGGAAAATTCCTTGCCTGCATCGCGCAGTGCAGACAGATAAAACAGTGGTCGCAACTGTTGCAGGCTGCCCAAGCGGTTGCGATTCTTCGGGGGCAGTGGTTTATCTGCAGCGTCCAGAAACTCGAAGGTGGTGTCAATGTCCTGGGTTACCTTGGAGTATTCGGCGCTGACACGCAACTGCACCCGGCTACGGTCATCCGGTGACATCAACGCAATCACACCGCCCTCACCGCCAAGCTTTTGCTCCACTTCTTCAGACCATTGGCCAGGCGTTGACTCTTCAAAAGTCAGTGTGATCACAATGGGCGGCGCTGTCGTTGGGTCTGCCGCCCGGCTGTCAAAGTGCAGATCGAACTCGTCAAAGGGTGACGCACGGCCAGAAGAGCGCAGCGTTTGCAGGCACGCACGCAGCGCATGCAGCACCGTGGTCTTGCCACAATTGTTTTCACCAACCAAGACAGTTGTCGGCCCCAATGTCAGCTCCAGCGACTTGATGCCCCGGTAGTGCTCAATTTTTAGTGTGGTCAACAACATTATTGAGGTTTCCATTCAATGGTGAATAGTGCCTGCTCGGCCACTTGCTGTTGAAGCTGCAATTCCAACTGACTGATGAGGTCGTTGCGCTGAGCTTCCACTTCGTCCTGCCGGCTGAACAATTCCCGCCGCAGCTTGGTGCACTTAGCTCGCGCTGCTTCTTCTGCCATGACAGCTTGTCTTCCAGTGTGGGCGAGGCGGCGGCAGTGCGGCGCACTTCCTTGATCTCGCCGTCAATGGCCTTGATTTCCTGCTTCAGACCGAGCTTCAGGTCGTCCGTCCAGGCATCTAGCTTCTGCATTTCCTGCTCGAAGTAACCCAGGTTACGCTGGTTGATCTCCCGCAGTAGCTCGTTTTTCCGACTTTCGAAATCGGCTTTAGCTTTTGCAAATTGATATGAACAGATGACTGGCCCGTTTGTATGTAGGAATGACTGCGTGAAGCCTTCCTTGCACATGGCCTTATAGTTTTTTGCTTCGAGGATCAACCCCTGAAGATTGAACTTGTCCTGCAACTCTTGATGCCATTGCTTACGCAGGTTGGCGGGCACAATAATGAGAGCCTTGCGACGCCGCTCAGACCAGTGTTGCGAGATGACTAGGCCTGCTTCGATAGTTTTGCCCAACCGGACTTCATCAGCAAGGATCACACCGCGGGATAAAGGATTGCTGCACGCAAAGAGGGAGGCATCGACTTGTGAATCAACCAAGGTCGATGCTAGATATTCAACATTATCGCCACTGACACGGCGCGTTAACAGCCAAGAAAAATACTGACTTTGATATTCTGTCAGTTGCAGGCCTGTCAACTAGTGCTCCCCCTTGAATCTGTTAAATAATTTTGAGTTGTTATTTGGCTGGTATGGACTTTTGATTGTACTTCTTCACTTACACAAGACAATCTTGAAGAGCTACCGATTTAGCTGTGCACGGCTAAATGCCTATTCAGGCCATTCTGCCATATTCGATAGACATCGACTAGCGAGGCCAAGAACACCACCGGTTTGGGAAAATCAGTTTCCTCATAAACATACCCGGTAAAGCAACGCTTCATCCGGGTATGTTAATTTCAAATACTTATTAACAATTAATAGCGAAACTCAGCGGTTAATTCAATTTGCCTCGGGGCTCCTACGATTTGCTGAGATGCTGAATAGGCATAAGCCCCATAGAACTTGTCAGTGAGGTTGCGGATATTCGCCCGTACTGTCATCTGCTTATTCACATGCCAAGCAGCACTTGCATCAAATACAGTGTAGCTGTTCATGCTAGTAGCTTTATCAGCGTTAAAGCTGAAATCGTCATAGACATACCGTTTCCCTACATATCTTGCACCGATACCAGCTTCCCATTGTGGTTGTTGATAATAAACCCAGGCATTGGCGGTGTGTTTAGGGACATTATCCGGAGTTTGACCTTTACGAGCCTCTCCAAAAGCATCTGCAAGTTCATCATATCGAGCATTCAAAGCCGTTGCATTAAAGTCAGTTCGCCAGTTGGGAGTAGGGAAGAGCGTCATAGATAGCTCGATACCACGAGAAGACAACTTGCCACCTTGTACTGCTTGGAACGGGCCGCTGAAGGTAATGATGTCATCCTTCGCAATATGATAGATCGCGACAGATACCTCTCCCTTTGCATCTGGCAGCTTGTGCTTGATACCAATCTCGGCCTGGCGAGAGCGAGTAAGCTTCATATTAGAGGTCAATACATTCAGTTCCAACAAGGTTGAAATAGGATCGGTCCCTCGGCTAAGTTGACCATATAAACTAGTATCTGATGTGACATCGAATACTGTGCCTACACGCCAGGTAGTAGGAGAGAAATCCTTTTCAATCTCGCTATTCGTGCGGAGTAATTGACGCTCGGTGTCCAATAATTCCTTGCGAATACCAGCAATCAACTTCCATTGCTCGGTGACATTGAACGCATCTTCAGCAAAGAAAATTCGCTGAGTTAGCTCAGAGTCAAAGTCAGGTGTCATCTGGGTGGTGTATTGCAGTTGCCCTGCGGTAAAACCAAGTAATGGTACTGAAGGGCTGTTTACATTAGCATTGCTTCTTCTAAAGGTCGTGCGGCTTAGCTCAACACCAGCGGCGAAGCGATTCTGATGAGAAAATATTTCATTGCTTGCAATCAGCTCCAGCCGGTTGCCATATTGTTTTTGATCATGGTTGATTGCCAGTGAGAAACGATCCACCAAGCCAGAGCTTGCATCGTAAGTCAGCTCTTCAGCATTGCGCCAATCACGCTTTGATTTGAACCAGTAGGCTTCATTCTTTAGTTTGAGCGTTGAAGTAATATCCCATTCGATCTTGTTTCTGAAGCGTGTGTCGATGAAGTTCAGTTCATTGTTGCTCACGTTATAGTTCTTACTGCGCAGAGACTTCACCACCTTCCCGTTGATGACAGGTATCCCATAATTGGCTGATGGAGAGTTGTCAGAGTAATCCAGGGTGAAGCCTACTTTGAGAGAGTCGATCGGCGTGAAAAGCAAAGAGGTCATCAGCTTGGTACTATCGTAGTCACCACGAGAGATGTAGCTATTGCCACCCAGGGTAGACACATCAATACGGAATGCTCCAATCTCGCCAATCGCACCTGTACCACCAATACCTGCACGATACGCACCATAGGAGCCAGCACCAATCACTGCTTCAACGGAAGCTTCACGTTTGGGCTGCTTGCGAACGCTATTGATAATGCCACCTGATGTACCATCGCCAAACATCACAGAAGCAGGACCTCTCAATACTTCAATCTGCTCATACCCCCAAGTGTCAGCAGGATAGTTGCTTGTCCCAAGACCAGGTGTTTGTCGAACGCCATCCTCAGCCTGTCCTACGGAGTTATTGCCAGTTAAGCCACGCAATGAAAATGCTTGCCCCACATTTGGGGTACTAATATCAGTCAGGCCGGTCGTTCTGCTCACAGCTTCACGCAAAGACACATCACCACGACGACGAATCGTATCGCTGTCGAGTATGTCAATACTTGCGGGCGTTTCTTGTACAGTCAGCCCGACTCGGTTAGCAGTACTAGTTTGCTTGGATAGTTGCAGTGCTTTGTTCTTCTCAGCTTGTGCCTTGACCTCTATTTCGTCTAGCACTGCATCTTCAGCCAGAGCTCCAGAAGCAAAGACAATGGACAGGGTGGCGGCCAAAAGTCGGTATGGATGTTGCATGAATATTCCCCAGCACCATGTAAAAGATGCAATAACGTGTATGAGATGTCACGTTGAGCATAGGGATGGGCTGATTTATGGCAGGCAGTATCTACTCCAAAAAAATAGGAGGGCAATATCTTAATAGCTGCAATAAATGAAGAATGCGAATGAATCGCTGATTCCAGGGGCACCCCGCCCTTTGCTTCAACGTACTGTATACGGCAGGTTTCCTGACTCTCGGGTCATCATCTTGAAGTGACCTTCCCGGGATAATCCAGTGGTGTGTATGACTTCAAGACTCGTCGATTACAGTTGCGGGGGCAGTTCCGGATTTAGATCATTATGTCTTCACCGGATTCCCTATTAATCTGACCAATATGAACTGGTACAGAACCGTACGCGGCGATGTTAGTTTGTACAATAGGAAAAAGCAAGCTTGGTGTATAAGCTAGGTAACCATGTTACTTGGTTACCTAGAAGTTATATGGATTTTTGATTAAGGATTCATTAATCCCTTGGAGAGGAAACTGCTACTGTTGTTTGTGCACCGATAGCATTGTTGGTGATATCTCGGAGCGGTTAGGTGTCTTAATCAACCAGTGGCGCGAGTTGGTATATTAATCTCTAGTGTGGCTTGTAAATCATAGACGCCTCAGCTCCTCAATTCTCCTAGAGTTATCTTCAATCTCCTTTTCCTGGTCAATGATTATTTGCACATAATAATCTCTGTTCTCTATCAATTGATTGTTGGCAAGCTGAAGCTCTTGATTTCTAAGTTGCTCTTGCCTAATAGCAGCCACAATCTGCTCATGCTCAAGTTTGGCAGCTTTCACCAATCCCTCATGGTTGGCCTCAATCTCCAACTTCTTTTTAATCTCGGCCTCCTTGGGATGGATGATGTATAAATAGAGCGAAAACCCCACCAGTAATGAGATGACCAGCGAATGGTGCCACAAAAGAGTTTTGACCGCAGCGGCCAGTAATAATCTGGTAAACGTAAGGTTGTTCTGACCTGATGCAATAGCCTCCCTACCTCCCTCTACAGCTTTACTGTCACAAAACGGGAATTGGTAGTCGCAGAAATAAGCATGAGCAATATGAGCATCATAATGCCCGGCTTTTTTTTGAGCATTCGAGAGGTCTTTCTTCAAGTTTTTTTGCTCCTGCTCAAGCTCCTTAATTTTCTCAGCCTGCTGATCGATATTTGCCTTCTGCTCTGCAATTTCATCCTCCATATCTATTTCATTCAGCGAACAACAACTGGATAGCATAGCAACCACTAAAACTGCAAAGCATACACGTAAGACATTCATGAGATGACCTCGCACTTGATCTTTCCATGCACACTTTCTGGAATAGGATGGGAGCTCTCTATCGCCCATTTTCTCTGGGAATTTTTCCTCCACAAGTGGATGAGTTGGCCAGGTTTTAAGGCCGCTGAATAACGCTCAATGATGGCTTGAGACTGGCTGAATAAAATCAAGTAATCGTACTGCTCACGGTGTAGTGCTAATATGACCCGGTAGACAAACTCATCGAAGGGGCGCCCAAACTTCCCTGTGAGTTCTACCTCCACCATGGCCTTCTTGCCATCTTCGTAAAACCACACCGCATCTGGACGCTTTTCTGCAATGTGCTTTTCCCCCATTTCATGCTCCGTCGTGAAACTAACAATCTTTTCCGCCTGATATCGGGCCAACGTCAACGACTGCACCAACAGATCGTGCCTCAACGTGGCCATATTGACTCTGGCTGGATTCAGGTCGTAATGCGTTTGTGAAGTGCTATGTGTCTCCGCCAATTCAAGCCCTGCCTTGGTCAACATGACCACCTTCGCGGGCATACCCTTAACGCCACGCTGATGCGTTTCGATTATGGTAACCAAGCCATTTTTAACGAGGCGTGGTACCAAACCGCTCCCGCGACGGCAATAGACCACCTGATCCAGAATCTCAGGGCAAGAATGATGAAACCAAAGCAACCAACTTACTGCCTGGATTTGCTTTTCTTCGCCACGCGCTGTTGCCGTCTTGCATACCTCAGCCAAGTGATTCACGCTCTCCTGCGCATTGGCCTCATCTAATTCATAGGCGCCGTTAATAGGGTCCATACCACCTCCTTGTTGTCATAAAAAAATGCATCTATCCAATATAGATACCGTCGCGGATTAGAGCGGACTCCAATAGCACCTCAAAGGTGTATAGGTATCGCGCAGGAATTCGGCGTAGATGTATGCATGGACTTTTACAATGGAAGGGACTGTCGCATCGTCACCACTAAACGAGGGCAAATGAACAGGGTATGAAGTAGACAATAATGGACGACGGTTAAAAATGTACCCCCCAACGACCATCAGCCATCATCGGATTAAGCTTGGTGTCACCCTTTGTCCTCCCCTTGTGTACCATCACCAAGGGCGTTGCAAAGGGTAGTACATGGCTTCGCGTTGCTGCGCACTGCGAATGGCACCGGACCAGGGCAGTCCTTGCGGACTGTCGGCTAGGGCCGAAACCCTTGTCCTGCCTGGGCTGGACGCCCATGCTGCCATTCTTCGTTTGCCTTCACGTCTGCTAAAGCAGCCTCCAGCGGCTCCGCCTCGGGGGTGGCGCCGCGCAAGGCGCGACCAACCCCTTTTCCAGCCTACAGGCGCGCATTCTGCGCAGCCTTCCGGTCCTGGCAAGCCAGGATCGGCTGGACGCCGCCTGCAAAACGGGTTGGTCGCGCCTCGCTGGCGAGGCCGACGCCACGGGGCTATGCCCCCCACTAAGTCAGATCGGCGCTGGGGCGCCTCGCCTGCTGGGGCAGGCGCTGACCAAGTGGCTCCCCCCGCAGTTCTGATACCCTCGTGGGCGAGGGCATCAGAACTGCGTCGTAGTATTCAGCAGTGTGGAGATAGAGCCATTGGTTGTGTATCACATCTTGCAGGGGGTGAGTCTATGGACGTCTGTGTTCTAGATGGTTACTACTTCGGCGGTGATTTGTTGGGTAGAGAGATGGGGCAGGTTGGCGAAGCGTTCATTACGGAAATTGCATTTGTCCGCCGATAAGTTGGCAAGAGCTGCCAGTGGCCGGGATGTATGTAGTACCGGCACCTTTATTGTAGCGAAGACCGTTATTATCCCAGCATCCAATTGGTTATTATTCTTGGGGCTGGTGTCTCTGGCGAGCTTCATAAGGCGTTAGCCTGCCTGATTTTAGATCAAGGTCGCCAAAGGTGCGGGTACAAGCCCCCGCACCTTTGGCGACCAACTGATTGCCTCAACTTCTCCTTAGTTCATCTGACTAGACTCCGTTTGGCGGCTGAATGGAACGAAGCCTGCGAAAGGAGGGAGGGAGATAAGCCTATCTATCTCAGTTAAACGCGGGGTAGGTTCCGGCTCTCATTGGGTGAGGGCAGTAGGCTGGGTCAAAATAAACGAGTGGCATTGCATTAAAAACAGACGTTTTGATTACGGCCGTTTTTCCCGAGTCACCTGGAGTATTACTGAGGTCGAAGTCATCAATACCCACTTCGCCAACCTTGACCTCCCATATCCAAACTGTGTTTCCACGAGCCGACTTACCACGATTAAAAACACCATGTTGATCGCCGAGGACGTATCTGAAAGTTATATAGGTGCCGGGTTTGGGGAGATGCCCTTTAGGGCGATTGGTCTCAAGAGCCATCTTGAGTTCAAGATTTCTTGCATTGTGACGTTGTGGCAAAAGGTCCGGATAGTGATGAGGGCGATTTCGAATGTACATCCCTTCAGAAGACTCGGCAATGGAGCCTCCCACTATATTTCCTACCATCGAGGAAAGATTTGCCAACTCTACAAGCCCACCTATTGGAACGAGTCCACTTGCTACTAACTCTGCATCAATTGTATCAAGTGTGTTGTAGGTATTATGTATCGCCTGTAACAGCATAGAGCCAGTTAATCCAGTATAGAGCTCTAGGGCATCCAAATTTCTAAGGCACTGGGGTTTTTCGGCCCGTACAGCCATTGCTAAAAAAGCATCGTGCTCATTTAACTTACCGCTCTCGATAAGTTCAGCCTTGAGTAAAAGCTCCGAAAGCTGAAAATCCAAAGCTTCCGATATATTTGCAGCGATGCTAAGGGTCGGTTGTCGTTCGCCACGCTCAAGCAGGCCAAGAGTAGTCCTATGTATGCCAGCCCTATCTGCTAGAGCCTCTAAACTTAATCCTTTAGCTTCACGTAATTGCTTGACTAGACGGAACAGAACGTCAACTGTACTACGCCTTGGTTCATCCATACCGTAACACCACCATACCGTTTATGTGGTGGCATTTTGATCCAAATCATGCTCTCAGTGTAGGAGACTATTGTCTCCACCGGGGTAGCGTGGTATGCTGCTGACGAACTGGAGATTGCCAATGAAAGTTTTAGACCTATTTTGTGGTACAGGTGGTTTTTCTCACGGTTTTGAGCTCACTGAATTGGGATTCGAGACCGTTTTTGGGATTGATGTACTTCCAATCGCCACCCAGACATTTAACGCTAACAGACCTAACTCACTAAGTGTCTGCTCAGATATTAGGAAGGTAAGACGCTCCGAACTTAGTGATCAGTTGAAGCTTAAACGTGGAATGGTTGATGTGATTGTGGGGGGGCCACCATGTCAAGGGTTTTCTTCTATCAGACCATTTCGTTCAAGCAATGATGATGATCCTCGCAATAGCCTATTTGAAGAATATGCGTCGTTTGTGAATTACTTCCGTCCTCCTGTTTTTGTTCTTGAAAATGTAGTTGGCTTAGCAACACATAAGGATGGTTCAACTGTTGCTATGATGGAAGAGTGCTTCAAAAGTTTGGGATATGATACTCAGTGGCGTATCTTAAATGCTGCTAATTATGGTGTTCCTCAGAAAAGAGAGCGTCTAATTATGATAGGCGTAGAGCGTGGAGGGAGAATAGAGTTTCCTGATACGACTCACAATTTTTCTGGGGCAACGATTAGTGTCAAGGATAAACGTCGAGTTCATGCTCCAACGTATGACCTATTTAATATGAAAGAGAAAGGATTGAAGCCTGCTGTTTCTGTCATGGATGCGATATCTGACCTTCCGCCAATTCAATCTGGAGAAGAGGCGAAGCGTTACACAGAATCTCCTCGTAATGAATATCAAAAGCTCATGCGTCGTGATGTAAAGGATGAGCTAAGTTTACATTTGGCTACAGCTCATTCTAAAAAAATGCTCGAAATTATTAAACACTCAGGAAAAAATATTAACTGTATCCCCAAAGGAATGGTGACGAGTGGATTTAGCTCCTGTTATTCACGGCTTGATGCTGATGAACCTGCAGTAACTATAACAGTGAATTTTGTTCACCCTGCCTCAAACAGATGCATTCACCCAGTTCAAAATAGAGCATTAACGCCAAGGGAAGGGGCTAGGCTTCAGTCGTTCGATGACTCCTATGTATTCTGTGGTAATCGCTCACAGATTACTAAGCAGATAGGAAACGCAGTACCACCTTTGTTAGGTAAGGCGATTGCTGGTTCAATCGCTAAGCTTTTTTAACTGAGTATTAAGTCTAGCAGTCTTCTTATAGGGGTCTTCTATCATAAGGACCTTTTAAAGGATAACTGAATCGTCACCCCAAACGCCAAACTCCTCACCGCCTTCACCAACGGCCCCAATGGATACTGCCCACTGCCATAATGCCGTCCGACACCACCGCCTGAGTGTCCGGTCAGCGCATCATGAATCTCTTCGCCAATACCTGCTTCCCGGCAGGCATCTTTGAAGGTATGCCGGAAGCTGTGAAACACCTTGGACTTGGCAGTGATCCCGATCTCATTCCTCATATACCGGCTCCACCATTTGCTCCAGTTGCCTGAGCGTTTACCCTTGATGTCGGTGATGAGGTGCGGGAACAGCTGGCGGTGGCCCTGCTCCTTGCATTGGGTCCAGTAGTCAATCAATCCTGCCTGGATCAAGTCGGGATGTAATGGAATCCTGCGTCTGGAACTCTCGGTCTTGAGTTGTTTGCGGTGTTCATCCTCGACATCGCTGACATCGGTAATGTTGAGGTAGTAGCCATGCTGGGCATCGTGTTTGAGATCATGCACACTGAGTTGGGCCAGTTCCTCCAGTCGTGCGCCGGTATACAGCGCCAACGCCGGTAACCAGGGGGCTGCCTGACCGGCGCCTGCCTTGGGGATGTCGCCATGATAGATACCCGCACTGAAGATACGCTGCAAGTCCTCCTGGTTGAATGGCTCACGCGCAGGCGTAACCACCTTGGGTTTGGCGACCTTGATGCGGGAGGCGGGATTGGTGACGAGTTGTTCCCTGTCCACTGCCACCTGGAACATGGCGCAGATCAATGCCATCTTCTTCTCCACGGTACGGTAATGCTGTTGTTTGGCAAGCAGGTGATCCGTGAACGCCATCATCTTGCCACGGCGTATCAGGCGCACATCGGCAATACTCTCCTTGCTGAAGAATGCCTCCATATCGGCAATCAGGGTCGGCATGTAATCCAGGGTGGACTTGGCCCTGTCCTTGGATTGATTCAGCCATTGCTGATACATCCCATCCAGACTCAAGACAGCAGCGGCCACGCCTTCAGGAACAGAGCCGGGGGATCCAGGGACAGCGCCTGGCGTGTATGCGGCAGACACGCTAGTGTCTGATACAAATGCCGCGCTAGCACCTGATCCAGTCCCCGATACTGGCACTACATTGATCTCGACCTCCCTGATCTTGCACGCAGCACGCTGGGAAGTGGGCAGGTGCTGGGCGATATCGACCAGTTCGCCCTGTTGTCGTTGCCAAATCAATTGCTGGACCTGATACGCTGTTTGCAGAAATTGCCAGCGTAACTGTAGATAAGCAGCATCCTGCGCATCCACTGCATAGCCATTCATCCATAGCCAGGACTGCAAGGCCGGTTCGATCACCTCATGCCGTCCTGTGCTGATTGCTTGCCTGAACATCGGCAAGGTATCCAGAATCCCGGCAGAGACCTCTTCTGAATCGATATCGCGAAAGCCGGTAATGCGGTTGTACTCATCGCTCATGAGCACACTGGCTTTCCAGCGATCACACAGCTCCTGCATCGAGGCTGGGGTCAGTGTTAATGGCTGAGGTACAAACTCACTTCCGGAAGCATTGACGGAAGCACGGACAGCAGCCTGCGCATCGCTGCGTGACCCCACACGCGCCTGGGTCAACAATCCCAGACGAATGGCTTGAAACTCCTGATCCAGCCGCACGGCATGCGCACGCGCCTTGCGCATCGCAACCCGCCGGATAGAGGTATGCAGACTGAATGAAACGAGGGTGGCTTTACCGTTCCCATAGTAAGGAACGACATCCTGAGGAATACGACGATGGAAATAAAAGACATGTCCGCGTAAGCGAAGATAAGTACCGGTGTGCATGGCAGCTCCATAGGATCAATGTATAACACCTATGTATAGCAACCGTGTGGTACAAACCCGCTCAGGGCCTGCTTTGCAGCAGTATCAGGGCTTGAGGCTTGATATGGCGGAGAGCGAGGGAGACTCAGTAAAATCTAAAAAAACTAACTAAATCAAGTTGTTAAAAACCGCTCTATTTGCCTAAGTCTTAGTAAAGTGTCTTACCAAGCCCAATATAATAACAATAAAATTATTTGCTGGGAAGGGGGTTGCATCATACTTTTTGGCAATTGCGAGACAAATCTAGGCGATTCATCTCGAAGTCGTATATTTTGAAATATGTTTGATGCATGATTTCCTTTCTATTTCAGAAACTGATTGCAAAACTCAATGCCCGTGCATTGCCTAGTAATCAAACAACTCGATATATCGCCAGAGAAACCGACCTATCCAGTTGACTAACTGCTTAAGGCTAAATGCAGGGTTGGGAATGGGCTTATTTAGGCTGAGCATCATTTATACCAACCTGTATCAATAGTTACTTATTCAGAACATGCATTAATACGGTGAAGGTGATCCACATAAAGCCCACCGTGGAAACCATAAAGCTTAGTGCCGTGAAGATTTTCCACTTTTTCTTCGACCAGAAGTTAGTGTCAAAGGCTGCAATTGTGAAGATCGTCGGATTGGTAAAGCCCCCGATTGCCAAGCATACACATGCGATAGCAGGTAATTCTATGCCTATGCCGTAGAAGCCTAAATTGAACAATGCCATCAGTGCATAATCAACGTGCGCACGAATCATTGTTTTGTAATCAATCAAAAACTCATCTACGCCAGGAATGGGAAACCACTTAGCAAAAGTCATCAACCAAGCTGAAACAATCAAAGCTGTCACACAGGCAACAGCACCAATCAACAATGCATCCATTTTACTTTCTCCTCATGTAATTTTAGTAATAAAGAAATACAGGTCTGTATATGTATGAATCATATACCTTGCTCTACAGTTTGCAAGAGGAATGATTCCTTTGTTAGATAGTCCAAATGGATAAGATGGGCGAGTGATCTCCATGGGGTCTTAAACCCGCATCCAGACTGAGTCGAGAGATGATTTATATATCATTGGAAAAACCAAAAGGAGACAGGTTTGTCTGGATTACTGCATGTTCATCAAGGGAATACGTTACAATTCCCTCATTAAGTGATTGCTCCAGGTTGCCTAATTGAGGGTTGTTTTATTCCTCATGGCTAAAACGGAGATGCTATAGAGAAACCCTAGTCAGTGATTCAAACAACGCCAATGTATTGTGAAATGCTCCACTTCCAAGTTAGGAGGGTGCAATGACTTTAGTAGACATGAGGACGAAGATCCTGAATGTGGCGAGCAATTTGTTCGAGTCACGAGGTATTAATGCATCGGGCGTAGACACCATCATTGCTGAGGCAGGAGTTGCTAAGGCAACCCTTTACAAACATTTCCCCAGTAAAGACCTCTTGGTAATTGCATTCCTCAAGCGAAATGCAGATAACTTCATTGAGTGGTTAACACTAGGACTAAAGGATAAATCAACCGAGCCTGGCGATAAGCTCATCCAGCTATGCAGTTTGCTAGAAAAGCACATCGTGACTCAGCGCTCAAAAGGTCTCCCATTCCATTTAGCTTCAGTTGAATTTCCAGACCCTAGTCATCCTGTCCATCAATTCTCAGTTCGACTTTCTAAGGAACTGCAGGCTTATATTGTGGACTTGGCCAAAGAAACTGGCACTGTAGAGCCTGAGTCTTTAGGGCAGCAGATTATCATGTTGTTTGAAGGGGCATCTCTTGTGGAGCGACTTAGCCCAGGTAGCGGGGCTACTAGTCGTGCGAAGCAAGCAGCTATTCTGTTGATACGGTCTTCCCTAAATCACTAGGATAGTAAGATTATCCTGAGCATTTGACCAAGGACTTGCTCAACCTTGTGGTTGAATAGTCACTCGTTTTTCTTAAACACATCACTGATCCTGTTAATGATTGATTAGTTTCATGAGCAATTGCCGGCTGTTTGGACGCAATCCCATTTATCAGTAGTTAGCACATCTACCCGATTTCGGTATCGAGTCGTTCAATAAAAAATAGCATTTCCTGCTCCAGAACTTTTCACATACTTACACGGCATTTATAGCAATTCTTACACGTAAAAAAACCCCCCTTCCTGAGCAAAGGAAGGGGGACAGGTTTGACAAAACCCTCAGTAGAGGAGATTTATCAATGGAGGTTATACAAGATAAAAAACTATTACAGGCTAAAGACGTTGAGTGCTCCACCGCCAGGAGCTGCATTCCACTCTTTCAGCTCCTTATAACCACCCGCAGCACCTAGGGCATCAGTTGCATTGTCCAGACCAAGGTTCATCGCTACACCAGCCCAACCACCGATACCGGACAGCACACCAACGTATTGCTTACCCTTGTGGCTATATGTGAAGGCATTGCCGATCACACCTGAACCGACTTGGAACTTCCAAAGCTCTTTACCAGTTTGTGCATCCAACGCCTTGAACCAGCGATCCAAGGTGCCGTAGAACACAAGATCAGAAGCAGTGGTCAATGCACCACCCCAAGCGGAGAATTTCTCCTTGTTATACCACTTGGCCTTGTTGGTCATTGGGTCATAGGCGGCAAAACCACCCATTACACCGTCAGGACCAGCAAACATGGTCAATGTGGCACCAACCCATGGTTGACCAGCAATGTACTTGGACTCAACTGGTTCGTAGGTCATACAAACGTGATTGAGTGGTGAATACATCAAACCAGTGCGAGGAGAGTAAGCTGCAGGCTGTTGATCCTTGGTACCTAGCGCGGCAGGGCAGATACCCTTGGTGTTGTAGTCCTGATGAGTGGAGTATTTAGCATCCTTGTGTGGAACACCGGTCTTCAAATCTACATGCGTCGCCCAGTTCACAAATGGGTGTACTTTTTCAGCTGCAACCAATGTACCAGTGCCAGCTTCCCAGGTGTAAGCAAAGCCGTTTCGGTCATGATGCCAGGCGTAGGTCTTGCCCTTGTTCTCAAACAAGATCACTTCATTGACCCCGTCGTAGTCCCACTCGTCATGAGGCGTCATTTGATAACCCCAGCGTGCCAGGCCGGTATCGACATCCCGGGCGAAGATGGTCATGGACCACTTGTTGTCGCCGGGACGGACATCCGGATTCCAAACCGACGGATTGGCAGTACCGTAATAAACCAGGTTGGTCTTGGGGTCATACGGGAACCAGCCCCAAACCGAGGCACCGCCATTCTGCCAGCCGTCCTTCACGGCCTGCGGCTTAAGCCAGGTCTTTACGCCGAGATCCTTTTCAGGGAACTTCAGCTTTTCCTTGGGCAAGGCCTTGAAGGAGCCACCTTCCTTGTTGCCGCCGTTGATGTCTTCGTAGACAGACAGGGCGCTGTAATGCGGATTTTCCTTATTGAAGTCCTTGCCAATGAGAACATCTGTGTCAGGACCGGTATGGTATGCACGCCATGCCAGTGATCCATCCTTGATGTTGTAGGCCGAGAAATGACAACGGACACCGTATTCTGCGCCTGAGCAACCGGTCAGCACCTTGTCCTTGATCACATGCGGTGCATTGGTGTTGGTACCGCCCTCTTTAGGATTGGTTACTTTGGCATCCCAAATTTTTTCACCAGTCTTAGCATCTAGAGCTACAAGCGTACCGTCATTCTGTTGCAGGAAAATCTTGCCATCCCCATAGCCTAGGCCCCGATTGACAACGTCACAACACATCACGGCTTGGACAGAGGGGTCTTGCTTTGGAAAATAAGACCAAACAATCTTTTGGTTATTGTTCAGGTCAAGGGCGTACACATTATTGGGGAATGCGGTATGCACATACAGCACATTGCCAACAACAACAGGAGAGCCTTCGTGACCACGGTTTACACCGGTGGCAAATTGCCAAGCTGCCTTCACATTTTTGACATTGTTCTTGTTAATTTGATTCAGGGTACTATAGCCTTGATTATTGTATTGCCCCCGCGGATGTGCCCAATTGTTCGCATCTTTCATGGCTGCTTCCATATCAGCTGCTGCATAAGATGCCAGAGGAACAGATGCAGCCATGCCCAGGGCCAGGCTTACAACCAGGTTAACCTTTTTGATTTTCATGTTGCCTTCTCCATAGTAGTTATTGCAATTCCAGAGCCTGATTCAGAACCAAACGCTTGAATGCAGTGGCTTGGTTTATCCCAGCCCTGTATTTATCAAATCCTCTTCAGGCGCTACTCCTCCTGGGAATGAAGATTTGCCTAGCTAAAGCTAGTTCGGTTACTATAGACAGACCTGTCTGACTTTGCAACTGTTATGTATTTCAAAGGTGTCGTTTGAGCGGTTATAATTCTCTGAAAGGCCGCATGTAATCGAGAATGTAGGTGTTTATGAACAATGAAAAAGCAGGTGGGATTTTTGCTACCGGAAAACTGATCGAAGCCATGCGTGCTCGCGGTAAGAAACCTGCTAAACGGCTAGGAGGCCTTGCTATTGCTTTGTCTTCAATAGAAAGGGAAATGGTTAACAAAGACTCCTTCCGCCAAACCGTTGATGATATACAGGCTCATGACCTGGAGTTGCTGCGAAAACTCATTACACCAGAAGTTGATAAAGCGGGTGTTCCTCATCAAGAATTGATCACTGAACAAATCTTGATGGTGCTGGTCGGTACCCTACAAATGGAGGCAAGAAATGACACTTCTGTCTCCTGGACAGTTGCAGAAAATGCCATTGAAGCATTGCTGCAAAACTCTAAACGTTCACTCTTCTTGCGTTATGTCACTCCTTTAATGGCATGTTTGGGTTTGCTCGGTGTAACTATTATGGGCTATCAATTGATCTTCCCTCCCAAGCTGGAACCCAAAGAGCTACCTGTCGAGCCCTTGGCCATCACTTCGCTTGACCCTCAAGTGCCCAGCCCTTATGTACCAAGCCATTTCTACACAATGCGCCAAGATATAGCTAAGCTAAAATGCCAGTACCCTCAGGCGGCTATGCTCCCTGAAGCTCAACGCTCTGCATTCCTGCAATTTATCAATACCGGGGAAATTGCTATTACTGATTTAACTAATCTTCAATTGGCGCTGTCCAAAGTGCATTGCACGTACCCATCCTTAACAGGTAATCTGAATAAAAAATAATGGCTCAAGGGGACATTGAGTCACCTAGTCCTAGATAGATTCCCAATCCTACTAATACAGATCCTGAGCCAAAGGACATCAATTTCGCAGGTGTTGCTGATCCTTTTACCAACGGTGTTAGCCAGACAGCACAACTCACTACAATGAGATCAACTAAAGTATTTAGAAATACACAAATCAAACCATACACAATGATTTGAGGAGCAACTGGCAATGTGTGATTTAAGAATTGGGGAATAAACGCCAAGAAGAACAAAGCTGTTTTCACATTAAAAGCTTCAGTCAGTATGCCATCACTAAATGCGCGTTTCGCTCCATTAGTGACACCTGGTCTCAACTCTTGGAATGTAGCCTGTGTTGCAGACCAAATCATTTTCACACCCAAGCCAATTAGGTACGCGGCCCCAATGAACTTCACAATTGCAAAAGCATGAGCTGAGGCTGCCAACAAAGCTGTTAACCCTGTGGCTGCTAGTATCACATGTAGCAATCCACCAATGCTTGTACCAAATGTTGATGAAATTCCCTCCTGTTTGCCTCCTGCAAGCGTACGGGCAAGGACGTACAGAACACTAGGCCCAGGAATAAATGCAAGCACAATGGCAGCGACCAAGAACATGCCAAAACTTCCAGGATCAATCAGCATATTTTTCTCTTCGTTTACGCTGGTTGTAATTCATGAATTAATGCCCTCAATAACGATTGCTCAACTTCAGGTAGTGGCTTTAAAGGCGGTGGTAGGCAGAAGTTATTGACTATTCCGAGTTCTTTGGCAGCACAGGCAATGACCCTTATACTGCCATATCGCCTAAACATATCCAGAATCACCTCCATATCCTGAAAAGTGCGATCAGCTAGTTCAAAATCCCCTTGATTTGCGGTATGTACAATGTCCATAAGCGTCTCTGGAATTAATCCACCAATTGCGGAATACCAAAGATCACACCCAGCTCTTAAACCATCCAACCCGCTCCAGTCGCCACTAATTCCTATCGAAACTTCAGAAGGAATCCCTTTACGCAGGCTGTCCACCCGTTTTTTGGCATCGGGAAGATACGCAGAAATCGGCGGTATCTTGATTGAGCGAACAAAGGGCAATTGGGCAATTTGTGCCAGTAGTTCATCAGTAAATTTGAAGTTTGTTGTGCCAGGGTTGTCGTAAATACATAGCGGGATTGAAAGGTGGTCCGTCACGGTTTTGTAGAGATCAAATACCTCATCTTCTGTCAGTTTATGGTATGACATTGGAGCCAGCATGACCGCCTGGACTCCCAGCCTCTGAGCATCCTCAGCCAATAATAGGATATCTCTAACCCTTAGGGCGCCAATACCTGCCATAACAGGAATCCCTCTAGCATGTTCCAATGCCAACTCAATCACCTGGGCGCGTTCCTGGCGATTCAAATAGGCATATGCCCCTGTTGAGCCCAGGACACCAATTGAATTTACCTTGGCTACTACTAGGCGACGTATGAGACTAATGAATGCATCCTCTTGAAAACCCTCCTCATTAAATGGCGTTAAAGGAAAAGCGCACAAACCCGTGAATTTCATTTGAGAAATCTGCATTGGATTAACCATGACTAAATTTAAAATCTTTTACGAACTTTCCGGCCTGGCCGGGGTTGAGTTTGGATATGGTTACACGTACAGCATTTGAGGGCCGCTGGACTTCAAATGCATTCCCTGATCGAACTAACCATCCTTTCTTTGCTAGTTCATATGCAATAGTTTTTTGATCTTCGGAAACAGGAATCCAAACATTCAATCCATCAACTGTGGAGGTGACCTCTATGCCTTCACTCCTCAGGGCTTGGATCAACTCTAAGCGGTTCTCTGTGTACGTAGATTGAGCAGCTTTCAGTGACGAGATGATTTTCTTAGAGGTAAGACAGCTGAGCACTAGAGCCTGAAGTAGATGGCTTACCCAATTCATACCTGGGGCCAGCCTAGCGCGGAGCCTGTCTGCAGTAGCCTTGTCACAGCCTACAAATGCAACCCTTAAGTCAGGCCCAAGTCCCTTAGAAACAGAACGAATTAATGCCCATCTCAATGTGGTCTCTGGAATGATCGAGTAAAATGGTGAGTTGGCAACCAATGCGAAATGGTCATCCATAATTACCAGCACATTTGGATGTGAGGCCAATATGCCTTTGAGTTCCTGGGCCCTCGTGGCATTGAGGCTGCAGCCAGTAGGGTTGTGAGCTCGTGGGGTAATTAATACTGCACGTACTCCCAAGTTCAATGCCATCTGCAAGGAGTCAGGCTTCATTCCAAAATCATCGATTTCAATCCCAACTGTTCGCATGCCAGCAAGCTTGATGGATCCAATCGTACCCATAAATCCAGGGTCTTCAACAGCCACTTTGTCCCCTTGCACGAGGTGGGCAACACATAACCGCTCAATTGCATCTAAAGCACCATGTGTAAGCTCAAGCTCCATACCCGGGGGACAATCGTTACCTAGCCAATCCCTACCGTAGGTATTGAGATCGGGTAGGATGGTTTCTTCCCCATAGAGGAAGCAGCGGACATTAGCTTCGCCAAATAATTGGCGTGGATCTGGCAGGTATTCCGGGTTGGGATTTCCATCAGCCATATCAATTAGGGCGGTGCCTAAACTCAATCCTTCTTGCTCACCAGCTTTTGCAGGCTGCCGGATTACCGTGCCCGCTCTGCCCTGCGATATCACGATGTCAGCTTGAGTCAGCTTCTGATACGCCGCCGCAACAGTATTGCGGTTTACCCCTAATTGCTCTGCGAGCTCACGAACTGGGGGCAAAGAATTTCCTGGATTCAACTCTCCACTTTCAACCAGCTGTCTGACACTATCTGATATCTCAATAGCAGTTTTTCCAATAATCTTCACATTTGTCCTATGACAATATAGTATTGTGACTGTGACGATATCATGTCGTGGTTCATTAAGTAAGGAAAATATGTACTCATCCACATTTATCTTTGCCAAGAAGCAATTTGACCAAGAGTTTTTTGAGCTCGACAAGCAGATTGCAGATATGGCGAAGTCCATCCCTGGCTATATAGGGGAAGAGTCTTGGGTAAATCTTGATACAGGAGTTATCTCAGGGGTGTATTACTGGGAAACAATGGAGGCGCTTCAAAAGCTTATTCAGGATCCTAAACATCAAGAAGCAAAAGCAAAATCTTCAAAATGGCTAGATAGTTACAAGGTCATCATTGCTAAGGTTCATATTGAGTATGGTGATAAGTCATTAGGTTTGGTGCATCAAGTAAAGCAATAACCTCTCAGTACTTTTTAAATGGGGTAGGGACGACCTTACCTATCTAACTCATCGGGGACGGCCCCAATTTATTAATTGGAGGGTCGTAGTGAACTGGTTTATTCTTGTTGTTGCAGGTCTATTGGAAGTCGGCTGGGCCATTGGATTGAAGTATTCAGATGGCTTTACAAAACCGATCCCGTCAGTGTTAACCATTATCTGTATTCTCTTAAGCTTAGGATTGTTGAGTATTGCAATGAAAGGGCTTCCATTGGGGACGGCATATGCAGTCTGGGTAGGCATCGGAGCCATTGGCACCGCCATTTGTGGGATCGTATTATTTGGTGAATCTGCCGCCTTCTTGCGCATAGCTAGCTTGAGTTTGATCGTAGCTGGAATAATTGGATTAAAACTCGCTACACCAGCTTAGAAAAAGAGACTGCAGTGAGGTAGTTTGACTACCTCACTTTATTTTCACTACCAATCTAGTGTTCTTGGTGGCCGCCTGTAATGATATTCAATATATTCATTTCTTCCATATCGGAACCTTATATATGAGCGCACAAATACTGTTTTTGCATAATCAATAGAGGCATCATTAAGCATATCCACCCCCAATAACAGTTGTGCTTAGCGTATTTGGCGTGAATGGATTCTTGCCAAAGCCACCATCAAACCCAAGAATTTTTGACCTGTTTTTGTAATAATGAGCCTTCGATGGTGATCTTTTTACAGTCCAGCCATCTTCATAACATCTTCCCAACATCCAGTTTGCTGGACCATAATTAAGCATGGCAGCATCATGTAAGTGTTTTACACTCTCAACAAAGTTACCAGAGTGCACTTTCAGGTGCGCCAGAAGCATGAGTGGCTCAGGATGACCGTCAGCTGCTAATTTCTCCAAATATACTTTTGAGGAGATATCTGTAATATTCTTTTCATTGAGAATCTTATTGTAGCTATATTCATACATTGATTTCTTATGACCAAGATCACAAGCTCTCTTTTGATATTGGTGGCTTTTAGTGTGATTTCTTAGTTGTTTGATCTCGCTGTATATTTTCGACAAAGCTACTAGGGCATCAATATGATTTAGTCTGGCTGCTTTTGATAACCAGGATTCCCCTGTCCGAACATTCTTTTTAACCCCTTTCCCATAAGTTAAAGCTAGTCCGTAATGGAACATGGCTTCTGGATTACCTTTAGTTACAAGTTTTTTTAGATAGGGGATGACTCTGGCAGGGCTCTCATTCATACGGATGTATAACTGCATCAAATTTAACTCTGCCTCGGTATTGCCTTGTTCTGCAGCCTCTTCCCACCAATATTCGGCGAGCTCAATATTTTGTTCAATGTGGATCCCATCATAGTAAGCATTTCCAATAATCACCTGAAATTTAGCTATCCCCATTTCGGCTTTCATATTAAAAATTGAAAGTTGCTTAATGGGGGATAGATTGGGATCAAGATTTGCAGTTGTATCCTCCGAGGAAAACAATGTGGATGCTATTTGTGCAATATCTGATAGAACAAGAGGTGGAATAACTTTTGGTTTTTGAACTGACATTTTTAATTTCCTATATTAGTTAGCTCCTTTCTTAAGGTGTACGATGGATTGGTTTTTCAATGCATGCCTGCTTACTATCCGGAGATAGCGCTTGGGACACCTCCTAAAGGAGGATCACCGATTGATGATGTAAACATTGTAATACAAATGATACCATATGTCAATATGTGTATTCTTTTTGTTGTTTTTGGTTTACAATTTCTACTTGAATGTTGAGTGCGATTGGATCTATATGGAAGAAACGCCAAAAGGCAAAGCTGAAGTGATGAGCTTGAGGTTGAATGCCAAACTTAAATTTGAGCTTGAAACCTTGTCTAGGCTGGAGGACAAAAGTATCGCCCAAATCATGGTGGCTGCTTTAAATGCTTATCTAGATAACCAGGATAACTGGCCAAAAGGCTCAAGGTGGGAATTGGATCAGTTTGTCTGGGATATCTATCCGCAATTTAGAACATTGAGAAAAATGTTTCATCCAGCCTTCAATAAAGAGCTTACCTTGCAAGAAGAGGTAATTTTGAGAAACATTATCAGCCAAGGGAAATATTGGCATGATAAGAAACCCAGAAATTGGACTGAGCGAGACAATTTAAAATATACAGACCTCAATGATGTTGTTATTTTTAGGGATTGGAGCAAACTCAAAACTAACCAACTGAACATTGAATAGGATTGAGCTCCATATCAATATTCATCAAATGGGTCTTCAAAGTCAGACAATTCAATATTCATTACTTTTCTCACTTCTCTGGCTACTTGATAAGGCTGTAATAATTTAGCATCTACTCCTTGGGGTAAGTAATCTCCTTTACCATGCCCTTTACCTTTTCCATGTTTTTCTTCTACAAGTTTCTCAATAGTATTTGTTCTGGGAACTTTCAACCTAATAGTGTTGCAGGCGTTTAAGCCAATTTGTTGACGATGCTCAATGAAACCTATCTCTTCAAGTTCTGAATAGGTTTTAGATATATCAGAAATATGAATTCCAGTTTTCAAGGAAATTTTTTCTCTGGAAATAATGACATTCCCTAGCTTATCGGAGTGGCTGCACAAAACTAGAAGAACAAGAAGTTGACGTTTAGTGAGCCCCATATAAACAGCCTCTGTCGGAATCATGATGAATGATTGACTAAATCCATTGCGCTGCCATGATGAGTTTGAGTTTTTCATATGTATACCTTATACAAGTTGTTAAAAATAAGTATAGGTATTTCAAATGACTTATTGTGATTAATATACTTTGGTGAATGGGAGCGAAGCGACTTTCTATATTTTTTAACTATGAGGAGAGTGTGTGCATATTACCTAGACTGGTAAATTTAGTGATATACCTATACTAGGAGGTGTAGGTGTTTTAAAAGATTTTAGGCAGGTTATAAGTTGTTTTTCTTTGGATGTCACAACAACTACGATCAAGGCAGTCTGTGTGTTTGGTGATTTACATATAACGCCTTGAGGTTGTTTTAATCGCGAAGAATGCGCCTCGCACTACGGGGATATCATTAGGGGTTTCCAGACTAGCTCTTTATTCAAACTGGTGTCATCCACCATCCCGAAACTACATTGACAGTTCAGGTTGTTATTTGTCGATGCAATTGCTCGCGGCACTGAGTTGAATTTTTATAGTGTTTTAAGTTTGCATCTGCAATATACCTGTTGATTTATTTTAACCATCCTCAACAAAGGAACTATCACATGTACTTCAAACCCACTTTGCTAGCTAGCGCCCTGCTGTTTGCCAGCCTTAACGTCCACGCTGAGCTTACCAGCTACAACCCCAATGGCGTAGAACTCGTTTACAGCTCTATCAGCGATGTCACCTGGACCAAGGACGCCAACCTGCTCGCCAGCCTCATCAGCAGCCAGGGTCATAGCACCATCGTTGACGCCATTATTGCTGTCACCCCCACCATTACGAATACTCCTAATGTTAACAGCCCCTTGGGCATTTACACGCTCAGTGCTGCCGACTTTTCTGAAAACGGACGCACCAGCTGGTGGGGCGCACTGGGATTCGTCAACTACCTCAACAGCGTCAGCTATGGCGGTAGCGACCAATGGCGTTTGCCCACGGTGGCCACTTCCTCTGACGAATTTCCCGAATTGTTCTTCCAGGAACTGGGAGGCACGGCATGGAGACCCATCCCCAACACTGCCACGTTCGACAACGAACAGTCCTACACTTACTGGTCTGGCGCAGAATATAGTAGTGTTCCTAGTGTGTTTGCCTGGGTTTTCGGCAACCACAACGGCTTTCAGGGCTATGGCCTTAAGGAAGACCAGCGCTACGCCTGGGTCGTGACCTCTGGATTAGTAGCAGCGGTACCGGAAGCAGACATCTACGCCATGTTACTGGTAGGCTTGGGCTTGCTGGGTGCAGTAATGCGCCGTCGTCACGCTAAATAATTCGGCTCATCTGACTGTCAAAACTCAGTCAATGTTCTGTCAATAACAAAGCTAGTAGATGACTACCAGCTTTGTTAATTACTCTTCCCCAAAACAATCAGGCTTGTGTTTTCTTACTGTCCTGCTTGTTCTGTCCATCTGACATTCTCTACCATGCTATCAGTTACCAATGCCTTGGATTGATCGTCATTCAGTTCCTTGATGGTGAGTTCAGGGAATGATTCCTGAGTCTTTGCGAATTTTTCTAGAAACAAGCTGCTGTTAGTTAGATCGCCCGCATTCTGTAGGTTGCCTCTAAGCGGTTAACCTTAATAATTACTATGCTCAACAATACCTCTTCTAAATACTAGACTTCAAAATTTCATGAGGGGGCCCATTACATATTTTTTCGCCAACGAAAAAAGCTCTCCCAAGAGCGATATATGTAATGGGGAGCGAAGCTCCGCAAAATCCCTGAGCTGCAAGCAGCTCGGGGCAAGGCACTGAAGGTGAATATGTAATATTGACCCGTAGCTTTAGCGAAGTCGAAGCATGTTAAGCAGTCGCCCTAGCGATTGCTTGCTGAGATTCAGTGCCTTGCCCCGAGGTGTGGCAACACAAGGGCTCGGGGATTTTGCGCAAAGAAATCGGCGTTGCTTCCCAAAGCAATAGTCTCATAGCTCGTCCAGAGCGCTAATGAGAGTTTTAGCCGATAATTAATTTTAATTATTCACTACTTTCTTCATTTCACTCGCTATACATCAGTGCACAAGGGTCTGTGCGGATATATAAAGGATTGATATGAAAATAAATGAAATTGTGACTAAGGATTTTTTTGAAGCCTTGCTTGCCGAGTTGGAATTTGTTGCAAAGCAGATTAAAAATGATCCAGCAACCTATTACAGAATCTTAGTTTTACATGACAGGTTAGCGGATATATCTGGAAAACCTCATTTGAAAAAAATAAAAAGGAGTACAAATGAGAGATAAGCAAATGATAGGAGTGGAGCAGCACGAGCTAATACTTAAATATATAAATCGTTTTGGTTGGCTGACAAGCAGAATGATCAAAAAGCTAGTCTATGATGACTCAAGCCAAGGGCTTGCATTGGCAAGGCGAGCTTTGGTGAAAATGATAGATAATAAGCTAGTGATTAAAAGAGGACTTCCGAACGGTGGGGAGGCTTACTTGCTAGGAACAAAGGGAGCTGCTTTCCTAAGATCATTGAATATTAATATTGATGCACAAAGTGGAGCAAGGTTAAAGCTAGGTAATCCAGTTCATCGTGCATGCTCAAATTGGTTTCTGATTGATGAGTTGGTAGATAATAAATCATCAATATGGACTGAATTTGAAATTCAGAATGGCACATGTCCCATTCATCAAATTTTTGGAAAGATTCCCGATGGATTGATTAGATCGGATTCTGAAGTCGAATGGGTGGAAGTTGAGAATTCTTGGAAAAATAGAATGGAACGTGAAAGAATCGTACGGTTCTGCGCTGACATGCTTGGTTGCGAAAATTATCAACCTCTCAGTAGTGACTTCTATCTCGTAAAAATGATTATTGTATGCTCAAACAAAGAGTCTTCGAATTATTTGGTTAGAAGTTTCATAGAAGCCTTTGAGGCTGGGGTCATCACTGAGGCTGTTCTCAGTGAAGTTGAGATTGTATTTGCTGAGGTTAGTTCTAATCTTATGCCGCCTACTAGTATGATTAGAGCAAATCTTTGGTATGACTTAATACAGCGTGTCTAGAATGGCTTGTCAATTTTCATTGGAGTGATTTTTTTGATACAAGCATTATTTTTCCAGAGATGTCTAGAAGATACTCTTAAGAAAACTCAAAGTGTCTCGCACTTTGAGTTTGTGATTACTGATGAGTATTTGAAATTTAGTTAGCTTTATGGCATAAAAATTTTTAGCTATCTGAATCAAAATTACTAAAATTTGAGTTGTTGTTTATATTATCTGACCAATCATTAATGCTTTGATGAGGTGCGGATTGTCCCCAGGAATTTTCCCAGTTGGATTCTATCAATGGTGTAGTCTCTGTAGGCTGGTGAGAGGATTGATTTTGATCATTGGTAAATGTATTGCGTATAAAATCAAATAAATTAAACATTGTGTTGATCCTCCTTAAACAAAATTGGGACTTCTAAACCATGATATTCAACTTTTAAAATTGCCTGTGCTGCCAGTTTGAGTTTTTTTGCACCTCCATACACGCTTCCCTGATTCCCGCTATTACTATGACCAAGAATAATGTTCTGAAGCTCAGGATCAATTTCTGCTAATCGCAGTGCATCTTTGAAGTTATGTCTAAATGAATGAAAAACCTTTGTTCTGCTCTCAATTCCTATAGTTTTTCTTAAATATCTACTCCACCATTTTGACCAGTTGGCTGTATATTTATGATTACTGTCTAGCGTTAGTTCAGGAAAGACGCGTGTGATAGCGCGCGATCTGAGTTGCTTAACATACGCTATAAACCCTGCCTCAATAAGCTTTGAATGAATTGGGATCATTCGACGAGCATTCATGGTTTTAATTGAATGGTCTTCGTTGTGGTCGTTTACATCGATAAAGTAAGAGCCATATTCAAACTTGATGTCATCAATGTTCAATTGTCCCAGCTCTTCTTCCCGTGCCCCTGTATATAGTGCCAGGAGGGGAAGCCAATATGCCGCAGCCCCTTTGCCTCCAATCGAAATATCTCCACCATGGAATATTGGGGCTGAGAATATTTTCGTTAGATCATCTTCCGAGAAGGGTTCACGTACCGCATTCAGAATAGTAGGTTTCTTTACTGAGAGCCGGACTGCTGGATTGGTTTTGATTCGCTCGTTATCAAAAGCCAGATTGAAGATGGTAGCGACTTGCCTAACTCTCTTCACAATCGTTTTATAGTAAAGCTTTCCATCTGAGACTAAGGAGTCTCGCCAGTCCAATATGTCTCGCCTAGAGACTTTATTAGCCTCTTTATTCGCCACGAATTGTGTAAATGCTAGAAAGGTCGAGGAGTAATCCTTGATGGTTTTTGTATTTCTTGGAACTGCATTGACCCATTCAGATAGTATGAGATCAAGTGATACAGCTTTGGGTATATCTACTTTTGGCACGACCTTGTGCGTCTCGACAATCTGACCATTACTTTTTTCCAAAGCGAATTCAAGACTGCGAATATTAGTTTTAAGCAGTGCTTCGCGAATCCGATTTTTACTATCACTATCAACAGAATCTGGATCATAACCCCACTGTTTGAGAATAGTCTCCACAACAGTGCCACTAATCATAGTGGTGTCATTAATACTTAATGCCTGTCTTGCAAGCCGTAAATTATCCTCAACGATGCCAATAAAGTTGGGTAGCGTGGACAGCTTAAGGTTTTTCTCTCTTCTCCAGTGGTCATCCTTGTTTAACGATTCATGCAGTAGATTTGTGAAATGGGCATCAATTACTTCATTAGGTATGACAGTTAATTGAGAGGTGGTAGGAATGTCCAAGATATTCCTTGCTGTCTCAATTGTTTCATTTGGTGAGATCAGACCTAAGAGCGCCTCAAAGAAGCTGTTGTAGGTTGCCAAATGACGATCTCTGAGCTTTTTTGCTACTGAATAATCTTTTGTCTCAAGAGAAAGTTTGATTTCCTTTGAAGAGTATTTTTTCTGAAGCGGCTCTGGAATGATGTGTGAAATATCATTTCCAGACCGGAGATTGTCTTGAATGAAATTTCTGACTTGCTTGGGAATGGTGAGGCGGAAATACCAGGTTGAATCTACTTTATAGATGTAATCCTGAATGGTCATGTCGGGGGCTCGCTTTGTCATAAGCGTCTCACCTCAGTGTCTTACCAGGCCATCTTGAAACCCAAGCCCCTATTGAATTCTTTATAAAATAGGAGGTTAGGTTGTTGATGGCGGAGAGCGAGGGATTCGAACCCTCGATACAGGTTTAAGCCCGTATGCTTCCTTAGCAGGGAAGTGCCTTCGACCACTCGGCCAGCTCTCCGCACGAGGGCGTAACAATACTTGATTACGCCGTAAAAATCAACGCCAAAACGGCGTAATTCTTAAACTTCTTCTAGTCCAAAAGCCTTATGCAATACGCGTACTGCCAATTCCATGTATTTCTCGTCAATAACGACAGAAATCTTAATCTCGGAGGTGGAGATCATCTGGATGTTGATGCCTTCTTCAGCCAAGGTGCGGAACATCTGGCTGGCTATACCAACGTGGGAGCGCATGCCGACGCCGACCACGGAGACTTTGGCGGTCTTGTCGTCGCCGATGATCTCGCGTGCGCCGATATGGCCTTGTACCTTGTCGCGCAGGATGTCTAGGGCCTTCTGCAGGTCGTTCTTGTGCACGGTGAAGGTGAAGTCGGTGGTGCCATCGGCGGCAACGTTCTGGATGATGATGTCGACGTCGATGTTGGCATCAGCCACTGGGCCCAGGATCTGATAGGCAATGCCTGGGCGGTCAGGTACACCTAGTACGGTGATTTTGGCTTCATCGCGGTTGAAGGCGATACCGGAAATGATGGGTTGTTCCATATTGTTGTCGTCCTCAAAAGTAATCAACGTGCCTTCGCCTTCTTCCTCAAAGCTGGAAAGCACGCGTAGTTTGACCTTGTATTTGCCTGCAAACTCGACTGAGCGGATTTGCAGTACCTTGGAGCCCAGGCTGGCCATTTCCAGCATTTCCTCGAAGGTGACCGATTTGAGGCGGCGTGCTTCAGGCACGACGCGTGGGTCGGTGGTGTAGACGCCGTCTACATCGGTGTAGATCTGGCACTCATCGGCCTTGAGAGCAGCTGCCAGCGCGACGCCGGTAGTATCGGAGCCACCGCGGCCTAGGGTGGTGATATTGCCTTGCTCGTCAACACCCTGAAAACCAGCGACGACAACGACATGGCCGTCATCAAGATCTTTGCGGATACGCTCTTCATCAATCTTGAGAATGCGCGCCTTGGTGTGAGCATTGTCAGTGATGATGCTGACCTGGCTACCGGTGTAGCTCTTGGCTTTTACCCCAAGCTCTTGCAGGGCCATGGCAAGCAGGGCAATGGTGACTTGTTCGCCGGTGGAGACGAGCACATCAAGTTCACGTGGGCTAGGGTTGGGCATCACTTCCTTGGCCAGGCCGATCAGGCGGTTGGTTTCGCCGGACATTGCCGAAACCACGACCACGACTTGCTGACCTAATGCCTTGTGGCGAGCCACGCGGCGGGCGACGTTGCCGATGCGTTCTGGATTGGCGACTGAGGTGCCGCCGTATTTCTGTACGATAAGTGCCATATCTATGTCGGTATCAAAAGTGCATCAATAAAACGCGGGTGGCTGTCATGCATGCCCCCGCGGCGGTTAATTCAGTTTTTCGCCTACCCAGCTAGCAACGCTGGCGAGTGCTTGTGGCAGCTTGCTGGCATCGGTGCCACCTGCCATGGCCATATCCGGCTTGCCGCCACCTTTGCCGCCGACTTGTGCGGCAACAAAGTTGACCAGCTCGCCAGCTTTGACTTTGGAGATAGTGTCAGCGGTGACACCAGCGGCAACGCTGACCTTGTCGCCATTAACGCTAGCAAGCACGATAGTAGCAGTCTTGAGCTTGTCCTTGAGCTTGTCCATGGTTTCGCGCAAGGTGTTGGCATCTGCGCCTTCCAATGTCGCAGCCAGAACCTTGACGCCATTGATCTCCACCGCTTGGCTTACAAGCTCATCACCTTGCGATGAGGCCAGCTTGGATTTCAGGCGTGCGAGTTCCTTCTCCAGCGCTTTGATATGATCCAGAGTCTGGCTGATCTTGCTAGCCAGTTCTGCTGCTGGTGCCTTGAAGGAGGCAGCAGCATCGGCAAGCAGTTGCTGCTGTTGCTGGATATAGTGTAGCGCTACATCACCAGTAGCTGCCTCAATGCGACGCACCCCGGCAGCAACGCCTGATTCGGAAGTAATCTTGAATAGGCCAATATCGCCTGTGCGGCCGACGTGCGTGCCGCCGCACAGTTCGCGCGAAGTGCCGATGTCGAGTACGCGGACTTCATCGCCATATTTCTCGCCGAATAGCATCATGGCACCGGTTTTCTGTGCCGATTCAATATCCATCACACGTGCCTGGGTCGGCGCATTGGCGAGAATCTCGGCATTGACGATATCTTCAATGCGACGGACTTCCTCATCGGTGACGGGAGCATTGTGCGCGAAATCGAAGCGTGTCTTGTCAGGGTCTACCAATGAGCCTTTTTGCTGCACATGGCTGCCCAGCACTTCTCGCAAGGCTTTGTGCATGAGGTGGGTGGCCGAGTGGTGGCGCATGGTGCGATGGCGCGAGACGAGGTCCACGCGTGCGCTGACTTCGTCGCCTACGCGCAGGGTGCCGGTGTTCAATACGCCGTGATGGCCGAACACATTAGCCTGGATTTTTAAGGTGTCTTCTACCTGGAAGATACCTTCCGCGCCCTTCAATATACCTTGATCGCCGACCTGGCCGCCAGATTCGGCATAGAAGGGGGTGTTATCTAGCACGACCACGCCTAGCTCGCCTTCATTCAAGCTATCGACAGCGCTGCCATCCTTATATAGTGCCAGCACTTTGCCCGGCGCTTCCAGAGTGTCGTAGCCTTGGAATGTAGTGGCCGCCCCTACATATTCAAGGTTAGTGGCCATCTTGAACTTGCCTGCGGCGCGGGCTTGTTCTTTTTGGCGTGTCATGGCGGCGTCGAAAGCGGCGGAGTCTACGCTGACTTCACGCTCACGGCAGACATCTGCTGTGAGGTCAAGCGGGAAGCCGAAGGTGTCGTGCAGCTTGAATGCGGTTTCGCCGTTGAATACGGTATTGCCGGTTTTAGCCATGTCGGCCAACTCAGCGTCCAGGATCGCCATACCGTGCTCAATGGTCTCGAAGAACCGGTCCTCTTCCAGGCGCAAGATGTCGGTAATACGCTGTTCGCCGCTCTTGAGCTCGGGATAGGCATCGCCCATCTCGGCTACCAAAGCAGAAACCATTAAATGAAAGAAGCTGCGTCTGGCTCCAAGTTTATAGCCGTGGCGAATCGCGCGGCGGATGATCCGGCGCAATACATAGCCACGCCCTTCGTTGCCAGGAATTACTCCGTCAGCAATCAAGAATGCACATGAGCGAATATGGTCTGCTAAAACTTTCAGCGATGGATTAACAATGCCTTGTTCTTTTTCAGTCATTAGTGCATTGAATGATGAGTCATCTTCATATGCAGTGAATATTGCTGAACGAGCACTGGTAATTAAATTTTCGAACAGATCGATCTCGTAATTGCTATGTACGCCTTGCAACACAGCAGCAATCCGCTCCAAGCCCATCCCAGTATCGACCGAAGGCTTGGGCAGCGGATGCATGACACCAGCTTCGTCACGGTTGAACTGCATGAAGACGTTGTTCCAGATTTCGATGAAGCGGTCGCCATCTTCTTCGGGGCTACCTGGAGGGCCGCCCCAGATATGGTCGCCGTGGTCATAGAAAATCTCGGTACAGGGGCCGCAGGGGCCAGTATCACCCATCATCCAGAAGTTGTCGGAAGCATAGCGCGCGCCCTTGTTGTCGCCGATGCGAATCACGCGCTCGGCAGGTACGCCGATTTCCTTGGTCCAGATATCGTAGGCTTCGTCGTCTTCTGCATAGACAGTGACGGTGAGCTTGTCTTTGGGTAGCTTGAAGACTTCGGTCAGCAGCTCCCAGGCAAAATTAATGGCATCACGCTTGAAATAGTCGCCAAAGCTGAAGTTGCCCAGCATTTCAAAGAAGGTATGGTGGCGCGCGGTATAGCCGACGTTTTCCAGATCGTTGTGCTTGCCGCCAGCGCGTACACACTTCTGCGAGGAGGTGGCACGGGTGTAGGGGCGTTTGTCAAAACCCAGAAATACGTCCTTGAACTGGTTCATCCCTGCATTGGTGAAGAGCAGTGTAGGGTCGCCAGCGGGGACCAGTGAACTGGAACTAACGATCTGGTGGCCCTTGGAGGCGAAGTAATCCAGGAAAGCCTGGCGAATCTGGTTGCTCTTCATTGATATATGTTCTTGCTCAAAGCGTTAATGTCAAAAAAATCCATGGATGCAACGTGCTATGTTGCATCACTCAATATCTTCCGGGCTGCCACGCAGCACTTTGCGTATTACTTCAAACCCAAACCCGCGGCCTTGCAGGAAGCGGGCTTGCTTGGCCCATTCTTCTCGCGATTGCGGTGCCTGGGTAAACTTCTTCTGGTATACCGTCCTGGCAGCGGCCAACTCATCTGTTGCCATGTCAGCAACTGCTTTGCTGATCAACTCATCACTGATGCCATGTTGCCTGAGCTCATGGGCTACGCGCAGGCTACCGTAGCGGCCTTTGCGTGCATGGACGATCTGCTCGGTATAACGGGTATCGGATAACCAGCCACGTTTCTTGAAATCTTCAAGTAGTGAGGGTAGGTCATCGTCCTCTCCCACATGCGGGGTCAGCTTTTGCTGCAGTTCCTTATAGGAATATTCCCGGCGTGCCAGATAAGCCAAAGCCCGCTCGCGCAGGCTGGTGGCAGGTTTATTCGTCGTCTTCTTCATCCGGCGCCGTGGTCATCGCGGCATTGGCCAGGTTGGATTGTTCACGAATCTTGGCATCAATTTCATCGGCAATCGCCGGGTGCTCCTTGAGGAACTCGCGCGCATTATCTTTGCCTTGGCCAATTTTATCGCCCTTGTAGCTATACCAGGCACCCGCTTTTTCAACCAGCTTGAGGTTCACGCCCAACTCGATGATTTCGCCTTCACGCGAGATACCCTCACCGTAGAGAATGTCGAATTCTGCTTGCTTGAATGGGGGCGAAACTTTGTTTTTCACCACCTTGACGCGAGTTTCGGAGCCGGTGATTTCATCACCCTTCTTGATGGCGCCAGTGCGGCGGATATCCAGGCGCACAGAGGCGTAGAACTTCAGTGCATTACCGCCAGTGGTGGTTTCGGGGTTGCCGAACATCACGCCGATCTTCATGCGGATCTGGTTGATAAAGATGACCAGCGTATTGGTGCGCTTGATGTTGGCCGTGAGCTTACGCAGCGCTTGTGACATCAGGCGGGCTTGCAGGCCCATGTGTGAGTCGCCCATTTCGCCTTCGATTTCGGCCTTGGGTGTCAGTGCTGCTACAGAGTCGACAACAACGATATCAACAGAGCCTGAGCGCACCAGCATGTCGGCGATTTCAAGTGCTTGTTCGCCAGTATCAGGCTGGGAGATCAGTAACTCGGAAACATTCACGCCTAGCTTTTGCGCATATTGCGGATCAAGTGCGTGTTCAGCATCAATAAACGCTGCCGTGCCACCCAGTTTTTGCATTTGTGCAATCACGGACAATGTCAGCGTGGTCTTGCCTGATGATTCAGGGCCATAAATTTCCACGATACGGCCACGTGGCAAACCACCAATGCCGAGGGCAATATCCAGGCCCAGCGAGCCGGTAGAGACTGCCTGGATGTCAGCGGCGACGTCAGTGTCGCCCATGCGCATAATGGAGCCTTTGCCGAATTGTTTCTCAATTTGCGAGAGGGCGGCGGCTAGCGCTTTGCTTCTATTTTCATCCATCAGTGAATACCTTTTCGAGTTACCTGCTAAAGCCTGCAATTATTTCATAAATCAGTGGCTAAGGTAAGTTGCAACAAGCCTGTTAATGCGGTTTTGACCGCTTGTCTCCGCACCGCCTCGCGATCACCTGAAAATACTTCTGTTTGCGTGAGGATTTGACCGCTTTTACAACTCCAGCCAAAGCATACCGTACCGACGGGCTTTTCAGTGCTGCCGCCCTCTGGCCCGGCAATGCCGGTAATGGCTGCACTGATGTCTGCCGAGCTGTGGGCGATGGCACCCAAGGCCATTTCCTCTGCAGTTTGCTCGCTGACCGCACCGTATTGTTCCAGTGTATCTGCGCCAACCCCTAGCATCTGTTGTTTAGCAAGGTTGCTGTAGGTGACAAAGCCGCGGTCAAACCATGCCGAGCTACCAGCGATCGCTGTAACAGATTGCGCTGCCCAGCCACCGGTGCAGGATTCGGCGAGGGTCAGGTTCCAGCCTTTATTCTTCAAGGCGGTGCCAAGCTCGTGAGCCAGAGTTAAAAGTGTTGCATCATCCACCATTGGGTTCCTTTCAATACGGCAATTGCATAGATTGCGGCGAGCACATCATCCAGCATCACGCCGAAGCCGCCATGTACTTGGCGATCCAGTGTGCGGATGGGGAAGGGTTTCCAGATATCGAACAGACGGAAGAGCAGGAAGGCATAAAGCCACCATTCCCAGGCCTTGGGTGTGAATTCCAGCACTAGCATGAAGGCGACAATCTCATCCCAGACGATACCACCGTGATCGCTGACGCCTAAGTTGCGTCCCGTTATGCCGCAGAGTGGAATACCCATCAGGAATAATAGCGCCAGGATAGGCAGGTGGCTCACTTCAGGCAACAGCAGCAATAGGCCGAATAGTGGTAATGCTACCAGGGTGCCGAACGTGCCCGGGCCTTTGGGCGCCAGGCCGCTGCCAAAACCAAGTGCAAGGAAATGCGCAGGGTGGCGCAACAGAAAGTGGCGATCAGGCAAAATGGTCAAAGCCATGCTCCTTGAGAGTCAGCGGGGTGTCGTCCAGCCCTAGAATGGTGAGTGTGGGGGATGCGGTCATCTGCCCGATGACTGCTAGGGTCAGGCCTAGCTTTTGGCCAATCTCTGCAATACGGTGGCGATTTTTTGCTGGGGCAGTAAAGCATAGTTCGTAATCATCACCGCCGGAGAGAATCATCGCCTGGACTTCGCTTTGGTGAGAGTGTGCGCTTACAGTTTTTGACTGTGGAATGGCATTCAGCCAGACCTCAGCTCCTAGCTCTGAGCGTTCGAGGATATGCCCAAGGTCGGCAAGCAGGCCATCGGAGATATCCAGTGCGCTGTGAGCTAAACCCTGCAAAGCCAGCCCCAGGGCCACTCTGGGTTGGGGTTGATGCAAGGCCGGGCTACATGCGTCAAGTTCAGCCTCGCTGAGGGGGAATCGTCCCTGGATGGCTGCCAGCGCCAATGCGGCATCGCCTAATGGCCCAGATACCCAGAGATCATCACCCGCTTGGGCATTGCTGCGTAGCAATGATTGGCCTGGCGCAATTTCGCCCATGATCTGTACACTGATGGTGAGCGGCCCGCGTGTGGTGTCGCCACCTATCAGGGCGACATTGAATTGCTCGGCGCAGGCAAAAAAACCTTCAGCAAACCTGGCGACCCAGGTTTCATCCGCTTTTGGCAAGGCGATAGCCAATGTGGCCCAACGAGGTTGAGCGCCCATGGCAGCCATATCGGAGATATTCACTGCCATGGATTTCCAGCCTATCATCCAGGAATCTATGTCTGCATAAAAGTGAGTGCCTGCTACCAGCATGTCGGCAGAGATGGCCAGCTGCATGCCTGGAGAGACTTGCACCAAGGCTGCATCATCGCCCACGCCCAGGATAGCGTCTGGCTGCGGGCGATTAAAGTAACGCTTGATGAGGTCGAATTCCGAGGCCATGGATCAAGCGGGCTTTTGTGCGGATTTAGGGCGGAATGACGATACGATGTCGGGATTGGTCTCGATGTAAGGTGCCTCGATCAAATCTAGGCAATAAGGCACGGCGGCAAAAATGCCAGGCACCACGGTTTTGCCATGTTCATCCTTCAGGCCTTCGAGGGTTTGGGCAATAGCCTTGGGTTGCCCCGGCAGGTTGATAATCAGGCTACGCTTGCGGATGACCGCGACTTGGCGTGAGAGGATGGCGGTGGGCACGAAGTTGAGGCTGATCTGGCGCATTTGTTCGCCAAAGCCAGGCATCACCTTGTCTGCCACTGCCAGAGTTGCCTCTGGTGTGACGTCGCGAATAGCAGGCCCAGTGCCGCCTGTGGTCAGCACCAAGTGGCAGCCATCGAAATCCACCAGGTCGCGCAGGGTTGCTTCTATTTCATCCTGTTCGTCAGGAATCACGCGTAGCGTGCTTTCCCACGGGGTTGCCAATGCGCGGCCTAGCCACTCTTGCAGGGAAGGGATGCCCTTGTCTTCGTAAGCGCCGCTGGATGCACGGTCACTGATCGAAACCAGGCCGATACGGATGATGTCTATTGCCATAAGTGAAGAGTGATGGTTGATGGAGTTGGTCGGTTAATCTGCCTGTAGCGTGTACGCAGGCGATGAAAAAAACATCGTTTCATCATACCATTGTCGCTAGGAAAAATGAGTGGAGAGGATGATGCATCCCTATGTCATCGTATTATTGCTAGCCATGCTGGCTGCTTGTAGCAAGCCGGTGGTGAAGCAGCCGATACCGGATCAGCCCGTGATTGCTGTGCCGCCGGTGGAGGTACCTGCTGAGGATAATCCTTATACCCAGCACTATGTCGCTCGCCAATTGCATGGCGTGAAACTGAGCCCAGGTGGCCAGGAACCAACCATCTATAAAGGCGTGAATGAAACGGATGATTACCAGCGCATGCTGAATGATGGTTACGAAATGTTGGGTTATTCCAGTTTTGAAACCACCGATGTTCCGCCTTCACGCGCCGTTTCTCAGGCAGCCAAGGTCAAGGCGGATGCGGTGATTGTGTATACCAAGCTGATCGCTGCGCCAACTGCGGCAATGAGGCTGCAGCAAATCAAGGAGCAGTCAAAGAGCCAGGGAACCAGTGCTGGGAAAGGTGAGGTCTATAGTTACTTTGCTACTTACTGGGGCAAGCTGGCACCGCCCGCGCTGGGTGTGCATGTCATGCAACCCAGCAAGGACGATGCTAAACCCGGCTTGACGGTGCTGGCGGTGATTACCGGATCTCCTGCGGCGCAAGCTGGGGTGGCTGTGGGGGACGTCTTGCTCAATCTTGCTGGGGAGCCTATTCCGTCAGCGCAGGCACTACAGCAAATCGTTCATCGCCATGCTGGGCAGGAGGTGGAATTGGTCTTGCGCCGTGTCAACAGCGAAAAGCGCCTGCATCTGACGCTGGGAGCGGCATTATAGTGCGTGCCTCAAGCTCATATGTGGGATGATAAGAACAAAGAAATCAATTCCTGATAATCACAAAAATGTTTTCGATAGAAATATGCTGATGGAAGAAATCCTGCGCGATTACGCACAACATAATACGAATGCCGCCCACTTGGTTGCTGACTTGGTGGCAGAAATTCGTCCACGCCACAATAACGATACCGCGCATGCTGCCCATGCAGTGCAGGCACTTTGCCATGTATTGAACAGCGATCCGGACAAGGCACGCTTGCTGCGTGATGCTATCGTCAGCCTGCTGGTGGGACGCAAGCCTATCTCGCTGTATGTGGATTCTGGCATTCAGCCTAACAGTGGTTTTTTTACAGAGTTGGCACGCCGTATTGGCCACAAGATGCTGCCCGATGCCATTAATCCGGCTTATCTCAAGGACTTATTTGGGCAGATATTCCCAAAGAATGGCGATGAGGAGTGGGTATCTTCCGTGCCTGATGAGGTCTGGCTGCAACTGGTGCATGCCTTGCGCTTTAATGAAGTGCCTGCCGAGAAGGTGGCTGAGTGCCAGAAAAGCCTGCTGGATGCGGCGCAGGTGCTATCTTACCGGCTCGCTGCTTCTGGCCTTGAGCCTGAGTTGATCCGCAATCACCCCGAGATCGAGTACCACGATTCGCCTTTTATTACCCAGAGTGTTGAGTTGCAGGCTTTGCTTGCCAAGCCCCTGGAGCAGCAACACGATGTGGGCCACATACTCGTAATGCTGGATCAATGCCGCCAAGTGATTGCCAAGATAAGGCGCAATAGTTCGCAAACCGGGACCAGCGTGCGCCTGACATTCTTGCTGCAGCGCATGGGGCAACAGGTGCGGCGGTTGGAGAGCTTGCTGGGTATCATCAAGCTGGTACGCAGCGAGGCAGATGCTGGCGTGGCCATGGTGCAATTGTTCAAGACGCTGGTTTCCGCTGAGCGTCACAAGAATGATGTGCGCCAGCATTTCCGTGAGAATGTCGAGTTGATGGCTTTGCGCGTGACGGAGAATGCGAGCCGTACTGGCGAACACTACATCACCGAGACGCGTAGCGAATATTTTGGCTTGATGCGCTCAGCGATGGGGGCGGGCGTGATCATTGCACTCATGACCATGCTCAAGATCATTGCCGCCAAGCACCATTATGCGCCCCTGACTGAGGCTATCCTGTTCAGCCTCAATTACGGCCTGGGTTTTGCGTTGATTCACATCCTGCACTTCACGGTAGCCACCAAGCAGCCCGCGATGACGGCAGCGGCGATTGCGGCGAGCATTGACGCCAGTGACCGCAAGAACAAGAACCTCGATAAGCTGGTGACCATTATTGCGCAGACATTCCGCAGTCAAACCATTGCTATCCTTGGTAACGTAATGATGGCGGTACCAGTGGCGATGCTGGTGGGCTGGTTGATCCTGACGGCGACTGGCGAGCACTTCATCACGCCGGAAAAAGCGCATGCCTTGCTGGACGCCAACGATCCGTTCCATAGCGGCGCCGTGTTTTATGCGGCGATTGCCGGGGTGTGCCTGTTCCTTTCCGGCCTGATTGCGGGCTATCACGACAATATGGCGGTTTATAACAAAATCCCGCAACGCTTACGTGCTTTGGGCTGGCTGGAATGGTTGCTGGGGCCTGCGCGCCTTGATCGTGTCGCGCGCTATGTGGAGAATAACCTGGGCGCGTTGGCAGGTAACTTTTATTTTGGTTGCTTGCTGGGCGGCATGTCTGGCCTAGGTGTGCTACTGGGCGTGCCTATCGATATCCGCCATATCGCTTTTGCCTCGGCGTTTACCGGTTATTCCTTTATGGCGCTGGATTTCATTTTTTCATGGCAGGTGCTGGTGACTGCTATCCTCGGCATCTGGCTGATAGGCACGACCAATCTTGTGGTGAGTTTCAGTTTGGCGCTGTATGTGGCAATGAAATCACGCAAGGTCACCTTTGCCCAGTGGCGCTTATTGTTGAAGACCTTGGCCAAGCGCTTTATCCAGAACCCAGCCTTATTCCTGTTTCCGCCCAAGCGTAGCAGTCATGTGAGTGTGGAGGATTTGCAAGCTGCCACACAGGATCAGGCGGGCGCTGACAAAGCGCCGCCAGCGCATTGAGTATTTAGTAGCTTAGTCCAGTGTCTGGTAAGGCTTGTGTTGGCTGTTCTTGCGGGCGATGGCTTCGTCCGGCAAGGGCACCAGCGACTCCACCTTGAGGTGCAATGCTGATTTCGCTAGCAAGTGAGCGCTGATTGGTGCAGTGATAAACAGAAACAGGGTAATCAGCACTTCATGCAAGCTGAGGCCCTCTCCTTGCACGCTGAAAAAAATGGAAGAGGCAATCAGCAGGCAGCCCACGCCCAGTGTCGTTCCTTTGGTCGGGCCGTGCAGGCGGGTGTAAAAGTCGCGTAGCCTGGCCAGGCCAAGTGAGCCGATAAAGGTGAGCAAGGCACCGGTCACAATCAGTAGCGAGAGCAAAATTTCCAGTACGATATTCATTCGATAATGTCTCCGCGCAACAGGTATTTGCACATGGCAATGGTGCCAATGAAACCCATGAGGGCAATCAGCAACGCCGCCTCGAAATACACCATGCTCTTGATATGGATGCCAAACACGACCAGTAAGGCGATGGTGTTGATGTAGAGCGTATCTAGGGCCAGGATGCGGTCAGGCGCGCTTGGGCCTTTGAGCAGGCGCCAGGCATTCAGTGCCAGCGCGGCTGAAACCAGCACGAATGCGATATGGATGGCGATTTCTATCATTCCTCGAAAATCTCCTTCAGTGGCAGTTCGTAACGTGTCTTGATGGTATGGATGAAAGCATCGACGTCATCGACGTCAATCGCATGCACCAGGATGCTTTTACGGTCAGGTGCGAGTAGCGCCGACAGTGAGCCAGGGGTCAGGCAGGTGGTATTGGCGAGAATGCTCATGCCGAAATCGGAATTCAGGTCGATAGGCACCACGATAAAGGCCGGACGCAGCTTCTCCGGGTTGCCCAGAATACGCATGGCGACAATGAAATTGGCCTCGATGATGTCATAGAGCAGGATAAAGCTGAACCGCAACAAGGTGAGCGGTTTATGCACTTTGAGTTTATCTGGCCAGAATTGCAGGGCAAAAAATGGGATTGCCCAGCCGAGCAGCAGGCCCAGGACAATTTGCCCTGGCTCTATGCTGTTGTTGAGCAATAACCAGATGATCGCCAGGATGATGGTGAGCAGCGGGTGGGGCAAGAAGCGTTGCATTATTGTGCTTCCTTTCCAAGAACGGCATCAATGTACGCTGGTGTATCCAGTAACTGGTTGGCAGTTTCCAGGCTGTAGCTATTGATGGGGCCAGCCCACAAAGTCATGAGCACGCACAGGCCGAGCAATGACAGGATGGGCAGTAGTTCGCGTACCTTGAGCGGCTCGGGTTCGCTCTGCTTGATATAGGTGTTGGTGGCAGTGTCGACTGCATGGGCTGCAAAGAAGAACAACGCGCCTGTGCGTGCCATGGCAATCACGGTCAATAGGCCATTCACCAAGACAATCGCCATGATGTAAGGCAGGGCTGGGTGTTCCAGTGCAGCACGCAACAGCATGAACTTGCCGAGGAAGCCCGACAGAGGAGGAAGGCCAGAGGCAATGATGGCGAGTACGAAGAACATGACGCCGAGAAATTTTTGCTTGGTGATGACCAACCCGGCCTCCAGCTTATCTTCCATCTGGTCGCGGCGCTGTACGATGAGGTCGGCAAGCAGGAATAGCGCAGCCGTCGCGAAGGTCGTGTGCGGCAGGTAATACAGCCCGGCGGCAATGCCAGCCTGCGAGTTGAGGCTGAAGCCGGTGAGCAGGGTGCCTGCGGAAATCACGACCAGATAGGCGACTTGCTGGCGTAACCGTTTGCTGCCCAGCAGGCCAAAGCTGCCAATGATGATGGTGGTGAGCGCCATGCCCAGCAACCAGCCATCCAGCAGGTTGGCAAGCGGGCCTGCTTCGTTGCCGAAGATCAGGCTGTAGACGCGCAGGATGCTATAAGCACCTACCTTGGTCATGATGGCGAACAAGGCAGCAGCAGGGGCGCTGGTTTGCGAATAGGCGGTGGGTAGCCAGAGGTAAAGTGGCAACAACGCGGCTTTTAATGCAAATACGACAAACAGCAGCAAGCCCGCGGTTTTCACGAGGCCGATATTCTCGGGGCTGACATGGGCGACCTTGACTGCCAGATCAGCCATATTCAGTGTACCCAGAATGCCGTAGAGAATACCGACGGCAAACAGGAACAGTGAAGAGCCCACTACATTGATGACGACGAAGTGCAAGCCGGAGCGTATGCGCTTGCGTCCTCCACCATGCAGCAACAGGCTGTACGACGCCAATAGCAATACTTCGAAGAACACGAACAGGTTGAACAGGTCGGCGGTGAGGAAAGCCCCGTTAAGCCCGAACAACTGCAACTGGAACAGGATGTGGAACTGGCGTCCCTGCCTATCCGTGCCACTCATGGCATAAATGAGTGAAAACAGGGCTAGTAGCGAGGTAGTCAACACCATCAGGGCTGCCAGGCGATCTGCCATCAGCACAATACCGAAAGGCGCAGGCCAGTTGCTCAACGAATACACCAGGATGTTGCCATCGCTGACGGCACACAATAGCTGGGTGGAGACGGCAATCAGTGCAATGCTGCTAAGGCCGGAGATGGTACGTTTGATATAGATGCGTTGCTCGCGCAACAGCAATAGGAAGATGCCGGTAAACAGCGGCAGTAGCAACGGGATGATGGCAAGGTGGCTCAACGGATATCCTTTCCATCCACATGATCATTGCCCATCTCGGTACGTGCCTTGAGTGCCAATACGATGATATAGGCGGTCATGGCAAAGCTGATGACAATCGCCGTCAGCACTAGTGCCTGTGGTAATGGGTCAGCATAGCTGCTGGCTTGTTCGCTGATGATGGGAGGCTTGCCGATCACTAGGCGCCCCATCATGAACAGGAACAGGTTCACGGCATAGGACAACAGCGTGAGACCGAGGACGACGGGGAAAGTGTGGCTGCGCAGGCAGAGGTAAACGCCGCCTGCGGTGAGTATGCCAATCAGGATGGAGATCAACGCTTCCATGGCATGTCTTCCTGTGTTTGTGTTGTGGACTTGTCGGTCTTGTTGCCGACTGGTGTACTACGTGCCGCTTTGGGCTCTTTATTACCTGGGTTTTTATTCACGCGTGGCAGGTAGCTAACCTGATGGATCATGCCCAGGTTGATCAGAATTAGCAGCGAGGTGCCGACCACTACCAGGAACACGCCGATATCGAAGGCCATGGCGGATGCCAGCTCAAACTCGCCCAGCACTGGCAGGTTCAGGTGATCAAAGGTTGAGGTGAGGAACGGGTAGCCAAAATACCAGCTGGCAATGCCGGTGCTGGCTGCAATCAAGAGGCCATAGCCAATAAGTGGGTGTGTGTTGGCAGGCAGTTTGCTGCGTGTCCATTCTACGCCATTGGCGAGATATTGCACGATCAGCGCAGCAGAGGTCACCAAGCCTGCAATGAAGCCGCCACCCGGTAGGTTATGCCCGCGCAGCAGGATAAAGATGGCAACCAGCAAGGCCAGTGGCAGCAGGATGCGGCTGAAGGTGGCAAGAATCAAGGGGTGGGTATCGGGGTTCCAGGGGCGGCCATCGGCATCCTGCTTGGGACTGAGCAATTTGAGCTGATCCAGCATGGCATAGATGCCCAGGCCAGCTAGCGCCAGCACCGTGATTTCCCCCATGGTGTCGAAGCCGCGGAAATCCACGAGCAAGACATTGACCACATTGGCACCGCCGCCACCGCTGACGCTGTTGGTGATGAAGTAATCGGCAATGGTGTCATAACCACGAGTCAGCACGGCATAGCTCAAGGCTGCAATACCTAGCCCTGACACTACGGCGATGAAGATGTCACGCGCCTGGCGCAGGCGGTCCTGCTCATCTGGGGTCGTCTGAGGCAGAAAAAACAAGGCCAGCAATAGTAGAACGGCCGTGATGAACTCGACCGCGAGCTGTGTCAGCGCCAAGTCTGGTGCAGAAAACTTCACGAAAGTGAGTGCTACGCCCAAGCCCACGGCGCTCACCAATACCAGTGCGGTAAAGCGTTGCTGATGCATGACGACAGTCGCAATGGCAGCTGCCATCATGATCACGGCGACCATCACGCTCATGGGATCAACAGGTAGCATGGGGCGGTTACCGGTCAAGGCGCTGCCGCCACTGATGAAGCCATAGCCTCCCAAGACAATGGCCGTGACGAATAATATCCATAACATGCGTTTTTGCGAGAGATTGTCGGCATTCATGGTGATGGCGCTGGACCAGGCAAACAACCTGCGCATGGCGCCGTTATAGATGATCTTGGCATCAAGTCTGCCATCCACCAGGGTTTGCAGGGAGAAGAAGGCTTCACGCTGGCGATAGACCAGGATGCCGCCTGCGAGTGCAATTGCGCTCATGTACAACGCTGGGGTAAATCCATGCCAGATGGCAAGGTGAATCTCAGGTGCGGCACCTTGTAGCGAACTGCCAACGACCAGCGTGACCAGTGGTTCGGCAATGGCTGGAAACAAGCCAACGACAATACAGGCCAGCACGAGAATAGCCACTGGAATTTGCATGCCGGCGGAAGGATCATGCGGCTCTTTTGGCAGGTCACTAGGTTCGCCGCCAAAGAAGACATTGTGTGCAATGCGAATAGAGTAAGCCGCTGAAAAGACCGCGCCTAGCGTCACAATCGCAGGTAGCAGCCAGGTGTGTGTGGCGTGATGACCCTGCTCGACGACTTGTTCAAGAAACATTTCCTTGGAAATAAAGCCATTGAGCCCGGGAATGCCCGCCATCGCGGCGGCGGCAATCACCATCAGCACCATGGTGTAAGGCATGTAGCGCCACAGGCCGCGCAACTGACGCATATCGCGCGTGCCGGTTTCGTGGTCGACTATCCCCGCGAGCATGAACAAGGAGGCCTTGAAGGTGGCATGGTTGATGATATGGAATACGCCAGCGACTACTGCCAGCGGCGTACCGATGCCGAATAGCGCGACAATCAGGCCAAGATGGCTGATCGTGGAATAGGCCAGCAAGGCTTTCATATCGTGCTTGAACAGCGCGATATAGCTGCCTGTCAGGAAAGTGATGATACCGACAGTGGAAACGATCCAAGTCCATTCCGGCGTGCCAGACAAGGCAGGAAACAGGCGTGCCAGCAGGAAAATACCCGCTTTGACCATGGTGGCAGAATGCAGATAAGCCGACACAGGCGTGGGGGCCGCCATCGCATTGGGGAGCCAGAAATGGAAGGGGAACTGCGCTGACTTGGTGAATACTCCCAGCAAGATCAGGAGCAACATGGGCAGGTAATGCTCGTGGCTGCGGATGGCATCACCGGCCAGCAAGATATCGCTGAGATTGTAACTGCCAGCCATCTGCCCTAAGAGGAGAAACCCACCTAGCATGGCAAGGCCACCGCCGCCGGTAATCGTTAGCGCCATACGCGCGCCACGGCTGGCTTCTTCACGTTGTTGCCAATAGCTGATCAGCAGGAATGAAGACAGGCTGGTGAGCTCCCAGAACATGAGAAGCTGGATGATGTTTTCCGAGAGCACGACACCCAGCATGGAGCCCATGAACAGCAACAGGTAAGTATAAAAACGCCCCATGCTGTCGCGCGGTGAGAGATAGTAGCGGGCATAGATCACCACGATGAGACCGACGAGCAGGATCATCAGGCTGAACAATAGCGATAGGCCATCCAGCCGGAACGATATATCAATGCCAAGCTCTGGCAGCCAGGGACTGACGCGCTGGATGATGGTGGCACCCTGCCAGACTTGCGTAGCCAATGGCCATAGCAAATACAGCGATAGCGTTGCAGAGAATAAGGAAACCCAGGCCGATGAGTATCGTCCCAGCCGGGTGCTGAGTTTCGTGAAAACTGCCCCGAGAAAGGGGATAAGTGTTAAATAAGCTAAGCCCATGAGGTTTGCAATGTCTTGTTAAAGTTTACGCTGGTGTTGCCCGAGTCATTCGGGCAATCAACACATGCTCAGCATTAGCTGGCACAGCCGGAAACTCCCAGAGGGCCTGACTGGCTATTGCACTGATGGATTAATCAGCGTCGAGTTCAGTTTCTGGCGTTATATTTTCCGTGATGCCACGGATGAGTTTGAACAGCTCCCGGCTGCTCTTGGGTGGCTTATCTGCGGCGTGCTCCCGGCGTGCATTGCGAATCAGGTTGCGAATCTGCTGTGCTTCGGTGTTGGGATATTCATTAATGAACTCTGCCAGCGCAGCTTCGTCTTCCAGCAAGCGGGTACGCCATTGTTCCAAGCGGTGGAAGCGCGCATTTTCTTCATTATGCGAGCCTTCCCAGCGCTGCAATTGATCAACGATAGGTGCAGTGTCAATATCGCGCATCAAGCGTCCGAGGTATTGCATCTGTCGGCGCAACGCACCATTGGAGTTAATACGCTTGGCTTCATTCACTGCATCCAGCAGGGCTTCAGGCAGTTCCAGCTTGGCAAGCTTGTCCTTGGGCAGGCCAACTAGTGTGACGCCGATGGCTTGCTGCGCATCGGCTTCGGCCTTGCGCTTGGTTTTGCTGATGGGTTCGATACCCGGTTCGGTGTTTTCTGTCTTGTTCGGTTTCATGCTGATGTATGATAACAGTTTTTTGCAAAGAGACGCCCGTGAACGACCAGACAGCCCATGATTCGCGCTTTTCATACACGCTGGATGAGCTGAAGGGACTGAGCGATGAAGTGTTGCGTTTTGCCAAAGCAGCAGGGGCAAGCGCAGCTGAAGCAGAAGTGAGCCTGGGCATTGGCCAGAATGTCTCGGTACGTATGGGTGAGACTGAAACCATTGAATACAACCGTGACAAGGGTATGTCTGTCACTGTGTATTTCGGTCAGCAGAAAGGTCATGCCAGCACCTCTGATCTCAGTATGCAGGCGCTCAAGGATACCGTCGCAGCGGCTTGTAATATTGCACGTTATACCGCACAGGATGAGTTCTGCGGACTGGCTGATCCTGCTTTGCTGGCACGCGACATTCCAAATCTTGATCTGCATCATGCCTGGGATATCAGCGTTGATGAGGCTTTAGCCTTGGCACTGGAGTGCGAGCAGGCCGCCCGGTCTGCTGATCCCCGTATCAGTAATTCCGAAGGCGCTTCGGTTTCCACTTATGAGGGCCTGTTTTCCTACGCCAATAGCAATGGCTTTAACGCTGGGTATCCCAGTTCCCGCCATGGATTGAGCTGCTCGGTCATTGCTGAGGCAGGTGAAAGCATGCAACGGGATTATTGGTATTCCAGCGCCCGGCACCCTGCTGACCTGGATTCAGCGCTTGCGGTAGGCTTGCGTGCCGGTGAGCGTACAGTACGTCGTCTCAGCCCAGGTCGCGTCAAGACTTGTCAGGTACCCGTGCTATTTGAGGCGCCACTGGCTTCTGGCTTAATTTCTCACCTGGTTTCTGCGATCTCGGGTGGCAGTTTGTATCGAAAATCATCTTTCCTGCTGGATAGCCTAGGCAAGCAGGTGATGTCTTCACTCGTGAATATTGAAGAGTTGCCGCACGTGCCGCGCGGACTGGCAAGCTCACCATTTGACAATGAAGGCGTGGAAACCCATGCACGGACCTTGATCAAGGATGGCGTGTTGCAGGGCTATATGCTTGGCAGCTATTCCGCTCGTAAGTTAGGGATGCAAAGTACGGGTAATGCTGGTGGTAACCACAATTTGATCATACGACACGGTGATCTTGATCTTGCTGGGCTACTGAAGACCATGGGCACAGGGCTGCTGGTGACGGAGTTGCTGGGGCACGGTATCAATATGGTAACGGGTGATTACTCCCGTGGTGCAGCTGGTTTCTGGGTGGAAAATGGCGTGATTGCCTATCCGGTTGAGGAAATCACGATTGCCGGCAATTTGGCAGAAATGTTTATGAGTATCGTGGCAGTAGGCAATGATGTGCTGGTACAGGGTTCCAAACACACAGGGTCTATCTTGATTGAACGCATGACGGTTGCAAGTGGAGAGTAAGTCAGTCAGCTTCTACGCATCAATAAAAAAGCCACGCATTTGCGTGGCTTTTTGTTTGGTTATTGCTGTCCAGCTGGGGTTTCGTCGTCATCATCATCGTCGTCGAAATCATCATACTGCGTGGCTTTGCCATGTACAGCGATATCACGACGTTGCAGGTAGGCTTCGCGCATGAAAATGTATGGATCAAGTGCTGCATCATCGACCAGATCGCTCGCTGGCAAATATTGTGAACGCAGATCAACGAAGCTGAGCATACGCAATTGATTACGTATACGGACATGATTGGTGTACTGGATAGGGTCGAAGTAGAGCGTGTCAACCGTCAGGCCAGCGGTATCGCGGATGGTGCTTGGGCCTACAAATGGCAGCACCAAGTAAGCGCCACTGCCAACGCCCCATTTGCCCAGTGTCTGGCCGAAATCAGCTTTGTGTCTAGGTACGCCATCCATCGAGGCAACATCAATCAGGCCACCAATACCAATGGTGGAGTTGATCACCAGGCGGCCAGCATTATCCATGGCCTTACCCAGCTCCAACTGCAGGATGTTGTTGATCAGAGAGGTGAAGGTGCCCAGGTTCGTGAAGAAATTGTTGACCCCTGTGCGAATCGGGCTAGGAAGGACTGCCTTGTATGCGCCTGCAATGGGTTTCAGTACGGCTTTATCAGCAGTATCATTGAACTTATAAACGCCACGGTTAAAGCCTTCCAGTGGGTCTTTATTGGCTTGGGTGGCACAGCCGCTGATACTCAGTGCGAGTACTAGGCTGGTGGCGATCCCTGAAATTTTAATGCGCATACATCTGTCCTAATTATTATTGAGTGTCTCTAATTTGACACAAACGGAACCCACTTTAACCGAGCGGTTTTTAGTTGTCTATCGAATTTAATACAACTAAAACCTCTTAACGGTAGCGAGTTGTAAAAATGAAACACCTCATGCATAGAGGTGTCTGGTACAACCAATGGCTTGCAGTATGCCGCAAGCATGTAGAGAGGAAGCACTGACGATGTTGAATTTATCGGATTTCCTGGCAGAGCAGGCCACGCAATTTCAGCTTGCTCCAAGCCTGACTGAGGTAGTGGCAACGCTTGCATTGGCATGCAAGGCCGTGGCGCATGAGATTAGTCATGGTGCGTTGCGAGGCAATATGGGAGAGGCTGATCAGCAGAATGTGCAAGGCGAGCAGCAGAAAACATTGGACCTCATCAGCAACGATATTTTTGTGCAGATGGCTGCCCAAAGCCCACAGGTCGCGGCGCTGGCCTCAGAGGAGCTGGAGCATGCCCAGATATTTACTGGTAAGCAGGCACCTTACTTGTTGGTGTTTGATCCGCTTGATGGATCATCGAATATCAACCTGAACTTGTCCGTAGGCAGCATTTTTTCCATTCTGAAGGCTCCAGAGGGTCACATTGATGAGGCTGCATTTTTACAATCTGGTAACCAGCAGCTGGCGGCTGGGTATGCTTTATATGGCACGTCGACCATGCTGGTGCTGACCCTTGGACATGGTGTATATGGGTTTACCCTTGACCCTGAACAAGGTGAGTTTTACCTGACCCATCCAGCCTTGACCATTACCGCCAGCACCCAGGAGTTTGCCGTCAATATGTCTAATCAACGCTTCTGGCAGCCTCCGGTACAGCGATATATCGAGGAATGCATTGCAGGGAAAAGTGGGCCGCGTGGCAAGGATTTCAACATGCGCTGGGTGGCGACCATGGTGGCAGAGGTACATCGTTTATTGGTGCGTGGTGGCGTGTTTCTTTATCCACTCGATAGCCGCAGCGTAGGGCGGGGCGGGCGTCTGAGGTTGTTGTATGAAGCCAACCCCATGGGTTGGCTGGTGGAGCAGGCTAGTGGTCTTGCCAGTACTGGGCACCGGAATATCCTCGAGGTGGAACCCGGTAGCTTGCATCAGAGAGTGGCCGTGATTCTGGGGGCGCGGGAAGAGGTTGAGCGTTTGCAGGAGTTTCACTCCTTCACTGACCCGACTGCATAGATATCGGGCCAGTTTTTGTCACTGGCAATGGGATTATGTTGCGGTAGAGGCCTTGTGGCTGACTTGTTTATAGAGTGCGAGTGCTTGTTCACGCCGCATGGCGTGATCCACGATAGGGCTGGGATAATCCTTGCCTATCATAAGGCCGAGGGCCTGTTGTCGTAATGGGGGCATTAGCCAAGGCGCGTGGATTTCTTTGCTGGTGCATGCTTGTAGTTCAGGTACATATTTGCGGATGAATTTGCCATCGGCGTCGAATTTCTCTGATTGTGTGACCGGGTTGAAAATGCGGAACCATGGTTGTGCATCACAGCCGGTAGAGGCCGCCCATTGCCAGCCGCCATTGTTTGCTGCGAGGTCGAAGTCGATCAAGTGTTCTGCAAAATAGCGCTCGCCCCAGCGCCAATCAATCAATAGATCCTTGACTAGGAAGCTTGCTGCCACCATGCGCAGGCGGTTGTGCATATAACCAGTCTGGTTCAGTTGGCGCATGGCAGCATCCACCAGCGGGTAGCCCGTCTGGCCCTTGCACCATGCCTCGAATAAACGCTCATCGTTAGGGAACGGGATATGCTCGAATTCTGCTTTGAAGCTTTTCCCGGTGGCCACCTGGGGATGGTGGTGCAGGATCTGGAAGTAGAAGTCCCGCCAGAGCAATTCATTGAGCCAAGTTTCAGCGCCCAAGCCTCCTTGCTGCCAGGCCGTGCGTGCTAAGTGGCGGATAGACACCGTGCCAAAGCGCAGGTGGACGGAAAGGTAAGACGGGCCTTTGATGGAGGGAAAGTCGCGGGCATCGCGGTAACGTGCCATGCGGTTGCTAAAGTCTTCAAATAATGTGCTGCCGCCGGACATGCCTGTGGGAAGCTTAAGCTGCTTCAGGTTGGTGCGTCCAAAACCCAGTGACTCCAGGGACGGCATGGATTGCGGATCCATTATTGCCAAGTGATGTATATAGCGATCTACAGGGTAAGCCTTGAGGTAAAAATCATTGAGTGTTTTAAGGCAGGCGTTTTTGTAAGGCGTGAACACGCTGAAAGACGTGCCGGATTTGGTGAGAATTTCATCCTTTTCAAATAAGACCTGGTCTTTGAATGACTTGAAGGCTATGTCTGTCTGATCTAATGCCTGCTGGACGGTGAGATCGCGCGCCATGGCATCCGGCTCGTAGTCATGATTGCAATATACGGTATCAACTGCCAGAGTTTGTGCTAGCTTGGGGATTTCATCTGCCGCCTTGCCATGCAGCACGAGCAGGTCGCTACCTTGTTGTTGCAGGGCGGTTTTGAGCTCATGCACGCTTTCCCAGATGAACTCGACGCGTCTATCCTGCTTATTGGTGAGTTGCGTCAGGATATCGGTGTCGAAAACGAAGGCACAGATAACTTGTGTTGAGTTTTTCAGTGCGTGATAGAGCGCGGCATGATCGTAATCTCGTAAGTCGCGGCGGAACCAGACGAGTGATTTGTTCATGAGTTTGGGCGCGAAAGCTTATTCGCGATGGTAAGGATGATTGTTGATGACACTTAATCCGCGATAAAGTTGTTCGCTCAACATGACGCGCACCATACCGTGTGGCATAGTGAGTTTTGACAGGCTCCACAGCCAATCTGCCTGGCGTTTCAAGCTGTCGTGCAGGCCATCGGCACCACCAATCACCAGGCTGACATCGCGCCCGCTTTCCATCCAGCCGCGCATCTTGTCAGCCAATTGCAGTGTCGTCACTTCTTGACCACGCTCATCCAATGCCACGAGATAGTCTCGGCCGGCAGCCTCGAGGATGCGCTTGGCTTCAGCTTCCTGCACGACTTCCGCATTTTTGCCTGAGGCGCGCTTGTCTGGCTTGATCTCGACAATGTCCACGCTCATTTCACGTGGCATGCGCTTGGTGTATTCGTTGCATGCGGATTGCACCCAGTCCGGCATTTTATGTCCGACAGAGATGATCCGCAGCTTCAAGGGAGTATCGCGTTACTCTACAGCTTTGATATGGCCGCGACGGCTTTCAGCTTCGCCCCAGAGTTGCTCCAGGTTGTAGTAAGCGCGGGTCGCAGGCACCATGACGTGCACGACGATATCGCCCAGGTCTACCAGCACCCATTCGCCCTCTTTCTCGCCTTCAGTGCTCTGGATATTAGCGCCTTTTTCCTTCAGTTTTTCGCGGACATTGTCGGCAACTGCCTTGGCTTGGCGAGTGGAATTGGCACTGGCGACGATCATGTAATTGGTCATGGAGGTGAGCTTTCGCACATCCATCACAGTAATATCAAAGGCTTTGATATCTTCCAGCGCGTCGACGACGGCCAGCTTCATTTGTTCTAAATCTAGCATTAGGCAGCTTGTACAGGGATATGCTGGCGTTGATCCTTGATGCGGTTTTGCGCATCAACGTACACCAGCTTGGGTTTGAAAGTGGCGAGCTCAGCTTCGGAATATACCGCATAGCTGGCGATGATCAATAAATCGCCGGGGCTGGCCTTGCGTGCAGCCGCACCATTGACGGAAATCACGCCGGAGTTGCGTTCGGCCCGGATCGCATACGTTGTGAAGCGTTCGCCGTTATTGACATTGTAGATGTCGATCTGTTGATATTCCTTGATGTCTGCTGCGTCCAGCAGCGTTTCATCAATGGCACAGGAACCCTCATAGTCCAGCTCCGAGTGCGTCGTGCGTACCCGGTGCAGCTTGGATTGGAGCATAGTTCGTTGCATGGCCTGCCAATGTAAAAAAACGAGACCCGCTATTATAGTGGAAACAACACGCTGAATAAATGAAGATTTATTGGTTTAGAGGAGATTACTTGCATGAGTAGACAAGCGCGTAGCTGGATTATTGCCTGGGCGACGGGGCAGGGCTTGGGTCTGTGGCTGTTGCATGAGTGGATACTCAAGTTGGCTATCCCTCAACAATATTTCAGCGTTATCTGGGCTTTGTATGCTTTGGTCATCACTCTGCCCCTCAGTTTCATGCTACTTCCGGCCTATCGCCAGCAGCGACGCTTATGGGGAATGGCGCTGGCTTATTCCCTGTTGATGGCAGGCGCTGCTGCGTATAGCGGGTACCAGGCCTGGATGTCGGGAATTCCCTATCATCAAACCTGGGAGCTGGGTTTTATCCTGGGCTGCATTACCTTCTCTAGCTGGTTTGTATTGCTGCCGTTTGCCGAGCATGGGCTCTGCAAGGGGCAGTGGTTTAGTGATTATGCCTTCCTGTTTTCCGCAGCCTGGCGCAACTGGGTCAAGCTGATGCTGGCGGGATTGTTTGCTGGCCTGTTCTGGGTCTTGTTGTTCTTGCTAGCCGGGTTGTTCAAGGTGCTGCATGTCAATTTTCTCATGGACTTGATCAGCAGCAGGATATTTGCCTATCCAGTCACCGCCATTACCTTTGGCATAGGGCTCTCGTTGTATGCCGCTAAGGAAGATGCCTTGGTCGGCATTTACCGAGCCAGCCTGGATATATTGGGCTGGCTGCTGCCCGAGGTCAGTTTTATTCTGATTCTGTTCTTGCTGGCACTGCCGTTTCAGGGCCTGGCCTTGCTCTGGAAAACAGGTTATGCCACTAGCCTGATGTTGTGCCTGCTGGCGTGGACGATTTTCCTGTTCAATGCTGCCTGGCAGGATGCTACGCGTGAGGAACGTTTCCCAAGGTGGCTGCGACGCTTCATCGGCCTCGGCCTGCTAACCATGCCTGTATATATCCTTTTGTGTGCTTATTCTTTAGGGTTGCGGGTGACGCAATATGGCTGGACGATCGATAGGGTCTGGGCGGCCTTGGCCATTCTGATCATGGCCATCTACGCGCTGGGATATGCCTGGGTTGTGTTACGACGGAATGCGGTCTGGATGTTACAGGCAAGGCAAGTCAATATTGTGGCGGCATTGTTCGCCGTGACATTGCTGATACTGACCCTGACGCCAATCCTTGATCCTGTCAGGTTGGCAGTGCATAGCCAGGTTTCCCGGTTGCTGGATGGCCGTACGTCAGTTAGTGATTTTGATTTCGAGTATTTACGGTTGGAAGGCAGGCGATATGGTAACCAAGTGCTCCAAGAGCTAGCACGCAATACCACGCATGAGCATGCTGTCTTGATCAGGCAAAAGGCAGAGGACGCAATGAAAGTGACGTATCGCACGTTCAAGCCACAAGGGCCGGAGCCTTTGACGCATGCGCAATTGCAAGAACAGTTAACGCCGTATCCCCATACTGTTGCACTTGATCCGGCCTTCGTGGATTTCCTGCTTGAGCAGCGCAATAGCGGCAAGCTTTATCTTAACTGCAGCACCAGCAAACCTTGCCCAGTATTGGTACTTGATATGAACGATGACGGCGAGCAGGAACTGGTGGTATTGAGTGGTTATAGCAGCCACGTATTTCAGCGTACACAAGGCGTGTGGAAAGTCGCTGGGCGGCTGACAGGCAAGGATATGGATGCGCTGGGTGCCACCAAGATACAGCGTGAGTTGGACGCGTTGGATTTCTCCGCCAAGCCCAATGCCTGGCGTGACTTATGGATAGGGAATATGAAATACCAGGTGGAGGAGAGATAACGGCAGCAGTGTAATCTACTGCTGCCGATGTTTCGGGGTATTAGAAATCGACAGATGCCGACAACACAAAAGTGCGTGGAATAGCAGGGGAAACAGCACCCCACGAGGTAATGCCTGACCAATATGCACGGTCTGTGAGATTCTGGACGGTGGCCCGCAATGTGGTATGACGTCCAGCGATGCTGGTTTGGTAGCGTGCTCCGACGTCAATGCGCGTCCATGAAGGGATGTGCAGTGTGTTGGCCTGGTTGACATATTGACTGCCGGTATAGATAACATCGGCAGTTAATGTCATGTCCTGAATGAAGGTAGAGTCCCATTCCACGCCCAAGTTTGCCTGTTGCTTGCTGGTGCCGATGGGTCGATTGCCTATCAAGCTAGATGTTGCTGCGCTGGTGATTTCACTATCTATCAAGGTGATGCCACCCATTGCCCGCAGGCTGGGTAACAGAGTGCCGTAACTATATAGTTCAAGGCCTCGATTGCGCTGTTCACCATTGGCGGAAAATACGCCATTGTCCAGGCCTCCGCTGGGTTTCTCGATCTGGAACACGGCCATGGTAGTCATGAAATGACCAGCGTCATACTTGATGCCTGTTTCATATTGTTTGCTCTTGTATGGTGCCAGTACTTCGCCATAGTTTACGGCAGCGGGTGGTGCGATGTCTCCTTTGCTCAGGCCTTCGATATAGTTGGCATACAGTGATAAATGCTTGACCGGTTGTACGACGATACCAATAGCAGGGGTGGAGACACTGCGGTCATAATTGTTGTTATTACTAGCACTCAGCACATTGTGATTAGTAGTTTTGATTCGCTGGTGACGAAGCCCAAGTGATATCTGTAGCCTATCGTCTAACATGGACATGGCATCGACCAAGGCAAAGCTAGTATTCTGGTTATCATAGATGCGTGGAATATAGCTAGGCTTGGCAATATGCTGTTTTGCATAGTCCATCGTATCGTAAATATTCGAGGTCACTGCGGTTCCTGCAAGCAGAGCTCTATCTAGTTGGTCGCGGTAAACACTGGTTTGGAATGTGACAGAGTGTTGAATTGAGCCGGTCTGGAATTTGCTGCGTAGGCCAGCATCATAAGTTTTGCGGGCAACATCAAATACGCCATAAGTTGGTGTGATCTGTGTGGTGCCTTGCTCGGTCACTAGTCGAGGAGCCGAGTCGTATACACGGGAGACGTTGGCTGAGGATGTGCCTACATTCGCAAATAATGATAAATACTGATTGAAGTCATATTCCGTGCGTAACAGGATGGCTTGCTCTTTGTTATCCGACCATTCCCAAGGCTGGGTGACATTGCGTTTGCCATCTGGTGCGCCCGGCATACGACTAATACCGGAGGGCATCAATGGACGGGTGGGAGCATTGATATGCTCTTTTTGCAAGATGATATCCAGCGTAGAGCGGAAGTGCTCTCCCTCATAATCCAATGCCAATGCACCCGTGTGCCCTTCCATAGATTGCTTGTCGGTAGCAGTGTCACCGTTGTAATAGCTACCATTGAAGCGAATGCCAAACTGGCTATCTGTACCAAAGCGCCTGCCAATGTCCAAATGGCCCCCAGCTTGGTTGTTGCTGATCAGCGATGTGGTGAATGTGGTGACGTCCTTGTTGGCTCGCTTGGGAGCAATATTGATGACGCCTCCGACCGAGCCGTTTGGCGAGATGCCAAACAATAATGCGCCCGGCCCCTTAATCACCTCAATACGTTCCACATACTCTGTCCTGACACGGTAATTGGGAGCAATACCATAAATGCCATCAAAGGCGATTTCTCCTGAGTTTCCCTCCCAGATTGGAAAGCCTCGTATGTATAGATTGTCCACATTGCCACCAGGAGCAACTGTGTAGCGCACGGATGGGTCGCGATTGATTGATTCCGCGATGGTTCTTGCCTGCTGATTTTGGATGGCGACCGATGTGTAGCTGGTGGTGCTGAATGGGGCGCGGAGGTTGGAGGTGTTGCCCAATATTCCTAGCCTGACACCTTTTGCGATCTGCTCGCCGGCATATGGTGTTGGTAAGAGATTGATGTTCTGGTCGCCAGCACTGACCTTGATTTCAGGTAGCACCTCGGTTTTGATGTCATTGGGGACAATGGTGTAGCGTTGTTTTTCTTGTTGCTGATAGCGGAGACCAGAACCTTTCAATAGTTCTTTAAAACCAGTTTCTATACTGTATTTTCCATTTAGCCCAGGGCTGGTCTTGCCATCGGCCAATGCGGCATCTGCTGAGAGCAGAATCCCAGCATCGGCAGCGAAATGGCTCAATACCTGGCTCAGTGGTCCTGCTGGGATATGGTAATCGTGTAATTCTACATTCGGTTCGGCAGCGATGGATGGTATGGCTGATACGCTGCCGATAGAAATGACCAGAAGCGCTGCACGTAAAAGGTGTCGGAGCGGAGTAATGGACGGATGAGGTTGCATGGGTTTCCCTGATTGAGTGTAGAAATGAAATGCTTCACCTCTAAACCGAAGCAGATGTAGAAAAGGGAACCTCGGATGTGAAAATTTTTAATGAGCAGGTATCAGCATGATGCCGTCTGCGCCTAACTGTTGCAGAGATACAGGTAGTGTCTGGGTAATCGCGTTGAGCGTTTTTGGCACGTCGTTAAACGGATAGGCTCCCATCAGCCGCAAGTGCGCGATAGAAGGCGACACACTAAGCTTGCCGGGGTAATAGTTGCTTAGCTCGGCAATAAAGTCATCTAACCTGCGGTTATCAGCGATGAGTATGCCGCGTGTCCAAGCTTCCCTGGCGGGTGATGCCGGTGCGGTGTGTGCAACGTGCTGGCGGTCGAAGCGGGCTTGCCAGCCAGCCTCAATAATGACTGTTTTACCTTGCTTCGGCTGAATAGCTACCTGGCCTTCATAGACGGCGAGCAAGGTGAATTCTGCCTGTTGTTGCACGCTGAAGCGTGTGCCTAGCGCTGTCAGCCGGCCATGGAGCGTGTCGACCACCAAGGGGCGGAGTGCTTGATCATGACCAGATTGCAGTAGTAGTTCCCCTGCTACGAGGGTGATGCGTCGCAGCGTGATGCCATATTCCACCTTGGCTTCGCTGCCAGCATTAAGCCAGAGCTTGCCTCCATCAGCCAGCGTGACCACGTCGGTCTTGCCTGGTTCCGAACGATGGATGTCTGATTGTGCAGTGAGTGTAGTGGCCCAGTCTTGCCATGGCGTATAGCGTTTAAGCAGCATGCCGCTAACAAAGGCGGCACCGGCAAACCCTAATAGTTTCAAGGCCTGGCGGCGGGATGCTGGATGGTGCAGCGCACGATGTGCGGCAGGCTTGTCGGCAATGGCAGTGAGTTGTGTAAAAGGTGTATTGATCGCTTCGACTTCTTGCCAGGCTGATTGATGCAATGGGCTGGCGTTGAGCCATACCTGCCAGGCAGCAAGGTCATCTTGCTGCACATGCTCATCGCGCAGTACGGCAAACCACTCTGCCGCTTGTTGCAAGGCAATATGGTCAGTGGTTTGCTTCATCCGGCTGCAGCGTTCAGGTCACGTTTTAATAACAGGCAATGCATCATGGCTGTGGCCATATATTTCTTCACCATGCGTTCTGAAACCCCCAAGTTGTCAGCAATTTCCTGATAGGTAAACCCATCGATCTGAGCGAGCAGGAATGCCTGCCTGGCCCTGGGGTTGAGCCGGTTCAGCATGGCATCAATTTCTAGCAGGGTTTCGATCACCATAGCTTGTACTTCCTGAGATGCTAGCGATGGCTGGGTATCTATCCTGAGTGCCTCAAGATACCGTTGCTCCAGCTCCTGCCGCCGCCATTGGTCAATGATCAGCCCCTTGGCAATCTTGACCAGGTAGGCGCGAGGCGTGCTCAAATCCTGCAAGGCATCATGCTTGAGTAGTAGCCTGACAAAGGCATCCTGGGTAATGTCGGCGGCGTTGTGCTGGCAGCCCAGCTTCTTGCTTAGCCAGCCGCATAGCCAGCCATGATGAGCGGTATATAAGCCAGAAAATGAATAATCATGCTGGACGGACATGAGAAGTGTTTGATCTAGATATGATAATTATTCGCATTCTAAATCCTGATGCAGTGTTCCACAATGGGAGTAAGCCCAATTCATCATAATCAAGCCACGGGATGGGCGTATGATGAAAACCATCTTGGCTCGGGAGAAGTCACATGAAGTGGGATGGATTAAGGCGCTCAGGCAATGTAGAAGATAGGCGCGGAGGCGGCGGAAAAGGTGGCCTTGGATTAGGCGCTGTCTTGGTGGCGTTGGTGGCGGGCTGGATATTCGGCGTTAACCCCTTGACCATACTCGGTTTGCTCGATGGTGCCAATGCGCCGGCAACACAACAACAAGGCACGGCTCCGTCCATGGATGACAAGCAGGCCATGTTCGTTTCGTCGGTGTTAGCCAACACCGAAGATGTCTGGGGCAAGCTGTTCAGTGAAGCAGGGCGCACTTATCAGGAACCCAAATTAGTGTTGTTTGGTGGTAGTTCCAACACTACGCAAACCGGTTGCGGCGTTGGGCAGAGCGCCATGGGGCCGTTTTATTGTTCCCTTGATCGCACCGTGTATATAGACCTTGGGTTTTATGAAACGCTGGAAAGGCAGCTAGGTGCACCGGGCGAATTTGCGCGGGCCTATGTGATTGCGCATGAAGTGGGGCACCATGTACAGAACCTGCTTGGCGTATTGTCTAAAATTGACCAAGTGCGTGCGCATATGAGTGAGACTGAGGCCAATAAGTTATCTGTATTGCAGGAGTTACAAGCAGATTGTCTGGCTGGGGTGTGGGCGCATCACGCTGATAAACAGTACAGCGTGGTCGAGGCGGGAGACATTGAATCTGCACTGAATGCAGCCTCTCGCATTGGTGATGACTATTTGCAAAAACGCGGTCAGGGCCATGTTGTGCCTGAAAGCTTTACCCACGGCACTAGCGCGCAACGCATGAAGTGGTTCAGTACGGGTTATAAACTGGGTGATATACAGGCGTGTGATACGTTTCGGCAAGAGTAAAAAATAAAGCCAGCTTCCTGCTGGCTTTTTAGTATCAATATCTACCTTGGCCACCTTGCTGTTGACCGCCTCCAGGTCCACCGCCCGGGCCTCCACCAAATGGAGGGAACCAGCAACAACCATTGAGTAAGATGGTTGCCATTGCAAGTAATGCAATTGTTTTCTTCATCTTGATGTCGCCCCTTCAACTGTTAATAAACGCTTTTAGCATTTTAGTGGTAGAGCTTAGTGGCGATTGTTAATCGGGGTAAAAGTTCGTTGAGCACATACCCATCCCCCTAATTTTTGCGATATCAGGGGGATGGTTTTAATTGAAGTAATATTAATAATCGATGGTATAGCTCAGTGCTATCGTTCGACCCTCTGCGGGAATGCTTGAAATGCGACCAAAGGTGACAGCAGCCTGTTGGGTATAAACCGTACGGTAATATTTGTCGAACAGGTTATATACTCCAACATCGATACGTCCCTTGGGGGCAGGGAAGTGTGCCAGCACATCAATCAGTGCATAGCCCTTGATCTCTGCCGCGCTATTGGCGACTACATTGCTATCGTATGTGGCAACTAAAGCATCTTTGTATGCTTCGTTGGTGCCTTTGATGGCCAGCATTTGCACCCTGACGCCCGATCCACGTTGATTATCCCACTCGCCGAACAGCGTAGCCTTGATGGGGGAAATTTGGTAAGCGTTCAGTTCGCGCCACTCGCCTGCTGCATCCTTAAACTGCCCTCGGGTATAGCCCAATGTGCCACCTACCTTGAATTGCTCAAGCACGGGATAGCTGGTGTTTAGCTCCACACCATAAATACGCTGGTCTGTGCTGGCAACATTGATGGTTCTATTGGCCTGGAATTGCACCACTTTGTTGGAGTCATTGAAGAATGCCGTGATGCCGGTATTCAGGCCGCGTGGTTGTTGCAGGCGCCACCCTAATTCATAGCTGTTCACGGTGATAGGCGTAATATTGGCAGATGCCAAGTTATAGCCAGTGGGGACATCACGCATGATGCGTTGCACATCGGGATAGCTGAAGCCTTGTGAGAAGTTGGCAAATACCTGCTGTCCAGCTTGCAACTTATATACCGCACCCAGGTTGAATAGTGCTTTGCCCGCGCTGGTGGAACCGCCATCTACCGGGGTCAGGTTTGCTGCATTGCCAATTGCTGCATTTCTAGCGGCGGCCGTTGGAATGAATGCTTCCGTTTTTGCGCGAATATATTGATAGCGAACTCCCGCCTGGATATTCAGCTTTTCTGTTGCGGCAAAAGCGCTTTGCAGGAATGTGCCCAGGTTCTGGACAGTGGTATCCGGGCCAGCATCGAATTGGTTGCCAGTATCGGTATAGTTGGTTCCCAGGTTGGTAAAACTTAAGACATCGATATATTGATGATCTTTTTCGTGATCATAATCCAGGCCATAGGTGAGCGTTAATTCCTTGCCTTGTAGTTGCAGATCACTTTGCATGGTAGACCTGAAGCCTGCTACATCAATATTGGATTGTGATTGGGTGGCGTAACTCGTTGTGAACAGGGTCGGGAAAAAGCGCGCTTTTTCCTTACGGTAATAAGCCTCGATATTCAGGATTTGGCCCAGAAAGTCCTTATTCTGGTATTGCGTATTGATGGCATAGCGCTCTGTAAATGCCTGCTTGCTCAGGTGCAAGCCTTTGACAGCTCGGTAGCTTGGGTTGAGTAAATAGTTACCGGAGTAGTCTGGGGCATAAGCAGTGTCTTGCTCATCCTTGAAATACTGCACACCAACGCTGAGTGATTGGAGGTTGTCTAGTTTGAAGTTCAGGCGGCCATTGATATCAATGGTATCGGTGTCTGAGCGGCTGGTTTGGGCTGGGTCCGGTGCAATACGGTTGCCGTTGCCATCTATTTGGTCACCACGGCTGGTGTAATTGATGCCTAGAAAGCCATCCATGCTGTCCTGGTTAAAAGACACGGTTTGCCCTAGTTCATAAGCCAAGCCATCGCGGTTGAAATTGGTACCAGAAGCCACGCCTACTTTAGATTGGAAACTGAGTGGCTTGGATTTATCCGTGCGCTTGGTGATGATGTTGATGATGCCACCGGTCGCACCAGAGCCGTAAATACTGCTGGCACCAGAGACGACTTCAACACGTTCAATCATCGCCGGGCTGATGCTGTTCAACTGACGTGAGACATCGCGCGAACCAGTCTGCGAAACACCATCAATCATCACCAACACTTGCCTGCCTCGCATGGTTTGACCGTAATTGCTGGTGGTACCGCTGCTTGGTGCCAGGGATGGAATCAGTTGTGCCAGTGCATCGGCAGTCTTGCGCCCAACAGCGGCTTGCTGCCTGATTTCCTCATGGCTGATGGTCTGCACGGTCCCGGCGATTTCCGCAATATTCTTGGGAGTGCGGGTTGCTGTGACAATGGTTTGCTCCAAAGTGTGTTCGGCTTGTTCTGTGGTGGAAATTTCTGGCAAGACCGAAGTTTTTTGTGGTGCGGCTGTGATGATGAAGCTGTTGTTGCCTTTTGACTGAATGACCAACTCCGAGCCAGCCAATAAGCGTTCCAGCGCTTCCTGTGCCGTGAAGTTGCCTTTTAGCGCCGTGGCAGCAATGCCTTGCGCCAGATTGCTGGCGATCAGTACCTGTACATTGGCTTGCTTGGCAATACGGTTGACGGCTTGTTCCAGCGGTTCTGCTGGAATGTCGAAGGCAAGCTTGGCGGTATCGGCATAAATAGAGGTAGTGAATAACAAGCTGATCGCGATGACTATCTGCTTGAGTGGTTGATGGTGTGACACGATTAATTTCCCTTTGATTAAATGACCTACAGGGCGTTAGACGTTTGGCAGGCTGAGTACCCCAACCTGGGAATGAGAATTTTTTTGATTATTTTTCGCTAATCAGCAGGCTGCCATCTGACTGTGGATTCACCTTGATGGGCAGAATAGCTGGCAGCAGCTGTAATAAGGCATCGGTATTGTCGATGCTGAATACACCGGAGAACTTCAATCTACCCAGCGCTGCGGATTGCAGGCGTATGGGTTCACGGCGGTAGCGCTGGATGTCGGCAATGGCCTGCGCCAACGTGGTTTGTTCAAATACGAGTTTGCCATCGCGCCAGGCGAGGCTGCTTGTTGGCTGGATTACATTAACGGCGTGCAAGTTGCCATCTGCTGAGATGGTGATCTGCTGATTGGCGGTGAGCATGTTGCGCAGATAGCCAGCGGTTGCCTTGCTGGTGACTTGCACTTTGCCTTCTTCCACCGTCACTGTGACATGATCGGGATGGTGGTAAACATCAAAAACCGTACCGACTACCTTGATATGCGCTTTGCCCGCTGCAACCGTGAATGGGCGATAGGTGGCCTTGGCGACTGCAAACAGCGCCTGTCCTCGGTGTAGTGCCACGCGGCGAGAGCGCAGGTGCCAAGAAACCTCCAGTTGCGTATCGGTATTGAGCGTGAGCTTGCTGCCATCCGCCAGTGTAATGTCGGCACGCTGCCCGATGACGGTGGCATGCTGTTCGCTCCTGTAGGCCGGGTCCAGCCAGAGTAAGCCTGTCGCGATCATGGCGAGCAGCAGCATTGCGTTCGCGGCGGTTTTCTTCTTGCGTGACTTCTTGATTACCGGCAGCGGGAAAAGCTCTTTCAATGTATCGCGGTGCTGCGCCAGTGCGTCTTCTGCACTGTGTTGTTCTTTGCCGGGCGGTAGATTTTTCTGCGACATGGATGCTTAATCACGTCCGAGTTGTTTTTTGCAGGCAGCCAGCCCCAGGCGGGTATGGCGTTCGATCATCTTAACGGAAATGCCGAGTTGCGCGGCCACCTCGGATTGAGCCAGGCCATGGATCTTGTGCATAATAAATACCTGCTTGCAGCGCGGCGGCAGTTGTTCGATGGCTTGTGCCAGCAGTTGCACCTCACGCTGGGCATCCAATGCGGCAGCATGGTCAGGCATGCTGGCTGTTTCAGGCAATGTTGCCATGGATTCAATCAGGCGATTGCGTACGCTCTCGGAGCGGCATTCATTCACTGCCATGTTGTGCGAGATGCGCTTGAGTAAGGCAATCGGTTGTCGCGCTTCAATGGCGGGTTTTTCCAGCAGGTGTACGCAAACGTCATGCACTATTTCACGAGCAAACATCTTGCAGCCAAAGCGCCGCCGGACATAATCCACCAGGTCGTCATAATGTCGGACCAAAGAGACCAGAAGGGGAGGAGTGGATGAGTTAGGTAGCACGCGTGCAAACCAGCCAGTATTAAGTAGGTGTTTATTATAAATAATAATGCTTCTTAATTGTAGTTGATTGGGCTGGGATCGTAGCTTAAAAAAGGATGAGCGCTGCAAGTATTTTTCAGCGCTCTTGATGGTTAATGCCTCATGACATGGCTGTGTAATCAGGTTGAGGCGAATGATCGTGTGAATTCGATATTGTCGATCAGACGGGTATTGCCTTGCCGGGCCGCGGCAAGCACGACAAGCTCAGTGTCTGTTGCGCTGGCAGGCAGCAGCGTCGCTGCGGAGCGGATGGAGATGTAATCTACAATCCAGCCCAGTTGGGTAAGGTATTGGCTGGATTGAGCTTCAATGGCGACATAGTCATGGTGACCTTTTTGCACATTGTCGACAATCATGTTCAGGGTGCGATAGAGGCGTTGTGCTTCCAGCTTTTGCGCGCTGCTCAGGTAGCCATTGCGTGAACTCAAGGCCAGGCCGCTATCTTCGCGCTGGGTATCGCCAGCAATGATGTCGATGGGCAAGTTGAACTGATGCACCAGCTCGCGAATGATGAAGAGCTGCTGATAATCTTTCTTGCCGAATAAGGCAACTTGCGGCTGCACGATATTGAACAGCTTCAGCACCACAGTTGCCACTCCATCGAAATGTCCTGGCCGTGCAGCGCCGCACAATTCATTTGCAATCGGTGGTGGGGTGACGCGCATGGTTTGCACCGTTGGGTACATCTCAGTGACAGAGGGCGTGAAGACGATGTCTGCACCAGCAGCCTGCAGTTTTTCACAATCTTCCGCGAGTGTGCGTGGGTAGCTTGCAAGGTCTTCATTGGCGCCGAATTGCAGCGGGTTGACAAATATACTCACGACCACGCATTGCGCATGTTGCTTGGCAAGCTTGACTAGGTGAATATGCCCGGCATGCAGGTTGCCCATGGTAGGTACAAAAGCAATGCTGGGCGCTGTTTTTAGCCGAGCGCGCAGTGTGGCAATGTCAGGGATGATGTCTAGTGCCATGGCTTATTCAAAGCTATGCTCGGTATCAGGGAAGGTTTGTGCCTTGACGGCAGCCACATAGTCGCTGATCGCTTGTTCAATGCTGGTGGCGCCTTGCATGAAGTTGCGCACAAAGCGTGGTGACTTGCCGGCATAAATGCCCAGCATATCCTGCAAGACCAATACCTGGCCATCGCAGTACTTGCCCGCGCCAATACCAATGACGGGAATCTTGATCGCCTGGCTCACTGCCGCTGCCAGGGCGGTTGGCACCATTTCCAGCACTAGCATGCCTGCACCCGCAGCTGCCAGGGCCTTGGCATCCTCAAGCAATTGACGCGCAGCGGCCTCATCACGTGCTTGTACACGATAGCCGCCAAATTGATGTACCGATTGCGGTGTCAGTCCGAGATGGCCGCAGACGGGAATGCCGCGCTCTACCAGAAAGCGCACAGTATCCAGCATGATGTTGCCACCTTCTACCTTGACCATTTGCGCGCCCGCAGCCATCAGCAAGGCTGCATTTTCAAAAGCCTGTTCAGGGTTGATCTGATAGCTGCCGAAAGGCATGTCGGTGACGATAAAGGCTTGTTGCACGCCCTGGGCAACACAGCGCGTGTGATATTCCATATCGCGTAAAGATACGGGCAAGGTGCTGGTGTGGCCTTGAATGGTCATGCCCAGCGAGTCGCCGACCAGCAGCACGTCTACTCCTGCTTTATCACTGAGCGCGGCAAAGCTGGCGTCATAGCTGGTCAGTACGGCGATCTTCTCGCCACGCTCCTTGAGTTGCTGCAATGCAAGCAGGTTCATGGCCTTACTCCAGGTTGGGGTTGAAAAACTCGCGACGGCCACGCATCTGCATCACGCGATCAAGCAGCATGGTCATGGCGGCATCATTTTCGGTGATGTCGAGTTTTTCATTATTCACGATGAGCACAGGAGCCCCATCGTACTGGTGGAAGAAATTGCTGTAGGCATCCGATAGGCGCGAAAGATATTCGCGCGGGATTTCCTGTTCATATGAAGTGCCGCGCTGGTTAACGCGCTCATGCAAGGTTTCCACCGGGGATTGCAGGTAGATCACCAAATCTGGCGTTGGCACTTGTACATGCAGGTGCTTGTACATCTGGCGATACAGCGCATATTCCTCATCATTGAGGTTGAGTTGCGCAAACAACGGGTCTTTTTCCAGGAAAAAATCGGCAATGGTCGCTTGGTTGAACATATCTCGCTGACATAAGTCCCGGATCAACTCCACACGCTGGAACAGGAAAAACATCTGCGTAGGCAAGGCATAGCGCGGTGCATCCTGGTAGAACTTTGGCAGGAACGGGTTGGCACCTGCGTTTTCCAGCAAGAGATTGACGGGGAACATATCGGCCAGCTTTTTTGCCAGCGTGGTTTTGCCGCTGCCAATCGGCCCTTCAATGACGATGTAATGAAAGCGATCAAAAATACTCATGCCTGATCTTCCTGCAACAAGGCAACCCCTTGATCTGCACATTGTGCGGCCAAATCCGTGACTGAGCCGTGGTCAGCAAGCTGCAGGTCTGGGGCAATCTCCGCGAGCGGCAGCAGCACAAAACCACGTTCATGCATGCGCGGATGGGGCAAGGTTAATTCTGGGTTATTCGTGGACACTTGATCGTACAACAACAGGTCCAGATCCAGCACCCTTGGCGCATTGGGGAAAGGACGTTCGCGGCCATGCTGGGTTTCCAGTGCAAGGATGGCGCGTAACAAGGCCAGTGGTTCTAGGCTAGTCTCAATCTCGGCGACTGCATTAATGAAATCGGGTTGATCATCGTAGCCAAGCGGTGCGGTGCGATAGAGTGAAGAAGGGCGAACCACATGCGTTCCTGGCAGGGTGCCAAGCTCAGCCATGGCTTGGCGCACTTCCTGCACCGGGTCACGCAGGTTGCTGCCTAAGGCAATATAAGCACGTGCCATGCTTATTCTCCTGCGGCTGCGGTTGCTGGCTTTTTGGTGCGACGGCGTCTGCGTTTGCGTGGCGTGGCGTCAGGCAGCAACATGGTTTGGCGTTTGTCACCATCGGCATTGGCAAAGTCAGTCCACCATTGGCCAAGCTCTGCAGGCAGCTCGCCAGACTCACAACGTAGCAAGAGGAAATCATAGCCAGCGCGATAGCGCGGGTTTTCCAGCAAGCTGTAGGGGCGCTTGCCAGCACGTTGTTCAAAGCGAGGCTGCAAGCTCCAGATTTCGCGCATCGTCACGCTATAGCGCTTGTTGATCGCCATTTTCTCGGCCTGGATGTCACAGACTTCGTCCATCGCCATAAACAAGGCGGGGATAGGCTTATTGCCTTGCTGCTCAAACTTTTTCCATGCCAACAGCACTTCGTGCCACAGCAGCGTGGCAAATAAAAAGCCAGGAGAGACCGGCTTATCTGCCAATACACGCTCATCGGTATTTTTTAAAGCCAGCTTGACGAAACGCTCGCCCATTGGCTGCTCCAGCACCACATCCAGCAAAGGCAGCAAGCCATGGTGCAGGCCATGCTCGCGCAAGGCATTTGCACTTTCGATCGCATGGCCGGAGAGAAACATCTTCAGCATCTCGTCGAAGAGCCGTGAAGGTGGCACATCGTGCAGTAACTCTGCCAACTCGGAAATCGGCTGTTCAGTTTTCTTGTCCAGCTTCAGCCCAAGTTTTGCCGATAAACGCACGGCACGCAGCATGCGTACAGGGTCTTCACGGTAACGGACTTCTGGGTCACCAATCATGCGTAGCACGCCTGCCTGGATATCAGGGACGCCATTGTGGAAATCCAGCACTTCTTCGGTCGCCGGATCGTAATAAAGCGCATTGGCTGTAAAGTCGCGCCGTACCGCATCTTCTTCCTGTGAGCCAAAAACATTGTCGCGCAAGATGCGCCCGGTATCGGCGACCTTGGCATCGCCTTGATCATTTAAATGGCTACCACGAAACGTCGACACCTCAATTGTCTCATCGCCAAACATTACGTGCACCAGCCGGAAGCGTCGGCCAATGATACGAGAGCGGCGGAAAATCCGGTTCACTTGCTCTGGCGTGGCATTCGTCGCCACATCGAAATCCTTGGGGCGTTTTTTCAGCAAGAGATCACGTACCGCCCCCCCCACGATAAATGCCTCAAAACCGGCCTTCTGCAATCCTTCAGTCGTCTTGATCGCAGCATGGCTGATCAGCTTGCGGTTGATTTGGTGGGTCTTGGCAGTAATACGAGTGGCGTGCTGATTCGATTTGGCTGCGGGCGAAGATGCGGATTTTTTAGAGGGTTTAAAAACGCGTTGCAGCAGTTTTTTAATCATTTAGAGGTGGAGCCTAAGCATCTGGTTGAATGTGCGAATGCCAGTAATTATATCGTATGTCTTCTGCACGCATGTAATTGTCATTACTCTTCACTACTATGCTACGTAGTGAATGACTACATTGCGGCATATCGGATAGAGCGATGCTCATTATTGATAGCAAATAAAAGCCCATGCAAGAGTGCATGGGCTTGGGGATATGCTGCAAGCAAAAGTTAGCGCGTACTGGTGCTACTTTCCAGAAACACTTGCACGCTACGTGGTTTGAGATAGACATTGCTACCTTGGCTAATAGCAAGCTCGCGGAAGCGTTCACGGGTGATTTCTGCTTCGATGATGTCGGCATTGTTTGTAGGCTGCAGTTCAAGCCTGACTAGTGGGCCAGCCGCATGGATATAGCTGACCACGGCTTGTAATGCGGGGCTGCCGTTTTGCTCGGTATAGATGTCGATGTCGTGTGGGCGTACGTAGGCGAGTGCATCGCTGTTCTGTACGGTATGGTGCTCGTCCAGTGTTAGGCTGATGTCGCCGATATGCGCTTTGCCTTGATCTACGCGGCTGTGGAACTGATTGACGTTGCCGAGGAATTGATAGACGAACGGTGAGGCTGGGTTGTCGTAAACCTCCTGTGGAGAGCCTATTTGTTCGATCTTGCCTTGGTTCATAACGACGATGCGATCTGCGACTTCAAGCGCCTCTTCCTGATCATGAGTGACGAAAACGCTGGTGATGTGCAGTTCGTCGTGCAGTCGGCGCAGCCAGCGACGCAGGTCTTTACGCACCTTGGCGTCCAAGGCTCCAAATGGTTCATCCAGTAACAAGACTTTGGGCTCAACGGCCAAAGCGCGGGCGAGTGCGATGCGTTGGCGCTGACCACCGGAAAGTTGTGGTGGATAACGATCAGCCAACCAATCCAGTTGCACCAAGCTTAAGAGTTGGTGAACTCGGCGGTGGATTTCAGCCTCTGTTGGGCGTGTCTTTTTAGGGCGAACACGTAAGCCAAACGCGACATTCTCGAATACTGTCATGTGGCGGAACAAGGCGTAATGCTGGAATACGAAGCCGACTTCGCGTTCACGTACGTCGCGGTTTGTGGCTTCTTCACCGTGGAAATGGATACTGCCAGAATCGGGAGATTCCAGGCCCGCGATGATGCGCAATAGTGTGGTTTTGCCGCATCCTGAAGGGCCAAGCAGGGCGACAAGTTCGCCGCTAGGGACATCAAGGCTGACGTCTCCCAGTGCGGTAAAGCTGCCAAATTCTTTTTTGATATTGCGGATTTCGATACTCATGATGTCATCCTTGTGACGGTGATGCGGTCAGTGCGTTATTGGTCAGAGGCTTTTTCACGTGCGCTGGCGCTACGGCCGCTTTGCCACTCAATGTATGACTTAAGTGCCAGTGTAATCAGCGCCAGGAAGGCCAGTAGTGAGGCGACGGCAAACGCCGCAGCATAGTTATATTCGTTGTAGAGGATTTCCACATGGAGCGGCATGGTATTGGTGAGCCCGCGGATATGGCCCGATACCACTGAGACAGCGCCAAATTCGCCCATGGCGCGGGCATTGGTGAGGATGACGCCATACAGCAAGCCCCACTTGATGTTGGGGAGCGTGATATGCCAGAGAATTTGCCAGCCTGACGCGCCGAGAACCAAGCCTGCCTCTTCTTCTTCCTTGCCTTGTGCCTGCATGAGTGGGATGAGCTCACGGGCAATAAAGGGGAAAGTAACGAAAATCGTGGCCAGCACTATGCCGGGGATAGCAAAAATAACTTTGTAATCATGATCAATCAGCCATTCGCCAAACCAGCCTTGCAGGCCGAAGATCAGCACGTAGATCAAGCCGGCAATTACTGGTGAGACTGCAAAGGGCAAGTCGATCAAGGTAATCAGGATGCTTTTGCCCTTGAACTCGAATTTTGCAATGGCCCAGGCGGCGGCAATACCAAATACCAAGTTCAGCGGTAGCGAGATGGCGGCAGCAATCAGGGTCAGCTTAATGGCGGAGACGGCATCGGGCTCAATCAGTGCGGCAAGGTAGGTGTCGAAGCCCTTGCGCAATGCCTCGGTAAATACGGCTGCCAAGGGAACAAACAAGAATAAGCTGAGGAACAGCAGGGCGGAGATAATCAGCGTCCAGCGAACCCAGGCAGGTTCTGAAGTGGCACGGCTGCGTGCTACCTTGGCATTGTAACGGGCGAATTGGGAAACGGTGGTTGACATAATGTATTCCTATCGCGAGGCGCTGTTGCGGCTGCTGCTCCACCATTGCAGGCCGTTGATGGTGAGCAATAGTAGGAAAGAGATGACCAGCATGACGACGGCAACTGCAGTCGCGCCTGTGTAGTCGTATTGTTCGAGCTTGGTGATGATGATGAGCGGTGTGATCTCGGAAATCATCGGCATATTGCCTGCAATGAAAATCACGGAGCCATACTCACCCACTGCACGGGCAAAAGCGAGCGCAAATCCAGTGAGCAGGGCTGGCCAGAGGGCAGGCAGGATAACGCGATGAAAGGTCTGCCAGCGATTGGCGCCTAAGCTTGCGGCGGCTTCCTCAGTTTCTGCTTCCAGGTCTTCCAGCACGGGTTGCACGGTGCGGACAACGAATGGCAGCCCAATAAATGTCAAGGCGACGACGACGCCTAGTGGGGTAAAGGCTACCTTGAGGCCGTATGGCTCGATCAGGCTACCAATCCAACCATTGCCTGAATACACAGCGGTGAGTGCAATACCAGCGACCGCGGTTGGCAGGGCGAATGGTAAGTCTACCAATGCGTCTACCAGCTTCTTGCCGGGAAAGGTATAGCGGGTCAGCACCCAGGCTGTGAGCAAACCGAACACGGCATTGATCAGCGCCGCAAATAAGGATGCACCGAAAGTAAGCTTGTATGAAGCGATCACTCTGGGGGTGGTGACGGTATGCCAAAACTCTGCAAGGCTTAACTCTGTCGTCTTGAAAAAGGCAGCTGATAATGGAATCAGTACTATCAGGCTCAGGTATAACAAGGTATAGCCGAGAGATAGGTTAAAGCCGGGCAGTACGTTATGCGGTTTGTGTTTTTTTGCCATATTGTGAAATTAGTGTGTGTGGCTAGAGCAAGGCCGCTGCAATGTAGCAGAAGTGGCTGTGTGCAAAAAATAATATGTTTTTATAACGATATAGCTCAGGGTTATTTTTCGATAGCCGGTTGCTTATGCGGCTGCGCGTTTGTTCAATTGCAATGATGGCTTGAGCGCTTGCGTGGGTTGAAGTTCCTTGGCAGTCACGGGCCTGCCAAGGAAGTATCCTTGCAGCAAAGTGGTACCGGATTCCACAGCAATATCGAGGCCAGTTTGCGACTCGATACCGGTAATCACAGGTTGCGCACCGATGTCATGGATGAGCTGGATCAAGCGCGGCAATATCTTGCGCATACGGGTATTACGCTCGGCTTCCTTGATCAGGCCAATATCAAGTTTGACAAACTCAGGGGCAAGTTTCCATAGCCGTTCCAGATGGGAGTGCTTGCTGCCAAAGTTGCCAATCGCGATACGGTAGCCTCGTTCTTTGTAGTTTTCAATGGCATCTGCCAGTTGATGCTCATGCTCGACGACACTTTCCTGTATTTCAATGACAACGCGATGCGTGGGAACAGAGTTTGCGTGCAGGATGCGCTCGAAAACTTTGCCGTGCGCGTTGACGCTCATGAGCAAATTGGGATGCACATTGAGGAACAACAAGCCATTTTCCGCATAAATCTGGCGGAAATTCAGTACATGAAGTGTGCGGACAACGCGATCAAACTTCACCAGCTTGCCCACTTGCCCGGCAAAGCTGAAGGCAAATTCTGGATTAATGGCTTGTTGGCCACCGAGCGAGGGGCGGATAAAAGCTTCATGACCAAACAAATCTCCCGCTTCGCTATCGTAGATAGGTTGGAAGGCGCTGTTGAGCTGCAATCCCAGAAAGGAGCTATTGAACTCTCCTGAAGACTGCTCCTCTAGCCCATATTCATCAAGGTCCAGGTAAAGAGACTCGCGCAACTGGGCTTTCAATTGTTCGATAGCGATGGAGGTGGGGACGCTGTGCTTGGTCATGATCTTGGCTGCTTATTTATTCACGTAAATCTGGTCAAATACGCCGCCATCGGCAAAATGCGTTTTTTGTGCTTTTTGCCAGCCGCCAAATGTCTCATCTACGGTAAAGAGTTGCAGTGGCTTGAAATCAGCTTTATGTGCTGCCAATACCTCAGCAGAGCGCGGGCGCAGGTAATGACGCGCGGCGAGCTCCTGCCCTTCTGGTGAGTAATGGAACTCCAGGTAAGCTTGTGCAATTTGGCGTGTCTTGCGCTTGTCCACCACCTTGTCAACGAGTGCGATGGGGTTTTCTGCCAAGATGCTGGAAGATGGATAAACCACGTCGAAGTTATTGTTGCCTAACTCCTTATTGATGAGGAATACCTCGTTTTCAAAAGTCAGCAATACGTCGCCAATGCCGCGCTGTACAAAGGTCGTTGTTGCGCCACGGCCACCTGCATCAAGTACAGGGACATTTTTAAACAGCTTGGTGACAAAATCACGCGCCTTGGCTTCGTCACCGCCTTTTTTGAGAACGGCACCCCAGGCAGCAAGATAGCTATAGCGGCCATTGCCAGAGGTTTTGGGGTTGGGGATCACGACACCGACGCCGGGTTTAATGAGGTCGTCCCAATCCTTGATGTTCTTGGGGTTGCCCTTGCGCACGAGGAAGACGGTCGTGGATGTCGTGGGTGAGCTGGCATTAGGCAGGCGTTTTTGCCAATCAGCGGGCACCAGCTTGCCGCGCTCGAACAAGATATCAATATCATTGCTCTGGTTCATGGAAATGATGTCAGCCTGCAAGCCATCTGCTACGGCCCTGGCCTGCTTGCTGGAGCCGCCATGGGATTGATTGATGGTAACGGATTCACCTGTTTTTTGTTTCCAGTACTTACTAAAGGCAGGATTGAAGTCTTTGTAGAATTCACGTATCACATCATAGGAAACATTGAGTAGTGTGGTGTCTGCATGAGCAATTCCGGCGACGGCAAAAAGACTGATTGCCACTATTTTTCTTAGCATGTAGGCCTCAAAAGATTGGTAGTGAATGTGCGGTACTATAAGAATTTATTTTAATAATGTAAAAGAATATAGTGGAATATAATTAAATTTAATGGTTATTTGATTGGCGTTGATGCATATATTTTTTTGTTCTATGTATAGAAGTTAATTGAATATGTGATAGTCTTCGCAACATGATATGTTTGTTGCACCATCTTCAATATGGACAGCAAGCATAGTGAGCTTGAATGAGTTTAAGCTTATTAGCATTGCCATAATATCGTTAGCGTAAGCTGACCGGACAACCGGAAGCCAGCATCTCTCTTGAGAGGTGCTGGCTTTTTTGTTTTTACAAGGTCACTTGTAGGTAGGGTTTGATGAGTCAACGCGAAAAAATGAGTGAACTGGGTGACGAGCTGGGGATTAGCCAGATCGTTGGTGAGTTGCGTGAGGTGAGGTTGACGTCGCTGGAACATCGCAATCGCTTGAATCGTCCTCCCAAGCTCCCTGCGCGCAAGGCGCTTGCAGGGGTGATAGAGGGGTTGGGGGCTGCCTTGTTTCCCAATCGACTTGGCCTGCCAGACTTGCGAGAGGAAGGTATCGACTATTTTGTCGGTCATACGCTGGACGTAGCCTTGCGAGAACTGGTGGTACAGGTACGCCTGGAGTTGAGTTTTGTCGCGGAAGCATCACAGTTGACTGCAGTGAGAGAGCGTGCCACAGCGTTGGTGCGTGAATTTTCTGCCCAGTTGCCAGCCGTGCGCCGCTTGCTGGATAGCGATATTCGAGCGGCTTATGAAGGTGATCCAGCAGCACGTAGTGTAGATGAGGTGTTGGTTTGCTATCCGGGAATAAATGCCATGATCCATTACCGGATTGCGCATTTGCTACACCAGCTTGGTGTGCCATTAATTGCGCGCATGATCACTGAAATTGCTCATTCTGCCACTGGTATTGATATTCACCCCGGCGCTCAAATCGCCGAGGGTTTTTTCATTGACCATGGCACCGGGGTCGTCATCGGAGAAACCAGCATTATTGGTCGGCATGTCAGGCTTTACCAAGCCGTGACACTAGGTGCCAAGCGTTTCCCAGTGGATGCCGATGGTAGCTTGGTAAAGGGCAATGAACGACACCCCATTGTCGAGGACGATGTCGTGATTTATGCCGGTGCAACCATTCTGGGACGCATCACGATTGGGCGAGGTTCAGTGATTGGCGGCAATGTCTGGCTCACATATAGCGTCCCACCCAATAGCAATATTAGCCAGGTACAGATGAGGGACGGTGCATCTGCAGGCCATAGTCATGGCGCTATACATCATCCAGTAGTTCAGTAGTGCATAGGGTGGGCATCGGCCCGCCATTGATTGGTCATTTTTAGGAGAGTTTTCATGTCAGATATTCATCAGGCCCATACCGCATTGGGTGATGTCGCAGCGCGTACCCTTGCCAATGCAACCAAGACTGTTCCCATGCTTGGGTCCATTACGCCGCGTTGGCTGGTGCACCTGATGCAATGGGTGCCTGTCGAGGCGGGTATCTATCGTGTCAATAAGGTAAAAGACAACCACAATGTAGAGGTAGATTGCTCCAATAAGGATGAGCGTGAGTTGCCAGCTACGTTCGTTGATTATGAAGAGTGGGGGCGCGAATATGTATTGAATGCGGTGAACACCGTGGTGGATGTGCATACCCGTATTTCTGATCTTTACAGCAGCCCTCACAACCAAATCCGCGAGCAATTGCGCCTGACCATTGAAACAGTGAAGGAGCGCCAGGAAAGTGAACTGATCAACAACAAGGAATATGGATTGTTGCACAATGTAGCCGCTGACCAGAAGGTCAAGTCGCGTACTGGATCACCAACGCCTGATGATTTCGATGAGTTGATTTCCCGGGTATGGAAGGAGCCGGCATTTTTCCTGGCTCATCCGCAAGCGATCGCCGCATTTGGTCGTGAGTGCACACGTCGTGGCGTGCCACCGCCAACAGTGAGCATGTTTGGCTCACAATTCATTACTTGGCGTGGTATTCCATTAATCCCTTGCGACAAGCTGCGCGTGACCAAGGGTAAGACCAATATCCTGTTGTTGCGCACGGGCGAGAGCCGTCAAGGGGTTGTTGGCCTTTACCAGCCTAATCTGCCAGGGCAGCAAAGCATGGGGCTTTCAGTACGTTTCATGGGTATTAACCACAAGGCGATTGCTTCCTACCTGGTATCACTCTATTGCTCGCTGGCGGTATTGACCGAAGATGCGATTGCTGTGCTGGAGAATGTAGACGTAGGCAACTACTATGACTACAAGTAACCTGAACGATCTATCTTCTTTCGAGCCAGAGGCCATCCTGGCTTCTGTGCCTGGTGAGCATCCACGGATGGCGGCTGCATTGGCCGTGGGTCGGGATGCCCAGGCGAGTGGTCACTTGGATGTTGATGAGCTGACCCGTATTGCCAATGAGCTTTACGCGGAAGGTTTCCCTCGCTTGCCACAAGATCCACCCTCAGTCACTTCACTGTCTGATTCAGCCGCGCCTTTTGCGGCGGGTAGCCCAACTATCGGTGCTCCGGTCCCGGCTGCACCATCCGTGATGTCTGCGGCGCCAATGGGCTTTCCCGCAGCAAGCAATGTTATCCCGGGGGCGGAAACAGTAGCCTTCAGTGCACCTAGTCTTGGGGTATCTCCTTCTGACTTGCCCTCCGCATTCAGCGAGGAGCGTGTGGATGCTGTTGGCCCGACTCCAAGTCTATCTGGGCTGGATGTCAGCAGTCTGTTGGGTGGGGTCGATATTCCTTATGCTATCGATTTGGGATTGTTGGCATCTCCGCTGAGCAGCGTGCTTGGGGCTGGTACAGGCTCTGGCAAAGCTCCTGCAAGCAAGGCTTCTTCGCCTTACTACTTCCTCGCCGAGTCACCTAAGGCGCCTGCTGTTGCAGATTCTGCTCATCCAGCGTTTGACGTTAACTTGGTGCGCAAGGATTTCCCTATTTTGCGTGAGTTGGTCAATGGCAGGCCATTGATCTGGCTGGATAACGCGGCGACAACGCAGAAGCCGCAAGTGGTGATTGATCGCCTGTCGTATTTTTATCAGCACGAAAACTCCAATATTCACCGTGCAGCACATGAGTTGGCCGCGCGTGCAACTGATGCTTACGAAGGCGCGCGTGAAACGGTGCGGCGCTTTATCAATGCGCCTGCGGTGGAAAATATCGTGTTTGTACGCGGGACGACCGAAGCGATTAACTTGGTGGCCAAAACTTGGGGCAGGAAGCATCTGGGTGAGGGAGACGAGATCGTGGTCACCAACCTGGAACATCATGCCAATATCGTCCCCTGGCAACAGCTATGCCAGGAAACAGGGGCCAAGTTGAAGGTAGTCCCTGTCGATGATAGTGGCCAAGTGTTGCTGGATGAATACCAAAAACTCTTAACCTCACGTACCAAGCTGGTGTCGTTTACGCAAGTGTCCAATGCTTTAGGGACAGTTACGCCCGCACAACAGATGATCGCTATGGCGCATGCCGTGGGTGCAAAAGTGCTGCTGGATGGTGCCCAGTCGGTTTCCCACATGCGTACGGATGTTCAGGCGCTAGATTGTGATTTCCTCGTGTTTTCCGGACACAAGATTTTTGGCCCGACAGGCATAGGTGCGTTATATGGCAAGGCTGAAGTGCTTGATGATATGCCAGCCTGGCAAGGTGGCGGCAACATGATTCAAGATGTCACCTTCGAGAAAACCATCTACCATGGTGCTCCGGCCAAGTTTGAGGCAGGCACGGGAAATATCGCGGATGCGGTTGGCATGGGGGCCGCCCTTGAATATGTAGAGCGCTTGGGCATTGAAAATATTGCTCGCTATGAGCATGATATTCTGGTGTATGCCACCGCTGCCTTGAATAAAGTGCCTGGCCTGCGGTTAATCGGGACTGCTCAGAATAAGGCCAGCGTACTTTCATTCAATTTACATGGTTACAAGAGTGAGGAAGTTGGTGCGGCATTAAATCAGGAAGGCATCGCTGTACGCTCTGGGCATCATTGCGCGCAACCTATATTGCGACGCTTCGGTGTAGAAACCACGGTCAGACCTTCACTGGCGTTCTATAACACTTATGCAGAGGTTGATGTGCTACAGAGCGTGTTGCTCAAGCTGGCATCTGCCAAGCGTTAATGTATTAACTTAAGAACGTAATAACACAAAAGGCCAGGGAGCAATCCCTGGCCTTTTTATTCATGACATCAGGCTTGCGTTGCGCCTGAGCGTGGCTAATTAAACCTTGGCGAGAGAAACCTCAGTCGCTTTGATCAGCGCCAAGACTTCAGTGCCAATCTGCAAGTTCAGTTCATTGACTGAGCGCGTGGTGATGACTGATGTGACGATACCTACCGGAGTCTCGACATCGACTTCAGAGACCACAGGCCCCAGAACGATTTCTTTGATCCTGCCGCGAAATTGGTTACGGACATTAATTGCGTGAATTGCCATGATAAAACTCCTTTTGCTACATCAAATCTTGATTGCTGGTTAATTCAGTGAGTGGCGCGCTTGCCACTGGCTTTGGTATTGGACGCTACACTCACTCTCCTGGACGTAGTCTGGGTTGATTTGCTTCAGGCGTATGCGCAATGCACTTGGGCCATTCGGCGTATATACAATCCTGACGCCGCGCTTGGCTGCGCTCTGCTTGATCTTGTGAGTGAAGGTGTGGCTGATCCAGTCAGTCACCAATACGATGAGGTCAGTGTCTTGGGGAATGACTTTTTTGCCATCACCAACTTTACGGCCTGACCAGTGGTTGATATGCGTAACACCAAAATTGGATAGCTCTTGCTTGATGCCTTCAATTTGGTCGCCACCTACAATTAACGCAGTGCTCATGATAAGAGTCTCCTTTGGCTGCTGGCGGTGCCAGGTTGTGCTTGGCGCCGCCCGTTAATCAAGAAATTAAGGTTTATTGTTGGTAAATCTGATCAAAGGTACCGCCATCAGCAAAATGCGTTTTTTGCGCTTTTTGCCAACCACCAAAAGCTGAATCAATCGTCACCAGCGTCAATTTAGGGAAAAACTTCTCATATTTCTTGGCGACTGAGTCCAGGCGAGGACGGTAATAGTTTTTGGCGGCAATCTCTTGGCCTTCTTCGCTATATAGGTGCTCAAGATAGGCCTCTGCTACTTTGCGAGTGCCACGCTTATCGACGACCTTGTCGACGACAGAAATGGAGGGCTCAGCTAGGATGGAAAGTGACGGAGCGACAATCTCAAACTTGTCGGGCCCAAGCTCTTTCTGCGCCAAGAAAGCTTCGTTTTCCCATGCCAGCAGTACATCGCCGATGCCACGCTCTACAAAGGTAGTGGTAGCGCCGCGAGCACCAGAATCAAGAACCGGTACGTTCTTCAGAATCTTGCCAATGAATTCGCGGGTCTTGGCTTCATCGTTATTGAATTTCTTCTGGCCATATGCCCAGGCTGCCAAGTAGTTCCAGCGTGCGCCACCGGATGTCTTGGGGTTGGGTGTGACTACCTTGATGCCAGGTTTGATCAGGTCGTCCCAATCCTTGATGTTCTTTGGGTTGCCTTTACGCACCAGAAAAACAATCGTGGAGGTATAGGGGGAGCTATTGTCAGGCAGGCGGGTAATCCAGTCCTTGTTGACCAGCTTGCCTTTCTCTGCCAATGCATCCACATCGTAGGCCAATGCCAGAGTGACGACGTCGGCCTGCAAGCCATCAATCACGGAGCGGGCTTGTTTGCCCGAGCCGCCATGAGAAGCTTTGATGGTGACCTTATCGCCTGTTTTTGCTTGCCAGTATTTGGCAAATGCACTGTTGTATTCCTGATAAAGCTCCCGGGTCGGGTCGTAGGAGACATTCAATAAGGTGACATCAGCAGCCAATACCGTCAGCGAGCTGCTTAATGCGGTCAGGGTGAGGAGGCTGGCCAAGTGAGGTAAAAAACGTTTCATGCAACAATCCTTTTTATTATCGATTTAGTGATTAGCCGCGCTTTGCAGGGCGGGCTTAATTTTTTGAGTGTCACTGTTGAAGCGCACTTTTTCTCGACGCTCTATCTGTGTCACCCGCCCATCGTGTACGGTGATTTCAATCGAGCCAAAACGCAGTAGGTCAATTGAACGCAGAATTTCCTGAATCACGTCATCGTTGGGTTTCTGTTTGGATTCGTGTGACATACCTTTGCCCTTGGCTGTGTTCAATGAGTAGGTGCACTGTAGCAAGGTTATTAAATAGTTAAAAATAATTTGTTTTTATATTTTTATATATTTTATGGAATATTGAGGTGTAAAAAAACCGGCAGCCATGGGCTGCCGGTTAAGTGGAGGTATACCTGAGTAGTAGCGATTAGAAGGCGCTGACTGTCAATTCAACATAGAAGAAGTTGGAAGAGTCTTTGCGATCCGCGGTTGCTGCAGCGTTTTTGATAAAGTCACCACCCTTGAAATAGGCGTAGCCTACGTTGGCTGATACTTGTTTGACGACAGGGAAGCGCACGCGGATATCCCATTCCTCGCCGAGATCACGGCCACTGTTTCCAGTGGCATCTCTCAGGTTATTACCCGCACCCCAGCGATCAGTGGCGTTATCAAGCTTATACCAACTATAACCGGTATCGATATTGACCCCGGTGAAAGGGCTGAACTCGGCGCGTATCTTGGTGGCATTGATGTTTTCCATTTGGATGTAATCATTGCTAGACCATGGACGGGCAAAGCCGAACAGTCGGTCAAAGCGTTCGTTCGTACCTGTGCTGGAGTTTTTATCGCCACTAGCTACACCGTAGTTTGCGCTGAAGCGTGGTTTCCATGCATGGTCAGCGGTATAGCCAATTTCGGCAATATAAGAGTAGGCACGATAATCACGCTTGGCCGTAGGGGTTCTGTCTTCCTCACCCCATTGGCGATAGTAGCTGGCATCGTAATCAAACCCGGTCTGGCCGATCAGGCCATAGCCACGCAAGCCAGCAGTGTGTATTTCTCTATCCTTGAAATCATTGACGCCGGTCACTCTGGCACCGGAAGCGTTGTATTTCACTTCATCGCCATCTTGCTTGAGATAGAAGTATGAAGGAGACAGCGTAATGACATCAGACCATTTGCGCCAATCGAATACAGCACCATAAAACCATTGTGCCTTGTCGCGCTGATTAAGTTGCTCGGTGAAGCGCACGATAGGCTGTAACGCAAACAGATCCAGCTCCCAGTCGTTCTTGTGCTGGCCGAAGGTGGCGCGCACGCCTTGGAATGTGTTTGTTGTATTACGCCATTCGTTACGTGCGATTAAGCGGCGATCAAGCTGTTCAAATGCCATACGGCCAGCCTTGATGCTCACCGGGCGATCATTACCGAGATCATCCTTGCCTAAACCATCCTTGAAGAACAGTTCTGCATAAGCCTGGATAGGTTCTGCCAAGTCGACATCGCGGTTATCACGGGCGAAGTTGCTGTGGTTGCGACGCGCATCTTCGGCTTCCAGCGTGAAACGTAATGGATCAAATTTATTGCGCACGGCTACATAAATACGTGAACGTAACAGGAAAGGTTCGTCGGTGACGTTAACGCCTCGGCGGAAGTCGTTTTCACGGTTTTCGTAGCGGAAGCGATAGTCTGCGCCCACATCTAACCAGTCAATATCGGTATATTTCTTTAACCAGGTTTTTTCAATGGGTTTCACAAAGCGTGGAGGCTCTGTCTCACGTTGCGTTCCATAAGCACGAGGTGCTACCCAATAGCCTTTTTCGGCTTTTTTTGCCAAGGCTGCCTCGGCTGCAATCTCAGCTTTGCGAGCCTTGATGCGTGCTTGTTGATCTATTTCTTCCGCTGAAAGTGCGGTGTTTGCGGCCTCTTCGGCAGCATAGCTGAGTCCTGCCGTGAGCGTAATGCCGCTGGCAATCAATAGCTGGATAAGCCCAGTTTTATTGAACAAGATAAATCTCCCTGATTGTTGTGTCGCTTCCAGTAGACTGGTGAGCGAGCCTTGCTTATGAACAAGTGTGCTGTTTAACCGCTGGTGATACAGTAGGTATTAAAGGTGGCTAGAGGGTAACGTGGTGCCAGCGCATAGCCTTAGCGGGATGTAGCCTGACAGATCAGGTGATGACTCTGGTCACTGATAAGACCTAATATAAATGCCCAGATTGATATCGACATGATGTAGACGTTCTTTAAAAGTGCGCAGCAAAAGATAGCTCGCACTTTAGCAATGATGTTTAATAGTTAAAAATACTTTTTTTTTATATTTTTATATTATTTTTCTATATTGCTGTGCGAGCGTTGCTTTTGCCACAACACATCGCTTTGACCGGCGGCTTGATTAAGATAACGTGCGATGACGAACAGCAGGTCGGAGAGGCGATTGAGATAAGGTAATGCAGCAGGCGAGGTTGCATGTTGACGATGCAGGGCAAGCAGGACTCGCTCTGCACGGCGGCAGATAGTGCGCGCCATATGGCAGAGTGCTGCGGGGCGTGTGCCGCCAGGTAAGATAAACTCCTTGAGTGGTGGCAGCTGGGCATTGAGCGTGTCCAATATTTCCTCTAAAGCCGTCGCACGGTCAGCTTGCAATAATTGGAAGCCAGGGATAGATATTTCACCACCTAAATCAAAAAGATCGTGTTGAATGTGCACTAAAGCATCCTTGATTTGCTCAGGTAGTGGTTCAGCAAGCAAAATGCCCAAGGCGGCATTCAGCTCATCAATACACCCCATTGCCTCTACCCTTAGGCTGTTCTTCTCAACGCGGCTGCCATTGCCCAGGCCTGTCGTGCCGTCGTCGCCGGTGCGTGTATAGATTTTGCTTAAGCGGTGACCCATGTTCATCCTTATTGAAGCGATGAGTCGTATTGTAAAGCAATGCGCCTGCTGGCTCCTCAGCGTAGGCTTGGGTAAACTATCTGGATATTCACTTTTTTATAGATCGTGCCTTACTCATCAACACTTGCTGCGGGAAAACCAGAACTGCCATCTGCAATTGGAATCTTTGATTCCGGGGTCGGTGGTCTGAGTGTATTGCGACATATTCATGAGCAATTACCCAGGGAGTCCCTACTGTACTTTGCGGACTCACTGCACGCGCCTTATGGACCTAAATCCCAAGCTTTTATTATCGAGCGTTCTCGTACCATTGCCCGGTTCCTGATAGCGCATGGAGCAAAAGCGATCGTTGTGGCTTGTAATACGGCAACCGCTGCTGCGATTCACTCGCTCAGGCAAGAGTTGGACTTGCCGATTATTGGGATGGAGCCTGCAGTGAAGCCCGCAGTAGCTGCGACGCGTACTGGTGTTGTGGGGGTATTGGCAACGACGGGGACACTGCAAAGCGCACAATTTGCTGCTTTGCTGGAAAACTACGGGAAAAATATCAAGATTGTCACCCAGGCCTGCATTGGCTTGGTTGAGTGTGTCGAGCAGGGTGAGTTAACTTTTGAAACAACGCGTGCACTGATCGCTAGATATGTCCAGCCGCTCATTGATGCAGGAGCCGACACGATTGTACTGGGATGTACGCACTATCCTTTTGTAAAGCCCCTGATTGCCGAGATAGCGGGGCCTGATGTCGTGTTGATTGATACGGGCGAGGCAGTGGCTAGGCAGGTGCGTCACCGATTGCATGAGGGCGCTTTGCTCAGTGGTTCCTCTCTATCGGGAGAGATCAAGTGTTGGACCAATAGTCCTGACAGTAGTGCGTCCCAGCTCATCCAGAGGTTGCATGGCGGGGAGATCACGATTGAGTGCTTGTGAAATCAGCAATGGATGTTGCAAGGAGTAAAAATAAAGCCGGACATGTCCGGCTTTATTGCATTAATGCTGGGCGATGGTTTCGCCTGCTTTTAATTTATATTTAGTCCCGCAATAAGGGCAGGCAACGTGCCCATTGGCAGCAATATCAAGGAATACCCGGGGATGCGAACACCAAAGCGCCACCTCCTTGGTTGGACAATGCAAGGGCAAGTCTTTTGCAGTGACCTCAATTTCCTTGATATCTGTTGCCATATAGAAATCTTTTCCTTGAGTTAGACCAGGGTGAGCCAGCCGATATGCTCTGGAGAGCGGCCATGGACTACGTCAAAATACTTCGACTGTAGCTTCTCGGTGATTGGGCCGCGTGTGCCGGTACCAATCGCACGGTTGTCCAGTTCACGGATTGGCGTTACTTCTGCCGCAGTACCCGTGAAGAAGGCTTCATCTGCTGAGTAAACTTCATCGCGTGTGATGCGCTTCTCAATGATCTGGTAGCCAAATTCGGTGGCCAGTTGCACAACGGTGTCGCGTGTAATGCCTTCCAGGGCACTGGTTAAATCTGGCGTGTAGATCTTGTTGTTGCGGATGATGAAGATATTTTCACCTGAGCCTTCGGCAACAAAGCCATCGACATCCAGTAACAAAGCTTCATCATAGCCATCTTGGGCTGCTTCCTGATGTGCCAGGATGGAGTTCATATAGTTGCCATTGGCTTTCGCTTTGCACATGTGGATGTTGACGTGATGGCGGGCAAAGGACGAAGTCTTGACGCGGATACCGTGCTTGATGGCATCGTCACCCATATAGGCGCCCCATTTCCATGCAGCCACTATCACGTGGGTAGACAGAGTCTTGGCGGAAATGCCCATGGCTTCTGCGCCATAAAATGCCATTGGACGCATGTAGCCTGATTCAAGATTGTTTTCACGGATCGCGGCTTTTTGCGCTTCCAGCAGGGTTGCCTTGTCGAAAGGCATCTTCATGCCCAGGATGTGGGCGGAGCGGAATAGGCGATCAGTATGATCCTGCAGGCGGAAGATTGCAGTGCCTTTGTCTGTTTTATAGGCACGTACACCCTCAAAGACACCCATGCCATAGTGCAATGTATGGGTCAGTACATGTGTGGTGGCATCGCGCCAGGGTACCATTTTTCCATCATACCAAATCAGACCATCGCGGTCGGCCATCGACATCTTTGCTTCTCCGTTACCAAGTGCTGTCAAAAACGCCCATTGTACGCGCAAGGCCTTGTATTTGAATAGCGGGTTTTCTGATTTTGTTGCCATGGAACACAGTGGTTTGTGAGGGATGCAGTTAGATAATATGGCTCCTAAATAAGTTGAGTAAATTGATAGGTTATTAACCACTTTTAAATTATGGTTAATGGGGGTAGAATGAATTCCATAAATTTTTTGTGGTTAATAATAAAGCGAGAGATATGATGAAACTGAAGCAAAGTGTTCTGTTGGTATGCGCCTTGTTGTCCCCTTTGGCTGCGATGGCAGAGGCTGGGGATTGGGTGATTCGTGCGCGGGCAGTGAATGTGAGCCCGAACGAAAGTAGTGATCTGGGCAAGTATCTGAATCGAGAGGCTGGTGCTGGTGCTGGCTCCAAGCTGGAAGTGAATGACCAAGTGATTCCTGAGTTGGATGTTTCTTATTATGTTACTAAGAATATTGCGCTGGAGTTGGTGCTTGCTTTGGGTACCCGTCATGATGTAAGTATTAAGGGCGCTAATGGTGTAGCGAGTGAGAATCTGGGTTCTGTGAATTTGTTGCCGCCAACATTGACTGCTCAGTGGCACTTCCGTCCTGATCAAACATTTGATCCATATGTTGGCGCTGGTATTAACTATACTCGCTTTATGGATAATGGATTGCACACTAATCAGCTTGGTGGGCAAGACATTCGCGTTGAGCGCAATAGTTGGGGGCCTGCCCTGCAAGCTGGTTTCGATATCAACCTCAAGGATGGTTGGTTGCTGAATGCTGATGTGAAGTATTTGTGGATTGATACCGATGTGAAGCTGAAGAATGGCCCCAAGATTGATAGCTTGGATATTAATCCATGGGTCATCGGTTTTGGTTTTGGTAAGCGCTTCTAAAAGCCTGCTCGCGCATCAATTCCTGATGCGCGGTTTGGCATAACTTGCCTGATGGCCGATAATCCTATGGATTGTCGGCTATGGGTATGTGGATGATGTTGAGATGTTGTTTGTTCGCGCTTTTTTTACTGTTAGCTGGATGTGGGCAGGATCAGCGTGATTTGGATTTGTTTGGTGCGGATATTAGCGATAAGGCGCTGACCGGGGCGTTTGCCTTGATGGATCATGAAGGCAATGTGCGCCATCTTGATGACTTCAAGGGGAGGGTGGTTGCCGTATTTTTTGGATACACGCATTGTCCGGATGTGTGCCCAACTACCATGCTTTCCATGGCTAATGCGATGAAGTTGCTGGGTAAGGATGCAGGGGAGGTGCAGGTGCTGTTCGTGACTGTTGACCCTGAGCGCGATACGCAGGCGGTGTTGGCTGAGTATGTACCGTTCTTTGATAAGCGCTTTATAGGGCTGTATGGAACGCCTGAGCAGTTGAAGCAAGCCGCCAGAAATTACAAGGTGGTATATGCCAAGAGGCAGGCTGATGCGGGAGATGCTTATACCATGGATCATAGTGCGGGGGTGTATGTGGTTGATCGCGCAGGAAAAGTACGGGCCTACTTGAAGCATGATGAAACACCCGAGCAGCTGGCGCATGATATTACCCAATTTTTTTAGGGTTTTTCTTGTCCAGGGGCTTGGATAAAGAATATAATTTTGCGGTTTTTTACAAATAGACTTTTAGATGAGGAGTGCGACCATGGCAACGGCAAGCATTGCGTCTGCTGGTGTTGGTACTAGCGAGCAATATAACTACGATATTATTCGCAAGTTCGCCATCATGACCTTGATCTGGGGTGCGATTGGTATGTTCGTTGGCGTGTATATCGCCTCCGAGTTGGCCTTTCCGTTCCTGAATTTTGATAGCCCATACATCACATTTGGTCGCTTGCGCCCAGTGCATACCAGCGGTGTGATCTTTGGTTTCGGTGGTAGTGCCTTGTTCGCCACTTCTTATTATGTTGTTCAGCGTACCTGCCAGGCCCGATTGTTCGGCGGTGAAGGCTTGGCTAATTTCACTTTCTGGGGCTGGCAAGCAGCGGTGGCGTTGTCTGCACTCGGATATATGTTCGGCTATACGCAAGCGCGTGAGTATGCCGAAATGACATGGCCAGTTGATTTGCTGATTCTGTTCGTCTGGGTAGCTTACTTGGCGATCTATGTCGGCACCTTGCTTAAGCGTAAGCAGCCTCACATCTATGTTGCCAACTGGTTCTACCTGGCATTCATTCTTGCAACGGCATTGCTGCACATTTTCAATAACCTGCAAGTGCCTGTGAAGTTGTTCTCCCTTGAGTCCTATAGCTTGTTTTCTGGCACTCAGGATGCGATGACCCAGTGGTGGTATGGTCACAATGCAGTGGGCTTCTTCCTGACTGCGGCGTTCTTGGGCATGATGTACTACTTCGTTCCGAAGCAAGCTGGTCGTCCAGTGTATTCCTATCGCTTGTCCATCCTGCACTTCTGGGCAATTATCTTCCTCTACATGTGGGCTGGTGCGCACCACTTGCATTGGACAGCTCTGCCTGATTGGACTGGTACGCTTGCTGCGACCTTCTCCATCATGCTGTTGTTGCCATCCTGGGGCGGTATGATCAACGGCATCATGACCTTGTCTGGTGCTTGGGACAAACTGCGTACAGATCCTGTGATCCGCTTCCTCATCGTGGCATTGTCCTTCTACGGTATGTCTACCTTTGAAGGTCCGATGATGTCGCTCAAGGATGTGAATGCCCTATCTCACTATACTGATTGGACTGTAGGTCACGTGCACTCTGGTGCATTGGGCTGGGTTGCGATGATTACTTTCGGCAGTATGTACCATCTGGTTCCACGTATCTGGAACACACAGATGTACAGCTTGCGCCTGATCAATGTCCATTTCTGGCTGGCTACTATCGGTGTGCTGCTTTACATCACCGCGATGTGGATCTCCGGCATCATGCAGGGTCTGATGTGGCGTGCTTTTGATGACTTCGGCAACTTGCAGTATTCCTTCGTGGAATCTGTTGCCCAGATGCATCCGTTCTACGTCATGCGTGCATTGGGTGGGGTGTTCTTCCTGACTGGCATGATCATCATGTGCTACAACATGTTCAGGACCATCCGTCAGGGCAGTACGGCTGCCCACGCAGGCCTCAATGTAGCGGCTGCCTAATCGGCGCTTGATTGTAAAGAGACGAGTTACTGGAGTTATTCATGAAGCATGACAAAATTGAGCGCAACCTAGGTATCTTGCTGGTGTTTACCATGCTGGCCATTAGTGCAGGCGGCATGGTGGAGATCATCCCACTGTTTTTCATCAAGGAGACAGTGGAAAAGGTGGAAGGCGTGCGTCCTTATACCCCTCTTGAGCAGCGTGGCCGTGATATTTATACCCGTGAAGGTTGTTATCTCTGCCATTCGCAGATGATTCGTCCTTTCCGTGATGAAGCATTGCGCTACGGTCATTATTCCCTGGCAGCTGAATCCAAGTATGACCATCCGTTCCAGTGGGGTTCCAAGCGTACTGGCCCTGATTTGGCTCGCGTTGGTGGTAAGTATTCCAATGATTGGCATACGCAACATTTGATCGCGCCTCGCTCGCTGGTACCCCAGTCCGTGATGCCTAACTACCCATGGTTGGCGAGCACCGAACTCAAGTATGACGATATCCAGGATCGGATGAAGGCTTTACGTCGTGTTGGTGTTCCTTATTCCAACAGTCAGGTGGAATACGAGCGCAATGTGAAGGAATTCGGTGAGACTGTCGCCAAACAGTTGCACATTCCTGATGCGGAGAAGAACCTAGTCGCACAGGCGCAATTGGGTAATTATGATACCGATCCAAGCAATATCAGCGAAATGGATGCCTTGGTGGCCTATTTGCAGGTGCTGGGTACCATGGTTGATTTCAAGAAATATGATGACGATTATTTCGTCAAGTTCCGCTAAGGGGTAAAGACGATGGAATGGTTGCTATGGTTCACTCGTTTCGAAAACACCAAGCCTTTGTCCTTGGCGATTTTCTTCCTCGTGTTCTGCGGCATCTTGTTCTATGTCTTCGGAAGCAAAAAGCGTGGCGAGAGGCTGGAAAGCCACAAGAATATTCCGCTGCAAGATGACGAAATCTAGTTAGGAAAGCATTATGAGTCAGGATAAGGCTACTACGACAACACCAAAAACCACTGGCCATAGCTGGGATGGGATTGAGGAGTACACCAACCCGTTGCCTTCATGGTGGATTTGGGGTTTTTATATTACTTTCATTTTTACCGTGGTTTACTGGTTGCTCTATCCGGCATGGCCGATTGGCGACAAGTTCACCAAGGGGGTTCCTGGGCTGCATACCATTACCTATACCGCTACTACGGTGGATGGCAAGGAAGTGGAGAAGACTTCTCACTGGAACATGCGTGCCAAGTTCATGCATGAAATGAACGAGATGCAAGCAACCCAGAAGCAATGGTTCGACAAGGTGGCTGCGATGCCCTTTGAGGACGTATCCAAGGATGCTGAGTTGATGCAGTTCGTGAACTCTGCGGGTAAGACATTGTTTTCTGATAACTGCGCTCCTTGCCATCAGTCTGGCGGCCAGGGCAAGATTGGTTTTTCTCCTAACCTGACCGATGACCATTGGCAGTTTGGCGGTACTTATGCTGAAATCAATCAGACTATTGACCATGGACGTCGCGGTTTCATGCCTGCGTTCAAGGAAGTGCTGAACGAGCAGCAAATTACCCAACTTGCCAATTATGTATTGAGCTTGTCTGGTGAGCCTCACGATGCGAGCCAGGCAACAGCTGGCGCGCAGTTGTTCAAGAGCGAGGAAGCTGGTTGCTACTATTGCCATGGTGCCGATGCCAAGGGCAATACCCAAATGGGTTCGGCTAACCTGACAGACAAGATCTGGCTCTGGGCTGATGTGGGTGGCAAGACTGGTCAAGAAGCCAAGCTGGCTGAAGTTAAGCGTGTCATTACTGCTGGTTTGGATCGTGGTGTCATGCCAGCCTGGGGTGGTCGCTTGAAGCCAGAACAAATCAAGCTCTTGACTGTCTATGTGCATGACAGCCTAGGTGGTGGCCGTTAAGGCGCATGGAGGTTGAATAAAGGCTCACGGTTGCGTGGGCCTTTATTTCTTGGAGTGTTGCATTTTTGAGGGGTGGTGTGTCACCAGCGTTATGGAAGCAACCAGTTCGACCAGCAGTACTAACAAATCCCCGCTTCTAAACCGGCAGATCCCGATTGTCACGCGTTCGGTGAAAGGTAAGTTTCGTACCTTCAAGACCGCGGTGATGGTGATTGCCTATTCAGTGTATTTCCTGTTGCCGTGGTTGCCGTGGTCGCGCAACAGTGCCGCAAGCCAGGCAGTGTTATTTGACCTGGAATCGCGTCGTTTCTTTATTTTTAACTTGGTGGTATATCCACAAGATATCTTCTGGCTGGCGGTGCTGCTATTCATTGCTGCCGCATTGTTATTCTTTACTACAGGTTTGATCGGCAGGGCATGGTGCGGCTATTTCTGCTTCCAGACTTTGTGGACAGATCTTTTCATCATGATTGAGCGCATGATTCAGGGAGAGCGGCCTGCACGCTTGCGCTTGCTAAAGCAGCCCTGGAACGCCGAGAAAATCCTCAAGATGGGTAGCTCGCATGGGCTGATGATACTGATTTCGTTCTGGACTGGGGTGACGTTTGCCTGTTATTTCACCTATGCCCCGGATTTCATACCACGCTTGTTCAGTGGTACGGCTGCTGAAGCCGGATATATCACGGTCATTGTCCTGACCATCACGACTTATGTTGCTGCGGGTTTGTCACGAGAGCACATTTGTACATTGGCTTGCCCATATGCCAGATTCCAGGGTGTCATGTATGAACAGGAGACGCTGGCCGTTGCCTATGATACACGGCGCGGGGAAGGTAGCGCTGGCCGTAAGGCGCCTGCCAAGGGCTTGCGTACACGCGAGGAGCGTCAAGCAGCAGGGCATGGAGATTGTATTGACTGTGGTTTTTGTGTGCAGGTTTGCCCAACGGGGATCGATATACGCGATGGTTTGCAGTACCAATGTATTTCTTGCGGTTTGTGTATTGATGCATGCAATAACATTATGGACTCGATTGGTTCTCCACGAGGTCTGATCCGTTATGATTCAGAGCAGAACATCGCTAGTCCCGCGCCACACAAGCCGCGCCTAGAGTGGAAGCGTCCGAAGGTATTGGGGTACGCTTCAGCACTAATAGTGGCCACAATCATCTTGTTCTACAACATTGGCACTCGCAACGATACCGAGGCGAATGTGCAGCAAATCAGGCAGCCGCTATTTGTCATGTTGTCGGATGGTAGCGTGCGCAATCGTTACCAGATCAATATCGCCAACAAGAGTGAGTTCGAGCAGCGTTATGAGCTCAAGGTGCAGGGTATTCCTGCTGCTGCGCTAGATCTTGGCAATATCCCGGAAATCCGTGTGCGCGCGGGTAAGAGCTTGAGCTTGAATGCCAAGGTTGACCTAGCCAGCGAAATCGCGCGTAATACTAAAGAGTTCTCGTTTGTCATTATCCCGACGATCGCAGATGCCGAGCCCGTTGTGGTGAAAACTAATTTCAATAGTCATTGATACATGCTTAAGCTGATTCCTGTGTTATCCATCGCCGAAACCTTATTCGGCGGCCTGATCTTTGCCATTGGGCTTTACTTCCTGCTGCGTGTTCTCAGGGTTGCCAATTTCTGGGCCGCTGTGTTGAGTGGTGCAATTCCGTTTGTCCTGTATATCGTGTACAGCACCCAGCATTGGGCAGGGGGCGATGTGCTGGCTATCCACTTTGCGGTGTTCTTGGCGAATGCCGGCTTGCTGGGCGTGTTTGGTAGCATGAAACAGAACAAGCAAACCATGCATTGGGGCCCCAAAATCATTATTGGTTTCTTTATCTGCCTGGTGATTTCCAATGCGATCTTGCTGTCAGTCGCAGGACGTGGCTTGCCACAAAGCCTGACCTCCATGTTCCTGCCCAGCCCGGAGAATCAGCGTGTGCATACTGCTTTCCCCGGCATCATGCCGCATGATCGCAACAAGAGTTATCAACCTCATCTTGAGCAATTGCAGCAACAACAGGCTTTGGGCTGGCAATTAAAGTTGATTGGTGCGGATACCTTGAGCCCAGGCAAGCAGCAGCAGATGTTGGTGCAAGTGCGCGACGAGCATGGCAATGCCGTGACGCAGGCCGAAGTCACGCTGAATTTCTGGCGCATGGCGAATAGCCGTGACGACAAGGTTTACCCGCTTGTAGAGCAGGCTGGGGGCGAATATGCGGCAGATGTGCTGCTACCCGACTCGGGCCGCTGGGTCGCCGAGGTGTTAGTCAAGCAGGGTGACCAACGCTACCGCAAGCAGGAGTCGCTATTCATCGGCGATGAATAAGCCGCCAGACATGGAGGCAGCTTGCTACCATTGCGGGTTGCCTGTTCCAGGCAACACTCATTTCCACGCTAGCATCCTGGGTGAGCGCCGAAGGATGTGCTGCCATGGTTGCCAGGCTGTGGCGGAATCCATTGTTGAGAATGGCCTGGAAAGCTATTACCAGCATCGTACCGAGCTGCCTCAAACCGCTGATGAACTGGTGCCTGAAGAGCTACGCCAGCTTGAACTCTATGATCATCCAGAAGTGCAGAAAAGCTTTGTGCATGATGAATCTGGCGATGTATTGGAAGCCTCGCTGATTCTGGAAGGCATTACCTGTGCCGCTTGCATCTGGCTGAACGAACGCCATTTACAGCAGTTGGATGGCGTTGTATCCGCTTCCATCAATTACTCGTCTCATCGCGCACGAGTACGTTGGGATGACCGCAAAATCCGCCTGAGCCATATCCTCACAGAAATACGTAAATTGGGCTATCACGCCCATCCATTCAGCGCCCAGCAACAAGAGGCGGTGCGTGAACAGCAACGTCGACAGGATTTTCGCCGATTGGCGATTGCGGGCCTGTCTGCCGCACAAGTCATGATGGTGGCGGTTGCATTCTATGCCGGGCCTGCTCAGGGTCTTGAGCCCGCCACCGAACAATTGCTGCGCTGGTTCAGCTTGGTGATGACGCTGCCAGCGATGATCTATTCAGCCTGGCCTTTTTATCAGTCAGCCTGGCGCAGCATCACGCATCGTAGCGTAGGCATGGATGTGCCGATAAGCCTGGGGCTAGTGACTGGTTTTATTGGCAGCGTCTGGGTGACGTTCCAGGGGCAGGGTATCGTCTATTACGACACGCTGACCATGCTGATTTTCTTCTTATTGGCGACACGCTACTTGGAGCGGCATGCGCGCGAGAAATCTGTAGAGGCGGCAGAAAACCTGCATCGCCTGATTCCTCCCATGGCGACCAGGCTGGATGAACAGCAGCAAGCGAGTATTGTGCCTTTGCATGATTTGCGCGTGGGAGACACCTTGTTAATTAAGCCGGGAGAGGCCATTGCCGGTGATGGTGTCGTAACACAAGGCGAAAGCCAGGTGGACGAGGCCCTGCTGACTGGTGAAAGCCATCCGGTTCCCAAGCAGCCTGGTGCTTATGTCTATGCAGGTAGCGTCAATTATGAAAGCCCGCTACAGGTAAAGATCACAGGCCTGGGTGAGCAAACGGTGATTGCAGGAATTGCGCGTCTGCTGGATAGGGCGCAGGCTGAAAAGCCACGGCTGGCAAGAGTGGCAGATCAAGTGGCCATCTATTTCACCACGGTTCTCTTGCTGGCTGTCATCGTGATCGGACTGGCTTGGTGGTGGATTGCATCTGAGCGTTGTTTTGAAATTATCCTGGCGGTACTGGTTGTCAGTTGCCCATGCGCGTTATCGCTCGCGGCGCCTGCGGCATTTGCTGCCGCCGGGTCACATTTGGTTGGTCGCGGGGTCTTGCTGACACGGGGCCATGCGCTGGAATCGCTGGCCAGGGTCACGCATGTCGTGTTCGATAAGACGGGTACATTGACCATGGGGCATCCGCGTATTACCAATACCATGACCTATCAAGGCGCGGATGCCAGTGAGATGTTACGTATTGCGGCCAGCTTGGAGCAAGCCTCGGAGCATCCGCTGGCGCGTAGTTTCACGGATGCCGTACCTGCCACAGAGCGTTATGTCGTGCTGGAGGCCAATAACCAGCCTGGGCGTGGCTTGAGTGGAGAAGTGCTTGGCAAGCGCTACTTTATTGGCAACATGGCGCTCAATTCTCAATTGGTCTATCCGGAGATTGCAGGCCTGGAGCCTGGAGCCAGTATTGTGTGGTTGAGTGATGCGCAGCAGGTGCTGGCAGCATTTGTGTTGGCAGATACCATGCGGCCAGGTGTCACGGCGCTGATCGATCAGCTCAAGGCGCGCAAGATTGCCGTGTCAATATTGAGTGGGGATACGGCCTCCAGCGTACAGCACTTTGCTGCTATCGCTGGAATTGGCGATTGGCAGGCAGGCTTGACGCCAGAAGGCAAGTTGACGGCCCTGCGTGATATGCAGCAGCGTGGCGATGTTGTGGCGATGGTGGGTGATGGTATTAACGATGCCCCGGTATTGGCTGGTGCCCAGGTATCGTTTGCCATGGGTAACGGCACGCAAATGGCGAGGGCTTCTGGCGATATCGTGCTGCTGGGTGAGAGCCTCCAAGAGATAGAGCATGCCCTGGCGACCGGTCGATTTACTGTCAGTGTGGTGCGCCAGAACTTTACTTGGGCATTGGTATATAACGCCGTGGCATTGCCATTTGCCGCCACGGGCTTGATCGCACCGTGGATGGCCGCCATCGGTATGTCTGTCAGCTCCTTGATCGTCATCCTCAACGCATTGCGCTTGCGATAGCGTAGCTTCTAACCTGCTGCAGTATTTCCTCTTGCTCCTGTCGCGAAAGTGACTTGTTCTCGGCTAATACGAAGAATGATTCTTGTTGGTATTTTTCTTTATAAAATCATTAAAAATCAATAATTTATATAAAAATATTCCTATCTTTTTACTCATGCCTTGGGTATGATGCCTTCCATTGAGAAACCGCTTATGGAGTGCGCGATGAAAGGCGATAAAAAAATCATTGATACCCTGAATGAATTACTGGCAGGGGAGCTAACGGCAGTGGATCAATACCTGCTACATGGCGAAATGTATGCGGATTTTGGCCTTGGGCATCTAGCGCAGAAAACCTTGCATGAATCTGACCACGAGCGTCAGCATGCGCGTGCCATTATTCAGCGTATCTTGTTCCTGGAGGGTAAGCCCAACCTGGAAAAGCGTCATGGCCTGACAACAGGAAAAACCGTGACCGAGATGCTCAAGTCTGATCTGGCGCTGGAATACAAGGTGGTGAGTGATCTCAAGGCTGCCATGGCGCAATGTGAAAAGACGGGTGATTATGTCACGCGCGATATGTTGCTGCTGCAACTGGATGATACTGAAGTCGATCATGCCTACTGGCTTGAAAAACAATTGCGCCTGATCGGGATGGTTGGCTTGGAAAATTATCTGCAAAGTCAGATGGGCTCTGACGCGGCATCTGTATAAGGAGAAAATGATGAAGGGCGATAAAAAGATAATCGACATCCTGAACAAGGTGCTGAAGAATGAGTTGACTTCCATCAATCAATATTTCCTGCATGCCCGTATGTTCCGTAACTGGGGGCTGGAAAAGCTCAACGACTACCAATACAAGCAATCCATTCGCGTGATGAAAGAAGCGGATGAGTTGATTGAGCGCATTCTGTTCCTGGATGGCTTGCCTAATCTACAAAACCTCGGCAAGTTGCTGATTGGTGAAAATGTCGTGGAATGCTTGCAGGGCGATCTCAAGTATGAGAGGGAAATTCACCGTCCCTTGTTGATCGAGGCTATTGCGTTGTGCGAAGAGCTACAGGATTATGTCAGCCGCGACTTGCTGGAAGAGTTGTTGGAAAAAAGCGAGGCCGCTATTGATTGGTTGGAAACCCAGCACAGCCTGATTGCCGACGTGACATTGCCCAACTATCTGCAAGCGCATATGGAAGTGGCAGACTGAGATTGACCATATCTTTCTGAAAAAACCGCAGCTTTGCTGCGGTTTTTTTATGCGCGCGATAGTGAGATGGTGGTGATGCGCCGGGCAGGAATTCTTCTTGACAAGTAAATGTCTTAAAAACGATAATGGTTATCGTTTGTTAACGCATCTTGATTTCGCAAGAGAAAGTATCTGGTCGTTTCATATGTACGTCTGTGTGTGTCGTGCTGTTACTGATCGCCAAATTCTCCAGGCCGCCCGGGATGGAGCTAGCAGTCTCAAAGACTTGAGGCGTGAATTGGGCGTGGCTACCGAGTGTGGTCAATGTGCCAGTTGCGCCAAGCAATGCCTGCGTGAGGCCCATCAAGGCAGTGATGCCGCCATGCCTATCAGCTTCGCCTGACTAGGTGTCATGATCAAAGCATCGGCAGGATTGCTCCCGCCGATTATGTCAATTCACACCTGAATTTCTTACAATCTTAAAGCAAGTGATCCAGCAGATCGGGCCCAAATACTTCCCGATGTATGCGCTGTGGATCCACGCCAGCATCAAGTAATTGTGAGCGTTGCGCCTGCATGAACCCGAGCGGGCCACACATGTAGATATCTGCCGTTTTTAAAGCTTGCGGCCATAAAGTGGTGATATCCATCAGCCCCTGATGTACACCACCTATGCCACCATGAGCGCCTTCCAGTGTTTCGTAGAATAAAGCCGTCGAGAGTGAGGACATGCGGCTCTTGGCTTCTTGCAAATCTAACGCATGGCTTTGCCAAGCTGGACTACGTGCGGCATGCGCGAAGAACACTGGGCGCTGTGGTGCCAAGTCACGGACGGTATTGAGCATGGATAGCATAGGGGTAATGCCGATTCCGGCGGAGAGCAATATGAGTGGTTGTTCGCTCGCGACAGGGTCTAGCACGAAGTCGCCAAATGCAGGTGTCACCTGCAATAAGTCGCCGACTTCGACCTCATCATGTAGCCAATTGGAGAGGCGGCCTTGTGGTTTGCCCGCATCTTGCTCACGCTTGATGGAGATGCGCCACCATGGTGCTGCTGTGGAGTCCGACAAGCTGTATTGTCTAAGTTGCTTGCTGCGCCCTTCGTCAAACTGCATTTCCACGCTGACGTATTGTCCCGGCAGGAAATCTCCAGGCTTACGGCCATCTGGATGTTGCAAGTAAATTGAAACAATGTGTTCTGACTCAAATACCTTGCGGGCAACCTTGAGTGGCATTAACGCGCCTGCCGTGGTGGCGGTCGTGGCGTAGAGCGTCTTTTCTTCCTCAATAAGCAGGTTTGCCAGCAACCAATAAGCCTCGCCCCATGCCGCTAGCAATTCATCCGTCGCAGCGTCTCCCAGCACCTGCTTGATAGCTCCCAGCAAGTGTTCGCCGACGATGGGGTAGTGTTCAGGCTTGATGCCTACGGCGGCATGTTTGTGCACGATACGTTTAACCACCGGGGCCAGTGCAGCAGGATTGTCGATATTGGCAGCATAAGCAAACACGGCAGAGGCCAGCGACTGTTGCTGGACGCCGCTGGCTTGATTGCCCATATTGAACAGGTTCTGCAGTTCTGGGTGGCTACCCAGCATATTCTGGTAAAAGGCCTTGGTGATCGTCAGGCCGTGCTCACGTAACACTGGGACGCTGGCTTCAATATAGGGGCGGGCGGTGGCAGAAAGCATAGTGGTTCCTTATGTTGTATATAAAATGAAACAATTAATGCAGAAAAAAAGCGATCAATCGCACAGGTTTTTTCTATCCCTGATTAATGTAATTCGGCCAAATGATGTTGCTGCAGCCTGATGATGACATTGGCGGTATGGTCGTGGATCACGTCTGCGAGGGTATAGGTGTCCATGTGTTCGTAAAAAGCATTCAATCCTAAGTCCAGGGCGTGCTTGAGGCCGCATTGCCCTTTGAGCGGGCAGGGTGGTTCCTGGCAGTTCACCAGTGAAGTGCTGCCTTCCAGTATTCGGATTGCCTGCCCAAGGCGTAATGAGGCTGGGTTGATGCCAAGGCGCAAGCCACCATTGGGGCCGCGTGTTGTCTGGATCCAGCCAGTTTTATTGATAAAGGTGACGACCTTGATCAGGTGATTACGCGGAATATTGAATTGCGTGGCGATTTCACTGATGGTGATGGGCTTGTCGCGTTCATATTGGGAAACGTACATCAGTACGCGTAAGCCAAGATCGGTGAATTTTGTCAGCTGCATGTCGCGCAGTATAAGATTGTTTATTTGTATATGCAACAATAAAGGCAGCAAAAATTTCAAGGCTGATGGAGGGGCGCAAGTGCTGAATTGGCCTGAGCGCTTGGCTTAGCCAAGGCGATACAAGGCTTGGGAGCAGGCCTTCAAGCCTTGTTCTGCGGCAGGGTAGTCAGGATGAATCTTGGCGACAACGGCCCAGAAGCGTGCGGAGTGATTCATCTCGCGTAGATGAGCAAGCTCATGCGCGATGACATAGTTAATCAACGCAGGTTGCGCCTGGATCAAGCGCCAATTTAGCCTGACCTTACGCCTGGAGTTACAGCTGCCCCAGCGAGTCTTCGCGTTAGAGAGAAAGAGAGCGGGTGTTGGTTCACCCAATTTGGCAGCCAGAATGTGCAGGCGCCTGGCAAAATCCAGCATAGCCTCTTTTTGCAGCCAATGAATGACCTTGCGTGCAATCATGACTTGGTCATGGATATTACTCGTCGCAATTTGTAAGGTATTGCCCTCCAGCTTGGGCTGGCTGTTGCGTGTGGATGGGAGGATACGCAAGATGAGTGGCTGGCCGAGTAATTGCAACTCTGCACCATCGCGCCAACTGAATGCAGGCAAGGTGGCAGCTTGCCTGGCTTTGAGCTTGGTGCTGATCCAGCGGGCCTTGCTGCGCAGCAAGGCCTCCAGGTCAACCTGGCGGATGCGTAAGGGGGCATGCACAACCAAACCATCCGTGGTGATCTTCATGCCAATGGTGCGCCGGGCGCGGCGCTCAAGCAGGTAGGGGATATTCTCCCCATTGGGCAGTGCCAGGATGTGCTGCATTATTTGCGGTCCAGCAAGCGCATTTCCTGTTCTATCCAGTCTTCAACACGCTGATTGAGCACATCAGCCTTGATACCTGCTGTTTCAATAGGCTTGCCTATGCTCAGCGTAATCGTGCCTGGGCGCTTGAGGAATGAGTTTTTCCCCCAGTATTCCCCTGCATTGTGTGCCACGGGGACGACTGTGCTCTTGCTATGCGTTGCCAGCCAGGCACCACCAATATGGTATTTGCCGCGTGTGCCGGGAGCCACACGCGTACCCTCGGGGAAGATCACGACAAAAAAGCCTTGTTTCAGGCGCTCCTTGCCCTTGGCGACCAATTGTTTGAGCGCTTCGCGCCCGGCAGCGCGGTTGATCGCGATGGGCGAAGTCAAGGCCAGGCCCCAGCCGAAAAAGGGGATCCATAACAGTTCACGCTTGAGTACCCAGACTTGCGGCGGAAAAATCTGCTGTAGTGCCAGGGTTTCCCAGGCGGATTGGTGTTTACAGAGGATGACGCTGGGATGGTCGGGAATATTCTCGCGACCAAGCACCCGGTAGCGCAAGCCGCAGGTAATGCGTAGCCACCAGAGCATGCTGCGTGCCCAGCCGCTGATCAAGATATAGCGTGTGCGACGCGGTAAAGGGAAAGTGAGCAGTGAGAGCGTGGTGAAGATGGGAGTGAAGATCCACATCCCCAGTGCATAAAGAAACGATCGGATATAAATCATGGTTTAACCAAGTTCGGTGATGATGCGGCGTGCTGCATCGGCCAGGTCGTCGCAGACCCAGGTGTTATCGGGCATGCCGCCGGCAGCCAGTGTCTTCTCGCCTTTGCCGGTGCGTACCAGGATGGTTTGAGCACCGAACGCGGCGCTGGCTTGCAGGTCGCGCAGTGAGTCGCCTACGCTGGGCACGCCTTTGAGGTCCATGCCGAAACGCTTGCTGATTTCTTCTATCATGCCGGATTTTGGTTTTCGGCAATTGCAGTTGGCATCGGCAGCATGTGGGCAATAAAACAATGCATCAATGCGACCGCCGAATTGCGCAAGTGCTTTATGCATTTTGTCATGAATGGCATTGAGCGTGGCCATGTCGAACAGGCCGCGCCCGATGCCGGACTGGTTGGTTGCCAGTGCCACACGGTAGCCGCGTTGATTGAGCAAGGCGATAGCCTCCAGGCTGCCAGCGATAGGCTTCCATTCATCGGGGCTCTTGATGAATTGGGCGCTGTCGTGGTTGATCACCCCGTCACGGTCAAGAATGACAAGTTTCATGATGGTTTCCGCTCAGGCTGCAATGACACGATTATGCCGCGAGCCTGGACAAATCGGCTACCTGGTTCATGGCTTGATGCAGCGTGGCCAGCAATGCCAGGCGGTTAGCCTTCAAGGCTGGGTCCTCGGCGTTTACCATGACGTGGTCAAAGAAGGCATCCACTGGCGTTTTGAGTGCTGCCAAGGCTTTGAGCGACTCGGTATAGTTACCAGCGGAAAACGCTTGTTGTGCCTGTGGTTGTACTTGCTCCAACGCTTGTGCCAATGCCCGCTCTGCATCTTCCTGCAACAAGGCAGGGTTGATGCTAGGCTCGATGTTTCCTTCTGCCTTCTTGAGGATATTGCCGACGCGTTTGTTGGCGGCGGCCAGGCTGGGCGCTTCGGCAAGTGCAGCAAAAGCTTGCACGGCATTGAGACGCTTGAAAATATCAGCGATCAATTGTGGCTTCAGGGCTAGCACGGCTTCGACTTCCTGTGCGCTATAGCCTGCATCGCGCAGGTTGCCCGCCAGACGGTCATAAATAAATTCATTCAGTGCCTGTAAGGTGGCATCACGATCAAACTGGTGCTGGAACACTGACAAGGCTTGCGCCAGCAGAGTATCTAGACCGAGCGCGATATTGCCATCATTGAGCAGGCGCAGAATGCCAATCGCATGGCGACGTAGCGCAAATGGGTCTTTCTCGCCGGTTGGCTTTTCACCAATGCTGAACATGCCAGCCAGGGTTTCCAGCTTGTCAGCTAGAGCGACGATCAGGCCAACGCGATTGCGTGGCAACTCGTCGCCAGCAAAACGTGGGCGGTAATGATCCTCAATGGCATAAGCAATGTCGTCACTCAGGCCTTCATGCTGGGCGTAGTAACGGCCCATGATGCCTTGTAGTTCGGGGAATTCGCCGACCATATCTGTGACGAGGTCAGCCTTGGCCAGTTGGGCCGCCTGCGAGGCTTGAGCTGCGAGTGCGGCGTCACCAAGTGCAGTAGCGATCAGGTTGGCGATGCCGCTAACGCGGGCGATGCGCTCGCCCTGTGAGCCCAGCTTGTTGTGATAAACCACCTTAGCCAAGCCCGGAATGCGTGACTCCAGCGTTTTCTTGCGATCTTGCTCGAAGAAGAACTTGGCATCGGCTAGGCGTGGGCGCACCACACGCTCATTGCCGCCAATCACCGCGCTTGGGTCTGTCGGGCTGATATTCGAGACGATGAGAAACTGGTTTGTGAGCTTGCCTTGCGCATCCAGCAATGGGAAGTACTTCTGGTTGGCCTTCATGGTGAGGATCAGGCACTCTTGCGGTACAGCGAGGAATTCCTGCTCGAACTCGCCGACCAGCACATTGGGGCGCTCAACCAGGGCGGTGACCTCGTCCAGCAAAGCCTCGTCTTCGATTGGGCGCAGGTTGAGCTTGCTGGCAGCGGCTTCAAGCTGTCGTGTAATCTCGTTACGGCGTTCCTCGAACCCGGCAATCACTGCGCCATCCTGCTGCAATTGCTCAACGTAGCTGTCAGCATTGCGCAGCACGATAGGGTTTTGTGTGGCCTCAAAGCGATGGCCTTGGGTTTGGTTGCCAGCAGTCAGGCCCAGGGTATGGAGCTGGACAATCTCGCTGCCATGCAATGCGACCAAGCCATGTGCCGGGCGTACAAAGTTGACGTTGCTCCAGCCATCTTGCAGTTGGTAAGTCATCACCTTGGGAATAGGCAGTTTGGCAATGGCCTCATCGAGAGCCTTCTGTAATCCTTCTGCCAGGGTGGCTCCGGCAACGGTCAGGTCAAGAAACAACACTTCCGCCTTGCCATCGTGCTCGCGCTTGAGCTGGCTGACTACGCTGGCATCGGCACCGAGTGCAGTGAGTTTCTTCAAGAGTGCCGGGCTGGCATTGCCCGCTGCATCGAGGCCCACGCTCACTGGCATGAGTTTTTGTGCAACGGCTTTGTCATCGGCTTTGGCGGCAACATCGGTGATATGCACTGCCAAACGGCGCGGTGATGCATAAGCGGTAATGGCTGAGCTGGGGGCAGTCAGGCCTTGGGCCTGCAAACTATCGAACAGGCTTTGGGAAAATGCTTGTCCCAGTTTGTTTAGGGCCTTGGGAGGCAGTTCTTCAACGAATAATTCTACGAGTAGGTTGCTCATGCTGCTGCTTTCTTTGCCAGTTCTGCCAATACTTCATCTGCCCATTCCTTGGGCGCCATCGGGAAGCCCAGGCGGGCACGGCTGTCGAGATAACTCGCAGCAACGGCGCGTGCCAGGTTACGGATGCGACCGATATAAGCAGCGCGCTCGGTGACGGAAATCGCACCCCGAGCGTCCAGCAAGTTGAAGGTATGGGCAGCCTTGAGCACTTGCTCGTAGGCAGGTAATGCCAGCTTGTGCTCCATGAGTTCCTGCGCCTTCTTTTCGTGAGCATTGAAGGCGGTGAACAGGAAATCGGCATCGCTGTGCTCGAAATTGTAGGTGGATTGCTCTACCTCGTTCTGGTGGAAAACATCACCGTACTTGAGATCAGTCGCGCCATTAATGCCCTTGGAGTAAATCAGGTCGTAGACGTTTTCCACGCCTTGAAGGTACATGGCCAGGCGCTCCAGGCCATAGGTAATTTCCCCTGTGATGGGGCGGCAGTTGATGCCTCCTACTTGCTGGAAATAGGTGAACTGCGTGACTTCCATGCCATTGAGCCAGACTTCCCAGCCTAGGCCCCAAGCACCCAGCGTCGGGTTTTCCCAATCGTCCTCAACGAAGCGGATGTCGTTTTTCTTCAGATCGAAGCCCAGCGCTTCCAGCGAGCCCAGGTAAAGCTCCAGGATGTTGTCTGGTGCTGGCTTGAGCACCACCTGGAACTGGTAATAGTGTTGCAGGCGGTTGGGGTTCTCACCATAGCGGCCATCCTTAGGGCGGCGGCTGGGCTGCACATAGGCGGCTTTCCATGGCTCCGGGCCAAGTGCGCGCAAGAAGGTGGCGGTGTGTGAAGTACCAGCCCCTACTTCCATGTCATAGGGTTGCAGCAGCGCGCAGCCCTGTTTGTCCCAGTATTGCTGCAGGGTCAGGATGATCTGTTGAAAAGTCAGCATGTTGTATTAACTATTTGTCTGAATTGGGTTTGTTGGCGCGCTGGGCGGTGGCGGCGACCAATGGTTCATCGCGTAGGCAAAGCGTGCAAAAGGGCTTGATTTTACTTCTTTTTAGGGCGCGGCAAAAGGCCGTGCGCGATAGCGCCATAAAAGACCCAGTGTCGTGAATAAGAGTAGCAGTATTGGCCAGTTACCCCAGCGTACATAAGGCGTCGTACCCTGATAACTCTGCGCTTCACCTTCCAATATCATAGTGGTGAAGTGAGGGGCATGGGCTGCCAGTGTGCCATCGGGCCGGATAATAGCGGTGGCGCCAGTGTTGGTGGCGCGTAGCATCATGCGTGCGGTTTCCATGGCGCGTGCCTGGGCAATCTGCAAATGCTGGTAGGCAGCGAACGAATCGCCATACCAGGCATCATTGCTGGTATTCACCAATAGGCCTGCCTCGGGCAATTGCAGGATGATTTCCTCGCCAAATACGTCTTCGTAACAAATATTGATCGCAACAGATTGCCCGGCAATCTGCATCGGACGCTGCTGGAAACCACCGCGCGACATATCGGTGAGCGGGATGTCCAGCCAGTTTTCATAGACCCAGCCAAACACCTTTTTCAGCGGGATGAATTCACCAAAAGGCACTAGGTGTGTTTTGCGGTAGGCTTGTTCCGGCGCAGTGCCCAGGCTCAGCATGCTGTTGTAGTAGTGGTCGTTTTCATGCTCTACCGTGCCGATCAGGATGTCGCCACCGTGTTGCCGCGCATGGTCAGTTAATTGTTGCAGGTAGTCAGCTGGCAACTGGCTGGAAATCAGCGGAAATGCGGTTTCGGGCAGGATAATGAGTTTTGCCTGGGTTTGCAGGGTCATGTCCAGGTAGCGTTGCAGGGTTTCGCGTAGCGTCTGGTTTTCCCATTTCAGGTCTTGCGTGATGTTGCCTTGCAGCAAGGCAACGGAAACCGGCGCTCCTGTAGGCGTGCTCCATTGCGGCAGCTTCAATAGCCCACCGGCGAGCCATAGCATGATCAACAAGGAGGCGGTGCGGACAACCATGGCACGCTGTTGCCAATGTAAGGCAATAGCGGCAAGCAGGCTGGCGCTGATAACGGTGGCCAGTGATACGCCATGGATGCCCAGCACAGGGGCAAAGCCAGCCAAGGGGCTACCAGGAATCTGCGAATAGCCTGATAGCAACCAGGGGAAGCCGGTGAATATCCAGCCACGCACCCACTCACTTAACACCCATAATACCGGGATGCTGAGCCATAGCTTGCCTAGTTTGCGGGCTGCCCAGCCAGTAGCCGCTGGAAACAGTGCGAGGAACAGGCTGAGCATGACGGTAGCAAATACCGCCATGGCTGCGGGCATGCCGCCAAAATCATGCAGGCTGATATATATCCAGTAGATACCGACACCAAATAAGCCCAGCCCGAACGCCAAGCCTAGCCACCAAGCCTGTGCCGGTGTTGAAGATCGGTGCCATAGGTAAACTAGAGCGGCTATCCCGACAATCGTGGCTGGGTAAGCATAAAAAGGCGCAAAGCCAATGACGCTGAATGCACCTGCAAGCAGGGCAAGGAAATGAGCTAAGCCTAAGCGCGGAAGTTTCAAGTAAGCCTCGGGGGTAGTAAACTGGACGGGAGTTTGCTGTTTATCGCATTATAGCGGCTCGTATTGATATTCAGGCATGCGGCATGCATGCGCTACTCAAACTGACTGTTTTTGATGGGAGATAATATGTTTAAAGAATTCAAAGCGTTTGCGATGCGCGGCAATGTGGTCGACATGGCTGTGGGTATCATCATCGGCGCGGCTTTTGGCTCTATCGTGAAATCCCTGGTGGATGATGTGATCATGCCGCCGATTGGCTTGTTGCTCGGTAACGTGGATTTCAGCAACTTGTTTATTGTGCTCAAGGATGGCGCTGAAATTGCGCCTCCCTATGCCTCGGTCGCAGCAGCTCATGCTGCGGGTGCCGTGACGCTGAATTATGGCTTGTTCATTAATGCCGTCGTTAGTTTCCTTATTGTGGCGTTTGCTGTGTTCCTGCTGATCCGTGCGATCAATAAGCTCAAGACAGCTGAAGAGCCTGCACCAGCAGCTACACCGGAAGATATCCTGCTGTTGCGTGATATTCGTGATGCATTGAAAAAATAATCTTCATTCTGTACGTGATCTAAGGCGATGTTTTCATCGCCTTTTTTATTGCCCGTGACGGGCGGATGCCTGCTTTATTGGAGTAGAGAGATTAAAGATTACGACTTTTTCGTCGTTCCCAATTGGGAGACTGCATGAGCCTTGTGATGGGGTGAATAAATAACTTAGGGCTTCTCAGTTTGCTACATGAAGGCGAAATGGTATTGATGCAAGGAGTACCGGTAGCCTTGGTAAATGCTGTGTTGACAATGTGCACCAGCGATATGAAAAGAATGGGAGTCATAGCATGAAATTTTCGGATTGGAAGGTTGGAACAAGATTAGGCGCGGGGTTCGCGGTCATTTTGTTCTTGCTGATAAGCATCGTTGGTATGGGAGTAATGCAACTATCCGTCGTGGGCAAGGCGGCGAAGCAGGTGACTGCGGACGAATTGCCAAAAGAGCGACTGGCACAAGAGTGGCTCTCGAATGTGAAACAGAATGGCATCCGCATTTATGCTGCATTGATGATGCAGGACGATGTCATGGTAGCCATGTATAAAAAGCAGATTGCAGAGACGGTCGATATCAATAATGAACTGAGCCACAAGCTGGAGTCTTCCATTTCCAACCCGGAAGCTAAGCTCAAGTTTGCTGATGTGCAGGAAAAATTCAAGGCATTCTCCAGCCATAGAGATGAGCTGATGAAATTGCGCGACCAACGGGCAATTGATGCTGCCACCATGGAGCAAAGGATCAGGACAGAGCTTCTGCCTGCGCGTGAGGTTTATTTTGCCGCTATGGAGGATTTTGTTGCGTTTGAACGCGGTGTTATCGATACTGCCGGCGATCAGATACAGGATGTGAAAAACTCCAGCAGTTTATGGTTTCTGGTGCTGGGGGCGATTGCCTTGGGCTTAGGTATATTCAGCGCCTTGCGTCTTTCCCAGGGCATTACCCGCCCGATTGCGGATGCAGTAAAGTTGGCAGAAACGGTGGCGTCAGGCGATCTTACGGCAACTGTCAAGGCGAGTTCCAAGGATGAAATTGGCCAGTTATTACAAGCACTGGGCAAGATGAATGATAACTTGGCCAAGATTGTGGCCGATGTCCGGCATGGAACAGAGTCCATTGCAACCAGTGCAGGTGAAATTGCCAATGGCAACCTGGATTTGTCATCCCGCACCGAGGAACAAGCCAGCTCGCTGGAGGAAACGGCTTCTGCCATGGAAGAGTTGACCTCTACCGTGAAGCAGAATGCCGATAATGCAAGGCAGGCCAACCAACTCGCTGCCAGTGCTTCCAGTGTGGCAGTGCAAGGCGGGCAGGTGGTTGACCAAGTGATTAGCACAATGGGCACCATCACCGAGTCTTCCAAACGCATTTCAGACATCATCGGCGTGATTGATGGCATTGCCTTCCAGACCAATATCTTGGCATTAAATGCTGCAGTAGAAGCGGCGCGTGCAGGGGAGCAGGGACGTGGATTCGCGGTAGTAGCAAGTGAGGTACGGAATTTGGCGCAACGTTCCGCCAATGCGGCCAAGGAAATTAAAGGCTTGATAACAGATTCGGTCGAAAGTGTGGAGGCTGGTAGCAAGCTGGTGGCCCAGGCTGGAGCGACGATCACCGAAGTGGTGGAAAGCGTGCGCCGAGTCACAGATATCGTTAGTGAAATCAGCGCTGCAAGTGCGGAGCAAAGTACCGGTATTGAGCAGATCAACCAAGCTGTGGTGCAAATGGATGAGGTGACGCAGCAGAATGCTGCGCTGGTGGAAGAGGCTGCGGCTGCTTCACAGGCAATGCAGGATCAATCGAACAAGCTAGAGCAGTTGGTGAGTGTGTTCAAAGTTAGCGGTGGGCAAGCTAGAACCGTGACTGAGCAGGCGCCGAAACCGCGTCCAAGGCCTGTGGCTATGCAAAAGCCCAAGCCTAAACTGGCTGCCTCTAGTATTAAAGCAGTGGGCAATGCTGGGGCTGGTGCAGCGGCTGTGGTCGCAGGGGATGAGTGGACCGAATTCTAGAGAGAGTTGGCCCGATAAAGCAAAAGCCGGATTGATTCCGGCTTTTTTATTGAATGGCCACGCGATCTAAAGATCAGGGGTGAAGTGGCTGGGTGCGGCGGGGTCCTTGCCGTCATGGTTCATGAAAACCACCATTACCACATTGTCACCGACGAAATCGAGCTCGGTGGTCTGGTAATAGCTGCCTTCTAAGTCGGTATTGATGTAATGGTATTGCCAGACCGAGGCCATCAGTTCATCAGTACCTGGCCGATGATAATCCTTCTTGCTAGCAGGCTCGCCAAACTGGGCAATGATGGAGGTTTTGTCGAACTGATGGATGTTCTCGATAAACTCAGTTTCAGTAGTTGGGATAGGCGTACTTGACTGAGGCTGATGTTCCTCTGCCAACACCGGGGAAGAAAATAGCGGTAACAACAGGGTAAGCCACACGATGCGCATCACGTTACTCCCTATCGAAGGTATCAGTCTATTTGGATAAGCGTTTTGATCTAAAGTTCCTGATTCAACAAGGTGTTATAGCTGAATTTGTAACTTTCTATATCTCATTTTCCGTGTGTGTGGGCGGAGTGATTTCAATGAGTAGAGAGTACACGCGTCGGCTATCTGCGCGTAGTACTGTGACGTTGAGATCATCGAAGCTCACTTCTTCACCGCGCTTGGGCATGTGCTGGAATTTGCTGACGACCAAGCCACCAATCGTAGAAAACTCCTCATCGCTGAGTGATGTGCCAAGAATCTCATTGAAGTCAGCAATTTCGGTCAGTGCCTTGACGCGATAGCGGCCATGAGCATCCTGAATAATGTTGTCTTCGTTTTCGTCTTCATCGAATTCGTCTTCGATGTCACCAACAATCTGCTCCAGCACATCCTCAATTGTCACCATGCCTGCGACACCGCCGTATTCATCAACAACGATGGCGATATGGTTGCGGTTGCTGCGGAATTCCTTCAGGAGCACATTCAGGCGCTTGGATTCTGGGATGAACACGGCGGGGCGCAATATCTCGCGTACGTCAAAATCCTTGCCGCTGTAAAAGCGCAAGAGGTCCTTGGCGAGCAGGATGCCGATGACGTCATCCTTGTTTTCATCAATGACTGGAAAGCGCGAGTGTGCAGCCTCAATGACAAAAGGGATAAATTTCTCAGGCGGGTCAGTGATGTCGATGACATCCATTTGCGAGCGCGGGATCATGATGTCGCGCACCTGCATCTCGGAAACCTGTAATACCCCCTCGATCATGGAAAGGGCATCGGCATCAAGCAGGCTGTTTTCGTAGGCGGTGTGGAGTTGTTCGATGAGTTGCTCGCGGTCTTCTGGTTCGCGTAGCAGGAAGTTGGTCAGGCGTTCCAGCCAGTGGGGTTTATCGTTGGAACTACGTTTGTCGGGTTCTGCCATGATGATGGGTTAAGGCTTCTGTTTTTCTGATAAATAAGGGTCGGCATAGCCAAGCTGCACCATGATGAAGGATTCTATAGACTCCATCAGTTCCGCCTGCGCCTCTTCTTCGTGGTCGTAGCCGTGCATGTGCAGTATGCCATGCACGGTGAGATGTGCATAATGCGCTTCCAGGCTGATGCCTTGTTCTTGCGCTTCCTTCTCTACTACTGGCGCGCAAAGAATAATATCGCCGATCAGCCAGGGATCTTCTGTCAGCGGAAAGGTCAGTACATTGGTCGCGTAGTCCTTGCCGCGATAATCGCGGTTGAGCGCACGGCCTTCTTCTTCGTCAACGATGCGCAAGGTCGCTTCGGTATCTACGCGCAAGGTGGTCCGCGCCCATTTGCGGAATTGTTTCTCGCTGGGGACGCCGTTGTTGCTTTCGGTGGCGTATTGCACGCTCATGGCAAGCTTGGGCATGGCTTATTCCCTGCCTGCTTCAGGCTTGCTGGCGCTGGGTTGTGCATGGCGCTCGCTGTCGAAGCGCTCGTAGGCATTGATGATCTTTTGTACCAAGGGGTGGCGCACGACGTCTTCGGAAAGGAATTGCGAGAAGGCAATGCCGCGTACATCCTTGAGCACTTTTTGCGCTTCAACCAGGCCGCTTTTTTGGCCGCGTGCGAGGTCGATCTGGGTGACATCGCCGGTGATGACCGCTTTTGTTCCAAAACCAATACGGGTGAGGAACATCTTCATCTGTTCTGGCGTCGTGTTCTGCGCTTCATCCAGGATGATGAAACTCTGGTTCAGGGTGCGACCACGCATATAAGCCAGCGGGGCAACCTCAATCGCGCCACGCTCGAACATTTTGTTGACTGAGTCGTAGCCTGCTAAGTCATAGAGCGCATCGTAAAGTGGGCGCAGGTAAGGGTCGACTTTCTGCGATAGGTCGCCGGGCAAAAAGCCGAGTCGCTCGCCAGCTTCCACAGCAGGGCGCACGAGGACGATGCGCTTGACGCGGTCCCGCGTCATGGCGTCAATCGCGCTGGCGACGGCGAGATAAGTTTTGCCGGTGCCAGCAGGCCCGATGCCGAAAGTAATGTCAAAATCCTGAATTTGCTGCAGGTAACTGACCTGGCGCGGTGTGCGGCCATGCAAATCCTGGCGGCGCGTCATCAGTGTCGGCATCGGGGTGGTAACCTGGTCGGCAGGTAGGCGATCAAGCTCCACCAAGCCCAATTGGATTTCTTCCAGGCTGATGGGTTTGCCTGCCCGTTCGTAATAGTTTTCCACCAATTGGGCAGCCAGCCGAGTGTTGCCCAGCGCACCAGAGAAACGGAAATGTGCGCCACGTCGCGAGATGCCGACATCCAGTGCATCTTCTATCTGTTTGAGGTTTTCATCCAGTGCACCGCACAGGTTGGCCAGGCGCAAGTTGTCTTCAGGATGTAAGGTAAGCTCCACAGGCAATCCTATATCAGCTCGCCGCGCAAGGTATGCGAGGCTGCCTCGGTAATTCGTACATTGACGAATTGGTTGATCAGTGTTGCATCGCCGGGAAAATTGACGATGCGGTTATTGTCGGTACGCCCTGCAAGCTCGCTATTGCTTTTGGCAGAGAAGCCTTCGATCAGCACGCGTTGCACGCTGCCAACCATGGCTTGGCTGATGGCTTTGCCCTGTTCCTCATTGAGCGCTTGTAAGCGTAGCAAGCGCTCTTGCTTCTCTTCGGCACTGCATTCATCAGGCAGGTAAGAGGCGGGTGTGCCTGGGCGGGGGCTATAGGTAAAACTGAAGCTGAAATCAAAGCCCACGTCACGCATTAATTTCATTGTGGCGGCAAAATCTTGCTCGGTTTCACCAGGGAAGCCGATGATGAAATCAGAGGTGATGCAAATATCTGGTCGTGCCGCACGCAGCTTGCGAATGACGGATTTATATTGCAAGGCCGTGTAATTGCGCTTCATGTTCATGAGCACGCGATCTGATCCAGCTTGTACGGGCAAATGCAGATGCGAGACCAGCTTGGGGATACGGCCATAGCAATCTATCAAGGCTGGCGTCATCTCGTTCGGGTGTGAGGTGGTATAGCGGATGCGCTCGATTTCTGGGATTTCTGCCAGGTATTCGATCAGCAAGGCCAGGTCGGCGGTTTCGCCTTCAGCAGTCTGGCTGCGATAGCCATTGACGTTTTGCCCTAGCAGCGTGATTTCCTTGACACCTTGCTCGGCTAATTGGATAGCCTCGGTGAGAATGTCGTCAAACGGGCGTGAAACCTCGTCGCCACGGGTGTATGGCACGACGCAGAAAGTACAGTACTTGCTGCAACCTTCCATAATCGAAAGAAATGCAGCGGCTCCTTCTACGCGAGGAGGCGGCAAATGATCGAATTTTTCTACCTCGGGGAAGCTGATATCCACCTGTGAAATACCAGTCTTACGCTTGGATTGAATCATGTCCGGCAGGCGGTGCAGGGTTTGCGGGCCGAAGACGACATCCACATAGGGTGCGCGGGCAACGATGCTTTCGCCTTCCTGGCTGGCCACGCAGCCGCCTACGCCAATCACCAGGTTGGGGTTCTTTTCCTTCAGTGGGCCGAAGCGCCCCAGGTGGCTGAACACTTTTTCCTGCGCCTTTTCGCGTACCGAGCAGGTGTTGAGCAGGATAACGTCGGCTTCTTCTGGGTTTTCCGTAGTTTGCATGCCTTCGGCTGCATGCAGCATATCCAGCATGCGTGACGAGTCGTACTCGTTCATCTGGCAACCAAAGGTTTTGATAAAGACTTTTTTAGGCGGATTCATACAGCGGGTCAAACTGCACTCAAAGCGAGGGAGGGGCGAAAGGTAGGCGATGCAGGCTGCAAAATAGCGTAAGAAAAACAGTAGGGTAAGGCTTTATTTTAGCGTAGCTGCCGCGGAAAGCCAATCGTAGCGTCGTTTCATCACCAATTTATCTGACCGTTGTCGTTGCCATGCGCGCTTGCTCTGTGTCGTCACGCCTAATCTCGTATTACATTGAAAATGGAATAAAATGGCGCGCATGGAAACATTGCCTATCTTTATGAAAGTACAAAGCCGCCCTTGCCTAGTTGTTGGGGGAGGCGAAGTCGCCAGCCGTAAAGTCAACCTGCTGGAAAAGGCAGGGGCGAGTATCACGGTGGTTGCGCCTGATCTGCATCCCGAGTTGCAACAATTGCTAGTGGATGGGCGCATTCGCCATCTGCAGGCTGTGTTTGATCCTGCTCAGTTGGATGGCGTCATGATCGTGATTGCTGCGACTGATGATACCGAGGTCAATCGTGCGGTCTCTCACGCAGCACAGGCACGTAATATTCCGGTGAATGTGGTGGATGCGCCAGAATTATGTACTTTTATCGTACCTTCGATCGTGGATCGCTCCCCCTTGCTGGTGGCGGTCTCCAGCGGTGGAGCTGCACCCGTATTGGCGCGCATGCTGCGCACGCGAATTGAGACCATGATCCCTGCCACTTATGGCCGCTTAGCTGCGTTTGCTGCTGAATTTCGCGATGCCGTGAAGCGTCGTTTTTCTACTAGCCAGCAGCGGCGTATTTTTTGGGAAGATGTATTTCAGGGGGCGGTTGGTGAGTTGGTGTTGTCAGGGCAGGAGCCTGCAGCGCGTCATGCCATGCAGCAAGCGCTGGCTGGTGATGAAGAGCTGCATCATGGTGAGGTGTATCTCGTCGGTGGCGGGCCGGGGGATCCCGATCTGCTGACTTTTCGGGCTTTGCGCCTGATGCAGCAGGCGGATGTCTGTGTGTATGACAAGCTGGTGAGTCGGGAAGTGATGGAGCTGGTGCGGCGTGATGCGGAGTTGATCTATGTTGGTAAATCGCGTGACCAGCATACTTTGCCTCAAGAAGATATCAACCAGCTATTGGTGCGTCTTGCCAAGGAGGGTAAGCGCGTACTGCGGTTGAAAGGTGGCGACCCTTTCATTTTTGGCCGGGGTGGCGAAGAAATCGAAACCCTGATGGAGCATGGTATTGCATTCCAGGTTGTGCCTGGTATTACGGCTGCCAATGGCGTATCGAGTTATGCCGGAATTCCGCTGACGCATCGGGATTATGCCCAGTCATGCCTGTTCACTACCGGACATCTCAAGGATGGCTCCGTTGATCTGGACTGGACGGCCTTGGTGCGCCCCAAGCAAACCGTGGTGATTTACATGGGCTTGGTGGGGTTGTCAGAGATTTGCCGCCAGCTGGTGCAGCATGGTGCACCTCATAGCCTGCCTATCGCGATCATTCAGCAAGGCACCACCCAGCGGCAACGTGTGGTAGAGGGTACATTGGAGACATTGCCAGGATTGGTGGAGCAAGCAGGGCTAAGAGCACCCTGCCTGATTATTGTCGGCGAGGTTGTGCGTTTACGCGAAAAGCTTGCTTGGTTTGCGCCGTCACTTGAGGCTGAATCGGCAAAGTAAGCCGTGCTTCCAGCCCACCCTGTGGGCGGTTGAGTAGGGTGAGCTGACCCTTATGCAACTTGGCGATACGATCGGAAATCGCCAACCCCAGTCCACTGCCACTCTTGTTGCCGCGAGCCGTATCCAGGCGCTCGAAAGGGCGCAGTAACCTTTCCATCTGTGAAGCTGGAATGCCGGGGCCGTTATCCAGCACGCTGAGAATGATGTTGCCTGCCGTGATGCGCGTCATGACCGTTACATCGCCGCCGCCATAGGCAAAGGCATTGTCGATCAGGTTGGTGAGCAGGCGCTGCATGGCTAGAGGCCGCAAGGGGATGAGGTGGGTAGGTGCCAAGGAGACCGTCAGCTTGCGACCAGCACGGATATGGCGATCTGCAATCGAAGTGAGTAAGGAGTTGAGGTCCATCATTTGCGTGGGCTCACCCTCAATCCCACGGACAAAATCTAGGAACTGGTGAATGATGCTGTCCATGTCGCCAATATCCTGGATCATGCCGACTTTCAAGCTGGCACAATATTCATCTGGCAACATTTCCACGGAAAGCCGCAAGCGCGCAAGCGGTGTACGCAGATCATGCGAAATGCCCGCTAGTAGCAGTGTGCGTTCGTTATCTAATCGCACCAAGGCCTCGGTCATTTCATTGAAGGTGCGGCTCACCTCGCGTAGCTCATGCGCGCCTTCCTCAGGCAAGGGCAGCGGGTACTCGCCACTACTAAGTCGCCCTGCCGCTTTAACGAGCAGGCGCAAGGGGTGGTGAATATTGGAGGCGATCAGGTAGGCACCCAGGAGTGACAGCATAATTACTAGCGCCCCCCAGCCTAGCCACTGCCAGGGAAAGGGGCGATCTACCTGAATACGCGGAATGACAACCCAGTAATCATCCTGCCCGAGACTAAAGCTTACCCACAAGCCAGGGATGCCAAAATGGTTGAGGACGACCAGGGTGTCCTTGCCCAGACGTTCGCGGATTTTCTCCGCGATCATGCGGATGAGATGGTCATTGGGTAGCGGCTCGATTTCTTCCAGCATGTCCGCTGCGTAAATGCGTACGCCTTCGCGACCAGAAAGCTCGGAAAGCAAGGCTAGGCGGCGGTTTTCATGCGCAGCAAGCAGCGAGGCACGTGTGTAGTTGACGACCGTGATCGCCTGTAGCGCCGCTGCCATTGCACGCGGCTCACTCTCAAAGTAGTCAAACAGCTTTAGTGCTGCAAACTGCCCCGCTGCAAGCAGCAGGGCTATCAGCAGCATGACGCGTGCCAGAAGTGTACGTGGTAACAGGTTCACGAGAGAGTGACACTAGCTTTTCTGGGTTTCGCCATCGGGTACGAACACATAGCCAAATCCCCACATGGTTTGTAGATAACGAGGGTGTGAAGGATCAGGTTCAATCAGACGGCGCAGGCGGGAGACTTGTACGTCGATGCTACGGTCAAATACATCCAGCTCTCGACCACGCGCCAGCTGCATAAGACGGTCGCGTGACAAGGGTTGGCGTGGGTGATCTACAAATACCTTGAGCAGGGCGAACTCACCGCTGGTGATGGTGACAGGGTCGCCATTTTTGGTCAGGGTGCGTGTCGATGGGTCAAAGATGAAATCGCCAAAACTGATGTGGTCTGCTTCTGCTACCGGCGTGCCAGGAGGCAAGCGGCTGTGGCGACGCAGCACCGCATTGATACGGGCCAGTAGCTCACGTGGATTGAATGGCTTGGGCAAGTAATCGTCCGCCCCCATTTCCAAGCCGATGATGCGGTCTATCTCGTCGCCACGGGCAGTCAGCATGACTACGGGAATGGTGCTGCCATTGGCACGCAGGCGGCGGCAAATGGCAAGACCATCTTCACCGGGCAACATGAGATCGAGTACCAGCAAGTCTACGTGCTCGTGGGCAAGCGCTTGATCCATTTCGGCAGCGTCAGACACTGCTTTGACGGAAAAGCCTTGTTCGCCTAAATAACGTTGCAACAACTCGCGCATACGCAAGTCGTCGTCCACCATTAATATTTTTTTCGGAGGTGTTTGCATAGTCATATTTTCTGCGGAAATGGGGGTCGATGAAAAGTATTATTTGCAAGGTTCCATACAATCATGCCGATTCTTGCCTTTCGCTTATATTAAGCGTGCCTGTGAAGGAGAAGTCTGGCGCTGCTGATGTTACAAATTTTTACAATCACAAGTCGATGTGAAACACTCAGTTTACATCAATGCGGGATGATGTCGCCTCATTCAGCTCTCACCTAGGGTGAGTTTGAGTGGTTTCTGAGCTGTTGCGTCCGAATGTAGTACGCAAGGAAACAGGTAAGCTTAAAACAGAGGCGAGCGAATCATATGATCTTGCAAGTGTACGGTTTAGCTTTATGTTGATGCTGACAGATCTAGTTTGGCATCATAAGTTGGCATTAACGGCAGTTTTGCTGGGAGTGGCCAGTGTCGCCCATGCGGCAAATCTCCGCTATGCGAATGATGATCTGGCAAGTGACACACAGGATGTGCCGACAGCGAATATTCATCAGACCCTAGATGCAAAAATTTCTGGTGAGGATCGTCAGCGTTTGAGGCGCGATCTTTACGAGTACTCCCGTAATGTTGATGCTGCACACGCTCAGATAGAAGAGCGTAGGCGTGCCATGCGCCAGCGTATCATGGAACGATTTCAAGAAGCCGATAAAGACGGTAATGGTGTTATTTCCCGTGAAGAAGCGGTAGAGATGATCCCTCAGGTGGCGCGTCATTTCATGCAGTTCGACTTGAATGGTGATGGCGTGATTACAATGAACGAGCTTGAGGTTATGCAGGCTCGTATTGCAGAGCGCCAGCACAAGGCGCTCGATAAGAAAGAAAAAGAGTTGCAGGATGTAGTGGAGCCAGCGCCGCTACATGATGTAAAGGAGATGAGTGCCGCAGTTCCTAAGCGAGCACTATGACCGAATTCCAATAATAATCTTCCTTGTGAACCACTTAAGCACTGCCTTGCCGGGACAGTGCTTTTCTTTTGTCTGTCATTAGCGACGATTTTGCCTTTATTTTGCTGTGTAATAGCAATGTTGATTTTTTAACCAATTGATTTTAATTGATTATTGAATGGTGGCCTATTTTTTGCAAATTGGAGCATGAACAGGCAGAGGCCTGGAATTTGCAAGGAGCAAAAAAATGAATAAAACGATTGCAGGTGTATTGCTGGTATTGATGCTGAGCGGTTGTTCTGGTTTGTCTACGCGTCAAAAGAATGCTGCGACCGGTGCCGCGATTGGTGGTGTTGCCGGTGCGGTGCTGACAGGCGGAAGTTCCTTGGGCACGGTCGGTGGTGCTGCCATTGGTGGCGTGATTGGTCACGGGGTGGATTCTGTCGGTAAGCGCAAGTAGTGGCTGAGCATTGAGGTGTCGTGATTGTGCGACACTTCAATGTGTGTGGCATGTTATTGTTCTGAATCAGCTTGGCCCCGCGAAATAACTTGCCCCTGCGAAATAAATGAATGAGTGTTATACATGCGTTGGGGGCATGATGATTGGCACTATAATGCAGCTTCTATGATGCATAGGTCGTAGGTGTGCTGGATGAAGATAGAGGCTGAATTTGTCGATGGCGTGAGTGGTCTTGATTGCGCACAATGGGATGCATTGACCGATGGTTCACCCTTGCTTAGCCATGCTTTTCTCAGTGCATTGGAGCAAAGTGGCTCGGTGGGTGAGGGTAGCGGCTGGCAACCCATGCCCTTGGTAATCAAAAGTGACGACAACTTGCTTGGGGCCGTGCCTTTATATCTCAAGCAGCATTCTTACGGGGAGTATGTGTTTGACTGGTCGTGGGCTGAAGCCTATGCCCATCATGGTCTTGAATACTATCCCAAGCTGGTTGCTGCTGTACCTTTCACGCCGATTACAGGCAGCCGCTTGCTTTCCCATGATTCTCTCCTGCAAAAGCGTATGGCGGAAATGTTGTGTGAAACAACGCAACATCTACAGTTATCCTCTACCCATGTGCTATTCCCCGATGTGAAAAGCGCGCAAGCTTTATCAGGCCCACATTGGCTAAGGCGTCAGGGTGTACAGTTTCGTTGGGAAAACCAAGGCTTTTCTAGCTTTGATGCATTTCTCACGACCTTGTCGCATGATAAACGCAAGAAGATTCGTCAGGAGCGCAAGAAAGTAATGGGTGCTGGCGTGACTTGTCGGCGCTTGCGCGGACATGAAATCGGCGAGCGTGAGTGGGATTTTTTCTATAAATGCTATATCAATACCTATCTTGAGCATCATTCCAGCCCTTACCTGACGCAAGCATTTTTTCATGTGATAGGGCAGCGTCTGCCTGGCAATGTCATGATGGTGTTGGCCGAACGTGATGGGCGCTACATAGCGGCTGCACTCAACCTTTATGATGCCGATTGCTTGTATGGGCGTTATTGGGGGGCATTGGCTTATGTGCCTAACTTGCACTTTGAGCTGTGTTATTACCAGGCGCAAGAGTTCTGCATTGAGCAAGGTATCCGTTTCTTTGAAGGTGGCGCACAAGGCGAGCATAAACTGGCACGGGGTTTCACCGCGCGGGAAACTTGCTCATTTCACCATCTGACTCATCATGATTTCGAGGCCGCTGTCAGTCGTTTCCTTGCACGCGAAGGGGCCGATATGCACCATTACCAGCAAGAGCTGGATGAGCGAGCGCCCTATAAAAAGACTGATTAAATGAACAGTGCGCTACGTGGCATGCCTACCATTCCACGCCAGCACGTACCCAGTTAGCCATGCCCTTGGCAATCTCTCTTTCACCCATGATGGTGTAGGAAGCACCATGTTTTTCCAGATGCTCAATCTGAGCATCGGAGTGCGCACGCGCGACCACCTCGATTTGAGGGTTGATTTTACGGGCGTGCTCAATAATTTGCCCCGCTTCCAAGGCATCAGGGATGGCAACCAGCAACCAACGTGCAGACTTGAGATTGGCTGCTTCCATCATGCCGGGTGCGACGGCATTGCCACATAAGGCAGGCGTCCCTTGTTCGCGTAGCATCTGTACAACTTCAGGTTGGTCTTCCAGCACAATGAAGGGCTGATCCTGCTGACGCAGCGATGCGCCTACCAACTTTCCCACACGTCCATAGCCTACCAAGACGGCATGCGCATGAAGGTAGGGGTAAGAGATGATGCGAGTACCGCTTTCACCCTTGAGAGGTTTCTTGTCTTCGCGATTAAGTAGCCATGGTTTCAGGCGATCCAGCCACGCAAATAGGAGTGGATTGATGAGGATAGACAAGATGGCACCGCTAAGGATGAGGTCGCGCCCGGTATCTGAGAGCAAGCCCAGAGATGCTCCCAGGGAAGCAAGAATGAAAGAAAACTCGCCAATCTGCGCCAAGCTGGCAGAGATCGTCAGGGCGGTACCTAATGGGTGACCGAACGCGAGCACAATGGCATAAGCTGCCAAAGATTTGCCGAAGACGATGATAAATAGTGTCGCCAGAATCAGCCAGGGCTCGCGGATCAAGATTGAAGGGTCGAACAGCATACCCACAGAAACGAAGAACAGCACGGCAAAAGCATCACGTAAAGGCAAGGACTCTTCTGCGGCACGATGGCTGAGCTCGGATTCACTCAAAATCATGCCGGCGAAGAAAGCGCCCAGCGCAAAGGAAACGCCAAAAATATAGGTAGCGCCCAGTGCAAAGCCAAGAGCAATGGCAAGAACGGCTAGCCTAAATAACTCACGTGAGCCAGTGGCTGCGGTGCGGGCCAGCAACCAGGGGATTACTCGGCGCCCGACCAGTAGCATGACCGCCACAAACGCAATGACCTTGCCTATTGTCAAGGCCATGGTGTTGAAGAGCTCTCCACCATCCAGGCTAGCCCCATTGCCGCCCAGCATACCGCTCAAGGCGGGAACCAGCACCAGAGTGAGCACCATGGCAATATCCTCGACAATCAGCCAGCCAATGGCGATTTGTCCACGCTTGGTTTCGAGGATGCGTCTTTCTTGCAGGGCAGTGAGCAAGACCACGGTGCTGGCTGTGGAAAGGGCCAGGCCAAAAATCAGCCCTTCTCCTAATGGCCAGCCGATGGCTAACGCTAGCGATAGGCCAAGCAATGTTGCGATGGCGATCTGCACGATGGCGCCGGGGATGGCAATTGATTTGACGGAGAGCAGGTCGCGTAATGAAAAGTGCAAGCCGACGCCAAACATCAGCAAGATGACGCCAATTTCAGACAGTTCATGGGCGAGATTGGCATCGGCAACAAAGCCTGGCGTATAGGGACCAACCACGACACCGGCAAGCAAGTAGCCGACGAGAGGAGGCATTTTCAGGCGATGGGCGATCATGCCAAACATAAAGGCAAGTACCAGTCCTCCGACGATGGTGGCAATGAGTGGCGTGTGCTCCATGGCGGGGGAAACCTTTCAAACTTGGCAGGAAATCAAATTGCTGGCCACACACCAAGTAATTGCGTCAATGGTCTATGGATACTCCGAAATTAACTCAAGATTATGTCAGTGCGCAACTTTTTATATGAAACTAGTTGAAGCCCGGGAGCTATATGATTTCTGCCGTGCCTAAAGACATCGTTGGTTTTTCTGACATTTTTTTAGGAACAGGCCAACTCTTGTGTCTGGATTGAAAACTTTACACTGCTAGCTAAGTAATACGTTTGGAGCGCTGATATGCCCACGATTGCAACAAGCATAGACATCAAGGTTCCAGTGAAGATTGCTTATAACCAGTGGATCCAGTTTGAAACCTTTCCCTATTTCATGCAGAGCGTGATTAACGTCAAGCAATTAGATGACAGGCATGTATGGTGGCTTGCCCAGGCAGATGGGCATGCGGTGGAGTGGGAAGCGGAAATTGTTGAGCAGGTGCTAGATGATTATATTGCTTGGCGTAGTGTCTCTGGCGTACATAATGCAGGTGTCGTGTCTTTCCAGCAGGTGGATCCTCACTCAACCCGTGTGCGTCTGGAAATTGAGTATGAGTGTGAGGAGTTCGTTGAAGTTGCCAGCGATATTACTGACAGGTTGGAGCGTAAAATTGTTGAGGATCTGGAGCGTTATCGCCATCTCTTGGAATCTCGCAAACTGTCGGGAGGCAGTTGGCACCGACAGTTTGCCAATCGTATTGGATTGTCATCACGATATTAGGTAGGGGTGTGCTATGGGATTGTTCATGGTGAGTGTGCGTTCCATGAGTCAAGGTCAAGCTGGAGGACCGCCTGTATGGCGCAATCAAGTGAATGCTTCCAACATTGAGGAAGCCTATCGCATAGGCAAGAGCCAATTTGAGTTGGAGTGTCCTGATCTAGCCAATGAGGCTGTGACTATACAAGCCGTATCAGAATATGTGGAAAAATAATATTCCATCGACATGGAAAGCCTAATTACCAAACTGAAAACACCTTCTCCTCATCATGAGGTGGAATTGGTGTTGAATGGTTTCGTTATCACACCACGGGACTCAAGTCAGAGAGCTCTTGATGACTTTCAGCTTATCGTCGAGGAGGCGCTACATTATGCTGGAGACGATTATCAAGTGGTGGCTGTTCCTATGACTGATGCAGTTGGTAAATATGCCAGGGTTTACTTTAATCAGCTAGCCGGGACTTGAGCCACTTACTGCTGGCAGAGGCTAAGCCACTTTTCTATGTATTGGTTGAGATAGTCGTGGTCTCCATCCACGATATTGCCAATCACACCTTGTTCAACCAACCTCTCGCGCTGTTCTTGAATGCAATTTGATAGCGCAACCTTGTCGGGGTGCGACTCTACTACCGCCTTCATGAGGATGCGGTATTCCAGGCTTTCCAACGTGCGTTGATTCAACTGCAGCGCCATCGCTTCCACCTGTGCTTGCAATTTTGGAATTCGTTCCATGATGCATTCTTTCCAAATATATTCCCCGAGATAATCAACGATCAGTACTTAATGCCGCGCTGGCGGTATGCTCCGCCTGCATCTATTGTTACAAAATGAATGCTCCCTGCCAACCGCGTGCCTAGTGAGGTGAGGGTGGTGATAGACATACCTCAGTGATTTGCAGGGTAAATTCACAAGGCGCCGAGGGGGACATCCATAAATGCTTGTCTGCCGCAGCGCTGCATCCAGCATCCTCAATTAGTCCCCGGTGGCCATCCTTGGTACAGACCAGTACCAGGGCATGTCTGTTTTCCACCTTCACTCGTAATAGGCGATGCTGAAACGAGCTGAGTAATGTGCTGTCATGCGCTGTGGCCTGTTGCAGGATTTCTGCTTCGCTTAAGGTGTGGACATCAGGTTCATATCTCACGGTGGCTTCTACAGCACTGCTAAGCTTGGTCAGGCGGGAGGCCTCCATGAGCATGGCTTCCTCATGCGAGGTACGAATTGTGCTGCATCCGCTAGTCAGCATCAGAATGCTGACCAGAAAATATAAAGTGGACTTATGCCCAAAAGCCGAATTGGCCATGCTCGTTCTTTCCGGTATCAAGGTTCCAGTTGCGTACCACAGTTTTATAAGTATCATCTTGATTGATAACGGCATTGGCAACCACTGTCCATATTTGCAGCGTATTGTGCAAAGCATGGTTGAACAGGACGTCATAATCCATCCGTTCGCCAGGAGTCTGTAATTGTTTGATGTATTGCTGGTCAACCTCATTGGGATAGGTTAAGCCTGCACGTACTCCAAGATGGCGTGCAAAAGGCATGAGGCGGTTACCTTCCTCCGCAATTTTATTCACCATGCGATTGAAGCGTTGGTGCCACTTGTGAATTGCAGGTAGATTATCCGCGTAGGCTTGCGGATAGGTTCGTTGCAGCATCCCTGACCATAAGGCATGAATATCTTTATCCAGCATTTTGGTTCCGGGCTCGCGACAAGCCCAGATGCCCGACGATAAGTGTTCGGATAAGCCGATGCCTCCCAGGTTTAGGCGTTGAAAGATATAGGCGTCCTGATGCATTTCACATTGCCGATGATGGCGCTTATTGGCAGCATAAGGCCCGACTTTCAGCTCTACCACTGGGTGGATCGTGACATCCATGATCACATGCGACACATAGCCTAATAACCAGGCCATTCCCTTTTCCCTTTGCATGCCTTGCCATTGCCTGAGGATATGAATACCGGCATGAATGATTTCGCCAGTGCGTAGGTAGTGCATGTTATCTGCCCAGGCTAGCGAAGATGCATCGCGAATGGCGAGGTAAGGATAATCTGGGCTAACTGCGCCAAGCTCGGCGAACTTGAAATGTCGCAATAGCCAAGGAATGGCCTGGCGCGGGAACCCAGGAGCAGTTTCTAGCCTAGGTGTTTCCCGCAAGTGGTTGATGAGAGTGAGGTGGGCAAATGCACCGGGCATGATGGTTATCTCTTGTTATTAGCCTGGATTGCTTGTTCCAGGTGAATGGCTTACCCCGCCATTCTTGAGAGTCCCCGATATATTGAATGAAAGTTTTTTATTTTTTATGGGTTAGTGCTTGGAATTAAGGGTTCTGCCGATATTTCAGCACAAATTCATTTTCCATAAACTCGCAAGCCTCGGCGACATATTTGAGCTCAGTGGGCGATAGTGCCGAGTTGGCGTGACGTTTCCAGCAATCCTCGATCGCTGCGCGATCATTTCTCTGCTCCAAGCTATCAGGTGCCGCAGGCGTACCAAATATATAGTAAAGCAGTACTGCACCGACAAAGACAAAAATAAATAACCAAAGCCAGATGCGCGAACCTTTTTGTTGGGATGGGTTGGTCACCATATGCTTCTCCTTGTTCATCAATAGTAGATTGCTGTTGTTGGTATTATGCATGGATTATAACCTGGCTGGATTGTTCCATTTTTCCCGATAAGGCGAGTATTTCGCGTAGCAAACAATTCACAGAACCTGCGATATTTTGATGTGTCACAGCACACAGCATTACTCTCTTGATGATTCTTGAAAGATAAGCTGAACATGAAAAAGACAGCAGCATGAGGGGCTTCTTGAATAAACCCGGCATACGCAGTTTGTTACCAGGAGGCATCACTTGGTATCAGCGCATCATCATGCTAGTGCTTATCATGCCCTTGCTAGCCTGTGGCCTGCCACATGTGCGTGATAGCGAAAAGCCACCCTCTGTCGCGCTAAAACCAGAAGAAGTCGTGGGCACCAAGCTGGGCCAGACCATGCAGCCACTTAAGGCTGCACATCCTGGGCAATCGGGCATCATGCCTCTGCTGGATGCCTATAGTGCTTTCGCTGCCCGTATGTTGTTGACTCATTCCGCGCAAAAAACCTTGGATGTGCAGTATTACATCTGGCGCAATGACAATACCGGCATCTTGTTTCTGGAAGCTTTGCGCAAAGCCGCCGAACGAGGCGTGAGAGTACGTTTGCTGCTGGACGATAATGGAATTGATGGACGGGCACTGGACGCCAGGCTCGCAGCACTTAACCAGCATCCTAATATGGAAATTCGCTTGTTTAACCCGTTTCCGTTTCGTACATTCAAGAAGCTAGGGTTTCTCTTTGATTTTTCGCGGCTTAATCGCCGTATGCACAATAAGTCCTTTATTGCCGACAACATGGTGACCATTATTGGTGGCCGTAATGTAGGGGATGAGTATTTTGGCGCAACTGATGGCGTGCTATTTGCAGACCTTGATGTAATGGCGATTGGTGCGGTAGTGGACGATACTTCGCGGGATTTTGATCGTTATTGGGCAAGCGCTTCGGCTTATCCTTTGAGTGTATTGATTCATGAGCCAAATGACGATGAGTTGCAAAGATTAAGTGACGCAGCAGAACAGGCAGAAAAAACTGTGACAGGGCAAGGCTATCTGAAAGCGCTAAAAGACAGTCAATTTATTCACGATTTTATTGATGGGCAACATGCATTTGACTGGGCCGAGGTTGAGTTGCTGAGTGACAGCCCAGAGAAGGTCACAGGTGAAGTCGCAGATCGAGACCTGATGGTGTTTGATTTGGCACGAATTCTCCGTAATCCGCGAGAAAGTGTAGACCTTGTCTCGCCTTATTTTGTGCCAACCCAGACAGGCGTTAATGGGTTCTCCCGCCTAGCTGGACGAGGAATCAAGATACGAATTTTGACCAATGCACTTGAATCTACCGATGTGGCAGCAGTGCATGCAGGTTATGCCAAGTGGCGTAAACCATTGTTGCAAGCTGGTATCCAGCTATATGAAATGCGTCGTCAAGCAGGCACTAGACATATGAAGGATTATTTGGGGCCATTTGGTAGCTCAGGCTCCAGCTTGCATGCCAAAACCTTCACGATTGATCGCTCCCATGTTTTTATCGGATCATTCAATTTTGATCCACGCTCTGCAAGGCTTAACACCGAGCTAGGGTTTATTATTGAAAGCCCTAGCTTGGCTGAGCAAGTGGAAAATGCATTCAAGTCAGGTATACCCGAAAATGCTTATGAAGTGCGCTTGAATGAAAATAATCGGTTGTACTGGGTTTCATATCAGGATGGCGTGGAGCAACGATATGATGTTGATCCTGGCACTAGCTGGCTACAACGACTTTTTGTCCGGGTATTATCTGTGATGCCTATCGACTGGTTGTTGTAAACAAGGCAATAAAAAAGGCGGAAACCAATCCGCCTTTTTTATTGCAACAATCTGGCATTACACTTTCTTGGATAATGTCATACCAGTTCTTTTTGCCTTGAGCAGTACTTCAAATACGTCCACTGCTGCGACCTTATGAGTTTTGACAACTGCATCAAATGCTGCAATCAGTTCTGGCATGCCTTCACTTTGACGATTCAACTCTACAGGCTTTTGTTCGAGAGCTTCCAGTTGTTCGGTCAATGCAGAAATCTTTTGCTTCAGTTTTTCTCTTTTTGTATCAATGTTTGCCATGTGTAGATCCTGTTTTTAAGGGTGTGGGAGTAAATGGAGATGAATGTATTAAAGGCATTAATGATGCACTATGGATTTGCATTATATTCAAATTAAATCCAAAAATAAAACAATGATTAACTTCAAAAGAGATGACGGAAAATCATAAAGCTGCCATACATTAGTACAACACCAATGATGACGCTGAGTGATACATAAAGTAGGGCAGTCATGATGTCTCCATTTCTGAGAAGTATCATGGTTTCTAAGCCAAAAGCAGAAAATGTAGTAAATCCACCCAGCAATCCAGTGAACAAAAAAATCTTCCAATCAGGTGAAAATAAATCGTATTTATCCGCCAGGCCTGCGAGGGCGCCAATCACCAGGCAGCCTAAAATATTCACAGTGAAAGTGCCTAGCGGAAATTTCCAGTCAGTCGCTTGATTCATCATGAATCCAGCAAGCTTGAATCGGGCAATAGATCCAATGGCTCCACCAATGGCTACTAAAAATAATTGCTGCATGCTGCCTCACCTGATTGTACAGTTTGATGGGAAGTAGGCTATCACAAAGTGTCAAATTAAACAGTCGAAAAAGACTGATTGAGTTAGTTGAAATATGACAGATATGTGTTGATTGTTAGGATTTTGTATCGAGACATCATGCTGATCTGTTGTTGGCTATTTTTACCTGCATTGCACTGAAGTTTTGTACATAAAACAGCTTTATAGGGTGTCTGCATGATGACGTGATGCATACGGAATGATGAAAATGTATGCTTGCGCTATTGAGATTGATGGCAATAAAAAACCCGCTTGGAGCGGGTTCTTTATTATTTGGTTAATCATCCCTGAATAGGTGTTTGGTGGGATGGGGTCTCCCAAACAAGTGGGTAAAATCCTTGTGCTGCAATGGTTTTGATAATTTTATTTTTCAAGTTACCCCCAAAGTTACCCCAATTTTTTCGAAGTGACTTTTCGTTTACGTCATCTATGTTTTCTTACCTATTCACTAAAACCATTCAGAATTTCCTTAGACTACCGGTGAAGCCGGTCATCTATTTCATTCGATCTCTGCTCTCGTTGTGAGAGTGTATCTAAAGCGCACACAGTCGCGATTAGAGCGATTCTAATCATTTTTAACATGGGGCGGGGAGGGGCCGGAAAGAAAACGGGCCTCATGAGAGGCCCGCTATGACAAAACATTACGTTGTAAAACAGCGCTACGGTACCGCTCCTTTGTTTCACTGTGATGAACCAATTCCAAATTTTCAAATTGCAGTGAAATTTTTTTGACCATGGCCTTCTACTAGTCAGGTCATTTCTAAGATATTCACTTTTGGGAGAGTAGTAGCGCCTTTAAGGAAGCTCTTACTATTGAAGTAATTAATTATATATAAAATAAATCATTTTAAATATTTTAATTTATTTTACATATAACAACCCTGTCACATTATCTGCATAGGATGGTGGCTTATTCATAGCCTTCCGGAAAGAATGTATGCAAGCCGCTCCTGTTCATCATGCCACCCAAGTTAGCCACCCGGAGTTCGTACAATTTATGGGTGCTGTAGCTTCCGACGAATTTGTGGTGGAAAAACAACTTGCAGGTGCTGATATGTTCTTTGTGTATAACGCGAAGAATCACGAGGTATCGTCCATCGGTGTGTATTCCGGCCTGTGCTGCATCATTCAACACACACCTAACCATAGGTTGCCCCTTGGCTCCTTTGTGTCTACTCATCACGTTGAAGAGTATTCAGTTTTTCTTGATGAGATGGAAAGCAAGAGGATTGATGAATCATTACCGGGTTTTGCTGTTACCTATGGCAGGCATTGGTTACTGGGTAATATGGTAGGCATATCAACAACCCGGGGCTGCTACATTCTGAGGGAGCGTCCCTAACTCTTTGGCTGGCAGGTGACAAAGGCCGGACAATACTCTGCCAACCATTGTATTCCGAATTGCCCCCACCAGCCTAGTTCCGGTATTCACACTGTTGCAACCTGACCCGATAAAACTGCATGGTCTAGGGCCTTAACACTGTGGTCAAACAGTGTTGTGGTTTGTTTTCACCATTTTCACAACGAAACTATCACATGTACTTCAAACCCGCCATGCTAGTCAGCGCGTTGTTCCTTTCTAGCTTTAGCGCTCACGCTGAACTCTCCAGCTATAACCAAAACGGTGTAGAACTCGTTTACAGCTCAGTGAGTGACGTCACTTGGACCAAAGATGCCAATCTGTTCAAGACCATGTATGACGCGGACAACAGCCTTATAAGCAAGATAGCTGCGGCTACCACTTCCTACAATGATTCATATTTTGGCTATCGAACCTTAGATAAGCGGGACTTTAACACGACCTATGGAATAGCCAGTTGGTGGGGTGGACAAGCCTTTGTCGGGTATCTGAACAGCATCAGCTATGGTGGTAGCAACCAGTGGTATTTACCCACGGTGGTAAATAATGTCTCAGGCATCAATCTACCCACCAATGGTACTGTCACAGGTGATGAGTTTGCTGAGCTGTTTTACCAAGAACTAGGAGGTATCGGATGGAACTCTATACCAGATACAGCTATTTTCGATAACGAGAACTCTTGGGTATTCGGCTTTTGGTCAGGCACAGAACACGAAGTTGCAACCTATCGTGCGTGGGGGTTTGATAGCAGGAGTGGTTTCCAGAATAGCAACCGTAATAAAGACTTCCAGCGTTATATCTGGGCCGTAACGCCAGGCCAAGTCACAACAGTGCCGGAAGCTAGCACTTATGCAATGCTGCTAGCTGGTTTAACTGCGCTTGGTCTAGCAATACGCCGCTATCGAGCTTAATGGCTTTATTCACCTAAAATAACCCGGCCTTCGTCATCGTCTGCCGGGTGTTCTTCTTCCCACCCGCTATCCTCTACCATTCCGTCTGCCATCAGCGCTTTGGCCTCATCATTTGAAATTACCCTTACCGAGAGTTCCGGTAGTGATTCCGGGGCCTCTGCGAGGCTTTCCAATGGCAGGGTAACCCTTACCATATCCGAGGTGTTTTTAAGTGCTGTAGAGGCTGCCGCTGCTGCTCTCATAACCACGGCGGCGGTGAAAGGGTCTGTTGCTTCCAGGTGCTGAGAGGCTTTAAGAACAATGTCCCGGATGTGCTGAGAGTGAGCAATGTTATCTGCCAACAGCTTTGCCGCCTGATACCGGACTGTTTCATCATCCAAGAGTAACTTTAAAACATCCTGCCGGGCCTGCTCTATCAGTTCCTGCTTGAGCTTGCCTTTCTTGACTCCACCAGCCGCGATGTAACGATGAACGGTGCGAGAAGAAAGGTGCACCTTTTGGGCAATCATGGCGACTGTGTAGCCCGCCTCCCGGAGTGTTTGAATCTGTGCTACCTGGTCAGGGGTTGCATCTGGTGATTTGGTCTTGCTGGTGGGTGTTGCTGGTTTGGTTGCTGTTGTCATATCTATCCTTATTCATCGTTGAGTTTTTCCTTTCTCTCTAGGTTGTTTGTGGCCCGCCTCGCGCGCGCGAATTAATTAATAATTGTTTTAAAAATTGTTATATATATAGGGCTTCAAAATTTCTTACCCAATATATTCCTTCAAATACACCGGGGTGGGGTTGTTGCTTTCTAGTTATTATTATTTATCTTAATGAGGCTTCTGGTAGGGAGCTGTACAACCCCTAACCCAGCTCTATTAAGCAAGGTTGGTTGCACGGCTCCCCTATACTGCGTCTTTGCTTCCGTATAGGTTCCTCCAATCTTGAGGCATGCATTCTCTAGGTAACAATGAACCAAGATTGGTCCGCCGTATTCATTTGTTACCAGACCGGCGCGGCTGCATGCCAAGCCCTTGTGAGGCCAGACCCTACCGCTGAAACGTATTGCCGGTTCCTTCTCGCTTCCGCTCGGTGTTCTGAGCTTGCTCCCCTGCTTTGAACGTGGGCAACCCGATAGTGGGCAGGGGGTGTTGCTTTCTAGTTGGTGTGCAACGTACCAGTATTAAATTTGTGGGTCTATGACCCACTGGTTGGACCTTCAAAGTATAAGTTCGTAGATCACTTTTGGGGCCTGCTGCCCACCAGCCGGATATAAAGCTGTGTGCTATTCACTCAGGCTGTTTCCTGGTCGGGAAAGTTTGCCTTTGTTAAGTGGATATGGCTCAAGCCAGACATGAGGAAATAATGTGTCATTAACTGGCGCAATATGAACTTCGTGTTGTCCATCCTGCATGAAAAGCTCAATCTCGCTCAATTTTTGCAAGGGCGGCTCTTAGTTCACCAGCTCGCCATGCTGTTGTTCTTGGCGAGAGTTTATAAGGTGCCGGAATGCGGCCCTCTTTGACCCATCGCCAAACGGTGCCCCTTGAGCATGTCCATAAAGCGGCAACAACGGGTAAACGAACAAAGCCCTCATCGGGCAGGCTATTAAATCCAATAAGTGCTGAGCTGTATATTTCAGGCATTATGACGCCTCCTAGTATAGGTTTATAGGAAGCAGAATTCGTCATAAAAAGGAAGACTTGGCATGTTGCCTGTCTTAATGAAACAAAACATTTGCTTGTTTCTAGATAAATAGGCCGTTCTGCTATCGGCAACTGGGGATTATAGTTTGTTTTTCATTCGTCGCATAGTGTCTTATAAAATAATTCACGCCTGCTTGAGTTGAATTACCTGTGCACCGGCCTTGAGTTCGTCCAAATAATCCGCCCATGCCTGCATCATCTGTTTGCGCTGCTCGATGAATTTGGTCCGGTTATAAGCACTGCCCAGGGCATCCGGCACCTTATGCGCTAGCTGGTGCTCGATGATGTGTGGATCTATATTCAGGCGTTCATGCAACAGGGTACGAGCCATTGCCCGGAAGCCATGTCCGGTGATCTGTGTCTTAGTGTCGTAACCCATGCGTTTCAATGCGGCATTGATGGCACTCTCGCTCATTGGCTTGAGTGATGTATGGCCTCCCATGAACACGTATTCACTATGGATAGAAAACGGCTGCAACTCTCTCAGAATTTCTACGGCTTGCCTGGGTAGTGGAACTAGGTGGTCTGTCTTGGTCTTGCTTACAAGATAGCGCCACTCACCAGCATCGAGGTTGATGTCTTTCCATTTGGCCTGTCGTAATTCTCCAGGACGGACAAATAGCATAGGAGCAACAAGCAGGGCAGAGCGAACGGTAAATGTTCCCGTGAAAGCATCGATGGCTCTCAAGAGTTCCCCTACTTGCTTGGGTTCTGTGAAGGCTGCCATATGTTTTGTGGTGGTGGGTGGGAGTGCCCCCTTTAAGTCGGCAGTCACATCCCGAACAGCCCGGCCAGTTTGTACGGCATAGCGGAACACTTGCCCGGCTGTTTGTAAGGTGCGGTGGGCGGTCTCCAGTATGCCTAGCTTTTCTATTCGGCGAATGGCTTCCAGAATATCAGGGGCAGTAATGTCAGCAATGGGCCTGCTACCCAGCCAGGGGAATAAGTACAGCTCAAAGCGTCTCAGTACTTTATCCCGGTGGCTGGCTGCTTTATTTACCATATGAGCCGCTATCCACTCACGCGCAACAATTTCAAAGCTGTTTGATGCATTGGTTTGCCTGCTTTGCTTGGCTGCCTTGCGATTCTCTCCCGGGTCTACGCTATCCGCTAAGAGCTTTCGGGCTTCATCTCGTTTTTCCCGTGCTGCCTTGAGTGAAACATCAGGGTAAGTACCCAGGGAGAGCAATTTTTCTTTGCCATCGAAGCGATATTTGAAGCGCCACCACTTACCGCCGGATGGAGTAACCTGCAGGAACATCCCGGCCTCGTCGTAAAGCTTGAATGCCTTGTCTCTAGGCTTGGTGTTGCGGATGGTGGTGTCTGTTAGTGCCATTTGGGGTAACCATTTGTGAGGTAAGTGCTGTTACCCCTAAAGTTACCCCTGAAATTTGGGGTATGTCAATAGACCGTATGGTACGGTATGAGACAATAAAAAAGCCGCTCAGCTAGTATCTGCGCGGCTTTTTTTACTTGGTGAAACCCTGTGAAACAGGAGGTTGGTGGTGATGGGGGGACTTGAACCCTCGACCCCAGGATTATGAATCCTGTGCTCTAACCAGCTGAGCTACATCACCATCATCTAAAGCATGGATTAAACCAAGCCCGCTATTCTATTTTCTTGTTTGCCCAATGTCAAAGCCAATATGCGTTTTCTTGGTATGGATAAATGAGGGAGTGCTAGAACAAGAGTCCTGATTATATCGGGAGTTTTTCATTTTTATATTTAACTATATGAAATTAATGTGTATTTTTTGTTATTACTTGAGTTGTGATGATTTTCCTACGAGAGTCGGGGAAGCTGTCTGACGGCAGGGTTATGTTAATTTCCAGATAATGCATCATTGTCGCTGATGTTCTATATGGGGGTGCATCATGAAGGAAGTTATGCAGGGGCGCGGCTCCTTAGCTGGCGCTGTTCCAAGCTTAGTATTTAGGCGTGATGTCTCCTCAATTGTATTGCGGCGAAGTCAGTTGCCACATCCCCCGACAATTGCCACTCCTGCTCGTGACTTATTTCATGCACTATCGCAGCCGACGGGTATTGAAGCAGTGCGCGAGCAAGCACGTACATTTCTTGATGAAAAAATTGCCGAGGCATCGTTACTGCATAGTGGGTTGCCTAAAGATATGACGGCATTGCCAGCATGGCTGGAGCAGCGTTGCTTGCGGGTGAGAATGGATTATCGGGCCTATTTAGCTGATCGACATGCGGGACATCAGCCTCGATATTTTTCTGCTAAATCCCATGCCTTACATTTCTTGCAGTCTATGGCTCCAAGCCGAATGGTGGAGGGGGCATGGCTATATGGTTTTCTCAAGCATTGGCGCGAAGCCAAGTTTGCGCCGTTGTGCAGGGTGTATCTTAGAAACCTAGGCGATGGTGATGAGTCCAGTAATCAGGTGAGCTTGTATCAGCAGTTGTTGCATCAGAATGGTTGTTCAGATTGGCGCGGGATGGCTGATCAGTACTATGTACAAGGTGCGATCAGGTTGGCATTGGGACATCATGTCGATGATTACCTGCCAGAAATCATTGGGTTTAACTTGGGATATGAGCAGGTTTCGCTACCGATGCTGATTGCCGCATATGAGCTCAGTGAAATGGGCGTACAACCGCATTATTTTACTTTGCAGGCAACCGAGGATGATGCTTGTGTGGTGGCTACTATCAAGCTGTTATGCGTGTTGCTTGATGAGGCTTCAACTCAGAAAGATCAGCATGCTTTGCTGCAGCGTGTAGCCAATGGCTATAAATTACATCAGTTAGGCTTGGACATTCCCGACATTGTGGCATCGTTTGATTTACAGCAGGCTTTTCTTAGCGTGATTCAGCCTTATGCCGTACATATTGAGCGAGCCTATCGTATTGACTGTATGGAACGGGGTATTCGTGGCCGGTGGCCAGATAGTTTGCCGCTGCCCTTGCTGGTACAGCAGTTGTGTCATGAAGGCTGGATGCAGGCTGATGAAAAAGGGAAAACACGCTTATGGCAAGTGTTGGAGCGAGGGCATTGCTTGCCCTGGGATGCTTATCAGCAGCAAGTCCTGTTGGATTGGATAGCTTCCAGCCAGGAGTACGTCAAACGTTTGCAATATACCGACATGCCTGCCTTGGTCATAGCTTCGGGCCCTAGTGCTCATATAACGGCTGTGCAATCTGGTCCGCATGAGGTTGATGAGCCTCAAGAAGATGTGATGGATTACATCATTCGGCTTTTGTCTCCGGTTGTGCACTATACCCAAGAGAGCCTAAAGGCGGCACGTGTTTACAAATCCATCCTTGATAAGGGCAGTGAGCTTTATGCCCAGCATTATGCTTTTTTGCTAAGGTACGATCCGGTGTAAATGAATGCAGTAAAAAAGCCCGGCCTGAGTGACTAACAGGCCGGGCTTTTTTATGACATAAATTTTACGTGTTAGCGCTGCTATGAACTGCGGCGACCACCTTTACGGCCAGCAGCACGAGCCTCGGTTGATGTGAATTGATGGGCAGTGCCTTTTGCGTGGGCAGCTTGGCCTCCTTTGCGGCCTGCTAAGCGGGCAGAGGCCGAGTCGAATTCGTGTGCAGTACCCTTGGCATGGGCAGCTTTACCTCCCATGCTGGCAATCTGACGTTGTTTCTCAGGACTCATTGCGGCAAAGCCGCGCGGGTTTGCAGTCTGGACCATAATAAACCTCCATGATGATGGGATGGAATCAAGCGGTGAATGCGACCACTGCTCTTTCCAATAGAAAGGAAAGTATGTTTATTATTGGTGGTGGCAGAGCATGTTGTTATAAGCCTGTGTCTTATATCCATGTCAGAAAACTCAACCTTGTAGGCATTTAGTCGCTTTCTGTTGCCTTGATGACAGCAAGCAAAGCTTTACCTGTTTCTAATGAGTTTGTTGCTGAAGATAAGTGTTGAAGAGCGAAGGTCTTGATATCTGGGTCTTCAGTACGTTCAGCAATTTTGCCTAACAGCTTGACGATATTTTCTTGGGATTTCACTCCAATAGTCTTGGCATAGCCTAGATCAAACTCATTCCCCTCCTTTGATGACAAGCTTCTGAACTTGGCTTTTTGCCAGAGGGACGGTTCTTTCGGTAAGTCTGCACGTTTCTGGTTGGCTAATTGTCTGATTGCCTCACCTAGTTGTGATTGTGTCTTGATCATTTCGCGTGCGAAGTCACGCACCTGTTCATTTCCCGATTTAAGTACTGCCATTTCGCTAGCTTCGGTTTGCAGGATTTCTAGGCGAGTAATATCTTTCAAATAGCCTTGATCCTTGGAGGACAGCGCCTCGGCTGCAGCTGCGTCATGCAGCACTAGCATAGGCGCTGCAAGCAAGGATATGGCGAGCAGGTGAAGGAAATGCTTTCTTAGCCATAATTGAGAGGTCATATTGAGCTCCATGAGATATGGAGTTTGCATGATCGTATCAAATGATCATGTTTGTGAATCAGACATGGCTGATCATTGTGTAGGAGTGAAGGTGACAAGTGGATAGGGTACACGTTGACATCAAGCCATTTTCCTACTTTCTCCTACAATGCTTTGCGATTTGGGACTACAAAGAACGGAATGATCACGGCTATAAGATGGCGACACATAGTCTTGAAAGATTGCAATGGAATTGTTCACTTTCAGCATTTCGCCTTGGGAGATCATCTTGCGGGGTACATTGGTCTTCTGGTTGTTATTTCTCATCTTCCGCTTTGTCTTGCGGCGAGATGTTGGCAATCTGGGGATAGGTGATTTTCTATTTGTCGTGATCGTGGCTGATGCTGCGCAGAATGCGATGAGCGGCGACGCCAAGACATTCTTGGACGGTGCCTTGCTTGTGATGACATTGTTGATCTGGAATTTGCTATTCGATTATCTGGGGTACCGTTTTCCATTGGTACGTCGTTTTACCGAGAGTGCCAGTATGCTGCTGGTGCGCAACGGCGACATACAATGGCGTAATCTTCGACGTGAATGGATTACCAAGGACGAGCTCATGTCAAAAATGCGTGAGGAAGGCTTGGAAAGTCTGGAGCAAGTCAAGGAAATGCGCTTGGAGCCGGATGGCCGGATCAGCGTGATTCGCCATTCGACATAAATTGATGGAACATAAAAAAATCCGCGGGCTAACGCGGATTTTTTGTCGAACTTACGAGAGGGGAAAGCTAGACGTTGAAGCGGAAGTGCATGACATCGCCATCTTGCACGATGTAGTCTTTGCCTTCGAGACGCATCTTGCCTGCTTCCTGTGAGCCTTTTTCTCCCTTGTGCTTAACGTATTCGTCATACGCGATCACTTCTGCACGGATAAAGCCGCGCTCGAAATCGGTATGGATCACGCCAGCGGCTTGTGGGGCAGTAGACCCTTTGCGCACAGTCCAGGCACGTACTTCTTTCACGCCGGCTGTGAAATAAGTTTGCAGGCCGAGCAAGTCGTAAGCTGCGCGGATGACTCGATCCAATCCTGGTTCTTCCAGGCCTAATTCAGATAGGAACATCGCCTTGTCTTCATCTTCGAGATCGGCAATTTCACTCTCGATCTTGGCGCAGATCGCTACGACAGGAGCACCTTCCTGCTGGCCAAGCGCTACGACCTTATCCAACAATGGGTTATTCTCAAAGCCACCTTCGTCCACATTGGCAAGATACATTACAGGCTTGACCGTAATCAGGCACAACGGCTTGATCAGTCTCAGTTGATCCTCATCCAGGCCCAGCGTGCGTACTGGGCTACCTTGATCCAGATGTTTTTGTATCTTTTCCAGCACGGCGCAAAGTGCAATTGCTTCCTTGTCACCAGACTTGGCTTTCTTGCTCTCGCGTTGCAGGGTTTTTTCCACGGTTTCCATGTCGGCAAGCGCCAGCTCGGTGTTGATGGTTTCAACATCCGCCAGCGGATCAACCTTGCCTGCAACGTGCACGATATTGCCATCATCAAAGCAGCGAACTACGTGGGCGATAGCATCGGTTTCACGGATATTGGCGAGGAATTTGTTGCCCAAGCCTTCACCCTTGGATGCGCCTGCTACCAAGCCGGCAATATCAACAAACTCGACAATGGCAGGCTGGATTTTCTGTGGGTTGACGATCTCAATGAGCGGCTTGAGGCGCGGGTCAGGCACTTCGACGATGCCAATATTCGGTTCTATGGTACAGAACGGGTAATTGGCGGCTTCGATGCCTGCGCGGGTAATCGCATTGAAGAGGGTGGATTTTCCTACGTTGGGTAGGCCAACAATTCCGCATTTCATGATGATCTGCCTGTTCTTGGTTAAGGGTTAATTCTGTTTTGTTTTGGTGTGCAGCTTGAGCATGGCTTCTTCAAACCTGCCCTCCAATAGCTGCGGCAATATGAGGGTGCTGTCATCCATGGCGTATTCTATCTGCTGCATTTCATCACGCAGTGGCGCATGCAAGACGTAATTGACGACGGCGCTACGATCACCGGGGTGGCCGACACCAAGGCGCAGGCGCCAAAAATCGTTGGTCCCCAGTTGTGCGGCGATGTCCTTCAGGCCGTTATGGCCACCGTGACCGCCACCTTTTTTCAGGCGGGCAATCCCTGGTTCGAGGTCAAGCTCGTCATGGATCACCAAGATTTCCTCTGCAGGAATCTTATAAAAGCGTGCCAGTGCTGCAACAGCACGACCACTGGCATTCATAAAGGTTGTAGGCTTGAGCAGCCAAGTATCGGCCTGGCCATTCAGCCGGCCACTGAGGCCAAAAAACTTGGCTTCCAGACTGGTTTTGCTGGAAGTCTGGGCGCAAACTTGGTCTATCCACCAGAAGCCTGCATTATGGCGGGTGTCTTCATATTGGGCGCCCGGATTACCGAGGCCAACAAAAAGGCGGATACCGTTCATGGGTGTGTGACTCTTTAAAATGAATACGCGCGCCCTAGTTGCCCAGAGCGCGCGTTCAAGCATTTACACCGAGATTATTCGGCGGCGGCGTCACCTTCAGCAGCGTCATCGCTTGCTGCGCCACCACGTGGCTTGGCGATCGATGCAACAGCAGCATCATTTTCGTGAGCCAGTTGTACGAACTCAACACCCTTAGGCAACTTGATTTCGGACAGGTGGATAGAGTGACCAGCTTCCAAATTGCCGAGATCAACTTCAATGAACTCTGGCAGATCCTTAGGCAGGCAGCTCACGTCTGCTTCTGTCAGGATATGGGAGACAATACCGCCACCCAGTTTCACGCCAGGAGCCACGTCAGCATTGATGAAGTGCAAAGGCACCTTCACGTGTACTTTTTCGCTGGCGCTAACGCGTTGGAAATCGATGTGCTGAATGGTATTGCGTACTGGGTGCAGTTGGTAGTCACGCAGAACAACTTGCTCCTTCTTGCCGTCTACTTCCAGGTTCAGGATGGAAGCGTGGAATGTTTCGTGACGGAACTCAAGGAACAGTTCCTTGTGGTTGAACTCAAGGCTAACCGCCTCTTTTTCACCACCGTAAACAACACCGGGAACATTACCAGCGCGACGGAGACGGCGGCTCGCACCCGTACCTTTGCCTTCGCGTGTGGTTGCTTTGATTGTAATTGCCATGTTACTACTCCTAAAAAAGGCCAAATAGGCCCTGGGGTTGCCTGTTATCCGCGACCAGATAACAGAAAAGGCGGTTGAGCATTGCTCAGCCGCCGGAACCATGTTCCTGTTTAATCTACAAACAGGGAACTGACTGAATCTTCATTGCTGATGCGGCGTATAGTTTCCGCAAACAGTTTCCCCGCACTCACGACACGAATCTTCGGTGATTGTTGTGCATTGGGACGTAATGGAATGGTGTTGGTGACGACCATTTCATCCAGTTCGGAATTTGTAATGCGTGATACTGCTTCGCCAGAAAGGACTGGGTGAGTACAGTAGGCCACCACTTTCTTTGCACCTTGTTGTTTGAGCGCAATAGCGGCTTCGCACAAGGTATTGGCGGTATCGACCATGTCGTCCATCAGCACACAGGTGCGACCTGCTACATCACCAATGATGTTCATGACCTTGGCCACATTGGGCTTGGGGCGGCGCTTGTCGATAATAGCCAGGTCGACGTTAAGGTGCTTGGCTGCTGCACGGGCACGTACCACGCCACCTACATCTGGTGAAACCACGATCAGGTCATCATGCTTTTGCTGGCTCAAATCTTCTAGCAGGATAGGCGTAGCGTAGATGTTATCTACCGGAATATCGAAAAAGCCCTGAATCTGGTCAGAATGCAAATCCATGGTCAGCAGGCGATTCACGCCGACTGTGGTCAGCATGTTGGCAATGACCTTGGCGGTGATCGCAACACGTGCCGAACGTGGCCGTCTGTCCTGACGGGCATAACCAAAATAAGGAATCGCTGCCGTGATGCGACCAGCCGATGAGCGACGTAGTGCATCAACCATGACCATAACTTCCATGAGGTGGTCGTTGGTTGGCATGCAGGTGGATTGCAGGATGAAGACGTCCTTGCCACGGACATTGTCCAGCAACTCGATCATCACTTCGCCATCGCTGAAGCGATCTACAGTGGCCCGCCCCAGTTCGATGCCCAGGTGACTTACTACCTCTTCGGCAAGCGCACGGTTGGCGTTGCCGGTAAATACCATCATGTCGCCCTTGGCCACAGTTGGAATCCTTATCTCTTTAAAGTAAACCGCGAGGAATAGCTTGTATAAATCACGTACAAAAAACAAAAGCGTGTAATTTTTAAGTTACACGCTTTTATTCTGGCTGGGGAAGAAGGATTCGAACCTTCGCATGCCGGAATCAAAATCCGGTGCCTTAACCAGCTTGGCGACTCCCCATTTGATCGTTATTTCTGTCAGTTGGCGAAACTGTGTAATGGATGTTGATCTAATCCTTTTGCATGAAATCCTGAGACATCGCAATCTACATATTGTTGCAATTCGCGCGTTTCATTTATTCTTGCAAGTACAGCTTTCGCAGCTTCCTGGTTATCGAATGCAGCGAATACCGAAGCGCCAGAACCACTCATACGAGCCTTGGAAAACTGAGAGAGCCAATCTATGCATTTCTCAACTTCCGGGTACTGCCGTCTAACTACGGTTTCGAGATCGTTGTGAACCAAGTCCCTCAGAAAGGCCGCTATTGTCGTGGGATTCGTGTCCCTTGTCAATTGCTTTGATGCAAAAATTTCTGCGGTCGAGATGTGGATGCGAGGCGTAATGACCACGTAATGGGTATTAGGCAATTGAATTGATGTTAATTTTTCGCCTATTCCCTCTACCCAGGCATTTTCGCCAAAAATAAAGAAAGGGACATCCGCCCCGAGTTTTAATCCCACAGAGATCAATTCCTCGCGATGGAGGTCTAGTTTCCAGAGGCGATTGAGGGCCAGTAAAACGCTGGCTGCATCAGAGCTGCCGCCACCCAGTCCACCACCCATGGGCGTGCGTTTGGTGACATGAATGTCAGCACCTAATTGGCTGCCAGTGTGTTGTTTGAGAAGGTGGGCTGCGCGAATGCATAAATCACTAGCCTCAGGTACGCCGGGCGTATCTTCTGTGCGATGAATGGCCTGGTCTGCACGCGGGCGGATATGTATGGTATCGCCAAAATCTAGCAGGCGGAACACGCTTTGCAAGAGGTGATAGCCATCTGGTCGACGGCCAGTGATATGCAGAAAGAGATTGATTTTTGCCGGTGCTGGATAAGCTTGAAAGTCTTGCAAGGTCATGATGAGGCAGTGTTGCTTGGGGCTAAGGGAGTTGCCATTGCTGCACGATCAGCTTGAGCGTGAGTCTGCTGGCGTTGCGCAGGGTAATTCGGGTGGGTAGTTGATATTGGTTGATGCCAATATATTGGCCATATTCAATTTCCCAGCCATCTTGTTTGAGCTTGACCAAGCGCCCAGCAGCATCCCACTGTGAGGCCTCTACGGCTTCTTGGTTCGGGCGCCCTAACACCCAGTCGGATAGTCCGCGCATGGGCAGTCGCCAGCCCAGATTTTGCTCGGTCAAGGTTTCGGCGTCGGCAGCTTCATAGTGCTTATTGTCGCTGGTTATCAGGCTAACCTTTTCTGCCGTTCGCGTGATGGAGGCGGCCTGGCTGCCTAATGGCGAAAACAAGGCGACAGTATCCTGATCTGCCGTGTGTTGCCACTGAGTGGAGCCAGAGAAACCCTTGGTATCGGTTTGCACACCGATACGTCCCTTGAGCTGGAATTGGTCAATGTCAGCCAAGCTAGCCAAGTGTTCCTGGTGTATTTCAGGCGTACTTGGGCTGATGGAGGGAGGTAGGCTGGCACAGCTAGTCAGCGCCAATACCGCGCCTAGCAATAGCCAGCGTGTAACGAACGGCATCTTAACGCTTGAATTTCCTGTTGGTATTGAGCAGGACTTCATTCTCTGGGAAGGCGGAAATGGCGGCTTCCCAGGTCTTGACGGCTTCATCGCGTTTGCCTTGTTTCCAGAGTACCTCTCCTAGGTGAGCGGCAATTTCTGGATCGGGTTGTTGCGAGTAGGCGCGGCGTAGGTAATCCAAGGCCTTGTCCAAATTGCCCAGGCGATAATATACCCATCCCAGGCTGTCGAGGATGTAATGATCTTCCGGGCTTAATTCATGGGCTTTTTCAATGAGTACCCTTGCCTCTTCCAGGCGTACGTTGCGGTCAGCCAGGGAGTAGCCGAGGGCGTTGTAGGCCTGGGAGAATTCTGGCTGCATCTTGATCAGTTTGCGCAACTCACGTTCCATCACGTCGATTTTATTGACGCGTTCTGCTGCCATGGCAAAGTCATACACCAGCTCAGGCGAGTTGGGCAGTGTGTTGATAGCATTTTCCAGCCGGGAGTATGCTTCCTGATAACGCTTGGCTTGTGTGAGTACATTCGCCTGGGAGTGCACGACGGCTGCACGTTGTGCATCGGTCAGGTCTGGCAGGTTTTCCAGTGACTGGATGGCGGCATCAATGCCTTCGCGTTTGGAGATAATGTTTGCGACACCGAGCTGGGCATCTACATAGCGCACCTCGCCAGGGGCAACCTTGCTATACCATTGCAGCGCTTCATCGTCATTACGGTTTTTTTCCGCGATCTGCCCGAGGTAGATATAGATTTGGTCTTTATCCTTGAATCCCTTGCCTAGCGCATCCTTGAAGTATTTCTCTGCATCAGGCAGTTCATTGGCTTGTAGCGAGAGCAGGCCGACGACGACCAGTATTTCTGGATTGCCGTTAGATGCCTCAATGAGCTTGATGAACTCGCTCTTGGCCTCGTCAAACTTTTTCTGTGCCGCCAGGATGCGTGCTAGAGCCAGGCGCACCTCGTTGGCATCGTTATGCTGGGAAAGAAAGCTGCGATAAAAGTCCACGGCTTGTGCTGGAGACTTTCCCAGCAGAACCTGGCCTTGCATGAGTGCTGCCATTTCCCAGCCGGGATGTAGCTTGTTCGCCTGGTTAAGTTCGTTGAGTGCTAGCTCGGTATTGCCTGCATTCCAGGCAGCGTGGGCGATGGCAAAATGAGCTTCAGGGAGGTCAGGGTAGTCACGCGCCAAATCCTGCACCAGGGTCAATACCGCCGCCTTGTTTTGCTGGCGAGAAAGCAGGTTGTTGAGGAACATGAAGCCACTGGCGCGACCTTCTTCGTTAGCCAGCAAGGCCTTCAGGTGGGGTTTTGCTTCATTGAGCTTGCCAGTGTTGATCAGCATCTGGGTCAACGCCTGGTGTGCCTCGGTGGAGGCTGGGTCCAGTTGCGACCACAGGTTAGCTGCATCAATCGCAGTACGGCCATCATTGCCCATGACCGCAGTCTTGGCAGCACGCTCCGCTAAGCGTGAGTCTTGGCTAGTCTGGGCAAGATCAAGGAATAATGCGCTGGCCAGGTCAAACTGCCCACGCTGCCCAGCAATTTCGCCAATCAGGTATTTGTAGACGAACTCGCCTGTGAGCGTAGGCTCAGGGTTTGTTGTCTTGGTGGCTGCACTGGCGGTATTCCCCATGCCTAGTGACATGGCTGCGCAGGCAACTGCAAGTACGATCTTTTTGCTGATAGGCATTTTCAAGGAAATCTCGTGGCGGATTGGTTAAATAGCATATTGAGGCCTGCTGGGCTTGTTTTCAATGGGGTGGATGCAAGTTTTGCATCATTTTTCACCGTATTTCTTAGTCCGTGACAGTACACACAAGTTCACCCATAATGCGCGATGCTATAAACTTTGCGCTATGCGGGTGGGGTTTACCTATCTGTATGATTTAGTGCGTGGCTTTGTATTGTTACTAGCGTGAGGTTGAATGCGATATGTCAATCAAGTCAGGGTTTTCTTGCAATGCAGATAGGTTGCAACGGCGAGACAAACTTGACAGGCGAGTGATGTTTTTCTAACTTAGCACCCCTTAAAACCGGATAATTCACTCATATATGACGACTATTACCGTAGAGGCTTCAGAGTTAACCCGTAAGTATGGCAGCCGTGCTGCGGTTAACGATGTCAGTTTTACCCTGAATAAGGGCGAGGTGCTGGGCTTTCTTGGGCCTAATGGCGCAGGCAAATCCACCACCATGAAGATGCTGACGGGCAACCTGGCTCCCAGCAATGGTTCGGTGAAGATTTGCGGTATTGATATAATGGAGCGCCCCAAGGATGCCAAGGCGTTGATAGGCTACTTGCCTGAGCAGCCTCCCTTGTACCGTGAGCTGACCGTTGATGAATTCCTGACCATTGCAGCGCGTCTACATCGTGTTAGCCGCCAGCATATCAAGAAGGCCGTTGACATTGCCAAACAGCGCTGTGGCCTGACCGAGATGGGCCAGCGCCTGATCGAAAATCTATCCAAGGGCTATCAGCAGCGTGTGGGTATTGCTCAAGCCATCATTCACAACCCGATGGTGGTGATCCTGGATGAGCCGACCGTGGGGTTGGACCCGATCCAGATTCGCGATATCCGCGCCTTGATCAAGGAGTTGGGTGGCGAACACAGCGTCATCCTTTCTACCCACATCCTGCCGGAAGTCGAAATGGTGTGTGATCGTGTACAGATCATACATAAGGGCAGCCTGGTGTTTAATGGCGGTATTGATGTCTTGAAGCAACAGCGCCATGGCAACCGTTTGTTGGTGGGTCTCAAGCAGCCTCCCGCCCACGAAGCCTTGTTGGCTATTCCGGGGGTAGAGTCAGTCGAGGCCTTGGAAGGCAATCTGTTGCGACTCCGCCATACCCCCGGCGAAGCGCCGTCGGAGGCATTGGTGCAGGCTGCTGTTAGCCAGAACTGGGGCCTGTTCCAGATCAATCCTGACCAGACCTCGCTGGAAGAGGTCTTCGTCCAGCTCACATTCCAGGAAGCTGCTGCCTGATGGCAGGCAGTGTGTGTTTTAAGGATTTCTCATGATCGTCAATATCGCCAGAAAAGAATTGAAGGGCTTGTTTTCCTCGCCGATGGGCTGGGTGATTCTTGCCCTGTTGCAGTTTGTGTTCGCCACGTTCTACCTGATGGGTGTGGATCAATATTTCCTCACCATGTCAGGTGCCATGCGGCCAGACCAGCGTATCGGTGTTACCGAGTTCGTTGGTGGCAGCGTTTTTGGTATCGCGCCTTTTATCATGTTGTTTGCCGTGCCATTGCTCTCAATGCGCCTGATCAGCGAAGAGCGCCGCCAGCAAACGCTGCCTTTCCTGTTCAGCGCTCCCTTGTCGCTGAGTGAAATTGTCCTCGGCAAGTTTGTGGGGCTACTGTCTTTCCTCTCCATCAACGTATTGCTGATAGGTGCCATGGTGTTTTCGCTCAATCTTTGGGCGGATATTGATTTCGGCTATTTGCTGGCCAATCTGCTGGGCTTGTTCCTGTTGTTGGCGAGTTACTGTGCATTGGGGACCTATGTCTCCAGCACCACGCAACAGCCGGTGGTTGCCGCCATCATTACTTTTGTTGCCTTGCTTGCATTGCAGTTGATCGAGTATTTCCTTGCTGGTGATCCAAGCAACACGGTGGCTAACTTCTCCCTGATGCGCCACTTTGAGCCATTTTCACGCGGCATGCTGGATACCCGCGATATTGCTTATTTCCTGTTGTTTATCGTTACTTTTCTGACCCTGACTATTCGTAGGCTGGATGCAGATCGCTTGCGTGGCTGATCGAGAGAATTTATGAAAACCAATCGCAAACTACGCTTTCAATTATTCGTACAAAATAGCTTTTTCGTGGTGCTGTTCCTGGTGCTGGTATTCCTGCTCGGCTTCCTGACTTACCAATACCATGTGAGCCGTGATGTGACGCAGGGTGGGCGCAATACCCTGACAGAGGGCAGTGTCAATGTCCTGAAAGAAATGAAGGGGCCGATCAATATCACGGCCTACGTCGTTAAGGACAATGACACCCGCAAGTACATCAACAAATTCGTTGAGCGCTACAAGCGTATCAAGCCGGATATCAATCTAAGCTTTATCAGCCCCACCGAGGAGCCTAAGGCGACCCAGGATGCTGGTGTAAAGGCCGAGATTGAGCTGGTGGTGGAGTACAACCAGCGTACCGAGCATATCGTACCGCCGCAGGCTTTTGTTGAGCAGGACATGACTAACCTGCTGGTGCGCCTGTCACGCACTAACCAGAACGCTATCATGTTCCTGGATGGGCATGGTGAACGTAGCCTCATCGGCGTGAAGAATCATGACTTGGGAGACTTTGGTCGCCATCTGGAAAAGAAGGGTTTCAAGCTTTCCAATCCTGACTTGCTGCTAGCGCAAGAGGTGCCAAGTAATGGCTCCATGTTGGTGATTGCCAGCCCCGCTGTAGATGTGACCGAGGTTGAAGTCCAGAAGATCAAGCAGTATCTGGAAAAAGGCGGTAATTTGCTGTGGTTGATTGACGATGAGGTCAATCTGCATGGCTTGCAACCAATTGCCGAATACCTAGGCCTGCAACTGACACCAGGCATGGTGGTTGATTTGTCTGCGACTCGCTATGGTGCGGATGCCAAGGTGGCATTTGCTAACCAATATGGCGTACATGCGATCACCAAGAATTTCATGCTGCGTACCTTGTTCCCAGAAGCGCGCATGATTCACGCTGAGGATTCTTTTGATAATGGCTGGCGTGCATCCAACTTGGTCGAAGTTGCGCCCAATGGCTGGCTGGAAACCGGCAAAGTGGATGATAACGTCAGTTTTGACAACAAGAAGGACTTGCCTGGCCCGATCAACATCGCAGTGGCGCTGGAACGTAAATACGGCGAAAAAGGCCAGCGCGTGGTCGTGGTGGGTAATGGTAACTTCCTTGCCAATACCTTCCTTTCCAACGGCGGCAACCTAGACCTGGGTTTGAACATGGTTAACTGGCTGGCCGGTGACGATAGGCTTATCACCATACAGCCCAAGCCGCGTAAGGATGTGAACATCGTGATCCCATCCGAAGGCTGGGCCAATTTGCTGGCACAATTCGTCTTCATTGGTTTTAGCCGCATCTTGCCTATCGGCTTGATCGTGATTGGTATTGTGATCTGGTGGAGGCGTCGCAAGGCATGAGGTCAAGATGGATCGTAAATCTGGTGCTGCTGCTATTAGTGGTAGGGATCGTGGCATTCCTATATCTAAAGCCGCAGGAGCATGAAGAGCAGGCCGCAACCTATGAGGTATCCAGCCTCAAGCTGGCTGATTTCAACAAGCTAAGCCTGGAGTTCCCTGCCAAGGCGCCTGTGACCTTCGAGAAAAAGGATGGCTTTTGGTACTTGACACAGCCGTATTCTGCTCGTGCCGATCAGGTGACTGTGCAGCGTATCGTCTCGATTGTGGCTGCAACGAGCCGTGAGAAATTTTCTGCGGCAGACCCTGCGCGGTTTGGTCTGGATAATCCACGACTCAAGATCAAGCTTAATGATGAAGAGTTCATTTTTGGGCTTTATAACCCGGTGACTGCAGAGCAATACGTGGCCTACAAGGATGGCGTTTATCTGCTCTCTGGCCTGTATGCGGAAACAGCTTCCACGCAATTGCTGGAAATGCTCGACAAGAGCCCGCTGAAACCGAGGGAGGAAGTCATTGGCTTTGATTTCTCGCGCCTGGAGCAATGGGAAGATGTGCGCCTGCAGCTAGAGATGGATACCAATGGAAAATGGCAGGTGTCTGTGGCTAATGCCAAACCAAAGCAGGATGATATTAATGCTTGGTTTGACGAGTATTGGACAAAAATCCGTGCGCTGTCGGTGGAGCCATATACGCCAGATCGCAAGGCCAACTATCCTTCGTTTTCGGTAAAGCTCAAGGATGGTAAGCAGGTACATTTCGAGAAGCTGCAAGAGTCACCGCAACTGATACTGGGGCGTCCGGATGAAGGGATGCGTTATTATTTCCCTGCCGATGTTGGCTTTACCTTACTCAATCCACCAGTGGGGCTGGGTAATTAAACAAAGGCCATGCCTGAATTACCAGAAGTCGAAGTAACGCGTCGCGGTTTGGTGCCCTTGGTGGGTGCTACCGTGACGCAAGTTGTCATTCGCCAGCCTGCGATGCGCTGGCCGATTCCCGCTGATTTGCCCATGTTGCTGCAAGGCAGCCAATTGCTGGAGCTTAATCGGCGCGGTAAATACATCATTGCACGCTTTGAGCGTGGTTGCCTGATTCTGCATTTGGGCATGTCTGGGCGGCTATGCCTGCTTGAGCAAGATATTCCCGCTGAAAAGCACGATCATTTTGACCTGCATTTTGCCGATGGGCGCGTCATGCGCTTGCGCGATCCGCGCAGGTTTGGTGCCGTATTATGGGCTGGTGAGCAGCCCGATGAGCATGCGTTGCTCAATGTGCTTGGGCCGGAGCCGCTGGATGCTGCGTTTACCGGCGAGTTTCTGCATGCGGCTATTCGTAATCGATCTTCGCCAATCAAGGTGGTCGTGATGGATAGTCACCTGGTCGTGGGCGTAGGGAACATTTATGCCAGTGAGTCGCTGTTTCGTGCGGGCATCCATCCAGAAACGCCCGCGAAGGCATTGACGCTGGCGCAATGCCAGCGACTGGTTGGTGAGATCAAGCTGACATTGCAGGATGCCTTGAATGCCGGAGGAAGCAGTTTGCGCGACTTTTTTGGTGCAGATGGCAACCCTGGCTATTTTCAGCAAACCTATTTTGTCTATGGGCGCACGCATCAACCTTGCCTAGTGTGTAATACCCCAATTCAAGTGCTGCGCTTGGGGCAACGATCGACTTTCTACTGCCCTTCCTGTCAAAAAAGACGTTGATCTTGTATCGCTGTGCCATGGATAAGCGTGAGCTGATCTAGGGCTAGGCATCTTGGTGGTCTATGCCGTGTTGTCACTTTTCTCTCATCGTGCTTGGCAAAGCGTTGTATTTGATGAGGGGTGTAGTCAATGATTGTTGTATGGTCTGCTGGGATTAAATCCTGTTATTCAGGAATTTTTCTAAAAATCATTGCCAAAAGTTAATTCATCTTTCAAAATATACAGATCTGTATACAAGTGTTCGACTGAGGATGGCTATGGCAATTGCAGCAACGGAAGGTCAATTGGCAGACTGGAGAATGCGTGCTCTGAAGTTAGAGGATGCGGTAAAGAGTGTGATTGTGGGGCAGGATACGGCAATACGCCTGATCAATATCGCAATCTTCGCGCGTGGACATGTCATGCTGGAAGGCGGGGTGGGTGTCGGCAAGACCACCTTGCTGCAATCGGTGGCGCGCGGCATTGGCGGTGCTTATGAGCGTATCGAAGGCACGGTGGATCTGATGCCGAATGATCTTGTCTACCATACCTTCCTCGGGCCTGAGGGCCGTCCGCAGATCGACGAGGGTCCCTTGCTGCGCGCAGGGGAGAATCTCTCTGTGTTCTTCTTCAACGAGATCAACCGTGCCCGCCCGCAAGTCCATGCCTTGATGCTGCGCGTGATGGCTGAACGTCATTTGCATGCGTTCAAGCGTGAATACCGCTTGCCACATATGATCGTGTTTGCTGATCGCAATCAGGTTGAAAAGAATGAGACGTTCGAGATTCCTGCTGCGGCGCGTGACCGCTTCATGATGGAAATCCCGATCAATGTGCCAGACGACAAGGCGCTACGCAAAGCGCTGGTATTCGATACGCGTTTCCAGCACGCCGAGCAATTGATGCGCACTGTCGAGAGCGGCCTGCTGCCATTCAATATGCTTAACGATTTCTCCGACGTGTTGCAGAACCATGTGCAGTCCTCCCAGGCGCTGGAAGATTATGTCATCGATCTCTGGGATGCCACGCAAAAGCCGCAGAATTTCGGCATCACGCTTGATGGCGTCGACATGCAGCGCCTCATCCAGGCCGGGGCTAGCCCACGCGGCATGGGCATGCTGCTCAAGGCGGCCCGCGTGCATGCCTGGCTCATGGAACGGGAATATGTCTATCCCGAGGATATCCATGCGGTCTTCCACGAGGTGATTGCGCACCGCCTCGTGTTCAACTCCATGTACGAAAGCCGCCGCACGGTGTTGGCCCGAGAATTGACTGCCAAGATACTGCAAACCGTGGCGGTGCCGTCCTGAGTCATGCTGCCGTCATATATCAAGCCGTTTTCCTACCAGATCCCCTGGAAGTCTGCCAGCATCCATGCTGGCGATCACTTGGGGATACAGCGCGGGCTGGGGTTCGAGTATAAGGGTAACGCCTCACTGGTTGATTATCCTGACCTGCGCCGCATGGATTTGCGCCAGAGCCTGCGCGACCCCTACGAGCAGGTGCAGGTGCGCCTGTTCTACCATGACTCGATCACCCCGGTGTATGCGGTGTGTGACCTGTCCAGCTCCATGCAGTACAAGGGCGACCGCCGCAAGATTGAGCTGGTGCAGGAGGTGGCGGCATCGATCGCGTATTCGGTATCAGCCGAGAACGATGTATTCAGCCTGATCGGCTATGACCAGCATGTGCTTGATGATTACGTGCTTCCACTCAGCTACCAGATGCATGAAGCCCTGGAGCGTATCGACTCCTTTACCGGCATAGACGCGCTCGGGCGAGGCTCGAATGGCATTCTGGAGGTAGGCCCCCTGTTGAGCCAGAACAAGGGGCTGGTGTTCTGGATATCGGATTTCCACATGCCGTTCGGCACCATCATCCAGGCCATGAACATGTTGTCCCGTCACCAGGTGGTGCCTGTCGTGCTGTGGGAAGAGGAGGAATACCGGCGCCTGCCGCGCTTTGGCCTCGGCACGATGCTGGACCCAGAGACCGGGCGTGACCGTACGATTTTCTTCCGCGAGTCGATCCGTGCCAAATTCATTAGCGCATTCGAGCAGCGCCGGGCGGCGCTGGAAGACCTGTTCCTGGCGTTCGAGAGCCCGCCGCATTTTGTCAGCGGGGTATTCGAGGCCGAAGCAATGACGCATTATTTTGAGAAATACCTGACAGCATGAAAAAACTGACGACCTTGTTTTCCATCTGCCTGCTTCCTATCGGCCTTTGCGCGGGAGCTATGGCACATGCAGCGGAAGCTGCCCTGGTCAGCCTGGACAACCCGCGCATTGCGACAGGCATCACGATAGGTGACGTGCTCGAGCGCAGGCTGGTGATCGAGGCCAGCCCTCCCTACGAGTTGTCTAAGTCGGCCTTGCCGCTAAAGGGTGAGCGCGTTGACGGCATAGAGCTGGTGGGCGTCGCGCTGCAGGGTGAAAAAGCTGCAGGCAGCCAGCGCTATGAGGTCAAGCTCAGCTACCAGGTGTTCGCTGCGGCAAGCAAGCCCAGCGTCATGCGTTTGCCCGCCTTGACGTTGGCGCTCGGCGGCGGCGATACGCCAGCGGAGGTGAACGTGCCTGCTTGGCATTTCTGGAGCGCGCCACTGGCGGCGGGCAACATCCATACCGCGCGCAGCAATGCGCAGCCGCAACGCAAGCCTGCTTTACTCGATACCGGGCCGGAGCGCCTGGCGCTTGCGTTGACTGTGTTCCTGGTAGGCGTAGTCGGGCTGGTCTATATCAATGCTGACCGTCGCTGGCTGCCTTGGATGGGCGGCAGCTTCGCACAGGCTTATCGCAAGCTACGCAAGACGCCTGCGCAAGCCGGGCACCAGGCGCAGGCCCTTGGCTACGTGCACCAAGCATTCAACCAGGTGCATGGAAGCACCTTGTTCCGGCCGCAATTGGGTGAGTTTTTTGCGCAGCATCCGCAGTATCAGCCGCTCGCAAAAGAGATCGACAGCTTTTTCCAGCACTCCGAGTCTTTGCTGTTCACCGGCGAAAACGCAGATAGCCCAGCCCTGCTCAAGGAGCTGCAGCAGCTTTGTCGCCGGCTGAGGGATTGTGAACGGGGAGTTGCATGAGTTTGCTCAATCCCTGGGCCCTGCTGCTATTGCCGCTCGCACTGGTGCCTTTCTGGCTCAAGAGCCTGCAGGGGCAGCGCTACTCCTGGCTGGAGATGGTGCCGGAAGACTCATTCTCGGACAATATCGTCTTGCTGCTCAAGGTGGTGACGGCCGTCATCATCGCTAGCCTCGTGCTTGCCCTGGCAGCCCCGCAAGGCAGCGACAATATCGTGAACCGCGTCGGCAAGGGCGCGCAGACCGTGATGGTGATCGACCGCAGCGTGAGCATGGACCATCCTTTTGCCGGGGACGCTACCAGCGGCCGGGCGGGAGAAATCAAGTCCGGTGCCGCACGCCGGCTGATTACGCAATTCATCGACTCCAGGCACGATGACATGATGGGCGTGGTGGCGTTTACCAATTCTGCCTTGTATGGCGTCAAGATCACGGCCAATCGCGATGCCATCCATGCCGCGATCAACGCGGCGACTAGCGCCGGCATCAACCAGACCAATATCGGTGCGGGCATCACCCAGGCGGCCAGCCTGTTCGACAGCATCCAGAGCTCGGGCTCGCGCGCCATCATCCTGTTGTCCGACGGCGCGGGCAAGCTCAGCCCCCGCGTCAAGGCGCGGATCAGGGAAGAGCTCAAGGACAAGGATATCAAGCTTTATTGGATCGTGTTGCGCGAACCGGACGACGTGAGCATATTCGGCGACCGCGTGTTCGAAGAGGACAGGGGGCCGGCGGCGATCCAGCTCGACCGTTTCTTCAAGTCGCTCAATATCACCTACAAGGCTTACGAGGCGGATAATCCCGTGGCGCTGCAAATGGCGATCCAGGATATCGACAGCCGCGAGAAGAATACGATCCAGTATGCCATCACCGTACCGGGGCGCGATTATGCGCGCGACTTGATTGTAGTGGCCCTGGTGTTGAGTCTGGGCATGTTTGTCATTAAAAATTTCAGGGTAAAAGCATGGGAATCCGCATAAAAGGCCTCAACCTGCTGTTTGGACTGCTGGCGGTTGCCGGGTTGGCGGGCAGCGTCTACCAAGTCAATGCGCTGGTGCAGCGCCATGATGCCAACCAGCAGATTCAGGCCGGGGCATTGGTCACTCACGACGGCTATGGTTTTGAACAGAAGTTCATGGCGGCTTATAAACTGGGAGAATCTGGGGATTACAAGCACGCGGTGCAAAGCTACAGCCAACTGCTTGAAACCGGGTTGAGCCAGCCGCAGCAGGCGCTGGTGCAGTACAACATTGGCAACAACCTCCTGCAGTCCGGCTTGAAGCGCCGTCTCAATGACGATGGCAGCCTCAAGGACGAGGCGAAATACGACTTGTCCCAGGCGCAGATCGCCTATGAGCAAGCCTTGCGGCTAGATCCCGCATTCAGGCAGGCAAAGTTCAACCTCAGCCTGATGCTGCTGGTGCAGCCTAATGGCATCGAGGGGCTGAAAAAGGAACAGGAAGGCATGGAGCTCAGCAACATCCCGGTGGGCCTGCCATGAAGTGGCAGTTGAGGCTGCGCCATGGCTGGCGCTGGGCAAGGGATCATTACGAGTCTGGGCTATATCTGTTGGTGGTCATCTTGCTGTTGCTGGCGATCTTCAAGCCGGAAATACAGCTCAAGCAGCGCGTCCATAACTACCTCTTGCTCGCCGATGTCTCGCAAAGCATGAACGCAGAGGACGTGAGTCTCAACGGCAAACTGGTGAGCCGCATGGCCTACACGCGCCACCTGATGCGCAAGCTGGTGGAGAATTCGCCCTGTGGTACTTACTTCAGCCTCGGCGTGTTTGCCGCGGAAGACGTCGCGTTGTTGTTCACGCCGCTGGAGACCTGCGCCAACTACGACATCATCGTCGATGCGATTGAGCATCTGGAGTGGCGCATGTCCTGGCGCGGCAACAGCCGCATCAGCTTTGGCGTCAAGGGCGCTGCCAAGGCCTTCGACTCGTTGAATGCGCCTGCGCGCCTGCTGTTCTTCACCGACGGCGACGAAGCGCCCAAGGTGAACGCCATCAACAAGCTCAAGCTTGATGACGTGCAGATCGGCGAAAATATCGTCTTCGTCGGTGTCGGCGGCAGCGAGGATGTGCCGATCCCGCGTTACAACTCCAGCAACAAATGGGTGGGCTACTGGTCGTCAGATGCCAAAGAGAATTCTGCCGGTGCGGTCGGCGTCACCTATAGCGATACCAGCCGTGATGATCCCGACCCGGTAGTGGCTTCTGCCGACTACGACCGCTATCTTTCCAAGCTGGAAGAGGCATATTTGAAGGAGCTGGCCGAGGAGATCAATGCCCAGTACGTACTGGGCCAGGATAAGCCCGATTTCTACACCTTCGTGCAGAAGCAGAAACCGGTCGCCAGCTTTGTCACTGCCTATTCATTGCGCTGGGCCTATCTCTTGCTGGCCTTGGCATTGATTCTCGCCAGTTATTGGCCGTATATCCGCCAGAGATTAAAAGCAGAGCCTACCTAGCTTAATAGCTTGTTAGCTTCCCTTATGCGGCACGTGAGGATGCGCGGCATGACTATGCAGGTAACTTGCTTGCTCATGTCGGCGCTGAGGGGCGATCTTCTGCGGTAATAGTGAACCTGCCACCATGCCGATGATACTGACGCCTAGCCCTAGCAATTGTGGCGGTATCAAGCTTTCCTCGCCCACCAATACTTCGACCAACACCCAGGTGCTGATGCCGCCGATGATGGCGGCCAGTGCGCCTTGGTTGGTCGCGCGTTTCCAGAACACGCCGAAGAACAGTGGCACAAAGGCACCCGCCAGCGTGATCTTGTAGGCAGATTCCACCATGCGGAAGATCGATAAATTGGTGTTCAATGCATAGACCAGCACGCAGCTGGCAAAACCCAGCAGGCAAATACGCATGATCTTGAGGAAGCCACGATCATCCAGGTGCGGGAGGTAGCCGCGCACGATGTTCTCCGCGAACGAGATGGAAGGCGCGAGCAAGGTGGCGGAAGAGCAGCTCATGATCGCCGACAGCACAGCGCCGAAGAAGATCACTTGGGCCGCGATCGGCATATGCTGCAAGACTAGCGTAGGCAATACACGCTGCGAGTCCTGATCAATTAGTGTATTGAAGAAGCCTGGGTCGATCAGGGTGGCCGAATAGGCGATGAACATGGGCACGAAGGTAAAGCAGAAATAGATAGAGGCGCCCAGGATGGAGCCCCAGATAGCGACCTTGGCACTCTTGGCTGAGGTGATGCGCTGGAACACGTCCTGCTGTGGAATGGAGCCCAGCATCATGGTCATCCAGGCACCGATGAAGGTGACCCAGAGCCAGGGATCGGCTGGCGGAAGGAAGTCCAGCTTGCCGGCAAGCCGGGCATGCTCAATCACAGGTGCAACGCCGCCGGTCATGCCTGAGACCATGTAGGCGATATAGAGCATGCCGCCTATGATGACGCTCATTTGCACGAAATCCAGGATGGCGACCGAGAGCATGCCGCCCAGGGTGGTGTAGGTCAACACGATGGCGGTGCCAAGAATCATCCCGGCTTCTTCGCTCACTGCGCCGTCAGTGATGATGTGGAAAATCAGTCCTAATGCCTTGATCTGCGCGGCAACCCAGCCCAGGTAGGAAATGACGATCGCAATCGTAGTGAGCACTTCCACGGTGCGGTTGTAGCGCATACGGTAGAAGTCGCCCAGGGTGATGATGTTGAGCTTGTAAAGCTTGGTGGCGAAGAAAAAACCTGCAATCACCAGGCACATGCTGGAGCCAAAAGGGTCAGCAACAATGCCGTTGAGGCCATCCTTGACGAAGGTGGCAGAAACGCCGAACACAGCTTCTGCGCCAAACCAGGTGGCGAACACGGTTGCCATGACCACGGGCAGCGGCAAGTGGCGTCCAGCCACGGCGTAATCCTTGGTGGTCTTGACGCGGGTGGCGGCAAATAGGCCGATGCTGATCGACACCATGACGTAGAGAATGACAAACCAGATCAGCACTAGACCAGCCCTTTGCTATGAGGTTGAAAGATGAATAAAAAAGTGGCCTGTTCAAAGGCAGGCAGATTTTAGCAAAAACTTATCCTGAAAGTGGGCTTTGTTGCTCAAAATCAATGGGTTTGTGAATGTTAGTCAAGCAGGTTTAATGCTGACTTAGCCACCAAGCCAATAGGGCTGCACTTTGCAATAGCACGAGCAAGATCAATGCCACGGAGATCAGGCGTAGCCAACGTGACTGGCGCTGGTGTTCAACGAGGAGGTGTTGCAACTCGGCCAAGCTTGCAGGCGCTTGCAGGCCGCGTTCCAGATGCTGGTGAATCAGGCGTGGCATTTGCGGCAGTATCTTGCTCCAATAAGGTAGCTCTGCCTTGAGGTTGTCGATAGCGCTACGCCAGCCTACTTGCTCTGACATCCAACGCTCCAAATAAGGGCGAGCGGTCTTCCACAGGTCCAGATTAGGGTCCAGGTCGCGGCCCAAGCCCTCAACATTGAGCAGGGTTTTCTGCAGCATGGCAAGCTGGGGCTGGATTTCAACACCGAAGCGGCGCGAGGTCTGGAACAGACGCAGCAATACCTTGCCGAACGAGATTTCCTTGAGCGGTTTGTCAAAGATAGGCTCGCACACGGCGCGGATTGCGGTTTCGAATTCGTCGATAGGGGTATCCTTGGGCGCCCAGCCTGATTCGATATGTGCTTTTGCTACTTCACGGTAATCACGGCGGAAGAAAGCCAGGAAGTTGCGCGCGAGGTATTGTTTGTCTTCATCATTGAGGCTGCCCATGATGCCGAAATCCAGTGCGACATAACGGCCATCATCGGCGACCTGCACATTGCCTGGGTGCATATCTGCATGGAAGAAACCATCACGGAACACCTGCGTGAAGAAGATTTCCACGCCATCGCGTGCCAGCTTGGGAATGTCGACACCAATTTCGCGCAGATAGGCCACTTGGCTGATGGGGGTGCTGACCATGCACTCCATGACCATGACCTGTTCATGGCACCAGTCCCAATAGACCTCTGGCACGATGAGCAGGCGCTTGTCGGCAAAGTTGCGGCCCAGCAGGCTGCAGTTGGCAGCTTCCAGCATGAGGTCGAGCTCGCTATGGATGTGGCGTGCGAATTCAGCCACGACCTCTCGTGGTTTCAGGCGTTTGCCATCTGATGACAGCGTGTGCAATAACCATGCTGCACCATCGAGCAGCTTGAGGTCTTTTGCGATGGTTTTGCCTATGCCAGGGCGCAGGATTTTGACGGCTACCGGCTTGCCATCGGGCAGCTGGGCAAAATGTACCTGGGCGACAGATGCGCTGGCGATCGGTTCGACATCAAAGCTCTGGAACACATCCAGCACTTCCTTGCCATAAGCTTGCTTGAGGATAATTTCTACGTCTTGGTAGGGAAAGGCGGGAACACGATCCTGCAACTTTGCCAGCTCGTCAGCGAGATCTAGTGGAATCAGGTCGCGACGCGTGGAAAGCATCTGACCGAACTTGACGAAGATCGGGCCGAGGGATTCCAAAGCCAAGCGCAAGCGCTCACCTCTTGGCTGTGAAGTATTGCGCCAGAACAGCAGTATATTGACTGGGCGCTGCAAGGGGCGCAGCTTGGTATGGCTCAGAATGAATTCATCCAGGCCAAAGCGCAGGGTGACAATAATGATTTTAAGCAGGCGCAACCAATGCATGCGGACTCTTTCTATTGATCCGCCTGCAGGCGGTGTTTCAGTTTGTTAATGCGTTTTGCCAAGCGTTCCGTATCTTCTTGCAGGATGTCTACATCCTTGATGAATTGCGTTACATGACGTGGCTTGGCTAGCAGTGGCTGCTCTTCCTGCCAGTATTCGGCCAGCATGCTGGCCACATTGTGGGCTTGGCGTTTGGTTCTCTCAACCGCGCTGCGACCAAACTTGGCGATTTCATGGGCCGGAATATCACCGACGATGCGGCTGAGGTCTTCTTCATACTCCCAGCTTATCCCTTGCAGCACCCTGGCGAGGCCAGCAGCAAATTCGGTATCGCCAGTGATGGATGCCGATGCACCTGCATGGTCATCACCCGCCAGGATACGTAGTGCTACTGACGGCGGCACGGTAATGGTGGCATCGACGCTCGCTGTTTCCCCCGCAAGCGCAAGTCCGCCATCTTCCAGCACGATAATGGTAGCGCTTAGTGGAGGCAGGATGAGGCGTGCATGCTTGCCTCCAAATGGTTGCAAAGCCTCCGCAGCCCAGCTGTTTTGGGCCAATAAGTGGTTAAGCAGGCGTGTAAGCAATGGTTTCAGCATGATGAATATAGTCCAGGCTGATGAATGGTGATCAGGTTTTCCAGCCCTTGTGCAGGGCGACAACGCCAGCAGCCAGGTTGTAATAGTCGACTTTGCCCAGGCCGGCATCCAGCATCATTTGCTTCAGGGTTTCCTGATCGGGATGCATGCGGATGGATTCGGCCAGATAACGGTAACTGTCTGCATCATTCGCAAACAGTTTGCCCATGATAGGTAGCAGCTTGAAGGAGTAAGCATCATAAAGCGGCGCCAGAGGCTTCCATACCTGGGAGAACTCCAGCACCAGCAGACGACCACCTGGCTTGAGCACACGCTGCATTTCAGCCAGCGCCTTGTCCTTGTGCGTCATGTTGCGTAAGCCGAACGCGACGATGACACAGTCAAAGTATTGGTCGGGGAAAGGCAGCTTTTCGGCATCACATTGCAGCGCGGGAACAGCCTTGCCATCATCAATCAGGCGATCACGCCCCACAGCCAGCATGGAAGCGTTGATATCGGTAAGGATCACTTGCCCTGTCGGGCCCACCTTGTTGGAAAACAGGCGCGATAAGTCGCCGCTGCCGCCAGCCACATCCAGTACGCGATCTCCTGGCCTGACGCCACTTACCTCAACGGTGAAGCGCTTCCAGGCGCGGTGGAGGCCGGCAGACATGACATCATTCATGAGGTCATACTTGCGTGCCACGGAGTGGAATACTTCACCGACTTTACCGGCTTTTTCGCGCTCATCCACAGTCTGGAAGCCGAAGTGTGTCTTGGCGTTGTCGCTCATGATATTTGCCTTAAATCAATGGTCAGCGTCACGGCTGGCACCTGCCTGTGCAAGCCGTTCGAGATATTCTTGCCACAAGGTATCGTGTCGTTGCAGCAAGGCGTAAAGATAATCCCAGGAGTAAAGACCAGTATTGTGCCCATCGCTAAACACCAGTTTCACGGCGTAATGGCCGACCGGTTCGATGCCGGTGATGTTCACATCCCGCTTGCCGGTTTGCAGCACCGGGTTGCCATGCCCTTGTACCTCGGCTGACGGTGAATACACCCGCAAGAATTCGCATGGCAGCATGCCGCTGACACCATTATCGAAGGTGATTTCCAGCGTGCGAGAAACCTGGTGCAAGCGGATATCGGTGGGAAGTGGGGTGTCTGGGCTTAAGCCGCTCATCTGCCAAATGCCGGAATTTACTCAAAAAGCGATGATAGCAGAATGTATTCATACGCTTCAAAATACCGTCATGATTGGTATGCATAATATGCCGTGAATCGGCCTGTGGAAACGGATTTAGACGGCTGATTCGTTTGATAATTTACACAAGCGTGCTAGAGTAGCGCTTAAATAAAAAGCATCGGGGGGTGCTATGGCGGAAAACAAGCTTGAACGCCACTTTCAGGCATATGCCGATTGGCGCAAAGCCTTGGTGGACACCATTAGTGACTATCGTAGCTGGCTCAATGAGCAGGAGCTCAATGATGCCCAGATAGACCTGCGATTGCAGCAATTGCTCGAGCGCCTGCGTGAAGACAAACTCAATGTCGCCTTTGTCGCTGAGTTTTCGCGTGGAAAATCTGAGTTGATCAATGCGATCTTCTTTGCCGCTTATGGCCAGCGCTTGCTGCCATCCAGCGCTGGGCGCACGACCATGTGCCCCACTGAGCTACTCTACGATCCATCAAAACCTACTTCGTTGCAGCTCCTGCCGGTAGAAACCCGTACTTCAGATGCGACGACGACCGAGTACAAGCGTTACCCCGAAGAATGGACCATCTTGCCATTTGATGTCAGCAATAGCGACAACATGGTGGAGGTGTTCCGGGAAGTCAGTCGCACCAAGCGCGTATCGGTGGAAGATGCCGAGCGTTATGGATTGTTCGATACGAATAGTGCCGATGATGCACTGGCGGTGAATGCCGATGGCACCGTGGATATTCCTTGCTGGCGTTATGCTGTCATCAATTTCCCTCATCCTTTGCTGGAGCAGGGGCTGGTGATTCTGGATACCCCAGGCCTCAATGCGATTGGTACCGAGCCGGAGCTTACCCTCAACATGCTGCCGAACGCGCATGCTGTGCTTTTCCTCCTCTCTGCTGACACTGGTGTGACCAAGTCCGAGATTGATGTATGGCGTCAGTACATCAGTGGTACGCGCTGGAAGCAAAAGGGCAGGCTGGCTGTATTGAACAAAATTGATGGTCTATGGGATGAGTTGCGTAACGAGTCAGAGATAGACCGTGAAATAGCCAAGCAAATCAAGACCAGTGCCGAGTTGCTTGGGCTGGATGAGGAACAGATTTTCCCGATTTCGGCGCAAAAAGGCTTGCTAGCGAAGATTGCCAAGGATGATGCCTTGTTGGCGCGTACTGGCTTGCCTGCATTGGAAAAGGCTTTGTCCGATGAGCTGATTCCTTCCAAACGCGAGATCGTGCGTGACAATACGCTGAGTGAAGTTGATGAGCTGGTAAAAAACTCGAACATCCTTCTGGATGCTCGTCTCGCTAGTCTCAATGAGCAGCTAGACGAGTTACGTGGGCTGCGAGGCAAGAATGAAGATGTCATCGAGCACATGATGAACAAGGTGAAGGTAGATAAGGAAATCTTTGAGAAGGGCTTGCAGCGGTTCCAGGCGCTACGCAGTGTGTTCTCTCAGCAGACCAACAAATTGTTTACCCTGCTGGGCATGGAAACCTTGCGCGTGCAGGTGACCAATACCCGCAGTACCATGATCAATGCCAGTTTTACCAAAAGTATCCGTAGCGCGATGGATGGGTTCTTTGCTGATTTGCGTGATCGCCTAGTGAAATCCGAGGCTCAGATTGACGAAATCAAGCGCATGATGGATGCGATGTACGACAAGTTTGCCGAAGAGCATGGCCTGCGCAAGGCTGAACCACCTGCGTTTTCAACACTGCGTTACCAGAAGGAACTTGGCAAGCTGGAGCGCGCCTATCGTGAACAATTTAATACGACGTTGAATATGTTGACGAACGAAAAGATGACATTGACGTCAAAGTTCTTTGAGACTCTGGCTAGCCGAGTAATCCATGTGTACGAAGTGGCCAATCATGACGTTGAAAATTGGTTGAAAGCGGTGATTGCCCCGATGGAGTCGCAAGTGCGCGAACATCAGTTGCAATTGCGTCGTCGCCTGGAAAGTATCAAGCGTATCTACAAGGCAACAGACACACTGGAAGATCGTATTGGTGAGCTTGAAGTCATTGAGAAAAGCATCCTGAGCCAGATGGCTGACCTCAAGGTGCTACGTCAGCACATGCATAATGCGCTGGTTTTTGAAAACAGCATTGAGGATGAAGCAGCGTGAATCTAACCAGCCTGGTGTTGCAGCTGGGCCTTACATTTGTGTTTATCGGCTTTGCTGCCGCTGGTATTTTATGGGCGATCAGGAGCGGCCAGTACGATGACCTTGAAGGCCCTGCGCAGCGGATATTGATGGATGATGATGATCCCATGATTCCATTTAACCACTTGAAGAGTGGGGCTAATCAGAATAGAATTACTAAATAACTTGCTGGGGAATTTTGAATGGCTACTACCAATAATGCGGACGAAGGTCTCAAGTCCTATTTTACTTTTGCAAATCTGCCGCTCACGATCACGATCGGCCTCATTGTCATGTCTTGGTTGAGCGCGTTTTCAGTTATCTTTTTTGGATAAGATGACGAATTAAAGAAAAAGGCTGCGATTGCAGCCTTTTTTATTGTGTTGCGAGATTGAGTTATGCCGGGGTTAAAAACCCCTTCATCTGTTTCATGGCTTTCTGTTCGATCTGACGGATACGTTCGGCAGAAACGCCAAACTCTTCAGCCAAGTCATGCAGGGTCGCGCTACTGTCTTCCTGTAACCAGCGTGCTTCCACGATACGGCGGCTACGATCATCTAGCTTGGCAAGTGCGGTAGAAAGACCAGCCGTATGCAGATGCTCGACTTCCTGCTCTTCCAGAATCTCGGAGGGTTCAGCCTGTGTCGCTTGCAAGTAAGAGATGGGGGCGAAGACATCCTCAGTCTCATCATCCGCGTTGCCCTCAAGTGAAATTTCATGCCCGGACATACGAGATTCCATCTCCAGCACATCTTCGGGCTTGACGTTCAACTCACGTGCAATATGTGCAACCTCTTCAGATTGCAAGCTTGCAGATTTGCCGCTCTTCATGCTACGCAAGTTAAAAAAGAGCTTGCGCTGAGCCTTGGTCGTGGCCACTTTCACCAAGCGCCAGTTACGCACGATATATTCGTGAATCTCTGCCTTGATCCAGTGCATGGCAAAAGATACCAGCCGTACACCGCGCTCAGGGTCAAAGCGACGTACCGCCTTCATCAGTCCGATATTACCTTCCTGTATCAGGTCTGATTGTGGCAGGCCATAACCTGAGTAGTTGCGTGCGATGCTAGCCACTAGGCGCAAGTGTGAAACAACGAGCTTCTTCGCCGCTTCCAGGTCATTTTCCTTTTTGAGGCTGGTAGCAAGTTGATATTCTTCTTCCGCGCTGAGCACGGGGAAGCTCTTGATCGCACGCATGTACTGATCAAGGCTGTCGTAAGATGAAATCGCAGGTAATGTCATGCTGTTGGTCATGTTGGAAACCTCTCTCATGAAAATGATTCTAGCACTCACTCTTTGAGAGTGCTAGAGGGTAAAAGTTTCAAGTAAGGTGAGTGTTTTTACGAGAGGTAAATCTGTTGGCCTGTGAGGCACTTATTGCTGGTGACTTGCTGCGACTTATTTTGCCTTGTCTTGGGCGCGTGAGCTTAATTATTTTTCAGGGAATATGGAAGCAGTTGGTCAGCCTGGATGCGGTAACCGGAGGTGCCCATTGTGGTATGGCTGGGGACGGTTTCAAGTAGGCCTCTGACCGAAATAGGGCCATATTGCCGCGCGGCCTGGTTGAGTGTTTTTTGCTGGTTCTTGGGGAAAGCCTTAGGTAGGATCACATGAATGACCTGGTTGCTTGGAGGCGGCGGCACATGAATGCATGCTCCAAAGTAAGGGACGAGCAAGAACTCTTGCACTTGTGTGCCATTCATATCCAGCGGCACCACAAAGCCCGGAATCTGTACTCGCTGTTTGTTGAGCTTGGGCACAATGGGTGCATCGTTCCAAGCATTGCGCATTTGCTCAAGAGCCTTGATGGCACGAGGATCGGCATCATCTAGCTTGTCCAGGTTCAGGCCTTTGATCGATTTCATGGGATCCCAGTCTGCGGGCATCATGTCATCCCAGTCGAGCGGCTGGTAACTCGTGCCAGGTTTTGTTGTGTGCTTGGTGTCGCTGATGCGTTCGCCTACTTGATAATCTCCCCCTATAACGTGGGTGCATGCCATGACGGCAAGTAATGTGGCAAATATCCGGGAAAACATGCTTGTCCTCGCGCCTGTGGTATGGGTTGTCAATGTCTAGAGCCTGGGAGTCAGGCCATCTGCGAGCGATAGCTTGTAGGCCATATATGCCGGGAACAGGCTGGCAAAAAGGCCTACCAATGCAATGATTGCGAGTAGTTGGAGCTCTTCCGCACTCAGCCAATGTAGTGACATCGCAATGCCGAAATGAGCTTGCATCAGTGGGGCTGCTAACAATGAGGCAATGGTCAATGCGGCCAGGCCGATGACGATGCTGAGCAGTGTGACAAACATCCCCTCATACAAGAGCAGCAAAAGAATTTCTCTTGGCTGCGCGCCTACTGCCCGCAAAATGGCCAGCTCCCTGCGCCGTTCATTTAGTCCTGAGATCATGATGGCGACTAGCCCCGTCAAGCTAACGACAACCACAATGGCTGAAACTGCAATCAGGCTTTTCTCTGCCACATCGACCACCTGCCATAGTTGTTCTAATGCTACGCCTGGCATGGTAGCCAGCAGAGGTTCATCCTTGAAGTCATTGATCAGTCTTTGCATGCGAAATACTGCAGCACGGCTTTTCAGGCCGATCAATGCCGCGGTAATTTCCTTGGGCTTCAGGTCAAATTTCTGCACATATTGTGGTGGAATATGAAATCCCGGTAATTGTGTTCCTCCTACCCAGTCAAGGTGAATGGCGCTGAGCGCCTCCAGACTGACATGCAGGGTATGGTCAACAGGTGTGCCGGTGGGTTTGAGGATGCCGCTGACGATAAATGGTTTGTCAGCGTGGTCAGCATGATGTCCCAGGCCTGTACCATGGCTGAGTGTGATCTGGCTACCAAGCGAGTAGCCTAGTTTCTTTGCTACCTCGGAGCCGATGACGGTATCAAAAACCTCATGGAAAGGCTTTCCCTCTGCAAGTTGCAGGGAAAGGCGGTCTCCATAGTGATAATGCTTGAAATAATCCTGATTCGTGCCCAAGACAGCAAAGCCACGATGCGAATCGCCTAGGGAAATCGGGATGCTCCACGCCACCATGGGGTTTTGTTGCAACTTTTCAAAGCTTGCCCAGCTGATGTTGTTGGTGGGCTCTCCCACGCGGAATACGGCATATAGCATCAGTTGTACTGGGCTAGTGCGTGCGCCGATTACCAGGTCGGTGCCGGAAATAGATAGACCAAAGCCCTGATGCACCTGCTCACGCAGGCGTTCGACCCCAAGTAATAGCATGACACTCAAGGCAACCGCCATCATGGTCATGCCCAAGGTGAGCTTGCGGTTCCATGCGCTATGTATGGCTAGGGTAAGCAGGTATTTCAAGTTCATGCAAACGCCTGCCTTCCTGCTTGATTGAGGTCGCTCAGGGCAATACTGCGGTGAAAGTTTGAGGCTAGCCTATGATCGTGGCTAACAAAAAGCAGGGTTGCCTGGTTGGCAAGGCACTCTTGTTTTAGTAGGTGTAGAAAGTGGAGTTGGTGGTGTGCATCCAGGGCAGATGTTGGCTCATCTGCAATGATGATTTCTGGGCTCCCGATCAATGCTCGTACTGCTGCAACACGTTGTTGTTGGCCAATGCTTAGGCTGGTGACTTTGCGTGACCACAGCGTGGCATCTATGCCCAAGGCGGCAAGCAGGCGATGTGCCTCAGTCGGGGCGCTTTCTCGAAGGTTGCTGTGGCGATAGCGGGAAAAGCGGCATGGTAGCAGGACGTTTTCCAGTACAGATAGATAGGGGATCAGGTTGAATTGCTGAAATAGAAAGCCGATATGATCCGCCCGGAATCGGTCTCGCGCTGCGCTACTCAGTGTGTCCAGGCGCTGGCCCAATATGCTAACCATGCCTACCTGGGCTAAATGTACGCCTCCGAGGATGCCCAGCAAGGTGCTTTTCCCGCTCCCACTTTCCCCATGCAAGAAGATATGCTCACCGCGGTGAATGAGCAGTGAAGGGATGTCTAGGCAGGGATGATGTTTTGCCCATGCAAACTGTAGATTTTCCAGTGCAATGGCTGGGGTGTTGGGCTCTACCATTTGACTTGGTTCTTTTTCGGTGTCAGTTGCATCATGTGCTGCCCGCTAATGGTGATGATTTGTACATCTATACGCTGGAGGCGGGGAAATCGCTCGAAAATCTGTACCGTGAGATTGGTCAAGGATTGAGGCTGCGTGCATTCATAGGTGAACTCTGCATCCAGGTCTGCGTGAGAGAGGCTTTGTTGTGCTGCTGGCGTGCTCCATAAGGGGGAGTCCAGATGGACTGCGATGCTTTTGCATACGGCTTTAGCCGGCAGAGCGAACAGTTGTGATGGCTGTAATAGTTGTTGTTTCAGGTTGGCGAGCGCTACTTTTTCTTCCGGCTTTCTTGGCGGGTGCTCAAATCCCAGCAGGCTTTCCATCGGGCTCTCCAGCGACAGAGTGAGATTTTTACCCTCTACAGCAATGTTGAGTTTGGCTACTCCATGGACATGGGCATGCTGTTCATGGGCAAAAGCAGGTGGCATGAATAGTAGAGCAAACCCCAACATCCAGAGGTACATTGGGCAATTACGATGCATGGTCTCTCCTTTTTTTGTGTGCTCCATTAATGTCATGACGCCATCAATGATGATGCAACTGCTGGGCGAGCAGGGATACTGCTATTCCGCAAGCGATCAGCCCCAGTTGATAGATGCTGTCTTTCAGTGAACGTTTTTGTTGCAATTCGGGCACAAGGTCAGCTACTGCAATATAGATAAAGCTGGATCCGGCAATGACGAGGATAATCGGGATGGCGGCCTGTGTTGCCTCTAATGCCAACCAGCCAATCACGCCACCTACCATCATGCTGGCGCCGGAGGCTGTATTCAGTAGTAGTGCTCTTGATTTGGAAAGCCCGGCATTGAGCAATACCATGAAGTCTGATATTTCCTGGGGAATTTCATGCATCATGACAGTGATTGCAGTTGCCCATCCCAATATTGGATCTGCCACGAATGCTGCCGCGATTAACACCCCGTCGACAAAATTATGCAGGCCATCGCCAATCACGATCATGGACACCTTCTGGTCAGCAAGAACTTCTGTGTGGGCATGATGGTGTTCATGGCGCCACAGCGCCATTTTTTCTAGTAGAAAAAACCCAAGGATACCTCCCAGTAATATCCAGCCCGCCTTATGTGGCTCCAGGCCTTGTTCAATTGCTTCAGGAATAATGTCCGTTAAAGCAAAACAGAGTAGGGTGCCAACTGCAAAAGCCACCATTTTGTCTGCAATTTTTGCCAGAGAGGTCAAGGATATGATGGCAGCCAATAGTACCGAAATGACACCACCGATCAGGGTGGCCGCCAGGATAGAGATCAGGAGCATTGAGGTAGGCGTAAATAGATGATTGGAAAAGTGGTGCTTTGGGCGCAAGCAAGGAAGACATCGGAGTGACGCTCCATGTGTTTTGTTTTTGCACGCGTATGTTGTAAAACTGGCGTGACGTCACGCAGGGTGAGAGTGCGGCAGAGGCCTCCTCCATGGGAGCATTTGGTCAGGCTGACTTTTGTATGGATGTGGGAGTTCACTGCAATGATTCAAGTGATTCAATCGTGGTGAGAATGGTAGTGCAATTCTGCTGCAATTTGCAACATAATTGCATTTTTGTTGTAAAGCGTGCATGAGGTGATGCGCATGGAGACAAGAGTGTTATTGATCCTAGGCTATGCAGCTCAATAACCGTATGTGCTCATCTTGATTAAATATAAGTGATTTGTTGGTGACTATACTCAGGAGGCATCACCATGGGTAGCAGGCATGATTACACGCAGTGACTAGTTCCACTGACATATAAATGTCATGTAGTTGACATGATACTGGGTTACTTTCTCCTCAGTGGCTCATGCTGAGCCTGATGTTATTCAAGGGAGACGAACGAATCATGAAAACTTATACATGCCAGGCAGAGTATCTGAAGAAGGCCATTGATCTGAGTGAAAAGAAGGCAGAGCGGCTGCTTTCTCGCATGAGTGTGCATTTATATTCTGAGCTGCTACGGGATGCTTATTCGCCTCACGAGATATTGGCTATCCAGTTGCAGATTGAGGCAGAACAGCTACAGGAATGGCGTCAACGCGTGGCGCAACTCCGCCAGCAAGAGCAGGTGTGGCTTTCCCAGCGCACTCCATTGGCTAGCCCTGCCACTGTCAATTGAGGCATCGTGTCATGAGACCCAACTGATATCTTCAGCATGTTTCATTCAGATGTTACCGGGGTGTCTCTTTTTTGAGACGACATATTTTATATTTAAAACAATGGGATATTGAATTGTGGCGTCATAAGTTGTGGGGGGTGTGTCTCTTTTTTGAGACGAGGTAAGATTGCCAGGGTTGCTAATATATTTAAATATTATGTTTAGAATCAATTGGTTGTTTTTGTTGGCATGGATGATGCTATATGTTCTAGTGAAGTACTAGTCTATTTTAGACTACCGAGTCCAAGCCATCCCCCCCTGGCGGAAGACTCACCATCCAACGCCGGGCTTTTGCCCGGCGTTTTCATTTCTGTGTCCTTCACAATCCATCATTAGTACTGTCATTTATTGCAGTCTCTATGGCTGCACTCTGCAAAAAATACCTGCATGTTTTGTTGATTATGAGCTTTTTCAAGAGCTTGGGAAGCTGGGCCTAGATTTTACATATGTAAAATTGTTTAAATAATCATCATGTTAAGAATTGTTGTTTTCTTCTATTCATCACGCTGGTGAAGTGGAATGGCATTTGCCCTCTTAGGCATATCTTGTTTAAGGGAATGAATCGATGCCAACTTCTCAATTTTCTCAGGGCCTGTCGCGGACAAAGCGCACATGGTCGTTGAGTGTCGTCTTGGCCATGGTGGCCATGATGCTCTGGTTGATATTGCGCATGGTGCTGTGGCTAGATTTAGGCAAAGTTGGCCCAGGATGGGGGGATGCCTTTCATGTGCTGGCCTTGGGGGCTTGGTTTGATACTTGGACACTGGCGTATCTCCTAGCACCGATATTGCTGCTGAGTGGCGTGCTACCTAATCGTCTCAGAGTCAGTCGTGCTGCAACAGTATTCAGGTGGTGGCTATTAGGGGCGGCGACGGCCTTGCTGATGTTTGGTGTGGTGGCTGAATTCATTTTCTGGCAGGAGTTCACCACGCGCTTTAATTTCATCGCAGTGGATTATCTGGTCTACACCCATGAAGTGCTAGGTAATATCTGGGAGTCGTATCCTGTGCCTGCCATTTTGGCGGCCATCGTCATGGTGGCAACAGGTTTGACCTGGGGGTTGGGACGCATGTTGACCATCAAGGCTAGCCCACATGGCTGGCGTACCCGTATGGCTTTGGTCGCTACCGCGATTGCGTTGCCAGTGGCGGCAACGCAATTTGCCAACCTTGATCAGGCCGAGAGTCGTAACCATTACGCACAAGAGCTGGCGAGCAATGGTGTGTTTGCATTGGCTGCGGCTATGCGTCGTAATGAGCTTGACTATGATCGCTTTTATGCCACGTTGCCAGAACAGCAGGCCTCGCAAGTGCTAGCTTCGATGGGGCTGCATATGGGGCATGGCCAGGGTGCGATTCAATTGGCTAGCCTGGATGCATCTACGATACATCCAGTAGACGGCCTGCCAGTTAATTTCAAGCGTAGGCCGAAGAATATTGTGCTGGTGACCGTGGAGAGTTTATCGGCCGATTATCTTGCCAGTTTCGGTGGTCAACCTGGCTTGACACCTGCTTTGGATAAATTGGCTGCCGAAGGGCTGAAATTCACCCACCTTTATGCCAGTGGTACGCGCACGGTAAGGGGGCTGGAGGCGCTCTCGCTGGGTACGCCGCCTATCCCGGGGCAAGCGGTAATTCATCGCCCGAATAACGAGCACCTAGTCACGCTAGGAGAGCAACTGCAAAGCCATGATATGGCGAGTTACTTTATCTACGGCGGCTATGGCGTATTCGACAATATGAATTATTACTTCCGGAATAATGATTACCGGGTGGTTGATCGCACTGATTTTCTTGCCAATAGTATTGCGGCAGAAAACATTTGGGGTGTTGCGGATGAAAGCCTATTTGCCAACACTTTAACCACGCTGGATGCAGCCTATGCGCAAGGCAAGCCTTTCATGGCACAGGTGATGACGACCAGCAACCATCGCCCTTACACATTCCCGGATGGTCGTGTGCAGGCGGAGCAGGGGACGCGTAGCGGTGCTGTGGCTTATACCGATTATGCGATTGGCCATTTCATTGAACAGGCGCGTAGCAAGCCTTGGTTCAAGGACACCTTGTTTGTGATTGTGGCCGACCATTGCGCCTCGGTCGCGGGGAAAACCAGTCTGCCTGTTGCTCGTTACCATATTCCCTTGATTTTTTATGCGCCGGATTTGTTAGTAGCAGGCACCTATGACCGCATGGCCAGCCAGATAGATATTGCGCCCACCCTGATGCAGGTACTTGGCTTGCCCCAGCAAGGATTTTTCGGTGAGTCGATGTTTGCAGAAAATTTAAGCGAACCACGCGCGTTCATCAGCAATTATCAGGATTTGGGTTATTACAAGCGTGATCAGTTGATCGTATTGTCGCCAAAAGGCAAGGTGACAGCATTCAACATTAATCCAACAGATTTTGAGGCGACGCCGATTGCGGTAGATGAGGGGCTGAGACAGGAGGCCATTGCCTATTACCAGAGTGCGTCACATGCATTCCAGCGTGGCGAGCTCAAGTATGCACTACCTAGGCGCTTGCTGGCAGAAGGAGGCCGTCATGCGCATAGCTAACAGCATTGTGCCTTTACGGCCTATTTTGGTGACATTGTTCCTTGCGGCGCTGGCGATGTTGGCATTGGAACATTTCACTCATATTGATGTGTGGCTGGAGGATTGGTTTTTTGATGCAGCCTTGCATGATTTCCCGTGGCGCAATAGCTGGTTTGCCACGGATTTTGCCCACGGCAGCCTGAAAAACTTCATTATCAACAGTGGGACCATATTGCTGGTGGTGATGCTGATCGACAAAATATGGCGCATTCGCCGTATGCCGAATTTCTGGCGCTATCGCCTGCAAATTGTCGCCTGGGCTTCTGTCTTGGTGCCAGCCGTGATTCGCGGCATTAAGCGTACATCAGTGCTGAATTGCCCGTGGGATATAGACCGTTATGGCGGTCATGTGCCATACCTCAAGATGTTTGATCATGTGCCTGCAGGGTGGGTACCTGGCCATTGCTTCCCAGCCGGTCATGCCAGCACTGGCTTGTGGCTGGCATCACTGTGTGTGTTTTGGCTGCCTCATCATCCACGCCGGGCGTTGGGCGTGTTTTTTGCTGGTTTGTCGGTAGGCCTTGCCATGGGCTGGATACAGCAAATGCGGGGCGCACATTTCCTGAGCCATACTTTATGGTCGGGCTGGATAGCCAGTGTAACGGTGCTGCTGCTGGTTTTTGCTTATCAACGTCAGTTGCGATTGCACACACAAATGCCAGCTTGCACTTGGCTAACACGCTTGAGAAGCTTGGCCAGCGCTCACAGGCGCCCCTCTTGATGAAAGACTTATTGCTTGCGTAAGGGTTTCAGCAGATCAGCAAGACCATTGTGGTCCAGCTCTTGCATCAAGGCCAGTAACTTGCCTAGCTCCCCGGGAGGAAAGCCCTCCCGCGCAAACCAATTGAGGTAGTTGCCGGGTAGGTCGGCAATCAAGCGGCCTTTATATTTGCCAAATGGCATGGTGCGGGTGACCAGTAGCTCAAGGTCGTGCTGATTCATGCCTTAATCCTTTACCAGGCTGGCGAGTATTGCAAAGGCCTCGGGGATGCTGGCTGCGCCTAGTTTGGATGTGCAGCAAATACCTTCCAGCAGGGCATGCTGACGGATGAGCGTCAGTATTTCACTTAGCGTAGCTTGACCATTGGCGGTCAAATGCTTGTCCGGGCCCGGTATGAATATCTGGCCTGTGGCATCTATCAATCTTGTTGCTGTGCTAGGCACAGGCCATGTGGCGAAAGCTTCGGCGTTATTCAGCAACGCTAATTCAGCATCACCAAGATACTGGATCAATGCTGGCCAATGGATAGTTGAGGTTGTCATGTCTATGGGGTGGTTGGTCTTTACGCAATAGGGCGTTACCATAACGCCTTTTCCCTGGCGTTGTCAGGATCATTTTAACGCCTCTGGCCCAAGCAGGAAGAGGCAAGACCGAAAGCAGCTAGCATGAGCAAGATAGTCATTGAAAACAAGCCATCCTCCACCCGCCTGGAAACCTTAGGGGTCAGCAAGTGGCCTACCTGGTCCAAGGAAGTATCGACATTTCCCTGGGTGTTCCCTGAGCAGGAAATTGCTTATATCCTCGAAGGTGAAGTGGTGATCACGCCGAATGATGGCAGCGCTCCCGTCACTTTTCGCAAGGGGGATCTGGTGACTTTCCCTGCTGGCTTGCGCTGCACTTGGGAAGTCAAGCAGCCACTGCACAAGCATTATCAACTGGATGGCAGCTTGATTGGCCGCATCTATCGTCGCATCAAGCTGTTTTTCACCAAGTAAGTTAGTAGAAACAGTATCAATTCCTTGACGATCCAGCCTGGTGATAATGTCACTGACTGGATCGCTTCACACCTCGCGCTAGCGCCTGATATGCAAGGCGTATCGCTTCGGATCAAACCCCCAGCCTAGCCCCATGGTGATGATGAAGATGAGCGTTAAGCCAAGCCATACCATGCTGAAATCATGCAATGCATCGCGCAACATGCCGGCCAGTATTGGTGATGCTCCCGCAATCAAATAGCCTACCCCTTGCACGTTCGCGGTCAATATTCCGGCTGATTGCGCGTCTTCCAGGTGATCCATGCAGGCAATCAAGCTCAAGGGAAATAATGCTCCTACGCCACATCCTGCCAGAATCACTCCTACCCACGCCATCTGTGCTCCGGCATTCAGGCAGAGTATGCCTGCAATCGCCAGTAGCAGTGCCAGCATGATCCAGGGGCGCCTGTCTGGGGACCTGGCGGCAAGTTGCGATAACAGCAGGCCAGAGATAACTTCAGTGGTGCTGAGTAGTGATAAGGCCAGCCCTGCTGTCGTGGCATCATAGCCAAGATCAATAAAATGCGGTGGCAACCAGGCTAGCATGCACGTGAAGCCGGATGTTCCCAAGCCAAAAAAGCCAGCCAGCCGGCAGAAACGCCCGGGTTTTAATGTGACCTTGGCATTGGCGGCGGCAGTATGTGGCATGGCTGGTACCAACCATAGCAACAGCACTAGGGTAGGGACTGCCAACAAGCCCCAACCTCCCAATGCCCAGGCAATATTACTCGTATGCAGTATCTGCGGCGCGAGTGCGGCTGATATGGCTGCCCCGGCCATGATGGCCGAGACATACATCCCCATCAAGGATGCTGTTTGTGCTGGCCATTGGCGTTTGATGACGATAGGCAGGAATGCCTGTACCAAGGCAATCCCTAGACCTGCAACGATGGAGGACAAGATCATGCTGGCTGGGCTTTGATTGAGCAGGCGACTCAAGGTGCTGATGCCAAGTACGATCAAGGCCAGGGCTAACAAACGTCGCAAGTCAGCTCGGCTCAGTAGCCATTGGCTGCTCAGTGCTCCCAGCCCCATCATGACGATAGGTAGGCCATTGAGCAGGGAAATCCAGCTATAACTGAGGTGCCAGCTTTGCAGCAGGTATTCTGTCAGTGGGCCGATAGAGGCCATCACCGGGCGTAAGTTGAGCCCCAATAATACTAGCAAGAGGATGACGGAAAGCTTGTGCATTATTGTTCCCCTTCGAGGCTGAGCAATAGCTGGCGCAAACCATGATTGATCGCAGTTTTATCCGCTTGTTCAAGTGGGCTGAATGTAGTGGCCAGCTTGGCTAGGTAAAGCTCTAGCAACGGTTCAAACAGCATGTGCCCCTCAGGAGTCAGCTTGACTTCCATGCTGCGTTTGTCAGCCGGATTTACCCGTCGTTGAACCAAGCCTTTGTTTTCGAGGCAGTCCAGGCGGTTGGTCATGGCACCTGAGGTAATAAGTAGGCGCTGATATAGCTCGGTGGGAGAAAGTGTGCCGCCATTGCGGCATAAGGTGGCAAGCACATCAAACTCTCCCTGGTTCAGGCCTGCGTCCTGGATCACTGGCATGATGTGTTTGACGAGAAGCGTGACGCTGCGAAGCAAGCGTGTAGCCAGCTCCATGTCAGCATAGCTCCTGTTGGGTGCAATATGCTTCCAATCGTCGATGAGGCCGTCAATATGGTCTTGGAGTTGGTTGGCTGTTTGCATAGTATCTTAATGTAAAGATAATTTATCTTGATATTAAGATAAATGCATAAGCCAAGCAAGCTGTGTATTTTTATCAGTATTGTCCTACATCAGCTTCAGTCCTTGCTGACTGCGCATAGCATCAGATTTGTGGATGATGTCGCTACCTACAAATAACAGCAAAAATGGAAAGCGACATGGACTTGTTCAAGGTGTGTGTGGCATTTGATGATGCCGATGACATCTATCTCAGCGATGCATTCGAGCATCAGGATGATATTTGCCTGGCATTACGCTGGATTGATGAGCCCGCTCATGACAGCAAGCGTCCGGAGCGCGTGTTAAGAGTCCCCAAAGCGCAACTGCAGTCAACGGATGACTCTTTGCATTACGAATACCTCCTACCACGTGCATTGCCAGGACAATTACGTACGGCGCGACATAGTGCGGAAATCCCGCATGGTTATGCGCTGGAGCTCAGCCCTAATTACACCTTTACCCTGCAATAGGCGAAGAGTTGCTGGTGATGGATAAGGGGAAGGAACAACGTACGCATAGCCCGCCATCGGCACAGTTACTGAGCACGATATTGCCTTGATGATGCTCAATGGCTCGTTTCGCAATGGCCAGCCCTAACCCATAGCCGATATGCCCCGGCTTATCCGTGCCTTGTACGCGGTAAAAGGGTTGAAACACTGATTGCGTCTCTGTATCCGGCAAGCCAGGCCCATGATCCCGTACTTCTACTATCAGTGCTTGGTGATCCTGGCGGATAGAAACTTCTATCGATTCGCCAGCCTGATTGTATTTGAGCGCGTTGCGAATGATGTTCTCGAAAGCGCGGCGTAACAATTCATAATGTCCATGCAAGATGATTTCATGCGATGCTTTGAACTGGATATTGCTCCCCACCGCTTGCGCCTCAAAATTAGCATCCTGCACAATGGTGGCTAATAAATCATTGAGGCTCAGTTTTTCACTACTTTCGCTACTGATACCAGATTCCAGGCGCGACAGCGTCAACATTTGGCCTAGTAGCTCGTCCAGTCTCTCGGTTTCACGCTCAATGCGACTCAAGGCAGATGCCAGTTTTTCTGGTTGTTGTTGGGCCAGGCCCACCGCCAGCCGCATGCGAGCCACTGGCGAGCGTAGCTCATGCGATACATCGTGTAGTAGCAGACGTTGTGCGTCCAGCAGGGTTTGCAGTCGCGTCGCCATATAGTCGAAGTCTGCTCCCAACTCGATCAGCTCATCGTTACGATTCCCCAGTTCCGGGCTGACCCGTGCGCTTAAGTCACCCTCGGCCAGCCTGCGGCTGGCCTTGCGTAGCAACTTGATCGGTCGGCTGAGGTAAAGGGCGAAGCCTGCACTAAATAGCAGGCTGGCCAGCAGGGCGATGAATATTTGCAGTTGCAGGTTGTAGCGAGGAGGCCCGGCTGATTCAGCGCTGGTGGCTGGAATAAACAAGATATATTCATGTTGGTTGCTGGCTTTGACGCGACGCACACTGGGAATCGGTGGAGCCTGATCCAGCGCAAGAATGGCTTGTTGCAATGCTTCGGGTGGCACGCTACGTCCGAGGATGTCCTGATGCTCTTGGTTGATGACCAGTACCGTGGGGGAGCGATGTCCTGGCCAGCTCTCAAACAAGGCTTTGGCACCAGCCTCACCACCATATTGCAGGGCATTGGCGGCAATGCCGACGACGAAATCTGCCCTGCGGTCTCGCAGGAAACCTTCTTCACCTGATAGCGTTTTTTCATTGAGGTAGATGGCACCGCCCACGCCTGCCAGCGTGACCAGCAGTGTCAGTGAAAACCCAAGGAATATTTTCCAGAATAACTTGCCCATCAAAGATGCCTCGCCAGTGTTAGCTCGCGATGAATTGATAGCCCACGCCACGTACGGTCTGGATTGGCGAGCGACCATCTTCCAGCAGGCCTAGCTTTTGGCGCAAATTGCTCACATGTACATCCACGCTACGGTCATAACGCGTTTCTGCTCGTCCTAATGCCTGGGTGAACAAGTCGGCTTTGCTAACGACGCGTCCGGCATTGCGTGCCAGCACTTCCAGTAATGCATATTCGCTGGTGGTGATGTCTAGCGGTTCGCCTTTCCATTCAATGATGCGTTCCGAAGGGTAGATGGCGATCTTGCCGACGCGTGTGATGTTCGGCGTGTTTTGGCTGTGCAGGGCTTCATCCCTAACGACGACGCGACGCTGTATCGCACGTAGCCGGGCGACCAATTCACGTGGGTTGAATGGTTTTGAGAGGTAGTCATCCGCGCCCAATTCCAAGCCAACAATGCGGTCGATCTCATCCCCTTTGGCTGTCAGCATAATCACCGGGATCTGGCTGCTGGTCCGGATGAGGCGCAAGGTGTCAAAGCCATTGAAACGCGGCATCATGACGTCTAGCACCACGAGGTCATATTCGCCAGAAAGGGCCAGGCGGGCGCCTTCTTCCCCATCGTGGGCAATGGTCAAGGTGAAGTCTTCCGCACCCAAATATTCTTCCATCATCTGGCAGAGTTCGACGTCATCATCGATGAGCAAGATACGTAGCACTGTTTTCACCTTTCACTTCTTTCATGTTGCACATGGCATTCTGCCGTAGGCATGGCTTGGAGAATCAGCATCTTACAAAGTTTTACGCACAATTACACCGATTTGACCTAAGCCAACAAACATTTATCCAGGCGCTTGATCATAGTAGGCAGACAAGCTTATTTGTCATGTGATGATTATTTTTAACAAGTAAAGGAGTATTGATCATGATCAAGCTACGCAAGTTGCTGGTTCCATCTTTTATCTTGGCCTCTTCGGTATTGGCGATGGGTATGGTAGCCGTGCATGCCGAGTCGGGGTCTGGGGACAGCAAGTGTGATAAGGGCAAGCAGCATGCAGCATTTGGCGAGCGTCATGGCTTTTCCGAAGGACGCTTGCTGGAACATAAACTCAGCAAGCTGAACCTGACTGACCAACAGCAAGCTGAAGTTAAGCAGATTGTCGACCAGCAGAAGCCATTGCTGGCAGAAAAACGCCAAGCATTGCATGCCTCCTTTAAAGCGCTCACCTCGGCTTCAACCAGTGAGCAATATGATCAACAGAAAATACAAGCCTTAGCTGGAGAGCAGGCCAAGTTACAGGCGGATTTGCTGGTGTTGCGCAGTAATACCTTGCATGAGGTCTATCAAGTGCTAACGCCGGAGCAGAAGCAGAAATGGGGCGAGTTTCAATCCAAAGTACGCCCCAAGCATGATGACAAAGCTTGAGTGCCGCCTGACTGACACATTCTCGATCACATGAAATAACAATGCCCGGTGTCGCCGGGCATTGTTATTGAAGTGTCATGCACCTTAATGCATGTGTTCCTTGATGGCGCTTAACACCAAGGGACTGAGGCCAGTGTCGGGATGCTCGCCGATATATCGCACAATTTGCTGCCGCATCTGCGGAGCCCAGAAGCGTTGCAAATGGCTGGCAATATCCTTCTTTGCTTGCTCAGGGTCAGGGTAGGATCGAAAGAAATCACCGATCTGGTTCGCCATTTTTACCAAGTGTTCTACGTTCATGCTCATACCAGCTCCTTGTGTAACAAACGCTCTGCCACGCTATACACCACATGCTGCTCCTTACGCGCAAATCCTACCAGGGTAAGCCCGCAACCTTGGGCCATCCTGATAGCCAGACCGGTTGGCGCAGAAATGGCGACCAGCATGGGGATATCCGCGCTGGCTGCTTTTTGCACCATTTCATAGCTGGCGCGGCTGGAGGTCAATACGAAACCGTCACGCGGCAATGCTTGCTCGGCAAGCGCGCCTATCAGTTTGTCCAGGGCATTGTGGCGTCCGACGTCTTCCCGTACCAACAAAACCTGGCCTTCCCGGTCTGCCCAGGCCGTGGCATGAGTGGCACCAGTACGCCCCTGCAAGGCTTGCTGCGCCTGCAATTCCCGTTGGGCGCGGTAAATGGCTGCGGCATCAAATGTGATCTCAGTCGCTTGTATTTTCCTGGGTACGCGAATCGCCTGATCCAGGCTTTCGGAACCACATAAGCCGCAGCCAGTACGTCCAGCCATGCTGCGCCTGCGCTCCTTCAGATGAACAAAGCGCTCTGTCGAAATTTCCATCTGCAACTCTATGCCGTTGACGCGCTCGACGATGTCAACGCCATACAAGTCTTGTGGGCTGGACAATATACCTTCGCAGAGCGAAAAACCCAGCGCAAAGTCGGTGAGATCATCCGGGGTTGCCAGCATCACGGCATGCGAGATGCCGTTGTAGATCATGGCAATCGGTACTTCCTCGGCGACTTGGTCTTGCCGCTCCTGCAGTTCACCATGCTCGTACTTGAGCACGGTGACGCAGCTATCGGTTGCTTCGGCTTCTATCAAAAACGCTGGTGCTTTCATCCTTATTCCACACGGGCTGTATCCCGTTGTTTGACCAAGGCAATTTGATCACTGCTGAATTCCTGGTAATTGCGCTGCCATTCTGACAGCTGCGATACACGGGTGACCTGTACCGCAGTTACCTTGAATTCAGGGCAGTTGGTTGCCCAGTCTGAGTTGTCGGTAGTGATGACGTTGGCACCAGATTCGGGGTGGTGGAATGTGGTGTAGATCACGCCAGGTTGTACGCGCTCGGTAATCTTGGCACGTAGCACCGTATTTCCGGCCCGGCTGGTCACACCTACCCAGTCGCCATCCTTGATGCCGCGATCTTCGGCGTCCTGCGGATGAATTTCCACCACATCCTCGGGGTGCCAGGCGACATTGTCGGTGCGGCGTGTCTGGGCGCCAACATTGTAGTGCGACAGTATACGCCCGGTGGTGAGGATGAGAGGGTACTTGTTGTTGACCTTTTCAGAGGTAGGCACATATTCCGTGATCATGAAGCGCCCCTTGCCGCGGACAAACTCATCCACATGCATGATAGGGGTGCCATCAGGATGATCTTCGTTGCATGGCCACTGAATGCTGCCCATCTCTTCCAGTTTCTTGAAGCTGACACCATGGAAGGTAGGCGTGAGCCTGGCGATTTCATCCATGATTTCAGAGGCATGCTGGTAAGGCATGGGATAGCCCAGTGCCTCGGAGAGCATGGCGGTAATCTGCCAATCCTCGTATCCATTCTTCGGCGTCATCACGCGGCGCACGGGCGAGATACGGCGCTCCGCATTGGTGAAGGTGCCGCTCTTTTCCAGGAAAGAGCAGCCAGGCAGAAACACGTGCGCGTACATCGCGGTTTCGTTGAGGAATAAATCCTGCACGATCACGCACTCCATTGATGCTAGCGCATGGGTCACATGCTGGGTATTGGGGTCGGATTGGGCAATATCTTCGCCTTCGCAATACAGCGCCTTGAAGCTGCCATCAATCGCGAAGTCCAGCATGTTGGGGATGCGCAAGCCTGGCTCGTTATCAAGTGGCCGGCCCCAGGCTGATTCAAACAATGCGCGGGTGGCATCATCCGAGACATGGCGGTAGCCAGGAAACTCATGTGGGAAGGAGCCCATGTCGCAGGAACCTTGCACATTGTTCTGGCCGCGTAGTGGATTGACACCTACACCTTCGCGGCCAATATTGCCGGTGGCCATCGCTAGGTTGGCGATGCCCATGACCATGGTCGAGCCTTGGCTGTGCTCGGTCACGCCCAAGCCATAGTAGATCGCGGCATTGCCACCAGTGGCAAATAAGCGTGCGGCAGCACGGATATCGGCAGCAGAAACGCCAGTTGCTTCTTGCAAGGCTTCTGGCGCGTTTTCCGGTTGGGTGACGAACTCGCTCCAGTATTGGTATGAGTCCCACTCGCAACGCTCACGGACAAACGCTTCGTCGACCAGGCCTTCGGTCACGATGACATGGGCCATGGCTGTGATCAGCGCCACATTGGTACCGGGGCGTAGTTTCAAGTGGTAATCAGCCTTGACGTGGGGGCTGGAGACCAGATCGATGGCGCGAGGGTCAGCAATGATGAGCTTGGCGCCTTGGCGCAGTCTCCGCTTCATTTGCGAGCCGAATACCGGGTGGCCATCGGTTGGGTTGGCACCGATCACCATGATGACATCGGATTTCATGATGGAGTCAAACGTCTGTGTGCCAGCAGACTCACCCAAGGTTTGTTTCAACCCATAGCCGGTCGGGGAGTGGCAGACGCGGGCGCAAGTATCGACATTGTTGTTGCCAAACGCTGCCCGCACCAGTTTCTGTACTAGGTAAGTTTCCTCATTGGTACAACGGGATGAGGTGATCGCTCCGATGGAGTTGCGTCCATGTTCGCCCTGAATGCGCTTGAGTTCGCTGGCAGCGTAGCTGATCGCTTCTTCCCAGGAGACCTCTTGCCATGGGTCGCTGATATGTTTGCGTATCATCGGCGTGGTGATGCGGTCGCGGTGGGTAGCATAGCCCCAGGCAAAACGGCCCTTGACGCAGGAGTGGCCATGATTAGCGCCACCGTTCTTGTCCGGCACCATGCGCACGACTTGCTCGCCCTTCATTTCGGCACGGAAAGAACAGCCGACGCCGCAATATGCGCAAGTAGTGACCACACTATGCTCGGGCTGCCCATGTTCCACCACGGTTTTTTCTATCAGTGTCGCGGTAGGGCAGGCGGCAACGCAGGCCCCGCAGGAAACGCATTCGGAATCCAGGAAGTTATCAAAATTACCTGCGGCCACCTTGGAGTCAAAGCCGCGTCCTTGGATAGTCAGTGCAAATGTACCTTGGGTTTCTTCACATGCACGGACGCAACGCGAGCACACAATGCACTTGGAAGCATCAAACTGGAAGTAGGGGTTGCTGATGTCCTTGGGGGCGGCCAGGTGATTTTCACCTTCATAGCCATAACGTACTTCACGCAGGCCGACCGCGCCTGCCATGTCTTGCAGCTCGCAGTCGCCATTGGCAGAACAGGTCAGGCAATCCAGGGGGTGGTCAGAGATATACAACTCCATGACGCCGCGACGGATGTCGGCTAGCTTGGCGGTTTGGGTATGTACCTTGAGACCTTCATCCACCGGGGTCGTACATGAGGCAGGATAGCCGCGCCTGCCCTCAATTTCCACCAGGCATAACCGACAGGAGCCAAAAGGCTCCAGGCTGTCGGTCGCACAGAGTTTGGGAATGCTGACTCCTGCCTCCATGGCGGCACGCATGATCGATGTGCCTTTGGCGACGGTAATCTGTTTTCCGTCAATTTCCAGCGTGACTTGCTGCTCAGTTGTCCGGCTCGCTGGGGTGCCGTAATCCGCTTGCTTGTCCATCACTTTCTCCTCTTGAACTTCTTTGACAGGCTCCGGGTTTTTATTGGGGATGCCTGCCGCTATTTACTGCCCTAACTCATGCTGCACGTTCCTTCTTACTGATGCCAAAATCCTCGGGGAAATGGTTGAGCGCGCTCAAGACCGGATAAGGCGTCATGCCCCCTAACGCGCACAGCGAGCCATTCAACATGGTGTCGCTGAGATCGCGTACCAGGGCGATCTGTCTGGCGTGATCGGTGCCTGCGATGATCTTGTCCATGACCTCAACGCCGCGTGTGGAGCCGATGCGGCACGGCGTACATTTGCCGCAAGATTCAATCGCGCAGAATTCCAGTGCATAGCGCGCCATGTGGGCCATATCCACCGTGTCGTCAAAGGCGACGATGCCGCCGTGGCCGAGCACGGCCCAGAGTTTGCTGAATGCTTCGTAATCTAGAGGTGTGTCGAATTGTGACTCAGGCAGGTAAGCGCCCAATGGCCCGCCCACCTGTACCGCCTTGATTGGCCTGCCCGAAGCAGAGCCGCCGCCGTAATCGTAGAGTAACTCGCGCAGGGTCACGCCAAAGGCTTTCTCTACCAGCCCGCCGTGTTTGATATTGCCAGCGAGCTGGATGGGCAAGGTGCCGCGTGAGCGGCCCATGCCATAATCGCGATAATAGGTGCTGCCTTTATCAAGAATGATGGGGATGCTGGCAAGCGAGATGACATTATTGATCACGGTTGGCTTGCCAAACAGGCCCGCAATGGCGGGCAATGGTGGCTTGAAGCGAACCAGGCCACGCTTGCCTTCCAGACTTTCCAGGAGGGCAGTTTCTTCACCACACACGTAAGCGCCGGCAGCTCTGCGTACTTCCAGGTAAAAATCGTATTCGCTACCAAGAATGCCGCGTCCGAGATAACCCGATTCATAAGCGCTCTTGATGGCAAGATTGAGCGCCGCGATCGAGTGGGGATACTCAGAACGTACATAAATATAACCCTGGGTGGCACCGACAGCGACCCCGGCAATGGTCATGCCTTCGATCAATACAAATGGGTCGCCCTCCATGATCATGCGGTCAGAGAAGGTGCCCGAGTCGCCTTCGTCAGCATTACAGACAATATATTTCTGCTCTGCCTGTGCATCCAGCACCGTCTTCCACTTGATGCCGGTTGGGAATGCAGCACCGCCGCGTCCGCGCAGGCCTGAATCTGTGACTTGTTGTACGATGTCTTGCCGCGCCATGGCGATGGCATTGCGCAAGCCCCGGTAACCATCATGATTAATGTAGTCTGGCAACGACACCGGGTCAGTAATGCCGACACGTGCAAAAGTCAGGCGCTCTTGCTGTTTCATCCATGGCAGTTCTTCTGTCAGGCCCAAGCTGAGTGGGTGATTGCCACCATCAAGAAAATTGGCATCAAACAATGCACTGACTTGATTTGGCGTGACTGGCCCGTAAGCCATGCGTCCTTGTGGCGTAACCACCTCAATCAATGGCTCCAGCCAGAACATGCCGCGTGAACCATTGCGTATAATTTGTAATGGTATGTGGCGCGCCTCGGCCTCCTTGGCGATGGCGGCAGCGACTAAATTAGCGCCTAGAGAGAGTGCGCTGGAATCGCGCGGGATATACAGTGTTTTCATGATGCCCTCCTGGCGTTGGCGAGCAATTGCTCGACTTGCTGGGGGCTGACGCGACCATAAATCTCATCGTCGAGCATGATGGCGGGGGAGCAGGCACAGTTGCCAAGGCAATAAACAGGTTCGAGGGTGATGCTGCCATCGCTGGTGGTTTCATGATAATCAATGCCCAGCGTGGACTTGACGTGTGATTCCAGTGCATTGCAACCCATGGCTTGGCAAGATTCAGCACGGCATACCTGCAATACATGCTTGCCTGGCGGGTGCGTGCGGAAATGGTGATAAAAGCTCACCACGCCGTGGACTTCTGCAACAGAAAGATTCAGTGCCTTGGCGATATTGCCATAGCACTCCTCTGGGATATAGCCTAAATCGTCTTGAATCGCATGCAACAAAGGCAGCAACGCACCAGCCATGTGTTGATGTGATTCGATGTGCGATTTAATGCGTGCCATCTGGTCATGCATTACTTTCTCCTCGAATCCATATTCACTACGGACTACGTTATTGTTATTGCTTCTACTGCTTATAGTACGAACTATATACTGAATTGTACACAGTAGGACAATAAAAACCATGATATGTAAACAGGTTATTTTTCGCCCTACATAACGCGTTTTTCACTGGCTATTGATATGCCCAAAAGAAGCTACCAGCATCTATCACTCGCTATACTTGTATGTCTCTATTGCTAAGACAGTTGGGGATGATGATAGTTTGGAATAAAAAAAGCCCTGTTATGTAGAACAGGGCTTGGGGAAGAATATCTGGAATTAAAGGTCGAAAATCTTGCCGGGATTCATGATGCCATTGGGGTCGAATACCTTTTTGAGTTCGCGCATGTAGCCGATTTCAATGGGGTCACGGGTGTAGGCAAGATAATCTTTCTTGGTCATGCCTACGCCGTGCTCGGCAGAAATTGAGCCGTTGTATTTCTGTACAGTCTCGAAGACAAATTGGTTGACCACTTTGCACTTCTCGAAGAAATCATCCTTGCTCAGGTTCGCCGGTTTGAGGATGTTAAGGTGCAGATTGCCATCGCCGATATGACCAAACCAGCAGACTTCAAAGTCTGGGTAATTGGCGCTGACCACTGCATCAATGTCCGCAATGAAGGCTGGCACGTGGGTGATTAGCACCGAAATGTCGTTCTTGTAGGGTGTGAATGGCGCAATGGTTTCAGATATGCCTTCGCGCAAATGCCATAAGGCTTGGGCCTGCGCTTGCGATTGGCTCATCACGCCATCAAGGATCCAGCCTTGCTCCATGCAGTGCTCGAATATCTGCATGGCATCGTCGACCACGGCTTCGAATCGGCCCTCGAATTCCAACAGCACATAAAGCGGTGATTCTGTGTCGAACGGGCGTGCGGCATGGCCATGGGCGAGGACTTTTTCTAGTGCCACTTGGTTGAAGAATTCAAAGGCGGTGAGGTCGATACGTTGCTGGAAGGCATGCAGAATAGGCATCACGGAGGCAAAGTCAGGCACGCTCAACACCAAGACTTTCAAATCTTGTGGTGCACGTGTGAGTTTGATCTCCGCTTCGGTGACGATACCCAATGTGCCTTCTGCGCCAATAAAGAGCTGGTGCAGTGCATAGCCCGTGGCATTCTTGATCATTCCCTTGTTGAGGTGCAGAACATCGCCCTTGCCGGTGACCACGGTGAGGCCTAGTACCCACTCACGCGTCATACCGTAGTGGATGACCTTGATGCCACCGGCATTGGTGCCAATGTTGCCACCCACTTGGCTGGAGCCAGCCGCGGCGAAATCCACGGGGTAGTAAAGGCCTTGCTGCTCGGCGTATTGTTGCAACTGTTCGGTCACCACGCCCGCTTGTATCTTGACGAGGCGATCGGCAGGCAGGAAATCCAGTACCTTATTCATGCGATCTAGGCTGATGACAATCTCACCATTGGTAGCCACGGCACCCGCAGAAAGTCCGGTGCGGCCACCACTCGGGGTAACGGGGATATTGTATTCATTGGCGAGCTTGACGATGGCTTGCACTTCCTCTGTGCTGCCTGGAAACACGATGACGGAAGGCTTAGGCTCGAAATGCTTGGTCCAGTCTACGCCCCAGGTCTTGAGGCTGTCTTCATCTGTTTTGACGCGTTGTTCGCCCACGATGGCGTGCAGTTGTTGCAGCAGTGCTGGTGGAAGGCTGGCTGGAGCATTCATTCAATGTGACCCTGGAAATAGCAGTGAAAAATTTATTGCAAGATTGTCAACGATCGGGCGATCTGGTGAGTTATTCTAGCAGCTTTTACAATTGATATTGATTCCCGATCTCAGTTTTATCTTGGCTGGTTTGCTCATTAGGCAGTTCAGGCTGTATCCCTTGCTTCATCAGGGTTTAATAAGTCTGCCGCTATGCTAGGATGACTGATTTTTGGCCTTTTCCCGGAGCTGTAATGACCCAACAACTATCCCTGCCAAAAGACAAGATCCGCTTTTTGCTGCTTGAAGGTGTGCACCAGAACGCGGTTGAAGTGTTGAATGCCGCAGGCTATCACAACATTGATTATCGTAAGACTGCACTGGATGAAGATGTCCTGATCGAGGCGATCAAGGATGTGCACTTTATCGGTATCCGCTCGCGCACCCAGATCACCACCAAGGTGCTGGATGCTGCCAATAAGCTTACCGCCATCGGCTGCTTCTGCATCGGTACCAATCAGGTTGATCTGGATGGTGCGCTGGAGCGCGGTATCCCGGTATTCAATGCACCTTATTCCAATACCCGCTCTGTAGCTGAATTGGTGCTGGCGCAGACTATCCTGCTGCTACGCGGCATTCCCGAAAAGAATGCCTTGGTGCACAAAGGCGGCTGGACGAAATCAGCAGAAGGTTCCTTTGAAGCACGTGGCAAGACCCTGGGCATTGTGGGTTACGGTTCTATCGGTTCGCAATTGTCCGTATTGGCGGAAAGCCTGGGCATGAAGGTGATCTATTTTGACGTGATTGCCAAGCTGCCATTGGGCAATGCGCGCCAGGTTGGTTCCATGCAAGAGCTGCTGTCACAGGCTGATGTGGTGTCGTTGCACGTGCCTGAGTTACCTTCGACCATGAACATGATGCGTGCGGAACAGTTCGCCCAGATGAAAAAGGGCGGCATTTTCATCAATGCGGCACGCGGTACTTGCGTAGATATTGACGCCTTGGCAAATGCCATCGACTCCAAGCATCTGGCTGGTGCGGCGATTGACGTGTTCCCGGTTGAGCCTAAGGCCAACGATGAGGAGTTCCTGTCGCCATTGCGAGCTTTCGAGAATGTGATCCTGACCCCTCACATCGGTGGCTCCACCCAGGAGGCGCAAGCCAATATCGGCATTGAGGTTGGCGAGAAGTTCGTGCGTTATTCTGATGCAGGCTCTACTGTCACGGCGGTGAATTTCCCTGAGGTTGCCATTCCGCAACAGCCTGGTACGCATCGCTTATTGCATATCCATCGCAATGTCCCGGGCGTATTGTCTGCGGTGAACAGCTTGTTTGCGCGCAACAACATCAATATTGCCGCTCAAAGCATGATGACCAAGGGCGATATCGGCTACATGATCATGGATGTGGAAGCCTCTGCCTCCAACGCTGCCATTGAGGCCTTGCAGACCGTGGAAGGTACTTTGCGTACACGCGTACTGTACTAGGCTTTAAGCATTACTTCGCTTTAAGAACAGTTTGCAGCCTGCTTTACTTAATGCCCCTTCATTCTGATTGCCAGAATGAAGGGGTTTTCAATTAAACCGTGTTAACACGACACCTGTAGCTTATTTCTTCCTCGGATCATCCTTGGGGTTGGAGTAGCTAATATCCCAAGGCCCTGTGGCAATCAGTTCCACGATGGTTTCCTCTTTTTCGGTCCATACATAATGCGCATGGCCGGCGGGCAACACAAAGCTTTCTCCTACCTTCAGCGTTTCACCCTTGTTCTTATCCAGGACTTCGCCCATACCATTGCCAAGTTTACCCTTGAGTACAGTGATGACTTCGGTGTAGGGGTGGGTATGTGCCGGGATAGGGTAGTTAGGGGGGAATTTCAGCCAGGCGATAAATACACCTGGCTTGGATGGATCCCCAAGAATTAGGGCACTCTTGGCACCTTTGGGCAGAAGGGGCTCGTCTTTCCAGTTGATGTTGGCCGCGTTGTAAGACTGCATCTTGTCTGCTGTCATACGTTCTATCTGATCTGCAGCCTGTGCGCTCAATGTTGTCAATGCAAGACACAGGGTGATGAATATAGATTTCATTGCTACTCTCCTCTATTTGATGAGTGCCCGCTTTGCGCGTGCTAAACAGTTTTTACAATCACGAATGAAGCTAGAAATGATGCATGTGGTATTGAGTTCCTCCTTTTTGTTATTGAGCGGACTTGATCAACGTTTGCACCAAGCTCTGCGCGTGCTGAATGGAAGGGTTGCCTTGTTGCTGGCGCCCCGTGATTGAGGCGCCCTCTATAACCAAGGCCAGCTGCAGGGCTAATGCTTCTGCTTGCTTGATGCCGGCACGTGTTGCCAAGCTGGCAATCTGCTCGCGTAATTGCCTGGAGAATTCTTTTGCAGTTTGGTTGACCGGGTTATCGTGCTGTGGAAATTCAACCTCTGCATTCAATGAGGCAAAGCCCTTGAAATTCTGATCGGCAATGACATCTAGCAGTTGCTGCACCAAAGACTCTAGCTCAGCCAGTGCATTTTCCTGTTGCGATGATGCGGCAAGTTTCTTCCAGAGCTTGGCATCCTGTTCGCGGAGATACTCGATGATCAGCAACTCCTTGGATTTGAAGTATTTGTAGAGCGTGACCTTGGCGACCTGTGCCTGGGCGGCAATGTTGTCTACGCTGGTGGAGTTGAAACCCTGGCGCGAGAAAAGATCGCCCGCGGCTTCAAGAATGTAATCGCGCATTCTGGATGACATATAAATCCTTATATCCTTGAGATAAATCGTTGCTTGATCTGAGCTTGGGGATAGCACTCCCAGGCACGTTGTTGTTCATACCAAGCCAGGAAATTGGCCAGCTTTTGGTTATCGATATTCGGGTTGTCGGATAACCTGGAATGCGCTACCTCTAGATAGACCGGTATCTGTTCCTTGGGCATGCTAAAGAAATTGGGGGTAGGGCAGGTGCCAGCTTCCATGCTTTTGCGCAGCGCAAATGCCTTGAGCAGCAGGTCTGGCGCTATGCTGGTGGTGACGAGTTCGTCGCCAGCATCCTGCTGCGCATGGTAGATAGCTTGTGGCTGATTAGTGGGCCAGAAATGCATTGCCAATAACACGCTGGCTAGACCTGCTGCGGCATAACCGCTAGTACGTATAGCTTGATTCAGTCTTGCCATCTTTGGAGGTTTCGCCTGTGTAATGACTGCGCTAGCAGCGCTTTGCGCAGCTTGTAGCGCCCCCATTCCGGGATTGCGTAACTCCTCTGCGATAGCGCCTTGCAGCAGGATCAACATCTGGTTCACGACCACTGAGGGATTCTGTAGCTTGGCCATCGTGGCTAATGTAAGCAGATGGGCAGTGAGTGCTGGGCAGGCATGTAATAGATCTGGATTGTTGGCGTGTGCTTGACGGGCAGCTGTGCGCATACCAGGCGCCTGTAGCCAGGTTTCCAGCAAGCTGTACAAGGCTAACATCTTGGTACTAGGTTCAGGGCCCGCTTGCTCGATCATGCGAATCAGCCAGGCACTATTGAGAAATTCCATCATGTGGCGTTATCCAGGGTGAATTGCAATTTTCGGTGTTATATCTATGGCAGTTTATTTTGCTGTCTGTAATGCGTATCTTTGCCTGCAATTTGCGATGCTACTTTTTAACATGAAGCGCATCTAAGCGCTGTTTCACCACCTGGGCTAGCTTCTCAGCTGTGCGTATGGTGGTGCGCTCATCTGACCATGAACTTTCCAGCTGTGCGGAATTGGACACCACTACAGTCTGGCTGCGGACATCGACGATGATCAGCCGGGGATAGACAAACAAATAGGTCGGCTTGAGTGCTACGCCTATTACTAGGTAGTCAGCTCCCATGTCTTTATTAAGCTCGATAGCGGTGCCCACATTGTCGTAAAGATAAGTGGGGGAGTGTTTTTCGATTTCTGCTTGTACCTTCGAGTCTACAGGCAACACATTTATTCCCTGACTCTTCAGGCTTTCCTTGAATGTGGATGACAGCAAGGCGATGCGCTTGAGCTCTTCAGGTGCATTGGGCAGGTCGGTCATGTCATTCAGTTCAAAGGCCAAGACGATGACTTTGGGGTCTGCGTTGGCGGCTGATGAAATGAAAACACCTAGGAATAAAAGTGCTTTCAGTAATTTCAACAGTGAGTGCATTTATTCTCCATGATGAAACAAGCGAGCGAAGCGAAATGGTGCAAATGTACAATACTAAACTGTTTAGTATGAATTTGTACTAAATAGTACACTTTTGGAAAATGTTTGCAAGCGAGTATTAAGAATTCAATACGGATAGTGGGTAGGAGAGATTCAAAAGCTCAGATGGGAAATGTCTTGTATGGCATTGTGTGGTGCATCGCTTGCATTAGGCCATTAGGTGTAGGTGCGCTAGCTTTTACTGCATTGCTAGGTAGGTGGCACGTGAGATGAGCAAGCGATTAATCAAGCCCAGCTATCCAGGCATCTGGGCTGAAACGTCTGCAAATGAAGCCGAGGGCCCTAATGCTGCGATAGGGCTATCAGTGTGGTTGGGGAAGGAGGTCTATGCTGGCAGAGTTATGCAGCAGGCATCTAGCTAGGCCTATACGGAGATCGCTGAAATCGGGTTGGTGTGACTTAGTGCCTGGTCATGCAAATCCAGGGCAAACAGCGACATTCACGGCGGTCGTGCAGTCTGTCTGCCCTGGGTCGGATAGGCTACATTCCTATGTAGGTTGGGCCGCCGCCACCTTCGGGCGTGCGCCAATTGATGTTCTGCAACGGGTCCTTGATATCGCAGGTTTTGCAATGGATGCAATTGGCGGCATTGATTTGTAGGCGTGGGTTGCCTTCGGACGTGACGATTTCATAGACGCCCGCCGGGCAATAGCGTTGTTCAGGCGCATCGTATTGCGGCAGGTTGATATCGATGGGGATGCTTTGGTCACGCAGCACCAAGTGGCAGGGTTGGTCTTCCTCATGCATGACATTGGTGAGGTAGACCGACGATAGCTTGTCAAAGCTCACTACGCCATCAGGTTTTGGGTAGGTGATCTTGGGGCTGGAAGCAGCAGGTTTAAGGCTTTCATGATCTGCCTTGCCATGCTTGAGCGTCCATGGCGTGGTGATGCCGAACGAGGCCAGCCACATTTCCATGCCGCCGAAGATGCTACCAAGGATGTTGCCGAAGCGTGAGAGCGCAGGCTTGACGTTGCGTACGGCCTCCAGATCTTTCCAAATCCACGAGGCGCGGATTTTTTCTGGGTAACTTTCCAGTGTGGCACCGATTTTTTCCTGTGCCAGTGCTTCCACGACTGCTTCTGCCGCGAGCATGCCGGACTTCATGGCATTATGCGAGCCCTTGATGCGCGGTACATTCATAAACCCCGCAGTGCAGCCGATCAATAAGCCGCCGGGGAAGGCCAGGCGTGGGATGGATTGCAGACCGCCCTCGGTGAGGGCGCGGGCACCATAGCTGATGCGCTTGCCGCCTTCCAGCAGTGGGCGGATCGCAGGGTGCGTCTTGAAGCGCTGGAACTCGTCAAACGGGCTTAGGTGCGGGTTGCTGTAGTTAAGGTGCACCACGAAGCCGATAGCAACGGTGTTTTCCTTGAGGTGATAGATGAACGAGCCACCACCCGTGCTGTTGTCCAGTGGCCAGCCCTGTGAATGCGTGACCAGGCCAGGTTGGGATTTCTCCGGCTCAATCTGCCAGATTTCCTTGAAGCCTATGCCGAATTTCTGTGGCTCGGACAGGGCGCGTAGCTGGAAGTGCTCGGTGAGGTCTTTCGTTAACGAGCCGCGCGCACCCTCGGCAAACAGCGTGTAATGCGCACGTAATTCCATGCCCAGCGCAAAGCCCGGCTTTTCGTTGCCTTGCTTGTCGCGACCCATATCGCCAGTGATCACGCCTTGTACGACACCAGCTTCGTCATAGATGACTTCGGCAGCGCTGAAGCCTGGATAGATTTCCACGCCGAGTGCTTCAGCTTGCTCACCCAGCCAGCGGCATACATCTCCCAGGCTGACGATGTAATTGCCATGGTTGTTCATGAGCGGAGGAATCAGCTTGGTGGGAATCTGCCAGCTTTTTTCCTGCCCCAAGACCAGGAAGTGATCATCCGTGACTGGTGTGTGCAGGGGAGCTTCTTTGTCTTTCCAATCGGGGATGAGTTCGTTGAGGGCAATCGGGTCGATCACGGCGCCAGACAGGATGTGAGCACCTACCTCGGCACCTTTTTCCAGCACGCAAACACTGACTTCACGCGCTTGTTCCAGCGCCAGTTGCTTGATGCGGATCGCGGCAGAAAGCCCGGAAGGGCCAGCGCCGACGATCAGTACGTCATAATTCATTACATCGCGTTGCATGCTAAAACTTTCATGGAATATACGGTATGTTGATTTCGTCACTGCGCTGCACATCGCGGGTTAGCAGTCGACAATGATTTAAGAATGCGCGTACTGCGGCTGTCTGATATTTTTTCTTATGCCAGACAAACATGAACTGGCGTTTCAAGTCCAGTTCTGGGGTTGCCAATGCCACCAGATTGCCCCGGGCAATATCATCCTTGAGGGCTAGGCGGGAAATGCAGGCCAGGCCAATGCCGGATTCGACGGCACGTTTGATGGCCTCGGTATGCTCCAGCACCATGCGTACGTCCAAGCGGCTTTGATGGTGGCGCAAGGCATGATCAAAGGTTTCCCGCGTACCTGAGCCTTGTTCGCGTAACACCCAGCTTGAGATGAGCAGTTCATCCAGGCTGGCGCTGCCTTGTTTGGCAAGTGCATGCTGTGGTGAGCAGAATACGGTTAACTCATCTTCTATCCATGGCTCTACTTGCAAGTCTGGATGATGGCAATTGCCCTCTATTAGGCCAAGGTCAAGATCATACTGGGCAACCTGTTGCATCACCGAGTTGGTGTTCTGCACGTGCAATTGTACCTGGCAATCCTGATGCTGCTTCATGAATGAGCCGATCAGCAGGGTGGCGAGGTAGTTGCCTATGGTGAGCGTGGCCCCCACTTTTAGTAAGCCAAAGGTAGATTTTCCCTGTAAAATACACTCTATTTCAGTGGCCCGGGAAAGCACCTCGGCTGCCATTGGCAGCAGGCTACGGCCTAGCTCATTGAGTTTTAGCACTTTACCCATGCGGTCAAACAGTTTGCAGTCAAACTGTCGTTCCAGTTCGGCAAGTGCAGTGCTGGCAGCCGATTGCGACAAAGACAAATCCTCGGCCGCTCGTGACACATTCTCCAGGCGTGCAATGGCAACAAACACTTCTAGTTGTCGTAGGGTATGCTTCACCTGAGAATGATTCTCATATCGATATAATAGATATGTGATATACTGATAATTGATTTAACAGATATTTTACCGCTGATTAAAATACGCGGCAAATGATGGAGTGGGATCACAATATGAAAGTGTTAGTTGCGGTAAAGCATGTGGTGGATTACAACATCAAACCACGCGTCAAGGCTGATGGTTCTGATGTGGATATTGCCGGGGTGAAGTTAAGTATCAACCCTTTCGATGAAATCGCCGTGGAAGAAGCAGTGCGCCTGAAAGAGCGTGGCATTGCAACTGAAGTGGTAGCCGTGACGATCGGCAAGACCAATAGCCAAGATAGCCTGCGTCATGCACTGGCGATGGGCGCAGACAAGGCTGTTCTCATTGAGACTGATGTCGAAATGCAGCCACTGGCGGTTGCCAAGCTGTTGAAGTCGGTCATTGAGCGTGAGCAGCCTGGTTTGATCATTCTGGGTAAACAAGCGATCGACGATGATCTGGGCCAGACTGGTCAGATGTTGGCTGCCTTGATCAATGCAGGGCAGGGCACATTTGCTTCTGTGATTGATGTAAAGGGTGACGAAATTGAGGTGACGCGTGAAGTCGATGGTGGTACCGATGTCGTGGCACTCAAGCTGCCAGCCGTAGTAACGACTGACTTACGCCTCAACGAGCCACGTTTCATCAAGCTGCCAGCCTTGATGATGGCAAAGAAAAAGCCCATCGAGACCATTAAGGCAGCAGAGCTTGGCATTGATATCAATCCGCGCCTCAAGCAGCACAAGGTGGCTGATCCTGAGCCGCGCAAGCCTGGCATCAAGGTCGCCAATGTCGCTGAACTCGTCGAAAAACTACGTCTTGCGGAAGTCCTGTAATGAGTATCCTGATTCTCGCCGAACATGACGGCAAACACATCAAGCAATCCACCCGCCAAGCAGTCACTGCTGCTGGCGCATGGCAATTGCCTATCCATCTGTTGGTAATTGGCGCCAATACGGCTGATATTGCCGCACAAGCGGCTGGTATTGCTGGCGTTGCCAAGGTATTGCAAGCCGATGCTGACCACTTTGCACATCCATTGGCTGAGGATGTCGCCGCCTTGCTGGTACAGCTGGGTAAAGATTACAAAGCCATTCTTTCCGCTCACACGGCATTCAGCAAGAGCGTGCTGCCGCGTGTGGCCGCGTTGCTTGATGTTGGCATGGTGTCTGATGCTATCAGCATTACCGCCCCTGCGACTTATGTGCGCCCGATCTATGCTGGTAATGTGCTGGCGACAGTGGAAAGCAGCGATGCGATCCAGGTGGTGACTATCCGTGCAACCTCTTTTGTGGCGGCTGCCGATGGTGGCAATGCAGAAGTGGCGGCTACTGCCGTACCTGCGCCTACTGGCCTTAGCCGCTGGATCAAGGAAGACAAGAATGTCTCCGACCGTCCAGAGCTGTCCTCGGCGCGTGTTGTGGTTTCTGGTGGCCGTAGCCTGGCTGAGCGCTTTAATGAGTTGCTTGAACCACTGGCGCATCGTTTCGGCGGTGCATTGGGTGCGACTCGCGCTGCCGTTGATGCAGGCTTTGCGCCCAATGATATTCAGGTGGGGCAGACCGGTACCATCGTGGCGCCAGAGTTGTATTTCGCGATCGGTATTTCTGGTGCGATGCAACATTTGGCCGGGATGAAGGACAGTAAGATTATCGTGGCCATCAACCACGATCCTGATGCGCCTATCTTCCAGTATGCGGATTACGGCCTGGTGGCAAACCTGTTTGATGCCGTGCCTGAGCTTACCACGGCCCTGAACCAATAATATTCAAAATCGTAAAGAGAATAGAATCTACATGAGTGCATTCAATACCGAGAAAGTCCTGAGCGTTAAGCACTGGAACGACAGCTTGTTCAGCTTCACCACCACCCGTAACGACGCCTTGCGCTTCGAGAACGGCCAGTTTGTGATGATCGGCCTGCAAGTCGATGGCAAGCCGCTGATGCGTGCTTATAGTATCGCCAGCCCCAACTATGCTGAGCATCTCGAGTTCTTCAGCATCAAGGTGCCGAATGGCCCGCTGACTTCACGCCTGCAACACTTGCAAGTTGGGGATGATTTGCTGGTCAGCCGCAAGCCAACAGGTACGTTGTTGCTGTCTGACCTCAAGCCAGGCAAGCACCTTTACCTGCTTTCCACTGGTACAGGTTTGGCTCCTTTCATTTGCCTGATTCAAGACCCTGAAATCTATGAGCGTTTTGAAAAAGTGATTCTGGTACACGGCGTGCGCCATGTGAATGACTTGGCTTACGAAGAGTTCATTACCAAGGAGTTGCCAGAAAACGAATTCTTCGGTGAGCAGGTCAAGAATCAGTTGATCTACTACCCTACCGTGACGCGTGAAGAGTTCCGTAACCAGGGCCGTCTGACCGACCTCATGGAAAACGGCAAGTTGTTTGCAGATATTGGCCTGCCACCACTCAACCCTGAGACTGATCGCGCCATGTTGTGCGGTAGCCCACAAATGCTGATCGATACCTGCAAGGTGTTGGATGCTGGTGGCTTGAAGATTTCCGAGCGTATTGGCGATGTGGCTGATTACGTGATCGAGCGGGCGTTTGCAGAGAAGTAATCTTTAGTCCTGCATCAAGTCTCAATAGAAAGCTGGCATAGTGATATGCCAGCTTTTTTATTATCTAATGCCTAAGGTGCAACATGAGTAGGGTATATGTCAGACAGCCCCTGATGACAGATCAGGCCGAGTTCTTGGAAACGGTGCGCAAGAGTTCAGCGTTGCATGCAGCGTGGGTAAGCCCACCTGCGACTGCGGAGCAATTTGGCTTGTATCTGGAGAAGAGGCACGCGATCAATAGTGCGGCTTTTTTGATTTGTCATGCTGCGTCGGATGAAATTGTCGGTGTGGTGAATGTCACCAACATTATTCTGGGGGCATTTTGTAGTGCCTACCTTGGCTATTACGCATTTGCGGGTTACGAGCGCCAGGGGCTCATGCAAGAAGGCTTGCTGAGCGTGATGGCTCACGCTCGCGACAAGCTTGGTTTGCATCGTTTGGAAGCCAATATCCAGCCTGATAATGCGCCATCAATTGCTTTGGTGAAGAAATGCGGATTTTCGCTTGAGGGATATTCGCCGCAATATCTCAAGATTCATGGTCAATGGCGTGATCATGAGCGTTGGGCGGTTATTCTTTCAGCCAATTAGTCTTTGCCTCATCGGCATCGCATGCGCAATGCATGATGTTGGCTAGTAAAAGGGCCTGCTACTAAGGCACTGGATAGCGCGGTGGTCCAGGTGGTTGCCCTGGTGGACGGCGGCGCTGCATATCCAGGTAGCGCATGTCGCCATCGCCGAAGAACTCCTTAATCAGGAAGTCTTCTAATCCGGCGCTGTCTTCCATGCGGGCAGAGAGCACGACCACACGTCCGAGTTGTCGCGATTCCCAGTTGAAGTCGCCGGAGTAGTGGCGGCGAATCAGCTCTATCATCTTGCGCACGGTAGCGCGCTGAATGTCCTCACCAGCCTTGGCTTCAATCTGGAACACTTCACGCTTGGCGGTGCTGAAATCGTTGATCCAGCCACGGAACTCGAACGTGGAGGTGTAATTGCTCATGCTGAGGATGCGGAACACGCCGCTTGCGCCCGAGGACAGGTTCTTCTTGATGGTCTCGTCGCGCTTTTGTTCTTCCGAGAGTGAGCGGTTGCCTGATTCACGTTGCGCGCGCTGGTTTTCCATCATGGCAGCATAGTTACTGTCAGTTGAGCTGCGATATTCGCGCATAGCATTCATGTACGAAGCCATGTCTGAATATTGTGACGGATCGGGTGGCTGCGGGCGTGTGGGTGTTGGCACAGGCGTCGGGGCCGGTGCAGGCGTTGGCTTTTCAACCGGTTGGGGCACTGGCTTATCCTTGCCCGTGATGACCTTGGGTTGCTTGCTTGATTGACGCGGCTGTTTGGGCGTCTTGCTGGGTTTTGCTACCGGAGGTGGTGGTGCAGAAGCTGGTGGTGGCGCCATCTCTTGCTGTGGTTTTTTCTCGGGCTGGGCCAGGCTGACTACCAGCTCTTTTTGTCCGCCTTCCTTGTCGGCTTCTTCTCCTTGATCCATGGTGGGCATAATGAAACCAAAGAACAAGATCAGGTGCAGAATGAGCGAGAAGATCAGCGCATACAGCGTACGGCGACTGATGCGAAACTCAATGAATTGTTCGTGGTCAGCAGGTATTTCCCAGGGAAGATTGGCTGTGCCGGGCTGAGAGGGCGCCTTGCCGAAATGGCTCGCAATCCATGCAGTGATATGGCGAAACAGGCGCGGTGCAGCCACGGTAAATGTAGTCCGGGGTTCTTGGGTTGATTAGTTTGGGTTGAGACTTGCCAGTGAGCGGTTGACGGCAATATAAGAGCCCAGCCAACCTAGCACAATAGCGCATGCGATTACTCCCAAGCTGATTTCCCAGCCGGGTAACACTAAGATGAAGCTGCTGCCATAAAGTTCTGCCAAATCGGCCACGGAGTGGTTAAAGATTGTAAGGATACCGTTGACGAATCCAAGTCCAAGCAGGCTGCCGCCAAGGCCATACAGCGTGCCGGCATAAAGGAAAGGGCGACGGATGAAGCCATCGGTGGCACCGATCAGCTTGCTGACTTCAATTTCTTCGCGCTGGGTGGCAATTTGTAAACGAATGGTATTGCCAATGATGGCGATCAGGGCAAACCCAAGCAGGCCAGAAAGTATCCATACGGCTTTTTTGCCTAGCTGTAACACGGCATAAAGGCGCTTTGCCCAATCAGCATCTGCCAGCACATGTTCTACCCCTGACCAGCCCTCGATTTCATGTTGTAACTGGGTAATCGCGTCTGGTGAGTGATCTTTGGGCTCGATAAAGAAGGCATCTGGCAGGGGGTTTTTCTCCAATTGGCTGGCGACGCTTTGCGCTTCTTGCATCTGTTTCCACGCATCATTCCTGCTGACAAACTGCTGCTTGGCGATACCTGGATGCTGTTGCAGTTTTTGCTTGAAATCCTGCAAGGCGGAAGATGTGACATCCAGCTTCATGAAGACGCTGATCTGGGGTTCGTTCTTTACCTCACCTGCCAGTTGGTTGAGGTTGTCGATCACGACGTAGAGAATGGCTGGAAGGCTTAGCGCAATACCGATCACGCTCCAGATCATGATGGTGGAGAGCTTGTTGCGCATGATACGCGACAAAACGAGACGCCAGACCTGGGTGTGCTGGTTGATCCAGTGTTTCATGATACCGAGAGCTTTCCATGATCAAGGTGCAGGATTTTTGCCGGGATATTCTGGATGCCATGGGCATCATGGGTGGCGATAATCACGGTAGTGCCAACCTGCTGAAACGCGCGGAATAGCGTCATGATGTCAGTGGCGTACTCTTCGTCGAGATTGCCGGTAGGCTCGTCTGCGATGAGGATGGCAGGACGGCTGACCACGGCACGAGCAATGGCAAGGCGCTGCTGTTCTCCACCGGATAGGGTGATGGGGATAGCTTTTTCCTTGGCGAGCAGGCCCACTTTGTCGAGTGCTGCACGGATGCGTTTAGCAGCTTCTTGCCCAGTGATGCCATTAATGTAAAGCGGCAGGGCGACATTCTCGAAGCAGTTGCGGTCGTAAAGCAGCTTGTGGTCCTGGAACACCAGGCCAAATTTACGGCGCAGATAAGGCAGCATGCGTGGGCGTAACTTGCTGATGTTCTGGTTGCCTATCAGCACGGTGCCACTGGTCGGGCGTTCTATGCCTGCCATCAGCTTGAGTAGGGTGCTCTTGCCCGCGCCGGAATGGCCAGTGACGAAGACGAGTTCGCCCGCAGCGATCTCGAAAGTCACATTGCGCAAGATATCGTCGCTGCCGCGGTAACGCTTGTTGACCTGGTCGAAACGTATCATGCGTATGCGTTTTCCTGATTATTCAAACAATGCATCAATAAACTCGCTGGCCTTGAAGGGGCGCAAGTCGTCAATCGATTCGCCAACGCCGATATAGCGGATGGGAATCGGGCGTGATTGAGCAATTGCCGCAATGACACCGCCCTTGGCAGTGCCGTCCAGCTTGCTCAATACCAGCCCTGTGACGCCCAAGGCATCATCAAATGCTTTTACCTGGGTGACCGCATTTTGTCCGGTATTGGAATCCAGCACCAGCAGCACTTCATGCGGTGCGCCTGGCAAGGCCTTGTCAATCACGCGTTGCACCTTGCGGATTTCTTCCATCAGGTTGAGCTGGGTGGGCAGGCGGCCTGCGGTATCTGCCAGCACAATGTCTATACCCTTGGCCTTGGCGGAATTGACCGCATCAAAAATCACCGCTGCCGGGTCGCCGCTTTCCTGTGCGACGACATGTACATTGTTACGCTCACCCCAGGCTTGTAACTGCTCGCGCGCCGCTGCGCGGAAAGTATCGCCTGCCGCGATCAGCACTGATTTTCCTTGTGCCTGGAACAAGTTTGCTAGCTTGCCGATGGTCGTAGTCTTGCCTGCGCCATTGACGCCTGCAAGCATGATGACAAAGGGCTGGCCTTTTGTTGTGTCCAGTGGCTTTTCCAGCGGAGCCAGCAGTTCCAGCAAGGATTGCTTGAGGGCTTCCTTGAGCTGGGTGGTGTCGTTGAGGTTCTGGCGTTTGACGCGGGTACGGATCTGCTCAAGCAGTGCCTGAGTTGCCGCGATGCCGACATCGGAGGTGAGGAGGATAGTTTCCAGCTCCTCATAAACATCCTCATCAATCTTGCCGCCGCCAAACAGGCTTGCCAGTTGCAGGCCTAATTGGCTGCGAGTCTTGGCGAGGCCGCGCTTGAGTCGCTCTGTCCAGCTCAGGGTTGGTTTTTCCTGAGTGGGTACCTGAGGTGTGACTGGCGCTATTTTCTCCGGTTCAGGAGCTGGCGCTGGCGGGTTTTTATCTTTTTTGAAAAAATCGAACATGGAATGTGTTTTTAGCAATAAGCCGATATTTTAAAGCAAAACAAGGCGCTTGCACTGGCACAAGCGGGATATTCTAGGCATATCTTCAAGTATTTTACCTAGCCATCATCGGCTTGCTATATCTGGCATGTATATATGCTTCTGCTACAAGAACTAATGCTGAAACGGCTGGGTCAGAGCATGGTTGCATGACGGTTGTTTTCATCCGGAACTTGGTAGCGCTGGTGGTGCAGGCAATCAGGCACTGCCGCTATAATGCATGAATAATGCGGCTAAAGGAGAATCGCAAGGTGTTTATTCGAGGAGTGTGGCTGGCACTGGCATTGATGCCAATCGCCGCCCAGGCAGCAGATACGCACGAGTTCAAGCTCGACAATGGCATGCGCGTCATCGTGCAGGAAGATCACCGGGCGCCGGTCGTGGTGTCTCAAGTGTGGTATCGCGCAGGCAGTGTGGATGAAGTTAACGGCAAGACCGGTGTTGCTCATGTGCTGGAGCACATGATGTTCAAAGGCACCAAGGCGGTGCCGCCAGGGCAATTTTCGCGCTTGATTGCGGCGGCGGGTGGTCGTGAAAATGCCTTTACCGGTACTGATTACACCGCTTATTACCAGCAACTGGAAAAGTCTCAACTACCGCTGGCGATCAAGCTGGAGGCAGACCGCATGGCCAACCTGCAATTGACCAAGGAGGAGTTCTCCAAGGAAATCAAGGTGGTAATGGAAGAGCGTCGCTGGCGTACTGATGACAAGCCGCAAGGCATGCTTAATGAGCAATTCAGTGCCGTGGCCTACCAGGCACATCCTTATGGCCGCCCTATTGTTGGCTGGATGAACGATCTTGAGAACATGACGGTGGAAGATGCGCGCGAGTGGTACCAGACTTGGTACACGCCGAGCAACGCCATCCTGGTGGTGGCAGGAGATGTGGACGCACAATCTGTACTCAAGCTTGCCAAGCAGCATTTTGGTGTGATCAAGCCACATGCCCTGCCTGCACGCAAACCACAGCTTGAGCCGCAGCAGATAGGCGAGCGCCGCCTGGTCGTGAAGGTTCCCGCTGAGCTGCCGTATGTGCGCCTGGGTTTTCATGTGCCGATCTTACGCGATGCGGATAAAGATTGGGAGCCTTATGCGCTGGAAATCCTCGCCGGTGTGCTGGATGGCAATGCCTCGGCACGCTTGAATCAAAACCTTGTGCGTCAACAGCAGCTTGCTGTTGATGTGGGCGCTGGGTATGACCTGATTCAACGCGGACAAGTGGGTTTGTTCGAGCTGGAAGGCACCCCAAGCGAAGGCAAGACGGTTGTTGAGCTGGAAGCCGCGCTGATTAACGAAGTGGAGCGCATCAAGCAGGATGGTGTCACCGAGGAAGAGTTGCAGCGCGTCAAGGCGCAGGTGATTGCCGCGGATGTTTACCAGCGTGATTCCGTGTTCTACCAGGCCATGCAGATTGGCCGCCTGGAAACTACCGGTTTTTCATGGCGCACCTTGCAAACTTACCCTGCCAAGTTGCAGGCGGTAACGCCGCAGCAGGTGCAGGAGGTTGCGCGTAAATACTTGGTCAGGGACAGCATGACCGTTGCCACCCTGGACCCACAACCGATAGACCCCAATGCAAAACCAAAAGGCAAGCCACATGCGCATTAATCTTTCTCTTGTCCGGCGCGCGCAGCAGGCGCTCGTCGTTGCTGCCGGGCTGGTTGCCCTGCAAGCCCATGCCGCCCTTAACATTCAGCACTGGCAAACCAGCAAGGGCAGTGAGGTGTATTTTGTCGAGAATCATGATCTGCCCATCATTGATATCAGCACCAATTTTGCCGCAGGCAGTGCACGCGATGGTGGCAAGCCAGGCCTGGCAGGTATTACACGCTATCTCATGACCTTGGGGGCTGGTGGTCTTACCGATCAGCAGATTTCCAATGGCATGGCGGATGTTGGTGCTGTGCTCGGCGGGGAGCTGGATGCAGACCGTGCAGCCCTCAAGCTGCGCACCTTGAGCAGTGTGCGGGAGCAAAATGCCGCACTGGATATTTACACCAAGATACTGCATCAACCTGATTTCCCCCAAGCGACGCTGGCGCGTGAAAAGGCGCGCATCATTGCGGGCCTGAAGGAATCCGCTACTCAGCCAGCGAGCATTGCCAATCGCGCCTTGCTGAAAGCCTTGTACGGCAATCATCCCTATGCGGTGGACGAAGAGGGCGAACCTGAATCGGTCAATGCATTGGCTGCGGCAGATTTGCAGCAGTTCTATCGGCAATATTATGGTGCGAAGAATGCCGTGATTGCCTTGATGGGCGATATGACGCCGGAGCAGGCCAAGGCTATTGCCGAGCGTATTTCCGCTGGCTTGCCTGATAGCCCAGCCGCTGCCGAGCTGCCTGAAGTGAGTTATCCGCAGGCTGCGGTGGAGCGCCGCATTCCACACCCAGCCAGTCAGTCGCATATCATGCTGGCCTACCCTGGCGTGAAGCGTGGCGATGCAGATTACTTTGCACTTTATGTTGGCAATTACATCCTCGGTGGTGGTGGCTTTGTTTCGCGCCTGACCGAGGAAGTGCGTGAGAAGCGTGGCCTGGTGTATAGCGTGTATAGCTACTTCATTCCCATGCAGCAATTGGGCCAGTTCCAGATCGGTTTGCAGACCAAGCGTGATCAGGCCGAGGATGCACTCAAACTGGTGCGCGAAACCTTGGGTAAATTTATTAGCCAGGGCGTGACCGAGGCCGAGCTTAAAGCCGCCAAGCAGAACATCATCGGCGGCTTCCCGCTGCGTATCGATAGCAATAGCAAAATCCTCGATTATCTTGCCGTGATTGGTTTCTACAAGTTGCCGCTGAATTATCTCGATGAGTTCAATGGCAAGGTGGAAGCAGTGACGGCGGCCCAGATCAAGGATGCGTTCAGCCGCCGCATAGACCCGAACAAACTGGTGACCGTGGTGGTGGGTGGCACTGATAGTGGCAGCAAGTAATCGTGTACGTATCAGCGGCGGCGAGTGGCGTAGCCGCCTGCTGAGTTTTCCCGATGTGCCCGGCTTGCGCCCCACGCCTGACCGTGTACGCCAGGCCGTGTTCAATTGGCTGGGCCAGGATATGCATGGGCAGCGTTGCCTGGATTTGTTCGCTGGTACTGGCGCGATGGGCTTCGAGGCATTGTCGCGAGGTGCCAGTGCTGCCGTGCTGGTGGAAAAGTCTCCCGTAGCAGCAAAGTCTCTCCAGCAAAATCAAGCCTTGCTCAAGGCAGGTCAAGCCAAGGTGTTGCAGCAGGATGCTACTCAGTTTCTTGCACAAAACCGTGAGCGTTTCGATGTGATTTTTCTTGACCCACCCTACCAGCAAGGCTGGCTGTCCAAGCTGCTGCCGCACCTGCCTCCCCACTTGGCGGAGGGCGGTGTGGTGTACGTTGAGGCGGAGTTTGCACTGGAAGATGACGAGCTTTGGCAAGTCATCAAACACGGCAAGGCGGGCAATGTTTTCTATCACCTGTTAAAATTGGCAGATAGATCAACCGATTGACAGGTGCTTTGCCTGTCTCGCCTCGCAAGGATTGTTTTTTTGAGCCAGTTGAAAGTCGTTTACCCCGGAACTTTTGATCCCATTACTCGCGGTCATGAGGATATCGTACGTCGTGCTGCAGGGTTGTTTGACCATGTGATCGTGGCGGTGGCTAGAAGTACAGGTAAAAACCCCATGTTTTCCTTGGATGAGCGCGTTGAGCTGGCTTCCAAGGTGTTGTCCGATTGCCCGAATGTAGAAGTGCTGGGCTTCTCTGGCCTATTGATGCAGTTCGTGCGTGAACAAGGTGCACGTGCGGTGGTGCGTGGCTTGCGTGCGGTGTCTGACTTTGAGTATGAATTCCAGTTGGCGGGCATGAACCGCCAACTATTCCCTGAGATGGAAACCATTTTCCTCACACCGGCAGAGCAATATATGTTTGTCTCTGCTAGCCTGGTGCGCGAGATTGCCCAGCTCAAGGGTGATGTCAGCAAGTTTGTTTCCCCACTGGTGCAAGAGCGCATTGCGCTCAAGCTCGCTTGAGTAAGGTTGGGAGTCCACCATGGCCTTGATGATCACAGATGAATGCATCAATTGCGATGTCTGCGAGCCTGAATGCCCGAATGGTGCTATCTACCAGGGCGAGGAAATCTACCAGATCGACCCTAATCTTTGCACCGAGTGCGTAGGCCACTTCAATAACCCTCAATGCCAGGATGTTTGCCCGGTGGCTTGCATCCCGCACGACCCTACCCGCGTGGAAACCCACGATCAGCTTTACCAGAAATACCAGCAAATCATGCTGGTGAAGCAAGCTTAAGCTCAATCACAAGTAACACAATTTTTTCATTCAGGTAAAGATAGTTTCTTTTTAGGCACATTTTTTGCCTAATACAGTCATCTATTGTTCTTTGCACAGCCTCTTGCTGGGCTGTTATCTCGCCATGAAACTGATTGCCTCCTTGCTGGCCTGGATATGCCCGGCCTTGTCAGAACCCGCACAGGGAGAAGTTTCTCGACCGCAATCGCTTGCATTAGCCTACGATCAAACTAGCCGGTATCTAGCTGCTTTAGCGGAGCGTATCGGGCATTTGATGCGGCAGTTGCTCAATACTGAAAGCACCCAGTCAGCGCGTTTTGCTGAGGTAGAGAGCCGACTTGGTGCAATGACGGCGCAAGTCGGCCAAACCACGGCCCGTATGCAGCATAGCCTGGAGGAAGCCGAAACCTTGCGTAGTCAATCGCAAGAGGATTTTTCCTTGGCCAGTAGCGAAATTTCCCAGGGTTTGCTTAGCTTGGAGCAGGCTCTGGCGGCCAAATTGTCACGTGTCAACGAAGTGGTGCAGGGGCTGGGGCGCATTGGGCGCGAGCTGGAGCTGATCGGGATCAATGCAGCGATTCAGGCTGCGCATGCGGGTGAGTCTGGGCGTAGTTTCGGTGTGGTGGCCGAGCATGTGCGTGAGCTGGCGCGGCATACCGTGAGTAACTCCAAGGAAGTGTCACAAATGCTGGATTTCAGCGATTTTCAGCAGCAACTGATCGGCTTCGGCCATTCCAGTCGTGACAATGTGGAGCGGGTAGACCGGGATACGGCACAGGCCTTTGGCACCGTGCAGCAGGCTTTCCGCGAGATAGGCGCTTCCATGCAAACCCTGCTGGAACATGGCAACGTGATCGAAACCATGCATCAACTAGACTGAGGCAGCTATGCTGGCCAGCGCCAGAAAGTTGGTTGGGCGCAGCAGCTGGCCACTGACATCGCTGGTCTGGAAGCTTACCCTGCACAGCAATTGCACGAATCGTTGGCCACCTTGCTGCGCAAGGATGGTGGCTACAAGCCGACAGACTATGACCGTCTTGCGGATATCCAGGCGCGCGGCGTGTTAAGGGTGGCCATAGAGCCTGCTTTCAAGGGACTATCGTTCCGCATGCGGCCAGGTGAGCCATTGCGTGGATTGGATGTGGAATATGCCACCGCCTTTGCTCGGGCAATAGGCGTCAAGGTCGAATTTATCGAGCATTCGTGGGATCAATGCGTCGAGTTGCTGCATATTGGCCGTAGCCGTGGCGAGCCTGAGGCTGACGTTGTCTGGAGCGCGTTACCACCAAGTGCCAGCTATCACCAAGTTGCTTATTCCGAGGCCTATACCTACCTGCATTACATGCTCGCCAGACGCAAAGGCGACCAGCGTATCAACATCAACGGTCTTGCTAGCCTAGAAGGCAAAGTGCTGGGTTGTATCAATGACCCAGCGGCATTTGCCACGCTTGAAGCTGCTGGCCTGCGCTGGAGCAAGCACAGCAAGGCCGAGCGCGGTACAGTCAGGTTGGCAAACCTGATTGGCTATACCGATCAATCCATCATCCACGATGCCTTGGCTAGCGGAAAGGTCGATGCCTTCGCTGTTGACCAACCCATCTTCGCTTGGGCTTGCAACGGGCAGGATAGCCCCTGGCATGGGCGCATCGAACTATTGCAAGGCAACCTCGCGGCTAGTCCTTGGTATTACGTGGCAGCGGTAGCCGATGACCCATCCAGCTATACCTTGCTACGCGAGATCAATCAATTCATTAGTGAGTTCCGCTACACTTCCGAACGGCAGGCACTCGAACAACGCTGGCAGTTTAGCGTGGTCGAAGGCAATGCTGGCTATCAGGATGAGCCTGGGCATTTGCGGGGAGAGGCTGAGCTTTATCAGGAGTATCAGCAGATGGGGGTGGGCAGTGTAAGGGAGGCCTAATGCTGGGGGCTTCCGTTAGCGTTGTGCATGGCTCACCCATTGCTCAGTGGTTCAGATATTGTCGTCTGGGATATAGGCGATGAGGTCTGTGATACCAACATCTATACCAGCCTGGAAAAGCAAGGTGGAGGCTTGGCCGCGGTGGTGTGTTTGATGGTTGAAAAAATGCTGAAGGACTGCGCCTAAATTCTTGCTTGACTTCACCCCGGCCATGTTTGCATATGTCAGGGTAAAAGCAAGATGCTCACATGTAAGTTCGGAAACCCAAAGATCAATCAAGCTGTCGAGGCCTTGGCGATAGGTCTCAAGACTCAGCAAGTCAGAGGCGATGATCTGCCGTAGCGAGGTAGGCCGCTCAAAAGATGATAACCCTGCAAGTGCAGGGAACTCGCCAGAATGCTGGGCAAAGCGATGCAGCCAGATAGTATCTGCCACTGCAATGTGATTGAGTGTCCCGATAATGGAGCCGAAGAATGCACCTCTATCAGCGGCGAGTTCAACGCTGTTAAGCTTTTTCGCTGCTTCAAACATTTGCTCATTCATTGAACGGTTGTAATTCGCGAGTAGCTTGGCGATTTGTGATGTCATGTTAAGCCTTGGCGGCACGTTCGTAAGGTGGGCGTTTCGGGGTGGTCACAATTGAAACCAATAGCTTGTTCCTAAGTTTGTACAGCAAAAAGCTTCCTGTGATTGCCCAATTCGTATGAACATGAATAAATCCTATTGGATGAGGTTGAGCTAGGTCAATTCATCTCTATTTCTCAATCAGGAAGCCGCACTAGCCTCCATCTTGCAATCCCTGAAATTCATTATGGTTATAATGGCGCTTTGAATCTGTCTGGAGAGGGTGTCGTGCGCATATTGCATACCATGTTACGGGTCGTTAACCTGGAAAAGTCGATCACGTTTTATACCAATGTTCTTGGCATGAAGCTGTTGCGTCGGCATGAGTATCCTGATGGAAAGTTCACGCTGGCTTTTGTTGGGTATGGCAGCGAAAGTGATCAGGCGGTGATTGAGTTGACGCATAACTGGGAAACCAAGAGTTATGACAAGGGCAATGCCTATGGGCACATCGCCGTTGAGGTTGACGATGCCTATGCTGCCTGTGAGGCGGTCAAGCAGGCGGGCGGCAAGGTGGTGCGTGAGGCTGGGCCGATGATGCACGGCACGACGGTGATAGCTTTCGTTGAAGACCCGGATGGTTACAAAGTGGAGTTCATTCAAAAGGGCACCTGGACGCCTGCGTGAGCGGATGCCGGGGAGTAAGGCGCTCTTGCTATAGGCGTATCTCCTCAATCGCACATTGTCTGCGTGATACATTCACTGCCATCTATGTCGTAAGGAGCTACTGATGTCACAAGCCTTACCCTTGGCTAATCCAGGGCATTCACAGGATTTGTTGCAGGCGTTGATTGCTTATGCGCAAGCCTTGCCCGCGGTGCGTACCGGGGTAGTGCACCCTTGTGATGCTGTCAGCCTGGAAGCGACGTTGGAGGCCAAGGCGCTCGGGCTGGTCACGCCAGTGCTGATCGCGCCGCGGGCGCGTCTTGAGGCTGTGGCTGCGCAACATGGGCTTGCACTGGATGGTGTCGAGATTGACGATGTGCCGCATAGTCATGCAGCAGCGGCCCGAGGCGCGGAGCTTGCGGCGGCAGGCAAGGTGCAGGCGCTGATGAAGGGCAGCCTGCACACCGATGAGCTGATGTCCGCTATCCTGCCTTCCAGTGCTGGCTTGCGCACCAAGCGCCGCGTATCGCATTGCTTCCTGATGCAGGTGCCGACTTATCCGCGTGCTTTCATTATTACCGATGCCGCCATCAATATTGCACCTGACCTGCTGGCCAAGGCCGATATCGTGCAAAACGCCATCGATCTTGCACATGTCCTTGGCGTGACTTCTCCCAAGGTGGCCTTGCTGGCAGCGGTGGAAACGGTTTCGCCAAATATGCCAGCCACATTGGATGCTGCTGTGCTCTGCAAGATGGCGGACCGTGGGCAGATCACTGGCGGCCTGCTGGATGGGCCGCTGGCATTTGATAACGCAGTTTCCAGCGAGGCAGCGCAGATCAAGGGTATACGCTCCGAGGTTGCTGGTGCGGCAGATATTTTGGTCGCACCGGACCTGGAAAGTGGCAATATGCTCGCCAAACAACTGGAGTATTTGGGCAACGCCCACAGCGCGGGCATTGTGCTTGGCGCCAAGGTGCCGGTGGTGTTGACCAGTCGTGCCGACCCCAAGCCTAGCCGTTTGGCCTCCTGTGCTGTGGCAGCCATACTCGCCGATCATTATCGTGAGAGCCCGCCATGAGCCAATGGGTGTTGGTGCTGAACTGCGGTTCTTCCAGTATCAAGTTTGGCTTGTTCGATATCAGCCAGGCAGTCATCTCGCGTAAGCCGCGCTGGAACGGCAAGGTGGATGGCATTCTTGGCACCGGCCCGACCTATGGCGATAGCGTGACCACGCCACACGCGATAGCGCTGGGAAGCGAGCATCCTTACTCAGAGGCATTGCGCCATATTATTGAGCGTACCCAGGCGCAACTACAGGGTGATGCTCTGGTGGCGATTGCGCACCGTGTGGTGCATGGTGGCAGCCGTTACTTCACGCCTGTGCTTGTCAATGATGAGGTCCTGCGTGATTTGTGCAGCTACATTCCCCTAGCACCACTGCACCAGCCCTTTGCGCTGGAAGCGATAGAACGCTTGCTGGAAATCGACCCCAGCCTACCGCAGGTTGCTTGTTTCGATACCGCTTTTCACCATACTCTGCCCGAAGTCGAACAAGTCCTGCCGTTGCCCTATGCTGTATTCGAGCGCGGCATCAGGCGTTATGGATTTCATGGCTTGTCTTACGAGTATATGGCAGTGCACCTGCCTGAACTGGCGGGCGATCGTGCCAGGGGGCGTGTCATTGTTGCCCATCTTGGTAGTGGCGCCAGTTTGTGTGGCATGCAGGATTTACAGAGCGTGGCGACCACCATGAGTTTTTCTGCGCTAGATGGCTTGATGATGGGCACGCGTAGCGGTGCGCTTGATCCCGGCGTGCTGCTGCACATGATGGAGGTGGAGCACCTGACACCTGCCAGGGTGGGGGAGATGCTGTACCACGAATCAGGTTTGCTCGGCCTCTCTGGCATTGCTGCTGATCCGCGCGTGTTGCTGCAATGCGAGGCAACAGAGCCGCGGGCGCGCTTGGCGTTGGCGTTGTATGTGCGGCGCATCGTGCGCGAGATCGGCTCCATGGTCGCAGCGCTTGGCGGGCTGGATATGTTGGTATTCACGGCTGGCATTGGCGAACACAATGCCGAAATCCGTCTGCGCATCACTCAAGGGTTGGCGTTTCTAGGTGTGCAGCTTGATCTTACAGCCAACCAAGCGGATGCCACGGTGATTTCATCTGCTGCCAGTGCTATCCCCGTGCTGGTGGCCTTGACCAATGAAGAGTGGATGGCAGCTAGCCATGCGCAACGCTTATTAAAGCCCGGCTTGAGCGAAGTGTAAGCCTTTGTAAGCGTTGACAGCGCTAAGCCCGTGGCTGTGTAGGGTTGTGTAAATTCAATTGCGGCGATTCCTGGGGGACAATACTATTGTTCTCAACTATCCCTACTATTGGCTGGCTATGCATGGTTGACAGGCATTGCGGCCAGTTTAACCATCCAATGCAGATGCATCATATCTTATGTCTAGACCACTATTGAAAACCCTGCGTCCCTGGCTCATCTTGTTGATTGTACTGGCTGCCGTTGCGTATGCACTGTGGAAGTATGTGCCTTTGAATTCCTCTGCTAACCAGGGTCCTCCAGGCATGGGACAGAGTATGCCACCTGGTGGGCCGGGCGGTCCTGGCGGTGGGGCATCCAGGCCAAGGCCAAGCGGCGGTTTCCCCGGTGGTGGTCATCGCGGCATGTTCGGTGAGAGCATGCTGGTCAGCGTTGGCCAGGTGGTGCAGGCACCGCTCACGGTGCAATTGGATGCGGTGGGGACGGTGACTTCGTTGAATACCGTGAATGTAACGGCTCGCGTGGAAGGGCAATTGAGCCGGATATTGTTCACTGAGGGACAAGAGGTGAAGCAGGGCGATGTGCTGGCCGAAATCGACCCGCGTCCTTATCAGGCAGCGCTTAAACAGGCCGAAGGCGTGGTGAGCCAGTATCGCGCCCAGCTCAAGAATGCCGAGATAGACTTAGCGCGTTATCAGGAGCTCAAGGATGAGGACTCCATCGCCGTTCAGACCCTGGATACGCAAGCTGCCTTGGTGCGCCAATACCAGGGCAATCTTGATAATGCCTTGGGGCAGCTTGAAGCGGCAAAGCTTAATCTCGAATTCACTCAGGTGCGTGCGCCTATCAGTGGCCGTATCGGTTTGCGTCAAGTTGATGTGGGCAATCAGGTGGCTGTGAATGCGACGACCCCAATCACGGTGCTGACGCAAACACGCCCGATCAGCGTGGTGTTCAGCTTGCCGGAGCAGCAATTATCTACTGTGCGGCGCCAGCTCAAGCAGAATCCCGACAAACTGGTGGTGGAAGCGCTGGACCGCCAGCGCCAGGTGCGCCTTGCCATGGGCAAGGTGGCGAGCATTGATAACCAGATCGATGTGACGACCGGTACATTCAAGCTACGGGCACGTTTTGACAATGGTGATGATAGTCTCTACCCCAACCAGTTTGTTAACGTGCGGCTGCATGCGGCCGAGGTGGCCAAGGCCTTGCTGATCCCGAGTGGCGCTTTGCAACGCGATGACCAAGGCACGTATGTCTATGTGATTGGCGCAGAAAAAACCGTGGCCAAGCAGCGCGTAACCGTGGGCATCAGCCAGGCAGAGCAGGTGGAAATCCGCCAGGGTTTGAATGCAGGGCAGCGTATCGTCATTGATGGTGTAGACCGCCTCTCTGACGGCATGACGGTGCGTGTGGCAGGCGAGGATGATGCGCAGCCTGCGGCAGGCCGTGGTGGTGAAGGTAGACAGGGCGGCGCATGGCAGCAAGGCGGTCAGGGTCGTGGCGGTGATGGTGCTTCAATGGGACAGGGTAGAGGCCCACGTTCATGAACCCCTCGCGGATGTTCATTGAAAGGCCAGTGGCGACCACGCTACTGATGCTCGCCCTATTGATTTCGGGCATCCTCGGTTACCGCTTGCTGCCCGTCGCTTCATTGCCCGAGGTGGAGTATCCGACGATGCAGGTCAAAACCCTGTATCCCGGTGCCAGCCCGGAAGTCATCAATGCCATGGTCACAGCACCGCTGGAAAGTCAGTTGGGGCGGATTGCCGGCCTGGATGAAATGTCATCCAGTAGCGCGGGTGGGGCATCTGTCATCACTCTGCGCTTCAATCTCAATACCAGTTTGGGCATTGCCGAGCAGGGCGTGCAAGCAGCGATCAATACGGCTTCCAACCTGTTGCCCAGTGATTTGCCCAGCCAGCCGGTGTATAGCAAGGTTAACCCGGCGGATGTGCCTGTCCTCACGCTGGCTGTGACCTCGGAAGCGCTGTCCATGCCTAAGGTGCAGGATTTGGTCGATACCCGGCTAGCGCAGAAAATTGCGCAGATTTCCGGCGTGGGTATGGTGAGCATCAGCGGCGGGCAACGCCCTGCGGTGCGCGTGAGCGCAAACTCTACCGCCCTGGCGGCATATGGCCTTAGTCTTGAATCCATACGCACGGCAATCGCCAACAATAATCTCAATGGTTCCAAAGGCAGCTTCAATGGGGCGACGCGTTCCACGACCATCGATGCCAATGACCAGATGCGTAGCGCGGAGGAATACCGCAACCTGGTGTTGAGTTACCAGAATGGCGCACCAATACGCCTCAAGGATGTGGCGCAGGCCTATGATGGCGCCGAGAATGAATATCTTGCCGCCTGGGCCAACGACAAGCCTGCCGTGATCGTCAATATCCAGCGCCAGCCGGGTGCCAACGTGATTGACGTGGTAGAGCGTGTGCGGGAGATGTTGCCAGCACTGGAGGAAAGCCTGCCGGAAAATGTGCAGGTGTCTGTTCTCAGTGATCGTAGCCATACCATCCAGGCCTCGGTCAAGGATACGCAGTTTGAATTGTTGCTGGCGATTGCACTGGTCGTGCTGGTGACTTTCTTCTTCCTGCAAGATGGCCGGGCGACACTGATTCCCTCGGTGGCTGTGCCGCTGTCATTGATCGGGACATTTGGCGTCATGTATTTGGCGGGTTTTTCCATCAATAACCTGACGCTGATGGCGCTGACGATTGCGACCGGTTTTGTCATCGACGATGCGATTGTGATGCTGGAAAATATTGAGCGCTACATCGAGCAGGGCGACCATCCCTTGCAGGCAGCGCTCAAGGGCTCCAGGCAGATCAGTTTCACCATTATCTCGCTGACCATTTCGCTGGTGGCGGTGTTGATCCCGCTGCTGTTCATGAGTGATGTGGCGGGCCGTTTGTTCCGTGAGTTTGCCCTGACGCTGGCGATTGCCATCCTGGTATCCATGCTGATTTCCCTCACCTTGACGCCCATGCTTTGCGCGTTGTGGCTCAAGCATGCGCCTGCCAGCGAGAAAGGCCGTTTTGCCAATGCTGGCGCACGCATGATGCAAGGCCTGATCGACCGTTATGCTAAAGCCTTGAAATGGGTGCTGGCGCATCAGGTCTTAACGCTGATGGTGGCGCTGGTAACGCTGGTGATTACCGTGCTGTTCTATCTTTATCTGCCCAAGGGCTTTTTCCCGACCCAGGATACCGGCTTGATCCAGGGTGTCAGTGAAGCGCCACAATCGGTTTCGTTTGCTGCCATGGCAAAGAAGCAGGAACAACTGGCCCGTATCATCAAGCAAGACCCGGCAGTGGACAGTGTGTCGTCCTATATCGGCGTGGATGGCACCAACGAAGCGCTGAACACTGGCCGGGTACTGATCAACCTCAAGCCGCATGCCGAGCGTGACGTGACGGCCAGCCAAGTCATTGCGCGCCTGAAGCAGGCGACTGCAGACATCCCGGATTTTAAGCTTTACCTGCAAGCCGTGCAGGATTTGAGCATAGAAGACAAGACCAGCCGCACGCAGTATCGCTTCCTGCTCACTGACCCTGATATTGCCGTGTTGCAATCGGCCATGCCACGCGTGATGGAAAAGTTGCGCCAGTTACCGGAGATTACCGATGTGGCGAGTGATTTGCAGGATAAGGGCTTGCAGGCTTACCTAGTGATAGACCGCGACAATGCCGCCCGCCTGGGCGTGACGGTGTCCAGCATTAATGCCGCCTTGTACAACGCTTTTGGCCAGCGCCTGATTTCCACTATCTACACGCAGGCCAGCCAGTATCGCGTGGTGATGGAGGTGCCGCCCAATTTCCGCAATGGCCCAGAGGCGCTTGCCAACCTTTATATCCCCGGCAGCAGCACGGATAGTGCTGGCAATGTGGTGACAACGCAGGTGCCGCTGACTGCCCTGGTGCGGGTGGAAGAGCGCAATACCTTGCTGGCGATCAACCATATTGCCCAGTTCCCGGCGGCAACGGTCTCCTTCAACCTTGCCGACAATGTCGCGCTTGGACATGCGGTGGCGGCCATTCGCACTGCTGTTGATGAGCTACAGTTGCCGGGCAGCGTGCAGACGCGCTTCCAAGGCGCCGCGCTGGCGTTTGAGGCTTCCTTGTCGAATACCTTGTTCCTTATCCTGGCCGCCTTGGTATGCATGTATATCGTGCTGGGCATACTGTATGAGAGTTTTATTCATCCCGTGACTATTCTCTCTACCTTGCCGTCGGCGACCGTCGGCGCCTTGCTGGCCTTGTGGATACATGGGCAGGAGATTGGCATGGTGGCGATCATCGGCATTATTCTCCTGATCGGCATCGTCAAGAAAAACGCGATCATGATGATCGACTTCGCCTTGGCTGCCGAGCGCGAACAAGGGCTCAAGCCGGTAGACGCGATCTACCAAGCTTGCCTGCTGCGCTTTCGCCCCATCCTCATGACAACCATGGCGGCTTTGTTTGGTGCACTGCCGCTGATGTTTGCCAGCGGCGCTGGGGCTGAATTGCGCCAGCCGCTTGGCATCACCATGGTGGGCGGCTTGCTGCTGTCGCAACTGTTGACCATTTTTACCACGCCCGTGATCTACCTGCTGTTTGATCGATTGACACGCCGCCGTGCCAAGCTGGCAACCCGCATCAGCGACGCAGACGAGGAACTGGCGTGATGCAAGCCGTGAGTGCAGGCACATGAGGCGCATGATTTCCTGGGCGCAGCTCAAGGCGGATGAGCGTGGCCCTGCCTCTTTGTTTATCCTGCGTCCGGTAATGACGCTGCTGGTATCGCTTGGGCTGATGCTTGCCGGTTGGATGGCGTTTGGTTTATTGCCGATTGCGCCACTGCCGCAGGTGGACTTCCCCACCATTAATGTCACCGCTTCGCTGGCAGGGGCTAGCCCGGAAACCATGGCTTCCTCCGTCGCCACACCGCTGGAGCGTAGCCTGGGACGCATTTCCGGCATCAGTGAAATCACTTCTTCTAGCTCCCTGGGCAGTACGTCGATCACCCTGCAATTTGATCTCAGCAAGGATATCAATGTGGCGGCACGTGAAGTGCAGGCTGCTATCAACGCTGCGGCAGGTATGCTGCCAACCGGCATGCCGACTCGCCCTAGCTATCGCAAGATGAACCCGGCGGATATGCCTAGCATGGTGCTGACCATGACTTCCAAAACCAAGACAATGGGCGAACTGTACGATCTGGCATCCAATCGGGTATCGCGCAAGATTGCCCAGGTGCAAGGCGTAAGCCAGGTGAATGTGGCAGGTAGCTCACTGCCTGCGGTGCGTGTGGATATCAACCCAGATGCCTTGGTTCAGCAGGGCCTTGCACTTGACGATGTGCGCAGCGTTATCAGCGCAGCGAATGGCAGTGGGCCCAAGGGTTATCTGCAAAATGACGCCTATAGCTGGCAGCTGGATGCGGATGACCGCTTGCTACGCGCCAAGGATTATCGCTCGCTGGTGATTGCGCGTCACAATGGCGCGGTCACACGCCTCAGTGATGTCGCGCGTGTCTATGACTCCGTGGAGGATATCCGCAACGTCGGTTTCCATAATAAGCAGCGTGCCATCCTGCTGATGGTGAGCCGTGAGTCGGGCGCGAATATCATCGAAATGATAGATCGCATTCGTGCTGAGCTACCCAGTATCCAGAGCAGCATTGGCGATGATATCAAGCTGACCGTGGTGGAAGACCGCAGCCCTAATATCCGTGCTTCCTTGCATGAAGCCGAGCTGACACTCGCGATTGCCGTAGCACTGGTGATCCTCGTCGTGTTCCTGTTCCTCAGGAATGGCAGAGCCACGCTGATACCGGCGCTGGCCGTGCCGGTATCGCTCATCGCGACCTTTGCGGCGATGTATTTGTGTGGCTATTCGCTCAACAATTTGACCTTGATGGCGCTGATTATCTCTACGGGTTTTATTGTGGATGATGCCATTGTGGTGGTAGAGCACATCAGCAAGCGTATTGAACAGGGCGATCATCCTTTCCGTGCGTCGTTGTGCGGTGCACGCGAAGTCGGCTTTACGGTGATATCCATGAGCATATCGCTGGTGGCAGTCTTTATTCCGCTGCTGTTCATGGGAGATATTACTGGCCGCCTGTTCCGCGAATTTGCCGTCACGCTCTCTGTTGCCATCCTGATTTCATTGTTCGTATCGCTGACATTGACGCCGATGTTGTGCGCCTACTTGCTCAGGCGCAAGGATGCCTTGGCGGTGGAAGGTGAACATCCAACAGGACAGGCGCATACCGGACTGTTCCAGCGTATGCAGCGTGGCTATTGCAAGAGCCTGGCCTGGGCGCTGGAGCATGCTGGCTTGATGCTGGTGGTGTTGCTGTTCACCATTGCTGTGAATGTCTATCTCTATATTGCCATTCCCAAGGGCATGTTCCCCGATCAGGATACCGGCCGCCTGTTTGGCATGGCGCGGGCTGACCAAGGGGTTTCCTTTGATGAGTTGCAGCACAAGCTGGAGGCTTTTCGCAATATCTTGCTGACAGACCCCGCCGTCGATCAAGTGATGGGGATGTCGGGTGGTGGGCGCGGGCCAGGGGCATCAAGTAATTCCGGCAATTTCATTATTATCCTCAAGGATATTAAGCAACGTGAGCCGGCAGAAACCGTGATCGCCAGGCTGCGGCCCAAGTTGGCACAAGTGCCAGGCGCTTCGATATTCCTGGTCAATATGCAGGATTTGCGCATTGGAGGTCGTTCGGCAGATTCCAGCTACCAGATGACGCTCAAGAGTGATGATGTCAAAGACCTGCGCACCTGGGAAACCAAGGTATTGGATACCTTGCAGTCCTTGCCTGGCATTACTGACGTGAGCGGTGGTGGTCGTAGCCGTTCCGTGCAGGTTTACCTCGATATAGATCGCGAAGCAGCCACACGCCTGGGCATTGATGTGAGTATGGTGATTGCACTGCTGAACAACTCTTATGCGCAGCGCCAGATTTCCACTATTTATCAGGACCAAAATCAGTACCGTGTTGTGATGGGCGTGGCTGATCAATACATGCAAAGCCCGGATATCCTTTCCAGCCTGTATGTCTTGACCAGCAGTGGTGCGCGCGTGCCATTGTCCAATATCGTCACGCTGGGCTATAACACGGCCCCAGCCTCGGTACAGCATGAGGGGCAGTTTGCCTCGATTACCTACTCCTTCAATCTGCCAGAGGGTGGCAACCTGGAACAGGCCAAGCAGCAGATCAAGCAAGCGCTAGCTGATCTCAAAATGCCTCTCAACGTGCAGGCCACCTTCTCGGGCACGGCTAGTGCCCAGGGCAAGGTGCTCAATCAGATGCCTTGGCTGATTCTGGCGGCGCTGGTATCTGTGTATATCGTCCTTGGCATGCTGTATGAGAGCTATGTGCATCCACTCACTATCCTGTCTACCTTGCCATCTGCCGGGGTAGGGGCTTTGCTGGCGCTGATTCTGTTTGATACGCCGCTGACCTTGATCGCGTTGATCGGCATCATTCTCCTGATTGGTATCGTCAAGAAAAACGCCATCCTGATGATTGATTTTGCCCTGGTGGCCGAGCGTGAGCGTGGCCTGTCATCAAGGGCGGCCATCATGGAGGCTTGTGAACAGCGATTGCGCCCCATCCTCATGACGACCATGGCGGCTTTGCTGGGTGCTATCCCGCTGATCCTGGGCACTGATGGCGATGCACCCCTGCGTCGCCCGCTGGGCATTGCTATCGTGGGTGGCTTGCTGCTGAGCCAGTTGCTTACCCTTTATACCACCCCGGTGGTTTATCTTTACCTGGATCGTTTACGCCTGTGGGTCTTGCGTCGCAAACCTGAGGCTGCAATGTTGGAGAAAATGGAATGAGTACCAGTGCCAAGCTTGGTGTCGTTAGCTTGTCCGTCCTGTTATCTGCCTGCATGGTAGGCCCGGATTATCATAGACCGCAGAGTGCCGTGCCTGCTGCATTCAAGCATCAAGAGGGCTGGAGCGTTGCAGCCCCGGCAGATGAGGTGCCGAAAGGACAGTGGTGGATGCGCTACGGCGATACAGCGCTTAACCAGTTGGTGGCACGGCTCAATGACAGCAACCAGACCGTGGCGCAATACGAGGCGCAATACCGCCAGGCTTTTGCCTTGGCCCAGGGCGCCCGTGGTGCCTTATGGCCGCAACTGAACGCTACCGTTGGCAAGACACGCGCAGGGCAGGGAACGGGTAGCTCGAACTCTAGCCAAGCCGTGCAGATCAGCGGCATACGCACCACTTACAACGCCGCGCTCAATGCCAGCTGGGAGCTCGATATCTGGGGCAAGCTCAGGCGCACGCTGGAAGCCAATCGCGCCAGCGCTGATGCCAGCTTTGCGACGCTGGCTGCCATGCGGCTCAGCATGCAATCCGAGCTGGTACAGAACTACCTGCAGATCCGTGTGATGGACCAGCAGAAGCGTCTATTACAGGAAACCGTCGATACCTACCGTCGGGTCGTCCAATTGACGCAAAGCCAGTACAAGCGTGGTGTGGTCGCCAGTGCGGATGTTGCCGCAGCCACCACGCAGCTCAAGAATGCAGAAGCCGATCTGGTGGACTTGGTTTGGCAGCGAGCACAGCTGGAAAATGCCATTGCCGTACTGATTGGTGTGCCGCCCGCCGATTACAGCCTGGCCGAAAGCGATGCCGTGCCGCAATTGCCTGCCATTCCAGCCTCCGTGCCTAGCCAATTGCTGGAGCGCAGGCCAGATGTGGCCTCTGCGGAGCGCTCCGTGATGGCGGCCAATGCCAATATTGGTGTGGCGAAGTCAGCCTATTATCCCAGCTTGAGCTTGTCTGCTAGCGGGGGCTACCGTAGCAGCACTTTCAATGACTGGATGACGCTGCCGAACCGTTATTGGTCAGTGGGGCCGCAATTGGCCATGACCTTGTTCGATGGTTTGCAGAACAAATATAACGTCGTGCAATCTGAGGCCAGCTACGATGCAGCAGTAGCGAGCTATCGCCAGACAGTCTTGACTGCATTCAAGGAAGTGGAGGATTACCTGGTAGCTTTGCATACACTGGGTGAGGAATCTGCATTGCGTGAAGAATCCGTCGCTGCAGCGCGCAAGGCGCTCAAGCAATATACCAATCAATACCGCGTGGGGCTGATTGGTTTTCTTGATGTCGTCACGGCGCAAACCACTGCGCTCAGTAGCGAGCGTACCTTGCTGACTTTGCAACAAAGTCGGCTGATCAACAGCGTACAGTTAATCGCTGCGCTGGGTGGTGGCTGGGAAGGTTTGCCTGAGCAGGAATAGCCCGCTTCCTACAAGCACGTCAGCGTCCTGCTGACATACCACGCTGCGTCATGGGCGCAAAATGCATATTCACTACTACCTGTACAGGAGATGTACCGTGAATATTCTCGACCCCATTCTGCATTCATTTACTTCCGATAAGCAGGAATATAGCGGCATGGAGCCGCGTACCCGTGCCTTTCTCGAAGAGTTGGCAGCCGCTGACAGTACGCCAGTGGAAGAACTGGCGCCTGCCGAGGCCCGCAAGGTCTTGAGTGATTTGCAGGCCAGTGTTGAAGTCAATCTGGATGGTGTTAGTGTTGAGGAACGTGAGGTCGCCATTGAAGGCCATTCCATCCATCTCTTTATCGTGAAGCCTGCTGACATTGCCATCAAGCCGCCCGTCATCATGTTCTTCCATGGCGGTGGTTGGGTGCTCGGGGATTTCCCTACGCACCAGCGCTTGGTGCACGATCTCTGTGTGGCATCTAACTGTGCCGTGGTTTTTGTTGATTACACGCGCTCTCCAGAGGCGAAGTACCCCACGGCAATCGTCGAGTGTTATCTTGCCACCAAGTGGGTGGCGCAGCATGGCGAGGAAATCGGCGTAGATAGCCAGCGTCTGGCCGTGGCTGGCAATAGCGTTGGTGGGAATATGGCCGCCGTGGTTTGCATGATGGCAAAGGAAAAGCGCGAGCCCTTCATCAAGCACCAGACCTTGTTCTGGCCAGTGACCGATGCAAAGTTCAATACCGAGTCCTACCAGCATTTTGCGGATGGCTATTTCCTCACCCGCGAGATGATGAAGTGGTTCTGGGATAACTATCTGGAAAACAAGGATGCCCGTGAGGAGCCCTATGCCTCACCGCTCAATGCCAGCCTGGAGCACTTGGCTGACCTGCCGCCAGCATTGATACAAACGGCAGAGTTCGACGTGTTACGTGACGAGGCAGAGGCCTATGCACATCTGCTGACCGATGCCGGGGTCAGTGTCACCTGTACGCGTTACCTGGGTGCGATTCATGATTTCGGCTTGTTGAATCCGCTTGCCAAGACCCCACAAACCTATGCTTCCATCATGCAGGCAGCGGGCGAGATACGTAAGCATATCTAGCATATTGCTCAACATCCCACATCAGACGAACGTGGCTGTGGCTGCACAACCATGTTCGCCTTGATGCAAGCTTGCGCTGCAAGTTAACGCAGTTATTTTTGGGTTTGACAGCAAGTAGGTTTGAAGCAAGCGTCTCTGGGGTTTGACAGTCAGTATGCCTTCTGTTTATCATGGCCCCACTATGCAAATCCAGCAGACCACATTGTTTGTGTTTTCCGCCCAGGCCCTCCTAAGCCTAGGTCTGCTGCTGCGCTCCGCGCGCATCTAATTCTTACTTTCTCCTGCCGGTTTTATTGAGTTGTCCTTGTTGTCCAAAGGGCAATAACGATTGATTGAGTTTCGCTTCATCCCATAGGATATTTGCATCATGTGTCATATAACATATTGTTTAAGAGTATTCCGACTGCCACGCGGTTGTCAGGCCTTGCGTGAGCGGTAGCCTGGCAGCCCTGGATCACAATCTAGATACCGCAGTCCGCGAACTGAACTTTTGAAAGAAATATGATGTTGAAGAATCCAAGCAGCAAATACCGCCCGTTTACGCCGATCAACTTGCCAAATCGCCAATGGCCGATGCGTACCATTACCCGTGCGCCCATCTGGATGAGCACAGACCTGCGCGATGGTAATCAGGCCTTGTTCGAGCCCATGAATGCTGAACGCAAGCTGCGCATGTTCAAGATGCTGGTGGAGATCGGCTTCAAGGAGATCGAGGTGGCATTTCCTTCTGCATCGCAGACTGACTTCGATTTTGTGCGAAACTTGATCGAGAACGGTCACATTCCCGATGATGTCACCATCGAGGTGCTCACTCAGGCGCGCGAAGACTTGATCCGCCGTACGTTCGAATCCTTGCAAGGTGCGCGGCGTGCCATCGTGCACGTTTACAATGCGACGTCGCCAGTATTCCGTGAGACGGTGTTTCGCACTGATAAGGCCGGCGCCAAGAAGATTGCCACCGATAGTGCCCGCTTGATCAAGCAATTAGCCGATGAGCGCCCCGAGACTGAGTGGGTGTTTCAATATAGCCCGGAAACCTTCACTGCAACCGAGCTGGATTTCGCCAAGGACGTGTGCGATGCCATGACAGACATCTGGCAGGCAACACCTGAGCGCAAGGTTATCCTCAACCTGCCTGCTACAGTGGAAGTGGGTACGCCTAACTACTATGCCGACCAGATCGAGTGGATGCATACCAACCTTGCTCGCCGCGATAGCGTCATCATTAGTGTGCACCCACACAATGATCGCGGTACCGCAGTGGCGGCAGCCGAGCTGGCAGTGATGGCGGGAGCAGACCGTATTGAGGGCTGTTTATTCGGGCATGGCGAGCGTACTGGCAATGTCGACCTTGTGACCCTGGCGCTCAATCTTTATACCCAGGGCGTTGATCCAGGCCTGGATTTTTCCCAGATCAACAGCATTGCCCGCACGGTGGAGGATTGCACGCAGTTGCCGGTGCATGCGCGCCACCCGTATGCCGGTGACTTGGTGTTTACTGCGTTCTCCGGCTCGCATCAGGATGCGATCAAGAAAGGCTTTGCCGTACAGCAGCCAGAGGCGCTCTGGCAAGTGCCGTATTTGCCTATAGACCCACACGACGTGGGCCGCACCTATGATTCCATCATTCGCGTCAACAGCCAATCGGGCAAGGGCGGCATCGCTTACTTACTGGAGTCGGGCTATGGCCTCGCCATGCCACGCCGCATGCAGGTTGAGTTCAGCAGCGCCGTGCAGCGATTGACCGATAGCAGCGGGCAAGAGGTGAATGCCGAGGGCATCTGGCAATTGTTTAACGAGGAGTACATCGCTGCCAATGCCCCCGTGCACTACATCGACCATACACTCGACGAACGAGATGGCATCCAGCACATCAAGCTTACGGCAAGTATTCATGGTGTTGAAACCGTGCTGCAAGGCAAGGGCAACGGCCCAATCGATGCCTTGGCACACGCATTTGGCAGCAAGTTCCGTATCCATGATTACGAAGAGCGTGCGCTGGGTGCAGGCGCGGCAGCCAAGGCGGTGGCTTTTGCCGAGCTTGAGACCGACGGGCAGCCTGGTACGGTGTACGGGGCAGGCATACACGATAATCTCGTGACGGCTTCCATCCTGGCGGTGATCAGTGGCATTAACCGTTTGTATCAGCGCTTGGGTGCTGAGGCAAAACAATCGTTCTTGTTGTGACAACTCTACCTTTGCTCTGACCGAGCAAACATGAAAAGCCCACCAGGGGTGACCCTGGTGGGCTTTTTTACTTCAGCTCAAGCCAGCTCAATTAGCATGAGAAACAGGTTTGACGATGATCAGGCGGTGTGCCAGCCATGCCCCAATTCCGCAGCCTGCCATCACAATTGCCATCGGACATGTTGTGCCGTCATGCAGTAGATTGACTAAGCCACCTGCCAGTGTAGCGAGGCCGAATTGCAATGAGCCCATCAATGCAGAGGCAGTCCCTGCCTGCTGCCCGTGAGTGGCTAATGTTGCAGCACTGGAGTTGGGGCCAATATAGCCGATGCTGGCAACGAAGCAGAAAATCCCCACTAGCAATAGCGGCAAGGTGATATGGCCTGTCAGCGATAAACCAAGCAGAATGAGGCCAATGCCGCCAGGAAGCCACAATGCCCGTGAGAGCAGCACCGTTGCATCATGCTTTTTCAGGCGCCAGGCATTGATCTGGCTAAAGAGGATTAATCCGGCTGCATTGATGCCGAAAATCCAGCCATAATGCTGCGCGGGAATTTCATAATACTCAATGAACACAAATGGCGAGCCTGCGATATAAGCAAACATCCCTGCGCGCGCCAAGCCGCCGCTTAAGGTGTAACCGATAAAGCTGCGGTCTATCATCAGCCTGCCGTAATTACGCAGTACGTGACGCAATACCAGCGGAGGCTCGTGGCGCGTATCGTGTGTTTCCTCAAGGTGGAAATACACGGCTAATAATCCTAGGCTGCCTGCGAATGCCAAGGTGAGGAATAGGGCGCGCCAATCGAACGTGGTCACGATCCAGCCGCCAATGAGCGGGGCAAGAATCGGTGCCAGGCCCATCACCAAGATGAGCATCGAGAGTGCCCGTGCCGCGTCATTGGCGCTACAGCGGTCACGGATGATGGCGAGTGTCACTACCATTCCTGCACAGCCGCCCAGTGCCTGTAGAAAACGCCAGATAATCAGTTCCGGAATACTGCCTGCGAAGGCGCAGCCAATGGATGCGGCAATATAAATCACCAGCCCTACCATCAATGGCAAGCGGCGCCCAAAGCGGTCACTGAGTGGGCCATAGAACAGCTGCCCGATTGCCAAACCAATAAAATAACTTGCCAGCGTTAATTCTGCACTGCCAGCTTGCGCGAGCAAGCTTTTCTCAATGGCGGGAAAGCCAGGGAGATACATGTCTATTGATAATGGTGCGAGGCCGGTCAGGGCGCCTAGCAGGAGCAGCCATCCGCTGAGGAGGGATAGATCGGATGGGGGAGTATTGTTGTTAGCCATGAAAAATGGGAGTGGATATGGTTCGTGTAATAATTTAGGAGAAACTTTTTTACTTGATAGTTGCTCGGTGAGTTAATAAGAAAAATGCTTAGAACTTGTTTTCGATTGCCAATACCAGAAATCTTTTACTGTGCTGAGCTATTGCGTCAAGCGGTGAAAGCACATCAGGAGGGAGAAATGAAGAAAGCATATTCCCTTTTTTCTGAGGCAAACGATGAAATTGTGCGGCAATGGTTAGAGTCTGTTTGGGGGAAAAGAAGCGAATATGTTCAATATCGTTTCGTAGAAGGCGCTTTACCCATTATAGAGAAATCAATGCGTGTTGAAGTGCGCATGCCAACATTAGCGGAAAAGATCACCTTGCATCATCGAGATGGCTTTAATTGCCGGTTCTGTGGTATTCCTGTTATTCGTAAAGAGGTTCGAGTATATCTTCATAAGCTTTATCCCGAAGCAATTCCTTGGGGCAGGAAAAATATTATGCAGCACGCGGCTTTCCAAGCATTATGGGCACAATATGACCATATTCTTCCTCATGCTCGTGGGGGTAGCAATCATCTAGATAATATGGTTGTGACTTGTGCTGCATGTAATTTTGGTAGGATGGACTTCACGCTAGATGAGGTGGGTTTGCAAGATCCTAGATTCAGGACACCATGTCTGACCGAGTGGAGTGGATTGGAGGAGGTTTTACCATCCAATAAGCGAATAGAGCTTTTGTCATAAGCTCAAAGGCAATTATGAGGCTTGGAAGTTATTCGATAGGAAACAAAAGACATGGTTTTTTACCATGTCTTTTGTGTATTTCAAGGTTTACTGGAAGAAGTCTTTCACCTTCGTCATCCAGGATTTGGCCCTAGGGCTGTGTTTCCCGGAGTCCTGCTGGTTGATGTCTTCAAGTTCTTTCAACAGTTCTTTCTGTCGCTCGGTGAGCTTGACGGGCGTTTCCACCACGACGTGGCACATGAGGTCGCCCATGTCGCTGCTACGCAATGGCTTGATACCCTTGCCGCGTAGGCGGAATACCGCGCCGGTTTGGGTTTCAGGCGGCACCTTCATCTTGGCGTGGCCATCCAGGGTCGGGATTTCGATCTCGCCACCCAGGGCTGCGGTGGTGAAGCTAATCGGCATTTCGCAATGCAGGTTAGCGCCGTCACGCTCGAAGATTTCGTGCTTCTTCAAATGCACTACGACATAAAGGTCGCCCGGAGGGCCGCCGTTGACGCCAGCTTCGCCTTCGCCTGAGAGGCGGATGCGATCACCTTCGTCCACACCGGCTGGAATCTTGACCGACAGTGTTTTGTGCTGCTTGACGCGACCACCGCCGTGGCAGGTGGGGCATGGCTCTTTCACCATCTTGCCGGAGCCGTGACACTTGGGGCAGGTCTGTTGTACGGAGAAGAAGCCTTGCTGCATACGTACTTGGCCATGGCCGCCACAGGTGGTGCAGGTGACGGGTTGTGTGCCGGGGCGTGCGCCTGAGCCGTGACAGGTTTCGCATTCTGCCATGACGGGAATACGGATCTTGGTCTCGGTGCCGCGCGCAGCATCCTCAAGCGAGATTTCCATGTTGTAGCGCAGGTCTGCACCACGGTAGACGTTGGAGCGTCGATTGCCTCCACCGCCGCCACCGCCAAAAATATCACCAAAGATATCGCCAAAGGCATCGGCAAAATTACCAAAACCAGCACCGCCTGCACCAGCACCCGCGCTAGGGTCTACGCCAGCATGGCCATATTGGTCATAGGCGCCGCGCTTCTGGTCATCCGACAGGATTTCGTAGGCTTCCTTGGCTTCCTTGAAGCTTTCTTCGGCCTTGGGGTTGTCCGGGTTGCGGTCCGGATGGAATTTCATCGCCAGCTTGCGGTAAGCCTTCTTGATTTCATCATCCGAAGCGTCGCGGTTGACGCCCAGTACCTCGTAATAATCTCTTTTTGCCATATTTCTCTACTAACAATAAATGAGGCACAGCAGGGAAAGCCCTGTGTGCCTCATGAGGTTACATGGTAAAGGAATTACTTTTTGTCATCCTTGACTTCCTCGAACTCGGCATCCACCACTTCAGCGTCCACGGTCTTTTCCTGTGGCTCGCCTTGTTCAGCGGCACCGCCTTCAGCCTGGCTTGCAGCGTAGACTTTTTCGCCCAGCTTCTGGGAGGCTTCCATCAGGGCATTGGTCTTGCTCTCGATGGCTTCCTTGTCGTCACCCTTGACGACGTCTTCCAGCTCTTGCACAGCCTTTTCAATCGCTTCCTTCTCGGCTGCATCCAGCTTGTCGCCGTGGTCAGTCAGGGACTTCTTCACGCTGTGGATTGCGCCATCGGCACTGTTACGCGCATCCACCAGTTCACGCAGCTTCTTGTCTTCGTCAGCGTACTTGGCGGCATCTTCTTCCATGCGCTTGATCTCTTCATCAGACAAACCGGAGTTGGCCTTGATGGTGATCTTGTTTTCCTTGCCGGTTGCCTTGTCCTTGGCAGATACGTGCAGGATGCCGTTAGCATCGATGTCGAAGGTGACTTCGATTTGTGGCATGCCGCGTGGTGCTGGCGGAATGTCGCTCAGGTTGAACTGACCCAGGCTCTTGTTGCCGGAAGCGACTTCACGTTCGCCTTGCAATACGTGGATCGTCACAGCAGACTGGTTGTCGTCGGCTGTCGAGAACACTTGCGATGCCTTGGTCGGGATCGTGGTGTTCTTCTGGATCAGCTTGGTCATCACGCCACCCAGGGTTTCGATACCCAGGGAGAGTGGTGTTACATCCAGCAGCAATACATCCTTGACGTCGCCTTGCAACACGCCACCTTGAATGGACGCGCCAACAGCCACGGCTTCGTCAGGATTCACGTCCTTACGTGGTTCCTTGCCGAAGAATTCTTTTACCTTTTCCTGCACCTTAGGCATACGGGTCTGACCACCTACCAGGATCACGTCCTGAATGTCGGTAATCTTGACGCCAGCATCCTTCAAAGCCACTTCGCAAGGCTTGATGGAGCGCTCGATGAGGTCTTCTACCAGGCTCTCGAACTTGGCACGAGTGATCTTGACGACCAAGTGCTTGGGACCTGAAGCATCTGCCGTGATGTATGGCAGGTTAACTTCAGTCTGGGTGCTGGAAGACAGCTCGATCTTGGCTTTTTCAGCTGCTTCTTTCAGGCGTTGCTTGGCCAGCAGGTCGTTGCGCAGGTCGAGGCCGTTTTCTTTCTTGAATTCGTCAGCTAGGAAGTCGATCAGGCGATTGTCGAAGTCTTCACCACCGAGGAAAGTGTCACCGTTGGTGGACAATACTTCAAACTGGTGCTCGCCATCGATTTCGGAGATTTCGATGATGGAAATATCGAATGTACCGCCGCCCAAGTCATATACGGCAATTTTGCGGTCACCTTCTTGCTTGTCTAGACCAAAGGCCAGCGCAGCAGCTGTTGGCTCATTGATGATGCGCTTAACGTCCAGGCCTGCAATACGGCCTGCATCCTTGGTAGCTTGGCGCTGTGCATCGTTGAAGTAAGCAGGCACGGTGATGACGGCCTCGGTGACTTCTTCACCCAGGTAGTCTTCGGCAGTTTTCTTCATCTTGCGCAGTACTTCTGCGGAGATTTGCGGAGGTGCCAGTTTGTCATTGCGCACTTCTACCCAGGCATCGCCATTGTCAGCCTTGGTGATGGTGTAAGGCATCAGGCCGATGTCCTTTTGCACTTCTTTTTCTTCAAAGCGGCGACCAATCAGGCGCTTCACTGCGTAAAGCGTGTTCTTTGGGTTGGTCACTGCCTGACGCTTGGCTGGTGCACCTACGAGGATTTCACCATCTTCCTGATAAGCGATGATGGAGGGAGTGGTGCGAGCGCCTTCGGCGTTCTCGATCACGCGTGGCTTGCCACCTTCCATGACGGATACGCAGGAGTTGGTGGTACCTAAGTCAATACCAATAATTTTTCCCATTGTCTTGATTCCTTGTGTTCTTTTAACTCTGAAAGTGGATAACTATGTTGCCAAAGTGGGGATAGGCAGTGTGATTTCAAGCCTTGTTTTGTAAAAAATCCCCGTTGGCAATTTCAATGATTTATTTGGCTACCATCACCAAGGCCGGGCGCAACACGCGCTCATTCAAGGTATAGCCCTTTTGCAGCACATTGACCACGGTGTTGGCTTCGGCATCGCTGTCGACAGTGCCAATCGCCTGGTGCTTGTTCGGGTCGAACTTTTCACCTACTGGGTTGATTTCGGCAATGCTGAATTTCTCGAATACGGAAGTCAGTTGCTTGGCGGTCAGCTCAACGCCATCGCGATAGCTTTCCAGTGTGGCGGAGCCTACATTCAATGCGGCATCCAGGCTGTCCTTGACGGCCAGCAGCTCGTTGGAGAATTTCTCTAACGCGAATTTACGTGCCTTGTCGATATCGTCTGCGGCACGGCGACGGATGTTTTCACCCTCGGCCTTGGCGTAAAGCACGGCAGCCTGTTGTTCGGCAATCTGGGCTTCCAGTGCAGCAATCCTGTCATCAATCGAACCTGCGGCACCAGCGTCTTGTTGGCCGGTGGATACATTGTCTTGCAGGTCGGTTTCTGGCGTCTTGTCTTCGTGTTGCATGATAGTCCCTGTTGGTAATGATGTAACAACGAAGCAAATGGGGGTATCTGCCCGGATTACAAGAGGGGGCGGGTAATTTTATTCAGGCAGCAGCGAAAGGCGAGTGGCGGAAGCCACATCGTTAATGTGTGACGTGTGCCAATGCTTCCAGGACAGCGCTGACTTCTGGCACCTGGCCTTGACCGCCCAGGTTGCAGATTTTTTCTGCATGTTGAGCCAGTACGCCTGTTAGCTTGGGGTCGGTGTCGGTATAGATCGCGACCGTAGGCAGGTTAAGGGCGGCGGCAAGGTGCACGAGGCCGGTATCGACACCAATCGCTGCCTGGCTGTGGCCAATGGCGGCTGCGAGTTGGGTGAGGCGTAAGCGGGGTAGCACCACACTGCCTGCAACTGCGCTGGCAATGCGCTGTGCGCGGGCTTCTTCGCTGGCATTGCCCCAGGGGAGAACCAATGTCAGGCCTTGCTGTAGCAGGGCGTTGCCCAAGGTAACCCAATGTTGCTCTGGCCACAATTTGGAATCGCGGCTAGTGGCGTGTAGCCCGACAATATAGCGGCTGGGTAATTGCAGGCTGGCATCCGGCGCTCCAGCATGAATGCCGTAATCGGGTGGGTTCGTGGGGATGTTGTAGCCTAAGGCACGCGCCGCAAGCTCGCGGTTGCGCGTCACGGCATGTTGGCCACGCAATACCGGGTGGCGATGCTGGTAAAGCCAGGATGCCCAAGGCTCACGCGCCGAGGCTCGATCTTGTCCGTGGTAGATGCCGCGTGCCTGCTTGCCGATCAAGGCGCTTTTCAGCAGGCCTTGGGTGTCGATGATGGCATCGTAATGATGTGTTTGCAGCTGATGGCGCGTCTGGCGGATTTCGTGCCAAGTGGCCGCCTGTAGCAGGTGTTTGCGCCAGCGGCGAACGGCGACGCGAATAATCGCATCAACGCCAGGGTGCAGGCGTGGAATGTCGGCAAAACTTTCTTCCACCACCCAGTCTATCTGCATCTCTGGGAGTGCCGCCTTAATGTCCGTAATGACCGGCAGATTATGGATGACATCACCTAGGGAGGTGGTTTTGATCATGAGCAAACGAGGCATGGGCGGCATTTTCGCATACAATTCAGCTTCTTTTCCCAATTGAAAGCCTGAGCCGTTGAAGTTTGCCTTCCTCATCTTCAAGTATTTTCCTTATGGCGGCATGCAGCGCGATATGCTGCGCACCGCCACACGCCTGGCAGAGGCGGGACATTCTGTGGATATTTTCACGATGTCATGGGATGGCCAAATGCCAGGAGGGAATATGCGCGTGCATGTCATGCCGGGCAAGGGGTGGTTCAATGTACAGAAATACGATGACTTCATCCGTCAGGCACAAGCCCGCATCAAGCGTGAATTCAGTGTGGATCTGGTCGTGGGTTATAACCGCATGGGTGGCCTGGATGTCTATTTTGCGGCTGACCCCTGTTTTATCGAGCGGGCACATAAGCAGCGCAACTGGCTTTATCGCCTCACGCCGCGCTATCGCTGGTTCCAGGCGATAGAACAAGCGATTTTCTCGCCACAGGCCAGTACGCAGATGTTGATGGTGGATATGGCAGAGAAGGCTGTGTTCCAGCGCTGGTACCACACCGAGGATGAGCGCTTTCATTACATTCCGCCTTATCTTTCTAGCGAGCGTCTGCAATTGCATGACCGTGCGGAGATGCAGGCCTATTTGCGCAAGGCTTTTAACTTGCCTGCGCAAACCCGGGTGGCGTTGTTGGTCGGTTCTGGCTTTTACATGAAAGGCTTAGACAGGGCGGTGCATGCGCTGGCTAGCCTCCCTGCCGATATGCGGCAACATTTCACATTGATTGCGATTGGCCAGGATAAACCCGCACCTTTTATCAAGATGGCACGCAAGCTCAATGTCTCGGAAAACCTCATCATCTCGCGTGGTCGGCCTGATATCCCACAATTGATGCAAGGGGCAGATTTCTACCTGCATCCGGCCTATCGGGAAAATACTGGCTTGGTGATTCTCGAAGCCATGGCTAGCGGCCTGCCGGTGCTGGCAACAGCCAGTTGCGGCTATGCCGTGCATGTGCAGGCAGCCGAGGCTGGCCGAGTAGTGCCGGTGCCCTTTGAACAGGCAACCTTGAATAAGATGCTGGCTGAGATGGTGTCCCTGACGCTATCGCAAGATAGGCAATTACAAGTTTGGCGCGACAATGGCTTGCAGCATGCCCGCAAGTTGATGACTGAAAACGATGGTGATGCCGAGGCCAAGATCATGTTGCATCTGGCGCAGCAAAAGACCGGGAGTAGTGCATGAGTTGTGACAAATTGGAATTGTCGCCAGCGGTGCAGCAGGCGCTGGGTGACCAGGATGTGTTCTCTCGTGTGATGGCGTTGGGTGGCGAGGTGTTTCGCGATGTGCGGGGGCGCAAGACCATACGCGTGCAACTGGCTGGCCAGCCGTATTTCATTAAGCAGCATTTCGGTGTAGGTTGGGGCGAGATTTTCAAGAACCTGCTGGCATTCAAGGTGCCCGTGGTGAGTGCAATCACCGAGAAGCAGGCGATAGAAAAGCTGGGCGAGATCGGCATTGCTACCACCCCATTGGCGGGTTTTGGTAGCCGTGGTTGCAATCCTGCCAGCAGGCAATCCTTCCTCATCACAAAAGACCTGGGCGATATTCTTTCCCTGGAAACGCTGGCAGACCAATGGCTACTATCGCCACCAGAGCCAAGCTTTAAGCGACACCTGTTGCTGGAGGTGGCGTCCCTGGCGGCACGGCTGCATGATAGCGGCCTCAACCACCGTGACTTCTATATCTGCCATATCTGCCTAGATTTGCCGCAGCTAAGGCAGGGCAATATCCATTTGTATCTCATCGACCTGCACCGGGTTGGTATTCGTGAGACAATCCGGCCCCAGGATCGCATGAAGGATATGGCAGCTTTATATTTCTCTGCGATGAATGCGGGACTAGCTCCCAGGGATTACCTGCGGTTCCTGCGTCGCTATCGTGGCAAGCCGATCAGGCAGGTCATGCGAGAGGAACAGGATTTCTGGAGGCAGGTGCAGGCCCGCGCGATCAAGCTCTACGTCAAATTACATCAAGTCGCGCCAGAACTACGCCAGCTCGGCGGCATCATCGCCTAGCGTGTGGCAGGCCGGCATATAGTCGGGATATTTATGCAGACATCGATCAAGTTTGGTTCCAAGCGCTCTGACTGGGGCGCTTTGTTCAGCTATTACCTGTTTTTCTTCTATTTTTCTGGCATTACCCACATCCTGCTGCAAATCAGTGGCGCCACGATTTTTGTCGGCATGCGCCAGGCGATCGTGATGAGCCTGCTTTGGCTGATTCCCGTGATGCTGGTGCCAAGGTTCTCGCGCCAGATAGCAGCTGGCATTGGCTTGGTGCTGTGGGTGTTCTCGCTGATCAGCCTGGGGTATTTCTGTATTTATGGGCAGGAGTTCTCGCAAAGCGTGATGTTCACGATTTTCGAGTCCAACCCGGCTGAATCCAAAGAATTCATTGCCCACTATTTTGTCTGGTGGATGATCCCGGTATTGCTGGCGCATAGCGCTGTTGCTTTCTGGCTCTGGCGTCGACTGCGACCCTTGCAAGTCACCCGTCGTCTGGCATGGTCGGCAACGGTGCTCATCTTGTTGTTGCTCTTCGTATATCCGATGTTCAAGCAGTTGGCGGTCAATCATGCGAGCCTGGATGACGCTGTGGAAAAGCTGCAATTGCGAATGGAGCCTGCAGTGCCATGGCAAATGGTGATTGGCTATATTCACTATCGAAAACAGTTGGCCAATATGGAGGCCTTGCTGGAGCAGAACAGCAAGATCCCACCGTTATCCAACTTGAAAGATGCCAACGCTGGCAAGCCTGCCACGCTGGTGTTGGTGTTGGGTGAATCTACCAATCGACTGCGCATGAGCTTATATGGCTACCAGCGCGAGACAACCCCAGAACTTGATGCTATCAAGGATGAGCTTAATCTCTTTACCAACGTGGTGACGACCCGACCTTACACGATAGAGGCATTGACGCAGGTATTGAGTTTCTCTGATCAACTGCATCCAGATTTGTATCTCACCAAGCCATCGCTCATGAACATGATGCGGCAGGCAGGCTATACCTCTTACTGGATCACCAATCACCAGACGATCAGTAAGCGCAACACTATGCTGGCCAATTTTTCCAAACAAACGGACAAGCAGTTCTACATGAACAACAGCCGGGCGCAGAATTCACGTGAGTACGATGAAAATGTGTTTGAGCCATTTGACGAAGTGCTGGCTGACCCTGCACCTCGCAAGTTCATTATTGTGCATTTGCTGGGCACGCACATGAAATATGAATATCGCTATCCTCCAGAGTTTGACGTATTTACTGATCGTGAGGGTGTGCCTAGTGTGTTGAGTAAGGATCAGGCTAAGGTCTATAACCAATATGACAATGCTGTGCGTTATAACGATCACGTCATTGCGACATTGATCAGCAAGTTGCGACAGCAGGCAGGCAATAGCCTGATGGTGTATTTCTCCGATCATGGGGAAGATGTTTACGACGGTCCGGGATATGACATGTTGGGCCGCAATGAGGCCAAGCCTACCATCGCCATGTATGCGATCCCCTTCATGATCTGGGCTTCACCAGAATGGCGGGCTGGGCATGAGATGGCATTTGACGGCATGTTGGATCGGCCTTATAGCAATGCGCATTTCATTCATACCTGGGCGGATCTGGTTGGCTTGAGTTTTGATGGATTCGACCCCGCCTTCAGTTTGGTGAATCCTCAGTTCAAGGAGCATCCTTTGCTGATCGGCGACCCGTATCAACCTAATACCATTCGTCCGCTGGATATTCACGTGCATGAGTAATGCCAACCATGTGGCGACTGCCCCTGATTTGCTGTCCTATGCCAATGGGGCGCTGACAGAGCCATTGAGCTTAAGGCTGGACGATGGCAGCTTGCTGCAAGTGGACGCCGTCGTCCGGCGGGTGCCTGCTAAGCGTGTGGTTGGCAGGGGAGTGCTGAATGGCAAGCCTGTTTATGCCAAATGCTTTATTGGGCCGCGTGCCGCACAATATGCTGCCCGTGATAAGCGCGGCGCGATCTGGCTGGCCGAGGCAGGGCTTGCTACCCCGGCCTTGTTGCTGGACACCGCGATTGAGCAGCAAGGGGCGAGTGTGCTGGTATATGAGGCGATATCGGCGAGCAATGCTGAACAGGTGTGGCAAGCAACGCCAGATGATCAGCGCCTGCCACTGGCCATGCGCCTGGTAGAGGCCGTGGCAGCACATCACCGTGCTGGATTGTCGCAGACGGATTTATATCTCAAAAACTTCCTCGTGGATGGCGATGCCATTCATACCCTGGATGGTGACGGCATACGGCGATTGAGCGGCTTGGGGCGGCTTGGCAAGCGGTTGCACAATCTGGCAGTCCTGCTTTCCAAGCTCGATGTAGCGCGTATTGATGGCTGGTTGCCTGCCTTGCTGCAGCAATATGCCAATGTGATGGATGAGCCACCGCCAGAATTTTTTGATATGCAACGGCGCATTGCACGACTTTGGCAGCAGGAAATGCAGGATTACGCGCGCAAGGTGCAGCGTACATGCACCGATGTCCGTACCTTGAACGCCGCCACCGGCTATATCGCGGTTAATCGCCTTTACGATAGCCCAGGCTTGCACGCAGCTTTGCTAGCGCCCAATGCCTTGCTGGAAGGCCCCGGGGTAAGCCGATTGAAAAGCGGGAATACCTGCACTGTGGCTGCGACAGAAATTGATCAGCGCAAACTGGTGATCAAAAGGTACAATATTAAGAGTTTTTGGCATGGCCTTGGCCGCGCCTGGCGTCCATCACGGGCCGTGGTGTCATGGGCCAATACCTTCCGCTTGCAATTGAAGGGCATTGCGACACCGGTTGCGGTGGCAGTCATGGAGCGCCGCCGCTGGGGTTTCCGTGAAGAGGCATATCTACTCACGGAGTTTGTGCATGCCAGGGATGCGGTCGAGTTCTTTGCGGATCAAACGATGCCTGATACAGCGCGAGCACTGGTGGCGCAACGCATTGCCCAGTTGTTTTATCAGTTATATTGCCTGCAACTGGAGCATGGGGATTTCAAGGCAACCAATCTTTTGATTCAAGATCAGGAGCCCTTGTTGATCGACCTGGATAGCATGCAGCAACATGCATGCAAGCGCAGTTTTCTGCGTCGGCATGTGCGTGACGTGAAGCGTTTTTTCAGGAACTGGCAGTCGGATCTGGCAACGCGACAGCTGCTGATGAGCGCGTTCAAGACGGTTTATACAGATGCCCGCGTGCTGGAGCGGGCGGGTATCGCGAATTAAGTACAAAGTGAAAGACGAATGATCATTCTAGGTTTATCAGGTGCGCTGGGGCATGATGCTTCGGCTGCCATTATTGTCGATGGAAAAATTGTGGCGGCAGCGGAAGAGGAACGCTTCCTCCGCGACAAGCACGCCAAGAACACTTTCCCGCTGGAAGCGGCAAGGTACTGCCTGCGTGAGGCTGGAGTAAAGCCGGAGCAAGTGGATATCGTGGCATTCCCTTATGGCGAAATTCCATTGAGCAGTGAAGCGCGCTGGCATTATGCCAAGCGTTATTGGTATGCGCCCGATCGTGCCCTGGATGCCATTTTTAACGGCAATCGCCGTTTCCGCCGCAATCGTGATAAATCCCTGGAGTTGATGCGTCAGCTGGGCTTGACCAAGGCGCGCTTCGTGCCGGTGGAGCACCACTTGGCCCACGCCAGCAGCGCTTACCACTTGAGTGGCTTCAAGGAGAAGACGGCCATTGTTGGTATCGATGGCAAGGGTGAATATGCCACGACCTTCTTTGGTTATGGCGAAAACGGCAAGATCCACAAGATCAAGGAGTTCTACGACCCAGATTCCCTGGGCGGCATGTATGGCGCGATTACCGAGTATCTTGGTTTCGAAATGCTGGATGGCGAGTTCAAGGTTATGGGCATGGCGCCTTATGGCGACGCTAAGCGCTACGATTTGTCGCGTTTGGCCAAGTTCGAGGATGGCGAGCTCAAGATCAACACCGATTACGTCAATGTCGTGGGCTTGCGCCGTTACAAGGAAAAAGGCAAGGGCTTCTACTTCACGCCCAAGTTGATAGAGTGGCTGGGCCCCAAGCGCAATGGCGACGAGATCGATGATCCCTACATCCATTACGCTGCCTCGGTGCAACAGTTGCTGGAAGACCTCGCGCTCGAGATGATCGAGTACTATCTCGGCGACATCATCCGTGAAACAGGCCGTATTGCCATGGCTGGTGGCGTGGCGCTCAACGTCAAGCTCAACCAGCGCATCATTGCCTTGCCGCATGTGAAAGAGCTGTTCGTGCAGCCGGCCTCAGGCGATAACGGTACTTCCCTGGGTGCGGCCAGCTATGTGGCTGCAGAGATGGGCGAGTCGCTCGAGCCTATGCCCCACGCTTACCTAGGCCCATCGTTTACTACGGAAGAGTGTATTGCCGCCTGTGAGGCGCACCCTGCGAAACCCAAGTTCCAACGTGTCGAGAATGCGCCTAAAACAGGTGCTGAGCTACTGGCTGCTGGCAATCCGCTGGCCTGGTTCCAGGGGCGCATGGAGTTTGGCCCGCGTGCGTTGGGTTGCCGCAGCATCCTGGGTGATCCTAGCCACCCGGGCGTGGCAGACCGAATCAATGCGCAGATCAAGTATCGTGAGCGTTGGCGTCCTTTCTGCCCCAGTATGCTTGACCGTGTGGCTGCTGACATCTTGCAGACAGATCATCCAGCACCTTACATGACCTTTACCTTCGATGTCGCAGAGCACTGGAAGCCACGCATACCTGAGGTGGTGCATGAGGATGGCACTGCGCGTGCGCAGATCGTGACCAAGGAAACCAATCCGCGCTATTACGCGTTGATCGAGGAGTTGGAGCGCCTGCGCAATGTGCCGGTGGTGCTCAATACCTCATTGAATCGTCGTGGTGAACCCATGATTTGCAGCCCGACTGATGCGCTCAACATGTTTTACGGGTGTGATCTCGAGTATCTCCTGATGGAAGACGTGCTCGTGACCAAAAACTAGGCCAGGTGGGGGTTGCGGCGATGATGCCGTTGACGCAACCCCATGGTTTTTTTACCTTATCCCGGGCGTGGTTAATTTGACGATGCCTAGCGCTTTCAGCGATAATTCCCGGCTAAATTCAACTTTTCAGCAGCAAAAAATTAATGACACAAACCCTGATAGAAGTCACCGAGCGCATTCGGGAACGTAGTGCGCCTACCCGCAAGGCCTATCTGCAACGTATAGACCAGATCATCAACCGCACTCGCGGTGCTGAGCGTCTGGGCTGTGCCAACGTGGCGCACGCTTTTGCTGCCTTGCCCAATAACGATAAATTCCGTGTTGTGGCAGAGAAGGCCCCGCATATTGGCATCGTGACGGCTTACAACGACATGTTGTCTGCACACCAGCCATACGAGACCTATCCTGACATTATTCGCGATGAGGCACGTAAGCACGGCGCGACTGTGCAAGTGGCTGGTGGTGTACCTGCGATGTGTGATGGTATTACCCAGGGTGAGCCAGGCATGGAGCTGAGCTTGTTCTCACGCGATACCATCGCCATGAGTACGGCGGTTTCACTGTCTCACGATGTATTTGATGCCGCTTTGTTGCTGGGCGTCTGCGACAAGATCGTGCCTGGTCTTCTGATTGGTGCTTTGCATTTTGGTCACTTGCCTACCGTATTCGTGCCTGCTGGCCCAATGGCGACAGGTATCGACAATACGACCAAATCCAAGGTGCGCGAGAAGTACGCACAAGGCTTGGTTGGTCGTGAGGAACTACTGGCTTCTGAATCTGCGGCTTACCACGGTGCAGGCACCTGTACTTTCTTTGGTACCGCCAACAGTAACCAGATGCTGATTGAAGCCATGGGCTTGCATGTGCCGGGCGCTGCTTTTGTACACCCACACGATGACATGCGTGAGATGTTGACCCGTGAATCGGTCAAGACCGTGCTTTCTATCACCAAGGGCCAACGCTTTACCCCAATTGGGCAGATGGTGGATGAACGTGTGATCGTCAACGCTATCGTGGCATTGCTGGCTACCGGTGGTAGTACCAACCACTTGATCCACTGGGTGGCAGTGGCACGTGCTGCTGGCATTATCATTGACTGGTCGGACTTCTCCAAGTTGTCGCAGAATACGCCATTGCTGGCACGTGTTTACCCCAACGGTACTGCCGACGTGAACCAGTTCCAGGCCGCAGGCGGCCCAAGCTTCGTGATTCGCGAGCTTGTCGACGCTGGTTATATGCACGGCGATGTGAATTCTGTCGTGATTGGTGGTTTGCGTGATTTCGGCAAGAAACCCACCAAGTCCGATGACAGCCTGATCTGGGTCGATTTGCCCAAGGAAAGCCCAGACGAAACCATTGTGCGCAATGCTTCCAAGCCATTCAGCGCATCGGGCGGCTTACGTCTGTTGACTGGTAATCTGGGCCGTTCCGTGATCAAGAGCTCTGCTGTGCCGGAAGACCGTCAGATCATTGAAGCACCTGCGATTGTCTTTAATGGACAGGAAGAGTTGCTGGCAGCATTTGAGCGCGGCGAGCTGGAAAAAGACTTTATTGCGGTTGTGCGCTTCCAAGGTCCGCGTGCCAATGGTATGCCTGAACTGCATAAGCTAACCCCGCCATTGTCTGTATTGCAGGGCAAGGGCTTCCGTGTTGCCATCGTGACCGATGGCCGCATGAGCGGTGCATCAGGCAAAGTGCCTGCCGCGATCCATTTGAGCCCAGAGGCTGTGGCTGGCGGTGCAATTGGCAAGATTCGCACTGGTGACATGATTCGCCTGAATGCGGTTGTCGGCACCCTGAACGCGCTTGTTGACGACGAAGAGTGGCAGGCACGTACTGTAGCTGTCATGACCGAGGCACAGCGTAATAACAATGGCCATGGCATTGGTCGTGAGTTATTTGGCGGTATGCGCAAGAATGTGCACAGTGCCGAAGAAGGTGCCGTCACCTGGCTTTAAGCATTCATAGCTTTTTAATAATCAATCCATAGGTATATAGAATATGAGCACTCTCGATTTAGCCAACCATGGCCCGGTGATTCCGGTTATTGTCATCAACAAGGTGGAAGATGCCGTGCCGATGGCAGAAGCCTTGCTCGAAGGCGGCATCAAGGTGCTGGAAGTGACCTTGCGTACGCCTGTGGCATTGCAAGCCATGGAAGCGATTGCCAAAGCTGTGCCTGATGCAATTGTTGGCGCTGGTACTGTGCGTAACATTAAGGATGCACAGAACTGCAAGGATGTCGGTTGCCAGTTTGCCGTTAGCCCAGGCTATACCAGCGAGCTCGGCCGCGCAGCCCGTGAAATGGGCCTGCCATTGTTGCCTGGCGTTTCCACTGGTAGCGAAATCATGCAGGCTAATGTCGATGATTACTACTTCCTCAAGTTGTTCCCGGCTGTTGCCGTGGGTGGTATCAACCTGCTGAAAGGCTTTGCTGGCCCATTCGGTGACGTGAAGTTCTGCCCCACAGGTGGTGTAACTGTTGAATCTGCCCCGCAATTCTTGGCATTACCTAATGTCGTGGTCTGCGGCGGTACTTGGCTCACACCTGCGGATGCTGTAGCACGCAAGGATTGGGCGCATATCACCAAGCTGGCTCGTGAAGCCAGCGCGATTAAGGCAGCAGCCTAATCCATCACAGGCCCCTCGGGGCCTGTTTGCTTTCGTCCTTCCCGGCATCTTTTGCATGCCGAGCATCAACCTTTAGGTAGCGCCATGCTGAATCTAGAGCAATATCACACCTTGGTGTTTGATTGTGATGGTGTCATTCTCAACTCCAATCATCTCAAGATCGAGGCATATTTCGCGACTGCCAAGAATTTTGGTGCAAATGACCAGCAGGCTCAGGCGTTGGTGGACTACCACATCAAGCTCGGTGGAATTTCCCGCTTTGTAAAGTTTGAATATTTTCTCAAGGACATTCTGCAACGGCCTGCGACGCAAGCAGATGTAGATTTTCTTTTACACGATTTTGGGCGTGAAGTGCGCGAGCGCCTGGCAAATTGTGAGATTGCACCAGGGCTACATGAATTGCGTGCAAAAACCGCCTCTAGCAACTGGTTGGTGATTTCAGGAGGCGACCAAGCTGAATTGCGTACCATTTTTGCCGAGCGTGAGCTGACAGCATTATTCGACGGCGGCATTTTTGGTAGCCCGGATAACAAGGACGAGATCATGGCGCGTGAAATCAACCATGATAATATCCGTCAACCTGCGTTGTTTATTGGTGATAGCCGTTATGATCATGAGTCGTCCAGCCGCGCGGGCCTGGACTTTGTCTTCCTACATGCCTGGACCGATGTTCCTGGCTGGCAAACCTATTGTGCCAAACACGGGATTACTACATTGCCTGACGTCCAAGCCTTGTTGCACTACCCATGCTGATACCTAGACTGAAAATTCGCAACAGCCACTTGCTGACGCCAGAGGATTTTGCGCAGTTGAGTCTCAATGCCAAGGTGCTGGAGCGGGATGAGCGTGGTGTCAAAGTGCTGCAAATGGGGAATGGCAATATTCTCAAGGTGTTTCGTGTGCGCCGTACACTGAGCTTGGCGCGGTTTTATTCCTATGCTCGCCATTTTTGCCGCAATGCCGACAAGCTCAAGCAGTTGGGGATTCCCACGGTGGAGATTGTGCAGCTGTTTCATTTCGAGGACAGCACCAACACAGCCGTCATTTATCGTCCGCTACTTGGGCAGACATTACGGCAGTTGAGTATGTTGGGGCTGATCGATCAAACATTGATGGAAAATTTTGGCCACTTTGTCGCCCGCTTGCATCAGCATGGTATTCATTTTCGTTCCCTGCATTTTGGCAATGTCGTCAAGACGACTGATGGTGCGCTCGGGCTGATCGATATTGCTGATCTCAAGATTTATCGCCATCGCTTGGGAAGTTGGCACCGGATGCGCAATTTTCAGCACCTACAACGCTATCCGCAAGAGTGGATGGCTTTATCCCAGGCTGAACGCCAGGCCTTTGCGGATGGCTATTTTTCTACAGCGCAATTGCCATCCAAAATAGCATCGGCGCTCAGGTTAAAGCTGAAATTTTTATCAGAGGCCTGATCCATGTACGTCCTGCATATCTGCCATAGCTATTATCCGCCTTTCCTTGACTGCGCCCGTCAATATGCTGCCTTGTTCCAGGGTAGCCCATACAAAGTGGTGACGGTTTACCTCACTGGCAAGCCAGATGCTGAAGTGGAGCGCGGCAGTGCATCTGACGAAGTGATTTTTCTCGGTTATAGCAGCAAGCAGGTGAGGGGGCTCAAGCTGGGCGCGATTGCAAAAATACGCCAGCTGGTGAATAGCCGGGATTTTGCATTCTGCATTGCCCATCGCGCCAAGCCTACTTATGTCGCCTTGCTGGCGACCAATCTGCCAGTGGTCAGTGTGCATCACAACTACGATGATTACGGACGATTCAGCCGCCGCATCTTGGTCAATCTATACCGCAAACGCCTGCTCATGCTCTGCGTATCGGATTCTGTGCGCGATCAAATGCGACAACACCTCAAGCACTGGCCAGCCGAGCAGATACAAACACTCTACAACCGCATTGATGTCGATGCAGTTAAACAATCCCTCTTACCCAGGCAAGAGGCCCGCCAAATGTTGGATATCGATGACGATACCTATGTCATCGCTAACGTCGGGCGCCTGCACCGCGACAAAGACCAGGCTACTTTGTTGCGTGGCTTTGCCCAGGCATTGCCGCAGCTGCCAGCCAATACTTTGCTGCTAATTTTGGGAAAAGGCCCACTGGAGCAAGATCTCAAGGCATTGGCGAATAGACTGGGCGTTGCTAACCAGGTTCGATTTGTTGGACAAGTGCCAGATGCACGGCGATATTTCCGCGCGTTTGATCTCTTCGTTCTAAGTTCGGATCATGAACCATTTGGTATGGTGTTGCTTGAGGCCATGGCAGCAGAATTGCCGATTATCTGTAGTGATAGCGGAGGTGGCGTGGAGGTGGTCAGGGCTTTTGCACCTTTATTTACTCTTGGGAGTGTAGAGGAGTTATCCCGAGAGCTAGTAAACTCTGTTGACTATAAAATTGACAATAAAATACAATTGGCCTCCGATATTCTGATACATAGCTTCTCGGACGAAGCTGCCAGAATAAGATTCTTTGAGCTAATAGATCGCGCATGGATACACAACAAGACACTACCACCGCGCGTATTGCGCTAGTTTCTTTCAACTCCCTTGGGGATAGCTTGATTTATTACATGTTGGCAGAGAATCTGCGCCAGCATGGTTATGAGATGACGTTGTATGGGGACATTGCATACCAGTTGCGAGAGTGGATGCCACAGATACCCGTCAGGCCTTATCCTGATTTTAATGCGCTTGATCGTGAGTTAAGCCAATATCACCATGCGATCATTAGTCCGCCCCAGGCACTCCGCCAGCGCTTGAATGGGGAGTTTCTGGAGCATGTCAGGAGCCACTGGCAGTTGCTGTGCCAAAAAGCACCTCCTACATGGGCTAGTGAGCAATTAAAGCATGAACGCCAGCGTGTACTGCCGGGCAAGATATTTTCTCAGTTAGCCCCGTTGCTGGATTGTGGGCCATCCATTCGCTTCAAGAAGTTTAATGATGGCAGCTCCTTGGTTGATGTGGTGGTAGCGTTTATGCGAGAGCGGATGAAGCTTACACATGCGCAAGGGAATGTACACCTTACTCCGCCGCCTCATCTTGTTTATCAGCGATACCCACGGCGGATTATTATTAGTCCTGATTCGGCTTGGTCAGATAAGAAGGATTGGACGCCTGCATCATTCATCAAGACGGCAAGGTTATTACAGCAACGCGGGTATCAACCTGTTTTCACTGTTGCCCCAGTATCACATGAGAAATGGGATGTGATACTCAAGGGTGAATTTGAGCATGCAAAATTCAACGACATACATCAGCTTGCGAGCTTTGTTTATGAGTCGGGCGCATTTATTGGCAATGATTCAGGAGGTGGTCACCTTGCTTCCATGTTGAGAGTGCCAGTGGTTACTATTTACAGAAAACGGAATCGTCAGTTCTGTTGGCGCCCTGCGTGGGGTAAAGGAACAGTGGTTGTTCCTCGCTTGGTCTTACCTTGGTTCAAAGGCGGTATATGGCGCGCTTTCATTCGTCCTGCAGATATATTGCTCGCGTTGGAATCATTATTGGAAAATCAAGATAAAACACTCATCAGTGGAAAAGATTCGTCATGAAAAAATTGTTGATATTGGATGGTATCTCTGGCGTACCACTGGGCGAGGAGTTAGCGCAGGCTTTCGGCCATATCGGCATTGAAACCGCATATTACAATCTGTTGAGCATGCCGAAGATCCCATTCTATGGCTTGAAATCGGCGCTAACGAAGGTAGTGAATCGAGCCAAGGACAGCAGCGGGGATGCGTTTTTTCATCTGCCGAAAGGCAATCTTGCGGCTATCACGGCATTGATCAAGCAAGCACGGCCTGATGCCATCTTGGTGGTGGGCTTTATCTATAAATTCATTACCCCAGCTGCGCTAAAGGCTTTGGCTCAACAGCATCAGGTCGATTTGTATTTGTATGATACGGATAGCTGTAACCTATACACCAAGCGTCGTGAGTTTATTTTCTTTCTGGAGCAAGAGCTGCCAATTTACAAAAAAATATTCTCATGTTCCAAGGTGACGGCTGATTTCTTCAAGGATACTAGGCAACTGGATGCCAGTTTTGTGCCATTTGGAGCAAATTTTATCGCGGCACCGAGTGGTTCTGATGCTGACAAGCAACACGACGTGTTATTCGTTGGTAGTGGGGATTTGCGCAGGATTTTTGTCCTGGAAAGCATACGTGACCACCTTTCCATTTTTGGGAATCGATGGAAACGCAATTTTCCCTTGATGTCGCCAGGGTTGATCAAGCGCGTGGATGATCATCCAGTTTGGGGGGCTGATTTACACCAATTACTGACTAGCTCGAAGATTGTCCTGAATGTCACACGTGGCCCTTATTATGCGGCTGGTACTGGCGTGAATCTGAGAATTTTCGAGGCGCTGGCAGCAGGCTGCTTCTTGATCACGGATTATTGTGATGAAGTCGCTGAGCTCTTTAAGCCTGGGGAGGAAATTGAAACTTTCAATGGCCCCCAGGAGTTACAGGAAAAGGTACGTTTTTATTTAGCCAACCCAGAGAAGCGTATGGCAATCGCCCAACAAGGGCATGCCGCTTATCTCAAGCGTTTTACCTGGGAGGCCAGGGCGCAGGAGATGCTGCAATCCATGCGCTGATGAGTGCCAAGTGTCACTTTAGTTAGGTCGTGTAGCTTGCTTATTGCCTTTGAATAATGCAGGGGCATGTTGATGCAGTTGTTGTGCAATCAACAACGCCAGTGGCAGGTGAAAAACCAGCCAGCGTTGACTTGGGCTGTGTACCAAGCTGCTACCATCAAAACAAACACCCAAGGCACCGACAATAAAATACCATCCGGCCCACGACCTCGCCTTGTATCCTTGTACAGCAGCCAGGATGGTCAGTGCGATGAGTGGAATGAAACCAACCAGCCCCGCTTTATAGAACTGAGTGACGAATACACTGTGTGGATGCACCATCGTAAAACCATCGTGCGAGACATACTGGAAGTCGTGTTCGGGACCACAACCAAATGTGATACCGCATCGTACGGTTTCTGCAATATAGCCTGCCCATATCTCTGGTCGATAGAAGTTACGCGCCAGTAAGCTTTCCCCAATTGAGGTAAAAAATAATAGATAGGCAATGCCCGACGTCAGGAGTATTGCAGCGACGGCCATTGTGCTGATGACTTTGATATTGCGCAATTGGTGCTTGTAGAGCGCGATATACGTCATGAGTACAGTTAATGCCCAGATACCAATGATGCTGCGTGTCTGGAGCAGCACTAGGCCAAAGAACAATACGAGTGCATGTGCGACCAACACTTCACGGAATTTCTTCTGCTCTATACCTAACAGGGTGATGATGGCCATCATTCCTCCCATGGTATTGGTCACATAAATCACATTTTCAAGCTTGGCGTGCATATCGTTTAAGCGTACGCCAAGCTGCCAATAGCCTTGTGAATATTGCCAAATGGCATTGCCGCTGACATATAGGCATAGCAGGCCAAGAAATATCCAGGCAGCTCGATAAACTGCAGTATTTGAGATCATTGGCAAGCGTGCAACTGCAATAAAAAACAGGATGACAATAAGGCCGAATTTGACTTGTCTCCAAGGGTCTCCATCACCCAGCGCGGCGGCTAATATCAAGCTCAAGATCACGAGCAGTAAACCTTGGGCTAGTCGATTCTGGAAAAAGGACTTGATCTCTTCAAAGCGTAAGGAAATCAGTGTAGGAATAAGCAAAACCAGATAGCTGAAATTGTTATGAGCTTGTGATCCACTAATGACCAAAAAGCTCACCATCCATGTGCCAACGGCATATAGCGCAAAGGTCGGGCTACGCAGGAAATTGATGAGGCTCATTGTGATGTGGTTTCCTTAAGTTGTTTCTCTATCAGGGAACGATATTGTTCGCGGTATGCTTCAATGCTGTGTTGGCTGGCTAGATAATGAAAGGCCTGCTCGCCTTTGATCTTTAATTGTTGTGCATCTAGGCTTAGATATTCAGTGAGGGCTTGACTTAAGCTTTCGATGTCTTCTGGTGGGGTGGCGAGACCGCCTGCACCGAGGATGACATCACGCATTTCAGGAATATCTGAGGCAATGACGGGTAAATGACCGCTTATTCCTTCCATCAATGCTAATGGCAGCCCTTCTTTCAGTGATGGCATTGCCCAGATGTCAAAGGCACGGACATATTGCAGGGCATTGGCTCTGAACCCCAACAAATGTACCTTGTCTTCCAAGCCCAGGCTGGCAATCTGGGCTCTCAGGTTTTGCTCTTCTGATCCTTTACCAATAATGCCGATGTGAGCATCGGGGAATTGATGCTGAATCTTGGCGAGTGCGGCAATCAGGAAGCGGTGGCCTTTACGGGCAAAGAGTTGACCAATCGCACCTATGATGCGGTTTCCATTGGGCAATCCAAGGGCTGCTCTAGCTTGTTCCTGAGGTAGTTGGGATGCTTCTGATTTGGCAATATCAATGGCATTGGGGATTGCATGCGTATTAAGGGGAGTGAACCCGCTTTGGTAGCCAATCAAGCTATCCTTTACCGCATCGGAAACACCGACGAAATGCCAATGCCTATCGGCAAAAAGTTTCACCTGGAATCTGCGATATGGGCGGTGATATTCGTTCAACACATGCGATATGCCAATGCATAAGGGAATGCGCAGTATTTTATTCAGTTGCAGCAACATGCTGACAACTTTGAATCTGTTGCAGATGACGACATCAAACTGATTGGTTTTGCAAAATCGATACAGTTGCCATAGTGCTTGCAGCCTGAGGCCGCGCATTTTGGTATCAGGGATATCAAAATAATGCACATGCTCGGCAATGCTATGCGGCTGCGATGCTGTTGGTTTCCCGGAAAGGTAGGCGCAGGTTACCTCAAACTGATCTCTAGGCAAGCCCTTGACGATTTGCTCACCAAGATCAGAAACGTCATTGGTTTTGACGTTGTAATCAGGATGTAATTGTAAGACTTTGATTCGCTGCTTCATTGTTCATGAACGGGGGGGTAAAAGTCGATTGATAACGGTTGTCGGCTGAATTTGCTTCAAGCAATTCAAATGTCCCAGTGGGCATTCCCGCTGAAAGCAGGGGCTGCATTCCAGTCCCAGGTATTCAATGACCGCTTTGCTGCTCATGGGCGGTGTATGGTGTGGGTCAGAAGAGCCGTAAATGGCGATGAGTTTTTTATCCAGGGCCGCCGCCACATGCATGAGGCCTGAATCATTGCTGACAATCGCGTCGCATAGCGACATGAGGTCAATGGCATCGCCTAGTTTGGTTTTGCCGCCAAAGTCTTCGCATACCTGATAGCTCAGGCGATTGATCTCAGCAGTATAGGGAACATCCTTGTCTGAGCCGAACAGCCAGATCTGCCAGCCATGGGCATGGGCAGTGCGGGCAACTTCGGCATAATGTTCCAGCGGCCAGCGTTTGGCCTCGCCATATTCTGCACCTGGGCAAAGCCCCAATACAGGGGCTTGCGGTGCTGCTATGCCGAGTTTTTCCAGGCTGGCAAGGGCATTATCTCGGCTGGCAACCAGGCTGGGGTTGGGAATGTGGTCGGGCATACTGCTTTGGGCATCAACACCGAGAGCGACAAAGCGATCCACCGTGCGAGGTAATTGGATTTTATCCAATGGCCGGATGTCGTTAAGCAGGCCATAGCGCATTTCACCCAGAAAGCCGGTGCGACGGCTGATACCGCTGGCGGCGGGGAGGATTGCTGATTTCAGCGAGTTGGTGAGCATGATGGATTGGGTATAGTGCCGATCTTTCAGGCTACGGCCAAAGCGGATGCGCTCTTTCAAGGCTAATTGACCGTGCTTGAAAGGTAGTGCGATGGCCTCATTTACTTCCGGCATACGCTCCAGCAAGGGTAAGGTCCAGGCGGGGGCTGCTACGTCAATGGTGCAGTCGGGTTTGTGTTGTTTGAGGGTTTTGAACAGGCTTTGTGCCAGCACCATGTCGCCTACCCACGAGGGGCCCATCACCAGGATTTTTTCAGCGGTATGCAGTGTCATGCTTCAGGAGGCGAGTTTTTGGATGATGTTGCTGGTACTGCGACCAGGTACGACATCAATCAGTGCGACTTTGCCGCCCCAGGATTTAACTTCCGTACCGCCAACGACTTGGTCCTCGGTATAGTCGCTGCCCTTGACGATGATGTCGGGGCGTACGGCTTTGATCAGTTCGATCGGGGTATCCTCATCAAACAGGATAACGGCATCGACAGATTCCAGTGCGGCGAGGACGCGCGCCCGGTCTTGCTCATGGATCACTGGGCGGGTGGGGCCTTTAAGGGCGCTTACTGAGCGATCGGTATTGAGCCCCAGAACCAGTCGATTACCCGTATTGTGCGCAGCTTCGAGATAGGTGACGTGCCCAGCGTGGAGCAGGTCGAAGCAACCGTTGGTGAAGACGATGCGTTCGCCACGATTGCGCCAGGCTTGTACGCGGGCCAATAGGTTTTCCAGCGTGCAGACCTTGTCTGCCTGTGCGGCAGATTGCTGAGATTGCAGCTCATGCTCAAGCTCGGCCTTGTTGATAGGCACGGTGCCTACTTTGCCGACCACGATGCCAGCGGCGATATTGGCAAGCTCGATGGCATCGTGCAAGGGCAGGCCGTGGGCCAGGCCGGCGGTCAAGGTGGAGATGACGGTGTCGCCTGCACCGGAAACGTCATAGACCTGACGCGCAGTTGCGGCTAAGTGAGTGCTGCCTTGGGCGTTCAGCACGGTAATGCCTTCCTCGCCCCGTGTGACGGCAAGAAATTCAAGCTTAAGCTGCGTGCGTAGCTGTTCTGCCGCAGCAAGCAAAGCCTGGTTATCATTCATGCCAACATCACAGGCTTCTGCGGTTTCACGTTTATTGGGGGTGAGCCCTGTGGCACCCTGATATTTGCTGTAATCTCGGCCTTTAGGGTCAACCAGCACCGGGATGCTGGCTGACCGTGCCTGGGCAATCACATTCTGGCATACCGCGTCGCTGAGCATGCCTTTGGCGTAGTCGGAGAGGATGATGGCGGCGGGCCGGTCAGCTAAAGCCTGGCTGATCATGACTTGTAGGGCAGAGTGCTCATCATTGGAAAATGCCGCAGCATCTTCCTGATCCAGGCGCATCATTTGCTGATGTCCACCGAGGATGCGCGTCTTGGTAATGGTTGGCCTACGTGTGCTGTGGTAGACATGCCGGGTATCAACGCCGATGTCTTGCATGAGGCCCAGCAGGGTGTGGGCTTCGCGATCATCGCCCACGACTCCGGCGATCCGCGTGCTGATCTCCAGTCCACGCAGATTGGCTGCGACATTGGCCGCTCCGCCCGCCCGCTCATCTTGCGATTTGAGCAATACCACGGGTACAGGTGCTTCTGGTGAGATGCGTTGTACATCGCCAAACAGGTAGCGGTCTAGCATCAGGTCGCCGATGACCAGTATCCATATCGGGTCGTGGCCAAAGCGTTGCTGGATGGTGTTGAGGAAAGACTCGCGCATGGTTGATCGTCGTCAGTAGGCTGTTAATCGGCTTCCACCAGGTCGCACAGGCTGTGACCAATGAGAATATGGGCTTCCTGGATGCGCGGTGTATCGCTGGTGGGCATGGTCAGGACATGGTCGCACAGGTTGGCCAGCTTGCCACCAGTGCCGCCAGTCATGGCCACCGTGATCGCGCCAATCTCGCGGGCTTTTTCTATGCCCAGTACCACGTTGCGGCTGTTGCCAGAGGTGGAGAAACCAATGACCACATCGGCGGGCGTGCAGAGTGCTTCCACCTGGCGCGAGAAAATGAAGTCAAAGCCATAGTCATTGCCAACCGAGGTGAGAATGGAAGTATCCGTGGTCAAGGCGATGGCGGGTAGGCCGCGCCGTTCCTTCTTGTAGCGGCCAACAATTTCTGCGGCGATATGCTGGCTGTCTGCCGCGCTACCGCCGTTGCCGAACAGCAATATCTTGCCACCATTGGCAAGGCAGTTGCGCATGACATCAGCAACTGCGGCGATCTCCGGTAGCAGGGGTTCCAGCGCTGTAATCACGGCCTGGTGTTCGTTAAAAGCTTGTTTCAGGGTATCAATAGCGGTCATGAGATTTCCTTGCTAGGCTCAGCAATAAGGGTCTGCTTGCAGCAGGTATTGCTGGACATAATCCTGCACACCTTGCTCCAGGGTGTGGAACGGCGTGGTATAGCCTGCGTTGCGTAGCTTGCTGATATTAGCCTCAGTGAAATACTGATACTTGCCCATCAGGTCTTGCGGCATATCAATGTATTCAATATTGGCTTCGCGGCCCATGCTAGTCATAACTGCCGTCGCCAGATCCTTGAAAGCACGCGCTGCGCCAGTACCGATGTTGAATAAGCCGGAGTGCTGCGGTTGATCCAGGAAGTGTGCCATCACGGCGACTGCATCCTTGACGTAAACGAAGTCGCGTAACTGCATGCCATCCTCGAAGCCAGGCTTGTGGCTCTTGAACAGCTTGACGTGACCTTGCTCGCGGAACTGGTTGAAGGTATGGAAAGCAACGCTGGCCATGCGTTCCTTGTGATATTCGTTGGGGCCGTAGACGTTGAAGAATTTGAAGCCACACCATTGCGGCGGTGTTGCCAAGCCATCACTGCATTGGCGTAGTGCCCATTGGTCGAAAAACTGCTTGGAGTAGCCGTAACCATTCAGCGGGCGTAACTGGTCGATAGCAGATTCTTCGTCATCGTAGCCAAATTCACCACCACCATAAGTGGCCGCAGAGCTGGCGTACAGGAAGGGCACTTCATTTTCGGCACACCAGCTCCACAGCAATTGGCTGTAACGGATGTTCTCCTGTACCAGTTTGTTGAAATCGCGCTCAGTGGTGGCGCTGATCGCGCCCATATGGATGATGGCGTCTACTTTGCCGATCTTGGGGAGCCAGTTGAATAGCTCGTCCTTGTCCAGATAGTTGGCATAACGGCGGTGGCAAAGGTTTTGCCATTGTTCAGGGTGCGCGAGGCGATCCACGATCACAATATCGTCGCGTTGCAGCACGGTATTGAGATGCCAGGCCATCATGCTACCTATCATGCCTGCGCCGCCAGTAATGACTATCATGGTTTAAATCCGTTTCTAGCGAATCCGAGAGTATAACAAAAGCCAATTCATTCTTGGCCGCGCTTTAACGAAGATTAACGTAGCGTTACCCAGCCTGGCAGGTTGTCCAGCGCGATTTCGCGCATGGCCTTGATCCAGGTATCCCTATCGTTGAGCGCTGGTATGTAGTGATATTCGCCACCGCCAGCTTCGAGAAACAGGGTTTTGCCTTCCATGGCGATTTCCTCCAGAGTTTCCAGGCAATCACTGGAAAAGCCTGGGCAGACGACATCGACGCGGCCCAGTTTTTGTTTGCCCAGCGCCTCAATAGAGGGGGCGAAATAAGGCTGTAGCCACTCGGCCGCACCAAAGCGTGACTGGAAGGCAATCAGGTATTGATCTTCCGAGAGCTCCAGCGCCTGGGCGATCAACTTTCCGCTGACCTGGCATTGATCGTAATAAGGGTCGCCCAAGTCATAAGTGCGGCGTGGCACGCCATGAAAACTCATGACGAGTTTTTCCGGCTTGCCGTGTTGTTGCCAATACAGCCGGATACTTTCTGCCACCGCCTGGATATAGGCAGGGTGGGTGTGATAGTCGCGTATGGTGCGTATTTCCGGCATGTTGCGCGTGCGCATCAACACCCGCATGGCCTCATCAATCGCGGAGGCACTACTGCTGGCGGCATATTGCGGATAAAGCGGGAACAGCAAGATGCGGTTGCAGTTCTGAGCTTTCAGTTTTTCGATGGCCGATTGTACGGAAGGCTGGCCATAACGCATGCCCAGCTCAACCGCATAGGGCGAAGCAATCGCTTCGTGCAGGTAGCCAGTCAATAATCTTGCTTGTTTCTGGCTGTTGACCATCAGGGGTGAGCCTTCTTTATCCCAGATACTGGCATATTTATGTGCTGATTGGCGCGGGCGCAAGGTCAGGATGAAGCCGTTGAGGATAAACCACCAAATCAAGCGCGGAATTTCGATGACGCGTCGGTCACTGAGAAACTGGCGTAAATAAGGGCGCAAAGCTTTGGCTGTTGGTGCTTCGGGCGTGCCCAGGTTCATCACCAGTATGCCGGTACGTTCTGGTTCTTGCGCGTGAATCTGAGGCTCTTTTAAGTAAAAAGACATGCATGTTCCTTAAGGTTGGTCGCCACTTGCAATAAGCTGGCGAGGCAGGCTGCATACATTGATGCTGCCTGCCTGATGCTCAATGGTTATTGGACAACGCGTTGGAAAGTAGTTTCGCCGTAATGTCCACAATCGGGATGACGCGCTCGTAGGCCATGCGGGTAGGGCCAATGACGCCCAGGGTGCCTATGGTTTGCCCATTCGTTTCATAAGGCGCGGTGACCATGCTGCATTCATCCAGTGGCAGGTAACCTGATTCACCACCGATGAATATCTGTACGCCATTGGCCTTCTGGCTATGATCCAGGAGCTGCATCAGCGAGGTACGGCGCTCGAACATATCGAATAGCTTGCGCAAGGAGCTGACGTTGGTGGATAAGTCTTGCACATTCAGCAAGTTGCGCTCTCCGGCAATCACCACGCCATCTTTGTTGTTGTCCGCGGTCTTGCTGCTGGCCTCCAAAGCGGCCGCCATCAGGCGAGTCATGTCGGATTGCATCTGTTTCAGCTCTTCATGCAGCTTTTGTTTGACCTCATCCAGGGTGTTGCCGGCATAGTTCTGGTTGAAGAAGTTGCTGGCCTGGGTCAGGTCTGCTGCACTGTAAGGCTTGTCGGCCAGGATAATGCGGTTTTGCACCGCACCATCTGTAGTCACGATAATGAGCAGGATGCGTTTTTCCGACAGGGGCAAGAACTCCAGGTGACGGAATGCGATGCCTTGGCGCTTGGGGATCATCACCAGGCCTGCGAAATCTGTCAGGCTGGATAATAGCTCTGCTGCGGAGTTGATTAGCTCCTGCGGGTCGGGAGACGATAACACATGCTCAAGCTTGCGGATTTCCTGATTCTGTAATGGTTGTACCGTCAGCAGGGTATCCACGAACAGGCGATAGCCACGCTGGGTGGGAATGCGCCCCGCAGATGTATGGGGGCTGGCAATAAAGCCGTGCTCTTCCAGATCTGACATGATGTTGCGGATGGAGGCGGGGCTAAGGTCAAGCCCGGATGCCAACGATAAGGTGCGCGAGCCAACAGGTTGACCATCACTGATGTAATGTTCTATCAGGGTTTTCAGCAGAATCTGAGCGCGTTTATCTAGCATGTTGGTATAGATGGAGTTGTGCAGTGACTAATTCAATGAGTAATGGCGCGCTTTAAGCATGAAAAAATTATCCGATACAGGCCACGCTTGCGCAATCTATTATTGATGTCGATGATGGATTTGACATACGGCAAGGGTTTTACACACTTATCTTCTATGATTTAATGCCAGCCATGAAAAGTGCGTTTCAGACAGTGGCATTGATTGGCAAATACATGAACCCGGAAACCCGGGAGCAGGTCATTGCCTTGGCGCGTTTTCTTGGTGAGCGCCAAGTTGGCGTCTTCATCGAGGAAAAGACTGCGCAACATTCCAGTATCAAAGGTTATACCACGCTACAGATGAACGCGATTGGCGCTTATGCCGATCTTGCGATCGTGCTGGGTGGGGATGGCACCATGTTAACTGTGGCGCGCGCCCTGGTGGATTACAAGATTCCGCTGGTTGGGGTCAATCGCGGGCGTTTCGGTTTCCTTACCGATATCAATTCCGACCATATGTTGGAAAGCGTGGCGGCTATCCTCGATGGCGTGTTCGACACCGAGCAGCGTATTCTGCTGGAAGCCTGCATCGAGCGTGATGGCACTACTGTTGGGCAGGGCTACGCCCTTAATGATGTGGTCGTCAACAAGAATGGCCTAGCGCGCCTGATCGAGCTGGAAATCCATATTGATGGACACTTTGTGCAGAAGCAGCGCTCGGATGGCCTGATCGTGGCAACGCCTACTGGTACTACAGCGTACTCTTTGTCGGCGGGCGGCCCTATTCTCTACCCAACGCTGGATGCCATTGCCTTGGTGCCGATCTGTCCGCATACATTAAGTAATCGGCCCATTGCGATCAGTAGCGCCAGTGAGGTGCTGATTCAGGTTGTGCATGCCGAAGATGCCAGTGTGCATCTGGATGGCCAAATGAAAATGGCATTGCAGCCTGGTGACCGTGTGCGGGTGAAGCGTGCCAAGAATACGATTACATTATTGCATCCGCCGGAACATAACCATTTTGACGTCCTGCGGGAAAAGCTGCACTGGGGCTAAGGTGCACCCATCAGCCCTTGCTGCTTGCATTGCCAATATAACGAGAACAGACCCTGATGCTGCAAACACTCTCTATTCGCGATTTTGTCATTGTCGACACACTTGAGCTCGAGTTTTCCTCGGGGTTTACCGTATTGACCGGTGAAACCGGCGCGGGGAAATCTATCCTGATTGATGCCTTGTCCCTGGTGCTAGGCGCACGCGGCGAGGGTGGGATTACGCGGGTGGGGGCAGAAAAAGCCGAGATCAATGCGGTGTTTGATATTGCGGCCCTGCCAGTGTTGCAAGCTTGGCTGCGGGAACATGAAATTGATGTAGATGATGCGCAGTTATTGCTGCGACGAGTGATCTATGCGGATGGTCGCTCGCGTGCGTTTGTCAACGGTTCGTCGGCGACTATTCAACAACTACGCGAGATTGGCGAGTTTCTCGTCGATATCTATAGTCAGCACGCGCACCATGCTTTGCTCAAGGCCAGCACGCAGCGGCAGGTATTGGATGCCTATGGTGGCCTGCAAGATGTGGCAGCGGAATTGGCTGACAGTTACCAAATTTGGCAGGGCTTGTATCACAAACGGCTGGATGCCGAAAAAAATGCCGAAGCACATGCGGTGGAGTCGGCGGAGTTGCGTGACCAAGTGCGTGAACTGGCCGCATTGGCTCCTTCCGCGGAGGAGTGGGAGCCGTTGCAGCAAGAGCATATACGCCTATCTCATGGCGCCAGCATCTTGGCGGGCGGCGAAGCCTGCCGGGAGTTGTTGAGTGAGGGCGAAGTGGCTGCCATCAGGCAGTTGAGTAGCGTGCAGCATAAGCTGCACGAGTTGGTGGCATATGACAGCGGGCTACAGGAAGCGCTAGATATATTGGACGGTGCGGTGATACAGCTGGAGGAAACAGATCGTTTCCTCAATCGCTATTTGCAACGAGCAGACCTTGACCCTGAGCGCTTGAATGAGGTGGAGGCCCGTATTCATGCTTTGCATGCGGCGGCCCGTAAATACAGGGTCAGGCCAGAAGAACTGGCGGGGCTACTGGAGTCGTGGCAGTTGCGCATGGCAGAGCTTGAGTCCGCGCATGATAACGAGCAACTAAGGCAAGAAGAAGCGCGTGCCCGTGCTGCTTATGATGCGTTGGCAAAGCGCTTGAGTGACGGGCGTGAAAAGGCAGCGCTTAGTCTCGGTGAGAAGATCACCTCTGAAATGCAGCGCTTATCATTGAGTGGTGGGAAATTTGCCGTGTCGCTGAATGCGCAGGACCCAGCCGCGACGGGGCGTGAGCAGGTTGAGTTCCTGGTGGCTGGTCATGCTGGCGTGGCGCCGCGCCCTTTATCCAAGGTAGCGTCAGGTGGCGAATTGTCGCGTATCAGTCTGGCGATTCGCGTTGTAACAGCTCAGCAGGGTGATATGCCTACCATGATCTTTGATGAGGTTGATGTGGGTATCGGTGGTGGTGTGGCTGAGGTAGTGGGGCAGTTGCTCAAGACTTTGGGTAACCAGCGCCAGGTGCTGGTCATCACGCATCTACCGCAAGTGGCTGCGCAGGGTATGCAGCATTTGCGGGTAAGTAAGCATCTGCATGATGGGCAGACCTTGAGCCGCATTGAAGCTTTGACGCATACGCAGCGCATTGACGAAGTGGCGCGGATGCTGGGCGGGGTGGAGATCACGGAGACGACACTACAACATGCGAGCGAGATGTTGGCAGCTGGTGCGTAAGTTTGTCTGGTGATGTAAAAATCCAGAAAGGCGGGAAACTGCCTGAAAGCCGAGTTTAATGTCGTGGTATATTACGGCATTTCTTGCCAAAGTCGTCGTGTGATGCGTCATATCATTCTTTTAGCTGCGCTGTTGTGCGTGGCCTGCAGTTCTGCACTGCCTTCCTTCAAGCCTTACAAAATGGACATCCAGCAAGGCAATGTCGTTACATCCAAAATGATGTTGCAACTGCGGCCTGGTATGACCAAATCCCAGGTGCGTTTTATCATGGGCTCGCCATTGATCCAGGATAGCTTCCACCGTGATCGTTGGGATTATTTCTATCAGATGCGCAAGGGCGGCAAGGTCATAGAGCAGCGTCGCGTGATCATGGAGTTTGAGGGAGATGCGCTGAAGCGTGTGCGCGGCGATGTTGTGCCTGCCTCGCCAGAGGATACGGCGGTAACTGCGGCAACGCCTGCTGCAGCTATCGTGGTAGAACCCAAGGTGCCAGAAAAGAAAGGCATGCTGGATCGCCTGAAATTCTGGAAGAGCGATGAGGCCAAGCCAGCTGGTGCTGAGTACTATGATATGAAGCAATCCACTCCGGTGGTGCAGGAAGATCCTGCTGCGCCGCGCAAAGTTGCACCAGAGTTGGCGGTTCCCGGTGTGGCGGCGCCTGCGGCGACATCTGCACCGGCTCAGCCGGCAGCACGTCAAGCCCAGCCTGCTGGCCAGTCTTCATCTACTAAGCCTGCGGCGAAACCTGCTGCGGGTGCCGCGGCCAAGACTCAGTCTGTGCCTGATGCAGGCGAAGATGATGAAGATGACTTGCCGCCTGAGGATGAGCCTGGCTACTTTGAGCGTATGTTGGAAAAAATCGGGTTCTAAATCTCTATCTGCAAGGCAGATTAATCGATGAATGAGTAATGGTTTGAAAATGCAAAAGATTGTTATCGCTGGTTGTTCTGGTCGCATGGGTCATGCCCTGCTTGAAGGGGTTTTTGCCGATGCGGATCTAGTGCTGCATGGTGCGTTGGATCGTGCGGATAGCCCGCAAATCGGGCGTGATGCTGGTGAGCAGTTTGGTCGCGAGACAGGCGTTAAGATCACGGCTGATGTTGTGGCAGCGGTCCAGGGCGCCGATGTACTGGTGGATTTCACACGGCCTGAACCCAGTCTGGAATATTTGGAGGCTTGTCGCCAAGCAGGTGTAAAGCTGGTGATCGGCACGACGGGCTTCAGTGCAGAGCAAAAGCAGCAGATTGAGCGTGCGGCCAAGGATGTGGCGATTGTGTTTGCGCCTAACATGAGCGTAGGCGTTACATTGCTGATCAACCTAGTGCAGGCTGCGGCCAAGGTGCTGGACCATGGCTACGATGTGGAAATTATTGAGGCACACCATCGTTTCAAGGTGGACGCTCCTTCTGGCACGGCATTGCGCTTAGGGGAGGCTGCGGCCGAGGCTTTAGGGCGTGATCTGGATGAAACAGCGATCTATGGCCGCCAAGGCGTGACCGGGGAGCGTGACCCTAATACGATAGGTTTCGCGACCGTGCGCGGTGGTGATGTGGTCGGCGACCATACGGTATTGTTTGCTGGTATTGGTGAGCGGGTTGAATTGACGCACAAGGCTTCCAGTCGCGCCACTTTTGCGCTGGGTGCACTGCGCGCGGCCAAGTTTTTGGCAGCACACCAAGCTGGCTTGTATGACATGCAGGATGTACTTGGGTTGAAAAAATAATTTCAAAGAAATCACTTCTTAGTGATTGGTTCTTGCTGTGCGAAATGGCAAGGATGTGAAAATTGTTTAAAGCGTGCGTTGAAGCGGAGGGCGCTTTAGGCTATAATTCTGCAGAATTTGAAGCGGGATAAGCGGGAGCTTGTCCCGCTTTGCACATCCGCTTTCCGCGCTTCAATTTGCGCAGAATATCAAATAGTGACAAGGAGTTAGAATTGCCGCAAACCCCAGCCGTACTTGTGCTCGCAGACGGGACAGTGTTCAGGGGCATTTCAATCGGTGCCTTGGGTGAGACTGTTGGTGAGGTGGTTTTCAACACCTCGATAACCGGTTATCAGGAAATTCTCACCGATCCATCTTATACCAAGCAAATCGTGACGCTGACTTACCCGCATATCGGGAATGTTGGTGTGAATGTCGAAGATGTAGAGTCCGAGCATGTCTATGCTAGTGGGCTCATTATTCGTGACTTGCCATTGCTCGATAGCAGTTGGCGTAGCGAAAAATCCCTTTCTGAATATCTCGCTGAAAATAACGTAGTAGCGATTGCCGATATCGATACCCGCAAGCTCACCCGTATTTTGCGCGAAAAAGGCGCACAGGCAGGCTGTATCATCGCTGGCGAAGTGGATGATGTGCGTGCGTTGGAGTTGGCGCGCAGTTTCCCAGGTTTGGCCGGTATGGACTTGGCCAAGGTCGTGAGCCGCAAGGATGTTGGCACGTTTGAGTTGGGCGAGTGGAAGCTAGGTGCAGGCTATGTAACGCCTGGTGATGCCAAGTTCAACGTGGTTGCTTTTGATTATGGCGTGAAGCACAACATTCTGCGCATGCTGGTGGAGCGTGGGTGCAAGGTGACTATCTTGCCAGCCCAGGCTACAGCCGAAGAAGCGCTGGCGCTGAATCCTGATGGCGTTTTTCTCTCCAATGGCCCTGGTGACCCTGAGCCTTGCGATTATGCCATCAAGGCGATCAGCAGTATTGTAGATAAGGGTGTGCCTGTCTTCGGCATCTGCCTTGGCCATCAGTTGCTCGCATTGGCGAGTGGTGCCAAGACCGTGAAGATGAAGTTTGGGCATCATGGTGCTAATCACCCGGTGCAGGACCTAGATGACAAGCGTGTGTTCATCACTAGCCAGAACCATGGCTTTGCCGTGGATCCAGACAGCTTGCCCGCTAATCTCAAGTCTACCCATGTGTCCTTGTTTGATGGCAGTTTGCAGGGTATTGCACGTACCGACAAGCCTGCGTTCAGCTTCCAGGGGCATCCCGAAGCCAGCCCCGGCCCTAACGAGATGAGCTACCTGTTTGATCGCTTCATCAACCTGATGGAACAGCAAAAGCAATAAATACCATGGCAAAACGTACCGATATCAAATCCATACTTATCATAGGCGCTGGCCCGATCGTGATCGGCCAGGCTTGTGAATTCGATTACTCTGGTGCCCAGGCATGTAAGGCGCTGCGCGAAGAGGGTTACCGCGTTATTCTGGTTAATTCCAACCCAGCGACCATCATGACCGATCCGGACATGGCTGATGCGACCTACATTGAGCCAGTGACGTGGCAAATGGTTGAGAAGATCATTGCCATTGAGCGCCCTGATGCCTTGTTGCCGACCATGGGCGGGCAGACTGCGCTGAATTGTGCGCTCGATCTGGCCAAGCATGGCGTCCTGGAAAAATACAATGTTGAGCTGATCGGCGCTTCCAAGGAGGCGATTGACAAGGCTGAGGACCGCGAAAAATTCAAGCAGGCGATGACCAAGATCGGCCTGGGTTCAGCACGCTCTGCAGTGGCGCATAGCATGGAAGAGGCGCTGCAGGTGCAAGCCTCCATCGGCTATCCCGCGATTATCCGTCCTTCATTCACCATGGGTGGCAGTGGCGGCGGTATTGCTTACAACCGTGAAGAGTTCATGACCATCTGTGAGCGTGGTCTTGAGGCTTCTCCGACCAGCGAGCTGCTGATCGAGGAATCCCTGCTCGGCTGGAAAGAGTACGAGATGGAAGTGGTCCGCGATAGCAAGGACAACTGCATCATCATCTGCTCGATTGAAAACCTTGACCCAATGGGTGTGCACACTGGTGACTCGATTACCGTAGCGCCAGCGCAGACGTTGACCGACAAGGAATACCAGATCATGCGTAATGCTTCTCTCGCGGTATTGCGCGAGATTGGCGTGGATACTGGTGGTTCCAATGTGCAGTTCGCGATTAATCCTGATGATGGCCGCATGATCGTCATTGAGATGAACCCACGTGTATCACGTTCATCCGCGCTGGCCTCCAAGGCGACTGGCTTCCCGATTGCCAAGGTGGCAGCGAAGCTTGCAGTTGGCTTTACCCTGGATGAGTTGCGCAACGAAATCACTGGCGGTGCGACACCGGCTTCCTTCGAGCCTTCCATCGACTACGTTGTCACCAAGATTCCGCGTTTTGCATTTGAAAAATTCCCGCAGGCTGATTCACGCCTGACGACGCAGATGAAGTCCGTTGGCGAAGTGATGGCGATTGGCCGCACTTTCCAAGAGTCGTTCCAGAAAGCCTTGCGTGGCCTGGAAGTAGGCGTCAACGGCCTGGATGAAAAGACAGATGATCTGGACGAAATCCAGAAACAGCTGGGTGAGCCAGGCCCAGAGCGTATCTGGTATGTGGGCGATGCCTTCCGTGCTGGTTTGACGATTAACCAAGTGTTTGATTTGTCCAAGATCGACCGCTGGTTCCTGGTGCAGATCGAAGACATCATCAAGCGTGAGCAGGCCCTGAAAGGCCGTCACCTTGCCGACCTGGATCGTGATGCGCTGTTCCAGCTCAAGCGTCGCGGCTTCTCCGATAAGCGCCTTGCCAAGCTACTGGGTACAGACCAGCATGCCGTGCGTGCCTATCGTCAAGCGCTGAATGTGCGCCCAGTTTACAAGCGCGTAGATACTTGTGCGGCTGAGTTTGCCACTGATACTGCTTACATGTACTCGACGTATGAGGAAGAGTGCGAGGCACAGCCAAGCAACAAGAAAAAGATCATGGTGCTGGGCGGTGGTCCTAACCGTATTGGCCAGGGTATTGAGTTTGACTATTGTTGTGTGCATGCAGCCTTTGCGATGCGCGAAGATGGTTATGAAACCATCATGGTCAACTGTAATCCTGAAACGGTCTCCACAGACTACGATACTTCCGATCGCCTCTACTTTGAGCCATTGACGCTGGAAGATGTGCTGGAAATCGTAGCGCTGGAAAAGCCGGAAGGCGTGATCGTACAGTACGGCGGCCAAACTCCACTCAAGCTAGCACGTGACCTGGAAAAGGCCGGTGTGCCTATCATCGGTACCAGTCCTGATGCGATTGACCGCGCTGAGGATAGGGAACGCTTCCAGCATATGTTGCAAGAGCTCGACCTCAAGCAACCGCCTAACCGCACTGCACGTACACCAGAAGAAGCGCTTCGCCTGGCGCAGGAAATTGGTTATCCACTCGTTGTGCGTCCTTCCTACGTGCTGGGTGGGCGTGCGATGGAAATCGTGCATGAGCAGGCGCAACTAGAGCGTTACATGCGCGAAGCGGTCAAGGTCTCCAATGAGTCGCCCGTGTTGCTGGATCGTTTCCTGAACGATGCGCTAGAAGTAGATGTAGACGCGCTTTCTGATGGCGAAGAAGTCATTATCGGCGGCATCATGGAGCACGTTGAGCAAGCCGGTGTGCACTCAGGTGACTCGGCATGTTCATTGCCGCCTTACAGTTTGTCTGCTGCGATGCAGGACGAGTTGCGCGAGCAAACCGTCAAGATGGCAAAGGCGCTGGGCGTAGTTGGGCTGATGAATGTGCAGTTTGCGATTCAGGGCGAAACCGTCTATGTCTTGGAAGTAAACCCACGTGCGTCTCGTACCGTGCCTTTCGTTTCCAAGGCCTGTGGCTTGCAGTTAGCCAAGATAGCAGCGCGTTGCATGACAGGGCGTAAACTCAGCGAGCAAGGTGTCACTCGTGAAGTTGTGCCACCTTACTATTCCGTCAAGGAAGCGGTTTTCCCCTTCATCAAGTTCCCTGGCGTGGATACTATCCTTGGCCCGGAAATGAAGTCCACCGGTGAAGTCATGGGGGTAGGCAAGACCTTTGCCGAAGCCTTCGTTAAATCGCAATTGGGTTCTGGCACTAAGTTGCCCAAGGGCGGCAAAGCTTTCATCAGTGTCCGTCGTGAAGATCGTGAACGTGTGGTCGAGATTGCCCAGGCTCTGGCTGGTCTTGGCTTCCAGCTTGTTGCGACGCGTGGCACGGCTGGCGCGTTGACTGATGCTGGCCTGAGCGTGACTCCCGTGAATAAGGTGGCTGAAGGTCGTCCGCATATTGTCGACATGATCAAGAATGGTGAGATCAGCTTTATCGTCAATGTGACGGAAGACAAGCGTGCCGTGGCTGATTCTTACGAGATTCGTCGTAGCGCCTTGCAACAGAAGGTGACGTATTACACGACACTGGCTGGTGCCAAGGCAGCTTGCATTGGTATGGCACACATGCAGGAGCTGGAAGTACAGTCTTTGCAAAGCTTGCACAAGCAGCTCGCGAAGTAATAATATAGTCCCTAAATCAGACCACGCCTGTCAAAACAGGTGTGGTTTTTATTTTTATTGATGGCAGCTTGCCTGTGGCCTAGCCCGGCAGGCCTGCCTGGTTTTTATAGCAAGTTGTGGATTGCAAGGAATAACAAATGAATCAATTCCCAATTACCGTCAAAGGTGCCGAACTCCTCAAGGCTGAACTGCAACGCTTGCGCAGCGTGGATAGGCCCGATGTGATTCAAGCTATCGCAGAGGCTCGCGCTTTGGGCGATCTTTCCGAAAATGCAGAATATGATGCTGCCAAGGAGCGTCAGAGCTTTATCGAAGGCCGGATTGCCGAGATCGAAGCCAAGCTTTCTAATGCCATGGTGATTGATCCCACTACCCTCAATGCTGAAGGCCGCTGTGTATTCGGCGCTACGGTAGAGGTGGAAGAACTGGATAGCGGCGAAGTATCTACCTATCAGATCGTCGGTGATGACGAGGCGGACATCAAGGCTGGCAAAATTTCGATCGGTTCGCCAATTGCGCGTGCGCTGATCGGTAAAGTCGAGGGTGACGTTGCCGAGGTGGTTGCGCCTGGTGGCTTGCGCTCCTACGAAGTCCTGAATGTGCAATATATCTAGGTGGGATAAGGTATGAATGCTTGGTCAGACAAGTTGGCGCTCATCGTGATTACCCTGTGGGTGGGCACCTTGTGGGCGGTTGGCTATGTCGTAGCACCTAGCTTGTTCAGCCAGCTTGCCTCTGATAAACAGTTGGCAGGTAATCTAGCTGGTCGCTTGTTTGAGCTGGTTGCTTACATTGGCATGGTCAGCGCTTTTTACCTGCTGCTGCATCGTCTCACGCGCTTTGGTATTGTCGCCTTGAGGCAAGGTTTTTTCTGGGCGGTCGTTGTAATGTTATTGCTGACATTCGCTGGTCATTTTGGCATTCAGCCCATCATGGCTTCACTCAAGGCTCAGGCTTTGCCTGCGGATGTCATGCATAGTGTATTTGCTGATCGCTTCAAGACCTGGCATGGAGTATCTAGTGTCGGCTACCTGATTGAGAGCTTACTTGGCTTGGTGCTGGTATTCAAGGCCAGGCAATAAGAAAAGCCGCCGTTCATGTACTGAAGGGCGGCTTTTGCATAGAGTAGTGCGAGATATTTACTTGGGAATGACGATCTTGGCTTGCTCAGCCTGGCGATAGATGATCAGCTGTTTGCCGATGTGGTGTACAGCAATGGCGCCAGTCTTGGCGCAGATTTCTTCCAGCATGGCAATACGGGCCGCCCGATCATCGCCAAATACCTTGATCTTGATCAGCTCATGTGATTTAAGGCTGACTTCAATCTCTTTCAAGACCTGTTCCGACAGGCCGTTATTACCAATCATCACCACAGGATGCAGGTCGTGGCCCAAGCCACGCAGAAAACTGATTTGTTTGGAATTCAATTGATTTATCTTGTTGATTCGAAAAGGCTCGCAGTTTAGCAGATGAAACGCCGACCTACCAGTAAAGCTTGGTTGCAAGAGCACGTGAATGACGAATTCGTCAAGCGTGCGCAACGAGATGGCTACCGTGCCCGAGCTGCCTATAAGTTACTTGAGATTGATGAAAAAGATCAATTGATCAAGCCAGGCATGACGGTTGTTGACTTGGGCTCTGCGCCGGGTAGTTGGTCGCAAGTGGTGGTGCAGCGACTTGGCGGGCAAGGGCGCGTGATTGCGCTGGATATCCTGGAAATGCCGCCAGTGCCGGGAGTCGAATTTATTCAAGGGGATTTTCGCGAAGAGGAAATCCTGCGGTTATTGGAAAAAAGCTTGAATGGTAAGCAAATAGACCTTGTAATTGCCGATATGGCCCCCAATATCAGTGGCATCAGTGATGTCGATCAGGCGAGAGCCGCTTACCTGACTGAGTTGGCATTGGAATTCAGCCGTGACTGGTTGAAACCAGGGGGTAATTTCCTGGTCAAAGTTTTTATCGGTTCAGGTTTTGATGAGATTGTGCTCGCCATGCGTGAAAGTTTTGACAAGGTAGTCACGCGCAAACCCAAGGCGTCGCGTGATCGCAGCAGTGAAGTTTACCTTCTGGGCCTCAAGCGCAAGCCTGCCTGATTTGTGGCGCAGAACGGCGCAATTAGGGTTAGAATAAAGCAGTAAAAGTAAATGTCCATATGAATAAGGATCGGGACTTTGAATAACATCGTAAAGAACGTTGCTATCTGGCTGATTGTGGCTTTGGTGCTCATGACTGTTTTCAATCAGTTTGGCCCTAAAAGCGCTTCTGAAAGCCAGGTGGTCTATTCCCAGTTCATCAATGAGGTGAAAGAAGGCAGGATTGCCAAGGTCACCATTGATGGTCGGGTGCTTCGCGGCGTGACCAATGAAGGGCGCAAGTTCAATACTTACGCACCTTCTGACCCATGGTTGGTATCTGACCTGCTCAAGAACAATGTGACAGTGGAAGCCAAGCCTGATGAAGAGCCTTCCATCCTCATGAGCATTTTTGTTTCCTGGTTCCCCATGTTGCTCCTGATCGGCGTCTGGATTTTCTTCATGCGCCAGATGCAAGGCGGTGGCAAGGGTGGTGCGTTCTCGTTCGGCAAGAGCAAGGCGCGCCAGTTGGACGAGAACTCCAACCACACGACTTTCGCGGATGTTGCAGGTTGCGACGAAGCCAAGGAGGAAGTGTCCGAGTTGGTCGAATTCCTGCGTGACCCGACCAAATTCCAGAAGCTGGGTGGACGTATCCCGCGTGGCGTACTGATGGTAGGCCCTCCCGGGACTGGTAAAACGCTGCTCGCCAAGGCGATTGCAGGCGAAGCCAAAGTGCCATTCTTTACTATTTCTGGTTCCGATTTCGTTGAAATGTTCGTTGGTGTGGGTGCCGCTCGTGTACGTGACATGTTCGAGCAGGCCAAGAAAAGCTCCCCATGCATTATCTTTATTGATGAAATTGATGCCGTGGGCCGCCATCGTGGTGCGGGTACTGGCGGCGGTAATGATGAACGCGAGCAAACCCTTAACCAGATGTTGGTGGAGATGGATGGTTTCGAGGCCAATTCCGGCGTGATCGTGATTGCGGCGACCAACCGTGCTGATGTGCTGGATAAAGCCTTGTTGCGCCCTGGTCGTTTTGATCGCCAGGTCATGGTGGGCTTGCCTGATATTCGTGGCCGCGAGCAAATTCTCAAGGTGCACATGCGCAAAGTGCCTATCGACAGTGATGTGAAGCCTGAGATTCTGGCGCGTGGTACCCCTGGTTTTTCCGGTGCTGACTTGGCTAACCTGGTCAATGAAGCTGCCTTGTTTGCGGCGCGTCGTAACAAGCGCACTGTGGATATGCAGGATTTCGAGGATGCCAAGGACAAGATATTCATGGGCCCTGAGCGCAAGTCCATGATCATGCGTGAAGAAGAGCGTCGCAATACTGCTTATCACGAATCTGGCCATGCCGTTGTCGCAGCCTTGCTGCCGCATGCAGACCCTGTGCATAAAGTCACGATCATGCCGCGTGGTTGGGCGTTGGGCTTGACCTGGCAATTGCCAGAGCATGACCGCATCAGCAACTATAAGGACAAGATGCTGGAGGAAATCTCCATCCTGTTCGGTGGTCGTATTGCGGAAGAAATTTTCATGAACCAGATGTCGACTGGTGCTTCCAACGATTTCGAGCGTGCTACCAAGATAGCGCGGGACATGGTTACCAAGTACGGTATGTCCGATGTATTGGGCACCATGGTCTATGCTGGCAATGAGCAAGACTCCATGTTTGGCAGCATGTCCGCCAAGACTGTGTCTGAGGCAACCCAGCAGAAGGTGGATGCCGAAATCCGTCGCATCCTTGATGAGCAATACGCAGTGGCTCGCAAGTTGCTGGAAGAAAACCGCGACAAGGTTGAAGTCATGACGGCGGCTTTGCTCGAATGGGAAACGATTGATGCTGAGCAAATCCAGGACATCATGGCTGGTAAGCCGCCACGTCCGCCCAAGCCAGCGCCAGTGAGCAACAAGCCTGCTGCAGACAATGATAATGGTGGTGGTACGACAACGGAGCCTGCCCCACAACCTGCGGCCAAGACCTGAGCTTGATCTAATCTCCGGGCCACAAGCCTCTCGAAAGCAATTGATTCGGGACTTGTGGCCCTTCTTGTTTATATTGTTCTGTATTGATGAATGAGCAAAAATAATTCCAACCAATTCATGTGTGGCAAGTATCAGCTTGATCTTGCACACCCACATGTCATGGGTATCGTGAATGTGACACCGGATTCTTTTTCTGATGGTGGTCGCTATGCGTCGACTGAAAAGGCTGTTGCCCATGCAGTGCAATTAGTCGCTGACGGTGCACATATCCTCGATATCGGTGGTGAATCTACGCGTCCGAATGCCACACCAGTTGGGTTGGAGGAGGAGCTTGAACGTGTCATCCCGGTGATCGAGCGTTTGGCACGAGAGGTGGATGTGCCATTGTCGATTGACACTTACAAACCACAAGTGATGAGCGCCGCCGTCAAAGCGGGTGCTGCCATTATTAATGACATTCGCGGATTGCAAGAGCCGGGTGCAGTGGAAGTGGCTGCCGAGGGTGATGCTGGTATTTGCATCATGCATATGCAAGGCACGCCGCAGACGATGCAGCAAAACCCGGTGTATGAAGATGTTGTGCAAGAGGTGGCAACATTCCTGTCAGAGCGCTTGCAGGCATGCATGGCTGCAGGTATTAAAGCCGAGCGTATTGTGCTCGACCCAGGCTTCGGCTTTGGCAAGCGCACGGTACATAATCTTGCTTTGCTCAATGGATTGCCTGACATCTTGGCATTGGGGCGCCCTTTGCTGGTCGGCCTGTCGCGCAAGTCTGTGCTCGGGCAGATTGTTGGCAGCGATGTTGACCAGCGGCTACATGCCAGCTTGGCCGCGTCGGTGATTTCGGTGATGAAGGGTGGACGCATCGTCCGGGTGCATGATGTGAAAGCAACAGTGGATGCGCTCAAGGTGGTTGATGCGGTTATTCATGCTTGAGCACAACACGAATAAGAAAAGACGAGTAAAAAGATGAGCAGAAAATATTTTGGTACGGATGGCGTGCGCGGCAAGGTGGGTACATTTCCTATCACCCCAGATTTCGTGATGCGCTTGGGCTACGCCGCCGGGCGTGTGCTGACCCGCATGGATCATCATTTAGCGCCAGGCACCAAGCCGCTAGTCATCATTGGTAAGGACACCCGTATTTCGGGCTATATGTTTGAGACGGCACTGGTGGCCGGGTTATGTGCCGGTGGTGTCAATGTACGCATTACCGGGCCGTTGCCTACGCCAGCGATCGCGCATGTGACGCGGGCACAACGTGCGCAGGCGGGGATTGTGATTTCGGCCTCGCACAACCCATTTGACGATAATGGCATCAAGTTTTTCTCCGCTCAGGGTACCAAGCTGCCAGACGAAGTGGAGTTGGCGATTGAGGCTGAGCTGGATCAGCCCATGGATTTAGTTTCTACAGAGCAGATTGGTCGCGTGAAGCGCATTGACGATGCGGCGGGCCGCTATATCGAGTTCTGCAAGAGTACATTCCCCAACGCCCTGGATTTGCGAGGCCTCAAGATCGTACTCGACTGTGCCAATGGTGCGACTTATCACGTGGCACCGCCCGTGTTTCACGAGTTGGGTGCAGAGGTCATCAGCATCGGTACCGCGCCCAATGGCCTGAATATCAACCTTAATGTGGGCTCCACGCATCCCGAGGCTTTGCAACAGGCCGTAGTGGAGCATCAGGCAGACCTTGGCATCGCATTCGATGGCGATGGCGACCGTGTGGTCATGGTCGATCATCAAGGCCAGTTGCTCGATGGCGATCAATTGCTTTACATCATTGCCCATCATCGTCACGAGCGTGGGCAATTGGCTGGCGGAGTGGTTGGTACCCTGATGACTAACCTGGCGCTAGAGCATGCGCTTGCTAAAGAGGGCATCTCGTTCCAGCGCGCTAAAGTGGGAGATCGCTATGTGCTGGAACTGCTCAATGCTAATGGCTGGCAATTGGGTGGTGAAAATTCCGGGCATATTCTGAGCCTGGACAAGCATAGTAGTGGCGACGGCATCATTGCTGCCTTGCAGGTGTTGCATGCTTTACGTGCTTCTGGCTCTACGCTGGCAGATTGGGGCAATCGCTTGCCTTTGTATCCGCAGGTACTGATTAACGTCAAGGTCGCGCAGCGCATTGAGCTAGATGGCAATGCTGAATTGCAGGCAGCTGTGAAGAGTGCTGAGGATACGCTCGGTGGCAGTGGTCGTGTGTTGTTGCGCGCTTCCGGCACCGAACCCAAGATTCGCGTTATGGTGGAAGGCCAGGATAGGGCTTTAGTACAGCGTTTGGCTGAAGATATTGCTGCCGTAGTGCAGCGAGTTGCTGGTCAATAGCTGTCATCATAAATTCAGCGTACTGACACGGTTTTGTCATGGAGGCATGCGAATCTGCCCTCATGCAAAACCGTCCGCTGACAAATTATCTTGAACGTATCTGTGCGCTGGATAGTGCCTTGTGCATCAAGGTCAATCGCAGCAGCCATTATCGTTTAGTACGCTGGAGCTTTCGCCTTGTAAGCCGTCTGGGCGATGGCGTGTTCTGGTATACCATCATGCTGGGGCTCATCCTCACGCAAGGCGAGGCCGGTGTTGCTGCCAGCCTGCATATGATGATCGTGGGGCTGATTGGCACAGCGATCTACAAATGGCTCAAAGGAAAGACATTGCGCCCGAGGCCTTACGCCGTCCACCAGGATATTTGGTTAGCTGGCAAGCCACTCGACAAATTCAGCTTCCCATCTGGGCATACTTTGCATGCTGTGGCCTTTAGCGTGGTGGCGTTAGCGTACTATCCAGAGTTGGGCCTGTTGATCCTGCCGTTTGCGGTGCTCGTGGCCTTATCGCGTGTAGTGCTGGGATTGCATTATCCGAGCGATGTGCTTGCCGGTGCAGCAATCGGCGCCTTGATCGCGTCGGTATCTTTCTTGTTTGTCTAGTTAGACTTTTTAATTCCCTTTCTTATACTCAAGGTCGAGCGCAGCAATACCTAGTCGCTGTTTCTTCTGATGTTGCCCGGAGCTTGGCTCCGGGAGCAAGTTCCCGCTATCCTGCGTTGCTCAATCTTTCTGGAAGCTGGCTGAACTCACTACGCTCAAGCAGAGGTGAGCTGTTTTTCCAGACATATTTGCGTTACTCGACACAGCCCAACGGGGAAGACAACGTCAAAAACTTGATCAAAACAGCGACTAGGTATTACTGTGCTCGCCCTAGAGTACTGGAGCATCTAGGCGCAGCTACAATATTAGTAAAAATACTCGATGGGGCTATTAAGTCTGCGCTTGAGGTCAGTCAAGCAGCGCTTGCGCCAGCGTTGCATCTGCTCGCTAGATACATGGTTGAGTTCGGGTTCCCAGTGGGGTCTGCCGCCTTGTAGCAGGGTGCCGATATGGCTGAGCGCGCTCTGGGTTCTGGCGATGTAGAAAGCAAAGTTGCGGAACAAGCGTTTATCCATGAAACGCATGCCATGGTAGATCATGCCTGGTAAACGCGACAGGCGTAGTAGGCGGTCTGCACGTCCTAGTCTGGCAATGGTGCGCTTGGCTTCAGAGGGCGAGCAGTTGAAGTAAGGTGCGATGAACTGCCCTAACGCATGCTGATGCTTAAGCAGCAGTTGTGATGGCGTATGTTCCAGCAAAGGGGCTAGGTAGGCATCCATGGCCCATTCTGCACCGATGTGCGTGATCATGCTGCCCTCCATCCACATAGCTTCATGCGCAGGGACGAAGTGATTGTGGGCGATAACGTCTATGTAGAGGTGGCTGGCATAACCGATAGCCATGGCCATTTCTTCATCATTACGGGCATTGGCCAGCATCTGGTGGGCATTTTCCCAATAATGGCTGTGATTGAAGCGTGGCGAGACGATGGCCAAGTCGGGCAGGCATGCTCCTGCCATGACCAGTTGCGGGAAGCGGTGGATGGCGCGTTGTAGGCGCGGATCAAGCAAAGGCATAGCCCAGAGCAGTGAGTGCGCAAAGTAAACATGGGTGACCAGGCCCCAGGCTTGGGCTTCTGCACTGTAGCCCACGAATGGCGTGAACCACAGCAGTAAAGTCAATAACTTGCTGGTATTCATGCCGCATAATGTGCGGGTTGGCGATGAATGGATTGTGGCAAATCCATGATGTTATCGTGACAATGGCGGGGGTTGCCGGCAATTTGCTATACTGCGGCGCTCTATCATCCACATACAGTTCTGGGAAACTCATGGAAAGTCCATACAAGGGCAAGACCGGTTTGCGTCGTCTGATCAATGCTTTTGGCTATTCTGTCGATGGGCTTGCTGCGGCTTACCGCAATGAAGATGCGTTTCGCCAGGAAGTGCTCATGGCAATTATCCTGGTGCCATTGGCAATTTATCTTGGCAGCGATGCTGTGGCTAAAGCGCTGATGATAGGTAGTGTGCTGCTTGTCATTATTGTGGAGTTGCTGAACTCCGCGATTGAGGCGACGGTTGATCGTATTTCTCTTGAAAATCACCAGCTTGCCAAACGTGCCAAGGATATTGGCAGTGCAGCGGTATTGATTTCCCTGATTAATCTTGTCGTGGTGTGGGGCCTGTTGATACTGGGTTAGTCAATGTGTCGTCTGGCTTTTTCACCAAAGCGGCGCAGATAGTAGGCGTAAGCCTATGCTGAGCCAGCGTTCATCGCTGTTGTTGTGCATGCGGTTGCCGTAGGTGGTATCGATTTGCACGCGCTCAGGCACCAACCAATAACGTAGGCCTGCCTGGTAGTAAGGGCGAGAGCGATGGTCGCCATAGGTTTCTGCAATCAGGTCTAATTTGTTGGCGAGGGGGATTTCAGAGCCCAAGCCCCAAGTCATGTCAGTGCGGTTATTTTCCTTATCGTGCAATGCGCCAAGGTTGGTATGCAGGATCAATTTATCGCTGAAGAAAGAGGCACTGACGGGAATATACGCGTAGGTGTTGCCTATCATGCTGGAGTTGTTGTCCAGCCGGGGATGCTGAGCATGGCCTACCACGAGGCCATAACCGTAGCTGTTGGTTTCAAGCTGTTTGAACAAAAGCTTGGCCTGCAGCATGAGATCGCTATTTTGTGATTCGCCGTCCTGGCGCGTGACCGCCCCACCTAGCGTCAATTCAAGGTTCTCTCTTGGGCTGCAGCCTGGCAAGACCCAATATTCGGTACTGTCACGGTTGTGTTTTGCCCATGATTCAAGCTGGCAACTATTTGGGTCCACCACGCGGGCATCATCGGTAATCATTGGGCGTGCTGCCATGGCAAGCATCGGGCACAAGGTTGGCAGCAATAGCAGTAAACGGCATAGGCGAGTCATGGCCATCAGTCTAGCCAAAAAGTGTGACGCGCACATGGCAATTCATTGAATCGTCACAATCCATAGGTATCTTCACGCTCATGTATTCGTTGATAGTGGAGTGGGAAGCGTGAAGATATTATTCATCTCGGATGTGTATTTTCCCCGTGTGAATGGGGTGTCTACGTCTATCCGTACTTTTGTGAGCCAGATGCAGGCACTCGGTCATGAGGTTCACTTGATCGCGCCAGATTATGGCATTGCGACAGAAGATGAAGCCTGGATCAAGCGTATCCCTGCACGCAATATTTACTTTGATCCTGAAGATAAGTTGATGCGCTATCGTGCCGTGTTGAGGTTGCTGCCGGAGCTACGCGACGAGAATTATGATGTCGTGCATATCCATACTCCATTCGTGGCGCATTACCTTGGCATCAAGCTCGCCCGGTTGCTGGATATTCCCTGCCTGGAAACTTATCACACTTTCTTTGAAGACTATATGCACCACTACTTGCCATGGATACCCCAATCCATGGCCCGCAAGATCGCGATCAATACTTCGCGGCAGCAGTGCAATGCTGTCAATGCCGTGATTGCGCCATCGCAACCTATGCTGGATGCATTACGTAGTTATGGCGTCAAAACCAGTGCCGAGGTGATTCCCACCGGTTTGCAAGAAAAAAGCTTTGAAGAGGCGGATGGCGAAGCTTTCCGGGATCGTTATGGTATCTCGCGTCAGCGACCTGTTGCGCTCTTCGTTGGGCGTGTTGCCCATGAAAAGAATATCGATTTCCTCCTGCGTATGACGAATGAGTTGCGCCGCCAGCAACCTGATGTGCTGCTGGTTGTCGCTGGAGAAGGCCCTGCCCAAAAGCATCTTGAGGATTTGAGTGCCGAACTGGCATTGGGCGACAACATCAAGTTCATCGGCTATCTAGATCGCAATACGGAACTGAACGCCTGCTATAAAGCGGCAGATGTGTTTGTATTTGCCTCCAAGACCGAGACGCAAGGGCTGGTGTTGCTGGAAGCCATGGCACAAGGTGTGCCCGTGGTGGCGCTGGCGGAATTGGGCACCAAGTCTATCTTGATTGAAGGCGAGGGCGCGATGATTGCCACCGAGGATGAGCGTATTTTTGCTTCCAAGGTATTCAGCTTACTGGCAAATCCTGGCAAGCGCGCCAAGCTTGGGCAGGCAGCACGCCAATATGTTGCCAAGCGCTGGACTGCACGCCTGCAAGCAGAGCGGATGTTGCAGTTTTACCAGCGTGTGCAAAGTCGTAGCGCATTTCATGCGATGAATATGGACAACAACCTCAAGACCAGAGGCGGCTAAACTCGCCCCTACCCACCCCAGCACGCGTACTTGATGCTAAGCTAGACCTTGTCTGGCAAGGTGGGGAGGTCGTGTGAGAGTGATTATCCTGGGTAGTGGCGTGATTGGCGTCACGACTGCTTGGTATCTTGCCGAGGCAGGGCATGAGGTCATCGTGCTAGATCGTCAGCCTGGCCCGGCGCTTGAGACTAGTTACGCCAATGCTGGGCAAGTCTCACCTGGCTACGCCAGTCCCTGGGCCGCCCCCGGGGTACCCCTCAAGGCACTCAAGTGGATGTTAAGGCGCCATGCGCCATTGTTCATCAAGCCGGATGGCAGTTGGCAGCAATTGCGTTGGATGTGGCAATTGCTAAAACATTGCACGCCTGCCCGTTACGAGCAGAATAAGGCGCGCATGGTACGCCTGGCAGAATACAGCCGGGATTGCCTGGATCAGCTCCGTGCTGATACCGGTATTGAATACGAGGGTAGGCAGCGCGGCACTTTGCAACTGTTCCGCACTCAGGAGCAACTTGATGCTGCCGTGCGAGATATCGAAGTGCTGCGATTTGCACATGTGCCATTTGAGTTACTGCCTCCCTCATTGCTCACCAAGGCAGAACCTGCGCTGGAGCGGGTCAAGCATAAACTGACCGGTGGGCTCTGGCTACCACATGATGAAACCGGCGATTGCCATTTGTTTACAATGCGCCTGGCAGGCATGGCAGCCGCCAAGGGAGTGCAGTTCCGCTACAGACAGGAGATTGCTGGTATTGATATTGCATCGGGCAATATCAATAGTGTGGTGGTGAACGACGAACGATTGCAGGCGGATGCTTATATTGTCGCCTTGGCGGCCTACTCGACCAGCTTTCTCAAGGGCGTGCTCGACGTGCCTGTTTACCCGGTCAAAGGCTATTCCATCACAGTTCCTATCATCGACGAGGCTTCGGCTCCTGTGTCGACCGTGCTGGATGAAACCTATAAGACTGCAGTAACACGCTTCGATGATCGCATTCGCGTGGGAGGCATGGCTGAGCTGGTTGGCTTCAATCATCGTCTCAGCCCAAGGCGAGAAGGCACCTTGAAACTGATTGTGAATGATTTATTCCCAGGTGCTGCTGACTTGAGCCAGACCAATTTTTGGACCGGCTTACGGCCTATGACGCCAGATGGTACGCCGATTGTCGGTACCACTCCTATTCCCAACCTTTACTTGAATACTGGTCATGGCACGCTGGGTTGGACGATGGCTTGTGGCTCGGCCAAACTGCTCACGGACATTATCTCAGGTAGTACTCCGGATATTAGGTATGATGATTTGGGAATAAGGCGTTATCAACAATAAAAAAGCCGGGAAACCCGGCTTTAGAGAGTGTTACCTATTTGAACGATTAGCCGAACTTACCGGTGATATAGTCTTCGGTTTCCTTGCGGCTGGGATTGGTGAAAATCTTGTCGGTATCGTCGTACTCGATCAGTTCACCCAGATACATATAAGCCGTGTAGTCAGAGACGCGGGCAGCCTGTTGCATGTTGTGTGTCACCACCAGGATGGTGAGCTTGTTGCGTAACTCGGACATCAGCTCCTCGATGTTGGCGGTCGCGATTGGGTCCAAGGCAGAAGTCGGTTCGTCAAACAGCATGATCTCCGGGTCGGTTGCCAAGGCGCGGGCAATACAGAGGCGCTGTTGCTGACCGCCTGAGAGGTTGAATGCCAAGTCGTGCAGGCGGTTCTTTACCTCATCCCACAGCGCAGCGCCCTTGAGCGCTTCTTCTACCTTGTCATCCACCACGCGCTTGTTGCGCTCGCCGCGTACACGCAGGCCGTAGGCAACATTCTCGTAGATGGATTTTGGGAAGGGATTAGGCTTCTGGAACACCATGCTGATACGCATGCGTACCTCGATAGGGTCTACGCCGTTATCCAGGATGTTGGTGTTGTCTGGATGCATAACGATCTGGCCATCATAGCTATTGCCAGGGTAGAGATCATGCATGCGGTTGAAGCAGCGCAGGAATGTGGATTTGCCACAGCCGGATGGGCCGATCAAGGCGGTGATACGCTTTTCATATAAGGGCATTGAAATGCCTTTGAGCGCCTTGTGACCGTTGCTGTAGTAAAAGTTCAGGTCGCGAGATTCGGCTTTGATCGGGCTAGTTGTTGTTACCATGATGTCAATATCCTGATTCTGAATTCGTTCTGTTTTTATGTGGCTTACCACTTGATGTTTTTACGGATGCGGTAGCGCAACCAGATAGCTGTACCGTTCATGAGCAAGGTCACGACGATGATCAACGCCCCAGTAGCAGCCGCATTGATATGGAATGCATGGTCAGGGCGCGACAGCCAGTTAAACATCTGGATAGGCAACACGGTGAAGCCGGATTGCAGCCAGTCAAAATTGATGAATGGGGCAGCTTCTGTCACGGGTGATGGTGGCAAGAAGGCGATGAAGGTCAATGCACCAATGGTAATGATAGGTGCAGTTTCGCCTAATGCACGTGCCATGCCGATGATGATGCCGGTCAAGATGCCGCCTGAAGAGTAGTGCAGCACATGGTGGAACACCACTTGCCATTTGGTTGCCCCAACCGCATAGGCAGCTTCACGGATAGAAACCGGGATGCCGCGAATGGATTCGCGTGTCGTGACGATGACGATAGGCAGGATCAACAGGCCCAACGTCAGGCCCGCGGTCAAGATGCTTTCGCCAAAACCCAGGCCATAGACGAACAAGCCAAGTGCCAGCAAGCCATAGACGATAGAAGGTACGCCAGCCAAGTTGGTGACATTGATCTCGATCAAGTCTGAGAACCAGTTCTTGGGCGCATATTCTTCCAGATAAACCCCTGCCGCTACGCCCATGGGCACCGCGGAGAAGAATGTCACCAACATGACGAGTAGTGAGCCTACCCAGGCAGATAGTAAGCCTGCGCTCGCTGCACGGCGTGATGGATAGTTGGTGAGAAAGTCTAGGTTGAAGCGTGGGTAGCCATCTGCTACCAAGTCGACAAACAAGGTGAGCAGCGTCAGCAGGCCTATCATCAAGGCCAGTAAACCAACGATAGAGAAAAGGAAGTCATTACGCTTGTGTCGGCGAATCATCGCCCGCACTTCGGCGAGGTTTTCCAGTACGGATGCTTGTGTTGTCATGATTAATATACCTCGCGGAATCTCTTGCGGGTGATATGACCAATGATGTTAAAGGTCAATGTCATCAGCATGAGCACCAGGCCAGCCGCAAAAATACTTTGATAACCGATGCTGCCATGTGGCAGGTCGCCCATGGCTACTTGCACGATATAGGCGGTAATCGTCGCCGCGCTTTCCATCGGATTGAAGGTCAGGTTTGGCTGTTGGCCAGCGGCTAACGCTACCACCATGGTTTCACCCACAGCGCGTGAAATGCCGAGGATATACGCGGCGATGATGCCGGAAATAGCTGCGGGCGTCACAACGCGGATGGCAGTCTGGAAGCGCGTGGCACCCATGGCATAGGAGCCCTCACGCATGCTCATCGGCACGGCGCGCATGGCATCTTCTGCCATGGAGCTGATATACGGGATGATCATGATGCCCATGACGATACCAGGGCCTAGCATGTTGAAACCAGGCAGCTCCGGGAAGATTTTTTGCAGCAATGGTGTGACGAACAGCAAGGCAAAATAGCCGAATACCACGGTGGGTACACCAACCAGCAATTCAAGGATAGGTTTGACGATTTCACGTGTGCGGTGCGAAGCAAACTCGGAAAGATAAATCGCGCCTATCGTGCCGAGAGGAATCGCTACAGCAAGTGCAATTGCGGAAGTCGTCAGGGTGCCGGAAACCAGCGGCAAGATGCCGTAATGGGCGTTCTCGAATAGTGGTGTCCATTCCGTATCGGTGAGGAAGTCCCACAGTGAGACATGTTCAAAAAAGGTGAAGGATTCATACAACAGAATCACGACAATCGAAATCGTGGTAGCTACGGCAGAGAGTGCTGCCAGCATCAGGATAAATTCAATGACACGTTCCAAGATGTGGCGACGCACATTCTTGGCAAGACGCGCACTGATGGGGAGTTCAGCGGGTTTTTCTAACACTTGAGAGACCATGATCACATTGATAATCCGTGCATTGTAACGGAATGCAGTTATGCGGGCGATGCCGGGAAGCCTGAAATCTCTGGCTTCCCGGGATGAAGGGGATTACTTGATACGCCTCAACAGATCTGTGATCTTGACGCCCACTTCAGGCTCACCACCAAAACCTGTACCAGCTTTCTGAGCCTTCCAGTGTTCTGTCACGGCGGCATACTCATGCTTAGGCAGGGCGATGTACTTTACCTCCTCAACCAGCTCCTTGCTGTTTGCCAGGTAGAAGTCGATAAATGCCTTCACATTAGGATTTTCCTTGGCAGCTTTGGCACTGACATAAATGAACAGCGGGCGTGACAAAGGCTGATAGGTACCGTTCATGACGCTTTCACGGGATGGCAGTACTGCAGGTGCGCCAGCCTTTGCGACAATCGGCACCGCTTTGACGCGTGTGCTGTTTTCTTCATAGTAGGCAAAGCCAAAGTAGCCGGTGGCAGCAACATCGCTGGCAACACCTTGTACCAGGACATTGTCGTCTTCAGAGGCGGTGAAGTCGCCACGGCTGGATTTAGCCTTGCCGACAATGGCTTCAGTGAAGTAGTCGAAAGTACCGGAGTCAGAGCCAGCCCCGAACAGCTTCACGGGGGTGTCAGGCCAAGCAGCGTTGACTTGTTTCCATGTCTTGACCTTGCCTTGAGCATCTGGCTCCCAGAGCTTTTTCAGCTCTTCAACGGTGAAGCTCTTGATGAAGGTGTTTTTCGGGTTCACGACAACGGTGAGTGCATCGTAGGCCACTGGCAGCTCGATAAACTCAATACCTTCAGCCTTACATGCTTCGATTTCCTTGGTCAGGATAGGACGGGAAGCTTCGGAAATGTCAGTTTCGCCACGGCAGAATTTCTTGAAGCCGCCACCAGTACCGGAAATACCGACAGTGACCTTGATTTTCTTCGCTTTTTGGAACTCTTCAGCGACAGCTTCGGTAATCGGATAGACGGTGCTGGAGCCATCGATACGGATAATGTCATTTTTTGCTGGGGCTGCGTCTGCATGTTGGATCGAGAATGCAGCTGTAACGAGGGCAGCAATACCGGCTGCCTTCAATAACTGGGTTGGAACAAATTGGAATTGCATATAGGCTCCGTCGGTTGGTCAATTGTTGCCTGGAGCCTCAATGTGAGCATGCCCCCATGACAACCCGGCAAATATAAAGCGTAAATATTTCATATTTGTGACAAATAGGCAAAATGTCATTTCAGCATGTGCTGCTGGTATCCAGAAGTTGTGGATGAGTTCAGGTGAGGTTGCCGATGGCAAACAGCGGGTGGCAGGGCATTAATGTATAATTGCGACCTTTGAATTTAGTCAGTTCGGATATTGCATGGAAGCGGAACAACTCAATCTCATCGCCAACCGTCTGGATGACCTTGCCGAGCGTCACCAGGCTTTACGGGGGTATCTTTGACTTTGAAAACAAACAGCAGCGCCTAGAGGAAGTCTCCCAGTTATTGGAAGACCCCAATATATGGAATGACAACGAGCGCTCGCAGAAGCTGGGCAAGGAGCGCCGCGAGTTGGAATTTGTGGTCAAATCGTTGACTGATGTTGATAGCGGGGTACGGGACAGTCGTGAACTGTTCGAGATGGCGCGTGAAGAAAACGATGACAGCACCTTGTTGAGCATTGATAGCGATACACAGGCACTGGAAAAGATTGTGGCGCAAATGGAGTTTCGCCGCATGTTTGCCCACCCGATGGACCCGAACAACTGCTTCCTTGATATTCAGGCTGGTTCTGGTGGTACCGAGGCACAGGATTGGGCCTCCATGCTACTGCGCATGTATTTGCGTTATTGCGAGAATAAGGGCTTCAAGGTTGAGGTGCTGGAAGAGTCTGAAGGGGATGTTGCCGGTATCAAGAGCGCTTCGCTGAAAATTTCTGGTGATTATGCTTATGGCTTCCTGCGTACCGAAAGCGGGGTGCATCGCCTAGTGCGTAAATCGCCTTTTGACTCGGGCAATCGTCGCCATACTTCATTTGCCAGCGTATTCGTTTATCCCGAGGTGGATGATTCCATCGTGGTTGAAATCAATCCTGCTGATCTGCGCATCGATACTTATCGGGCATCAGGCGCGGGTGGTCAGCACATTAACAAGACCGATTCAGCGGTTCGGATTACCCATATCCCGACCAATACCGTGGTGCAGTGCCAGAACGACCGTTCGCAGCATCGCAACAAGGATGAAGCGATGAATATGCTGAAAGCGCAGTTGTACGCATTGGAGTTGCGCAAGCGTAATGAAGAGAAGCAAGCGATGGAAGATGCCAAGACTGATATCGGTTGGGGCCACCAGATCCGTTCCTATGTGTTGGATCAATCGCGCATCAAGGATTTACGCACCAACGTCGAAGTTGGTAATACCCAGGGCGTCTTGGATGGCGACCTGGATCCATTTATTTCTGAAAGTTTGAAGCAGGGAGTGTAAGGGTGAGTGACGCACAAAATTCCAAGCCTGATACCGAGGTAGTGCAACAGGACGAGAACCATGTCATGGCTGAGCGGCGTGAGAAGCTCAAGGCGATTCGGGAAAAGGGTGTTGCTTTCCCCAATGACTTCAAGCCTGAGCATGCCGCACAAAGCCTGCATGATAGCTATGATGCCCTTGAGGGAGAGGATCTTGAAGCGCGCGCATTGAGCGTGGCGATTGCTGGACGCATGATGTTGAAGCGTGTGATGGGCAAGGCCAGCTTTGCTACCGTGCAGGATAAGAGCGGGCGCATTCAGGTATTTGTGACCAAGGAAAACGTCGGCGAAGAAACTTACGACGCTTTCAAGAAGTGGGATCTGGGCGACATCATCGCGGCCAGAGGCACCTTGTTCAAGACCAAGACTGGCGAGTTGTCGGTGAAGGTGAGTGAGTTGCGACTGCTGACCAAATCCCTGCGACCTTTGCCGGAGAAGTTCCATGGGTTGGCAGACCAAGAGACCAAGTATCGCCAGCGTTATGTTGACCTGATTGTTTCCGATGACACCCGCAAGACCTTCATGGCGCGTAGCAAGATTGTCGCGGCTATACGCGCGTTTATGCTTGGCCACGAGTTCCTTGAGGTGGAAACGCCAATGCTGCATCCCATTCCTGGTGGTGCGTCAGCCAAGCCCTTCATCACACACCATAATGCGCTGGATATGCAGATGTATATGCGTATCGCCCCTGAGCTTTACCTCAAGCGCTTGATTGTTGGTGGGTTTGATCGTGTGTTTGAGATCAACCGCAATTTCCGCAACGAGGGGGTGAGCGTACGCCACAATCCAGAATTCACCATGATGGAGTTCTATGCTGCCTATACGGATTACCGTTGGCTGATGGATTTCACTGAGCAATGTATCCGGGCTGCTGCCATTGCCGCTTGCGGTTCTGCTGTAGTGCAGTATCAGGGCCGAGAGCTTGACCTTAGCAAGCCATTTGAGCGCTTGACGATTGTGGGGGCAATCCAGAAATATGCGCCGCAATATGCATTAGAACAGTTGAATGATGAAGCTTTCCTGCGTCAGGAGCTCAAGAAGTTTGGTGTGGAAGCTTTTGCTCACCTGGGCTTAGGTGCCTTGCAATTGGCTTTGTTCGAGGAAACAGCAGAAAGCCAATTGTGGAACCCGACGTACATTATTGATTATCCAGTTGAGGTATCACCGCTGGCGCGAGCATCTGACACCAATCCAGCGATAACTGAACGCTACGAGTTGTTTGTGACTGGCCGTGAGATTGCCAATGGTTTCTCTGAGTTGAATGATGCGGAGGATCAAGCGGCACGTTTCCAGGCTCAGGTAGCAGCCAAGGAAGCAGGCGATGATGAGGCCATGTATTACGATGCTGACTTTATCCGCGCACTGGAGTATGGCATGCCGCCGACAGGTGGGTGCGGTATCGGTATTGACCGCTTGGTGATGCTGTTGACGGATAGCCCAAGCATACGCGATGTCATCTTGTTCCCGCATATGCGACCAGAGCACTAAAAAACTTCCAAGGCCGGTTATCCCGGCCTTTTTTCTTGCTGTTCACTGTTGCTTGTCAGCGACAAGCACTTTGTTTGTAGGATGAGATGACGCTTTTGCTGGAAGTGGGCTGTGAGCTACTGATAGCACTGTTTTCAGCCCAGGCCGCATCCAGAGGGATGTATGGAGGAGGGGAGTGCCGGAAAGATCGTCGTGGCGACGTCGTACCTGGGCGACATTTTCACGGCTTATCTCTTGTGAAATATGAATATTTTTTTATAACAAAATGATTTTTAAAGCATATTAAGGCATGGCATACACCTTGCTGGCTCTTGTTGGTCTTGGCTCATTGCTGCAATGAGCCTGTCTGTCATATCAAACGAGAGGTTTCATCCATGTTAAACAAGCAAGGTCTATTCAATCGTACTCCCACTCCTCAAACCAGCTCTAGCGTTAATCCAGTTTCATCTTCACTGAACAGCAAACCAGAAACGACCCAAGTACCACATCACGCCTCTCCGTTAAGTAGTCCAGTCGCCAGCAAGGTTGAGGTGCCAGCGAGCAGTGGAGTGCATGCGGATACGCAAACAGGTAGCCGACTGATTGTGGGGCCGGATGTCAAATTGAAAGGTGCCGAGATTCAGGATTGTGACATCTTGGTGGTGGAAGGCCGTGTGGAGGCTACCATGGATAGCCGGGTGATCCAGATAGCGGAGCATGGTGCGTTCTCTGGCAAGGTCGGCATTGATGTAGCCGAAGTGCATGGCAATTTTGAAGGTGAGTTGACGGCACGCAGCCAGTTGATCATTCATTCTACTGGCCGGGTTAGCGGAAAAATCCGTTATGGCAAGATACTGATTGAGGAAGGCGGCGAGTTGTCCGGTGATATCGCTTCCATCACCTCAGATGAGGGTCATAACAAGGTCAAACGTATTCAATCTGCATAGCAATTGAGCCAATAAAAAAGCCCCGCAAGGGGCTTTTTTATTGGCTAGCTAAACATCTCTATCAAGTACCATTGGCCGCAGCGGCTTCCTTGGCGTGATACTTACTGATCAAGCTATCCCATTCGATGGTGACATTGCCACCAGTCATCTGGTATTGCTTTTGCCAGCCGCTCAGCAATTCGATGCAGGCATGGTCAATATATTCCAGATCATCAAACTGCACGTGAACATCACGACCAGATTCCAGATTGTCTAGCACGGAAACTAGCTTTGGAATGCCTAACTGGGTTGCCGAGCCCTTGAGGTGCAAAGTGGTTCGCTTGCTACCAGCATTGTGTTCTGCCTTGATGGAGACATGGGAGAACACATACAGGAGCTTGGCAATGGACAACGCCAGGCCAGTTACCACGCCGGCCAGCAGGTTGAAGCTCACAATCGTGACGATGGTGATGATGTATATGCCCAGCTCAGCCTTGCCGTAGGAAAGCAGCTCCTTGGCTACTTTGGGATAAGCCAGCTTGTAACCGGTATATACCAATACGCCTGCAAGGGTGGCGACAGGAATGTATTCCAGCGTAAAGAGGAACACGCTGATGAATAGCAGCAACCACAAGCCATGCATGATGGTGGAGCGGCGGGTGGTGGCGCCTGCTTCCACATTGGCGCTGGAGCGTACAATAACACCAGTCATAGGAAGAGCGCTCAGGAAACCGCAAATGGCATTACCAACACCTTGTGCCATCAGTTCGCGATCATATTTGGTGCGAACGCCCTGGTGCATCTGGTCAACAGCCGCACAAGAAAGCAACGACTCGGCACTGGCAATGAAAGCGAGTGAGATGACGGCGAGTAAGACCCCTGCAGTCATCGATGCCTCTACCGTGCTCATGGTAGGCGTAATAATCGTGCCCAGGATATTTTGCAGGTCAGTTGGGCCATCAAATAAATCAGTGAGGTATTTGATATCGAAACTGAACAGGTTGGCGATGATCACGGCGAGCACGACACCGATGAGTGCCCCTGGAATCAGTTTGAGTTTTGCTGGGGCAAAACGTGTCCAGAGCACAATCGAGATAATGGTGATCAGCCCAGTAATGGCTGCATAGAGATTACCGCCACCATGTAGTGAGAATATCTCGAACAAGCCATTGGGGATATCCATCAAGTTCTTGATGCCACTGGACAGCGGGTCGCGATCAAGCATGATGTGAAATTGTGAGCCAATGATCAGGATACCAATACCACCGAGCATGCCGTGGATCACAGCAGGCGAGATAGCGCGGAACCATACTCCTAACTTGAATATACCTGCTAGGATTTGTACGCCACCAGCAGCCAATACGATAACGCCATATATAGCCAGGCCAAATTCGGCCACAATGTCGGCCACAATCACTACCAAGCCAGCCGCAGGGCCGCTGACGGTGAGGGGTGAGCCTGAAATAGAGCCAACGATCAAGCCACCGATAATGCCAGTGATAATACCAGCGGTCGGGGGCAGGCCTGATGCAATCGCTATGCCTAGGCATAAGGGAACCGCTACCAGGAAAACAACAATGGACGCAAAGAAGTCTTTGCTGAAATTGCCGGATTGTGCCGGGGCGGTAGGGATTTGAGTAGTCATACTAATTTATCCGTAAGATAGAGTCGGCCTAGATGCATCCTAGTTTTGTACGAGTGGATGATCAGCGCTGAATATCTGGTATTGCTTGGGGAATGTGACTTCAGCCGTTGCTAAATCATAGACACCACCTACGATCCCGATATCTCCCTTGTTCAGCATCTCGCGCAGAATTTCACTGGAGTTCCAGATAGTATCAATCTGCGTCTTGACATTGATTTCACACACATGACCAACAAAAAGATCATTGGATGAAGAACGGTTTTCCTTGGTTTGTGTTTCCGCTTCTACGGCAGGGAAGATCATCTTGGTGATTTCACCAATATGTCCACCAGAAAAACCATCGCAGGCAGCCTTGACTGCACCGCAGTTACTGTGGCCCAGCACGACAATTAACTTGCTGCCTAGATATTTGCAAGAGTATTCCAGGCTGCCGATTGCCTTGCGCGAAGCGATATTTCCAGCCAAACGTACACTAAAGAGATCGCCCAGACCTTGGTCAAAAATCAGTTCAGTTGATGTGCGCGAGTCACTGCAACTCAGGATGGCAGCAAAAGGATGTTGTTTATCCTTTGTGATATTCACGACGTTGAGTAGATCGCGATGTGCCGAGATGTTCTGGGTAAAGCGCTCATTGCCTTCAACTAGAATGGCTAACGCTTCTTGAGGTGACATTTTGTCACGATCTTTTAATGGGTGTTTGTACATATTTTTACTTCCCCGGATAAGTTAAAAATTATCATATTGATAAAGGTTTGGTGTGTCACTGCACTTGATAAAAGACAGAAATGGAAATTATTTGTTCCATATAAACATGATTATTATAGGTAAATTTTATTGTTTCCATAAAAAACTTATTGTAAAGAAATGTAAGTTTTTGAAAGTGGCATGGCAAATTGTTTATCGCATCATGCAGTTAAATCATGACGATGGCATGAAAAATAATCGAAAGGGACATGGTTTTCTAGTTCTTTTTTGATGCTTGCATTTAGCTTTCTGTCATAAAACTGTCATTTTCAGTACATCATTCAGTCACATTGCAACGACATACTGCACGCCATATTGCTGGTAGAGCTAGCTTCTATCAGTGATTGGCGGCTTTGCCGCACGAGTTGGTATCACTCCTGAGATACACCTTTCTAATAAAACAAGTGCGTAAATTTTAAAGTGATTGCGATGACAACAGGGAAAATAGCCCGTAAGGCTTTAATGACAGCAGTGATGCTGGCAACAACTTCTGCTACTGCAATGGCAGAGGCTCAAGTGCTGGAGTTATATGTAGACTCTACGACCAAACAGATTTTTTCCGAGCCTGGTCCTAACCGGGTAAAAATGGGCACCTTTAAATCAGTGGGTGACGCAACAGAAGCTAAGAGCGAAAATGCCGCCAGCATTGATTTGGTGGAAATGAAGCAAGAGCTTGAGCTTAGGCAGCGTGAACTGGAGGAAAAGCTCGATAAGATCGCCATGGCGCCAGCGCCAAAGCCAGCGAGTTCTGGTAAAAACTGGGCAGATACGATGAAGGTGCGCGGTTATATGCAGATCCGCAGCAATCCTATCATTGGTGGTGACAAACAGATTGCCCACCAGGCAGACCGTTCGATTGGTGACAATACCAATTTCATGATTCGTCGTATGCGCCTGATTTTCTTTGGGGATATTGGCGAGCGTTTGTCTTATTATATTCAGCCTGATTTTGCTAGTCGCACTGGTAGTAGCGACAACACTGGCAATATCGCACAGTTGCGCGATGCTTATGGTGATATATACCTGACCAAGGACAGGGTGCACCGTCTGCGTGTTGGTCAATCCAAGATTCCATACAGTTTTGAAAACTTACAATCGAGCCAAAATCGTATTGCATTGGATCGTAACGATGCGTTGAACAGCTGCTGTAAGGATGAACGTGATTTGGGCGTGTTCTACTACTACACACCAAAAGAACAGCAAGATATGTTCAAGTACCTGGTAGACAGCGGTCTCAAGGGCTCCGGTAACTACGGTATGTTTGCTTTCGGTGCTTACAATGGTACTGGCGCTAACCGTTCTGAGAACAACGACAACCTGCACTTGGTGTCGCGCTTTACTTATCCGGTCAAGTTTGAGAATGGCCAGATTTTTGAAGCGGGTATCCAGGCGATTTCAGGGACATTTAAACCGAGTACCTCATCTAGTAATGCTCCTGTTCTTGACTCTGGGAAAGACGGTTTCAAAGATCAGCGCGTAGGTGTGCATGCTGTCTTGTATCCGCAGCCATTTGGTTTGCAGACTGAGTGGAACTGGGGTAGAGGTCCTTCTCTGAATGATGCTGGTACAAGAATCGAGGAGAAATCACTGAACGGTGGTTATATCCAAGCCATGTATCGCATCAAGGATTTCTACGGTTACGGTGTGCTGATTCCATTCGTTAAATGGCAATACTTTGATGGTGCACAGAAGTTCGAGACCAATGCGCCCCAGAATCATGTCAACGATTGGGAAGCTGGTTTCGAGTGGCAGCCTGTGCCTGAGATCGAGTTTACGGCGTATTACTCCAAACTGGATCGTAATAATCTTTCTAGTGATGCGCGCTCAGCAAACTATCCGAAATACAACACTGATATCCTGCGTTTCCAGTTGCAATACAACTTCTAAGCATACGCTATATATGCTCCAAGCCCGCCTTGTGCGGGCTTTTTATTTTGTTAGATATTTTTAACCGCAGTTTGTAGGATTTTGCTAATACAATGCCTAGATTATGTATATATCCAGTCACCAGTCTGCTCAAAAAAACAGGCCGTTCCGATATCTGCTGATTTCCATCGCGATTGCCCTTGGGTATTTCTTACTTGGGCATAGCACCTTGTTACTAGGTACTCCCTCCATATTTTCTACCTTTATCTGGCCTCCAGCGGGATTTGCATTGGCCATTTTGATTCTTGGTGGTATGCGGGTGGTGCCTGGTTTGCTGCTTGGCGCGGTAGCAACGCAATGGAGTGTGGAGGTCCCTCTTCCTTTTCTGGGGGCATTTTTTGTGGGGAGCGGCAATGTTGCGGCTGCTGTGATGGCTTACCTGCTCCTGCAGCGCTCTAATTTTGAACCTGCGATGACCCGTTTGCAGGATCTGCTGGCCATGGTCTTGGTGGGGGCAATATTCAGCCCTTTACTCAGTGCGACTTTGGGTTGTCTAGTATTGAGTACATTTGGCATAGTGCAGCCCGCATTCTTGTCTGTGACCTGGTTGCAATGGTGGATGGGGGACGCATTGGGCATTATTCTCCTGACGCCTGCTATCCTGGCTTTTTTTCACTCGGAACCAATTCGTTGGGGCAGGGCGAGGATATTGGAAGCCCTAGTGCTCAGTGGCTTGCTGTTGGGGTTATGTGTGCTGGCATTCAATGAGCTTTTGTCTGAGTCGGGTGAGTTGGAAGCCAAGGCATTTCTGGTCTTTCCGTTGGTGATATGGGCTGCATTGAGTTTTCACCAGCGAGGGGCGGCATTGGCGTCGTTGTTGATTGTCATCACGGCGCTGTGGGGTGGTGGTGGGTATCACGGCTATTTCACTATGGAGCTTAGTAACGCTGAGCTGTTTAACTATTGGTTGTTTGCGCTTGTCACCGTGTCGATTGGTGTCGGTTTATCTGGTGTGCATGTGGGGCGTTTGCGAGCAGATGAGCAATTGAAAAAGCAGCTCGGGCTTTACAACGCATTGAGTAATGCTCAGTCTGACGCAGGGGAAGGGGTAGTTGTCATTGAGGATGGCAAGATTGTCTATGCCAATGAGGCTTTATGGAAGATAGGCGGCTATGATGCGCGCGATATCCCAATGGGCGCTCATTTCCTTAGCTTGATACACCCAAGTGATCGTGAGCGTGTGGCGCGACATTACGAGCAGCGGGTGCGCGGTGAATTTACACCTAGCCGATATGAGGCACTTGGGATCAGTAAATCGGGTAAGCCGATACCTATTGAGGTAGCGGCAGCTAATTATCGCGATGATAGCGAGCGTGTCGTGGTACTCATCATTGATATTAGCAGCCGTAAACAGGCTGAGGAGGCTTTGCTGCATAGCCGCGCCGAATATCGTGAGTTGGTCGAGTCGGTCAAGGCTGTCGTCTGGCGTGCCACTCCCGAAGCGGCTTTTACCTTTGTGAGTCAGGAGGCTGAAAGTCTGTTGGGATATCCCCTTGAGGAGTGGGTGGCTAACCCCCGTTTCTGGGTAGAGAAAATTCACCCGGATGATAGGGCGTGGGTAGTAGATTTTTGTAGTTGGGAAACCCAGCAGCTTCAAGATCATGTGTTTGAGTACAGGATGCTGGCCGCGGATGGTCGGGCGGTCTGGCTACAGGATATTGTGCGGGTGATTCCTGACCGCAGTGGCAATAAGCCCCAGGAGTTGCTGGGCGTCATGTTGGATATTACGGCACGCAAGGCTGCTGAAGCAGGCCTCAATCTTTCCAAGCAGGTATTTGATCATACAAGCGAGGCGATCCTGATCGCAGATAGGGAGCGCAATATCCTGGAGGTAAACCAGGCTTATCTGGGAATGACGGGCTATGCGCGCGAAGATTGCATTGGTACGCGCTTGTCTTTGCTTGATGACGTGGCCGAGGATAATCAAGCGATTGGTAGCCTGGTGCAGCAGCATGGCAAGTGGATGGGAGAGCTCATCGGGCGTAAAAAGAGCGGTGAGTATTACCCGGAGTGGGTGTCGATCAGTTCTGTATACGATGGCAACGGTATTTTACAGAACTATATCGTGGTATTGACTGATATCAGCCAGCGTAAGCAGTCCGAAGAGCGCCTGCAATTCCTTGCTACTCATGATGGCCTGACTGGGCTTCCTAACCGGGCCTTGCTACAGGAGCGCATTGAGTTGGCCTTGTTGCGTGCCCAGCGCTATCAGCAGCGTATTGGTGTGCTGTTCATCGATCTTGACCGCTTCAAGATCATCAACGATACCCTGGGACACCAAGCTGGAGATATGTTGTTGCAAGAGGCAGCAAGCCGCCTCCGGGAGTGTCTACGTCAAACGGATACCATTGCGCGCCAGGGCGGGGATGAGTTTGTCGTACTGGTCGAGGACTTCACTGACCAACAATATTTGGTGACGGTGGCACGCAAGATCATGCATGCGCTGGCGCAGCCTTTTATCCTCATGCAGCAGGAGTTGTATATCAGTGCCAGTATCGGGATCAGTGCTTATCCTGAGGATGGCGTGGACATATTCTCATTATTGAAAAATGCAGACATGGCGATGTACCGTGCCAAGGACGATGGGAAGAATACTTTCCATTTTTACTCTGCCGAAAGCAATGCCAGCAGTGTTAGCCGACTCACCATTGAAAACGGCTTGCGTCGTGCCCTAGAGCGTAATGAGTTCACTTTGTTGTATCAAGCGAAGCTGGATTTGACGGGGCAGTACATTATCGGGGCGGAGGCTTTAATTCGTTGGCAACATGCTGAGTTGGGCATGGTGTCACCACAGGAGTTTATTCCGATCGCTGAAGAAACAGGCTTGATTATCCAGATTGGTGAGTGGGTGTTGAAGCAGGCTTGCCGCGATGCTTATGCCTGGCAAGAGATTGCAGGCAGGCCGATCAGGGTTGGGGTCAATATTTCCGCGCGGCAATTCCGTGAAGATAGCCTGCATAAAGTGATTCTGGATGCATTGGATGAAAGTGGGCTGACGCCAGATTGCCTGGAGCTGGAAATCACGGAAAGCATGATCATGCAGAATGCAGAGCGGGCCAGCCAGATGTTGCAGCATTTCCGTAACCTGGGTACTCATGTGCTGATCGATGATTTTGGTACGGGGTATTCATCATTGGGTTATCTCAAACACTTCCCGATTGACTCATTGAAGATTGATCGATCCTTTGTCCGGGATATTCCCCAAGATGCAGATGATATGGCGATTACGCAGGCGATTATTGCCATGGCACATAGCCTTAAGGTCAAAGTCGTGGCCGAGGGCGTGGAAACCCAGGCACAACTTGAATTCTTGCGCACAAAAGGCTGTGATCAGTTACAGGGCTATATTTTCAGCCGACCACTGAGTGCAGAAGCTTTTCTTGGCATGCTGCGCTTTGACACAGCAAGGCGCGCAGGCCGTACCTATGCGCATGGCTTACAATTTGCAGAAGAAACTGGCCTGGCGGAGGCTTGACCAAAGCCTCGCCTGCTGATCTGCCTAGTGAGGAGGTTCCTTGGCGAGATTGAGCGAGTAGATCGGGATTTCCACCACAATGTCCTCATCCCCGACAATCGCTTGGCATGAGAGGCGCGAGTTGGGCTTCAACCCCCAGGCCTGGTCCAGCATGTCTTCTTCTATTTCTTCAGGTTCAGATAGTGAGTTGTAACCCTTCTGAACATAGATATGGCAGGTGGTGCAGGCGCAAACGCCGCCACAGGCACTATCAATATCGATATCCTGCTTGTGCAGGTTATGGCAGATCGACCTATCGGGCTGTGCCTCGAATGTCTTGCCTTCGGGGCAGTATTCCGGATGCGGGAGAACAGTAATTTTTGCCATGGCCTAGAGTTCCAGAGTATTCAATGATTGCCCGGCAAGTGCCTGCCTGACCGAGGCGTCCATACGGCGTGCTGCAAAGCTTTCTGTCGCATGGTTGAGGTTGTTCACGGCCTGGGTGATCGCAGCGCTATCCTCTTGTTGTGCCAGGTTGCGCAAGCTTTCCATCTGACGGCTGATGTCGGTTCTTTCTGCTTCGCTTAACAGTGCATCACCATCTTGGCGCAATGCAGCTTCAATCGCCTCTAGTAGCCGGGCGGCATCCACTCTGGCTTCTTGCAGGGCACGTGCTTGCTTGTCCGTTTCAGCCGAGCTAAAAGACGCTTGCAGCATATTGGTGATTTGGTCTTCGCTCAAGCCATAGGAAGGTTTGACAACGATATTGGCATGAGCGCCACTAGTTTGCTCTTGTGCCGATACGGAAAGTAGTCCATCAGCATCCACCTGGAAGGTGACGCGAATACGCGCAGCGCCTGCCGCCATGGGTGGGATGCCGCGTAGTTCAAATCTCCCGAGAGATCGACAGTCTGATACTAGCTCCCGCTCACCCTGCAAGACATGGATGCTCATCGCCGTTTGACCATCCTTGAAGGTGGTAAAGTCTTGGGCGCGTGCGACCGGCAAGGTGGAGTTGCGAGGAATGACTTTCTCTACCAAGCCGCCCATGGTTTCCAGGCCTAGTGAAAGCGGGATGACATCCAGCAACAGCAAATCATCATCATGACGATTGCCCGCCAGGATATTCGCCTGGATGGCTGCTCCCAACGCAACCACTTGATCAGGATCGAGGTTAGTCAATGGGTCTTGGCCGAAAAAGCTGGTGACGGCATGGCGTACTTGCGGCATGCGTGTTGCACCACCGACTAGCACCACACCCTGGACTTCCTTTACGTCAAGTGAAGCATCACGTAATGCTTTGCGTATCGGTGTCAATGTGCGGTTCAGCAGCTGTTGGGTCAGTGCGTGAAACTCTGTCTGGCTCAGGCTCAAGTCAATGATCTCACCGTCACTGAGTACGGCAGTGATACTTGCGCTAGCGTGCTCGGTGAGCCACTCCTTGGCCTCCCTGGCCTTGGTCATGAGCAGGCGTGTATCCGCAGGGGTCAGTGGTTGCAGGCGAGCTTGTTCCAGTATCCAGCAGAAAATACGGCGGTCAAAGTCGTCACCACCGAGGGCAGAGTCACCGTTGGTGGACAGCACTTCAAAGACTCCTTTGCTTAGACGCAGGATGGAGACATCGAATGTGCCGCCACCAAGATCATAAATCACATAAATACCTTCTGATGAATTATCCAAACCATAAGCCACGGCGGCGGCTGTGGGTTCATTCAGCAGGCGCAGCACATTGATGCCAGCCAGCCGGGCGGCATCCTTGGTGGCCTGACGCTGGGCATCATCAAAATAGGCTGGGACGGTAATCACGGCACCGGTTAATTCCCCACCTAATGCTTGTTCAGCACGGGCCTTGAGGGCTTGCAGAATGTCAGCAGACACTTCAACCGGGCTCTTGATCCCAGCGCGAGTGTCGATTTGCACCATGCCGGGTGTCTCAATGAAACGGTATGGCAGGTGGCTGGTGTCGCCAATATCACTCAATCCACGGCCCAGGAAGCGCTTGACCGAGACAATAGTGTTCTGCGGATCCTGGCTTTGCTGCAACTGGGCAGGGTAGCCAACTTCAATCTGTCCGTCAGCAGTGTAATGCACGACAGAGGGCAACAGAGCATGCCCAGTTTCATCCAGCAGTACAGTGCTGAGGCCGCTACGCACGGTTGCAACCAATGAATTGGTTGTGCCTAGGTCTATTCCCACTGCCAGGCGATGCTGGTGGGGCGCGGTGCTCATGCCGGGTTCTGATATCTGTAATAAAGCCATAGCGTGCGGTTATTCGTCTTCCAGTTTGCTGATCTTGTGTTCGATATCACTACGAATCTTGTCGATGAAACTCAATTTGCGCACAGTGCCCGAGGCTTCTTGCCATGCTTGTTGTTGGTCAAGGTGATTGGCCAGGCTATCTTCTAGTGTCTTGGCTTCTGCGCGCATATCCTTGAGCAAGCGATCCAATACCGTGATATTGCCTTCATCAAATGCATCCTCTGCCGCCTCGCGCCATTCCATTTGTAGCATGAGGAAGTGAGCTGGCATGGCGGTATTGCTTTCTTCTTGCGTATCTATGCCTTGTAGTTGCAACAGGTAGCGCGCGCGCGAAGTTGGGTGCTTGAGCGTGTGATAGGCTTCATTCGCGTGTGTCGCCCATTGCATAGATTGCATGCGCTCGCTTGGTGATGCGGCAACAAAGCGATCTGGGTGCACTTCTGCTTGCAACTTGCGATAACGCTGATCCAACAGGGTCATATCCAGTGAGAACTGAACTGGCAAGCCAAAGAGTGCAAAATAATTCTGCTGTAAATTAGACATAAAGGAAGGGTTTGAACTGAATGGGGCAGTGCAGCTAACACACTGCCTTAAGCTGAGGGGCGCGGCTTATACCGTAAAGCTTTCACCGCAGCCACATTCATCCTTGACGTTCGGGTTGTTGAACTTGAACCCTTCGTTAAGGCCCTCCTTGGCAAAGTCCAGCTCAGTGCCATCAATGTAGACTAGGCTCTTGGGGTCGACGATCACCTTCACATCGTGGCTGTCGAACACCACATCTTCAGCATTGATGTCATCAACAAACTCCAGCGTATAAGCCATGCCGGAACAGCCAGTGGTTTTGACACCCAAGCGCAGGCCAACACCCTTGCCGCGATTAGCAAGGAATTTCTGCACGCGCTTGGCAGCAGTTTCTGTGAGCGAGATTGCCATGAGTTCCGTCCTTTACGCTGCCTGTTCGTCCTTGGTGCCTTGCTTGGCTTTGAGGTCAGCCACTGCTGCGCGAATGGCGTCTTCTGCCAGCACTGAGCAGTGAATCTTGACCGGTGGCAGTGCCAATTCTTCGGCAATATCGGAGTTCTTGATTTCCATGGCCTGATCTAAGGATTTTCCCTTGATGAGTTCAGTCACGAGTGAGCTGGAAGCAATCGCGGAACCGCAGCCATAGGTCTTGAACTTGGCATCCTCAATAATGCCTTGTTCATTCACCTTGATTTGCAGCTTCATGACGTCACCGCAGGCTGGAGCGCCTACCATGCCAGTGCCAACAGAAGGGTCGTTCTTGTCCATAGAGCCAACGTTACGTGGGTTCTCGTAGTGGTCGAGTACTTTGTCTGAATAAGCCATTTTTTTACTCCTTAATGTGCCAATATGCCGAGAGTGATACTGTGTCTCAACGATATTGGCAGGTCATGTATCTCATGTATGAATGCAGCTGTGATCGGCAGGCCATATACCCAGGCGCTTGTTAATGCGCTGCCCACTCGACCGTATTCAGGTCTACACCATCCAAGTGCATTTCCCAGAGCGGGGAGAGTTCACGCAATTTGCCAATCTTGCTCTTCATCAACTCTACGGTGTAATCAATATCTTCTTCCGTGGTGAAGCGCCCGATAGAGAAGCGGATGGAACTATGTGCTAATTCATCTGAACGTCCCAATGCCCGCAGGACATAGGAAGGTTCCAGGCTGGCCGAAGTACAGGCGGAACCACTGGAAACTGCAATATCCTTGACTGCCATGATCAGCGATTCGCCTTCTACGAAGTTGAAGCTGATATTCAGGTTGTGAGCAACGCGGTGTTCTAGATCGCCATTGATGTACACCTCATCAATCGCCTGCAAGCCCTTGAGCAGACGGTCACGCAATGTGCGGATACGGACGTTTTCGATGTCCATTTCCTCACGAGCAATACGGAATGCTTCGCCCATACCAACGATCTGGTGTGTGGCCAGCGTGCCGGAACGCATGCCGCGCTCATGGCCACCGCCATGCATTTGCGCCTCAATGCGTACACGCGGCTTGCGACGTACATATAGCGCGCCAATACCCTTGGGGCCATAGGTCTTGTGGGCAGAGAAGCTCATCAAGTCCACAGGCAGTTTTTGCAGGTCTATATGCACCTTGCCAGTCGCTTGTGCCGCATCCACGTGGAAAATGACGCCTTGCTCGCGACAAATGTTACCGAGCGCTTCAATATCCTGGATAACGCCAATCTCGTTATTCACCAGCATCACAGATGCCAGTACAGTATCTGGGCGCAAGGCAGCCTTGAATTTTTCCAGATCAATGAGGCCATTGGTTTCTGGAACCAGATATGTTGCTTCGTAACCCAGTCTTTCCAGCTCACGTACCGTATCGATCACGGCTTTGTGTTCGGTTTGTACGGTGACAATATGTTTGCCCTTGGAAGGGCTGTAAAAATTGGCTGCGCCTTTGATCGCCAGATTGTTGGACTCGGTGGCGCCAGAGGTCCAGACAATTTCACGCGGGTCTGCATTCACCAGCTTGGCGACTTCTTCACGTGCATTTTCCACGGCTTTTTCCGCTGTCCAGCCGAAAGAGTGGCTGCGTGAAGCAGGGTTGCCGAAATGCTCGGTCAAGTAAGGGATCATCTTTTCCGCTACCCGTGGATCAAGTGGGGTAGTGGCTGAATAATCCAGATAAATAGGCGTACGTACTGTCATTTTGCGATTCCTAAACTGCGATAGCAGTTAACTTTCTCAATCTTGTGAGTTCACCTTCCAGTGCTTGCAGGAAGGCTTCCACTTCATGTAATTCGTTATTGTTGCCAAAGCTCACTCGAATCGCACCACGTGCGATGTCGGGGTGTATGCCCATGGCGAGTAACACATGGCTAGGCTCGGTGTTGTCGCTGGAGCATGCGGAGCCACTGGCGACTGCAAAACCCTGCTTATCTAGTGCCATCACCAATGTTTCGCCTTCAATACCCTCGAAGGCAAAAAAGCTGGTGTTGGGCAGGCGTTCAGCACCCGCACCAAAAATGACGGCATCTAGATGATGCAAGCCCTGTTCCAAACGCTCACGCAATACAGCCAGTTTTCCTTGACGATCTCTCGCCTCGTTGGCTGCCAATTGACAGGCAGCACCAAAGCCCACAATTGCGGCAATGTTCTCGCTACCGCTTCTCAAACCTTTTTCCTGACCGCCGCCATACAGCAGTGGTTGAATATCGATCCGCTTATCCATAATCAATGCCCCTGCACCTTGGGGGCCATTAATCTTGTGCGATGAGAGGCTCATGGCATGGACGTTCAGGCCGCTGAAATCTACGTTGATCTTGCCCAGTGCCTGCACTGCATCGGTATGCATATAAGCTTTGTGCTGGCGGGCAATGTCACCCAGAGCAGCGATGTCCTGGATCACACCAGTTTCGTTATTGGCCAACATGATGGACACAATGTCGACCTTATTTTTCAATATGGCCTCTAAAGCGCTTGTTTCAACTTGTCCATGTGCATTGCAGTCGACTTGATCCAATGCCCAACCTTGCCACCTAAGTGCTTCTGCTGGCCTTGAAACCGCTGGGTGTTCTAGGCTGCTGATGGCAACCCGGCCTTTTTCCAGTGCTTGTGCTACGCCAGTGATAGCGAGATTGTCAGCCTCGGTGCCCCCGCTGGTGAAAATCACTTGTGAGGGGTGTGCCCCTACTGCATCAGCAACCTGTTCCCTAGCCTGGTCAATGGCATTACGGGCCGAGCGGCCAAAGATATGGCGGCTGGTCGCATTGCCTTGCTGCTCTGACAAATAGGACAGCATCGCCTGTAACACTTTTGGGTGTAGGGCGGTGGTGCCATTGTTGTCAAAGTAGGTGGCGCGACGCATGTCAATGGCCTCGATTTAGGCGGCAACCTGTACGGCTGAGCGTGAGTTTTCGCGGCGCACAGTGAAGCGAATTTCCTTGCCTTCGCGCTGAGAGGCCACCAAATCTGCCAGGGCAACACCAGAAAGGTAATCGAGTATCTTGGCATTCAGGCTGGACCAGAGGTCATGTGTCATGCAGGGCTTGCCTTCATGGCAATTTTCCTTGCCGCCACATTGAGTCGCGTCAATCAACTCATCCACCGCGGTAATGATGTCGGAGACGGAAATGTCGTGATGATTCTTGGCTAGGCGATAACCGCCGCCTGGACCGCGGACGCTTTTTACCAGGCCATTGCGGCGCAGGCGGCTGAAAAGTTGCTCAAGATAGGAAAGGGAAATGCCTTGACGCTCGCTAATACCAGCCAGCGTGACTGGCTTTTCCTCTTCATTGAGGGCCAGATCCAGCATCGCAGTCACTGCAAAACGGCCTTTGGTGGTTAATCGCATGTTCAGTTCCTAAAGTTGTTCGAATGGTGCGCCGCTACTGGATTGTCGCGACTTTTTCATGGCAAGTTTCTAGGATGAAATTCTAGAATACCTGAACACTTTAGTCAACTATTTTGTTGATGGAGTTCACATCAAAAGCTTGTCCCACTTCTGTATCCGTTTCGATGTCAGCGCCTAGCTTGGCAAGCTGCTCCTTGACGGTTTGTAGCTGGGCATCTTGAAGGGCAATGTGCTCAATCAGGGTGTGAATCGCCTTGTTTAAAGGGTCATTCATATTGTCACTCACCGCATAAGCGGCGAAGCCGATCTTGTCTGATACAGCGTCTTGCTGGCGTGGTTGTTCCTGATCAATCAGTCGGGCGGGAATGCCGACGGCGGTAGCATTGTCCGGCACATCCTTGACAACAACGGCATTGGAGCCAATCTTGGCTTTTGCACCTATCGTGATTGGGCCGAGCACCTTGGCGCCTGCGCCAATCACAACTCCGTTTGATAACGTTGGGTGGCGTTTACCCTTGTTCCATGAGGTGCCGCCCAGGGTGACGCCATGGTAAAGCGTGCAATCATCACCAATGATGGCTGTTTCCCCGATCACGACACCCATGCCGTGGTCAATGAAAACGCGCCTGCCAATCACGGCACCGGGGTGGATTTCAATGCCGGTCAGCCAGCGTGCGATATATGAACTGAATCGCGCCAGCCAATAAAAGCGCATCTGCCAAAGCCAGTGCGAGACGCGATGAATGAGCAGGGCATGAACGCCAGGGTAGGTGGTCAGAATTTCCCAGCGCGTGCGAGCCGCAGGGTCTCGCTCGAATACGACATTGATGTCTTCTTTGATTTTGCTGAACATCCTACTATTTTACTCTGAAATACGATGCAGGCGTTATGTATCAGGGAGAAGGCGGAGCTGGTGGGTGAGGTGTCTGTGTGGCGCTGAGTATGCCGCGTAGGATATTCACTTCCTCTTTTTCCAACCCTGCGCGCCCATACATCCGTCGTAGACGCTGCATCAGGCGCTTGGGCTGTGCGGGGTTGAGAAAGCCAATTTCAACCAATACTTGTTCCAGGTGCGTGTAAAAGCGCTCAACGTCGTCATTGGTCGCCATGGGAGCTGGTTCGGTGCTGGCTGGCTGTGGGTTGTTCAGTGTGGCCATGCGCAACTCATAGCTAATCACCTGTACCGCTGCAGCGAGGTTGAGTGATGAGTATTCGGGGTTGGCCGGGATCATAGCCAGTAGTTGGCAGTGATCAAGCTCGGCATTGGAAAGTCCGCTCATTTCCGTGCCAAACACGATGGCAACAGGGGCATGGTGAGCTATGGCCACTGCGCGCTGTACACCTTCGTGCGCGGAGACCAATTCATGTGAGAGTTCACGTCGACGGGCACTCATGCCAATGGCAAGGGTAGTGCCTTGTAGTGCCTCTGCCAGAGTGTTGCATACCAGGGCATGCTCCAGAATGTCTGTTGCACCTGATGCCATGGCAATTGCCTCTGCATGGGGGAAGGTTTTTGGGTTGACCAGCACCAGTTGAGATAGTCCCATGGTCTTCATGGCGCGTGCAGCTGCGCCTATATTGCCAGGATGGCTAGTCTGGCAGAGCACGATGCGGATTTTTTGTAGCAGGTTGGGTTTGGATGTCATGGCAATAAAGCTTAAAATAGCATTTTACCAGTTTAGGGCGTGTGCTTAAGAAAGCACAAGTTGCCTCTGTTCTTTAAAACCAGCCCGGCTTGCCGGGAAATCAATACGGAAAGAATCTATGCATTTGTTGAACAATGCGGTCAAGGCCGCTCGCCGTGCAGGCGATATTATCAATCGTGGCTCATTGGATGTTGGTGCCTTGACAGTGCGTAGCAAGGACTACAACGATTTCGTCAGTGAAATCGACCATGCTGCTGAAGCCGCCATCATTGATGTGCTGAAAAATGCGTATCCTGATCATGGTTTTTTTGGCGAGGAAAGTGGCAAGCAGGACGAAGACGCTGAAAATGTCTGGATCATTGATCCACTAGATGGCACAACCAACTTCCTGCACGGGTTCCAGCAATATTCCGTTTCGATTGCGCTCAGGCAAAGAGGCCAGATCACACGTGCTGTGATTTATGATCCTAGCCGTAATGATCTTTTTACCGCGATTCGTGGTGGTGGTGCGTTCCTCAACAATAAGCGCATCCGTGTGACGAATCGCCCTAAGTTGCAAGACTCCTTGATTGGCACTGGTTTTCCGTTCCGTGATTTCACGCATTTTGAGACCTATCTCGGCATGTTCAAGGATATGGTGAAGAAAACTGCCGGCTTGCGTCGGCCCGGCTCTGCTGCGCTAGACTTGGCTTATGTTGCTGCGGGTTGGTTTGATGGGTTCTGGGAAATCGGCTTGTCTACTTGGGATATTGCCGCAGGGTCCTTGCTGGTGCATGAAGCTGGTGGCTTGGTAGGCGATTTTGAGGGTAACGAAGGCTTCTTGGACAGTGGCAATATCGTGGCCGCCAACCCCAAGGTATTTGTGCAAATGCTGCAAGTGCTGGCGCCACATTTGACTGACGAGTTGAAGAGCCAAAAGAAGTAGCAATTGAGGGCAGTAGATGTTGCCCTTTTTTCATCTGAATTTCCCATAAAAAAAGCCAGCGTGAGTTTTCACGCTGGCACTACACTATGGAGAAGTTGCAAAGAACATGGAGTGAACTCTTAACTTCTGTGAAGCATTCTAATCAGTCGATCACTGCGTTGCTGTAGGAATGTGTCACTTGGGAGTGGGGAAATGTTCATTTGTATTTCGTGTTGAATGGATAGGTGTCGGGACTTTTTCCCGTTTCTGTTTTCGGAGAACTGATTTAAATTGCGCAATCACTCGCAACCGCCTGATCTATCACGTTCGCCGATGAACCTAAAATTACGTCTCAACCTGATCATTACCTTGTTGCTGGCAACGGTATTGTTACTGGCAGCAGTGATGATGATCCACAACGCACGAGATGATGTGCGTGCGGAAGTGCAATCCACTGCAACGCTGGCTATGCACCTATTGGATGCGGAAATACTGCACTACACCTCTGATTTTGGTTGGTTGCGGGAAACCGACGGTCAAAATTCCAACTCGATGTTCCGCTTGCACAGCCTGGGCAATGTCCGTCATTTACGCATTGAGTTTTTTGATGCAAATGGGCGGTTAAGAGATAGCAATATTGAAGGCGACAAGCAAGAGCCAGCTTCTTGGTTAGTACGGGCGATGGGGTTTATTTCGCCTGCTATGCCTGAAATCCGTCGCAAGATATTTGCAAATGGCCGCATGATAGGTGAACTGGTCGTGACACCTGACCCCAGCTATGAAATCCAGGAGGTGCTCGGCGACATCATGGGGCTACTGTTATTGGTCGCAATCTTTTTTGTGGCGGTCAATGCCTTGGTGTATTGGGCTGTTGGTCGAGCAATGCGGCCAGTGGATAGCGTGATGACTGCATTGAACGAGCTGGAGCGTGGCAACTTGCAAGCCAGGTTGCCAGAGTTTGAATTGCCAGAGTTGGCCGGGATTAGTCGTAAATTCAATGCCATGGCTGAAACCTTGGAAAAAAGCATACATAATAACCATCGGCTTACCCAGCAGATGATTCGTCTGCAAGAAGATGAGCGTAAAAATCTTGCACGCGATTTACATGACGAAATTGGTCAATATCTGACGGCCGTGCATGTAGATGCTTCTGCCATCCTTAACGCCAAGAATATAGATGGTGCCAAAGAGAGCGCAAAAGCGATCAGTGTGGTAGCCAGGCAGATGATGGACATCGTGCACGATATGTTGCAGAGGCTACGCCCCTCGGGTCTGGATGCGTTTGGTCTTAGCACTGCTGTGACTGACCTCGTCAATACCTGGAAGCAACGCAACCAGCAAGTGACAGTCAATCTCGATATTCCGGAGCGACTGGATGATGTTGAGGATGAAACCACGGCGATTGCGATTTATCGTATCGTGCAGGAATGTCTGACCAATGTCACCCGACATGCCCATGCTAGCCAGGCAGATATACGCATAGGGATTGAGGGCAACATGGTCAGGATTGATGTTGAGGACAATGGCCGAGGATTCAATACTGCAGAATTACCATCCGGCTTTGGGTTGGCTGGTATGAGGGAGCGTGTAGAAGGCCTGGGAGGGTATTTCTCACTAGAAAGTGCGTTAGCTGCTGGCGCACGTATCAATGTTGAGCTGCCATTACAAGAATCAGTAGGGGAAAAGCAATGAGTGTGAATATTCGCGTCATGTTGGTGGATGATCATGAGGTCGTCCGCTCTGGTTTGCGGCGCCTGCTTGAACAGAATGATGGTGTTGAGGTCATTGCTGAGGCCGACAGCGGGGAGCAGGCTTACCAATCTTATGGCGAACATTTGCCCGATGTGGTTGTGATGGACATGTCCATGCCTGGCATGGGTGGGCTTGAAGCCTTGCGGAGAATTATTGCGCGTTATCCTCAGGCGCGCGTGATTATTTTCTCCATGCATGAAAATGCAGCATTTGCATCACAGGCATTGGGTGCTGGAGCGAGGGCATATGTCGCTAAATCGGGTGCGGCAGATGACTTGGTTCAGGCGGTCCGTGAAGTTGCTCTGGGCAAGGGATATCTAAGCCCTGGCATTGCACAGCAGATTGCCCTGCAGACGCTTTCTGGTAGTGATGATCCGACGCGATTATTGTCTGCACGTGAGTTTGAAGTATTTCGCTTACTGGCGGCAGGTAAGGGGATTGAAGAGATTTCCACTATTCTGAAAATCAGCCAGAAAACCGTAGCCAATTACCAGACATTGCTGAAACAGAAGTTAGGTATTACCAGTCCTATTGAGCTGGTGCGCTTGGCAATCAAGCATGGCGTGATTGAAGGGTAATGTAGTGCTGGTGTGGTGTGAATGAGTGGATGTTATTTCGGGAGTAATTCCCAATATTTTTGGGGAATTAATGCAATAGCTGATTGATTAGCTTAAGCATACGATGTGACTTAACAGCTTGGATTTTTCGTAAGACGTTCTGCCATCAAGCCTGTTGTTCACTCCATACTAAGGATTTACCAAAACCAGGATGAAACCTGGTTTTTTTTTTGTCGGAAAATTACTCGCGCTGTTGAGTAATACCAAAGCGTATCGCCATGTGCACCAATTGCCCTGTGGTCTGCACGTTGAGTTTCTGGCGCACCTGGGTTTGAATGTTGGCGGCGGTTTTGTAGCCGATATGCAATTGCTCAGCGATACCGCTCAACGAAACGCCTTCAGCGATGCGGCGGAATACCTCAAACTCTCGAGGGGAAAGTTTTTCCAATGGATTTTCGGTAGGAGTAAAGCGATCCATAGCGAGGTGTTGTGCCAATTCGTGTCCGATATAGCGTCCGCCTCGCAGCACTTGCTTTACCGCTTCCAGCAGCACTTCCGGCGCATCAGTTTTGACGACATAACCCTTGGCGCCTGCTTGCATGGCGCGGGCAGCATAGATGTTGTCGTTATGCATGCTGAAAATAATGAGGCGTGCATTTGCATCTCTCGCAATAATGCGATGCAGGGTTTCCAACCCGCCAATACCTGGCATGTCTAGATCAAGAATGCCTAAGTCCGGATGATGTTCCTGCCATAGCGTGCAGGCGCGTTCGCCATTTTCTGCTTCGGCGGTCACTTGATAGCCGGCGTTTTCCAATAAGGTGCGTAAACCGCTACGTACTACTGCGTGGTCATCTGCCAACAGTATCTTTTGAGCCATATCTATTAACTTTCTTGAATTGCCTTGGAGGCGGTACTAAAAGGGAGAGTGGCCGAAATAACGACGCCTTTCACCTTGCTGTGCACGTTAAATACGCCGCCTTCGGCCTCAACACGTTCACGCATGCCTGAGAGGCCAAAGCCAGCCCTGGGCGAGTGAGGGTTGAAGCCAACACCATCATCACGTACTTCTATTGTGACTGTGTCGGAGAGAATTCCGCGGGTGCGCATCAGCTTGATAGAGATGTGGCTGGCTTGGGCGTGGCGTGCAATGTTGGTCAAAGACTCTTGCACAATGCGATAAGCCACGATGCTGGTTTTTTCTGGCAGGCTTAAGCAGCTTTTATCCAATGATAGTTGGCAATCAATGCCAGGTTGCTGTTTCTTCCATTCACTGACAAGTTGTTCGATGGCTTCTACAAGCCCATGCGCATCCAGCGCAGTAGGGCGCAGGCGATGAATTAATCCACGCACTGCTAGTTGAATATGTTCTACATGTGAATGAATACGAGTAGAAAATTCTCCCAGGGGATATGGTTTGTCCTTGGGAAGGCTGGCTAATTCCAAGCGAATTGCGGTGAGATACTGGCCCATTTCATCATGAATTTCCCGCGCGATATTGCGGCGCTCCTCTTCTTGAACTTCCATGGCATGGCGTGCCAGGGCCTGATTTTCTTTCAGTAACACTGCCAGCTCACGCTCAGCGAGGTGTTGCTCAGTGATGTCTGAAAAAAATCCATAGATATTTTTTTCGGGCAATTGTGGGTTATCCAAAGCGCGTGTCAGCCTAGCCATGACAATCCATGGGGCATGATCTGGCCGGGCGACAGTGAGCTCCGCAATATCTACTTTTTCTACAGACTGTAATTTCTTGCAAAGCTCATCCCAGTGTTTGCCAATCGCTTTTCTTAAGTTCAGGGTAGATTCGCTGTTGCCAGACATCGTGCTAAAAGCTTGGTTGCAGAACAGAATGTTGCCATTTGTGTCTGCAATGAAATTGCCGCATAAGCTTTGATCAAACAACGTCTTGAACATACGTTGGCTTTCCTGCGAAGCATGTTCAGCTTCTTCCCTACGATTGATTTCAGCCATGACTTCGCGCATACGCCGACGTGAGAACCAGATAGCCACAAATGCTGCAGTGAACAGGACAAGGGGAAATTCATCCAGCTGCAATGACTCGTGAGCCAGTGCCCAGGCAATGAATTTTTCTGAGAGATCCAGTTTTGCCGAGAGGAGAAAAACACTCAGGATGACAATCATGGCAACAATGAAGTCACGGGCAGACTGAGAAATGCGTGTCCAGAATGTGCTCAGGTTGGGGCGGTATGGAATGGTGCTCATTATCACGATATTGTGAAGACATCATTCATTGCTTGGAAGTGATTTTTTCCTGAAATCGCTTGCTAGGCCTGGCTTTGTGAGTTTTTCCTGAGTTTGTGGGTATTAATTTTTATTTACGTTGAAATATTTTCAACACATATTCGGGATTTATTCCCAATATTATTTGTGATTAATTCCTCTTCTTGGATTGAACCAATCCTTGGAAACTCTCACCCTATCTTCGGTTACAAATTTTTACAATTAAAGAATGCCGGTGATATTTATGGAGAAGTGCTGGAAAACATAGTTTTATCCAGCGATCAATGATTTTGAGAGGGAATTCAAACGTGATTAAAAAACCAATGATGGGGATGGCGGCCTTGATTCTGACCATGCCAGCATTTGCAGCTGAGCTGGCAAGTCAACAGGATGCTTCAGAGGCTGCTAAGGAGAGCATTGTTGCCGACAAGGTCAAAGTCACCAGCATCTTGCCGGACCGCCTGGAAGCTGTACCAGGATCTTTCAATGTAGTAGATGAGAAAGAATTGAAGGCTCGCCAGCCATTCAGTGTGCGCGAAGCATTGAATCAAGTCCCTGGTATCAACATTGTGGGTGAGGATGCTTTCGCACTTGCGCCTAATATTGGTATTCGCGGGATGAATCCACGCCGTACGCAGCGTACCTTGTTGATGGAAGATGGTATGCCTTTGTTCATGGCACCCTATGGTGATCCTTCTGCTCACTATTCCACACCATTGGATCGTGTCAGTCGCATTGAAGTTGTCAAAGGTTCTGGGCAAACCCTATATGGCCCTCAAACTGTGGGCGGCATGATCAACTTCGTCACTAAGCCTGTGCCTAAAGAGTTTCAAGCCAGCGTGATGGCCATTATTGGTAACAACAATTTCAGCGGTGGTCACGTCAATATCGGTACAGGCGGCGATTGGGGCGGCATCATGTTGGATGCTGTGAACCGTAAAGGCGATGGTATTCGCAAGAATCACGATTTCGAGATCAATGAACTGACCTTGAAGGGGCAGTTGAATCTGGATGACCGAAATACCTTGATTGCTAAGTTGGGTTGGTATGAAGAGAAGTCCAGTATTTCTGAAACTGGCTTGGGTGAACTGGAGTGGAAGCAAGATAAATATCAAGCACCTACTGGTGATCAGGATCAATTCAATCAAACACGTAAGACTATGCAGCTAAAGCATATATTTGAAATTACTGAGAAGGCTAAGCTCAGTACGCAAGTATATTATTCCGAGACTTCTCGGGCATCATTCAGGCAGATTAATACTCCTGGACGCTATGATGAGGATACTCCAGGATCATCAACTGGATTTTCCCGATTGAGTAACTGCGATCCTTCATCGCTAAGAAATGATCTGGGCAATGCTACAAGGTGTGGAGGTCGCTGGAGGCCTAGGGATTACGAATATTATGGTATTGAACCGCGTCTAGATTTTAGTCATAGCCTTTGGGGTATAGAAAGCGATGCAGTTATTGGTTTTCGTTGGCATAGAGAAGATATAGAGCGGAATCAATATCGAGTAAATCCGGCCGTAGGGCAAAGCTTGTCAGGAGCTAAAACCTTTGGTACTCACCATGAGGATGTGAGAATAGATGTTGAGGCAAAGTCATACTATGCACAGAATACTTTCTATATTGGGGATTGGGCATTGACCCCTGGTGTGCGGGTAGAAGATATTCGGATTAAAACCGACGTGGTTCGGGCTGGAGGTGTAGTTCAGACGCATGCGGGTTCTGAGTTGACTAATAATCAGACTAAAGTCCTGCCTGGATTCGGTATCGCATGGAATGGAATCCAAAATACGACGATTTTTGCTGGAGTACATAAAGGTTTTGCACCTCCAAGACCTGATCGAGACATTGCATCAGGTGGGATGGTTGTCAAAACTAAGCCAGAAGAGAGCACTAATTGGGAGTTGGGTATCCGTTCTAATTACTTCCGTGGCGTTAGCTATGAAGCTACCTTGTTCCATACCAAGTTTGAAGAGATTGTCATTAATAATGGTGCAGGCTCGTACATTAATGGCGGTGAATCTCAGCAAAGCGGTATTGAGTTAGGTGGACGTATTGATTTTGGTCAGGTTTACGATACACCACACAATTTCTATGTTACTGGCTCATATACCAATTTGTTCACAGCTAAATTCAAAAAGAATGGCCTAAGAGCTCAAGACGGTATTGTCAGTGGTGATCGCCTGCCTTATGCCCCGCGTCATATTGCATCTGTTAACTTTGGTTATTCTCACCCTGTAGGGCTAGATGCACGTATCGGTGTTGATTATGTAAGCCGTCAAGAAGTAGATACTTTTGCGCGGGTATTGCACCCGACTGATGCAGCTTTGTCAGGTTTAGCTGGAGATATTCCCTCATATGCATTGGTCAATGCTTCCGTGAGTTACCGTGCAGTCGGCAGCAAGGCGACCTTCTTCGTAAGTGGTCAGAATCTGGGGGACAAGGAGTATTTGGCTAGCCGTGTAGACGGTATGGTAGCTGGTCGTCAACGCCAAGTATTTGGTGGTGTCCGTTACGATTTCTAATAGTTAACAGCATCCTTCCTCCGGCTGTTTGCTGGAGTAGTTGTGTTTACGCCCCGTTATCGGGGCGTTTTTTTTTGCGTGGTGGGCATGGTGAAGGCAGCGTTATAATCACGGTTTGTGTTGAAGTACCGCGATTGGCGTGCATCTCAGAATAGGCGATCAGTTTGAGTCATACAGATAATTCCTCATTAGAACAACATACTCCCATGATGCGCCAGTATCTTGGTATCAAGGCGCAATATCCCGATATGCTGGTGTTCTACCGCATGGGGGATTTTTATGAGTTGTTCCATGACGATGCGGAGAAAGCTGCGCGTTTGCTTGGTATTACGTTGACTAAGCGTGGCAGTTCGAATGGTGAGCCTATTCGTATGGCGGGGGTGCCTTATCATGCTGCCGAGCAGTATCTAGCTAAGCTCGCTAAGCTGGGTGAGGCTGTTGCTATTTGTGAGCAGGTGGGCGACCCGGCCAAGAGCAAGGGGCCGGTAGAGCGTCAGGTGACGCGTATCCTGACGCCAGGCACGCTCACAGATGCGGCTTTGCTGGACGATACACGGGATAACCTGCTGCTGGCGATTGCCCAGGGTGACGGTGTGCTGGGATTGGCGCGTATCAATCTTGCTTCGGGGCGCTTTATCTTGAGTGAGATAGCATCTGGAGTATTGGCACAGGAATTAGAGCGTATTAGCCCCGCTGAAATTCTTTATCCTGATGACTTTTCCCATGCTGCACTGGCACCTGTCAAGTGTTCCAAAAAGCGGTTAGCACCTTGGCAGTTTGATCTGGATTCATCATTACAAACCCTGACCAAGCAGTTTGATACTTACGACTTGGATGGCTTTGGTTGTGCAGATATGCAAGCAGCCATCATGGCGGCTGGGGCCTTGCTGGATTACGTCAAGCATACGCAGCGCACCAGCTTGCCACATATCCAGGGGCTCACCGTAGAGCAGGGTAGCCAATTCATCCAGCTGGATGCAGCAACGCGTCGTAACCTGGAAATCGACCAGACCTTGCGTGGAGAGTCTGCCCCTACTTTATATTCTTTGCTCAATACCACTGTGACAGCCATGGGCGCGCGCTTGTTGCGCCATTGGTTACATCATCCTTTGCAGCATCAACCTGATATTCAAGCGCGCTTGCAGGCCGTGACTAGCTTGCATGTGCAATACGATGCCTTACGCCCAGTGTTGCGCAATATTGGGGACATTGAGCGCATGAGTACGCGCGTTGCCTTGAAGACGGCTCGTCCGCGCGATTTATCCGGCTTGCGTGATAGCTTGCGCCAACTGCCGTTGTTGCAGCAATCGTTGCAATTAGGGGATAGCGGGCTATTGCATGCGCTATCGCAGCAGCTTGATGTAGCACAAGACTTCCTGGAGCTTTTGCTCACTGCAGTGAAGGATGAGCCAGCGGCAGTGTTGCGCGAAGGTGGGGTGATTGCTGATGGTTTCGATGCGGAGCTGGATGATCTGCGAGGCATCCAGAACAATTGCGGCGAATCCTTGCTCAAGTTTGAGGCACTGGAGCGCGAGCGTAGTGGTATAAGCAATCTCAAGGTGGAATACAACAGTGTGCATGGTTTCTATATTGAAATCAGCCGGGCGCAGGCTGAAAAGGTGCCTGCAGAGTATCGCCGTCGGCAGACGCTGAAGAATGTGGAGCGTTACATCACTCCCGAACTGAAGACGTTCGAGGATAAAGTGTTGTCGGCCAATGATCGTGCGTTGGCGCGTGAAAAAGCCTTGTTTGATGCATTGCTTGAACAATTGCAACCGGCATTGGCTACATGGCAACGTAATGCGGAGGCGGTGGCCCAACTGGATGTATTGGCAGCGTTTGCCGAACGTGCTGACGTATTGAAGTACGTTGCCCCGGAGTTTACTGAAGAGGCTGGACTTACTATTGTGGATGGTCGCCATCCGGTGGTGGAGCAATTGACGCAGCCTTTTATCGCCAATAGTGTCGTGTTGTCACCGTATCGTCAGTTACTACTGATTACCGGCCCTAATATGGGGGGGAAATCGACCTATATGCGGCAAACGGCATTGATTGTTCTGCTTGCGCATTGTGGCTGTTTTGTACCGGCCAAAATAGCCAAGATTGGTCCAATAGATCGTATATTTACTCGCATTGGCGCATCGGATGATTTGGCTGGCGGGCGATCCACATTCATGGTGGAAATGACCGAGACTGCCAATATCCTGCACAATGCTACTGAGCAAAGCCTGGTGTTACTAGATGAAATCGGGCGTGGTACATCTACCTTCGATGGCTTGTCGCTGGCATGGGCGGTAGCCAAACAGCTATTGGAAAAAAACCGTAGTTATACCCTATTTGCCACGCATTACTTTGAGCTGACCAGGATCAGTGAGGAATTCAAGCACGCTGCCAATGTGCATTTGGATGCTGTTGAGCATGGTAGTGGTATCGTGTTCTTGCATAATGTAGAAGATGGTCCTGCGAGCCAGAGTTATGGGTTGCAGGTGGCGCAGCTGGCGGGTATTCCTCGAGCGGTGGTGAACGCCGCCAAGCGCAAATTGATGCAATTGGAGCAAAGCCAGGTGTTGCAGCAGTCAACGGCAGGGCAGGGAGACATGTTTGTTGCAGTGGAAAATGCACCCGAGCCAGAGTTACATCCTGCCGTATCCGAGCTGGATCAGATTGAGCCAGATGAGCTGACACCAAGGCAAGCACTGGATATTTTGTACAAATTGAAAAAATTAATATAACTATCAGAAATAATTAGACATATTTTTGAAACAACTCCCTGCCAGAATATAAACCGTAGTCCTTACCGGGACTGCGGTTTTTTTATTCAAGGATCCCAAAAGGAAGATATGGTAGTCGAGTATTTCATCAAGATAGTTATTCCCGTGGTATTTGCATCATTCGTGGCTGTGATCGGCTGGTTTGCCGGTGAAAAGCTGGGTGCAATGATCGCTGGTGGCGCTTCTCTGGCTGTAGCCATTGGTTGGACCAGCTATAGCTGGGCATTGTCCATCAGGCAGTCGCGTATTAATGAGCGCTTGGCCAAGCGTAAGCAAGCACGTGCCAAGAAGCCAGTTCGTAGGGTTTCCTGCGCATAATATGAGTTAAGCGGTTTTAAAAACACCGCCCTGAATATGAAAAAGGCAGCCAGATGGCTGCCTTTTTATTTGTGGTGGTTCCAACACAAGTTAGAACCAACCTTGATATTGCTTAGTGGTGGTGGCCACCTGCGCCATGCACATGACCATGCTCGACTTCTTCCTTGCCTGCTTCACGCACGGCAGTCACAGAGGCCTTGAATAGCACACGCTCGCCAGCCCAGGGGTGGTTGCCATCGACAATGACCTTGCCATCTTCAATGTTGGTCACGGTATACAGTACGATATCACCGGTTTCATCTTCACCTTCAAACTGCATACCGACCTTCAGTTCTTCCGTTGGGAAGGCCGAGACCGGTTCGATTTGTACCAGCTCTTCATCATAGTCACCAAATGCATCGGCTGGCTCCAGGGTCAACTCGATGGAGTCACCTACTGCCTTGCCATGCAATTCTTCTTCCACGCGTGGGAAAATATTGTCATATCCGCCATGCAGATAGCTGACTGGATCCTTGCTGGACTCCAGAATATTTCCATCGCTATCGCGCAGTTCGTAGGTGATGGTGACAACAGTGTTCATGGCGATCTGCATGAAAGATCCTTCTTTTAAAGTGATTTGATAAAGTTGAGTATTTCTGTGGCGTGATTTTTAGCTTCCACGCCATATTGTGCCAAGCGTACCACTCCAGTCCGGTCAATGACAAATGTTGAGCGGACTATGCCCATTTTTTTCATGCCGTCCTTTTCTTTTTCCTGCCAAACGCCGTATTGATTGCAGACTTCGCCATCTTCATCGGAAAGCAGTTGTACTGCCAGTCCATGTTTGTCTCTAAAGTTGGCATGGCTCATGCAGTCATCACGACTGATGCCAAGCACGACTGCGCCATGTCGCTTGAATTCATCCTCCAGGTCGCTAAACTCGATGGCTTGCAAGGTACAGCTTGGCGTGTTGTCCTTGGGATAGAAGTAAAGTACCACGTGATGGCCGCGTAATGCGGAAAGGCTGATGGTTTCAATATCTGCATCAAGCAGGGAAAAGTCAGGGGCTGGCGTATTGGGCTGCAGCATGGCTGGCTTTGCAATGATGGCGATGGGAAAGATTTTAACCTAATTTCTTATCAGCGTAAGCAATGCGCTATGATGCGAGCATGAAAAAACAATCATTATCAAATCCAGTTCCTTTGACTTTATTAGGCGGAATCAGTGCAGAGCAATTTCTTGCTGAGTACTGGCAAAAAAAGCCTTTGCTGATTCGTCAGGCGATGCCTGGATTTAATGGCTTGCTGAGTCCAGATGAGCTTGCTGGATTGGCTTGTGAAGAGGATGTGCAGTCTCGCCTAGTGTCGTTCAAGCGCGGCAAATGGCAGGTGGAAAACGGGCCATTGGATGAAAGACGGTTTGTCAAACTGCCAGAGCGCGATTGGACGTTGCTGGTGCAAGGTGTCAACCATCATTTACCAGAAGCGATGGATTTGTTGCAGCAGTTTGCGTTTGTACCTTACGCGAGGCTGGATGACCTGATGGTAAGTTTTGCGCCTGATCAGGGTGGGGTAGGCCCACATTTTGATTCTTACGACGTTTTCCTGCTGCAAGGTGAGGGCAAGCGCCTGTGGCGTATCAGTGAGCAAGAAGACTTGACCTTGGTGGATGATGCGCCATTGCGTATCCTGAAAAATTTTAAGACTGAGCAGGAATGGGTACTTGAGCCGGGAGATATGCTTTACCTACCTCCCCACGTGGCCCACTGGGGGATTGCAGTCGGCAATGCCATGACCTATTCCATTGGTTTTCGTGCGCCATCGGCACAGGAGTTGGCGAGTGAGTTCCTCAATTACCTGCAAGATAAACTGCAAGTATCGGGTATGTATGCAGACCCAGAATTGCAGTTGCAAACTCATCCGGCAGAGATTGGTACGCAGATGCTGGGCAAGGTTAGTGACATGCTGGACCAGATTCGCTGGCAGCCTGAAGACGTGTCAAGTTTTCTTGGGCGTTATCTTTCTGAGCCTAAGCCACATATTGTGTTTGATGAGAATGAGGCATTGAGCCTCAAGCGCTTTGTACAACAGTTGACTCAACATGGTATTGCCTTGGCTGGAAAAAGTCAGATGTTGTTTCACAAGGGGGAGTTTTTCATGAATGGTGAGCAGTTGCTTGCCAGTGCACAGCATCAAGATATATTGATGGCATTGGCAGATCACCGCTTGCTTGAAGCTAGCTGTCTTGATGCTGACGTACTAAAGGATCAGGCACTCGTGCAGCAATTGTATAACTGGTATCTGGCGGGTTATCTACAGTTCATGGAATGATGGGCTACCAATCAATCATGGATGTATGGATCTATACATCCATGTTTAATTAGATCAAGTTGAACAGCGATAAGCTGGTGGTCGCAACGAAAGCCTTTTGCGCGGCTTCCAGCACAGTTTGCTCTTTGGCGAGATCGGACAGTGCTTTTGCATAGTCCAGATCCTGTAGTTCTGACAATGACTTGGCATATTGCAGCTCACGACTGTCGCCATCGCCATTGAGGGCTGTGATCTCCTTGAGCGCCGAGCCATTACGTGCGCGTACAGTGAGTACATTATCCAGCGTGCCTTGCAAGGCATTGCTGGCTGTCGTTAATCCATCCTGCAATGCTTGGGCGTCGGCAGCGCTGGTGACGGGGGTCTGCAGCAAGTTGGTAATGGAGGCCAGGGCTGCAAAGACATCATTACCATTAGCCTGGAATACATTGGGTCCATTGTCTGTAATGGGCAATTGGCGGCTGTTGGAAACCTGTAACTGGCGTACTTGATTGTCGCCATTATAGGTCGCACCGCTAGAGTTTAATGTGTAAGGCGCTGTATTGGTGCTGTATCCGGAATACAAGTAGCTTCCACTGCCATCTTTAGCATTGGCCAGGCCGACTAATGCTTCGAGGTCGTTCTTGAGGTCAATGGCGATATAGCCGCGTTGGACATCATCATAAGAAGCGTTGCCTGCCTCGGTCAGCCGGGATTTTGCGGCAATCAGCAAGTCTGTGACGCTTTGCAGGTTGCCCTCTACCGCATTCATGCTGTTCTCGGCAAACATGCGATTGCGCTCAAGTTGGGTATTGACGCGTTGCGCGTTCTGCAACTCTAGTGAACGGGCAGCACCGACCGGGTCATCTGCAGGGGTCAGGATACGTTTTTTGCTGGCAATCTGCTGCATCAAGCGATCCTGGGAGACCTGTAACTGCGAGATTTTATTGAGGCCGTTCTGGAATATAGTGTTAGTGCTGATACGCATGATACTTTCCTCGCTTATCTGATCGACAGCACAGTTTCAAATAGGGTGCTAGCTACTTGCATGACCTTGCCTGCAGCTTGGTAGGCTTGCTGGTAACGTAGCAAGTTGACGGCTTCTTCATCCAGATTTACCCCAGACTCACCTTGCTGAGCAGTGATGGATTGGTTCAATAGCTCATCTTCTGCAGCACCGGTCACTTGCAATTCACGCGCACGGTTACCTACATAGCTGACGAGCTGGTTGAATGTGTCCTGATAAGACGCCGTACCATTCAGCATGATCTTGGCACCTTGCAATGCGGCCAGCTGCAAGGCATTGCGATTATCGCCAGCGGCATTGGTGGTGTTTGCAGCAATGCTGAACTGATCGCCATCTGCAGGGGCGCCACTCAGGCTGAAGCTGATACCTGCGACGCTAATCGTTGCGCCAGCGCTGTAGGGCACTGTGCTGCCAGCTGGATAAGTGGTTGTGACACCGGCGCTGGTGGTGACGGTAATTGCTTCACCCGCAGGGAAGCCACTCAGGTTACCGCTGTTATAACTTAAGGTGAAGGGGCTGGCCAGCGGAGCGCTGGCATAGCTGTTACTCACCGTGGCACCACTGATAGTGCCGCTTCCTGTGTTACTTGTCGCGGCAGAGGTACCTACGACTGGGGCACCGGCGGCGATGTCTGCAATCTGTTTTACTGCCATGGACAGGTCGCTTGCCGCATTAGCGGTTGGCCTGATCAGGAACTCATCCGCTGTGTTCATGGTGCCGCCGCCCAACGCGAAGCTGACGCCATCAACGGTTTGTGGCAGGCTGGAAAATGATTGCGTTGTGTTATCGCTGAGGCGGGTGACGATGTAGTTTGATCCATCGTAGCGCAACCGGTAATCGCTCGCAGTTAATTGGTTGGCATCAGTAATGCTGCTGGCAATACTGGCGTCGCCAGTGTTGCGGCTACTGGCATTGACTTGCGGTACCGGGATATTGAAAAAATTGCCGCCTTGCACATTGTTATTGGTCAGGCCTTGTTGATGCTGGGTATTAAACGATTGTGCCAGTGCAACGGCAATCTGCCCCAGGGTATTCTGGGCCTTGTCCAGGGATTCGCGGCGATACTCGATCAGCCCGCCGATGACGCCGCCTTGCAGGCTTTGTTCGGCAAGAATGGAGACGGTGGAGCCAACCTGGTAGGCAACTTCGAGTTTGCCTGGATTGGTAGGCGAGTTGACCGTGGTTAATGAATACGAAGTGAGGCCATTCACCAATGGAATACCGTTACCAATCGATACGTTGTATTTATTGCCATCCTGGACAACCACAGTGCCCTTGATTTCCTTATTGAGCGCCAATACTAGCTGGTCGCGCTGATCCAGGAGATCATTAGGCGGTTGGCCTGTGCTGGTGGTCGCAATATCAATCACTTCATTGAGACGTGCGATTTCCTTGGCATATTGATTGACGGTTTTGACGCTGGCGGTGAGTTGTGAATTTACCGAGCTTTGCATCTCCTGTAACCGGCTGCCCAAGCTGTTGAAGCGGCTAACCAAGGCCTCACCATTGGATAGCATGGCCTGACGTGATGCTGGGTCGTTAGGTGCGGAGGATAAGTCATTGATCGCATCGAAAAAATCCTGGATCGCTGGTGAAAGCCCCGCATCTGAATCTGCCAGCATATTGCTGATCTGGTTGATATTGGATATCTGAGTATTGATGGCACTGGCGATAGACTGGCTATTGCTGATCTGCCTTGATAGCAGTTCGTTGTAGATACGCTTGACCGTATCAATCTGCGTACCATTACCCAAATAACCAAAGCCCCAATTCTGTGCCTGGCCGGTCGATTGGACGATTACCTGACGCGAGTAACCATCGGTCTTGGCATTGGCAATATTGTGCCCAGTCACGCTAATGCCCACTTGGGCAGCGTTCAGTGCAGTTTTGCCGATGTTGAATATATTAGACATGATGGGTGTCGATCAAGGTTACGTAAATGGTTGAACGGCATAAAAACAGGAAACTTTAAGTCGTGGTGATGCTGTTGATCACCCGCTGCAACTTGCTGGCATATTGGGGATCGGTGGCATAACCTGCATCTTGCATCGCCTGCGCATAACCAGCGGTGCTCCCGGTATTGCTCATCACATTGTCATAGCGCGGGTTGTTGCGCATCATATTGGCAAAGTCACGGAATGAATCGGCGTAGGAGTCGTAGGCACGGAATTTCTCAATACGCTTTTGCGGCACACCATTGATGTATTCCGTCGTCAATGCTTCAACGGTTTTGCCTTTCCAGCTTGAGGTAGCCTTGATACCAAACAAGTTGTTGCTGGCAGTGCCATCTGTCCCAGTAATCTGGCGTTTGCCCCAGCCGGTTTCCAGTGCTGCCTGGCCTAGCATTAAATTAGCGGGAATGCCGCTATCTTGGCTGGCTGCCTCTGCGTGCTGGCTCATTTGCTGTACAAACTCACGTGCATTCTGTGGGGCTGATTGAGCCTGGAGAGCGGTATTTGCGGTAGAGCCCGTCGCAAGCGGCATGCTTCTCTGTGTTGGGGCGAGAGAGTCCAATTCTTCAGGTGGTACGCTGGATTGCTTGATTTGTAGCTGGCGTGCCAGCATGTCGGCTAGCCCAGTACCCCGGCTGGCGATCTGCTGGCTGAGCTGTTGGTCTAGCATGGAAACGAAGGTGCGGCTTTGTTCGCTATCGAACATGCCTTCTTTGGGTGTGGCGTCACGCATGCTTTTCAGCATCATGTTGACCATTAATGCCTCAAATTGCACGGCTGCGGCCTTGATTGATTCAGGGCTATTGTCGCGTGCAGCATATTTCAGGTTATTCAGGCTATTGGCATCCGCCGCCATTCTGCTGTTGATATCAGTATTGAGATTGTAGGCGGTCATGATGATTTCCTAGATGACTTCCAGATCTGCACGTAGCGAGCCAGCAGCTTTCATGGCTTGCAGGATAGCCAGCAGGTCTTGCGGTGTGGCACCGATAGCATTCAGTGCCTTCACGACATCGGCGAGTGAAGTGCCTTTATCCAGCTTGATTACCTTGCCTGGTTCCTTGTTGATCTCGACTTGCGAGACCGGAGCGACGACAGTTTGCCCACCAGAGAAAGCGCCTGGCTGGCTGATCGCTGGTGCCGTGTTGATCACAACGGAAAGATTACCGTGTGAAATCGCGCAGTCATCCAGCGTCACAGCTTGGTTCATCACAACGGAGCCGGTTCGGGCATTAAGGATCACCTTGGCTGTGCCTTGTGAAGGCTTGACGTCAAGGTTTTCCAAGTTGCCGAGAAAGGCAATGCGATTAGTATCCATAGGTGGTTGGATTTGGATGACGCGCCCATCCAGTGGTGTGGCCGTGCCATTGCCAAAGCGCTTGTTGATAGCATCGACCACCATGCTAGCTGTGGAAAAGTCGGCCTCTTTCAGTTCCAGCCGGATTGTGCTGGTTTCGGTGAGCTGGCTTGGTACGGCACGCTCTACAATTGCCCCTGCAGAAATACGGCCCGCACTCAGGTGGTTGATCTGGGCGCTGCTACCGCTGGCACCTGCACCTGCACCACCAATGACCAAATTGCCCTGGGCCATGGCGTAGACCTGATTATCAGCACCCTTGAGCGGTGTCATGAGCAGGGTGCCGCCACGCAGGCTACGTGCATTACCCATGGAGGATACCGTTACATCCATGTTCTGGCCCGGTTGGGCAAACGGTGGCAAGCTGCCGGTGACCATCACGGCGGCGACATTACGTAATTGCAGGTTGGTGCCAGTGGGTAGATTAATGCCCATTTGTTGCATCATGCTGACGATGCTTTGCACGGTGAAGGGCGTTTGTGTGGTCTGGTCGCCTGTGCCGTCGAGGCCGACTACCAAGCCATAACCAATCAATTGGTTGGAGCGTACGCCTTGTATCGTGGTCAGGTCCTTGATGCGCTCAGCATGAACAGGCAGGGATAATACAATGCCGAAGATAGCGACTAGGGTCAGGAGGCGTTTTGTCATGGTGATGCTCATAGTGGTGCCAGGCTCAGGAAGAACCGACCCAGAATAGACAGGATTTGCGCGGTATCAATCGTGCTATTGGTACGATATTCCACACGTGCATCCGCAATACGGCTTGAGGCCACGGTATTGCCATTGGAAATATACAGTGGGTCGACAACGCCTGAGATGCGAACAAATTCAGTGCCGCGGTCGAACGCGACTTGTTTTTCACCGCTGACGACCATATTGCCATTGGGCAATACCTCAATAACAGTTGCACTGATCGTGCCAGTAAAGGCGTTCCGCGAATTCGCAGCTGCGGCATCATTGTAAGAGTTGTCGGAGCTGGCACTGGCACTCAGGCGGGGAAAGGTTTTACCCCAGAAGCTGGTGACACTGGCATTCACATCCCCTTTTTTGCTTGCTGAATTGGTACCTGATTTGCTGGCGGTAGTGTTTTCCGTGATATTGATGACGATGGTGTCGCCTACCAAGCGTGCGCGTTTGTCTTCAAGCAGGGGGCGATAGCTGGCCGGGCTGTAGATGCCACCGCTATTGTAGGCCGTTTGTGTTGGGTACGCCGGACGAGCGGTTTTGGGCGCCTGCGTGATGCTTTTTGGTGCCACTGAGCAAGCGCTGAACAACAGCAACATGCCCAGTGCCAGCCAGTTTCTTGATCGAGTGCGCAATTGCATCATGTTTCCTTCACTACACTATGCCCGGATTAGAGCTGGGATAAGCGTTGCAACATTTGATCGGATGTGGAGATCGCCTTGCTGTTGATTTCATAGGCGCGCTGGGTCTGGATCATGCTGACCAATTCCTCGGCGACATTCACGTTGGAGGTTTCCAGATATTGATTGATCAGCAGGCCAGTGCCATTCAGGCCGGGTTGGTTGACGTTGGCCGCACCAGACGCCGCTGTTTCGATATATAGGTTTTCGCCACGGGATTGCAGGCCAGCCGGGTTGATAAAGGTAGCTAGCTGGAAGGTGCCAATCTGCACAGCGGCATTCGGGTTGTCGGGCAAGACCACGGAAACGGTACCATCACGTGCAACCGTCATGCTCAGAGCATTAGGCGGCACGATAATCGCAGGTTGCACGGTAAAGCCACTAGCAGTGACTAACTGGCCCTGATTATCAAGTTGAAAAGCGCCATCACGCGTGTAAGCAGTGGATCCATCTGGCAGCAGTACCTGGAAGAAACCTTCACCGCTAATCGCGACATCCTTGCTATTGCCTGTTTGTTGCAGGTTACCCTGAAGGTGGATACGCTCGGTGGCTACGGGGCGCACACCAGTACCCAGTTGCAAGCCAGAGGGCAGCTGGGTTTGCTGTGATGATTGTGCACCGGGCTGGCGGATGTTCTGGTAGAGCAAATCCTCGAATACGGCACGGGTTTTCTTGAAACCGTTAGTGCTGACGTTAGCCAAGTTGTTGGCAATAACGTCCATCTGCGTTTGTTGTGCATCAAGGCCGGTCTTGGCGATCCATAGCGAACGTATCATGGTCTGCTCCTTTGCAATGGCGGCCTAGGCTGCCGGTATTCTGGAAATTAAGGACTATGCTACTCCAGGGGTGCTTAACTTAAACTGAAGATCTGACCGGCTTTTGTGGCGTTATTCTCGGCGTTCTGGATCAGCTTGGTTTGCAGGTCAAACTGGCGTGCCTGGGAAATCATGTTGACCATTTCTTCCACCACATTCACGTTGCTACCCTCCAGTGCGCCACTTACTACGCTGACAGCAGCATCTGCAGCCAGGGGCTGGCCATTCTTTGGCTCGAACAATCCATCGGCACCACGTACCAAGTCGCCATCATTCGGGTTGACCAACTTTAAGCGCCCAATCATGCTGGTAAACAAGGGCACCACATTGGTAGCCACGGCGGAGACAGTGCCATCATTGGCAAAGGCAACTTTGCCTTCTGGTGGAATGGTGAGTGGGCCGCCATCGCCTACGACAGTGAGGCCGTCTTGGGTTTGCAGAACGCCGTTTTCATTTAGCTTGAAGTTGCCATTGCGGGTATAGGCTTCGGTGCCATCCGCCCGTTGCACGGCAAACCAGCCGCGATCACGGATGGCAACATCCAACTCGCGCCCCGTTGTTTGGATAACGCCACTATTGAAATTGGTGCCCACTGTGGCATCAACCACGAAAGCACGGGTGGGTAAGCCATCGCTCAAGACAGGTACGGCGCGGAAGCTGTCTATCTGGGCCCTGAAGCCAGTAGTTGTCGAGTTGGCCAGGTTATTGGCCGTAGTCGACTGCTGCTCCATGATGTGTTTCAGGCCGGTCATGGCGGTATAGATCAAACGGTCCATGGCGATTCCTTTCTATTGCTGATGGCTTAGGCGCTTAGTTCAATTAACGCAGGTTGACCAAGGTTTGCATAATCTGGTCTTCAGTCTTGATGGTTTGCGCATTGGCTTGGTATACCCGTTGTGCTGTGATCATGTTGACCAACTCAGCAGTCAAGTCGACGTTGGAATCTTCCAAACGATAGGATTGCAACACCCCCAAGCCACCAGAGTTGGCGGTACCAACCATGGGAGGGCCTGATTCAGAAGTTTCAGCCCATAGGTTGTCCCCTAATGGTTGCAGGCCGTTGAGGTTGCGGAAGTTCACCAGTGCTACTTGGCCCAGCACAGCGCTTTGACCATTGGAATAACGTCCCAGGATAGAACCATCGGCACCTACGCTAAAGCTGGAAAGGCGACCTGCACCATAACCATCCTGCCCCAAATCACTTTCGTTGAATGAGTTGGCGAATTGAGTGCTACCAGCTAGGTTTACACTGACTGACATAGGTGTTAAGCCGCCGGTGCCTACAGGAACGCTGATATTGAGATTGGCGGGGGTGAAGGTTGGGTTAATACCCGAGCCAGTGAAAGTAACGGTACCTACGGAACCACCGACTGGGGTTTGTACACCATCTGCGCTTGCCATGATAGTCCAGGTGGTAGTCGCAGTTGGCGTGGTCGTGACATTACTTTTGAGGTAGTACAACTGCACGGCATGTGAGTTGCCTAGCGAATCAAACACTTCAATCGGGGTAGAGTGGCTGTAAGTAGTGGGGTCGTTAATATCGAAGTCAGCCGGGTCAAGAATATCAGCACGGGAATCTAGGTTTAAGGGCCCGGTGATGGATGTCGTTGCTTGAGGGGCAAGATCCGCTGCATCAATACGTAGTTCACTTAGGGCACCCGTCTGTACAACGCCGTTGACAACGGAATATCCCGTGAGGCGCTGGCCTGATGCATTCTGGATATATCCGTCTTTACTCAACTGGAACTGTCCATTGCGGCCGTAACTGATAGTACCGTTATCACTCATGCGGAAAAAGCCGTTGCCGTTAATTGCAACATCCAGTGGGTTTTGCGAGTTTGAGATATTGCCTTGTGTAAATTGCTGTGTGACAGCGGCTATCTTGGTACCAATGCCGATCTTAGAAGCATTACCGCCTCCTAAGGAGTTTGCATAAACATCAGCAAACTCGGTCCGTGATTGTTTGAAGCCCACGGTACTGGCATTGGCAACGTTGTTGCCAATCACTTCAATACTCTTGGCAGCAGCGTTAAGTCCGCTTAAACCCTGTTGGAAAGCCATGTTGTTCTCCTGGTGAAGTTACCTGGGTTGTCGTTAATAAATCTGTTTGATCTTGTCGGTAGTAATGGATGCAAGGTTGCTCAGGTTCAGCTTGACCCCATCAGAACCTGTAGAAACGCTCATTACTTGTTCATAACTCAGGGTGTTTGCTGCAACAGTGGTGTTGGCGGTGGTGGCTGTGGCTTCGATGGTATAGCGACCATCTGCCAGCTTGCTGCCATCGTCACCATATCCGTTCCAGCCCAATTGCGAGATACCGGCCTGCTGATTGGTGACAGTCATTGTTTTCACGACTTTACCTGAGCTGTCTTTGATGTTGACCTTAAGGTTATCGGCGCCTACCGGTAGCTCAACCGCAAAATAAGCAGCTGATTCACCTTCGGTCTCAGTTGCTGCGAGGTAAGTACTGCTGCCTTCTACTAAGACAGTATTGCCAATCAGGCTGGATGCTTGCAAAGCCTGGGTTGCCTGCATGCTGCTGATAAAGGCAGAGAGTGAGGCATTCATTTTCTCAATCCCGGTGACTGTGGAAAGCTGAGCCATCTGGCTGGTAACTTCGGCATTGTCCATTGGGTTAAGAGGATCTTGGTTCTTCATTTGCGTGATCAGCAGCTTCATGAAGCGATCTTGCGTTTCAGAAATGCTGCTGGCTGTGCTACTGGAGCTACTACCATTCATGGTAGTGAGCAATGAATCTGAAATGCCTGAGGTGCTTGCCATGGTGGTTACTCGCTTTCAGGGTGGTTAATCGTTACTGACCGATGGTCAGGGTCTTGAGCAGCATAGATTTCGCTGCATTCATGGTTTCTACATTGTTTTGGTACGAGCGCGATGCCGATATCATGTTGACCATTTCCTCCGTGACGTTGACGTTGGGCATGGCGACATACCCATTCGCATCAGCCAAGGGGTGTTTCGGGTCATACTTCAATTGCGGGGCGGATTGATCTTCTACGACTTGCTGTACTTTCACCCCTTGTGAGCCATTGGCGTTGACGGGTACGGCTGAAAATACAATGTGCTTGGCACGATAAGGCTGACCATTGGAACTGGTCACGCTATCTGCATTGGCAAGATTGCTAGCGACGACGTTCAGGCGCTGGCCTTGGGCGCTCATGGCAGAGCCAGAAATATTGAATACATTAAAAAGTGACATGGATGTCTCCTTTGGAAATCAGGATTACTGGCCTTGTATCGCGGAGAGTAGTTTTCTGATCTGCCCGCTAATCATGGTGGCACTGGCTTCGTAACGTAATGCGTTATCCGCGAACTGCGTACGCTCTACATCCATATCCACAGTATTGCCATCAACGCTGCCTTGGATAATCGGGCGGAATAGCACGCCGTTCTGATGGCTGGCAGTGGCGGAGATATGGGCTGGGTTGGTAGTGTCGGCTTTTAGTCCCCCCCCTGCTCCAACGAGCGCCTGCTTGAAGGTATCAGCAAAATTGATGTCGCGTGCCTTATAGCCAGGCGTGTCTGCATTGGCAATGTTGGCAGCCAGCAGCTCCTGGCGTTGCCCACGCACGCGCAATGCGGTTTCATGAAAATTGAGTGCAGCATCCAACTTGTTCATCGTACAACCTCCCTTGCTAACGGCAGTCAAGAAATGCTGGAGACTGTCGTTATTTCAGATGATTGCGAGTCTAGGACTGATGATGCAAATTTCATTGCACGAATAAAAGGGATTTTCCCTTGTTGTTTCCTGCTTGCGTGTTTGCATGCCTGAGTAGAATGCACCTTCAGATGAAGTGGCAAAGGCTATCCTCAATAGGTAGATAGTGCCAGGCCTGGAACCAAGAAGGAGGGATGCAATGAAACGAGTATATATCACAGGGCGTATGATTGCCTTGCTGATTGCCTGCTTGTGGGTAATGCCGACCTCTGCAAATGGTGGCCACCAGGATTTGACGCAATTGCGACAACAGGTTGAGCAGTTTCTATTGAGCCAGAGTGCAAGCTTGCCTGGCAAGGTATCAGTATCGGCCATGGCGATTGATTCACGCCTCAAACTGGCCGGTTGTGACAATCTCCAGATGTCGCTACCGACAGGCAGTCGTATCTGGGGGCGCACCAGTGTTGGGGTGCGTTGCAATGCACCACAGGTGTGGACAGTGTATGTGCAGGCGAATGTGCAAGTGATGGCGGATTACTTGATTGCTGCTGGCCCATTGACCCAAGGACACATTATTACCGAGCAAGACCTTATCAAGGGGCAGGGTGATCTTGCCAAGTTGCCACCTGGGGTGTTCACAGATGCTAGCCAGGCAGTGGGCCGTGCTGTCTATGTTCCGTTAAGTGCAGGAACAGTGTTGCGCCAAGAGATGTTACGGGTGTTGCCAGTGGTGCAACAAGGACAAAAGGTGGTACTCAATACCATAGGCAATGGATTCAGGGTCTCTGCCGAAGGCACTGCCCTGAGTAACGCCGGGGAAGGGCAGCGAGTCAAGGTGAAGGTAGGCAATGGCCAGGTCGTCAGTGGCTTGGCACGACAGGGCGGCTTGATTGAAGTGATTTTCTAGGCTTGGTGATCAATGGGGTGTTCTTGCTACAGATGGTATGATGCTGTAAGAACGCTTTAAACTTTTTTACTAAAGTTAACAAAAATACCGCCGATAAGAGCAATATATCGGTATGTAGTTTTGCCGTAGATGAAACTAGCTTAAGGAATTGCCATGAAAATTGATGACGCACTTCAGAAAGCGGTTGCGCTGACCAATGACAAGACAGAAAACAGGCCTGCACCTCGTGCAAGCGAGACCAAGGCTACTGTAGCCGGTGAGAGTGTTACCTTGTCTCCGTTGGCTTCGCAATTGCAATCTATTGAAGCCGCCGGAGCGAATGAGCAAGTGTATGACGCGGACAAAGTGAACGCGATCAAATCTGCCATTTCCAGTGGCCAATTCAGGGTTGACTCTGAAAAGGTCGCAGATGGCCTTATCAACACAGTGAAAGACCTGCTGACAGTCCAGCGTTAAGGCTGTGCAGGAAGAAAGGTGATCCTGACATGACCACAGCCAGTTTTGAGCGTGAAATCGCATTGACTGATAGCTTATTGACGCTTTTAAGGCGTGAGCAAGCAAGCTTGGTCAAGGTGGATGTGGATGCCATGGAAGGCTTGCTGGATGAAAAGACCCGGGTATTGCAGGATATTAATGCTCATACCCAGGCACGGTACCAAGCGGTTGCAGCTTTAGGATTTGGTGCCGATGAGCGTGGCCTTGCAGCCTGGATTGCGGTGCAAACAGCGGAGGTTCAAGAGTCCTGGGCTCACTTCCAGGGCCTTGTTGACCAGGCTAAAGAACTCAATCGTGTGAACGGTATCTTGATTAACAAGCAGTTCAACCGTAATCAGCAGATGCTGGATACTTTGGGGCGGCCTCCTGCTTCTGGCCAGTTTTATGGCCCTAATGGTCAAGCCAGTTCAGGGTCTGGCCTTTATAACGCTCAAGCGTGAAAAAATTGGAATAAAAAAGCCGGGATTATCCCGGCTTTTTTATTCCTGAGTTTCTGTTTTCTGAAGTTTTTCCGGTTTGCTATATAGCACCATAATAGAAACGCGACGATTTTTTGCGCGGCCCTCAGCAGTTTCATTGTCGGCAATAGGTTGCGTATCGCTATAACCTGTTGCGCTGAGTCTGTCTGCAGCAATGCCGTTGTCTATCATCCGGCGCACCACACTGGTGGCACGCATAGCGGAAAGCTCCCAGTTGGAAGCAAATTGCATATTGCTGATGGGTAGGTTGTCAGTGTGACCTTCTACCTGGATGGCGTATTCCTGATTGGCGAGTACTTGGGTAATGTCATTAATGGGAGCGTTTGCCTCGGTCTTGATGCTGGAAGAGCCTGCCTGAAACAGCACGCCATCGGCAATATCAATTCTGACGCCACGATTGGTTTTGCTGATATTGATTTTGCCGCTGCTGGTGAGTGAGCCCAAAGTTTGATTCAGGCTGGTAATGATGGCACTGATATTTTCCTGCTCTTGGCGGTACTTTTCTTGCTCTAGGCGAGTGAGAGGCAAGCCATTGATCAGTGAGTGGCTGGGAGAGGATTGCAGGTTTTGATTTTCTGCCGGCTGGATATCAGAAGACTTGCTTGGTGACTTAAGCTCGTCTGTACCGCTGAATGCACTACCAAGGGCGGACGTGAGTTCTTTATATTTCTGGTCATTTACTGATGAAATACCATACATCACCACGAAGAAGGCAAATAGCAGGGTAATGAAATCTGCATAGGACACGAGCCATCGGTCATGGTTATCTGGTTCTTCTTCAAATTTTCTTCTTCTTCCCATGTCACCCTGAGTTTAACGCAAGTATGCATTCAAGCGTTCTTCAACAATCTTGTGATTCTCACCGTTGGCAATGCCAACCATTCCTTCAATCACCATCTCGCGGCGTGTGGTTTCCAGTTGCACCAGTGCCTTGAGCTTGTTTGCAACCGGCAGGAAAAACAGGTTGGCAAAGCCTACACCGTAAATCGTGGCGACAAAAGCAATGGCGATACCACTACCCAATTTGCTTGGGTCAGATAAATTTTCCATGACATGGATCAGGCCAAGCACTGCCCCTAGGATGCCAATAGTAGGCGCGTAGCCGCCAGCTGCTTCCCATATTTTGACGGCATTGCGTTGTGCTACTTCATAGCGGTTGATATCGACATTGCAAATGTCGCGGATCTTCTCAGGTGGTGTGCCATCAATCACCAGGCGCAATGCGGTTTTCACAAAAAGGTCTGGTTCGGAGTGCATATGATTTTCCAGCAGCAGAATGCCATCTTTGCGCGCAATCTGGCTCCAGGTGCTGATGCGGCGTGCCAGTTTTACTCTATCGTCTTCTGGAGGGCGGATGACCCAGGTGAGCAAACGTAAACCCTGAATAAAGAAGGCTGGTCGCGTTTGCAGGAGAACGGCACCAATCGTGCCGAACAGCACAATCATGAATGCAGCTGGCTGGATGAGCGAGCTGAACTTGCCACCTTCAAGTGCTTGCCCCAGCACGATGCCAGCAAGGGCGAGTAAGATACCGCCTAGGCTGCTCCAGTCCACAACTTCTCTTTCAGGTTGGCGCGCAGGCGTGCAACGGCTTGGGTGTGTAATTGGCAAACCCGGGATTCAGAGACGCTCATGATGGCACCGATTTCCTTGAGGTTCATTTCTTGTTCGTAATAGAGGCCCATGAGGATTTTTTCACGTTCCGGCAGTGAGTCGATAGCATCAATCAGCGCTTCGCGAAAGTCGGTGGAAAGCAATGCCCGCAACGGATCTCCAGAGTCATCGGATTGATAGCGATCGAGAAAATGGTCACCACTGTCCTGTTCGCTGAAATCTTCGTAATAGATGAGCTGGTGGCCACTACAGTCATCTAGCATCTCATGGAAGTCATCCATGGAAAGATTGAGTTCGCGCGCAATTTCGCCCTCGGTAGGGGGGCGGCCAAGTTTTTGCTCCAGCTGGTGCACAGCTGTTTCTACATCACGCATGTTTTTGCGCACGCTACGTGGTAGCCAATCCGCACGGCGCAGCTCATCTATCATGGAGCCGCGGATACGCTGCGCGGCATACGTTTCGAATTGTGCTCCATGGTTGTCTTCATAGCGGTTGGTGGCATCCAGTAGCCCCATCATGCCTGCCTGTATCAGGTCATCAATATCCACGCTAGCGGGCAATTTGGCCTTGAGCTGATAAGCAATTTTCTTGACCAGGCTTGCATGCTGCTTCAGAAGATCTTCCTTGGGGCTGGTTTTTCCATGCAAGGTGTACATCACTTGAGATTCCTCTTAGCCGAGCGACGTTTCCAATAAACCATGATTATGGTCTATTTTGCCCGCTAATGCCTTAAATGCGGCCGAAGCCTTGGTCATGGGGAATGCTTCAATGACGCTACGGCCGAGTTTTGCTGCGATACCCAGATGCTCATCGGATGGAATCAGGCCAGCAAAATGAAGTTCGATATGCAGGTGGCGACGTGCAACTTCAGCAATATTGTTGAAGATAATACGTGCCTGGGATTCGCTAGTGTGTGAGACCACAATGTCAAACGAGCGCCGACCCACCTGTTGGCACAATTGTTTGATCAGGGTGTAGGCTTGAGTAATGGAGCCAAGATCTCGCGTCATGTGTATCAGTATCTCCCCACGATGTAGTACATCTAGTGGCATGGTGTCATGAATAGTGAGCGCAGCATCAACTAAGATGATGTCGTGCTGGCTTGCCATGGCCGAGAATACCCGCTCGATTTGTTGTTTGAGATTGCCATTTTGCAGAAAACGGCTGGCGGAATTCCCTGGCAGCAATTTTGCAACAGAATAACCCTCACTGTCATTGTTTATTAATGGTTGGTGCAGTTCTGGCCGCATGATAGCTTCGAGTAGGGTGCCTTGGTCGCCATTGATGCCGTAATGACTGACTTCATTCATGGAGGTGCTAGTCGCTTCCACAATCAATACCTTGTTGCCCTGCCGATGTAATGACGCTGCGAGGTTGGTCATCAATCTTGCATGTTCTGCTTTGCTAGCGGCTGAAAGCAGGGAGATGACTCTGGGGTTGGGGCCTGCCATTAGGCGACGCAGGCCTGACGCCTGATCTTTATGTGCATGGATCATGCTCTGCCTCCTGTCATGTTGCTACTGGCGACGTTCGCCATCAGGAATGGCATCTCTGCATCACGAAACTGGAATTGTTCTGCCTTCTTGCGCGCCATCTTGAAGGCATGGTGTGCAAGGAAAGTGTTGTTGGCGATATGAATGTCTTCAGGGACGCGCTGACCGTTGGCAACGTAATAAAGCCTGAGACGCTCACGCATGATGATGTCGAGTGCACTGCCGATGGATGCTGCCTCGTCCAGCTTGGTGAGAATGCAACCATTGAGGCCGCAGCGTTTGTAGACATCCATGACATCAGCCAGGGTTTCGCCAGAGCTGGTGGCATTCATGCACAGGATTTTCTTGATCGGCAAGCCTGTCTTGGAGAGCATGGCAATTTGTTCCGCCACCATGCGATCACGCTGACTCACGCCAACGGTGTCGATCAGGATAGTATGTTTGCCCTTGAGTTCATTGAGGGCGATGCGCAGATCGGCTTCGTCCTTGACGGCATGCACCATCACGCCGAGGATCTTGCCGTAAATACGCAATTGCTCGTGCCCACCGATACGATAGGAGTCGGTGGTAATGAGTGCCAGCTTGCCAGCGCCATGTTTCATCACGAAGCGTGCTGCCAGCTTGGCAGTTGTCGTGGTCTTGCCGACACCAGTTGGGCCAACCAGCGCATAAATACCACCTTGGTCGAGGATTTGCTGTTCGTCGGTGATGGTGTGAATGTTGCTGCTAATCACATTGTGCAGCCACTTGTTTGCTTCTGCTTCGCTGTGGCCTGCAGGTACTTTCTCGGCAATTTGGCGAGAAAGTCCGGCACTGAACCCTGCGGAGATCATTTTGCTCAGCACATTTGATTTAATAGGGTCGCGCTGCTGGATATTGGCCCAAGTGATCTCAGTCAGCTGCGATTCGATGGCGCCACGCATGGAACGCAATTCTTGCATCATTTGCGCCATTTCACGCTGGCTCAGCTGGTCTTGCTCAATTTGTTCACGTACCGGTTTGGCAGTGTTTTTGACCATGGGCTTGGCGGCTTGTGCAGCCACAGCCTTCGGTTGAGCTTGTGGTGTGGTTTTCTTGCTGGCCGCCTGGGCACGCTGTTGTTGCAATGCCTGGTGATTCAGAGGCTCTGCGGTTTTCAGTATGCGCTGATTGCGGCTCAGCATCGACACCAGGGTTTCTTCGCCAACTGCTGTCTGGGGCTGTGGTTTTGCGGCTACCGGCTTTGGTTTGTCGCGCGCTACCAATGTGGCCATATCTTCCTCACGGAAAGCGAGTATTTCGTTACCACCTTCAACGGCACGGTTGGAGAGAATGACGGCATTCGCTCCCAGTTCTTGCTTCACCATGCTTAAGGCTTCGCGGGAGTTTTTTCCGAAGTAACGTTTGATGTTCATGCTTGGCCTCCAATCAGGCTGGTAACGCGTATGGTTTTGGTGTCAGGAAGTTCTTCATGCGAGAGCACGCGCAAGCGCGGGGCTGCACGGCGCAGGAATTTGGATAATGCAGTGCGTAATGAGCCAGGGACCAGCAGCACGGGGGCCAGGCCCATTTGTTCTTGTTGTTTAGCGGCATTAGCGGTTTGGGTCGAGAGGGTCTCTGCCAAGCCTGGCTCAATAGCCGCGCCACCGTTGGCGCTGGCTTGTAATGCCTGCATCAGCAAGCGCTCCAGGTTGTGATCTAGCGTCATCACGGGTACTTCATTACCGCTAGGGAATAGCTGCTGCACAATCGCGCGTCCTAGCTGAATGCGGACTAGAGATGTGAGTTCATCGGTATCCTGGATGCGTGGGCCATGCTCGGAAAGGGTTTCGATAATGGTGCGCATGTCGCGGATGTGAACGCCTTCGACCAGCAGGTTCTGCAACACTTTCTGTACGCTGGATAGGCTGAGCGCTTTGGGCACCAAGTCTTCCACCAGTTTGGGAGACTCTTTGCCCACATGATCCAGCAGCTGTTGTACTTCTTGGCGGCCTAACAGTTCCGCGGCATGGGATGTGATCATGTGGTTGAGGTGTGTAGCGATCACGGTGCTGGTATCAACCACGGTATATCCCATGGCTTGTGCCTGATCACGCATGCCAGCTTCAATCCAGACAGCGGGCAAACCAAACGCAGGGTCAGTGGTTGCTGTGCCGCTCAAGGGGCCAGTCACATTGCCTGGATCAATCGCCAGATATTGTCCGGGGAAGGATTCACCGTTACCGATCTCAACACCTTTCAAGGTGATACGATAGCCTGCAGGGCGCAGTTCCAGGTTGTCGCGAATGTGGATGGGGGGTGGAAGAAAACCAACTTCTTGAGCAAATTTCTTGCGCAACCCCTTGATGCGCTTAAGTAAGTCGCCACCTTGTGCAATATCTACCAGGGGAATCAAGCGATAGCCGACTTCCAGGCCAATTACGTCAACAGGCATCACATCATCCCAGCTAGCTTCAGGAGAGTCAGCGACGGGAGCGGGCGCTTTTTCAGGCTCGGCTTCCTGGGACTGCTGTTTTTTCTCGGCCATATAAGCAACACCAGCGAGTAATCCTGCCAATAGCAGGAAGGCGAAATGTGGCATGCCTGGAATCAATCCCAAGCCGGCAATAATGGCCGCGGTGATATAGATGGCGCGTGGATTGGCGAAGAGCTGTTCCGTTAATTGATTGCCGATATCACGGTCATCGGCCACACGGGATACCACCACACCAGCCGCCACTGAAATGATGAGGGCGGGGATCTGCGCTACCAAGCCATCACCAATCGCGAGCAGGGTGTAGTTTTTTACCGCATCGGCAAAGCTCAGGTCGTGCTGGATCATGCCGACGATCAACCCGCCCAGGATATTGATCACAATGACCAATATGCCTGCCACGGCATCGCCGCGTACATATTTGCTGGCACCGTCCATTGCGCCGTAAAACTCGGCTTCTTGACCAATCTCTTTACGGCGCTTGCGGGCTTCTTCTTCCCCAATCAGGCCGGCATTCAAATCAGCATCAATCGCCATTTGCTTACCGGGCATTGCATCCAGGGTAAAGCGTGCGCCGACTTCGGCAATACGGCCAGCACCTTTGGTGACGACGACAAAGTTGATGATCGTCAGGATAATGAATACCACGATACCCACGGTGTAATTACCGCCGATCAGGAAATGGCCGAATGCCTCGATCACTTTACCTGCTGCATCCGGGCCAGTGTGTCCCTCCGTCAATACCACGCGGGTCGACGCGACGTTAAGCGAAAGGCGCAGCATGGTGGTAACCAGCAAAATGGTAGGAAAGGCAATGAAATCCAGCGGTTTTGAGGTTTGCAAACCGACCAGTAATACCAAGATAGAAAGTGCAATATTGAAGCTGAACAAGGCATCCAGAGCGATGGCTGGCAAGGGCAGAATCATCATCGCAAGCAGCATGATGATAATCAGGGGTGCTGCCATGGAGGCGCCGCCATTCAACCATGAAGGGAGTTTGAAGGCATTCATGACTTAGTTTGCTCCTTTCAGGTGCGGATCCATGGCATCAGGAACATCCAGTGCGTTAGGCATATCGGGGTAATAACCGCCATGAGTCTTGTAATGACGAAGCTGGAAGATGTAGGCGAGGATTTCTGCCACCGCGGCATACAGGGCTTGCGGGATTTCATCGCCTAATTCCGTATGGGCAAACAGCGCACGTGCCAGTTTTGGGGATTCCAGCGTAGGCACTTTATGTTCGCTGGCAATTTCCCTGATCTTGAGGGCAATATCATCAGCCCCCTTTGCAATGACACGAGGGGCACCCATGGAGTGATCATCATATTTAATCGCTACAGCATAGTGAGTCGGGTTGGTAATCACGACATCTGCCTTTGGAATCTCCGACATCATGCGGCGGCGTGCGATTTCACGTTGTTGCTGACGAATACGTCCCTTGATCTGCGGGTTACCATCGCTTTCCTTGGCTTCTTGCTTGACTTCTTCCTTGGTCATCTTGAGCTTGTTGGTATAGTTCCAGCGTTGATAAGGCACATCAATCAGGGCAATCAATACCAGTGCAGAAACTATAAATAGGAAGCCTTTGATCAGAATGCCATCTACCTGGGCAATCCCTGTTTCCAGAGGTTGTGTTGCTAGGGAAAGGATGATGTCAAAGTCGTGAGACATCACCATATAAGAAACCGTACCTACTAAAGTTGCCTTTAAAACAGCTTTGACCAACTCAACCAGAGAGTTCTTTGAAAATAGATTCTTGATGCCATTGAGTGGATTGAGTTTGCTGAACTTTGGCATAAAGGCTTTATTACTGAAGTTCCACCCGCCGACCAGCACTGGGGCTCCCACAATCACAATCAATAACAACAAGACCAATGGGGCAAAAGCGATCAGCAAATCCAGGATGCCATTGGCAATTTTGCTGAGCAGCAAACTGAAATCAAATGCAGCCTCACGGCTGACGCGCAGATTGCTACTCATATTGCTCAGCATGGCTTGATTGAGGCGGCCACTCAGCATCATCAGTCCCAAACCTCCAGTCATCAGCACAACACAAGTGGAAAACTCACGTGAGCGAGGAACATCACCATCCCCGCGCGCCTTTTCTATGCGTCGCGGCGTTGGCTGTTCTGTTTTTTCCAAATCACTATCTTGCGCCATGCTTGTCTATCCTTCTTGATGAAGACAGCGTGAATGACATGCTGTCTTGCATTGATGGCTGCATTATTCGTCACGAAGAAAATAATGGAATCGAAGAATAGAAGGGGGAAAACCAGTTATTCCTGATAGAAAAGTTTAAAAAAATTTCAAAAAAAACCTAAAGTTTGGAAAAACCTGGTCGTTAACTGAACAAGAGGGTAAAAATTTTGTTAATTTATTTTTTATTAATCAATAAGTTATAAAATTATCAAAAATTTTCATAACTTTACCCTAAAGATTGATTTAGTCATGCCGTTAAGTGGATATGATTGCCAAAATATTTTTTGAAGGATGCGGATCGCGGTATTGAGTTTGTAGTTAAAAATTAATGCTTCACCTCCTTTAAAAGTCTTGTCTCCCAAGGCCGATACAGTGTTTGTAGGACAAACACTGTATCGGCTATGCTCGCTCGTCTTACGAAAAAAACCGACGAACACCAGTTTTTGCCTCATCTTAAAAAGTTCAAAGTACGCCTCACCTGCACTGCATTTAGCGGCGCTGACTTTTCAAGCAAGGGAGCTGGAAAATGAACGAACAAGAAATCATGGCGGAAATCAAAGATGCTAACCTCAGTTATCTGATGCTTGCGCAACAAATGATTCGTGCAGATAAAGCGACTGCAATTTTTCGTCTGGGTTTGAGCCAAGATATTGCAGACCTGCTGGAAAGCCTAAGTAATGCGCAACTTCTCAAGCTCAGCAGCTTCAATATGATGCTGACCCGCTTCCGTTTCGATGACACTGCGATTCTGGGTATGTTGACCAGCTACACCAAAGACCGTATGCAGGCGCAAGCGCATGCAGCTATCTTGATGGCAGGCCAGGGTGTTGAAGAAATAGCCTGATCGGTTTTAAAAATAAAGTCGGCTGTTGCGTCCAGTTTATTAAGGTATTGGGGAGTGTCATGAGCAAGAGTGTAATCAATGAAGCCGAGCAAATTCAATTGGCAATTCAAATGATCCATCTGGGTGCAAGGCTGCAATTGCTTGAGTCTCAGACAACATTGTCTCGTGAGCGCCTGATCAAGTTATATAAGGAAATCAAGGGGATGTCGCCACCTAAGGGTATGCTTCCATTCTCGACCGACTGGTTTCTCACTTGGCAGCCTAATATTCACTCTTCTATTTTTGTAAACATTTATCACTTCCTGATTCAGCATGCAGGAGTGACAGGCATTTCGGCCGTGATGAAGGCCTATAAGCTGTATTTGCAGCAAGTTGGCAGCGAGCCTGACGATGAGGTGGTGTTGTCTCTAACACGTGCTTGGACGCTCGTACGTTTCCTTGATAGCAATATGTTGAAAATGCAGCGCTGTAGTTGCTGTGGGGGCGAATTTGTGGTCAATGCCTATGATCTGCATGATCAATATCAATGCAATCTTTGCCATGTTCCATCTCGTGCAGGCAAGACCAAAAAAGCCAAGGAGTTGGCTGCTGCGTTGATTGCATAGCGCTGGTATGGAGTTGAAGTTTTTTAAGGATTTTGCCCGTGTTGCGTAAGCAAGGGGCAGGCCGGAAGTTGAGTGGTGCCAGGAAGCGGTTTCCCCCCGCTATCCTGGCTTTTTTTATTCAGCTAGTAGCCTTGGGCATGGTCTGTGGGGCATCTCAACTCCTGTGGTGGTTGGAGGGCGAGGTTTTTCCAGTCTGGGGCTTGTTTGTCATGCAGGGCGTATTTGCCAGTGCTTTGTCGGTTATTGCTGCAATGGCTGTATGGTGGCGCCTGATCCATCTGTTTTTTCCACTGGCTATTCTAGTCATGTTGCAATGGCAATTACCAGCATGGATATATCTGCTGGCATTTTGTTTTACCTTGGCCTTCTTTTGGAGCACTTACCGTACTCAGGTGCCTTTTTATCCATCTCTCCCTGTGACTTGGCGCAAGGTTAAGGAGTTGATACCTGAAGACAAATCCGTCAAGGTGCTTGATATCGGGAGCGGCATGGGTGGGCTTGTGATGTATCTGGCGCGAGAGTGTCCTCTCTCAAAGTGTGTCGGAATTGAGCTAGCTCCTTTACCATGGCTGATTAGCGTCTTATTAAGCACACTAAAAAAATCCCCCGCAACATTCAAGTATGGTGATTACCAGGCCGTTAACCTTTCTGAGTACGACATCGTCTTTGCGTACCTTTCCCCGGCGGCAATGCCTGATCTTTGGCTCAAAGCTGAACAGGAAATGCAGGCAGGAAGTTTGCTGATCAGCTATGAGTTTGAAATTCCGGGAGTGCTTCCTAAATTTCAGATTCAAGATAGGCTGGATGCAGATGCTGCCAGTATTTTTGTATGGGAATTATAAGCGTGCAATATTGCGCTTTAGGGGGCAGTCAGGCCATGATGGTTCAGATATAAAGGGTTATTGCATTTCAATTACCGCGATCAGAACATCCGCTTGATTGCTATGCTGAAAAGAACTTAAAAGTCGGGTCTGTGAAACCCGAGCGGAGCTTGCTGATATGCTGGTGATAGCGGGGTATCTGGTAGTAATGGGAAGTGTCTTTGGTGGGTTTGCCATGGCAGGAGGGCATTTGGCAGCCTTGTTTCAGCCATTGGAGCTTCTCATGATCGGGGGGGCAGCTATCGGGGCATTCCTCGTGGGAAATGATGCCAAGGCCATCAAGGCAACCCTAAAAGCCTTGCCTACTGTTTTCAAGGGCTCTAAATATACCAAATCGCGCTATATGGATTTGCTGGCGCTACTTTTCGAAATTCTTACCAAGATTCGCCGTGACGGGATGATGTCTATTGAGAGCGATATCGAAAACCCTGAGAGCAGCCAAATATTTTCCAAGTATCCCGATGTGCTTTCTGACCATCATCTGATGGACTTTATCTGTGATTATCTGCGCTTGATGTCGTCGGGCAACATGGATGCATTTCAGATAGAAAATCTCATGGATAACGAAATCGATACTCACCATCATGAAAGCATGGTGCCTTCTCACTGTATCGCTCGCTTGGGAGATGGGATGCCCGCTTTCGGTATCGTGGCTGCGGTCATGGGGGTGGTGCATACCATGGAGTCAGTCGGTTTGCCGCCCAATGAGTTGGGGATGTTGATTGCTCATGCGCTAGTCGGGACATTCCTTGGGATTCTTCTTGCGTATGGTTTTGTAGGTCCCTTGGCTAGTTTGCTTGAGCGCAAGGCAGATGAGTCATCCAAGATGTTTCAATGTGCGAAGGTCACTTTTCTTGCCAGTCTCAACAGTTATGCCCCTGCGATCGCAGTGGAGTTTGGTCGTAAAGTGCTGTACTCCACAGAGCGCCCAGAATTTGCTGAACTTGAAGCCCATGTAAAACAGGCCAAGGCACGTTAGTACGCGGAGAGCAATATGGCCCAGGAAAACGTCAAAATTATCGTCAAGCGTGTTAACAAACACGGCGGTGGTCATCATGGTGGTGCATGGAAAATAGCTTATGCCGACTTTGTCACGGCAATGATGGCGTTTTTTCTTCTCATGTGGTTATTGGGCTCTACGAGCAAGTCCGATCTTGAGGGGATATCAGAGTATTTCAAGACACCGCTCAAGGTAGCGATGCAGGGGGGCGCCTCTGTTGGTGCCAGTGAGAGTGTGCTCAAGGGCGGTGGTAGTGATATGACTAAGTCTCAAGGGCAGATCAGAAAAGCGGACGATATTACCTCCAAGAAAAAGCCAGACCTTAAGACAGCAAAGGAAGCCGTGGCCAAGGCTGAGATGCAGAAACTCAAGGAACTGAAAAATCGCATTGAACAGGCTATTGACTCGAGTGCCACTTTGCAGCCTTTCAAAAAGCAGTTATTGCTGGATATTACGACTGAGGGTTTACGCATTCAGATTGTGGATGAGCAGAATCGCCCTATGTTTGCCTCCTCCAAGGCTGAATTGCAGCCATATGCACGTCAAATTCTGCATGAGATTGGGCAATTGCTGAATGATGTGCCAAACAAGATCAGCCTTTCCGGGCATACTGACGCGGTGCCTTATCCTAGTGGTGAGCGCTTTTATAGTAACTGGGAGCTATCATCGGATCGTGCTAATGCGTCACGTCGTGAACTTGTTGCTGGTGGGATGAAGGAAGAAAAAGTATTGCGTGTGGTGGGGTTATCCTCTGCTGTGTTATTCGATAAGGATAATCCACTTAACCCTGTCAATCGCCGCATTAGTATCATCATCATGAACAAGAAGACCGAGGAAGAGACAATGAGTGACAACGGCTCGGCAGATGTAGCGAAATCCAGTGAGGTACCTGCTTTGACTCAAAGCTTTAATGAGTAATGGGATTGATTAAGCAGGATTTTTCTCTTGTTTCTTACAGATTGAATGCAGTCTGGACAGGATAGTGTATATGGCAAGTCAGACTATACCGATAGATGAATTGAAAGCGTTGTTGGTTAGCCTCGGTGGTTGGGGTGAAGAGCATCTTGAGCATGTCGAAACTGATCTGAGTCGCGCAAATGGGTTATTGCATGAAGCGATTAGCATGCTAGTGGATGGGTTTATGTCCATTAACCGGGCAGCCCAGGCGCAGCAGCAGATACTGTTAAGTTTGAGCGCGAGCTCGCAATTATCTCAGCAGCATATCGCGGAGGTGGCGATGTATAGCCGCCAGATCGAAAGCGAGGTAAATCGTGTTGTCACAGGGATGCAGTTCGAGGATATGACCAATCAATTGCTGACGCGTGCGCTTGCCCGGGTTGGTGGACTCAAGCTATTGCTGTTGGCGATAGCTGACCAGCATGAGTCCTTGGTTGCCGAACACTCTCATGAGGATATAGCGGTTATTTTGCAAAAGATGAGCGAATCGCTCAACGAAAAACGTGCTTCCATGCATCGTGATTTACAGTCATCCGTAAATCAGCAGCATATGGGGGCGGGTGATATTGAGCTTTTTTAGGTTTCTCTTTTAACAATGTCAGGTACGTGCCGGAGCGCACAGGCGCGCAAGAACGGGGATTAAAGGATATGGGAAAAACAATATTAGCTGTTGATGACTCCGGGTCGTTGAGACAAATGGTGGTATTCAGCTTGAATGCTGCAGGCTATCAAGTCATAGAGGCTGTGGATGGTGAGGATGCTTTCAATAAAGCACAGACCCAAGTCGTTGATTTGGTGCTAACTGACCAGAATATGCCAAAAATGGATGGCCTGACGCTGATTAAATCGTTACGTAGCCTCAGTTCTTACCAGAAAGTGCCGATATTAATGTTAACAACAGAGTCTAGTGATGAAATGAAGGCATTAGGTAAGGCTGCTGGAGCAACAGGGTGGTTGGTCAAGCCGTTTGATCCCAAGCGTTTACTGGATGTTGTTCAGCGCGTCATTGGATGATGTGAGTGTATTGCATAAAAGACGTCTCCTTGTGGGGAGCAAGCATGAACCAATCTGGAGTTGAACAATGACAATTGATATGAGCCAGTTTTACCAAGTGTTCTTCGATGAGTCGGATGAATTGCTGGCTGAAGCTGAGCGTTTGCTACTCGAGCTTGATATTGAGGACCCAAGTTCTGAGGATCTCAATGCCATTTTTCGTGCAGCACACTCCATCAAGGGAGGGGCGGCAACTTTTGGTATGACAGACATGACGGAAATTACCCATGTTCTGGAGAACCTCCTAGATCGTATCCGCAAAAACGAAATGAAACTGCAGGCTGAGCATGTAGACGTGTTTCTTGCTGCCAAGGATATCTTGAAGATGCAGTTGGATGGTCATCGCAATGGTAGCGCGGTTGATGAGGATGCGGTGAGTGATATCAAAGTGACATTGCATACCCTGGCGCAAGAGGGTGGACAATCGATTGCCCCGCCTCCGGAAGCATTATCTTTGGCTGTACAAAAGTCTGAAGAGCCTGCTCAGGCAGCAATCCAGGTAGGTAGTGCGACCAAGCAATATCAGGTGCAACTTCCTGAGTTGCCAGAAAAGGATGTGATTGCCCTGACGGAAGAGCTGAAACTGCTCGGGGAAGTGGAATCCTTACCTCCTGAGGGTAAGCAGCATGTGCTTAAGCTTGCCACGGAGGAAAGCGTGGACAATATCGTGGCGATTTGCTCTTTTATTATTGACGCCGATGATTTAAGCATTACTGAGCTTGGTGCCGATAATCTGGTCAGCCAGGCACAGGGAAAAGACACTGTTAGCGGTCAGTCCGACTTTTTGATTGAAGTGCCAGAAGTCCTGGATAAGGATTGGGCGACCTTGATAGCCGAGCTGGAGTTGCTGGGTAAGGTGGTTGTGCAACCGGTCGTAGGTAACCTACATGCTCTGTGGTTAGAAACTGAGGAAAGTCGCGACAGTATCCTTGCTGTTAGTTCATTTGTCGTGGATGTAGATAAGATCAGGGTGACAACACAAGAGGCTGCTCCTGAAATGCATACTGCCCAGCCACAGCCAGCTCAGGCAAAAGCCAATCCTCTGGATGAGGGGGATTTTGGATTGTTTGATTCCAATCATGTCGCAAAGGTGGCGCCTGATCCAGTGCCCAAACCCGAAGCAGTTGCTCAGGTGAAGGAGGCACCGCTGGAAAATAAGCGTGTTGCGCCACGTCGAGAAGCAGATAAGGCCGCAGCCAGCCAGGAGACAACCTCTATTCGTGTTGGTATTGAGAAGGTTGACCAACTGATCAATCTGGTCGGGGAGTTGGTCATTACACAAGCCATGATAGAGCAACGCACAGGATCACTGGATCCCATGTTGCATGAGCGACTACTCAATAGTGTTGGGCAGTTGACCCGTAATACTCGGGATCTGCAAGAGGCCGTGATGTCGATTCGCATGATGCCGATGGATTATGTATTTTCCAGGTTCCCCCGCATGGTAAGGGATCTTGCGAGCAAGCTTGGCAAGAAAGTCGAGTTTGTCACTAATGGGGCGGCTACTGAGCTGGATAAAGGCTTGATAGAGCGCATTGTTGATCCTTTGACTCACTTGGTACGAAATAGTATTGACCATGGGGTAGAGTCACCCGAAGTACGTGCTGCTGCTGGTAAGAACCCTATCGGGCGGCTTGCACTTTCTGCGGGTCACCAGGGCGGCAATATCGTGATTGAGGTGAGTGATGATGGAGGTGGCCTCAATCGTGAGCGTATTCTTGCCAAGGCAAAGTCTTCTGGCCTGAATGTGTCAGATAACATGCCCGACGGGGATGTCTGGCAATTGATCTTTGCTCCTGGATTCTCTACAGCGGAAAAGGTCACGGATGTTTCTGGTCGTGGCGTGGGTATGGATGTGGTAAAGCGCAATATCACTGCCATGGGTGGCGTGGTAGATATTCGTTCTGCTGCGGGGTATGGCACGACGATTTCCATTTCTTTGCCATTAACCTTGGCGATTCTTGATGGTATGTCGGTACGTGTAGGTGACGAGGTATACATTCTGCCCCTGAGCTTTGTCGTCGAGTCACTACAGCCATCTGCGAGCGATGTGAAAGATGTGACAGGGCAGGGCCGTCTGGTCAAGGTGCGTGAGGATTATCTCCCCTTAATTCCGTTATATCAGATGTTTGATATTGAACCGCTTTATCGAGAGCCTGAGGACGGTATCTTGGTCGTAGTTCAGGCTGATGGCAAAAAGGCTGCATTGTTCGTGGACGAGCTGGTTGGGCAGCAGCAGGTTGTCGTCAAGAACCTTGAGTCGAATTACCGTAAGGTTGCAGGTATTTCTGGCGCTACCATTCTCGGTGATGGTGGTGTTTCCCTGATTCTTGATGTGACCAACTTATTGCGCTCCAGTAGGCAGTTGATCACGGAAGCTTCCATTCATTAAGAGGTGTTGTCATGTTAGAACCAACAAGCAGTAAAACAGAGAATCAGTCACAACCGGTTCCATCAGGGGCAGCGCAAGTTGAAAGCAGTGAGTTTTTAGCTTTCACGCTGGGAAGTGAAGAGTACGGTATCGATATTCTCAAGGTGCAGGAAATTCGTGGATATGAAAGTGTCACGAGGATTGTTAATGCGCCTGACTTCATCAAGGGCGTGATTAACCTGCGGGGCATTATTGTGCCTATTGTTGATATGCGCATCAGGTTTAACCTGGGGACGCCTACCTATGATCAGTTTACGGTTGTCATTATCCTCAATATCAATAATCGCGTGACCGGGATTGTGGTGGATAGCGTTTCTGATGTGACGACACTGAGCCCACAACAGATTAAGCCAGCACCGGAGATGGGATCTATTCTGAGTACAGACTACCTGATTGGCTTGGGTACGCTGGATGACAGAATGCTGATCTTGGTAGATATCGACAAGCTGATGACCAGTTCAGAAATGGGCTTAGTTGATCATATTGTCGCTGGCGCTTAGTAACAAATTATAAAAAAACTATACAGATACAGACCTGATTGAACTTGAAGGGCGGAGATTAAAAATGAAGCTACTGAATCCATTAATGAACTATATGTATGGCCAGAAAATCACTAGGCGGTTGGTGATCGGTTTTGGATCTCTGTTGGTGTTGCTGGGAGCTATTGTGATTCTCAGCCTAGTGTTGATGACTTCTATGAGCAATCGTACAGATGCCATCGTTGCTGAATCTGCGACTAAGCAAGGACTGTTGAACGATTGGAAGTTATATACCAATATGAATATCATCAACGCGGTTGCCTATATGAGGAATCGTAGCCAAGATCAGGAGTCTTATTTCCTGGGTAAGATGGATCAGTATTCAAAAGAGGTAGACAAGTTACAGGCTCAAGCTCTGGAGTCCATGAAAGAGCCAGAATATCAGCCCTTTCTGGAGAAAGTTAACAAGGCACGAGAAGATTATCGCAATGTACGCACTGAAGCTTTCAAGGTGAGGGTTGCGTTAAATATCCGAGTAGCAGCGCTTGAACGGTGGCTTACAAATGAGCAGGTAAGCCTAGAAGAAAAGCGTAATGTGACCAATAAGCTGATGTCCGATGAAAAAGCATTCTATGAGAGCGTAGATGGGCAATTTCAATCCGCTCGCGATGCTTATCAGGATGCAATGAGCCAGTTGTTGCAATATGAACGTACCCGGGCTCAAGAGTTGGCAGCAGCCAACAAGAGTTCCAGTATTCAAGGGCGTATCTTGGTTATCGTTCTTGGCTTAGTGGCTATATTGATGGGAGTGGTCTTTGCCAGGGTTATTACAGTCTCCATCATTGAGCCGATCAATTACGGCATTCGGGTGATTGGACGTGTTTCAAAGGGTGATCTGGCACCGCGGCCAAACGATCTGCTCGATATGATCAATGAGAATGCTTCTGATGAACCAGGCAAGTTGCTGGTGGGTATTCGCTTCATGATTCAAGAGTTACGCAAACTGGTGACAGAAGTACGAGGCAGTACAGATACGATGCTGGTGGCAACCAGCGAAATTTCCTCTGGTAATGCCGATCTATCTTCGCGTACTGAGTCACAGGCTTCAAGCTTGGAAGAAACAGCAAGCTCCATGGAAGAGCTGACTTCTACCGTACGTCAAAATGCCGACAATGCAAGGCAAGCTAACCAGTTAGTGATTACAGCCTCTGAGTCTGCAGTACGTGGTGGGCAAGTGGTAGATCAGGTTGTGAACACCATGGGTTCGATCAAGGAAAGCTCCCGCAAGATTGTGGATATTATCGGCGTGATTGATGGTATCGCTTTCCAGACCAATATCTTGGCCTTAAATGCTGCGGTTGAAGCAGCCCGTGCCGGCGAACAGGGGCGTGGGTTCGCCGTGGTGGCAAGCGAAGTCCGCAATCTGGCACAACGCTCTGCTGCGGCAGCTAAGGAGATTAAGGGCTTGATTGGCGATTCTGTTGAGAAAGTAGATATCGGCAATAAGCTGGTGGATCAGGCTGGTACAACCATGAATGAGATTGTCAGTTCTGTGCAGCGTGTGGCAGACATCATGGGCGAGATTACTTCGGCAAGCCAAGAGCAAAGTTCAGGCATTGAGCAGGTCAATATTGCAATTGGACAAATGGATGAAATGACCCAGCAAAATGCAGCTTTGGTTGAACAGGCTGCAGCTGCGGCTGAAAGCTTGGAGGAGCAGGCGCAGAAGCTTTCCTCCACCGTCAGTGTATTCAAGATAAATCAATAATAAAATAAAAATAGTTGTTTTATTAAAAGGCAGAAAAACGCACATGGGGTAGGGCCCCAATCTGAGGAGAAAGCTAACATGCGTACTAACATGCCTGTAACAACAAATGAGTATTTGCTGCAGGACGATGAGTCGATTCTATCGACAACTGATCTGCAGGGGCGAATCACCTATATCAATCAGGATTTCATCAGGGCTAGCGGTTTTACTGAAGATGAGCTGATTGGTTCTCCTCATAATTTGGTGCGACATCCCGATATGCCACCTGAAGCGTTTGCTGATATGTGGGCGACGCTGAAAGATGGCTTGCCTTGGACAGGCATGGTGAAGAACCGGCGCAAAAATGGCGATTTCTACTGGGTGTTGGCGAATGCAACTCCTATGCGTCAGAACGGCAATGTTGTTGGGTATATGTCAGTACGCGTTAAGCCTACGCGTCAACAGGTTGATCAGGCATCGAAGATTTATGCCCGATTACGTGAAAGTAAGAGCCACGGGCTGAAGTTGCACCGTGGTGAAGTGTTGAATACAGATTTGATTTCGCGGGTCAGAAGAGCAATGCAGATGACGTTGAAAACCAGGGTGACAGTAACGACCCTTGCCACAGTGCTTTCGATGATAGTTGTGATTGGGGCGGCCTTAGCTGGATTAAATGTAGGTTTCGTGGTTGCTGGGGCATTGGTTGCAATGATAGCGGCTATTGGGTTAGCGGTGTCACTGACCAATTCCGTGATCAAGCCCTTACGAGAAGCAACTAGTATTGCCAACTCTCTTGCCAGTGGTGATCTTTCTAGCAAATTCAACACTAGCAAAACTGATGAGGCCGGTATGTTGTTGCGTGCCCTCAATCAAATGAATGTCAATATCGTTGCCATGATTTCCGATATTCGTACCAATGTGCGACGTATCAACACGGGCGTGAGTGAGATTGCTAAGGGGAATAATGACTTATCTGCGCGTACTGAGTCCCAGGCAAGTTCACTCGAGGAAACTGCAAGCTCCATGGAGGAGTTGGCTTCTACTGTGAAGCAAAATGCCGATAACGCACGTCAAGCCAATCAGCTGGTCATGTCTGCATCTAGTGTCGCGGCGCGTGGTGGTGAAGTGATTGGTGAAGCGAAAGACCGCATGCGGCTGATTAGTGATTCGGCTAACAAAATTGCAGACATTATCGGTGTTATTGATGGAATTGCTTTCCAGACTAATATTCTCGCGCTGAATGCTGCAGTTGAGGCTGCACGTGCAGGTGAGCAGGGGCGTGGTTTTGCTGTAGTTGCTGCAGAGGTACGTAATCTTGCACATCGTTCAGCTGCTGCAGCGAAGGAAATCAAGGGGTTGATTTCCGATTCTGTGGAGCGGGTCGAAGCAGGCGTGGTCTTTGTTGATCAAGCGGGGACTACCATGGCCGACATTGTGTCTTCCGTGCGGAATGTGACCGATATCATGGCGGAAATATCCGCAGCCTCTACTGAGCAAAGTTCTGGTATTGATCAAGTGAACCATGCCGTAAATGAGATGGATGAAGTAACTCAGCGAAATGCTGCTTTGGTTGAGGAGTCGGCTGCAGCCGCAGAAGCATTGAAAGGGGATGTGTCCCAACTTGAGCGTGCAGCAAGTGTTTTCAAGCTTGGCAATGGTCGGGATGTGTTACAGGAGACCCAGTCCATAGTACAGGCTAAAGTCACTGCCATCCCAAAACCGAAGATTGAGGCTGGAGCAACAGTGGCAAAACCAAAGATAGCCGTGGCGACGAAAGCCACAAGTAAGGACATGGGTACTGCTTCCACTCCTGCTGCCAAATCTGTACCACCCAAAAAAGTGATTGGGCCTGATCTTTCCAGTGATGAATGGGAAGAGTTTTGATGGTAAGTGCACAGAGGAGTGCTGAATTGAGTGCAAGTACAGTAACCAGGGCAAATGCTGGCAAGGAGTTTGAGTTTACTGAGGCAGATTTTTCCCGTGTGCGTAAGCTAATCTATCAAGCAGCGGGCATTTCCCTTTCAGACTCCAAGCATGAAATGGTCTATAGCCGTCTAGCTAGGCGGTTGAGGGCGACAGGTATTTCCAATTTCACTCGTTATCTGGATATGCTGGAAAGCGAGGTTGCCTCTGATGAGTGGGAGGCGTTCACGAATGCATTGACGACCAATCTCACTTCATTTTTTCGCGAACATCACCACTTTCCTATCCTAGCGGAACATATTCGTAAGGCAGCACAGCCCATTTCCATTTGGTGTTGTGCGAGTTCAACAGGTGAGGAGCCTTACAGTCTGGCCATGACAGCGTGCGAAGCATTTGGCACTTTGCGTCCCCCAGTCGAGATCATTGCTACCGATATTGATACTAATGTCCTGGCAACTGCAGCGGCAGGAATTTATAGCGATGACCGTATTGAAAAGCTGTCTATGGAGCAGAAGAAAAAGTTCTTTTTGCGAGGAACAGGTAGGCAACAGGGCCTAGTACGTGTACGTGATGATTTGCGTAAGTTAATCACGTTCAAGCCATTAAATCTACTTAGCAGTAGTTGGCCTATTAGCGGTCAGTTTGATGCGATATTCTGCCGTAATGTCATGATTTATTTTGACAAACCAACTCAATCCACTATTCTCAAGCGCTTTGTTCCGCTCATGAAGCCGAATGGCTTGCTGTTTGCGGGGCACTCTGAAAACTTCCTTTATGCGACTGATGCATTCAGGCTCCTGGGCAAGACGGTATATACCCTCAATCAGCGTGGAGGCTGAGTATGGCCAGTCCAATAGAAGAGCAGTTGGCCACCAATTTATATTTTGACAAGACTTTTAATTGTGAGGCTGCCAAGATTTTGCCAGGAGAGTATTACACAACAAATAAGGATCTCGTGATTGTGACAGTGCTAGGCTCCTGTGTCTCTGCATGTATTCGCGATAGGGTGTCAGGCATTGGAGGCATGAATCATTTCATGTTGCCTGAGGGTAGTGCTGCCGATGCCAATAACCCTGTTTCAGAGTCTGCTCGCTATGGAACATATGCCATGGAAGTATTGATCAACCAATTGTTGAAACAGGGCGCACGCAGAGAAAATCTAGAAGCCAAAGTTTTTGGTGGTGGCAACGTGTTGAGTGGATTTACTGCAATCAACGTAGGCGAGAAAAATGCACTTTTTGTGAAGAAATACTTGCGCGACGAGAATATTCGCATCGTAGGCGAAGATTTAAATGATATTTATCCCCGCAAAGTTTATTTTTTCCCTAAAACAGGGCGAGTCTTGGTCAAGAAGCTCAAGCAAATGCATAACAATACCCTGATATCGCGTGAAGAAAGCTATGCCAAGAAGCTCAAGACCAACAAAGTGGCTGGCGATGTAGAGTTGTTTTAATCGATGGTGGCTGGGAGGAGACCAGTGCCATGTAATAATTCAATAAAAAGGCAATGTGATGACCATAAAAGTTCTTATCATTGATGATTCAGCGCTGATTAGGAGTTTATTGACTGAAATCATCAACCAGCAACCTGATCTGGAAGTAGTGGGAGCAGCGCCAGATCCCTTGATTGCACGGGAAATGATTAAGCAGAAAAATCCAGATGTGCTGACACTGGATGTGGAAATGCCGAAAATGGATGGCTTGGATTTTCTTGAGCGCCTCATGCGCTTGCGTCCGACTCCAGTGGTCATGATTTCCTCCCTGACGGAGCGGGGGTCGGAAATTACCATGCGTGCCATGGAGCTAGGAGCAGTGGATTTTATTACCAAGCCCAAAATGTCTATTGCCAGCGGCATGCATGAATATAGTGAAATGATTGCAGATAAGATCCGAGCCGCGGCAAGAGCACGCTTGATTGCTAGAACGCCGTTGACGCCAACACCGGGTAATGCTGGCCTGCCATCTATTGGGAACCCATTGATCAGTAGTGAAAAGCTCATCATCATCGGCGCCTCTACAGGTGGTACGGAGGCGATCAAATCCTTCCTGATGCAAATGCCCTCGGATTGTCCTGGGATATTGATTACCCAACATATGCCTGCGGGGTTTACGCAGTCATTCGCTAATCGTCTGAATACCTTATGCAAAATCTCAGTGCAGGAGGCCAAAGGTGGTGAACGTGTTTTACCTGGCCATGCGTATATTGCACCTGGACATTCTCACTTGTTGTTGGCGCGTAGCGGGGCGAACTATGTGACTCAGTTGGATGATGGGCCTCCTGTCAGTCGCCATCGTCCTTCAGTAGATGTCTTGTTTAGTTCCGCTGCAAGCAGTGCGGGTAAAAATGCAATTGGTGTTATTCTCACTGGCATGGGTAAAGATGGTGCCGAAGGCATGCTGAAAATGAAGCAGGCTGGCGCTTACAATTATGCTCAGGATGAAGCAAGCTGCGTTGTGTTTGGCATGCCAAAGGAAGCTATTGCTACGGGTGGCGTAGACGAGGTGAGTTCCTTGTCTGATATGCCTGGCAAGGTTTTGCAGTATCTTGCTGCCAATAGCGCGCGAGCATTGCGAGTTTAGTGTTGAAATACCGTTTAACTAAGCAGTTTGGTATTTCTGGCAATACAAATAAAAGTTGAATGGAGTAACGAATGGCAAATCCTAATACCAAATTTCTGGTGGTCGACGACTTTTCCACCATGCGACGTATCGTACGTAACCTGCTGAAGGAGCTGGGTTACAACAATGTCGATGAGGCCGAAGATGGTGTCATGGCCTTGGCGAAGTTGAGGAGTGGCAGTTTCGATTTTGTGGTGTCTGATTGGAACATGCCTAATATGGATGGATTAACCATGTTGCAGCAAATCCGCGCTGATCCAGCACTGTCATCATTGCCAGTCTTGATGGTGACTGCTGAAGCGAAGAAGGAAAATATTATTGCAGCTGCTCAAGCTGGTGCCAATGGCTATGTGGTGAAACCTTTCACTGCAGCAACACTGGATGAGAAGCTGAGCAAAATCTTTGAAAAGCTTGAAAAAGCAGGGAGCTGATATGAGCGAGGCGCTTCAAAACGTATCGCAGGGCGAGGGTGACTTGCAATTGCAGCATGATGAAATGCTGCACCGTATTGGCCTGCTGACGCGCAATCTGCATGAAAGTTTGCGTGGTTTGGGTTTCGACAAGCTGCTGGAACAAGCCGCACACGGCATTCCTGATGCGAGGGATAGATTGAATTATGTCGCTCGTATGACAGAGCAGGCGGCCGAGCGAGTCTTGAATGCGACAGACATTGCGACTCCATTGCAAGACGAGTTGAATCAGGAGGCGTCAAGCCTGGAAGCGCGATGGAAAAATATCCTGACCGTGCCTTCACTCAAAAAAGACTATGACCAGGTGGCGGATGAAACCATGGCGTTCCTGACCAAGACAGTAGGTCACACCGATGCAACCAAGGCACAGCTGCTCGACATCATGATGGCCCAGGATTTTCAGGATTTAACTGGTCAAGTCATCAAAAAAATTACTGAGCTTGCGCAGGAAATAGAGCAGCAGCTAGTCCAGGTGCTCATAGACTTTTCTCCAGGGGCTGTCGTTAAAAAAGAAAATGAAAGTAATAACCTGATGAATGGTCCTCAGATTAATCCTGAGACTGCGATTGATGTTGTAGCTAGTCAAGAGCAGGTAGATGACTTACTCGATAGTCTTGGTTTTTAAGCTTGATAATTCATTAAGGCTTTGTGAGATTGGCTGGCATGGCGCATGATTGATAGGTGGCTAGTCCAATCGGCCTATTGTTCCGCCTATGATGATCAGCGACTATCTGTACTCAGAAGTAACAAAATAAAATGTGCAAAAAGCACGCAGTACACCACGTTTTTCAGGGGATGTTTCGTAGGGCAAGCATAAGCTAGAGCAGTGTATGGTAGGTGGGCGGGAATAGTGGCAAAGCTGTGAGTGCCGCAGCTTTTTTGGTGTGTCGTTGTTGGAAGGCCTTTACTTGCGGAATTTCGAAACGGCTTGTGCGCGATTGAGCACATTCAATTTTTTGAAAATGCGTTGCAGGTGGTTCTTGACAGTAAAGGCGCTAATGTCAAGGATCATGCCAATTTCCTGATTGGTTTTGCCTTTCGTCACCCAATCCATGATTTCTAACTCTCGACCAGACAAAATATTGAGACTATCGTCTTTTTGCTCAGGTTCTATTTTGATAGTCGTCGGTTGCTGTTCTGGCAGATGTTCGATTTGGCGAAGCGCGCTGTCAATATAGGGAAGCAGTGCTTCTAGCATAGGGCGCGAGGCCGGAGGGAAACTCACGTTAGAGCTTAGTAACACGTAGAGGCAATCGTGCCGTCCACGATGATCCTTGATGGCGTGTACCAAGCCGGATTTCATGTTTTTGAGATAGTAATTGGACTCAGCGTTTGAGAACTCGCAGTCATGCAGGATGTTGTCGGCAGCTGCTAGTGTGAACGGAGCCTTGGCATTGTTTAACCAGTACGTGAACAGGTTTTGTAGGAACTTGTTGATTTCATGACTGGCAATTTTATCGGAGCGAATGCCAGGCAGGGGCGAGACAATATTGAAGTAAATCACTCCAAGTGAAAAGTCTCCCCAAGCCGTGATCATGATTTCATGCGGAAGGAAAATCTGGAGTTTTCCCTGCATCCAGAGAAAAAGCTCAAAGTGTGAGCGAATTCTCAAGGACTCGTGCATAAGCTCAATTAATTGGCTTTTCTCGATATCGTTTAAGTTTTTATTTAAGGACATGTGCTCGGTTATAATTTACTAAGCAATTCAAGTCTAATCTTTTGTGTCATCCATATTCTTGCATTATTATGACGCAAATAACTTGAGTAATGAGAGTTTTTGAGGCTATTTATCTAAATAATTACCATAAGTAGTTTACGGATAATTGATATATTCCTTTCATTCAAGGGCAAAAATTACATGTATCCTGATCTGGTGCATTTGGGTGGTGCTGATAAATACGTCGAAGAAATCCTCGAGATTGTGAATACAATCAAGCTATTTGGTGATTTTACCGATGAAGAAGTACGGTATTTGTGCTCTTACATGCAATGCTACGCTGCCCCTAGAGACTGTCAATTATTGACAGAGGGGGATGTGGGAGACTATTTACTCTTAATCCTGACCGGTGAGGTGAACGTCATCAAGGATATCCCGAGTAAAGGGATCCAGACCATTGCCATGGTGGGGGCGGGAGCTATTATTGGTGAGATGTCCATGATTGATGGTCTGCCACGCTCTGCGAGTTGCGTCACCAACCAACCAACAGATTTTGCCGTGTTGACCAGAGATTCGCTTTATCAATTGCTTGCGAATATGCCTAAACTTGGCAACAAGGTATTGGTGAGGTTATTACAGCTTTTGACGGCCCGTTTCCGAGAGAGCTCAGATAGGTTCTTGCCTAAGACACTTGGCGAACTGGTTTGAATTTTTCCAATTAAGCATGGACAGATATAGATGTCTTAATGCGAAATGAAGTGCGAAAAAAATCCCGCTGAAGCGGGATTTTTTTATGACTGGTGGGGCATGTAGGGGTCGAACCTACGACAAACGGATTAAGAGTCCGCTGCTCTACCAACTGAGCTAATGCCCCAATCGAGAAGCGAGATTATGCGCGGGTTTTGAGCATGTGTCAACTTGAAAGTGGTAAATTATTCGAGTAACTTAGCTCTTTTATTTTTTACTTCCACACCCCCCGAAAGTCAATTTATGGCCATTCATACCATCACTACCCAAGCGTTTGATGATCAGAAACCTGGAACTTCAGGTTTGCGCAAACGTGTCACGGTATTCCAGCAACCACATTATCTTGAAAACTTTGTACAAAGCATTTTTGATGCAGTGGAAATTCCCACTGGCGCTTCATTAGTGGTAGGGGGGGATGGGCGTTTCTACAATGTCGAGGCGATACAGGTTATCTTGAAGATGGCGGCTGCCAATGGAGTAGGGCGTGTATTGGTTGGCAGGGGCGGAATATTATCTACCCCGGCAGCTTCATGTGTGATTCGTAAACATAATACCTTTGGTGGCATTATTTTATCTGCCAGCCATAACCCTGGTGGGCCAGATGGCGATTTCGGCATCAAGTTCAATGCTGCTAATGGCGGACCCGCGACAGAAACCGTCACTGAGGCGATTTATGCCCGCAGCAAGAAGATTACTCAATACAAGATCGTAGACGCACCTGATGTAGCGCTGGATGTGGTGGGTGAAACTGAGCTTGCAGGCATGAAAGTCGAGATCATCGACTCTGTCACGGATTATGTGGCGCTGATGGAAACGCTATTTGATTTTGAAGCTATTCGTCAGCTATTGGCCAGTGGATTCCGTTTGCGCTTCGATGCGATGCATGCGGTAACTGGGCCCTATGCACGCGCTATTTTTGTTGATCGCTTGGGCGCTGCTCCCGATGCGGTGATGAATGCTGAGCCGCTGCCTGATTTTGGCGGCGGGCATCCTGACCCCAATTTGACGTATGCGCATGATCTTGTCGAGATCATGTTCGCTGACGATGCACCAGATTTTGGTGCGGCTTCCGATGGTGACGGTGATCGAAACATGATCCTGGGCAAGCAGTTTTTTGTGACGCCTTCGGATAGCCTGGCGTTGATTGCCGCAAATGCAAGGCTTGCGCCAGGATATGGGCAGGGTATTGCTGGAGTTGCACGCTCCATGCCTACGAGTGCGGCAGTTGATCGTGTGGCCGAGGAGTTGGATATTCCGTGTTTTGAGACACCGACGGGCTGGAAGTTTTTTGGCAATTTGATGGATGCTGGCAAGGTCACGTTGTGTGGTGAGGAAAGCTTTGGTACGGGCTCAGACCATGTGCGCGAAAAGGATGGGCTGTGGGCCGTGTTGTTCTGGCTCAATATCTTGGCAATCAAGCGCCAGCCAGTAGAAACGATCGTCAAGCGTCACTGGGCGCGGTTTGGCCGTAATGTCTATTCCCGGCATGATTATGAGGAGTTGCCTAGTGAGGCTGCCAATCATCTGATTGAGCATGTCCGCGGCCAGTTTGCATCGCTACCTGGGCAATCCTTGGGGCGCTACACCGTGAAGGCATGCGACGATTTCAGTTATACCGATCCCGTCGATGGTAGCGTGAGCCAGAAGCAAGGTATACGCATTTTGTTCGAGGATGGGTCTCGGATTGTGTTCCGTCTCTCCGGGACGGGGACGGCAGGCGCAACGCTGCGCATTTACCTGGAGTCTTTCGATGCGGATATCTCGCAACACGACCAGGATGCGCAGGATGCTCTGGCCGAATTGATTGCTATTGCTGAGCAAATTTCTGAACTCAAGCAGCGTACTGGCCGTGAGCAACCTACTGTGATTACCTAAATGCAGTATCTGGAGATTGCGACACAGCGACTGGTGTTACGGCAATGGCGTGAGCAAGATTTTGCACCATTTGCTGCGCTCAATGCTAATCCTGAGGTGATGGCGTATTTTCCGGATGTGCTGGATCGCCCGCAAAGCGATGCCATGGCAAGCCGTTGTGCCAGTTTGATTGCTGAGCGTGGCTGGGGATTGTGGGCAGTGGAGGAGGTGATAAGCCATCGCTTCATTGGTTTTGTCGGTTTGCATATTCCCACTTATGATTTACCGTTCACGCCGTGTGTCGAGATCGGCTGGCGATTGGCGCGGGAGCATTGGGGCCAGGGCTATGCCTGTGAGGCTGCCCAGGCTGCATTGGAAATTGGATTCCACGAGTTAGCATTGCCAGAGATCGTGGCATTTACCACCGTGGCAAATCGTCGCTCGCGTGCCTTGATGGAGCGCCTCGGCATGCAGCAGGATAGTCATGGTGATTTCGATCATCCTGCTGTTGCCGATATACCGCGATTAAGACCTCATGTGCTATATCGCCTTGATCGTCAGCGCTGGCTACAGCAGGTTGAAGAACGGACTATTCTTCAACCTGGGTAATGGTCATCTTGCCTTGAAACAGGCGCACATCCATGCGAGCCAGGAATGACATGCCCAGCAATATATCGCCATCCAACCCAGGAGCAATCACTGCTGCGACATCATGAGCCTTGACGCCGCCCAGTTGTACGCTATTGAGCCGGGTCATGTAAGCGACAGTGTCGCCATTGGCGGTTGACGTGCGAATCGCCTGCTTGCTCTGTAATTGCAGGCGATCTGCAATTTGTTGAGAAATAGCCACGCCGGTTGCGCCGGTATCTACCAGTACATTGACTTTGACACCGTTGATGAGTGCCTCGGAGCGATAGTGACCATCCATCCCGCGTTGCAAGGTGACGCTAGGTGCATCGCCGAGGATGCTCAGCTTGTTAGGGTTGATGGCGCGATCTGCCAAATAGTAGACCGCGCTTGCCAAGCCCAGCCAGACGACTAGCCAAAGTAGGCGCGCGCCGCTCATGCCTAGAATGGCAGCTTGGCTTCAGGCGCAGCTGCGAGAATAACGCTGCGGAACTGTTCCTGAATGCGCTTGAGGGCTTCGGCATTATCGGCCTCAAAGCGCAGCACGATAACGGGTGTAGTGTTCGATGGGCGCATAAGGCCAAAACCATCGCTGTATTCCACACGTAGGCCATCAATCGTGATGACTTCATCGGCTCCGTCAAACTTGGCGCTGGCCTGCAATTGGCTGATCAGCTGGTGTGGCTCGCCTTCCTTCATGTTGATGTGCTGTTCTGGAGTGCTGACACTATCTGGCAGCGCATTGAGTACAGCAGAAGGATCATCAAACTGGCTGAGGATTTCCAGCAGGCGTGCACCGGAATACAAACCGTCATCAAAGCCATACCAGCGCTCCTTGAAGAAGACATGCCCGCTCATTTCGCCTGCCAGCGCAGCACCCGTTTCCTTCATCTTGGCCTTGACCAAGGAGTGCCCGGTTTTCCACATGAGTGGCTCACCGCCGCGTTGCTTGATCCAGGGTGCGAGGTTACGTGTGGATTTCACGTCGTAGATGATCGTGGCGTTAGGGCTGCGCTTGAGCACATCCTCTGCAAACAGCAGCAGCTGGCGGTCTGGATAGATGATCTGGCCATCTTTGGTGACGACGCCCAGGCGATCACCATCGCCATCAAAGGCAAAGCCAATTTCTGATTGACCTGTGAGCAGGTTGTCGATCAAGTCTTTGAGGTTTTCTGGGACGGAGGGGTCTGGATGATGGTTAGGGAAATGTCCATCAACTTCGCAGAATAACTCTTCCACCTCACAGCCCAGCGCACGGTAAAGCTTGCCAGCAAATGCGCCAGGCACGCCGTTGCCACAATCCACGGTGAGTTTGAGGGGGCGCTTAAGCTTGATATCGGAGGCAATGCGCTCGATATAGGCCGGGGCAATATCGTGGCTGCTTTCTGTACCACTACCATGGACGAAATCGTTGTGATCAATGCGTGCGCGCAAGCGCTGGATGGTATCGCCAGATAGCGTCTCGCCAGCCACCACCATTTTCAGGCCGTTGTATTCAGGTGGGTTGTGGCTGCCGGTGACCATGACACCGGAGCCAGTATTGAGATGATAGGCGGCGAAATACACCATCGGGGTGGCAACCAGCCCAAGGTTGATTACATCCAGGCCACTCTTGCGGATGCCGCGCGAAAGTGCTGAAGCAAGCTCAGGACCGGAAAGGCGGCCATCATAGCCAATGCAGATGGTTTTTTGGTCGCGCAGTGCGGCTTCGCTGCCAATCGCGTGACCAATGGCTTCGACGATCTCGGGTGTAAGCGTCTTGCCGACAATACCGCGAATATCATAAGCCTTGAAGATTTCTTTTGGTGCTGTCATGGTGCTCCCTTGATTGATGCTGAATACGTTGTGAATATGTGGTGGGTTATTCTGCTTCTTCTATCCAGGCCATCTGGATAGCTTCCAGGATGCGCTCGCCGCATTTCTCTGGTTCATCGTCGAAGTCTTCCAGTTCCAGTATCCAGTTATAGAGATCGGTGAAGCGGATAGTTTTTGGGTCTACATCCGGATACTGATCGTATAGCTCTTCAGCGATACGCTGGCTATCAGTCCATTTCATTGTGTTTCCTTTCAGTGGCTTGCCGGCGCTCGCTGGCAGCTATCATTGATTAAATATCCTTGGCACGAACATATTGATCTGGCCATGTGACATCCGTGCGCAATTCTTTTGCCGCGTGCAATGGCCAGTGCGGGTCGCTCAAAAGCTTGCGTGCGAGCATGATCACATCTGCCTGGCCTGAGACCAAGATATGTTCGGCTTGCAGGGCAGAGGTAATCAGGCCAACGGCACCACTGGCAATCCCGGCTTCATGGCGGATACGTTGGGCGAATTCGGTTTGGTAACCCGGTCCGGCAGGAATCTTGGCATCCAGGGTCAAGCCGCCGCTGGAGCAATCTATCAGGTCGATGCCGATGTCCTTGAGCCATTTAGCGAGTTGTATCGATTGCTCAATATCCCAGCCACCTTCGACCCAATCCGTCGCAGAAATACGCACGAATACGGGTTTGCCCTGTGGCCATAATGCACGCAGATCGCGCGCAATGTCGAGCACCAGGCGGCAACGATTTTCCAGGCTGCCGCCATATTCATCCTCACGGTGGTTCGACAAGGGTGAAAGAAACTCATGCAATAGATAGCCGTGGGCGCAATGCAGCTCCAGTACCTCAAAGCCTGCCTCCAGTGCACGTTCGGCAGCGGCGTGAAATTGGCTTGCGATCTGCTGAATGTCGGCATGATTAAGCGCAAGCGGTACGCCATGAGCGGGCGTCACAGCAATCGCCGACGGTGCTACGGTTTGCCAACCACCTTGCTCTTGCGGCAGGAACTTGCCATTGCGCCAGGGAACGTCGCATGAGGCCTTGCGTCCAGCATGGCCAATCTGGATGGCGGGGACGGCACCTTGTTGCTTGATGAACTCGACAATGGGCTTGAATGCTTGAGTATGGGCATCAGACCACAAACCCAGGCAGCGCGGAGTAATACGCCCTTCGGGCACCACAGCAGTGGCCTCCACGATGATCAGGCCTGCGCCGCCCACGGCCAAGCCACCCAGATGTACGAGGTGCCAGTGATTGGCAATGCCATCGTCGGCAGAGTACTGGCACATGGGCGCGACAAAAATACGGTTCTTGATCTCGGTCTCGCGAAAGCGAATGGGGGTAAACAGCTTGGCCATGTGTCTTGAGTCCTAAGTTATTCGCTGAAAATGGGGATGTTGGCAATTCTGGGGCGCCACTCGGCGGGGCCTGAGTCATGCACAGCATGGCCTTGGCTATCCACGGCAACCGTGACTGGCATATCCTCAACCGTGAATTCATAAATGGCTTCCATGCCCAAATCGGCAAAGGCGACCACGCGCGATGCCTTGATCGCTTGTGAGATCAGGTAAGCTGCCCCGCCAATCGCGATCAGGTATACCGACTGATGCTGCTTGATTGCTTCTACCGTGGCTTCACCACGCTCGGCCTTGCCTATCATACCGAGCAGGCCGGTCTTGGTTAGCATGGTGTCGGTAAAGCGGTCCATACGTGTGGCGGTGGTGGGGCCTGCGGGTCCGATGATTTCGTCCCCAACTGGGTCGACCGGGCCAACGTAGTAGATAAAACGGTTGGTGAAATCTAGCCCCTCTGGCATAGGCTCATCGCGGGCAATCAAGTCTACGATGCGCTTGTGGGCAGCATCGCGTCCTGTCAGCAACTTTCCCGAAAGCAGGAGTTTCTCGCCAGGCTGCCATGTTGCAATATCAGCTTGCGTGAGCGTGTCCAGGTTGACGCGGCGCATGGGGGTGCTGGCATCTAGTGCAATTTGAGGCCAGTCTTCCAGCGTCGGTACGGGAAGCTGCGCAGGACCGTGGCCGTCCAGGGTGAAATGGACGTGGCGGGTGGCAGCACAATTGGGAATGATGGCCACAGGCAGGGAAGTGGCGTGGGTAGGCGCTTCCAATATCTTCACATCCAGCACTGTGGTCAGGCCGCCCAGGCCTTGTGCGCCAATGCCCAGTCGATTCACTTTTTCATAAATCTCCAGGCGTAGCTCTTCAGCACGGGTGTGTGGGCCACGGGCTTTTAAAGCCTGGATGTCGATAGGCGCAAACAAGGATTGCTTTGCTAGTAGCATGGCTTTTTCTGCGGTACCACCAATGCCGATACCAAGTACGCCGGGCGGGCACCAGCCAGCGCCCATCTCCGGGACGGTTTTCAGGACCCATTCGACGATGTCGTCAGAAGGCTCCAGCATGGCGAGCTTGGATTTGTTTTCCGAGCCGCCGCCCTTGGCAGCAATATGGATGTCCACCGTGTCGCCAGGCACCATCTCGACATGGACGACAGATGGCGTGTTGTCGCGGGTATTGGGGCGTTTACCTGCCGGATCTCGTACGATGGAAGCACGCAATCGGTTATCAGGGTCCAGGTAGGCACGGCGCACGCCTTCATCCACCATCTCCTGCAAGCTCATATTCGTTTGCCATTGCACGCTCATGCCAACGGAAATAAAAGCTACAACAATACCGGTATCCTGACACAGTGGACGTTGCCCTTGTGCGCAGAGGTAGGAGTTGATGAGGATCTGCCCGATAGCATCACGCGCCGCGGGAGAGGGTTCACGCTGCCATGCATCGTGCATGGCAGCAAGAAAGTCGGGCGAGTGATAGCAGGCAATGTATTGCAATGCCTGATGGATGCTGCTGATGAAGTCTTCTTGGCGGATGACGGCCATGGTGCGGAAATTTAACTGGAATATTTAAGAACGAATTATACCTGAGCGTGGGGAAAAGGCCGTTAGTCAGATCAGGCCTGCAAGGCACCTGGAAAATCAGCAGCCTCAGCATTAGTCGTGTGGCTGGCTGTTGGGCGGGATGAATCATTTTCATCCGCTGTGAATCTGTTTCAAAGCTGTTAGGCGGTGAACATGTTAAAATCCGGCTTATTCATTTTTATACCCGAGATATAGAACATGTTTAGCACGGCCAAAAACCTGAGCGTTGTTGATCCCGATCTGTGGAAGTATGTGGAAGCTGAGCGTCATCGCCAGGACGAACACATCGAACTGATTGCCTCCGAAAATTACACCAGCCCAGCAGTGATGCAGGCGCAGGGTTCGCAACTGACCAACAAGTATGCAGAAGGTTACCCAGGCAAGCGCTTCTACGGTGGCTGTGAGTTCGTTGACGAAATTGAGCAACTGGCGATTGATCGCCTGAAAAAGCTCTTTGGTGCTGAATATGCAAATGTCCAGCCACATTCCGGTTCCCAGGCGAATCAGGCCGTGTATTTCTCCATCCTCAAGCCCGGTGACACCGTCATGGGCATGAACTTGGGCCATGGTGGTCACTTGACGCATGGTTCTCCTGCCAACCTCTCCGGCAAGTTGTTCAATATTGTGGCTTACGGCCTTAATGACAAGGAAGAGATTGATTACGACGAAATGGAGCGTATTGCGCTTGAAACCAAGCCTAAGCTCCTGATCGGCGGTGCTTCTGCTTATGCACTGCGTTTTGACTGGGCGCGTATGGCTGAAATCGCCAAGAAGGTTGGCGCTTATTTCATGGTGGATATGGCGCACTATGCAGGCTTGATCGCTGCTGGTGTTTACCCTAATCCAGTGCCACATGCGGATTTCGTGACTTCCACTACCCACAAGACCCTACGCGGCCCTCGTGGTGGCTTGATCATGGCTAAGGCAGAGTTCGAGAAGTCGCTGAATTCCAGCGTATTCCCTAGCCTGCAAGGCGGCCCGCTCATGCACGTGATTGCTGGTAAGGCAGTGGCTTTCCTGGAAGCTACGCAACCTGAGTTCAAGACTTACCAAGAGCAAGTGCTGAAGAATGCAGACACCATGGCCAAGACCCTGGCTGCACGTGGCTTGCGTATTATCTCGGGTGGCACACAGTCGCATGTGTTCCTGGTTGACTTGCGTCCCAAGGGGCTGACTGGCAAGGCTGCTGATGCTTACCTTGGTCAGGCGCACATCACCGTAAACAAGAATGCCATTCCGAATGACCCAGAAAGCCCATTCGTGACTTCTGGCATCCGCATTGGTTCGCCTGCCATTACTACGCGTGGTTTCAAGGAGGCAGAAGCCGCCGAAGTGGCCAACTTGATCGCTGATATCTTGGATAATCCGACCGATGAATCCGTGATTGCTGCGACCAAGGCCAAGGTGCATGCCCTGACTTCACGCTTCCCGGTTTACGGCGCTTAACGCTTGATGACTTGCGCACTGGCCTTGTTGCTAGTGCGCGGTTTTCACCTCTTCTTTGCAAGCCTAGGGATTAAGTGACGCCATGAAGTGCCCATTTTGCGGTGCCGATGATACGCAAGTGATCGATTCCCGTGTCAACGAGGAAGGCGATTCCATTCGCCGCCGCCGCCGTTGCAATGCTTGCGATAAGCGGTTTACCACGTATGAAACTGCAGAGTTGCATCTGCCTCAGGTGGTCAAGCAAAACGGTAATCGCGAGGAATTCAATCGGGACAAGTTGCGATTGTCTTTTACTCGTCCCTTGCATAAACGCCCAGTGCCTACTGAATATGTAGATCATGCCCTGGAGCGCATCATCCAGAAAATCCTTGCCAAGGGAGAGCGTGAAATTATTGCGCGTGATCTTGGTGAGATGGTGATGCAGGAATTGAAAGCCATGGATAAAGTTGCTTATATCCGGTTTGCATCTATTTATCGCAGTTTTCAGGATGTTGGCGATTTCAGTAACGTCATTCGCGACCTGGATTGATCAATAAAGCCGACAGTTGTCGGCTTTATCATTTTATACGTGGTGTATTCCCGTTTTTTTATTACTCCCTTTGACCCCTTGCGACAGCACGTGTCTTGTCTCCTGGCCTTGCCAGCCATTATCATGAGGCCATCATGATCATTAATACCCCACCGGTTTTTTCTGCTGCTGACTATCAATATATGAGCTTGGCCTTACGTGAGGCAGCCAAGGGCTTATATGGCACCAGCCCCAATCCGCGCGTTGGTTGCGTGATTGTCAAGGATGGCAACATCGTGGGCTATGGCGCGCACCTGAGGGCCGGGGAGCCGCATGCAGAGGTGCATGCTCTCAGGATGGCTGGGGAGCATGCGGCAGGTGCTGATGCATACGTGACGTTGGAGCCGTGTAGTCATTTTGGGCGTACGCCGCCGTGTGCTGATGCGGTGGTAAAAGCGGGCGTCAAACGTGTGGTTACCGCCATGCAAGACCCCAATCCCTTGGTGGCAGGCAATGGCCTGAGGCGATTGGCTGAACATGGCATTGAAGTCGCTTCCGGCTTATTGGAGCATGAAGCCAAAGTATTAAATACCGGGTTTATCTCACGCATGACCAGGCAACGTCCCTGGGTGCGCAGCAAGATTGCCGCCAGCCTGGATGGCAAGACCGGCCTCAATAATGGTGAAAGCAAATGGATTACCAGCCCCGACGCTCGCCAGCATGTACAGCAATGGCGTGCACAGTCTTGCGCGATACTCACTGGTGTGGGCACCATACTGGCGGATGATCCGCTACTCACTGTTCGCGATATTGATCTGTTGCAAAAGCGGCACGGCGTGCAGCCCTGGCGCATTATTGTCGATAGTCAATTACGCACTCCACCAAGCGCGGCCATCTTGCAGGCTGGGCGAGTAGTGATTGTGCATGCAGTGCGTTTGCCCGAGCAGGAGCGAGCCTTGCAGGGTGCTGGTGCTGAGTTGTTGGCTTTACCTGGTGAGGGTGGTCGAGTTGATTTGACCGCTATGCTGCATGGCCTGGCGCAGCGCCAGATTAATGAAGTCATGGTTGAGGCTGGGGCGTTATTGAATGGCGGCCTGTTAAATGCCGGGCTGGTGGATGAGTTGCTGTTGTATTACGCGCCAATACTGCTCGGTGGTGATGCCCGCAATATGTTCGCGATGGCCGAGTTGCAAAGCATGCAGCAGAAAATCCAGTTACAAACGCTGGATACTCGCCAGGTGGGTGTGGATTGGTTCATACGCGCCAAGCCCGTAATGTAGTCAAGCCATGATGCTGATCGATACCCATTGCCACCTGGATGCTCCCGAGTTTGATCATGACCGTGCAGCTGTCGCACAAGCGGCTTGGCAAGCAGGCGTTGGCATTATCGTGGTGCCTGCTGTCTTTCGCCGCAATTTTGCGTCAGTGCAAGCGCTGGCTACGCAATATCCGGGGTGTGCCATGGCTCTGGGCATACATCCATTATTTGTCGATCAATCCCAACCGCAGGATTTAGCCATTCTGGCTGAGGAAATTCAGCGATACCGTCACGAAATAGTGGCTGTCGGGGAGATAGGCCTGGATTTTTTCATCGAGCACTATGATAGAGAACGTCAGGAGTTTTTCTTTATTGAGCAGCTCAAGCTCGCGCGGGAATACGACCTGCCAGTGCTGTTGCATGTCAGGCGCTCCGTGGACCAAGTGCTGAAACAGGTGCGGCGCTTTAAAGTGCGTGGTATTGCCCATGCCTTCAATGGTAGCCTGCAACAGGCGCAGGAGTTTATCAGGCTGGGGTTCAAGCTCGGGTTCGGTGGTGCAATGACGTATGAACGGGCGCTCAAGATACGTCATTTGGCGCAGGTGCTGCCATTGGAGTCCATTGTCCTCGAAACCGATGCGCCGGACATTCCGCCATCATGGTTAGGGCATCAAGGACGCAACCAGCCAGATCAATTGCTCCGCATCGCCGAAGTGCTGGCAGAGATCAGGCAAGAGCCGATTGAATCAATCATTCATGCAACCACGAAAAATGCGCTTGACATTTTGCCGAACCTTGCTCGGTTATGCACATCACCTCAAGTGATACTTTAAGCGATGTTAAAAAATGTTAACAATCCAATGACTTGTGATAAGTGTATGATTTTAAAGTAATAAAAAATAAGTTCATTTTTTGTGCGATCAAAAAAAAGCATTATAAATTGGGAAGTTACACTTTTAAGTCACAGCTATCCACACAATTATCCACAGATTTTGTGGATAGCTCAGCAAGTAGCTGATTCAGGATATTTTCGACGCGTTACCTGGGGTCGGAGGCTATGAAAAACATTTGCTATTCAGCTAGCCCATGCATGAAAGATATGGTGATAAAAAATAGGAAGTGAAGTTTTTTTGTGTGCTTCGCAGATCGCCATGAATTGTTCATTCATCCTGTGCTGATTGTGGGGTCTGTGTCGTGTTCTTTGTCAAGTTGTGCACACAAGCTCAAGTATTACTTAAACTTTTCATGAGAATGTCAATAAATCCAAGTACATATATTTTTTATATATAAATCAATTGGTTGTGTTTTGGTGTAAAAAATGAGCAATGCGTATAACCCCTTGTAATTACAATGGTTACACTTTTAAGTCACAGCTATCCACAAAATTATCCACAGATTTTGTGGATAGTAATATCTCTTGTTTCCAAGTAGAAAAATGAAGATAGGTCAACAATTATTTCGCACCATCTGGCCAGTGACTGATGCAGCGCTGCCCGGGCATTACCAGGTCGCCATCATTGACCAGACAGCCTTGCCGCATGCATGGCGGATTTTGACACTGAACTCCGTGCAGCAGATGGTCGATGCTATCCGCAAGATGCAGGTGCGCGGAGCACCCTTGATCGGTGCTGCCGCGGCCTATGGGTTGGCACTCGCCAGTCAGCAATCTTCCACTGATGAAACTTTGCAGGCAGCGGCTAGTAGCCTGCTGGCAAGCCGCCCGACCGCGGTCAATTTGCGCTGGGCAGTAGAGCGCATGATGCGCGAGCTGTTGGCCATGCCGGAGGCCCTGCGTTGTGCACATGCTTGGCTGGAGGCCTCGCGGATCGCCGATGAGGATGTGCGTATCAATCAATCTATCGCCCAGCATGGGCTGGCCCTGTTGCAAGCCCTGGCAGCAGAGAAGCCTGGGTGCTTGAATATTCTGACCCACTGCAATGCGGGTTGGTTGGCGACAGTGGATTGGGGCACAGCGTTGGCCCCGATTTATGCTGCTTTTGATGCGGGTATGGATATTCATGTGTGGGTGGATGAAACCCGCCCGCGTAACCAGGGTGCCAGCCTGACCGCCTGGGAGTTGCAGCAGCACGGCGTGCCCTATAAGGTGATTTGCGATAACGCTGGTGGCCACTTGATGCAGCATGGGCAGGTGGATTGTGTCATTGTCGGTGCTGATCGTGTGAGCAGGGTAGGTGATGTGTGCAACAAGATAGGCACCTATCTTAAGGCGCTGGCTGCCGCAGATAATCAAGTGCCATTTTACGTGGCAGTGCCTACGCCAACGATAGACAGGCAGCTTGAAGATGCCATCAGGGATATCCCGATCGAGGAGCGTCCAGCAGATGAAGTGCACATGATGGCTGGTCTCACCTCTGCGGGTACGGTGGAATATGTGCGCGTAACGCCGGAAGGCAGTGCAGCCGCCAATCCTGCGTTTGATGTTACGCCTGCCAGGCTAGTGACCTCTATCATCACCGAGCATGGGTGCTATGCGCCCAAAGATTTGCACGATATGCTGCAGCGTATTGATCCAATTTAAGCCGATTTGATTTCAGCTACAGCCAGCCCATGCATCCTTTATATGACCTAGCGCAACTGCGGGAAATTGAGCAGCAACATCTTGCAGAAAATCTGATGGAAAAAGCTGGCCTTGCCGCTGCTGGCTTGGCAAGTAAGTTATTGCAGTCACACGAGTACAGCGTGTTGGTGTTGGCCGGGCCTGGGAATAATGGTGGTGATGCACTGGTGGCGGCACGCCATCTCAAGGCGGCCTGGCATCCAGTGACGGTGGTGTTTACCGGCCAACGTGAAGCCCTGCCTCCAGATGCCGCCGCTGCCTATGATGCCTGGTTGGCCGCAGGTGGTGAACTATGCGCTGAGATACCAGCACATGGGCATTGGCAGTTGGTCATCGATGGATTATTTGGTATTGGCTTATCGCGCCCGCTGGGCAGCCGCTATCGTGCACTGATTGAGCAAGTGAACACGCTGGGCCTGCCAGTGCTTGCCCTCGATATTCCTAGCGGCTTGTGCATGACAACGGGGCGCGTACTGGGGGCCGCTATTCATGCCAGCCATACCTTGAGTTTCATCGGCCTCAAACCTGGCTTGTTTACCCTGGATGGCCCGGATCATGTCGGGGAAGTGCATCTGGATGCATTGGGTTTGGATATTCAGCATCATGATGTTGCAGGTGTATTGATTGATCAGCCGCCAGCCTTGCCTTGCCCACGCAGGCGCAATAGCCACAAGGGCAGCCATGGTAGCGTGGGGGTGATTGGTGGTGCTGACTATATGGTGGGTGCTGCCATTCTAGCTTCCAGGGCGGCGCTACTCTTGGGAGCAGGGCGCGTTTATTGTGGCTTGCTTTCACCACAGCCCTTGGCGCTGGATACAGCACAGGCAGAACTGATGTTGCGTGATGTTGCATCTGTGCCTGCGCTATCCAGTGTGCTGGTGATTGGCCCCGGCTTGGGGAATTCAAGTGCAGCGCTGGCGATGTTGCATGAGGTGCTGCCGCAGGCCAAGCCTATGGTGCTGGATGCGGATGCCCTTAACCTGCTGGCTGATCACCCTGAACTGCAAACGAAGCTGCGGCAACGTGCGCCGGGCAGCACTGTGCTGACGCCGCACCCCGGCGAGGCGGCAACGTTGCTTGCTTGCAGTAACGCAGAGGTGCAGGCTGACCGTATCGCCACTGCATTAAAGCTGGCGCATAGCTATCAAGCGATCATCGTGCTCAAGGGCTGTGGCAGCATCATTGCCTTGCCTGATGGTCGCTGGTTTATCAACCAGAGTGGCAACCCTGGCATGGCCAGCGCGGGCATGGGCGATACCTTGTGCGGCATCATTGCTGCCTTGCTTGCACAAGCCATGCCTATGGAGCAGGCTGTACTGCTGGGCGTCTATTTGCATGGCGCTGCTGCTGATGCGTTGCTTGGGCGTGGCATAGGCCCCATCGGCTTAACAGCCAGTGAGGTGGCAATGTCTGCACGGGCCTTGCTCAATGCGTGGGTGTATGGCCGAGAATGAAGGCAGGCAGTCGCTAGACAACATTGCTTGTTAAGCAATCATGCAAGAGTGTGGCCTTACTGGTTGAATATTAATCACAAGGCTTGAATTGCCACTGTGTTGCGCGGATTTCCCATTTGTGGGTAATAGGCGTTTGCAGTAAAATCTAGCCCCGTCCGCAATGTCCAAAGTTTTTATTCCATGACCAAATTTGTATTCGTTACCGGCGGGGTTGTTTCCTCTTTAGGTAAAGGCATTGCAGCCGCCAGCTTAGGCGCAATTCTCGAATCGCGTGGCATCAAGGTGACCATGCTCAAGCTTGACCCCTATATCAACGTTGACCCAGGCACCATGAGCCCGTTCCAGCATGGCGAAGTGTTCGTCACCGATGACGGTGCCGAGACCGACTTGGATCTTGGGCACTACGAGCGCTTCATCAGCGCACGCATGGGCAAGCGCAATAATTTCACTACCGGCCAGATTTATGAAACCGTGATCAAGAAAGAGCGTCGCGGTGAATACCTGGGCAAGACCGTCCAAGTTATCCCGCACATTACTGATGAGATCAAGGCTCACGTCAAGCGTGGTGCAGAAGGTGCTGATGTTGCCATCGTTGAGGTTGGCGGCACCGTGGGTGACATCGAGTCCCTGCCTTTCCTTGAAGCTATCCGCCAGATGGGCATTGAAGAGGGCCGTAATAACACCTGTTTCATGCACCTGACGCTGTTGCCATGGATTCCCACTGCTGGCGAACTCAAGACCAAGCCTACCCAGCACTCCGTGAAGGAGTTGCGTGAGATTGGTATCCAGCCGGATATCCTGCTTTGTCGTGCTGATCGTGCCATTCCAGAAGACGAAAAGCGCAAGATCGCCTTGTTCACCAATGTGCCACATGAAGCGGTGATTTCGGTGATGGATGCTGACACTATCTACAGCATTCCCCGCATGTTGCATGAGCAGATGCTGGACGAAATCGTCTGCCACAAGCTTAATCTGCTGGCGCGTGCTGCTGATTTATCGAGCTGGAACCGTATCGTTCACACGCTCAAGAACCCCAAGCACGAAGTCAATATTGCCTTTGTCGGCAAGTATGTTGATCTGACCGAGTCCTATAAGTCACTCACCGAAGCCCTGATTCACGCTGGTATTCATAATGAGTCCAAGGTGAATATCCACTATATCGATTCTGAAGATGTGGAAAAGCAAGGCACGGCTGAACTTGAAAAGATGGATGCCATCCTGGTACCGGGCGGTTTCGGCAAGCGTGGTACCGAAGGCAAGATTGCCGCCATTCGCTATGCACGCGAGAGCAATACACCTTATCTGGGTATCTGCCTGGGCATGCAGCTGGCGGTGATCGAGTTCGCGCGTAATGTCGCCAAGCTCAAGGATGCCAACAGTACCGAGTTTGATCCCAAGTCTCCGCATCCGTTGGTTGGCTTGATTACCGAGTGGAAGGGTGCAGACGGCAAAGTCGAGCAGCGCAGCGAGGATTCTGACCTGGGGGGCACTATGCGCCTAGGCGCACAAAAGTGTCCTATCGTGCCGGATACCAAGGCATTTGCCATTTACGGTGCGGAAGTGAACGAGCGTCACCGTCACCGTTATGAAGTCAACAACAACTATGTTGACCAGTTGGAAAAAGCTGGCCTGATCGTGTCCGCACGTACGCCCACTGAACAACTATGCGAGATGGTGGAGTTGCCAAGCAACGTTCATCCATGGTTTGTGGCTTGCCAGTTCCACCCTGAGTTCACCTCCAACCCACGTACCGGGCATCCGCTGTTTAATGCCTATATTGAAGCTGCCCTGACCAATCAGGCAGCGAGAAAGGCTTAATCATGCAACTTTGCGGTTTTGAGGTGGGCATAGACCAACCCTTGTTCCTGATTGCTGGCCCATGTGTGATTGAATCGCAGGAAATGGCGATCGAGACCGCAGGCCAGTTGAAAGAACTGACCACTGCCTTGGGTATCAACTTTATTTACAAGTCTTCATACGATAAGGCCAATCGCAGCTCCAACAAGACCTTCCGTGGTTTTGGCATGGATGAGGGCCTGAAGATACTGGATGAAGTGCGTCGCCAAATCGGTGTGCCCATCCTCACCGATGTACACACCGAAGAGCAGGTGCCGCATGTGGCCGCGGTGGTCGATGTATTACAGACGCCCGCTTTTCTTTGCCGCCAGACTGATTTCATCACTGCGTGTGCCAAGTCTGGCAAGCCGGTAAACATTAAGAAGGGGCAGTTCTTGGCACCCGGCGACATGAAGCAGGTAGTGCAAAAGGCAAAAGAAGCCAACGGCGGCGCAGATACCATCATGGTGTGCGAGCGCGGTGCTTCTTTTGGTTACAATACTTTAGTCTCTGATATGCGTGGACTCGCCATTATGCGCGAGACGAATTGCCCGGTGGTATTCGATGCCACGCATTCAGTCCAGCAACCTGGTGGCCAGGGCGATAAGAGCGGCGGCCAGCGCGAGTTCGTGCCTGTGTTGGCTCGTGCAGCTGTGGCCAGTGGTGTGGCAGGGGTGTTCATGGAAACGCATCCTGACCCTGCCAAGGCTTTGTCCGATGGCCCCAATGCCTGGCCTCTGCCCAGGATGAAGGCGTTGCTGGAAGTGTTGGTCGACCTCGACCGTGTGGTGAAAAAAGCCGGCTTTATTGAGCATACGCTCTAAGCCGGCACAAAAATCCAAATTCAAACTGAGGAAATAAAGCATGAGTGCAATTGTTGATATTATTGCCCGCGAGATTATTGATTCCCGCGGTAATCCCACTGTTGAGGTAGATGTCCTGCTCGAATCCGGCGTGATTGGCCGTGCTGCCGTGCCTTCTGGTGCCTCTACTGGTACCAAGGAAGCCGTTGAGCTGCGTGATGGCGATGCTGCACGTTACCTGGGCAAGGGCGTGTTACAGGCTGTTGAAAACGTCAACACTGAAATCACCGAAGCCATCATCGGCCTGGATGTTGAAGAACAGAGCTTCATCGACCAGACATTGATCGACCTCGACGGCACAGAGAACAAGAGCCGCCTGGGTGCCAATGCTATCCTGGCTGTTTCCATGGCGTGTGCTCGCGCTGCTGCGGAAGAATCAGGCTTACCGTTGTACCGCTACCTGGGTGGTTCTGGCTTCATGCAATTGCCTACCCCAATGATGAACATCATCAACGGTGGCGCACACGCTGAAAACAGCGTGGACATGCAAGAGTTCATGATCATTCCTGCTGGCCTGCCTACTTTCCGTGAAGCCCTGCGTGCAGGTGCCGAAGTATTCCATGCCTTGAAGAAAATCCTTCACAACGAAGGCCTGGCAACCACCGTGGGTGACGAAGGTGGCTTTGCACCTGATCTGCCATCCAACGAAGCTGCGATTCAATACATCCTGCAGGCGATTACTGCCGCTGGCTACGAGCCAGGCCGCGACATCTTGCTGGGCCTCGATTGCGCTAGCTCCGAGTTCTACAAGGATGGCCTCTATCACCTGGAATCCGAAGGTCTGCAACTGACTTCCGCCCAATTCACCGATTACCTAGCAACCTGGGTAGACAAGTATCCTATCGTCAGCATTGAAGATGGCATGTCTGAGCACGACTGGGACGGCTGGAAGCTGCTGACTGACCGCCTGGGCAAGAAGGTACAGCTGGTGGGCGACGATCTGTTCGTGACCAACGCCAAGATCCTGCGCGAAGGTATCCAGAAGGGCGTGGGTAACTCCGTGCTGATCAAGGTGAACCAGATTGGTACCTTGACCGAGACTTTCACCACCATCGAGACTGCCAAGCGCGCTGGTTACACTGCCGTGATCTCGCATCGCTCCGGTGAAACAGAAGACACCACTATTGCTGATATCTCCGTGGCAACCAATGCCTTGCAGATCAAGACTGGCTCCTTGTCGCGTTCCGAACGTATCGCCAAGTACAACCAGTTGCTGCGCATTGAAGAAGAGTTGGGCGATGCCACCAGCTATGCAGGCAAAGAAGCGTTCTATAACCTGAAGTGAAACTTCTCACCCTCATCTTTGTGGCCTTGATTGCCTTGCTACAGTATCCACTGTGGCTGGGCAAAGGTAGCTGGCTGAGGGTCTGGGATTTAAACCAGAAAATCGTTGCGCAGAAAAGCAGCAATACCGAGTTGAAGCTGCGCAACGATACCTTGGATGCTGAAGTGCGCGACCTCAAGCAGGGTAATACGGCGATTGAGGAGCGGGCACGCAGCGAACTGGGCATGATCAAGCAGGATGAAGTGTTCTATCAAGTGATAGACCAGATACCCTCTAGCCCAACACCCCAGCCAGTTGCACCGACAACTGGTCAACATGAGTAAGCTGTCCTGCTGTTATGAGCAGACATAAGCTGATCTTCCTCATTATTGCCATTCTGGCAACCGGCTTTATTGCCACTTCACTGGTCAGTTACCATGTATCACGCTTGTCTATCCACAATGCCATTGTTGATAGCACGCTGCCTCTAAGCTCTGACAATATCTATTCTGAGATTCAGAAAGACCTCATCAGGCCGATTTTTATATCGTCCATGATGGCTTCAGATACTTTCCTGCGGGATTGGGTGCTGGATGGTGAGGCAGAGGTAGACAAGATTAGTCGTTACTTGCAGGAAGTACAGACACAATATGGTGCCTTCGTTACCTTCCTTGTCTCTGATCGCACGAGCAATTATTACTATGGCAAAGGCATCCTCAAACAGGTCAAGCCTGGTGAGGAGCGGGATGTCTGGTATTACCGCGTACGCGAGATGCAGAACCCCTATGAGATTAATGTAGATAAGGATATGGCTCATGCCGATGCCTTGACCATTTTCATCAATTACCGGGTACAGGATTATGCAGGCCAATATCTCGGTGCAGTTGGGGTTGGGCTGACGGTAGATTCGGTGCAAAAGCTTATCAGCCATTACCAGGAGAGATTCAAGCGGGATGTCTATTTTGTCGATCCAGATGGCGTTATTCGCCTATCCGGCAGCAAGCAACATGCCGTCGGTCATAGCATGCATAAAAAGCCAGGGTTGGCTGGTATTTTCCAGCAGGTGCTGGCAAAAGAGGGCAACCATGGTGGCAGCTTTCAATATGAGGATGCCGAGACCCAACAGCTAGTCAATGTGCGCTATATCCCTGAGTTGCACTGGTACTTATTTGTGGGGCAGGATGAGCAAGAGGCCACTAGTGACATCCGCCAAGCATTGCATATCAATCTTTTACTATGCTTGGTGATCACTGCGATTGTGGTGACATTGACCCACGTAGCGTTACGCAGGTACCAAGATAAGCTGGAAAAGATGGCTACCACAGATACCTTGACCAGCTTGCCTAACCGTCGTGCTTTCGACGTTGTGATTAATGTCTTCCTTAACGAGAACGAGCGTGCGCGTAGCACCCTGGCGTTCATTGTGCTCGACGTTGATCATTTCAAGTCCATCAACGACAGGTTGGGCCATCTGGGCGGTGACCATGTTCTGACCCAGATGGCACGTACTATCAAGGCTAATACCCGTGCTGCTGATTTCGTTTGTCGTTGGGGTGGGGAAGAATTCCTCATCGTGATGAAGGATTGCGATGAGCACAACGCCATGCTGTTGGCCGAGAAGATACGTAGCGCTATCGAGCACGAACTGGTTGACTACAAAGGCACACAGATATCAATGACTGCGAGCTTGGGCGTTGCTGTGGCTCGCGCCGGGGAAAAGCTTGAACCAGTATTGGAGCGTGCAGATCAAGCCATGTATGCAGCCAAGATGGCCGGACGTAATCAAGTGAGCGTCAGTCGCGCCTGATACTTGTACGAGCATAATGATCAGTTGCTATGAACTATGCTCAAGGCAACAATTCAATGCCGAACTGACGCAACAGCAGTGCCAATAGGCCAAAACTCAGCAAGGTAATGACAATGCCTGCCAAGATCGACAGCCAGAAACCCAGTCGTGGTAACAGCCAGGGGAATGCCAGGAACATCGGCAAGGTGGGGATGACGTACCAGAAGGTATACCAGGCATGATTGGCGATCTTGCTTTCTGCCTTGGATTCAAGATGTAGCCAGATCAGTACAAGCAGCGTGACTAATGGCAGCGCTGCTAGCATGGCTCCCAGCTTGTCGCTGCGCCGGGCGACTTCTGACACCAGCACGACGACACCAGCTGTCAGCAAATATTTGGTAATTAACCACCCCATGCCACTGGCTCCTGATGAAAAAATATCATACGCAGGTCAGCCCGGCCTGCCAGGGGTTAATGCCGCAGTTTATTTTTCCAGTGAATAAGGCAAGGTGCGTATTTCCAGTACTTGGCTTTGCCAGCTCAAACTACCGGCCTCTACACTTTCCAGCCGTAATTCTGCCAGTACGTCGTACCCACCGTCAGGATGGCGTGCGCTGCGGACAATCTGACCTGCTGCGGTCCCGCTGACATCCAGCACTTCATCTCCCGCTGCTGGCGCATGCTCACTGGTGATATGGGCAAGCTGGGTACGGCGCTTGACCTTGCCCAGATAATGCGTGCGGGCGACGATCTCCTGTCCGGTATAGCAGCCCTTCTTGAAGTTGATCCCGTCAAGAATATCCAGGTTGACCATTTGCGGCACAAAGGCCTCTTGTGTCGCCGCCACAATCTCGGGGATCCCCGCCTGGATTTCGCGCCAATCCCAATTCGCCTTATCAGCAGGTGTGAGATGTTGGCTGAGTGTGGTCCAGAGTTCGGCAGCTTGTGCTGCTGGGCTGATGACCTCATAGCGTGGCAGTGCGCCGGGTAAGCGGATTAGCGTCGTGCCATTATGCTGTACTACGCCATATTCGGTTTCGGGAATCGTGCCAAAATGCGCACTTAGCGCAGTGACTGCCTTGTCGCCAGCCACCCCAATGCGCACACTTGATTCACTCAAATCGGTGATCACCACCTTGGAGCGCAGTACATACATCCGCAGCCGCTTGGCAATGGGCTCAAGCAAGCCACGATCAAATTGCAGGTACAACTTGCCATCTTGTGCAAAGGCAAAAAACAAGGCCAGCAACCGGCCTTTGGGTGAGCAGTAGCCGCTGTAATGGCTAGTGCTACCATCGAGTTTTTTGACATCATTGGTCACTTGGCCTTGCAGGAAAGTGACTGCATCTTCACCCTCGAGAGACAACAAGCCATAATGCGACAAATCGGCGATGATGCTGTCGTCAGCGCACGCTGCATTGGAAAAATGAATAACGCCATCCTGCACTGTAGCGCCTTGCTCGGACAGGAATTGCTGCCATGGAGTCATGAATCACCCTCTGAATGAATAAACCACGAAAAACACCGCATCATTATAGCGTGAAGCCAGCTACCCTGATTCTCGGGCCTTCACGTTGGCTGGCATCTTTGTTTACGCTGATGGGCAGTATCGCGGGTGTGGCAATCTTACTTTTGCCTTGGGCCTGGTGGGTGAAAGCCATTCTTATCGTTGGCATCATCGCTGCCGTTGTTAGGCAGATTAATCGCGATGTCTGGCGCAAACATCCAACAGCCCCCGTCATTATCGAGCTAGATCACGCAGGAAAACTCTGGCTCACCATGTGCAATGACATGCGTTATTCTGCCCAGGTACAGGGCAGTACGTTGGTGACCGCGGGCTTTACAGTGCTAAATCTCAAGCTCGAACAAGGGCGGGTTAGCTGCGTCATCCTGCCAGATGCCGTGGATGCTGAGGCATTCAGGCGCTTACGAGTGTGGTTGCGCTGGCGTGCACATGAAGAGGACAACGCAAATACTGTGTAGTCAAAGTCAAACGATTAGGCCTGTAATACCAGGCCGCATAGTTGGCAGTAAATACCCCGCTTTGGCAACAAGCGTGGGCTACTGATGAATGATTACCTGATATTGGAGCAGCGGCGGTCCCAATAGTATTCAAACTGACTTCTTTTGAATTCTTCAACCTCGTATGAAGAATCAGTCGGCTCTACCCACGCCGACTCAAAACGCCTGGTTTCCTTGTCGAAAATCTTGATAAAGCGCATCCACTCAGGCTCATCGGGTGAACGATTGACCTCACCACACAGGTTCAGGCTATCGTCAAACTCCGTCACGATCATCCCACGAAACTGCATGCTCTCACGGCTGGATTTCCCTTTCAGCATATCCTGCTTGGCAGCTTCCTCGAAGGCTTGCTTATCGCTATAGGGACTTGCATAGACTGGACATTGAAATGCTACTAACCCTGCCACTAGGGCAATGGTGGACAATTTCATACTCTATTTCCTGATTGCTAGATATGCCTGGGATTGTAATGTATTGAGAGGGTGATTGGCCTTAATCAGGTGTCTTGGAAATAAATATGAAACTATGTAGAGCCTAATGGTTAATGAGTATTGGATTCTGTGTGATCTTCTGTTTTTGGTGGATGGAGTAGACGCTATGTCTAGCATGTCTAGACATAACTGACTGCTAGTTCACTGCCTTGCGATACAAAACCCGCTTAAATAGTTTCTTCAACCGCTGCGGCGTATATGAAACCAGTACCAATGTGCCAGCCACAATTGCCAACAACCAATCAATCTGCATGGGCGCAAAGTCTCGGCGGCTGGGTTTGAGTTCGTGCATGGCGCTTTTGACGTCTTCTAGGCTGTCACCATTGACGTAGGTAGCACCGATTTCTTCGCTGAGTTTGAGCAGATATTCTTCATCCAGGGTGGATTGGTAGCGGTCATTTTCCGATACTGCGGTGCCCTTGTCGCGTGTACCCAGGTTTTGCTGGGAGATTTGCGCGACGCCAGGTTGCAGGACGAAGTTCTCTGCCGACCAGTAACCCAGTAGTTTATTGTTTTCATCGAACTTGGGAATGGGATGTGGCTCCTTGCTGCCAATGCCGACCAGCAGCCAATCGCCGTCTTTCTGGAAGTCGCTGAGGTCGCGGGTATTAAAGGCGTGCAGGCGCGGCGCTTCTTCACCATCGGTGAAGAGGATAGCCTGCGTGGGTTCTGGCATGGTGCGTAGCAGGCGGGCGAGGGAGTCAACGCCTTCACGCAAGCGGGTATTGCCGGCCCACGCTTGGCGCCATTCAATGCGGGCAATGGTGTCCTGGATGGCAGCGTAGTTGGCGCAGACTTCAATCGGCGTATACAGGGCTGCCACGCTAAGGCCAGAGAAGAAGGCCAGGCTGACGCGGTTGCCACAGGGCATGCTGGCGACTAGGTCGTGCGCGATGTGTTTGGTGTATTCCAGCCGGGAAATATCGTCGCCACGCCAGCTCATACCCTTGGTATTCATGCTCTGGCTGATGTCGATGACCAGCATGGTGCTGTAGATATTGTGCGGCACAGGGATGGTGGGCTTGCATGCGGCGGCCAATAGCAGCAGCAAGGCCAGCAGCGGCAGCAGGATTTCGCGGTGCAGATAAGGCTTGAGGCGGGCTTGTAGCATGATGGGGCTATGGCAATCCTACCGGGATATTGCCCATGATCAGGCCGGGCGAGTCTGATTCGCCTGACCCTGGTGTGGGGTTGGATGGCAGCATGCTCAGCACGCGGTCGAGGTTGTGGCGGGCATCCCAGAAGTTATTGTCAAGGCGTAGGGATTGTTCGTAGGCGGTGCGTGCCTGGTTGAGCAGGTACTCGGTTTCGTCGCGTACAGTGAGATCGCGACCATTAATGATGAGGCCACGCAAAAAGAAGATGTTGCCGGTATTGAATTGAGCAGCGGATTGCTGGGTATGGTTGCCTTTGTCCAATAGTTGCCCGAACAGTTGCGTGGCTTCCTGATAGCGGCCGTTGCGGGCCTGCCAATAAGCGACGGCGAACTTGGCTTCATAGCTATCCTGGCGTGTGCTGGGTGTCTTGCCCTGCTGGATGGCTTGGTTGAATGCAGCAATCTGCTTGATTTGTAGCACTTGCCAACCGGCGATGCCCGCAGAGGCAAGGGCGAGGAGGGCGAACGCCCAGGTAAGTTTTCTGGCGCTTAGTGCCATGTTCTGACCTCGATGAATTTGGCTAGCAGCAGCAATGACAACAGCATGGCTGCCAGCAGGTAGCAATAGGGAGCGAAATCACGACCAGGAATTTCTTCCTGGTAGCGGATGGGTTTCTTTTCTTTGCGGTTGATGTCTTCGATGGCGGTAGCCAGCGATGTTGGGTCTTCGGCCTCGTAGGCTTGGTAGCTGGTACGCAGTGTCTTGAAGAAATCATTCAGCTCCAGTGCTGGAGGCAAGGGCTTGTCTTCGGGTGGCACATAGCTGGTATCGAAGATGCTGGTTGCACCTGGTTGACGCAGCACAATCCAATACAGTGTGACGTTCATGCGCTCCAGCCAGTCACGGATTTTCTGCTGCGTGTTGGCTCCCATGCGACCACCGCCGTCAGAGAGTAGGATGATGGCGCGTGAGCCGGAGTCTGGCGTCTTATCGAACTGGGCAAGCCCAGTCGTCAGCCCGCTGCCTATATTGGTCTGGAACAAGGCAGCACCACCTGCGGCGCGGATGGCCGCCAATATGGCCTCGCGATTGTCCGTCAGTGGCAGGGCGTGCATGGCAGAGTTGCTGAAGGTCACCATGCCGAACATGTCATTACTGCGCTCTTGCACAAAGCGTGTGATCAGGCGCTCGGCAGCAGCGGCTTTCGATTCCCCGGCAACCCCGCTGGCCTCGGCGCCGGAAAAGGCCTCGTCCATACTGGCACTGCGATCAATCACTAGCACCAGTTGTGCCCCTTGGCCAATCCGCTCGATATATTGTGCATCGGTGGCTGGCCCAGCTGCCCCCAGCAACATGAAGCACAATGCCAGTGCGGCAAGTATTTTCAGCAGGATGCCGAGAAGATCGGATAGGCGGTCACGCGGCAACAGGCCTAGCCACGAATAGCTACGGCTATGCTGGCGATCGAGCAATAACGGCACCAGGCTGAGGGGCAGCAGCATGAGCAACCATGCATGGTTGAAGCTCACTTATTTCATCCCCCGCTCAATGTCGCGGCAGCGGCGGCTGAACTGGCGTAGCCATGTGTGCGGGTCTGCCGGGATGTTTTGCTCCGAGCTATCGAAAAATATTGCGCGGGACAATAAAAAGAAGCGAGATATATCGTCTGCCAGCGGCGCGAAAGCAGGCTTGATCTGGATAATTTCTTCTGCACTGAAAACGCTTTGCCCACAGCTGTGCTTGAAAGCCTGATGCAGATGGTTGATGGCGTTTTCCAGCCCGGGGGTATCTGCGCCGGTTTTCCTGACCTTGCGATATGCCTTGGCAAATGGCCCGCCCATTTTAGGTAGCCACGCATGATTGCCCAGGATGTAGAGCAAGCCGAGCAGGCTCATGCCCAGCACGGTGATTGCGGCAATGAGGGCTTGTTGATGTTTGCTATCGCTGATCAGCAAGGGGCCACGAAATGGGCTCATGTCTTTGCTGATATTCACCGAGCCATAAACGGCTAATGGTGAAATGCGGAAATTCCAGCTCGGAATACGTGCCTGGAACAGTTTGCCGTTGCCGGAAAACTTAACGAATTCGGGAGGCAGGGCTGTTGGCTTGGCGACAATGCTGGAGGTGAATACCTGATAGCTGAGTTCGAGCGTGTAGATATTTTGGCCGTTATTGTGCGATTCGCTTAGTTTGCTGGCATAGATTTCTATCCCTTGCTCCTTGTTCTGACGGCGTTTCTGATTGCCTGGAATTGGCAGTGAGGTAGGCAGCAGCTTGTACTGGTCGGACACTTTAAGTGTAATGGTGCGAGTGAGGATATCGCCGACGTGATAGCCGACATCGCGAGCCGGGTTGATGGCGGAGATGGCAACGGGGGGATCGTCTGATGATTGCGCGGGAGTATCTTTAGCCCACGCCAGAGAGCTGGCGAGCGTGGTGGCTATTAGCAGCAGTAGAAGGTGGAATCTAGGTAATGTGCGCATGTTCAGGCCGTGACAAACTGGTAGAAGTATTCCGTCAAGGCATCTGCGTCGAAGCCTTGCTCAATAAAGAAAGGGGGCAAGTCATAACGCATGAACAACGCGTTGAGGGCGGCACGACGCTCGGCAAATGCCGCCTGGATGCGGGCATGGGTCGCTTTGCGCAACAATAGTGTGCGTTTCTCGCCTGTTTCGCTGTCCGTGACATGGGTTAGCCCAAACTCAGGGATAGCGCTATATTCGGCAGCGTCCCACAGCACGATGGGCACAATGTGATGGCGCTGCATGGAGAGTAGGGCTTCTTCCAGCGTTTCCAGTGGCATATGGAAATCCGAGACCAGTAGCACCAAGGCGCGTTCGCGCGGCAAGTGACGGCTGACCTGCAGGATGCCTGCACCGCCAATATGGGGAGGGCGGTAATCTTGTAGTTGCTCTGCGAGTAAATAAGCTGCTTGTACGCGCGTGCTGGTGGGGATGGTCCACTCGTCGCGCACCATGTCGTCGAAGCCGATAAAGCCGAATGGGTCATTGACGCGTGAGGAAGATTGCGCGGCTGAGGCGGTGATTTCCGCGGCAATCTTCAGTTTATGCACATGACCGGAAAACCCCATGGAACCAGACAAGTCACAAGCCACCAACACAGGCACTGCGCTACGCTGGTTATAGATGCGTACATACACCTGCTCCATCGGGTCACGCAGGCTTAGGCGTAGATCAATACGGCGCGGATCGGGATAGGAAATCAGCGGCGCATGGCCGACAAAATCCATACCCAGGCCGCGCTGGGCACTGGCATGGCGACCAGGGTGACGGCCGCGGGAGCGCCAGCCGATCTGGTAGCTGAACTCCTTGGCTAGCTCATGCATGGTGTTCAGGTGGCGCTGATACTATGAATGGCCTGATTGAGCAGCTCGCGGGCGATCTCGGTACGGCGCATTTCATAGATGGGGTTGAATACCATGCGGTGTGCAATGGTTTCGTGGAACACGGCATGAATATCCTCGGGCAACACGGCTTCGCGTCCGTTGAGCCAGGCGTTGACGCGTGCAGCGCGCATCATCATGGCGATGCCGCGAGGGCTGGCACCAGCAACAACCAGGCGCTTAATGTCTACACCTTCCACCTTGAGGCCATAATCGGCTGGGGTGCGGGTAGCCAGCCAGAGGTCTAGCGTATATCGACGCAAGGCAGGGCTGGCTTGCACACTGGACTGGATCAAGGCGGCGACTTGGTTGAGGCCATCAAATTGCAGGATATCAGGCGTTACTTGGTCTACCAGAGCATCTACATCGTGGAAGCGAGTTTCGAAAATCAGGGATTCCATGATGTCGATGTCTGCCGGGACGGTGATGGGGATTTCCATCATAAAACGGTCGCGGGCCGCGGAGGGAATCTCGAACGTTTCTTCTTTTTCCACTTGGTTGCGGTCAGCAAATACCAGCATGTGGGGAAAGTGATGTTCCCGGTTGAATGCTGACAGGGTGCGTTCTGCCATGACGCGCAACAGTAAGGAGTGCACCTGCGGACGAGCGCGGTTGATTTCATTGAAGAAAAACACTGAGAGATTAGTGCCATGCGACAGCAACGGGCCCGGGCTGACGTGCGGGCGACCATCATCCCCGAGATAGGTGTGGTATACCAGATCGTTAGGCATCAGATCTATCGTGCCCTCGATACGCTGGTAGCCGCCGCCAATGCCACGCGTGAACGCGCGCAGCAAGGTCGTTTTGCCAACCCCGACATCACCTTCCAATAGTACATGTCCACGGGCAAAAATGGCCGTCGTGATCAGGCGCACGGCATTGGCCTGACCGACAACCACCTGGTTAACATTACTCTCCAATTGCAATGCCTGCGCACGCCAGTCGGTCAATTGACGGTCACTCATGTGGTCGATTCCAGTACTAGGTTAATGGGGTTGTAAGGAAATTTTCCCGTATGGTAGGGGTTTTGATTCATGGTGTAAACAGATCTGTATAGTTTCCTTGTTTGCCCGGTGTTTGTTGCCCTGCAGGGGGATAGATAGGCGAAATTGAAGCACCATTCAAATAGATTTATTGATACTTTCATTGCTTAGGGCTTTTGTTAAATGGCATTTCAGGCGAAAATACCGGGATTACCAGTACAGAATAATTAAATGCAAAAACAGAATAGTTTTACCTTTGAGGAACTGCTTTCCTGCGGTCGTGGCGAAATGTTTGGGGAAGGCAATGCGCAATTGCCCCTGCCACCCATGTTGATGTTTGACCGGATTGTCTCCATTACGGAAGATGGCGGTAAGTATGGTCATGGCCAAATTGTGGCTGAGTTGGATGTGCGGCCCGATCTGTGGTTTTTTAACTGCCACTTTGAAGGTGATCCAGTGATGCCCGGCTGTCTTGGCCTGGATGCCATGTGGCAGCTCGTAGGTTTCTACCTGGGCTGGATGGGCGGCAAAGGCCGTGGTCGCGCCTTGGGTGCAGGGGAAGTGAAGTTTACCGGCCAAGTGTTGCCAACTGGTAAGCTGATTACCTATCGCATTGATCTGAAACGCGTGATTATGCGCAAGCTGGTGATGGGCATTGCCGATGCCCACATGGAAATTGACGGGCGCGAGATTTATGCTGCCAATGATTTGCGCGTTGGCTTGTTTACTCGCACGGATAATTTCTAGCAGATACGTTCTGCTGTTCAGTAACTTGGTATTGATTGAATTAATGTAGGAGAGCACGCAATGCGTCGTGTCGTCGTCACCGGGATGGGCATCATCTCCAGTCTCGGTAACAACAAGTCTGAAGTCCTGGATAGCCTGCAAGCAGGCCGTTCAGGCATTCGCTTTCAACAGGAATATGTAGACCAGGGGCTGCGCTCGCATGTTGCTGGTTCCATTGAAAACCTGGACCTTGAAGCCCTGATTGACCGCAAGTTGTTGCGCTTCATGGGTAAGGGCCATGCTTATGCCTGGTTGGCCATGCAGGAGGCGATTGCCGATGCTAGCCTGCCACCTGAGCTGGTTTCAAATGTACGCACTGGCCTGATTGTTGGCCAGGGTGGTGCTTCGCACGAGAACATTCTCTCAGGCATTGATACATTGCGTGCCAAGGGTGTGCGTCGTGTTGGGCCTTATATGGTGACTAAGGCCATGGCGAGCGGTGTTTCTGCTTGCCTGGCGACTGGAGCGCAGATCAAGGGCATCAACTACGGTATCAGCTCGGCCTGTGCTACCAGCGCTCACTGTATTGGTGCTGCGGTGGAGCAGATTCAGCTTGGCAAGCAAGATATCGTGTTTGCTGGCGGCGGTGAGGAAGAGCATTGGACGCTTTCCTTCATGTTCGATGCCATGGGCGCGCTTTCCAGCAAGTATAACGCCACGCCGGACAAGGCTTCCCGTACTTACGACGTTGATCGTGATGGCTTCGTCATTTCTGGTGGCGGTGGCATTCTGGTGGTGGAAGAGTACGAGCATGCCAAGGCACGTGGTGCGAAGATTTACGCGGAAATCGTTGGTTATGGTGCAACGTCTGACGGCTATGACATGGTGGCGCCAAGTGGTGAAGGGGCTGAGCGTTGTATGCGCCTGGCCTTGCAAGGTGTTGAAGGCCCTGTCGACTACATCAATACGCATGGCACCAGCACGCCAGTCGGTGATGTTAAGGAGTTGGAAGCCATCCGTGCGGTATTCGGTGGCACCGATGTTGCCATTGCTTCCACCAAGTCGCTCTCTGGCCATGCGCTGGGTGCTGCAGGTGTGAATGAGGCGATTTATACCTTGCTGATGATGGAAAACAACTTCATTGCGGCTTCTGCCAACATTGAGAATCTTGACCCAGCTGCCGAGGGACTCAACATCGTGCGCAAGCGCATCGACAATGCCAATATCCAGACTGCAGTTTCCAACAGCTTTGGGTTTGGTGGCACCAACGCGACATTGACCTTCTCGCGCAGGCAGTTAGCGTAATGATCTGAAATAACGGGGCCTGGTGCCCCGTTGTCGTTTCTGGGAGCCGCAATGACAGCCGTTGAAGGCCAGTTACTCCTCGAATGATAGAAATAAGGCAGCAACCGGCATGAAACGCTATGAAAAACTGGTGCATGATATCTCGACTGCCATTCGCTCCGGAGTGCTGGCACCAGGCGAAAAACTCCCCTCCGTACGTCAGGCCTGCCTCCATCACAAGCTCAGCCCTGCCACCGTGTTCCGGGCTTATTACGAGTTGGAAAACCTGGGGCTGATTCGTGCCCAGCCCAAGTCTGGTTATTACGTCAGCAATCATGCCATCAAGCAGCTAGCATCCAAGAGTACGCCTATGCCGGAGCAGGAAAGCACTGAGGTCACTATCTCTGATCTGGTGTTTTCCATTCTCGGCTCTATCAAGAACCCGGATACCGTGCCATTGGGGTCTGCGTTTCCTTGGCCTGGCTTGTTCCCGCTGGAGCGGCTTTCACGTTCCCTGGCGCATGCCACGCGCGATATGGGGCCTGCGGCGATTGTTGAATCATTGCCACCAGGGAATCATGATCTGCGTCGGCAGATTGCCCGGCGCTATCTTATGCAAGGCATAGAGGCGGATGTCGATAGCATCCTGATTACCAATGGTGCGTTTGAAGCGCTGAATCTGTGCCTGGAGGCGGTGACCCAGCCTGGTGACTTGGTCGCTATCGAATCGCCCGCGTTTTATGGCTGCTTGCAGGCGCTGGAGCGCTTGCAACTCAAGGCGGTAGAAATTCCTGTCGACCCAATCCATGGGATGGATCTCGATTATCTGGAGAAAATGCTGGAAAAGGCGCCGATACGTGCCTGCTGGAGTATGACCAGCTTTCAGAACCCCATGGGGGTTTCGATGCCAGCCGAGCGCAAGCAAGCTTTGGTTGCGCTGCTGACACGTTATCAGGTGCCACTGATTGAAGATGATGTGTATGGCGAATTGTATTTTGGCATGCAGGAGCACAGGCCTGCCAAGGCCTATGACCAAGCGGGTTATGTCATGCATTGCAGCTCGTTCTCCAAGACCCTGGCGCCGGGCTACCGTATAGGTTGGGCCTTGCTGCCGCGCCGTTTTGAGCGGGAGGTGGAGCGCCTCAAGGTGATTACCTCGCTGTCTACCAGTACGATTGCGCAGGCAGCCATGGCAGATTTCCTGCAACATGGCGGCTATGATCGGCACTTGCGCAAACTACGTACCAAGTTTGAATTGCAGCAACATCAGTATCTGCATTTGATTGCGCAATATTTCCCGGCAGAGACACAGGTAACGCAGCCCCATGGCGGCTATTTCCTCTGGGTGGCATTACCTGAGCATGTGGATGCGCTGGCCTTGTTTCAGCAAGCCTTGGCGCAGGGGGTGAGCATTGCGCCCGGCCCAATGTTCTCGGTGAGGCATCAATGCCACCATTGCATACGCATCAATTACAGCAAGCCTGTTGATGCGCCTGTGGAACAGGCATTCAGGACTTTAGGCCGATTGATGGATGTCATGCGGTCCTGATAGATGAGGTGAGTATGCCCGGCTTGAGCCAGGCTCGGTTTTACTCCTTGATCGTGACGGACTGGATCAAGATATTCTGGAAGGGGGCATCACCGCCATCGGTCGGCATGATTGCAATACGCTGCACCACATCCATGCCCTTGATCACGCGGCCAAATACGGTATATCCCCAGCCGGTGCTGGAGCGCTCGCTGAAGTTGAGCGAGGCATTGTTGGCCACATTGATGAAGAACTGGTCCGAGGCTGAGTGCGGGTCGCTGGTACGTGCCATGGCAATGGTACCGGTGGCATTGGTGAGGCCATTGTCGGCTTCGTTCCTGATCGGTGGGTGAGTGGGTTTGGGCTCGAAATTGGTATCAAGGCCGCCGCCCTGGATCATGAAGCCAGCAATCACACGGTGGAAAATCGTGCCTGCATAATGGCCTTCCTTCGCGTAGCGAATAAAGTTGGCTACGCTGTTGGGGGCTTTCTCGCTATTCAGGTCAACCACGATCAAGCCTTCGCTGGTCTGGATTTCAGCCAAGGGTTCAGCCATGGCGTGCAGGCTGCCCAAGAGCAGGATCATGAGCGTGGGCAGGCGAAAAAGGGTAGATAACATAGACAATTCCTCAATGACAGGTTTGAGCTGAAGACGCAGATAAAGGGCTGAACAGATAGACCAGGCCTTCCAGGTTGACATGGTTGAGCGCATACGTGGCTTTTTCTTGCACCACAGGCTTGGCATGGTAGGCCACGCCACAACCTGCGGCTGACATCATGGTCAGGTCGTTGGCACCATCGCCAATGGCGACAACTTGATCCTGCCTCAGGCCTAGTTCCTGACGGAAGCGCTCAAGGTAATCTGCCTTGGCCTGGGCATCGACGATATTGCCCAGCACGCGACCAGTCAGCTTGCCATCAATGATTTCCAGCGAGTTGGCTTTGGCAACATCCAGTCCCAGCATGGCTTTGACGCGATCAGCAAAGAAATCAAAGCCGCCTGATACCAGCATCGTCTTGATATTGTGTTGCTTGCAGGCGGTAATCCAGGCCTGGGCGCCTGGTGTCAGTTGCAGGCGCTCGTCAATCACGCGGTGTAGGGCTGAGGCATCCAGGCCTTTAAGCAGGGCTACGCGTCGGCGCAGGCTTTCGGCAAACTCAATCTCGCCGCGCATCGCACTTTCGGTAATCTCGGCGACTTGCGGCTTCAAGCCTTGCATGTCGGCAATCTCGTCTATGCATTCTATGGTGATGAGCGTGGAGTCCATGTCCATCACCGCCAAGCCCAGATTATTCAGGTTGTGCAGGTCATCGACGAGAGCAAGATCAATGCGCTGATCCAGGCAGAAGGCATGCAGTTCCGGCGGGATTGCGGATTGATTGGCCAATTGGTAAGCATGCTCGCCGATCTGGATGAACTGCTGGTGGCTGGCGCTGAGAAGCTGGTGGATATGGGCCAGTTGCTGGAAGCTGATGCCTGGGCCCTGGATAACGAGGCGCATAGTCAAAACAATGTGGGAGTGAAAAATTGATTTTCATTATACATCTGTTGCGCCATTGCCAGGCTGCCAAGCTGGCGCAAGACGGGGATTTGCGCGAAAATACACTATTAGGTCATTACAAAAGTAAAAACATGAATTTGCATGAGTATCAGGCCAAGGCTTTGTTGCAGCGTTATGGCATTCCCGTACCGCGCAGCCAGGTGGCAGAAACTGCACAGGCAGCCGTTGAAGCTGCACGGGCGCTGGAAGGCAATGCCTGGGTAGTCAAGGCACAGGTGCATGCGGGCGGGCGCGGTAAATCCGGTGGCGTCAAACTGGTGCGTAGCCTGGATGAGGTGCAGGATGTCGCTGTCAGTCTGCTCGGTAAGCGGCTGGTGACTTACCAGAATGCACCAGATGGCCAACCAGTAGAAAAAGTGCTGGTTGAGGAAACCCTGCCGATCGCTCGCGAGCTGTACCTATCCATGCTGGTGGATCGTTCGCTGGAGCGTATCGTGCTGGTGGCCTCCGAAGCCGGTGGTATGGATATTGAGGAAATTGCCCAGCACAGCCCGGAGAAAATCCTGCAAGAGGTTTGCGACCCACTGAATGGCCTGGTGGATTACCAGGCGCGCAATATTGCGTTTGCCCTGGGCCTTGCAGGCGACCAGATTGCGGCTTTTACCCGTCTTGCCAAGGGCTTGTACCGCTTGTTCAAGGAAAACGACCTTGCCCTGCTTGAGATCAACCCGCTGATCGTCACCGCCGAAGGTGCACTGATGGCGCTGGATTGCAAGATGAGCGTTGATGACAACGCCTTGTATCGCCGCCGCGAACTCGCAGAGCAGCGCGACTGGAGCCAGGATGATGCCAAGGAGGCGGAAGCACACAATGCTGGCCTCAACTACATCGCTCTTAACGGCAACATCGGCTGTATGGTCAACGGCGCAGGCTTGGCTATGGCCACCATGGACCTGATCAAGCTGCACGGTGGTGCACCTGCCAACTTCCTGGATGTGGGGGGCGGTGCTACGGCAACAACGGTAGCGCGTGCTTTCAAGATCATTCTCGCTGACCCTAACGTCAAGGCCATCCTGGTCAATATCTTTGGCGGCATCATGCGTTGCGACATTATTGCCGAGGGCATTATTACCGCAGTGAAGGAAGTCGGTATCCAGATTCCTGTTGTGGTACGCCTGGAAGGCACAAATGTAGAGCTGGGCCGCAAGATGTTGAGTGAAAGCGGTTTATCGATTATTTCTGCAGCCGGCCTTACCGATGCCGCGCAGCAGGCAGTAGCAGCAGTGAAGGCATAATCATGGCAATATTGGTCAACAATAATACCAAGGTGCTTTGCCAGGGCTTTACCGGCAAGCAGGGCACATTCCACTCCGAACAGGCGCTGGCCTACGGTACCAAGATGGTAGGCGGCGTAACGCCAGGCAAGGGGGGGCAACGCCATCTCGACTTGCCTGTGTTCAATACCATGCGCGCTGCGGTGAGCGAAACCGCGGCCAATGCCTCGGTGATCTATGTGCCACCTGCATTTGCTGCGGATTCCATTCTGGAAGCTTGTGATGCTGGCATCGAGTTGATCGTCTGTATCACTGAAGGCATCCCCGTGCTGGATATGCTCAATGTCAAGGCAGCGCTCAAGGCTAATGGTGCACGCCTGGTCGGCCCCAATTGTCCTGGCGTCATCACGCCGGATGAGTGCAAGATCGGCATCATGCCCGGCAGTATTCACCTGCGCGGCAAGGTTGGCATCGTCTCGCGTTCCGGTACATTGACCTATGAAGCCGTGCACCAGACTACCGCGCTCGGTTTGGGCCAATCTACCTGTGTGGGCATAGGTGGTGACCCCATTCGCGGCATGAACTTTATTGATTGCCTTGAGCTGTTCCAGGCTGATCCTGAAACCGAAGCCATTATCATGGTGGGCGAAATTGGTGGTAGTGATGAAGAGGCCGCTGCTGAATATATCAAGCAATATGTCACCAAGCCGGTGGCAGGCTACATCGCTGGCCAGACGGCGCCAGCAGGCAAGCGCATGGGCCATGCAGGCGCGATTATCTCCGGTGGTAGCGGCAAGGCAGAGGACAAGATCAGGGCGCTGGAGCAAGCTGGTGTGGTAGTGGCAAGCTCGCCAGCCGGACTTGGCGAGGCAGTACAAGCTGCCATCAAGGCTAAGCAGTAAATATCAAGTAGGTAATAGGGTTCATTTATCAGCCATGGAAATTTCTATGTTGCGTCGTTTAACTGCTGTCGTGCTGTGTAGTGCATTGCTTGGCGTGGTGGCAATACCCGCCATAGCACAGGACCAGGTGCCTTACCTGCTGACGGTGTCGTCTAAGGGTGATCTGGTTACGGTCAAGTCTCTGCTCAGTAGCGGAGTGGACCCTAATACCAAGGATGCAGAGGGGATCACGGCCCTGATGTACGCCACACGCAAGGACAAGGCCGATGTTGCGCGTGCACTGTTGGAAAAAGGTGCTGACGTCAATGCCAAGGATGCTGGTGGATGGACGGCCCTCATGTTTGCCGCCAAGAAAAACTTTGTGGCGACAGCCAAGGTGTTGCTGGAGCATGGGGCAGATGCCAAGGTGCGCGATGAATCCGGCTGGAGCGCGCTGGGCATGGCGGCAACCTCGGGCTATAGCGAAATGGTGGGCCTGTTGGTGCAGCGTGGCATAGACCCCAGCAGCAAGAGTGACGATGGCAAGAGTATTCTCATGTATGCCGCGAGACATGGCGACATAGAAACGATCAAGACTTTGCTGGATCAAGGTGCTGACATTGCTGCCCGTGATCGCTTTGGCCTGACGGCGTTGATGTATGCTGCGCGTGAAGGCAATGCCGAGGCTACCTCGCTGCTGCTCGAAAGAGGAGCCAAGGTAGATGCACAGGACAAGACCAAGTGGACTGCACTTTCCTGGGCGGTAAAGAAATCCCAGATCGCTTCATCCAAGGTGCTGCTCGATAAGGGAGCCGATGTTAATCACAAGGATTCTGAAGGCACACCTATCCTGCAATATGCTGTGAGTGATGGCAATGTTGACCTGGTCAAGCTGTTGCTGGATAGCGGAGCAGATGTGAAGGTGAGAGATCAATATGGCCTGACGGCATTGGTGTATGCCTTGAAGGGTAAGAAGCCCGAGATCGTGCAACTGATCAAGGATGCTGGCGGTAGCTATTAACGTGCGGCCATATCGGATGTTATTTCTTGCCAGGTCACGCGTGAAATGAAGATCGCGATCGCGCAAATCAACGCCACCGCTGGCGATCTCAAGGGCAATGCTGCCAAGATTATTGAGCAGGCACAGCAGGCGCAAGCGGCTGGTGCAACCTTGTTGTTGTGTCCTGAATTGGCATTGTCTGGATACTCCCCTGAGGATTTATTGCTACGCGATGATTTCAACCTTGCTTGCGATCGTGCATTGTATGCCTTGGCGCGCGAACTGCCTGGCGAACTGACGGTGATAGTGGGACATCCGCGCAAATACCTGGGCAATCGCTATAACGCTGCTTCCGTGTTGCAGGCTGGACAAGTGCGCCAGACCTACCACAAGGAGTTATTGCCGAATGATAGTGTGTTTGATGAGGTGCGCTATTTTAGTGAGGGTAACCAGCCTTTGGTGATTAATCACCAGGGCTGCAAACTGGGCATTGTGATTTGTGCTGATGTCTGGGCGCCCGAGCCCGCGCGGCGTGCTCGCGATGCGGGTGCAGAGGTGCTGCTGGTATTGAATGCCTCGCCTTACCACATCAACAAGCAACAGGAGCGTCATGCCGTGGTGCGTGATCGTATCCGTGAAACCGGTTTGCCTGTCGTCTATGCCAACCTGGTGGGCGGGCAGGATGAACTGGTGTTCGATGGTGCATCGTTCGTCATGAATGACGAAGGTGCCTTGGTGCAGCAATTGCCTTCTTTTGAAGAGATGCTGGGCATGGTGTCCTTCAGCCGCGGTGCGCCAGAGCCTGCCGAGATTCATCCAGTCCCAGAGTTAGAAGACGCAGTCTATAAGGCACTGAGCCTGGGGTTCCGTGACTATGTGCTGAAAAACAATTTCCCCGGTGTGCTGCTGGGTTTGTCCGGAGGCATTGATTCTGCCCTGACCCTGGCGATTGCCGTGGATGCCTTGGGCGCCGATAAGGTGCAGGCCGTCATGATGCCTTCAGAGTTTACTGCCTCGATTAGCCTGGAAGATGCCAGGGCCATGGCGTCAGCCCTCAATGTGCGCTATAGCGAAATTGCCATTGGGCCGGTATTCGAGTCTTTCTGCACGGCGTTGGCTCCTGAGTTTGCGGGTAAGCCTTTCGACATTGCAGAGGAAAACCTGCAGGCACGTGTGCGGGGCACATTATTAATGGCGATCTCCAACAAGTTTGGCAAGATGGTCGTGACCACAGGCAACAAGAGCGAGACTGCAGTCGGCTATTCGACACTCTATGGCGATATGGCGGGGGGCTTTGCCTTGCTCAAGGATGTTTCCAAAACGTTGGTATACCAGCTCGCCAAATACCGTAATCAGATCAGCCCGGTGATTCCTGAGCGAATCATTGTGCGAGCACCCTCTGCTGAGTTGCGACATGGGCAGACCGACCAGGAAAGCTTGCCGGATTATGCGGTGCTGGATGGCATCATGGAAGCTTATGTCGAACAGGATAAGAGCTGGGAGGATATTCTGGCCCTAGGGTATCGAGAGCAGGACGTACTGCGGGTGACGCGCTTGATAGACCGCAATGAATACAAGCGGCGCCAGGCACCAGTCGGAGTCCGGGTGACCCAGCGTGGATTTGGCAAGGACAGGCGCTATCCATTGACCAATCGATATGTGTTCAATGAGATAGTGTGAAGATGAAAGCAATATTAGGAGAAGGAGCGAGTTATGAAAAAAATTGAGGCAGTCATCAAACCATTCAAGCTGGATGAAGTGCGTGAAGCGCTGTCCGAAATCGGCGCAAACGGCCTGACCGTGACCGAGGTCAAGGGTTTTGGTCGCCAGAAAGGCCACACCGAGCTATATCGTGGTGCCGAGTATGTCGTCGATTTTCTGCCGAAAATCAAGGTTGAATTGGTTGTGACCGACGATGTAGTTGATGCTGCGGTTGAGGCCATCATCAAGGCTGCCCGCACTGGCAAGATCGGTGATGGCAAGATTTTTGTTACGCCAGTAGAGCAGATTATCCGTATTCGCACTGGCGAGACAGACGAAGCCGCGATCTAGGCTGAGAGTGCCTGATGTCAGTCTTGTTGAAGACGATCTTGCTATTGAGTGTGTCCAACGTGTTCATGACGTTTGCCTGGTATGCTCATCTCAAGAATCTCAACGACAAGCCTTGGTATATCGCCGCTTTCCTGAGTTGGGGGATTGCGCTGGTCGAATACCTGTTTCAAGTGCCGGCCAACCGCATCGGTTATACGGCGCTTAGCTTGCCCCAGCTCAAGATATTGCAGGAGGTGATCTCGCTGACCGTCTTCCTGCCATTTGCCATGTTTTACATGCAGCAGCCGATCAAGCTGGATTTCCTCTGGGCTGGCTTGTGCCTGGTGGGGGCTGTTTATTTCATGTTCCGCTCGATGTGAGCGTTGAGGAAAGAAAAAGTGATCAAGATCAACCGCCTGCTGCACACCGGTATTATTGTTGCCGATATCGCGCGCTCCCGTGCTTTCTACGAAGGCCTGCTAGGCTTGGTGCCGAGTGACAAGCGCCCGGCCATGAACTTCGAGGGTGTTTGGTATGATATTGGTTTTAACCAGCTTCATCTCATGGTGGTACCCAATCCCTATGCGGATGCCGAACTACCAGCTCATGGTGGGCGTGACTACCATGTGGCCTTTGCCGTTGATGACGTGATGGCAATCAAGCAGGCGCTCGACGAGGCTGGTGTGGAGTACAGCATGAGCATGTCCGGACGTGCGGCGCTGTTCTGTCGTGACCCTGATGGTAATGCCCTGGAGTTTTCTGCGGTAAAAATGGATTAGTTACTGGATTGTGACTGGCATTGCCTTGCCCGAATAGCTGGCATATCGGTGACGAATAAAAAAAGCCTGGCATGTATAACATGCCAGGCTTTTTAGTGTGTACTCGCTGAGCTGGAGTTAATGCTGTGCCTTCTTCTCCTCCTGACGATTGAGTAGCATACCGGCGACAATGAGTGCCAGCACAATGCCCTGGGCAGTGAGCGTTTGGATGGTCGGGTGAATACCGAGCAATGGAGCGCTGATGAAATGGATGCGATCAGCAGCAATTACCCCGGCTTCCTGAAGTGCTGCAATGCCATTGCCAGAGAAGACTACGGCCAATAGTGCCAGTAGCCCGGCAGTGGTGGCGAAGAACTTGCCCAGCGGCAGGCGGACGCTGTATTTAAGGATGGCCCAGGAGATGATAGCCAGTAGCACGGCTGCGGCGACAATCCCGGCAAGTACAGCACCTTGGCCTTCGGGGCCCGCCTGTGACCACAGCGCCTGGTAGAACAAAATCACCTCGAACAACTCGCGGTAGACCGCCAGGAAGGAAACCCCGGCAATTGCCCACCATGTACGCTTGTTGAGCGCTGCCGTAACGTGGCTGCTGATGAACTGTTGCCAGGCGTGCGCACTGGATTTGGTGTGCAGCCAGTAGCCAACGTAGAGCAACATGGCCGCAGCAATCAGCGCGGTAATGCCCTCGGTCATTTCGCGTCCGGCCCCGGAGATGGTGAGCAGGTAGCTGGCAACAAACCAGGTAGCACCACCAAGCACCACGGCAAAAATCCAGCCTAGGTGGAAGTAGGGCAACGCGTCCCGCCGCCCGGTTTTGTTGATGAATGCGCTCAGGGCTGCCAGTACCAGGATGGCTTCCAGGCCTTCGCGCAACAGAATCAGCAGTGAGCTGACAAATGCAGTAGCACCGGTGAGACTGCCAGAGCCCAGGGTTTCATCAGCATCGTCTAGCAGCTCGTTGAGTTTTTCAATCTGTGTTTCGATGTCTGCAACGCTGGCATGGCGGGCAATAGCACTGCGCAAATCCATCATATGGCGCTCAATATTCAGGCGTAGCGGCTTGTCCAGATTGTCTAGGCTGTTTTCTACCAGCTCGAAACCTTCCAGATAAGCGCTGATGGCATGTTGGCGTGCATTAGCCTCATCACCCTCGCGGTAAGCAGCTAGCGCTGATGCCAACCGCTCACGTGAAATATTGAGCGGGTTGCCTGCGATGGCCTTCAAGGAGGCAGGATGTGCTGCCAGATAAGCCTGAACATCAGTCAGGCCTGCCTGTTCAACTTCGGCAGGGGCTTGCATGACCAGTTGCTTGAGGTTGCCCAACTCTGCCTTGCCGCGCCCTTGCTGCCATGATTGTTCGCCGCTCGTTTGTTGCTCAGTAGTGGAGCGCAGGGTGCTCACGTAAAACGCCAGGCTCCAGCGGTCTGCTTCAGGCAGTTGCGCGTATGACTGCATGGGCGTCCCATTCACACCCAGGGTGATGGTGTTGTACAAGCCGTAGATGCTGCGCATGCGCATGCGGTCTTGATCGTGGAAATTGCTGGGCTCAGGCTCCAATCCTTTGGCCAGCGGGCCATCACCGTGCCCAGTTGCACCATGACAGGCCGCACAGGTTTCACCAAAGAGTTGTGCGCCACGGTTGAGGTCGGGAATGTCCTTTGGGGCTACCGTGATCTTGTAAGCCTGGATAACGGCCAGTCGTAAGCTATTGGCAGCTGCCGATACCGTCTTGCCATCGGCTTTGGCGAGGATGTGCTCGCGTAGTTGTGTTGCTTGCTTCAATAAATCGGCTTGTTGGGGCAGTGCAGGTAGTTCTGCAATCAATGTGGCAGATTGCGTGGCAAATTCCAGTTGCTCTTCATACTCTTCCGGATTGAGTACTTCACCATTCTGCACAAACTCCGGGTAGTCCACGCTGACGTAATCCAGCATGTGGACTGCGGTTTGGGCTTTTTCTTCATTGGTGACAGCATAGGCGGTATGAAAACCCGCCAGCCAGATCAAACTGCCCAGCACGAGGGCTGGTAATGACCGTAACAGGCGGGAAAGAGATGTGGCTATCATGCGATCTGACCTTAATTTAATGCAAATGCGATTAATTTTATATTCTATCAACTTATCCCCAGCCAGTCCTGCCGCAATTGATCTTGCTCCGGCTTGCGTTTATCGCTGAGAGCGAGCGAGACATTGGCCAGGGCATGGTCGTGTGGCTTGATATTGGTGGACATCAATTCATCGCGGCGGAAAAAATGCAGGTTGATCTGCTTGCGACCACGCTTGAGTTGTTGCTTGAGGCTCTTGCTACTAGCCTTGAGCTGGTCGTGGGCAATGATGACATCTCCTGCGGCAAGGCCTGCCTGCTCTGCCGCGCTACCGCTGAAAACATGACTGATGCGGGTGTCATCATTGGCTAATTGCAGGCCTAACCATTGACGCACCGTATCGGCATCATTGGCCTTGGGCGAGGAAAAGCTGATACCGAATTTAGCCAGGAGCTTGTCCAGTGGTGGGTCTTCGCATCCTTGCACGCAATCGCGGAACAGGGCGGATAACTTGTCGCCACAGGTTTCCCTGATCAAGGCCTGCATACTGCCTTCATCAACCAGTTGCCCTGATTGATAGCGTTGCCAGAGTGCATGCATGACTTCGTCCAGCGAGCGGCCCTTGAGTCGCAGGCTGATATCCATTGCCAACGCAACCAGCGATCCCTTGAGGTAATAGCTGATCTGGCTGTTAGGGGTGTTCTCGTCCGGCTTGTAGAGCTTGATCCAGGTATCGAAGCTGGATTCTTCCAGTGCCTGTACTTTGCGTCCTGGTGTGCGCAGGTAGCGCGTGATGTCCTTGCTTAAGGCTGCAAGGTATTCCTGCTCTGACATCAAGCCGCTGCGTACCAGGGCTAGGGTGTCGTAGTAGGCGGTGAACCCTTCGAATACCCATAGTAGCCGTGTATATGCTTCTCGGCTCAAGTCTGGCTCGGCAAATATGCTGGGACGTATACGCTTGACATGCCAAGCGTGGAAATATTCATGGCTGCATAGGCCGAGGAAATCCTGATACTGCTGCCTATCGTGTTCCTCATGCTTGACGGGTAGCCAGCTACGCGGGCAGATCAGGCTGGTGGAATCGCTATGCTCCAGCCCACCGTATTGGTTATCGGCCGCAGCATAGAGCAGGAAATCATAGCGCTGGAATGGGGCTGTGCCAAAAAAGCGGATATGGTGTTCGCAGATTTTCTTGAGATCACGACTAATGGTCTTGAGGTCAGCTTGATGTTTGCCGGAGACGATGAGGCGGTGCGGTACGCCCATGGCCTTGAATTCGGTAATCGCTAGGGTACCGATTTCTACCGGGTAATCGATCAGTGCCTGATAGCTATCGGCTTCATAAGTGCCAAAGCCGTGGGCGTTGGTTTTACGCATGGGCAGGGTGGTAGCGATGCTCCAATCAGCATAGGCCTTGCCCGGGTGGTGAATCTCGACGCTGCATCGCTCATGCTCTTGTCCTGCAACTTGCAGAAACAGACTGCTGCCATTGAAGTAGGCGCGGCTATGGTCAAGGTAGGCAGTGCGTACCGAGAGGTCATAGGCGTATACCTGATAGCGAATGACGAGTGCACCTGGGCATGGTGCTGCGCGCCAGGTGCTTTTGTCGACTTTTTCCAGTTGGATGACTTTGCCATCGCTACTTGCCTGGATGCTGACGATATGCCTGGCAAAATCCCGCACCAGATAACTGCCCGGCAACCAGGCAGGCAGTGCAAGCTGCTGGCCTTCCGCTGCTGGCTTGGCAATGTGGCATTCAATCTCGAACAGGTGGTTTTGTGGCGTATTGAAACGCACGGCATAGTGAATATCGTGTGGCTTCATCAGCGGTCAGCTCAATCCGGTCAGTAGCAATATGAAAAAAGCCCGCCGCAGGGCGGGCTTGTTGATGGCAAGCCAGGTATTACTTGGCGATATTGGTGCCAGCCGGTGCGTCAATCTTGGCCTTGCTGCGCAAGTCAGTCAGCAGTTTTTCCAGGTTGCGCTGCTGCAATTGCTTTTGCAGGCCGTCTTTGACTTCGTCAAAAGAAGGTGGCTGGGTGGTACGGGTGTCTTCCAGCTTGATCACGTGCCAGCCAAACTGGGTTTGTACCGGAGCCGTGGTGTACTTGCCTTTTTGCAGTTTGGCGACAGCATCGCTGAATGGCTTGACCATGCCAGCGGGGGCAAACCAACCCAGGTCGCCGCCTTTTTCCTGTGAGCCAGGATCCTTGGATTTTTCCTTGGCGAGCTTGGCAAAGTCGCCGCCCTTGCCGAGTTGAGCAATGATGTCCTTGGCTTCAGCCTCGGTCGGTACCAGGATATGGCGTGCGCTGTATTCCTTGTCGCCCAGTTCCTGCTTGTATTTCTCGTAGGCTAGCTTGGTGTCTGCTTCGCTGACAGGGTGCTTCTTGATGTAGTCTTGCAGGAAGGTATTGACCAGTAGTTCACGGCGGGTCAGTTCTTCCTTCGCCAGGTAGTCAGGCTGCTTGTCCAGGCCAGTGCGCTGTGCTTCCTGATAGATCAACTCGCTGCCGATCAGCTTGTTGATAATGACATTCTTCACATTGTCATCAACGGTCTGCCCGCGTGATGAGGCTTCCTTGGCAATGTAGTCATACAGGGATTGCTTGATTGGCTTGCCGTTGACGGTGGCAACGCTGCCAGAAGTGCCAGCAGCAAAAGCAGGTTGCAGGATACCGAAAGCAACCGTGGCAATCAGGGCGCTGGTAGTGAGTTTCATGAAAATTCCTTGGCTTGTTGAAATGGATGTCATAAATGGAACTACAAACGTATCAGTCAATTGTGACAGGCAGAGGTTCATCTGCCGCAATTGCCTGGATGCTAAGGGCGTGTATTCTCTGTGGAATCAAGTCGCCCAGTATTGCATAAACCTGGCGGTGCCGCATGACTTGTGACTTGCCGCAAAATTCTGCGCTGGCAATAGTCAGGAAGAAATGGCCGCCGCCGTTGTTGCCCGCGTGGCCCCGGTGCTGGGCGCTATCATCGCGGATATCCAGCATGGTAGGTGCTAGCACTGAGAGCCTGCTGCGGATTTCTTCTATTAAGGTCATGCCGGTAATGTCTTGCGAAAAGGTTTGACTGTGACAGATGCGTAAACCCCGGCGTTCACGAAAGGGTCTGCATTCGCCCAGGATTGTGCTGCCTCCAGGCTGTCGAACTCTGCCACGATCAGGCTACCGGTAAAGCCCGCTGTGCCTGGATCATTGCTGTCGATGGCGGGAAAAGGCCCAGCCAGCAACAGGCGGCCTGCATGTTGTAATGCCTGCAAGCGTTCAAGGTGGGGAGGGCGTGCAGCCAGGCGCTTTTCCAGGCTGTTAGGCGTATCTTCCGCAATGATGGCGTACCACATTATTGTTTATCCTGTTCGGTAATGTGCTTGTTGAGCAGCAGGGTCTGGCCGATGACGAATACAAACATCAGGCCCATGGTGCCGAACAGCTTGAAATCCACCCAGAGGTCGGTGGAGTAATTGAAGGCAACATACAGGTTGAGAAAGCCCAGTGCCAGGAAGAACAAGGCCCAGGCCAGGTTCAGCCGGTTCCATATGGGGTCTGGCATGGAAACCTGTTTTTCCATCAGGCTGCGGATCAGGTTGCGCTTGAATAGCCATTGGCTACCGAGTAACCCGACAGTGAACACCCAATAGAGGATAGTGGGTTTCCACTTGATAAAGCTTTCATCGTGCAACCATAAGGTTGCGCCACCAAATACCACGATGATGACACCGCTGACGATCAAGGCATTATCGACTTTGCCAGTCTTGACCTTGGCCCAGATGATCTGGGCGATGGTGGCAACGATAGCAGCTGTCGTTGCTTCGTAAATGCCGAACAGCTTATAAACGATGAAAAAGAGAATAACTGGGAATAAGTCGTAGAGAAACTTCATGTGTTGTCCGCAGGCCGTGCGCTAGGATAGGTTTTAAGTTGATGCGGTATTTTGCTATGATTCGGCAAGACTAACAAGCTGTACTACCAACCCGCCCTCATGCCCTCCCTGATCGACTTGCATAGTCATTCCACGGTTTCTGATGGATTACTCGCACCAGAGGCGTTGGTAACGCATGCCGCTGCACAAGGCGTGAAGGTATTATCCCTGACAGATCATGATGATACGGCGGGGCTGGCCGTGGCTGCAAAGATGGCAGCCGAACACGGCATGCAGTTTATCAATGGCGTGGAAATTTCTGTCACCTGGCGCAGGCGTACTATCCATGTTGTTGGGCTGCGCGTTGATCCTCTTTATGCGCCGCTGCATGATGGGCTTGAAAAAATTCGTGCCGGACGCCATCTACGTGCAGTGGGAATCGCGGCCAGCCTGGAGAAATTCGGTATCACAGGTAGTCTCGAAGGCGCCTATGCGCATGCCCAGCAAGGCATTATTAGTCGAGCGCATTTTGCGCGTTACCTCATCGAGCAGGGGTATGCCTCTAATATGAAAAGCATATTCAAGCGCTACCTGATCAAAGGCAAGCCCGGCTATTTTGAACATCACTGGGCCGAGCTTGAGGACGTGATCAACTGGATTAACGGTAGTGGCGGGGTGGCAGTACTCGCGCATCCTGGCCGTTATGACATAGGCCGCAGCAACATGCTGCTGTTGCTGGAAGAGTTTCGCAACCTGGGTGGCGCGGCGATTGAAGTCGTCACCGGCAGCCATACGGTTGATCAATTCCAGGAGTACGCCAAGCTGGCGCATATGTTTGGCCTCAAGTCTTCCATGGGTTCCGATTACCACGGGCCGGGCCATGGCTATATTGAAATGGGTCGGCTGCCCGATTTGCCGCGCGGTTGCATCCCGGTCTGGCAGGATTGGCCGGAAGCCCAATCGCTTAACAGTTAACGATGGAGTCAATTTGGCGCAATATTTTGTGATTCACCCTGACAACCCGCAGACGCGCTTGATCAATCAGGCGGTTGCCATCCTGCGTGATGGTGGCGTGATTGCTTACCCTACTGACTCTAGCTATGCGCTGGGTTGCATATTGGGTAATAAGGAAGCTCAAGATCGCATCCGCGCCATTCGTGGTGTGGACGATAGTCATCATTTCACCCTGGTGTGCCGCAATCTGGCCGAGCTGGCGACCTATGCCCAGGTGGATAATAGCCAGTTCCGCCTGCTCAAGGCCAATACCCCAGGGCAATACACCTTTATTCTCAAGGCCACACGCGAAGTGCCGCGCCGTTTGCAGCATCCCAAGCGTAGTACCGTAGGCCTGCGGGTGCCGCAACATGCCGTGACCCTGGCACTGTTGGAAGAGTTGAACGAGCCGATGTTGAGCATGACGCTGCAACTGCCAGGAGAAGAAGCTCCGCTCAATGAGGCCTGGGAAATCCGTGATCAACTGGAGCACCAAGTTGAGTTGGTGATTGATGCTGGTGCGTGTTCGATAGACCCTACCACGGTGATCGACCTGACGGCGGAAAGCCCCAGCTTGATTCGCCTGGGGGCAGGCGACCCAGCACCGTTCGGCTTGGAGGCATGATGGAACTCACCCTGATCCAGAAAATTGCGATCTATGCCTTGCCGGTGATTTTTGCGATTACTGTACATGAGGCCGCGCATGGCTATATTGCACGTTATTTTGGCGATACTACGGCTGAAAGCCTGGGCCGCATTACGCTCAACCCGATCAAGCATATCGACCCGATAGGTACCATCCTGGTGCCTGCGTTGCTGGTGCTTTCCGGCACAGGGTTCTTGTTTGGCTGGGCCAAGCCAGTGCCGGTGGATTTTTCGCGCTTGCGTAACCCCAAGCGCGATATGCGCTGGGTGGCTGCTGCCGGGCCTGCGTCTAATTTCCTCATGGCGATTTTCTGGGCCGTGGTCTACAAGTTTTCTGCCATGGCAGGGGATTTTGCCGTGCCTCTCGCCCTCATGGGGCAAGCGGGCATCCTGGTCAATGTTGTGCTCATGGTGCTCAATCTGTTGCCGTTGCCTCCCTTGGATGGTGGCCGCATTGCCGTCAGCCTGATGCCTAACCAGATGGCCTACAAGTTTGCCCAGCTTGAGCGCTACGGTTTCATCATTCTGCTGGTATTGATGTTCACAGGCATCCTGTCCAAGATCATGATGCCGTTCATCCTAGTCTTGCTGGCCATGTTCGGTGGTATTTTCGGTTGAGTCAGCCAGGGGGCGCATGGCGATGAAGAGAGCTGACGTGCTGCAGTTGATCATGTGCCCGCAAGTGCGAAGCTGAGGCCATCGTGGCGACCCAACTTGCATTCGATGTACGCATCTATGGCGAGCAGCTGGAGACTATCCCGCAAGATCTCTACATTCCACCTGATGCGCTTGAGGTCTATTTAGAGGCTTTTGAAGGCCCACTGGATTTGCTGCTGTACCTGATACGCAAGCATAACCTCGATATTCTTGATATTCCCATGGCGCAGTTGACCAAGCAATACATGGATTACGTCGAGACAATGCGTGAAAACAAGCTGGAACTGGCGGCAGAGTACTTACTGATGTCTGCCATGTTGATTGAGATCAAGTCGCGCATGCTGCTGCCCAAGCCTGAAAGCATAGAGCAAGAAGAAGACCCCCGTGCTGAATTGGTGCGCCGCTTGATGGAATATGAAGCGATCAAACTGGCCGCCGAGCGTTTGGATGCCTTGCCCATGGCAGGTCGGGAAATCCAGGTGGCGCGAGCCTATTATGAGCATATTGCTGACACAAGCTGGCCTGAGGTCAGTTTCGATGAGTTGATGGCGGCTTGGCAATTGGTGCTGAAGCGCGCCAGCCATTTTCAGCACCACAAAGTGGGCCGCGCTGAGCTTTCCGTACGCGAACACATGAGCCTGGTATTGCGCCGTTTGCAACAGGAATCGCTACTGGAGTTTACGGCGCTGTTCGATGTTGTACATGATGGTCTGCCCAAGCTGGTGGTGTATTTTCTCGCCATTCTTGAATTAGCGCGTGAGGGCCTGGTGCGTATTATGCAGCAGCAAGCTTTCAGCCCGATTTATTTACAGGCGGCCGATGTGCCATTAATGAGCGCCAATTAAGCCATGAGTGAAGCGCAAAGTATCCATGAAATGAAGCAAGTGTTGGAGGCCGTGCTGCTGACGGCGGGTGAGCCTCTTTCCCTGGAGATGCTGTTGCGTCCCTTCGAGGGCCGCATGGAGCGTGCTACCTTGCGTATGCTGCTGGATGAGCTGCGTCAGGAGTGGCAGGGCCGCAGCATGGAGCTGGTCCAGGTTGCCAGCGGCTGGCGCTTCCAGGCGCGTGCTGATCTTGCGCCATTTATCGCTCGCCTCAGTCCTGAGCGTCCCATGCGCTATTCGCGCGCGGCGCTGGAAACACTGGCGATTATTGCCTACCGTCAGCCGGTGACACGGGGTGATATTGAAGAAATCCGTGGCGTGGCAGTCAACCCCAACATCATGCGCCAGTTTATCGAGCGCAACTGGATTGATGTTGTTGGACAGCGCGACGTGCCTGGGCGGCCTTCGCTTTACGCCACGACCAAGACTTTTCTCGATGATCTTGGCTTGCGCTCCTTGTCCGAATTACCGCCTATCCAGCATTTTATCCAGCAAGAAATTCCACTCGATATTGCTTAATATGAACTAGCCAGGCGGAATAGGGGTGCTCTGGCTTATAATATCGGCAATATTCTCAAGGTTGACCTCATGGCCCGTCCGTTCAAGCAACAACGCAATCCCCGCAATACCTCTCCTGCCAAGCCTGTGGCGGTTGATCCTGATGCAGTGCCACAAAGGCTACATAAGCTATTGGCGTTGGCGGGGTTCGGCTCGCGTCGCGAAATGGAAAACTTGGTTGCCAGCGGGCGCATTACCATCAATGGCAAGACTGCCGAGGTGGGTGCCAGCGTAGTGCCTAGCGATGTGGTACGACTGGATAGCCGTCCATTGCACCTGCCATTCGAGCCTGAGTTGCCGCAGGTTTTGCTTTATCACAAGCCAGAAGGCGAAATCGTGAGCCAGGATGACCCTGAAAAGCGCGCTTCTGTATTTGATAAATTGCCGCGTATCCGTAATGGCAAATGGATCGCGATTGGGCGGCTGGACATGAACACCTCCGGCTTGTTGATTTTTACTACGTCTGGCGAGTTGGCGAACCGCTTTATGCACCCGCGCTATGAGGTGGAGCGTGAGTACGCCGTGCGTATTTTCGGTGAGTTGACCGATGGCGAGATGGCACAGCTCACTTACGGTATCGAGCTAGATGATGGTCCGGCCAATTTTGACAGCATCCGCGCACAAGGCGGCGAGGGTGCCAACCACTGGTATGAAGTGATTCTGCGCGAAGGTCGCAACCGCGAAGTGCGCCGCTTGTTCGAGGCGTTCCAGAAGCCGGTCAGTCGTTTGATTCGCGTGCGCTTTGGCCCGGTGAATTTGCCACCACGCCTCAAGCGTGGGCAAATGCTGCATTTGGGCGTGAAAGAAGTCACGGGCTTAATGGAATGGGCCGAGCTTGCTGTGCCTAAGGGTCCTCCACGTCAACTTTCTGCGCGCGAGAAGGACAAGCTAGGCTCGGTCTTCACGCCCAAGGCAAAAAAGTCACGCTTTGATGCTGAGGCAGGGCTTGAGAGTCGTGGCCCGAGGCGAGTCACGAAAACCCGAGAAGAGGGAATGCGCCAGGATATAGAAAAGCAGCAACCGGGACGCCGCGCACGTTCTTCCCAGGCTGCTGAGCCCGCTGAGATGCAGCGTCCTGCCAGGCAGTCCAAGCAGGCGACCAAGCCAGCACGCAAACCTGCCAATCGTCGTATTCGCCAGCAAGCTGATATTGCGCCAGCCAAACAACCGGCAGGCAAGCCGCGTGCAAAACGCTAGTTTTAAAGTGGTTGTGGTCTGTTAAAACAGCAGTAAGTCGATCGCCAGCAAAGTACCTGCGGTAGCAACAGCGATCGACAATACCGACGATAGCCAGGGCAGGGCCATCTGCGGAACATCTTCAGGTGGTAACGTCTGCACGTAACGGCGGTGATTGTATTGCGCGCAGAGGATGACCGCGGCACCACTTAACACCAGGACCAAGCCTAGCAAGTCAGATAACCAGCGATGCGAGTTGAGGTGTTCAACCTGACCAGGTGCCAGCAATGTCAGGAATAGCCCGAACCTTGCCACGACAAAACCAAGTGCCATCAGGGTCAGGCCAGAGCGCAACCATGCCAATAATGTTCGTTCGGCAGCAAAGAATACTCTCGGGTCTGACATGATTATCCTGGTTGATTAAGGCAATTGCTCTTTGGTGAGCAGGAAGACAAATTCATTGCCTGAATCTACTTCCAGCCACGTGAATGGCAGGTGAGGGTAGGCTTCCAGCAGGGCATCACGATTGTGGCCAATTTCCACGACCAATAAGCCGTTGTCATTGAGATGTTTCTTCGCTTCACTCAACAAGGTGTGAGTGTGGTCCAGCCCTGCAGCGCCGCTTCCTAGTGCAATCTGGGGCTCATTGCGATATTCCTGTGGTAGCAGCTCCATGGAGGGGGCATCTACATAAGGAGGGTTGCTGATGATCAGGTCGTAGGTCTTGCCTTCCAGCTTGCTGAACATATCCGACTGAATAGCGTTGATCTGGTCTTCCAGGCCGTAGTTACGGATATTGATGTTGGCTACCGCCAGGGCATCGGGTGAAATATCCACGACATCTACCTGTGCATTGGGGAAGGCGTTGGCCAGCAATACGCCCAGGCAGCCGCTACCGGTGCAGATGTCTGCAGCGCTTTCTATCATTTCTGGGTATTCAACCCATGGGTTGAGGCCGTCCTCTAGCAGTTCTGCAATGAAGGAGCGCGGCACGATGACGCGTTCATCCACATAAAACTTGAAGCCCTTGAGCCATGCTTCATTGACCAGGTAAGCCGTAGGCGTGCGGTCTGTAATACGGCGACGGATCAGCTCTTTTAAACGGGTACGTTCTGGTGGTAAGAGCCTGGCATCAAGAAAGTTTTCCAGAGTGTCATGCGGCAGATGCAGGGCAGACAAGATCAGCCATACGGCTTCGTCGTAGGCGTTGTCCGTGCCGTGGCCAAAAAAGATACTGGATTCTTCAAAGCGGCTGACGGCAAAGCGTAGCCAATCGCGGATAGTGTGAAGTTCTTCGGTAATGCCGGGAAATCTCATCATGACAGTAGGGCTTCCAGGGTGAGCTTGTATGCCTGTTGCAGGGGTTCTATGTCTGCAACAGCCACACATTCATTAAGTTTGTGGATAGTGGCATTGAGGGGCCCGAATTCTACGATTTGCTGTGCGATATCGGCGATGAATCGGCCATCAGACGTGCCGCCACTGGTGGAAAGTTCAGGTGTGACGCCAAATGCCTGCTCAATAGCGGCTGAAATGGCAGTGACGAGGGAGCCTTTTGGGGTCAGGAATGGTTTGCCAGAAAGCTCCCAGGCCAGGTCGTAGTCCAGTTGATGGCTGTCGAGGATGGCATGTACACGTTCCTTGAGGCTTTCTGCAGTGCTGGCGGTGGAGAACCTAAAGTTGAAGAGAATCTCGACTTCTCCTGGGACTACATTGGTAGCGCCTGTACCGCCATGAATATTGGATATCTGCCATGAAGTGGGCGGAAAATATTCGTTACCTTCATCCCATACCGTATCAGCGAGTGCCTTGATCGCAGGCGCGGCCATGTGGATGGGGTTTTTCACTAGATGGGGGTAGGCGATGTGCCCTTGTATCCCCTTAACGGTAAGCTTGCCCGAGAGCGAGCCACGGCGGCCATTCTTGATCATGTCGCCCACGACCTTGCTTGAAGTGGGTTCGCCCACAATACAATAGTCAATCAGCTCGTTGCGTGCCTTGAGCGTTTCCACGACTTTGACGGTGCCATTGATGGCAATACCTTCTTCATCCGAGGTGATGATGAGGCCGATGGAACCAGGATGGTCTGGATGCGCGGCGACAAAATCTTCGATTGCAGTGATGAATGCGGCCAACGAGGTTTTCATGTCAGCGGCACCTCGGCCATAGAGCATGCCATCCTTGATGGTGGGCTCAAAAGGCGGGGTATGCCATTGATCTACCGGCCCTGTGGGGACAACATCCGTATGCCCGGCAAATACCAGCAGGGGGCCAGTGTTGCCACGGCGGGCATAGAAATTATCTACATCACCGAATCGCATGCGTTCAATCTTGAATCCCAAGGGTTCCAAGCGTGAAATCAAAAGCTCCTGGCAACCTTGGTCATCAGGGGTGACAGAGCGGCGGGAGATGAGGTCCTGGGCGAGTGCTAGTGTTTTACTCATGCATTAAACAGCTTGGCATAAGCTGCCTCGGTAAAACCCAGATGCAGAATCTGGTCATCCTTCACCAGCACAGGGCGCTTGATCACGGAGGTTTTGTCCTGCATGAGTGTGATGGCTGATGCGGCATCGGTGACTGCCACTTTTTCTGCATCACTTAGCCCGCGCCAAGTCATGCCTGCGCGGTTGACTAGTTTTTCCCAGTCTACTTGGCCGAGCCATTGCTGGAGGGTTTCTTTGCTAATGCCGGATTTCTTGAAATCGTGAAATTCGTAACTAATGCCGTGTTCGTCCAACCAGGTGCGTGCTTTCTTTACTGTATTACAGTTGGGAATACCGTAGAGCTTCATGAGTGTGCATCTTGAATGTAGTAGGTATGCGATATTTTACACTAGCGCGCAACAGAGAGGCTTTCTGCTGCGATGCTATATGCAGACCAGCTATTTTCTTCACGTTTTATTTTGCCGTACGGCACCGCTAGTTGGCTGTCACGCAGGAATTCTGCCAATTGGGCCTGGTGTACGGGGTTCGCACAGAAAGCCCCCTGTATTTCATTGCATTCCAGCGATAACAACACATTGCGTTCATCTTGGCTGGAGACATGCTCGGCGATGACTTTCACGTGGTGGGCATGCGCTAATTCGATAATCGCACCCGCAATAGCACGTGCTTTCTGGTTAGTCAGGATATCTTGGGTAAAGCTGTGATCCAGCTTGAGTGCTTTCAGGTTGAGGTGTTGCATATATGGCAAGCTGGATAAACGAGTGCCGAAATTTTCCAGACTGATGTTCAAGCTGATGGCAGGTAAGCGTTTGAGCAGGTCAATATAGTGCTCGGGTTGATGCATGAAGGCAGACTCTGCGATTTCCAGGATCAAGGCATCTGCGGGCAAGCTGAATTGATTCAACCTTGCCACGATCTGCTGCTCAAGATTCGGATTACGTACTTGCCCAAGCATAAGTGGCAGGTAAATCGGCAGGCGAATATCCTGTTGGCGCAGTGTCTGCGTCATGCGGCAACTTGCCTCCAACACCCAGGTGTTGATGTCATCCATCAATCCAATATTCTCTGCCATGGGGGCAAAAGTGGCTGCTGGAATAACGCCTTTGGTCGGGTGCAACCAGCGTGCATGGATTTCCAGGCCAGTGATGCTATTGCCGAGAATATCCATGCGTGGCTCGAAATAGAGTACGAACTCTTTATTGGCAATAGCGTGGCGTAGCTCCTGCTGAGTTTCCAGCAGATCGTATGAGGTGGGCTCCAGCCTGTCATCAAACAGGCGGAAGCCTTGATTGTCATTGGGCTTGACGCGGTGCATGGCTGCCTCGGCATAGGTCAGCAGGCGATCAGCATGACCATGCTTAGGGTAAAGCGAGAGTCCGGCCCTGACGTTCAGCGCAATATCATGATGATCAACGCGGAATGTGGCATGCAATGACTGCATGATTCGCTCCATGACCGGCACAATGTCTTGCTCATGCTTGATGTCTTCAAATAGCACGAGAAACGCTTCATTGCCGTTGTAAGCGGCCATATCACAGCCGCGAATGGTTTCCTGGATGCGCTTTGCAGCGGCACACAATATTTCATCGCTGATATGTTGCCCTAATTCTTCTTTGATTTGCTTGAGGTTGTCGAGATTGATGATTGCGACCGCTAGCGCGTTGCCTAGGCGCGCAGTGCGGCGGATACCAATATTGAGGTGATGCTGAAAGTAGCGATGGTTGGGTAACTGGGTCAGCGCATCCAGCATGCTTATGCGGCTTAGCTTATCCTGCGTGTCGGTACGTAGCCAGTTGTCTTTGTCACGATTACGCGTATCTATAATAGTCAGGATGGCAGTGAGCAGGATCAGGATGCAGATACCCACTGCGATGATGACTGAAAACAAGCCCGGTTGTAGTGTTGAGTTTGTAGTCAAATCGGCCTGGGGAGGAATACCGATGGCTGCCATGGCGGTGAAATGTGTGCAGGCAATGCCACCACTCAGCATCGTGGCGGCATAAAGGCGAGACCGTAATGTTGGATTTCTTGATTGATGGTCGGTATGGAACATGAATGCCAGTGCCACGATCGAAATAATGACGGCAATGCCTAGCGATAGAGCGAGCAAGGTTGTGTTGTAGCTTATCTCCGAAAACATCTGCATCGCGTGCATGCTGGTGTAATGCATGCCGCTAATACCCAGCCCCATGACGATACCGGCAGTCACGAGTGCTTGCAGTTTGAAACCAGGCCTGCTGGTAATGTCCAGTGCCAGCCAGGAGATACTGACGGCAATCAGCCATGACAATATGCTGTCATCAAAGAGAGAAGAGATGGGTGTGGATAATGACCAGGCGAGAATGCTGATGAAATGCATGGCCCATATCCCTGATCCCATTGCGATTGCACCAAGCGCCATCCATGCCTTGGATGAGGAGCCTTGACGATGCACCGCGTGGTTGGTGAACATGAACGCTACCAGTGATGAGATGAATGCAATCACAATCGAAAGTAGCACCAGTTTGTAATCGTAGCTGCCCGTCATGGTTATCCTGAACTGCCTGTAAAAATATGGACTTGGTATTGATGTCGCAACTTTTGTGCCGCAGGTAATATTGGTGGTGTGGAGGTGGGAAGTGTTTGGGATTTATCTGATTTTTATTTTTAAAACATAATGTTATGTTTTATTTTATAGGCTGGGGTATGAGGTGGTAGACAATAAAAAAACCTGCCATGAGGCAGGTTTTTGTTGGAGCTTCGACGCCAGTGTCAGAACATTGACACCCGTGAAAGAGGTTGGGGGTTAGATACCGCGTAGTAGCTCGTTGATACCAACTTTACCCAAGGTCTTTTCATCAACTTTCTTGACGATGACGGCGCAGTAGAGGCTGTAGCTGCCATCCTTGGAAGGCAGGTTGCCGGAGACGACAACGGAGCCAGAAGGTACACGGCCATAGGTGACTTCGCCGGTTTCGCGATCGTAAATCTTGGTGGATTGGCCAATGTAAACGCCCATGGAAATCACGCAGTTGTCTTCGACGACAACGCCTTCCACTACTTCGGAGCGTGCGCCGATAAAGCAGTTGTCACCAATGATGGTGGGGCCGGCTTGTACTGGCTCTAGCACGCCGCCGATACCTACACCACCGGAAAGGTGTACGTTTTTGCCGATTTGTGCGCAGGAGCCGACAGTTGCCCAGGTGTCTACCATGGTGCCTTCGCCAACGTAGGCACCGATATTGACGTAGGAAGGCATCAAGACTGCGTTCTTGGCGATATAGGAGCCACGACGCACGATAGCGTTAGGTACCACGCGGAAGCCGCCAGCCTTGAAGTCGGCTTCTGTATAGTTGGCAAACTTTGGGGGTACTTTGTCGAAGTACTTGGTGACGCCGTCATCCAGCAATAGATTGTCTTCCAGGCGGAAGGAGAGCAACACGGCCTTCTTGATCCATTGATGGGTGACCCAGTTCTGGCCGTCTGTGCGTTCTGCCACGCGCAGCTTACCGCTGTCGAGATCGGCAAGCACGCTGAATACGGCTTCCTTGATTTCTGCACTGGCAGTGGCTGGGGTAATCTCGGCACGACGCTCGAACGCGTCTTCAATAATGGTTTGCAAATTGCTCATCTAAGATTCCTAGGAGTCGCTTCAGATAAAACCGCTATTTTACCTGAAAACGCCTCCCAGGATGGGGAGCCGCCACGATTTAGCGGAAGGCAAGCGCTTGAATTGCCTTATTTACCTTGTTTCTTGGCTTGCTCATACAGTGGCATAACGGAGGGAATCAAGCGCTTGATGTCGGCCATGCGTGATTCATCCGAAGGGTGGGTGCTGAGAATTTCAGGCGGCTTCTCACCACCAACAGCACTCATTTTCTGCCACAGCGTCAGTGCAGCATTGGGGTTATAGCCAGCACGCGCAGCCAGCTCAAGGCCAATCTGGTCAGCTTCATGCTCTGCAGTGCGGCTATTCGGCAGGGTGAGGGCCACGGCTGCGACGGTGCCGCCCAGTGCCAGCGCCTGCACGGCATTGTCCGCATTCTTGGTACTGAGGCCAACGACGGCTGCCAAGCCTAGCAATCCATACTGCTGAGCCTTGGCACGTGACATGCGCTCGCGCACATGCTCGCGCAGGGCGTGGGCGATTTCGTGACCCATGACGGCAGCGAGTTCGTCATCGGTTGGTTTGATCTGGTCAATCAAGCCTGTATACACCATGATCTTGCCACCAGCCATGCAGTAGGCGTTGATCTCCTTGCTTTCCTGCACATTCACTTCCCATTTCCAACTTGGGGCATCGGAGCGGAACACGCCGACATGAGCGATCAGCTTGTCGGCGATGGCGCGGACACGTTTGGTTTCTGCACTATCTGTGTTGAGAAGCTTCTTGGCTTGTGCATCTTTGACAGTTTGCTGGTACGCCAGGGCGGATTGCTCTACGGCCTCTTGCTCGGACACAAGGCCAACATATTGTTTGCGATCGACACCGACGTTGCCTTTATTGGTCGTGCTTACTGTGGTGCAACTGGTGAGCTGGACTAATGCCAGAGCGATCAGGGTAAGTTTGATGGATTTTTTCATGTGAACAGCCTTTGTTAAAACCTGATAACAACCGTATTAGGCGCCATTCTAGACCGGGCCATATGAGCCGACAATCTTTCTCGAATGCCGTCATCTCAAAGCGTGACTTGGGTACCTAGTTCAATCACGCGGTTTGGCGGCAGCTTGAATTGGTTGGTAATACTGTCGGCATTGCGGAACATGCCGACAAACAGTTTGTTGCGCCAGTAAGCCATGCCAGAGCTTCTGCTGACGAAGAGGGTTTCCTTGCCGATGAAAAACGAAGTGTCCATGGTGTCGAGTTCCAGGCCAAGTTGTTTCGTCAACTCCAGATCGCGTGGTAGGTCAGGGTCATCCTTGAAGCCATAGTTGACGGTAATGCGGTAGAAACCGTGGCGTAGCTCTTCTAGCCCTAGGCGGCTGCGTTCTTCAATATAAGGCACATCGGCAATATTGACGGTAAGCAGGATATTGCGCTCATGCAGTATTTTGTTGTGCTTGAGGTTGTGCAGCATGGCATGGGGAACCCCATGGGGATTCGGCGTCATGAAAATACCAGTGCCATGCACGCGTTGTGGCGGGTGTGCGCCAATGGCATCAATGAAAGGCTCCAGCAGCATGGCATCATTGCGCAGGCGCTCCAGCAATAGCCCGCGTCCGCTTTTCCAGGTGGTCATCAAGGTAAAGATGACAATGCCGATCAGGATAGGCACCCAGCCGCCATCGGGAATTTTCAGGATATTGGCGCTGAAGAAAGCCAGGTCGATGATGAGGAATATGCTGATGAGTGCAATCGTGCGTGGCCAGCTCCAGTGCCAGATGCCATGGAATACGATCCCTGCCAATAGTGTGGTGAACAGCATGTTGCCTGTCACGGCGATGCCATAGGCGGCAGCGAGGTCACCAGAGGAGCCGAAGCCAACAACGAGCGCCATGACCGCGACCATCAGGCTCCAGTTGATATAAGGCATGTAGATCTGGCCTTTTTGCTGCTCGGAAGTATGCAGGATGCGCATGCGTGGCAAATAGCCTAATTGCAAGGCCTGCGCCGAGATGGAAAAAGCACCTGAGATGACAGCCTGTGACGCGATGACGGTGGCAAGTGTTGCCAGGGTGATCAATGGATACAGCATCCATTCTGGTGCCATCAGGTAGAAAGGGTTCTTGATCGCTTCTGCATCATGCAGCACCAGTGCACCTTGCCCAAAGTAGTTGAGTATCAAAGCCGGCAAGACGAAGCCAAACCAGGCGTAGCGAATTGGCTTGGGGCCAAAGTGGCCCATATCGGCATAAAGCGCCTCTACTCCGGTGACAGCCAATACTACTGAGCCTAGCGCAACGAAGGCGACCCATGGGGCATGGATGAAGAACTGAATGGCGTACAGCGGATTGAGCGCTTCCAGCACCCTGGGTTCATGCATGATATTGGCGACGCCGAGTGCAGCCAGGGTGCCAAACCACAACAACATCACCGGTCCGAATAGTGCCCCAGCCACAGCCGTGCCCTTGCTTTGTAGCCAGAACAAGGCGAACAATACCGCCAATGTGATGGGAACAATGAATTGATCGAGTCCCGGAGCTGCAACCTCCATGCCTTCCACGGCCGATAACACTGAGATCGCCGGGGTGATCATGCCATCGGCATAAAACATGCACGCGCCAATGATGCCTGCATACATCACCAGGCGTTTGCGCTCGCCTTTGATATTCCGGCTGGCCAATGCAAGCAATGCCATGATGCCGCCTTCGCCATTGTTATCGGCGCGCATGACGAACACGGTGTATTTCAGCGAAACCACCATGATGAACGACCATAAAATCAAGGCCAGAATGCCAAAGACATTGTCATGCGTGAGCGGCACTGGGTGCGGACTCACGGCAAAGACTTCTTTCATGGTGTACAGCGGACTGGTGCCGATATCACCAAAGACCACGCCCAATGCGGCGAGGGCCAGGAGTGGGAGGGCGGGTTTGGTGTTGCTGCTAGCTTGCATAGGGCAGGCTCAGTAAAAAATTTTCGCCATTCTACGCGCCTTGCACAGGCTTAGATAGCACATGTAAGTCCATGGTCTACTAAGGGATTTACTTTTTCAGTGGACGGGCACGCAGGGCTGCGGCATAAGCCAGGCGTGCCCAATAAATCGCTTGCTCTGGTTCTTCGAGCATGTCAGCCGGGGCTTGATAATAAGACATCGTGACCTCCTTGCCTTGTTTGGCATAGCGAAAGGCGGGTAAGTCCAGCTGCTCGAATGCACCACGGTTTTGATCATCTGCCTTGAGGTAGAGCGTATCGTCGGCAATCAGTGCAAACATGAGGCCTTGATGATAAATGCCATAGCCACCAAACATACGTTTGGCCTGGATAGGCCCAAAGTCTCGCAGCAGTTCTTGCAAATAGTCCGTCAATTCACTCATGTCAGCGAGAGCGGACATTGCGAATATCAGCCTCTACGCTGCCCTTGCCCAAGGTGAGCTTGACTGTGTCGCCGATTGAAAGCTGTGTGCTGTCTTGCACCAGTTCGCCATTAAGCTTTTCCACTAATGCGTAACCGCGTTGCAACACTGCACTTGGGTTCAGGTGGGCCAAGCTTTGCTGCGCTGCCTGCAAATGCTGATGTTGCTTCTGTAGCTGTCGCGTCATGGCCTGCACGAGCCGCAGGCGCAGTTGTGCGAGGTGTTGCTGCTTGTGGGCTACCTGCTGCATGGGGGAGAGCAGGCGGCGGCTGAGGTAGTCAAGCTGCTGGCCGCGTTGTTGCAGGCGGTTCTGCATGCTGCGTTCCAGCCGCTCACGGCTTTGTTGCAGATTGCGCAACAGGCTGCTGCGATCTGGCGTGGCGAGTTCGGCGGCAGCCGTTGGCGTAGGTGCCCGGACATCGGCAACAAAATCCGCAATCGTGAAATCAGTCTCGTGCCCTACAGCACTGATAACGGGAAGGGTGCAGCCATGGATAGCGCGGGCGACGATTTCCTCGTTGAACTGCCATAAATCCTCAATGCTGCCACCACCGCGGCAGACAATCAGCACATCGCATTCTGCACGCTGATCGGCAGTGCGAATCGCCGCTGCAATCAGGTTGGCAGCGCCTTTGCCCTGTACTGGGGTTGGATAGATCACGATGTTGACTGCTGGCATACGACGGCGCAGGGTTGTGAGTACATCGCGCAGGGCTGCCGCATCAGGCGAGGTCACAATGCCAATTTGGCGTGGATGTGTGGGTAGCGCTATTTTGTGCTCCGCGGCGAACAAGCCTTCTGCGGCAAGCTGTTGCTTGAGTTTTTCATAAGCCTCGAACAAATTGCCCAAGCCTGCGCGTTGCAGGAATTCGATAGTGAGCTGGAAGTCGCCACGTGCTTCGTACAACGTGACCACGGCCCTGGCCTCAACTTTGTCACCTTCGCGTGGAACCCAGTCCAGGTAGGCGTTACGGCCACGGAACATCACGCAACGCACCTGCGCACCTTGATCTTTCAATGAAAAATACCAATGCCCGGAGGCGGCACGGGTGAGGTTGGAAATTTCACCACTGATCCAGAACAAGGAGAAACTGGTTTCCAGTAACTCACGCGCCATGCGGTTGAGCTCGGTGACGCTGAGAATGTGCTGTGGGTCTGCCATAGAGGTTGTCGGGCGGTTGTCTGCGGTTTGCAGCCTTAGTTGGTGCTAACCGGGATGTATCCGTTACAATTGCGGGATATTCATTATAAGTGCTGAGGCTTTGTTTATGTGCAATAAGCTGTTTGCTGGGCGTCGTGGCTACTTTCTTGGCTTCATCGCCAGTTTTGGCTTGGTGGCGTTGGCCTTAGTCATCCAGCAGCAATACAACCTGGAGCCTTGTCCATTGTGCATCTCCCAGCGCATTGCCTTTATGGCGCTGGGCTTATTGTTCCTGATGGCCGCTTTGCACAACCCAGGCAGTATGGGCCGCAAGGTCTATGGCCTGCTGCATGTGGCAGCTGCGGTCACTGGCATTGGCATTGCAGCACGCCATATCTGGATTCAGGCTAACCCTGACAAAGTGATGGCTGAATGCGGCGCGGGGTTTGACTACATCATGGAAACCTTCCCGCTGAAAAAAGCGCTGGATTTGATCTTCAAGGGCACGGGTGAATGCTCCGCGATAGACTGGACCTTGTTCGGCTTGACCATTCCCCAGCTTTCGCTGATTGCTTTTGCTGGATTAGGCCTGTTCGCTGTTTTGTTGGCTTTTCAAAAAAAGGCCTGATTTTGGAATAAAGGGCCAGCTGGTGGCTTGCCCAGACACTGATTGAAATTAAATGTATAAAACCCTGGATGATTTCGTAGGCAATACCCCGCTGGTCAAGCTGCAACGCCTGGCAGGCAACACTAGCAACACCATCTTGCTCAAGCTCGAAGGCAATAATCCGGCTGGTTCGGTCAAGGATAGGCCCGCTCTTTCCATGATCAAGCGCGCAGAGGCGCGCGGCGACATCAAGCCCGGCGATACCCTGATTGAGGCGACCTCCGGCAATACCGGCATTGCCCTGGCCATGGTGGCGGCGATGCGCGGCTACAAAATGGTGCTGGTGATGCCGGATAACCAGAGCGTAGAACGCCGCCAGAGCATGAAGGCTTATGGCGCTGAACTCGTGCTGACGCCGCGTGATGGTGGCATGGAGCTGGCACGCGATGTGGCGACCAAGCTACAGCTGGAGGGGGAGGGCATCGTGCTCGACCAGTTTGGCAACCCTGATAACCCGTTGGCGCATTATGAAGGTACTGGCCCGGAGATCTGGCGTGATACCCAGGGCAAAGTGACCCATTTTGTCTCCAGCATGGGCACCACTGGCACCATCATGGGTACCTCGCGCTATCTCAAGGAGCAAAACGCTGACATTCGCATTGTTGGTGTGCAGCCAGAAGAAGGCGCGCAAATTCCCGGTATTCGCAAATGGCCAGAAGAATACTTGCCCACGATTTACGATGCCAAGCGCGTTGATGAACTAATTTATGTCAGCCAGGCGCATGCTGAAAAAACCACTCTCAAGCTGGCAACAGAAGAGGGCATCTTTGCTGGCATTTCCTCGGGTGGAGCGCTGTATGCGGCATTGCAGTTATCAAAACGTGTAGAGAACGCCGTGATTGTGACGATTGTCTGCGATCGGGGTGATCGTTATCTTTCTACCGGGGTTTTCCCAGCCTAATATTGTAAATCTAACGTGACGGTGCGGCGGCGCATAGCGCCGTCCGCTGCCCGTGACAGCTTGTGTTAGCGAGCTTTGTAGACCGTCTGGCCTTCCTTGATTGTCTCTAACACTGCAATATCCTTGATCGCTTCTGGCTCTACGGCGATAGGGTCTTTATCCAGAATCACAAAGTCCGCTAGCTTGCCCGCAGTGAGCGTGCCTTTGTTCTTTTCCTCAAAGTATTGCCATGCTGCCCATTCGGTAATCGATTTCAGCGCAATGAATGGGCTCACGCGCTGATCCGGGCCAATCACTTCGCCGCTGCGGCTTGTCCGGTTCACCGTTGTATGCAGGATCATCATGGCGCTTGGGAGCGCTACTGGCGCATCGTGATGCTCGGTAAATTTCATCCCACGTTTTAGCGCCGATTGCGTCGGCGAGATGTGGTATGCACGTTCCTCTCCCAGAACTTCGTTTTTATGCCAATCGCCCCAGTAATAGGTGTGCATGGAGAAGAACGAAGGAACGATGCCCAACGCTTTCATCTTGTCGATCTGATCTTCCCGCACGACTTGTGCATGAATCATCACTGGGCGTCTGTCTGCCTTGCCATACTTTGCTTCAGCATTGGCAACTGCGGTAATGAGGGCATCTGCCGCTGCATCACCATTGACGTGGGTCAATGCCTGCCAGTGATGCTCAAAGGCGAGATCAACCAATGTCTGCCGATCTTCAGCACCAGGGATGGCAGGGTAGCCAACGTAAGTCTCTGGTTGGCCTTGAGGCGGTACCTTGTAAGGCTGGCTGAGCCAAGCGGTCTTGCCTTGTGGTGAACCGTCAAAGCTGAGTTTTACGCCAGCGAGGCGGAAGTGGTTGCTGTAGGTTTGACTGACACCATGTTCCTTCATGTAAGCAGCTTCTGCTTGTAGGTCAGGGAATACTGCTACATCAATCGTCAGCTTCTTTTCGTTGGCTAAACGGCGAAACGTCTCGGCAGCAGCTTGGCTTGCGCGCCCTTCCTGTGCGGTTGTGAAACCAAATTGGGTATAAGCCTCTATCCCCGCCAAAGCAATTCTCTCGTTAGCTTGGTCATCCAAGCCACCTAATACTTTAAAAATCGGGCCAAAAAATGCCATCTCCTCCAGAACACCATTTGGTGTTTTGCCATCGGCCTCACGGCGGATGACGCCGCCAGCAGGGTCTGCGCTATCCGCGTTGTATCCTGCTAATTCCAAGCCTTTGTGATTCATGACAGCCAGATGACTAGACTGATGAATAATCACCACCGGAATATCGATGGATACTTGATCCAGCTCGTTGGCTGTCGGGTGACGTTGCTCGGCTAGTTGTGAATCGTCGTAGCCAAAGCCGATGATCCATCCGGCCTTTTGAATGGTTTTTGCGTTACCTTCCTGCCAGGTGTTAAGCATGCTGACGATATCCTTCACGCTTTTACCATCGCCATCCGGCGGAGGCAAAAGGTTGGCGCCCAGCTTCTGGATGCCTGACACGAAGAGATGGCCGTGCGCGTCGATAAAACCAGGTAATAAGGTCTTGCCCGCGAGATCCACCCGGTTTTTTGCCTCGATTTTCTGATCAGCTTCTTTTTGTGTGCCGACGAAAAGAATCTTGCCATCTTTCACCGAGATGGTTTCAGCGTATTGGGGTGTTTCGCCTTCCATGGTTAATATCGGGCCACCGAAGTACAGCGTGTCTGCCGATTGCATTGGAGGCTTGGGAGTGCAACCTGCGAGCAGCAACAATGTTAAAAGCGCGGATGAAATAGAGTGTTTCATGTTAATCAGACTCCCTGTTTTTAGTATTGAGTGCTTGATGCTGGAAGGCTACCTAAGTGCCAAAAACGTGTATTGGCGCGGGATTGCATGAGGCATTTCACATACTATCTTCGTTAATCATCTCGTTCATCACTGCTGTATCGCTTAATGACTAGAGATGTTCTTAATGATTATTGTGCTGGTCTGCTTGATGGGGCCTGAGGCGCAAGGGGTTGTTGTTCGGCTTGTTCAAGTGAGTGATCAATGCAAGCCCATGAGGGAGCGCTTTGGGTCCAGATGTTGGTATCGGGGGTAATGGATGATGGATCGTCAAAATTACCTGTGCGAACTACTTTAAATTGTGGCCTGGCGGATGAAATGCCAAAAAGATGGGTACCGCACTGTGGGCAAAACTGACGCGTCACTTCATTTCCACTGTCTGCCACTTTAGTGTATTCGGCAAGCGGGCCAGAAAATTCAAGTGCGCTAGCTGGAACAATCGCATTGACCGTTCCATTAGCAGCAAAATGCTGGCAATCACGGCACCAGCAAACCCTGACTGCCAGTGGATCACTGGTGAGTTTGAAAGTAACTGCGCCACATAGGCAATGACCATTGCGTTCCATTACAATTCCTTTGCTTCTACATTTAAGTGAGCCGCTTATTCCTGCGGGTGATCACGGCGGAAAAGCTCCCACTCTTCTACAACTGTACCGTCAGGCAGATGACACATGCCTTTCTCTCCGGCTTCATCTCTAACTATCTCAAGTTTGCCGCCTTGCTTCACGCAATGTTCAGAAGCAGGATTTGCGATTGCTAGCGTTGAGCTGGATTCGTTGGAGTGACAGCCGTTGAGCAATGCAACGGCCAGGATGCAGGGTAATACATACGGTTTCAAAGCATGTTTCATCGTCATCCTTGCTTAACATTTATCTATCGTTTAAGTATCTGTTTGATCAAGCAGTGAGGTGCGTTGCATATTCTGCAATTGTCGTCGATAAGGCAGGGCAGGCATGCCTCTATCAAGTTATCTTCCGCTAGATAATAGCATCGTATTTCATGGTATCAACGCAACAAGTGACCAGATGTCGCCAATACAGGCAGCGAGCAGTATTGCCATTGAAGCCGACACATAGAAACCAATTCGGTCAGCTTGTGCAAGGTCAAAGGTGAGTTGGGTCTGGATGGGCGCGTGCGGTTGCAAGCAGACTTGAGACAACAGGGGAGTGCGGATTGTTAGGCGCTGGCGTTGGCTTGTGATCAGGCGCTAAGCGGTTTTATCGCGTAGCGTCCAGCGACTGAATGAGGCGAGGTTGAACGCTATGTTATGTTGTATGCATGTGAAAAATACTGTATTCCCAATATTTTCTGGGTGGTTTTTCATCGGAGAGCCAGCCCATCTGCTTGAGATACTTTGCGACGAACCAGTTTAGCGAGCCGTGCCCAACGAACAATACAGTGCCGTGAGTTGAGGCTAGATTGGCGAGATGTATGGCGCAACTGTGTGCCCTTTCTTTGGCTGATTTGAATGACTCTGTCTTGCCTGAATAACCAAGCGCCCAAGCCAGCCGGAAAAATATCAACCACGTTTGCAACGAGAGGGTTGGAAAGCGCCATGCCGCGTTAGGTATATCCATTTCTCGGAAAATGGATGAGTGAAGGCCTATACGCTTGATTCCAAGGAGTCTTGCAGACTCCAGAGACCGCTCAAGGTTGCTGCACACAGTGAAAGCACATTGGTTGGCTTGCGCAATTGCTTCTTGGGGTGGCTGGAATCCTGTATCAATACCTGCGGCGTTGTATTGCTCAACCCAAACGCCAAACTCTGCGGCGTTCAATCGGTAGTGTTTGTCAACCTTGGGTTTTCCATGTCGCATCAGGACGATTTGCAACGGAGGTCTCCTGAAAATAACTATATTTAGACAGTCTCATCGTATTGGATGAGTTTGAGTTAAGTCAATCAATTGCTCAATGATTTCAATGCTATTTGGCTATACATGCTGAATTAGGCCGTCTAGAATTTAGCTTGATTGCCCCGCATTGAGAAATGCCGTCATGTCCAACCAGCCACAAGAGGAAATGTCTCCTCTAAGATTACTTGAGAGAGTGCCTACAGCAATTAAGATGCGGCATTATTGAATCAGCGGTGAGGATGTCTCTTTTGAAAATTGTCTAGCGGTTGAGCAGCAAGTGTTAGCTGCAACTTGGAATCAAGCCAAAGCAGCATGGTTGTTATTCTTAAATAAAAGGTGGTCGTGTTGGATAGTTTATGAGAGATGGGATTCGTCATCGGCGCAATGCTACGATTGTCTGGATGGGCTTCATCTGCGGCATGTTGTCTTTGACCTTGCCTGCACACGCAATCAGCCGTATCACCATAGAGGCCGAGACTGTGGAGGCTCCTTCGGTCAGTTTGCGTAAGGTCAAGGGTGAGCTGGGCCTGGATGGACGAGTGCGGTTGCAAGCAGACTTGAGGCAACAGGGGAGTGCTGATTGGCAGGCGCTGACGCTGGCTTGTGATCAGGCCTTGCGTCCTGTGCCGGATGAGTGGCGTTGTGAGCGGGGGGGGTTGAAGGCCGCCAATGTGAAGTTGCCATTCAGTTTGCTGCTCAAGCAAGGCAAAGCAGCGGCGGCGCAATATCAAGTGGCGCTGACGTTGCGCGATGCTTCGTTCAGTAATCAGGCGGGGACACAGGCTGCGGAGAAGCTCAATGCGGATTTATCGCTGGAGTTGCGTCAACAAGCCAATGGTTGGCAGTGGCAGGCGGCGCTGGATTGGCGCAGTGGGGAGCTGTATTCTCAGCCTTGGTATTTTGCCGAAGGCGGACATCGTCTGGTAGCGAGTGGGTATTATGCCGGGGATGAAATCAAGGTGGATGCTGCGGAAGTCACGCTGGCCAAGGTGGGCAAGGCTGCGCTGAGTGGGCGCTGGCAGGCGGGCAGTCTGCAGGATTTATCGATAGATGCTGCGCAGTTGCAGTTAGCGCCGCTGTACCACTTGTTGCTGCAACCGCTATTGGCGGATAGCGCGTTGAATAAACTCGATATTGCCGGGCAGGGCAGCATGAAGTTTGAGTGGCGCAATGGCGAGCCAGTGTCTGCCTTGCTGGCGCTCAATGATGTGGATCTGGAAGATCAGGATGGCCGCTTTGCCTTGTATAAGCTGAATAGCCATATTCCCTGGTCGTATGACGAGGCACAGGTGGCGCAGCTTGCTTATGCTGGCGGGCATTTCCTCAAAATCCCGCTGGGGGAAGCCAGTGTGCTGGCTGACCTCAATCGCTATTCCCTCACCATGTCGCAGCTTTACCTGCCGATTCTAGATGGTGCATTGAGTCTGACGGATGTCTCTGCCACACGGGCTGCGGGTGATTGGCACTGGCACTTGCGTGCCAACCTGGTGCCTATTTCCATGCCTGTCTTGAGCCAGGCGCTGGGCTGGCCGCGCATGGAGGGCAAAGTGGCGGCGGCGATTCCGATGGTGACTTATAGCCGTGGCAACCTGACGACCAATGGCGATTTATTGTTCCAGATGTTCAACGGCAACATCTCTGTGAGTAACCTCAGCATGCAGACCCCGCTGGGCGCGGCTTCCAGGCTGCATGCCGATGTGCAGATGCGCAGGCTGGATCTGGGCGACATCACCCGCACTTTCTCGTTTGGTGCGATTGAGGGCAAGCTGGATGGCGATGTGGCTAACCTGGAGTTATCCAACTGGCAGCCGGTGAGCTTTGATGCACGGCTTTATAGCAGCCCTGGCAGTTATCGCAAAAAAATCTCGCAACGTGCGGTGGAGAACATTACCGCCTTGGGTGGCGCTGGAGCGGCTGCGGCGATACAGCGTAGCGTGCTGCGGTTTTTCAGTGAGTTCAATTACAAGCAGATCGGCTGGAATTGCCAGCTACGCAATGATGTCTGCCTGATGAGCGGGGTGGAATATACGCCGCAGGGCTATGTGATCGTCAAGGGCAGTGGCATCCCGGCGATCACGGTGATGGGCTACAACCACAATGTAGGCTGGAGTGATCTGCTGGCGCGCCTCAAGCGGGTGACTGAAGGTAATAGCAAGCCGATTATCAAATAGCTCTGCTGACCAGCCCTGCCGGGAAAACACTGACTAGGGTACAATTCTGCCGGATAGCATTAAAGGAATGTGCAATGCAAAAAAACTGGAAATTAGCGCTAGTGGCATTCAGCATCATGGCACTACCTGCTTGCGTTACGATCAATATTTACTTTCCGGCTGCGGCCGCGGAAAAAGCGGCTGACCGGATTATTGACGATGTCTGGCAGCTCAAGGAAAAGACCGATGGCAAGGCAGCACCTGCTAATAGCCAACAGGAGACAAAATAAATGAAAAAATTTATTGCATACAGCATGTTGTTGGCTGGGTTGATGGTGACTCCCTTGGTGCAGGCGGCGGCTGATCTGGAAATTAACACGCCGGCGATTTCTACTATTAAAAACAGCATGCAGGCACGCCACGCCCAGTTGTCTGGCTTTTATGCCAGCGGCGCGGTCGGTTTCACGCGGGATGGACTGGTGGCTGTGCGGGACGCCAATGCGGTGCCGCTGGCCCAGCGCCAGAGCCTGAATGGGTTGGTCGCGGCAGAAAACAATGATCGCAACGCGCTATACAAGGAAATCGCCAATGCCAACAGTCATCCCGAGTGGGAGGCTGAAGTGCGTAGTACCTTTGCCCAGCGTTGGATACAGAAGGCCCAGGGCGGCTGGTACTACCAGGATGGTAGTGGTTGGGTGAAGAAATAAGCATGCAAACAAGTAAAGCACGTACATGACACCCACGCTGATATTTGACATAGAAACCATCCCGGATACTGATGGCTTGCGCAAGCTTTACAGCCTGCCAGCCGAAACGACGGATGAAGATGTGGCGCGCGTGGCATTCCACAAGCGTCGCCAGCACAATGGCAGCGAGTTCCTGCCTTTGCATCAGCATCGTGTGGTGGCGATTTCATGCGCCTTGCGGGAGGGAGATAGCTTCCGTGTCTGGACGCTGGGCAGTGCTGATGCGACAGAGCAGGAGATCATCCAGCGCTTTTATGACGGCATTGAGAAATACACACCTAACTTGGTGTCGTGGAACGGCAGCGGTTTTGACTTGCCAGTGCTGCATTACCGGGCGCTGGTGCATGGCATCAGCGCGCCACGGTATTGGGACTTGGGTGACGATGACCGCGAGTTCAAGTGGAATAATTACATCAGCCGCTACCATACACGCCACCTGGATTTGATGGACTTGCTGGCGCTTTACAATGGCCGTGCCAATGCGCCGCTGGATGAAATCGCGCAATTGTGTGGTTTTCCCGGCAAGCTGGGCATGGATGGCAGCAAGGTCTGGGATGCGTTTGTGCGTGGCGAAATCAACGCGATCCGGGATTATTGTGAAACCGACGTAGCCAATACTTATCTCGTTTATTTGCGCTTCCAGCGTATGCGTGGCGTGCTGGATCAAGCGGCCTATGAGCAAGAGGTGGCATTGGTGCGCGACACTTTGGCTGGCTATCCGGGTCAGCATTGGCAGGAATTCTTAACTCACTGGCAGCAATAAATCACTGCTTGCCTGGCATTATTTGACACAATCCATGAGCAATACAATCGCATTAGTTGAAGCACTCGACCACGAGGGTCGAGGCGTAGCCCACGTTGAGGGCAAAACCATTTTTATCGACGGCGCCCTTCCGGGGGAGCACGTGACCTACAAGACTCGTCGCCGCAAGGATAGATACGAGGTTGCTGACGTGGTGGACGTGTTGCAGGCTTCGCATCTGCGTACCGAGCCAGCCTGTAAACACTTCGGTATCTGTGGTGGTTGTGCCTTGCAGCACCTGGAGTTTTCCGGTCAGGTGGCGGCCAAGCAGCGCATGCTTGAAGGCAACCTCTGGCATATCGGCAAGACGCATTCCGAGCGTATGCTGCCGCCTATCTACGGCCCTGCCTGGGGCTATCGTCACAAGGCGCGCTTGCGTGTGCGTTATGTGGAAAAAAAGGGTGGGGTGTTGGTTGGCTTCAATGAGAAATCCAGCAGCTTTGTCGCTGACATGGACAGCTGCAAAGTCTTGCCGCCAGCCATTTCCAATCTCATCGAGCCGATGAAGGATCTGGTGGGCAAGCTGAGCATCCGTGAGCGCGTACCGCAGATCGAGGTGGCCGTGGGTGAATTGGCTACCGTGCTGGTGTTACGCATCCTGGAGCCATTGCAACCGCAGGATACCGCGCCTATCAAGGCGTTTGCTGATCAATACGGCGTGGAAATCTGGACGCAGAGCAAGGGGCCGGACACGGTTCAGCCTTTCTATCCGCAGCAAGGGCCAGGCTTGAGTTACTCATTGCCAGAATTCGACCTGACTTATCCCTTCAAGCCTACCGAGTTTACCCAGGTGAATCCACATATCAACCGCGTGATGCTGCGCCGTGCCATGCAGTTGCTGCAACCGCAGGCGGATGAGCGCATTGCCGATTTCTTCTGTGGCTTGGGTAACTTTACGCTGCCGATTGCGCGTAGCGGTGCTTCTGTATTCGGTACGGAAGGTTCGGCAGCGCTGGTGGCGCGTGCGCATGAAAGTGCTGCACTCAATGGCCTGGGCGGGCAGGTGGAGTTTCAGGAGGCCGACTTGTTCAAGATGACGCCTGGGCTTCTGCAATCGCTAGGTAAGTTTGACAAGTGGTTGATTGATCCACCACGCGATGGCGCCATGGAGCTGGTGAAGGCATTGCCCGATGCGGAAGATACCGCAGCCGATACTTCGCATGTGCCGCAACGTATTGTTTATGTGTCATGTAACCCCGCTACCTTGGCGCGTGATGCTGGCATCTTGGTGCACACCAAGGGTTATCGATTGCTCGCCAGTGGCGTGATCAATATGTTCCCGCATACCTCGCATGTGGAATCTATCGCACTCTTTGAGAGAGCAGCCCCGTGATGTGGCGGCAGGCATGGCGGCTTGGCAGCCTGGCTACCCTGATGGTGGCATCGCTGCTATTGCTGGATGCCTGTAGTCGCGATACTGCCCCGGTGCAAATCCGTAGCGCCGTCAGCCAACTGCCGCAAACGCTGGACCCGCGTTATGCCACGGACGCTGCTTCTGCACGCGTCAATCGTCTGCTTTATCGCTCGCTGGTCGATTTCGATGCCAATTCTCACCCTGCATCTTCCTTGGCAAGTTGGCGTGTGCTTTCGCCACGCCTGTTTCGCTTTACACTGGGGCAGCATGGGCGGACCTTTCATGACGGGCGCTACCTCACGGCTGAGGATGTTGCTGCTACCTATCAATCTGTACTTGAGTTAGCGGATTCTCCACATGCTGCTGAGTTTGCCAATATCAGCAAAATTGAAGTGCGTGATGAGAATACGCTGGATTTTTTTCTCAAGGATGCGGACAGCAACTTTCCTTCGCGGCTGATCCTCGGCATCCTCCCGGCTGAATTGATCGCACGTGCGCATGATTTTTCACGAGAGCCTGTTGGCAGCGGGCCGTTCAAGTTTATCTCCTGGCAGCGCTCGCTTAATCTGGAACGCCAGTCTGACCGCAAGCGTTTCGTCTTCGAGGAAATCCGTGACCCGACAGTGCGCGTGCTTAAGCTGGTGCGTGGTGAAACCGATATCTTGCAGGGGGATTTGCCTCCCGAGCTGGTGGAGTATCTGAAAAAACAGCCTGGGCTGCAAGTACAGGAATCCCCAGGTTCCAATTTCGCTTATATTGGCCTGAACATGCAAGATACGGCGTTGCAAAAGCCGCTGGTACGTCAAGCCTTGGCGCATGCGATCGACCGTGAATCTATCATCCGCCATACCCTGGTTGGAGGCAGCCGTCCAGCAGAAACCATCCTGCCGCCAGAACATTGGGCCGGCAACAGCGAGCTGGTGCCTTATCAATACGATCCCGCACTGGCGCGGGAGTTGTTGCAGCGTGCTGGTGTGAGCCTGCCACTCAAGCTGGTCTATAAAACGTCTACTGATGCTCAACGCGTCAGGCTTGCCACCATGATGCAAGCGCAGATGCGCGAAGCTGGGATTGAGCTGGAAATCCGCAGCCTGGATTGGGGGACTTTTTTCGATGACATCAAGCGTGGCAATTTCCAGCTTTACGGCTTGATGTGGGTAGGTATCAAGACGCCAGAAATTTATCACCTGGCATTCCATTCATCCTCCATCCCGCCTAAAGGTGCCAACCGTGGTCACTATGCGGACGAGAAAACTGATGAGCTGATTATGGTGAGCGATTGGGCCAAGGTGGCGGCGCGTGTTCATGAGCAGTTGCCCTATATCCCGTTGTGGTACGAAGGCCAGTTTGCCGCCACGCGCCAGCACATCCTTGGCTACCAGTTGCACCCGGACGGTAGCTGGGATGGTTTGGTGGACGTTAAGCGCAGCAAGTTGAAGTCTGTATTCCCTGGAAAGAATACCCTGGAGGGCTTCTAGATGCGGATAGAGGTTTCCATCTCATCCCAGACCTTGTGTTTGCTTGATGATCTTGGGCAAGTGCTCAGGCAGTTCCCGATCTCAACAGCGCTCAAGGGAGTAGGCGAGCAGAAAAACAGTTATTGCACCCCGCGTGGCATGCATGTGGTGCGCGCCAAGATAGGCGATGGACAGCCGCTGGGGGCTGTGTTCCGAGCCCGTAGGCCTACGGGTGAAGTGTGGACGCCTGAGTTGCATGCGCAACACCCTGGGCGAGATTGGATACTGACCCGCATCCTCTGGCTGTCAGGATGTGAGCCGGGTTTCAATCGCTTGGGAGATGTCGATAGCATGCAGCGCTATATCTATATTCATGGCACCCCTGATAGCGAGCCTATGAGCGAGCCGCATTCGCATGGCTGCATCCGCATGCGTAACGATGACGTGGCAGCTTTGTTTGATCTGGTGCCATTGCACACTCCCGTGATGGTGCGGGATGCTTAAACGCGTAGTGGGCATTGTGCCCGTTGTTTTTGGTGTGTTGCTACTGACCTTTTTGCTTGTACACCTGGTGCCTGGTGACCCGGTTGAGGTGATGCTGGGGGAATCTGCCCCCATGGCTGATCGTGACCAGTTGCGTGCGCAATTGGGGCTGGATCAGCCGCTGCCAGTGCAGTTTGGCCATTATCTGGTGGCTTTGTCGCAAGGCGATTTTGGTCGTTCCATTCATAGTCGCCAGCCCATTGCCGATACTTTGCTCGAGCGATTGCCAGCCACCGCTAGCCTGGCACTGTGTGCCTTGTTGATTGCGGTGGGCATAGGCCTGCCCTTGGGCATTATTGCCGCGCTCAAGCAGGGGCGTTGGCCAGATGGGCTGGCAACCTTACTCAGCCTGAGTTTGTCCGCCATGCCGCATTTCTGGCTTGGGCCATTATTGATGTTGCTGCTGGCCTTGTGGCTGGGTTGGTTGCCGGTGAGCGGCATGAGTGAACCTGGGGCCATCATATTGCCTGCACTGACGCTAGGCTTCGGCTTGGCTGCCATTCTCACACGGATGACCCGTGCCAGCTTGCTCGAAGTGTTGAGTGAGGATTTTGTTCGTACCGCACGTGCCAAGGGGATTAGCGAGCGTAAAGTGATCTTGCGCCATGCACTACGAGCGGCTTTGCTGCCTATCGTGACCGTTGTCGGCTTGCAATTAGGTAGCCTGCTGGCGGGCACGGTGATTACTGAAACCGTGTTCGGCTGGGAAGGTATAGGCCGCCTGCTGGTTGAATCAATAGAAAAGCGTGATTACCCGGTGACGCAAGCCTGCGTGGTGGTGATTGCCCTGAGCTATGTTGTCATTAATCTGCTCACCGATTTACTTTACGTCAGGCTAGACCCCAGGGTGAGGCTTGTCACATGAGGCGCTGGCCGTATTGGGTCTTGGCTTTCTGGTTGATGGTCGTGACGTGTTCTCTGCTGTTTGACTTCAAGCCAGATGACATCAATCTGCAACAAGTGCTGGCATTGCCTGGGCATGGCGCTTTGCTTGGTAACGATGACCTGGGGCGAGACATCGCCGCCCGCTTGGCTGCCGGGGCCGGGGTTTCGTTGTTGGTCGCCTTGGTAGTGACCCTGGTGACGCTGACACTAGGCACGGCAATCGGCCTGCTAGCTGGCTATTGTGGCGGCTGGGTTGACCGTTTGCTGATGCAGGTGACGGATGTGTTTCTCGCCTTCCCCGGTATTTTGCTGGCGATTGCGTTCGCAGCCGTGTTGGGGCCTGGCCTGGATAACTTGCTATTGGCGTTGTGCATGACTTCCTGGGTGGGCTATGCACGCTTGACGCGTGCCCAGGCCTTGAGCCTGCGCCAACGCCAGCATGTACAGGCAGCGCAATCGCTGGGCGCATCGGCAGGCCGCATCATGCGCAAGCACATGCTACCGCTATTAGCGGCGCCATTGGTTGTTGAAGCGACTTACAGCATTGCTGGTTTGGTGATTGCCGAGGCTAGTTTGTCTTTTCTTGGGCTGGGCATACAAGCACCACACGCCTCCTGGGGCTCCATGTTGCGGGATGGTGTGCGCTATTTGCTGGTGGCACCGCATTATGTGCTGGCTGTTGGGATTAGCCTGATGTCGGTGGTGCTGGCGATCAACGTGTTGGGCGATCAACTGCGCGATGCCTGGGATGTCAGGCGCATGCGAGATTAATACGGAATAACGGGAGAGGGGGCATGCAACAGCGTACTTACCGGTATTACGATTTCGTCATGGTGGCGTTCGTGGTGGTGTTGGTCTGCTCCAATCTCATCGGCCCTGCCAAGATTTCTCAGCTTGATCTGCCATGGATAGGTACCCTGACCTTTGGCGCGGGTGTACTGTTTTTCCCGATTTCTTATGTATTTGGCGATGTGCTGACCGAGGTCTATGGCTTTGCGCGTTCACGCCGCGTGATCTGGACTGGTTTTGCTGCCTTGGCTTTTGCCTCCGCCATGGCCTGGATCATTGTCGCCTTGCCGCCCGCGCCGTTTTGGCATAACCAGCATGCCTATGAAGTCGCTTTCGGCTCAGCCTGGCGCATTTCCCTGGCTGGGTTGATCGCCTTTGCCTGTGGCGAATTTGTGAACTCCATGGTGTTGGCCAAGATGAAGGTGTGGACTGAGGGCAAGTGGCTATGGACGCGCACGATAGGCTCCACTGTCGTTGGCGAAGGCGTTGATTCGCTTTTGTTTTACCCTTTAGCTTTCTATGGCAGTGGCATTATTCCTGATGACAAGCTGCCTTTGGTGATGTTTGCACAGTTTCTCGCCAAGACCGGGGTTGAGGTAGTATTGACGCCCGTGACTTATCGCGTGGTGGCTTTCCTCAAGCGTGCTGAGAGCGAGGATTACTATGACAGGCATACCGATTTCAATCCATTTAGTATTTCAACTTAGTACCTCAACATGACCACGCCATGTGCCTGATCGGCGCATAGCATCAATCAAAATAACGTAGCAAGGGAGTATGGCATCACATGATTGTTGGTATCGACTTAGGCACCACCAACAGCCTGGTGGCTGTTTGGCAAGATGGGCATGCTGTCATTATCCCTAACTCGTTGGGACACCACCTCACTCCTTCCTGTGTCAGTCTGGATGATAATGGTGATGTGCTGGTTGGGCTTGCTGCGCGCGACCGCATGCTGTCGCACCCATCGCAGACGGCGGCGCTGTTCAAGCGTTATATGGGCACGCAGCATGAAGTCAGGCTGGGCAAGCGTGTATTTCGTCCTGAGGAGCTTTCCTCGCTGATCCTGAAAAGCCTGAAAGCTGATGCCGAACACTACCTGGGGCAACCAGTCACCGAGGCCATCATCACTGTCCCGGCTTATTTCAACGATGTACAGCGCAAGGCCACCAAGCTGGCGGGTGAGCTTGCGGGCTTGAAGGTGGAGCGTCTACTCAATGAACCGACTGCTGCTGCCCTGGCCTATGGCCTGCATCAGGGGGGCGACGACAGCCAGTTTCTGGTATTGGATTTAGGTGGAGGTACCTTCGATATCTCCATTCTGGAAATGTTTTCTGGCGTAATGGAAGTGCGAGCAACGGCCGGTGACAATCACCTCGGCGGCGAGGATTTTGTCGATGCGCTGGTGCAGGCCTTTCTGGATCGCGAAGCCACCAAGGCCGCAATCAAACGGGATAAGCTCCAGCCTCATCAGATGGCGTTGCTGAACAGCGAGGCTGAGCGCGTCAAGCGTGAGCTAACCTCAAGCGAGCAAGCGATGTTTCGCTATGTGGATGGTGATACCAGCCTGGAGTGGACTGTGGATAACGCGGAGTTCGAGAAGATCACCGCACCCTTGCTCAAGCGTCTACGTGAACCTGTCGAGCGTGCGATGCGTGATGCCGGTTTACGCGTGGCTGACTTGCAGGAGATCGTGCTGGTGGGCGGTGCAACACGCATGCCTATCGTCCATCGGCTCGTGGCTAAAATGATGGGGCGCTTCCCCAGGCGTGATGTGCACCCGGATGAGGCGATCGTAATTGGTGCCGCTGTGCAGGCTGGTCTCAAGATGCAGGATGCGGCCCTGGATGATGTGGTGATGACTGATGTCTGCCCTTATACCCTGGGTGTGGAAGTGGCAGAAAAAAATAATCTCGGACAATATCGCCACGGTATATTTCTACCCGTGATTGAACGTAATACTGTCATTCCCGCTAGCCGTTCGCATCCGATTTCTCCCTTGAATGATGAGCAGAAGGTCGTTGCCTTGCGCATCTTTCAGGGGGAAAGCCGTGAAGTGAAGGACAACGTTTTGCTTGGATCTCTCGACGTGACATTGCCCTCCGCCAAGGAAAGTAATGGCTGGCGCGATGTGGATGTGCGTTTTACCTATGACCTCAATGGCCTGATCGAGGTGGAAGCAACCGTGTTGGCCACCCAGCAACGCTATGCTCTGGTGATTGAGCAAACTCCGGGGGCAATGACTACGCAGGAAATTGCACATAGCCTGGAGAAGCTGGCAAACCTGAAGATATCCCCGCGCGAGCAGGCTGAGAACAAGGCATTACTGGCTCGTCTCGGGCGCCTGTATCAACAGATGCTTGGGCAGGAGCGGCAGATTGTCTCTGATTGGACGCGTGTTTTTGAGAATGCGCTGGAGACGCAGGAGCCTCGCGCCATTCAGCAGGTGCGTGAGCAACTGAGCGGCTATGCCGACCAACTGGAAGGCAGGCCTGTGCTATGACGGCAGGCACCTGGGAAATACTGGGGATTGAGCAGACCTCAGACCAGCATGCCATCAAACGTGCTTATGCTGCCAAGCTCAAGCAACACAAGCCGGAGGATGACCCTGTTGCTTTCCAGCGCCTGCGCATGGCTTTTGAGGAGGCGCGCAGTATGGCGCAATACCTGCATGAGGTTGAGCCGTCAGCGCAAATGTCGCAATCACTAGCATCTGCTGAGATGGCTAGCAATCTGCCTGATACGCCATCATCAGTCGTACCACAGATCAACATCTATCTGGAGCAGGAGACGCTCCAGCCGCAGCCAGATTCTCGTACTGAGCTATCTGCCGAGCCCGTCCTGCATGACGTTGTCCAGCCTTTATACGAAGAAGCGCGTACGCATGCCAGCTATATATGGGAGTGCGTGCAGGCCAAACATGCTGAACAGGAAATGGCATCTTGGCTGACACGTTATCTTGAGCAGGATTGGTTTATACACATGGATGCGCGTCAGTTCCTTGAGCATGCCTTGCTGAATATTGCCATCGAAGGTGATCAGCCTTCCATACGCTCCGATGTCATGCGTTTCGTTGGCAGTTTCTTTGATTGGAACGCCAATTCGCTCCACCGCCGTGATGAGGCATGGCTTATCAGGTGTTTCTGGTATCGCTACGAATTTTCGCTGGCCTGGGAGACGATACACGCCGTCAACCCGGACAACCCCATGTTGAAACGTGTGGTGAAGATGCTCAAGCAAGCGCCTAGGACTTGGCTGTTTCGCATGGAGGCATTGCTGCGTCCCAAGCAAATAACACTGTTTCGCCAGTTATTTGAGCATTGGGATGAATATTGTCCAGAAATTTACAAGTACCTCAATGATGGCTCGGTGAGCTGGTGGCGCCAATACACCCTGGATGAAAATCGTACCCTGTGGCCGTTGTTCGACAACACTGGCACCGTACTCGCCTTTGTTGCACTGGTACTGGCGTTGTTTACGCGGGAGCAGATTCAAGCCGAGACCATTATGTTATTGCCTCTGTGGGGCATCTTATTTGCTGCCTTGTATGGTGGCCGTATTGCTTATGGTCAATTTACTTTCATGACCGCACCTTATCGCCAAGGCTTCTGGCAAGCCTGGAGTCGGCTTTTGCAACATCCAGCTGCTGTCCCTGCTGTGATTCTGTTCAGCCTGGTGGACATTGGCTTGCTTGCCAGCCTGCCAGAGGGAGTGCCCTTGATTCTATTGGCCATGGTGTCGTATCTCTTGCCGTATTTATTTCTGCGCGATTTCAAGGAATGGTTTGGGCTTAATTTTCTTGCGCTGCCAATGTTGATGTTACTTTCCGTATTCCAGCCTTATGTTGCCAATCCTCTTCTATTGCTGCATTTTGGTGGTGTTTGTATCATCGCGGGAGGTTGGTATGGCTTATCTCGCATGGCGTTTGCCAAGCACTGGAGCCACGTCCAGCTTGCCCAGCGTATAAAATACTGGAACTATCTGGCGATGGGCTTGCCTTTTATCCTGCTGGGTTTCTTCATTTAAACACACTATTTCCCCGGATTATTATCCATGACACTTGGCCCTATCATGCTCGATGTCGTCGGCACCGAGCTTACTCCAGCAGACATTCGCCGCATCCGCCACCCTTTGGTGGGTGGCGTGATTCTGTTTGCACGCAACTTTGAGTCACCCTCTCAACTGAAGGCGTTGACCGAAAGCATTCATGCCGTGCGTCAGCCCCCCTTGCTGATCGCTGTTGATCACGAGGGCGGGCGCGTGCAGCGGTTTCGTGAGGGCTTTACACGTATCCCACCCATGCGCGAGTTTGGCAAGATTTGGGATGAGCATCCGCGCAAAGCCAGGCAGTTGGCAGAGGAGGCTGGCTGGATCATTGCGGCAGAGCTACGCGCCCATGGCATTGACTTCAGCTTTACGCCCGTGCTGGATATGGATTACGGTGAAAGCCAGGTGATCGGTGATCGCGCTTTTCACGGCGACAAGCAAGCCATTAACGAGCTGGCATTTTCCCTGATTCAAGGCCTAAAACGCGGTGGCATGGCGGCTGTCGGCAAGCATTTCCCTGGTCATGGCTATGTGGTGGCTGATTCGCATGTGGCTATCCCCGTTGATGAACGCGAGTTCGATCAGATCGCCTCAACCGATATGCAAACCTTCCGTCAATTAATTGATGACGGCATCCAGGCCATCATGCCTGCCCACGTTATCTATCCAAAGGTCGATGACAAACCCGCCGGTTTCTCCGAGCGTTGGCTGCAAAAAGTCCTGCGCCAGCGCCTGGGCTTCAATGGTGTTATTTTTAGCGATGATCTGTCGATGGAAGGAGCCGGTGTGGCAGGGGATGTGACCCAGCGTGCGCTGGCTGCACTCAATGCCGGTTGTGACATGGTGTTGCTCTGCAACCAACCTGACAAGGCCGATGAGCTATTGGCTAACCTGAAGTGGGATATTCAGGCACAAAGCCTGGCCCGGCTTGCCCGCATGCATGGGGGCCGCCACCCATCCGGCATGGTGGCCTTGCACGAGGACCCGGATTTTATGCACGCAGTGCACCGAGTTGGCTTGGTAGGCAAGGCAGATGGTGATCTGCCGTTTGCTTGAGTTGTTGAATAGACAATAAAAAACCCGCCTAAGCGGGTTTTTTATTGGTTCAATGCTAAAAATTAAGCAGAGAACTTGGAACGGCTACGCGCTGCAAAACCGATCAGACCCAGGCCCAGTGCCAGCATGCCATAGGTGCTTGGCTCTGGAACAGCTGCGATCAGGGCGATGTTGCCATTGTATGAAGGGATGCCTGTGTAGGTACCTTTGATGTTGATCCAGTATTGTGCAGGAGCAATGGAATCAACCTCAATAGCGCCGTAAGTCAGCTTTGCGGAGTACGATAAAAGATCACCAATGGTCAGTCGTGTGCCATTTTGTGCGTCATAAAGATCGAAAGCAGTAAAAATTACACTTTTGGTGCTATTGCCGTTGATGCCTGCGCTAAGAGCAGCGTAGCTATCAACAGAGAAAGAAATCCAATCATCAAAACTACCGCCAGTCAGGTTTTTGCTTTGAAATGTGTAAAGCTGTTCAGTTGCTGTTGAGTTATCAGCGTCAAATTCAACTACTGCAGCAGCTTGCGCGCTAGCAGTTGCACCGATCAGTGAAACAGCCAACAGAATTGCCTTGAGATTCATTGCCTTCATTTTGTATTGCCCCTAAAGAGATATTTAACAGCGAAATTAATATCAAGTTGATATTGTTTTAAATTGATGGGGCGAGAATATGATGGAGCAAGTAGGGCGGCAATAGCCCGAAGGAACTAACAGGACTTGTTTTTGAGGCTGGTCGCGGGTTTCAGTGATTATGACATTTTAGCTTTCAGGTGTTTAATAGCGCTGACTCGAAAAGTGCAAATAATTTAGAGCAAATATCTCGAACTACAATGGTTTCGCTGGGTTTGATTCGGTGCAAACGGTTGAAACTTTCACAGTTATTAGCTAGTCTTAGGCTTAGTTTCAGTTTTTTCCTAGGGGGTACCATAGATGCAAACGAATTATCAAGTCGCTAATACACAAACGCTGCCAGCGAGCGCACACAAGGTATTACGCAATACTTATATGTTGTTGGGCTTGACCATGATCCCAACCGTGATTGGCGCGCTGGTCGGCATGTCCATGAATTTCTCATGGATGGCGGCTAGCCCGATCATGTCTTCCTTGATTATGCTGGCCGTGATGTTTGGCCTGTTCTTCGCGATTTCCGCTAACCGCAATAACAGCTTCGGCGTGGTTTTGCTGCTGGGCCTGACTTTCTTCATGGGCCTGATGCTTGGCCCTATCTTGCAAGTAGCATTGAATCTGCGTAATGGTGGCCAGCTGGTTGGCTTGGCTGCAGGTGGTACTGGTCTGATCTTCATGACCCTGGCTGGTATTGGTGCTACCACCAAGAAGGATTTCAGCTTCATGGGCAATTTCCTCATGGTTGGCCTGATTCTGTTGATTGTTGCTTCGTTGGCTAATATGTTCTTCCAGGTGCCTGCTGCTTCGCTGGCGATTTCCGCGATTGCCGTATTGTTGTTCTCAGGCTTCATCTTGTTTGATGTGAATCGCATCGTACGTGGTGGCGAAACCAACTATGTGATGGCAACCTTGTCTTTGTACATCAATATCTACCAACTCTTTGTCAATCTGCTGCAATTGCTGATGGCATTCATGGGCGAACGTGACTAAGCTTGATTCGCTGATCAAGAACCCGTCCTTGTGGCGGGTTTTTTGTTTGAGCTTCTGTGTTACCTGTTAAATTGACTGCATGACTGATCTCACCAAAAACTGGCCTTCCCTAGGGGCTGCCATCAAACAACGTACGCCGGGTATCCCGGTGACCAAGTGCCTGATTGCAGCCAATCTGTTGGTGTTTGTGTTGATGTTGTTTAATGGGGCTGGCTTCTGGCATTCGCCCAACAATGTGCAGTTGGCCTGGGGGGCCAATTTTGGCCCTGCGACCCAAGATGGCGAATGGTGGCGTTTGTTTACTGCCTTGTTCCTGCATTTTGGCGCGGTGCACCTGACATTGAACATGATTGCATTCTGGGATGGTGGGCAGTTGGTCGAGCGCATGTATGGGCACTGGCGCTATCTCACGATCTATCTCGTCAGTGGTCTGCTAGGTAACCTGGTGTCGCTGGTATGGCAAGGCAATCAGGCGGTATCTGGCGGGGCTTCAGGGGCCATTTTTGGTATTTATGGCGCCCTGATTGTATTTCTCTGGCAGGAGCGGGCTGTGCTGGATAGGCACGAATTCCGCTGGTTGTTTGGCGGGGCTTGTGTATTTGCGATCGCGACGATTGCATTGGGCTTCATGATCCCTAGCATTGATAATGCTGCGCATATCGGCGGCTTTGTGGCTGGCTTGTTGTCTGGCTTGATGTTGATGCGAGGGTTGCAAGTGCATGCCTTGATCCCGCGTTTACCCAGGCTGGTGGCTGGCGCAGTGCTGGCAGCGGCAGTGGGGTTGATGCTGATCAAGCTGCCTGAGCCAAAGTACAACTGGGGTGAGGAGTTGTTGCTGCAAAAGCAGATAAATGCCTTTATCCAGGAAGACCAGGCGATTAATCGATCCTGGTTGAATATCATGCACGAGAGCAAGCAGGGCAACGTGACCTATTTTGAGTTGGGCGAGCAGATCGAGAACGACATTACCGACCGCTATCAGGAGCGTTACGAGGCTTTGTCGCAATTGCCTTATGACCCCAGGCTGCCATCAGCGGCGCAACTGGAAAGTATCTTGCAATATACCAAGCAGAAGCGCGATGCATCGCGTGCCATCGCCGAGGAGCTGAAGCAGGGCAAGCAGCCTAATCTTCCTGCCAAGCCCTTGCCGTAACTACTGGTCAGGCCTTGGAGCGCAGCTTGTCCAGACCGACGATCACTAACGACATCAGCCACAGCAATGCCTTGAAGGTGTTCATTACCGGGATCAGGCTCCAGAACACGTTGCCAAGGATTTGCCGGCAGAGCATGTTCTTGAAGCAGGTGGTTTTGTAGATAGTGGAAAGCAGGCACAAGCCAAGTGAGACGAAATAGATGACCAGATAGGATTCGGGGATCATGGCTGTTTTTCTCCTTGTTAGACTGCTGAAATCATATGAGTGATTAGGGCAATCAGCCTGCCTTGGCTGTTTTCTGCAAGCGGCGGCGTTCGGCAAAGAAATTGGAAAGGGTAGCGCCGCACTCTGCTGCCAGTAGGCCTGACTCTACTGTGGTGTGATGGTTGAGCTTCTCCTCGGCCATAAGATCAATGACGCTACCGCATGCGCCGGTCTTGTAGTCGTATGCGCCGAACACCAGCCTGGCGATGCGGGCATGCTGGATGGCACCCGCGCACATGGCGCAGGGTTCCAGCGTCACGTAGAGGGTGCAGCCTACCAGGCGATAGTTGCCGAGCTTGGCTGCTGCATCCCTCATGGCGCGTATTTCGGCATGGGCGCTGGGATCATGGCCTGTAATGGGTGCGTTGCTGCCGCGCCCGATAATTTCACCATCCTTGACCACTACTGCGCCTACGGGCACTTCGCCAGCATGCGCTGCTGCTTCTGCCAGTTGCAATGCAGCACGCATGAAATCTTCATCGGTGATTGGCAAAGGTGAATGCAGGCCCAACATTAAATATCCAGTGTTCTGATCAAGGCCATTATTTTGCCATGGTTCTGGCATGGGCATGTGGCCCGCGATTTTTGCTGTGATTGTGCAGGGCGCGTAAGCTTAATCCACGCGCTGTTTTTGACCCAAGCGTACCAAGACGAACGTCAATCCAAGCATCAGGCCTGCACCTACCCAGAGCAAAACTTCCATCGGGTCTGGTGTGACTTCTTGCACGGGCATGATGATGAGCTTACGCAACACCAATACCATGGCGACTTCAATAAAGGTTTCTACCTCCAGCTTGGCACCCATGAGGTAGCGGATTTCTGCTGAGATCAAGGCTGAGATCGACCAGAGCAGCATGAGTGTGCCTAGCGCATTGAGGAATCCATGCACGAGATTGTTGGCGGCAAAGGCAGTACGGACATCCAGGAAAAACAACCAGGCGAACATCATGACCGATACGGCAAGCGCAAGGCCGATAGTGATGTGCGCGAAACCATTGAGCCAGAGCATGGCGCGTATGGTGTAGCGATTAATGACGTTGAATTCTCGTGGAAAGTGATTTTGTGCCATGGTGGTATGTGGTCTCCCCTTGTGTGTTGTTATTCAACGGCACCCTTTATAGGTAATTGAGGTGTGATGCCGCTATGCAATATACCAAATTTCATATTGATCAATACGAGTTGGTTTTTCAGCCGAGAAGGAAGTCTTCCATATCGACTTTCTGCAGTTCATCCAGTAGCCATCGCTGAGCTTTGCCGCCATTGCTGCGCCAAGCGATATAGGCGATGACTCCTGGCTTGGGTTCCGCCACCTCACGTATCAGCAATTCACCTCGGGCGGCATGGTGTTCGGCAAGCTTGCGCGGCAGGTAGCCTACACCCAGTCCCTTGATTTGGGCTAGTGTCTTGCTGGGGATATCAGGCACGGAAAGCACATCCTGGCCATCAAGGATGCCGGAAGTCTTTGGGGGCAAACTGCGCGAGCTGTCGGCAGCAGAAACCGAGCGGTATTGCTGAATATCGTGATTTGATAATGGTTCAGGTGCTTGTGCCAGAGGGTGCTTGGGGGAGACTGCAAACACGAACTCCAATGGGCCAAGCAGACGGGTGGTGTAACCGCCACCTGGAGGACCTTCACCGGGTGCACCGATAGAAATATCGGCGCGGTTACTGATGATGGCATCCCAACTACCGCCATATACCTCCTTCAGCAATCGCACCCTGGTGCCGAAATTCTGTGCGTAGAAGCGCTCAAGAATGTCGTAGAGCGGCTCCATGCACAAAATGTCACTGATGGCGATGCTGATGTCGGTCTCCACGCCGGTGGCTACGCGGCGAACGCGACATTCCAGTTCGCTTGCTGCCTTGAGCAGGTGCCGGCCTTCACGCAACAGTTCCTGTCCGGCCTCGGTAAGCTTGGCCTTGTGCCCGCTGCGGTCAAATAATTGGATGTTCAGGCTGTCTTCCAGTGTGCGTATGGTATAGGTGATGGCAGACGGGACGCGATATAAGCTTTCCGCGGCTGCGGAAAAGCTGCCTTCGCGATCAATCGCATCCAGTACTTCCAGTGCCTCGATAGAAAGCTTGATGCTCATGGCTGGCTTATCTTGGCTACATCACGCTCATGTACCCAGAACAATGTGGCACCCGCAATCGCCGCAGGCATCATCAAGACATTGAGGCCGGGTATCCACAAGGCAGCATAAACGCTGGCCCCGAAGCTCAGGCTTTTCCAGCGCTTTTGTCGTAGCCAGGCCAGCATGGCCTGCCAACTTAACTTGTGGTTATCTGCTGGATAATCCAGGTATTGCACACACATCATCCAGATGCCAAACAGCAGCCATAATGGCGGGGCCAGCAGGTTGATGCCAGGAATCAATGACAATATCAGCAAGCCAAACGCACGTGGCAAGAAGTACATGAGTTTGCGCAGCTCGCGGCTTAAGGTTCTTGGCAGCATAGCCAGCAGCTCTTGCAGATTGAATGCAGGGAAATCATCCTGGCCACGCACCATCACCTCGACTTTTTCTGCCAACAGGCCATTGAAAGGTGCGGCAATCAGGTTGGCAAATAAGCTGAAGGTAAAAAAGATGATGAGGACCAGCAGGATGACAAATAGCGGCCAAGCCAGGTAATAAAGGAAATCCAGCCAACCGGGCAGGGTTGCTAATAGTCTGGTCAGCCACTGGCCGAATTGCTGCACGCTGTAATAGACCATGCCAATGAAAAGTGCGAGATTGGCGAGTAATGGCAGCAGCACGAATAGGCGCAAGCCAGGGCTGAGCACCAACCTTAAGCCTTGCATTAAATATTGTGGCCCGGAGAGCGGGCTAGGGTGAATGGCAGTGTTCATGGCGTGTATGAGCGGTGCAGTCGCAACATGTTCATAATTTTTGAACAATATATACAAAATTCTTTGCTATTCATACTGGGAGCGATTATCTACTATGCCTGCTCACGTTCAATATTCTTGAAGATGAGGAGGTATAGCATGATCAGTTTGCGCAAAGCACAGGATCGCGGCCATGCAAACCATGGCTGGCTGGATAGCTACCATTCATTTTCCTTTTCCAGTTATCAAGACCCAGAGCACATGCATTATTCCGTGCTACGGGTGATCAATGAAGATGTGATTGCCCCCAGTATGGGCTTTGGCATGCATCCGCACCGTGATATGGAAATCATCACTTATATGCTCAAGGGCGAATTGCGTCATGAAGATAGCCTGGGCAATGGTTCGGTGATCCGTGCTGGGGATGTGCAGCGCATGAGTGCAGGTACCGGCATTGTTCATAGCGAATTCAATGCGTCTGATCGTACCCAGGCACATCTCTTGCAGATATGGCTACTACCCGAAAAAAATGGGATAGCGCCTGGGTATGAAGAAAAGCATTTTGCAGCAGCGCAAAAGCAAGACCGTTGGCGCTTGATTGCATCACGTGATGGCCGGGAGGGTTCTTTACATATCCATCAAGATGTTGAATTGTATGCAACAGTGCTGACTGAGAACCAGCAGCTTGAATACAGCGTATCTCCTGGACGTAGCGTCTACTTGCAGGTGGCGCGTGGCAGCATTGCGTTGAGCGGCTTGCTGCTCGAGGCTGGTGATGCAGCCAAGGTTGATGCCCAGCAACAGATCGAGATAACGGCAGGGGAGGAAGCAGAACTCCTCTTGTTTGACTTGCCAGCACACCAATCCCATTAATCTTGTGTGATTAGAAAGGAAGCATCATGACGAAAGTTGTAGTGGTTTATCACAGTGGCTACGGTCATACCGAAGCTCAGGCAAAGGCAGTTGCACGCGGTGCAGAGAAGGTGGCAGGTACGGAGGTAACGCTCTTGAATTCCGAGCAGGCCCAGCAGGATTGGGATACGCTTAACGCAGCCGATGCCATTATCTTTGGCAGCCCAACCTATATGGGCTCTGCCTCTGCCCAGTTCAAGGCATTCATGGATGCGAGTTCCAGTATCTGGTATCAGCGTGGCTGGAAAGACAAGGTTGCTGCAGGTTTTACAACCTCTGCTAGCCAAAGCGGAGATAAACTCAACACGATTGTGCAATTGACCATTTTCGCCGCTCAGCATGGCATGATCTGGGTAGGAAATGACTTGCTGCCAGGGAACAATAGCAGCACAGGCTCGGTCAATGATTTGAACCGTCTTGGCGGTTTCCTGGGTGCGTTGGCACAGGCGAATAGTGATCAGGGTGCTGATGTGGCACCTTTGCAGAGCGACTTGCTCACTGCCGAACACTTGGGTGAGCGTGTTGCCCATATCACCAATAAGTTACGCGCTTAAAACGAATAATGAATTTTGATCATCAGAGAGGAGCTCCAATGCATCATTCCATCGCCAAACTAAGCCTGGTAGCAGGCTTATTCGCAGCTAGCAGCCTGGCATTTGCCGCAGCTGAAACTTATGAAATCGACAACAAGCATAGTTTTGCCAATTTTGCGATTCGTCATGTTGTGGCCAAGACTTCTGGTACATTCAGCGATGTGACTGGCAAGCTGGTCATCGACAAGGATAACCTCGCCAATTCCAGCGTGGATGCCAAGATCAACGTCTTGAGCGTGAACACCAGCAATGAAAAGCGTGATGAACACATCAAGAAAGAGGAATACCTGAACGCTGGCAAGTTTGGCGAGATACATTTCGTCAGCAGCAAGATCGTGCCGACAACAGCGAGCCAAGGCAATGTCACTGGCAAGCTCACCATTAATGGCGTCACCAAGGAAGTCACTTTCCCGTTTGCTGTGCTGGGTTTTGGTAAAGATCCATGGGGTGGTGTGCGTACCGGCATTGAAGCCAAGACCATCATCAAGGCTTCTGATTATGGTTATGGTTATGGTTGGGGCAAGCCTGGTTCCCCCGTAGGGGATGATGTTGAAGTGACTCTGCTGATCGAAGGCATCAGGAAATAAGGCCACATATCCACGACATCAACGCCGTCTTGCCCTGCAAGTACGGCGTTTTGTTATTGAGTTGATTGAAAGAGGAGAGTTGAATGTCTGACGATTTATTCAGCCCGGTCAAACTGGGCAGCATCGCACTCAAGAACCGTATCGTCATGGCACCCTTGACCCGTAACCGTGCGGGCAAAGGCAATGTGCCACAGCCGATCAATGCCGAATATTATGCCCAGCGTGCTTCCTCTGGGTTAATTATTACCGAGGCCACGCCGATTTCCGCCACTGCTCATGGCTACCCTGCTACGCCAGGCATTCATGCTGCTGAGCAAGTTGAAGGCTGGAAGTTGGTGACCAAAGCCGTGCATGCCAAAGGAGGCAAGATCGTGCTGCAACTCTGGCATGTTGGTCGGATTTCCCATCCCTCCCTGCAACCAGGCAATGCCTTGCCCGTAGCACCTTCTGCCATCAAGCCTGCCGGACAGGCTTTCACCTATGAAGGCTTGCAGGATTTTGTTACACCGCGCGCATTGGCGATTGAAGAGTTGCCAGGCATTGTTGCAGATTATGTCAGTGCCACTCGCAATGCATTAGCAGCTGGGTTCGACGGTGTCGAGATTCATGCTGCCAATGGTTATCTGCTTGATCAGTTCCTGCGTGATGGCACTAATCACCGCACTGATGAATACGGTGGCAGTATCGTCAACCGTACCCGTCTCTTGCTGGAAGTGACCAAGGCCGTGGTTGAAGTGGCTGGCGCTGACCGTGTGGGCGTACGCATCTCTCCGCTCAACCCGTTTAACGATATCAGTGATTCCAACCCTCAAGCCTTGTTCAATCATGTGGCAGAGTCCTTGAATCCGTTTGGCCTGGCTTATCTTCATGTTGTTGAAGGCGGCATGGGTGGTGCTGACGTACCCGCATTTGACTTTGCCGACTTGCGTCAACATTTCCAAGGCGCTTATATTGCCAACCTTGGCTACGATAAGGCCAAGGGCAATTCCGCGATTGCTTCTGGGCATGCTGATGCCATTGCCTATGGTGCTATTTATATTGCCAACCCCGATCTTGTCGAGCGTTTCCAACAGGATGCGCCGCTGAATACGCCTGACCAAGCCACCTTCTACGGTGGCGATGCCAAAGGCTACACTGATTACCCAACCCTAAAAGGATAACAATATGTCAAGAAAACCAGCCGTCACCAGTGTCGCGATTGATAACACCATTGCCGAGCGCTGGAGTGGCCGCGCCTATGATGCCAGCAAGCCAGTGACACATGAGCAAACTATCGCATTGCTCGAAGCTGCGCGCTGGGCACCTTCCTGCTATGGCGACCAACCTTGGCGCTTCATCGTCTGGGATAAGAACAAGGATGCAGCCGCCTGGCAAAAAGCCTTTGAAACCCTGGTTGAGTTCAACCAAGGCTGGGTGAAGGAATCGCCAGTATTGGTATTAATCGCTGCTGATACCAAATTCCACCACAATGGCAAGCCCAATCCTTTTGCTGCCTATGACAGCGGTGCTGCAGCTGAGAACCTTTGCCTGCAGGCCACTGCGCTAGGCTTGCAAGCACACCAGATGGCAGGCTTTGATGCGGATAAGCTACGTGCCGCCTTTACAGTGCCAGAGCAGATCCAGATTATTGCCCTGATCTCAGTGGGCTATGCTGCTGATCCTGCCACCCTGGAAGGCGAGATCAGGGAACGTGAGTTGGCACCACGTACCCGTCGCGAGCTGGGTGAGTTGTTCTTTGATAGCGCCTGGGGCAAGCCTATTGCTTGAGTGGCAGGTATACAGGTCTGTTATAATGAAAAATTCCATCCATTAGCCGGGATTTAATCATGCCTGTTTTGCAGCTCAACAAAGCCAACTTCAAGCAAACCATTGAGAGTAATGATTTTGTCATTGTCGATTTCTGGGCCCCCTGGTGCCAGCCATGTGTTGCTTTTACACCGATTTTTGAGGCTGCTGCCGAGCAAAATCCAGATATCGTCTTTGGCATGGTGAATACCGAGGAAGACCCGGAAATCAGCGAGTATTTTGAAGTGACCAAGATTCCCGGCATCCTCATCATCAGAGAGCAAGCCGGGATTCATGCTCAGGTGGGTGAGGTAGGTGCGCCTGCACTGGAGAAAATGATTGAATGGGCAAGAGCCTATGACATGACTCAGGTGCGTGAGTACTACGCCCAGCAGGCAGCTGAAACCAAGTAATGGATAAATAGCCGTTGCAAGCTAAACGGCGTTGAAAAACAAAAAAGGATAACCAAGTGGTTATCCTTTTTTATTGTCCAGGGTAAGTGAAGGTATAGCCGACTTAAAAGCTGCCTGTGGTGGCGAGCCGGAACACGAAGAATAAGCCGATGGCCATCATGGCATACATGGGAATGTCACCGCGTTTGCTCAATTCACCACGCCTGGGTGTTGTGAGCCAGCGGTTAGCAAGATAAAGCACCAATATCGCACCAGGGATCGCCAGCATTGTCCAGGTGCTGGAAAATATCCAGGTCATGGCGTGATCTAGCCAACCCTCATCATTGAACAGGTGTACTGCAAGGCCGATGATGCCGATGAGCATCAGCCCCAGCCGGAGCACTGCAAGCAATGTGGAGAGCAGGGATTCTGGCTTTGCCTCGGGGTTGGGCACAGGTTTGCTCATGACAGTGGCTCCTTGAAGCGGGTGTGTGATTAGCCTGGTGATGCGGGCAGGTATTTTGCCGGGTCTACGGATTTACCTTGTCGGCGGATCTCGAAATGCAGCTTGGTTTTGTCTGTATCCGAGTCACCCATTTCTGCGATTTTCTGGCCTCTTGTCACTTGCTGGCCTTCCTTCACTAGCACTTTGCTATTGTGGGCATAGACAGAAAGAAAGGTATTGTCGTGCTTGATGATCACTAGCTTGCCGTACCCACGTAAATCAGAACCACTATAAATCACCTTGCCGGGAGCTGCAGCGTTGACAGCCTGCCCCATGGTGCCACTGATATCCAGACCCTTGGTACTTGCCGAATCATTAAAACCTGCCGTGACCTTGCCGTTGGTTGGCCATGCCCACTGTATGCCTTCCACACTATTGGTGGCCGATGTGGCAGCAGCAGGGGCTGCGGGTGTGGCCACAGGGGTGGTGGTGTTTGTTGCGGCCGGGACTGGTGCTGCCACTACTTGCGGTTGTGGTGCAGGAACAGGCGCATTCAAGGCAGCTTCGCTGTAAGGCTGGCGCAATCCTTTGGGTTCAACGACCAACAACGGTTGGCCGGGAGCAGGCATGGAGCTTTCTGCAGGACTGGTTACTGTTGTGGGACTGCCACCATCCAGGTTGAGTGGAGTGATGATGACATCTCCATCGGCCATGCTGGCAGGTTGCCCAGGGATAGGACTGGCAGTAGCCGTGTTCGCGTCTGCTGCGCGCGCCGGCAGCTTGAGTTGTTGGCCGATATGGATGGTGTAAGCGGGAGGCTGAATATTATTCAGCTGGGCAATGTCTTTATAATAAAAGCCATATTCTAGGCCAATGCTGTAAAGGGTATCGCCTTTCTTGACGGTATGTGTATTCGGGCGCCAGTCACTGCCAGCGGTTGCGCTGGTGCTTGCCTTGCTTGGGGTGGTAGTCACCGGTTTTTTTGCAACCGGGGCTCTATCCACCACCGGTGCATGCTCGGTCGTGCTGCAACCGATGAGTAGTAGGCTGATTAGCCAGGATTTATTGACTTGCTTTGTCCATTGCATTAGTTGGTTCCACCTAGCAGCGGTACGAATTTCACCGCTTCCAGTTTACTTTGTCTGTATTCAGAGCCTGTAGCTGTCTTGATATGTTCAACCAGGTACAGGATTTGTTCTTCGGTGCCGACGGGAATCACCATGCGACCACCGACGGCAAGCTGTTCCAGCAACTCTTGCGGGATATGACGTGCAGCCGCTGTGACAATAATACCGTCAAAAGGTGCCATTTCCGGCAAACCCATGGTGCCATCGGCGTGTTTGAGCTTGATATTGGCCAGGCGCAATTCGCGCAAATGCCCGCGCGCCTTCATGAGCAAAGGGCGGATACGCTCGACGGAGTAGACTTCCTTGGCGACTTTAGATAGTACGGCGGTTTGGTAGCCGCAGCCGGTGCCGATTTCCAGCACTTTTTCTAGTGGGCCACCATTACGCAATATCTCAGTCATGCGAGCCACGATATAAGGCTGGGAAATGGTTTGCCCGAAGCCAATTGGCAATGAGCCATCTTCATAGGCGCGTGAGGATAGCGCTTCATCAACGAAGATATGGCGGGGAATGGCGCCGATGGCTGCCAGTACCACTTCGTCCTTGATGCCTTTTTCGCTCAAGCGTCCCAGCATGCGCTCGCGCGTACGCTGGGAAGTCATGCCGATGCCGCGTAATACTGGACTACTCATGTTTATAGCGCAAGCCAGTTCTTGACCTGTTCACGCTGGCTATATTGCGTGAGGTCGATTTGCAGGGGCGTGATCGAAATGCGGTTTTGGTTCACGGCATTGAAGTCAGTGCCTTCACCAGCGTCTTGTGCGCTACCTGCTGCACCTATCCAGTAAACTGTTTGTCCACGCGGTGTGGCAGATTTGATCACAGGCTCTGCCTTGTGGCGCTTGCCCAGGCGTGTGACTTCGGTGCCTTGAATCTGATCGAATGGCACGTCTGGCACATTGATGTTCAGCAGTACAGGTGGCGGAAAGCGGTCTTGTTGGTAGCGTTCAACAAGGCTCACCATAAAGCGTGCCGCAGTCTCGAAATGTTGCACGCCATGGCGTGACATCGAGACGGCAAATGACGGCACACCCAGCAAGAAACCCTCGGTGGCGGCAGCGACGGTACCCGAATAAATCGTGTCGTCACCCATATTGGCACCATCATTGATGCCAGAAATCACCATGTCCGGTAGTTCGTCGAGCAAGCCAGTGACAGCAAGGTGCACGCAGTCTGTTGGCGTGCCGTTGACATAATAAAAGCCATTGCTGGCTTTATGCACTGAGAGTGGCCGATCTAGCGTCAGTGAGTTACTGGCACCGCTACGGTCACGCTCAGGCGCAACTACCACGATATCGGCTACCTTGGATAAATGTTGGGCCAGGATATTGAGCCCAGGGGCAAAATAACCATCGTCATTGGAAAGAAGAATACGCATTTTTTTATTATAACCGAGTGACGAGGCGCTTTTCACGCCTCTTTTACTGACAATCAGGAAAAAATCTGCCGCAGTGATTTAATTGTCGTGCTTGAGCTTGATTGCCGTCTCCGCCAAGCGTTTGCCCAAGGCGATACACAGTGCTTTTTCATCGGCGCTGATGGGCTTGTCGTTCATCACCCCAGCAAGATGGCTGGCACCATAAGGTGTGCCGCCGGTGCTGGTGGCGGCTAGTGCCGGCTCGGAGTAAGGCAGGCCGAGGAGGAGCATGCCATGGTGCAGCAAGGGAAGCATCATCGAAAGCAAGGTGCTCTCCTGGCCACCATGCATGGACGACGTGGAGGTAAACACCGCAGCAGGCTTGCCAATCAAGGCACCCTTGAGCCAAAGCCCACTGGTGCCATCGAGGAAATACTTCATCGGTGCCGCCATATTGCCGAAACGGGTGGGGCTGCCCAATGCCAGGCCTGCACATTCTTCCAGGTCGGTGAGCTCGACATAAGGATCGCCACTGTCGGGAATATCAGGCTCGGTAGCTTCATGGTTGGCAGATACCTTGGGCACTGTGCGTAATCGTGGTTGTGCACCTGCAACAGAAGCCACGCCGCGTGCGATGAGTTTGGCCATCTCGCGGGTCGCGCCGCCCTGGGAGTAATAGAGGATCAGTATGTCTGCCATGTCATTAACCTTGTATATGTGATGAGTTCACTTGGCTTTCTGCCGGGTTTGAGACGGTGATGTACCATTTGGGCTGCATTGCCGTGAAATCCGTCCTGATGTTGCAGGGTAGATAGCTTGCCGAGTCCAGCACTACGTAATGATCGCTTATTCTTTTAAACACCACCCAATGCCAGAAATTTTTGCCATTTTCCTCATGGTGCTTGATGGCAAGCAATGCCAGGCTAGGCAAAGCATCCCAGGAGGTAAACGGGGTTTCATCAGCAGTGTTGACACCAGCGTGGCTCAACATGCGCCTGACATACTGGGTGTCAGACCATAGCGAGGTATCTGCTGCCTGAATCCCCATCTCATTGGCAAGCTCTCGCATTTCTGCATAACTCTTGCCGAGAATATTAGCCACTGCGGCAATGCCACAACCGGTTTCCTCTTCTTGTATGACGACTTTCATCATGAGCTTTCTTGCTAGGCCTCTGGAATATTGGCGACGACAATCACGCTGCTATTGAAAGCGGAACGTATAAAGCACATCTACCGCGCTCTCTGAGCCAGCCTGCGATACAACAGACCAACTGCGGCTGATCGTATAGGTGAGCTTGGCGACGTTAAGCAGGCCGGTCAGGCTCTTTTCGTAGCTGAGGTAGAGTTTGGACGATAGGCGCTTGCCGAAGTTGACGGTAGAGCTTTCTGCATCACTGCCGCCTATGCTGAAGCTGTCGAGCCCGGCAGCGCGCGCCATCCGGGTTTGCAATGGCACGGAATCACCCTGGGAAAGCAACACGCCAGCGGCGAGCGAAAGCATGGCGAACTCGTTCTTGCCTGCCTGGTCCAGGCCGTGACCCAATACAAGCCAGGAGAGTTTTTCACTATCCGGCACGCTGGGGTTGGACACCAGTTTGACGGTAGGCATCTGGGCATTACCGGTGATTTCGACGCCGGCCTGCACGCTCTGATTTTGGCGCATGGCAATGATATTGAGGCCTGGGTTGTCGACGGGGCCGCTGAAATTGACGATGCCCTTGGTAATATTGAGCACTTGCCCGTAGGCCATGTAGGTGCCACCAACGACGATGGAGCCTTCTGCACGCAGGCTGTTGGGTACGTTGCCCGACAGGGTGAGGATGCCCGTGAGGTAGCCATCCAGGCCAAAGCCGCGCAGCAGGAACTGCTTGCCAGGGTCTACAATGCCGATCACTTCATCGCCTAGGTTGATCCTGAGCCTGCCGATGGTGAATTGCAGTGGACTGGTGTCTTCCTCGCGCTCACGTCCAACTACGATGACGTCATTGCCTAGTTGTGGTGCGCCTTCCGGGGCTAGCTCGATCAAGCCACGCACAATGCGCAAGTCACCGTCCAGCATGAGGTGGTTGTCCTGCAAGGTGGTTTTTGCGTTGCCCTTCAATACCAAGGTGCGGTCTGTGCGTTCAGCGGCTGTGAAGTCATCCAGTAGCCAGTCGATGTCCATTTCCGGCTTGCCTTCGACGAGGCGGATGCCGCCACTGGCGTTGATGCTGCCTTTGCCACCGGTGAAGCGCAGCGTGTCGAGGGTAAGCCTGTCGCCCGAAAGCGATGCATCCAATTGACCATTGGTGAGGTTAACGCCTTCGCTAGGCAGGCTGACACTCAGGTTGCGGCCACGGATATTGCCGCCAAGGTTAGGGTTGCCTATGCTGCCATTTGCACTGATGTTGATGTTGAGCGTGCCATCTGCCTGGACATCGGGAGAGGGTAGCCAAGCAAGACTATTGATATTGGCCTCCAGGCTGGCTTGCAATGGCGCATTGCTTTCCAGGTTGAAACTGCCCGCCGAGCTGGTAACGCTGGTATGCAGCTTGCCTGTGATCGTGCCCAGTTTGTTGCCCTGGATGTTGGTGCTCAGGTCAATCTGGTTATCTCGCATAGCCAACAGCAATGTCACCTCGTTGAGGCCGAGTGGCTGTTCTGGCTGGCCTTCGCGTACAACGGTCAAATCGCCGGATTCACGCTGCAACGTGATGGTGCCATTGAGTGTTTCTGCGGCATTAATATCCCATTGCCCCGAAAATACCGGGTTACCCTTGAGGTTGGCAGGCAGCGAAAGCAGCATAGGCGGTATATCGCGCAAGGCCAATTGTTCGATGCGGCCTTGCGTTTGCAAGCCTGCAGGCCCTTGGTGCAAGGTATCAAGGCTGATACGTCCTTGCTTGAATTGCAGGGCGAGGTTCTCAATGGCCAATCCGTTGGTGTCATAGCGGATAGGCGTAGGCGCTTGCAGCTTGATCGGTGCATCTGCCTGGTAGTCAAGTTGTTCCAGGGTGCCTAGCCAGGTACCGCTGTCATCCATGCCACCACTTAGCCTGGTGTTGAGTTGTAAACCTGTGCTGCTGGCCTCAAGGTTGAGCACATGCTGCGCACGATTGCCGTTGAGGGTGAGCTTGCCATTCATGAAACTACCCTGGTTGATACGCAAGCCTTCGGCATTGAGGGCAGCGTTGAGGTCGCCCATGGTATGCAGGCTGCCATTGCCCGTGAGTTTACGTGATGTGATATTGCCTGGCAGGCGCAGGTTTTCTGCCAGTAGCTGGAATTGTGCCTTGAGGTCATCCAGCTGGCCGCTTACCGTGCCACTCGCTTCGGCCTTGCCAGCAAATGCAGGCCCCAAGGCATTGAGCGCGGGCAATGCCGCTTGCCAAGCGAGTGTGCTATCCGGCGTGCCCAGGCTGCCGTTGGCAGTGATGCGGTTACTGCCTAGCTTGGCATCCACCTGGATATTCTCCAGGAGATTGTCGAGCAAGTGTATGTCAGCCTTGGCTTGCAATGGTTGGCCGCGCCACTGGCTATCCAGGCTGTTGAGCGTCAGGTTCAGGTCGGTTGTCGGCAGGAGCTTGCCGTTGAGGCTGATGTCGGTGCTCAACCTGGCATCGGTTACCTGGCCTAGCGCCTTGGTATCCAGGTCGCGCAGGCGGATGTCCAGCTTTATCGGCAAGTCACCTTCCAGCGCTACTTCGCCGATGATGTCGAGTTTGCCGGCGGCAGGGAGTGAACTATCGATAGCGACCATGGCGGGCAGCTTGTCTTGCATGGCAAACAAGTTGTGCATCTCGAAGCGTAATGCCGTGAGGTCGCCTGAGAGTATGGTGTTGAGGTCATAAGGCATGGTGCCTTGTGTCTGGCGCGCGTGGATGTTGCCGGAAAGTGGGAAGGGCTTGCGATTTTGCAAGGCAACTTCAGCGGTGATCTCACCCCAAGGCGTTTCAGCGCGTGACAGTTGCAGGCGGATGGTTTGGCTATCCGCAGCCATGTTGAGCGTGACATGCTGCAACACTTGGCGACTGTTGCCGGAGACGATCTCGATTTCGTCGATAGAGGCTTGTTCCACTTCTAGCGGGAACGGCACCTGGATGGTCTCGGGCAATGCTGGCAGGCTACTCGCAGGTTCATCCGGCTTATCGTCTGCTGGCACCTGTTTCATGGTGATGACCAGGCGTTGAGCGTGCAGGCGGTCGACGCGCAAGCGGCCTTCGCGCGTGGGCAGTAAGCGCAGGTGGCTGTCAAACTGCAACAGGTCGATTTCCAAATTGCCGGCGTCGTAGTGCAGATCCTGCAGGCTGGAGCTGAGCTGGATCAAGGCATAGGCCGGTGCAATGCAGGGCAGGAACCATATCAGCAGAGTGAGCAGCAGGCGCTTTGCCATCAGAACACGACTCCCAGGTTGAAGTGCAAGCGATATTCGCCAGTTTCCTGGCCGCGGGCGATATCAACGCCGATCGGCCCTGCCGGGCTCTTGAAGCGCGCGCCCAGGCCATAGCCATAGACAGGCTTGAGGTCGCGGGTCGTGTTGGCGGCATTACCAAAATCGACAAATACCGCCGCGCCCCATGAGCTTGTTAGCCACTGAATGACCTCGATGCTTCCGGTGACGAGGTAGCGCCCACCAATCACCGCATCGCCATCGGCAACGCCCAGGCTCTGGTAGGCATAGCCGCGTACCGATTGATCGCCACCAGCACGGAACAGGTAAGTGGCCGGGGCATTATCGGCACCACTGACGATGCCGCCTTCGAGCCGGGTGATCAATTGCGTGCTGCGCGTGAGTGGATAATAGGCTTGGGTCTTGGCGTAGCTTTGCAGGAATTTTCCAGTCGCCATGACATCGAGCGGGGCGCTGGTGAACAAGGCATTGAACAAGTAGCCGCGTGTGGGATTGAGCTCGTTATCGATGCGGCGCAAGGTGATGCCGTAGGAGATAGTCGCGGCATAGTTGTTTTGTGATTCGCTGCCGTCAATGGCGACATGTTCGAGCAAATAGGCTGCCCCCACTGTTTGCTCGAAGCTGCGCGGCCCCCAGGAGCGCTTGACGCCGGTGCCGAGGGTAGAGGTTGTCTGGCCTTCAATATCGAGGCGGTTGAGATCGGCATTGAAGCTGTCGCGATAACCGTTCTGGTCGGTAGGCAGGCGGATCAGCGAGTTGAGCGATTGGGCCTTCTGCTCGATTTTCAAGGTGTTGGTGAAGCGCCAGCCACGATCGAACAGGTTGAGGTCCTGGTAGGTCAGCGTGGTGCGGGCGCCGGTATTGGTACTGGCACCGACACCGATGCCTATCTGTACCGATTGCAGCTCGGTGACGTTGACGACGATAGGCGCAGCTGCCGGGTCAGCATCGTCAGTACGCGATGTCACCTCGACATTGCTGAAATAGCCGCTGGCTTGCAATTCAGATTGGAAAAACAGCAAGCGTGCCTGGCTATAGGGCTCGCCGGGCTTGATCGGGTTGATGTTCTCGACCAGGCTGCGCGGGTAGCGTTGCAAGCCATTCACCTCCAGGCCGCCAAAGCGGAAAGGTGCGCCGCTATCAATTTCCACCACCAACTTGGCCTTGTTGTTGGTAGCGTCGATCTCGGCTTTGCTGTTGGTGATTTTGGCGTTAGGGTAACGTCGCAACATCAGGCCGCTAAGGAGCTTACGTTTTGCGCTGGTCCAGGCATCCTGGCTGAAGCGACTATCTTGTTTGAGCGCCCAGCTTTCTATCAGCTCGGATGTTGATGGCTGTTCGTCGCTGCCTTGGCTTGTGATCTCGCCAGTGAAGCGAATATCCACCTCTTGAATGGTGACCGGGTCGCCTGGATTGACCGTGAATTTGGCGCGGTTTCGGATGCTGTCGCCTTCTGTGCTGGTTTCCAGGTTTTGCTCAATACTGGGTGAGAAATAGCCTTCGGTGGCAAGCAAATCCTCAATGTTACGTGGGGCGGCTTGTAGCAGGCGATGCCATTCAGCATTGTTCATGCGCGGGTTATTGAGCCAGCGCATGATGTCCATGTGTTTTTCCAGCAAATCCTCGACCGAGGAAGGGGCATCAATGTTGACGCTATAGCGTGTATCGGCGCTAGCTTGGCTAGACCATACCAGTAAGCTGAACAGCAACCAGGCCTGGATGCAGTAAAGAACGCGACGCAGGCCCGGTGCTTTGATAGGGTGAGGGATGACCGCATGGGCCATCATGGTTGGCAGGCTAGATCGATTTCGCAAGTGCTGCGGCTTTTCCTGTGTAAGTAGCAGGGGTGAGCTCCAGAAGGGCTTGTTTGGCGTCAGCGGGAATCTTCAGGTCCTGAATAAAGGCATGCAGGGATTCCTTGTTGATGCCACCCTTGCCGCGCGTCAATGCCTTGAGTTGTTCGTAAGGGTTAGGCACTCCATATCGACGCATGACGGTCTGGATTGGTTCCGCGAGCACTTCCCAATTACTGTCCAGGTCTTCTTCCAGGCGTTGCAGGTTGACTTCCAGCTTGCCCAGGCCCTTGAGGCAGGAGTCGTAGCCAAGCAGGGCATAGCCCAGCGCCACGCCCATGTTGCGCAGCACGGTGGAGTCAGTGAGGTCGCGCTGCCAGCGGGAGATAGGCAGTTTTTCTGCCAGGTGGCGTAGTACGGCATTGGCTAGGCCCAGGTTGCCTTCGGAGTTCTCGAAGTCGATGGGGTTGACCTTATGTGGCATGGTGGAAGAGCCAACTTCGCCTTCCTTCACTTTTTGCTTGAAGTAACCCTGGGAAATGTAGCCCCAGATGTCGCGGTTAATGTCGATGAGGATGGTGTTGATGCGGGCGACGGCGTCATACAACTCAGCCATGTAGTCGTGCGGCTCGATCTGGATGGTGTAGGGGTTGTAGCCCAAGCCCAGGCTCTCGACGAACTTGCGTGCAAAGCTTTCCCAGTCAAATTCAGGGTATGCAGACAGGTGGGCGTTGAAGTTACCCACGGCACCGTTAATCTTGCCGAGAATGTCATTGTTTGCCAGTTGCTCGCGTTGACGGCGCAGGCGGTACACCACGTTAGCCAACTCCTTACCCAGTGTTGTGGGAGAGGCAGTCTGGCCATGGGTGCGCGACAGCATGGGCACATCGGCCAATGTGTGCGCAAGCTCGGTCAGGCGGGCAATGATCTTGTCGATGGTCGGCAAGATGACTTCGTCACGTGCGTGCTTGAGCATCAATGCATGCGAGAGGTTGTTGATGTCTTCAGAGGTGCAGGCGAAGTGGATGAATTCACTGACTTCGCGGATTTCATGGTTGCCGTCGAAGTGTTCCTTGAGCCAATATTCCAGCGCTTTCACGTCATGGTTGGTACGCGCTTCAATCGCCTTGACCTGGGCGGCATCAGCCTCACCAAAAGCCGCGATGACTTTGTCCAGCTCTGCGATGGTGCCAGCACTGAATGGCGCGATTTCCTTGAGCTCGGTTTCGGCAGAGAGTGCCTTGAGCCATTCGACCTCGATCAATGCGCGGAAGCGGATCAGTGCATATTCGCTGAAATAGGGGCGTAATGGATCAAGCTTGGATTGATAGCGACCGTCGAGGGGGGAAAGTGCGTTAAGAGGGGTAAGCTCCATCAGTAAACCTTTTTGCATGGCAAAGTGAATGCGGGCAGAGTGAGTGGCTCCCATGTAAGCAACTCAGCCAGCGTTGAAAAAACGTGATTTTACCTGACATCTGCGATTGACAAAATCATGGATTCACTCAATAGGTTTTTGCATGCGGCATAGCATGCCTGGCGTGCGCCAAACCAGTGCGTGAGTGCGAGTGCTGGTGCTGGTTCGCGTCATGAAACCAGTAGGGATGATCCGCGATGTTGGTTAAGCCAATATCACAATGGAGTCTGCAGCGTAAGCAGGCACGTTAGCGATAGGTGTGCACTCAGGTTTGTTTTGCAAACAAGATTCATTCTCGTAAAAAGGCTGTAAAAACAGGCATGTTCATTGCATGCAGCAAAAGGCTGACGTTTTATAAGCCAGTCGCAACACTGTATAATTCGCTTATTCAGGTCATGCAAACCATCCTGGTCGCCATTGGGCTACTTAACATGGATCAAAGCGGTGCGATATAGCAGCACCTACGCGGTTTGCAGGCTATTGCTATCACGACTCAATGGAAAACCATGCTAATTGCTTATCGTAAACATGTAGAAGAACGTGCCGCTGCTGGCCTTCCCCCTTTGCCACTGGATGCAGAGCAAACTGCTGCGCTGGTGGAGTTGTTGAAGAACCCTCCTGCAGGTGAAGAGCAATTCCTGCTCAATTTGCTGGAAAATCGTATTCCTGCCGGGGTTGACCAGGCTGCTTATGTGAAAGCGGCTTTTCTTGCGGATATTGCCAAGGGTGAGGCGACTTCTTCATTGCTGAGCCCTGAGCATGCCGTGAAGCTGCTGGGCACCATGCTGGGTGGTTACAACGTGCAGGCCTTGGTAGGCTTGCTGGATAGCCCGCTGGCAGATCACGTCGTCAAGGCGCTTTCTCATACTATCCTCATGTTTGATGCCTTCCACGACGTGGCTGAAAAAATGAAGGCGGGTAATACCCATGCCAAGACCTTGATCGAATCCTGGGCTGCTGGTGAATGGTTTACCAGCCGTGCCAAGTTGCCGGAAGAAATGCGCCTGGTGGTGTTCAAGGTGGATGGCGAAACCAATACCGATGACCTTTCTCCCGCGCAGGAGGCATGGTCACGCCCAGACATTCCATTGCATGCCAAGGCGATGCTCATCAACAAGATGGCCGATGGTTTGCAAACACTGGAAAAACTCAAGGCTCAAGGCTTGCCCCTGGCTTATGTCGGCGATGTCGTCGGCACTGGCTCTTCCCGCAAGTCTGCGATCAACTCCGTGCAATGGCACATGGGCAACGATATTCCCTATATCCCCAACAAGCGCACTGCCGGTGTCGTGTTGGGCGGCAAGATCGCACCTATCTTTTTCAATACCGCAGAAGACTCCGGTGCCTTGCCGATTCAATGCGATGTGAGCGCCATGAGCACCGGTGACGTGATTACTGTGCGTCCCTATGATGGCAAGGTGCTTAACGCTGCCGGCGAGCAAATCGCCAGCTTTGAGCTTGCACCCTTGACCATGCCGGATGAAGTGCGCGCGGGTGGTCGTATTCCCTTGATCGTAGGGCGTGGCCTTACCAACAATGCCCGCCAGTTGTTGGGGCTGCCACCTTCTGATTTATTCATTCAGCCGATTGCGCCGGAAGACACTGGCAAGGGCTATACCCTGGCGCAAAAGATGGTTGGGCGCGCTTGCGGCCTGCCTGAAGGCACTGGTGTTCGCCCTGGTACTTATTGCGAACCCAAGATCACAACCGTCGGCTCACAAGATACAACCGGCGCGATGACGCGCGACGAGCTAAAAGAGCTGGCTTGCCTAGGCTTCTCGGCTGATCTGGTGATGCAGAGCTTCTGCCATACCGCAGCCTACCCCAAGCCAGTCGACATCAAGCTGCAGCACAGCCTGCCAGAGTTCATCTCCAGCCGCGGTGGCGTCAGTCTGCGCCCTGGTGATGGTGTGATCCACTCCTGGCTCAATCGCCTGATCCTGCCCGATACCGTCGGCACTGGCGGCGATTCGCATACCCGTTTCCCGATTGGTATTTCCTTCCCAGCCGGTTCTGGCCTGGTGGCGTTTGCTGCTGCTATGGGCGCGATGCCGCTGGATATGCCGGAATCAGTGCTGGTGCGCTTCAAGGGCGAAATGCAGCCCGGCATTACCTTGCGCGACCTGGTGAATGCGATTCCTTATGCTGCCATCCAGAAGGGCGAACTTACTGTTGGCAAGCAGGGCAAGAAGAATGTCTTCAATGGTCGTATCCTTGAAATCGAAGGCTTGCCTGATCTTAAGGTGGAGCAGGCGTTCGAGTTTGCTGATGCCTCCGCTGAGCGCTCTGCCAATGGGTGTACCGTGCACCTAAACAAGGAGCCGGTCATTGAGTTCCTCAAGTCCAATATCGTGCTGATGCAGAACATGATAGACAACGGCTATGAAGATGCACGCACCCTGCAACGTCGTATCGAGGCCATGGAAGCCTGGCTGGCTGATCCGCAGTTGTTGCAGCCAGATGCTGACGCTGATTATGCCTATGTGCTGGAAATTGACCTCAATGAGGTCAAGGAGCCATTGGTGGCTTGCCCGAACGACCCGGACGACATCAAGCCATTGTCTGCGGTGGTGGGCGACAAGATTGACGAAGTCTTTATCGGTAGCTGCATGACCAACATTGGCCACTATCGTGCTGCGGCCAAGGTGCTCGAAGGCGCAGGCGGTATCCCAACCCGCTTGTGGATTGCGCCACCGACCCGTATGGACGAAAGCCAGTTGCGTGATGAGGGGGTTTATTCAGTCTTTGGCGTTGCGGGCGCCCGTACCGAAGTGCCCGGTTGCTCCTTGTGCATGGGTAACCAGGCGCGAGTGGCAGACAAGGCCACCGTGTTCTCGACCAGCACCCGTAACTTCGACAACCGCATGGGCAAGGATGCCCGCGTCTACCTTGGTTCAGCCGAACTGGCCGCCGTGTGTGCACGCCTGGGACGCATCCCTAACCAGCAAGAGTATCTGGATACCGTAGGTGACAAGCTCAGCAAAAATGCTGACAACATCTACAAATATTTGAATTTTGACCAGATGCCGGAATACGCCAAGAAGATTATCCCGATCGCTGAAGTGGCAAGTTAAATTGCTGTTTCTCTGACAATAAGCCGCTTTAAGCGGCTTATTTTTTGTCCATTGTTACCGCTATCAATCAATAAGCTGTGCCCATACGGCAAACTCATTGCCACTTGGCTCCATAAAATGAAAGCGCCTGCCACCGGGGAAGGAGAAGATGGGCTTGATAATGCTGCCGCCTGCATCCTGGATTTTTGCCTGGGTTGCTTCCAACGCTTCACTGTAAAACACTAATAGCGCACTGCCGTGATCAGTGCTTGCACGCAACTCTGACCTAAAAAAACCACCCTCAAGGATATCGTTCTTGAACGCAATGTAATCTGGGCCAAAATCCTCAAAGGTCCAGCCAAATACCTGCTGGAAAAAGGTCTTGGTGGCTGCTAGATCATGGGCTGGGTATTCGACATAATTGATTTTTTCATGGTTGGACATCGATGATTCCTTGGGGAGAAGTCTGGTTGGCGTTATGGTAGTGCATGTGAAACACACGCAGTTTTCAGGTAAAACTAAAGTCTGGCAATCACAACAAAGGATATCGGATGCGACATATTCGTTATATACCCGTGTTGCTTATCTTCTTGTATCCAGGGATAGGCATGCTAGCAGCGGAGTTGCCTAGGCAGCCCGTGCAAATTGATTATATCCAGCCGGAGAGATTTACCGATATTGCCAGCACGGAGCATGGGCCACCTAATCAAAGCTATCTCGACCAGTTGAGCAAGCACATCATGAAAAAAGCGGCGAGCTATCTTGCAGAAGATGAACAATTGAGTATCGCGATCACGGATATCGACATGGCAGGTGGTTTTGAGCCATGGAATACGCCGGGAAATGACATCCGCATGATCAGGCATATCTATCCCCCTAGGATATCGCTGAACTATCAATTAAAAAATGCCGAAGGCAATGTGCTTGAGCAGGGCGATGTGCGATTGACGGACCTGAACTATCAATTCAATTCCACCTTGAATAGTGCCGACACCATGCGCTATGAGAAAGCCCTGGTAGATGATTGGCTGGCAAAACTATTCGCAGGACGGCCAGCACCACGGGGAGATTAGCCAGCGTTTTTCAGCTTGCGCCATAAAGTGGTACGGCTGATACCCAAGGTCTGGGCCGCTTGCGTGAGGTTGCCATGATGGCGGGCAATCACGGCCTGGATTTCGTCTACATCCCACTGGCGACGCTTGCTGGCTGAAGTTGTGTGCTGGATATGGCTGGCTGCTTCTGTGTGCATGAATTCGCTAGGCAGGTGTTGCAGCTCTATCACGCTGTTGTTTGCCATCAGCCAGGCATAACTCAGCACATTGCGTAGCTCCCTCACATTACCCGGCCAGTCATATTGCATTAGCTGCTGCATGGCTTCGTGATTGATCTGTGGGCTGGCAGCTCCGTGGGCTTGTTCTTGCAGCAGATGCTTGGCCAGCAAAGGGATGTCATGCCGACGCTCACGCAAAGGTGGCAGGAAGATCGGGATGACACGTAGGCGGTAAAGCAGATCGTGGCGGAAGCGCCCGGATTTTGCCTCCTCGCGCAATGCCCGATGTGTCGCGGTAATAATGCGTACATCGGCAATGAGCCTGCGCTCGCCACCCAGCGGGGTGAACTCTCCTGTTTCGAGCACGCGTAACAGCTTGGCTTGCAGGTCTAGCGGGATTTCTGCAATTTCATCCAGAAAGAGTGTGCCGCCGCGGGCCTGCTCGAAGACGCCAATGTGCTGGCGTATCGCGCCGGTGAATGCGCCCTTGGCGTGCCCAAATAATTCACTTTCCAGGATGTTGGGGTTGAGCGCTGCACAGTTAATAGCAACGAAAGCCTGGCCCTTGCGTGCGCTTTCTTCGTGGATAGCGCGTGCGACCAATTCCTTGCCGGTGCCGGATTCACCGCGTACCAATACGGGCAGGTCAGTCTGCGCGACGCGGCTGATCATGGCGAAGACATTTTGCATGAGTGGATCATGGCTAATCATGCCGTGATAAGGCTTACCGGGCACAGGAAAGGCTGTTTCCACGGTTGGCATGGAAGGATAGGCGATCAGCACGGCAATGCCACCATCGAATCGCCCCTCAGTATCAAACAACGGCATGGTGTATTTCTTGACCACACGTGGCTGGCCGCCAGCAGTGTGTAAGGTAAGGATGCGGCCTTCTGGTTTGTCATTCGCCGTGACTTCATAAGCTGCCTGGCAGCTGTCGCAATGCTCGCCGTATAAGCCAGCTTGATTCATGACATCTTCTGCCGGGAAGCCCAGCAGTTTTTCGGCACCTGGGCTCCAGTATTGAACGCTGCAATCGCGGTTGACCGTAATCACTGCGGCATCTGGCATGAGTTGGGCGATTTGCGCTGCAAGTGGCGTAGACATAATAATAGGGTGTTTCAAGATAGTGTTTCATTTTTATATCATGAAACATATCTGATATGTTTCATTTTAATATTTATGAAACATTTATTTTTGGGTAAATGTTTTTATTCATTGATTATTAATAACAAATGAATATGGCACTGTTTTTGCTAAATCAATCGTATCTATTCGTTTGGAGCGGCATATCATGTTCAAGCAGTTTTTTGAGCCGGAGAGTTCAACCTATACCTATTTGCTAGGTTGCGAGAAAACCCGGCAGGCGGTGCTGATTGATCCCGTGGCATCGGAGGTGGAGACTTATATTGCCGACTTGCAAGCCAATGGCTACAAGCTGGTATACACCATGGAAACTCACGTGCATGCAGACCATGTGACTGGCGCTGATCTACTGCGGCAGCGGCTGGGCAGCAAGAGCGTGGTGCACCGGGATGCTGGCGCGATGTGTGGTGACCTGTTGGTGACGGATGGTGTGCACCTGATCGTGGGGACACTGGATATTGAGGTGCGCCATACACCAGGGCATACCAATGGCTGCGTCAGTTATGTGTGTGCTGACAAGGTGTTCACCGGAGATGCCTTGCTGATTGATGGTTGTGGCCGCACTGATTTCCAGATGGGTAATCCTGGGCAGCTTTACGACAGCATACAGCGGCAAATTTTCAGCCTGCCGGATGATACCAAGGTCTATCCCGGCCACGATTATCATGGCAGGTTGTACTCGACAGTGGGGCACGAGCGCCTGCACAATCAGCGCCTAGGAGGTGGTCGTAGCCGTGAGGACTTCATTGTCTTGATGTCCGAGCTCAAGCTGGCTTACCCCAAGAAGATTGATGTGGCCTTGCCTGCCAACCAGGCATGCGGGCGTTTATCCTGATTAACAAGGCGATTGTTGATCGATTGAACCCATTAGAGCGTGTATGAAAATAGAAAAAATAGCAGCAGGCCTCAGCGTGAGCGGGCAAATTTTCCCCCAAGATATCGAGTCGCTGGCAGCGGCGGGGTTCAAGACTATCTTGTGCCATCGGCCAGATGGCGAGGGGGCAGATCAGCCGACATTTACTGAACTGGATGCCCTGGCAAAGCAGGCAGGTATTGAGATGCGGTATTTGCCTGTCGAAAGCGGCAAGGTATCGGACGAGGATGTGCAGGCGTTTTCCCAGGCTCACTCCAGCATGGCGAAACCCGTGTTGGCGTATTGCCGTTCTGGCATGCGGGCCGTGACGTTGTGGGGCTTGAGCCAGGCTCCCATGCTGGGGCTGCAAACGGTGCTTGCCAGCGCAAAAGCTGCCGGTTATGACTTAAGCGGGTTAACTTACCGGCTGGCGGGTGGAAGCGAAATTCCAGCGAATATCAGTCATCACCAAATCGTGATCGTGGGGGCGGGGGCGGCTGGTATTGCCACGGCATCGAGCTTGCTGGCACGTGACCCTGGTCTGGATATTGCCATCATAGACCCAGCAGAGATTCACTATTATCAACCCGGCTGGACCATGGTCGGCGGTGGTGTTTTCCGCCCAGAAACCACGGTGAGGACCATGGCGTCGGTGATTCCTGCCCAGGTGAAGTGGATCAAGGCGGCAGTCGCCGCATTTGAACCGAATCATAACCGCCTCTTGCTGGAAGGCTGCAAGCCGCTGAGTTATGACGTATTGGTGGTGTGCCCTGGCATCAAGCTCAATTGGCATGGTATCGAGGGGCTGGTGGATACCTTGGGCGAAAACGGCGTGACATCCAACTATCGCTACGATCTCGCTCCCTACACTTGGCAACTGGTGAGCCAGATGCAGCGCGGCAAGGCGGTATTCACCCAGCCACCCATGCCTATTAAGTGCGCCGGTGCACCGCAAAAGGCCATGTATCTATCGGCAGATCATTGGCGACGTAGCGGGCATTTATCCAATATCCAGATCGACTTCTACAACAGCGGCCCCGTGCTGTTTGGGGTGAAAGAGTATGTGCCTGCGTTGATGGAGTATGTGCAGCGCTACGATGCACATCTGCATTTTGGCCATCGCTTGACCAAGGTCGATGGCAGAGCTAAGCGTGCCTGGTTTGCCGTGACAGAGGCCGATGGAGCTCAGCGTACTGTTGAAACGGAATTCGACATGCTGCACGTGGTGCCACCACAGCAAGCGCCAGATTTCGTCCGGGCCAGCCCCCTGGTGGATGCTGCTGGCTGGGTGGATGTGGATCAATACACCTTGCGGCACAAGCAATATGCCAACCTCTTTGCATTGGGTGATGTGACCAATGCCCCGAATGCGAAGACCGCAGCCGCGGCACGCAAGCAGGCCCCGGTAGTGGCCGAGAATGTGATCGCCGCATTGGCCGGGAAAGAGATGCAAGCTATCTATGATGGCTATGGTTCATGCCCATTGACAGTGGAGCGGGGCAAGATCGTGCTGGCGGAATTCGGCTATGGCGGCAAGTTGTTGCCCAGCTTCCCGCGCTGGTTCATCAATGGGCAGCGACCATCACGCTTGGCCTGGTGGCTGAAAGAGAGAATATTGCCGCCCGTATACTGGAAAGCCATGCTCAAGGGGCGTGAGTGGCTGGCGGGTCCTGCCAAGCCAGTCAAGTCTGATGACTAAAGCAAGCATGATATTGATTGAGGAGTATGGATGATGAAAGCCAACGTAGGTGGGGTTGATCGTGCATTACGTGTGTTGATTGGGCTGGGGTTGATTGCCTGGGCAGGATTGTTTCAGGGGCCTGTGTGGGCTTATGTTGGCGTGCTGCCTTTGCTGAGCGGCTTGCTGCGTTGGTGCCCTGCATATTCCTTATTGGGGGTATGTACTTGCAGGAGCAGTGACAAGTGATGCTGGATTGGGCAAGTGCCACGCCTGTAAGCGCATTGGCTGGTGGCGTGTTGATTGGGGCGGCAGCAGCGTTGCTATTAGTATTTAACGGCCGTATCGCTGGTATCAGTGGCATTCTTGGCGGGCTGCTCAAACCTACCGCATCAGATAGCGCCTGGCGGGTTTGTTTTTTACTTGGGCTTGTGGCTTCACCATGGATGTATTCGCAGGCGTTTGCCTTGCCTGAAGCGCAGGTTTCGCAAGATGCGAGCTTGCTGATCATCGCTGGTTTATTGGTCGGGTTTGGCACCAGATTAGGCGGGGGCTGCACCAGTGGACATGGTGTATGCGGCATTGCCCGGCTGTCAACACGCTCAGTCGTGGCCACCATGATCTTCATGGCAACGGCAATGTTGACGGTTTATTTCCGTCATTGGCTGTGAGGGGGCAAGCATGTATTTGATCACGGCATTGCTGGCTGGCCTCTTGTTTGGAGCTGGGTTGATTGTCTCTGGGATGACCAATCCACAAAAAGTGCTCGCTTTTCTCGATCTGACAGGGAAATGGGACCCATCCCTGGCGTTTGTCATGCTGGGCGCTATCCCCGTGATGGCTCTGGCTTATCGCATGATGAAGAGGCGTCGCCATACTTGCTTGGGGCAAGAGGTGCAGATCCCGACTAAGCGGCTGATTGATGTTCGCTTGGTCATGGGTGCCGTCATATTTGGCGTGGGCTGGGGCTTGGTGGGCTATTGCCCTGGCCCGGCATTGGCCAGTGTGTTGACCGGGTGGATGAGTCCTGTGATTTTCTCGGTCGCCATGGTGGTGGGGATGTGGCTGCACCGGATGTTGTCAGGCATGCGGGAGTAAGCCATGTTGACCTTGTGTCTGTTGGGCATTACGGTTGGGCTCCTGATGGGTTTGACCGGCGCAGGTGGCGGGATACTTGCGGTGCCATTGCTGGTGTTTTTTACCGGAATCCCCGTGACGACGGCTGCGCCACTTGCCCTCACTGCCGTGGCGGTTGCAGCCAGTATTGGCGCCTTGGCTGGATTGAGGCAAGGCGTGTTGCGCTATCGTGCAGCGTGTGTGATGGCAGGCATAGGGGTTGTCATGGCACCCTTGGGGTTATGGGTGGCGCATCAACTGGATAACCGCCTGCTGATGTGCGTGTTTGCACTTCTGTTGCTGGTGGTTGCTGCAGAAAATCTTGTCCAGAAAAATCGGCTGGCTAGGGTGGAGCGTCAGGCTTGCCTGCTTGACCCTGCTACTGGCAAGTTGCGCTGGACCAGTCGATGTTCGCTCTCGTTAATGGGAGCAGGTGGGTTGGCTGGATTTCTCTCTGGCCTGGTAGGGGTGGGCGGTGGCTTTGTCATTGTGCCAGCGCTGGGCAGGCTTTCCAATTTGGATATGCATTCGGTGATTCCCACTTCACTGGCGGTGATTGCGCTGGTGTCATTATCCAGCCTGGGCAGTGCATTGCTGTGGGGCAGTTTTGATGTTTGGCTGGCCTTGCCTTTTGTCGCTGGGGCCATGCTGGGAATGCTGGCAGGTCGCCGATGGACGCAATGCTTGACGGCAAGATCGTTGAAAAGAGGTTTTGCCGTTGTCGCGGCGACTGTAGCAGTCATGATGGTGGTCAGGGCAATATCATGACTAACCTCCAGGCCTTGATCAGGCCCGGAGGAAGTTGGCTTAATGCTCTTTGTGGCTATCGGGATGTGCCATGATGCGGTCTATCCAGGCAATGGAGACGGCAGAAGCGATAAAAGCCATATGGATGATGGTTTGCCAGATCAAGGTCTTGTCATCCAGGTTCTCGACGTTGATAAAGGTCTTGAGCAGGTGAATTGAGGAGATGCCGATGATGGACATCGCCAGCTTCACCTTTAGCAGGTTGGCGTTTACGTGGGAGAGCCAATCGGGTTCATCCGGGTGGCCGTTGAGGTTTAGGCGGGAAACAAAGGTTTCGTAACCTCCGACAATCACCATGATCAGCAGGTTGGAGATCATCACTACGTCGATCAGGCCTAGCACCATGAGCATGATGTCGGCTTCGTGCAGTTGCGGCAGGCGCTCGATGAGGTGGCCCAGTTCCTGCATAAAGAGGACAACGTAGACGATTTGTGCCACGATCAGGCCCAAGTAGAGCGGCAGTTGCAGCCAGCGGCTGCCAAACAGCACGGCGCTGAGCGGGCTCATCTTGAAGGAGCGTTTTGGTTCTGGGGATGACATGGGGTATTTCCTTTCGTGCTAGAGGGTATTCAAGTCGGTAATCGTTAGGGGATGTGATGATCCAGCGTATATTCAGCGCCATCATCTACTGCTAGCTTCTCCACCATATAAGGCAGGGTTTCTTGCAGGATCGCTGGCAATGTCCAGGGTGGGTTGATCACGAACATGCCGCTACCATGCATGCCAAATCCATCAGGTGAAGGCGCATGGATGCTGAGCGTGGCATGCAGCCAGCTTGGCGCGCCAAGCTTAGTTAATCTGTCGGCGAGCAATTCCACTTCCGGGCGTTGCAATAGTGGGTACCAGAGTAGATAGGTACCTGTGGCAAAGCGCTGCAGGCTATCTTTCAATGCCTCGATGACGCGCTGGTAATCACGTTTTTCTTCATAAGGCGGGTCTATCAGCACCACGGCGCGACGAGGTGGTGGTGGCAATACGGCTTTTAGCCCGGCGAATCCATCCTCTTGCTCGATCAGCACCTGGCGGCCTGCAGGCTTGAAGTGTTGCCTGAGCAGCTTGGCATCCGTGGGGTGCAGTTCAAACAGGCGTGCGCGATCACTGCTGCGCAATAGCTCAAGCGCGACCGCGGGCGAGCCGGGGTAGCGCTTGAGCGTGGCACCGGGGTTGATCTGCTTGAGCAGGTCAACGAAGGATTGCAGTGGGGCAGGGAGATCATCAGCTTGCCATAATTGTGCAATGCCTTGCTCGAACTCTGCATTTTGCGTGGCATAGCCATGATCAAGCGCATACATTCCTGCACCGGCATGCGTGTCGATATACCAGTAGGGTTTATCCTTCTGGTTTGCATATGCAAGTACCTGATGCAGGACAAAGTGCTTGAGGACATCGGCATGATTGCCGGCATGGAAAGCGTGGCGATAACTGAGCATGGGCAGGGACTAAAGAAAAGTGGCGACATTATAAAGGACGGGGTGGATATTGTGTTTATTCATGCACTTCCCGAACCGCTGCTATCTCTAGCCTGAGAGGCAGATATTTATAGCCGCAGCTTTTTAATTGCAGCCATGCCTGCTAGCATTACATCCTTATGGGCGCTCATCATCATCACGGACATTCACACTCGCACGGAGGCGGTCAGCCCTCCTTGTTATTACCATTGCTGCTGATTGCCGGGTTTGCAGTCGTTGAGGCCATTGGCGGCTGGTGGACAGGTTCACTGGCATTGCTCAGTGATGCGGGCCATATGGTGTCAGATGCCTTTGCCCTGGGGTTGGCCTGGCTAGGTAGCTGGATTGCGCGCAAGCCAGCAACGCGCAAGCATAATTTTGGCTTGGTACGTGCCGAGGTCATCGTCGCCTTGGTCAATGCGTTGCTGATGCTGGCGGTGATTGTGGGTATTGTCTATGAGGCCGTGCAGCGTATTGCCGACCCACAGCCAGTACAGGGCGCTGAAGTCATGCTGATCGCGTTTATCGGCATGCTGGTGAACATTCTGGTGGCCTGGATACTGCACAGTGGGCATAGCAGCCTCAATAGTCGTGCTGCCTTGCTGCATGTGTTGGGCGATCTGCTCGGTTCGGTGGTGGCGATTGTTGCCGGGGCCGTGATTTACTTCACTGGCTGGATGCCGATCGATCCTATCTTGTCCATCTTCATTTCTGTATTGATCCTGGTGTCTACATTGCGCCTGTTGGGCGAAGTGCTGCACGTGCTGATGGAAGGTGTGCCCTTGCATCTGGATGCCCAGGCGGTTGAGCATGCCATGACCGTGAGTGACAAGGTGCGTGGCGTACATCATCTACATATCTGGTCGCTATCGTCTGAAAAAACCGCGCTGTCTGCGCATGTGGTGTTGGAAAATATGCATGATTGGCATGAGGTATTGAATAACCTCAGCCATATGCTGCACGAACGCTTCAATATTGAACATGTGACCTTGCAGCCAGAGATCGGCACGGCGCATAGCGATGCCAACTGCTGGCTGACAAGCAATAACGAGCATGTGCATGACCACAGCCATGAGTGCGATGGGCATCATGATGACCACGATCATGAGCACACCCACGCACATGGCCATCAGGCGCACTGACATCCCGACTACCCAAGCAGGAGAACGAGCAAATGCCCTATGTTGATATTAAAGTGGCGGGTACATTGACCCGCGAGCAAAAAGCCAAGATCGCTGAAGAAATCACCGATACCTTGGAGCGTATTGCCAAGAAGCCCAAGTCTTACACCTATATTACGTTCACCGAAGTGGCTGGTGAAAACTGGGCTGTAGCTGGCGATTTGCTGGACAGTGATTAACTCAATGACCTTGCTTTGCTGCGTGGCTGCCAGCCGCCTGATAGCTACGATTGCTTATGTTTGACCCCAAACCGGTACTAAAAAACCTGCCCAACCTGCCTGGCGTGTATCGCATGATCAATGCCCAGGATGAAGTGATCTACGTGGGCAAGGCGCGTGACCTCAAGAAGCGAGTTTCCTCTTATTTCCAGAAAAACCTGCCCTCTGCGCGCACACGCTTGATGGTGTCCAATATTGCGCGCATTGAAACCACGGTGACGCGCTCCGAGGCTGAAGCGCTGCTCCTTGAAAATAATCTCATCAAGGGCTTCATGCCGCGCTACAACGTGCTGTTCCGCGATGACAAGTCCTACCCCTATATCGCCCTGACCGGGGATGCCTTTCCGCGCCTGGCTTTCCACCGTGGCGCACAACGTAAGGGCAATAGCTATTTTGGCCCGTTCCCTAATGCCGTGGCGGTGCGTGAGAGCATTCAGCTTTTGCAGAAGGTGTTTCGCTTGCGTACTTGCGAGAACACCGTGTTCGCCAACCGTTCCAGACCATGCCTGTTGCACCAGATTGAGCGCTGCACCGCGCCTTGCGTCGGTTTCATTACGGAAGATGATTACCGCCGTGACGTGATGCACGCAAGCCTGTTCCTGCAAGGCAAGGAACAGCAGGTGATGGACGAGCTTGGCGATAAGATGAACGAGGCTGCCGAGCAAATGGAATACGAGCTTGCCGCTGTCTACCGTGATCGCATCCAGAGCTTGCGTCAGGTACAGGCCAAGCAGTTCGTCAGTGATTTCAATGTCAGTGATGCGGATGTGATCGCCTGTGCTGAACTACAAGGCCAATGGTGCGTGAACTTGGTCATGATCCGCGGCGGCCATCATTTGGGTGATAAGAGCTTCTTTCCCAAGAATGCGGATGGCGCTGATCTGGAAACCACCATGGAAGCGTTTCTTGAGCAGCATTACATGGCAGGCGCAATACCGCCGTTATTGATCGTGGGCGCAGCCCTGGAAACCGCGGCGATGGAAGAAGTGTTCAGTGAGCATGTCGGGCGCAAGGTCAAGATCAATACCAATCCCATTGGCGATAAACGCGTATGGCTCAAGATGGCACAAACCAATGCAGAGTTGGCCCTCAGTCAGCGTGTCGCCCAACAGGCCAATCAGCAGGCCAGGCTGATCGCATTGCGTGAGGCACTGGATTTGCCGGAAGGCACAGAGCGCATTGAATGCTTCGATATCAGTCATACCATGGGGGAGGCCACGGTGGCTTCCTGTGTGGTCTTCGACAAGGGCAATATGCAGAATTCCGAGTATCGCCGTTACAATATCACCGGTATCACGCCCGGCGATGATTATGCAGCGATGCGCGACGCCCTGACCCGGCGCTACCGCAAAGTTGCTGTGGGTGAGGGTAAACGCCCTGACCTAGTGTTTATTGATGGTGGCAAGGGGCAGTTGGGCGTGGCGGTTGAAGTGATGAACGAGGTCGGGCTGCTGGACATCCAGTTGGTCGGGATTGCCAAGGGCGAAGAGCGCAAACCGGGGTTGGAACAGATGTTCTTCCCCGAGCGTGAAGAGCCGGTAGGCCTGAAAAAAGACCACCCAGGCTTGCACTTATTGCAGCAGATTCGCGATGAGGCGCACCGCTTTGCCATTACTGGACACCGTGCCAAGCGAGGCAAGGCACGCATGCATTCCAGCCTGGAAGATATCAGCGGCATAGGCGCCAAGCGCCGCAAAAGCCTGTTGACCAGGTTTGGTGGCCTGGATGGCGTGAAGAATGCCAGCGTGGATGAAATTGCGCAGGTGGATGGTATCAGTCATGCACTGGCGCAGAAAATTTATGAGGAGTTGCACTGATGTTCTGGAATGTCCCCAATAGCCTGACAGTAATGCGTATTTTATGTATACCGCTTTTTGTCGGGATATTCTATTTCCCGGAAACTACCTTGCCTATGCATGACAAGAACGTGCTGGCTACTTTCATCTTTGCCTTTGCGGCAATTACTGATTGGTTTGACGGCTATCTTGCGCGCGTACTTAACCAGACTTCTGCATTTGGGGCCTTCCTCGACCCTGTGGCCGACAAATTGATGGTGGCCGCTGCCTTGGTGTTACTGATTGAGCTTGATCGTGTTGGTGCAGTCGTTGCCTTGATCATTATTGGACGTGAAATCGCGATCAGTGCCTTACGTGAGTGGATGGCAGGCATGGGCGAGCGTAGCAGTGTGGCAGTGGCATTTATAGGCAAGATCAAGACAGCAGTGCAGATGGCAGCTATCCTTTTTCTGTTGTATTACGATCCATTAGGGCCGCTGGATATTAGTTTTTACGGCGAAGTGTTAATTTATATCGCGGCGATTTTGACATTGGTGTCAATGGCTTACTATTTGAAGGCTGCCTGGCCACGCATGAAGGCTGGATAATCAGCCTGAAATACGCTTGACACAGTGCTGAAAATCCTTAGAATAGCGCCTTCTTTCGATGCGGGAATAGCTCAGTTGGTAGAGCGCAACCTTGCCAAGGTTGAGGTCGCGAGTTCGAGACTCGTTTCCCGCTCCAGGATTTAAAGGGGAAAGTGGCAGCAAGCACTTTCCTTTTTTATCAGATGTCCGAAAGGCTAGTCTGATACTGTTTATGGCGCGATAGCAAAGCGGTTATGCCGCGGCCTGCAAAGCCGTTTAGGCCGGTTCGACTCCGGCTCGCGCCTCCAGGTAAATGATTTTGCTGTCAAGCAATGCGGGAATAGCTCAGTTGGTAGAGCGCAACCTTGCCAAGGTTGAGGTCGCGAGTTCGAGACTCGTTTCCCGCTCCAAATTAAAAAGGGAAAGCTCATGCTTTCCCTTTTTTCATCTCTAGATATCTATCTATACCTTTTCCTATCCCAATCATTTTGCTTGAGCGTCTTGTGGTACATGAGTTCGGTAGCAATATATCAAATCACTCCGCAGTCTTATGCCGTCACCATGGCGTTTTTGTGCAGCCATTGTTCAGTACCTGATGCTGGCATGGGCTTGGAATATAGATAGCCTTGCACCATGGAGCCGCCAATTTCTTTGATAACGGCCATTTCCTCGGTGGTTTCAACACCTTCGATAATACAATCCAGTTCCATGTCCCGGCTGAGGGCTAGCAGGGATTTGACGATTTTGAGGCTGGCTGGATTTTTCTCAATATTGGTGACAAAGCTGCGATCTATCTTGATCTTGCTCAAAGATAAAGCGTGCAGTTGGCTCAGGCTGGAATGCCCAGTGCCAAAATCATCCAGTGTAATGCCACAGCCTAGTTTCCTGATCTGTTCTGTCGCCCATTTTGCTTGTTCTATGTCGTGCATCACGGCGGTTTCCGTGATTTCCATATCCAGTTGCCGTGGGTTAAATTTGGATTGATCGATGATTTGCACGATGCGCTGCACGATATCCGGAGAACTCAGGTCGTGCGCTGATAAATTAAATGATAGCCGGATATGTGCGGGCCATTTGGCGGCTGCTGTGAGCGCTTTTTCCAGCAGGATGCGAGTTTGTTGATTAATGATGCCAGTGCGCTCTGCTACCGGGATGAACTGTGCGGGGGAGATTGGTCCTAATACGGGGTTGACCCAGCGCGCCAGAGCCTCAAAGGCAACGATTTTTTCTGTCGTGATGTCGACAATGGGCTGGAAGTAGACTTCCAGTTCCTCGGAAAAATCTGCTTTCCTTAGTGCCTGCTCAATACTGGCATCCAGGTGGATCATGTTTCTGTGGCTGGTGGAAAATACCGTGACCATGCTGCGATGATTGCGCTTGCCGTGGTAAAGCGCATAGTCGGCATGTTCAAATAGATCAGTCGCATTCCCTGCCATATCGGGGTAGGTGACCAAGCCCATGGAGGCCGCAATCTGTATCAGGGTATCTGCAATCATGAAAGGGCGACGCAAGGACTCGCACAATTGGGTGCCAAAGAGTAGTAGCGCCTGATCGTCCATTTCTCGCGTAATGATGATGGCAAATTCATCTCCGCCCAGCCGGGCCAAATGAGTGTCTTCATCGCAAAGCTTGAGCAAGCGCTGGCCAACGGCAAATAGCAGTTTATCTCCTACGCTGTGACCATACAGGTCATTGACGGGTTTGAAGCCATCCAGATCGAGGATGCCCACGGCAAAGCGGCTGCCATCTTGTTCTGCCTGCATGCAACAGGCATAGAGCTCGCTGAAGAATTTGCGACGGTTGGGCAACATGGTCAGGCTATCGATATTGGCCAAGCGCAGGTTTTCATTACTCAATGCCTCAGCCTGGGCTTGGGCGTCCGCTAGCCTGGTGAAGTCGCGATAATACACATGCAGGATCATCAGCATGATGCCGGATACCAAACCTACATTAACGGCTGTTGCGATGAATGTAGGCTTGCCGGTGGAGGCGAAAAAGATGATGAAGCTGATATTGACTACCGCTGCGGTAATAAGCGCAGCTGGGCGTAAGTGCATTAGGCAGAAGATGCAGCCAATTACGGTGATCCCCATATAAAAGGCAACATGGGATTGCGCATAGGCATCACCATAAGGAAACAGCATGATGGCCCAGATGGTGAAACTTAATGAGATAGGGCCTGCAATCAGGGTAGTGCGATTGAGTGCATGCATAGTCGATGCCAAGCTAGGCTCATGCTTGCGGGTGCGAAACCAGAAGGAGAATCGAATGATGCATATCACCGTCAATACAATCGGGTAGTCCAGGGTCAGCCATCTGGGGGCGCTGGACATGTGTGTGGCGCTTAGTATCCAGCTATTGATGAGCAAGATGACATACATCAACGGCAGTTGCTTGGAGAATGCCTTGAATTGGGCCGTGAGTAACTGGGGTTTGTCTTTTTCAATGGAAAAGCCTTTTCTCAGGCAATTCCATAAGTCAGTAGGCCATGTCATGTTACCCCTCCAAAATGATGCGCTTGATGCGTTTTATTTATAGGGAGTGCCTTGAATAGCCTCTTTGTAGGGTTTACGTATCTTCGAAAAGACAGTGAATAGGCTTTCAAGACATTATTGATCAATACGTCAGGGGCGTAAATATTGATCTTATGTCATAGCTAACGGTGTAATTTCGAGGAAATGAATAGCCTGCATTTTTTATTTGTGTAGCAGGCAGATGAAGGCGTTTCGAGGGTGTCTGGCCTGCTTCGCTGACGGAGGCAGGCCTATATGGGAAACTAGGTATTTACGATCATGGTTAAGTCTCTGACAGAGGCTTGATCACGATGTGCGGCAGTCGCATGATCTTGTCTATCGCCAGCCGGGCCAGCGCCCAGGCTTTTTCCTCTCGCATGAGGGCTTTTTCTGATTCTGTGTAAGGCAGGAACTGGCCGCCAAATGTCAGGGAGTGGCGCACTGTGTTTTGTTCGTTCATGTAGGCCTTGACCACATCTTGTACGCGCTCTTCACGGCTCTTGTATAACGAGGACATTGCTGTGTTCCTTCCACTGGGATATTGCTGTATCTCTATTCATGTTACATGGCGTTGTTCAGGCGGCGCCAGTGCTTTTCTCAATTTTTGTTGCCTACGCGATCTCCTGAGGAGGAGCGGTGAGATTCGAACTCACCAACCTCATCAATGATTAAAGAATTCCTACATATCAGTCAGAAGTGAGCCACTGGCGGCAATGGTCGTGGCTGCATAAACTAGATGAGATATGTCACATGAATATCTTGAGGAGGTACGCATGCGCGTGATGAATACACTTTATTTGATACTGGTGCTTGGGTTGCCGCTTCCTGTGTTGGCAGAAAATATAGGCCCATTAACTGGCGATACCGAGGATACCGCGACGACGGGCAAGGTGAAGGCTGCACTAGCCAAGGATGTGATGCTGAGTGCCCTGGATATCCAGGTAAAGTCTGATGACCTGGGGGCTGTCCATTTGAGTGGCACTGCGAAGTCGCAGGCAGAGGTAAGCCAAGCGGCGATCGTGGCAAGGAATGTCAGCGGGGTGGTATCGGTGCAGAACGATATCGTGATTGATGCGCCGGACACGAAAATGAAGTGATGATGAAAGGTGATGTATCAAAGCCCATAGGCTTTAATCGCCTATGGGCTTTGAGATGTTAACGTGGGTTAGTGCGCCCAATCTATATCGGCAGAGTCACACTGGGTCAATGACAGCTCATCGGCCTGCGAGCAGGCTTACTACCTTATTCCCTGCACTAACTGGAGCATTATATACCGCTTAGGGTTGATGCCATGCCAAGGGCGTGCCTTGTTCCACCTGTTGCCAGCTACCACCCAGCGCGCGGATCAGGTTGACCGTGGCGCGGGCGCGTTCGCCGTCGAGCTGCAGGGTGACGCGCTTTTGCTGAAGCAAGGTGCGGTCGGCATCGATCACTTCGAGATAGCTGACCAGGCCTTCGCGGTAGCGGCTCTGGGCGAGGTGGCTGGCGCGTTGCGACGAGGCGACGGCCGTGTCCTGCACTTCGGACTGGTTGTCGAGGATGCGCAGGCTGGCCAGGTTGTCCTCGACCTCGCCAAAGGCGTTGAGCACGGTCTGGCGGTATTTGGCGACGTCTTCCTCGTAGACGGCGCGTGCGCGTTCCAGCCCGGCTTCGCGGCGGCCGCCGTCAAAGATCGGCATCGAGAGCATGGTGCCGATCAAAGGGCCGAGCAGGAAGGTGCGGTTGGACCACTCGAATAGGCTGCCCAGCTCGGAGGATTCGTAACCGAGCGCGCCGGTGATGTTGAGACGCGGGAAATAGGCCGCCTTGGCGACGCCGATGCGCGCATTCGCCGCCGCCATCGCGCGCTCGGCGGCTGCGATGTCAGGCCGGCGCTCCAGCAACGAGGACGGCAAGCCGGCCGGCACGTTGATGCTGATGCGTTGCAACGGAATCACTGCCAGGCTGAACTCCGCCGGGGATTTGCCCAGCAGGATGGCGAGGGCATGCTCGGCAATCGCGCGGCGGCGCGTCACGCCCAGCTCCTCAGAGCGTGCGGCCGCGAGTTCGGTCTTGGCGCGCGCCAGTTCGAGCTCGCTGATGTCGCCAGCATCGTAGCGATGCTGCGTCAGCTGCACGGTCTGCTCGCGCAACTTGACGGTGTGCTGGTAAATGTCACGCTCGGCATCCAGCTCGCGGATGGTGAAGTATTGCTGCGCCACGTCTGCCTGCAGGGAGAGCAGGATTGAGCGCAGCAGGGCGGCGCTCTGTTCCGCATCGGCCTGGGCGGCGTTGACCAGCGAGGATACGCGGCCGAACAGGTCTGCCTCATAGGCGAACTGCGCCTGCGCGCGCCACAATGTCTGTTCGCTGCCGTTCTCTGTACGCTGGGCATCTGGCGATACGCGTTGATGCCCAGGGCTGATGCCGCCGCTCAGTTGCGGGTAGCGGTTGGAACGCTCGTCCTTGAACAAGGCACGGGATTGCGCCAGCCTGGCGGTGGCGGCCTGCAGGTTCTGGTTAGCGGCCAGGGCCTCGTCCTCCAGGTTGTCCAGTGTGAGGTCGTTGAAGACCTGCCACCACTGGCCGCGGTGGTTCAGTTCCGTCGGCTCGGCAGTCTTCCACTGGCTGGACTGCTCTCCGGTTGCATGAGTGGAGGCTTCCTTGAATTGCGCCGGCGTTTCCACCTGGGGCTTCTCATAGACCGGGGCCACTGAGCATGCCGCCAGCAGCAGCGTCGCGGTCAATAGCGATAATGTCTTGGTCGGTTTCATGGTGTGCTTCCTATATCAAATGGCTGGCGGCTGGGCCGGCAACATGGGGTTTGTGCTCAGTGGCCGAGTGCAACTGGCGGCCGCCGCTCAGCTTGCGCAGCAGCACATAGAACACGGGCGTGAGGAACAGGCCGAACAGGGTCACGCCGAGCATGCCGAAGAACACGGCGATGCCCATGGCGTAGCGCATTTCCGAGCCCGCGCCGCTGGAAGTCACCAGCGGCACCACGCCCATGATGAAGGCGATAGAGGTCATGAGGATGGGGCGCAGACGCAAACGGCTGGCCTCGATCGCAGCCTTGACGATGCTGCTGCCTTGTAACTCCAGCTCGCGCGCGAACTCGACGATGAGGATGGCGTTTTTCGCAGATAGTCCCACCAGCACCATCAGCCCGATCTGGGTAAAGATGTTGTTATCGCCCTTGGTCAGCCAGACGCCCGTGAGCGCAGCCAGGATGCTCATCGGCACGATGAGGATTACCGCGAGCGGTAAGGCCAGGCTCTCGTACAGCGCCGCTAGCACCAGGAACACCAGCAGCACGCTGATCGGGAACACCCAGATGCCGGCATTGCCCGCGAGGATCTGCTGGTAGGTCAGGTCGGTCCACTCGAACTTGATGCCGGGTGGCAGGGTCTGTGCGGCTATCCTTTCCACTGCCGCCTGGGCCTGCCCGGTGGAATAGCCGGGCGCTGGTCCGCCGTTGATGTCGGCGGCGGTATAGCCGTTGTAGCGCACCACCATTTCCGGGCCATAGGTGGGCGTCACCTTGACCAGCGAGGACAACGGCACCATGTCGCCCGCCATGTTGCGGGTTTTCAGTTGCAGGATGTCCTCGGCCTTGGCGCGGTAGGGCGCATCGGCTTGCGCGCGCACCTGGAACACCCTGCCGAAGCGGTTGAAGTCGTTGATGTAGAGCGAGCCGAGGTAGATCTGCATGGTGTCGAACACCTCGGTCACCGGTACGCCCAATTGCTTGGCCTTGGCGCGGTCCAGGTCCACGTTCAGCTGCGGCACGTTGATCTGGTAGTTGGTAAACATGGGCCCCAGTTCCGGCGCCTTGGAAGCCTCGGCGACGAAGGCGTTCACCGCCTTATCCAGCTCGGCATAGCCCAGCGCGCCCCTGTCCTCGATTTGTAGCTTGAAGCCACCGATGGTGCCCAGGCCCATGACCGGGGGCGGCGGGAACACGGCGATATAGGCGTCCTGGATCTGGCCGAATTTCTCGTTCAGCGCTTGCGCAATCGCGGCGGCCGATAACTCCTTGCCTTTGCGTTCGTTGAACGGCTTCAGCGGCGTAAAGACGATGCCGGCGCTGGAACTGTTGGTGAAGCCGTTGATCGAGAGGCCGGGAAAGGCGACCGCGTTTTCCACGCCGGGCTGCTGCAATGCGATCTCGCTCATGCGGCGGATGACTTCCTCCGTGCGTTCCAGCGAGGCGCCGCTGGGCAGCTGGGCGAAGCCCACCAGGTATTGCTTGTCCTGCGCCGGCACGAAGCCGCCGGGCACAATCAGGGAAACGCCCACGGTCAGGCCGAGCAGCACGGCATAGACGCCCATGGCTGCGCCCTTATGGTTGATGATGCCCTTGACGCCTTTGCCGTAGTTGTCGGAAGCGCGGCTGAACAGGTTGTTGAATCTGGCAAAGAAGCCGCCCAGCCAGCGGTCCATCAAGCGCGTGAGCCAGTCCTTCTTGTCGCCGTGGCCCTTGAGCAGCATGGCGGACAGGGCAGGGGACAAGGTCAGGGAGTTGAACGCCGAGATCACGGTGGAAATGGCGATGGTCATGGCGAACTGCTTGTAGAACTGTCCGGTGAGGCCGGTCATGAACGCCAACGGCACGAACACCGCGATCAGGGTCAGCGCGATGGCGATGATGGGCCCGCTCACCTCACGCATGGCCTGGTAGGTGGCGTCGCGCGGGCTCAGGCCCGATGCGATGTTGCGCTCGACGTTTTCCACCACGACGATGGCGTCATCTACCACGATGCCGATCGCCAGCACCATGCCAAACAGCGACAGGGCGTTGATGGAATAGCCGAACGCCAGCATCAGCGAGAAAGTACCGATGATGGAGACCGGGACCGCCAGCAAGGGGATGATGGACGCGCGCCAGGTCTGCAGGAACAGGATCACCACCAGCACCACCAGCGCGATCGCTTCCAGCAGCGTGGTCACCACGGCGCGGATGCTGGAGCGCACGAACTGCGTCGGGTCGTAGACGATATGGTATTCCACGGATTCGGGGAAATCGGCGGCCAGCTCCTTCATGGTGGCGCGCACGGCATCGGAAATCGCCAGCGCGTTGGCGCCGGGTGCTTGGAAGATCGGGATGGCGACCGCGGGCTTGTTGTCGAGCAAGGAACGCAGGCCGTACTCGGAGGCGGCCAGTTCGATACGTGCTACGTCGGAAAGGCGTGTGATGCCGCCCTCGGCGGAAGTCTTGAGAATAATCGCCGCAAACTCTTCCTCAGTCTTGAGGCGGCCCTGCGCATTGACCGACAGTTGCAGCGGCACATTATTGGGAGAGGCGCCGATCACGCCAGCCGCCACCTGCACATTTTGCTCGCGGATCGCCTGCACCACATCGGAAGCGGTCATGCCACGCTGGGCGACTTTCTGCGGGTCGAGCCAGACGCGCATGGCGTAGTTGCCGGAACCGAACAAGCCGACTTCGCCCACGCCCTGGATGCGCGCCAGTCTATCCTTGACGTTGATCACGGCATAGTTGCGCAGGTAAGTCATATCATAGCGGTTGTCCGGCGAGGCCAGGTGCACCACCATGGTGAGGGTGGGCGAGCTTTTCAGCGTGGTGAGGCCCAGCCGCTGCACATCGGGCGGTAACCTGGGCAACGCCTGGTTGACGCGGTTCTGCACCAGTTGCTGCGCCTTGTCCGGGTCCACGCCGAGCTTGAAGTTGACGGTGATGGTGAGGTTGCCGTCGCTGTTGGCTTGAGACTGCATGTAGATCATGTCTTCCACGCCGTTGATGGATTCCTCCAGCGGCGAAGCCACCGTCTCGGCGATCACCTTGGGGTTGGCACCAGGGTATTGCGCGCGCACCACCACGGAAGGCGGCACGACTTCGGGATATTCAGAGATGGGTAGCTGGAACATGGCCAACGCCCCGCCCAGCAAGATGAGCATCGACAGCACGCCCGCAAAGATCGGGCGGTCGATGAAGAATTTTGAGATATTCATATTGGATTCTCCCTAAGATTTAGAGCCTGTTCATCCTCTTTTTATAGGGGACGCATGGTTTCAAAGCGTGCCCGATCAAGGCGCAGGCCGCAGGCGATGCTTATTGCCTCGCCAAGGTCTGGAACGCAGAGCGGGTGCGCTTTGAAGCCATGCCCTGCGGGTTGTCCGGTCAGCATAGTCGCTGCAGCGTTGCAAATCCTCGCCGGGTAATGGCCCGACTGTGGTTTGCGCCTTGCATCGCCGACCCTGGCAGGACAACGTACCCTATGAAAAGAGGATGAATAGGCTCTCATGCGTTGACGGCCTTTTGCTGTTTATTGGGTAGGCTGCGGATCGTGTGGACCGCTTCCTCTGCCCGAACCTGGGCCAATGGCGACTCGCTGCCGGGCATGGCGATCAGATGCGGGCTGACCTGGCTGCCGGGACGCACCCGTTGCAGGCCATTGACCACGATGCGTTCGCCAGGCTGCAGGCCGCTTTCCACCACGCGCAGCTCGCCATGGGCCGCGCCTAGCCGTATCTCGCGGTAATTGGCCTGGTTCTGCGCATCGACCACCAGCACGTAGCGCTTGTCCTGGTCGGTGCCCACGGCTTTCTCGTCTATCAGTAACGCCGGGTGGGTGCTGCCGCTGCCCAGCCTGACGCGCGCATACAGCCCCGGCAGCAAGTCGCCCTTGCGGTTGTCGAACACGGCGCGCACGCGGATGGTGCCCGATGCAGTGTCGAGGCGGTTATCGACCGAGCCGATGCGTCCTTCGCGGCTATAGCCGTCCTCGTTCGCCAGACCCAGCAATACCTTGAGCTGGCTGGTGTGCCCGGGCTGGATGAATTTCAGGTAGCTTTGCTCGTCCACCTCGAGCGCCGCGTAGATGTTGTCGGTAGACACCAGCGTGGTGAGCGGTGTGGAGCTCGCACCCGCGGAGACGATATTGCCCAGCGTCACCTCGGCGCGCGAAATCCGGCCGGATACCGGTGCCGTGATGCGGCTGTATTCCAGGTTGAGGCGGGCGGTCTGCAATGCGGCCTGCGCTGCCAGCAATGCGGCCTTCGCCTCCAGCGCCGCGTTGCGCTTTTCCTCGAAGTCGCGGCGGGCAATGGCGTTGTCGCCGATCAGGCGCTCCGCGCGTTCCAGGTCGTGGCTGGTGTAGTCTAGCCGCGCCTCGGCGCCGCTCAGCTGGGCCTGGGCGCGTGCGACTTCCGCCTCGAACGGCCGCGGGTCTATGGTGAACAGCACGTCGCCTTTCTTCACCAGGTCGCCGTCCTTGAAATGGATCTTGGTCAGCGTGCCGGAAACCAGGGGACGGATTTCAACGCGCTCGACCGCCTCCAGGCGGCCTGAATAATCCTGCCAGTCGGTGATGTCCTGCTGCGCGACAACCGCAACGTCCACGGTAGCGGCATTTGTTGCGGCAGCGGTGTCGGCCTGGGCCTCGTGGCTCGCGGGCGACCACAAGATGACGCCGCCCGAGATTGCCAGGGCCGCCGCCAGCAGGGCGGCGAATTTCTTTTGTTGGAGTGGTTTAGACATGATGTTCCTCATCTTCAATGTTGAAATCAAAATTTAGCGCGGCTGACAAAACGCTCCTGTCAGGAGCGCTTCGCTGAGTTCTGTTAGCCGCTGTTAATAGGTAAACCAGCTTGTCCCGCCTGGCGGCGCAGGAACTCCACCACCTCATGCAGCATGGGCTGGTGGGCGGGCAATTCGGCGTGCTGGACGCCGGCAAAACGCGACACCTGGGTAGGGATGCCGGCCTTGATCAAGGCGCTGGCGTATTTTTCCGCCTCGATATGCAGCACGTCGCATTCGGCAGTGGCGATCATGGCGGCGGGCAGGCCGGCAAGGCGCAGCGATTCCAGCGGCGCGACATAGGGGTGCATGCGTTGCGTGCACTTGGGCAGATATTGCCGGTAGCGCTGCGCGCATTGCGCCGCGGTGAGCTCGGACTTGAGCCTGGCGGCGTCGCCCAGCAGGGTCATGCTGGGGTCCAGCATCGGCGCGATCAGCACTTGCGCGGCAATGCTGAATTCTTTCCGGTCACGTGCCATCATGCTCAGGCCCGCTGCGATACTGCCGCCCGCATCGTCCCCTGCGACCACGAGCAGCTTGGCGGCCGCGTTCAGGCGGCGCGCGTTGCGCGCGGCCCATTGCGCCGCGGCATATGCATCTTCCGGCGCAGCGGGAAACGGATGCTGCGGTGCCAGGGCATAGCCGACGGAAAGGACGACGGCAGGGCAATGGTGCGCGATGAAGCTGGCGGGAAAGTCCGCATCGTCGAGGCAGCCCGTGTTAAATCCGCCGCCGTGGAAATACAGCACCAATGGAACGTTGCCTTCCGCCTGCGCGTGACGGTACAGCCGGACGGGGATCACTCCCTCGGGTCCGGGGATGATGAAGTCTTCACGGGAAACGTGCGGTTCGTTCACAATCGGTCTGCATTCGCTGATACTGGATGCGACACATTGTGATCGGTTTGGCTAATTTAATAATCTTCTTAGGCGTGGAAACACTGTTCGTAATTTACAAACAATGGTGTCGGGTGAGTCATCATTATGGGGGTATGAAGTGAGAATTACAGAGCAAATAATCGCATGTATGGCAGTGGACGCCACTATTTATTTTTGAATAATTCCTTAATTTATATATTGATTGTTAGTAGAATGGATAATAATCAACATGTAAATTAAGAAATCTCTATGGACAGGTTCCAGGCAATGCAGGTATTCACCCGGGTGGTGGATGCCAATAGTTTTACCCGTGCAGCGGATAGCCTTGGTTTGCCGCGTACGACGGTGACGACCACCATCCAGGCGCTGGAAGGCCTGCTCAAAGTGCGCCTGCTCAACCGCACCACGCGGCGCCTGAGCCTGACGCCGGATGGAGCTGCCTATTATGAGCGCTGCATGCGTATTTTGGCCGAGGTGGACGAAACCGAGGCATTGTTCCGCGACGTCACACGCGGACCAAGTGGACGGCTACGTATTGATGTGCCTGCCTCGATTGGGCGTCTGATTATTATTCCCAAACTCTGTGATTTTTATACGCGCTACCCTGATGTCGAGCTGGTGCTTGGCATGAGCGACCGCCCGGTGGATATGGTGCAGGAGGCGGTTGATTGCGTGGTGCGTGTCGGTGAACTGCAAGATTCGAGCATGGTGGCCCGACGTATCGGTGCTTTTCACCTCGTGACCTGTGCTGCTCCGCGTTACCTGGAGCAGCATGGTGTGCCACAGACCTTGGAGGATTTGCAGCATCATCATGCGGTGCATTATTTCTCCAGCCGCACCGGGCGGAACATGGATTGGGATTTTGTCGTCGATGGTCATGTGACCGAGGTGAAAATGACGGGTAAGGTAGCCGTCAACGATGGTGAAGCGTATGTTGCCTGTGCACAGCAAGGTTTTGGCTTGATTCAGGTGCCGCGCTACATGGTGTTACCACAACTTGAATCTGGTGAACTGATAGAGGTCTTGCCGCAGTGGCAGCCCTCCAGCCATCCGATTTCAGTGGTGTATTTGCATAACCGGCATTTGTCACCCAAAGTCAGGGCCTTTGTGGACTGGATCGCTGAATTGTTCGGTAATTGCCCGTTGTTGAGCGGTTGCCCTGACAACATGCTGGACAAGGAATGTCACTTCGCGCAATGCGAGCAGGGCAACACCATCCGCGAGATCATTGATCGTAACAACACTGCCGAGGCCGTATTCTAGGCCTCATGCATTCAGCAGCGCAGCGTATTCCTGGCGGACGACCTGATAGCACTCGCATGCCATGCGCTCCAAGCCGGAGCGGTTCAATACGTGGATATGCCCCCGGCTGTAACTGATCAAGCCTTGCCGCTGTAACTTGCCAGCGGCCTCTGTGACGCCTTCACGCCTGACGCCCAGCATATTGGCGATCAGCTCCTGCGTCATGATCAATTCGGTTTTCGGTAGCCTATCGAGGCTGAGCAATAGCCAGCGGCAAAGTTGTTGCTCCAGCACGCAATGACGGTTGCAGACGGCGGTCTGGGTGATTTGCGTGATCAATGCTTGGGTGTATCGCAGGAGTAAATGCGCAACGGCATGGCTATGATCAAAAAGATGCTTGAGCGTGCTGGCACGGATGCGATAGCCATACCCTGCACTTTGCACCACGGCACGGCAGGATGAGGTGTTGCTGCCCATGATCACAGGCGTGCCCACCATGCCTTCACCACCGACGACGGCAATTTCTGCTGATGCGCCGTTTTCCATCACGTAGAGCAATGACACGATAGCATCGGCCGGGAAATACACATATTTCAATACCTGCGCCGATTCGTACAACACATCACCCAACTGCATGGAGTATGGCTCCAGGCTTGCTATGAGTTGCTCCTGATCTACCAGTGGTAGTGCATTGATCAAGGTGTTGTGATGTGGGGTGAGCGGTATATCCATATGGCCTCCAGCCAAGGTGCTGCAATTCAGTATATGCCGATCAATTTAACCTTGAGCGCTCAATTTCCCTGTATTAGTCCGATTGGGCTAATTTTCCTATAAATCATTGAGTTATGTTCGGTATCGCACAGTGGCGAGTGTAGCTGCCATGCATGCTCATTCAACCTGGCGCTCATAGCTGGGCTTATGTAATTTTCTTAAGCATGTCTAATGTGAGAAGGAAGAGAAAATGAATAAATTGACGATGGTAGCTTGTGGAGCACTACTAGCTGCAAGTAGCGGGGTAAATGCAGCGAATATCGTGGTGAATGGTAGTTTTGAGGCCGATACTATTTCGGGGGCCTATGAGCAACTGGCTAATGTGACTGGCTGGGAATCTACTGGGCAGTTTGAGATACAGCGAGGCAGTGATCATGGTGGTTGGTCAGCTTTCAATACTGCATACGATGGTGAGCAATATCTGGAGCTCAACTCCACTGCATTGACATCGGTGTGGCAGGATTTGTCGACAACCACAGGGCAGCTTTATAACTTGAGCTTTGCCTATTCAGGCCGTTCTGATACTCCGGGGGGACTGAATAGTGCACTGGAAGTGTATTGGGGTGGGAGCCAGGTGGTAGCAACCTCAGTCACCTCTCACAGCGGGTGGGTGGTCTATAATTTCAGCAATCTGGTAGCGTCCAATGCGCTTACCACGCTCAAGTTCACTTCGATTGAACCACAGAATGCACCTTCCTATGGTTCTTTCCTCGACGGTGTGGTGGTCACCGCAGTACCAGAGCCTAGCACCTATGGCATGCTGGCATTGGGGTTAGGCGTGATGGGCTTGATCAGCAGGCGCAAACGCCAGCAGGATCAACATCACCTGTATTAACATTAACATCTAGTGGTATACATGCCCCTGGCCAGGCTTTTGCCTGGCTTTTTTATTCTGCGGACAGTTGTTCGTGAATGGTGGCAACGGCACGATATGATTGCAAGCGTACTGCGTGGTCAAACACATGGCCGGTCACCATTAATTCGTCAGGCATGAGGTCTTTCAGTAGTTTCCTCAACCCGGCCTTTACCGTGGTAGCAGAGCCCACCAGCGAGCAAGCCAGCATGCGTTCGACGCTTAATTTCTCGGCAGGTGTCCAGTATTGCTCAATATCATCTACAGGCGGTGGCAGTTGGCCAGGCGTGCCACGATGCAGGTTGGTAAAGCCTTGTTGTTGCGAATTGAACCAATAGCGTGCTTCCTCATCGGTATCGGCCACTAGGATATTGGCCGTGACCATGAAGTAAGGCTTATTCAACGAGGCTGATGGCTGGAAATTGCGGCGATAGGTATCAAGTGCCTGTAGCAGGAACGTGGGTGCAAAATGCGACGCAAAGGCAAACGGCAGGCCGTGTGCTGCGGCAAATTGAGCGCCATATAAGCTAGAACCCAATATCCATAGGGGGATGTTTAATCCTGCTCCAGGGACTGCACGGATGCTTTGACCCGCTTCAGGCTGGGCAAAGTAATGCTGGAGTTCTGCGATTAAGTCTGGAAAATCCTCCCCGTGGGCATGTAGGTTGCGTCGCAAAGCGCGTGCAGTGGTCATATCGCTACCAGGGGCGCGACCCAGCCCAAGGTCGATGCGCCCAGGGTATAGGGATTCCAGCGTGCCGAATTGCTCGGCAATCGCCAGTGGTGCATGGTTGGGTAACATGATGCCGCCAGCGCCGATGCGTATCGCCTTGGTGTGGCTGGCAACGTGACCCATCACGACAGAAGTGGCTGCACTGGCAATGCCCGGCATATTATGATGCTCTGCCAGCCAGAAGCGCCGATAGCCTAGCTGCTCTGCCAGCTGGGCCAACGCGACGGAGTTGCTGAAGGCCTGTGATGGCGTGCTACCTTGCACAATGGGGCAGAGATCAAGAATGGAAAATGGAATCATCGCTTTTCAATATCCAGGTGGATGTTACAGAGACATTGCCATATTCCCATGGTTCTGATGAAAGTAATGCTAGCTCAACAATTTCTGTGGGTAACTTTGTGGGCAGCATGCGCATGAGCTAGCTAAACGGTTGTTATGTCATATGGAATTTGCTATTGCCTATTTATTGTGCAATGCCTACCAACTTAATTTATCTCAGCAGAGAACATACAATAGGCAACGCTGTCATTCTGTATGACCTTTGATAATGAAATCCCCATTGTGATGATGCCTACTTTTGATAACCGTTTCCTGCGGGATTTGCCGGGTGACCCGGATACTACTAACCAGTTGCGCCAAGTGTATGGTGCCTGTTGGTCACGTGTGATGCCCACCTCGGTATCGGCTCCCAAGCTGCTGGCTTATTCATCCGAGATGTTGCAGGCGCTGGGCTTGAGTGATGAAGACATCAACTCACCAGCCTGGGTGAATGCCTTAGGCGGCAATGGCCTTATCCCCGGTATGGAGCCTTATGCCATGTGCTATGGCGGACACCAGTTCGGGAACTGGGCCGGGCAGTTGGGCGATGGTCGTGCGATCAGCCTGGGCGAGGTAGTAAACAGCCAGGGCCAGCGCTGGGAGCTACAACTCAAGGGCGCGGGTGTGACACCCTATTCACGCATGGCGGATGGCCGTGCTGTATTGCGCTCATCGGTACGCGAATTTCTTTGCAGCGAGGCGATGCACCATCTTGGCATCCCGACGACGCGTGCCCTGAGCCTGGTGCAGACCGGCGATGTCGTGATTCGCGATATGTTTTATAACGGCAACCCGCAGGCGGAGAAGGGGGCGATCGTGTGCCGTGTATCGCCCTCATTTATCCGCTTTGGCAATTTCGAGATTTTTGCCATGCGCCAGGATAAGCAAACGCTGAAAACGCTGGTGGATTTCACCATCAACCGTGATTTTCCTGAGTTGGCTGATTTCCCCGAAGACGAGCGTTTAGCCGAGTGGTTTGCCATTGTCTGTGTACGCACTGCGCGCCTGGTTGCACACTGGATGCGCGTGGGCTTTGTCCATGGCGTGATGAACACCGACAATATGTCTATCCTTGGCCTCACTATTGATTATGGCCCTTACGGCTGGGTAGATAACTTCGACCCCGGCTGGACGCCCAACACCACTGATGCCGCAGGCCGTCGTTATTGCTTTGGTCGCCAGCCCGAGATTGCGCGCTGGAACCTGGAGCGACTGGCGCAAGCATTGTATGCCTTGAAGCCGGAGCGGGAAATTTACGACGAAGGCCTGATGCTATTCGACCAGGCTTACAACAAAGAGTGGGGTGCCGTGTTGGCCGCCAAATTTGGCTTTAGCCAGTGGCGCGATGAATATGAGCCTTTGTTCACTGAAGTGTTCGATCTCATGACCCAGGCCGAGATCGACATGACCGAATTTTTCCGCAAGCTGGCCTTGGTTGAAGCGACCCAGCCGGACTTGGGCATTTTGCAAAGCGCGTCCTACAGCGATGCACTATGGGAAACCTTCAAGCCCAGGTTCAGTGATTGGCTCAAGCAATATAGCCAGGCGACGGTTGCAGATGGACGTGACCCAATAGCCAGGAAGGACGCCATGAACCGTGTCAACCCGCGTTATGTCTTGCGCAACTACCTAGCGCAACAGGCCATCGATCTAGCAGATGCTGGTGATAACAGTTTGATAGAAGAATTGTTGGAAGTGCTGCGCCACCCTTACGATGAGCAGCTAGGCAAGGAGCGCTTTGCTGCCTTGCGCCCAGATTGGGCCAAGCACAAGGCCGGATGCTCGATGCTGTCTTGTAGTTCCTGATTCAATAACTCAACACAATATCAAGGGCGAGCTCAGCGATGTTCAATCGTTGCGTTCGCCCTTTGCGTTATTAGAGTTGCTCTTGATCCAGCCTGCGGCTTGCATGTGTCAACGAAGCAAGCTCGAAGTGTTCCTTGCGACGTTTGAGCAGGCGGGTGAGAGTAATGATTGCTACGGGGGTCAAGGCCGCCAGCAGGAAGGATTCCAGCAAGTGGGTCGCTGGTTCATTGGGCATGGGGAACATGGACAATCCTGCGATCAATCCTGCGATCGTGCCCATCACCGCTTCTCGCCCGGTATGCGAGCGGCTGAACAGGCCGAAAAAGACCGGGAATGCCGCAGCCGAGCATAACAGGTCGGCGAGCAGGAAGAGATAGAGCACGCTGTAGCCCTGTGCAGCAACGATTAACACCGGGATAGCGACCAGCAGCACCAGCCAGCGCGACAAGCGCATCAAGCTCGGAGCGCTACGCTTGGGCATCACTCGCCCGATATCCACAGCCACAATGCTTGAAATTGCGCTGATCGCGCTATCTGCACTGCACATTACCAGCGATATGCCGAGTGGAATGAGGGCAATGGCCAGCCAGAGCGGGATATTGGGCATGACCACGCTGAATAGCGCGACCGAGCTATCGCCTTGTGGTGTCATCGCCATGAAGGCCAGGCCAAACAAGCCCATGATGAAGATGAATGGCACGACTAGCAGCCCACCCAGCAGAAAGCCGTTGCGCATGGCGGGGATGTCTTTGGCAGAGTAAATGCGTTGCCAGTTGCCTTGATGGAAGATGCCGGTGAGCAGGATGGCGACGAAGAAGGTCAGCCCGGCCTTGATGCCGCCAATATCGTGCAGGTCGATGAGCTGCGGTGCGGTTTCGCGTAGCTTGTCCATGACAGGCATGACGCCACCGGTAGCTTTCCAGCCAATGAATACCAGCGCTGCCAGCAGCGGGATGATGATGACGATCTGCACCTTGTCGGTGAAGATAGAGGCACGCAAGCCACCATAAGTGGTGTAGAGCAACGTAAAGCCGAGCACGATGGCCGCCGTGGCCCATAGTGGCACTGGCGCAAGGATGGTCACCATTTTGGCGATAGCTGTGATCTCTGCACTCATGGCGATAAACAGGTAAAACAGCATGATGCTGAGTGCGAGCAGATACATTGGCTTGCCATAACGCGCGATGAGAAACTCGGTCAGGGAGTGACCATTGGGCATGAGCTCGCGCATGCGTTTGCCGAGCGGGATCATGGCGATGCGCGGTGACATCGCACCAAGGGCATAGCCGATGACCGCGGTAAGGCCGCCCCAGGTAGCCGCTTGGGCGGGCGAGAACAGTATCCATGCACCGAGGGAAGAGGCGAGTAGCACCATGACACTGGCAACCGAGCCTTGGCTGTTGCGGGCGACGATGAATTCTTCAAGATTACCGCGATAACGGCGTGAGTAAGCCATGCCAAGAATGGCAAAAGCGGCAGCGAAAAAAACCAGCCAGGCGAGCGTGGCTTGTGTACTGAGCATCTTGTGGTGACTCCTGTAATCAACGAACGACAAGGAGTACGCAAACCCGATGCGGTACTTCCTTCCTTTCGCCAGCATGATCTGGATCAAGTGTTAAGGGTCATGGCCCATTGCCATTTCTCAGCCGTGATCGGCTCCCCCAGGATTGAACAGGCCAATAGCAAGTGGCCGTTCTGGTGCCGGATTATAACGACTTTCATCATGATTTTCACAATGCACTGGATGTGAAGCGTTCAAATTCCGTGCTATGGTTCAACCTTTCGGCACGGGGTGCCCTGGTGGAATGGTTTCTACAGGGCTGAGAGCAAACCCGTAACACCTGATCCAGATCATACTGGCGGAGGAATGCCTGTCGCAGCCCTGACTGCGGTGTCTTCCTTTGCCATGATTTACTGCAAAGGAATGACATGAACAATCCATCCGCCCCACAACTCCGTATTCAAGACCAAGTCGTGCTCGTCACCGGTGCTGCGCGTGGCCTAGGCCAGCATATTGCCCGTGCCTTCCTCGACCAGGGTGCAAGGGTTGTCATCAATTATCTGCATAGCGAGGCCGCCGCGGCCAAGCTCGTGGCTGAAGCGCCTGAACGTGCATTGGCGATAGGCGCGGATGTGTGCGATGCAGCCGCTGTGCGTGACATGCTGGAGCAGGCCCAGGCACATTTCGGCCTGCCAGTGACCACGGTGGTCAACAATGCGCTGCCAGATTTCAAGTTCAATGGCGATGCCCGAGCGCATGCTGCCGATCTTCGCTGGGAAAGCCTGCAGCAACAGTTTGATGGGGTGGTGAAGGGCGCGTTGAATACTGTGCAGGCGGCCTTGCCTGGCATGTGCGCGCAGGGCTGGGGCCGGGTGATCAATATTGGCACCAATTTGTTCCAGAACCCGGTCGTGCCTTATCACGATTACACTGCTGCCAAGGCGGCCTTGTTGTCACTCACACGTACCCTGGCACAAGATCTGGGGCCGGGCGGCATCACCGTGAATATGGTGTCGGGCGGCTTGCTGCGCACCACCGATGCTTCTGCTGCCACGCCAGAGGCTGTGTTTGACCTCATCGCTGCCAGTACACCATTACGCCGCGTAACGACACCAGAAGAGTTTGCCGATGCGGTGCTGTTTTTCGCCTCGCCCTGGTCGCGTGCCGTGACGGGGCAGAATCTCGTTGTGGATGGTGGCTTGGTCAAGAATTAGGGCTGCGGTCATGATGCACATCAATTTATTCCTGTTCGGCTGCGGCCACCACAACGCTGCCTGGCGCCACCCGGATTCCCAAGTCGAACGCCTGGGTGATATTCGCTATTACGAGGAAATGGCGCAGCTAGCTGAGCGCGGCAAGCTGGACGCGGTGTTTTTTGCCGATGGGCATGCGACCAATAACATCACGGATGGGCCGCGCTGGTTCCTCGAACCAGTCACCATGCTGACAGCCATTAGCCGTGCTACCAAGCACATCGGCTTGGTGAGCACCATTTCCAGTACTTTTTTCACGCCATTTCATGCCGCGCGGCTGATGGCATCGCTTGATCATATTTCCGGCGGGCGTGCAGGCTGGAACGTGGTGACGTCGATGTTTGATGTCGAGGCGAGGAACCATGGGTATGAAGCCATGCCGGGCCATGCTGAGCGCTATGCACGGGCTGAGGAATTTATCCAGGCGGTATTGCAATTGTGGGATAGCTGGGATGATGGCGCCTTACTTAATGACCGTGCAGGCGATTATGTCGATGAAAGCCGGGTGCGGCAGATCAATCACCAAGGCGCGCATTTCCTCGTTGATGGCCCCTTGACCGTGCCGCGCCCACCGCAAGGTAACCCTGTGCTGTTCCAGGCGGGCGCTTCCGATCATGGCCGCGCACTCGCCGCGAAATATGCCGAGGCGATTTATGCCGTGGCCTATGACCTGCCGTCGGCCCAGGCCTATTACAGCGACGTCAAGGCCAGGGTCAAGACTGCCGGGCGGCAAGTGGATGTACCTATCTTGCCAGGCCTGGTGACCTTCATCGGCTCAACTGAGGCCGAGGCGCGTGCCAAGCAGCGTGCGCTGGATGAGCTATTGCCGGCAGAAACATCCCTGCGGCAATTACAGTTGTTCATCGATCAGGATTGCATGAATTGGGAGCTGGATGCGCCAGTGCCCCCCTTGCCACCGCTGGAAGTCTTTACCGGCCCCAAGGGCCGTTATGCCACTGTGCTACGCATTATTGAGCGCGAAAAGCCTACCGTGCGCCAGCTATTAGGCCGCTTGGCGGCAGGGGGAGGGCATTGCACCATGGTTGGTACGCCAGAGCAGGTGGCTGACCAGATGGAACATTGGTTCCGCAATGGCGGTGCCGATGGCTTTAACCTGATGCCACCGATGCAGCCGGAAAGCGTGCAGGATTTTGTCGATCACGTCATTCCTATCCTGCAGCAGCGCGGCCTGTTCCGCCGTGATTATGAGCATGCCACCCTGCGCGGTCATCTCGGGCTGGCCAGGCCAGTGCGCGTCTAGCATTGTCTTGGTGCCAGAGGGCGCTGGCTCTTGGTATCATGCTCGCAGATATAACCGGGAACCTAATATATGCACCAGGCTTTTGCCATCGATACCATGCTGCACCTGCTCATCGCACTGGGTGCCGGGCTATTGATTGGCGCTGAGCGCGGCTGGCAAGAGCGCGATGAAAACGACTCATACCAAAGCGCAGGCATCCGCACCTTTGCCTTGACGGGCTTGCTGGGCGGCTTGAGCACTTTGCTGGGGCAGCAGATGGGCATGGCCGTCTGGGTGACGGTGCTGGCGGCATTGATGCTGGTGGTGGGCATTGCCTATGTTGTGGATGTGCGCCGCACTGGTGACCATGGCATCACCAGCGAATTGGCCTTGCTGATTACCTTCCTGCTGGGCAGCCTTGCCTTGTCTGGCTACGTGATGCTGGCGAGCGCTGGCGTCGTGGTGGTGGCCTTGCTGCTCAGCCTGAAAAACGTATTGCACTCCCTGCTCAAGCGCTTGAGTGAGGCCGAAGTTTCCGGTGCGCTCAAGCTGCTGTTCATCTCCGTGGTGATGCTGCCCGTATTGCCGAACGAGACTTATGATCCCTGGGGCGTGTTCAACCCTTATACCACCTGGTGGATGGTGGTGCTGATCGCCGCCTTGAGCTTTATTGCCTATATCGCCATTCGCCTGACTGGCACACGCTATGGCCTGATGTTGACGGCTATCCTTGGTAGCCTGGTGTCTTCCACCGCCATGACGCTTACCCTGTCACACTTGTCGAGCAAACCATTGCAGAATGTATTGTCAGCAGGCCTGCTGGCGACATCAGCCTTGATGTTTCCACGTGTCTTGCTGATTGTGGCCGCGGTGAATATTTCCATATTGCCGCATATTGCCTGGCCATTGAGTGTGATGTGTTTAGTGTATCTTGCCGGGGCAGGGGTGTTCTGGCTGCGGGCTATCAAGGAAGAGCCAGCCAATGCAGAAACACCACTACGCAACCCCTTTGAGCTACGGCCAGCCATCCGTTTTGCCTTGTTGTTAAGCCTGATCTTGTTCCTCGTCGAGGCGGGCAGGCGCTACATGGGGGATGCTGGTGTTTATCTGGTCTCTATCCTCGCTGGTCTGACCGATGTCGATGCCATCAGCTTGTCTTTATCGCGTAATGCCTTGCACGAGCTGGGGATGAACGTGGCGACGCAGGGTATTGTGCTGGCCGTGGTCAGCAATAGTGTGGTGAAGGCCGCACTGGTCGGTGTAGTGGGTGGCAAAGCATTAGCTTGGCGTACTTATCCCGTGATTGGTGTCGCTTTGGCCGCTGGTTTATTAGTGATGTTGCTTACCTGAGAAGTGGCTAGATTGTTCACGGGAAAGGCAATAAGCAGGCAGGAATTTGTTATCATGCCGCCCTTTTTTGCATAAAGGAACACGCATGGCAGACAATCAGAAAAAAGACAACAAGACCAATCTGGTGATCCTTGATCGCCCCATGATCTCGGTAGAAACGACAGAGTATAAGGAAGTCAGAATCACGGTGATTGGCATGGATGGCGCGATGGAAAACATTCGCCAGCAGGAGCTTTTGTTTCCCTTGGAATGTGCGGAGCAGGTGGCGCAGTTTTTGTTGCAGCTGGCTGTAAAGCAATAACAAATGACACATTCACTCCTACTTAATGTTGGCAAAAGCAGGAGTGAATAAGCTATTAGAAGCTGTATCGGGCAGTGGCGATGACACTGCGGGTATATCCCATTGTGCAGGCCCCCCAACCGCAAACTGTATATTCCTTGTCAAATAAGTTATTAGCGTTAAGCGCAAAATACCAGTGCGAATCATGGTGGTAATTCAGCATGGCATCGACTTGGGTATAAGATCGATTGGTGTAACTTTCGCCCCAAGGATTTCCGCCATTGCTTTCCCCTGTATAGCGCACACCTGCGCCAATACCAAGGCCTGATAAAGGTCCGGTGGAGATTTTATAATCCAGCCAAGTTGAAGCAGCTTTGCGTGGCACATAGACTGGGCTATCACCTTTATTGCCTATGCCGATACCATCGGTCTTGGTGACTTTTACGTCGTTATAGGTCAGGGCTGTGACCAGATTCAGGTTATCCAGCAACTGCGTTTTGATTTCCAGTTCTGCACCACGTGAGCGGATCTCTCCAGTTTGAAAAGCCCCTGTATTGGTATAAGTCACTACATTTTGTTGGGTGATTTCAAATACAGAAAAGGTATACAAATCCCGGCTGTTGTGCGGCATGTAACGCAATCCTGCTTCGTATTGCTTGCCAGTCGTCGGCTTGAAGGTTTTGCCGTTACCATCGACCCCAGCACTCGGGTTGAAGGATTCTGAATAGCTGGCATAGGGAGCAACACCATTGTCGAATATATAAGCGACACCTGCACGATAGGTGGTTGCTTGATCTTCCTGTTTATCTTGCTTAACGCCATTCAGTTTGTCGCTACCGCTGATGTCAGCCCGGTCCCGACGGCCACTCAGGGTGAACACCCAATGATCTCCAAACTTGATTTGATCTTGCAAATAAATACCGGTTTGCTTGATAGCGCTAGCTGTGACAGACGTATAGGCAGGTCGTGCAATATGTCGGCCATAGATCGGATTGCTCAAGTCCAGGTTATCGGCTGGGTCGACAGCAGAGCCATTACTCAGCGTATAGGCAGAGCGTTGAAAATCTACCCCAAGCAGCAGGGTGTGAGATAGCATGCCAGTATCTATCTTGGCTTGCAGGTGGTTGTCCAGTGCAACACCATTCAATTGCTCGTCTATATAGCTTTTGCTGCGACTGAGCAATGTACCGGTCAGGCTTTCTGCCCCCATTCGTGCATATTGAAAATCCACTTTGCTGGAACGCAGGTTCTGCCTGAATGTCCAGGCGTCGTTGAACGCATGTTCAAATAAATAGCCGATGGAGTATTGTTTACGTTCATTCTTGTCGTAGCGATAATCTCCAATCATGATGTCAGTAACTGTGGTCGGCGATCCCAGTTGTGCGGATACGCCAGTTTTTGCATGCAAATATTCGGCTTGCAATGTCAGGCTGGTTTTTTCTGAAGGGCGCAAGGTGATGGAGGGTGCCAGCAGTTCCCGATTGTCCTGGCTACGATGGCCGGTATCATATTTATACGGAGTTTCGCTATCACGTACCATGCCGATGATGCGGTATAACGCCGTGCTATCACTATTCAGTGGACCACCCATATCCAGGCTGCCCTGGTATCGGTTGTAATTGCCGGCCTGGATTTCCACTTGCTGTACCGGTGCTTCGCTGGGACGCTTGCTGATTTTATTGATAACACCGGCGGGTTCACTTTGACCGTATAGAACGGAGGAAAGGCCTTTGAGGACTTCGATACGCTCCACCGTATTGATGTCGGTGGATAACCGGCTCCATAGGCCATTAAACTCTCGTAGGCCATCACGGTACATGCCGGTTGTTGATGGGTCAAAGCCGCGGATAGTGCCAATGTCGAAACCTGGCCGTATGTCATTACCATAGTTTTCGCTGATCACTCCTGCCGTATAGCGCAATGCATCGCCATCCCGCTGCACATTTCGCACAGTGAGTTCGTCACGGGTGATAATCGAAATAGATTGCGGATTTTCCAGCAAGGATGAATCGGTTTTTGTTGCACTGGTTGAGCGTTTTGCCACATAGCCTTTTATCTGCCCAGTGGCTGTTTCATGCTCGCCAATTGTATGTACGCTGATCTCTGGCAATGTATTGCTGGAGTTGGGTGTGGATGATTGGTTGATGCCATTCACTTGACTGGCTTTGCGTAGACGATAGCCACCGTTTTCTGCTGCTACTACTTCCAGTCCGGTTCTCAACAGCAATGCTGATAACCCCTGCTGTTCCGTGAATCGACCTTGCAGGCCTTGGCTCTTGATGCCAATTGTTAGCGCCGGGTCGATGGCGATCATGCGGCCGGTGATGCGGCCGAACTCGCCTAGGGCTGAGTCCAGGGTGCCTGCGGGAATATCGTATTGTTGGGCTGTCGTATCGGCTTGCTGCTCTGCCGCATGCAGGTGCGGCATGGCGCAAATGCTGGCACTTAAAGCCATGCTGAGCAGAATAGCGTGTGTGATTTTTTTCTTGGTAAATGGCATCGCGGCCATGTGGTTCTCCCTCTGGTTCAAGTTTGCAATGGCACCGTGAACAGGTGCTTATGATTTACTTGATGCGTAGCAAACGAAAACCTGCCAGATGAGAACAGGAATTTTTTATAAATGATGCAGAGTGATCCAATAGCGAGTGAAGTACTGTATCCGTAGCGGCAGGGTTTCTTGCAGTAATCCGATGACGGCGAGGGTGTCGTCGATGGCATAGGCGCCGCTGACGAGCATATTGGCGGCATCGTCGGCGCAGCCCAGCTTGCCGCGATGGTAGCGGTTGAGTTCGGCAATGAACGCGAACAAGGGCATGCGTTCCACGACCAGCATGCCGGAGGCCCAGGCCATGCCGTGTTGATTGAGCGTGATGGGTGTGGCGATCTCCTGGCCGGTGAATTCGGCCTGCATCCCTGCGGCAAGGAATTGGCTATTGGCGCTGTTGCGGGGTTGCAGGCGCACCGCGCCTTCGGTCACCATCACGCGGGTCGGCGTGTGGTCTTCGTGACGCACGCTGAAGCGCGTGCCGATTGGGGTAATCGTGCCGTTGCTAGTCGTAACCACCATCGGCCTTGGGTCTTTTGCCGTGGCGATGAGGATTTCGCCATGATGCAGGGTGATGCGCCTTTCATGGTCGAGGAATTGCACATCCAGCGCGCTGTCGGTGTTCATCAGCAGGGAGGTGCCGTCCGCCAGGGTGAGCCGGCGTTGTTCGCCGACGCCCGTGCGTTGGTCTGCCATCCATGATGTCCATGGCAATTGTTGCCATGCCAACAGGCCGCTGCCGCCCGCGATGCTGATGCTGGCGATGGATTTCAGCACCATGCGGCGCTGCTTGCCGTTGGCAGATAATAAGGCTTGGCGCGCAAGCGGCGCTGCGACGAGATGGTTGTTGGCTTGCAGGTCAGTTGCTAGCCCGGTCATGCGTTGCCATGCAAGCTGATGCTGCTGGCTGGTATGTAGCCAGGTCTGGTGTTCCATTTGTTCATATGGCGATAACTCACTGGATTGCAGCCGCATCATCCAGGTCGCGGCTTGCTCGATGATGTCTGCGGGGATGTTGCTGTTGTCCCCGTTCATTGGGGTGAACAATCTATTCATCTAGCTTGCGTCAGTCGAGTACACAGCCTGATAGCAGTGTTGGAACCCCTTGATCATGGCTTTCTGCACTACATTGACCGAAACGCCCAGCTGCCTTGCAATATCGACATACTTCATGCCATCGAGCTGAGACATGAGAAAAATTTCCCGTGTACGGGCCGTTAGGCCTTCTAACACCCGGCTGATTGCAGCCAAAGCCTCCACGACCAAGGCCACGGTTTCAGGCGATGGGCTGGTTGCCTCGGGTTGCGAGGCAAGCGCGTCGAGGTAAGCCTGCTCCAAGGCATAGCGTCGGAAGTGTTGTGCAACCAGGCGGGTGGATACGGTGGTCAAGTAGGCTTTCGGCTCGCGTAGTTCATGATATTGGTTGGCAGCCAGAATACGCGCAAAAGTGTCCTGAGCGAGGTCGGCGGCCTGTTCCATATTGCCAAGTTTTCTGCGTAGCAGTTGTACCAGCTAGCGGTGGTGTTCTTGGTAAATGCTATGTAGAGGATGGGGCGCAGGCGGCGTGCTTGGGGAGTTCATAATGCATACAAATGATAATTAATATCAAGTTTAGCAGATGGGATTCACCCATGGAAAATTTAACAAAACAGGGGTTGACATTTTGTACGATCGTACAGTAAATTTTCATTCATGGGACAAGACAAAGACTTTGAATACCTGGGCAAGATCCAGGACTATTTCGCCGAGCACAAGACATTGCCGACGTTTAGCCATGTCGCGCAATTGCTTGGGTTCAAATCCAAGAATGCGGTGACATCGTTCGTGGCGCGGCTCAAGTTACAGGGCTTCCTCGACTATGCGCCTGACAAGCGGCTCAAGCCTGGCAGGCGCTTTTTCGAGCGTATCCTGGCTGAGAGCACGGTACAGGCCGGGTTTGCCACACCATCATACGGCGATACCCTGGACACGATGGGTATTGATGATTACCTCATCGAGAAGCCTTCGCAGACCATCCTCATCACCGTGCGTGGTGACTCGATGAAGGACGCCGGGATTTTCAATGGCGATGTCGTGATTGTGGAAAAACGTCCTTTTGCCAATCTTGGCGATATTGTCGTGGCTATCCTCAACCGGGAATTTACGCTCAAGACTTTGGGTAAGGAGGATGGGCAGTTTGTGCTGATTCCTGCCAACAAGGATTTTCCGGTGATTCGCCCCAATGGTGATTTCGAGATTTTTGGGGTGGTGGTGGGGCAGTTCCGCAAATATAGCTAAGTCCACATGTAAGTGCACATGGCCTAAGCCACTCTGTATTACGCCTCAAATGATGCCGCTGCCTAGAAAATAGGCAGCGGCATTTCTCTTTATTGCATCAGCAAGTTAATTTTGCCATCCCCAGACTGCCCACAAAGTTATGCACAGATTTTGTGGGGCGCTGTGTATAGGCTATTCACTGGCTTACTGCGCCTGTAGCGCTTTCCAGCCCAGTTCCCTCATGCAGAGCAACAAGCCTCGGCTCGCTTTTGCCGTGGTACCTGACATATCAGGCTGGTGTTCTGGCCCCAGCTTTGCCACGCATTGCTGGATATCAGCCTTGAGGTTGTCTGCACCTTTGCCCATTTTCCACCATGAGCTAATAGTAAACATATCCAGAGGGCTCTTGGGTGCTGGTGCCGGTGTTTCTTGTGTCACCCCGGTTTTTGCGTCGGCAGCGATTGCCACAACAGGTGCCGGTTTCTGCACTGTTGAGATATCTCGATAGTCATTCTTTAGTGATGCCTTGATGACGGGGTCATCATCATCCAGGTTGTCCTGTGGGTTGTGGAATATCCAGCCATTGTTTTCCATGCATTGTGCAAATGCATTCCCTTGCAGGCCTTGTGCCTGGCATGCATTTTTTGCCGTGTTGAGGTCGTGTACGCCAGCGCCTCTTTTATATGCAAATTCACCACCGCATCCTGCCAATACCAAGCATAGAGTCACGGTAGCTGGAATTGTCGTTATTAATCCTTGATTATTCATGTATTTTTCCATATTTCCCATGCCAGCCCCGGCATAGGCGTTGATTGTCGACGAGGCCAAATTACCATGCGGCCTGATTCTGGCATGTACGCAATATGACGTATTTAAGCCGACCCCCTCAATCGCTAATCTGGCAACACGAAAGATTTGGCGGGTAGTTCACCGTTCGGTTTGATGGTTTTTGGTGAAACTTAAACAAAGGGGTAAGGGAAATGAAATTCAAGATGAAGAAGTGTGCGCTGTTGGTGGCACTGGCAACCTCTGCTGCATTGCCATCCATGAGTTCACAAGCTGCTGGCACGATCACTTTTGGTGAAGATAAGTCAATCAGTATCGGCTTTGGCATGATCGGCAGTTTTTCCAGTGTAGAAAACGGTGCTGCCAACGGAAGCTCTCGCTCCAATGATTTTGATCTGAATTCCGCTCGTATCATGATTTCTGGATCGTTAAACAAATATATCAAAGGTATCCTGACCACTGAAAAGGATATCGCTGGTGAAGGTTTCCAGGTCATTGATGCTGCCGGCATTATTGAATTGACACCTAACTTCAGTATCTGGGCTGGTCGCTTCTTGTCTCCAAGTGATCGCGCCAACATGGCAGGTCCTTACTATTCACTGGGTGGTAACTACTGGGCAAGTATTGCATCACGTTATGGCTTTAATGGAGGCTACATTGGTCGTGATGATGGTGTGGCTGTGGTTGGTAATCTTCTAGAAGGACGCTTGAACTACTCCTTCGGTGTATTCGAAGGCAATACTGCATTCAAGATAGCACCAGTTGCAGGCCAAGTTGCTTCTGTACGTGGTTCGGATGGTCTGATGTATGCCGGTCGCCTCCAGTACGATTTTTGGGACCTTGAGCCAGGTTACTACGGTACCGGCAATTATCTTGGTACCAAAGACATTCTTGCTGTCGGTATTGCTGGTAGAACCCAGAACAATGGTGCTGTATCCGCTGCCGAACAAGGTAAGTACAGCTCTTACAGTGTTGACTTCCTACTTGAGAAGAAAGGCGTAGGACCTGGCGCTCTGTCATTGGAAGCAGCCTATTACGACTATGACACCGATGATGTCTTCCTGAGCGAGCAAGGTAAAGCTTATTCCGCTGGTGCTGGCTATATCTTCAATGAAAAGGTGGGTTGGGGACAATTCCAGCCATTCGTTCGCTACCAGAAATTCAATGCAGATTCGAAGATCGATATCAAGAAATATGACCTAGGCGTTTCCTACATCATTGATGGATACAACGCGCAGGTTAGTGGGTTCTACTCGAAGCAAAGCACCACGAATGTTTCTGATATTGACAGCATCGTGTTTGCGCTGCAGTTGCAATTCTAGTTGGGAATGGCCGCCATTCCTAAATGGAGTGACGGCCGTCATGAGTTGAGTTTCTTAAGGAGGATGTATAGATGAAGACCTTGATTAAGCTGGATTTCGACAAGCCAGCCTGGGAACAGGACGGCCAGATTCACAATCGTTGGCATCCTGATTTGCCCATGGTCGCCATGGTCAAGCCTGGTGACGAGTTCCGTGTTGAGTGCATGGACTGGACCGGTGGTCAGATCGGCAACAACGATAGCGCAAACGATATTCGTGATGTCGACCTGTTGCAGGTGCATTACCTGAGTGGCCCGATTGGTGTTGAAGGTGCTGAGCCGGGCGATCTGATGGTAGTGGATATCCTGGATGTAGGTACCTTGCAAGATCAACAATGGGGTTTCAATGGCTTGTTTGCCAAGGAAAATGGTGGTGGCTTCCTCACTGATCATTATCCTGAAGCAGCGAAAAGTATCTGGGATTTTCACGGTATCTATACCACCTCCCGCCATGTTCCCAACGTCAAGTTCGCTGGCATCATGCACCCGGGTTTGATTGGCTGCTTGCCATCCCGTGAGTTGCTGGATACATGGAACAAGCGCGAAGCTGAATTAATCGCTACTGATCCTGATCGTGTGCCAGCATTGGGCTTGCCTCCCAATCCAACGGGTGCCGTCATGGGCCGCCTGAGCGGCGAAGAGGCCTCAGCAGCAGCCAAGGAAGGCGCACGTACGGTGCCTCCACGCGATCATGGTGGTAACTGCGATATCAAGAACTTGACCAAGGGCTCGAAGATTTTCTTCCCGGTTTACGTCAAGGATGGCGGTCTTTCCATGGGCGATTTGCACTTCTCCCAGGGCGATGGCGAAATCACGTTCTGCGGTGCGATCGAAATGGCTGGCTACCTCGATATCAAGGTCAGCTTGATCAAGGATGGTGTGAAGAAGTATGGCGTCAAGAATCCACTGTTCCAGCCTAGCCCATTGACACCTAACTATCGTGACTACCTGATTTTTGAAGGTATTTCCGTGGATGAGCAGGGTAAGCAGCACTACCTGGATGTACAAGTGGCTTATCGCCAGGCTTGCCTCAACGCGATTGAGTACCTGAAGAAGTTTGGCTACAGCGGTGAGCAGGCCGTGGCAATTCTCGGAACTGCACCGGTTGAAGGCCATATCAGCGGTGTGGTGGATATCCCGAATGCGTGTGCCACCCTGTGGTTGCCAACCGAGATCTTTGACTTTGACCTGAAGCCGAATGCCGATGGCCCAGTGAAGATCATCACCGGCAACGTGGATGTCGCCAAGACATCCTGATCACAGACTTCTTGATTGACGATTTGAAAGCATAAGGGGAAGAGCCATGCCTATGTATGAATACAGATGTGATGAGTGCGGTGTGTTTTCCGCACTGGGAAAAATGAGTACCTCCAGCGAGCCTACGATCTGCCCAGATTGCGGCGAGTTGAGTGAGCGCATTGTCTCCGCACCACGCCTGGCCATCATGGGCAAGGCTCAACGAAGCGCGCATGAACGCAACGAAAAATCTGCCCATGAACCCCGGTCTACCCGCCGCTCTAGCTGTGGGTGCTCTGGGGGTCATACCTGCGGTTCATCATCGACTTCGAAGCAATCCACTCAGGGAAAAGAGAAAGGAAGCCTATTGCAGATGCAAACCAAGAAGACGGCCCGCCCCTGGATGTTGGGGCATTAGGGGTGTCCAGTATTACGTGATAGCGGCGTTGCGCCTTGCTTTCAAACAATGCTGAACATCCTAGGCAGTTAATTTAGTTGATCACCCCACTTTTTTAGTTTTAATTTCAGGAGAAATCTGATGAGTAAGACAAATCGACGCCAGTTCATCACTAAAACAGGCGCCCTGATGGGGGCAATGCTCGCAGCAGGCATTATTTCTGGTAGCGCTTTTGCTGCTGATACTTCCACTGCCAAGGTCAATACCACTGGCTTGGCTGTCACTGACAAGGTCGTGAAGGTAGGCATTTTGCATTCCTCCACTGGCACCATGGCGATCAGTGAAACCGGTTCCATCCAGGCTGAGAAGCTGGCGATTGCCCAGATTAATGCCATGGGCGGTGTACTGGGCCGCAAGATCGAGATTATTCAGGAAGACGGCGCCAGCGATTGGCCAACCTTCGCTGAAAAATCCAAGAAGCTGCTGGAAAAGGACAAGGTAGCAACAGTATTCGGCTGCTGGACTTCCGCTTCACGTAAGGCGGTATTGCCAGTGTTCGAGAAAGATAATGGCCTGTTGTTCTACCCAACTTTCTACGAAGGCCTGGAGCAATCCAAGAACGTGTTCTACACCGGTCAGGAAGCGACTCAGCAAATCCTGGCAGGCCTGGACTGGATCGCCAAGGAAAAGAAGGCCAAAACCTTCTACCTGATCGGTTCTGACTACATCTGGCCACGTACATCCATGAAGATCGCTCGTAAGCACATTGAGCAGCATCTGGGTGGCAAGGTCGTGGGTGAAGAGTACATCGCCTTGGGTGATACCCAGTTCGGCTCCGTGATCAACAAGATCAAGCTGAAGAAGCCTGATGTGATCTACGCAGCGGTGGTGGGTGGCAGTAACGTGGCATGGTTCAAGCAATTGAACGCTGCAGGCCTGAACTCCAAGAAGCAGAACATGCTGACCATCTCCGTGACCGAGGATGAAGTTCTGGGCATTGGCGGTGAGAACCTGGAAGGTTTCTACTCCGCGATGAAGTACTTCCAATCCTTGAAGAACCCAAACAACGAGAAGTTCGTTGCTGAGTTCAAGAAGATGTGGGGTCCTAAGGCTGTGATTGGTGACGTGACACAAGCTGCTTACCTCGGCCCATGGCTGTGGAAGGCTGCAGTTGAGCGTGCTGGTAGCTTCGATGTAGATAAGGCAGCAGCAGCATTGCCTGGCTACGAGTTCAAGGAAGCACCAGAAGGCTACGTGAAGGTTGATCCTAACCACCACTTGGAAAGCAAGCTGCGCGTAGGTAAGTGGCGTGCTGATGGTCAAGCGGATGTTGTTTACGAGTCCGAGTTGATCAAGCCTGATCCGTTCCCAAAGGGCTACCAATAATCACCTAGTGGTTTACATGCAAGAAGTCACAACAGCCCCGCTTGGGGTTGTTGTGGCGAGTACCAAATGTTTTATCTTCGTAAGTAAAAGGCTGGAGGCCGATTATGTTTGATTATTCAATGGCAGAGATAGGCAATATCGTTGTCATGCAGGCTTTCTCCGGATTGAGCCTGTTCAGCGTTCTTCTCCTGATGGCACTTGGCCTGGCGATCATCTTCGGGCAAATGGGTGTGATTAACATGGCCCATGGCGAATTTATGGCCATAGGCGCCTATACCACTGTGTTTCTTTCCCGGGTTGCCGAGACTTACGGAATTGTGAATTACTACTTTCTGTTCGCGATTGTTGCGGCGTTTATTATCGCGTTCATCATCGGTTATATCGTCGAGTTTGCCCTGATACGGCATCTTTACAAGCGGCCGCTCGATACCTTGCTTGCTACCTGGGGTTTGAGCCTGGTGATGCAGCAGATTTTCCGTTCTACCTTTGGTGCCAAGGAAGTCAGCGCCGTGTTGCCAGAATGGCTCATGGGCTCCTTCCAGCCGACGCCTGATATTGATATCCCGATTAATGGGGTGTTCGTGCTGGTGCTGGCTGCGGTAGTGACCTTGGGTGTCTTTATCTTCATGTTCCGTTCCCGTTGGGGCTTGCGTGTACGTGCTACGGTGCAGAACCGTGTCATGGCAGGTGCTGTGGGCATTAATACCAAGAAGGTTGACCGTGTGACCTTTGCACTCGGCTGTGGCATTGCCGGTGTGGCAGGTGCTGCGTTTACCACGATTGCTTCTACCGGCCCGACGACAGGTTCGCTCTATATCGTCGATAGCTTCATGGTGGTTGTTTTCGGTGGTGCAGCCAGCGTATTAGGCACGATTGCTTCCGCCTTCGGTATCGCCCAGGCGCAATCCATCCTGCAGTTCTTCATGACCAGTTCCATGGGCAAGGTCGCGACCCTGATGGTGATCGTCGGCATCCTCATGATGCGTCCAGAAGGCCTGTTTGCATCCAAAGTACGTAAGTAAGTAAGTAAGTAAGGGGAACACTATGAACGAAACATTAAGCAAAATGCTAGGCGGAAAGCAGGGGGCCATCGGCCTCGGCATTCTCGCCGCCCTGATCCTGGTGCTGTTGCCACTGGGGCTGGATCCCTTCCGTCTTGGATTGGTGGGTAAATACCTGACTTACGCTTTCGTGGCGGTCAGCCTGGTGTTGTTGTGGGGTAATGGCGGTATCTTGAGCCTGGGGCAGGGTATTTTCTTCGGCCTAGGTGGTTATGCGATGGCGATGTTCCTCAAGCTTGAGGCTTCTGACCCGGTGAGCACTGCGATTCAGTCTACCCCTGGCATCCCTGACTTCATGGATTGGAACCAGCTCACGGCCTTGCCATGGTTCTGGGAGCCGTTCAAGAGTTTGCCACTCACTATCCTGGCGATCCTGGTGATTCCTACCTTGTTTGCCTTCCTGATCGGTTACGCCATGTTCAAGCGTCGTGTGGGTGGTGTGTATTTCGCCATCATCACTCAGGCGATCGCACTGATCTTGAGCATCCTGATCATCGGCCAACAAGGTTATACCGGCGGTGTGAATGGTATTACCGACCTGAAAACACTGTTGGGCTGGGATATCCGTACTGATAGCGCCAAGTATGTGTTGTATTACGTCAATGCTGCATTGCTGATTGGCTGCATCCTGCTCTCTCGCTATGTGTTATCCAGCAAGTTCGGCATGTTGCTGCTGGCGATGCGTGACAAGGAAGAGCGCGTGCGCTTCTCAGGTTACGATGTATCCAACTTCAAGATATTCATCTTCTGCCTGTCTGCCATGATCTCGGCGATTGGTGGTGCGATGTTCACCTTGCAGGTTGGGTTCATGTCACCTACCTTCATTGGCATCGTGCCTTCGATCGAAATGGTGATCTTCGCAGCCGTGGGTGGCCGTATGTCCCTGATCGGTGCGGTGTATGGCACCTTGCTGGTAAATGCAGGCAAGACCATGTTCTCTGAAACCTATCCTGAAATGTGGTTGTTCCTCATGGGCGGCCTGTTCATTGCTGTGGTGATGTTCTTCCCCAATGGCCTGGCAGGTATCTACGACAAATATGCGAAGAAAGTACCTTTCCTGCGCAAGTTGTCTGAAGAGTCACCAAAAGCCAAGAAGGCTGATGCAGTACCAACGCCAGTTGAAACCAAGGAAGCAGGGGTGAAAGCATGAGTAATACTGATTTCGTACTGGCTATCGAAGACCTGACCGTATCGTTCGACGGTTTCAAGGCGGTCGACAAGCTCAATATGTACATCGACAAGAACGAGTTGCGTGTGGTGATCGGTCCTAACGGCGCGGGTAAGACTACGGTGCTGGACCTGATCTGCGGCAAGACCAAATCAACTGCCGGTTCAATCAAGTTCAAGAACCGCGAGCTGACCAAGCTTTCCGAACACGAGATCGTGCGTGCCGGGGTAGGCCGCAAGTTCCAGACACCGTCGATTTACGAGAACCTCACGGTGTACCAGAACCTGGAAGTGTCTTATCCCAAGGGCCGTGGCGTATTTGGCAGCCTGTTCTTCAAGCGTAGCGATGCCGTTGTGGCGCAGGTGCACAAGATCGCCAAGGAAATCATGATGGAGGATATCCTCGGCATGGAGGCAGCACTACTGAGCCACGGGCAAAAGCAATGGCTGGAGATCGGCATGCTGCTGATGCAAGAGCCTGAGCTGTTGATGCTGGACGAGCCAGTCGCCGGCATGAGTGCCAAGGAGCGTGACCAGACGGCTGAGCTGCTCAACCGCATCTGCCAGAACCGCTCTGTGATCGTGATCGAGCATGACATGGAGTTCGTCAAGAAGATCGCGCACAAGGTGACCGTGCTGCACCAAGGCAAGATTCTTGCCGAAGGTGCCATGGACAAGGTGCAGGCCAACGAAAAAGTGATTGAGGTCTATCTGGGCCACTAATGCCAAGATGCGGCGCGATTCTTCCAGTGTCGCGCTGCCAGCCCGGACAATGAAAGGATAGAAAATGATAGAAGTTAAAGACCTGACAGTCAGTTACGGACAAAGTGAAGTGATCCACGGCATCAGCTTTAGCGCCGCCAAGAACGAAACCCTCGCCATCATGGGCCGCAACGGTATGGGTAAGACCACCTTGTTCAAGTCGCTGATGGGTATCCTGCCGAGCAAAAGCACAAAGGCCACGGTGGATGGTGTAGATATCGGTGGTAGTGAAACTTTCCAGCGCGTGCAAAAAGGGTTGGCTTATGTGCCGCAAGGCCGCATGATTTTCCCGACCATGACTGTGCAGGAAAACATCGAGACTGGCCTGGAAAAATCCAAGTCACGCCAGATTCCCGAGGACATCTACGCCTTATTCCCCGTGCTTTACGATATGCGCGGTCGCAAGGGTGGCAACCTGTCCGGTGGTCAGCAACAGCAATTGGCGATTGCCCGTGCATTGGTGACCAACCCTAAAGTGTTGCTGCTGGATGAGCCGACTGAAGGTATCCAGCCATCCATCATCAAGGACATTGCCAAGGTGCTGAATGAAATCCGCAAGATGCGCGAAATCACCATCATTGTGTCTGAGCAGGTGTTGAGCTTCACCATGGAAATCGCGGACCGCATCATCGTGATTGATAAGGGCAATTTCATCCACGAGAACAAGCGTAGCGAAGTGGATGCGGCCAAGATCAAAGGCTACCTCTCCGTATAAGAAAACAAACAAAACAGCCTGCTGGCGGCGTTGCGCTCACTTGCCGTACTTATTGTACTGTCTGCGTGTCGCGCGCCTTGCCAGCACCGCTGTGCTGGCTTTTTTGATTGTTTTGAACGTGGGAGGGATTCAATCAGTGATTGAAACTGGTATTGGTTATAAATTGACTTCAGACTTCATGATGCACTTAATCAGTTTTCGACTATGTCCTATTGCCTAGACTTGCAAGATGAACTCAATGATGCAGATCATTTGCAATCTCGGTTCAGACTCTTAATTTAACAATGCAATACGCAATATTGCGTATTTCCGGTCGCAAGGTAGCCCTTTACTCTCTGTCTTGTATACAAGATGGAGCACAAAATGGCAGCAGGCACTCAAAGCATAGGCTGGACAATCGCGGATTGGGCCGCAGCATATGCAAATCACCAAACCCCTCAAGCATTACTTTCCGAACTTCTATTAACTTTCGATCAGGATGAACCGGCCTGGATCTGGATTGCATCCGAGGCACAACTGGATCGACAGCTAGCTCAACTCGCAAAGCTGCTTGCCGATCATCAAGGCGACAAGAGCAAGCTGCCGTTGTATGGCGTACCTTTCGCCATCAAGGACAATATTGATGCCAAAGGCTGGTCTACGACAGCAGCTTGTCCTGCTTATCAATATCAGGCTGAGGTAGATGCCACCGTCGTGGCCAATCTTCAGGCTGCAGGTGCGATTCTGCTGGGCAAGACCAACCTTGACCAATTTGCTACCGGGCTGGTCGGCACTCGTTCTCCGTATGGCGCTGTACCCAATACCTTTAACCCGGAATATGTCAGCGGAGGCTCAAGTTCAGGCTCGGCATCAGTCGTTGCCAGAGGACTGGTTACTTTCTCACTAGGTACTGATACCGCAGGTTCAGGCCGAGTGCCGGCAGGCTTCAATAATATTGTGGGCTTGAAACCTACACGGGGCTGGTTAAGCACCGCTGGGGTGATTCCCGCCTGTCGCAGCCTGGATTGTGTTTCCGTGTTTGCATTAACCGTCGATGATGCCGTCAAAGTCGCACAGGCAGCTGGCGGTTTTGATGCTGCCGATCCTTACTCTCGCCAAAATCCCAATACTGCATCTACCAAAGTATCGTCTAAGCCCAAACTTGCGATCCCCGATAAACTGGAATTCTTCGGTGACAAACAGGCTGAGCAGGTTTATCTGCAATCACTGGAAAAACTCCAGGCCATGGGGTGTGAAATTGAGGCGATCGATTACAGCCCATTCTCTGAGCTGGCTGAGCTACTTTATTACGGGCCGTGGGTGGCAGAACGTACAGTGGTACTCAATGATTTGCTGAAGAGCGATCCTGATGCGATCAACCCGGTGGTGGCCAATATCGTACGCAACGGCGAGAAATATTCGGCTTGCGATACCTTTGCCGCCGAGTATAAACGGCAGGCGCTGGCTCGCACGATTCAGCAGACCTTATCGGCTTATGATGCCTTGGTTGTTCCTACCACGCCAACTATTCGCACACTGGTAGAAATCGAGCAGGAGCCTGTCGCTTACAACTCCCAGTTCGGCACTTACACTAACTTCACTAACCTGGCTGACCTCAGTGCCTTGGCGCTGCCATCCGGGTTCCGGGAGGATGGCCTGCCTGCGGGTATTACCTTGATTGCCTCAACTTGGCATGACCAGGCATTGGCTGATTTGGGTAAGCGCTGGCAGGAATTTCTCTCACTGCCCCTTGGTGCAACTGGTCGCGCGTATACCAGCCATCCCGATGCTGACGACAACCTTGCGAGCAGCGTGAAAGTGGCCGTGGTCGGTGCGCACTTGACCGGCATGCCACTTAATTTCCAGCTGACCACGCGTGATGCGGTATTGATCGAAACCACCAAAACTGCGCCAGAGTACAAGCTCTATGCATTGCCTGGCACCACGCCTCCCAAGCCAGGTTTAGCCAGGGACAGCAAGGGCGAATCCATCATCATCGAAATCTGGGAAATGCCGATTGCCCGGTTCGGAGAGTTCGTCAGGGAGATTCCGCCACCGCTCGGTATCGGGAATGTGAAAACCGAGGACGGTCGGATTGTTAAAGGATTCATCTGTGAGCCGTGGGCGCTGGAAGGCGCATGTGACATTACGCACTTTGGCGGATGGCGTGCCTTTATCCAGAACAAGAACCAGACAGAAAAGGGCATCGCATGTTCAGTACCGTATTAATTGCCAATCGTGGCGAAATCGCCGTACGCGCCATCCGTACCCTGAAAAAACTCGGGGTCAAGAGTGTGGCTGTCTACAGCAATCCAGACCGAAACGCGGCGCATGTGCAGGATGCGGACGTTGCAGTAGCACTCGGCGGCGACAAGGCCAACGAAAGTTACCTGCTGATAGATAAGATTATTCAGGCTGCCAAGGAAACGGGTGCTGAGGCTATTTATCCAGGCTATGGCTTTCTGTCTGAAAGCGCTGACTTTGCAGAACGCTGTGAAGCAGAAGGTATTGCGTTCATCGGCCCGACCCCGGAACAGATTCGTGAGTTTGGCCTAAAGCACAGAGCGCGTGAGCTTGCGGCTGAAGCTAATGTCCCCATGGCGCCCGGTAGCGGCTTGCTGGCAACGCTGGAAGAAGCATTGACCACAGCAGAAGGCATTGGCTATCCCGTCATGCTCAAGAGCACGGCAGGTGGCGGTGGTATTGGTCTGACGCGTTGCGATAGCGAGGAAGATCTCAGGAATGCCTATGACTCAGTCAAGCGTATGGGCGAGCAGTTTTTCAGTGACTCGGGCGTGTTTCTTGAACGCTTCGTAGATCAGGCAAGGCACGTGGAAGTGCAGCTGTTCGGCGATGGCCTGGGCAATGTTGCCGCTTTGGGAGAGCGTGACTGTTCCTTGCAACGCCGTAACCAGAAAGTGGTTGAAGAAACCCCAGCACCTAACCTGCCAGAAGCAACCCGCAAAGCGATGCACCAGGCCGCTGTTGAGTTGGGCAAGCTGGTCAAATATCGCTCCGCTGGCACAGTGGAATTTATCTACGACCACAAGCGCGATGAGTTCTACTTTCTGGAAGTAAATACACGATTGCAGGTTGAACACCCAGTGACCGAGATGGTGACGGGCTTGGACTTGATTGAGTGCATGCTCAAGGTGGCTGCAGGTGATACAGACTCTCTGGATTGGGAGCGTATGCATAGTGCTCCTCAAGGATGTGCGATCGAGGTACGGATCTATGCAGAAGACCCATTACGGAATTTCCAGCCTAGTCCTGGTGTACTGACAGAAGTTTACTTCCCGGACGATGCGCGTATCGATGGCTGGATTTCGACCGGCACGGAAGTGTCGGCTTTTTATGACCCCATGATTGCCAAATTGATTGTGCATGGCAGCGACCGTGCCGCGGCGATCAAGAAAATGGAAACTGCATTGGCCCACACGCGCCTGCACGGCATTTCCACCAATCTGCAATATCTCCGTCAGATCATTACCAGCCCGGAATTCAATCAGGCTTCATTCTGGACTAGGTTCCTTGACCACTACCAGTTCGTGCCTGCCGTGATTGAAGTGCTGGAACCTGGCACTTATACCAGTGTGCAGGACTATCCAGGCCGTCTGGGTTACTGGAGCATAGGCGTGCCACCCTCCGGCCCGATGGACGATTACGCGTTTCGCTTGGCGAATCGTATCGTCGGCAATCATGAAAGCGCTGCCGGACTGGAATGCACACTGCAAGGCCCCAGCCTGAAATTCCATCAGGATGCCGTGATTGCACTGACAGGTGCCGATTGTCCCGCGACATTGGACGATGAGTTTGTTGCTTATTGGCAGCCTATCAACGTCAAGGCAGGTCAAGTGCTGAAGGTAGGCCGGGCTGCTAGTGGTTGCCGCACTTACGTTGCAATCCGTAATGGTATCGATGTGCCTCTATACCTTGGTAGCCGATCCACGTTCGCCTTGGGTCAGTTCGGCGGACATGCAGGCCGGACACTACGGCCTGCGGATATGTTGCAGATTGCCGATCCGGCATTGCCAGCATCCACAACACCTGCACCAATCAGCTTGCCGCAGGCGATGAGTTCCGACCTGATCCCACATTATGGGACAACCTGGAACATCGGAGTGCTGTATGGCCCGCATGGTGCGCCTGATTTTTTTACGTTGGAGTCCATTGATGCCTTCTTTGATGCCGAGTGGGAGGTGCATTACAACTCCAACCGGCTGGGCATCCGTTTAACCGGCCCCAAACCAAGCTGGACGCGTACCGATGGTGGTGAAGCCGGATTGCACCCCTCCAACGTGCATGATTGCGAATATGCGATAGGCAGTATCAACTTTACCGGCGACTTTCCTGTCATCCTGACGCGCGATGGCCCCAGCCTGGGGGGCTTCGTCTGCCCAGTGACGATTGCCAAGGCTGAACTGTGGAAGGTCGGTCAGGTTAAGCCCGGTGACAAGATCCGCTTCCATCCAATTAGCTTCGATGAAGCCCAGGCGCTTGAGCAAGCCCAATTGAGCACGCTGGAAACCCTGTGCGAGCAAGCAACGCCAGCACATACTGGTTATTCATTACTGCCTAGTGATACCAGCTCCGCGACTATCCTGGCTGAACTACCAGAAGAGGGGTATCGTCCTTCAGTTACCTATCGGCAGGCGGGTGATGCCTACATCCTGCTTGAATACGGCGACAATGTACTGGACTTGGCACTGAGGTTGCGCGTGCACTTGTTGATGGAGGCTATCAACAAGGCTCAAATTACTGGGCTTGAAGAGCTAGCTCCTGGTGTGCGTTCGTTGCAAATCCGCTATGACAGCAACAAGATTCTGCAAAACGACCTGATCCAGCGGCTGTTAGCGTTGGAAGCACAATTGCCGGATGCCAACAATATCAAGATACCTAACCGGGTGGTTTATCTGCCAATGGCATTTGAGGATTCCGCCACTCTAGGGGCAGTGCAACGCTACCAGGAGACAGTGAAGAGCAAGGCACCATGGTTGCCCAACAATGTGGACTTCATTCAGCGTATCAATGGACTGTCGTCGCGCGATGAAGTGCGTGACATCATCTTCGATGCCAGTTACATGATCCTGGGCTTGGGCGATGTCTACCTCGATGCGCCTTGTGCCGTGCCACTTGATCCAAGGCACCGATTGCTGACATCCAAATACAATCCGGCTCGCACCTTTACGGCAGAAGGCACGGTGGGTATCGGCGGCGTCTATATGTGCATCTATGGCATGGATTCGCCGGGCGGCTATCAGTTGGTAGGCCGAACCCTGCCTATCTGGAACAAGTACGTGAAGAATGCCCAGTTCAAGGATGGCAAGCCATGGCTGCTGCATTTCTTTGACGAGGTGAGGTTCTATCCTGTCTCCGAGGATGAGCTGACCAAGCTACGCGAGGAGTTCAGGGAAGGCCGTGCCGAGATACGCATCGAGGAAAGCACATTTGACTATGCCGCCTATCTCGATTTCATTGAAAGAAATCAGGACAGCATTGCCACATTTCAAGCCAAGCAGAAATCGGCTTTTGATGCAGAGGTTGCCCTGTGGCAAAACAGTGAAGAAGATGAGCAACAAGCCGATATTGCCCTAGAGCAGGACGACATTGATGACACTCTTCATAAAGTGCTGGCCAATCTGAATGGTAACGTCTGGAAGATACTGGTTGAACCAGGGCAAACCGTGGAAATAGGTGACACTCTGATGATTGTCGAAGCCATGAAAATGGAAATGACGGTTCAAGCCAGTGTTGCAGGTAGGGTGCACCATGTACGTTCCAAGGTAGGCCATATTGTCTCACCAGGGGATATGTTGGTTCTCATTGATCCTCAATAAGTGGAAAGCGGCGGTTTAAGTGCAATTACAGCAGCCTAGTGTAAAAGAGGGAGAACTACGAAAAAACAGACCTCCTGCGATTGCTGAGCGCATATATCAGGCGATTAAGGATGATATTTTTGAGTTTCGCCTGATTCCTGGTGACCGGTTTACTGAGCAGGAAATAGCGCAAAGGCTCTCTGCCAGCCGGACTCCCATTCGTCAAGCCTTGTTCCGCTTGCAGCAGGAGGGCTATGTCGAAGTTAGATTCCGTAATGGCTGGCAGGTTGCCCCTTTTGATTTTGAGAAGTTTGAAGATTTGTATGAATTGCGCATCGTGTTGGAACTGGATGCCATCAAGCGCTTGGGGCAATTCTCACCTGACCACGTATTGATTGCATTAAAGCCGTTGAGCGATATTTGGTTGGTTAAACAAGATGCAAGACTGACTGATATTGCTAGGGTTTCGGCATTGGATGAATCATTTCACTGTAGTCTGGTTCGTGCGGCAGGCAATGCAGAGATCGCCAGGGTACATCAAGATGTCAGCGAAAAAATCAGAATCATCCGGCGGCTCGACTTTACGAAGCCTTCACGGATTACAGCTACTTACGACGAGCATACCCAGATTCTCAAAGCCATTCTGAAAAGTCGCAGCGATGAGGCATGTCGTTTGATGCAAAGTCATATTGAGCTGAGCAAAATGGAAGTCCGCAAGATAACGATTCATATGCTGCATGAAACTCGCTCTATATAAGTCTTACCAGAGGAGTCTTTTTTTACCTCCAGATGTTTACGGACGGCTTGTCCTGGCCTTGGTGCATTCAATTTTCGGGTGCACCATGATGGTGCTTGGTGCCTGGCTCATGGCAAGTTGAACAGCCGCTGTCCTGCATTTCTCGTGATGGTTGGGAGAATTCCTGTGTAACTGCTGACTGGCTTGAAACTTGCTGCACTGATGGTAGGCGCATTAACGGGGAATGACACGGCTGCATGACGACAATTGACTATCAGTATCAGGCAGGGGCGAGCGGGGGCGCTGGCGAGGCAACGGAACCTACGCAGCGCATCGTCAAGGTGCGTCGCGACTACAACACCTGGGTCGTCAACGAGACACTGGAAGACTATGCACTGCGTTATACGCCATCGGCGTTCCGCAAGTGGTCTATCTTCCGTGTGGCCAATACGGCATTTGGTGCCATCTCTTTCCTGGTACTGGAAGCCATTGGTGGCACGCTTGCCATCAACTACGGTTTTACCAATGCCCTCTGGGCTATCATGGCCATCGCTTTGGTCATTTTTATGACTGGCCTGCCCATTAGTTACTATGCTGCGCGCTTTGGCCTGGATATGGATTTACTCACTCGTGGTGCCGGGTTTGGCTATATTGGTTCCACCATTTCGTCGTTTGTCTACGCATCGTTTACCTTCATTCTCTTTGCGCTGGAAGCCGCCATCATGGCTTATGCGCTGGAGCTATATTTTGATTTGCCGCTCTATGCGGGTTATCTGGTCAGCGCCTTGGTTATCGTGCCCTTGGTGACACATGGCGTCACCTTGATCAGCCGTATCCAGATGATTACCCAGCCAATCTGGCTGGTGTTGTTGGCCTTGCCATATATCTTCATTGTTTATAAAGACCCGCAAGTGATTGGCCGCTTGACCGAGTTCGCTGGCAAGTCCGGCTATGACGGCGATTTCAACCTGCTGATGTTTGGCACGGCGATGGCAGTGGGTATGGCGTTGATCCCGCAAATTGGCGAGCAGGTCGATTTCTTGCGTTTTATGCCGGAAAAAACCCAGAAAAACCGCTTTCGCTGGCATTTGGGCGTCTTGATGGCAGGGCCAGGCTGGATTTCACTTGGCATGCTCAAGATGCTGGGCGGGGCCTTGCTGGCCTACTTGGCCGTGGAGGGAGCACGTTCCTTCGAGCAGGCGGTGAATCCTAACCAGATGTACCTGGTTGGCTTTAGTGAAGTCTTTGCCAACCCTGAAGTTGTGCTGGCGGTGACGGTGTTTTTTGTTGTTATTTCCCAGCTCAAAGTCAATATGACCAATGCCTATGCTGGATCGCTGGCATGGTCTAACTTCTTCGCACGCCTGACTCACAGCCACCCTGGGCGCGTGGTCTGGGTCGTGTTCAATGCCATGATTGCCATCATCCTGATGGAAATGGACGTGTTCCAGGCGCTGGAACAGGTGCTGGGCTTGTATTCCAATATCGCTATTTCCTGGATCACGGCTGTGGTGGCTGACCTCGTCATCAATAAGCCTTTGGGCTTCAGTCCCAAGGGCATTGAGTTCCGCCGGGCATATCTTTATGACATCAACCCGGTAGGAGTGGGGGCCATGGGCATTGCCTCCATACTCTCCGTGATGGCGTTTTTCGGTCTGTTTGGCGTTGAGGCTGAGGCTTTTTCTGCCATGATCGCGCTCACTACGGCGTTGGTGACATCCCCGCTGATTGCCTGGGCAACCAAGGGTCGTTATTACATTGCGCGCAAGCCAGTGATGTATCAGCCTATCATCCGCGTACAGCGTTGCAGCATTTGTGAAAAGGAATATGAAATCAACGACATGGCGCATTGCCCGGCTTACCAGGGTGCTATCTGCTCGTTGTGTTGCTCCCTGGATGCGCGCTGTAACGATACTTGCAAGCCCCATGGGCGCATTGAGTACCAATGGCAGCGTGTCATGCGGCGCGTATTGCCGGAAAGCTGGGTGGAGGTCATGCAGAGCGGCTTGGGGCATTATCTGCTGCTCATGGCGGTGACGCTGGCTTTCCTCAGTGCCTTGTTCGGGTTGATCTATTTCCATGAGTCGCTCACCTTTACGGGCGAAAAAGAAGCCTTGCTGCCTGAGCTGAGGCTGGGCTATTTCAAGGTGTTTGCCGCATTGGCATTTGCCAGCGGCATTATTGCCTGGTGGATTGTGCTTACATCTGAAAGCCGCCGGGTGGCACAGGAGGAATCCAACCGCCAGACCAACCTGTTACAGCGTGAGATCATGTTGCACCGCCAGACCGATGCCGAGCTGCAACGTGCGCGGCAGGTGGCTGAGCAGGCCAATCAGGCCAAGAGTCGCTATATCACGGGCATTAGCCATGAGTTACGCACACCGCTGAACAGTATTCTTGGTTATGCGCAGTTGCTGGATAACGACCCGACTATCCCGGAAAACCGCCGTCAATCCATACACGTGATTCGCCGCAGTGGCGAGCACCTGTTATCGCTGATTGAGGGCACACTGGATATTGCCCGCATCGAGAGCGGCAAGCTCACGTTCGATCTGCGCCTAGTACGCTTCCCGGAGTTTATCCAGCAGTTGGTGAGCATGTTCGAGTTGCAGGCCCATAACAAGGGCATCAATTTTCACTATGAATTGCAGGGCGATTTGCCCAAGGTGGTGCGCATCGACCAGAAGCGCCTGAGCCAGATTCTCATCAACATCCTCGGCAATGCCGTGAAGTTTACGCGCCAAGGCGGGGTATCGTTCAAGTTGCGCTATGCACGCGAGATGTTGAATATCAGCATTGAGGATACTGGCCCCGGCATTGCGCCTGAGGAAATTGAGAAGGTGTTCGAGCCTTTTGCCCGTGGCTCAGCCGCTGCCAACAGCAATATTGGTGGTACAGGCCTTGGTCTTACGATTAGCAAGATGCTGACCGAGCTCATGGGTGGGCAGCTCACTGTGCGTAGCACCCCTGGCCAGGGTAGCCAGTTCCATATTCGCCTGTTCCTTTCCCAGGTGCGGGTACCGGAAGAGATCGAGAATGCCTCAATGCCCATGCCCTTGGCCTATAAAGGCCCACGCCGACGGATTCTCGTGGTGGATAATGAGCAAGTGGATAGAGAGCTACTGAAAAATATCCTTCAGCCATTGGGTTTTGAAGTGGCAGAGGCGGCAAGCGGGCGTGAGTGTTTGCAGGTGTATACCGGATTTAAGCCCAACGTCATCCTCATGGATCTGGCTATGCCGGACATGGATGGTTGGGAGGCGAGCTACATGATACGCAAGGTGCATCAGTCGGATGTGCCTATTGCCATCGTTTCAGCCAATGCCTTCGATAAGGGGCTGGAAAATACTGCTGGTATTCCGGCATCGGATTTCATCGTCAAGCCGGTGAATGTGATGGAGCTGTTACGCTGGATAGGCGAGCAGCTCAAACTGGAGTGGGTGACCGAGGTAGGTAGTGTGGTGAGCGATGCCGATGTGACGCTCAGGCATGAGGTGAATGAGGTGCAGACGCCATCCAGGGAGCAGCGGGATGAATTGATGGCGCTGATCAAGGTGGGATATGTAAAAGGCATTACCCGCAAGCTTGACGAGATCGGCCAAGATGACCGATATGAGACCTTTGTTGCGGCCATGCGCAAGCTATCGCAACAATTTGAACTTGAAGCAATGCAGAGAATGCTGGAAGAAGTGAATGATGGAGGCTAGAAAAGAGACCGCGGTGGTGCTGATTGTGGACGATGTGCCGGATAACCTAGCCGTGCTGCATGATGCGCTCGATGAATCTGGCTACATGGTGCTGGTAGCTAATAATGGCGAAACCGCGCTTCGGCGTGCGGAAGATGCACGCCCAGATATTATCCTGCTGGATGCGATTATGCCGGGGCTGGATGGATTTGAGGTCTGTGCCAGGCTCAAGGCCAACCTCAATACCCGTCACATCCCGGTGATTTTCATGACGGGACTGACTGAGTCGGAGAATGTCGTGGCAGGCTTTGCCGCTGGAGGCACTGATTATGTCACCAAGCCTATCCGCACTGCCGAGGTGTTGGCACGTATCAGCACGCATTTGCAAGCATCACGCCAGATGCACCAGGCACGTGGTGCTCTTGATGCCTTTGGGCAGGCGGCGATTGCCGTATTGCCACATAGTGGGCGCATCGTTTGGCAAACGCCTTTGGCACGTGACTGGATGCATCGTTATTTCACTGCCAGTGATATTGATACGGATACCTTGACCCCAATTGCATTGCTCAAATGGTTAGGTAACCTGAAGAGTGCTGGCACGGAGAGCTTGCCTCTCTCTGTCGTGCAGGGTAGCGGGCGCCTGATTTTTTCCCTGGCAGACCTGAATGCCGAGGAGCAATGGGTCATTATCCTCAGGGAAGAATCTGACGCCGCCCAGATCGAGGCATTGATGCAAACCTTTGGTCTCACCCAGCGCGAATCCGAAGTGCTCTACTGGGCGATCAAGGGCAAGACCAACCGCGACATTGGCGATATCCTCGGCACCAGCCCGCGTACCGTCAACAAGCATATGGAGCATGTCTTCGCCAAGCTGGGCGTGGAAACCCGCACTGCGGCTGCGGCGCTTGCTACCAGCAAGCTACGCAACCTCAAGGCGGGGGGCTGATCCTAACCCGGAGCATAAAGCTCAGGTTCAGGCGGCTTGCTCCAGCATTTCATCTGTGTTCACAGGAGAAGTTGCCGTCTGGCTATTCGCTTGCTGCGCCGCTTCGCTGATGCGCGTGATCAGGTTGATGGCCGACAGCAGGATCAGCAAATTCTCTCCCTTATCCGTCATGACCTTGGCAATGCCTTCGGCCGGGATATTGATGGTCGCAAAAAAGGCAGAGAGCGGCTCAATGGCGTTAGGTGCAATGGCCGGGATTTCTCCTAGTGCGCTGACTAATAGGCCGAATTTCGGTAGCTTGGGCCCGGCTTGTACAATGATGATTTGCTTATCCTGCTCAGGCGCCTGGAAATCAATGCCCGTGAGCCGGGCGAGATTGAGCACCGGCACGACGCTATCCCCATGTTTGAACATGCCTTCCAATACCGAGGAGGTATCAGGCAGAGGCTTGATATTATTGGCCTGGATAGCTTCGACAATATGCGCGGCGGGAAGGCCCAGCCAGTGCTTGTCGATATAGAAGGTAGCATATTCTTCAGCATTGTCAGCAGTAGTCATATTGCTTGCTGGCTTGAACTGATTTTGTTGTAGCAGGTTTTCTGAATCAATCATGGCGTTGATGTCAGCAGCCTTGCCGAGTGGAATAAAGATCAACGCAGTGACATGGTTTTTATAGTTGTCACCAGCACCCTTGTATTCACGGTAGCCAGACGATGCGCGTGCGCCCACGGCGTAGTAGTTGCCGTTGTAGAGGGCGATGTCGAAACCTGTACTTCCCGGTGTCAGCTTGCAGAGTTCAGGATGCACGGTGAAGTGGCTACCCACGGCAAAATCGCGTGATGTAGATGAGATGACACACAATTTTTCATCCACATAGAGCGTAAAGCTGCCCTTCACGACATCGTTATCTGCGTTATGCGGCAAGGCATCCATGAGCATGGCGGAAAATTGTGGCGTGCTGTCGAAGACAATGCCGATGCCGCCCACGGTTTGCTCCTGGTGACGGATAGCAGCGCCATAGATGTAAGTAGGCTGGTTGCCATATAGCGGGCTGGGCTCGAAATCAGAGACGACGTAATCCTGTGACTGGCGCAATTGCAAGGCTGCTTTTGCCCAATCGGCAGTGATGGTTTCACCCACCATGCGTTGGTAAGCCGGGTTCGACGTGGCGACAATACAACCATTGCGGTCAAAGACCACCAAGTTCGAATACACGGTATAAGCCTTGTTGATATAGACCAATACCTTGGTGATCGCACTTTTTTCCTGGGAGCTAAGTTCTGGCTTGGCCAGTAAGCGCTGGAATGTTGCTGTCAATGCCCACCAGCGGCAGTCGTTGGCGCGCTCGTACAGGTTGCGATCCATGATGTCGACGGCCAGTGAGGCAAAAAAGCGAGAATTCTCCAGCATCACGGCGACCACGGTTTGGTAGAGGTCAGCTACCGTTTTTTCGACGACGCTCTGTGTCTTGAAGCCAGTATTGCTGATTTCCCACAACAGCATTTTTGAGAAATTGTTTTGCTGTGCATTGTGGCTAGCATCGCGCTTTTGCCAGATATTGCCGTTCCATACGGACTGGTTGAGCTTGCTCTGGATAGTGGCTGCCTGCTTGGGAATGCCAAGCAGGGTTTGCGAGAAGAGCAAAGGGCTGCGCATGACCTTCTTCAGCAGCTTGGTATCAATACCGGCAATGATGTTGGCGACATTATCCTCGAAAGCATGCTCAAGCGGGATCATGACATGCCCACGCCAGCCCGGGCCCATGTAGCCTTGGTAGCCTTTGGTTTCACGCGTGACTGCCAGATATAGCCTGCCAGCAAAGCGCGTAACTATCCAATCCTGGCCCTGGGCATGTTCCAATGTAGCCCCAAGGGGAATCTGGTAATGATCGCTGCTGGCAATCACCCGGTCTTGCTCGTCCAACAGTAGCCCTACACACCATTCATTCTTGCCGATGAGGTCTTGGAAAATACCATCCATTTCATTTTCAAACTTGAAGCAGAGGCAAAGCACGCCCAGCGCGGCATCGCTATCGTCGTGACAGACCTTGCGAGCGTAGATCAGGCTAGATGATTGCGTCGGGGCGAGGTCGCTGTGGTGAAAAGCCTCGATATACGCGGCGTTGGAATGTAGCGCCTCCTTGATCAACGGATCGTGGGATTGAGTAGTCGGGTTGGTGTCATCCAGTTGCACCAAAATGTTGCCTTGTGCATCAAGCAGGATCACATTGAAGTACACCGAGTACTTTTGGACGTATTCATTAAAGCGTTCGCGGAGCTGGATAATGTCATGCGCTTCGGCAAGGCCAGCCAAATGCTTGTCGAGGAAGTTGCTGAGATTATCGTCAGTGGAAAGGAAGCCGATATCAGCCGTACGCTCAAACAGGTTACGCACCACGATATCCACGGCAACCTGTGCCTTGGCCGTGATGGCGGTAATGGTCTTGTTCAAGGTTTCCTGGGCTAGGCTATCCAATACGTCGGTGGTGATTTTTCCGAAGGCTTGACGGGTTTCGCTCATGTCGGTGCCCGTACCGGAAAGTTGGCTGAGCAGGGAAAGATTGTCCCAAGTGCCTTGCAATTGTTGTAGGGATTCGCGATAGCGATTCAAGCTGCTCATGCTTTGCTTCATGGTAGCAATGTTGGGGTTTGCGGTGGTCATATGATGCTTTCTTATAATGATGCCTACCCATAAGGCAGCAAATATCATGCCCGGGCGTGATGCCGGTCATCAGCCGCTCCGGATTTAGCCTGTGAGCAAATGTGCAAAGCGTCTTAAGTGAGCTCGATCTGCATGTCTCTGTTTGCATTTTTCAACGTCATCAATGACCAGGCACTAGTCAACTTTACTGTACGAACGTACAATTCATCATGGAGATTAAACAGAAGTTAGAAATACTGGCGGATGCGGCTAAATATGATGCCTCGTGTGCTTCCAGCGGCACTGAAAAGCGCAATTCGCGCGATGGCAAGGGCATTGGCTCCACCACGGGCGCAGGTATTTGTCATAGTTATGCACCCGATGGGCGCTGTATTTCCTTATTGAAAATATTGCTCACCAATTTTTGCCTCTACGATTGTGTATATTGCGTCAATCGCGTGAGCAGCAATGTGCAGCGGGCGCGGTTCAGCGCTGAGGAAGTGGTGCAGCTGACGCTGGCGTTTTATCGCCGAAATTACATTGAGGGCCTGTTCCTGAGTTCGGGCATTATCCAGAACCCGGATTACACCATGGAGCAAGTGGTGGAAGTCGCGCGTAGCCTGCGTGAAGATCATGATTTCCGGGGCTATATTCATTTGAAAACTATCCCGGATGCCAGCCCGGATTTGCTGGCAAGGGCAGGGCGTTATGCAGATCGCTTGAGCATTAATATCGAGCTGCCTACGGCTACTAGCCTCTCTGCGCTGGCACCAGAGAAGGATAGTACGGCTATCCGTATTTCCATGGCACGCTTACGCGAGCGGATTGATGCGGGCAAAGATAAAAGCACGAGTGGCAAGCGGCCGCCAAAATTCTCTCCAGGCGGGCAGAGCACGCAAATGATTGTGGGGGCAGATGCCACTGACGATAAGACCATACTTACTACCAGCGCTGAGCTCTATGGGCAATATCGTTTGCGGCGTGTCTATTATTCCGCGTTTAGCCCCATCCCCGATGCTAGCCCGGTGTTGCCTTTACAGTCACCTCCCTTGGTCAGGGAACATAGGCTATACCAGGCCGATTGGCTGATGCGTTTTTATGGTTTTGAGTCGCATGAAATCGTGACCAGCGAGCAAGGCATGCTGGCTTTGGATATGGACCCCAAGACGGCATGGGCGTTGCAGCATCGCGCAATGTTCCCCGTCGACATCAATCGTGCACCCAAGGCCATTTTGCTACGCGTGCCTGGCCTGGGTGTACGTAATGTGCAGCGTATCCTGGCTGCACGTCGTGTACGTGCAGTACGGCTGGATGATCTGGTACACATGCGCGCGCCTATTCAGCGCATGCTGCCGTTTATTCAGCTACCAGATCATCACCCAGGTGCGACGCTAGATGCAGCCAGCTTGCCTGCGCGGGTTAGCAACATATCCGCTGCGCCGCAGCAGCTAGGGTTGTTCATCTAGATATTGCTTGGAGGCATTGCATGCACAATGTTTATCTAAAGGATGAAACTGATGTTGACGGCTGGCGCACTGCGGCACGTCGCTTGCTGCATCAGGGAATTGCCCCGCATGAAGTGGATTGGTACGTCATGTCACCCCAGGATGCGGAGGTGCAAGCAGATTTGTTTGCGATGGCAGGTGAAGCCACATCTTGTGCAGGTGTTCAAGTATCCATGAGTAATGAGGCTACTCAGGCTGAGTCTCTATCGGCGACTAGGCAGGCTGTGTCCATTGTTGCTACAGATATCCAGCCATTGATGGTGTCCCGCCAATTCATCGAGTTGCTTCGCCCAGCCTTATTGCATCAGGCGCCAGAGCGCTTCGGCTTGCTGTATCGCGTGCTGTGGCGCTTGCAACGAGAGCGTGGCTTGATGCGCTTGGCGGGAGATGCAGATGTGGCAAGGCTGCATGCCATGGTCAAGTCGGTGCGGCGCGATATGCATAAAATGAAGGCATTTGTGCGTTTCCGAGAAACCATGGTGGATGAGCACCCACGTTATCTGGCGTGGTTTGAGCCGGCGCACCATATCATGGCAGCGGTTGCACCTTTCTTTATTGGCCGCTTTGCGACCATGGATTGGACCATCATGAGCCCACGCATGGGGATGCATTGGGACGGTAGCCACCTCCATTTCTTGCCTGGGGGCAAGTCTGAGACCATGCCAGCCGAGGATGCCAGTGAAGCCTTATGGCTGAGCTATTACCAGCATATTTTTAATCCGGCCCGGCTCAAGCTCAAAGCCATGCAAAAAGAGATGCCCAAAAAATATTGGCATCATTTGCCTGAGGCAGCGCTCATTACGTCATTGATTGCCAATGCTGGGAGCCGTACCCAATCAATGCTGGAGCGTGTGCCCGAGCTGCCCAGGCGAAAAATCGTGCGCTATCAGCGTAAGCCATAGCACCGCTTCATGCTCGCAGCTTGGCATTTTTTGTGCTTTTGAAGTTCTGGCTGTTATCACAGGACGAACCATGCACAATCATTCAGCTCCCATTTTTTTCCATGCCTTAGCGTTTTTGATTATTCATCTGTTGCTACCATTCAGTGTGCTGGCGGCAGACAGTGCCGTTGATATACAGGCTGTTGATACGGCCTGGATTGCGATTGCAGGCGCGTTGGTCTTTATGATGCAGGCAGGGTTTGCCATGCTGGAAAGTGGCATGGCGCGGGCAAAAAATGCCGTGAATGTCATGATGAAAAACTATATGGATCTTGCGGTCGGAGCGGTGCTGTTCTGGCTAATCGGCTATGGCTTGATGTTCGGCCATAACCCTACTGGCTGGATAGGCCAGGATCATTTTGCACTGGCCTATGGCTCAGATTGGACTGCCAGCATGATGTTTTTCCAACTGATGTTTGCCGCGACTGCTGCAACGATTGTCAGTGGTGCCATGGCAGAGCGAACGCGTTTCATGCCTTATTTATTCGGCGCTTGCGGCATTGTGGCGGTGATTTATCCAGTGTTTGGTAGCTGGGCATGGAATGAGCATGGCTGGCTCAAGCAAATGGGATTTATTGATTTTGCAGGCTCTACGGTGGTGCATTCTGTCGGTGGATGGTGCGCCTTGGCGGGCATCATGGTACTTGGGCCACGCCTGGGCCGGTTCGGTAGCAAAGGTGAGGTGCATATGATCCCGGGCCATAATCTCAGCTTGGTTGCCATGGGTGGTTTTCTGCTCTGGTTCGGCTGGTTTGGCTTTAACGGGGGGAGCACTTTAGCGGTAGGCACAGAGATTGGCCCGATTTTGCTGAATACCCACATGGCTGGCGCTGCGGGTGCGGTGGGCGCATTGCTTACTACCTGGATGACGCGCCAGCCCGTGTTGATGAGCTCAGTGGTCAATGGCAGCCTGGGAGGCTTGGTGGCGATCACGGCAGGTTGCGCTAGCATGGAAGTACCCTATGCAATCCTGACAGGCTTTGTTGGCGGTATTGTGACCATGTGCGGCACCTGGGGCCTGGAAAAGCTCAGGCTGGACGATGTCGTAGGTGCCGTGGCTGTGCATGGTTTTAGCGGCGTATGGGGGACATTGGCGGCGGGCTTGTTTCTCAAGGGCAATATGTTCGATCTCAATCAGGTCATTGTGCAATTGATTGGCGTAGCCGTGGCATTTGTATGGGTCTTTCTCAGTGCATTGCTGATGTATGGTTTGCTGGCACGCACGATAGGCCTGCGTGTCAGCACCATGCATGAGCAGCGCGGGCTGGATATTACTGAACACGGCGAAGTGGGGTATCCAGAATTCAACCGCGATGCGGCTTACCAGCGTGAGCATGTGGAGCAACTGAGTAAACTATGACCGTGGATATTGCATTGCGTCGCCGGGCAATATTGACCGGGCTACGGCCATTTCTCGACGATGATGCGCTGTTGTCAGCAGTGGCGCTGTGGGCGCGTGAATATGCTAACCAGCCGCCATTTGCGCTCAGTGGATTTGTCGCCAAATGCTGTGCCCGGGCTGAGCATTTGGCGCAACGGGGGCAGATGCTGCGTGCCATTATTGCTGCCATGGAGTTGCCACCGTCCCAATTATTGCCCGACCCAGGTAGTCAGGGCGAAATTCTTGCCGCTGTTGCTGAACAGGCTAGGCTCAATGATCAGACCCAAATGTTCTCTCTTTTGCTTTCTGCTCTCATCGGCTTAAGTGACGCCAGCATGCAGTCCATGATACGCAGCCGCCTGCTGCAACAGCTCACCAAGCAGAAACTTGAGCGTGAACCGCACCAAGTCATGCAAGACTGGCTTGCAGGCCATGTGGTTTCACTGACGAAAAACTACGACCTGAAATTATTGCAGGCCTTGGTGAACCAAGCTTATATAGTGATGTGCGAAGTGCTTGGGCCGGTGAAGGCAGATCAGCTACTTGCCAATGCGATCCGGCAAGTAGATATCCAGGGTGCTCACTTGAGCTTCCGGGTACACGATTTGTTGTAGTAAAGTCAGCATTGACCAATAAAAGCAGGCAATAAAAAAGGGAGCCAACATGGGCTCCCTTGCTTGGTTACTTGAACCTTACTTCACGCGGTTCTTGTATTCCAGTGTGCGGGTATCGATTTCGATCTTGTCGCCGATGTCACAGAACAATGGCACTGGCAGCTCGAAGCCTGTAGCGATCTTGGCTGGCTTCATGACCTTGCCGGAAGTGTCGCCTTTGACGGCAGGTTCGGTGTAGGTGATTTCGCGTACAACAGAGTTTGGCAGTTCAACGGAGATAGGCTTGCCGTTGTAGAACACCACTTCACATTCCATGCCGTCTTGCAGGAAGTTGAGCGCATCTTCCATGGTTTCCGCTTCAATTTCGTACTGGTTGTATTCAGCATCCATGAATACGTACATTGGGTCAGCGAAGTAGGAATAAGTCACTTCCTTCTTTTCCAGTACGACCACGTCAAACTTGTCATCAGCCTTGTAAACGGCTTCGCTCGGGGATTCTGTGAGCAGATTCTTGAATTTCATCTTGACCACGGAGGAGTTGCGGCCCGATTTGCTGTATTCGGCTTTCAGCACGACCATAGGGTCGTTACCTACCATAAATACGTTGCCTACGCGAAGTTCCTGAGCTGTTTTCATGTGATGTCCTGGGACTTAAAAAGGGTGAAGTGTAAAAAGTCGCGCATTATACCCGAAAATCAGAAAAATTTCTTACAGTAAATCACCAGCTTAGCGGCCAAGTCGGTTTCTTTTGCCAGGTTTTCTGCATAGGTTTGTGCTTGACGCTGCCAGCCTGGCAGGGCTGCCAGCACCGCCTGCCAGGCAGAGGGCGTGAAGCCATGGCGATTCCATGCCCGGTGGGCCGCCATCATGTGGATAGCCAAGTCTGAAGGGCTATCTTGGCAGTAGCGTTGCAGAAAAGCTTCCAGCTTGACGAGGTGAGTGTCTTCCTCTTGCAGATACGGTTGCCAGATCATTGGTTTGCCCGCCCATAAGGCCCTGATCCAGCTATCCTCGCCACGCACAAAGTTGAGGTCGCAAGCCCAAAGCAGTTGGTCATATTGCTCTTGGGAAAGGAAAGGGATAGTCGCGATCCTGAGCCTATCCTGGGTAGGGTGGGCATCAAGCCATTGCATGGCATGGTCGGCAGTCTGGCCCTGGGGAATAATGCACAGTACTGGTTGATCTGTTTGCGCGATCGCTTCCAGCAAGGAATTCACTGGGGCATGCGGATAGCAGAACAGGCTGATGGTATAGGCCTGGTTGGGCATCATGCCCAGGCCATGCCAGAAGGCAGCTTGCGATACCTTGCTTTGTTGAAAGCGTGAGCGTTCTGCCAGCAGATGGTTTTCACGGATGAGGCCACCGCAAGCCGGGGTGAAGCCTGGGAAAAAGAAGTGTTTAGTCAGGCCTAGTTGTGGGTGTACGGAAGGTTTTGCATGAAAATCATCTACCCATGATTCTGCACTCAAATATTCCAGGTTGATCCACACAGGCCGACGATTCTGCATGGCGTGCAGATAAGTTTCAGGTAATTCGCAAGCGAATGCCTCGATAACGACATCTGCAACCTCTACGGGAGGAAAAGGGCTACTCCAATGGCAAACGTCTACTCCGGCGATGTGCTGCGATGCCAATGTTGAGTCCAGCCCGGGGATCAACTTGGCAGCAACGCTGGGTTGATCTACCCAGAGCCTGACCTTGATGCCATGTTCGCATGTCAATTGCCTGGCCAGGCGCCAGCACACGCCTATATCGCCATAGTTATCGATAATGCTGCAAAAAATATCCCAGCGCATGCTCACATCACCCTTGTTCTCAATCAGTCTTGTGCCGGGGCGTGGTAACTGACGTCGACGACCTCAAAACTTTCTTCACCAGCCGGGGTTTCCACGCGAATGACATCGCCAGGTTGTTTGCCGAGTAGCGCGCGCGCCAGCGGGGAAATCCAGCTGATATAGCCTTTGCCTGGGTCCAGCTCATCCTGGCCGACAATGCGGTAATGATGTTCGCTATCTTTTTCCAGGGAATAAAGCTCCACCCAAGCACCAAAATAGATTTTTTCCAGGTCTTGTTGAGTTTGCGGGTCCACCACCACGGCAATATCCATGCGCTTCATGAGAAAGCGCAGGCGCGAGTCAATCTGGCGCAGGCGCTTCTTGCCATAGATATAGTCGCCGTTTTCGCTGCGGTCGCCGTTGCTGGCGGCCCAGGAAACATCACTGACCACCTTGGGCCGTTCAATTTTGTATAACTGCTCGAATTCGTCTTTGAGACGTGCGTAGCCTTCCGGCGTAATGTAGTTTTTCTGCTCAGCCATAGGCTCGCAAGGTAGGCGGCAAGGCCGTGGCTGTCAAGCTGTAGTTATGACGCATTTGGTAGTAGTGATGGCACGCAAGGCCAACCCTGCTTGAATCAAGTAAAATCCTCATCCATGAACAATCACCTTATTCTCTGTGCGACCGCACGTCTTGCCCGCGCCTTGCAGCTAGACCATGCCAGGGCGCAATCAGCCCAAGGACTGAAGCAATGGCCCTTGCTCAATATCATGACCGTCAGCCAATGGCTGGAGGGCTTATTTGATCACGCCATGCTTGCTGGCAAGCTGGATGTGCAGCAAGTACCACAGGGGGTGCTGAGCAATGTGCAGGAACGGCTATTGTGGGAGGCGGTGATCGAGGACGTGCTGGCGAGCGATGTGGCGAGTGCGCTGTTTGACATCAAGGGGCTGGCGCGCATGGCGCAGGAGGCCAACCAATTATTGCTCGAGTGGCGCTTGCCGTTGCCTGACGCTAGTTATAGCGAAGAAACCCGCCAGTTCATTGCCTGGCATCGTGAATTTTTATCACGCTGCCGACAAGGCGGCTGGATGGAAGCTGCACGCTATGTTGACTGGCAAGTGGAGATGTTGGCGCAGGGCATCGGAGACTTGCCAGAGTCCATTTCTTTTGCCGGGTTCGACCGCATTACGCCACAGATGGCGCAGTTACGTGCGGTGTTGCAGCAGCGCAATGTCAATGTGCAGCGCCATGACACTACACTGGCTGATACCGGTCATGCCCAGCGGGTGTTATTGGCTGATCAGGAGGCTGAGTGTCGTGCTGCGGTGGCCTGGGCGCAACAGCAGCTTGCGGATCATCCTGGCGCCAGAATAGGGATTGTTGTCCCGGAACTCGCCAAGCTGCGGGGGGCACTGGCACGCTTGCTGGATGATGCCTTGCATCCGGCATGGGTGCGCCCTGCCATGGTGGAGGCACCGCGACAGTATGATTTTTCCCTCGGTCAGCCTTTGCAGCGTGAGCCCGTGGTGCAAACAGCGCTGACCTTGTTGCGCTTCTTCAGCCAGCACCGACGGCAAGATAAAGTGGAGCAGCAGGATTTCTCGCAATTGCTGCAACAGCCTTACTGGTCGTATGCTGTAACCGAAGCGGATGCGCGAGCCCAGCTTGATGCCCGCATGCGGGAGCGATTGCCTTTGTCCATTAATATGTCGCGCCTGCAGCGTTTTATCCGGCGCGAAGCTGGCAGCGAGCAGGCACCATTGTCGCTTGCTGGCTTGCAAGCGCATATTGCCGCAGCGCTGGCGATTTTGCAGGCGCAACCAGCCCAGCAGCTACCTTCTGCCTGGGTGGACGTGATGCAGCGCGCCCTGGATGCGCTGGATTGGCCGGGCAAGCAGCGTAGTCTTTCCAGTTTTGAGTTCCAGGCGATCCAGGCATTCGGTAAGGTCTTACAGGCACTGGCGGCATTGGAGGTATTGCAGCAGCCCATGTCTTTTTCCCAGGCCTTGGCTAGGCTGCGCGAGCTGGTGCAGGAGCAGATTTACCAGCCCGAGGCCGAGGGCGAAGTGCGGCTCCAGGTGATGGGCATGCTGGAAAGCGTGAGCCAACCACTGGATGGTTTATGGGTGATGGGCATGAATGATCATAGTTGGCCACCGCTACCACGGCCTAATCCCTTGCTGCCTGCGGGTATGCAGCGTGACCATGGCGTCCCAAATGCAGATAGCGCCGTGCAGAGCGCATTTGCCCAAGTCGTTCACCAGCGTTTGCTGCATAGCGCACATCAGCTTGTGTTTTCTAGTGCGGCGAAGGATGGCGAGCGTGAGCTGCGCATCAGCCCGATGTTGCAAGATATATCATTATTTGATGCTGCTCCTGCGGCTAGCCAGAGCCTTGCGCAGAGCTTGGCTTTGCAGGATGCCAAGCCATTGCAATGGCTTGACGACCACCAGGCGCCAGCCGTGGCAGAGGGCGAGCATATCTCGGGCGGCACTGGCCTACTCAAGGCGCAGGCTATTTGCCCGGCCTGGGCTTATTACCAATATCGCTTGCATGCGCGGGCATTGAGAACACCAGTCAACGGCCTGGATGCTGCTGAGCGCGGTACCCTGGTGCACCTGGTGCTGGAGCATTTCTGGCAAGGGCGTGGCCTGCAAGACCTGCTGGAAATGGATGAAGTGCAACTGGAGCAGGCATTGGCTGAGGCGGTGCAGGTATCACTGACTGAATATATTGCCAGCTGTGACGAGACCTTGAGCGACGCTTTTTCCGAGCTGGAAACCATGCGCCTGACCCGCTTGCTCAAAGGCTGGCTGGCGCTGGAGAAAACGCGCGACCAGCCTTTTACTGTGCTGGCCAGTGAGCAGCAGCAAAAGATCATGATCGAAGGAGTTGAAATCACGCTCATCATTGATCGCATCGACCAATTGGCAGATGGCCGCCGTATCGTCATTGATTACAAGACAGGCCGCAAGCCAGATACGAAAAACTGGGCGCAAAGCCGCATCACCGAGCCGCAGTTACCGGTGTACGCCGCATTTGTCTTGGCCACGCAAGACCCTGCTGATGAAAGCGCTGAAGTCGCTGCCATTGCATTCGCCATGGTCAAGCTGGAAGAGCACGCGTTTGCCGGGCTTGCCAGTGATGGCGTGTTGCCCGCCATGCCGGTGCTGGATGACAAGAAAACCCGGGATGTATTTCCTGAGGGAGATTTCCCCGATTGGCATAGCGTGCTTGAACATTGGCATACCAGCATCACGAATGTCGTCAATGAACTCAAGCGTGGGGAGGCCGCAGTCGTGTTGCAGGATGAAAAAGAGCTTGCCTATTGCGAGGTGCTACCTTTGTTGCGCTTGCCGGAAAGGCAGCTACAGTTCGAGCGTTTGCAGCAGGGAGAGGCATCATGACCGACGCCATGGATTTGCTGGAACTGGATCGCATCAGTCGCGAGCGTGCCCTGGAGCTGGCTTCGTTTATTGTTGAGGCCCCGGCTGGTGCAGGCAAGACCGAGCTGTTGACGCAGCGCTTCCTGCGCCTGCTGACCACCGTGTCGGCCCCGGAGCAGATCATCGCCATTACGTTTACCAACAAGGCAGCCGCCGAGATGCGCTCGCGCATATTGGATAGCCTGCTGATGGCGGCCAGCGGCCAGATGCCGCAGGCCATACACAAGCAGCAGACTTTCCGCCTGGGTGTGGCAGCGTTGCAGCATGCGGCCAGCCTGGATTGGCAACTGCTGGACAATCCCTCGCGCTTGAAAATATTTACCATCGACTCCTTGTCGGGCCACCTGGCGCGGCAGATGCCATTGCTGAGCCGCTTTGGCAGCCAGCCAGCGATTAGCGAGGACGCCACTCCGCATTATCAATTGGCCGCTGAGCGCACGTTGGCGCTGGTAGACGAAGATGGGCTAGGGCAGGCTGTGCGCTTGGCGCTTGGTTATGTCGATAATGATGTGCAAAAACTCACCGGCCTGTTGGTGGATATGCTTGGCAAGCGCGACCAGTGGTTGGAGTACGCCAATCATGGTGATTTGCAGCAGGCTGCGGAGCGGGCGCTGGAGCACCTGATCAGCCAGGATTTGCATGCCGCGGCCACCATGTTGCCGGGCCGTGTGCAAAGCGCCTTGATGCCGGTGGCACGCTATGCCGCGAGCCACCTTGCCTGTGATGTGCCGCAAGCCTTGCTGCTGGACTGGGAAACACCGTTGCCTGCGACTTCCAAGGCACTTTGTACATGGCTGGCAGTGTGCGATCTGTTGCTGACTGGCACGGGCACGCTGCGCAAGACCGTCAACGTAAAAAACGGTTTTCCCGCGACATCGGAGTCCAAGCCATTCAAGGAGCAGTTTGCCGAGATTATCGCGACCTTGCAGCAGACGGCAGGTGCCGAGGCTGCCTTGCAGCGCCTGCGTAGCTTGCCGTTACGCCAGGATGAACAAAGCTGGCAGATGGTGGCGGCACTGGCGCAGCTGTTGAAGATTGCCGTGGCTCAATTGTGGGTGGTGTTCCAGCAGGCAGGCGAGGTGGATTTTGTTGAAATGTCGCTACGTGCATTGGAAGCACTGGGCGATGACGATACGCCTACCGACCTTGCCCTGGATTATCCCGTGCAGCATCTGCTGGTGGATGAATTTCAGGATACCAGTCCAGGGCAGGTCAAGCTGTTGCAGCGGCTCACTTCAGGTTGGACTCCTGGTGATGGACATACCTTGTTTGCCGTGGGCGACCCCATGCAGTCGATATACCGCTTCCGCAAGGCCAATGTTGGCCTGTTCCTGGAAGTGGCGGAAGAGGGCATAGGTGATTTGCCGCTGGAGCGCTTGCAGCTTTGCCGCAACAACCGATCATCCCCGCCGGTAGTGGATTGGATCAATGCTACCTTCAAGCATGTGTTCCCCGCAGAGGATAGCGTGGTACAGGGCGCGATTCATTACCGTGAATTCGTGGCGACGCGTGCAGCGGAGGCTGATGCTGGCGTGGTGGTACATCCACTGATTGCCGGGCCGGACCACGATGCAGAGGCATTGCGCATGCGTGAGGCGGCTCGGGTCGTCGAGATCATCCGCCAAACCTGGGCGAGCAAGCCCGCCGCCAGTATTGCCGTGCTGGTGCGGGCACGGGCGCACCTTGACACACTGGTGGCAGAAATTCGCCGCCACCATCCTGACCTGCATTTCCAGGCCGTAGAAATAGAGCAACTTGCCGGGCGCCAAAGTGTGCAGGACCTGCTGGCCTTGACGCATGCCTTGTTACAGCGTGCCGATCGCGTCAATTGGCTGGCCATGCTGCGTGCGCCTTGGTGTGGCTTGCAGCTAGCTGACCTGCATGTTTTGGCTGGGCGTGAGCGCTATCGCACCATCTGGTCATTGCTGCATGATAGTGCTGTGCTGGCGGGTATGAGCGAGGATGGCCGTCAGCGTAGCCACCATGTTGTGCAAGTGTTGACAGAAGCGCTGGGGCAGCAAGGGCGCATGCCATTGAGTCGCTGGCTGGAAAGTGCCTGGCTCATGCTGGGCGGGGCGCAATCTCTCTGGCAGGCTAGCGATATTACCGATGTGGAGGCGTTTTTTGCCCTCGTTGACCAGCTTGATCAACAAGGCCGTTTTAGCCTGGAGCGCTTGGTGCAAGAAGTAGAAAAGCTCTATGCCGCACCCGATATACAGGCCAATGGGCAGTTGCAGTTCATGACCATCCACAAGTCCAAGGGGCTGGAGTTTGATACTGTGATCTTGCCCGGCTTGGAGCGCCGCCCGCGCAATGGTGAAACGCCATTATTGCTGTGGGAGGAAGTGGCGGTGGAAACTGCACATGGCGTCAGCACTGAATTGGTGACGGCTCCGTTTATCCCCAAAGGTGCAAGCGGGCGCGATGAGCCTAGTCCTTACAGTTATCTCAAAATGCTGGAAAAAGAGCGTGCTGATCATGAAAGTGCGCGGGTGCTATATGTGGCGGCTACCCGTACTGAACGCTGCCTGCACTTGTTGGGTAGCGTCAGCCCCAATGCCAAAGGGGAGCTGAAGCCAGCCAGCGGGACGTTCCTCGATTCGCTCTGGCCACACTTGGCGGGGCAATTTATCGAGGTCGCTGCACAAGATGCACAGCCAGCGCAGCCAACTCCACAGGGGGTAGCGCTCGCTGATTTCATCCCCAAGTTGATTCGCGTTGCCGAGCCTGGGCTACCTGCTATCTATGCCGAGAACAGGCACGAGGCAATTTCCTCCGGTCAAGCACATGGCGAAACGTCGGTGCTCGGTAGGCAAGCTGGATTGGAGGCGCATATCGGCACACTGGCGCATCAATATGTGGAGCTGATTGCAGCCAATCCCGACTTTGACAGCTGGCTAACACGCTTGCCTAGGCTACAACCCGCGATGATGCGCTGGCTGGCCAGGCAAGGACATGCACTTGATGTTGCCGAGGCGGCAGCCGCGCAAGTATTGCAATTGCTGACGTTGACCTTGCAAAGCGCGGATGGTCGCTGGGTGCTATCGCCTCGACCAGAGGCCGCTGCTGAGCTTGCGATGGGCCATATAGGGGAAACTGGATTCAAGCCGCAAGTGGTTGATCGTTGCTTTATTGAGCAAGGCGAGCGTTGGATTATTGATTATAAATCAACACGCTTACCTGCCGATGCTGATGTTGGCATGATGCTCACGGCAGCGATGGCCTATGAAGAGCAACTTGCTGGGTATGCAGCATTGTTTGCCGATGAGGGCATTCCCTTGCGCAAGGCAGTTTATTTCATGGCCTTAGGCAAGTTATGTGAACTGCCGTGAAGCCAGACTGGCACCATTGACGAAATCATGACAAACATTGTCAGAATTTTGATCAGGGTGTGGAAATTTTGTCATGTTGACGCGATATAACGAAGGCTGGTGGTGGGGTTAGGCGACATTGGTTGGATGAAATAGAAAAATTAAGTTATTTTAAGTTTTTGAATTTAATTAATTTTTTTATAATTATCCAGGCGTAGAAAGATTCCTGGCATGATGTGGTACAGGGGTTGCTTATAGTAAAGCGAACACAACCCCACTATAGGAAAGTGAAAGATGAAAACGAAGTTAAGTATGTTGGCGGTATTGGCAGCAATCTCTGCTCCGGCAGCTGCGGGCACGATTGACCTTGGGGTTGCTTCTAACTATAACGTGTTTGTATTTGATAATTATCAAACTTCTCAATGGGGCTGGAGTTCAATAGATGGTGCTCTGGCCGTGGGCGGCAATGCTAATTTGACAAGCACAGGCGTGAGTAACTCCAAGAACAATCAATATAAGGTTGTAGTCGGAGGAGTTGCGACAGTAAATTCTTGGGATAGCGCAGTGTATAACAATACTGCCGGTATCAATTTTGCCGCTGCAAAGTCTAATTTGAGTGGCCTCTCGAACAGTCTGTATACAGCAGCAGCAACCGGCAGTGTGGAATATAAATATGGCACTGGTGGCTACTTGACAGGCACTAACTCCAATGTCGAGTATTTCACTCTTGACGCCGCAAACTTGTCATCGATTGGCAATTGGCAATTAAGCAATATTGCTTCTGGTGCAACGCTCATTGTCAATGTGTATGGAAGCAATGTTGCGCTGACTGGTGGTTGGGATGCGTTCGGTGGTTACAATACATTATTTAATTTTTATGATGCTAAGACAATCAATCTGAATAATATCAACTTCAGTGCTAGCATTTTGGCGACAGAGGCAACAATTACTGGTAGTAGTGGCTCGGTTAATGGCACGGTAGTTGCCAATAACTGGAATAATTCCCTGACTTTGGGAAATGGTAACGGGTTTGTCGCAATCACGACAGCAGTACCCGAGCCAAGTAGCTATGCCTTGTTGCTGGCTGGTTTAGGTGTGATTGGGTTGACAGCAACCCGTCGCAAGAGGATTTTGGCTAGAAGTTAAGCCATACCATCTGAATCCCGGGGGGGATAGAGGAGGAGAAAGGCGTGGGGTATTACTACCCACGCTTTTTTCCTTTCTGGCGTTTATGTTTTTTGCTTAATGTTTAGTCTTGGTCAGCGTATAGATGCGAGATCACCAATAATACTCAGTGATGATCGTGGTGATGCACCCGGCGGATTGCCTTCAGGTGACGGCGGATATACCAGACAGCGAATATGACGCCAGCTACGACCAGCACCATGTGGAATTGATGGAAATAGACTTCCAGAGATTCCCAATGCTGTCCGAACTTCATGCCAGCATAGGCTAGGAAATAACACCAGATCAACGAGCCAGCAAAGGTGTAAGCGATAAACTTGCCCATCGCCATGCGGGCAACTCCGGCGGGGAAAGCAATAAAGGTGCGTACTGCTGGCAACAGGCGACCAATGAAGATAATGATTTCGCCATACTTGGCAAACCAGCGGTCAGCCAGGTGCAGGTCGTGATGGGAGATCAGCACCCATTTGCCATACTTTTCCACCAATGGACGTCCACCAAACATGCCGAGGTAATAGGCAGGGATGGAGCCAACCACGCAACCCACAGCCCCAGCCAGTGCCACGCCCCATAATGTCAGCTCACCTGTGAAAACCAAGTAGCCTGCGAACGGCATAATGATTTCTGAAGGCAGGGGAATACAGGCAGATTCAATCGCCATCAACAGCACAATGCCACCATACCCCATGGTGGAGATGATGCCCATGATCCAAGCCGCAATGGCGGCGATGATTTTTTCCAGCATGTTTAGATGAGTTCCTTGAGCAGGTTTTTGATGAAGTCGGCACGTTGTGCGATGCCGGGGTATTGTACCGTAACCCTGAGTTTGTCCGGTCCGTTCATGCGGCAGCGGCGGTCACGTTGCAGCAGCGCGATGAGCTTGGTTGGGTCTAGCTCTGTGCTTGGCGCAAAGTGCAGCTGGATCGCGGAGTCGCTGGCGTCAATCTTGTTGATCCCCAGTGGTTTTGCTGCAATGCGCAAGCGGTGGCAGGCCATTAGGGCTTCACCTTGCTCGGGTAGTAAGCCAAAGCGGTCAATCAGCTCTTCCTGCATGGTGTCGAGGTCATCATCGTCGTTGCAGTTGGCGAGGCGCTTGTAGAGCACCAGGCGCTCGTGCACATCAGGGCAATAATCGTTCGGCAACAAGGCAGGCGTATGTAAGTTGATCTCGGTAGTTACGCCGAGCGGTGCCGATAGGTCAGGCTCTTTGCCTGCCTTGAGCTGTTTCACGGCGTGATTGAGCATGTCGGAGTAAAGGGTAAAACCAATTTCCTGCATTTCACCACTTTGGCTATCGCCCAGTAGTTCGCCCGCACCGCGGATTTCCAGATCATGCATCGCCAAGTGGAAACCTGCGCCGAGATCTTCCAATAACTGGATCGCATCAAGGCGTTTTTGCGCTTGTGGCGTGATATTGCGGTCTGGGTCGGTGAGTAGGTAAGCATAGGCCTGATGGTGTGAGCGGCCCACGCGACCACGCAACTGGTGCAATTGTGCCAGGCCAAACATATCAGCGCGGTTCATGATGATGGTATTGGCGGTGGGCACATCAATGCCGGTCTCGATGATGGTGGTGCACAGCAGCAGGTTGAAACGCTGTTGGTAAAAGTCACGCATCACATGCTCAAGTTCACGTTCGCGTAACTGGCCATGGGCGATGCCAATACGTGCCTCGGGCAAGATTTTTTCCAGCTTTTCCTTCATGACGAAGATGGTATCCACCTCATTATGCAGGAAATACACTTGTCCACCACGCTTGAATTCACGCATGGCGGCTTCGCGGATAATGCCTTCGGAGTATGTCGTCGCGAAGGTCTTGATTGCCAGGCGTTTTTGCGGTGGTGTGGCAATCACTGAGAATTCGCGCAGGCCTTCCATTGCCATGGAGAGCGTGCGAGGAATGGGCGTAGCGGTGAGGGTTAGTACATCCACCTCGGCGCGCATGGCCTTGAGCTGTTCTTTCTGGCGCACGCCAAAACGGTGTTCCTCATCAAGAATGACCAGGCCAAGATTCTTGAAATGAATGTCTTTTTGTATCAGGCGGTGAGTGCCGATCACAATATCGATACTGCCATCTTCCAGACCCTTGAGTGCCTGAGTTTGCTCCTTGGCAGTACGGAAGCGTGAAATTTCCGCAATCTTGATTGGCCAATCGGCAAAGCGGTCGCTGAAATTATTGAAGTGTTGTTCCGCCAAGAGTGTTGTAGGTACCAACACGGCTACCTGCCTGCCACCCATGACTGCAACAAAGGCAGCGCGTAGCGCCACTTCTGTCTTGCCAAAGCCGACATCGCCGCAAACCAGCCTATCCATGGGGCGGCCAGATTGCATATCGCTGATGACGGCCTCAATGGCGGCAAGTTGATCTGTCGTTTCTTCGAAGGGGAAGCCTTCGGCAAAGGCTTCATAGTCATGCAGGCCCAAGGTGAAGGCGTGGCCTTTGCGCGCAGCTCGCTGAGCGTAAAGGTTGAGCAGCTCTGCGGCAGTATCGCGCACTTGCTTGAGGGCTTTTTTCTTGGCTTTTTCCCAATGGCCGCTGCCCAGGCGGTGCAATGGCGCAGACTCTGGTGGGCCGCCGGAATAGCGCGAGATCAGGAATAGTTGTGAGACCGGCACATACAATTTGTCGTCGCCTGCATATTCTAGCAAGAGGAATTCGGTTTCACCTTCGCCAAAATCAATATTGACCAGGCCACGGTAACGCCCCACACCGTGTTGCTCATGGACGACCGGATCGTGCTCACGCAGCTCGGATAAATCCTTGAGCATGCCTTCGGTGTTGCGTTGTTTCTCCTTGTCGCGGCGGCGTTGCTGGCGCACGGTGTTGGCATATAGCTCGGCCTCGGTAATCACGGCAATGTCATCCAGGACAAAACCGCCATGCAAGGGGCTGATGCCTAGCATTACAGGCGCTGTGCTGGCCTGGAAGCTTAGCCAGTCGTCGCAGGCCTCATAAGTGATGCCATGATCACTGAATAGCTGTGCCATGGTTTCGCGGCGGCCCAGGCTTTCGGCAGCAATCAGGGTGCGGCCCTTGAAACGGCGCGTGTAGTCTTGCAGCTTGTTGAGTGGTTGTTCCGAGCGGCGCTCCACTTCCAAGGCAGGCAGTTTTTTGTCTGCATCCAGGCTCAATTGCAGTCTGGCCCAGGCATGGCTTTGGCTGAATAATTCATCCGCCTTGATCAGCAGGATTTCTGGCTTAAGAATAGGGCGCTCAGGGTCGTGCGCTAATTGGCGATAACGTGATTGTGCATCGTGCCAGAAGGCTTGTGCTGCCAAATCAAGGTTGCCATGTAGGCAGAGCAGGGCATCTGCTGGCACATAATCCAGCAAGGTCGCTGTCTGCTCAAAGAATAAAGGCAGATACCATTCGATACCACCACTGGCGATACCCTTGGAGACATCCTTGTAAATACGGCTGCGGGATGGATCACCCTCGAATATCTCGCGGAAATTCTGGCGAAAACGGGCAATGCCGTTTTCATCGAGCGGGAACTCCTTGGCAGGTAGCAGGCGGATATCGGCAACTGGGTAGAGACTGCGCTGGGTATCGACATCGAAGGTGCGGATGGTCTCGATCTCGTCATCAAACAAGTCCAGGCGGTAGGGCAATGCGCTACCCATCGGGAACAGGTCGATGAGGCCGCCACGCACGCTGAATTCACCTGGGCTCATGACTTGGCTGACATGGTGATAGCCGGCATTGGCGCATTGGTTGCGCAATGCTTCGACATCCAGTGTCTGGCCTTTTTTCAGCATGAAGGTATGCGCGGCCAAATAAGCATTGGGCGGTAGGCGTATCAGTGCTGTTGATATTGGCACAAGGACAATATCGCAACTGTTCTGGCTAATCTGGTACAGCGTGGCTAGCCGTTCAGAAATCAGGTCAGGGTGCGGTGAGAAGTGGTCGTAAGGCAGGGTTTCCCAGTCCGGCAGCAGATGCACCCGCAATTGCGGCGCATACCAGGGAATCTCCTCCAGTAGTCGCTGGGCATCGAAGGCATTGGAGGTAATGACGACGATAGGCGATTTTGCCGATGTCTGTGAGCGTTCTGTGGCCAGTCGGGCCAAGGCCAGGCTATCCGTGCCAGGTGTTAGTGGATCAAGTCGGTTAGTTTGACCAGTTGCCGGGATGGGCAGGGAAAACTGCATTGCTTCGCCGTGATAGATGGAATAAACGGCTTATTATAGCCTTCACCTTATAGCGCGGCTAATAGTGAATTGGGCAGGTGTAGTCGTTCACTGCCTCAAGACGCCTTCCAGGCTGTCCGCTTGCGGACATGCCAGAAGACAGAACTACTTTTACTTGCTAAGCAGTTTGTTGATTTGCGCTTCAGCTGCAGTCCAGTATTCCACCGGGCTGCCAGCAAAGCCATTGCGTTCAGCAAGAAAATACGCGGCAACCTCGACCATACGATAATGTTCTTCTGGACTGATCTGGCTAGTGGTATCCGTTGTCTTGGTCTTGCTGGTGCTGGCTTTTCTGGTGGTGGTTTTCTTGGGGGTCACAGGTTTGGCTGTGGGGGTCTTGGGTGCTGCGGTTTTTTTTGCAGTGGTGCTCTTGCTGGGTGTAGCCATGTCGAATCCTTTCTTGTGGTCGGGACTTCTATGCTGCGTTGAGGGGAGGTGAAGGCGGTAACCTTCACCTCCATCATATTAAACCGTTCCGCCCACCGTCAAGCCGTCAATGCGTAATGTCGGCTGGCCTACACCTACCGGCACACTCTGGCCTTCCTTACCGCAAGTACCAACGCCGCTATCCAGCGCCATATCATTACCTATCATGGAAACACGGGTGAGCACGTCAGGGCCATTGCCGATCAATGTGGCACCCTTGACCGGATAGGCGAGCTTGCCGTCTTCGATCATCCAGGCTTCAGCCGCGGAGAATACAAACTTGCCGCTGGTGATGTCGACTTGACCGCCGCCAAAGTTGGCAGCATACAGCCCCCTCTTGACCGACTTGATGATTTCCTCTGGCGCCATATTGCCGTTGAGCATATAGGTGTTGGTCATGCGTGGCATGGGGATGTGGGCATAAGATTCACGGCGTGCATTGCCTGTGAGCGCCATGTTCATCAGGCGCGCATTGAGGCTGTCCTGAATGTAGCCTCGCAAGATGCCATCTTCGATCAGGACAGTGCGCTGGGTAGGGTTGCCTTCATCATCAATATTGAGCGAGCCGCGACGATTGCTGATGGTGCCATCGTCGACCACTGTTAATCCCTTGGCGGCTACCTGATGGCCAATAGCATTGCTGAACGCAGAGCTACCCTTGCGGTTGAAATCACCTTCCAGGCCGTGGCCGATCGCTTCATGGAGCAATATGCCAGGCCAGCCTGAGCCGAGCACCACCGTCATGCTACCCGCAGGCGCAGGACGGGCCTCTAGGTTGACCTGGGCTTGGTGCACGGCTTTTTGTGCATAATCCTGCAATACTTCATCGGTGAAGTAACTGTAATCGAAGCGTCCGCCGCCGCCTGCGGAGCCTTGCTCGCGCCTGCCATTATGTTCGGCGATGACCTGGATCGAGAGGCGCACCAAGGGGCGCACATCCGCCGCCATCACACCATCATGACGCGCGACCATAATGACTTCATATTCACCCGCGACTGAGGCCATCACCTGGGTGATACGAGGGTCTGCTTTACGGGCATACATCTCCAGGCGCTCTAGCAACTTGACCTTGGCCTCGGCGCTGAGCGAGGCGATAGGGTCTTGCGGCACATATAGCTGGGGAGCGCTGATGCGCTGCACCGCCTGGCCTTGTTTTTCTTCGCCGAGTGCTGCAATGGCGCGTGTTGCATTGGCTGCCTGCTTGAGTGCAGGCAGGTTGATGTCGTCGGAGTAAGCAAAAGCGGTTTTCTCACCGCTTACAGCACGCACGCCTACACCTTGGTCTATGCTAAAGTTGCCTGATTTTACCTGGCCTTCTTCCAGTCCCCAGCTTTCCGCCCGGCTGTATTGAAAATACAGGTCGGCGTAATCGACCTGATGCGACATGATATTGCCAATCACGCCTTGTAGCTGGCCAACATCCAGGCCACTGGGAGCGAGCAGGGTTTCTGTCGCGGTGTTGAAGTGCGAGTCTGTCGCAGGGCTGGAGGCGGTGGGTAAGCTATCGGGTTTCATGGTAAAGCGTCTTCCAAGTTGCATGGATTCCATCATAACAGTGCGTTGGGATGACGGAACATAAGTATTTTCTGTAAATGATGCTTAATAGATGGAGTAGATCAGCGCTTTTTTCAAGCCAGATAGTCGTATCAACCAACAACATTGGTGCGCTTCTGGCTAGTTGCTCTGCCCGCATGACCTGTGGTGATACAAGGCAGGGCAACGATGCCAGAACCGGGTCGCGATGGCTTTATAGCTTGCGGTGCTTCAATGCCGGCAGGCTTTTGCGCAGGCTCTTGAGATAGGCGGTGTTGATGGATGAAATCACGACCCCTGAGCCACGAGGTAGCCTGTCCTGTACGACACCCCAAGGGTCCACGATCATGCTGTTGCCATGGGTTTCGCGCCCCGAGGCGTGGTAGCCGCCTTGACCGGGCGCGATCACGTAACAGAGATTCTCGATGGCACGGGCACGGATCAGTGTTTCCCAATGGGCTTTGCCGGTGGTTTCGGTGAAGGCAGACGGCACGGCGATGATATCGACATCGCCCATGGCGCGGTAAAGCTCGGGGAAGCGTAAGTCATAGCAGATAGAAAGGCCGAGCTTGCCGAAAGGTGTATCTACCGTCACAACGGCATCGCCAGGCTCTATGGTTTTCTTTTCCTGGTAATGCTCCTGGCCTTGCTCAAAGCCAAACAGGTGGATCTTGTCATAACGTGCTACCTGTTTGCCCTTGTCGTCGTAGACCAGGCAGGCGTTACGTACCTTGTCTGGATTATCAGACTCCATTGGCACCGAGCCACCGATGATCCATACTTGGTGCTTCTTGGCCGTTTTGGCAAGAAAACGCTGGATAGGGCCACTGCCTTCTTTTTCACGGACGGCAACCTTATCAGTATCTTTGATGCCCATAATGGCAAAATATTCTGGCAGGGCGATCAGCTTTGCTCCCATATTGACGGCAATTTCGATCAGGCGCTCGGCCTCGCTCAGGTTGGCAGCAACGTAAGGGCCAGAGGCCATCTGGATGGCTGCAATACGATTAATGCCAGGGATCGAGTTCTTGGCTTTGCTCTTGGCAACTTTTTCTCTTGATTTGATGGCCATGTTTTATTTTCCGGACGGATGACGAATTATCGGGTCAGTTTGTTGCATTTATACGAGGGGCATCAACTCATCGCCCCAGTGGCAGAGGTGCTTGGTTGTTATTGTCACGCTTGCTGCCTGCCTTGATTTCAACCGGGTTGTCCCAGGTGCCGACAAACTCATACTCTGATGAGGCAATCTGGTTCAAGGGGTCTTTCAACAGCTTTTGGGCAATATAAGTGGCGGCACCTACCACGGGGCCACCTGCCAGTGCTGCAATCGACAGGCTGTCGCTGACATACGGTGTTACCTTGACCTTGAGGTGCTGGGTTTCCTTTTGCAGGTCGGTTTCGCCTGTCATTTGTACTAGTGCAGTCGGGCCTTCCAGGCGGAAGTCGTCGCTGCGCATGATGCCATTATCGATACGGACATTGGCGCCAATCTTGTCAAAGGCAAATCCACTGCTGAATACATCACGGAAATCAAAGGTGAGGCGGCGCGGCAGGTTCTGCAATGTCAATACGCTGAACAAGCGACCAACGCCAGGCTGTATCTTGAGAATCTGGCCTTTGCGTACATCCAGCTGCAAGTCGCCGCTTAACCGGGTGGTCTCAAAATCATGCGGGCTACCTGGCCACTTGAGTTGGCCGGTGAGGTTGGCGTTGCCATCCTTGATGGCATTGGGGTAGCCAAAGCGCTCCAGGGTCTTGCCGACATTGGCGATTTTCCAATTAATGTTGAGGCGAGTGTTAGGCGTGCGCTTCCAGTTGTGCCATTCGCCATCGGCATTGAGCTCGCTTTCAGGGGAGGAAATGCGTAGCTTTTCAATGCTCCAGTCATTATTGTGCTCGTTGGCAAGCAACTCCAGCTTGCCTAGTTGCTTGGTGCCATATTCAAAACTCTCGGCTACGATATCCAGCGAAGGGTATTCGCTGACATTGCTTTGTTGGCTGAATTGGCCTTGAGTGCGCAACTGTGCAGTATCTGGAGTAGAAGATGGAATGCTCAGGCGCTTGAGGCGGGCCAGCACTTTGCCGTTACCTTGGCTTAGCCATTGAATATCCCCGGTCAGCTCCTTGCTTTGTGCCTGCATTTGCCAGCCATCCTTGATCGCCGTGGCGCTGAGCTTGAGGTCATTGATACGGCGGTCAAACACATCCAGCTTGTTGATAGCAAGGTCTACCTTGCTGATATTGACGCTATCGTTGGCTTGCTGGTTCTTGCCCTTGGTACTGCTGGCGAGTTCGCGCCATTCGTCTACATCAAGTAGATCCATCTTGCCATGTACGCTGATGCCGGGCTGTTGTGGCAGCGCTGGGGTGACGTTCAGGCCAATATCGCCACGTTCAACCTGCCAGTTGCCATTACCTTGCTTGGTACGCACAAACACTGCACCCAGATTGCTGCCATAGTTGACGCTAATATTGTCCCGATTGGGGTTGGGTTGTTTACGCTCAATGCGCAAAGGCACATTGTCGTTCATGGCCTTGTTGAGTGGGAAGGGCAGGCTGGAGGTCATGCCTTGCAGGGTGGAATTGATCAGGATATCCACGCCATTGGGGCTGGCATTGATATTGCCAGTCCAATCTGCCGTGCCAAATATCCTGTCAAATATGCCCGTGTCAAAGCTGGAGCGCAAACCAGCATCACTGACTTGCCCACGTGCACTGATGCGCACCGACTTATCCTTGCCTGAGCTCAGGCTGACTTGTGCTGGCCCGCCATAGACCCAGGTGCCGATATTTTGCCCACGCAGGCCACTTTCAGTGAAATCAAGTTTGCCATTGATGCGTGTCAATGGTGGGGTGTCATCGCTCGATAGGCTGCCATTGATGATAGTGTAGCTACCCTTGACCTTGGTCGCATCGACATCATTCAGTGGAATCTGCAAATCCAGTGCCAACTTACCATTGCCACTGGTTTCCAGGCCCTTCGTGAATCCACCCACAATCTCGACCAGCGGGCTGGAGTTGAGATATTGGATGCCATTGCTGATGGGGCCTTGGCCTTCGCTGACTACGCTCAGGATGGGCTGATGGGAAGCCAGGTTAGGAATCACGACCTGGCTCTTGATGACTTGTGTGCCTAGTGTATTGCCCTTGTTGGCATTTAACTCCATGCGATTGCCTTCAAACAGCATATCGAGGGCGATGTTATCGATCTTTGGCCACTCGGGGGCAAACTTCAGCTGGCCATCATGAATCTTGGCCTTAACTTGGAACAAGCCGTTTTTGTTGCCATCAAAAGGAAATTCGCGCAGATTGCCTTTGATGATGACGCTAACATCCTCACTCTTGCCGGCAAGGATGGATGTGTCCAACCACGACAAAGTCTGCTCGCCCAGAATCAATGGGAAATAGAAGCGGGCATACTCCCCATTCACACGATTAAGCTTGCCTACTAGCTCCAGCATATCGCCCTGCGTTGGGTTGTGCTGGAAGTTTGCATTAATGGCACCAGCCAGGTGACGGTTGGAAATATTGAGGTTGCTGACGCGGATTTCCGGTTTGCCGTCATTGGTTTTCCACTTCACCTGGCCGGTGAGCTTGTCCGCAGGCAATGGCCAGCGCAGGATATCCTTGAACTCAAGCTCGGCATTGCGCGAGCTAAGCGTCAGGTTGCCACCATCCTGGTCAGCATTGATGCTGCCACTCAATTGCTTGAAGCCGGGGATATGCATATAAGGGCGCATGCCCAGATCGCTGAACTGGGTACTCAATTTATACTTTTCCGGAAACCCGCCATGACTGGTCCAGGCCATATTGAGCTTGTGTAACTCGCCTACTGGCTTGATTTCTTCCAGGGTTTGCTTGAGTTTGCCAGGTAGTGGCAGGTGGGAGGCAAGCAAATACGCAGATGGCAGTGAAATGTCATCCAGCGCGACATTACCTTCCAATGTTTGTTGCTCACCTGCATGACGCTCACGCAGTGCGATGGTGCCATTCTGCATATCCAGGCCATTTGGCGTGACTATCTTGAGCCTATCGGCAGTCAGCTCCTGGCCATCCTTGTGCTTGATCCACTGCAACCTGCCGGATAGCTGTTGTAAACGGGCTTCTGGTTGATCCTTGATGATATGGCTGACAACATTGTGCAGGATGACATCACTGGTGAGTTTTCTTGGCGCGCCATTGGCAAATTCCAGCCACGCACGCATGGCACCATAGCCTTGGCGGATGTCGATCAGGTTTGTGGGCAACCATTGACGCCATGCGGCAATGTCGGTGCCATCGGCATGGGCATACAAGGTGCCACGCCAGTCATCAGGCTGGCCGATATCCTTGCCATAAAGGTTGCCGCGCACATCTATTGGCCCCGAGGCTGCGACCGACGGGATCGCTTGCAAGCCAAAACGATGGTGCCCGATCAGGCTGCTCCATGCCGGGTTTTCGATATGCAGGTTGAGTTGATCTAGGCTGAGGGCAGGGGCTTTGCGCAATTCATCATGCCAGGTGATGCTGGCATTGCGTACATCAATGTTGGCTTGCCGTAGCAACCAATTAGCAAATTCCGGTCTGGATGGCCCATTGGTCGCCATGCCAGCGACATAGATCGTGCCATCTTCCTCGCGGCGTATGCTCAACGCGGGATCATGAATGATCAATGAGCTGAGGCGTGGTTCCAGCAAGGGGATGCTGAGCCAAGAGACGCTGGCTTCAATGTGCTGAAAGGACAATGCGACGCGGTGGTCGGCATCGTAAATATCGATATTGCGCAATGAGAGATGCGGGTTAAGACCATTCCAGCTGGCATGTAGGTCTTGGATAGTCACGGTCTGGCCGAGAACGGTGCTTACCTTGGCTGCAATGCGTTCGCGGTAATCGCCGATATTGGGCAGGATCAGGTAGCGCAAGCCAAGGACGATAATCGAGAATGCAATGATGGCAAACCATAGCAGGGCGAGGGTGGTGCGGTAACACCATAGCAGGGACTTTTTGACCATATCTTTATTGCATCATCATCGCCGGAAGCCGCACGATTTGTGCCTGTGAGCTATATATTTATCAGTATGCCGAAGTATTTCATTGGCACGGGTGTTGGTCAACGCTTGAAGGGCGAAAGTTGCCAGGTTTAGCTTACAATAACAATTGTTCACAAAATATTGCCTGATTGTTCCGCGAGCAACCTCTCTTCCCCTTGTCCATTAATTGAGTAGACATTCTTGATTCAGCTTAAAAACATCAAATTGTACCGTGGCGTAAAGTGCCTGATTGAAGGCGCAAGCTTCCAGCTTCATCCAGGCCACAAGGTCGGCCTGACCGGCGCCAATGGCGCAGGAAAGTCCAGCGTATTTGCCATGTTGCGCGGGGAGTTGCATCCCGAATCGGGTGAGCTGGAGATACCGGCCCACTGGACCATCGCCCATGTTGCCCAGGAAACCCCGGCACTGGCCGATGCAGCGATAGAGTTCACGCTTGATGGCGACGTTGAACTACGCCAGGTTGAGGCCCAGCTACGTGAGGCCGAAGCGGCAGGCGAGGGCGAGAGGGTCGGGGAGTTATATGCTCGCCTGGGAGAGATTGATGGCTATTCTGCACGCGCCCGAGCGGCAGAGTTGCTGCATGGCCTGGGTTTTGGCTCTGCTGATCTGGCACGGCCTGTGTCTGATTTCTCTGGTGGCTGGCGCGTGCGGCTCAACCTGGCGCGGGCCTTGATGTGTCGTTCTGATTTGCTGCTACTAGACGAGCCCACCAACCACCTTGATCTTGATGCCGTGATCTGGCTGGAAAACTGGCTCAAGGATTATCGCGGCACCTTGCTGCTGATCTCGCATGATCGCGATTTTCTCGATGCCATCGTTAACCACATCGCGCATATCGAGCAGCAGAAGCTCACCCTGTATCGCGGTGGCTATTCAGATTTCGAGCGCCAGCGTGCCGAGCGTCTAGTGCAGCAACAGGCCAGCTATGAACGTCAGCAGCGCGAAGTGGCGCACTTGCATAAATACATTGACCGTTTTCGCGCCCAGGCAACCAAGGCACGACAAGCGCAAAGCCGTATCAAAGCCTTGGAGCGCATGGAGATGATCAATGCGGCGCACGTGGATAGCCCGTTCAGTTTCAGCTTTCGTGCTCCGCTTTCCGCGCCAGACCCATTGCTGGTGTTAGATCAAGCCGATGCTGGCTATCAATCTACCATCATCTTGCAGCACATCATGCTGACCTTGCGCCCTGGTGAGCGAGTTGGCTTACTGGGCCGCAATGGTGCGGGTAAATCTACCCTCATCAAGTTACTCGCCAATACTATGGCACCGCTGCAAGGCAAGCGCGTGGAAGGCAAAGATTTGCGTCTTGGCTACTTTGCCCAGCATCAACTGGAACAACTGCGACCTGACGAATCACCCTTGCAGCACATGCTGCGGCTGGACCCGGAAACACGCGAGCAAGAGCACCGCAACTATCTTGGAGGCTTTGATTTCCGTGGCGATATGGCGACCAGTGCCGTGGGCGCGTTTTCCGGTGGGGAAAAATCCAGGTTGGCATTGGCATTGTTGATCTGGCAACGTCCTAACCTTTTACTGTTGGACGAGCCAACCAACCACCTTGATTTGGAAATGCGCCATGCCCTGACCATGGCGTTGCAGGATTACCAGGGCGGTATGGTGCTGGTGTCACATGATCGTGCCTTGCTGCGTGCTACCTGCGATCGCTTCCTGCTGGTGGCTGATGGCAAGGTGCAGGAGTTTGAAGGTGATCTGGAAGATTACCGGAATTGGCTTAATGAGCAACGCCTGCGAGACAAAGCTGAAGAGGAAAAGTCCAAGCCAGAAGCCGTGCCTAATGCCCGGGCGCAAAGCAAGGCCGAGCGCCATGCCAGATTACAGGAGCGCCGCCCACTGCTGAAAGAACTGGAGCAGATAGAAAAGAAAATGGCGGCCTGGCAACCAGAGAAAAATCAACTGGAGCAAGCATTGGCGGCACCCGAGTTATATCAGGAAGCAGACAAAACCCGCTTGTTAAACCTGCAAAAGCGCCAGGCTGAGCTTGAGCAGCATTTGGGCCAGGCGGAAGAACGCTGGCTGAGCTTGCACGAGCAGCTAGAAGCGTTGCCGGAAATCAGCTAAAAGATAACCATCATTCTCAAGCTAAATTCAAGACCGAAGTACAAAGGAAGACCATGGAAATACGCTATTCACAAAGATTAAGCCTGGCTTATGCCCTGTGCCTCAATGAGGCCCGCACCAATGCAGGCGAGCCACCTAGCACCAATCTGGAAGACTACGATGCGCTGGAAGCCTCGACCTACTTGGCCTGTTACATTACCTTCCGGGCGATCAAACAGGCGGGGCGCTCGCCAGCCGATGAACGCGTGGAAAACTTCGATATGCTGGCTGTCTATCAGGCATATGCCATGCTGGTGTATACCTACCTGACACTACCGTTGGGTGAAGAGGGCATAGAGCCAGATTACAAGGCATCTGCCATCACCATTGCTCGTTCATTGTTCGCCGAGCTGGAAAACGAAGAGCTGGCCGAAATTATCGAATCCGGCAACCATAAATATCAACTCATTGGCGATGCAGAAGCCGAACACTGGATGAATTACCGCCAGGATGTTGAGAAAGTACTAATGGCATTTGTGATCGCTGCGACAGATGAAGAAGCGCCTTTCGATAAGGAGGAGTTGGTGCCGATGCTGGGGGCGTTGCTGAGTATGTTGTGTGAGGCGTTTGCGAGTGAATAAAATGTCAAATGATAACGAAACAACAGGCACCTGACGGTGCCTGTAACATTAATATGTTAAGCCGCTAAACTGAGCGAGTTGCTAGTGCTACTGGTATCGTCACTACTTCCATACGCCGCAATCAATTGCCCAATTTGTCGGTTGATGCTGTTGTCTTCTGGTTGTTTTGCTTGATTGCCTTCATTCTGGCGCTGATATTCCATGGCTTCTTTCGCGCTTACCTTGCCATCTTTGTTGGTATCCGCTGCCTCGAAGTTTGCGGCGATGGTGCTCATCAGGCTGGATAGTTGGCTGTCGTTGGTGCTGGAGGCAATGCTTTCCAGTTCGTCTTGGGTATAGCCTTCATCGTCTTCTTCGCCTTGTGGCGGAGGAGGCGGTGGCATACCGCCTTGCACGCGTGAGTTGTTGAACTGGCTGTTCAGTTCGCTCAGCAGGTTGCTGATGCCGCTGCTGAGTTCTGATTCCGTCAGTTTGCCATCGCTGTCGCTATCCAGCGAGCTGAACAATTCATCAGTATCGCTGCTGTCATCATTGCCATTGATCTTGCTCAGTGCCGATTGCAGGTCTGCCTGCTCGATATAGCCTTTATTGCTGGTATCCAGCTTGCCGAAAATCGAGCTGGCTATCTGGGACGCACTTCCCGAAATACTACTGATCATGTTGTTCTCCTGATTGTTGGTGTTGCCAGCAGGACGATTGCCCTGCTCATGGAGTTGCTAACGGACATGATGCGCCCAAGTTTTGCCTGTGAGGTGTAAAGCCGGGTAAAGCTATGTAAACCCTACATCTGCTTGAGTATTGCATCCCGGGGACGGCCTTCCCATGCTTTGCTGGCTGGTAGTGGGTGGTGCTCTGGACGAGCCTCGGGGCGTGGTTTGTCGAGCTCACGTTTTTCATCAAGCTTGATGAGTTGTTCTGGTGTGAGCACGGCGCGAATGCAGGATTCGGTATTGATGCGAGAGAAAATAGCATCGCCTTGAGCGCGGGCTAGTTCGGTGCTCAATTGCCTTGCTTTCTTCTCATCGAAGCCGGGGGAGGTGACAAGCTTGTCGATTTCTTCACGCAACTTGCGTTGTTGCTTGAAGTTGTTACGTGTTGCAGGCGCTTCTGCATGCAGGATGTAAAAAATCTTATCTTCTTGGGCTTCGCTCAATCCCAATGCGGCGAGATGGGGCGGCAAGCCAAAGCCAGGGGTTTCCTGCACAAATCCTGGGCCTGCTTTAGGTGGTGCGTCCTCCGGGTGTGGGGGCTCTGCGTTTACCCAGGTGCTGGATAGCGTTAATACACTGGTGATCAGGATGCGGACTAGGGTGCGGTGGGCATTCATGTTATTTCCTTTCTCTCAGGCACAATAATGACGAAACATGTGAGTGGAAATTTTGCTGCTGGCTGGTGTTAATTGCCGTTAACTGCGGGTAAAGATAGGTAAATTTGCCAGCTGGGGCATGTCGTGTTGAGCGGTGAATGGTTATGATGTGGCTGCATAAACAGTGTTCAGAATTCTTATGACAAAAGTACTTTTGATTGATGATGATGTGGAGTTGGTTAACCTGATCAGGGAATACCTGGTGCAAGAAGGGTTTGACGTGGAGTGCGCCCATGACGGCGAAACCGGCATCATCTATGCAGAAACATTATCTCCGTCCTTGATCGTGTTGGATGTCATGATGCCTAAACTTAATGGCATAGAGGTATTGCGCCGCATCCGAGCTTCCAGCAATGTCCCGGTCTTGATGTTGACCGCAAAAGGTGACGATGAACATCGTATTGTCGGGCTTGAGTTAGGTGCGGATGACTATGTGCCTAAACCATGTACTCCACGCGAGCTGATTGCCCGTATTCGGGCTATCTTGCGACGCATCGTACCAGTCACTGAGCAGACACAGGCCCAGATCAATGTCGGCCCGCTTGCGTTATGGCCAGAGCGACGTCTGGTGGAGTGGGAGGGGCAGCCTATTAACCTTACGAGTACCGAGTTCAATTTGCTGGAGGTGCTGGTCAGGCAGGCGGGGCGCGTGGTCAGTAAGAGCGATCTTTCTACGCTGGGTTTGGGGCGGCCATTGTCACGCTTTGACCGCACGATAGACGTCCACCTGAGCAGCATACGTCAGAAGCTGGGCACGCTCGCTGATGGGCGTCAATGTATTCAAACCGTGTATCGTATGGGTTACCAATTGATCAAAGAGTAGCCATGGGGCGTTTGTTCTGGAAGTTCTTTTTCTTCTTTTTCTTTGCGCAGATGACTTCCATTATTGGTGTCAGTCTGTTTTTCTGGGTTTCTGCGCAACAGCAAGCCAATGAACGACATGCGAATGAGCAGCTGCGCAGCGGCCCAATGGAAATGGCCTTGCTGGAAGCCGCGCATAGTGCATTGCAGCATGGTGGCGAGCCTGCTTTATCGGCGTTGCTGCAGCAGTGGTCTGGTAAGCATATGCCCCAAGTCTATGCGGTCAAGGAAAATGGGCAGGAGGTGTTGGCTCGTTCCCTCCCCGATGACATGGAAGATATCCTGCATGCCGGGCGCGGCGTGCTGACCGTGCATGGCAGTGATGGTCAGGCAGTCAGGCTGTTCACGCTAGAGCGTCGCTCCGCTGGCCCAGGCTTTGGGCCTATGCCTGGGCCGCAAGGGATGGAGGGAAGGCGTCCTCCAGGCGAGCCTAATGGCATGGGGCAACCTCCACCCAGGCCGGTGGGGCCGATTTTCCCCTGGACACCTGTGTGGGCAGGCCTGATTGCCAGCCTGGTATTTGCGGCCTTGCTGGCTTGGTATGTTTCAAAGCCTATCAAGGAATTGCGCAAGGCATTTGCCCGCGTGGCGGGCGGTAATCTTGAAGATAAGGTGAGCCCCGCCATGGGTAAGCGCCGCGATGAGCTGGCCGACCTGGGCCGTAGTTTTGATCGGATGACGAGCCAGTTGTACTTATTGATGCAAGGGCAAAAGCGCCTGCTGCATTATGTATCACATGAAATGCGTTCACCATTGGCACGGCTACAAATGGGGATAGGCCTGGCTAAGCAAAGCCCCGAGCGCCGCGCAGATAGCCTGGATCGCATTGAGCTGGAGTCCATGCGCATGGATAAGCTACTGGGCGAGGTGTTGGAGCTATCCCGGCTCGAATCGGGCGTGATGGCCGTCAAGAAGGAGAAAATCATGATCAGTGAACTCCTGGAAGTGGCGGTAGAAGATGCGCGGTTTGAGGCATCGGCCAAGAATGTGACTATCCAGAGCCGTATTGAGGCGGATGCAGAAATAGAGGCGCAGCCTGATATCTTGTACCGGGCCTTGGAGAACGTGCTGCGCAATGCGATTAAATACAGCCCTGACTATGGTGAAGTAAACCTGGAAACCCAGCGCCGGGATAATTGGCTGGTGGTGCGGATTTTAGATCGTGGCACGGGAATTCCTGAAACAGAACTGACTCATATCTTCCAGCCTTTTTATCGCGCCGATAGTGCAGGCAGCGTGACCGGGCATGGATTGGGGCTGGCGATTACCAAGCAAGTGCTGGATTTGCATGGTGGCAGGATCACGCTGCAAAACCGTCAAGGCGGCGGTTTGCTGGTCGAAGTTGCCTTACCTATGACTGGGTGAGGTCTTCACTTGCTGTAGGTAGTAGGGTATTGAATAGCTGCCGATAAGCCTGAATGCCTTGTGCCAATGGATAGCGCGCCAGAATCGTCTGGCGTGCAGCATCACGTATCTCCTGCAATTGGTTCGGTGAGGCATATACCTGATCTATGGCATCAGCTAGTTCCGTGGCGGAAAAGAAATCTACCAATAAGCCATTTTCCCCGTGCTCGATGACTTCCTCCACCGGCGCGGTGCGCGAGCCTATCACCAGGCAGCCAGCAGACATGGCTTCCAGCATGGACCAAGACAGCACGAAGGGCACGGTGAGATAGATATGTGCTGAGGAAACTTGCAGCACGCGCAAATATTGCTGATAGGGCAGCTTGCCAAGGAAATGTACGCGGTTCATATCCAGCCCTTGTACTTCTTGCAGCAGCCTGGCCCTGTAGGTTTCGCCCGCTGGCAATTTGCGGCCATAACTTACCTCGTCCCCACCCACGATCAAGATATGGCAATGAGGCCTGCGCTTGAGGATTTCCGGCAATGCGCGCATGAAGACATGAAAGCCGCGATAAGGCTCGAGATTACGCGACACATAGGTGATGACTTCGTCTTTGCGCGTTAACTTCAGGCCGGAACCTAGTTGTACCCAGGCGGTGGGGTCAGGCTGGGCAGCCTCGGTATGAATGCCTTCGTGGATAAGGCAGATTTTCCCCTGATATTCAGCAGGATATAAACTGCGCTGCCATGCGGTGGGGCTGATGCCCATATCAGCGGCATGCAGCGAGAGCAGATTGGTGATGTTCTTGGTGCGGATGCGCAGAAGATCATCCAGCGTAAGCGGATATTCAGGGTCGAAGCCGGCATCAGCGCCATGGGGTTGATAAAAAAATTCAAAAAAAGTAACCAGCCGCACATCGGGATAAATATCCTTGGGGTAAATCGCTTCACCCCAACCCATGTGGGCGACGATGATGTCGGGCTGGTAGCCCTTTTCCTTTAGGTGCAGCAGCGCCCTGGCAACACTTTGTCCTCTAATGACATGCTCTTCTACCGGAGCGAGATAGGGGTGTACGCCAGGGGTGCCGCTGCGGGCGGGGATATATTCCATGCGCTGCACGCCCTGCATGCCGGGTGCATGGGCCTCGCATAAACTTAATACTTGATGCTTGCCTTCATCGATCAGGGATTGGGCGATATGACGGAACTGCCCGGGAAAGTTCTGATGAATGAAGAGAATGTTCATGTTTCAGCTTTCGATAAAGTCGCCATCGACATACCACCATTGCCCTTGTTCACGGACGAAGCGGCTGCGCTCGTGCAGTTTTTCTGCCTTGCCATTCACCTTGTAGCGGGCGATGAACTCGACATTGGCATTGCTATTGTCGATTTGCTCATCGTGCAGGACTTTTAGCCCCAGCCATTTGAGAGGTGGCGCGTTTGCTTCATCATCCTGCAATGAAGCCGGGCGGGTGGAGGCCTGCCAGGTTTGCAGCAGGTAATCCGTCAAGCCCAGTACATAGGCGGCATAGCGAGAGCGCATGAGCGCCTTGGCATCGGGCGCTGGCTGCCCAGAGTGCCAGCGCTGACAGCATGCGGCGTAAGGCGCTCCACTATCACAAGGGCAGGTGACGCTGCTCGGTTTCATGCTGCTTAGAAGATCTCGCGCGTTTCGAGGAACTCAATGTCTGGATAGCGCTCTTGCGCCATTTGCAGGTTGACGCGATTGGGCGCGAGGTAGACATATTCCTCGTTGCCATCCAGGGCGACATTGAAGCCATACTTGTCCGCAATTGCCTTGAGATCGGCATCCGACCCCCGCAACCAGCGTGCGGTGGCACAATCGTAACTTTCAAATGCGACGTCTACGCCGTATTCATGTTCCAGGCGATGAGCGACGACGTCGAACTGCAACAGGCCGATGGCGCCCAGGATGAGATCGTTGGACAACAAGGGACGGAACAACTGCGAAGCGCCTTCTTCAGCCAATTGCTTGAGGCCGATCTGCAATTGCTTCATCTTCATCGGGTTCTTGATGCGTGCACGGCGGAAATATTCCGGCGCGAACGAGGGGATACCGATGAACTTGAGGTTTTCACCCTCGGTAAAAGTATCACCTAGCTTCACCGTGCCATGGTTGGGGATGCCGATAATGTCGCCGGAATAGGCCTCGTCCATGGTGGTTCTGTCTTGTGCCATGAAAGTGATGGCGTTGTTTACCGACAAGGTTTTGCCGCTGGCAACCTGCTTGATCTTCATGCCGCGCTCGAATCGGCCCGAGCAGATGCGCAGGAAGGCAATACGGTCGCGGTGTTTGGGGTCCATATTGGCCTGGATCTTGAACACGAAGCCGGAGAATTTATCTTCGGTGGGTGGTACCTCGCGGCTGGCGGTTTTGCGTGACAATGGTGCAGGGGACAATTCAACAACCGCATCCAGCAACGATTGCACGCCAAAGTTGTTAATGGCTGAACCGAAGAACACTGGTGTCTGCTTGCCATCAAGATAAGCTTGTTTGTCGAAGGCATTGGACGCACCGCGCACCAACTCTACATCAATGCGTAGTTCTTCAGCCTGGGAGCCGATGAGTTCGTCCAGGCGTGGGTTGTCCAGGCCCTGGATAATTTCTGCCGTGCCTTTTTCAGCATGTGGGTCGAAAAAGCTGATGGTGTCGTTGTACAGGTGATACACGCCACGGAAGCTCTTGCCCATGCCGATCGGCCAGGTCATGGGCGCACATTGCATGCCCAGCGTGGATTCAATTTCATCCAGCAGCTCGATGGGTGCGCGTGATTCGCGATCCAGCTTGTTGATGAAGGTGAGGATGGGCGTATCGCGCATGCGGCAGACATTGAGCAACTTGATGGTCTGGGCTTCTACACCGTTGACCGAGTCGATCACCATCACGGCTGAGTCCACTGCGGTGAGTGTGCGGTAAGTATCTTCCGAGAAGTCATCGTGACCGGGAGTGTCGAGCAGGTTGATCATGTGTTCGCGGTAGGGAAACTGCATGACCGAAGAGGTCACGGAAATACCGCGCTGCTTTTCCAGCTCCATCCAGTCCGAGGTGGCATGGCGTGCGGCCTTGCGGCCACGTACCTCACCGGCGACCTGGATGGCACCGCCGAACCAGAGCAGCTTCTCGGTAAGCGTGGTTTTACCCGCATCCGGGTGGGAAATAATCGCAAAAGTGCGCCGACGCTGGATTTCTGAAGTGAAACTGGACATATCTACCGTGAACGATGAGCAAAAACGAGCATTTTACCTTGTTTGTGAATATGACTATCGCTTAATTGTCGGGAGGGATTTGACCTTAAGTAAGGAATAAAGAAGAATATTGCAAAAATAGTAATACCTCATCGTAATATCTGATGAGCACGTGCTTGAAGGTAGGCCTTTGTTACATCCCTATGTGAAATGTCATATCGACATGCCTGCGGGTTTCCTATAATGCTTGATAACAAACAGAGGCAGGGCAGGATGAAGCACAATAATAATCAACTGGCTCCAGACGTTTTATCGCGCTTAAAGCAAGCGACGGGCCCCCTGCATGCCCAGCTAGACCAGCAGTTGCCTCTTGCGAACCCTCTGGCTCAGGAGCGCGATTACCTTCAACATATCCATCTGTTTTATCAATGGCTGGCTGCCATTCAGGAGACACTGATCCACCAAGCACGCTTGCCACAGGATTATCTTGACCAGAACCAACAGTCGCTGACTTGGCTGGCAGAGGATCTTCAGATCGCAGGCATGACGTTACCGCACGCTTACCCATCATTTTCCCTCACACCTGACCATGCTGCTGCTTGGGGTGTGCAATATGTTATTGAAGGATCCTATTTAGGGGCCAGTGTGTTGTTTAAGCGTTTTGCCGAGCTCCGTTCAACACGTTGCCCGATGAAGTTCTTTCGTGAACGTAGCCAGGGCAGTGCTTTACGCTGCAAGCAATTCAGGCAGGATGTTGCGACCGTGGTTAACTCGGAGCAAGACATCGTGAGTGCTGAGCAAGCTGCGAGGCAGGCATTTGAGCATTTTCTGCTGGTTATGGATGCCCCACAGGATCAATATGAGTCTAGCCAGCGTTACGCTTGATAACTGCAGCCAGGAACCGATTCATATTCCTGGCTTGATCCAGTCGCATGGGGTCTTGCTGGCTTTTGACCTTGATGCACGGCTGATGCATTGCAGCATGGGTGCGGATGCGGTGCTTGGCACACTGCCGGAACTAGGACAGTTGTTGCAGGCCAACCATATGACGCTGGCTCCCAAAGCCAACGCTGAAATTTCCGCTTGCTTGCGAGAGGCATCTGCAGGCCATGGCTTGATGCATACGCATGAGGTGACAATTCAGGGCAAGCTATTTGATTTGGTATTGCATGGCTATCAGGGTTTGGTGATTGCCGAGTTCGAGTTAAGGCTGGGGGAAGACCAGCATATTAATATCTACTCCTCCAAGGCACAGCAGGCGATTAGTGCCATCAAGTGCCAGACGACGATTAACGGTTTACTCAATGCCGCGGCAGCGGAGTTTCGCAAGCTCACGGGCTTTGACCGTGTGATGGCGTATCGTTTTAGGCATGATGATAGTGGTGAGATCGTCGCTGAAGCCAAGCGTGCCGATCTGGATAGTTTGGTGGGGCGCCGTTATCCCGCTAGTGATATTCCGGCGCAGGCCAGGCGTTTATATATTGAAAATACCCTGCGCCTGATTGTGGATGTCAATGCGCAGGCGGTGCCTGTACTTAAGGCAGCAGATACCAAGCCGCTGGATATGAGCCGTAGCGTGCTACGCAGCGTTTCCCCGATTCATATTGAGTATCTGCAAAATATGGGGGTGGGTGCCTCCATGAGTGTCTCGATTGTGTTGAACGGAAAGCTCTGGGGCATGATGGCTTGCCATCACATGTCGGCCCACCAAGTGCCTTATTCGATAAGGATGGCGTGTGATGTGCTGTGCCATATTCTCGCCAGTGATATCCAGCAGTTGGAGACCCGGCTGAGCGCAGAGCGACAGGTTGCCGGTGCCAGCCAGCGCGCAGCCCTGGTGCTGAAGCTGATGGAGTCGGATGATATTTTTTCGGCGTTATTCTCGGGTATTGCGGCGATTCGCGCATTGATCCCTTGCGATGCCATGATGATGACGCATGGCGGCAAGTTGCATGTGTCGGAGACTGCACCACCAGCCCTGGTCAAGCATTTGTTGCAATGGTTGAATGATGAGTTGAGTAACCGTGATTTCTACCATGCTGAAAAACTGGATGATCTACCTGCCGAGTTGGTGCCTTACATGGATGGCTTTTGCGGCCTGTTGGCGTTTAATATCGACAAGGTCAACCAGAGTTGGCTGATTCTGCTGCGCTTGGAGCAGGTGCATACCATTAGTTGGGGTGGCAAGCCGGAAAAAATCTATCAGCCCGGCCCGCTAGGCCCAAGGCTGACACCGCGCGGTTCGTTCGATGAATGGAAGGAAACCGTCAAAGGACAGGCCGAGCCGTGGAGTCGTGCTGATCTGGCCGATGCGCGTGATTTGCAGCATGACCTGCTTAAAGTCTGCAATACGCGTAATGCGGAAACTGAACGCATGCGCTCCCAGCTAATGGCAGTGCTAGGACATGATTTACGCGACCCCTTGAATTCGATCAGCATGGCTGCGCAAATGATGGAAATGCAGTCTGGCACCTCGCGCATGAGCGCTCGCATCAAGAGTTCTAGCGGGCGCATGCAGCGCCTGGTCAACCAAGTGCTGGATATGGCCCGCTTGCAGACTGGGCTTGGGTTGAATTTGGGGTTTGTCGAGACGGATGTCTCTGCGCTATTGCAGGATCTAGTGGAAGAAAATCTTACGGCTTATCCTGATGTGCATATCAAGACCGAGATTGCCACCGGTGTATTGGCGAACTTGGATTCTGATCGTGTGGCGCAAGTGATTGCCAACCTGATCAGCAATGCCCGGCATCATGGTGAGCCGGGGTGCGAGGTGATGGTCAAGCTCTGGACTGAGCATGGCTTACTACGCATGACAGTGCATAATGCCGGCGGGCCGATTGAAGCAGAGTTGGTGGAGGTCTTGTTCAACCCTTTCAAACGTCATGGTATGTCCAGCGTGCGTAACCGCAATGGCTTGGGCTTGGGCCTGTATATTGCGCATGAGATTGTGAAAGGCCATCAAGGAGAGATTCGCTATGACTATGTGGATGGCGAAATTGTGTTCAGTGTTGTACTGCCAATGTGGCAGGCTTAAAGGGGAAAAGCCTTGACGACAGAAGGACGGCGTGCATTGATTGTAGAGGATTACCAGGCTGCAGCGGAAACCTTTAAGGAGTTGCTGGAGATGCTGGGGCATGAGGCTGATTATGTCACCCAAGGGGCTGACGTGGAGCCGGCATTGGCGAGTAAGCGCTATGATGTGGTGTTCATGGACATCAACCTGCCAGATATTCCCGGATTAACCCTGGTCAATCACTTGCGTGAGCGCTTGCCGCAACAGCATATGCCCAGCTTTGTTGCATTCACGGGATTTGCGGCAGCAGATGTCGTGGGAGCCGATACCATCTTTGATGCCTATCTGGAAAAGCCGCTAGACTTACCTAGCCTGGAGCGGGTGTTGCAATCACTGTCATGAGCAGCGAAAACGCACAATACTGGCAGTTGGCAGGTATACAGCATGCGATTTTCATGCGTATCTTCCCCAGTCTGCGCCATGGGCTGGTGGGGCCAATCTCTATCGCCCGGATGAGTACCAGCATTGTCCGCAAGCTATTGACCAAGGAAGGGCAGCCCGGCATTGCCGAACAAGTTGCCCGCATTGACCAGCAATTACAAGAGGCAGTGTTAGCGATACGCGCACTGCAATCATGGGAGCCTGCTGCCAACGAGTTGGCCAACCCGCTCGACCTCATCCAGCAGGGCTTGCAGATCATGACCACGCCTTTTGCCATGAGCCAGATAGAGGTGAGTTTGGAGGATGATTGGGCAAGCTCCTTGCCCACAACCCCAGTGGCGCAACGCGCTTTTTTATATGCTTGGTTGGGTGTGTTGTGCCATTGCCAGGACAGCATCAAGGGCCAGGCCGTGTTGAGCATTACAGCAAGTCTGCCCCAAGCAAATCCAGGGCTTGTTATTACTTTGCCTGAGACTGTTACTACTGATGCTCCCGCTATTAATGGCCCCGGTTTGCTGATCGACCAGGATGCTTTGCATATACTGGCCCTGCATGCCGGATGGACGATGCAATACGGCCACCGGCAATTATCTTTCACATGGGCTTAGCCTTAACACAATAACGGTCGTTGCTTGACCGGGGCGTGATAATAATCCGTCAGGCTTGCCAGCATATGTTCATCATAGATCGTGAGCGCATTATTGCGGATGCTGTGCAGCCCTAGTTGTTCCAGCTTGCGCAAGGTCTTGTTGGTATGCGCGAGCGATAATCCCAATGCATCCGCAATTTCCTGTTGGGTAAGGGGAAATGGAATGGTCTTGCCTGGGGTGGGGTAGATGGCTTTGTAGCGTTTGTAAAGGTGGAGCAGCAGCATCGCGACTTTTTCCAGCCCACTTCTCGCGCCTACATTGATGAGATTGTCATCCACAATTTGCTCTTCTTGGGCGCAGAGCCAGGTGATGTCATAGGCCAGCGCTGGGTGATGCTCGTAAAGCTGCCATAGTTTCTGTCTATCTAGTTCGCACAGGGTGACAGGCGTCAATGCCTGTACACTGCTGCTGCTATTGTCGAGCAGGTTCTGCTGCAAGCCAATGAGATCGCCTGGAAACAGGAAATTCAGAATCTGCCGGTTGCCATTTTTCAGCGTGCGATGACGATATGCCCAGCCGTCTAGCAACGTGTAAAGCTGAGAGGTGGTCGCACCCTCCTGCACGATGATCTTGCCTGCAGGCAAGGTGACTTGGCGCAGCTTGAGTTGCTCGATAAAGGCAATTTCGTCTGGCTCATGATCCTTAAAGCTTTTTTGTTGGCGTAGGTAGGTGGTGAGGTCATCCATGTGACTTCCTTATTGTGTTTGTATGCTGTCCGGCTGCTTGATCAACGTCATTGTCGGGTGTAGTTGTAGATAGCTGATGGCTGGCGGTAGTTCCCTCGGGTGCATAGGGTATGACAAGATGGGTTGAGTGGCATATAGGCTAGTTGATGCTAGCCATGAGGCAATGCCTCTATGCCCAAGCGGTGGTTGGCAGGCACGGCAATATCTATCGACTCTGGCTTGGGTAAATCCAAGGCGTTCATGATAGTGATGAACGCTTCGCGGCTTTTGCCCGCCAATCGTGGGTTAATGGCTTTCTCCTGGCCAATGCAACTGACGCGATGGCCTTTGTAATCGTGACCAGGATATACCAAGGTTTCATCCGGCAGCGTAAACAACTGCTGGGTAATGCTATCGTAAAGTGTCCCCGGGTTACCGCCCTGAAAGTCTGTCCTGCCACAACCATTGATGAGCAGTGCATCCCCCGTGAAGACGCGATCAGCCAACAAGTAACTGACGCTGCCCAAGGTGTGTCCTGGAGTAGCCAGTACCTTGATGGGAGTGTTGCCCAAGGTCAGCTGGTCGCCATCTCGAAGCTGCAAATCAGCCGCCAGTGCATTGCAACGGCTACCAATCCCGGTCAGGGTATTTGTCTTTTCGCGCAACATCCCGCTGGCAGTAATGTGGTCTGCATGCACATGGGTTTCTAGCGAATATTTGAGTACCAGCCCATATTGATCAAGCAATTGCAGGTAATGCTCCAGTGCCGAATCCACCGGGTCAATCAACAATGCTTCGTGGCTTGCCTCATCTGCAAGCAAATAGGTCAGGGTCGAGGATTCCTCATCAAACAACTGCTTGAAAATCATGAGATTCCCTTCTTTGTATATTGCGTCCGCATGCTACCCGTATGAAGAGGTAAGCATGTCCAACTGATGTCTTACAGACACCGTGCTAGTGATGTTGTTCCGCCTATACGTTGTCAAGATGGCAGTAAATGGGAGTAATTATGCAAGCGGATAGGATGCTTCCGCATTGATTGTGCGTGTTTGGTCCATCTTCCAAGGCGGCACTAGTGTTTGAGAGGTGGAAACAAAGACCAGGCTCAGCGTTCTGGGCTAATAATGTCCAATGATGTGCCAATGCTATTTTCTGGCAGATAGTCAGACCCAAACCTGCGCCATGATCTCGACGATGAGCACCACGCCAAAAACGGGTCAATATTTTTGGCAATTCTGACGGATTTATTCCAGGGCTCCATTCACGGATGGTGATCATCCCTTTCCCAAGCGTTGTCACCAACGCAAATGTCGCATCAGTCCTACATCTCACGCCTGTTTCGTTTTGTTAGGAAGCTGCCTAATTTCTGCCCATTTCTCTTGCATCAGATTGAATCCAAAGGCCAAAGCGGGCAAAAGCATGAAAAAAATGTGGTATGGTAAAAAAGTCATCATTCATTTCACACCCGAGGTGAACCTCAACATTAGTCAATCACGTTAGGAAGTTACATGATTTTCAAGGAAAGACTTATCCATGCTGCCATCTTTGATATGGATGGCACAATGTTCGATACAGAACGCCTCCGATTCACCACTCTCAAGCAAGCGTCTGCCGAACTGTTCGGCGAAACCATCAGCGATGAAATCCTGCTCGGCTCCTTGGGCTTGAGCGCAAAAAAGGCGGAAGAGCTCGCCAAAAATCGTTATGGCGAGGATTATCCTTATGCCGCCATCCGTAAGCGTGCCGACGAGCTGGAGCTAGCCCATGTGCGCAAGCACGGGGTGCCAGTTAAGCCCGGTCTGTATGAAATCCTCGAGCGCCTTAAGCGCAATGGCTTGCTGATGGCAGTGGCTACCTCCAGCCGACGTGCCATTGCCGAGGAGTATCTGATCAATGCCAATGTCATGAAGTATTTCGACATGACCGTCTGTGGTGACGAGGTGAAGCAGGGCAAGCCGCATCCTGAAATCTTCCGTACCGCTGCCGGGGAACTCAATTGCTTGCCCGAACACTGCTTGATGTTCGAGGATTCGGAAAATGGATTGCGCTCAGCCTCCGCGGCTGGTGGATTGCCGATCTTGATAAAGGATATCAAGGAACCCAGGCCCGAGATCAAGGCCTTGGCCTATCAAGCCTACGACAGCATGCCGGATTTTCTGGCTGACCTTGTGAAGTTTACGCCGAACTTGCCCAAGCCCAAATTGACGGATGCCTTCCCCCAGACCATCAATCACATACGTGCTGGCATTCATGGTTTTGGTGCCATGGGTGGTGGTTACTTGGCGCAGATATTCTCGCACTGGGATGGCTATACCCGGCCTTGGGAAATCATCGGCGCCAGCAATAACACGACGCTACGCAGCCTGGTGAATGCCTTTGGCAAATATGACGTGCATTACAGCAATCTGGCTTTTCATCAGACCATAGACCGTATCCGCTTGATCGACATGGCAGATGAGGCCGCCGTGTGCGAGATGTATGCGGTGTGTGAAATCATTGGGCTTTGCCTGCCAGAATCCGCCATCAAACAACAAGCCACTGTGTTGGCAAAAGGGTTGATTGCTCGTTATCAGAATGGGGCGGGGCCACTGACTATCCTGGTGATCCTCAACAAGGTGGGTGGGGCGGCATTCGTCAAGCGGCAGGTGAAGGAGGCGATGTTGCGCCTGTTGGATGTGCAGCAGGCAGAAATGGTGATGGAGAGTGCGTGTTTTACCGAGACGGTTGTTAACCGCATGGTGTCAAAAATACCGAAAGAAATTCTACTGAAGCAGGCCAGGATTAATTTCGCTAGTTTTGAAAAGCAGACCCAGCAAAAAAGCTTGACGCTTGTTGGCAATATGGCGCCTATGCAGCAGGAATCTGTGCTGTTGGCCGAGCCCGGTTTGGGCAAGATCGTGAGCCAGCTCAAGCATGCTTCCCATCTCAATCGTGCGCTGGATCAGCTCGGCGTGACCTTGTTTGAAAGCGGTCCGGACATGGTGTTGTATGCCAAAAAGGGCGGCAAGATACTGGAGCGTTTGCGCCAAGTGCAGACCGTGGACAATATTGCCGAGATACAGGCAATCAAGAACCGGTTGCTGAACGGTACACATGCGATCATCGCGTGGTATGCCAGCCTGCTGGGTTACCAGACGATAGGGCAAGGCATGGGTGACGAGCGCGTGGTGATGTTGGTCAAGCGTCTGGTGAACAATGAGATCAAGCCAGCCATGCTGCAGGAAAACCCTGCATTGGCGGAGTACATCAACACCTCCTTCGTGAATAGCTTTATCGCACGTTGCAAGGCTTCCTTCAAAGACCCATGCCGCCGTATCGGGCGTGACCCGCTGCGCAAGCTGCAGCGTAATGAACGCATCATGGGCAGCATCAAGCTCGCAGCTCGATATGGCATTCAAACGCCCATGCTGGAATTTGGTGCTGCGCTGGGCATTTTGTATGCATTGCGCCTCGTGACACCTGAAGACAAGGAGTGCCAGCGTATCAAGGCTGTGTTCGAGCAGCATGGCAATGTGGCGGATGTATTGGCCTTGCATGGCGATTATCATGGCAAGCCTTATCAGGGGCTGGATCAAGAGCAGGATAGTGCGCTGATCGAGCGTATCGCTGAGCACCTACGTCAGTTGACCAATCCTGCATCCGCGCATTGGCAATGGCCCTTGAGCTATAACTATGCCGAGGAGTTGGCGTCTTGATGGGCATCGCTGGGTGGCGTGCGTGGTATATTGGCGAGACCTTACGGAAGGAATGACACAACACATGACGATTGCAATTAACAAGATCAGTGATCAATTCAGCAGTTGCCCACAACTGCATGTTGATCAAGTAGCCGAGGCCGCTGCCGCTGGCTTCAAGACCATTATCAATAACCGTCCTGACGGTGAAGGTGGCCCAGAACAACCCAAGAGCGATGAAATTCGCCAGGCAGCAGAGGCTCATGGCCTGCGGTATGTACATATTCCCGTCGTGCCCGGCCAGTTGACGCTGGTTCAGGTGGAAGAGCTTGTAGGCTTGCTACCAGACTTGCCTACACCTATCCTGGGCTTCTGCAAACTGGGTGCCAGGGCCGTCAATATCTATCAGCAGGCACACGCCAGGAGCTGATGAGTCGATATTGAACGATGTAATAGGCAAATAAAAACGGCATCCTGTACTTTCTTACCAGGATGCCGTTTTTTTTGAGGTCAGGAGGTTTTACCCTGCGGCCTGTTTCAGTTGCTCCAGGATGGCAGGATTATCCAGCGTGGAAATATCCGAGGTGATTTCCTCACCCTTGGCCAGAGAGCGCAGCAGGCGGCGCATGATCTTGCCAGAGCGGGTTTTGGGCAGGTTCTCGCCAAAGCGGATTTCATCTGGCTTGGCAATCGGGCCGATTTCCTTGCCTACCCAGTCACGCAGTTGGGTGGCAATGGCTTTAGCTGCTTCGCCTTCGGGACGCTCACCTTTAAGCACGACATAAGCGACGATGGATTCGCCCTTGATCTCATGCGGTTTTCCTACAATCGCTGCTTCGGCAACCAGTGGGTTGGCGACTAGAGCCGATTCGATTTCCATGGTGCCCAGGCGGTGGCCCGATACATTGAGCACGTCATCAATGCGGCCCATGATCCAGAAATAGCCATCCTCATCGCGGTGTGCGGAATCGCCAGCTAGATACAGGCCTTTGAGTTCTTCCGGGAAGTAGGATTTCTTGAAGCGTTCTTCATTGCCCCAAATGTTGCGAATCATGGAAGGCCAAGGCTTTTTCACCACCAGCAGGCCACCACCGGTACCTTCAATATGGGTGCCGTCTTCTTCGACGATATCCATGATGATGCCGGGCAAGGGGCGTGTACAGGATCCTGGCTTGAGATCAATCGCACCGGGCAAAGGGGCAATCATGTGCGCACCGGTCTCCGTCTGCCACCAGGTATCGGCAATCGGGCAACGCTCCTTGCCCACCACTTTGTGATACCACATCCAGGCTTCGGGGTTGATCGGTTCGCCCACAGTACCTAGCAGGCGCAGGCTTGAGAGGTCGTATTTGTTAGGCAGATCGCCACCTAGCTTGATCAGTGAGCGTATTGCGGTAGGCGCAGTGTAGAAAATGCTCACCTTGTGGCGTTCTATCATCTGCCAGAAGCGGCCTGCATCGGGATAAGTGGGTACACCTTCAAACACGACTTGAGTGCTGCCAAGTGCCAGTGGACCATAGGCGACATAGCTGTGGCCAGTAATCCAGCCCACATCTGCCGTGCACCAGAAAATATCGCTGGCTTTGTGGTCGAACACCCATTTCATGCTCATGATGGCACCGAGCAAATAGCCGCCGGTAGAGTGTTGCACGCCCTTGGGTGTGCCAGTTGAGCCTGAGGTGTAGAGGATGAATAAAGGATGTTCGGCATCTACCCAGGTTGGTTCGCAATAGTCGCTCTCGGCGGCTTCGATGTCATGCCACCACAAATCGCGTTGCGGGTTCCAGGCAATATCGACGCCGGTGCGTTGGTAGGCGATGACATGTGTCACTGCTTCGCAGCCACCCAATGTCAGTGCTTCATCCACGGCTGATTTCAGTGCGACAGCCTTGCCGCCACGCAAGCCACCGTCGGCGGTGATCACCAGCTTGGCGCCGACATCCACAATGCGTTCATGCAGGCTCTTGGCCGAGAAACCACCGAATACCACGGAGTGAATCGCGCCGATGCGGGCACAGGCTTGCATCGCGATGATGGCTTCTATGCTCATCGGTAGGTAGATAATGACGCGGTCGCCCAGGCCTATACCTTGTTTTTTTAGCGCATTTGCAAAACGGCTAACGCGTTGATGCAGTTCTTTATAAGTGATGTTTGTGACATCACCATTATCGGCTTCAAATATCAGGGCAATCTTGTTGGCGCGCTTCTCCAGATGCCGATCAATACAGTTGTAGGAAGCATTGAGCTTGCCATCGGCAAACCAGCGAAAGAATGGCGCGTTTGATTCGTCCAGGGTTTCGGTGAAGGGGGTATGCCAGGTGATTTCCTGTTGGGCAAGCTGGGCCCAAAAGCCGGTGTAATCCTGCTCAGCTGCATCGCATAATGCCTGGTAAGCTGGCAATCCCGATACAGTGGCGGCTTGGCGGAATGTTTCGTGCGGCGCGAAAATGCGCGTTTCCGTCAGCACGGACTCAATGGACGACATACAAACTCCTTCAAAACTCTATAATGAGGTTATGAATAGCGGTGGTGGCAATCGCTCAGGCATCACCGATAATGTTAGGAAGCGAATTATAACATTTCATTTACAATTTCAAGATGCGCACACTATCACAGATTTTGCAACCAGATACAGCCTTATCCACTGATGAAGAATATTTATTGCATGCGACCAAGTGCAGCCCATTTATCGCTCGCCTGATCAATAGCGATGCAGAACTATTGCCGGAGCTGGCGGCAAGCTTGCATAGCGCATGGTCTGCGGCTGAAATGCAAGCCTGGCTGGCACAACAAGAGGTTGTCGATGATGCCAGCCTCAAGCGTGCATTGCGCAAGTTACGCCAGCGCGTCATGTTGCGCCTGATCGTACGCGACCTGAATGGCTTGGGTGGGCTGGATGAAGTGATGGTGGTGGTGAGCGCGTTGGCGGAAGTCACCCTGCAATACGCCTTACAGCACCTGACGCCTTGGCTGGAAGCGCAGTATGGTGAGCCGATAGGCGAGGAGAGCGGCGAGCGCCAGCATTTCACTGTGGTGGGGATGGGCAAGCTGGGCGGCCATGAACTCAATGTGTCGTCTGACATCGACCTGATTTTTGCTTTCGCTGAAGATGGCGAGACCAACGGCGCAAAGGCCATCGGCAACGTCGAGTTTTTCACACGCTTGGCCAAGCGCCTGATTGCCGCCATTGATGAGATCACCGAGGATGGTTTTGTCTTCCGTGTTGACATGCGCTTGCGCCCCTATGGCTCCGAGGGGCCATTGGCCTGCAGCTTTGCCATGCTCGAAGAGTATTACCAGAACCAGGGGCGTGAGTGGGAGCGTTATGCCTGGATCAAGGGCAGGGTAGTGGCAGGGCCTGACCAGGGCTTGAGCCAGATGCTGCGGCCTTTCGTGTTTCGCAAGTATCTGGATTTTGGCGCGTTTGCTTCCATGCGCGATCTTAAGGTGCAGATCCAGCGTGACGTCAATCGCCGCGATATGCACGACAACATCAAGCTGGGGCGTGGTGGTATCCGTGAGGTCGAGTTTATTGCCCAGGTGTTCCAGTTGATTCGCGGTGGGCGTGATGCCAGCTTGCAGGTCAAGCCTACCTTGTCTGTATTGCAATTGTTGGACGAAAAAGGCTTGCTACCTACCAGTGCAGTGCAGGAGCTGCGTGCGGCTTATATCTTCCTGCGCAATCTTGAGCATAGGCTGCAATACCTGGAGGATACGCAAACCCAGGATTTACCTGTGAATGACGAAAGTCGGCAACGTATTGCGCTGGGGATGGGCTACGCCACGTGGCAGGATTTTCTCAACGTGCTGGAGCGGCATCGCAGCGTGGTACAGCGGCATTTTGAGGAGGTGTTTAGCGAGCCAGGCGAGGATAGTCAGGCAGAGCAAGCGCCGCGCCAAAGTGAGGCTGCATTGTGGAAACGCCTGGTGGAAGGCGAGGAGGCGGTTGGCATCATGGCACAGCTAGGCTACCAGGAGCCAGCCGATACATTACGCAAGTTACTCAGCCTGCACGATAGCCCACGCTACAAGCAATTGCCTGAGCTTAGCCGCCAGCGCTTCGATACCCTGATTCCATTGGCTATCAGGGAGGCTGCCCAGGAGCCCAAGCCGGACCAGGCCCTGATCCGTGTCGCGGATTTACTGGATAGTATCTGCCGACGTGCAAGCTATCTGGCGCTCTTGGCCGAGTACCCTTCAGCCTTGACCCTGGTGACGCGTATTGTCGGCGCTAGCCCCTGGCTGGCTCAATACCTGACCCAGCACCCGATTCTGCTGGATGAATTGCTCGACACGCGTAATCTCTATGCCGCCCCCGATTTTGCTGCCATGCATGCAGACCTGGAACAGCGATTGACATCGCTATCAGGGGATGTAGAGCGACAAATGGATGAAATGCGGCATTTCAAGCACGCTGCCGTATTCCGCTTTGCTGCCAAGGATGTGGCGGGGGAACTAGCACTGGAAACACTCTCGGATTACTTGAGTGCATTGGCCGACATCATTCTCGATGTGGCGATCAAGGCTATCTGGCCTGGCTTGCGTCATCGCCATCGGGATGAGCCGCTATTTGCCATCATTGGCTATGGCAAGCTAGGTGGCAAGGAGCTGGGCTACGCTTCCGACCTGGATATCATCTTTCTGTATGACGATGATGCGCCAGAAGCTGGCGAGGTGTATGCCAAGCTTGGGCAACGCGTGAATACCTGGCTGAGCAGCATGACGTCGGCAGGTATGCTCTATGAAACAGATATGCAATTACGCCCGGATGGTGCGAGCGGATTATTGGTGAGTTCGGTGCAGGCATTTGAAACCTATCAACAGGAAAAAGCCTGGGTCTGGGAGCATCAAGCGCTGACGCGCGCCAGGTTCTGCGCGGGTAACCAGCAGATCGGTGCGACGTTTGAGCGTATCCGCGACAGCGTATTGCGTCAGCCGCGAGAGCAGCAAGCATTGGCGGCAGAGGTTGTCTCCATGCGTCATAAGATGCATCAAGCGCATCCGAATCATGGCGAGCTATTTGACCTCAAGCATGATCGCGGTGGGATAGTCGATGTCGAGTTTATCGTGCAGTACTTGGTGCTGGCGTACGCGCCGCAATATCCTGAACTGACACGCAACCTGGGCAATATTGCCTTGCTTGACATATTGGGGAGCTTGCAGCTGATTGATGCAGTGCTGGCCCATGAGGTGGCGCAGGTCTATCGAGATTACCGTCGGCGTCAGCACGCCATCCGGCTACAGGGAGACCAGAAGGCGCGTGTGCCATTGGCTGAGGTAGAGCAGGGAGTCTTGGCTGTACGTCGCTTGTGGCAGCAGGTATTCGGCGCTGCGAGTTAGCTAATCCACGCGGGCCGGACTGTGCGCGATCACGCGCATAAACCGCGCCAGGATATTAGGATCCGTCTTGATGCCTTCTTCTGTCGCCAGTGTTTCGATGATTTCGCCATGATTGCGTGCTCGGTGATAAGGGCGTGTGGTTGCCATGGCATCATAGGCATCGGCAATTAGTAGGATGCGCGAGGCCAGCGGAATATTGCTGCCCGACAGCCCATCAGGGTAACCGCTACCATCAAAGCATTCATGATGGTGTCGAATGATATGGGCAATCTCATCTGCATACGGATGCAGGGTATTGCGAAACAGGCGCTCTCCCTTCACCGGATGCATCTTCATGATGCTCCATTCCTCAGCGTCCAGTGGGCCTGGTTTTAGCAGGACACTATCTGGGATACCAATTTTACCGATGTCATGAAAACGAGCGCCGAAGGCGAGTAGGTTGAGTTCTTGCTGGCTGAGGCTGCATGCCATGCCGATCTCGCGGGCGAGCAGGGAAACCCGGTCGCAATGCTGATGGGTGTAGGCATCTCGCTCATCCAGGGCAAGAAATAAGGCCTGTGCGGATTCAGCAAGATAAGACTCAAAGGAGGTCGGGGCAACTGCGTGCGGAACACTGCCTGTCAAAGCCAACCTCCTGCGACTATTTTACAGATGCTGGAGGGGTACAACGTTTAATCTCAATCAGTTTGAAGCTAGATATTACGTAACCTTAATATTAGGGCGTAGATTAACATAGCCTCGTAATGATTGAAATAGTTCGTTAGCAGGCGGGATTCTTGTCGATGATGGCTTGCAGGCTCTTGCCGGTTTTGCCTGTGGCAAAAGGTGCATGGTATTCAATGTCATATACCATCCACTCACCATTCTCTTTTCTCAGAATCACCTCATCGTCCCAGCGCTGGGTCTTGCCATTTTTTTCCAGGGTGAAGTGGATGGTGGATTGGCGTCCAAACTGGTTAGGGAGGCTGGGGTCTATGCTGAAGCTGGTGAACCCTGCGTCATTTGAGGTGAATAGATCGCCTGTGGTCCAGGGCGTCATTTTATCCCTGGAGCGGCAGCGGTGCTGCTCGCGCAACGCGATATAGAAAATTCGGTGTAATTTAGGGATGAAGTGCTGGGAAATTGCGTCCAGTTGCTGCATATTGGGTAGCCCGACGACTTTGCTGCTTTTCTGCAGGGAGGCGTAATCATCAAAGAAGCGTACAGCAGCCTCCCTGGCCTCGTCCTTATCCGATTTTGCGGCATTTACCGGGAAGGCAAACAATGAGCACAGTGTCAGTGCAATGGCAAGGTAAGGCCTGATCATAGGGCAGCTCCGGTAAATGCGGTCATGGGATGAAGATGGCGCATTAGAGCATGTGGGTAAAATAGCAGGCAAGCCTTGTTCAGGCTTGCCTGCTAGATCGGGAAAAAATCCGTATTCTGCTTCATTAATTTGCTGATTTTTCAGCAGTCACACGCCAGATAGTGTTACCTACATCATCTGCTACCAACAAGGCACCTTGTTGATTGACCAGCACGCCAACCGGGCGGCCCTGAGCTTCACCTTTCTGGTTGAGGAATCCAGTGAGTACATCGACGGGGTAGCCAGATGGCTTGCCATCTTTAAATGGGACAAATAACACCTTGTAACCGCTGCTGGGCTTGCGGTTCCAGGAGCCATGTTGGCCGACGAACATGCCATTGGCATATTGCTTGGGCAATTGATTACCTGCGGCTGCAGCCAAGCCAAGCGATGCCGTGTGTGGGCCGAGTGCATAATCCGGCACCAGGGCATTGGCAACCAACTCTGGTTTTTGTGGTTGCACACGTACATCAACATGGTTGCCATAGTAGCTATAAGGCCAGCCATAAAAGCCACCATCCTGCACCGAAGTGATGTAATCCGGCACCAGGTCACTGCCGATTTCGTCGCGTTCATTCACGGCGGTCCAGAGCATGCCGCTCTCTGGTTCCCAGGCCAGACCATTCGGGTTGCGCAATCCAGAGGCAAAAATGCGGTGTTCACCTGTCTTGACATCCACTTCCCAGATAGCGGCACGGCCTGATTCGATCTCCATGCCGTTTTCCCCAATATTGCTGTTGGAGCCGACGGTGACATACAGCTTGTTACCATCTGGGCTGGCGATCAGGTTCTTGGTCCAGTGATGGTTGAGCGGCAGGCCGGGGAGGTCTACCAGCTTGGTGGGCGGTGTCGTGATGCTGGTGGCTCCTTCCTGATAGGGAAAGGTCACCACGGCATCGGCATTAGCGACATAAAACGTATTGCCGATGAGTGCCATGCCAAATGGGGAGTGTAAATCCTTGAGGAAAACCGAACGCTGGTCGGCAATGCCGTCGCCATCCGTATCGCGCAGCAGGGTAATGCGGTTGGCACTAGGCGTGCCAGCACCTGCACGTGCCATGAACTTTCCGGCAATCCAGCCTTTCAGGCTGAAGCTGTCATCACCTTTGGGAGGGCTATTGGTTTCTGCCACCAGAATGTCGCCATTGGGTAATTGATAAAGCCAGCGTGGATGTTCAAGCTCCTTGGCAAAAGCATTGACCGTGGTGCCTTCGGCGGCACGTGGTTTTCCTTCTGCTGGCCAACCCACGGCAGTGGCGACATTAACAGTGGGAATCAGGCTGCTGCGTGGCTCCGGCAACTCCGGCTTGGTGCCAGTGCCTGCCGAGATGGATAGCTTGGCAACATCGCCACAGGCGCTGAGGGAAAGGGTAATCAGGGCAGGGAGCAATAGTCGATGCATGATGATGGTCCTTGATGTCATCCAGATAGGGGGCGCTCATGTTCTATAATGAGCGTATGGATTTGTTTATATGCGCAGTTTAATGACGCATCATGCTGAAAGAAAGTTCTGATTTGACGACATCTTTTCTCCCTGATACTCCGCTGGTTTCCTGGCAGGAGGGTTCAGACTTACATCAGGCTCAGTGGCGATCAGAAAACCACAGCAAGCCGCCGGTGCGTGTACAAGTCGTTGATGACACGCTCAAGGCAGATCATGCCTATCGTTTAGCGTGTGAAGGTACAGCATTGCTGTGGCGGGGTGATTTTCAGAATGCCCGCCAGTTATTGCAGGCGATGGCGCGGAGAATGGATCGCAAGCCAGCCAAGGCTTCATCTTCGCTGCTCGATGCATTCAACCTACATCGGCAGGCAATGGCGCAACGGGCTCGTGTGTTGGGCATGTTGTTGGTTGAGTTGGATGCGGATTACACCATTGCCTTGCGACGGGCACCCGATGTGAAGGAGGCTTGTTTGCAGGCTTATGGCGAAGCTGAGCATTCATCGCTGATTTCACTACGCGAGCTGCAAGGCGTGATTGGCGCTTATGAGTGGCGCAAGAAGGGTGTGGAGGTGGCCGCGCTGGGTGCGCAAATCCACCCGCATTACGGCGTGTTTTCGCCAGTGCGCGGGGAGTATGTTGATCTTGTGGCCCAGGCTGTCTTGCCAGATAGCGAGCTGGCATTTGATATTGGCACTGGTAGTGGCGTGCTGGCGGCGGTGTTGGCACAGCGAGGTGTTAAAAAGGTGATCGCCACTGACCAGGATGCTCGTGCCCTGGCATGTGCTCGTGAAAATATGCAGCGCTTGGGGTTGTCGCAGCAGGTGGAAGTGATGGAGTGCAACTTGTTTCCTGAAGGCAAGGCAGGTTTGTTGCTGTGTAACCCTCCCTGGATTCCCGCCAAGGCGAATGCAGCCATTGAGTATGCGATTTATGACCCTGGTAGCGCGATGCTCAAGGGCTTTCTCAATGGCGTCACGGCGCATTTGCTACCGCATGGTGAGGCATGGCTGATTTTATCGGATATTGCGGAGCATCTAGGTTTACGAACCCGGCAGCAATTGCTGGAGATGTTCGAGAGCGCAGGGCTCAAGGTGATTGCCAAGTTGGATACCCGGCCAAGGCATGGTCGTGCGAGTGACGATACCGATCCGCTGCACCAGGCGAGATCGGCAGAAGTCACTTCATTATGGCGGCTGACCGCGATTTAGGCCGCTTCTGAGGTTTCTTCAGTCTCTTCAGTAGTGGTGTCATCAGCTGCTGTGTTGTGCTTGTCGAAGCTGGCCTGCAGTTTATCGAATGCAAGCAGCGCCTTCGTTAGCTGTTGATTAAAGCGTCGTGTTTCTGCGAGTTTCAACAAGTCATCGCCGCCAGATTCATGGCCTTTGCGTTCATGCAGCACCTCTTCAAAAATCATCTGCTTTTTCTGTTGGCGCTCGCGTACAAATTGCCGGTAAGCATTGCGCAAGGAAGCTCGGTCTGGTGGCAATGGGCTATCGCTTACGGCTTGCCAATAGGGCAACTCTAGTTCAAACGCGGCCTGATCATGATCCAGGTGGCGCGCCAGGCTGGGGAGTAGTTGTAAGGCCATCGACAAGCGCAACTGGTTTTGGACCAGCTGGTTGAGCAACTCGGCTTCTTGGGCGGACATGCCTTGCTGGGCAAGTTGCGCGATGTAGTGATGCAGGTTTTGCAGGATTTGGCGGTTATCTTCCAGTAATTGACTATCCAATTTAGCTTGCTGGCCCATCATCAGTGCCAGGCGCGCGATCAGTTGCCCAGCACGCATGCCCTCAAGGCTCATCGCTTTAATGGCCAAGCTGGGAATAGCTAAACTGGATTGGTCGAGATTAAAGGAGCCCATCGGAGTCGGCGCCTTGAACTTGGTTTCCAGCCAGCGGATCAAAGGGGGCGTCAGCGGGTACATCAAGACCACGCCTAATGCATTGAAGGCTGTGTGAAACAAGGCCAGGATGAATTGCGGTTGGGTGTCGTTAAAGATTAACTGGGCCAACTCCTGAATGCCCCAAAGTAGAGGCTTGAGCATCAGCAAGGCCACAATCGCAGTGAGCACGTTGAACAACACATGCAAGCTGGCTACACGCTTAGCCGTGGCTGTGGCCGCCAGAGTGGCCAGCAGGGCAGTGGATGTTGTGCCGACATTGGAACCAATCACTACCGCCGCCCCGATTTCCAATGGCACTGCGCCGGTAGATACCGCGGTGACGACCAAGGCGATGACCGCCAGTGAAGCTTGCATGACCACCGTCAGCAACACGCCAGCCAGCATGGAAAGCACAATACCCCAGACACCCAGGCTGGTCAGGTAGGCAAAATCGACATTAACAAAGGCAGAGTCGAAGGTTGTTTTCAGGTAGCCCAAGCCCAGAAACAACAGCGCAAAACCGGTTAATGCCTCACCAATCCCTTGTTTCCTTGATTGTTTACTTAATAGCTTCAGCATGACGGCAATGCCGAGGATGGGTAGGGCCAGCTCATCCAGCTTAATGCTGCCACCTACCACGGCGACCAGCCATGCGCTCAGGGAGCTACCCAAATTGCTACCGTAAATGACAAACGCTGCAGCAGAAAGCGACAAAATATTGGCATTGGCAAAGCCAATGGTCGCGACGGTAATAGCAGTGGATGACTGCACAGCGAGTGTACTAACACTGCCGATGAAAATGCCTTGCATCGGTGTGCCGGTCCAGCGTTGCAGCAGTTGCATGAAACTGGGGCCAGCCGCGGTTTTCAACCCGCGTGTCATCCAGTCGATGCCGAGCAACATCAGGCCGATGGCACCCAGGCCCATGAAAAGGTCATACCACATGAAGTTTGAGAGTGCCTGCGTATGGAATAAAGGTGCTAGTTTAACCTGAAGTGTTGTTTTGCTCTGTCAGAGGATGGCTAATTCGAGAGAATGGATGATTGAGGAGTGTGCGGGGATGTATAACGCTGGTTTTGATCTGAAGGGGTAAAAGTGCACTACTGCATATGTTGCAGCAGTGCACGAGTCGTCGATTAGGCTTGCTTGCGACGGCGTGCTGCGAAGCCTACAGCACCCAGACCCAGCATGAGCATGGCATAGGTGGATGGTTCAGGTACTGCGGCAACTTGATCGACTTGGAACGCCAGGGATTGGGAGAAGCCGATGTTGAAGTTCAATGTATAAGAGCTGATTGGGGTGGATAGGTTGCTTAAATCCCAAGTGTAATAATAGTAATCAGCCGCTGTGCTAGTGTCGACGAAGTTGACCAGTGTGCCAGCAATGGCTTGGTTGCCACCGTTGTAACTTAAGGTCAGGCCAAAATCACTACCGCTGAAGTTATTGATGATGCCTTGAAAAGCGATGCTGCTAATATCACTCGCAATGGTGTTGTCAGTAAATGCGATAGCAGCAGTACCATAAAGGCCGAAGCTGGCAGGGTAGTAAGAGCCAGACAACAAAGTGAGTTTCGCATCGCCAGAGCCTGCTACATTTCCGGTAGTGCCAGCGGCCAATTGCGCATCAGTCAGCGGGGCTGCATTGCCATTAGTGTCTACACGATTGCGGTTCAGTTGGTTCCAGCCATCGAAAGATACAGAGTTTGCTACATCGATAAAGCTATCGTGAGTTGCGTTCGCTTGGGCGAGGCTGGCTACAGCAAGCAGGCTGGCACCCATTAGAATGCGCATGGCGGTGATGTTCATGTGATTTTTCCTTTTAGTTGAATAGTGATTAACCGGGCTTTCCCAATGAAAGTCCGGATATCCTCACCAGCAACCTGGCAATAAGCGCAAGGGCTTGCTGGCAAATTCTTACTTTATTAATATAAATAATAATGATTTGTATTATGTTTAAAAAATGGTGGGTGTCAACCCTTTTCTGGAAAGGGAATTTGCTTGTGTTTTGTAGAGCTTGTCATCCAGGGTGGGTGCAAAGCGTTATCTTTGAGATGTGTATTCGCTCTGTCCCTGTTTTATTCCTGCTGTCTTTTGTTTTCGTTGCCACCAATGGATTTGCCGCTGATTCCCTGCAAGCCTTGATTCAGGATGACACCCAATGGGTGAGTCCACGCAAGGATTACTACAACCAGGGATATAGTCGCCTGAACCAGATTAATCATCGCAACGTCTCGCGGTTAAAGTTGGCCTGGAGTTTTTCCACTGGCGTGCAACGTGGCCATGAGGGTGCGCCGCTCGTGGTAGGGAAAGTGATGTATGTGCATACCGCCTTTCCCAATCATGTCTATGCACTAGATCTGGATCATGACCGGAAGATTCTGTGGGCCTATTTCCCCAAGCAATCCAGCGATATTGAGGCGATCCTTTGCTGCGATAATGTGAGTCGTGGCTTGGCGTACGGTGATGGCAAGATATTGCTGCAACAGAATAATGGCCTGTTGTTGGCGCTGGATAGCCGCGATGGACATAAGGTATGGGAAGTGCAGGTGAATGATCCCAATATTGGCGCTACCAATACCAATGCGCCTTATGTTTTTCGTGACAAGGTGCTGACGGGTTGTAGCGGGGGTGAGTTTGGCGTGCGGTGTTTTCTCGCGGCCTATGCCTTGAACGATGGCCAACTGCAATGGAAAGCCTATAGCACTGGGCCAGATAGCGAGGTGTTGATAGGTGCCGACTTCAATGCCGAGAATCCGCATTACAGTGCTTTATCTGCGTATGAGAATGTCGCTGGTGGCAACAAGGAGGGAGGGTCATTTCGTGCCTTGCCTAAAGAAAAACTTCAGTTTCCAGCACCTGACTTGGGTGTAAAAACCTGGCTCAAACCGCAAGCCGCCGCCCATGGCTGGGAGCATGGTGGCGGCCCAGTATGGGGCTGGTTTTCTTATGATCCCAAGTTGAACTTGGTCTATTACGGCACTGGTAATCCTTCAGTCTGGAATCCCGACATTCGCCCGGGAGATAATAAATGGGCGATGACGCTGTTTGCCCGCGATCTTGATACCGGCATGGCACGCTGGGGTTATCAATTGACGCCGCATGATGAATGGGATTATGACAGTGTCAATGAGCTGATTCTCTGGGATCATGGCCAGCAAAAGCTGGCCACGCATTTTGATCGCAATGGCTTTGCCTATACCCTTGATCGACGAACTGGCAGCTTACTTTCCGCAACAAAAATGCATCCTTTCGTGAACTGGGCCACAGGGATTGACCTGCAAACCGGCATACCATTGAAGGATGCACGCTATGCTACGCACGAAGATCAGGAAACCAGCGGTATTTGTCCCTCAGCCATCGGTGCCAAAAATATGCAGCCTGCGGCATATTCGCCGCAAACAGGCTGGTTTTATGTGCCGCTTAATCATTTATGCATGACGTATGAGGCCGTGGAAGCCAAGTATGTCTCAGGGCAACCTTGGGCCGGAGCCAGTCTTACTATGCAGCCGGGGCCGGATGGTGACATGGGAGCTTTCATGGCCTGGAATGCGCTGAAAGCCAAGCCTGTTTGGTACAAGCAGGAAAAATTTGCAGTGTGGAGTGGGGCGTTGCCAACAGCCGGGAAAGTGGTGTTTTATGGCACGCTGGATCGTTGGTTCAAGGCCTTGGATGCACGTAATGGCAAGGAATTATGGCGTTTTCAGGTGGGATCAGGAATCGTGGGTAACCCGATGACCTATCAACACCGTGGCAAGCAATACGTTGCGGTCTTCTCTGGTGTTGGTGGCTGGGCGGGCATCGCGCTCAATCAAGGCCTTACTGGCGATAGTGAAGGTGCTGGTACGGCTGGCGCTTTTCGGGAGTTGAACTACTACAATGCTGCACCGGGTAGCGGTGCACTCAATGTGTTTGCATTGTAGATAGGCGAGCGGTGGTATTGCAGGTGCTGATTGCAACCCATCTGTAGGTCATCAAAGGCCGTCAAGATGCTGAATCCAGCAACCCCTTGATGAAGCTGCCAATACCGCTAAGCTTGCTGCCATATTCCAGGATGGCTGGTAGCTTTGATTTCTTGCGTGACTTCAGTGCTTCCAGGTGATTTTCTGCAATCTGTTGGCCAATATTGCCGATAATGGCGCGGATGTTTTGACGTGCTTGCTCCAGCCGTTTTCCCTGCCATTCTTGACCAAACATTCCTTCTTCCCAGCAGCGATCCAGGATGCGGTATAGCGTGGACAAATTGCCCACGACATATTCGGAGGCGGCATTAAAACTCAGGCTGTCGTCTACCAGTCGGGCCTGGTTTTGCAGGTGACGGAATAGCAGAGGTGTTTTCAGGTGAAAGCGCATCTGGCCTTTTTCTACGCTTTCCACATGGTAGTCTACCTGGGCCAATGCTGCGAGTAGTTGAGTCCAGGCCTCGGCTTCTGTCAGCTGTCCAAACTTGATCGCCGCACTTTCCAGCAGGCTTTTTGCACGTGACTCACGGATGCGGAAGATTGCACTGAGGCGAAAGGTGTCAGCGGTCTGCAATGCTTGTGCATATTCCCAAAGCAGCAAGGCGTCAAAGTCGCTTTTTGCCATGCCACCTAGGCCATGAGTGCTGACATACTCTTGCCAGATACGGTCAAAGAGGTCAATTTTCTGCTGATCGGTAAGAGACATGCCGTTTTCCTTCCATGATAGAGCCTGCATCAACGCTTGGTTGGCAGGCTATTTCAACTTACTGTGCCGGCCATGTTCCATGGCTTATGCTCTCATTGCAACCATGTTTATTTGTTGAGTTGTGCCAAGGCGCGATCATGCCAGCGGGATAACAATAGCAATGCAGAAGTGCCTCCCAGTAATGCAAACCACATATCGGATTGCGTATCCCATTCATATCCTTGCGTGCCGAGAAACTCATCCGCGTCTTGCCCCATCCACAATGCCGCAGCCCATTCGATAAGCTCATAGCTGGCACTGATGGCGAGTACGACACAGATCACCAGGAATGCCAGCATGTTGCTGCCACGCACATAAGCGCCACGCAGCAGGATTTCTCGTACAGCAATGGCGGGCACAAAGCCTTGCATGAAGTGCCCGATCTTGTCATAGGGGTTGCGATCCAGGCCCAGCCATTGGGCTATTTCAAACCCCAATGGAACGCGTGCGTAGCTATAGGCACCTCCCACGATCAGCACCAGTGCATGCAGGAAGATCAGGCTATAGAGCAGGGCGGTGAGCGGGTAACGACGGTAGCTTGCCCATAATAGCGGCAGCACTATCATCACAGGCAGAACTTCCATGAGCCAGGTCAAGCGGTCAAAGGGATGAACCCCTGATGCGATCAGTGCCGCGATCAAGGCCAGGCTACCCAGCTGCAAGCAACGTAGCTGCATCATATGGCTTAATCCCTGTCAGGCTTGTTGAACAGGGAAAATACAATTCCAAGCGTGATCCCTACCACGGCACCCAGTGCCAGGTTGTCAAAACTCAGGCCGATGGCTGTCCCTAGGATAGTGGCAACGCTGAGATTGAAAATTTCTTTGTATTTGTTTGGCATGGGGTGATTATAAGGGAATTAGCCTGAGCAACGGAGGTGTGTTACCCATGCGCTGGTACAGCGATAGACATGCTTTATACTCATGTACTTTGATCACTATGGCGAAGACAACGCGTCGCACGCCTATCGGATAATTTATGAGTTTACGAGTTCGATTCAACTTGCTGATAACGACCTTGCTACTGATGTTGATGGTGGCGGTCGGCTATGTGGTGATCAAGGGGATGCGGATTTCTACCGAGGAAAGTGTGGAAGCTGCAACACGGGTAACAGTGCAGTTGCTTGATACCGTGATTATTAATTCACGGCAGAATCCTGAGTGGGGTTATACCCATGATGTGATGCATACTTTCCTGCAATCGCTGGGGCATGTACGCAGCAGCGAGATTTTTCTTTACGATGCCCAAGGGGCGCTGATGTATCAATCGCCACCATCAACTTACCGTGCCGATGAGAACCCGCCGCGCTGGTTTGCGCGGATGGTGGAGCCTGAGCCTGAAGTCGTGTCGCGCCGTATTCGCTTTGGCATGCTGGTGGTGGCATCGGATGCTGCCGGGGCGATTCGTGAATCATGGGTTTCGTTCAAGAGCCTGCTCTGGATCGAGAGTGGATTCTTTGTGGTGTTGAATGCCTTGATTTACTGGATGCTGGGGCGCTGGCTGCGGCCCGCGGATGATATTCTCAAGGCGATTTCCCAGGTTGAGCAAGGCAATCTGGAGGTGAAGCTGCCACAATACCAGGTGCCTGAATTCTCCCGTATTGCACAAAATTTCAACCTGATGGGGGAATCCTTGCGTGATCGCACCGAGGAGAACCGTAGGCTGGCCCTGATTGTGCAACAGACCGCAGATGCGATCATGATTCATGATCTCAACGGTAATATCTCGTTCTGGAACCCGGCTGCACAGCGCATGTTTGGCTATGCTCCTGAAGATATCATCGGCAAGTCTGCCAACCTGCTGATGCCGCCAGATCATGAGAGTGAGCAGGCGCGCAATATGGCGGTGATCGTGGCGAATAGCCAAGTGGAATATTACGATACACAGCGTGTGGCACGTGACGGTAAGTTGCTGGATGTGTCTTTGTCGGCAGCGCCATTAATGGATCCTAAGACAGGCGAGATCATTGGCGAGATTTGCAGCATGCGCGATATTACCGAGCGCAAGCTGGCAGAGGAAACGGCACGCAAGCTGGAGGAAAACCGCCAGTTAACGCACTTGATTCAGCGCCATATTGAGGATGAACGCCGCAGCCTCGCGCGTGAGTTGCATGATGAGCTGGGGCAATATGTGACGGCGATCAAGACCTTTGCCGTGGCGATTGCCAACAAGGCCAGAACTGACATGCCGAGCATCGAAAATAGTGCGCAAACCATTGTGTCTGCGGCCAATCATATCTATGACGGCATGCACAATATCATCCGGCATTTGCGGCCTGGGTCGCTTGATAACCTGGGGTTATCCGCGGCCTTGCGTGATGCTGTTGCCGATTGGCAGGCGCAAAACCCGCAAGTGGCATTTAGCCTGGATTTGCAAGGCAAGCTCGATACGCTGGGCGAAAGCCTGAATATTAATCTCTATCGCATTGTTCAGGAGTCGGTGACCAACGCCTTGCGGCATGCCCAGGCTGACAGAATTGAGATCAGCCTTTCGCAGCATGAAAATGGTACCCTCACACTTTTGATCAAGGATAACGGTATCGGCATGAATATGTGCAATGTGGACCAGAGTCGCCATTTCGGCCTGTTGGGTATGCGTGAGCGTACCCAAGCGCTGTATGGCACGTTCAGCATAGATTCTCTGCCGGGCCAGGGCTCTGCCATATCGGTGACGATTCCGGAGAAAATGAATTCATGAGTGCAATCAAGGTAATGCTGGTGGATGATCATGCGGTGGTCCGCATGGGCTTCAAGTTATTGCTGGAATCTGATCAAGCGATACAGGTGATCGCCGAAGCAGAGAGCGGCGAGCAGGGTATCAAGCTTTATCAGGCGCATAAGCCTGACGTGGTGGTCATGGACATTACGATGCCAGGCATCGGTGGCCTGGAGGCCATAGACCGCATTCGCGCCAAGGACGAGCATGCGCGTATCCTGGTATTGTCTGCCCACGAGGATTCGGTGCATCCCAAGCGTGTACTGAATGCTGGCGCGATGGGCTATTTGACCAAGCGCAGCGCTGCTGAAGAATTGATCAAGGCGATCCATACCGTGGCAAGCGGCAAGATGTACCTTGAAGCCAATGTGGCGCAGCAGATGGCGATCCAGCAGATTTCCGGGCAGCAGAACCCAGTGGATGTGCTATCTGACCGTGAGTTTGAGGTGTTTATGGCCTTGGCCAAGGGCAAGACCACCAATGAGATTGCTGAGACCTTATCCTTGTCACCGCGTACCGTGGGTACCCATCTCTACAATATCAAGCAGAAGTTGAATGCCAGCAATTCTGCGGAGATTGCCTTGATTGCTATGCGTTCTGGCTTGATTGATCCCTGACCGTTCAGGGCTGGGTGAATATGCCTTTACCCGAAGCTTGTTTGAATGCGCGTTGTGGTTCCAGCCGATAGCGCGCGATATGCAAGTCGCTATGCTCTGAAACTTCCACCAATAGCTCCTGGCCGCTATTAATTCGTCCAAATTCAGGCGGTATCAGAATAGTGACTGTGGATTGTGGCGAACTAGCCAAAGCACCGATGGCAACCTGCCATTGCGCCAACGCTTCAAGCTGCGAAATGTCATTCCCGCGTAATCTGGCTTTTTCTAGTACGGTAGTTTTTTCCTCACCCAGCAGCAGATTCCACACCTCTACTGTGACCAGTGCGCTGGCGCTGATAGCCTGGTTGTTTATTTCTGTGGTGTTGGAAGCATGGGCAGGCAAAGGTTCTGCGGAGGGCTTGATTTCGGTAAAGCCAGTATTCAGGAATGCTGCCCAATATTCATCCATCTGTGGTGTTGCGCTGGAGGCGGTGGCGTAAGTGTTACCATGCCCTGGAATCATGTTGACGCTGGTGGTAGAGGACGAGTGGCCAGTGTCGTTCAGTAAATAGTTGTCGTAGGCATCGGAGGTGACTTTGTCTGCGGCCCGCATCAATAGTGATGAAGCGACTTGTTGCGCAATTGGCCCGCCCACGCAGCCAGTCAGGCTGCATGCAAGCATGCCCACCATCACGGCGTGGCGTGTATTCGACCATTGTGCAGATAATCGGCTCATGAGTTCTTCTACGGATGCTTGCGTTGGAAGTTTAACCTTTATTTTGCCTGGGCGTGGCACATACGCTGATGATGCCACTCAAGATGATGAGGCCAACCGCAAGCCAGCGATCAGCTGATAGGGTTTCTCCCCAGATCAAGATACCAAACAGGCTGGCAAGCACTACCGTGGTATAGGCCAGGCTACCCACAACCAGCGGGCTGCCCGTACGATAGGCGCGGGTCAAGGCAAGTTGAGCGATGGTGGCTGATGCACCTAAGCCAAGTAGCACGAGCAGGTCTTGCCAATCAGGCGGTGTGAAGTGGTAGAACAGCATCCAGAGCCCGCTACCAATGGTGCATACCAGTGTGAAATAAAACACGGTACGCCAGTCTGGTTCTCCCGCACGACCAAGTTGTGTGACGTGGAGATAGACAACACCCGCCATTGCGCCCGATAACAAACCAATTGCCCCAGCGATGAGTTCATCCACATGCAAGCTGGGCTTGAGCAATAAGGTGACACCAATAAAACCGATAACAACCGCTAAGAGCAGGAGCTTGCGTGGCTTTTCATGCAGCATGAACGGCATCGCCATGGCAAGAAACAAGGGCGAGGTGTAATTCAGTGTGATAGCCGTGGCAAGCGGCAGTTCGCTGATGGCAAAGAAAAAGCAGATCAGCGATGCAAAGCCAAGAATCGCACGCTTCATGTGCGTATTAATGAGCTTGGTCTTGAGTGAGCCGCCACGCAATTGCGTGACAATAAAGATAAACAATAGGCCAAACAGGGAGCGGTAGAATACCAACTCGGCACTGCTGAATTTTTCTGCTCCCAACTTGACGAGTACGCCCATGATGGCAAAGAAAAAGGCAGCCACTAGCATCCATAGGCTGCCAAGTCTGGGTAGATTCAAAATTTTCCTTCCGGCCTGCCATGCAGGCTGCAGAGATTAAGCAGGCAAGCGTTTGCCTAAAGGCTTATTTCAGGTGAGGGTCGAGTTGCCTGTGTAACCACGCATGGAAATGCTGCATGCCAGTTTCCATCGGATGCTGGTAGGGGCCGCGTTCATCAATGCCTTGAGAGGCCAGCGCGCGGCGTCCATCGTGCATGCGTTGGCAGATTTCCATGTCTTCCACGGCAGTTTCGGTATAGGCAGCCTGTTGTGCAGCGATGAAGGTTTCTTCAAAGAGTGCGATGTCTTCTGGGTAGTAAAACTCGACAACATTGGTACAGGCATCCGGCCCGCGTGGAATGATGTGGGAGACGACCAGCGTATTGGGGTACCACTCGATCATGAGGAATGGGTAATACACCATCCAGATTGCCCCATATTTGGGCGCTTGTTGTTGGTTGTAGCGCAGCACTTCGTTGTGCCAGTTGTCGTAGATGAGTGACCCGGATTTTTGCAGGGCCTTGTGCACGCCTACGGTCTGCACGCTATACCAGTCACCGAATTCCCAGTTGAGGTCATCACAATTGACGAAGTGGCCAAGGCCCGGGTGGAAGGGGCCAACATGGTAGTCTTCCAGATAAACCTCGATAAAGGTTTTCCAGTTGAAATGATACTCGTCAACCATGACTCGGTTCAGCATGTAACCGGTAAAGTCGAAATCCTGCTTGCAACCAAGTGCTTTTAAATCTTGTGCAATGTCACGCTTGCTGTCTAACAACAGCCCTTGCCAGTTTTTCAGCGAGGAGGTGTTCAGGTGCAAGCAGGGGTTTTCCTTGAAGTGTGGCGCGCCCAGCAATGTGCCGTGGGTGTCATAAGTCCAGCGGTGTAGCGGGCAGATGATGTTCTTGGTTTTGCCGCTACCCTTGAGCATCAGTGCTTGTCGGTGGCGGCAGACATTGCTGATCAGTTCAATGCCACTTTCATTGCGGATCAGCGCCTTGGCGTCATTCATCCACGAAAGGCTGTGATAATTGCCAACCTCAGGCACCATCAGCTCGTGCCCGATATAATGCGGAGCATGGGCAAACAGGTGTTGTTGTTCAAGCGTATAAATGGCGGGATCCGTGTACCAGGAGACCGGTAACTGGGTGCTGAATTGCGAATCGTGGCCCTGGGCGGGCAGCTTGGTCACAGAGGCTAGCGATACCATATAGTGCAGTGTTGTGAATTGACGCCTTGAATTCAAGCGAACATTAGATTTTGCCCTAAACTCAAGGAATTTGAAACCCATCCTGCAGTGTAGCGGGTATTTGCTGCATAAATCCTATTACCAATTCTTGCCTAAACTCAGGATTTACGCTACTCTCAATCCCTTGAAGCGAAAAGTATTAAGTCGCTTCAAGGTTGAGCAAAATCCGGCACTGCAGTGAGTTTAAGCCGGGTTTCCATTTTAAGATTCTCGACGGTGATCTCATGAAGACTGTAGTGCGCAAGGTAGCAACTGGTATTGCTCTGTTGGCAGCCATTCGACTGCTGAAAAAGCGCGCGCTCGTCCGCTGAGAGTGCCGCGTCATGCTGTAAACGGCGGCTGGTGCCGCCGTTTTTGTTTTTGAGCTTTAAAACTTGATCGAACCTAGAGGCTAGATACTGCAATGTCTGAACACTTGATGAATACCTACGCCCGCCAACCTGTGACCTTCACCAAAGGTGAAGGTGCATGGTTGTGGGATACCGAAGGCAAGCGTTACCTTGATGCACTGGCCGGGGTGGCGGTGAATGGTTTGGGTCATGCCCATCCTCGCTTGGTAGCTGCTATCAGTGAGCAAGCTAGCCGATTGATCCACGTCTCGAATATTTATGGCATTGCAGAGCAGGGCAAGCTCGCAGATAAGTTGTGCGCAATTTCCGGCATGGATAATGTGTTTGTCTGTAACTCCGGTTGCGAGGCCAACGAGGCTGCCATCAAGCTTGCGCGGCTTTATGGGCATAATAAAGGGGTAGAAAACCCTGAAATTATCGTCATGGAGCGTGCTTTTCATGGTCGTACCCTGGCGACGCTGTCTGCTACTGGCAATCGCAAGGCACAAGCCGGTTTTGAGCCCTTGGTGAGTGGTTTTATCCGTGTGCCTTTTGATGATCTTGAGGCAGTTCGTCAAGTGGCTCAACGCAACAAGAATGTTGTGGCTATCCTACTGGAGCCTATTCAGGGCGAGGGCGGTATCAATGTGCCGCGCGATGCCGCGGCGTATCTCAGCGGCTTGCGCGAGATTTGCGATGCCAATGGCTGGTTGCTGATGTTGGATGAAGTACAGAGCGGCGTGGCGCGTACCGGTACCTGGTTTGCCTTCCAGCACACCGATGTTGTGCCTGATGTGATGACCCTTGCCAAGGGCTTGGGCTCTGGTGTGCCCGTTGGTGCGTGTTTGGCACGAGGTGCTGCGGCAGAAGTGTTTACATATGGCAAGCATGGCTCTACCTTTGGCGGCAATCCACTCGCTTCCACAGCAGCCCTGGCAACGCTGGAGATTATCGAGTCTGATGGCTTGCTAGCGCATGCCGAGCAGCTGGGTAATTACATCCGTGAGGCATTGGCAACCAGCCTGCAAGGCGTGGCTGGTGTGAGTGTCATCCGCAATGCGGGCCTGATGATAGGGGTGGAGCTAGACAGGCCATGTAGTGGCCTGGTCAAGCAAGCGCTGGAAGCTGGTTTGCTCATCAATGTAACAGCAGATAAAGTGGTTCGCTTGTTGCCACCGCTCATCATGAGCGAGTCAGAAGCGCAACAATTGGTAGATACACTGACACCTTTAATCAAGAAATTCCTTGCTTAGTCGCGGGAATAAAAACGCTATGGCAATCAAACACTTCTTACAGTTCAATGACCTGAATGCGGATGAGCTAGCGCATATCTTTGACCGGACGCGCTGGATCAAGGAGCAGTTCAAGGCCTACCAGCAGTACTGGCCACTGACAGATCGCACCCTGGTGATGATTTTTGAAAAGGCCAGCACTCGTACTCGCTTGTCCTTCGAGGCAGGTATGCAGCAGTTGGGTGGTTCCGCCATCTATCTCAATACCCGCGACTCCCAGCTTGGGCGTGGCGAGCCGGTGGAAGATGCTGCGCAGGTCATCTCGCGCATGAGCGATATTGTGATGATCCGTACCTTTGAGCAGGAGATCATTGAGCGCTTTGCTGCAAATTCGCGTGTGCCGGTAGTCAATGGGCTGACCAATGAATACCACCCTTGCCAGATACTGGCCGATATTTTCACTTATATCGAGCACCACGGTTCAATCAAGGGCAAGACGGTCGCCTGGATTGGTGATTCAAATAACGTCTGTAATACCTGGCTACAAGCTGCTGAAGTGCTGGATTTCAATGTGCACGTCTCCACACCGCCTGGTTACGAGGTTGAGCCTGAGCGCGCCAATCTTTATGGTACTGACCATTACGAAGAATTTACCGATCCGATGGAGGCAGCACGTGGTGCAGACCTCGTGACGACCGATGTCTGGACATCGATGGGATTTGAAGCCGAAAATGAAGAGCGCCGTCGCGATTTCCATGATTGGCAAGTCGATGCAGACATGATGCGTATTGCAGGCAAGGATGCCTTGTTTATGCACTGTTTACCAGCGCATCGCGGTGAAGAAGTGACTGCTGATGTGATCGATGGGCCTCAATCCGTGGTGTGGGATGAAGCGGAAAACCGTCTACATACGCAAAAGGCCCTGATGGAATACTTGTTGTTGGGCAAAGTACAGGCATAAGCCTGGGTGAACTGGATTTAATTGAGAAAGAAACCGTCAAATGAGTGATGTGAAGAAGGTCGTGCTGGCTTACTCCGGCGGCCTGGATACCTCCGTGATCCTGAAATGGCTGCAAGATGTCTACCAATGTGAAGTGGTGACGTTTACTGCGGATATCGGCCAAGGCGAAGAGCTGGAGCCTGCGCGTGAGAAGGCCAAGAAATTTGGCGTAAAGGAAATCTATATTGACGATCTGCGCGAAGAATTCGTGCGCGATTTCGTCTTCCCGATGTTCCGTGCCAATACCGTCTACGAAGGCGAGTACCTGCTGGGTACTTCGATTGCACGCCCACTGATCGCCAAGCGCTTGATCGAGATTGCGCATGAAACCAAGGCAGATGCGATTTCTCATGGGGCAACTGGCAAGGGCAATGACCAGGTGCGCTTCGAGTTGGGTGCTTACTCGCTGGACTCTAATATCAAGATCATTGCGCCATGGCGCGAATGGGATCTGCTCAGCCGTGAAAAGCTGCTGGCTTATGCTGAGCAAAACGGTATTCCGGTTGAAATGAAGCACAAGCAGGGCGGTAGCCCATACAGTATGGACGCCAACTTGCTGCATATTTCATATGAGGGACGTCACCTGGAAGACCCAGCTGCGGAAGCAGAAGAAGATATGTGGCGCTGGACTGTGTCACCAGAAAAGGCACCGGACGAAGCCGAGTACCTAGATATTGAATATCGTAATGGTGACCCCATCTCATTGAATGGGAAGGCATTAAAGCCGCATGAGTTACTGGCTGAATTGAACCGCTTGGGCGGTAAGCATGGTATTGGTCGTCTTGATCTGGTGGAAAATCGCTATGTGGGCATGAAGTCACGTGGCTGCTATGAAACACCGGGCGGTACTATCTTGCTCAAGGCGCACCGCGCGATTGAATCCATCACATTGGACCGCGAAGTGGCGCACTTGAAGGACGATCTGATGCCACGCTATGCCAGCATGATTTATAACGGTTATTGGTGGAGCCCTGAGCGTGTGACGCTACAAACGCTGATTGATCACACTCAAAAAACCGTGAATGGTTGGGTACGCGTCAAGCTGTACAAGGGTAATGTCATCGTCACTGGTCGCGATTCCAAGACGGATTCATTGTTTGATTCGACAATTGCGACATTTGAAGATGATGCCGGTGCCTATGATCACTGCGATGCAGGTGGCTTCATCAAGTTGAATGCGTTGCGGATGCGGATTGCCGCAAACCTGCGCAACAAGAAATAATTAACAGCATTTTAGGAGAAGCATCGTGGCCCAGTTCGACAATATCAGTGTCAAGAAAAAAGCCAATGTGTATTTTGATGGCAAGTGTGTCAGCCATACTGTGCTGTTCCCTAACGGTACACGTGCGACAGTCGGCGTGATTTTTCCCAGCACCTTGACGTTCAATACCGGTTCCCCTGAGTTGATGGAAATCAATGGTGGTGTCTGCAAGGTTAAACTCAACGGTGAAACCGAATGGAAAACTTACAGCGCAGGCGAGAAGTTTACTGTGCCGGGCAATTCCAGCTTCGATATCGAAACGGTGGAAACGCTGGATTACGTTTGCCATTTTGAGTAAACGTGCCCGTTGTGAGTTGATATTGCCCAGGTGATATCAATGAAGCGAGAGTAGGCAGCCGTTTGTGGCTTCCAGTGGAAAAACGCAACGCCAAGCGCGGGGCGTTTTTCAATTTACGCGCAATGCTGGATAGTTTGCAGCAATAGCTGATTTGAGTACCAGTGTTTGATTTTTAGTGCCCACTTTGTTGGATGAAGTGAGTGACGATGCTCCTAAGGGCAATATGCGAATGATGCCTGCCACATTGGAGCGGATTGAGATGAGGATGGAAAACGATGCCTTCATTTGATATTTCTTCTGAAGTCGATATGGTTGCGTTGAAAAATGCAGTGGATGTTACCGGTCGACAGATCACCAACCGCTATGATTTCAAGGGCACCAGTGCCAATGTCGAGCTGAACGAAAAAGACAATCAGATCACGCTACATGGTGATTCTGACTTTCAGCTGGACCAGATCAAGGCCATCTTGCTGCCTGCAATGGAAAAGAAAGAGGCCGATAGCGCCAAGCGGTTGGATCACCAGGATGTGCAGAAAATTTCTGGCAACAAGGTGAAGCAGGTGTTGAAGATCAAGGCTGGTATCGATAGCGAATTGGCGAAGAAAATCGTCAAGTTGCTCAAGGATAGTGGTCTCAAGGTGCAAGCGAGCATCCAGGGCGATGAGGTGCGTGTGACCGGTGCCAAGCGCGATGTGCTGCAAGAGGCGATTGCCTTTGCGCGTAAATCCATTACGGATTTTCCTTTGCAGTTCGGCAATTTCCGCGATTGATAGGCCGATTCAACCATTGTTGCTAGTGTCGCGTTGAACAAAGTATTTAAGCAGGTTTAGTTTCAGAAAGATCGTATGTCAGCCAAAACGCTTTACGACAAATTATTTGATTCCCACGTGGTGCGTGAGGAAAACGGTGCCGCGTTGATCTATATCGACCGCCACTTGGTGCATGAAGTCACGAGTCCCCAGGCATTTGAAGGCCTGAAGATGGCTGGCCGCAAGCTTTGGCGCATCAGCTCTGTGCTGGCAGTGCCTGACCACAACGTGCCGACGACTGATCGTAGCCAAGGTATTGCCGACCCGATTTCGCGCTTGCAAGTGGAAACCCTGGACCAGAACTGTAGTGACTTTGGCGTGACCGAGTTCAAGATGGGTGATGCCCGTCAAGGGATCGTGCACGTCATGGGGCCGGAGCAGGGCGCAACCCTGCCGGGCATGACTGTGGTCTGTGGCGACTCTCACACCAGTACCCATGGCGCATTTGGCGCATTGGCACACGGTATTGGCACTTCCGAGGTTGAGCATGTGATGGCGACTCAGTGCTTGGTGCAGAAAAAATCCAAGGCCATGCAAGTGTTGGTGGAAGGTCAGCTTGGAGCAGGTGTGACGGCCAAGGATATTGCGCTGGCGATTATCGGCAAGATGGGCACTGCGGGTGGTACTGGTTATGCCATCGAGTTTGCGGGTTCTGCCATCCGTGGCCTGAGCATGGAAGGGCGTATGACCTTGTGCAATATGGCGATTGAGGCCGGTGCACGTGCTGGCATGGTCGCTGTCGATGACATCACGATCAATTACGTCAAGGGTCGCCCCTATGCGCCCAAGCCTGAACAATGGGATGCTGCGGTTGCTTACTGGCGCACATTGCATACTGATGAGGGTGCCAAGTTTGACGCTGTCGTAGAGTTGCGCGCGGAAGAGATCGAACCGCAGGTAACCTGGGGTACTTCCCCTGAAATGGTGACTGCTGTTAACGGCATCGTGCCGGATCCTGCCAAGGAAAACGATCCGACCAAACGTAGCGGCATGGAGCGTGCCTTGCAGTATATGGGCTTGCAGGCCAATACACCGATCTCGCAGATCCCCATTGATAAGGTATTCATTGGCTCTTGCACCAACTCGCGGATTGAGGATTTACGTGCCGCGGCTTCTGTGGCCAAGGGCAAGCATGTGGCACCCAACGTCAAGTTGGCCATGGTGGTGCCTGGCTCTGGCTTGGTCAAGGAACAAGCTGAGCATGAAGGCCTGGACAAGATTTTCAAGGAAGCTGGTTTTGAGTGGCGCGAGCCAGGTTGCTCCATGTGTCTTGCCATGAATGCTGATCGCCTGGAGCCCGGCGAGCGCTGTGCCTCGACCTCGAATCGTAACTTTGAGGGACGTCAGGGCGCAGGTGGCCGTACTCACCTGGTCAGCCCGGAAATGGCTGCTGCTGCCGCTGTCACAGGACATTTCGTTGATGTACGCCAATTGTTGAATTGAGTGTGATGATGCGAAAAATTTGGATGATGGCAGTACTCGCACTATTGGCGATGTCTTTGATGGCCTGTAATACCATCAATGGAGTGGGCAAGGATATTGAGAAGGCTGGCGAAGCCATACAGAAATCAAGCAAGTAACGAATCGTTATTGGAACAATATGCAAGCATTTACCCAATTGAATGGATTGGTGGCTCCCTTGGATCGCGCAAATGTCGATACCGATGCCATCATTCCTAAGCAATTCTTGAAATCCATCAAGCGTGCAGGCTTTGGCCCTAATGCCTTCGATGAGTGGCGTTATCTCGACCAGGGCGAGCCAGGCATGGACAATAGCAAGCGTCCGTTGAATCCTGATTTTCCGCTCAACTTCCCTCGTTATCAGGGTGCCAGCGTGTTACTGGCGCGAGAGAATTTTGGCTGTGGTTCGAGCCGCGAGCATGCGCCATGGGCTTTGCTTGACTATGGCTTTCGCGCCATTATCGCCCCGAGTTTTGCGGATATCTTTTTCAATAACTGTTTCAAGAATGGCATTTTGCCGATCGTGCTCGATGCAGCGATTGTCGATAGCTTGTTCAAGGAAGCGGAGCCCAAGGAAGGCTATCAGTTATTGATAGACCTGCAGACACAGACCGTGCAAACACCAGCTGGCGATAGCTACGGTTTTGAGATTGATCCATTCCGCAAGCATTGCCTCTTGAATGGCCTTGATGATATTGGCCTGACTTTGCAGCATGTCGATGACATCAAGGTATTTGAAGCCAAGCACAAGGCAACGCAGCCCTGGCTGTTCAACTAAATCCTGGCCCATGGTATTCCATTGAATAGCATGGGTTTGCTCCTGTTTACATCAAATCAATATCTGGGAACACGTTTATGAAGATTGCGGTATTGCCGGGCGACGGCATCGGTCCTGAAATCGTTGCGCAAGCTGTCAAGGTGCTGAAGGCGCTAGACCTCAACCTTGAGTTGCATGAGGCACCGATCGGTGGCGCTGGCTACGAGGCAGCAGGTGATCCTTTGCCCGAAGCGACATTAAAGCTGGCACAGGAAGCTGATGCTGTGTTGTTGGGTGCCGTGGGTGATTGGAAATACGATAGCCTGCCACGTGACCAGCGCCCAGAGCGCGGCCTGTTGCGCATCCGCAAGGCGTTAAACCTGTTTGCAAACCTGCGTCCTGCTTTGCTCTATCCAGAACTTGCTTCTGCTTCTACCCTGAAGCCAGAAGTGGTTTCAGGCCTGGATATCATGATCGTCCGTGAGCTGACTGGTGATATTTACTTTGGTCAGCCACGCGGCATTTCCACTCTGGAAAATGGTGAGCGCGAAGGTATTAATACCATGCGTTACAGCGAATCCGAGATTCGCCGCATTGCGCATGTGGCCTTCAGCATCGCGCAAAAGCGCAACAAGAAGGTGTGTTCCGTGGATAAGGCCAATGTGCTGGAAACCACCGAACTCTGGCGTCAGGTGATGATAGAAGTCGCCAAGGAGTATCCGGATGTCGAGCTTAGCCACATGTATGTGGATAATGCTGCCATGCAGTTGATTCGCGCTCCCAAGCAGTTCGATGTCATGGTGACTGGCAACATTTTTGGCGACATCCTTTCCGACGAAGCTTCTATGCTGACTGGTTCCATCGGTATGTTGCCTTCTGCTTCGCTGGACCAGAACAACAAGGGTATGTATGAACCTAGCCATGGTTCCGCTCCCGACATTGCAGGCAAGGATATTGCCAACCCATTGGCGACCATCCTTTCCGCTGCCATGATGTTGCGCTACACCTTTAATGATGAAGCCAATGCACTGCGCGTGGAAAATGCCGTGAAGAAAGCCTTGGAGCAAGGTTATCGCACTGCCGATATCTGGACTGAGGGGACTAACAAGGTCAAGTGCAGCGAAATGGGTGATGCGGTTGTCGCAGCGCTATAATCATCAATCAAACACAATGATAGGCCTGTATAAGGCCATTTAACCAGGAAGAGACGATGTTCAAAGTAGGGTTTGTCGGCTGGCGCGGTATGGTGGGTTCTGTGCTGATGCAGCGCATGATCGCAGAGGGTGATTTCCAGGATATTGAGCCTATCTTCTTCACGACCTCACAGACTGGTGGCGCAGGCCCTGCGATTGGCCGCGATACGCCTGCGCTCAAGGATGCCAAGGCTATTGCCGAGCTCAAAGCTATGGACATCATCGTTTCTTGCCAGGGTGGCGACTACACCAGCGAGATATTCCCTCAGTTGCGCGCGGATGGCTGGCAGGGGCACTGGATTGACGCTGCTTCTACACTGCGGATGGAGAAAGATGCCGTCATTATCCTGGACCCGGTTAACCTGGATGTGATCAAGCAGTCTCTATCGACAGGTGTTCGTAACTGGATAGGCGGTAACTGTACGGTTTCCCTGATGCTGATGGCCTTGAATGGCTTGTTCAAGGCAAACCTAGTGGATTGGGCAAGCTCCATGACTTATCAGGCGGCATCAGGTGCAGGTGCGCAAAATATGCGTGAATTGATTCGCCAAATGGGCGTAGTGCACGCTGGCGTCGCTACTGAGCTGCAAGATGCTGCTTCTGCCATCCTCGATATTGACCGCAAGGTGGCAGATACCCTGCGTAGCGCAGATTTTCCGGTGGATAATTTTGGTGTGCCTTTGGCTGGCAGCCTGATCCCATGGATAGACAAGGATCTGGGGAATGGGCAAAGCAAGGAGGAGTGGAAAGGCATGGCTGAAACCAACAAGATCCTGGGTCGCGATGCCAATCCTATCGTGATTGATGGCTTGTGCGTACGCATCGGGGCCATGCGCTGCCATTCACAGGCACTGACCATTAAGTTGAAGCAGGACGTGCCGTTGAATGAAATTGAGGGCATGTTGGCAGAAGCAAATGCCTGGGCAGAAGTGGTGCCGAATGAGCGTAATGAAACCGTCAAGCGCCTAAGCCCTGCCGCCGTGACTGGCACCTTGCAAACACCAGTGGGCCGTTTGCGCAAAATGGGCATGGGGGGTGAATATCTCTCTGCATTTACGGTAGGTGACCAGCTCTTGTGGGGCGCTGCAGAGCCATTGCGCCGCATGCTGCGCATCCTGGTCGAGGCTTGATTGTATTAATTAGCGCTGATGCCCTTGCTGTTTTGCCTAATGGGGTGCTGCCGGCCCCATGAAGCTTGGGCTAACATTGGGAATGTAAAGCGATGTATTAGCTTGAAACCGTAACTAATTGATGTTAGCTTAATAATGCTATTTAAAGTTGATAAGGGTGGAATAGTGCATAAGTCCAAATTTAAAGGGGTCGCGCTTGCGGTGTTGTTGGCGTTTGTGCCAATGATGGGTGAGGCTGCTGGCCTTGGCCGCTTGACCGTGACATCCGGACTTGGTGAGCCACTTTCTGCTGAGATTGAACTTCTTTCTACAACGCCAGATGAATTGGCTTCGCTCTCTGCAGGGATTGCACCGCAGGAAGCTTACAATGTGCAGGGAGTAGAGCGTACTGCAATTCATAATGCCATCAAGGTAGCGGTCAGCAAACGTGCTGATGGTGTGCCGGTTCTCAAGCTCACCTCATCGCAGGCGATCAGCGATCCTTTCCTTGATATGCTGATTCAGGTCGATTGGGCAACTGGGCGTTTGTTGCGCGAATACACGGTATTGCTAGATCCTCCTGGCTACAATAACCAGGCGCAAGTGTATAACGGGGTGCAGCTACCCCCTAGTGCCGCGCCTGCTATTCCTGTGCCTGCTGAAGTGCCCAAGCAAGCCCAGTCAGCTGTTAATACGGCTCCATCACGTAGTGCCCCAGTTCCTCCAACCCCGACTCGACCCCAGGCTAAGCCCGCACCTACGCCTGTGCCAGATACTTCAGCACCACATTACACCACTGCTCGCGGCGATACCTTGAGTGCGATCGCGCGTGAGCATCAAGTGCAAGGCGTCAGTCTTGATCAAATGCTGGTTGGTCTGTATCGCGCTAACGAGGATGCGTTTGCCGGCAAGAACATGAACCGCCTCAAGGTAGGGCAGATTCTGCGTGTACCTAGTGCGAGTGAGCTACAACAGGTCGCACCTGCCGAAGCCACGCGCGAGGTCAAGGTACAAACCTCTGATTGGAATGCCTATCGCAATCGCTTGGCGGACTTGGCTGCTGAATCCATACCCTCCACCGATGGTGGCGCTCAACAATCTGCTTCTGGACGTATTTCGACTCCTGCGACTGATAGGGCAACGCCACCTGCGGCAGGCCCGCGTGATGTCGTCAGGTTGTCAAGCAACAATGCAAATCAGGCACAGCTGAACTCGATGCAGGAAGAGCTAACTGCCAAGGATAAGAGCCTGAAAGAGGCAGCTGAGCGGACTGCGATGCTGGAAAAGCAAATTGCCGACATGCAGAAGTTGTTGGCGATCAAGAACCAGGCATTAGCCAATTTGCAGAATGCAGATGAACCTGCCGCCAAGCCTGCAATACCGCCAGAACCTGCTGAGATTAAACCTGAGCCCCAGCCAGAGCCTGAAGATACTACAGTAGCGACAGAGCCTACAGTCGAAGAAAGTAAGCCGGATGCAGCGGCGGCTGGTGATGCAGTGGAGCCTGTCAAACCTCAAAACCAGCCTGCACCAGTTGCTCCGCCGGTAGAGGAACCTAGCCTTTTCGATGAGCTGGTTGGCGACGACCCATTACCATTGGCGCTGGCTGGAGGTGGCATACTTTTGCTGCTTGGTGGCTGGTTGTACATGCGTAACAAGCGCAAGCGTGAGCTGGATAGTTTCGAGAAAGGCATCCTGACCGCAGGTGGACTCAAGCCTAATACGGTATTTGGTAACACTGCTGGTGCTACCGTGAATACGGGAGATACCTCTTTCCTGAATGATTTCTCGCAGAATACCGGCGGCATGATCGATACGCACGATGTTGACCCGATTGCCGAAGCTGAGGTGTATATGGCATATGGGCGTGATGCCCAGGCCGAGGAAATCCTCAAGGACGCGATCGTCAAGGAGCCGCAGCGTCATGAATTGCACCTCAAGTTGCTCGAGATTTATGCTGCTCGCAATGATACCTCTGCGTTTGAAACCGTTGCTGGCGAAATGTATACCACGCTGGGTGCTGCCGATCCTGTCTGGGGCAAGGTTGCAGCGATGGGGCGCAAGCTGGAACCAGAGAATCCTCTGTACTCCGAAGATAACATCACTGACAAGGCGAGTGCTCCTTTAGTGCTCGGTGCCGCGCAAGCCAATGAGGCTGTGCAGCAAAAGTCAACTGAAACCAGTGCTGGCCTTGATAGTGCGATATTGGCGGGGGCTGCGGTCGCCGCTACTGCGGGCTTGATGAATGATGATGGCGAGCAAGATCAATCCCTGGATGATACTTTGCTTGCTGGGTCCGATGAAGACAATGGCGATGAGCAGGATTTTCCAGCATTAGATTTTGATCTGGATACGGCTGTTGCTGAGCCTGATCAAGCGGAAGAAACTGCTGATCAATATGCTGGAAACAGCATGGATTTCACGCTTGATCTGCCAGAGCCACCTGCAGAAAACAGTATGCAATTGGATATTGCAGAGCTTGATGCAGCTATCCCTGACTTTGACTTGCCTGAGTTGTCTGCTGAATCGAATGGTGATGAAGGGCAAGCGGAAGAAACGGCAGTCCCTGAGTTCTTCATTCCTGAGCTGGATGAAATCGATAGCCAGACTGTAGTTGATGAGCCTTTGCAAACACCTGATGTCGATCTGGATCTACCAGAAATTGAATTGCCTGCGGTTGAGTTATCTGCTCCTGCTGCTGAAACCTCTGCTACCGAAGTGGGTGATTCGCCGGATGATGATGGCTTGCCGAATATTGATTTTGATTTGCCGGAGATCAGCTTCTCTGATGATGCAGCAGCGGATAATGTTTTGTCTGATGCCGATGAGTTGCCTGAACTACCCAAGGCAGGTGAGGCTGTGCCAGATCCGGAAGTTGAGGCAGATAGCGCACCAGAAACCAATGAGCCTAGCTTCAATTTTGCTGGTATAGATTTAGGTGGCGACACTCAAGCTGCTACAGAGGTAGAAGGGGCTGGCGAGGAAAGCATTGTATTCCCGGACTTTGATCTGGAGATTGATGACGAAGTGGCTGCAACACCCACAGCTAGTGATATCAACCTCTCCGGCATTAGTCTGGATGTGGCAGATGAGCATGCAGGGTCAACCGAGCCTGAGAGTGAAATGGATGAGTCTCCTGACGTTGATACCAAGCTCGATCTCGTCACCGCCTATATGGATATGGGAGATAACGAGGGTGCGCGTGAGTTGCTGGAGGAAATCCTCAATGAAGGTGGTCCACGGCAGAAACAAAAAGCTCAATCCATTCTGGATAATCTCCCTTGAGGCAACTAGCGTTGCAATACAAAGCCGGGAGTTGCCCGGCTTTTTTCATATCAGGTAGACATGGATGAGGTTGGCATTAAGTATTGAATATGATGGTGCTGGGTTTTGTGGCTGGCAGAGCCAGCCCAATGGTCAGACAGTACAAGATGCGCTGGAATTGGCTTTGTCTGCGATGGCGGGTCATCGTGTCAAGGTGTCGGCGGCCGGGCGTACTGATACCGGGGTGCATGCTTTATCCCAGGTGGTTCATTTCGATACGACGGCAATAAGGCCATGCAATGCTTGGGTGCGCGGCGTGAATACCAAACTGCCGCGATCGATTCGCGTGTTATGGGCTGTCGAGGTCGATGGACAATTTCATGCGCGATTTGATGCCTATCAGCGCAGTTATCAATACTGGTTGGTTAATCAGCCAGTAGCCCCTGCGGTGATGGCAGGGAAGGCAGGGTGGTTTCATCAACCACTGGATTTGCAAGCCATGCAGGAAGCTATTGCTTATTTACACGGGCAGCACGATTTTAGCGCGTTTCGTGCAGCGGAGTGTCAGGCAAAATCACCGGTGAAAACGATGCATCAAGCTTCGGTGAACGCTTTTGGCAGTAGTTTGGTATTTGATTTTTGTGCCAATGCCTTCTTGCATCACCAAGTGCGCAATATGGTGGGGGCGCTGGTGTATATAGGCAAAGGGAAATATCCTCCGGCGTTTATGGCCGAGTTGCTCGCTGCCCGGGACCGCACACTTTCACCACCCACATTTGCTCCTGATGGCCTTTATCTCACAGGGGTTGGCTATGATGCGCGGTGGGGATTACCTAGTGCTGAGCGTAAATTGCAGCTTGGAATTGCTTGAGGTTTGGCGGGATTTTTGTGCCATTAGACGCGATTTTCAGGTACCCTAGCGCCTTTCTATGACAGGCGTATTATCAGCTTGAGAACTCGCGTCAAAATCTGTGGTATCACCCGTGTTGAAGATGCGCTGACTGCGGTCGCGCATGGTTGTGATGCCATTGGTCTGGTGTTCTATGGACCAAGCCCCAGAAATGTTGATATACAGCGCGCCGCAGCAATTGTGGCTGCCTTGCCCCCTTTTGTCAGTAGCGTCGGTTTGTTTGTGGATGCCATGCCTGATGAAATAAACACTGTGCTCGCAGAAGTTCAGCTAGACCTATTACAGTTTCATGGCGAGGAGTCACCTGATGCTTGCCGTCTATATGGCCTGCCTTATATGAAGGCAGTTCGCGTCAGGGACGATACAAATTTGCTACAATACGCCACTCAATACCAAGATGCCCGCGCCTTATTGCTCGATGCCTTTTTGCCTGGTGTGGCGGGGGGTACAGGTCATGTCTTTGACTGGAGCTTGATCCCGCAGCAATTGCCAGTTCCGGTCGTGCTGGCAGGTGGGCTCACTCCTGATAATGTAGCAGGGGCGATTCGCCAGGTGCGGCCCTATGCGGTAGATGTCAGTGGTGGTGTTGAAGAGTCCAAAGGAATCAAGAGTGCGGCCAAGATCGCCGCGTTCATGCAAGGAGTACAGAATGCAGCTTTATGACATGCCAGATGCGCGTGGCCATTTTGGCCCGTATGGTGGTATTTTCGTGGCCGAAACATTGGTGGAGGCGCTGGAAGAATTGCGCGTCATGTACGAGCGTTATCGCCATGATCCGGAGTTTCTTGCCGAATTCGCCTACGACCTCAAGCACTTTGTTGGTCGCCCAAGCCCGGTTTATCATGCCGAGCGCCTGACCAAAAAAATCGGTGGGGCCCAGATATATCTCAAGCGAGAAGACTTGAACCATACTGGCGCGCACAAGGTAAATAACACCATCGGGCAGGCCTTGTTGGCTAAACGCATGGGCAAGCCGCGCGTGATTGCCGAGACGGGAGCAGGCCAGCATGGCGTGGCAACAGCTACTATTGCGGCCCGCCTTGGCCTGGAGTGTGTCGTTTACATGGGGGCGGAAGATGTGAAGCGCCAAGCACCCAATGTATTCCGCATGAAGTTACTGGGTGCCACTGTCGTGCCGGTAGAAAGTGGCTCGAAGACTCTCAAGGATGCGCTGAATGAAGCCATGCGGGATTGGGTCACGAATATTTCCGATACGTTCTATATTATCGGTACAGTCGCTGGCCCGCATCCTTATCCCATGATGGTACGTGATTTCCAGGCGGTAATCGGTATTGAGGCCAAGGAACAGATGCAGGAAATGATTGGCCGCCAACCTGATGCCGTCATTGCTTGCGTTGGTGGTGGTTCCAATGCCATGGGTATTTTCTACCCTTATATTGATGTTGAGGGTGTGCGCTTGATTGGCGTGGAAGCTGCCGGACATGGCATCGAAACCGGCAAACATGCTGCACCTTTGACTGCCAACAGCCCTGCTGGCGTATTGCACGGCAACCGTACCTACCTGATGCAGGATGAGAATGGCCAGATTGTGGAAACCCATTCTGTGTCGGCTGGCCTTGATTATCCTGGTGTTGGTCCTGAGCATGCTTGGCTTAAAGATATCAAGCGCGCCGAATATGTCGCGGTGACGGATGATGAGGCCATGGATGCATTTCATACCTTGTGTCGTACCGAGGGCATTATTCCCGCGTTGGAATCCAGCCATGCATTGGCCTACGCCATGAAGCTGGCAGCCACCATGTCGCCTGATCAGGTCTTGCTGGTTAACCTGTCCGGGCGTGGCGATAAGGATATCAACACTGTAGCCGGCCTGGCTGGCATTACCCTGTAACTTGGTGCTTCACATGTCACGTATTCAAGCAACATTCTCGGCGCTCAAGGCGCAAGGCAAAAAAGCTCTCATCCCTTACATCACCGCTGGTGACCCTCATCCTAGGCATACCGTATCGTTGATGCATGCCTTGGTGCAGTCTGGTGCCGATATCATTGAGCTTGGCGTGCCATTCTCCGACCCCATGGCAGACGGCCCCACCATCCAGCGTGCGACTGAGCGGGCGCTGGTGCACAAGGTAGGCTTGGGTGATGTGCTGGAGATGGTGCGCGAATTCCGCCTCACAGATGATCAAACACCTATTGTCCTGATGGGCTATGCCAACCCGGTAGAAGCCATGGGGCAGGCGAAATTTGCCGAGCGTGCCCGTGCAGTGGGGGTGGATGGTGTGTTGACGGTGGATTATCCACCTGAGGAATCCGGCGAGTTTGTGCAGCTGTTGAAAGCACAGCAACTGGATCCTATCTTCCTGCTATCTCCAACTTCCGACACTCACCGTGTTGACATGATTGTGCAACAGGCCGCTGGCTTCGTTTACTATGTGTCGCTCAAGGGTGTCACAGGCTCCAAGAATCTCGATATTGTCGAAGTGGGGACCAAGGTCAAGGCGATTCGTACGCAAACAGACTTGCCGATTGGTGTAGGTTTCGGGGTGCGGGATGCTGCTACTGCCAAGGCGGTGGCGGAGGTGGCGGATGCCGTGGTGATCGGCAGCCGCATGATCCAGGAAATCGAAAGCTCTACTGAAGATAACTTGTTAAGCAATGTGGTGAGTTTGACGCAAACTTTGCGTGCCGCCATTGATGCAGCAACGCATTAATCATTGAAGGTCGGGCAGGTGATGGCCCGGCACATTGAACGCTAAATGAACATAAGCGTTACCAGCCTGATGCCTGGTCGCTTCATGTCTGAATAAAGGATAAACCATGAGCTGGTTGCAAAAACTTCTGCCTCCAAAGATCAATCGCCCGGTGGGCAATAACCGCAAGACCGTCCCGGAAGGGTTATGGAGCAAGTGCCCTTCTTGTGAGGCGGTTCTCTATCGTACTGATTTGGAAAGTAATGCTGAAGTTTGCCCCAAGTGCTCTTACCATAATCGTATTTCTGCACGTACACGCTTGAATTTCCTGCTCGACCCAGAAGGGCGCTCGGAGATTGGTGCCGAGGTACAGCCTGTTGACCCTCTCAAGTTCAAAGATAGCAAGCGCTATGTTGACCGCTTGAAGGCTACACAAACTGAGATGGAAGAGACTGACTCATTGATCGTGATGCAAGGCAGCATCAAGAGCGTGGGTGTGGTTGCTGCTGCATTTGAATTCAAGTTCATGGGTGGTTCCATGGGCTCTGTCGTTGGTGAGCGGTTTGCACGTGGCGTTCAAGCTGCCATTGATAACCGCACACCATTCATCTGTGTTTCTGCCAGTGGTGGTGCGCGGATGCAAGAGGGTTTGTTCTCCCTGATGCAAATGGCCAAGACCAGCGCTGCGCTGACAAAGTTGGGTAAAGCTGGCTTGCCTTATATCTCGGTATTGACCGACCCTACCATGGGGGGCGTGTCTGCCAGCTTTGCCATGCTGGGTGACGTGATCATTGCTGAACCTCAAGCCTTGATTGGTTTCGCTGGCCCTCGCGTGATCGAGCAGACGGTGCGTGAAACCCTGCCAGAAGGATTCCAGCGCGCTGAGTTCCTCTTGGAGCATGGTGCCATTGACATGATTGTGGATAGGCGAGAAATGCGCGACAAGCTAGCGACCTTGATGTCCAGCATGATGCGACTTCCCGCGAGCGCTGCATAAATTATTCGAGCTTCTGTGACATCTTCTTTACCTGCTACTCGTGATCTCGCGGGCTGGCTTGCCTACATAGAGGCCCTGCATCCGGCCTCCATCGCAATGGGGCTGGAGCGCGTCGAATTGGTGCGCCAGCGCCTGGGGCTGCAACCACAGTTTCCTATCGTGATCGTCGCAGGCACCAATGGCAAGGGTTCAACTTGTGCCATGCTGGAAAGCATCTATCAAGCTGCAGGCTACAAGACTGGCTGTTACACATCGCCTCATTTCGTGCGCTATAACGAACGAGTGCGGCTTGGCGGGGTAGAGGTCGAGGATGCCGTGCTGGTCGAGGCATTCGAGGCGATTGAGCAAGCACGCGGTGAAACTGCTTTAACCTATTTCGAGTTTGGTACATTGGCCGCTGTCTGGAGTATGGTCGCAGCCAATGTGGATATTGCCATTCTGGAAGTTGGCCTCGGTGGGCGGCTGGATGCTGTGAATGTGTTTTCTCCGGTGTGCAGCATTGTCACCAGTATTGATCTTGATCATATGGATTTTCTTGGTAATGATCGAGAGTGTATTGGTCGGGAAAAAGCGGGTGTATTCCGTCCTGGTATTCCGGCAATATGCGGTGATGATCATCCACCATTATCTCTCTCATCGTATGCCAATGACAGTGGCGCAGACTTGCGCCTGATCGGGCATGCGTTCAGCTTTAAACGACAAGCCTCTGGATGGCTATACCAATCACCCGATCACGAGTATGCACTACCGTGGCCCGCTTTGGCAGGTGAGTTTCAACTTAATAACGCAGCTTGTGTCATTAATGCCGTTGATGCGCTACTGGTAACGCTGCCTGTTACGTTGGAGCATATGCAGCAGGGTCTGCAACGGGTTGCTCTGAGCGGTCGTTTCCAGATCTGCCGTCATCAGCCTCAAGTGGTGCTTGATGTCGCGCATAACCCTCATGCTGCCGGAGCATTGGCTTCGAATCTAGCGCAATACCCAGTGGCAGGGCGCACCCTGGCGGTATTTTCCATGCTGGGTGATAAGGATATTGCGGGAGTGGTGCAAGCGGTAGCGCCACATATTGATGTTTGGCACATCGCCAGGGTGACACATGGGCGAGGTGCCGGGGTCGAGCAATTGCATGAATATGTAAAAGCCCAAGCTACTGACGCCTATGTAGTGATGCATGCGGATGTGAAGGCAGCATATCAGCAAGCCTGTAACGAAGCAGGCGAAAATGATAGAATTATCGTCTTTGGTTCATTCTTCACTGTGGCCGATATCATGCGCGAGCTTGATATGGCGGCTTGTGAAAAGATAGCAACGCACTGATTCAACAAGGATAGTAGGATTTTTGATGGCATCTGACCAGTCGAGTGATCAGGAACTTCAGTTCAAGAAACGTGCGCGTAGGCGCCTGGTAGGTGCGGTTGCACTAGTATTATTGATGGTCACCATCTTGCCTATGGTGTTGGATGATCGTAGTAGCAAAGTGCCTCCGCAGGAAATCGCCATTAATATTCCCAGTCAGGATGGCCCTGAATTTAGTTCCAAAGTAGCCCCACAAGGCGAACCGGTTGAGGAAATCATTTCTGAACCGGTATTGTCGGCACCAGAGCCATCCGATAACGAGCCCGATTTCGAGGCAGCCCCTGTACAGCCAGCTCCCAAGCAGGAGTCTGTCAAGCCTGTATTGCCAGAGCCACCAGTCAAGAAGGAAGCTGCTAAGCCAGAGGCTAAGCAGCTTGCCGCCAAAGTAGAGCCTTCCAAGCCTGAATCACAAAAACAAAAGCCGGTGGAAACCAAGCCAGCTAATGCGGGTAGCTTCTTGGTGCAGATTGGAGTTTTCTCCGATCCTATCAACGTCAAGAATTTGCAGGACAAGCTATCTGGTCAAGGTTTGAAATCGCATACCGAAATGATTCCTACCGCCAGTGGCGACAAAACCCGTTTGCGTATTGGCCCTTTTGCTAGCCGCGAGGCGGCAGAGCAGGCATTGACCAAGGTGAAGGCAGCCGGCTTGTCCGGGATGGTCATCAGCAATAAATAGTCATCAATGACGGGCTTTGATTATGCAGTGCTGGTGATTCTTGGGCTTTCTGTCCTGCTTAGCATGATGCGAGGATTTGTACGCGAGGTGTTGGCATTGGCGGGCTGGGTGATTGCATTCGTCGTAGCAAAGCTTTATACGGTAGAAGTGTCGGCAATGTTGCCTGATTCCATTCCGGCTGAAGAATTAAAATTCCTTGCCGCCTTTTTAATTTTATTTTTGACCACATTATTGGTATGTAGCCTACTTGCTATTGCGATCGCGCAGATATTCAAGACCATAGGCTTGAGTGCGTTGGATCGTGGGCTGGGTGGCCTTTTTGGATTTGCCAAGGGATTGGTGATTGTACTGACCTTGGTGTTGTTGGGCGGTTTGACATCGTTACCGCAAGATCCGCGTTGGCGGAATGCCATGTTCAGTGCGCCGTTGGAGGCAATGGTGGTGAGCATGTTGCCCTGGTTTCCGCAGGATATTGCAAAACATATTAAATACGACTAGATTGAGCCCAATGGCTTGTCTAGTTGCTCTAGATTTTCGTTTTTAAGGCATATAGCTCATGTGTGGAATTATCGGTGTAGTCGGTAAAAACCCAGTTAACCAGCTGCTTTACGATGGGCTGCTGGTCTTGCAGCATCGAGGTCAGGATGCTGCGGGGATTGTTACCTGCGATGGCAATACCTTCTTCATGCATAAAAACAATGGCTTGGTCCAAGATGTATTCCGGACTAGGCATATGCGTAGCTTGATTGGTAACGCAGGAATTGCCCACGTGCGATACCCGACTGCAGGTTCATCTTCCGCAGCCGAAGCTCAGCCTTTCTACGTGAACTCCCCATTTGGCATCGTGTTGGGCCATAACGGTAATCTGACTAATTCCGCGCAACTCAAGCAGGAGATGTTCAGGCAGGATTTGCGCCACATCAATACCAACTCGGACTCCGAAGTGCTGCTGAATGTGTTGGCCCACGAGATTGAGACTTCCTCGCATAACGCTGTCCTCAATACCGATATGATTTTTGAGGCGGTTGCTGGTGTTCACAAGCGTTGTCGTGGTGCTTATGCCGTCGTGGCCATGATCGCCAATTTTGGTTTGTTGGCATTCCGCGATCCGCATGGTATTCGCCCCTTGGTGATCGGCAAGAATGAATCCGAGCAGGGCACCGAGTACATTGTGGCTTCGGAAAGCGTGGCGCTGGATGTATTAGGTTTTACTCTGGTGCGTGATGTCGAGCCAGGTGAGGCTATTTTCATCGACCTTGATGGTAATTTATTCTCGCGTCAATGTGCTGAGGCGCCGCAGCTATCTCCTTGTATTTTCGAGTATGTGTATCTGGCTCGCCCCGACTCCGTGATCGACAATGTGTCCGTTTACCAGACCCGGTTACATATGGGCGAAAGCCTGGCAGACAAGATTGCGCGGGAATGGAAGCATCTTAAGATTGATGTGGTGATTCCTATCCCGGATACCAGCCGTCCAAGCGCGTTGGAGCTGGCAAACAAGCTTAACCTGACCTATCGCGAAGGGTTCATCAAGAATCGCTATATTGGTCGTACTTTCATCATGCCAGGTCAGGCGCTGCGTAAGAAGTCAGTGCGCCAGAAGCTCAACCCGATTGGTATGGAGTTCCAGGGCAAGAACGTATTGTTGGTAGACGATTCCATCGTACGTGGTACAACCTCACAGCAGATTGTGCAAATGGCGCGTGATGCCGGTGCCAACAAGGTGTTTTTTGCTTCAGCGGCACCTCCAGTACGCTTCCCCAATGTGTATGGTATTGATATGCCCTCTCGCCACGAGTTGCTTGCTACCGGGCGTACCGATGAGGAAATCTGTGCCGAGATCGGTGCTGATGCCTTGATCTACCAAGACCTAGATGCCTTGATTGCTGCAGTGCAAAAAAGTAATCCCGATATCAAGGTATTTGATTGTTCTTGTTTTGATGGCAAGTATATTACCGGTGATATTGATGAAGCTTATCTGGCACGCGCAGAAACCGTGCGAGGCGATGATGCGGCGAAAAAGCGTCCTGCCAATTCGACAACCCAACTTGATCTAAACCTTGTTGGAGCTGAAGAGGAGGAGTTGGTATAGTTGACGCCACACTCTGGCAGGACTAATATCAATCCATGCGCCGATTTGAGGAGTAGTAGCACTCAGCTTGCGGGCGCAATATAAATACTGCTAAAGCGAGTTGACATTGAAAACCCGTTTTAGCCAAGGTGCTACAGCGGGTTTTTTTATGCCCGTCCTTTTTGTTATTGAGCCCAACGTGGGTGGGAAGGTGTAGAAGTTATGAGTCAGCATGAATGGCATGCAGAGACATTGAGCGTGCGTGCAGGTAGCGAGCATACGCCATTTGGTGAAAATTCCGAGGCTATGTTCCTGACCTCCAGTTTTGTTTTTGAAAATGCCGCTCAAGCGGCAGCGCGTTTTGGCGGTCAAGAGCCGGGCAATATCTATTCGCGTTTCACCAACCCGACGGTCACCATGTTTCAGAACAAGCTTGCCGCGTTGGAAGGTGCCGAGTTTTGTGTTGCCACTTCCTCGGGCATGTCTGCCATTCTTGCGTGTGTGATGGGCGTGTGTTCCGCTGGCGATCATGTGGTTGCTTCGCGCAGCATCTTCGGCACCTCGGTGCAGTTGTTTAGCAATATTCTCAAGCGCTGGGGGCTGGAAACTACGTTTGTTCAGCTCTCAGACCCGGAGGCCTGGAAGGCTGCAGTCAAGCCTAATACCAAGTTGTTTTTCCTGGAAACCCCTTCTAACCCATTGACCGAAATCTGCGATATTGCAGCAGTCGCCGAGATCGCCCATCAGGCAGGTGCCTTGCTGGCCGTGGATAATTGCTTCTGCACACCGGCATTGCAAAAGCCCTTGGCGCTAGGTGCCGATATCGTGGTGCATTCCGCGACCAAATATATCGATGGGCAGGGACGTTGCCTGGGTGGTGCGGTGTTAGGGCGCAAGGATGTACTGGAGCCAGTCTATGGCTTTTTGCGCACGGCAGGCCCTACCATGAGCGCATTCAATGCCTGGGTGTTTCTCAAGGGCTTGGAGACTTTGCATGTGCGCATGGAAGCGCATGCGCGTAATGCCTTAGCGCTGGCGCAATGGTTGGAGCAACAGCCCCGTGTCGAACGCGTGTATTACCCGGGATTGCCCTCCCATCCGCAATATGAGCTGGCGCAGAAGCAACAGAAGAGTGGTGGTGCCATCGTGTCGTTTGACGTCAAGGGTGGGCAACCTGCCGCTTGGCATTTGATCGATGCGACCAAGATGATCTCGATTACGGCTAACCTCGGTGATGCAAAAAGCACGATTACGCATCCGGCGACGACAACGCATAGTCGTGTGAGCCCTGAAGCTAGGGCAGCCGCTGGGGTAGGCGACGGCTTGGTGCGTATTGCAGTAGGACTGGAGCATATCGATGATCTCAAGGCTGACCTTGCCTGGCTCGGTACGCAGGATTAAAGTGGGGCACTATTGCAGCGTGAGCTTGTCCTAATGCTAGGATATAACCTGATTGATCAAATAAGGAGAACAATATGAGCTTGAAAGATGAATACGTTGAAAAGCTGAAAGCGCAACTGGATGAATGGAGCGCTGATATTGATGTGCTTGAGGCCAAGGTGCGCAAGGCGGATGCTGAGTTGCGCATCAAGTATGATGAGCAGATTGCTACCTTGAAAGACAAGCGGGAAGATGCCAAGCTGAAACTGGGTGAGATTCAATCTTCAGCAGGTGAGGCCTGGAAAGAACTCAAGAAGGGTAGCGACGAGGCGTGGGATGCTATTAAGCACGCTATTGCAGAAGCTCGGAAGAAGTTCAACGAGTAATTCTATAATTGCTTGACTACAGGCGAGGAGGCCACAATGAAAACATCAATAATCGTTGGAGTATTGCTGGTTGTATTGGGTGCTGCGGCGTTGGTTTACAAAGGGTTCAGCTTTACGACAGAGGAAACGGTGGCACAGATTGGGCCATTGAAAGCTACTGCCGAGGTTGAAAACGATGTGGCGATTCCTGAAGTGTTGGGGATAGTCGCGATTGTGGCAGGTATTGCGGTAGTGGCATTGGGCGCACGCAAGAAATAGTGCATGGCCCATCAGTAAATAAAAAAAACGGGACATGATGTCCCGTTTTTTTTATGACGCTCCTGCTGTGATTACAGGGAGGAAGCGTTTTCTGCCAAATACTTGGCTACGCCTTCAGGAGAAGCGCTCATGCCAGCCTTGCCTTTCTTCCAGCCTGCTGGGCAAACTTCGCCGTGGGCTTCAAAGAACTGGAGTGCATCTACCATACGCAGCATTTCGTCGATATCACGGCCAAGGGGCAGGTCATTGACTACTTGGTGAACAACAACGCCATCCTTGTTGATGAGGAAAGAGCCACGGTAGGCAACGCCACCGTCAGACTCAACGTCATAGGCCTTTGCGATATCGTGCTTGATATCGGCTACCAGTGGGTAACCAACCTTGCCAATGCCACCCTTGTCGACAGGGGTGTTCTTCCATGCAAGGTGAGTGAAGTGTGAGTCAATGGAAACGCCGATCACTTCAACGCCACGAGACTTGAACTCTTCCAGGCGGTGATCAAATGCGATCAGCTCGGAAGGGCAGACGAAAGTGAAGTCCAGTGGGTAAAAGAAGATAACGGCTGGCTTGCCCTTGATGAACTGGGAGAGATTGAAATCTTCCTTGATGGAATTGTCGCCCAATACTGCAGCAGCGGTGAAGTCGGGAGCTGGTTTGCCAACTAAAACGGCCATTGTGTTTTCTCCTTTTAGGTTTGAATGAAGTATGCGAAGCACAATAGCCTAAAGCAACTCCCGATAAAATTCTAATAGATTTTTGCAATCATTAAGCTGAAGACCAAGCAGTTGCTGGTTGCTTTGATGCCTCACTGGGCTGAAATCTCCTGTCGGATCAAGGGTTAAATCCTGGCATGCTTTGGCGGGCGTATCGTGCTAGAATCCATGGCTTTAAGCCACTTTAAAGCCGATAGCAAACAATGGATCAGTTCGCCAAAGAAACCCTCCCTATCAGCCTCGAAGACGAGATGCGTCGTTCCTACCTTGATTACGCCATGAGCGTAATCGTGGGACGTGCATTGCCGGATGTGCGAGATGGCCTGAAACCTGTACATCGTCGCGTTCTCTTTGCGATGCATGAGCTCAGCAACGATTGGAACAGGCCTTACAAGAAATCTGCGCGTATCGTGGGTGACGTGATCGGTAAGTACCATCCTCACGGTGATACTGCGGTATACGACACCATCGTGCGTATGGCGCAGAATTTTTCCTTGCGCTACATGCTGGTCGACGGTCAGGGTAACTTTGGCTCGGTGGATGGCGATAATGCAGCGGCGATGCGGTATACCGAAATCCGCATGGCCAAGATTGCCCATGAATTACTTGCTGATATCGATAAGGAAACCGTCGATTTCGGTCCAAACTACGATGGTTCGGAGCACGAACCACTCATCATGCCAGCGCGCATCCCGAATCTGCTGATTAACGGTAGTTCCGGTATTGCTGTTGGGATGGCGACCAATATCCCACCTCATAACCTCAACGAAGTCATTGCTGGCTGTCTGGCATTGCTCAAGAACCCTGAAACCACGGTGGATGAACTCATTGAGATTATTCCTGCACCGGACTTCCCAACCGCGGGCATTATTTATGGCACGGTAGGGGTGAGGGAAGGTTATCGCACAGGCCGCGGTCGTGTTGTGATGCGCGGACGTACCCATGTCGAAGACCTCGAGAAGGGCAACCGCCAGGCGCTGATCGTCGACGAGTTGCCGTACCAGGTGAATAAGAAGACATTCGTTGAGAAAATCGCCGAACTGGTCAACGAAAAGAAGATCGAGGGCATTTCCGATCTGCGCGATGAATCCGATAAGTCGGGCATGCGCGTGGTGATCGAGCTCAAGCGTGGCGAAGTCCCTGAGGTTGTCCTCAATAATCTCTACAAGCAAACTCAACTGCAAGACACCTTTGGCATGAACATGGTGGCATTGCTGGATGGCCAGCCACGCCTGCTCAACCTGAAGCAGATGCTGGAAGCTTTCTTGCGCCATCGCCGCGAGGTGGTGACGCGCCGCACGGTATACGAATTGCGCAAGGCGCGCGAGCGTGGTCATGTGCTGGAGGGCCTAGCTGTCGCCTTGGCCAATGTGGATGACATGATTGCCTTAATCAAGGCTGCACCGACACCGCCAGAAGCCAAGCGTGAATTGATGGCGCGTACCTGGAAATCGCCAGTGGTTGAGGAGATGCTCAAGCGTGCAGCGATGGAAGCTTCGCGCCCTGAAGGCTTGTCTGTCGATTTTGGCATGACGCCGAATGGTTACAGATTATCTGATGTGCAGGCACAAGAAATCCTGCAGATGCGTTTGCAACGCTTGACCGGCCTTGAGCAAGACAAGATTGTCAATGAATACAAGGAGGTCATGGATGTTATTGCCGACTTGCTTGATATTCTCGCCAAGTCAGAGCGCGTCACGCAGATTATCGTAGAAGAGCTGTCTGTCATTCTCCAGCAGTTTGGCGATCAGCGTCGCAGTGAGATTGTGCACAATGCGCAAGATCTTTCTCTGGAAGACCTGATTACGCCACAGGATGTGGTGGTAACGCTCTCGCACACCGGTTATGTGAAGTCCCAGCCTCTGGAAGAATACCGCGCGCAACGTCGTGGTGGCCGTGGCAAGCAAGCTGCTGCGACCAAGGAAGATGATTTCATCGACAAGATGTTCGTCGCGAATACGCACGATTACATCCTGTGCTTCTCAAGCCGGGGCCGTGTTTACTGGCTCAAGGTCTATGAAGTGCCGCAAGGCAGCCGTGTCAGCCGCGGCAAGCCTATCGTCAACCTGTTCCCCTTGGAAGAGGGCGAAAAGATCAACGCTATCCTGCCAGTCAAGGAATTCGACGAGAACCACTTTGTATTTATGGCAACCGCCAAGGGTACTGTCAAGAAGACGGCACTGACCGAATTCTCTAATCCTCGTCGTTCCGGCATTATTGCCTTGAACCTTGATGATGGCGATTACCTGATCGGTGCTGAAGTCACCAACGGCGTGAATGATATTGTGCTTGTTTCTAACGGCGGCAAGGCAGTCTGGTTCGACGAAGAAGACGTGCGGGCAATGGGTCGTGCTGCGCGAGGCGTGCGAGGCATGAAGTTGCAGGCCAAGCAGCAGGTGATCTCCCTGCTGATCGCGGAGAACGATAAGCAGACCGTATTGGTAGCGACTGAAAATGGTTATGGCAAACGTACTGTACTAGCCGATTTTCGTCATTCTGGCCGCGGCACACAAGGTGTGAAAGCGATTGCGACCAGTGAGCGTAACGGTGTAGTTGTCGGTGCGCGCTTGGTCGGTGACGACGACGAGATCATGCTGATTACTACGGGAGGCGTACTCATCCGTACCCGTGTCAGGGAAATCCGCGAGCTTGGCCGTGCGACTCAGGGTGTGACCTTGATCAATCTGGGTGAGGGCGAGAAGCTCTCCGGCTTGGAAAAGGTCGTGGAAACAGATGATGACAACGAGAACGAAACTATCGCTGAGTAAGGTCAAGTACGGTATTTATGACGCAAATCTATAATTTTTCTGCAGGTCCAGCGGTACTTCCCAAGGAAGTCTTGCAACAAGCCAGTGAGGAAATGCTGGACTGGCATGGCTCTGGCATGTCAGTGATGGAAATGAGCCATCGTGGCAAGGAGTTCATCAGCATTGCACAAGAGGCTGAAGCGGACTTGCGCGAGCTGATGGGCATTCCCGCCAATTACAAGGTATTGTTCTTGCAAGGGGGGGCGCATGCGCAGTTTTCCATGATTCCCATGAATCTATTGCGCGGCAAAAAGACAGCGGATTATCTCGATACTGGTATCTGGGCGCAGAAAGCGATAGAAGAAGCTGCAAAATACTGTGAAGTGAACGTGGTCGCTTCTGCTGCCGAGCAACAATACCGGCAGGTGCCGCAGCAGTCGCAATGGAAGTTGAATCCAGATGCTGCGTTTGTGCACTACACCTCCAATGAAACCATTGGTGGCTTGGAAATGTTCTGGACCCCGCAGGTGGGACATGTTCCCCTGGTAGTGGATATGTCCTCCCATATTCTTTCACGCCCTATAGATGTGAGCCAATATGGCTTGATCTATGCCGGTGCGCAAAAAAATATCGGCCCGGCAGGCTTGACGATCGTTATCGTGCGCGATGACCTCATCGGGCAGACGATCGCTGGTACGCCAACGATGCTGGATTACAAGGTTCATGCAGACAATGAATCGATGTATAACACCCCGCCCACATATGGCATCTATATCGCTGGCCTCGTATTCAAGTGGCTAAAGGCCCAAGGTGGTCTAGCGGGTATTGAGAAGCTGAATATCAAGAAGTCAGGTCTGCTTTATGACTATCTTGATAGCACAGATTTCTATAGTTCTCCTATCGCTTTGGAAAATCGTTCGCGCATGAATATTCCATTCACGCTGAAGAATAGCGACTTGGACGCGGATTTTCTTAAGCAGGCACAAGCACAAGGCTTATTGCAGCTTAAGGGACATCGCTTGCTGGGTGGTATGCGGGCGTCTATTTACAACGCGATGCCTTTGGAAGGTGTGCAGGCGCTGATTGCCTTCATGCAGGATTTCGAGCGTACCAACGGTTAGAGAGGCCTGCATGAGCGACATCTTAAAAAATTGCCGTGACCAGATTGATGCAATTGACGAGCAATTGCTCAAGCTGATCAATGCGCGTGCGGCATTGGCGCGTGAAATTGGTGCTCTCAAGGGAGAGGGGCCGATCTATCGTCCCGAACGCGAAGCGCAAGTGTTGCGACGCCTGCTGGAGAAGAATACCGGGCCTCTTTCTGCAGAAGCTGTTACCTCCATTTTTCGTAGTGTGATGTCGAATTGCCGGGCGCTGGAACGCGAGCTTGCCGTGGCTTTTCTTGGGCCGCAGGGCACTTTCAGCGAAGAGGCGGCCAATAAGCAATTTGGCGGCTTGAGTTCTCCCAAGCCTTGCATCTCGATTGATGAAGTCTTTCGCATGGTCGAGTCTGGTGGGGCTGATTATGCTGTGGTGCCCGTGGAAAACTCTACCGAGGGTGCCGTTGGACGCACACTGGATCTCTTGACCACGACCAGCCTGCATATTTGCGGTGAGATTACCTTGCCAGTTCATCATTGCCTGTTGCGCCGTCAGGATGGCAATGGCGAGATCAGGCGTGTCTATTCTCATGCACAGTCGCTGGGCCAGTGCCATGAATGGTTGAATCTCAACCTGGGTGGGGTAGAGCGTGTCAGTACCGGTAGCAATGCCCAGGCAGCAGAACTGGCAGCGCAGGATCCATTTGCCGTCGCGATTGCCAGCAAGCGTGCCGCCGAGATTTTTGATCTGACTATCCTTGCCGAAAATATTGAAGATGACCCTAAGAATGTGACGCGCTTCCTCGTCCTTTCTCCGCATGAGGTTGAGCCGTCCGGCAAGGACAAGACATCTTTGTTGCTGGCAGCCAAGAATGTCCCTGGTGCCGTCGTTAGTTTATTGGCGCCGCTGGCTCAGCATGGCGTCGATATGACCAAGTTTGAGTCCCGTCCTTCCAAACTCGGCATTTGGGAATATGTGTTTTTTGTCGATATTGAGGGACATTATCAGGATCCCAGGATTGCCAAGGCATTATACGAGCTTGAGCAATGTGCCTCTTTGCTCAAGGTGCTTGGTTCCTACCCTGTTGCCGTAATATGATGCGGTTGTGCCAGATGCAATGTCTGGCGCGGGGTTGGCGCAGCAGTCGCCATGTGATTGACGACACTGTGAACTGAAAAGTATGTGCTGAGTAGTCAGCTAAATATGATCTGCTGTTGAAGGGGAAGTATGCCGATTAGCCAGAACTTGTTATGGTCTGCTTCGCTACGTAAATGGACGCTGAATTTCGAGAATGAGCGCCTGGAAGCGCTATATCAGTTGCATGCCATTTCCAGCCTGCGTCGGCATTCGCGTTTAGCCTTGGTCGTCGGGGCAGTCATGACCATGCTCTATGGTTTGCTCGATCCATTGTTCGTCAAACCAGAAGCTTTTGTCCACGTCTGGTATATCCGTACCATGACAGTCATGTTGTTTTTTGCCGTGTTCTGGCTTTCCTTCTATCGGCACTTCCTGAAATACAACCAGCTGTTCCTCGCTGTCGTATCCTTGTTCGGTGGCATAGGGCTATTGGCCCAGGTCAGTTATATGCCTGTGGCAGCCATCAACTTCTATTACACCGGCTTGGTGGTCATGGTGTTCTGGACGTACACCTTCTCCGGTTTGCGCTTTTTTAATTCGACCTTAGTCGGCATCGTGTTGTTGATTGTGTTCAATATCATGTTCCTGCTATTCAGTGCGTTGCCGGTCTTGCAAGTATTGATCTATGACGTGTTTCTGCTTTCGGCCAATATTGTCGGGGGCTTTGCAAGCTATGTGGCAGAAAAGCAGAGCCGTGAATTGTTCTTGCGTGAGAAAGACCTGGATAACGAACGCCAGCGCCAACAAGAGCGTGCCTTGCATGATCGCCTGACAGGCTTGCCTAATCGGGAATTGTTGCTGGATCGCATTGAGCAGGCCATCAATTTCTCGACGCGTAACGATCAGGTGTGCGCAGGCTTGTTTATTGACTTGGATAAGTTCAAACCCATCAATGATACCTATGGTCACCTGATTGGCGACATCGTGTTGAAGGAAGTAGCAACTAGGCTTAAATATACCGTGCGTGAGGCGGATACTCTGGCTCGGCTGGGTGGTGACGAGTTCTTTGTGCTAGCACGCGATATTGGTAGCCCAGAGGCTGCGGGGATATTGGCTGAGAAGCTCAAGCGGCAGTTCCTTGCGCCTATTATCCTGGATGGCTTGCCGCCGATCCGCGATTTATCTGCCAGTATCGGCATTTGTGTCTTCCCGTACCGCGATGTCTCAGCCGTGGATGTGATTAGACGTGCCGATCATGCCATGTATGATGCCAAGCGTGAAAGCAGGCGTGAGCCAGCTTAAGTCTCTATCAATCTTCATACTTTATCTGTAAAGGAACACTATCGTGACCAGGCTGTGCGACCTCGCGCCGTCCAACATCCGTGCGATTGCACCTTACCAGCCAGGCAAGCCGATTACCGAGCTTGCCCGGGAAATGGGCCTCAAGCCTGAATCTATCGTCAAGCTTGCATCCAATGAAAATCCCTTGGGTGTGAGTCCCAAGGCATATGAGGCTATGCAAGATGCCTTGGAAGACATTGCCCGTTATCCCGATGGCAATAGCTTTGCATTGCGCGACTGTGTGTGCCGCAAATTCAAGCTGCAACCTGATCAACTGGTATTCGGTAATGGCTCCAACGATATCTTGGAGCTCGCTGCGCGTGCGTTCCTGACACCCGGCACTGAAGCAGTCTATGCGCAGCATGCCTTTGCTGTCTATGCGCTTGTGACGCAAGCCACTGGTGCAACAGGCATCAGTGTGCCTGCCAAGGATTTCGGACATGACCTGGATGCCATGCTGGCTGCCGTGACAGATAAGACCCGTATTGTCTTCATTGCCAACCCGAATAACCCAACTGGCACATTGATAGGTAAGCAGGCCTTGCGGCATTTTCTTGCCAGCGTACCGAAGCACGCGCTGGTGGTGCTTGATGAAGCGTATGACGAATATTTGGCTGCGGATATCAAGTCCGAGGCATTGTCATGGCTGGACGAATTCGACAATTTGCTGATTTCCAGGACACTGTCCAAGGCCTATGGTTTGGCAGGATTGCGCGTCGGTTTTGGTGTGACTTCGCCTGCGATTGCAGACTTGATGAATCGTGTACGCCAACCATTCAACGTCAATAGTGTTGCACAGGCTGCTGCAGTGGCTGCTTTGCAGGATGACGAGTTTGTTGAGCGCAGTTATGCGCTGAACCAGGCAGGGATGTTGCAAATTACCCAAGGTCTGGCCAAACTGGGGCTGGGCTATATCCCTTCATACGGTAATTTTGTCAGTTTTCATGTGAGCAACGCAGCAGAGGTTTATCAGCAGCTGCTCAAGAGCGGCGTGATTGTTCGGCCTGTGGCAGCTTATGAAATGCCGGATTACTTGCGAGTCAGCATAGGCTTGCATTCCGAAAATGCCCGTTTCCTTGAAGTGCTGGAGCAGATATTGCAAGCGCGCAGTTAATTTAAGTTTCTACCTTGATCATCAGGCCTCGCAAGAGGCCTGATGTTTTTCCGGCCCTTGTTCTGCTTGGTTGTCCTTCATTGACTCATGATAATCATGAGATGACTTTCGGTGTTTTTGCCCTGTTTCGCCTGTCGTCTGCATTGCACAATGTACCCACGTTGTGACTAAGTGTTTTTCTCGGTGGCAGCGATATAAATCAATTCAATTTAAGGAGAGTATCATGTGGACAAAGCCAGAAGTTACTGAAATGCGTTTCGGATTTGAAGTCACTATGTACGTTTGTAACCGCTAAGTGACGGTAACAGCCGGGAGTTCTCCCGGCTGATTGCCAGTAGTAAATTGAGTTTTAGTAAGGGCTGATATGCATATTCATGTTCTAGGATCGGCAGCAGGTGGTGGTTTTCCGCAATGGAACTGCAACTGCCCGAATTGCGACGGCCTGCGTAAAGGGGCAATCAAGGCAACAAAGCGCACACAGTCGTCTATCTGTGTCAGTGCCGATGGCATCAACTGGGTGCTGTTCAATACTTCTCCCGATATTCTGCAGCAAATTCAGGACTTTGCTCCTTTGCAACCAGGGCGTGCCATCCGCGATAGCGGTATTGTCGGCATCGTGCTGATTGATGCGCAGATTGATCACACCACCGGCCTCTTGATGCTGCGCGAGGGCCAGGTGAAGCGTGAGATTTACTGTACCGATATGGTGTACCAAGACCTCACAATCGGTAATCCACTACTCAATATTCTCGGTCACTACTGTGGCGTGAATCGTCATGATGTGCCGATTGATGGCAAGAATAGCTTTGTTGTTGCCGGTGCCCCCGGCTTGCGGTTTACCGCGGTTGCCCTCAAGAGTGCGGCACCACCATATTCCCCGCATCGCAATGATCCCCATCCCGGCGATACCATTGGTGTGCTGATTGAGGACACCAATAATGGCAAGAAGGCATTTTATGCGCCTGGCCTGGGCGAGATCGAACCGCACTTGCCAGCGCTCATGCAGCAGGCAGATTGCATCATGGTGGATGGCACGTTCTGGACCAATACCGAGATGATCGACATGGGCCTGATGACCAAGAAGGCACGCGACATCGGCCATAACCCGCAATCAGGCCCTGGTGGCATGATGGAGGTGCTGGATGGTTATCCCCAGGCACGCCGTGTGCTGATTCATATCAATAACACCAACCCCATACTGCGCGAAGATTCTGCCGAGCGGGCAGAGTTGAATAGCCACGGTATCGAGGTCGCCTATGACGGCATGGATATCATTCTCTAGGAGTTAAGCATGAATGCACCTGTGATTGGAAATACTCCCTGGACTCGTGAAGAATTCGAGCAACAACTGCGTGATAAGGGCAGGGGCTACCATATCTATCATCCCTTCCACGTGATGATGTATGAAGGCAAGCTCAGCCGTGAGCAATTGCAATGCTGGGTGGCCAACCGTTTTTATTACCAGATCAGCATCCCGCAAAAAGATGCGGCCATCATGTCCAATTGCCCGGACAAGGAAATCCGTAAAGGCTGGATACAGCGCATTATCGACCATGATGGCGATGCCAATAGTGTAGGTGGTATTGAGGCGTGGATACAGCTTGGCCAGGCTGTTGACCTGAGTCGTGAGGATGTGACTTCCCTCAAGTTTGTGACCCCTGGTGTGCGTTTTGCGGTTGATGCCTATGTGAATTTTGCCAAGCAGCGCCCATGGCAGGAGGCTGTTTGTTCGTCCTTGACCGAACTGTTTGCGCCGCATATCCACCAACAGCGCATCAGCTCCTGGCCCAGCATGTATCCATGGGTGAAGGAAGAAGGCCTGGTCTATTTCAAGAAGCGCCTGACCGAAGCGCGTCGCGATGTTGAGCAGGGCTTGGCTGTGACGCTGGATTACTTTAGCCAGACACGGGAATTACAGGAAAAAGCATTGGATATCCTGCAATTCAAGCTGGATGTACTTTGGGTGATTGCCGACGCCATCATGTTGGCCTCTACAGATATAAAGGTTGAAAATAATGTCGACTATCTCAGACAGCCAAGATAACGCCAACCAGGCTAATCCTGGCGTCGCTATTGATGACGTTTACGCGATTGCTCGTCATTACCGCTTTCAATGGGAGGAGGCACAGGGCTGCTATGTGCTGCTGTTTCCTGAAGGCATGATCAAGCTCAATGGCGGAGCAGGCGAAGTGATCAAGCGCGTTGATGGGCAGCGGCGTGTTGCTGATATTGTGGCAGATGTACAAGCCACTTTCCCCGATGTTGCTGATATCGAGGCTGACGTGATCGCGATGCTGAACTTAGCCGTAGAAAAAGCATGGCTGGAAAAGCGTGCGTGAGATATGCCTAATCAGGCGGCCTGTGGCAGGCGCATGATGTGGAGGAGAAAAAATGAGTACACCAGTACAACAAAATAACGGCGTAGCTGCTTCCAAGACCAATACCCAGCCTTTATGGCTGCTGGCGGAGGTGACTTATCGCTGTCCACTGCATTGCGCGTTCTGCTACAACCCGACTGATTACGATAAGCACACCAAAAACGAACTGACCACTGAACAGTGGATACAGGTATTGCGCGATGCCCGCAAGCTGGGGGCCTTGCAGTTGGGGATTTCCGGCGGCGAGCCTTTGTTGCGTGATGATATCGAGGAAATCGTTGCCGAGGCAGGGCGGCTGGGGTATTACAGCAATCTCATCACTTCGGGTGTAGGCTTGACGGAAAAGCGCATCAGCGCTTTCAAGGCCGGTGGATTGGATCATATCCAGCTCTCCATGCACGACATCACCGAGGAGATCAATAACTTCATCACCAACACCCGCACCTTTGAACTGAAAAAGAAGGTGGCGGCGATGATCAAGGATCATGGCTATCCAATGGTGCTCAACGTGGTAATCCACCGGTACAACATCAAGCACGTCAAGGAAATCCTCGAAATGGCAGAGGCGTTGGGGGCTGATTTCGTTGAGTTGGCCAATACCCAGTATTACGGTTGGTCGTTGGTCAACCGTAACCAGCTGATGCCAACCAAGGAGCAGATCGACGAAGCCGAAGCAGTCACCAACGAATTCCGCAAACGAGTGGGCAACAAGATGAAAGTGTATTTCGTCGTGCCCGATTATTTCTCTGATCGCCCCAAGAAGTGCATGAATGGCTGGGGTGAGGTGTTCATGATCGTTACCGCAAATGGTGATGTATTACCATGTCACTCAGCTCGCGTGTTGCCTAATATGGCTTTTCCCAACGTCAAGGCCAATGGCCTCAAATGGGTGTGGGAGGAGTCGCCAGCCTTCAACAAATATCGTGGTGATGCCTGGATGAAGGAGCCATGCCGCAGTTGCCCAGAGAAAGAGAAAGACCTGGGTGGATGCCGTTGTCAGGCCTTCCTGTTGTCGGGCGACGCCGAGGCTGCCGATCCTGTCTGCACCAAGTCACCGCACCGTCACTTCATTGACGAAGCCATTGCCAATGCGCAAAAGCCTTACCTGCAAGCGCAGCCTATTTTCTTCCGTAATGACAAGAACTCGCGCAAACTCATCGAAGGGGAGCACAAGGAGTTGGTGGAGGAATTCCACGCACTACCCTGAAGTGGTTTGCAGGCCCATACTTCCCTATCAAAGTAAGTTGCAATGACTACTTTGATAGGGAGTTAATATATTGGGATGTAGTGCTGACACTTTGTAAAACCCCAGATAAGCAAATTGCACAGTGCTCATATGCCAATCATGCCATTTGTCATTTTTCATGATCGCTTTCCTTCACATCCTCTCTTTACTTATCCTTAAGAATAGATAGTGTCATTTTTCTAAAGTGGATATTGACTTTAATTAAATCTATTTAATTGTAAAAATTGAAACAATAATTGCAAAATTTTTAGCCTTGCCATAGAGTTATTCCTTACAAAAATTTACAAAAAATAACTTAAAGATTTTGTTGGGGAGATGTATGGCAGCATTGGTGATTGTGCCTGGAGGGAGAGGAGCCCTGTCGGTACAAAGCGGGAACTTGTCGCACTATCATTGGGTGGCGGGTGATGGATTAGGCTGGCGGAGAGTCGCACAATGATGGGCGCGGCACGATACTGGCAACGAATCCAGCTGTTCTCTTTGTCACTCGGCATGATGTGCATCATGCGGGGTATATGGATCATGACCCTGGTCTTGTTTTTAGCCTGGGTATTGTGGAATGCATTCCAGGCTATCCCTGCCGTTGATGATTTCTGTTATGGGCACGGCGGTAAGCTCAATGGTGTTCTGGGCAATGTGATTGATGTCTACCAACACTGGAGCGGCCGTTATACGGCGACTTTCCTCATTACATTATTTGGGGGTTCTGAGCGTACGCTGCTGCACTACTATTTCCTGGTGCCGTTGAGTATCTTGCTGTTGAATGTTTATGCAGTCCGGCGCTTGCTCAGCGTATTTTGTGAAGACAGGCTCATCATCTGGTTAGGTGTATCTGCGCTGCTACTCGCTTTTTTCCAGATGCGTCAATCCCTGTTCTGGCTTGCCGGTGGCGCTACCTATGGCATTGCCAGTGGTATCTTTCTATTATTGATCGCGGAAGAATTCAAGATACTGGTTGCCCAGGTGCCTGCGACAACCAAGCGCTTACTCGTCATCTGTACCGGTACTATTTTGCTTGCAGGCTGCAATGAAGGTGCCATGCTGGCACATATTGCCTTGCTGGTTCCACTTTCCTTGTTGTATTACATCAGTCACAAAAGCAAGAAAATGTTGTGGGTTCTGGGAGTTGCTATGCTGGCAGCATTAGTTGCAGGTGCTGCACCAGGCAATTTTGCCCGTGCTTCCATCATGCACGAACATTTAGGCGTTTTTCAGGCAGCATGGCTTTCACTGGTGATGATTGTGCGCCGCTATTTGTTGGCCCTGGTTTTACTGGTGGTGGTGTTTCATGTCTTTTTCCGGCTGTTTCCGTCGACCAAGCCAACACCTGTAGTGGCGCCATCTGATAAGCTGGTATTTGTGCTGTTACTATTCTTTGCGCTATGGGCTGGTATCTTCGCGCGTGCCTATGTCATGGGGGATTTGGGTCCCAGCCGTACGCGCACACAAGACTTCATGCTGATTATTCTGATGGCATTTTGCCTGGCTCGATATGGCTATTTCAAATGGGGGCTTGGTGGAGCTGGTCACCGCGGCATGCCACAGAGTGACAACCAGCCTGCAATATGGGGTATTGTCATGGTGACGATGGTGAGCCTGGTACTCTTAGGCACTTATATACGCTATCCCAACCAAAGCTGGGGCCAAGTGATGGGCGATGTGCGTGCCAGCGCTGAATTACGTCAGTTTATGGACCAGCGTTTTTCCCAAGTCAGCAAGGCGGCTGGTAAATTCTCATCGCTGGAAGTGGATGCCTATGCTGCGCCGCGTAAGCCGATTACCTTCTTCAGCGATATTACGCCTGATACACAACAATGGGAAAATACGTGTTTTTCCAATTATTTCGGTTTGCAGCAAATTCTGACGAAGACCGTGCACTGATCAAGTGGGCACCAAGCCCACTTGTTGTGCTCGTTTCTAATACATGACTTCATGCAGCTAGTCAGGCCTTTGCGGCCGGGCTAGCTTAGTGCGCCAGATGCAGGCCGCATTCGCGGTTTTCTTCACCTTTGGTAGGGTCAACATAATCGAAGTTGTTAGGCAGGTTGTGAGCAGTAAGGTATTGATAGAGGTCTTTTGAGCTCCAGTGCAACAGCGGGGCAACCTTGATGAGGCCATCTGGATTGATGCTCACTGGGTCCATTTGCGCGCGGACGGCAGTATCAGTGGCTCGCAGGGCAGTGAACCAGACTTCTGGTGCGGTTTCTCGTAGCGCGCGGGTGAAAGGTTCTAGCTTTACTTCCTCAGTAAAAGCAGCATGGCGTGGATCATCTAACGCAGGCACAGGGCCATCTACGGCTTCTTGATGGGCGCGCGAACGCTTTGGAAGATAGACAGTGAGGTTCAGCTGGAGTTGTTTAGTGACTTCGTCGGCAAAGCGGTAGGTCGCTGCGGTGTTGTAGCCACTATCCATCCAGATGACCGGAGTATCGGGTTGCACCTTGGCAACCATGTGCAGGATGACGGCTTCAAAAGGGCGAAAGTTGGTGGTAACGATGGCTTTTTTATTCAAACCCAAGGCCCATTCCACAAGCTTTTCTGCGTCGTGGCCGAGTTCTGCGTTGATCTTTCCCAAATCCAATTGCATGTTGTACTCCAGTTTGTCGTGCCCGTATGATAACGGCATAAGGTAAGTGACGTATTGTAGCAAAGCGTTGCGCTTGATTACATTTGAATGATCATCGCCACTGGGTATTTCCATTTGGCGTTTCCATGACATCAGCTTGATAAAGGATTCAACATTTAACCGAGGAGGTCAGGATGTTTAGTGCCCTATTGCAAAGCCAGATCCAGAAGAGTTTGACTGGTTTACCCGTCTCTGTCAGTTGGAATGGTGAACGACTCGCAGGAGATGCTGATGCGAAGGTCGCTATCTTGGTCAAGGACGCAAAAGTGTTGACGGTGCTGGCCAAACCTACCTTGGGTGGCTTGGCGCGGGCTTACGTCGAGGGATGGGTGGATTTGCAAGGCAAGGCGCAGGATATTCTGGCGTTGGGGCAGGCCTATTGCGGTGTTGATGCGAGCGACGATGCCGATACGCGCAAGGATTGGCGATGGTGGCGCCACACCCGCACGCGTGATCGACGCAATATCAATTATCACTATGATGTTTCCAATGATTTCTACGGTTTGTGGCTGGATAAGCGTCGCGTGTATTCCTGTGCCTATTTTGCTAATGGTGATGAAACCCTGGAGCAGGCGCAGGAGAAGAAGCTGGATCATATCTGCCGCAAGCTGATGTTAAAGCCGGGCGAGCGGTTTCTTGATATTGGTTGTGGTTGGGGCGGGTTGGTGCTGCATGCCGTGGAACATTATGGTGTGAAAGCGGTGGGGATTACGTTGTCAGATAATCAGCACGCTCATGTGCAAAGCCTGATTGAACAGCGAGGCTGGCACGATAGGTTAGAGGTTCGCCTGATGGATTATCGCGACCTACCGGAAAGTGAAACCTTCGATAAAATTGCCAGTGTTGGTATGTTCGAGCATGTAGGGAAGAAGAATCTCAGGCTGTATTTTGACAAGATTTACCGCTTGCTCAATACCGGTGGACTGGTGATGAATCACGGTATCACGTCGGTAGCGCTCAAAAGCAGTGGTCTGGGGAACGGTATTTCCGAGTTTATTGATCAGTATGTCTTCCCCGGCGGTGAGCTTACACATGTTTCTCATGTCATGGCCGAGCTTGCCACCTCTGGATTGGAGCCACTGGATGCCGAGAATCTCCGTCCACATTATGGCAAGACCCTATGGCAGTGGGTAGATAGGCTGGAGGCGCATCGTGAGCAGGCACTGGCCATGATAGGCGAAAGCAAGTATCGTATCTGGCGCATTTACATGGCAGGCTCTGCTTATGCGTTTGATCACAATTGGCTGGCGCTGTTCCAGATCGTGGCGGGTAAGCCCGATGCTCAGGGAGTATTGAATTACCCCTATAATCGTAGCCATATCTATCGTTAGACGATATTCTTGAGGCTTTTGCCGTGAAGCATCTTCACGCGATTGCCTTGCTCAAGAATATGCGCCATTCCTTTTTGCTGGTCTATGTGCTTGCCGGTCTCACGGCACTGGCACCATTTACCATTGATACCTATTTGCCAGCTTTCCCACTATTAGAGCGTGACCTTGGTGCGACGACGGTGGAGATTCAGCATAGCCTCACGCTTTACCTCTTGCCCTATGCCCTGATGACCTTGTTTCATGGTGCGATTAGCGATGCGATTGGCCGTATTACGACGATACGCTGGGGGCTGGCAGTATTTGTACTTGCTTCAATCGGTTGCATGCTGGCACCCAATGTCGAAACATTATGGGCAATGCGCGTGTTGCAGGGCTTATCTGCCGGGGCAGGCAATGTCGTGGCCCGTGCCATGGTGCGTGATTTGTTTCAGGGAGTGGAGGCGCAACGCGTCATGGCCACGGTGCAAATGTTGTTTGGCATAGCGCCTGCTATTGCTCCCATCATAGGTGGCTGGTTGCTAGGGATTCACTGGCAAGCGATTTTTGGCTTTCTGGCCTTGTATGCCCTCATTATCGGTTGGGCGGCATCGCGCTATCTACCTGAGACCATGCCCATAGAAAAACGTACACCGTTATCGCTGGGTAATGTCTGCCGCAATTACCAAGCGATTTTTGGTCATCGTGAATTCAGCTTGCTGGTCACGGCCATTGGTGCGAATTTTTCTGCGTTCTTTTTATATGTGCTGGCAAGCCCGGTGTTCCTGATCCATCACTTGGGCTTGAGCTCCCAACAATTTGCCTGGATGTTTATGCCGACGGTTGCAGGGATGGTGCTGGGCTCATGGTTGGCAAAGCGTGCAGCAGGGCGTTACAACGGCAGGCAGATATTGCGTTTTGCCTATGCCTGGATGGCGCTGATGGCGGCATTTAACCTCGTGATTAGCCTGTTACTCTTGATGCACCCTGCGTTGAGTATTTTGCCCATCGCCTTGTTTAATGTTGGCCTAGCATTCGCGATGCCGATACTCTCCATTACTGCCTTGGATTGCCACCCGAAAATCCGTGGTACTGCTGCCTCGGGGCAGGCATTTGTGCAAATGTTGCTTTCCACGATCTCGGCAGGCCTGATTGCGCCGCTGGTATGGCATCACCCAGCTGGGCTGGCTGTGGCAATGCTGGGGTACTTGCTGCTGGGGTGGCTGGTAGTGCAGCGTACCCGCTTATTTATGCAGAAACCCGATAGCCCTTTATAATAGCCGACTTTATTGCTGATACTTCAGCACACCCAACCAGGCAGCCCGGCTGCCACGATTTCGAGAAGAGGTATTCATGGTCATCAAACCCCGCGTGCGCGGCTTTATTTGTGTTACAGCTCACCCGACTGGCTGTGAGGCCAATGTCAAGCAACAGATTGATTATGTGAAAGCACAAGGACCATTCAATGGCCCTAAGCGCGTGCTGGTGATTGGTGCTTCCACCGGGTATGGCCTGGCAGCGCGAATCAGCGCGGCATTCGCCAGTGGTGCAGCCACAGTGGGGGTGTTTCTTGAACGTGCAGGTGAGGGCACTAAGCCAGGCACCGCCGGTTGGTATAACTCTGCTGCTTTTCACAAGCTGGCGGAAGCTGAGGGCTTATATGCCAGCAGCGTCAATGGTGATGCGTTCTCTGATGCCGTTAAGCAGCTGACGATTGACCTCATCAAGCGCGATCTTGGTCAGGTTGATTTAGTGGTATACAGCCTGGCAGCGCCACGTCGCACGCACCCAAAGACTGGTCATGTGTATAACTCCACGCTCAAGCCGATAGGGAAAGTATTGCACCAGCGCGGCCTGGATACCGATAAGGAAGTGATCAAGGAAAACGTGATTGAGCCAGCGACCGAAGAGGAAATCGCCAACACGGTTGCCGTGATGGGCGGAGAAGACTGGCAGATGTGGATGGAGGCGTTGGACCAGGCTGGCGTATTGGCGGATGGTGCTAAGACCACTGCCTTTACTTATTTGGGTGAGAAGATTACCCATGATATTTACTGGAATGGCACGATAGGCGCAGCCAAGAAAGACCTGGATCACCGTGTATTGCAGATTCGCGAGCAATTGGCTACCAAGGGCGGAGATGCACGAGTCGCCGTACTCAAGGCCTTAGTGACCCAGGCGAGTTCAGCGATTCCGATGATGCCGCTTTATCTCTCACTGTTGTTTAAGGTGATGAAGCAGGCAGGAACGCACGAAGGCTGCATTGAGCAAGTGGATGGCCTCTATCGGGATAGTCTCTACAATGACAAGCCGATTGTGGATGAAGAGGGCCGCTTGCGTGCGGATTACAAGGAGTTGGCGCCGGCAATTCAGCAGGAGGTTGCTGCTTTGTGGGATAAGGTCACGGATGACAATGTCTATGAGTTGACTGATTTTGCTGGCTACAAGTCCGATTTCTTGCGCTTGTTTGGCTTTGGTGTTGAAGGCGTTGATTACGAGGCAGATGTGAATCCTGACGTGCAGATTTCTAACTTGGTGCAAGCGTAAAATAGCGCGATCTACACAAAACCCCAATAAAAAGCCCACGTAAGTGGGCTTTTTTATTGCCATGCAGGGTGTTTTATTCAACCAGCAATTCACGCTTGCCTGGCGTACCGTTATTGGCATCGGCATCAGGCAATGGTGATTTACGGGCAGTGATAGCAGGCCAGATTTGGGATAGGCGTGCGTTCAGCTCAATGAATTCTTGTTGGTCTTCGGGGACGTCATCTTCCGAGAAGATAGCTTCCGCAGGGCACTCTGCCACGCACAGTGTGCAGTCAATACACTCATCCGGGTTGATGGCCAGGAAGTTGGGGCCCTCAACAAAGCAGTCAACCGGGCAAACATCGACACAATCGGTGTATTTGCACTGGATGCAGTTTTCAGTCACTACGTATGCCATTGATATTCCTCTAAAGGTCTTAGCGCACTACTTTGTTTTCGTGCGTGGATTATAAGCGATATTAAATTCGGTCTTTATTGATTTTTACAATAAGCCTGTTTGGTTTTGCTGATACTAAATCAGGCCTGAACCATGCCCGCACCGACAGTGTTGTTGGTGGATTCATCGATGATGATGAATGAGCCGGTGGCACGGTTAATCTCATAAGGGTCTACCATCAGTGGCTGTGCCAGCTTAAAGCTGAGGCGGGCAATGTCATTCATGTTCAAGCCGCCTTCGGCTGCCAGTTGCTCGGTGGTGTTGACGTCAATCTTGTACTCGATGGCGCCCACCTTGGCTTTGGATTCGCGTGTGGTATGGCGAATGATGTAAGTACGAGCAGGGGAAAGCGGTGTTTCCGACAGCCAGCACACCATGGCATTCAATTGCTTTGCTGGCGCTGGTGCATGATCTTTTTTCACGATCATGTCGCCGCGCGAAATATCAATTTCATCTTCAAGCAGGATAGTGATGGATTGCTCGGTAATGGCATGTTGCAGTGCGACATCGCCAAGCAGAAGAGACTTAACGCGTGAGTTCAGGCCGGAAGGCAATACTGTGACTTCATCGCCCACCTTGATCTCGCCTGATTCGACGCGGCCCATGAAGCCACGGAAGTCATGTAGCTCAGGGTCATCAGAGGCATGTGGACGGCAAACAAACTGTACGGGGAAGCGGAATGATTCCGTGCGCTCAGAATGCGCAGGAGGCGCTGATTCCAGCAGCTCCAGAATGGTTGGCCCTTGGTACCATGGCATGGCGTCACCGCGGTCGACGATCATGTCGCCATTGAGGGCGGACATGGGGACGAAGTGAATATCACGACCATTGCCTTGCAGGCCGATTTGCTCGGCAAATTCAAGATAGCTTGCGCGAATACGATCAAACTCGGCTTGCGAATAATCCACCAAGTCCATTTTATTGATGGCGACCACGATATGGGGAATGCCTACCAGCTTTGCCAAATAGGAGTGGCGACGGGTTTGCGTCAATACGCCCCGGCGTGCATCGATCAGGATGATCGCAAGGTTGGCGGTGGACGCGGCTGTGACCATGTTACGCGTATATTGTTCATGGCCTGGGGCATCGGCAATGATGTACTTGCGCGTGCCGGTGCTGAAATAACGATAAGCCACATCAATGGTGATGCCTTGCTCGCGCTCGGCTTGCAGGCCATCGGTGAGCAGGGAGAGATCAACCGATTCCATGCCACGCTTTTGCGAGGTGCGTTCGATCTGGGTCAGGGTATCCGCCAGGATGGTTTTGGTGTCGTATAACAGGCGGCCGATCAATGTGCTCTTGCCGTCATCCACGCTACCGCAGGTCATGAAGCGCAGCAGGCTATCGTTGTGTGCAGGTAGATTTTCTAGTTTGGACATCTCAGTACTCTTTAAACTTGTCGCTATGCAGCGGGTTAGTTGGTCGGCAGATGAATCTTGAGTTGATTCACGTTCAGGCCGTCATCTCGTATCGGGAGTGGCCTAGAAGTAGCCTTCCTTCTTGCGTTGCTCCATGGAAGCCTCCGATGTCTGGTCATCCAGACGCGTGGCACCACGCTCGGTGATGGTGGTCGTCGCAGTTTCCAGAACGATCTTGTTCAATGTGTCGGCATCGCTCGGTACTGGCGCTGTGCAGGTAATATCACCTACAGTACGGAAGCGCACCTGCATGCTGATCACCTCCTCATCGGCCTTGGGCTGATTGATGACCTCGCCGTTAGTGAGTGGCACATTGACTGGGAAGATGGAGCCGTTGCGCATGACGATATCGCGGTTGTGCGCGAAGTAGATGCTGGGCAAGCCCAGTTGTTCGCGTTCGATATATTGCCAGACATCCATTTCTGTCCAGTTCGAGATTGGGAAGGCGCGGATGTTTTCACCTTTGTGAGCGCGTGCATTGTAGAGGTTCCACAATTCCGGGCGTTGGTTCTTTGGATCCCATTGGCCGAACTCATCACGGAAGCTCATGATGCGTTCCTTGGCGCGTGCCTTTTCCTCATCCCGGCGTGCACCGCCGATGCAGCAATCAAAACCGAACTCTTCAATCGCCTCAAGCAAAGTCACGGATTGATGCTTGTTGCGTGATTCATCAGCTGACTTCAATACCACGCTGCCGCGCTTGATGGAGTCTTCCACTGAACGCACGATCAGGCGCTCGCCTAGTTCAGCGGCGCGTTGATCGCGGAAGTTGATGACTTCCTGGTAGTTATGGCCAGTGTCGATATGCATCAACGGGAAAGGGAAGCGGCCTGGGCGAAAGGCTTTTTCAGCCAGGCGCAGGATGCACAGTGAATCCTTGCCGCCAGAAAACAGCAGTACGGGGTTGGCGCATTGGCCTGCGACTTCACGCAGGATATGGATAGCTTCGGCTTCCAGCCAGTCAAGGTGGGAGAGGGTGGATTGAGTCAAGATTGTCATATCGATTTTGTGCTGAAACTGCTGCTGTTTGTCAGCTCACATCTCCAGTTAGGATTCCTAAACAAAACTACAACTTGCAAAGCCAGGCTGGCGTGTTTGTGGTGACCAGCCTGCGTAGGGTTATTGTGCCGATGGTTGCCTGTGCACACGGCGCCAGACAGGCAATTGGTTATCAACCGCACCTTGGTAAGGCTGGCTGAAATCATTCAGGCTAGCCAAGGCATCCTCCGCAGAGCGGTCTGCGCGAATCAGGTAGCTGTTGAAGCCACAACGCTTGAGGAAGAACAATTGGTCGCGCAACACATCGCCAAACGCACGCAGGATGTTCTTGTAGTGATGACGTGTACGTAGCAGGTTGCCGATGGAGAAAATGCGGCCATCGGCAAAACGCTCTACGTGCACGGCGATCAATGGCAGGCTGTTGATGTCTTCTACAGAGGCCACCAGGTCTTCAAGCAGTTCGTGCGTATCCAGCCAGATGGCTAATTCGCCAGCAGCATGGCGTGGTGCCAGCTCTGCTTTGCGAGCGATCCATACCGCGAGGGGTACCAGAATCTTGCCTGTAGCAGGGATCTCGGTATTGGCAATTTGTTCTGCGGTATGACTGGCTTCGCCAGTCAGCTTGAACAGGACGACCTTGCCAGCTTGTTTTTTGACGACTTCTTCACCAGCGGGCATGGTGACCAGCGTCCATTCATCCTCAACGATGGCGTTGTTCAGGATCAGGTTTGACTTGTTAGGCATGGGCTACTTCCTTTTTCTTCTCGCCATACACATGGGTTTTGAACGGTGCAACACCCAAGCGGCGCACCGTATCAATAAAGCGTTCTTCAGGGGTGCGTTCGCGCACGTAGACGTCAATCAGTTTTTGTACCACGCCTGGCATTTCTTCAGCGGCAAATGATGGGCCAAGTACTGTGCCGATGCTGGCATCGTTACCTTGCTTACCACCCAGGGTAACTTGGTACCACTCGGAGCCGTCTTTATCCACACCCAAGATGCCGATATGGCCGACGTGGTGGTGACCGCAGGCGTTCATGCAGCCCGAAATGTTCAGTTCGATGTCACCAATGTCATAGAGATAATCAAGATTGTCGAATTGTTGCTGGATAGCTTCGGCAATCGGGATGCTCTTGGCATTGGCCAGTGAGCAAAAGTCGCCACCTGGGCAGCAAATGATGTCGGTCAGCAAGCCGATGTTTGGCGTTGCCAGCCCAGCAGCGCGTGCCTTTTCCCATAATGGGAAGAGGTCCGATAGCTTGACGTCGGCAAGGATCAGGTTTTGCTCGTGAGATGGACGTACCTCGCCAAAGCTGTATTCATCAGCAAAGTCGGCCGCAATGTGCATCTGCTCGGAAGTAATATCACCTGGAGGATGCCCATGAGTCTTGAGTGACAATGTCACTGCACGATAGCCAGGTTGCTGGTGGGCATGGGTGTTGCGTTTAACCCAGGCAGCAAAGGCTGGATTGCTTGCCACTGCGCTGTCAAAGCTGGCGTCATGCGCTGGCAGTGTTTCATAAGGCATCTTGGTAAAATATTTACCAACCCGGACGAGCTCTTCTTCTGTGATGGTGTTGGGGCTGTCCTTGATGTATTGCCATTCTTCTTCCACCTGACGGCGGAATTCCTCAATACCCAGTGCTTTCACCAGAATCTTGATACGTGCCTTGTAGGCATTATCGCGGCGACCATGCAGGTTATAGACGCGGATGATGGCTTCGCAATAGGTCAATACATGTTGCCATTCCAGGTGCTCGCGCACGATGGAGCCCAGGATAGGGGTGCGACCAAGACCACCGCCCACCCAAACGCGAATCGCCATTTTTTCTTCCTGGTCGCGGTAGAACTCCAGGCCGATATCGTGTGCCTGGATCAATGCGCGATCTTGCTTGGTGCCAGAAACAGCAATCTTGAATTTGCGTGGCAGCAAGGCGAACTCAGGGTGGAAGGTGCTCCACTGGCGTGCAATTTCAGCGACAGCGCGTGGGTCAACCACTTCATCAGGGGCGACGCCTGCGAATTGATCAGTCGTGATATTGCGAATGCAGTTGCCGGAAGTCTGGATGGCGTGCATTTCAACCGAGGCAAGTTCTTCCAGGATGTTGGGCACATCTTCCAGCTTGGGCCAGTTCAATTGCAGGTTCTGGCGGGTACTGAAGTGACCATAGCCGCGATCATAACGCTTGGCGATATCGCCCAGTTTACGTAATTGCTTGGAAGACAGCATGCCATAGGGCACTGCAATACGCAGCATCGGTGCATGGCGCTGAATGTACAAGCCGTTTTGTAAGCGCAGGGGGCGGAATTCTTCGTCGGTCAGCTCACCAGCAAGGAAGCGGCGAGTTTGATCACGATACTGCCTGACGCGTTCGTCTACGATAGCCTGGTCAATTTCGTCGTATTTATACATGAGTTCACTTTTATGCTAAAACAAATTTCAAACCGATCAGCAGCAGAATTAATGCCAAGATCGGGCGCAATACTTTCTCTGGGATTTTGGCGCTCAAGTGACTGCCAATCCAGATGCCAGGTAGCGAGCCGATCAGCAGGCTGCCAAGCAAGGTAAAATCCACGTGACCGAGTGTCCAATGCCCAATACCGGCAATGGCAGTGAGCGGAATAGCGTGGGCAAGGTCTGTGCCCACCACTTTTAATGTACTCATCTTCGGGTAGAGCAGGAGGATGGCAATCGTGCCAAGTGCCCCTGCGCCAACAGAAGATAATGTCACCAACGCACCTAGTACCATACCAGTCAAGATGGTCGCAGCGACTTGTGTCGTGCCTGTGAAGCGCCCTGTGCTAGTGGTGCCTTCTTCCACTTCGCGTTGCTTGTTGCGCATGATGATGCTGCGGATCAACAGGGCGCATGCCGTCAGGATCAGCGCAATACCAAGCGCATAGGTAATCACGCCGGTGATTTCCTTGCCTATGGCCATCAAGTGCTTGATGACATATATCGTGGCTACCGATACTGGCAGGCTACCAGCAGAGAGCAAGCCAACTACTTTCCAGTCGACCGATTTATGCGTGCCGTGGTGAACCCATACACCACCAGTCTTGGTCAGTGCAGCAAATAGCAGATCGGTACCAACTGCGACTACTGGCTTGAAGCCAAACAGGAATACCAGCAAGGGCGTCATCAATGAGCCGCCGCCTACCCCGGTAATGCCAACAAGAAAACCTACGGCAAAGCCGGAGAGAATGTAACCTATGTCCATGAGTTGATTGTTGTTTTTATCTGGGACATCTGGTTGTCCAGTTTAAAAACTATGCCAGAAAAAGCCTTACATTATAACAGGTTAATTCAATATTTTAATAGTATGTTATGCTATGTATATGTGATTTTGTTATAACGCTAAGGCTGAACATTACGATGAAAGTACATCAGTTACGGTATATCCGTGAAGTCGCTCGCCAAGGCTTGAGCGTATCTCTTGCCGCCGAGGCATTGCATACTTCCCAGCCGGGGGTGAGCAAGCAAATCCAGTTGCTGGAAGAAGAGCTGAATTTGCAGATATTCAAGCGTAATGGCAAACGGCTAATTGGTGTGACAGAGCCAGGCAAGATTATATTGCAATTGGCAGAGCGCGTCATGATGGAGATGGATAACATTAAGCGTGTTGGTGATGAGTTTTCCCATGAGGATTCAGGCACTCTGACAATTGCCACTACCCATACCCAGGCGCGTTATCGCTTGCCTGCTGCGGTCAAGGAGTTCATGCAGCGTTACCCCAAGGTCAAGTTGACTATTCACCAGGGGAATCCGACACAAGTTGCAGAGCAAGTGCAAAAAGGGGAGGCGGATATCGGTATTGCTACCGAGTCTATCAGCAGCTACGACGATCTTCTGTGCCTGCCATGCTATCAATGGAATCGCTGCGTAGTTACGCCGCAGGGCCACCCTTTGTTGGCAGAGCAGCCAGTCACCTTAGAGAAGATCACGCGTTATCCATTGATTACTTATGATTTCGCTTTTACCGGTGGCTCACTGGTCAGCAAGGTGTTCGAAAAAGCAGGATTGACCCCGAACGTAGTATTGACTGCGATTGATGCCGATGTGATCAAGACCTATGTCAATCTGGGATTAGGGATTGGATTGCTCGCTAATATGGCTTACGACCCACAACGAGATAGTCATTTGGCAATGCTGGATGTGAGTGATTTGTTCCCTCCTAGCACAACCTATATTGGTTTACGTCGTGATGCCTATTTGCGTGGCTATTCTTACGCATTTATCGAATTGCTGGCACCTCATTATTCCCGTCAGGCCATAGAGTCTGAGTTAAAGAACAGCGGTTACAATGCATCGTGAGATGTAATCCTCGTGCCTGTGATATGACGCTACCGGCATGAGCATTCAATACTTCGTCTTTTAAGATTGTGCCCCTGAGGCTAAACACTGGATTATTCGAGGCGATATGACACTGACTCCTTTAGCTAAAAGTGCTGATTTTCTTTATCTGTTGCCTAAAATGGCTAATCGCCATGGCTTGATCGCGGGGGCGACTGGAACGGGAAAAACAGTCACTCTGCAGACCATTGCCGAGAGCTTCTCTCGCATGGGGGTGCCTGTATTCATGGCCGATGTGAAGGGAGACCTTGCCGGCATTAGCCAGGTGGGCGGAGGCAATGCCAGGGTTGATGCCCGGGTGGCCCAACTGGAGTTGCCGGCTTTCAGCTTTAACGCTTGCCCGGTGACGTTCTGGGATGTCTTTGGCAAGCAAGGCCATCCTATCCGCACCACCATTGCCGAAATGGGGCCTTTGTTGCTGGGGCGCATGCTCAACCTCAATGAGGTGCAGTCGGGTGTGCTGACAGCCGTTTTCAAGATAGCGGACGACAATGGCTGGCTGCTGCTTGATCTCAAGGACTTACGTGCCATGATCCAGCATGCTGCCGAGAATGCCGAGCAGTACAGTGCGCAATACGGCAATATCTCCAGCGCCAGCGTTGGGGCAATTCAACGTGCTTTGCTGCAACTGGAGCATGAAGGCGCAGATCAGTTTTTTGGCGAGCCAGCCTTGAATCTGGATGACATGATGCAGACCGATGCCAGGGGTTGGGGCATGGTCAATATTCTTGCTTCTGATACTCTTTACAATTCTCCACGCGTCTATGCGACATTGTTGCTATGGCTGTTGTCTGAGTTATTCGAGAAGTTGCCTGAAGTGGGCGACCTGGAAAAACCCAAGCTAGCCTTCTTTTTTGACGAGGCACATCTTTTGTTTAACGATGCGCCTAAATCCTTGATGGACAAAATTGAGCAAGTCGTGCGCCTCATCCGCTCCAAGGGCGTGGGTGTGTATTTTGTCAGCCAGAACCCGCTGGATATTCCTGATGTGGTGTTGGGGCAATTGGGCAATCGTGTGCAACATGCATTACGTGCCTTTACACCGCGCGACCAAAAGGCAGTCAAGGCCGCTGCAGAAACCTTCCGGGCTAACCCCTCGGTAAAAGTGAGCGAGGTCATCACCGAGCTGGCTGTAGGGGAGGCGCTGGTTTCTTTTCTGGATGATCATGGCCGGCCTGCACCGGTGGAGCGCGCCTTCATTTGCCCGCCAGGCAGTCGCATTGGCCCTGTCACGGCGGCTGAGCGGGAACAGTTGATCAAGAGCTCCATCATTTATGGGCACTATGAAAACAGCATAGATCGTGAATCGGCTTATGAAATCCTCAAGGGGCGCGCAACGGAAGCGCCTGCCGAGCAAGGGGAGGCAGATAAAGGATTTGATTGGGGTGATTTATTCGGTGGTGGTGCCGAATCATCCGCAAAAGGCAAAAAGCCCGCCAATCGCCAAGGCGTGCTGGAAGCCGCAGCCAAGAGCGCTGCACGTGCCATTGGCTCCGAGCTGGGGCGGCAGATATTGCGCGGCGTGCTGGGGTCGATTCTTGGGGGTAAGGGCCGCAAGTGATCGCGGATTAGAGGTCAATTAAGGTAGTAGCGTTGCAGATTATCGTACAGGCAGGTCAGGCCGAGCAGACCATCAATAAATCCCACTTTGTTGCGGTTGCCGAATATTGCGCTGATGAGCGTGCAGTGGGGGTGTCATTACGTCGGCTCGCGGCCGCGCACCAGAGCGCGCACCATCTGGCCTATGCGTTTCGCCTCAAGACACCGCAAGGTATCATCCAACGCTTCAGTGATGCCGGTGAACCATCCGGGACTGCGGGAAAGCCGGTATTGCAGTTTTTGGAAGGACGCGACCTGATTAATGTCTGTGTCGGCGTCATCCGCTATTACGGCGGCATTAACCTGGGGACAGGCGGTCTCGCCCGTGCTTATGGCGGCACGGCAAAAATGGCGCTGGATGCTGCAAGCATCGGGCCGTTTATCGAAATGCAGAAAGTGCGCCTGGATTTGGATTACAAGCAACTGGATACGTTTACCCGCGATGTTGCCCGCATGCAGGGTGAGATATTAGACAAGGCTTTTGCTGAATATGTGACCGTGATTGCTACGGTACCTGCGAGCGAAATTCCATACTTGCAGCAAAAGTATGGCTGATGTCTTCTTGGCAATTACCCATAAAAAAAGCCCGATAAACTCGGGCTTTTTTATTACTTAATCACAGTAGAGTGAGTAAAGGTTTTACTGCGCTGGTGCAGGCTCTGCGACAAAAATCTCTACGCGACGGTTCTTGGCGCGGTTGGCCGCCGTATCGTTGGCCACCAGTGGTTCACGTGAGCCGCGACCATCAATAGTAAAGCGATTGGCAGCAATGCCACGTGCGGTGAGATAATCACGTGTGTTGGCAGCACGGTTGATAGAGAGTGGGTTATTGATGGAATCAGACCCGGTGTTGTCTGTGTGACCAATAATGGTGACCAGAGTACGTGGGTTGTTCTTCAGTGTAGTGGCGAAACTTTCCAGCACCGGGCGGAAGTTAGGCTGGATATCTGCCTTGCCGGAGGCAAAAGAGACATCGCTTGGGATAGCAAGCTTGAGTTGATTGTCTTCAGTTTGAGAGACTTGTACACCTGTGCCTTGAGTGGCTTCTTCCATCTGGCGCTTTTGTTCTTCCATGCGCTTGGACCATACATTGCCTGCAATGGCACCAGCACCAGCACCGACGGCAGCGCCAATCGCTGCACCTTTACCCTTGCCTGCGATAGCGCCTACTACAGCACCTGCACCTGCACCAATGGCAGCGCCTTTTGCAGTACCTTTCTGAGTTTCAGACATATTGGCACAGCCGCTTAATACCAAGGCTGTGACGAGTGCGCTAACGGTCAGTTGAGTTTTCATGATCTTCCTTTATTGTTGGGTAACGCATTGATGCTTTTGTCAGTTTAACTCAGCATAAGTTCGCTATTTCAGTGATTAACATTTGTTGATATTTGATCGGAAAAACAAAAAAGCCCGTCCAGGCAGGCACGAGCTTTTTTGAGTGGTGTGGTGAAATGAAGTTTATTTGAATACCAGGATTTCACCCTTGCCATCATTGGCAATATCGCCAGCATAACGCTGTACGCGGTTTTTGCTGATGCTGGCAAATTTGCTTGGCAAGTTGCGGAATGACTTAAACATCAGGCTGAGGTAAGGCAGGGTGTGCGTGCCGCAGTCTTGCAAGGTGGCATGTAGTTGCGGCTCTTGCGTGAGCAGTAAGGTGCCACGGCGCATGCCGTAACCGACATACTCACCGACGCTGCCCAGCACACCAATGGTACCAGCCAGCATGCGAGAGGCGAGGTAGCTCCCTGCATTGCCTTCAATCAGGATGATGCCGCGACGCATCTGGTCACCCGCGCGCTCACCTACATTGCCGCTAATCAGTACGACGCCACCTTTCATGCCCTTGCGGTCACCTGGCAATGCTGCGGCAAGGAAGTCTCCGGCGTTGCCTTCGATTTCGATGAGACCACCTGCCAGACCACTTGCGGCGAAAGCATCAGCGTTGCCATTGAGCACAATATGGCCGTTACGCATTTGCAAGCCAAGATACGAGCCAGCGCTACCATTGATGGTGATGCGGCCGGATTTCATCTGGCTACCGATAAAATCCAGTTTGCCATTGGCATTATTGAAGACAATCTCTGCGGTATCGTCCCCGGCAATATCGAACAGGCTATCAACGCGCAGCTTTTTGCGGCCGCTATCAAGTAGCAGGCTGCCAATATCCGCCAAGCTTTTGCCTGCCAAGTTGTCAGGCGTGAGCGGGGATAAATCTACGCGTTGTTGCAGGGTGGTGTTGAGTGTGAAGGTCAAAGCGCTCATGCCATGATCTCCCTTAGCTTGAAGTGATAAGGACCGAGTTTTCCACCATAGTTACCTGCGGAAATACGCTTGATGCCGTTCTTGGCACCTAGTTCGCAGGCTGCTGCAATGCCTGCGCGCATGGCAACGCGGATATCGGGGTCGGTGAGGCCATCAATGACGATTTCCATCACGGATTCAATCTCGGGTGAAAGCTCAGTGTTGGTGATGCCTTTCAGTGTGGGGCAGAACGCATCGTTGGTTGATGCGATCAATGCCTTGTACTTGGAGCCGACCTTGGAGCCGGAGCGCACAACGCCGCCGGGGAACGGCATGATGACATTGGGCACTTTGCTCATGGCGTCGATGGCAGCTTCGCACGCTGCCAGGGCTTGTGGCTGGGATTCTGCGAGGATCAGGAAGTTGCCGCCGCCCACGGAGCGGATCATCCCCGTGCTTTCCTCGGTGAGGAATTCGCCGTCCATCACCGGCACGCGCCAGTAACGCTTGCCGTTGAACTGCTTGGAGATTTGGAATCCGTCACCAAAGAAACGCAGGTTCTTGCCGAGGTTGATCTTGGTGATTTCCTCGTAGCCATCATTGATGCCGGAGAATGCCGCTGCGGTAGGGCAGGTCAATACGCATTGCCCCATGCGGGTTTCCAGTTGCTTGATCAACACTGCGCTGCTCATGGCGAACATGAGGATGGAGACGCCAGGGCGGCCATCCGGAGTTTCTTCCTCTGTGAGCTCGCGTTCAATGCCAGCTTCTACGCCGCAGGCAATCACCGAAGTGGCAAAGCCAGTCATGGCGCGTGCTGCGTTGTAGGCCCAGCGCAAATTCTGCGCAGTGATGATGACACGGGTGCCGCGCATGCCGAAGGCTTCGGCAAAGGTGTCGTCTATGGTTACGCCGTTAATAATCATTATGCTGTTTTCTCCCTGCGACCCTTGGCTTCCTGAACAATGACCTTGCCACGGCCACCGTCTTCAAGCTCTGCAGCGTTGACCTTGTAATTTTCCATGTTCATGGTGTGATAGCGGTCGAAATATTGCTTGAGATCCTTCTCGATACTGCGGTCAAAGTCAGGCTTGACGGTATGCGTGCTGCCCCAAGTGACTTTGACCACTTGGCCGTCCCTGACGACCAGTTCGCCGTCCTTGAATACATAATCCGGTTTGGCAAACATGGCTTCGCGGTCTGGATTGTCGGTATAGACGGTGATGTCAGCTGCGCCACCAACGCCAAGATGTCCACGGTCATGCAGGCCGACCAGCTTGGCTGCACCGGCACGTGTCATGATGGCGATCTCGTAGAGGCTATATTCGCGCTCGATAGAGGTCAGCGTGCTCATGGCCTGGGCATCCAGGTTGAGCTTGGTGAACATGTCGTTGCGGAAGCTCTTGTCCATCAGCAAGCGGATCAGGTGCGGGTAGCTGGTAAATGGTGCGCCATTCGGGTGATCGGTGGTAAGGAAGATGCGCCATGGGTCTTCAGTTAACAGGAAGATTTCCAGGCCAATCGCCCATTGCAGCGCATTGACGAAATTCTTGTCTTTATACTTGAAAGGCACAACGCCGCATCCGGAGTCACACTCGATATCCATCAACACTGATTTGTTCGGCGATGCGTGGCCGGAATTGGCGTATTGACGCATATTATCGCCAGAGGCGGTAACGGTTTGGCCGAACAAAATCTGGCCTACGTCTGCCGAGACATTCTTGTGCTTGTTAAGCGCTTCTGCCACGGCTGCTGCTCCGGAGGAAAACTTGCGGTCACCTTCCGTGCCATAGCTGTGGAACTGGATATGCGTGAGGTGGACTGGGTAGCCTTCCACCGCACCCATGGTTTTGAGCGTGGTCTCGACGTTGCCGGGTACGCCCAGGTTATTGCCGTGCACATGCAGCGGGTGGGCAATGCCGAGTTCATATACTGCACGAGTCAGTGATTGCAGCACTTCGCGCGGTGATACCTGATAGTGGACGTTTTGTTCGTCCAAGTTTAATGCGCGCTGGTTAAACTTGAAGGCATTGATGCCGCCCGGGTTGACCACTTTAATGCCGATAGCCTGGGTTGCATGCAATATCCACGCAACGTAGTCATTGATGGCATTCTGGTCTTTCTTGGCGGCGAGCATGCGCAAGAAGTAGTCGTCGCTACCCAGCATGGCATAACCACCACGGTCCAGAATGGGAATATCGCACATTTCCAGGTGGGATTGGCGGGCATTGACTGGGGAAAGCGCAGGCTCAAAACCTGCGGTGTAGCCCATCTCTGCGTAGCGATAGCCGGTATTCAGCGTGGAAGGAGCGGCATGGCCACAGCCTGCACGACAGGCATCGCTATGGCTAGTGGCAGAGCTACGGTGATCTTCAGGCAGCATCAGGCGTGCGATGTTGACTTTGCCACCACCGATGTGGGTGTGCATGTCGATGGCACCTGCCATGACAACCTTGCCGCGCAGGTCGTATTCTTGGTCTATGGTTTCATTGTCGCGAGGGCGATCAATGATGCGGCCATCACGGACATAAATATCCATGACTTTGCCGTCAATCTGGTGCGCGGGATCGTAGACCCGGCCACCTGTCAGTTTAATCAGCATGTTTCTGGTTCCTTGACTTGCTTAAGCAGCCTTGAGTGCAGACTCTATGGAAGAGAGCACATCGGCGAGTGTGGGCAGGCTGGTGTCGCGCAATTTGCGCAGCGGCAATGTGACCGAGCTATCGCTGCGGAATTGCGCACCATTGGCTTCCAGGCCGGGAATCGCGATCGGGATAAAGACATCCGGGGCCTGCTTGAACTGCATGCCCGGATGGCCAATGACAATCGTGGGGCCGTTGCTCTGGGGCGGCAGGCGCTCGGGATTGAAGCTGTTGATCCAGACCAGGACATCGGTTTCACCTTCCGCCAACAAGCGGGCAGTATCGTAATGATATGGATCGTAGTCGGGATAGCCTCGGCGATAGGAGTTGCGGAAAGGATAACCGCTGATCCAGGTGCTGACGTTATACGCCGTGACATCGCCATCATTACCACTGAGTGGCAAGCCTGCGCTACGGGTAGTCTTGTTCAGCTCCTGCACAATACCGACGATATTCTGGATAGCGAGTTCAGCATGTGGGAAATCCAGTGCGCTACCTGTCCATGCCACAACGCTATATTTTGCTGCCTTGAGGCGCTCTGCCAGTTTCTCCAGTGACTCACGCGAAACTCCGGCGATGTTGTCGGCCTTGAGCGGCTTGCCAGCCACAATGGCGCGCAAAGCTGCCAGGACTTCAGGCACTTTGTCCAAGTCACAGGGCAGCACGTCGGGTTGTTTACCCGTAGGGGAAACGCCTGCAGCTGTATTCAGGTTGCGGCCACCCAGGTAAACGATGTCACGCTCAGCCGTATTCTCGGTGAACATGGCTTCCTTGTTCCAGATCATGCGCTCAAAAAAGCGTGGGAAATAACTCACGATATCGGTGCCAACCACCAATAATAGATCTACCCGGTTCTTGACTTCGCTGAGGGTGGTGACATACCAACCGGAGTTCTGCATCACCAGGATGTTCTTCATGGAACTCTTGGAATTCATGTGGTCTATGGTCGAGCCTGTGCTTTCGGCAAGATTCATGACGGCACGCATGCCATATACATCAGTGGCAAGGCCGCTTAGCAGCGGATGCTTGGCATCACGAAACAGTTCAGTCGCTTTCTTGATCGCGGCTTCCAGTGTCGTGACTTGGCCATCGATGGTTGGTGATGCGTCAGCATAGGTACTCTCGAAAAAGGCCTTGCTTTTGGGACAGTCTGGAGATTCGAGGGAAAGATTGCCTGCGCTATCGCGATTGAGCCGAAGGTCGTCGCTCAGAAGCCCGTCGGCGGGATAGGGCACGGCTTCCAGCGTAGCTGCTGGAAAGTGAGTTGATTGCGTCATGTTCTCCATCCGAAAACTGGTTGGTTCCTCAAGGATCATGCCTTGATCAGGCATGGTGCAAACCGGTGACACCGATTGCTATCGTGCAAGCCTGTTGTGCTTGGCTTGGAGGATTATACTCCGTGATTCTGCCTGAAAACAGCTTGAGCGCACGTTAACAGCTACTTTAGATATAGCGGATTTCATTGAGCTTCAAATTAGGAAATTCTTAGTCCGCACTTTTTAAACTTAAGCGGGCTGGGCTACAATGGCGGATTATTGGCATCACAAGTGCCGGTTTCTCGCAAGCTGAAGGAATTTATTATCAATAAGCAGGGCGTCAGTGTTGTTACCACGGCACGGTTGCATATGGGGTTTTTTGATCTCAACGGTAATTTGGGCCGCAAGTTCGGTAGTATCGGCGTGTCGTTGGACAAGCCTGCCACTTCCTTGCAGGTATTTGCTGCAGACACTATTTCTGTTGAGGGGCCCAGTGCTGAGCGTGGCTTGAAAATCGCCCAGGCGATTGCACAATCACTTGATATCCCTCATGGATTTCATATCCGCATTCAAACTGCCATCCCAGAGCATGCAGGCCTGGGGTCCGGCACGCAAATGTCATTAGCCGTTGGCTCGGCAATCAATCAGCTATTCAATCTCGACTTAAGTCTGCGCGACATTGCCGTGCTCACCTCGCGTGGTGCGAGATCGGGCATAGGGTTAGGCACTTTTGCGCACGGTGGGGTCATTGTTGACGGTGGTCGTGGCGAAGGTACGGATGTGCCTCCTATCATCGCGCGATCAGAATTTCCTCAGGAGTGGCGCATTATCCTGATTTTTGATCGTAGCCATACCGGTGTGCATGGCGCAGAGGAGTTGGAGGCTTTCCGCAGGTTGCCAGAGTTTCCTGCCGATAGTGCGGCTATCTTGTGCCGCCATTTGCTGATGCAAGCTTTGCCAGCGTTGGCAGAGCATGATTTACCGGCTTTTGGGCAGGCTATCCGCGAGTTGCAGTGGCGTACTGGCGATCATTTTGCGCCGGCGCAGGGGGGGCGTTATGCCAGCCCTGCCATTTCAAAGATTCTGGGCCAACTTGAGGCCGATGGGGTGGATTGCCTGGGCCAAAGCTCATGGGGACCTACAGGTTTTGCTATCTGTGCCGATGAAACAGATGCACGAGCACTGCTGGACGCGCTAGAATCCCGATATTCCCATTTTCCACAAGTGGAATTTGTGTTGTGTCAGGGGATTAATTCTGGTGCGCAGATCAGTACATGCTCAGTGGAATAGTCGCAAAGATTTTATGGAACGATGGCGGTTGCCATTATTTATTCAACGTGAAGCACCGCATTAAATGAGGGCAAGCGAAATGGAAGGGACCAAATTGGAAAAGCCTTATGTATTACACTTTATTACGCCATCAAAGAACGCGAGTCCTTTTGATGTCAACATGGCATACGATGCAGGTTACGATGCCATTGCACAATACACCAATGTGCAATTGAGCGAAGTGACTGGCCTGGTACAAGATGCCATTTTCTCTCGTGGTCCTCGCGGCGTATGGCGTACCGGCATGCTGATCGGTGGTCGTGATGTTGATTTGGCCATGGATATGCTGGAAACAGCCAAGAAGTCCATGGTGCCTCCGTTCGAGATTTCCGTGTTTGCCGATCCATCCGGCGCTTTCACTACTTCTGCCGCCATGATGGCGCGCGTTGAGCAACTGCTGATCAAGAATTTTGGTGGCACGCTTGAAGGTCGTAAGGTTAGCGTCTTCGGTGCGACTGGCCCAGTAGGTGGCTGTACTGCCGTGATTGCATCCAAATACGGTGCAACTGTGCAGATGGTGGCACACAAGACCATGGCAGATGTTGAAGACAAGGCTGCGGCATACAACAAGCGTTATGGCACCAACATTGTTTGTGTCGACGGTAGCAATGACGCACTGAAAACAGAGATTCTGGCAAGCACTGATATTGCGCTTTGCTGTGCAGCTGCTGGTGTGCGCGTGTTGACCATTGAGCAAATGAAGAGCTCCAAGACCTTGAAGGTTGTTGCTGACGTGAATGCTGTACCGCCAACCGGTGCAGAAGGCGTTGGCGTGATGGCTGATGGTGTATTGATCGAGGGCACTGAAATTTATGGTGTAGGCGCCTTGGCGATTGGCAACATCAAGTACCAAACTCAGCAGCGCCTGTTCAAGCGCATGCTGGAAGGTCAAAGCCATGTTTACATCGACTTCATGACCGCGTTTGAATTGGCACGTAAAGAGCTCGTGTAATTCAACTGCATCATAAAATCGCAATCGTGGCGGCGAATGTCCGCCCTTATGTTATTGCAGCGTCGGCAGCAGGATATCAAGTCCTGGCTGCCGATGTTTTTGGTGACGAAGATACGTTGCAGGCCTGTGCCAGGCACCTTGTGCTGGATTATGGCAAGCAGGGCTTTGTGCCAGATGCAATATTGCATCACCTTTTGCCTGCAATGCGTGAATTCGGCACCGAAGATTTGCTGTATGGCAGCGGTTTCGAGGCTCAGCCCACCTTGCTTGCGCAAGTCGCCTCACAAGTGAATCTAATCGGCAATATTCCAGAGATTGTGGACGCTAGTAAAAACGTCCCTGTTTTTTTTCAGCGATGCCGTCAATATGACATCCCTGTGCCAGACACCTGCGTTGGTCCCTCGGCTATTCCACCACATGACTTGTCTCGTTGGTTATGCAAGCGCCAGGGTGGTTGTGGTGGTATGCACATTCAGCATGCGGATTTATCAGTGCGTGATGACGGCGTCTATTACCAGCGTATTGTCGATGGTATCCCAGTTTCGTTGCTGTTCATGGCTCATGAGTCGGGTGTCTCTGCACTAGGGTTTCAGCGGCAAGTGTTATCCCCGACCAATCAGTTGCCGTATCGTTACGGTGGCTTGGCAGGGCCGCTGGTGTTGTCAGGTAGCGTAAGGCAGGGCTTGGTACAGGCTGCGCGCGATTTATCTGCGACATTGGGATTGCGGGGCTTGAACAGCCTGGATGTGATGGTGCAAGGCGAACAGTTCTGGGTGTTGGAAGTGAATCCGCGCCTGAGTGCAAGCCTGGGCTTGTATCCTGTTGCACGGCAAGCAGAATGGCTAGAGGCGCATATATCGGCAAAGCCTATAATTTCTCAGCCAACAGCGCTAATGCAAGCAGCGGCTAATCTGGTATTCTACGCTCCTTTCGATATACGCATTCCGCAGCATTTCCCCTGGCCTGAATGGGCAGTGGACAAGCCTTTGGCACATACCTTGATCACACGCGATATGCCGTTGTGTAGTGTTCAAGCCGAGGCAGATGATGTGGATGCGGCAGAAGCGCTTGCAAAAAAACGAATGACATTATTGAGCACCATGCTCAAGCCATATTACAACCATTGAATAGATAAATTAGGAGAATCTCATGTCCGAGGCTGCGATTGATACCAGTTACTGGCCTAGCGTTAATCAGCTTACCAATCCCTTGGTTAAATATCTGGTCGATAATGCCAAGACCTTGCGCCTACTGGTAGAAAAATTGCCAAGTGGTGCTACCGTCATTGATGCTGGTATCAAGGCCGAGGGTGGTCTGGAAGCTGGTCGCCTGATTGCTGAAATCTGCATGGGTGGCTTGGGGCACGTCAATCTGCATTCTTCCAGCACTTTCCCGCATTGGCCATGGACATTATCCGTGCATTCAAATAATCCAGTGTTGTCTTGCCTGGGCAGTCAATACGCTGGTTGGAGCTTGTCCCATGAGAAGTTTTTCTCTCTAGGCTCTGGTCCAGGTCGTGCGTTGGCTGGTCGTGAAGAGCTTTATAAAGAGCTGGGTTACAAAGACAGTGCCGATGCTGCTGTCTTGGTGTTGGAAAGCGACAAGGTGCCGCCACAAGAAGTCGTGGAGAAAGTGGCGCGTGATACCGGCGTCAAGGCAGAAAACCTCACTTTCATCCTCACCCCGACGCGTAGCCTGGCTGGTACTGTGCAGATCGTGGCACGCGTGTTGGAAGTGGCTTTGCACAAAATTCATACGTTGCATTTCCCCTTGGAGCATGTTGTGGATGGTGCAGCAAGTGCACCATTGCCACCTCCAGCGCCAGATTTCCTCATTGGCATGGGGCGCACCAATGATGCGATCCTGTTCGGTGGGCATGCACATATCTTCGTCAAGGGTAGTGATGAAGCTGCAGCCAAGCTGGCGAAGGAGTTGCCAAGCAGCGCTTCCCGCGACTATGGCCGTCCATTTGCCGAAGTGTTCAAAGCCGTCAATATGGATTTCTACAAGATTGACCCGATGTTGTTCAGCCCAGCTGCAGTGACCGTGACTGCAGTCGACTCAGGCAAGAGCTTCACTGGCGGCAAGCTGGATGCAGCGCTACTGGATCAATCGTTTGGCTATAGCGCATAGTGAATCAACGCATTCCGGTTTTTACTGATGATCCCGGCTGGCATGGTAAGCGCCTCAAGGAGGCGTTTGCTGCGCGGGGCTATGAAGCGGTATTTGTTTCACTGAAAGAGTGTGCGTTCAATCTGGCGGCAAATGGATTGCCGCCAGTGTTGATTCCAGGTTTTGAGCGTGAGCTACCCAAAGGCGTATTTGTACGTGGTGTGCCTGGTGGTACGTTGCAGCGCGTGATTGCGCGGCTGGATATCCTGCATGCGCTCAAGTTGCTTGGCGTGGTGGTGTATAACGATGGCTATGCGGTCGAGCGCACTGTCGATAAGGCCATGACCAGTTTTCTGCTACACCTGAATCATGTGCCTACGCCGCAAACCTGGGTCTGCGAGTCGCGCTACCAGGCGCAGGAAATCTACCTGCGGGAAACCATGGCCGGGCGTCCGGTGGTGCTCAAGCCTTTATTCGGCTCGCAGGGGCAGGGCATACGCAAGCTTACGCATGAAACGCCATTCCCTATCCCCATGGAGCAATATGTAGATGGTCTTTACTATCTACAGAGTTATATTGATAGCGGCGAAGGGGCTTGGCATGACCATCGCGTGTTTGTGATCAAGGGGCGGGCGGTCGCTGCCATGATCCGCCATGGTAGCCATTGGGTAAACAATGTGGCCCAAGGTGGGCGTTGTGAGGCGATTGAGGCGCAGGGTGAATTGGCACAATTGGCCGAGGCTGCTGCCAGGGCGGTTAATGTTGATTATTGTGGTGTGGATGTGATTCGGGAAGGTGACGGTAAGCTCTATGTGCTGGAGGTTAACAGCATTCCTGCCTGGAAGGGTTTGCAGGGCGCTACCGGCATAGATATTGGGCAGCTGCTAGTTGATGATTTTCTGTCGTGCATGCACACACAGCCAGCCTTGACGGTTGTTTCATGATGCCTCAACGTGTTGCTGAAGCATTTCGTGCGGCTTGCATGGCGGAACTGAGCAGCCTTAAGCCAGGCAATGTACATATTTTTGCCGATGGTCATGGCATGGTCGTGCAGGAATTCATCCACAGTGCCGATGCAGTAGCTGGCGTGATTGCACAGCCTGGGTTATCGGTAGGCCAGCGGATATTGGCCTCTGTTGAGGCTACCTGGCAAGTGGTGAGTTGCAATACCAATCTTGGCATTGTGTTGCTGTGTGCTCCCTTGATTCACGCGGCTTTATCCAATACGACCTCAGGGTCGCTACGCGAGAAATTGCAGTCCGTATTGGCTGGGTTGGATGTTGATGACGCTGAGCTTGCTTTCAAGGCGATCGCCCGTGCTGCTCCCGGAGGTTTGGGTGAGGCTGATGCGCATGACGTGCATGAGGCACCGACGATCAGCTTGTTTGTTGCCATGCAGGCGGCCGCTGAGCGTGACCGTATTGCCTGGCAGTATGCGCATGGCTTTGAGGATGTTTTTGGCGTAGGTCTTGAGTCTTATACGCAGGCGCTGCACAAGTGGGAAAATCCGGCTTGGGCTACGACAGTGCTTTATTTGACATTGCTGAGCGAGTTTCCAGATAGCCATATCCAGCGCAAATATGATCAAGCGCGTGCAGCAGAGGTCAGCCGTCAGGCTGCTGCGCATCTACATGCTTTGCTCGCCCATGAAAACCCCAAATTGTATCAACGTGCATTACTGCAGTTTGATGCGGAGCTGAAGGCGCAAAAGCTCAACCCGGGAACCAGTGCTGATCTGACGGTGGCCACCTTGCTGGCCCATACTTTGTCACACAGTGATGCTCTATAGTTATACCCGAATTTCAGTTATACTAGTCCGATTCCCTGGGAGGGGTCTCGGGCCTATTCGTGGCCTGAACAGCCTCCAAGCTGGGCAAGCAAATTTTCAAGCGTAATATTTCTGTATTTTCTCAAGGAGGAGCAATATGGCTAATTTATTCGATCAACTTAAGGAATTCACCACTATCGTGGCTGACACCGGTGACGTGGAAGCGATCAAGAGCGTTAAGCCCTACGATGCAACCACCAACCCATCCCTGTTGCTGAAGGCAAGCACACTGCCACAATACGCTCCGCTGATCGACGAAGCGATTGCTTATGCTAAGTCCCAAAGCGGTGACAAGGCACAACAAATCGAAGATGCTGCTGACAAGCTGGCTGTGCTGATTGGTCAAGAGATTCTCAAGCATATCCCAGGCAAGATTTCCACTGAAGTGGATGCACGTCTGTCCTTTGATACCGATGCTATGGTGCAAAAGGGTCGCAAGCTGATCAAGCTGTACGCTGACGCTGGCATTTCCAAGGATCGCGTGCTGATCAAGCTGGCTTCCACATGGGAAGGTATCAAGGCTGGTGAAATCCTTGAAAAGGAAGGCATTAACTGCAACCTGACACTGTTGTTTAGCTTTGCTCAAGCACGTGCATGTGCTGAAGCTGGCGTATTCCTGATCTCCCCATTCGTTGGTCGTATCCTCGACTGGTACAAGGCTAAGACTGGTGAAAGCTACACTTCTGAAACTGATCCAGGCGTGTTGTCTGTTCGCAAGATCTACGCTTACTACAAGGAACACGGTTACAAGACCGTCGTGATGGGCGCTTCCTTCCGTAACACTGGTGAAATTACTGCACTGGCCGGTTGTGACCGTCTGACAGTTTCTCCTAACTTGCTGGAAGAGCTGAAGGCTACCGAAGGTAACCTGCCACGCGTACTGGTGGACAATGGTGCAACCAAGCAACGTCCTGCTCTGTTGACAGAGAAGGAGTTCCGTTTTGATCAGAACGAAGATGCGATGGCAACAGAAAAGCTGGCTGAAGGCATCCGTGGTTTCGTGGTTGACCAGAACAAGCTGGAAAAGGCATTAGCTGAAAAGCTTTAATCGTTTCAATCGCCTAGATGCCAGCGCCTCATTGGCGTTGACATCCGGCGCGCTTGGCGATTACCATTGCCGTTCCGCTTTTGTATAAAAAGTAGTTTTGATTTTTAGTAGTACTCAATTTGTAACCCTTTTGGAGGAAGTATCGTGGCATTGACACAAATGGCATTAGATTCACTGGATTTCGACGCAACTGTTGCGCTGGCTGAAAAGGTAGCTCCACACGTTGACATTCTTGAAATCGGTACACCATGCATCAAGCACAACGGTATCAAGTTGCTGGAAACTCTGCGCGCAAAGTTCCCTAACAACAAGATCCTAGTTGACCTGAAGACTATGGATGCTGGCTTCTACGAAGCTGAGCCTTTCTACAAGGCTGGTGCTGATATCACTACCGTTCTGGGCGTAGCTGATCTGGGTACAATCAAAGGCGTAATCGACGCTGCTAACAAGTACGGTAAGAAGGCACAGATCGACCTGATCAATGTTGGTGACAAGGCTGCTCGCACCAAGGAAGTTGCTAAGCTGGGCGCGCACATCATCGGCGTTCACACTGGTCTGGACCAACAAGCTGCTGGTCAAACTCCTTTCGCTGACCTGGCAACTGTAACTGGCCTGAACCTGGGTCTGGAAGTTTCCGTAGCTGGTGGTGTTAAGCCTGCTACTGTTGCACAAGTTAAAGACGCTGGTGCTACCATCATCGTTGCTGGCGCTGCTATCTACGGTGCTGCTGACCCAGCTGCTGCTGCTGCTGAAATCACTGGCCTGGCTAAGTAATTTTTCGCTTAAGCCAAGCTAAAAAAATCCACCATACGTAGCTCGCAAGGGCTAAGTTGGTGGATTTTTTGTTATGGTCTTTTAGAATTTCATCATCGTTTATTTAAGGTGAATGCTATGAACAAATATCAAGAACTCGTGGTCAGCAAGCTGACCAATGTTATCAATAACACTGCTGAAGGCTATGACGACAAGATTCTGAGTCTGGTTGATGCAGCTGGTCGTACTTTTATTGGTGGTGCTGGCCGTTCCTTGCTGGTTTCCCGTTTCTTTGCAATGCGCTTGGTGCATGCAGGTTACCAAGTCAGCATGGTTGGTGAAGTTGTTACCCCAAGCATCCAAGCTGGTGATCTTTTCATTGTGATCTCTGGCTCTGGTAGCACAGAAACCCTGATGCCTCTGGTCAAGAAGGCAAAGAGCCAAGGTGCCAAGATTATCGTGATTTCCATGAAGGCTCAGTCCCCAATGGCCGAATTGGCTGATCTGGTTGTGCCAGTGGGTGGCAACGATGCCAATGCATTTGACAAGACTCATGGTATGCCTATGGGCACTATTTTCGAGTTGTCCACCTTGTGGTTCCTCGAAGCGACTATTGCCAAGCTGGTAGATCAAAAAGGTCTGACAGAAGAAGGTATGCGCGCGATTCACGCTAACCTCGAGTAATCTTCACTCTTGGGGAATGAAAACCCGGATGTGCCGTGAGGCCTCCGGGTTTTTTGTTGTTTATTTTTCAATCCTGTGTGAACTTATTTTTAAAGTATTACACTAACTCGCCGTTACCTTTTTATCATCGTCGGAATTGCAGTTGTGCCGGTGCGGCGGGGTGGAGGTCGTTGTTGAATTTGTATGGAAGCAAATTATTATTGTGCGAATTCACATAGTTTTCATAAACTATGTATAATATTTGCAAATTTTCAGGCTTGACGTTAAACAGACGTAAGGCAGTTAGATGGCATAGCTAACCCAGCAATGTCGACGTGTTTCTACGGAAACTTTATATTGGAGAATGAAATGGCAGTTATTGATCGCGTTTTAGTAGGTGAAGCTCTTGTTATTGACAACCGTCCTGACGGCAGCGGCCTCGACCTGCTGAACGTAGCTCACATCGATCTGATTATTGGCCCACGCGGTAGCGCTGCAGAAGACGCATTCTGCCGTACCCTGACCGATCAGAAGGAAGGCGTGAATGGCCTGTTGGCTATTGTGGCCCCTAACCTGATGGTGAAGCCTGCTACTGTGATGTTCAACAAAGTGACCATCAAGAACGGTAAGCAAGCTGTTCAGATGTTTGGCCCAGCACAACGCGGTATCGCGATGGCTGTGATGGATTGTGTTGCTGATGGCACCATCCCACAAGAAGAAGCTGATGACGTATTCATCTCCGTAGGCGTATTTATCGACAGCCGTGCTGACATCGATGAGCGTATCCAAGAGTGGAACTACCAAGCAACTAAGCAAGCGATCAAGAACGCTGTTGCACGTGAGCCTAAGGTAGCTGATGTACTGAAGAGCTACAAGGAATCTGCTCACCCATTCCAAGCTAAGTAATCATTTAGATTGGGAGATCCGGTATCGCCATCATGATGCCGGACACAAGAAAAAAGCCCTGATATTGCTATCAGGGCTTTTTGTTTTATATGCCGCCCAGTGAATGCAAGCTTGCCGCATCTAAACTCCCTTGATGCAGAGCACTGGCAACGAGGCTGCCTTTTATACCTAATTGATTCAGCAATTTTAGATCGGCTAGGTGGCGAGTACCGCCAGCAGCATAAAGTTGGTGATTGGGAGTGCGGGCGCGCAATTCTTTTAATCGATCAATATCCGGACCATGATTGCTGCCCACTTGCGGCAGGCTCATGATGATGACTTCTGGAGGCCATAAGCTAGCATTATCTAGCAACTCTACCGGGCCTTGGTAGCCAGCGAAGGTAAAGTCTAGTGACAGGATATGGCGGTTCGCACAGGCCTGCGAAAGTTGGTGCCACGTGTTGATGTCAGGAATACTTTCGCTCCCCAATACCGGGCGGAGGCGTTCATGTTGCCAGAGTTCGATAGCTGTCATTGAGTGAAGCCCGGCGTCAATCCATATTTCCAGGCGCGGGTGCGCAGCCAGTAAAGCGTCAACGAGCGGGCGATGATGTCCACGCTGTTGTATGGCATCCAGATCAGCAATGTAGAGGCTGGGGAATGGGTATAATCCAAGCAGGGTATGCACAATATCTGCGGCTGTACTGCCCTGGCACAGGCTGGATACAATTGGCTGATAATGTGCACGATCGCCTTTACGGGCGTGCACGACGACGCCATTCATCAGATCAACCACAGGTATAACTTGCACAAATACTCCTTGTTACTCAACACGATTACCGGCTTCTATGCGTATTCTGGTCTGTGAATACCTGACGGCAGGGGGATTATACCGTGAGCCTATTCCCCCAATGTTGGTGAAAGAGGCTGTCCTGATGCGGGATGCGATGCTGGATGCCATGCGCTGCATTTCTGGGATGCGAATATTCACGACACATGATGACCGTGTGCCATCTCCAGGGCATGTAGATTCTTGCCATGTATTGCAGGGCGATGATTTGCCTTGGCAGGAGTGGGCATTACTCATGGCAGAGGTCGATCTCGTATGGTTGGTCGCCCCGGAAAGTGCTGGCGTGTTATTGCAGATGACGGCGCTGGTGGAGTCATCTGGGAAAATGTTGCTTTCCAGTACTTCATCAGCAGTTGAAGTGGCCAGCAGCAAGTGGCAAACCTTCCAACACCTGCATCGGGCTGGTGTAGCTGTAGTGGAAACAACACGTGCACCAGCTTACCCCGCAGCGCCGCAAGGCTGGGTGGTTAAGCCTGACGATGGCGTGAGTTGTGATGGCGCACGTTATTTTCATGAGGTTGCTGCGTTAGAGTGCTGGTTAAGTGATATGCCAGCGGATTACATCATTCAGCCTTATGTGGAAGGGCAAGCAGCTAGCCTCACCATGCTTTGTCGCGACGGCAAAGCATGGCTGCTGGCGTGCAATCAACAGATCGTTGAGTTTGACCAAGGCGAGATTGCGTACCGTGGTGGTGTCGTCAATGGCTTGGTTGAGCAGTGGCAAGGCTTTGAACAGGTAGCGCGGCAGGTTGCTGCGGCTATTCCTGGATTGTTTGGTTATGTCGGGGTAGATTTGATCGTTGGTCTTGATGGTCGATTGCATGTGCTGGAGGTAAATCCTCGCCTGACGACTTCTTTTGCCGGATTGCAAGCGGCAATGGCCTATAACCCGGCGCGGCTGTTGCTGGACTTGCTTTATAATGCAGACTTCACGCTGCCCGCTGAGTTGCAGCGCAACCGAATTGAAATCAATCTGAATGACTGAAACAACCCCGTCAGCCCAACAATATCTTGGTTGGGACATAGGTGGTGCCAACCTGAAAGCGGCATTAGTGCGCGCAGATGGTGTTGCCGTCAAGGTAGTACAGGTGCCTTGCCCGTTATGGCAAGGGCTTGAGCAGCTGGATGCGGCGCTGGATGCAGCACTTGCACAGTTGAATGTACCGCCGGGTGTACGCCATAGCGTGACCATGACTGGTGAGCTGGCCGATATTTTCCCTGATCGCCCAACGGGTGTATGGCAGATCGCTACATGTGTGCATGCCAAGTTGAGTGGCGAAGTATGGTTTTTTGCCGGTGCTGATGGATTCGTCCCGTTGACGCAGGTGCAGGCTCACAGCCATGCCATTGCATCAGCCAATTGGCTGGCTAGTGCGGCCTTTGTTGCCCAAAAGTTGAAGCAGGGCCTGTTTATTGATATTGGTAGCACCACAGCTGATTTTGTCTTGTTGCAGGATGCGCAACCTGCCAACCTCGGTAAAACAGATGCTGAACGTATGCAGCAGGAGGAGTTGGTTTATACCGGCGTGATTCGTACCTCACTCATGGCATTGGCTTCTCGCATTCCCTTTGCTGGGCAATGGCACAACCTTGCGGCAGAACATTTTGCCACCACTGCCGATGTCTACCGCTTGCTGGGGGAACTTGACCCGCAGGAAGATATGGCTGCAACTGCCGATGGTGCAGGAAAAAGTGTGGAAGAGACTAGTAGGCGTTTGGCACGCATGGTGGGATGGGACGCTGGTGATGCCGACAGGGCTGCCTGGGTTCATCTGGCGCAGGCATTCAAGCAGCAGCAACTGGATTTGCTGCGCCATGCGACTTTGCGCAATCTTTCACGCAACCTGATTCGGCCAGGCACACCATTTATAGGTGCAGGTGCTGGTACTTTCCTGGTGCGCGAACTGGCTCAGCAATTGGGCCATGAGTTTATTGCGGCGAGTTCATTGATCAAGGCCGAGTCTGATCAAGTAAGAAACTGGGCCGGGGTCTGCTTGCCTGCTTATGCGGTGGCTAACCTGGGTATTCCTGCGACTGCTGGGGAGGCATGATGCTCAGACGAGAACTGCCATATCACGCAGATAGTTCCATGTTGTTTGCCAAAATCGCCCAGCGACCTTGGGCAATTTATCTGGATAGTGGGCGTCCCGGCAATGAGCATGGGCACTATGACATCATGGTGGCTGATCCTGTCATGACGTTGACGACACGCGATGGTGTTACTGAAATACATGACCAAGAGGGCGTGCGGGAGTCGGACCTAGATACTTTCTTGCTATTGAAACAGGCCTTACAGCAATACCCTCGCTTAGCGTCAGATTTGCCTTTCACCGGTGGTGCTGTCGGATACTTTGGTTACGACCTGGCACGTAATATTGAATCCTTGCCTGCCCAGGCCCACGATGGTGAACGTATTCCCGAGTTGATGGTTGGTATTTATGATTGGGCAGTTATTGTTGATCACCGTCAACAGCAAACCTGGTTGGTGTCTTGTGCCATCACTGAAGCACGCAAGGCCGAGTGGGAAGCATTGTGTGCATTATTCACACATGCTGCTAAGCAAGCGACTACTGCTTTTTCGATTAATTCGCCTGTCAGTTCCAATCTTGATGTGGCGACTTATCAGCAAGCATTTGAACGCATTCAGCGCTATATCCATGAAGGCGATTGCTATCAGGTGAACCTGGCGCAGCGCTTTAGTGCTGCGGCAGAGGGCGATGCATGGCAAGCATATCAATATCTGCGTGAAATAGGTCCGGCACCATTCATGGCTTTCATGAACCTGCCAGGGGTACAGGTGCTGTCAGATTCCCCGGAGCGCTTTCTTCAGGTCAGTGGTCGCCATGTTGAAACCCGTCCAATCAAGGGTACGCGACCACGCTCGAGCAATGCGGATGAAGATGCCCGCCAGGCGGCAGACTTGCAGAGTAGCCTGAAGGATAGAGCAGAAAACTTGATGATCGTCGATTTGCTGCGCAACGATATAGGCAAGAGCTGTGCGACAGGCTCGGTGCGGGCTGATCGGCTGTTCGCGCTGGAGAGCTATGCCAATGTCCATCATCTGGTCAGCACAGTGACAGGCAAGCTGGCTGAGCAATACGAAGCGGTTGACTTGCTGCGTGGTGCTTTCCCCGGTGGCTCTATCACAGGTGCGCCCAAGCTAAGGGCGATGGAAATCATTGAAGAGCTGGAGCCACATCGTCGAGGCATCTACTGCGGTGCCATCGGCTATATCGGTTTTGATGGCAATATGGATACCAATATTGCCATCCGCACTGCCGTTTATTCGCATGGCGAAATCCGTTTCTGGGCTGGAGGTGGTATCGTAGCGGATTCGGAAGGCGATAAAGAGTATCGTGAAACCTGGGATAAGGCATCAACCATGCTAAAACTCGTCGAACATTTTCGGGGTGACCAAGATGTGGGTAATTAAACTGGGAGGTAGTCTTCTCGGCTCATCTGAGCTTAATCTCTGGCTGGATATTGTCGCGCGCCATGGCGATGGCAAGGTGCTGATCGTGCCTGGCGGCGGTATCTTTGCCGATGCAGTGCGAGATGCGCAGATCAGCAGTGGTATTGATGATGCGACCGCACACCGCATGGCAGTGATGGCCATGGATCAATATGGTGTGCTGATGACGGGGCTTAGCCCACGTTTGGTGACAGCCAAAAGTGAGCTGGAAATCGCCGAGCGCGGCTGGCAGCACCGTGGCATTGTCTGGCTGCCGAGCGACATGATCTGCGCCGATGAAAGCATTCCCATGAATTGGGGCATTACCTCTGATAGCCTGGCTGCCTACTTGGCTGCCAAGCTCAATGCCGAGCACCTGATTCTGGTGAAATCTTCACGCCCTGATGCTGATCAGCAAGTGTCTCTTGAAAAACTCACGAAGGAAGGTTTTGTCGATAGTGCCTTTGGTGATCATATTGCTGGCCAGGCATTCAACACCTGGGTGGTTGGGCGGCAGGATTGCGTGGCATTCAATGATGGCTTTAGCGAGGCAGAACTGGAAAGGGTAGGTTTGCCAGTTCGATGTGCCTGGAACTAAAGGAGAGATGCGATGAGTGAAGCTGAGCGTACCTATAGTGAAGCGGAAATCCAGGCTAGGCTAGAAAAAGAGTTGCCGCACTGGTATTACGAAGACGGCTGGATTCGCCGCAAATACAAAACCAGTGGCTGGAAAGCGACGCTGATGGTGGTGAATACGGTGGGACATCTTGCCGAAGCTGCCTGGCACCATCCCGATCTTACAGTTTCTTATGCTTTCGTCATCGTCAAGCTTTCTACGCATACAGCCAAGGGCATTACCGATAAGGATTGGGAGCTGGCGCACAAGATAGAGTCTGTTATTCAGTGGCAACCTGCCAAGGAGCAAGGCGCTCTGGAAGGCACGCCCAATGAGGATGCGCGCTTCAAATATATCAAATACGATTAGTCGCTAGCGACTTGCTTGCATACCAAAACGGCCAGGATGATGAATCCTGGCCGTTTTTTTATATCTTCCTTAAAGAAATGAATGTTGCTGTCGATAGATATTTTGTAATTATCATATTTTTCATATTTACTGTATTTATCAAAATGTGTATGCTGTGTTTCAGAGTTATGCAAAATACCCAGCATGAATTGACTAAGTAGCTAAAGGAGATAGACATGTTTGCAATGATGAAGCAGTGGCTGGTGAATCTGTACCAGGATGAAGAGGGGGCGAGTGCAATTGAATATGCCTTGATTGTTGCGATGGTGGCGTTGGTTTTGGTCACACTCATGCCTGGAATGCGTACTGCTATTACGGCCGTATTTACTAACATACAAAATGCATTGACTGGAACAGGTACGGCTTAAAAGTTTTATGGAGCTGATGTTTTGTATTTGGGCTGGATTAATGGTGTTTTTTGATCTGGCCCATCGCAAAATTCCCAATCTACTCAGCTTGGGAGCATTGTTATTCGGTTTCAGTTATCTGTTGATTACTGGGCAAGTTTTCTACTACGGCCAACCCATCTCCTCTGCCTTTTGGGGCTTGGCCGTTTCTTTTCTTCTGACAATTCCCGGATATGCCACTAAAACACTGGGTGGTGGGGATGTCAAATTGTTGGCTGCGATTGCAGTGCTTTGTGGAGTGAAGGTGGTCGTGGCGAGTTTTGTGTTGGCTTCGCTCGGCGTGCTGGCAGGCTTGATGATTTGGTGGCAATTGAAGCCGCAGCTGGTGACTTCTGGTTGGGTATCGGTGAGCAGGGAAAGCAACAAGCGGCGGTATATTCCATTTGGTGCCGCATTGGCCTTGGCAATGGGCGTTGTCATCCTGTTTCCGGAAATATGGGGGATGGAATCATGGCATCTATAACACGCATTTCAAGAAAATCGTCATCCAGGCGCAGGCAATCAGGTGCTGCGGCCATTGAGTTTGCCATGCTGTTTATGTTGTTTTTCACTTTGTTCTACGCGTTGGTGACTTATGCCATTTTATTCTTGTTGCAGTCGTCTTTTGTGTTTGCCGCTTCAGAAGGTGCACGCGCTGCCATTGCGGTAGATCCCATGGCGTATGGCAGTAGCGCTCAATATGCCAGCGAAGGCATTGCCTCGCGGGTGAGGCATACCGTCGGTAATGCATTGACCTGGTTGCCACAAGGCGTGCGTGAGCATGTGCTGGGGGCAGGCAATAGCAAGGTGGTGGTGGATGTGGTTGGGAGCAGCCTGACCGTGAGGGTGGTGTACCCCAATTACAACAATAATCCGGTGATCCCCATCCTGAATATTCCTGGCTATGGGCCGATGCTGCCTATGCCACTGGATTTACAAGGTAATGCCAGAATCAATCTCGTTTGAGCTGGTATTACTGCTGATTTCAACAGCGGGCCATAATAAAAATGAGCGGAAATGCATTAAGGATTACGGCAATCCTTCTATTCATCGGGGCGGTATTGGTGGGATGGTATGGCATCCGGGCGAGTCATCGGCAGCCCGAGGTGCAAGCGCCAGCCCCAGTGACTGTCGTGCGCCATTCACAGGTAGTGGCGCGGCAGGATATTCCAGCCGGGCATGTATTGTTGCCGGAAGACCTGGCAATGAAGGAAAGCGACAGCCAAAACTCGTTGGCGTATAGCACCACGGCAGACTTGATAGGTCGCATGGTGGAAACGGCGATCGAGAAAGATGCGCCGGTGCTTTCTACTTACTTTGCTCAGCGTGGCCCGGCCGCGCAATTGCTCAAGCATGGGGAGCGAGGCGTTGCTATCAAGGTTGATGAGGTCATCGGTGTTGGTGGCTTTATCCAGCCGGGCGACCATGTTGATGTGCTGGTGTATATCAATAGCAGTAATGGCATGACAACAGATAGCTCCGCGCAGTCCATCATCAAGGATGTACGCGTGATCAGTTACGGTGAAATGTTGCAGCAGAATGTCTCCTCCTCAAGTATCTCCCCCGGATCAGCCTCTATCCTTGCTGATAGCGAAGGTGGCAAGGCACAGGCATTGAGTGGACATTCTGCTGTCATCGCCGTCAAGGAGGAGGACGTCTCGCGTCTCATGTTGGCAGCCAGCGGCGGTAGCTTGCGCTTATCCCTGCGCGGTGCCAGCCCAGATACACCAAAGACATCCAATGACTTGGTGCGCCTATCCGAAATTACCGGCTTACAACAGTCAAGCAAGCCCCCTGTAGTACCCAAATCAATCAAAGCAATGCCCGCAAAGAAAAATGCCGAAGTGGTCAATGTCATTGTCCACGCCGGTGATAAGACAGAAACCATCAGCTTCAAAGGACGGTAAATGGCTGCATTCTATTCACGGGGAAAACTGGCCGGCGTGGCAGGCGCATGCTGGCTACTGCTGGTGCAATCGGCCTGGGCCGAGGAGATGCTTGTCAGCATTGGGCAGCAAAAGCTTTATGAGCACACAGTGGCATTGCAACGTGTTGCGATTGCCAATCCTGAGGTGCTTGCAGTGACCATGACTAGCCCCAAGACGATGATGATCGTTCCCAAGGCAGTCGGCGCGACAGAAATCAGCTTGTGGGATAGCAAGGCGACCCAGCCATCGCGCGTGCTGCAAGTCAGTGTTACGCCATCGCTTGCATTGGAAAACCAGGGGTTGAAGGCTGCTGATGCCAATGATTTGCATGTGCAACCTGCTGGGAATGGGATAGCCCTAGTGGGTGAAGCTCGGTCATTGGAAGAGCATGCACGCGCATTGGAATCTTTACAGAAAGACCGTAAGGGTGCGCTGGATGTGGCAAGCACCGAATTCGAGAGTCATGTGCAGATTGACATCAAGGTGGTGGAGGTCAGCAGGCAGAATGCCATGAGGTTTGGGTTCCTGATGGGGCGCAACAATAGCAATCACCGTGAAAGTTTTGGCGTTGTAGCACCACCCAGCAACTTGTCAGGTGTTGAGAATACAGGGGATGGCTTTAACTTTACTAGCGGTTCGGGTTTTCTACCCATTCTCAATGCGTTTAATGTGGTATTCGGCAATCATGGTTCGGGCTTACTAGGAAGTTTGAGCATACTTGAAACCAATGGCTTCGCTTACACGCTGGCCGAGCCCTCCTTGTCTGCCATCTCAGGCCAAACCGCTACCTTTCTTGCTGGTGGTGAATTCCCGGTGCCGATCAGGACCGGTGGTGGGTCGGATAGTGCCATCACTATTCGCTACAAGGAGTATGGGGTTCGCCTGATGCTGACGCCCACTATCCTCAGTGGCGAGCGGATTTTTCTCAAGGTGGCGCCTGAAGTGAGTGAGCTGGATTTTGCCAATGCGGTGCAAACCGGAGGTGTCTCTGTGCCAGGCCTCAAGGTAAGGCGCACAGAAACCAGCGTATCGCTTGGCAACGGTGAGAGCTTCGTCATCAGTGGCATGGTGAGCCGTAATACCGTGAACAACATCGACAAGATGCCTTGGCTGGGCAATATCCCCATCATCGGTGCTTTTTTCAGCTCCAAACGCTTTGATCGCGAGGACAAGGAGCTATTGATGGTGGTGACACCGCGCTTGGTCCGCCCGATTGCCCGCAATGCTGAATTGCCAGCGTTACCGGGGGCTGAGCTTAAGCACTTTAAGCCATCATTCAGCGAGTTTTTCCTCTCGCGTGATGCCTATCCAAAACCACATTCAACCGGGATGTCACGCTAATGCAGGAAAGCCGAAACTATATCGTAGTCAGCAATGGCGATGAATGCATACGCTGGCTCAGGAACATTTCCGATCACTCCAGCAAGTTTATCTTTGTGGAGGAGCAGGATATCCGCAAGGTATTGCAACTGGTAGATGCCGTAGATATCAATGCTGTCTTGCTGCATATGCGGTCACAGGATTTCCGTCAGGAGGTCGCACTTTCGCCCGCATTTTTGCAGGAGATCGCTTTCATCGAGGAAATTAGCGCCACGCGACCTGATTTGCCAGTGCTTGCCTTGGCAGAGACTGCGGATGAGCAATTGCTGTTGACGATTATGCGGGCCGGTGCACGGGACTTTATCCGCATCGGTACCAAGGAAAACGAGCTGCTTGCCATTCTGGGGCGCTATAGCCTGCGTAGCGCCATTCGGCGTGAGCAGTCTACCCCTCAGCTGGAGTCTGGGCAGATTACGGCCATTATCAACGCCCGCCCAAGCCCTGATTCGGCGATGCTGGCTATTCACCTAGCCCAGGCAATGCAGGAAACGGAATCGACCCTCTTGGTGGATCTGGGCATACCTCATGCCGATAGCCTGTTGTTCATGGGCTTGCAGGGTAAATACAGCTTTGTGGATGTGATGCGTAACCTCGCACGCGTGGATGCGACCTTGATCGATACTGGTTTTGCACGCCATCGTTCCGGCTTGTCTGTATTGTCTATGCCGGATGATCCAGAGGACGACTTCCAGATTTCACCCGCGGACATTTACACCGTATTGCGCACGTTGAGGAAACATTTCTCCCAGGTGGTGATCAATTTGGGAGGCGTGACACGCGTGGATTTCCTGCAATTGTTGTTGTCAGCAGTGGATCGTACCATCTTGGTAGCGGAGCAAAGCGTACCTAGCTGTAAGCGTAATTACGAGTTGCTGCGTGCTTTGCGGGCACAAAATGAGCTACAAAACACCGGATTGGTGCTGGATCACTATCTCCCACGCTTATTGCCGGATGCGGATAACATCGCTAGCTCATTTGATTTGCCGCTACTGACGATGCTGCCCCCGGCGGGCATGATACGCCTGTCCTCGGTAAATACTGGCGATAGCATTCTGGAGTTAAGTCCCAAAAGCCAATATGCGATTCGCATACGTGAGCTTGCACAGACATTGCAGGACAGCAAAGATAAATACACGCATAAGCAAGGCCTGCTGGCGAGCCTGCAGCGTATTTTCAGTGATTGGCATATCTCCAGATCCAAGTTGCTATCATGAGACTCTCTGAATATCGCTTTGATCTCAAGGCTGCGGAGCAATCGCAAGATACCAAGCTCCTGCTGCATAGCTACCTGATTGCCGAGATCGAGCAGGACAGGGCAGACCTGGCCAATATGTCGCGCCAGCAAATGATCACCTATGTGAATAGCAAGGTGTATCGATATGTGGCGGAAAAGCAATTGGTGGTGAGTGCCTATGACTTGGAAAAACTCACCGAGGAAATGGTTGATGAACTCGCTGGCTTCGGCCCGCTGGAAACCTTGATCAAGGACGACAGCATCAACGATATTCTCGTCAATGGAGCGCGGGATATCTTTGTCGAGCGCAAGGGCAAGCTGGAGAAAAGCCAGTTACGCTTTATTGATGACGAACATGTACTCAGGGTGATTCGCCGTATCTTGTCGCCATTGGGTCGCCGCGTGGATGAAGCCAGCCCGACCGTAGATGCGCGCCTGCCGGATGGTAGCCGGCTTAATGTCATCATCCCGCCTTTGGCATTGAATGGACCTTGTATGTCCATCCGCAAATTCCGCAAGACGCCGATTCTAGGCAATGATCTCTTGGCTTACGGCACCCTGAACTCACAAATGCTGAGTTTCCTCACCAATGCGGCCCAGCGCCGCGTCAATACTATCATCAGCGGCGGTACCGGCGCTGGCAAGACCACCATGCTCAACTTCATGAGCCGCTCCATTCCCTCTGGTGAACGTATTGTTACGATTGAGGATGCTGCTGAATTGCGACTGGAACATGAGCATGTCGTGCGCCTGGAAACACGGCCACATAACCTCGATGGTGTCGGGGAGGTAACCGCACATGACCTCGTTCGCAATGCCCTGCGCATGCGGCCAGATCGCATCATCCTAGGCGAGGTGCGTAGCAAGGAGGTGATGGACATGTTGCAGGCCATGAATACCGGCCACGAGGGGTGCATGAGCACCGTGCATGCCAATAATCCTGCCGATGCCTTATTGCGACTCGAGACCTTGGCTGGCCTTGCAGGATTCCAAGGAGCGGAGGCAACCATGCGCAAGATGATCGCAGCCGCCATTGAGCTGATTGTTCAAGTGACCCGTATGCCTGATGGTCGACGCCGGATTACCTCAATTGTGGAAGTCGTCGGGATACGGGATGACCGCTTTGTGACCAATGAGTTGTTCAATTATGACCTAGAAATAGAGCAGTTTGCCAGCCTGCCAGTCACGCCGAGTAATCCCAAGCTTCGTGGAGCGCTTGCTTTCAGTTAGGAGGAGTCATGAATAGATGGATATTGCTATCGCTGTGCCTCATGTTTCTGGTGCTGGGTTTATTGCTGTGGTCGGCGAGTAAACAGAAAGAGCTACAAGCTAAGGCCAGAGTCAATTTTGAGCAGGCCTTGCCTTATTTTGGACATATAGAGAGTTTTCTACCAGGGCGAGATGAGGGCTGGGTAGCACGTGCCAAGCTGCGTTTTTCTGTTATCTACGGTTTTGATCTTGCACCATGGCATATCGTGACATTTACCTGCCTGGGTTTGCTAGTGCTGGGATTCAGTAATCTCTACATGTCGATGTTGCCTGCATTGGCCTCTACGCTGATATTGGCACTTCTACTGCTTGTGGTGATTCCTTATATCCGCATGCGGCGCCGTCAGCGCATGATCGTGACACAAATCCCCTTGTTTATTGACCAAGTCTCACGCGCCTTGTCCAGCGGAAAAAGTGTGGAGGGTGCGGTACGGGGGGTGACAGAAGATATGCAGATGCCATTGCGAGCTGTCTTGGATCGTGTGGTGCGTGCCACCGACCTGGGGGCAAGTTTTGCCGATGCTATGCAGAAGGCTGCTGAGCTACATCGCGTCAAAGAGTTGGGACTGATTGCATTGGCTATCCGTATCAGCAGTAATTACGGAAGTTCACCACAAGAGATGCTCAAGAGCATCGTGCAGATGATACGCCAGCATGAGCAGGCTCAACGTGAACTGGCTGCCATGACAGGTGAAACCAAGATCACGGCCTGGGTACTGTCACTTACCCCCCTGGCGATTGTCGTTTATATGTTCACTGCCAACCCTGGCTATATCGACATGATGCTGCATGATCCATCAGGAGCGTTCATATTCAAGGCAGCCTTGATCATGCAGGGCGTGGGCATCCTGATCTTCTGGCGCATGATGAAGAGCATCTAGCATGAATGTCTGGGTGTGGATCAGTGTCTTGGGCTTGTTGGCAGGCAGTGCGCTGTTGATGATCGCGGAGTTTTCCAAACGAACCCGCCATGATGCGCATGCACGCTTTGACGAGGTGTTTGGGCGCAAGCGTGGTGTTCATCTGCCATCCCCCAAGCGAGGTCTTGAACATTTCATTGAGCGTCTCTCCATTTTGCCTTCAAGCAAGGATAAGGAAATCCTCAAGCTATTGGTGCAGGCAGGCTACAGAGGGCGTGCACGTATTATTTTCAATGCAGTGATCCGGCTTGGGCCGCTGGTGACAGCAGTGCTGGTGTTATTGATCAATTTGATACAAGGGCATGACTTGTTACGCAGCTTGTCGTTTGCCTTGTTTGGGTTTGCATTTTTTTATGTTGGCATTCGCTACTTGTTGCGGAGGCTGGCAGCTCGCCGCTGCAAGCTCATCAGCAAGGAAATCACGACTTTTCTCCACATGCTGGTCATGCTCTTTGATTCTGGCCTATCCCTTGAGCATTCCCTGCGCATCATGGTGGAGCAGGCAACCGACATCATGCCGCAGCTGGCGCAAGAGTTGGAGCGCGTGCTGGCGCGGATCAGGGCTGGGCAGGATCAGGGCGAGGCTTTGCTGAGCATGAGCCAGATGCTGGATATTCCCGAATTGACGGAAGCCGTGGCAATGCTGAAGCAAGTGGCACAACAAGGCGGCAATGTGCGGGATTCCATCATGCGTTATGCCGCACTGATTGAAGAGCGGCAGTTTTCCATGTTGCGTGAACGTGTTAGCAAGCTGTCGGCCAAGATGACCATCGTGATGATGATCTTCATGTTTCCGGCATTGATGATTTTTATCGCTGGCCCTGGCTTTATCGGCTTGGGCAAGGCATTGAGTGGGCAGGGGTGAGCATGAGTAAAAAACGCTATTGGACTAGGATATTGTGCGCAGCCAGCTTCTCCCTGGCGGCCTTGACAACCTTCGCGGATGGTAAGGAGCAGAAAGACGGCAAGCAGAGTTGTACAGCCGCCAGCCAGGAAAATCGTACGCAATTGGAGATGATTGCCAAGGTGCTGGGAGAAGGCAAAGCCTATGCAGCCTTGGCCTTCCTTGATGCGGCCAAGCTGGATACTCCTGTTGCCCGTTTATACCGAGCCCATGCCTTGCGCCAGACTGCACAATTTGAACAGGCGGGCGACCTATACCAGCAGTTGCTTGCGACTTGTGTCGGTGGCTTGGCTTATCAGGGGCTGGGCTTACTCGCAGAAATGCAGGAGCAGCACGATACCGCCATTGGTTTTCTCAAGGTTGCCAGCCGGATGCTGCCGGTGGATAGCAAGGTACGAGGCGATTACGGCTATGTCTTGATGATGCATGGCGACCATCAGCCTGCTCTCAGTGAGTTGCTTACCGCGATTGAACTGGATGGCAGTAATCGGCTTGCTATCCATAACCTCATCATGCTCATGTACAAGACGGGGCAGGATGAGCGTGCTACCCAGCTCGCAAGCGACTTCAACATCACAGAGCAACATCTGCAAGGTATTCGCCGGGAAAGTGGCTTGCCTGCATTCAAGATCAATCAGCGCCAGCAATTCTCATCGGGTAGCTGCTATGGCAACACCCAGCTTTGCACCGGCATTTTGAGTCCCCAATTGGAGGTAGTGCAATGATGATGAAATTGCAGAAGACAATCACAGTGCTGGCCTTGTACATGGCAACCGCTGCCTTTGCTGATCAACATTCACAGAAGGCAGAAGCGGCCAGTACGCCTTCTCAAGCAGAGGCGTGGTTGGCATTGCAGCGAGAAGGAAGCCAAGCATCGCTCAATAAACAACCTTTGTCCGGCCCTGCCATGGAAAATATTCATAAGCGTTATCTTGAGAGCTTTACCCGCCCCATCCCAGAGCGCTTTGATCCCGGCCAGTTCAACCGACAATGATGTTGACCATGTCTAGACACTCCAAAAAACAACAACAAGGCGCTATCGGCCTGTTTGGCGTGCTTACCCTCATGATGGCTGTGCTATTTGTCGCTGTGGCCGTTGATAGTGGGCGCATGTGGATGATCAAGCGCCAGCTACAGAATGTTGCTGATATGGCCGCGATTGCAGCGGGGGGGCAAGCGGGAGGATGTGGGCAGGGCGGTGGGAGCAATATCCAGCAACAGTTGATCGTGGCGGCTGCCCAAAGTGCTGCCATGGCCAATGGCTTTCAAGGTGATCTCGCTGCCGCACCGAATGCCGTGCAATTGGGGACTTATGCCACAGACGAGGGTGGCGTGCGTACTTTTATGGCAAGCAACACGGAACGCCGTGCTGTTCGGGTATTAGCCACCAGAGAGGTACCTTCCAGTTTGTTTGCAGGGGGTATTTTCAATCAAAGGATATTGCTCCAAGCCGAGGCCATGGCGGCTATTCGTACGCCATTCGCGGCGTTTCGAGTAGGTTCTACTGCTGCGGCAATTGATACCGCAGAATCTGCATTGTTGAATAATCTGCTAGGTCGGGTATTGGGTAGCAACCTGAGTTTAAGGGCAGTGGATTATCGTGGCCTCGCGAATACCAATGTCACCCTGCTGGATTTGGTTAGGGCTGGTGACGCCCGTGACTTAAATGTTGGATCCGTTTCGGAGCTGTTGAATGCACCTATTGCACTGAATAATTTCATGCAGATATTGAACCTTGCTGTGACGCAAGAGGGAAACCAGGCGTCTCTGCTCGGAGGGGTAGACAGGGGGCTTGTGCAAAGTGCCTTGAGCCAGTTACTAGGGTCGGTGAATACGACACAAGTCAGGCTCGGGAATATATTGCAGGTGAGTAACCCAGACTCCAGTGCAGTAGCTGCTACAGGCATCAATCTTCTATCGCTGATCCAGACAGCAGCTTTTGTTGCTAATGGAAATAACTTCATTAGCTTGCCATTAGGCATTAGTTTGCTGGGACTGGCCAATATCAGTACTGATATCCGTGTGATCGAGCCCCCAAGACTTGCCGTTGGGGTTCCTGCTGGTAGAGGTAATCAGGTGGCTTGTACTATTGCTAGAACAGCACAGGTGAGAGTTGAAACTAGTGTCAATGCAAACGTTTTGGCACTTGCGGGAGTAAATTTGAAGCTTAATCTGGAGGTAGCTCCAGGACGTGCAGAGCTCATGGAAATTAATACTAGCAGTATGACCAATGTCACCATGAATGCCTATCCTGGCTTAGTAGCATTAACGCTGACTAACAATCAGAATAATGGGCCTGCAGAGATTACGCTATTGTCTTTTCTTGGCGGTGGCATTCCTTTAGCAAGGATTCGCTTGAATGCACCAATTGCTCAGGCTAGTGCGAGTACGATGGTGTTTGCAGTTGAGCATCCGGTTTCATCTCATTTGCCGATGGCTATGAATAGTTATAGTGGTGTGGGTAGAAGTCTTGCGGGCTTTGCGACGCAGGGCAGTTTGAATATTGAGGTGTTAGGGGTAAATCTTGGATTGCTTGATAGTATTGTCACAGGACTAGTAGTACCTTTGTTGGCAGCAGTTACGAGTTCTGTACTTGATCCATTGCTTAAGCTACTTGGCGTTAATATTGCCGGTATTACTGTGATTCTGGAAGGCGTTGGTTCTGGTAGCTCACAGGCATTATTGCGCTAAAAAAACAGTTTTACGGCGTTGCTAACTTCAGCCCGACAATCCCAATGATGATCATGGCGACGCTGATGAGTCGCATCGCACTGGTAGGTTCGTTAAAAAGGAATATCCCCATGATCACGGTACCTACAGCCCCGATTCCAACCCACACCGCATAGGCGGTGCCCATTGGCAATGAGCGCATGGCCAAACTTAATAGCACGACGCTGAGCACCATGGCGATGACGGTGCCTACGCTGGGCCATAAGCGCGTGAAGCCTTCGCTGTATTTGAGACCAACTGCCCAAACGACTTCAAGCAGACCTGCAATGGCAAGGGTAAGCCAATCCATGAGAAATCCTGATTCTTTGATGCACTGTCTTAATGACGACAGTTGTTGTCCTTGAAGGGGCCTTTGATTTGCACCCAGCCATGACCAGGTGAGGTTTGCAGGCAGACCAGTTTGCTATCCAGCTTGCTTTGCCAGAGGTACCAGGGAGCAGGCGCCGCAGCGAGCGGTGCTGCCCATATTAAACCTAGTAATATCAATCGCCATGCCGGATTCATGGCGATATTCTACAGAGAATCATGACGCTTAGGCCACAGTGTCGTGTTGTTCTATTAGGCGTTTTTCAAAGCGCCCGAGATGCAGCATGATGGCAGGCATAATGAGCAGGTTGAGCAGGGTAGACGTGACTAAACCACCTACGATGATGGTTGCCATGGGGCCTTCGATTTCGCGCCCCGGCTCGCCACTACCCAAAGCCAGTGGCAGCAAGCCCAAGCCTGTTACCAAGGCTGTCATGAGGATAGAGGGTAAGCGCTCCGTTGCTCCGCGGATGGCGGTTTCCAGGTTCCATTCCAAGCCCTCGTGATCAATCAGGTGCTGATAGTGTGAAATCAGCATAATGGAATTGCGCAGGGTGATGCCAAACAGGGTGACAAAACCGACCATGGAACCTATCGATATCCAGCCACCTGCCAGGATGGCGGCAAAAATTCCGCCTATCAAGGCGAATGGCAGGTTGAAAAAGGTGAGTACCAGGTTACGCAGGTTACCCAATGCGATGTATAGCAGGAGGAATATTCCGCCAAAAGCCAGCAGGGAATGCACGATAAGGTCTTGACTGGCCTGGCTCTCGGCTTGTGCTTCACCGCTGAAGGCCAGGTAATTGCCTGGGGAAAGCGTGACCTCGCGATTGATGTTGTGGCGTGCACGCTGGTAGAAGTCGTGGACATCACCTTCCCGCAGGTTAGCCGTGACGGTCTGGATGCGTTTGGCTCCTAAGTGCAATATCTTGGATTGGCCATTCTCCTGCCGTATGTCTGCAACGTCCTGGAGCTGAAGCATACGCCCTTCATTATTGCGCAAGGGTAATTTGCCTACCTGCTGTATGTGTTGCCTAGCCTCAGGCGCGAGCACCACCGCAATACCGATAACGCGATTGCCCTGGTAAACCTGATTGACTGGCATGCTTTCATAGGCAATACGGATGGTATCCAGGACATCGCTGGGATGTAGGCCAAATTGCAGCAGCTTCTCTGGTAATAGCCTGATGACTAGCTGTGGAGTGCCCGGTGGGGATTGAATCATGACATCGGTAGCCCCGGGCGTATCCGCCAGTGCGGCCGCTATTGCTGCTGCATCGCGATTCAGGCCATCAAGGTCACGCCCGTAAATATTGATGACCAGGGCGGCAGCATAGCCAGAGATGGTTTCTTCTATGCGTTCTGTCAGGAAGGTGTTGATGGCAAAGTTGACGCCGACAAATCCGGGATAACCTGGACCATCGTCATCCATGCCGGATAGTTTTTCACGAATATCTTCTAGGATGCGGCGTTGCTCTGCGCCTGACAGGGCACCGATTTCGATCTCGAATTCACTGTAATGAGTGCCAAAGGTATCTGCGCCATTGGGAGCACGCCCTACCCACTGGGCAACCGAACGTACGCCTTCTATGCTTTGTAAGACTTCGGTGACTTTTTTGCCGATACGCAGGGACTCCTGTTCCGATGTGCCAGGCACTGCGGTCATGTGCATGATGTAATGACCTTCATGCAGGCTGGGAATAAACTGGCTCTTGAACAGTGGTAGCGTAGTGAGGCCCAATGCAATGAATAGCAGGGTGCCACCAATCAGCAGTTTGTAATGTGGTTCAATGCTGCGCAGGCAGCGCACATAGCAGCGCTTGATCATGCGGATAATGGGGGAATCCTCAGTTTTCATATTGGCGGATTTGCCAAGTAATAGATAACAGAGGGCGGGGGTGATCGTGAGCGCAATCACCAATGACGCCATGATAGCCAAGATATAAGCAATGCCCAACGGGGCAAACAGCTTGCCAGCGACGCCACCTATAGTCAGCAAAGGCAGGAAAACCAGCGCCACAATGAAGGTGGCATACACCACCGAGCTGCGTACCTCCATGGATGCCTGGAATACCACGTGATGTAATGGAGCAGGGTTAGCCAATAAGCGGTTTTCACGAATGCGGCGGAAGATATTTTCCGAGTCAATAATCGCATCATCGACCACTTCGCCCAGCGCAATCGCCAGGCCGCCCAGCACCATGATGTTGAGACCCATGCCAAAGTGCTGCAAGACCACGATGGCTGCCAGCAAAGAGAGTGGAATAGCCGTGGCGGAAATGAATGCAGCACGCACATTGAACAGGAACAAAAATAAGATGCCGATTACTAGGGCAGAGCCGATGAGAATGTCGATTTGCACGCTCTTGGTGGCAGTCTCGATAAAATTGGCTGGGCGGAATAGTGCAGGGTGCAGCGTGACTTCCTTGGTATCCAGTACCGGGCCAAGTTCAACGAGGGCAGCCTCAACCGCCTGGGTGACGCCCTTGGTATTGGCGCCTAGCTGGGATTGCACCGAGAGATATATCCCCGTTTTACCATTGATAGCCGCAGCGCTAATGGAGGGCACCGCGCCTTCGACAACCTGGCCGATGTCGGCAATGCGCAGGGTTTGGCCTGAGACATGTAGCAGTGCAGTACGTGATAGCTGGTGGGGGTTGAGTGCCTGGCCTTCGGTATTGATGATGATGCGTTGGTTGGTGTTTTCGATAAAACCAGCTCCGCGTATACCGGTGCTGCGGCTCACGGCATCAACGACTTGCTGCAGGGCAAGGTTGTAGCGTACCAATTTGGCTGGGTCGACTTGTATCTGCAGTTGGCGGACTTCACCGCCAAACACATTGACATCCGCAACGCCTTGCACTGCCATCAAGTGCGGTTTGATTGTCCAGTCCACCAGCGTGCGCAGCTCAGTCAAGCTCCTGACGTCAGAGGTAAGGCCTATGCCCAATACGGTGCTGGCGGAGGAGGTGAGTGGCGTAATATTGGGGACAATGCCAGCTGGCAAGGTGCTATTGAGCGTGGCAAGCCGCTCTGCGACAACCTGGCGATTGCGGTAAATATCAGTGGATTCATCAAAAATCACAGTGATCACAGAGAGGCCGGGGATAGATTGCGACCGTATGCTGCTGATACCGACAGTCCCGGCAATGCCGTTCTCTAGCGGCTGTGTGACGAGTGATTCGACCAACTCGGCAGACAGGCCAGGCGATTCAGTCTGAATGATCAGCTGGGTGGGGGCAAACTCAGGGAACACATCAAGGTGGCTATGAATCGTCTTGTAGACGCCATAAACCACCAACATGATGGTGAGCGCCATCATCACGCCACTATGGCGTATTGAAAAACGGATCAGGGCTGACATCATGGTTATTCAGCTCCTAGTCGTCATTTTCGTTCTTGATCTGGTACTTGAGTTCCTCCGAGAGCAGGAGCTGGGCACCATGGATGACGATGCTGTCTCCGGGCTTGAATTTATCCCGGTTAAACCATCCTTGATCACTTTCTTTATCTGTATCAATGGGTTCGCGTACAAATTTTTCTGTCGAGTGCTGACGGTATACCCATGCCTTACCGCCATACCAGACCACGGCTTGTGGCGGTACAATCACACCGCTCATCATGTTGGCCGTATCCAGCTCTTGAGTGCTTAGGCGCATGCCTGCTCGCAGGTTGGCAGCTGGTGCTACATAAAAATAAGTTTTGCCTTGCAGTACAGGGTCTGCCTGTGGCGAGAGGGCAAGCAGGTGCGCCGTAATGGGGGGAATACCGCTGCCAACCGGGGTAACGTGCAATGTGCTGGTGGGTTGGGTTTGTTGTGCGGGCAAGGCGATACGCAACAACACTTGCTTGTACTCCAGCAAGGCATTGATCTCGGCGCTTGGCTTGGGCTCTAGCATGCCTAGCCCAAGGCGATCTCCCCATTGCTGTCGTGCTGTGTAGCGCAGGTTATCAAGTGCCGCTTCATGTGCCTGTAGCTTGGCCAGGTCACTTTTGTAGAGCGCTTCGGCGGCTATGACCATTCTGTCTGAGATGTTGCGGTCATGCTGATTGAGCAGCGACAGGCGTTCGTAGTCATTTTTACTGTTAGCCAGGGCTGCCTGTGCTACGGCGAGATCACCCAGTGCACTCATGTATTGACTACGCAGGCCCAATAAGCCATCCAGGCTTAACACATTCCCCAGGCTTTCTAGCGATGGTTGATATTTTGCCATGCCGAGAGGTTCGGTACGGATATCACTTTGTTGTTGGGTTTCTGCACTCAGGATGATCGTGCTGATGCCAGCCTCGGTATGGACACGCTGCGGGCTTTCAATTTCTTCCTCTTCATTGAATGCCTCGAATTCATCTTTACTGAACAATACCAGTAACCAAAGCAAGACCACGATGAGGCCAGCCTGGATGATGATGATGGCGGTGGCTTTTTTACTCATGACGTGATTTCCTGGTGTGGCTGGGGCGTGTGGTGTTGAGTATTGGCTGGCATTGACTCAAGATTCTCCAGAGGCAGCTGCATGCTATCTTCAAGCGCAGCTGCAGCGCGTTGTATCTGATACTCAGCCGAGATTAGCCGTTGCTTGGCAAGCAGGTTTTCCAACTGATAAGTCCACAACTCCAGGCGATCGGCAAACCCATGCTCAAAGCGTAGCTTGGCTTGCTCGGTCTGGCTTTGCTGCGCTTCATATACATGGCGAGCTTGTTCAAGTACCTGCAAGGCTGAACGGTAAAGGCTCCTGGCGCTGTCCATGGAGGCGATGACGCGTGCCTGCAAGGCTTCAAATTGTGCAGCTTCTGTTTCGCGTAATGCGATTGCCTCGGCAATCTGGCCTTGGTTGCGGTGCAGGATATGCAAGAGGCTGTTAATGCCTAATGACCAGATGTGGAATCCTTCTTCATAGTTATAAGCAGGGGCAAGGCTGATGTCAGGATATTGGCGTGCAATTTCGAGTCGCACGCGTGCCTCGCTTGCAGCATAACTTGCCAGTCCTGCCCGTATATCAACCCTGTTCAACAGTGCCGCATCTTGCGTGGCGGGATTAAGCGTGTTGATCATGGCGGTATCGTGCTGCATGTTCAGCAACTGATCCGCCGTGTCTAGTCTCAACTGCAATTGATCAAATTTATTGAGAGGTAAGCCCGCATTGCTGGCAAGCTGGGTCTTGAGCACATCCGTGCGCCCTTGTTCTTCTACCACTGCCTGCTCTGTTTTCTGCCATTGCAGCTTTGCATTACTCAATTCGACGCTGGAAATCATGCCTGCCTGCAAGCGCAGCGTAAGCATAGTGACAATCTCTTCACGTAACTTGGCTTCTTGCTGAAGCAGGACAAGGTTCTGGTGAGCTGCATTGAACTCAATCCAGCTTGAAAGCAGGCGGTAACGCAGATTCCATGTAGTTTGGGCAATATTGAGGCGAGCGCTTTCTGATAGGTTTGTCGCCATATCAATCCTCGCCTGACGCTTGCCAGCCGTTTCAATCGGGATATTAAAACTCAGGCTATAGACTTCAGGAACCTCAGGCTCATTGCGACGACCGGCACCCATCGATATCCCGGGGTTGGGCCGTTGGGCTGCCGTTGTGATGGAGGCCATGGCACGGCCAAGCTGGGTGCGGGCAACATCAAGGTCGGGATGAAAATACAGTGTGCAGAGCATGAGCTCCTGCCATCCCCATTCCCCAGGTAAGTTGTGATGACCCTCTGCCTGCAAATAAGCCAGAAAGCCGCTATCTCCCGTATCGTGTGCCCGTAACGAAACATGCCCCTGTGCTGCCGCAATGGGATGAGCTTGGTATTGCTGATAGCCACATCCTGTTGCCAGCAAACTGCACAGCGTGATTGTCGTCCATCGTCCGGGCGGCTGTTTTATTGTTTTCATCGCGCCGTCATTATTCACTCCATGCCCGATGGTACAACCTGACAGAGCTGGCGGCAATGGCGTCAAGACACAAGGAAATGAATGTTGCTATCCAATACGCTGCGTGTTCCATCTGCAACAAGGGCGTGTTGCTGTTGTTGCACTAATGGATAAGGTATTTCTGTGGTGCAGTAAAGTTAATGTAGGTATAAAAATATATAAATCATTAAATTAAGAGACATTTTTAATTATTTGCTTTAGGTTATTTATATGGTGGAATGAAATTTGCCATCTCCAAGTCAGCGTCATGCGCTGATCCAGCTTCGTGAGCTGGATCCATAAATTTTCTTGGGGAGTAACACAATGAAGCAAATACCAACGGGTACCAAGCGCTTGAGCTCTTTAGTTCAGCTTGCGCTGGTGCTATATGCCCATCATGGCTATGCAGAGGAGAGTGATGCGGAGGCTGAGCCCGCAGACCTTGGATCAGTCGTCGTGGTGAGTGATAAAAAAATCAGCGATACCTATCTAGGAGATACCAAGATTGAAACAGCGCCAGGGTCACGCGCTACCTTGACCAAGTTTCAATTGGAGAAGCTGGGAGGAATAGGCACTGTATATGATTCGCTAAAGTTTCTGCCGGGCGTGAATTCGCAGGGTGGCAATTCATGGGGGGCTGGTGGTGCAGGTTTCACTGTTCGTGGGTTTAGTGGCAGCCAAATTGGGATTGTGCGTGATGGATTGCCCTTAAATGATCCTTTATTCCAAATGGCAGTTGGCAGTGTGATTGGTGACCCAGAGGACTATGAGTCAATCAGCTTGATCTATGGTTCTTCGGCAATATCCTTACCTAGTGTGACTGCTAGTGGGGGCAGCATCATCCTGAAAACCGTTGCCCCTACGCCAGAGGCTGGAGTGTTTTTCAAGCAGACATTTGGTAATAACGATGTCCAAAAAACCTATGCCAGAGTGAATTTTGGTGAGCATGCTGGATTTTCAGGGTGGATATCGGTTTCTGATAGTCGATATGACAATTGGCAAGCGAGTGACTTGAGGGCGCAAACCAAGCGTGCGGGCGCAAACCTGCAATATGCATGGAATGAAAACAGCATCAACCTGATCATTTCCACACAAGAGCTGGAAAACTGGAGCACCATGCCCAAGACCAAGGCCCAGTTTGATTCATTGCCTTATCGCAGCGGCTATGCGCTGACTACTTACCCGACTTATTCGGGTACTACTGGCGTCAATGACAATGTTGTGAACGGTACGACACCATCGAGCCAATGGCTGATGTCGACAAGCTTTCATGTGCAGAACTACATGATCAATAGCCACTTCAAGCTTGCCGACAATCTCGATCTTTCCGTAGACCCATATTTTCAGCGCATTCGTGGAGGGACATCTTCGGCAGGGCCGTTTGCATTAAATGAAACGCTACTCAATGTCGACCTGAATCGAGATGGTGACCAATTGGACACCGGGGTGCCATTTGCCCGCCAGATGTTACCGGCTCAGTATCGGCCGGGTATTTCAGCAAGATTGGATTGGCAACTTGCCGCAACCAATAAACTGCAGTTGGGGGCTTGGTATGAGCGTTGGCATTCACGTCAGACTTTCTCCTATGTTCCGATCAAGGCTAACGGTAAACCTTATACCACCAACGGAGAGAGCAATATTGCCTCAGATGGGCGTGGCAACCCAATCTATATGTCTGACCAGCGCACTGACTCGCCGACGCTCAAGCTTTGGGCTGAGGATATCTGGAATGCGACTGAGAGATTGAAAGTCACGGCTGCATTGGCATATCAGCATACCAAGCTGGAAGGTAGGAATATTGGGCAAGTCCTGAGTAGTGGTGCAATTAATTACAACAACCCAGGCTATGAGCGTGATGCGACTTATGAGCGCTTTTTGCCGGCTTTTTCGCTGGATTATCAGGCCGACCAGAACAACCAGGTCTATTACAGCGCGTCATCCAATATGCGCATACCTGCAGCAGCTTCGCTATATGGTGCGGTGGGTACTTCGCAAAAACCAGAAACCACTATTAACCAGGAAGTGGGATGGCGCTACCGCGACAGTCGCTTGAGTAGTAGCCTGGCTTTGTTCCTTGATGATTTCAAGAACCGTCAAGTCTCTTACCAAACGCCAAGTTTTGTCACTGCGTATTACAACGCTGGAAAAGTCGAGACCAAAGGGGCTGAATTTGCCTTGAATGGTTTGCTGCCTCATAACTTCAATTATGCCGCTTCGTACGCCTATGTTGCGGCTACCCAAAAGGAAGATTTTGAGCTGGAGGGGGGCGTGACTGTCGGTGGGCTAAATGCCTTGCCAACCAAGGGTAAGCAACTGTTCAACACGCCCAAGCACTTGGCAACAATCGGCATAGGGTATGACGATGGCAGTTTATATGGCGATATCCGTGCCTTTTATAAAGGCAGCCTTTACGGAGACTTAACTAACCATGAAAAGATTGCTGCTGTCACTACCGTCAACCTTGCCTTGGGTTATCGCTGGAATAATCTTAGCCGCTATTTCAAGAATGCGGTGTTTAGCCTGAACGTCAACAATCTGTTTGATAAACAGTACCTGCAGGGAGTGAATACAGGGCGTTTTTCCTCTGATCCCAGCTTGGCGCCGTCTCAACTTGTTGGCCCTGCCACTTATGTATTAGCCGAACCCAGGACTATCGTCGGTAGCCTGCAGCTCAATTTTTAACCAATCCAAGGAATTGGCCTTCGCAGCATGGTCATTCCACTTACATCATATCCGTAGAGGTAAATGAATAATGAATAAGCAATTTTCACTGGTCATGAGTGGTCTGACGACTGCTTTTTACCTGTTTTCTATGCCTGTGATTGCTGGTACGGCAACTACTGCTGATCTGCCTGCTCCCTTAAGAGTAGCCCCTAGTATCAAAGGCGAGCGTCAGCAGGCTGGCTCACAACTAGGAACAATCCATCACACCAAAATCGCGGACAAGCTTTCTTATCCTTGGGCGATTGCCTTCTTGCCTGATGGCAATTTCTTGGTCACAGAGAGAACGGGAAAGTTACGCCGCATTACTCCGCAAGGTGAGGTTTCTGATCCCATTCAAGGCGTGCCTAAGGTCTTTGTTGGTGGTCATGGCGGCTTGCTGGATGTTGCATTGGCGCCGGACTTCAAGAAAAGCCAGACAGTTTATCTGTCGTATTCGGAAGGTACTGGCGATGATGAGCCTGTTGGGCTTGCTGTAGCAACGGCAAGATTGGAGCAAGGTAGCCTTGAGGATGTTAAGGTGATCTATCGTCAGGAGCCCAAGCAGGCAGAGTCTCCTTACTGGGAGTTTGGTGGCCGCTTTCTATTTGATGACAAGGGTCATGTATTCATCACGCATGGCGACAATCACGTTAATCTTGCCCCACAACAACTGGATAAACTTGCCGGTAAAGTCGTGCGTCTGAGTCTTGATGGATCTGTACCCAAGGACAACCCATTTGTTGGCAAGAAGAATGCTCGCCCAGAGATTTGGTCTTACGGCCATCGCAACGCCGAGGGCATAGGTTTTCATCCTATTACAGGCCAAATCTGGACCACTGATCAAGGACCGCGTGGTGGGGATGAACTCAATATCGTACAGCCTGGTAATAACTATGGTTGGCCGATCGTGAGTTATGGCGTTGATTATACGGGCAAGCAGACTGCAGAAACCAAAGGTCCTCACCGGCATGGCGATGGATTTGAGCCGCCGATTTATTACTGGGCAAAATCACCGGCATTATCCAGCCTCACATTTGTGACTGCTGACTCAGCGTGGAAAGGCAATTTGCTGCTAGGGTCGCTCGCGGATAAACAGCTGATTCGTCTGGAGCTGGATGGTAACAAGATCATTCATGAAGAGCGCCTACTGGCCCATTTGGCACAGCGCATACGCGATGTGCGTCAAGGTCCTGATGGGTTTTTTTATGTGCTGACAGATGATCCCAATGGAGCGCTTTACAAGCTCGAGCCGCCAAAGCGTTAATTGAACTATGCCCCGCAATATATTGGCGTGGTTTTTATTTTAAGTCAGGAGAATAATGTGAAAAATTTATGGATATGGGTGTTAGGAATGATGATTGTCAGCAGCCAGGTGGCATTGGCAGATCAAGTAAAAGCGGAGCTGACATATCACAGTATCCAGGCAAAGAGTGCCAATGTTCTGGAAGTCAAATCGGCGGCATTCAAGCATAGTGAAAGTATTCCCTTGGAAAACTCAAGCTATGGTGCCTCATTATCTCCAGCACTATCCTGGAGTGCTGGACCAGCAGGTACCAAGAGTTATGCGATATTGCTGGAGGATGAAGACGGTATTAAGGATGGTAAGCCCATCGTGCATTGGGTGGTCTACAACATTCCTGGCTCAGTGACTTCTTTGCCTGCCAATTTGCCTAAAGATGGCAAATTGGCAACACCGGAAGGCGTATTACAGGGAGTTACCATTAATGGTAAGACTGGTTATCTTGGCCCGCGTCCGCGGCCCGCAACAGGTACTCATCATTACCATTTCCAAGTGTATGCCTTTGGTAATATCTTGGAGCTGCCAGAGGGAGTATCGCGGGAACAGTTTGTAGAAGCCTTGCGAGGAACAGTGCTGGCAAAGGGCAAACTTGAGGGAATCTATGAGTCTCCCCGCGAGTAGCGTTTAGCCCGCAATAATAGCCTGAACCGAGTTCAAGGCATCTTGCAGCGTTTCCTCTGAGAGGTTGTTGATGTTGCTTGCAAGTAACTCAGCAGCCTCTTCAGTACCTGCTGGTAGATCATGGCTATCCAGCTCAGCAATCAATCCCGCAGCCGCACCAGTCACTTTCAATAATGATTGGCGCTCCCGCATGAGAATCTCAAGTTCGGCGCGCAACATATTGATTTCATCTTGATTGATCGTGCTTTGCATAAGCTACTTTCTTTAGTGCGTTGAACAGTGTTGATATTGTCTAGCTTTGAGGAATGTGTCAAATAAGCCAAGCCATAGAGAAATGGATTGAAAGGACTAGGCTTTTGTCTTGATGGGGTAATGATTTTTACTACACAAGTGACTACACGCTTTAATTCGACCGAATTAATCACTTAATAAGTCACTGGTGCGAAAGGAGAGACTCGAACTCTCACGCCTCGCGGCGCTGGAACCTAAATCCAGTGCGTCTACCAATTCCGCCACTTTCGCTTACCACGTTCGTAGTGTAGATACGTCTCTAAGCATCTACGAAGGGATCGGATTATAGCGCAGTTTTAATTGTGTAGCTAATCTAAGTACAGATTTTCTGAGTAACGCTGTAAATTCTTGACTAGTCTTTCTCGGTCGTGGCGCTTTTGCTTTTTAGGGATTGTATTTTGACGAATCTACGGCCTAAATCAGTCAATACTAAAATGGACACTTTCTCAATTTGCCAAGGGTATTCGTGGGATGCGCTTGTAACGAACCAAGGTTGTTTAATCAGACCTTGGCGGTGGGCATATTGCAAGCATACAACCTCTACTTGGAATCGAACCATATCCTGCTGATTAGTAGGTTGGAAGGTAGTTTCCCCATTCTCTATCCTGCGTAAAATTTCCAAAAGTCTGTCCATGATCATTCTCCTCAAAGCGTAGGGCACTCTGAAGCGGGGTATCACATATTTTGTTGATCATTTTGGTCATGTAGATCGTCAGCAACATGCATACACGGCGCTTACTGTCATCGTGCAGAAATTACAAAATCAATTTGCTGTACGTGATGCTAATGTAGGTGCTTTGCTCAGGCGCTACTATCAGTGCGGATGCCGAGCTTGTGTAAGATAAGTCCGACCATTAGATACTGAATGAGGGGTATAGACGGATTGCTCTTGCAAAGGTTGGTGGGCAATCAAGGCAAGTGGCGAGGATATTGTCTTAGACCTGTAATGGTTTTAATGGGACAATGCCTGCTATGAGATTACAGTTTTGGTTTAGGGACGTGCTGGAAGGTATAGTTTTAGGTATAGAAACAAAAAAGCACCGCCTGAAATTCAGTAACGGTGCGTATTTTGATCAATCATTTGGTGCCCAGAAGAGGACTCGAACCTCCACAGTGTTACCACCACTAGGACCTGAACCTAGCGCGTCTACCAATTCCGCCATCTGGGCATCGAACATCGATGAGCCGCGCATTCTATAGGAAAGTTATATTTTGTCAACGAAAAAAAAGCAGATTAAAACGATAGCTGTGAAAAAAGCCACTTCGCCGCGCAAGCCCAAAGGAGTTCGGGCCAAGGATCCTCATGCGGAGCGAGAGATCGCTAAGTACGATAACCCATTGCCTAGTCGAGAATTTATTTTGTCGGTGATGGAGGAGCAGGGGGTGCCTGTGACCGTGGATCAGCTTTATAAGCTGGTTGGCATTAAAAAGGCTGAGCAGGAGATTTTTGGCCGCCGCTTGGCTGCGATGGAGCGAGATGGGCAGATTTTGCAGAATCGCAAAGGGGCGTTATGCATTACTGGTAAGGTGAATCTGCTGGCAGGTAAAGTGCAGGGGCATCAGGATGGTTTCGGCTTTTTCATTCCCGATGGTGGAGGGGATGATTTGTTCCTTTCCCCGCGTGAAATGGCCCAGGTGATGCATGGTGATCGCGTCATGGTGCGCCCCGCTGGGGTGGATCGGCGCGGTCGGCCAGAGGGGCGGATTGTCGAGGTGTTGGAGCGTTCGACCAAGACGCTGGTAGGGCGTGTGGTTAGTAGTCATGGCGTTACTATCGTGGCAGCCGAGGATAAGCGCGTTAACCAGGACATCCTGATTCCTTATCACCTTGATATGGGTGCGAAGGATGGGCAGGTGGTGACCGTGGAGCTAACAGAGCAACCATCCCCGCATGCCAAGCCAGTAGGTAAAGTGATTGAAATTCTTGGGAATTATGCTGATTCTGGCATGGAAATCGAGATCGCCCTGCGCAAGCATCATTTACCCTATGATTTTTCCGAAGCTGCGCTCAAGCAGGCGCAAAAATATCCCAAGCAAGTGCGTGCGGCAGATTGGAAGGGGCGCATAGATTTACGCGAGCTGCCTTTGGTGACGATTGACGGTGAAACTGCGCGTGACTTTGATGATGCGGTTTACTGTGAGCCACAGGGCACAGGATGGCGGTTGGTGGTAGCGATTGCTGATGTCAGTTTTTACGTCAAGCCAGGCGATGGTTTGGATAAAGATGCCTATGAGCGTGGTAATTCAGTTTATTTCCCGCGTCGGGTTATTCCCATGCTGCCTGAGGCGTTGTCGAATGGTTTATGTTCGCTTAATCCTGATGTCGACAGGCTTTGCATGATCTGCGATATGCAAATCAGCAGCACTGGCAGCATCAAACAATATAAGTTTTATCCCTCGGTGATGCGTTCCAAGGCGCGGATGACATATACCAAGGTGTTTGACATCATCAGCAACCCTCAGGGCGAGGTTGCGCGTGAATATGATTGGTTGGTGCCGCATGTGGGCCATTTGTATAAGTTATACAAGATCATGCTTGCGGCGCGTGAGAAGCGTGGTGCGATTGAGTTTGAAAGCAACGAAACCCTGATGGTGTTCAACGATAACGGCAAGATTGAGCGCATTGAGGCGACTTCGCGCAATGAGGCGCATCGCTTGATTGAGGAGTGTATGTTGGCTGCCAATGTCTGTGCCGCAGATTTTCTTGGCAAGCGCGAGCATCCTGCCCTGTATCGTATTCACGATGGCCCGACCGAGGAAAAGCTGGAGGCCTTGCGTACCTTCATGGGTGAGTTTGGCTTTACGCTGGGTGGTGGTGATAGCCCGCATGCCAAGGATTACGGCAGATTGTTGGCTCAAATCAAGGGGCGGCCCGATGAGCAGTTATTGCAAACTGTCTTGCTGCGCTCTATGCAGCAGGCGGTATACAGTCCAGATAATATTGGTCATTTTGGCTTGGCGTATGAGGCTTATGCACACTTTACTTCGCCAATTCGTCGCTATCCGGATTTATTGATACATCGCGCTATCAAGGCCGTGTTAAATGGTGAAACCTACAAGGCAGGTGATTGGCAGGAGCTGGGTAAGCATTGCTCCATGACCGAGCGGCGTGCCGATGATGCGACGCGTGATGTGGAAGCGTGGCTCAAGTGCTACTACATGCAGGATAAAATAGGTGAGGAGTTTGATGGTACCGTGGCTGGTGTGACCGGTTTTGGCTTATTTGTTGCGCTGGATGGTGTCTACGTGGAGGGCTTGCTGCACGTCACTGAGCTGGGAAATGATTACTTCAATTTCGACAAGGTACGGCATGAAATGCTGGGCGAGCGGACTGGAGTGCGCTTCCGCTTGGGAGATAGGCTGCGCGTCAAGGTGGCGCGTGTCGACCTTGAAACCAGTCGTGTGGATTTCAGCCTAGTTGCCAGAGAGGATCAATTGCAGGCATCATCCGCTCCCGAAGATTCATCTGCCAAGCGTCGTCGCAGCAAACAAGGTGTTGCAGTTGAGGCTGCTAATACCGTGACTGAACAGGCGCTGGAAAAGCCTAAACGTCGCCAGGCTGCAGCCAAAGAGCCTTTACCTTTATTGGAAGTGTTGGTTAAAGAAGTAGTTAGCAAGCCGAAAACACGCAAAGTAGCCACGACGCCAACGGCCAAGAAGTCGCGGACAAAGCCGCCGCGCGCAAGTAATGGAAAATCCCGCGCTAAAGTAACCACCAAGAAGAAAGCTAGTTAATTGAATGAGTGATGCACGTATTTTGTTTGGCTTTCATGCCGTATTGAGTCGTTTGCGCCAGCATGGGGCGAGCATTCAGGAAATCCTGATCGACAAGGACAGGGTGGATGCGCGGATGAAGGATTTATTGCAGATGGCAGAAAATGCCAATGTGCGTGTGATGCAAGTGGAGCGTGCCCGGCTGGATGGGATGGCGGGTGGTAATGCGCGCCATCAGGGGGTGATTGCACGGGCGGTTGATACGCCAATTCCCTACAAGGATATTCACGATATTCTCGAATCCAACCTCAAAGAACCACCGTTTTTCCTGGTGCTGGATGGTGTGGAAGACCCGCATAATCTCGGTGCATGTCTACGCGTGGCAGATGCAATGGGTGTGCACGCCGTGATTGCACCTAAGGATAGGGCGGTGGGCTTGAATGCCACCGTGCGTAAGGTTGCTTGTGGTGCGGCAGAAACTGTGCCATTCATCGCTGTGACCAATCTGGCACGTACCCTGCGTGAGCTCAAGGATGCGGGTGTTTTTGTGGTCGGTACTGCTGCTGAGGCGAGTGCAGACTTGCCTGCTACTGATTTATCAGGCCCGTTGGCGCTGGTGTTGGGGGCAGAGGGCACTGGCTTGCGCCGATTGACACAGGAAAGCTGTGATAGCTTGATTAGCATCCCCATGTTTGGGTCGGTTGAGAGTCTGAATGTATCAGTGGCAAGCGGCATTTGCTTGTATGAAGCACGTAGGCAGCGAATATTGCAGCAGGGTTAATCATCTACCACGTGGTGAGATTCTTTTAAATCTCGAGATTGAGTTTTTGAATGCAGCTCAATCTGTCGTGAGCCTATCATGATGCATGTTGATACTAGTGGGGTAAGCGCGTGGCGCTTGCTCCAACATACAGGGTAAATATTGTGCCCTGGCTTTATTTTGGGCCGCTAAAATGTTATTTTATCGGTCTTTCCGTAGTTGTTTTCTCAAATATTATCTTTGGAGTCATCATGGCTGTTGAACGTACCCTTTCCATTATCAAACCCGATGCAGTTGCCAAGAACGTGATCGGCAAGATCTACACCCGTTTTGAAGACGCTGGCCTCAAGATCATTGCTTCCAAGCAGGTACAACTGTCTCAGGCTGATGCTGAGGGTTTCTACGCTGTTCACAAAGAGCGTCCTTTCTTCAATGACCTGGTCAAGTTCATGATTTCTGGTCCAGTGGTTGTGCAAGTGCTGGAAGGCGAAAATGCTGTGCTCAAGCACCGTGATCTGATGGGTGCAACTGATCCTAAGAAAGCTGATGCGGGCACGATTCGCGCTGACTTTGCTGACAGTATCGATGCTAACGCTGTTCACGGTTCTGATTCCCTGGAAAACGCTGCGAACGAAATCGCTTACTTCTTCGCGCAATCCAACGTATACAGCCGCTAAGGTATAGCGCATGACGGTCAATCTCCTTAACTTGAACCAGGCTGCGCTCGCCGAATACTTCCAAAGTATTGGCGAGAAGCCTTTTCGTGCCAAACAGATGATGCGTTGGATGCATCACTTTGGCGTGAATGAGTTTGGGGAGATGACCGATATTGCCAAGGCGTTGCGTGAAAAGCTCGCCAAGGAGGCCGTGATTGTGCCTCCGTCAGTCCATCTAGAGCAAATATCGGAAGACGGTACTCGCAAGTGGTTGATTGACGTAGGTGCAGGCAATGGTGTTGAAACCGTTTTTATTCCCGAGGATGAGCGTGGGACGTTATGCGTTTCATCGCAAGTGGGCTGTGCGCTAGATTGCACATTCTGCTCGACCGGTCGGCAGGGGTTCAACCGTAACCTCAGCGTGTCCGAGATTATCGGTCAGTTGTGGGTGGCGAACAAAGCCTTGGGGCGTGACCCCAAGGGTGACCGTATCATCAGTAATGTGGTGATGATGGGAATGGGTGAGCCGCTGGCCAATTTTGACAATGTCGTCACTGCCATGAGTATCATGCTGGATGACTCCGCTTATGGTTTAAGTCGCCGCCGCGTGACCTTGTCTACTTCTGGCATGGTGCCTGCGATGGATAGGCTGCGTGAGGAGTGTCCGGTGGCATTGGCGGTTTCCCTGCATGCGCCCAATGACGCATTGCGCGATGAGATTGTACCCATCAACCGCAAGTATCCTATTGCTGAATTAATGGCAGCTTGCCAGCGTTACCTGGAAAAAGCGCCACGTGATTTTGTGACTTTTGAATACGTGATGCTGGATGGTGTCAATGATACTGTCGAGCATGCCAAGCAATTGCTGGGCATCGTCAAGGATGTGCCATGCAAGTTTAACCTGATTCCTTTTAACCCCTTTCCCAATAGCGGCTACGATACTTCCAAGCCAGATAATATCCGTCGTTTTCGCGATATTCTCATGCAGGCAGGCTATATAGTCACGACACGCAAGACGCGTGGCGAAGATATTGATGCAGCTTGCGGCCAGTTGGCTGGCAAGGTGCAGGATAAGACCAAGCGCTCGTTACGCCGTATCAAGGTGGAGGCGATTGCATGAAGCAGTACCTGGTTGCTGTTGCCGGGTTGTTGCTTGTTGCATGTGCCGCTACTGAAACCAAGCAAGATACCGAAGCCAGTCGCGAGCGTGCCCGTGTGCATACTGAGCTGGGGGCCGGATATTATGCCCAGAACCAGATTGCAGTTGCACTGGAAGAATTCGAGCTTGCTGCGCAGATCAATGCTTTCTATGCCCCTGCATATAATGGATTGGGCTTGGTTTACGGCACATTGCGCGAGGATGAGAAGGCGGATACAGCTTTTCGCAAGGCGTTGCAGCTAGACCCCAAAAGTTCTGAAACTCGCAATAATTACGGTAGCTTTCTCTGTGCGCGCAACCGCATTGATGAGTCTATCGTTCAATTCACCGAGGCAGTCAAGAACCCGCTGTACGTGACGCCTGGCGTGGCCTACATGAATGCTGGTACTTGCTTGTTGCGCAAGAAGGATATCAAGCAAGCCGAGCTTTATCTGCAACATGCGCTGCAATTGCAGCCACAGCTATTCCAGGCTAGTTATCAATTGGCAGTTATTGCGCATAGTCGTGGCGAGTATGGTGTTGCGCGTAATTACCTCAACCCCGCTTTGGAAAGCAATAGCCCGACTGCCGACATGCTATGGTTGGGTATCAAGCTTGCGCGAGAGGCTGGGGATAGGGATAGTGAAGCCAGTTATGCCTTGCAGTTGAGAAGAAAATTCCCTAACGCCGAGCAAACAAAACAATTATTGTCAGGACAGTAATGATGAGTGAGCACGATTCTCCTGAACAGGATATACAAGTAGCGTCAATTGATCTTGACCGCATTGGGCCAACATTGGTGGTCGCGCGGGAAAATCTTGGGTTTGCGGCGGAAGATATTGCCAACCGGCTGCGTCTAAGTCTGCGCCAAGTGCAGGCCTTGGAAAATGATGATTTTGCGGTATTGCCTGAAGCTGTCATCACGCGTGGTTTTATTCGTAACTATGCACGCCTAGTCAATATTGATGCTACACCGTTGTTGCGGGTTTATAGCCAATATGTCCCTGCCCAAGATGGCCAGGCGATTAGCATTCCCTCGGCCAATATCGTGATTTCCGGTGAGCCTGGTATGTCATGGCGACCTTATGTCTGGTTTGGTGTGTTGCTGGTAGTGTTGCTCGCAGCTTGGGTGCTCTATGTCGATTTTTTCCAGAAGCATGATGCTGCGCCGGCATTAGCAGATTCGCCGGTGTCTAGTATCGTTGAGCAGGAGAGTGTGAGCGAAGGTCAAGCATTGGAAAATGCAGCGCCATCAGAGCCGGTATCCCCTGCGTCCGCTGAAAGTGCAGTTGCGCCAGAGCAAGCAGCACCTTCTGTTCCGGCAGCCGTACCACAAACTACGACAGAGCCTGCAACATCACCTGCCCAAGCGGCTATGCCGCAACCTTCATCCAGTGAAGGGGGGCAAGCTTTACCACAACAGTCCTCACCACAGGTGGAGGGTTCCCGGCTTAAATTTTCTGTGACTGAAGAGACCTGGGTCAGCGTTTTTGATGGTAATGGCAAGCAAATCTTGAATAAAACACTAGCCCCGAGTAGCGAGGAAATGATTGCTGGTCAGCCTCCATTCAGGATTGTGGTCGGCAATATTCATGGCACCAAGCTCGAATACAACAATAGCCCCGTTGACCTTGCTCCTTATACCAAGGTAAATGTGGCTCGGCTGAGGTTGGAGTAAGTTTTGGACTATCAAACGCTCAGTCGCCGAAATACCAAGACCGTCATGATCGGCCATGTGCCGGTTGGCAGCAGCTCACCGGTCGTGGTGCAATCCATGACCAATACCGATACTGCAGATGCAGCTGCGACGGTAAAGCAAGTATATGAGCTGTGGCGTGCAGGCTCCGAAGTAGTGCGTATTACCGTGAACTCGCCAGAGGCTGCTGCACAAGTGTCTAGCATCCGCCGTCAGCTGGATGATTTTGGCTGCAATGTGCCCCTGGTTGGTGATTTCCATTTCAATGGGCATCGCTTGTTGGCGCAATATCCTGATTGTGCCGAGGCCTTGGCAAAGTATCGCATCAACCCCGGCAATGTTGGCAAAGGCTCCAAGCGTGATGAGCAGTTCTCTGCCATGATCAAGGCCGCGATTGATTACAACAAGCCAGTACGTATTGGCGTTAACTGGGGTAGCCTGGATCAAGCCAAGATGGCGCGCATGATGGATGAAAACTCCAAGCGTGTAGCACCATTGACGGCAGATGCCTTGATGCGCGAAATGCTGATTCAATCTGCCTTGGAAAATGCGGCCGAGGCAGAGGACTTGGGCTTGCCAAGTGATCGCATCATCATTTCTTGCAAGGTGAGCGCGGTGCAGGACTTGATCAAGGTCTATCGTGATCTGGGTAGTCGCTGTGATTATCCATTGCACCTGGGCTTGACTGAAGCTGGCATGGGATCTAAAGGGATTGTGGCATCCACGGCAGCATTGTCCGTGCTAATGCAGGATGGCATAGGCGATACCATCCGCGTGTCTTTGACACCCGAGCCAGGCGAACCTCGCACCAAGGAAGTCGTGGTCGCGCAGGAAATCTTGCAAACCATGGGTATACGCTCTTTTACGCCTTTGGTGACAGCTTGCCCTGGATGCGGGCGTACGACGTCAACTTTTTTCCAGGAGCTTGCACAAAGCATCCAGCGTTACCTGCGTGACCAGATGCCGATCTGGCGTAGCCAATACCCTGGCGTTGAGACTATGAGTGTGGCCGTGATGGGCTGTGTCGTGAATGGTCCTGGTGAATCCAAACTTGCCAATATTGGTATTAGCCTGCCAGGGACTGGAGAAGTGCCAGTTGCGCCAGTGTATGTGGACGGCGAGAAAACCGTCACCCTCAAGGGCGAAGCCATTGCTGATGACTTCAAGGTAATCGTGGAAGAGTATGTCCGCGTCAATTATGCCGAAGGCGGGCGTTTGCGCCAGCAGGTTTCCAGCAAGGGCTTGAAAACCATCCCGGTTAAAGCCATCTAGAACACTATAAATTCATTAAGTATCTATGTCTGATAAGTTGCAAAGCATCAAGGGTTTTTACGATATTCTCCCAGCCGATACCGCGCTGTGGCAACGCCTGGAGGATGCTGCCCAGCGTGTACTGGCCCAGTATGGCTATCGTAATATTCGCCTGCCTATCGTGGAGCCGACAGAGCTTTTTATCCGAGGGGTAGGTGAGCACACCGACATTGTCGAAAAGGAAATGTACTCCTGGGAAGACAAGCTGAATGGTGATCGTCTTACCTTACGTCCAGAAGGGACTGCGGGTTGTGTCCGTGCGGTGGTTGAGCATAGCCTTACTTACAACGGGCCGCAGCGCCTTTGGTACATTGGCCCGATGTTCCGGCATGAGAATGTGCAGAAGGGCCGCCAGCGCCAATTCCACCAAATTGGTGCTGAAGCATTTGGTTATACCGGGCCTGATGTCGATGCTGAGCAGATTGCCATGCTCGCCCGATTGTGGAGTGAGCTAGGCGTGGCAGATGCAGTTGAACTGCAATTGAATACCATTGGTGATGCTGCGGAGCGTGCTGAGTATCGCCAAGTGCTGATCCGTTATTTTGAGCAACACGCAGATACCCTGGACGATGACGCGAAGCGTCGCCTGCATGCCAACCCCTTGCGTATCCTGGATAGCAAGAACCCTGCGATGCAGGCCATGATAGAAGCTGCACCTAAATTGTTGGACAGCCTGGGTGAGGAAAGCCGCGCTCACTTCGCGGGCGTGACCCACCAACTTGACCAATTGGGCGTTAAGTGGACCTTGAACACGCGCTTGGTACGTGGCTTGGATTACTACAATCGCACCGTGTTCGAATGGGTGACCAGCAAGCTGGGTAGCCAGGGCACGATAGCAGGCGGTGGGCGTTACGATAGTCTGGTGCAAAGCCTTGGTGGCAAGGAAACTCCTGCTTGTGGTTTTGGCATTGGCCTGGAGCGTGTATTCCTGCTCATGCAAGAGTGCGGTATTGAGGCAAGCAATAGCCCCGATGTATATCTGGTGAATGTCGGTGATGTTGCCAGCAAAGCGGCGTTAACGGTTGCGGAAGCGCTGCGGGATACTGGTTTGAGTGTTAACTTGCATGCGGGCGGTGGCAGCTTCAAATCACAAATGAAAAAAGCCGACCAGAGTGGCGCACCTTATGCCTTGATTCTGGGTGATGATGAAGTGGCAGCGAATGAAGTCTGCCTGAAACCATTGCGCGAAAATGGTGAGCAACGCAGAATGTCGCTGTCCCAAGCGATAGAGGCATTACATAGATGACCGAACTGCTGCGCATTGAGAACCTGACTATTACGCCCAAGGCTGAGCCGGAGCGCTCGTTGGTTAAACAGGTTTCTTTTGCGCTCGAAGCGGGTAAGACCACTTGTATTGTGGGGGAGTCGGGCAGCGGTAAAAGCCTAACTGCGTTGGCGGTGATGGGCTTGCTCTCAGATCAATTGCAATTGAAAAGCGGCAGCATTCATTTCAAGGGGCGTGACATTGCGCAGGCCAGCCATGCCCAGTTGCAGAAAATCCGCGGCAAGGAAATCGGCATGATTTTCCAAGAGCCCATGACCTCGCTCAACCCAGTGTTGACCGTAGGCTATCAAATAGGTGAAAGCCTGACCCAGCATCTCAAGCTCGCTGGCGCTACGCTCAAAGCGCGCGTAGCCAGTTTGTTGCAACAGGTTGGTATCCCGCCAGAACGTGCCAATAGTTATCCGGATGAGTTATCCGGTGGCCAGCGTCAGCGTGTCATGATTGCCATGAGCATTGCCTGTGAGCCTGCCATGTTGATCGCCGATGAGCCGACGACCGCACTGGATGTGACGGTGCAGGCACAAATACTCAAGCTATTGGATGATCTAAAAACGCGGATGAATATGGGTATGTTGTTTATCACGCACGATTTTGGCGTGGTGGCGGACATTGCTGATAACGTGGTGGTCATGTTCCGCGGCGAGATTGTCGAGGCAGGGCCAGTACAAGCTGTGCTACAACATCCGCAACATCCTTACACCCAAGCTTTACTTGATTGCGTGCCTGATGCTGAGGGCATGAAACCACTCAAACCTATCGATTATGCCTGGTTGAACACAGGAGTTGCGTGATGAGTGCTACACCAGACAAATATATCCTGCTGGCCCGCGACCTTAATAAATCCTATACCCAGCGTAGCGGACGTTTTGGCTTTGGCAGCACCAAGGTCAAGGCGTTGGATGGAGTGAATGTTTCGCTGCGTGCAGGCAGTACGCTGGCGGTAGTGGGGGAGTCTGGTAGCGGCAAATCCACTTTGGCGCGTTGTCTGTTACAATTGCAGCCCTTGGATAGTGGTGAAGTCATTTTTCAGGGCAATAATCTGGCAGGTCTTTCGGGTAGTGCACTGCGGCAAGAACGTCGGCACTTGCAGATGATTTTCCAGGATCCATTTGCTTCACTCAACCCGCGCATGAAAGTGCGGGATATTGTCGCCGAAGGCTTGGTGATCCATGAAGTTGGCACGGCAAAAGAGCAGCAAGACAAGGTCGTGCAGATGCTGGAGCGAGTTGGCTTGAGCGCTGCCGATATGAATAAATATCCCCACCAGTTTTCCGGCGGTCAGCGTCAGCGCATTGGCATTGCCCGTGCACTCGTGCTGCAACCCAAGGTAGTGGTGTGTGATGAACCAGTTTCTGCCCTGGATGTATCAATACAGGCGCAGATTTTGTTGTTGTTGAAAAGCCTGCAGCAGGAAATGGAATTGAGCTATATCTTTATCAGCCACGACCTGCGCGTAGTACGTCATATTGCGGATGATATTGCTGTGATGTACAAGGGGCGCATTGTAGAACAGGGAAAAGTGGAGAGTATTTACAACACTCCGACCCAAGACTACACCCGTAATTTGTTGAATTCTATCCCTGGACGCAAGTCCTTGGCAGCGTAATTTTAGGAAAGAGCATGGCATACGATTTGGAAGAACAGGATCAGCTGGATGCACTCAAAAGCTGGTGGAAGCGTAATGGCAATGCCATTGTTGGCATAGCAGCTGTTGCCTTGGTAGGCTTTGGCGGCTACGAAGGCTGGAAGTACTACCAGTATCAGCAATCGGCTGCGGCTTCTGTGCAATACCAGAATATGGCCAGCACCGATATTAAAGATGCTGCCAAGATCCGTGCATTGTCTGCTGAGCTGATCGATAAATATTCCTCTACGCCATATGCAGGCCGCGCTGCAGTTGCTGTCGCCAAGCTCAATTATCAGGAGCAGGATTTGGAAAGCGCCAAGTCACAACTGACTTGGGCAACCAAGAATGCGAAGGAAGACGCTGTGCGTGCCATTGCATCACTGCAGCTGGCTTCTATCCAGTATGAAGAAAAAGCGTATGACGCAGCACTAAAGACCTTGTCTGAAAAGCTTGACGCAGGGTATGCAGGATTGATTGCCGACCTCAAGGGCGATGTGCTCGTGGCACAAGGCAAGACAGAAGATGCCAAGGCCGCTTATAAAGACGCGCTGACCAAGCTTGATATGCAGGGTGATTACTACAAGTATACCGAGCACAAGCTGGAAGCACTCGGCAGCTAAGCCGATATAAAGCGAATTAAGTGGAGCTAAGTTTGCGTTCAATTTCATTGCTAGTTGCCGCCGCCCTGATGGTGGGCGGTTGCAGTACCATCACTGATCTCAAGACCGATATATCAGAGCGAGTATTCGGGCGTGACCAGGTTGACCCTCCTGCAGAACTGGTCGATTTCAAGCCGACATTAAAGCCCAAGATCGTCTGGTCTGCCAAATTGGGAAACTCAGAATTGGCAGACTTTATGCCAGCGACCTCTGAAGGTGCGGTTTATGCCGCGAGTGGAGATGGTGAAATTGCCAGGTTTGACGCGATCACTGGTAAGCAGGTCTGGAAAATCAATGCAGGCGAAACGCTAACCGGCGGTGTTGGTTTGGGCAGCGAATTGGTGCTGGTCGGTACCCCCAAGGGCTACGTGCTGGCGTACAACCTCGACGGTAAGTTGTTGTGGAAATCCAAGGTCAGTAGCGAAGTATTGAGCGCACCACAAGTGGATAACGGTGTGGTGGTGGTACGCTGTGGCGATAGCCGGATTTTTGGTTTGAATGCCAAGGATGGTGCGCGTAAATGGGTGTACGAACGCGCAACACCAACCTTGACCTTGCGCAGCAGTGCTGGCGTGACGATCGCTGACGGTGCTGTGTATGCTGGGTTTGCCGGTGGCAAGCTTGTTGCCTTGCGGGCAGAGGATGGCAAGACATTGTGGGAAGCATCGGTGGCCTTGCCCAAGGGAACCACAGAGTTGGAACGAATTGCCGACATTACCAGTCTGCCTGTCGTTGATGGCCCGCTAGTTTATGCCGTTGCGTATCAGGGTCGAGTGGCTGCTGTTGAGCGTACTACTGGTCGAGTAACCTGGAATCGTGATATTTCGAGTTATACCGGCTTAGGTGCAGAAGAAGCGCGCGTCTACGTCTCACATGCGAGCGGCGCTGTATTTGCGCTTGATTATTCCAGTGGCCGTACTTTCTGGCGCCAGCCTGATCTCAAGAACCGCTTGTTGAGTGCACCATTGCCTATGGGTGGCGTGGTTGCCGTGGGTGATGTTGAGGGCTATATCCATTTCATGGATAGGGACGAGGGTAATTTCGTTGCCAGAATACAAACAGAAAAAAGTGCCATCATGCCTCAGCCAGTGGCAATTGGTACCAATGGCTTCCTGGTTCAGACCCGCAAGGGCGGCCTGTACGCAGTGTCAGTAGTTCCACAATGATGTTACCAACGATTGTTCTCGTGGGGCGGCCCAATGTCGGCAAGTCGACATTGTTTAACCGGCTGACTAAAACCCGTGATGCCTTGGTTGCTGATCTGCCAGGGTTAACGCGCGATCGCCACTATGGCCGCGGCGTCGTTGGCAGCAAGCCTTATTTGGTTGTTGATACAGGTGGTTTTGAGCCATTAGTCGATAGTGGCATTCTCAAGGAAATGGCGCGCCAGACATTGCTGGCGATTGATGAAGCCGATGTGGTGATTTTTCTGGTGGATGGCCGCAATGGTCTGGCTCCTCAAGACAAAGTGATTGCTGAGCGGCTACGCAAGAGCCAGCGGCCTATCTTGCTGGCTGTCAATAAAACAGAAGGTATGCAACGCGCCATCGCCAGTGCCGAGTTTCACGAGCTGGGCTTAGGACATCCCTTGTCGATTTCCTCCGCCCATGGCGAAGGTGTCCGTGACCTGGTAGAGCTTGCGCTGGAGAACTTCCCTGATCCGGATGAGGAAGAAGAAACCAAGGAAAACCAGGTGCCCAAGGTGGCGATTGTCGGTCGCCCGAATGTGGGAAAATCTACCCTAGTCAATGCCTTGTTGGGCGAAGAGCGCGTGATTGCATTCGATCAGCCTGGTACTACCCGTGACTCGATCTATCTGGATTTAGAGCGCAACGGCAAGCATTACACGATTATCGATACTGCCGGTGTGCGTAAGCGTGGCAAAGTATTTGAGGCAGTTGAGAAGTTTTCCGTGATCAAGACCATGCAGGCAATCGAGGAGGCGAATGTTGCCATCTTGGTGGTTGATGCACAGGAGGGGATTACCGAGCAGGATGCGCATGTATCAGCTTATATCCTGGATAGTGGTCGTGCATTGGTGGTCGCGGTGAATAAATGGGATGGCCTGGAAGAGGACAAGCGTGAGTGGATCAAGCGAGAAATTGACCGCAAACTGCAGTTCCTTGATTTCGCCAAGTTCCATTATATTTCTGCCTTGCGTAAAAAGGGTTTGGGCGAGTTGTTTGGATCTGTCGATGGTGCCTATAAAGCTGCCATGGCCAAGCTATCTACCCCACAGCTTACACGCGTGCTGGAGGATGCCACTATGCAGCACCAGCCGCCGATCAGCAAAGGGATACGTCCTAAGCTCAGGTATGCCCACCAGGGTGGTAGCAACCCGCCTATCGTGGTCATACACGGTAATCATGTAGATGGCATCAAGGAAAGTTATCGCCGCTACCTGGCTGGGGTATTCCGCCAGGCCTTCCAGTTAACTGGTACGCCACTACGCGTGCAGTTCAATCAGGGCAAGAATCCTTTTGCCGAGCCAGAGGAGCGCAAGCAGGGTGAGGGTATCGTCAGTATGCGTAGGCGTAAGACAGCTGAGCGTGCTGCCCTGAATGCGCGTAACAATGAAGAGCAGGGCCGCAAGGTCAAGAAAAAGCCCGGTGTTGTCGCTAATGCTCGTAATGTAAGAAAGCCATCAATCAAAAAGTAATCGATGGGTCTTAATGGTGAGACATGAAATAATTTGGCCGGGCATTGCCCGGCCAAATTATTTAAACTTTTTGCTGATGTCGCTTAAAACAGGCTTTCCCAGAATTTCCACCAGACGCGTTCGTCTTTGGGAACATTAGCACCTAGCATTGGGCTGTTAGGATAGTTTTGTGCCAGCACGCGCTTGGTATCGTCGCGCAAGTCATTCATGCCCATTTCATCATAGGCGCTGATCAGAATCACTAAGGCTTCTTCGATGTGTGGGGTGTCAGGGTAGAACTCCATCACGTATTTGCAGCGATTGGCGGCAGCAACATACGCTTGGCGCTTCATGTAGTAACGCGCAACATGCAGTTCATGCTCGGCGAGGGAGTTCACCAGATAGCTCATCCGTAAGGTAGCATCCTTGATGTAGCGGCTATTGGGGAAACGGTTTACCAGTTCCTTAAGGGCCAGGAATGATTCGCGCAGTGATTTTGGGTCGCGGTCGCTGATTTGCTGCTTGGTGAGTTTTTCTATGATGCCGCGTTCATTAAATGTGGCTAGGCCTTTCATGTAATAGGCGTAGTCTACATTCGGATGATTGGGGTGTAGCTTGATGAAGCGGTCTGCCGCAGCCATGGTGGCAGCAGGGTCGTTCTTCTTGTAATGCGCGTAAATGACTTCGAGCTGTGACTGGGTGGCATAGCGGCCATGTGGGTAGCGCGACTCAAGAATCTGGAAATACTTGATAGCTTTTTCATAATCTCGGGTGGTCATGTTTTCTGTCGCAGCTGCATATATGCGCTGTACTGGCCAGCCTTTTGTTTCATCCAGTTCTGTTGGAGAGCCGAAAATCGCGCAGCCTGTGAGCCAGAGTACTGCAATTAACGCTAAACTATGCTTCATTTACAAAATCCATGATTAAGGTTGTGGGTGCCGTTTAACACAATGCCGCCGCTTTGATGCGGCGCATAAAGATTGATTATAACCGATGAGCAACACCGCAACGCCTATTACACTCACAATTACCCAGGAGCTTGGGGGCATGCGCCTTGACCAAGCGCTGCAACGCTTGATGCCCGAACATTCACGTTCCCGTATTCAGGGCTGGATCAAGGATGGCTTGGTCACGATTGCCAATGAAACCCCAACGGCTAAATTCAAGGTGTGGGGAGGGGAGCAAGTACAGATTACCCCACAAACAGCACCTGAAACATTGGCATTTGAGCCTGAGAACATCCCGCTGGACGTCGTGTTCGAGGATGAGCATATCTTGGTGATCAATAAGCCTGCTGGCCTGGTAGTACATCCTGCTGCGGGCAATTGGAGCGGTACATTGCTCAATGCCTTGCTCTACCATGCGCCCCAGCTTAAGGATGTGCCGCGTGCTGGTATCGTGCACCGGCTAGACAAGGACACCAGTGGATTGTTGGTGGTAGCCAAGACGCTGGCAGCGCAAACAAACCTGGTGAGGCAATTGCAGGCACGTACCGTCAAACGCGAATATCGCACTATTGTCTGGGGGCAGATATGGCGTAATGGCAAGGTTGATCAGCCGATTGGCCGTCACCCGCATGCCCGCACCAAAATGGCCGTGAATCGCATGGGCAAGCCAGCCGTGACTCATTATGAAGTGCTGGACCGCTTTGCTGTGCATACCTATATGCGCTGCCTGCTGGAAACCGGGCGTACGCATCAGATTCGCGTCCACATGCAGCACCTCAAGGCACCGATTGTGGGTGATCCTGTCTATGGCATCCGTGGCATATTGCCGCTACGTCATATCTCTGACAATCTCAGGAGTGTCTTGCTCGATTTCAAGCGCCAGGCATTGCATGCTATCCGGCTTGGGTTGAAGCATCCTGCTACTGGCGAGCCTATGGAGTGGCAGGTAGAGCTTGCGGCTGACATGAAGGTGCTGCTGGAGGCGATTCGTGCCGAGAATGTGCCGCCGGAAGAGGCAGAGGCGTTCTATGTTGATGATGACGAATTCGCCTATGAATATGACGACGAGGGTGATGACTGGCTCGACGAGGAAGATGAAGATGCTGAATGATCAGGACCTGATCATTCCTGACTGGCCTGCACCTCCCAATGTAAAGGCGCTGCAAACTACGCGCCAGGGCGGCATCAGCAATGCACCTTACGATAGTCTCAACCTTGGCATGCATGTGTCCGATGCGCCACTGGACGTGGCTGCCAACCGCCAGCGGTTGAATCGCTACGTGCCTACAGAGCCCGTATGGCTCAATCAAGTGCATGGAGTTACTGTGGTGGATGCAAGCACAGCCAGCTGTGTGCCAGATGCCGATGCCGCTTTTTCCCGTACGCGTCACACAGTATGTGCGGTGATGACGGCAGATTGCCTACCCGTGCTACTTTGCGATAAGGCGGGCACCATTGTGGCTGCGGTGCATGCTGGCTGGCGTAGCCTGCTGGATGGTGTGATAGAGGCTGCAGTGGTGGAAATGGCTAAGCCCGGCGATCAGCTTTTGGCCTGGATGGGCCCCGCGATCGGGCCGGACGCCTTTGAGGTTGGCGATGAGGTTAGGGAGGCATTTGTGGCGCGAGACCCCGAGGCGGTAAAAGCCTTCAAGCCGACATCTGCTGGCAAGTGGCTGGGCGATATCTTTATGCTGGGACGTCAGCGTCTGGCAACCATGGGCGTTACCAGTATCCATGGCGGTGGCTTATGTACTTACCAAGACGCGGAGCGGTTTTTCTCTTTCCGCCGCGATCAGGCGACTGGCCGTATGGCTAGCCTGATCTGGCTTGAATAGCGCTGCCATCACCCGCTTATTGTTCTTCCAGTAGCGGAATGCCTTCGCCGCCAGCATAGAACACAATCACGACAGCGGGACTACTTCCTGTATATCCACGGTGCACGGCATGCACCATTTCGGGGAGTGCTTGCCCCGGACCGAGCCGCATTGTTTCACCAGTGCCTTGCTTTTCTACGGTAATTTCACCAGACAGGATATACGCAACATTAGGAATAGGGTTGCTATGCCATGGCAATGAAGTGTTGGCTGGAATGGTAAAGCGCAGCACGCTCAACTCTGGCTTACCGCCAGGATAATTGGCGTAGCCTTTGCCATCCCAAGCCTTAACGGCTCTCAGCACAGGCTCAACTTGCAGTTGTGGCTCAGAGGCCGCCAATACAGTTGTACTAAAAAGATGAAGTCCTGCAATACAGCATAATGTCCAGAAAGCTTTCATGGGGCACCATTCCTTTCTTACTGATAGCAATGTCTTACAGTGCTATTGAAGCAAGGAGTGGGCCAAGATGATTGTTGAGCAGTTGCCTAGATATTTTGCCCGATACGCCAGAGTACCCCACTGGGGTCGTTGAAGACGAAATCGCGCATGCGCCATGGCTGGTCGACCAGTGCAGAGATTTTACTGCCGTATTTTTCTGCAATACCAGATTGTTGGATATGGGCATACCAGGCCGCGACATCTTCCACCTGTAGATGCATCATGAAATTGTCAGCATAGGGTTGCACATAAAAATCTTGTAGCAAGAAAGCGCAATGCTCTACGCAGAAATAGGCTACGCCGTCACCTTCGGAGCGTTTTTCAAAGCCAATGTCCTGGTAGAACTGCTGGGAAAGCTGGAAATCCTTGGCCGGTACAAAGGTTTTGATTTCAATCGTCTTGAGTGTCATGTTGTGCTGCTCATGGGGTTAATGATGTCGGCGTGCAGCAATCATGGGAGTGCCGCCGTCAGGGTGGTTAAGCAATAAACACGGGAGATCGAAACAGGCTTCTACCATGGCAGGAGTCATGATGGCTTCCACCCGGTCAATCGCCTGTAGCCGACCATCGCGTAGTAGCGCAATACGGTCAGCATACTGCGCTGCGAGGTTGAGATCATGCACGATAGCGATGACAGCCACATCACCTTTGTTTGCCCATTTGCGAGCGATATTGAGGATGCGATGCTGTTGACGCGGGTCAAGTGCCGCAGTAGGTTCGTCAAGCAGCATCAGCCTCGGGCCGTCACCAGGCTCCCATATTTGCGCCAATACGCGTGCCATTTGCACTCTCGCTTGTTCGCCACCTGAGAGCGTGGTGTAGACCTGTTCCGCCAGGTGTGTTGCATCTACCTCTTGCATGGCGGCCATGGCAATCTGGTAATCCTGTGGTCGATTTGCACCTTGATGGTGCGGATGGCGCCCCAAGAGAATGATTTCCAGGGCAGTGTAGGCAAAGCCGACTTCTGCGTGCTGCTGCATGAGTGCGCGCTGGCGTGCGAGCTTGAGCAGATTCCAGTCAGAGAGGCGCTGATTGTCCCAAGATACTTTGCCATGAGTGGGTTTCAACTCTCCAGACAGCAGGCGGATCAAGGAGCTTTTGCCAGCGCCATTGGGGCCGCAGATCGCGACGAGCTCGCCCGGGACAATCGTAAAGTTGATGCCCTGTAACAAGGTTTTGTTGCCGATATTAAGCCCGGTGTTGATGACTTTTAGCATGGGTGCTCCTATAAACCGATCTTGCGCCGCATGCGGAACAGCAAGGCAAGGAAAAAAGGCACGCCGAGCAGGGCCGTAATAATGCCGACGGGGACTTCTGTTGGCACGGCAATGGTACGTGCCAACAGATCTGACAATAATACGAGGATGGCACCGACCAGTGCCGAGGCTGGCATGACCAGGCGCTGATCCGGGCCAATGGCGAGTCTAACCAAATGAGGGGCAACCAGACCAATAAAGCCGATGATGCCAGTGACCGATACTGCTGCGCCTACTGCTAAGGCAATCGCCGCAATACATACTTGATTGAGGCGGCGTACGGAAACTCCAAGCAGGCTGGCTTGAACTTCGCCAAGCGCCAATGTATTGAGCGCGCTGGATTGCCTAAGTAGTATCAGGACAGCACTGCCGCTAAGGCATGCCACCATCGTGACCATGGGCCAGGTGGCTGCGCCCAGGCTACCAAGTGACCAGAAGTTGAGTGAACGCATTTGCAGATCCGAAGCGATGAATGTCATCAAGCCGATCAGCGCCCCGCACAATGAACCAATCGCAATCCCTGCCAGCAGCATCAAGGCAATAGAGGTACGCCCTTGGCGCGTTGAAATGACGAAAATCAGGATGGTGGCAAGCAGGCTGCCGATGAAGGCGAAAATGGGGAGGGCGAACTCACCGATCACATTGTGCAATGCTGTCATCCAAGTGCCGCCCAGTACGATGGCAAGCGCTGCAAACAGGGCTGCGCCTCCTGATACGCCCACCAGACCAGGCTCTGCTAATGGGTTGCGTAGTAAAGCCTGCATTGCAGCGCCTGATACCGCGAGTGCTGCGCCAGTGAGCACGCCAAGAGCAATGCGGGGCAGGCGGATGTTCCACAGTACCATGGCTTGTTGCATGTGCTCTTGCGGGATGGATTGCCAACCGGAAGAGCCAGGCGGGATCAGCAGCAGCTTGATGACATGGGCCGGGGGAATGCTCACCGCACCTATCCCCGCTGCTAATACAATCAGCAGACACAAACTCAGGCCCAGGCCAATCAGCACTCGGCTGCGTAGCTGCAGGCTGCGGCTAGCTGGTAAAGCCAAGGGTAGGGTAGAGGCTGCCTTGCTCATTGTTTTCGGATGGCTTGCCCTAGCTCAACAAGTGCAGCGGGCAGGCGCGGGGTAAAGCCAAGAATATATTGTGTATCCATGCTGACAATCCGATTGTGCTTGCCTGCAGGCGTCATGCCGATGCCCGGGGTTTTCAGAAAACCATTTAATCCACCACTGGCTTCCAGGCCTTCATTGGTGGTGATAATGACATCAGGGGCCGCAGCCACCAAAGCCTCAGCGGTAAGAGGGCGATAGCCTTTGTATTGTCCTGCGACGACATTTTCGGCATGCACCAGCTTGATGACTGCGGAGGCTGCTGTCTCATCACCAGCGACTTGAGCGCCGCGGCCAGAATTATTCATGACGAATAGCACTCTTGGTTTGCCAGGTAACTTCGCAAGTTTAGCCTCTGCGTCTTTCCAGGCGGCTTCAAATTGCTTGGCAACTTGTTCCGTATTGGCTGCGCCTAATTGTTGGCCTACGGCACGAATATCAGCGGCGACTTGCTGTGGAGTATGGGCAGACTCTGGTAACTGCAATATCTTGACCCCTGCATTCCGCACTTGTTCAATCACATTGCGTGGTCCTGCGCCAGCTTCAGCGATGATCAATGTTGCCCCAGTGGAAACCAAGCCTTCGGCAGACAGGGTGCGCATATAGCCCACCTTGGGCTTGCTTGCTGCTTCCTGCGGATAGACGCTGGTAATGTCATTGGCAATGACTTCATTGCCCTTGCCTAGGGCATAGACAATCTCAGTCACCGCGCCGCCTACTGTCAGCAGCTTTTCTGCGGCAAGAACCGGATGGCTACCTAGCAATAAGCTGGTAGCCAACAGGAGGGATCGTATGTTCATCATCTTCCTTTTATGCCTGGGCTGGCAATTGCGCGACGATATGGCGCCATGCCTCAAGCTCGGGCTTACCTGGTTTACGCTCACCAAAGAACTGCGCCATGATCTCACCATGTTGATCAAACACTTCCAGCGAAGTCACAATGCCGTCATCAGTAGGTTTTTTGACGACCCAGGTTTCCACAATCAGGTCGGTGCGCAGATGCAGGTTAAAAGTCTCATCCAGCACGTTGATCCAAGGGCCGAGTTCCTTCACATTCTTGATCGGGCCGGTATGAATCTGGATATTGCCCGGATTGCCGACAAAGCACATGATGCTGGTGCCGTCTGCTGCGGCAGCTTCCAGCATTTGCTTGGTGGCATTGTTATTTACCTTATATGCATGGCCTTCAGGCGCTAAACGCAAACCTTGGGTGCGGCCAACGCCGAATTTGCGCAACAGCATGAAGAAATCGTGCGTATCCTTCATGGCGAGCCAGGCAGCCTTAAAACCGTCTTGATCAATTTCACTGTCAGGTTTCACGCTGGGGGGAGGTTTTGCCGCTTCAATTTCCTGACCGGGCGACTGGTCGTCACTGCGATATTGCTGCAATAGCTCATGCCAGCCATCGACATTGCTGAAATCCTTGAGATGAATCTTGTGAACGGCAGTACCTGTGGCATCGTAGAATTGCAGGCTACGTTGCACACCTTTTTCTGTTTCTTCTGTTACCGCGTAACCATGCTTCCACTGCGAGTAGAAAATGCGCAGGTCAATATCCGGGCCAACCACCAGCCCTAGGTGATCGTATGAGACATTCTCATATTTCCCGATTTTTTCATGAACAGTACTTTCGTTACGAGTCAGCGCCATCACGCGCCCCAGCTTGGGTACATCGGCGATGATTTCGTGGAATGGGTCTTTCAGGCGCACTGCTTCGCGCCCAATCGCATTGGCAATTGCCTGGCCTTCGCTGATGCCTATGGCCTGGGCGGCTTCACGGTTGCGCAGTTTTTGCTCTTTCTTGGCTGTGTGGAAAGCCTGGTATTGTTGTTCAGTTTGATGCGTGGATTGCATGATGATGTATCCTCGTTTTGTAGGGGTAATAAATTAATAAGTCAATTCAACCATAAACTTGATATTGCGGCCTGCTGCATACATGCCTTGACCACCCATGGTGCCATCAAGGAAATACTCTTTGTTTTTCAGGTTTTCACCGATGAGCCTTAACCCTAGCTGTTGGGTTGGTTGCCAACGCATGCCGGCATTCCATACTTCATAGCCATCTTGGATGCCAAATACTAATGGCAAGCCAGAACCACCTCCTGTGACCACGTTTCTTTCAGAGATTTTTCTGTAAGTTAAGTTGACTTCCACGGTTGGACTTAGCTGAGCTCCAAGATTGATGTTGGTGGCATTACCCGGCACGGTATAAAGAGGTACATATTCTGATCCATCGAATAGTGTGCCACGAGTCCGCGAGTGGGTGGCTCTGAGGAATATGGATTTATACTGCAAAAAACTTTCAAACTCTACGCCGTTTCTTCTTTCCCAGCCGTTTTGACTGATCGAGCCATCGGCCTCTTGCTGTAACGATAAAAGTAGGTTGGAGGTATGAATATGGAAAAAGTTGATTTTTCCGAGCACATCAAGCGCAGAGCCTAGGATGCCTGGATTCTGGTAGGTGAGTCCTGCCTCTGTCGATTCAGATCGTTGAGGTTTATATAAGTCACCGCAAATGCGAGAGCTTGGGCCGTTGGGCATCAAGGCTGGGCTACATCTGCTAAAAATGCCTCGTGTAAAGTACTCATCAATTAAGGGAGGGCGAAACCCTTGTCCATAGTTGCTATAGAGTGTTAATTTTTGCCGTGAGTTTTTATCGAAGAGATCATAAGACAGCCCTAGGCTCCAGGTTTCCTCAGTCAGTTTAATTTTATTTGCTTGGTTAAAGGCAGCAAGCGTCCTTAATGTGCCGCCATCTGCTTCAATCTCATAGTCATCACGACGATAGCCTGGGATTATGCTGAGTTGACCGAACTCTAGGCGTGGTTGTACATATACAGCATGAAAAGATTTTGTTCCAGGTGGTGCGGAGGCATTAAATCCATTCGGATATTGATTGGTTTGAGTGCTTGATTGTCTGTTCTCAAAAAAACGCTCGATTTCCCGTTTACTCTCGTTGAATTGATATCCTGTTAATAAGGCAATCTTTAGCCAACCATTTGACTTGATTTGCGCAGTATTTGAGATATCGATACTTTTGGTCTTGTATACATAATAATCATTCAGATCTCCGCGGCAAAAGCGCCTGTCTGAAGGATTGGATATTCTAATGATGCCATTGCAGCCTGGTTGCGGTGGATTAATTGATGAATTCATATCCTGAGCAATCAGATCGTGCAGTTTTGTATGCCCCATACCAAAGGCTGCTTTCAGATCAATCCAGCGTGTTTCTGGTGAGAAATGAACGCTATGTGACCACGTGAAATCATCAATGTCGCGGAGTACATTGCCAAATGTGCCAGGCTGGCCACCCGTCGCATCATAGGGTTGTAAACCTGTATCTTTGAATGAGACGAGAGAGGTTGTTATTTCCAGGGAGTCTATAGGAAAAATGCCAATTTTTAATAGTTCTGAAACAGACTGGATGGCTGAGCTTTCAAGCTTGGTGCCATTTGCTAGCAGGATATTGTTAGATTGACGATTGGAATAGTTGTACAAAATATCCACCGCATCATGTGGGCGACCATAGGCCATATATGATCGTGAATATTCATCATTATTGTTGCCATAGCCGAATTTGATTTTTGCGCCATAGCGCTGGCCTGGGCGCAATAGGTCAGCTGCGTTTTTTGTGGTGGCGATAATCGTGCCTCCAAGCGAGCCAGATCCACTACTGATTTGTGGGCCTCGTTGCACCTCAATACTTTTGAGTAGTTCGGGCTCTATAAAGGTGCCTCCCATACGGTACTTTTCAAACCCCTTAGGAACGCCATCTACTTTGACCATAACATCTTCATTGTCTGCGAAGCCCCGTATGCTGAAAGACATACCACTGGGGCGCGGACCGCCTGAAATGGATACCCCTGGCGCTGATCTGACAGCTTCAAAAATATTGCTGGCTTGAGTTCGTTGTAAATCCTCAGTCGTAATTGTGGTGATCGCCTGATTGGAATTAATGCCAGAGTCTTTGGTTTTTGTCACTTTGACAGCGATTTCTGGTAGCGTAGCGCTAACTGATGAGTTAGCTGAATCCTCTTGATTCTGTGCTGGGTTGACATCCTTATTATCATGTTCGCTGGCAAAGGAATGGTTGCTTGAGGTAAGCATCCAGTATCCAGCCATGACAAACAGACAAACGTAGGCTTTCCTCAATATAAGCATTGATAAAGTGGAGTAAAAGAGGTGGGTAGAAAGATGGCGTGAGGTAGTGTGATCACGCCATTCTTTGTTTGTGTCTATCTATCAGGCCATGGAAGCTTGTTTGCGCTTGCGCCGGGTGGCAATACCTATAGCACCAAGACCTAATGCCAGCATTGCATAGCTACTAGGTTCTGGTACAGCCACTACAGCTAGTGCCAATTGATCCAGGCTCAAATGAGTTTCAGTGGCGCGAAAATTGAACACATACATATTGCTTGCCGCAACATTGCTCCATTTCCAGTAAGCCTCTTGCTCCACGCCGCGGCCAGTGGAAAGGTAAGTTTCTACGAGCGTGGCTGAGATACCATTCAATGTCGCAGTAGTGTCAAGCAAAGTGCCTGTCGTGGCTGTGCGTAAGTAAACGTCAAAAGTACCGCTGGCAGATCCCAGTAGGGTGGCGATAAAGTTGCTAGTGCCAACAGCGTTATAAATGTTCTTACCGCTGGTCAGGCTTGCCACGGTGCTTGTTTCAGTCAACGTGGCCCCTGTGCCGTACTCCGGGGATGCATTATGGACAGAAAAGGCAAAGTTGTCCCAGGCTGCATATTGTGCAACTAAGGTTGAATCCCAGGGAGTAGCAGAGTCCCATACGTTGCTAGTAGCAAATGCGGACGTTGTAAAAGTGGCGCTGATTGCCAGTGCAATGGCAGCTATTTTGGTTGATACAGTCATGATAACCCCGATAAATAAATATACTCCCTCCCGTGCTGCATTCGCATGGGAGGGATTTAGACTAAGCTAAGAGTTGATTTAGGCTTGATTCTTGCGCGTGCGGCGACCTGCATAAGCAAGTACGCCTAAACCAAGTGCCAGCATGCCGTAGGTACTTGGTTCTGGCACTGCCGCAACAGCTACGGTGGCAAGAGCAAGTTGATCTAGACTCATGCTGGAGCTAGTAGCATTGAAATTAAAGGTGTAAAGGTCTGCACCAGCAACGTCTTTCCAAAGCCAGTAAACCTCTTGTTCAGTAGATGCGCCACCCATCATGGTGCCAGCGCTGCGGCTGAATTGAATGGTGGAAGTTGCTGATACGCCATTAAGCAGTGCGGAGGTGCTGGAAATAGTACCCAGGGTGGCAATTCGCAGATAAACATCAAACAGTCCACCTGTAGTGCCACTTAAAGTAGCCGTAAATGCCATTGGCAAAGAGAAGCTGTAGATATTTCCGCCACTGGTCACAAAAGCACTTTGGCTAGATTCGCTGATGGAGGCTGACGTACCTGAACTCAGCCCAATATCAGGGTTGCTATCGGTCAAGAAAATACCAGTATCTTCACTAGCAGGGTCATAAAAGCTTCCCCATTCTGCATACTGAGAGGTGTTGGAGATATCGCCCCATGGAGCTGCAGTATCCCATACTGCTTGGGCTGCAAACGCAGAAGAAGTGAATGCCAATCCTGTGGCGAGAGCTAAAGCTGAAAGTTTCATCATGAATACCTTTAATTAAATGAATGCCGTTAGGCCCTTCCCCGAGAAGGCGCGGACATTCAATTCAACATTTAGGCTCACGGACCCACACCGTTGAGCAATTAATGATCGACACTCTATGAGCGAGTGCGATCAGAAAACCAATTCCATTAATCGGTTGTGTGATGCTTATTGTTATTTGCATCATTGCTGGCAGGCTGAAAATCCACGACAAAGCGATATTGCTTTCCACAATCAATGATGATTTCTTTTTGCCCACGACGTAGCAGGCGGATATCGACCTTGAGGCTGCCAAAGCCATCGTGCTCAATCAATTCGTCTAGGAGATTGATTAAACAGGTTTTAACAGGGGCTTTGGTTGGCAGCATGAGTCAATATCTACTAAAGGGCGATTAGGTATTTTATTTAAATATTAAAGTTAATAATAACAATTACTATTAACGATTGCAATGTTGAGTGTGAAAATATTGATTTTTATTTACATTTTTAGATGAAGATAAAACAAATTATCACCAGCAGAGACAGGCACCTATCCCGTATAATTCCCGGCTATGCCGATATTGCTACTGATTATTCTGGTTTGTCTCGCTGGCGGGCTGTTAAGCGTGTTGGCAGCTGCATTTTTTGCACTAAAAGCTAAGGCCGCTTGGGTGCCCATGCTGATTAGTTATGCGATAGGCGCATTACTGGGCGCTGTTTTCTTGGAAATCCTGCCTCATGCGTTTCAGATTGCTAGCAGTCTTGAGGTCATGTCTGCCACAGTGCTGTTGGGCATCTTGCTGTTTTTTATGTTGGAAAAGCTAGTGTTATGGCGACATTGCCATGGCGACACATGCGAGGTGCATGCGGCAGAGGTGGAGCATCACCACCATGGTGCGCATGATCATGGCCGTAGCGGGTTGATGATCATGATCGGCGATACTTTTCATAATTTTGTCGATGGCATATTGATCGCTGCCGCGTTTTTGGTAGATGTGCGTCTAGGGTTCGTGACAGCTGTTGCTATCATTGCGCACGAGATTCCTCAGGAAGTTGGTGATTTTCTCATCTTGCTGCATTCCGGGTATAGCAAGCAGCAGGCGTTGCTGTTCAACTTGGTTTCAAGTATGGCGACCTTGGTGGGTGGTGTCGGAGCTTATTTTGCACTTGGAATGTTGCAGGGGTGGATTCCTACCATTCTTGGTCTGGCTGCTGCCAGTATGATTTATGTCGCAGTCGCGGATTTGATCCCGGGCTTGCACAAGCGAACAGAGTTGCGCGCTACCTTGCAGCAGGTGTGCCTCATCGGCCTCGGTGTCGCTTCCATATGGCTTGCTGGCGAATTGGTGCACTGATTTGACATGCTCTTTTAAAGCATGCTTTCTATTTAATGTTAACTAAACTGAATTGATATATGAGTTTGCAAAGTCCAAAAGTTGGTTTTGTGTCCTTGGGATGCCCCAAGGCATCTTCTGATTCTGAGCGTATCCTGACCCAGTTGCGGGCTGAGGGTTATGCAATTTCTGGTAGTTATGATGACGCAGACCTGGTGGTGGTGAACACCTGCGGGTTTATTGATAGCGCTGTCGAAGAGTCGCTAGATGCGATTGGCGAAGCCCTTGCTGAAAATGGCAAGGTGATTGTAACGGGTTGCCTGGGAGCCAAGAGTGATGTGGTTAAGGCTGCACACCCTGGGGTGCTTGCGGTGACAGGTCCTCATGCCCTGGAAGAGGTGATGACGGCTGTACATGCCAATTTGCCCAAGCTGCATGATCCTTATACTGACTTGGTGCCGCCACAAGGGATTCGTCTGACGCCGCAGCATTATGCCTACCTCAAGATATCAGAGGGCTGTAATCATCGCTGTAGCTTCTGCATTATTCCCTCCATGCGTGGTGACTTGGTTAGCCGTCCGATTGGTGATGTGATGACCGAGGCGGAAAATCTCGTCAATGCTGGTGTGGCTGAGCTGTTGGTGATTTCGCAAGATACCAGTGCCTATGGCGTGGATGTGAAGTATCGTACTGGTTTCTGGAATGGCCGACCGGTCAAGACCCGGATGACTGAATTGGCGCGTGCATTAGGTGATTTGGGTGTGTGGGTGCGTATGCACTATGTTTATCCCTATCCTCACGTGGATGAAATCATCCCGTTGATGGCCGATGGCCTGATCCTGCCTTATCTGGATGTGCCGTTACAGCATTCCAGCCCGCGTATTCTCAAGGCCATGAAGCGTCCTGCCAGCAGCGAAAATAACTTGGTGCGCATCAAGGCGTGGCGCGAGATTTGTCCTGACATCACTATTCGTAGCACGTTCATCGTTGGATTCCCCGGCGAAACAGAAGATGATTTCGAGCACCTGCTTGAGTTCCTGCAAGAAGCGCAGCTGGACCGCGTCGGATGCTTTGCTTATTCTGCGGTAGATGGTGCTGCAGCTAATGCGCTGGATAATCATGTACCTGAATCCCTGAAGCAGGAGCGTTTGGCGCGCTTCATGGAGGTACAGGAGGCGATTAGTGCAGAAAAGCAGAAGAGCAAAATTGGGCGTATCGAAACAGTATTGATTGATGAGGTCAATGGCAATGAGGCGATTGGCCGTACTGCGGCAGATGCGCCAGAGATTGATGGGGTGGTTTATCTTTCCGGTGCGGATGGTTTGCAGCCTGGTGATTTGGTTGAAGCTCAGATTACGAGTTCTGATGGCCCCGATTTGTGGGCGTCACCCCCAGTACGGGATTAAAGCGGTAGGTCGTATAGAAGAAACGTGCCTGGCTTAATTGAATAAGTCAGGCATGATGGGGGCAGGGCGTTCGGAATCTGCCCGCTCTTCAAGAAAATCCAGTGTCAGAGGGCAGCGTGTAGGGTTGCGCATGGATTTACGCTTTTTGCCTGTGGCCTGCATATTCACGTAGGGGGTCTGGCTAATTCGCACATAGCCCGACGCTTGCAGTTTGGCTGGCGTAGTCTCAAATAGGCTGAGCGGATTATCTATGTTCTGCAAAGTGATGGATTGCTTGCCAACCTTCAGCACGTTATACATGACAAACTTGCTGCCCGTTTGCTTGCCATAAATTTCGCCAGCGTGAATGTCCAAGATATTTCCTTCCCAATACTTTTTTAATCATATCGTTATGGGATGGACTTTACAAGGTGCTTGAATCAGATTTGCGGTCGAAGAATTCGACGCAGGCGGATATGTTGCTTGATATGCTCTATGGCTTGATCACGATACCCTAGATTTGAGTTGTCTTTGATCCAAAGGTGAATCAGCCCTCCGAAGAAAAGGTGAGTATCCATCGCAAGGGCAGAAGGGGAAATGTCTGGGTGAATCAGGCCTTTTTGTTGTGCCTTATCATAGAGTAACTGCGTTTTTTCGATGAATATTTGGCAGTTGATCAGCAGTTGCTGTAGTACATCGTTGAATTCATCTACATATTCGCATTTCGCCATCATGATTTCATAGGTTTGGCGCGTGGAGTCACTTTGCTGCAGCGTACTAATAGTGTTGCAGAAATACTGTTCCATTGATGTTAAGGGGTCTTCCGTTTGATCGTCTAATACTGCGGCGTTCATTTGCTCAATAAAGGGCGACATGGCCTGATCGCGCATGGCATGAAACAGTTCAATTTTATTGGCAAAGTGCCAGTAAACTGCGCCGCGGGTAACTTGAGCATGTGTGGCGATTTGCTCCATCGTGGTGTGGCTGACGCCACGTTTCGCAAAAACTTCACGAGCGGCAGTAATAATCCGCTGACGGGTGAGTTCAGCATCCTCTTTGGTTTTACGTGCCATGTGCTTAATATATCCCTAACGTCAAAACAGTTTTACATACAAACATGATTGTATATAATATACATTCTTTGATGAATGTAAGCAAGTAATTTGTTTATAAGACATGGGGTTACATATGAGGGTGCGCGTGATGAGTCAAGTTCATACCAATACAAGAAGATTTGATTTGAATAAAAAAATCCTGCTTGCCGTGATGGCGGCTTGCACGTTGGCATCCTGTGGCAAGGGTGAGCAACAAGCGGCGCAGGCCGGGCCGCAGGCATTACCTGTTAGTGTTGTTGAATTGCAACCTGCCAGTGTGCCTGTTTCTGCAGAGGCCGTGGCGCAGACAGAAGGTGCGCGTGAAGTGGAGATTCGTCCTCGTGTGGGAGGGATTTTGCTGAAGCGTTTATATGAAGAGGGCTCCTCGGTAAAAGAAGGGCAAGTGTTGTTCCAGATCGACCCGGAGCCATATCAGATCGCACTGGAGCAAGCTAAGGGGCAATTAGCCCAGGCTCAGGCGAAAATCGCGCAGACGCAGCGCGAAGCTGGGCGATTGAAGGGCTTGTTGGAATCCAACTCCATCAGCCAGCGTGAGTATGACAATGCGACTTCAGATAATGATGTCGCCAAGGCTTCTTTGGTGCAGGCGCAAGCCAGTGTGCGAGAAGCAGAGTTAAATCTTTCTTATACCAAGGTGACAGCGCCTGTGGGCGGTGTTTCAGGTCGCTTCCAGTTTTCTGAAGGTGCATTGGTTTCAGCCAACAGTAGTTTGCTCACTACAGTCGTGCAATTGTCTCCAATCTGGGTGCGATTCAGCCTTTCTGATAACGAAATCCAGCAGCTTGGCGGTCCAGTGACTGAAAAGACGGTTAAAAAGATTAGCTTGAAACTGCCGGATGGCTCCGAATATGGCGAAACTGGGAAGTTGAATTTTGCTTCTAGCCAGATTGATCCTGCCTTGGGTACACAACAATTGCGTGCAACATTTGCCAATGCAGATAAAAAGCTGCTGCCTGGTCAGTTTGTGCGTGCCAAAGTTGTCGTTGGGGAGCGTGATGGCGTTTTCCTAGTGCCGCAAGTTGCTGTTATGAATTCCCAGCAGGGTCGTTTTGTCTATGTGTTGGATGAGAGTAATCACGCTACTGTGCGTCCTGTAGTCACAGGTGATTGGATGGGGCGTGATTGGGTGATTCTCAAGGGCTTGAATGCAGGTGAGAAGGTGGTGGTAGATAACCTGATCAAGATCCGCCCTGGTGCTCCATTGCAGCCTCATCCTGCTGCTGGTCCGCAAGATGCTGCTACAGGGAAAGTTGAACCACAGAAGTCCGCAGCCAATACCAGCCGTAAGTTGGCTTAAGCGAGAACAATCATGACGAGATTTTTTATCACGAGGCCGATTTTTGCATCGGTTGTATCGATCATTATTGTGCTGGCTGGGTTAGCTGCGGCTTTCCAGTTGCCAATTGCACAATATCCACAAATTGCGCCGCCGACAGTCATTGTGACGGCAACTTATCCTGGAGCCAGTGCTGAAACGCTGGCCAAGACAGTTGCAGCGCCGATTGAAGAACAGTTGAGCGGTGTGGAAGGCTTGCTGTACTACCAATCCAGTGCTGACTCTAGTGGCACATTGACAATTACCGTCACATTTGAGACTGGTACTGATGTCAATCAAGCGACTTTCAACGTCAGTAACCGCGTCAATATTGCGACGCCACGATTGCCTGAAGATGTACGCCGTACAGGCTTGATTGTGCAGAAGCGCTCTAATGACATTTTGATGGCATTGATGCTGGTTTCACCTAACAAGACCTATGATCCGCTTTATCTCAGTAACTACGTTACGCTGAATGTGCTGGATGAGCTCAAGCGTATCAAGGGTGTGGGTGATGCGACAGTGTTTGGTACCCAGGATTACTCCATGCGTGTCTGGTTGCGTCCAGACCGCATGGCTCAGCTCGGTGTGACTACCAGTGATATTGCGGCGGCCATTGCAGCGCAGAATGCGCAGTATGCCGCTGGCCGCATAGGGCAGGACCCAGCGCCGGATGATCAGCAAATTGTTTACACGGTCACGGCAAAAGGACGTTTGATCGATCCTGAACAGTTTGCCAATATTATCGTCAAGGCCAATGGTCCGCGCGGTGTGCTATATCTCAAGGATGTGGCTAGAATCGAGCTGGGTGCGCAGAACTACAATATCCGTACGACCCTGCAAGGTCAGCCTGGTGTGGGCATTCCGGTATTCCTGCAAACGGGAGCCAATGCGCTGGAGACTGCTGAAGCAATCAAGGCCAAGATGGAGGAATTGAAGCAGCGTTTCCCTGAGGATATTGATTACCGCATCCCTTATGACACCAGCGATTTCGTCAAGGCTTCGATTGGCGAAGTAGTGCACACCTTGGCTGAAGCTATGGTGTTGGTCGTGCTGGTGGTATTTGTGTTCCTGCAAAGCTGGCGCGCTACTTTGATTCCGATTATTGCGGTGCCTATTTCCTTGGTTGGTACATTTGCAGGGTTGTGGCTGTTTGGTTTTTCTATCAATACCCTGACCTTGTTTGCCATGGTACTGGCGATCGGTATCGTGGTTGATGATGCGATTGTTGTACTGGAAAATGTCGAGCGCCTGATGAGCCAGGAAAAACTCTCGCCATTGAATGCTGCGATTAAGTCGATGGAGCAGGTATCCAGTGCCGTGGTAGCGATTGTGCTGGTGCTGTGCGCTGTATTTATCCCAGTTGCGTTCATGGGCGGTATTGCCGGTGAGTTGTATCGCCAGTTTGCCGTGACTGTCGCGGTGGCGGTTGTGATTTCTGGTGTGGTTGCGTTGACATTGACGCCAGCGCTTTGTGCCATCCTGCTCAAGCATGTCCATGGCGAATCCAAGTTCTTCAAACCATTTAACCGTGGCTTTGATAAGTTGACCAACTTCTATACTGCTGTCGTTGGCTTAACCTTGAGGCACCGTATCATAGGCGCGCTGGTGTTTGCTGGCATTATTGCTGCCGGGATTTACTTGTTCCGTGTCGTGCCAACCAGCTTTGTGCCACCAGAGGATCAAGGCTATGTGGTAACAGCCGCGATCATGCCTGATGGTGCAAGCCTGACACGTACCAGCAACACGATGGAGAGTGTGCGCAAGACCATCGCCGAAGATCCCGCAGTCGCCAGCCAGTTCGTCATCAATGGTTTTGACCTGATTGGTGGTGGCAATAAGACGAGTGCAGCGACGATGTTTGTGCGGTTGAAAGATTGGGATGAGCGCACGACGACTGCCGAGCAGATTGTGCAACGCTTGTTCGGCATCGGCATGATGCAGCCTGACGGCATGGCCATTGCGTTCAATCCTCCAGCCATTCGTGGTCTGGGTAGCTCCGGTAGCATGGAAATGTACGTGCAGAGTCGTGAAGATACTAATCCGCAACATCTTGCCGAAGTGGTCAATAGTTTTATTGATGCCTTGCGCAAAGAGCCGCGTCTGGCTGGTATCAATACTTTCTTCCGCCCGACCGTGCCACAACTGTTGATTGAAGTGGATGAGGCCAAGGCTTTGTCTCTCGGTGTGCCGATTGCTGATGTTTATGCGACTTTGCAAAGCACTATGGGTACTTTGTATGTCAATGACTTCAATCGCTCTGGGCGTACTTATCGTGTGCAATTGCAGGCGGAGCCAGCCTATCGCATGAAGCCAGAAGATATTGGCCGGGTTTACGTGCGCTCAGCAGGGGGTGAAATGATCCCTATGTCAGCCTTGAGTAAGGTGCAAGAAGTGATTGGTGCCGAGCAGTTGGAGCGTTACCAAGGCTTGTTGGCTGCCAAGGTGATGGGCGGCGGTGCTTATGGTGTCAGCTCAGGCGATGCGATCAAGTTGATTGAGCAGGTCGCCAAGCAGACCTTGCCAGATGGCTATCAGCTGTCGTGGACTAGCCAGGCTTACCAGGAAAAGCTCACTGGCAATGCCGCGATCTTTGCCTTCAGCTTTGCCATCATCATGGTATTCCTGATTCTGGCTGCACAGTTTGAAACCTGGGCCTTGCCTTTGGCTGTCATCATGGCAGTACCATTTGCCTTGGTCGGTGCTTTGTTGGCTGTGATGTTCCGTGGCATGCCCAATGATATTTATTTCCAGATTGGGTTGGTGACATTGGTGGGGTTGGCAGCGAAAAACGCCATTCTGATCGTTGAGTTTGCGAGCCAGAAGCTGGAAGAGGGCTTGCCAATCAAGCAGGCTGCGATTGAAGCCGCACGCTTGCGCTTCCGTCCAATTGTCATGACGTCCATGGCATTTGTATTGGGGATTGTTCCCTTGGTGATTGCAACAGGGGCAGGCGCTGCTGCCCGTCGTTCCATGGGTACAGGCGTGTTTGGTGGCATGTTGCTGGCTACTTTTATTGCCACCATCTTTATCCCGATGTTCTTTACCTGGTTGTCTGGGAAGACCAGCAGCCATGTGCATCACGATGATCAAAAGGAAACAGCATGATGATGCGTCATAACTTAATTTATGCTGCTGTAGCATTGGCCTTGTCTGGGTGCATGGTCGGGCCAGATTACCATCGGCCTGAGACGAAGCTGCCAGCGCATTTTAATGTTGCTGAAGCTACGCAGGCAGAGGGGCAGGCGGCATTAAATCTGGATAAATGGTGGGAAACTTTCCAGGATCCAGTGCTGAATGGGTTAATGGATAAGGCTTTTGCCGATAACCTGGATATTGCCAAGGCGGTCGCGCGCATCGAAGAGGCTGATGCTGCGATGCGTGAGGCAGGGGCTGCCCTGTTTCCTGAGGTGACCCTGAGTGGAAACGGTGTACGCCAGAAAGTGACGCAAACTGGAGCTTTCCCGCTGCCGTCTCATGTACCAGCTCTGCGCGAAAACTATAACTTGCAATTGGGAACCAATTTCGAGTTGGATTTCTGGGGCAGATTACGCCGTGCACGTGAAGCGGCACGTGCCCAGGCCTTGGGTACTTACTTTGCCAAGGACACGGTCAGCTTGTCACTATCAGGACTGGTCGCCAGCAATTATCTCTTATTGCGCAGTCTGGAAGCGCAGATTGCCGTGTCTCGGGACAGTCTGAAAAGCCGTGAGGAAAGCCTGGCGTTGACCAAGCGCAGGTTGGAAGGCGGCGTGGCATCCATTCTTGATGTGCACCAGGCGGATGTTGCCAATTCCAACTTGGTGGCGCAGATTGCAGATCTAGTGCGTCAGCGCGAAATTGTGCAGCACCAGTTGGCTGTGCTGACTGGTGATCTTGAGCTCAAGGTGCCGGCAGGTGGTGATATACATCAATTACCAGCACCTCCCGTGCCACCAGCAAATTTGCCTTCCAGCTTGTTGGAAGCGCGACCTGATATCCGGCAAGCCGAGCAAACCTTGATTTCTGAGAATGCTCAGATTGGTGTTGCCAAGGCGGCTTTGTTCCCAACCATCAGCCTGACAGCAACTTATGGTGGTGAAAGCGCAGCCTTGAATGAAATCATGCACGCACCATCGCGTATCTGGTCTGCCGGCCTGGGCTTGAGTTTGCCCATTTTTAACGCTGGCAGATTGTCCGCCCGGGTTGATCAGGCAACGGCAAGGCAAAAGCAGGCTTTGGTCAGCTATCAAAGCTCTATCCAAGCCGCATTCAGGGAGGTAAACGATGCCCTGGTCACGGTGCGCCAGAGCCGAGAGCGTGAAGATGCCCTGAATATTAGCCAGGAGGCAGCAAAGAAGGCATTACAGGTGTCAGAAAATCGTTATAAATCAGGTTATTCTGCTTATCTTGATGTGCTTGATTCACAACGAGTCTATAACGATGCTGCATTAGCTTTTATCCAGAGCCGCCAATCCAGGTTGACGGCAACCGTGGATCTTTTCAAGGCATTGGGTGGTGGATGGAAAACTGCTCAGTATGATCAACCTGAAAAGCAGGCAAGTAAATGAAAGCACTGATGTCTGCTAGCGTTTAAAGCTCAATATAAAAGAAAACCGGGCTTGCCTCGGTTTTCTTTTATGCGCCAGTCTTGTCATTCATCAATCCCGCCTCTGGCGGTGCCATGGTAAAATTGCCTGTTTATATCCATTGTGATTTCCCCCATGACTGTTCGTACCCGTTTTGCTCCTAGCCCCACTGGATTTTTACATATTGGTGGTGCCCGTACCGCCTTGTTTTCATGGGCCTATGCCCGTAAGCATGCTGGGCAGTTTGTTTTGCGGATCGAAGATACAGACGTGGCGCGTTCGACACCTGAAGCTGTGCAAGCGATCCTCGATGGCATGAACTGGCTGGGATTGAGCTGGGATGAAGGCCCTTTCTACCAGATGCAGCGCATGGAGCGTTACAAGGAAGTAATCCAGAAGTTGCTGGATGAAGGCAGCGCTTATTACTGCTATTGCAGCCGGGAAGATCTGGATGCAATGCGTGAGCAGCAGATGCAGGAGGGTAAAAAGCCACGTTACGATGGTCGCTGGAGGCCCGAGCCAGGCAAGGTGTTGCCAGCGGTGCCTGCTGACGTTCCTCCGGTGGTGCGCTTCAAGAATCCACTGACGGGCAATGTAGTCTGGGATGACCTGGTCAAGGGGCAGATCAGTATCTCTAATGAAGAATTGGATGACTTGATCATTGCCCGGGCCGATGGTACGCCGACGTATAATTTCTGCGTTGTTGTCGATGATTGGGAGATGGGGATTACGCAGGTCATACGCGGAGATGACCACGTCAACAACACGCCACGCCAGATTAATCTGTTGCAGGCCCTTGGCGCTAGCATTCCTCAATATGCCCACCTTTCCATGATTCTGGGTGATGATGGACAGAAGCTATCCAAGCGCCATGGCGCTGTGAGTGTGATGCAATATCATGAAGAGGGCTATTTGCCTGAGGCTGTGTTGAATTATCTCGCCCGCCTGGGTTGGTCGCATGGCGATGATGAGATATTCAGCATGGATCAATTCTGTGAGTGGTTTGGTCTGGATCATGTCACGCCTTCGGCAGCCAAGTTTAATACGGAAAAACTGAACTGGCTGAATGCGCACTATATCAAGCAGGCTGATTTGCAGCGCTTGGCTGTAGATATTGCCGAACGACTTACCATTGCTGGGGTTGCCGTTGATGGTGGTGTGGATTTGCAGGCTGTGATTGCGTTGTACCGGGATCGTGCGAACACGCTCAATCAACTTGCCAGCAGTATTGCCTACTTCTACCAGATGCCGCAGGTTGATGCAGCAGCATTAGAGAAGCATGTTACGCCTGAAATTTTGCCTGTCATGCAAGCTTTATTTGACGAGCTGAAGACCTTGGATTGGACGCAAGAAGCCTTGCATGCGGCAATTGAGTCCGCTGTGACAAGTCATGGGCTCAAGTTTCCCAAGGTGGCCATGCCTTTGCGCGTTATGCTGACTGGCGGCGCGCAGTCGCCTAGCATTGATGCTGTGATGGCTCTTTTGGGTAAAGAGGTGGGTTTGGCACGGATGCAAGCGGTTTTGCAAGCATAGTGACTGGGTGAGAAAAAGCCTGTAAAGAGGCAGAACAATTTGCGCTCTGTGTAGTCCTAAGAGCAGGCTGATGTGCTTTGTCTGAATAGAAGAGGTAACGAGCACTTGTTTTTCAGCTTGCAGGCCCCACTAAAGATTGAGTAACTAAGGAATTGCTGGTTATCGGTGGCAAGCGCTAGCTTGGGGAAAGTTTTTCACGTAAAGTGGCTTTTAAGAATAAAACTCCCTATATATACAACTACAAAGGTAAAGGAGCATCAAAATGAGCGTTAAAGGGCAGATGTTACAAGACCCCTTCCTGAACACGTTGCGCAAGGAGCACGTGCCAGTTTCTATCTATTTGGTGAATGGAATCAAATTGCAAGGACAAGTCGATTCTTTTGATCAGTATGTCATCCTGCTCAAGAATACAGTCACTCAAATGGTCTACAAGCATGCCATTTCAACCATTGTTCCAGGTCGTGCTGTATCCATTCCCCATGGGCCAGCTGCCTCTGCTGAAGGTTAATTTTTGCTAAATATTTGTTCTTATGTTTGATCGGCCAGTCGGTGGAGATGCTGCCGTACTGGTAAGCGTGGATGTAGGTGATCCTGGATACGAGGAAAGCCTGCAGGAGTTACGGCAGCTAGTAATCAGTGCAGGTATGATGATCGTCGGGACGGTGGAAGGTCGCCGTCCCAAGCCTGATCCAAAATTTTTCGTAGGCAGTGGCAAGGCGGAAGAGTTGCTTGCGACGATGCAGGCGGCGGATGCCAAGGTCGCTGTGTTCAACCACGATTTAAGTCCCTCTCAGCAACGAAATCTTGAGCGCTTGCTTGAGGCGCGTGTCATAGATCGTACTGGTCTGATTCTCGATATTTTTGCACAGCGGGCACAAAGCCATGAAGGCAAGCTGCAAGTGGAGCTTGCCCAGCTGGAGCATTTGTCTACACGCCTAGTGCGTGGGTGGACTCACCTTGAGCGTCAAAAAGGTGGTATCGGTGTTCGTGGTGGTCCAGGCGAAACCCAGCTTGAGCTGGATAGGCGGATGCTGCGTATACGCGTGAAGCAGTTGCGGGAGAAGTTGGCTAAGCTCAAGCTGCAACGTGGCATGCAGCGCCGTGCACGTCGCCGTTCCCTGGTGTTGTCTGTCTCGCTGGTCGGGTATACCAATGCTGGTAAGTCTACCTTGTTCAATCGCTTGACCCAGTCTGGTGTCTATGCGGCTGATCAATTGTTCGCAACCCTCGATACCACGTCGCGCAAGCTTTACATTCCCGATGGCGGGCCTGTCGTCATGTCAGACACCGTTGGTTTTATCAAGCATTTGCCGCACGCCTTGGTCGAAGCTTTTGGTGCAACATTGGAGGAGGCCGTGCAGGCTGACTTGCTGTTACATGTTGTTGATGTGGCGAGTGATAGTCGTGATGATCAAATTGAGCAAGTCAATTTGGTACTTTCTGAAATTGGTGCCCAGGATGTTCCGCAGGTGTTGGTGCTGAATCAGATTGATCGTGTCGGCATCCCGTCAGGGCTTGATCGCGACGAGTATGGTAGAATCTCGAAAGTGCGAGTTTCTGCCAAGACAGGCGAGGGGCTTGATCTTTTGCGCCAAGTTTTGCTTGAACATCAGCAAGGCTTGCAAGAAAAGCTGGCGCTATCCTAATCTAATCGCATAATTTTTTGATTTTTTCGGAGTGATGCATGGCTAACGATCCCGGTTGGGGCAATCGTAACAACGATGGTCCGCCCGATTTGGATGAAGTATTCCGACAGTTCAGCAGGAAGCTGAATGGCTTGTTCGGCAAGAGTGGTAATGATGGCGGCGGCCCGGCTCCTGAGTCTAGGGCGATCCCTGTATTGCCTGTATTGGGACTGATTGCTGTCATTTGGTTTGCCACTGGCTTCTATATCGTTGACCAGGGTTCTCGTGGCGTCGTGTTGCGTTTTGGCAAGCATGTCGAAACCACTATGCCTGGCCCCCGCTGGCATTTGCCTTATCCAGTGGAAAGTGTGACCGTGGTAAATATGGAGCAGGTGCGCACCATTGAAGTGGGGTATCGCTCCGCAGAGGGCGGTGCTGGTCGTGGTCGTGAGCTTCGAGAGTCCCTGATGCTGACCGATGATGAAAATATCATCGACCTGCAATTCGCCGTGCAATACAACTTGAAGAATGTTGAAGAAGCCTTGTTTAACAATCGCTTCGCGGAAGAGTCCGTAAGAGGCATTGCAGAAACCGCGATTCGTGAGATAGTCGGCAAGAGCAAGATGGACTTTGCGCTCTATGAAGGTCGTGAGGAAATTGCGGTATTGGCCAAGCAATTGATGCAGGAAATTCTGGACCGTTATTCCACCGGTGTAAATGTTGTCAATGTCACCATGCAGAATGCCCAGCCGCCAGAGCAAGTGCAGGCAGCATTTGATGATGCCGTGAAGGCAGGGCAGGATCTTGAGCGTCAAAAGAACGAAGGTTATGCCTACGCCAATGACGTGATTCCACGTGCTCGTGGTACTGCTTCGCGCTTGTTGGAAGAGGCCGCGGGTTACAAGCTGCGTGTAGAAAATGAAGCGAAGGGTAATGCCAGCCGCTTTGAGCAGGTGCTGGCACAGTATCAACGTGCTCCTGAGGTGACGCGTCAGCGTTTATACCTAGATGCACAAGAGCAGATTATGTCTAGCGTCAGCAAGGTGGTCGTTGATCAGAAGGGTAACGGTAACAACAGTTTGCTGTATTTGCCTCTGGATAAGCTACTTTCAGCCTCGGGAGCTAGCCCAGCAGGTAGTGCTACCGTACAGCCAGTAGTGCCAAGCACTACGCCTGAACTTGAGGCCAATATTCAGCGTTCACGCGACTCGTTCCGTAGTCGAGACAGGGAGAGCCGATAATGCGTAATCTGGGAACAGTGCTCTTAGGCTTGATTGCAGCTTTGCTGTTGCTGAGTCTATCTGCGTTTAGTGTAGATCAACGCGAATATGCCCTGGTATTCCGCCTGGGTGAAATCGTTTCGGTGAAGAAAGAACCAGGCCTTTACTTCAAGGTACCCTTGGTAGATAACGTACGTTATTTCGACAAGCGTATTCTCACATTGAACTGGGTGGAGCCTGATCGCTTCTTGACCAGCGAGAAGAAGAACGTGTTGGTCGACTCCTTCATCAAGTGGCGTATCGTTGACCCGGCGAAATATTATGTTTCAGTGAAGGGTGACGAGTTGCAGGCGGAGCGCCGCTTGTCTCAGACAGTTAATGATGGTTTGCGCGCCGAGTTTGGTAAACGCACTATTCACGAGGTTGTGTCTGGTGAGCGTAGCAAAATCATGGAAATCCTGCGCCAGCGTGCAGACCGTGATTCACGCCAGATGGGTATACAGGTGCTGGATGTGCGTTTGCGCCGTGTAGACCTGCCGCAAGAAGTGAGTGAATCTGTGTACCAGCGTATGGAAGCCGAGCGTAAGCGAGTCGCCAATGAGCTGCGCTCCAAGGGTGCTGGAGAAGCTGAAAAGATTCGTGCCGATGCCGATAAGCAGCGTGAAGTGATCATCGCCGAAGCGTTCAGTGAGGCTCAGAAGACCAAGGGTGAAGGTGATGCCAAGGCTGCGGAAATTTATTCCCAGGCTTACAGCAAGAACCCTGAGTTCTATGCCTTCTATCGTAGTCTTGATGCCTATCGTAATAGCTTCAAGAGCAAGAGTGATGTCATGGTACTTGACCCTAGCTCTGACTTCTTTAAATACATGCGCAATTCTGGTCGCGCTGGTAGTGCAGCCAAATAAGCAGGAACGCCCATCTTGATTTCCAGTCTGTTGCTTGCCTTTGGTTTGGTGTTGGTAATTGAAGGCGTGTTGCCTTTAGTTGCTCCCCAGGCCTGGAGGCAGACATTTCAACGGATGGTGGAAATGAAGGATGGGCAGTTACGTTTCGTCGGGCTGGCATCCATGCTGGCAGGCTTGTTGATAGTGCTCTTTGTGCACTAACTCTTAAAATCTCATAGAAAATGCGTAACTGGTTACTTCCCGAATACATCGAAGATGTACTCCCAGCCGAGGCTGCGCGCGTAGAGCAATTGCGTCGCAGCTTGCTGGATTTGTTCAAGGTTCATGGTTATCAGTATGTGATTCCACCCATGATGGAATACATGGAATCACTGACGACTGGTATTGGCCATGATCTGGATATTGCGACTTTCAAGGTAGTTGATCAACTGACCGGAAAGCTCATGGGTATCCGTGCAGACATGACACCGCAAACTGCGCGTATTGATGCCCACATGTTGAATAACCAAGGTGTGACACGCTTATGTTATGCCGGTAGCGTGTTGCGCACTGCGCCGGATGGCCTTGCGCGTAGTCGTGAGCCTTTGCATGTAGGCGCAGAGCTATATGGTCATGCAGGCGTTGAGAGTGATATCGAAATCCAGCGCCTGATGATCAAAGCCCTGCATGCGGTTGGCTTGAGCACTTTATATATAGACGTGAGCCATGTCGGTATCTTTGCTAGTTTGCTGGAGCATGCTGGCGTTGCTGAGGAGCAGGAGCAAGAGCTCTATGCTGCCTTGCAAAGCAAGGATCAGTCGGCAGTACGTGAACTGGGCAAGAATTTAAACCAGGAAACATTAGCGGCATTGTCCAGCCTGACTGAATTGAACGGTGATGTCAGCGTGCTTGAAGAGGCAGCCAAGTGCTTGCCAAAGATTGAAGCCATTCAGCAGGCACTACGTGATCTCAAGTCAGTTGGTACAGGTTTGGCAGATCTTGATGTGAAGGTCTGCTTCGACCTGGCAGAGTTGCGTGGTTATCATTATCACAGTGGTATCGTCTTCGCTGCTTATGCGCAAGGATATGCAGGGCCATTGGCTAGGGGCGGTCGCTACGATGAAGTGGGCGCAATTTTTGGGCGCGCCCGACCAGCCACTGGCTTCAGCCTCGACTTGCGTGGCGTAGTGAGTTCCTTGCCAGCCGCTGAAGTGGCTGCTGCGATTTTTGCACCTGCCGTTGCCGATGTTTCATTGAGCTTGGTGGTTGAGCACCTGCGCTCTCAAGGGCAAGTGGTGATTCAGGAATTGCCTGGGCAAGAGTCTTATCGTGCGGAGCTGGGTTGCGATCGCATCCTGGTGCAGCAAAATGGAGAGTGGGTTGTAGTGGCCGCTCCCGCGTTATAAATCTATCTATTGGATCTATTCATGAGCAAGAACGTCGTTGTTATCGGTACCCAGTGGGGCGATGAGGGTAAAGGTAAGATCGTTGACTGGTTGACTGACCATGCACAAGGTGTTGTGCGTTTTCAAGGTGGTCATAACGCTGGTCATACCCTGGTGATCGGTCAAGGTGCCTCCCAGAAGGAATATAAACTGAATTTGGTTCCTTCCGGTATTGTGCGCGAAGGCGTCAATTGCTATATCGGTAACGGCGTGGTGCTGGATGCAAGCCACCTTTTGTTCGAAATCGATGGCCTGGAAAAGGCTGGTCTGGAAGTGCGCAACCGCTTGAAAGTAAGCCCAGGTTGCCCATTGATTCTGGATTATCACGTGCGTCTGGACAAGGCGCGTGAAGCAGCGCGTGAGCCAGGCCGCAAGATCGGCACGACAGGCAAGGGCATTGGCCCAACCTATGAAGACAAGGTGGCGCGTCGTGCATTGCGTGTCTATGATTTGTTCTATCCAGAGCGATTTGCAGAAAAGCTGCGCGAAGTGCTGGATTATCACAACTTCGTTCTGACCAAATACCTGAATGCGGAAGCGGTAGATTTCCAGCAACAACTGGACAGCGCCTTATCCAAGGCAGCATTGCTTCAACCATTGGTCACGGATATTTCTGCTGCACTTTATGATGCAAACAAGGCTGGTCAAAACCTCCTGTTTGAAGGTGCGCAAGGGACATTGCTTGATGTTGACCATGGTACATACCCTTATGTCACTTCCTCCAACTGTATCTCTGGTCAGGCTGCCGCAGGTACAGGTGTTGGCCCCAGCATGCTGCATTACGTCCTTGGGATTACCAAGGCCTATACCACACGTGTTGGCGGTGGGCCTTTCCCTAGTGAGCTGGATATCGAAACTGAGGATACTCCCGGGTTCCAGATGTCTGACAAGGGTCGTGAAATCGGCACAGTGACCAAGCGTAAGCGTCGTTGTGGCTGGTTTGATGCGGCTGCATTGCGTCGTTCTGCCCGCATCAACGGCTTGACCGGTTTGTGTATCACCAAGCTGGACGTGTTGGATGGTATCAAGGAGCTCAATATCTGTACCGGCTATGAGCTGGATGGCAAGCCTGTTGATTTGCTGCCGGTTGGGGCTGATGATGTCGCTCGCTGTAAGCCTGTTTATGAAACCTTGCCAGGCTGGGATGAAAATACTTTCGGTGTTAGCCGCTGGGAAGACTTGCCGCAGAATGCCCGTAACTACCTGAAGCGTTTGGAAGCATTGTGTGAAGTGCCTGTGGATATTGTCTCCACAGGCCCTGAACGCGATGAGACTATCGTATTGCGCCATCCTTTCGGCGTGTAAGGTTAGCGTGAAAACAGTAGAAAAACCAAGGCTGGCCTGGGCTATTACTGGCTCCGGTCATTACCTCCGTGAATGCATTGAAATTATTGACGGCCTAGAAGATGTGGATTTGTTCCTGAGCCGCGCAGGGGCGGAAGTGCTCCAGCAGTATGGCTACCGACATCAGGTTGCCAAGGTGTTTCAGGATAAAACGGCAAGTGCTGTGCCAGTCGAGATGTTTTATTACGGCAACTATCACACGGTCGTCATCGCGCCCGCAACCTCCAATACCATTGCCAAGATGGTATGCGGCATCTCTGATACCTTAGTGACCAACGTCTATGCCCAAGCTGGAAAATGTGGCGTACCCAGCATTGTATTCGCCTGTGATACAGCGCCTGAGATTGAGTCTGAGGCGCCTCGCGACAATATGGTCAAGGTATATCCGCGTAGGGTGGACCTAGAGAATATCGAAAGACTTCAAACATTTGAAGACACCACGGTAGTCAGTGATATGCAGCAATTGCAGGCCGCGATCCAGGCCAGACTCGCATGTCTGAAAACCTCCTCTTCCTGACCGGAAAGCTTGCGGAAAAAAGCCTGCACAAAGTGCTGGCAGATATGCAGCCGACGGAATTCAATTATAGAGTTGCCCAGCTTGGGGTTTCAGTGGCGGCATTGCTGACGCCGCAACTGATTATGCGCAGGTTGCCAGATGCTGGCGATGCAGATCGGATCATTGTGCCAGGCTTGTGTCGTGGTGATTTGGCACCACTGGAAGAAAAGTATGGTGTGCCAGTCCAGCGTGGGCCGGAAGACCTCAAGGATTTGCCGCAGTTTTTTGGTCGTGGAGGCCGTCAGGCAGATTTATCCATGTATGACGTCAAGATTTTTGCCGAGATTGTAGAGGCACCACAGCTTTCTGTAGAAGGCGTGGTTGCGCGTGCGCAGGAGTTTCGTCGGCAAGGTGCAGATGTGGTGGATCTGGGGTGTTTGCCCAATACACCTTTTCCTCACCTTAAGGACTCAATACAGGCCTTGAAGCAGGAGGGCTTCAAGGTTAGCGTAGACTCCTTAAATACAGATGATTTACTGTTGGCGGGCAGGGCAGGTGCCGATTATCTATTAAGCCTGACAGAAAAAACCTTGTGGATTGCCGATGAGGTTGAATCTACCCCTATCCTGATTCCTACCACTCCCACCAATCCTAGATCTTTATATCGTGCGATTGAAGGCATGTTGAAACGTGAAAAGCCATTCATTGCCGATGCTATCCTAGACCCTATTCCGTTTGGCTTTACTGACTCTATCGTGCGCTATCAGCGCCTGAGAAAGCGCTATCCAGATATCGAGATCATGATGGGCGTGGGCAATCTGACTGAGTTGACTGACGCTGATACTACCGGCATTAATGCGATGTTGTTTGGCATGATTACTGAGCTCAAGATCAATGCTGTACTCGCCACCTCAGTAAGTGCCCATGCCACGTTTGCTGTTGCCGAAGCTGATGTGGCACGTCGCGTCATGTATGCCGCACGCGAAGAAAACCGTTTACCCCGTGACTACAGTAATGGTTTGTTGGGGCTGCATGACCGGAGGCCTTTTACCTATACGCCTGAAGAAGTGGAAGAGTTGGCAAGCCAGATCAAGGATCCTAGCTTCCGTATCATTATCAGCAAAGACGGCATGCATGTGTTCAATCGCGATGGCATTCATTGTGAGACTGATCCTTTCAGGTTATATCCTTACCTCAATGTAGATCAGGATGGGTCGCATGCTTTCTATCTTGGGGTTGAGTTGGCGCGCGCGCAAATTGCTTGGCAGTTAAAGAAGCGTTATAGCCAGGATGAAGAACTAGAGTGGGGATGTGCCACATTGGCGAAAGACCCTGAGGGTAGGGTAGAACACCGGGATGCGGCACTAAAGGATAAAAAAGAGAAGCGGGCCGAGCACAATAATACAGACGCGACGTGTGGCCCTCGCCGTATTGAAAAAGAGCCTACTAATATCGAGCCGCCTGTCGAGGATGTGACCTGCGGGCCGCGTAGCACCAGAAAGATGCCAGACGCATGATTTACGAAAGCATATTGACTACATTAAGCCTGGAAGGTGTTCCCCACATTGCACCTTTTGGTGTGAGGGAGCGTGATGGCTTGATATTGATTGCCCCATTTCGCCCTTCAGTGACGTTGGATAATCTATTGTCGACCCGCCATGCGGTGCTTAATTTTACGGATGATGTACGCGTGTTCGCTGGTAGTTTATCTGGACATCGTGATTGGCCGTTAACCAAAGCCAGCAAGATTGATGGCGTGGTGCTGAGTTCAGCATTGACGCATCGAGAGTTGGCACTGGTTGAGGTGAAGGAAGACCAGGTTCGGCCTGAGCTTTATTTCCGGGTTGTGTACGAAGAAATGCATGCCCCATTTCGTGGTTTCAACCGCGCACAAGCAGCAGTGATCGAATTGGCTGTGCTGGTCAGTCGTTTGCATATGCTTCCGCTAGATAAAATCGAGACCGAGCTTAATTACCTGAAAATTGCGATTGAGAAGACCGCGGGGGAGCGTGAGTTAGAGGCTTGGCAGTGGCTGGTCGATAAGGTTGAAAATTATAAAGCCATGATCACAGGGGAAAACCAAGCATGAGTAAATTGCTGATCAGTGTAACTTCGGCTGAAGAGGCCTTGCTGGCTTTGGAGGGCGGTGCGGATATCATTGATATGAAAAATCCCCACGAGGGTGCATTAGGCGCATTGCCGCATTCAATCGTCAGGCAGGCAGTTGAGGCAGTTGATGGTAGGCGGATAACCAGTGCGACGACAGGTGATCTGCCTATGCAACCTGAATTGATTTGCCAGGCTGTCATGCAAATGAAAATGACAGGCGTGGATATCATCAAGGTCGGTTTTTTTGGGAGTGAGCGCGATAATATGGCGTGCATTCATGCCTTGCAGCCGTTAATTGCTGAACACAAGCTGGCAATGGTTGCAGTGCTTATGGCGGATATTGCTCCGCAGCTTACCTTGCTGCCATTGCTGCGGGAGGCTGGTTTTTGGGGTGCGATGCTTGATACGGCACACAAGGATGGGCGTAGCTTGCTTGCGCATATGAGCGAACAAGAACTGCGAGAGTTTGTGCATTTAGCCGCAGGCATGCAAACTGGCCTGGCCGGATCATTGAATATTGAAAATATTGAAAATATAGTTAAAATGAAACCATCTTACGTGGGCGTTCGTGGCGCGGTATGCGAAGGGCTTGATCGTGTTGCAAAACTCTGTAAAAGCAGGGTGTCTGCGTTAAGGGTGTTGTTGTATAATTACAACAAGTCGGTTGAAAGTGCCGATCTGGCTTGATTTCCTCGACTATATCGTTGCGTGGCTTTTATGCATTGAGTATAGTCAAGTCGTCCGTTAGTCATCAGGAGTTAAATCGAATGAAAAAAAATCTGATTGGTCTTGCAGTTGCTAGCGCATTTGCATTTGCTACTTCCGTAGCGAGTGCTGATGACGTTGCATACAGCGGTGCTTGGTATGCTTTGCCAGGCGTTAATGTGCTGAATGCTGACAACGATGCCAAGGCTGAAAATCAAAGTGTTGGTGGTTTCTTGAAGTTTGGTAAGGAAATCAGCGAGCACTGGGATGTTCAAATCGGCTTGAGCCACAACCGTGCTGATGAAAACCGTTCCCAGTTCAGCGATGGTAAATATCGCCAGACTCTGTTCGGTGTAGATGCACTGTACTTCTTTAGCCGTGACAAGTTCCGTCCGTTCTTGCTGGCTGGTGTGGGCGCTGCACGTAATAAAATTGATTACACTGAAACTGCAACTGGCGCTGACTGGGGTGGTAAGAAGACCTCTTGGATGGCTAATGTTGGCTTCGGTGCACAATACCTGTTCAACGAATCTTTCGGTTTGCAAGCTGACGTACGTCAAGTTTGGAGCCGTGGTGAGACAGGTGTTGTAGGTGACCGCAATACTTCAACACTGAGCAATACTTACCTCAACCTGGGTGCGATCTTCCGCTTTGGCGCTCCTAAGCCAGCACCGGTAGTTGAGCCAACTCCAGAGCCAGTTGCTGCTGTAGAGCCAGCTCCTGAACCAGTTGCTGAGCCAGCTCCAGCACCTGTTGGCCCTGCTGAGCCAGCATTTGAGAAGGTTACTCTCTCTTCTGAAGTTCTGTTCGGTTTCGACAAGGACAACCTGAAGGAAGAAGGCAAGTCTGCACTGAATGCTGATGTTGTTGAAAAGATGAAGGCTCATCCAGAAGTTGAGCTGGTTCTGATCACTGGTCATACTGACCGCATTGGTAACGACTCCTACAACCAAAAGCTGTCCGAGCGTCGTGCTAACACTGTCAAGAAGTACCTGGTTTCTCAAGGTATTGAAGAAAGCCGTCTGCATGCTGTTGGTAAGGGTGAAGCCGAGCCTGTTGTTGAGTGCACAGGTGTTCGTGGTAAGAAGGCAATTGAGTGCCTGCAACCTAACCGTCGTGTAGTGGTTGAAATCGAAGTACAACGCGCTAGCGAATAATTAAAGCTTGAGTGTTGAAAAAGCCCCGCTATGCGGGGCTTTTTTATATGGTCATCCATGAGTCAAACTTTAAAACATCAATATTCCGTTGAGCAATCTAATGTGTTTGCATTAGAGGCACGATGGGTCGTACCAGTGCTACCGCATGGGCAAGTGCTCGAGCAGCACAGTGTCATTGTTCAAGCTGGTCGCATTCTCGACATTCTTCCGTCAGAACAATCCAAGAGCAAATATCCATTGGCACAGGTGATCGTGCTAAATGACCATGTGTTGATTCCTGGGTTAATTAACTTGCATACTCATGCGGCGATGAGCCTGATGAGAGGGCTGGCTGATGAAAACCCCCTGATGCAATGGTTGCAGCAACATATCTTGCCCGTGGAAAAGCGTTTCGTTTCGGAGCGATTTGTGCGCCAAGGGAGTTTGCTTGGATGTGCTGAAATGCTGGCTGGCGGTACCACCTGTTTCAGTGATATGTATTTCTTCCCGCAAGCGGTAGCTGAGGCTGCGACTCAATCTGGTATGCGCGCCAATATTGGCTTGGTGGTCATGGATTTTCCAACTGCTTATGCGCATGATGCGGAAGATTATTTGCAAAAGGGTTTGCAGGCCAGGGATGATTGGCGTGATAGCGAGTTGTTGAGGGCAAGTCTTGCGCCTCATGCGCCTTATACTGTTAGCGATAGCACGTTTAAGAATATTGTGACTTATGCAGAGCAATTGGGGTTGAATATCCATACGCATTTGCATGAGACACGTACAGAGATTGAAGATAGCATCAAGCAATATGGCGTGCGACCCTTGCAACGCTTAGAGGCACTTGGCGTACTTGGCCCTAATCTAGTGGCGGCACATGGAGTGCACTTGACGGAGGCTGAGATGAAGACGCTCGCGACAAATGGCGCTCATATTGCACATTGTCCCGCTTCTAACCTCAAGCTTGCCAGTGGCATTGCATCTGTGACAGCACTTGTTAATGCTGGGGTAAATGTAGCAATAGGCACCGATGGGGCCGCAAGCAATAATCGCCAAGATATGTTCGCGGAAATGCGCCTAGCAGCGTTGCTAGCCAAAGGAGCCAGTGGTGACGCGGAAAGTGTCTCTGCTACAGAGGCTTTAGCCATGGCGACCATTAATGCTGCAAAGGCTTTGGGCCAAGAGGCAGACATTGGCTCATTGGAACGTGGGAAATGTGCTGATATTGTCGCAGTCAATCTGGCTGCCATTGAGCTACAACCTTGTTTTAATGTCATTTCGCATTTGGTCTACAGTGCGGGACGTGAGCATGTGAGCCATGTCTGGATAGCGGGTGAATTGAAATATCAGAAGTTACAGGGGCAGGCAGGCATTTATGCCAATATGGAGCCTGCTGAATTAAAGGAGATTAGTAGCGAATGGCAAACCCAACTGAGTCAGTATCTGGCATGAATGTAGACCAGGCAGAGTTGCAGAAATTTGCCGAGCTGGCCCACAAATGGTGGGACAAGAACAGTGAATTCAAGCCATTGCACGAAATAAACCCTTTGCGTCTCAATTATATAGATGAGCATGCAGGGTTGGCTGGCAAGCGTGTATTGGATGTTGGATGTGGCGGCGGGATATTGTCAGAGTCCATGAGTGAGCGTGGTGCAGAGGTTACTGGTATTGATCTCGGCGAGAAGGCGCTCAAAGTGGCGCAACTGCATCAGTATGAAAGTGGGGCAAAGGTAGATTATCGCTTGATCTCAGTGGAGGCCTTGGCTTTAGAGGCTCCTGAAAGCTTTGATGTCGTGACCTGCATGGAAATGCTGGAGCACGTGCCGGATCCGGCAGCCATTGTCCGTGCTTGCGCCCAATTGGTAAAGCCTGGTGGTAAGGTGTTTTTTTCTACCATCAATCGCAATCCCAAGGCGTATCTGTTTGCGGTACTTGGGGCTGAGTATGTGCTGAATCTGTTACCGCGAGGCACTCATGAGTATGAGAAGTTTATCAAACCATCAGAACTAGCGGCTTGGGCACGTGCTGCTGGCTTGGATGTTACGGGTTCAAAAGGAATGGGATATAACCCACTGACCAAACAGTACAAATTGAACGACGATATTTCGGTTAACTATATCCTGCAAACGGTGAAGTAGTATGGCAAGTGTGGTGTTATTTGATCTAGATGGGACTTTGGCAGATACGGCCCCTGATCTTGGGCTAGCATTAAACCTGCAACGCAAGCGGCATGGCTTGCCTTTCCTAGATCAGGAAATCATCCGTCCTTACGCTTCACATGGTTCTAAGGGTTTGTTGGGCATAGGGTTTGATATTACGCCTGAGGATGCCAATTTTGCAGCCATGAGGGATGAGTATCTGGCTTTATATGATGAGCTGCATACACGTGCTCCCTTGTTGTTTGATGGGATGGATGCATTGTTGCATCGTATTGAAGCGGCAGGCATGCAGTGGGGTGTGGTCACCAATAAGCCCAGGAGGTTCTCCGCTCCATTGCTTGCGGCATTGAAGCTCGATCAACGCATGGCATGCTTGATATGTGCAGATGATGCGCCTCGTGCCAAACCTCACCCTGATTCATTATTGATGGCGTGTGAGCAAGTCGGTGTGCAGCCTGATGATTGTATTTATGTTGGTGATGCCCAGCGTGATATAGAGGCCGGAGTGGCTGCTGGTATGCCAACTATCGTTGCATTGTATGGATATTTGGATCAGGCAGACCGCCCACTCGAATGGGGTGCTGATTATGTGGTGCACGAGGTCCCGGAGATAGAAACCTGCTTGGTTGCCTGGCAGCAAGCGCTAGCGAGCCGCAGTTCTGTTTCTGTAACACCAGCTAACTAGCGTACGTTGCGGCGCTCCAATAGGGCTTGCGCCAAGGTGCCGCTATCCACATGCTCGATTTCTCCACCCATGGGCAAGCCGCGTGCGATGCGGCTTACCTTGATGCCACGGGCACGCAATAGTTCGCTGACATAATGCGCTGTTGCTTCACCTTCGACCGTATAGTTGGTAGCGAGAATAACTTCTTCCACCTCACCGTCCTGGGCGCGCTTGAGTAGCTTGTCCAGGTGAATATCGCGAGGGCCGATGCCATCCAAGGGCGATAGCCTGCCCATCAGGACAAAATACATGCCTTGGTAAGATTGGGTTTGCTCAAGCATCATGAGATCACTAGGCATTTCCACGATGCAGAGCAATGTATGATCGCGAGCAGGGGAGGCGCACAGCGGGCAAATCTCTTGCTCGCTGAAGTTGTTGCATAGACTGCAATGACTCACCACCTGCAAGGCCTGATCTAGAGATTTGGCTAATAGTCCTGCACCTTTCCTATCCCGTTGCAACAGATAATACGCCATACGCAAGGCGGATTTTGGGCCTACGCCGGGTAGGCAGCGCAGGGCTTCAACCAATTGTTCCAGTGCAGGTGGATTACGCATGATGCTTGTAAACCTAGATCAGAAAGGTAGCTTCATGCCAGGTGGAATAGGCAGGCCAGCGGTGAGGCTACTCATACGTTCCTGGCTTGTGGTTTCTGCCTTGCGTGCCGCATCATTGAATGCGGTGGCAATCAAGTCTTCCAGTAGTTCCTTGTCATCTTGCAGTAGGCTATCGTCAATGCTGACGCGACGCACTTCATGGCGGCAGGTCATGGTGATCTTGACTAGGCCTGAGGCTGATTGGCCTTCAACTTCAACCTTGCCCAGTTCCTCCTGCGCACGTTTCATGTTTTCCTGCATTTGTTGGGCCTGCTTCATCAGATTGCCCAAGCCGCCTTTCATCATGTGTTTTTCCTCCGAACGTAATTATTGAAGTGGTTTGATGCTGGATGGAATGATTTGGGCACCAAAGTCCTTGATGAGTGCCTGTACAAAGCCATCGTTATGAATAGCATCTTCTGCATCAGCCTGTAAGGCTGCTTTTTCCTGGCTCATTAATTGGGCAGGAGTATTACCGCTACCTCCCAGCGAAAATGTCATCTTGATCTTGCGGCCAAAGTGCTGTTCAACTGCGCTTCGCAATTTTTCTTCATAGCCCATATTGAGCAGATGCTTTTGCGAAGGGGGTACTGAAAAGGCAATATGTTCTTCATCAAAGCTTGCCAGCTCACAGTTTTGTGCCAGTGCTCGTGCCAACCCCAACTTTAGACGATCGACCAACACGCGCCAATTGCCGTCAAATGCGCGTGTAATCGTTGGTGTGGAAGACTCTTCAATAGGTGCTGGAGTAGCAACAACTGTTGGCTGAGGTGGCGTTAATGCTGTTGCGGGTGGAGGTGTTATCTCCAATGCTGGCGCGGTGGTGCTGGGTGCAATTACCTTGGTGGCTGGTTGGCTGATAGCCAGGGCCGCACTGGCACGAGGTGGAACATGTTCTGTGGCTGCGGCAGGGGCTGGTTTTGCTCGTGCGGGAGGCTTTTGTTCTCCTGGGTTAAACGCCAGCATACGTAGCAGCGCCATTGTAAAGCCTGCAAATTCGTCAGGCGCCAAGCCCAAGTCGCGTCTTGCCAACAGGGCAATCTGGTAATACAGCTGTAATTCTTCTGCCCCCATGCGAGATGCGAGATCAAGCATGGATTGGCGTTCTGGATGATCGTGCGCGATGCTATCAGGAACGGCTTGTACAATCGCAATCTCATGCAGCAGATTGGCCAAGTCATTCAATGCTGCATCGAATGAGATCGCGCGTTGCTCCATGGCGCGGGCTTGGCTCAATACGGCATTGCCATCTTGAGAGAGTAGGGCATTGAGCAAGTCGAAGAGGTAACTCTGGTCAATGGCGCCCAGCATCGCACGGACTTCTTTTTCATTGACGCTGTCGCCACCGTAGGCAATGGCCTGATCCAGCAAGGAGAGCGCATCGCGCATGCTGCCATTGGCTGAGCGGCCAATCAGCTGTAGCGCTACCGGCTCAAAGGCAATGTTTTCTTCGGATAACACATGCTGCAGGTGCTCGGCGATACCGCTGCTCGACATCTGACGTAAATTGAATTGTAGGCAGCGCGAGAGGATGGTGACTGGTACTTTTTGTGGATCAGTCGTGGCTAGGATGAACTTGACGTGTGCCGGTGGTTCTTCCAGCGTTTTCAGCATGGCATTGAAGGCATGGCCTGTCAGCTGGTGCACTTCATCAAGCATATACACTTTATAGCGGCCCTGTGTCGGAGCGTAAATAGCTTTTTCCAGCAACGACGTCATATCCTCTACGCCGCGGTTGGATGCAGCATCCATCTCGACATAATCCAGGAAGCTGCCTTTATCAATCGCAACACAGGCTGCGCATTGACCACAAGGCGTTGCGCTGACGCCCTGTTCACAATTCAATGATTTTGCCAGGATGCGGGAGAGCGTAGTCTTGCCAACGCCACGTGTACCAGTGAATAGGTAAGCGTGATGCAAGCGTTGCTGTTGCAGGGCATTGGTGAGCGCACGAACCACGTGTTCCTGGCCTACCAGCGCATCAAAGGATTTTGGGCGCCATTTGCGGGCAAGAACCTGATAGCTCATAGGTGTATAAACTCAATGGGTGTCATGCGTTGCAGGTACCTGCCGTTGCTTGCGGTTGATGCAATGCCAATACTACTTCGGCGCGATCTTTTCTGGCAGGTTTTTCGATTCGTTAAGAGGCGAGCCAAACCCCCGGCACTTGCTTCAATAGTTGTGGCTGCTTCCTTCCGGACCTGACCAGGTTCACTACTTTGCAATGCGGGGAGGCCCGCCAGACAGCATTCTAACTCAAATGGACGTGCGTCAGCCAGTGCTTTCATCGGCCAAGAGAGGGATGGATTAACGATCGACCTTAAGCTATATTGATCGAATCAATTGAATTACAAGAAAAAAGAGAACGTCATCATGTATCAGGCTGACCGTTATTTCCTACGGCTAATCCAGCCTTTTCTGGGGAGTAAGCCACCTGAGGTTGCCAGGACGGTAGTGCTTGGCGTGGTGATCTTGTCTATTCTGGTGCTGGCAGAAAGCTTGGCCTGTGTATTCTGGATATTCAGCTTATCCAGCCTGGGTGAAGGCTATGCGGTAATGGCTGCTGTGCCTTATATCTACATCATCATTTCCTATAGTAGTTTATTGGTGTTTTACCATTTCAAGCGATTTGATGCGTTCACTTTTACTCAGTTGGTGATGCTGCTGGTGATGCCATTTTTCATGCAGTGGATCATCGGTGGTTTTCAGGCTTCTAGTGGCGTTGCCTTCTGGGCGATCTTGTCTCCCGTAGGGGCCCTGATGATATTAGGGACTCGGCAATCAACCCCTTGGTTTATCTTGTTTGGTGTATTGGCCGTGTTGTCATGGTGGCTGAACTCCCTGTTTTCCATGCACGCACTGCCTATTCCCAGCGATATCAGGGATGCCTTTTTCGCGATCAATATGACCGGAGTATCGGGCATCCTTTATATCGTGATGCGTTATTTTCAATCACAAAAAGCAAAAGTGCTGGAGGCACTTGCGATTGAGAAATCACGATCAGAACAGTTATTGCGCAGCATCTTGCCCGATTCAGTCGCGCAGCGGTTGCATGAAGCGCAGGGCACTCGCATCGCGGACAGCCATGAGGCAGTTACTATCTTATTTGCTGATATTGTTAACTTTACCCAGATATCTGCCACGTTGAGTCCAACTCAGGTAGTTGATATGCTCAATCACGTATTTTCACGTTTTGACCAACTTGCTACGCAATATGGCGTAGAAAAAATCAAGACGATAGGAGATGCCTATATGGTAATTGCGGGAGCACCGAACCCTCGTCATGACCATGCTCAAGTGATTGCGGATATGGCATTGGCGATGCCAGCTTTATTGAGGGAGGTTTCCCATGAGATTGGCCAATCATTGGAGATGCGCATTGGTATTAATAGTGGAGCAGTCGTAGCTGGAATCATTGGTAACACAAGATTTAGCTACGATTTATGGGGCGATGCTGTGAATTTTGCCAGCCGGATGGAGCATACAGGGCTCCCCAACCAAATTCAGGTTTCTGCTTCGACTTACGCGTTATTAAATCAGGATTATGTTTTCGAACCTCGCAACGGGGTCGAGATTAAAGGTAAGGGTGTGGTGAATACTTATTGGCTTAAAAGCAAAAGGTAATTGTTAGTGGTGACGCGAATAGTCTAATAAAATCAGTAAATTCAGCAAATATACAAAATATTACAGACTGTAACATTTTGTTAAATTTTCCCTTTTTTCCTCCGTTATTTTAGTTAGATGGTGCGATTGTTTCGCTTACCAATAAATGAACATATAACGAAGGGTCAATATGAAACAGTACCTACGAGATATCACAGTGCATCGCATGGTGCTTATTGTACTGGCGTTTATCAGTATCATGATCCTTACGCTTTCAGGGGTAGGCTTAAAGGGAGTGACGACAGCAGGGCATGAGCTGGATCTTAGTTATTCAATGCTACAACAAACCCGAACCTTGGCTCAGGTCAATGACCAGTTGCTACGTGCAAGGCTGAGAATAGTGAGACTGGCAGAGAGCCTTGAGGTAGGTGATCACGCCGCTAGTCAGGAAGAGGCAAGAAGTGTTAAGGAAGCATTGGGACAAGCCAATCATGGTTTTGATGACTTCATGCAGCATGCAGCATCTGTGGATGCCGGACAGATTCAGCAACTCAAGGCTCACTACAACGCCTTGGTGGACGAGGGCTTGGGAACATTGCTTGAGTTACTGGAACAGGGAAACCTTGCGCAATATAAGCAACACGATATTGCGGTTGTTGTGGGGGCTAGCCGTCAGTTTGCCAACACCATCCAAGAGATGGATGGACAATTAGAACAACGCTATACCGAGATGCTACAGACGGCAAAAAATAACCGCATGCAGGTTATTGTGGTTGTTGCTGTAGTATTGCTGATCTGCCTGATTCTTTTGGTATTGGCAGATCGCTATATTGTGTATTTTGTAAGAACTCCTTTAGATCAGGTAAAAGAGTATTTTCAAAAAATTGCCGATGGGGATTTAACGTTTCATATCGAACCATTCGGTAAAAACTGCCCTGGCCAGATATATCCATACTTGATCGATATGAAAGATAGCCTTGCAAAGATGGTGCTTCAGGTACGAGCAGGCGTTGAACAGATCAACAGTGGTACTGGTGAAATTGCGGTCGGTAACAATGATTTGTCTCACCGTACTGAGGAACAAGCTAGTTCGCTTGAAGAAACAGTGAGCAGTATGGAGCAGTTGGCAGAAACTGTCTCGAATAATGCCGAGAACGCACGTGCCGCAACAGCGATGGTACAAAATGCCAGCCAAGTTGCCCAGCAGGGAGAAAGCGCTATGGGTGAGGTGGTCCAGATCATGCAGGAAATCAGTAACAAATCTGGGCAGATTGAGGAAATCACTGGCTTGATTGACGGAATTGCATTTCAGACCAACATCCTTGCACTGAATGCTGCGGTGGAGGCGGCGCGGGCAGGTGAGCAGGGTAAAGGGTTTGCTGTTGTGGCGAGTGAAGTACGCTCATTAGCCCAGCGTAGTGCAAGTGCTGCGAAGGAAATCAAGACCTTGATCGCATCTTCTGGTGAGGTCATTGAGACTGGAACTCGTAAAGTGACTGCGGCAGGTAACACGATTCTTGGGGTCTCAACTTCTGTAAACCAGATTGCTACTTTGATTGAGGAAATTGCATCTGCCTCTAGTGAGCAGGCTACTGGGATTGAGCATGTGAAGATTGCCATCACACAAATTGACGATGCGACCCAGCAAAATTCTGCGCTGGTAGAAGAGTCAGCTGCGACAGCTACTGCACTGGATGAGCAGGCAAACAATCTGAAGAAAGCCGTAGAAATATTCAAGGTTGCTTGATAAAAACAAAAGGATGTGCTGATTAAACAGCAGTACTGTTGAAGTGATGTTGGTTAATCAGCACCTTATCCAAGGCGCTTGGCATATTGGTATTACTCCTAATTGATTTATAATCATATTTTGCCCTGGCACTTTTATTGCTGAATTTATTCAATGCATGCCTTGGCATGAGTTGAGTTAATTAATGGAAGTAGGAGTTGGTATGGCAAAAATAATAGGTATCTCAGGCAGTTTGTCGCAGCCGTCCAGGACAAAATCGCTCGTTGAGGAAATTACTGCCCGTGCATCACATCAATTACATGCACCTGCCGAGGTGATTGATATTGCCGAGATTGCACCAGTATTGGGTAGCACCGTGTCTTATGGAAGTTTTCCAGCAGAATTAACGGAGATATATAAAAAAGTACAAGAGGCAGATTTGCTTGTGATTGCAAGCCCTGTATATAAAGCTTCTTATACGGGTTTGCTGAAGCATTTTTTTGATTTGCTTGACCCTAAAGCCTTGGTCGGTAAAGTGGCCATCTTGGCTGCAACTGGCGGTAGTGATCAGCATGCCATGGTGGTTGACTACCAGTTACGCACGTTGGCAAGTTTTTTCAATGTCTATACCACTCCTACGGCGATCTATGCCAAGGATACCGAGTTTAGTCATTATCAATTAACAAGCGATGCCATACGTCAGCGCATAGATGTTGCTGTTGAGCAGGCAGTTTTCTTGTTGAGACAAGATGTACCGCATACCTTGGTTGCATAAAGACGCAGCGTAGGTTTATACAAAAAGGGAGCCGTTTTCGGCTCCCTTTTTGCTTATTGAGCTTTGTACTACATTGATTAGATTGAAAATGACTTCATTTATTCTGATGATGGCCGATATAGATAAATACCATCGAGATAATTTGAGGAGGGCACTATGGTTGCATCCAGCAACAGCATTACTACTGGCAGCATGACTCCAGTAACTTCGATATCTGCTAATGACACGCTTAATGAAGCGAAAAAAGCTGCAGAAGCTAGTCCAGGTGGGCAAAAATCAGTGCTTAACGCACAAATCCTGCAAGCTTCACTACAGGTTTCGATTCAGTCAGGGAATGATGGCTTGGCCTTGTTGTATCGCTCAGCTGTCGAGCACTTGAATGCCGTGCTCCAGCCTGAACTTGGTGCGAATGCCATTGGGAACGCGATGGGGCAGGATAATAGTGCCGAAGCTACAGCCGGACGTATTTTGTCGATGTCTACAGGTTTTTTTGATGCCTATGCTGCGCGCTACCCGGATAAAGATCCGGAAACAGTAGCGCGTGATTTCGTGGCATTAATCCGGGGTGGCTTCGAGAAGGGCTATGCTGAGGCCAAGGATATCCTGACTGGGCTGAATGTATTGGGAGAGGGTAGTGATATTGCTGCGGGCATTGCCAAAACCTATGATCTGGTGCAGAAAGGATTTGATGATTTCCTTGCGACAAAAATAGCGGCCATCCGTGGAGAGAGTGATCAGTCGGGCGCTTCACAAGAGTAAAGATCCAAGAAAATAACAAAACCACCTTAGGGTGGTTTTGTTATTTCAGTGATTAGGCAATCAGGTTGAGTTCCTTTAATCTTGCACGTAGGATATTGCGGCTAATCCCCAAGAGCTTGGCGGTGTGTACCTGGTTTTTATTACTGAACTCATAGGCCTTTTCTACCAAAAGTGCATTGACCAGCTCAAATAGATTGGGTGGAGGTGATTCAAAAAACTGGTTAAGAACGCGTTCTAGCTGGTAGGTCTCCAGCGTGGTCAGTGATGGTGTTGAACCACTTGTCGGAGAGGTAGTATTTTCTACCTTGCCGGCTCCATATGATGTCAATACCGGTTTTAATTCTGGTTTTTCGAGTGGTGCTGTTCCTATCGGTGGCAGGCCTAAATCTTTTGGGTGCAAGGTTCCAGAGGTCGAAATCAGTAATGCGCGATGAATAACATTTTCGAGCTCTCGAATATTTCCTGGCCAAGGATAGTGCAGTAATTGCTGAATGGTGTCGGGTGCAAGCTTGGGAATATCTGTATGCAAGCGTGACTTGTAGACATTCAGGAAGTGCTCTACCAAAGGCAAGATGTCACCAGGACGTTCGCGTAAAGGAGGCAGGTCAATAGGTACTACCTTGATGCGGTAGTATAAATCTTCACGAAATCGGCCAGCACGTACCGCTTCTTCCAGATCTACATTGGTAGCGGCAATCAGGCGTACATCTATTGGTGTAGCCTTACGTGAACCAAGTCGAACGACTTCACGCTCCTGCAACACTCTTAATAATTTGACCTGGGTTGACTGGGGCAGATCTCCAATTTCATCAAGAAACAATGTGCCGCCGTTGGCTGATTCAAACCATCCTGTCTTGGCACTGGTTGCGCCGGTAAAGGCACCACGCTCATAGCCGAACAACTCACTCTCTACTAAGGTTTCTGAGAAAGCTCCGCAATTGATTGCCTGGAAAGGGCCATCTCTCCTGTTACTGAGTGCATGGATATGACGGGCAATCAGTTCCTTGCCGGTACCTGTCTCGCCAATAATCAGAGCGGTGGCGTTGCTGGCGGCAATTTTCTCAATCAGGTTCAATAAAGCCTGTGACCTTGGGTCGCTGAAAACCAGTGCGCTTGCGCGCACAGAGAGGCTGACAGAACTGGGATTAGGGTGCGTGATGACGTGATCAGCACTTTCGAATGCCCGCTCATAATTCCATAGTTCAGCATGCATTGCTTGGGGACTTTCAGTGTAGAAACTTTGCCCAATATACTCATAATCCTTTAGCTGGTCTAAAACTATATTTTCATATCTATATTCTTATTTGAAATAAAGAAATGTCGCCTTACTGCATGTTGTTGATTCTGACGCAGTTCAGTGACGAAGTTCACTGTTGATTCTGCAGCAGGTGTTGATTTTGTAGCAGGGTGGCGTGAGAAGTCATTTTTGCAAATGAATAATTATCTATATGAAATGAAACAATTATTTTATTTGTAATGAGTGCTTGTTGCTCTTGGCATGTGTTTTGCCAACTTTGTCATCAAGATGCTTGCAACTTTGCCAGCCTTTCATGATGACTACAGAGGTGAATGATGACCATAACCGCAATTGATACAGAAAACGATCTAGAAGCTTTTGCTGCACAGGTCTTGGCTGACGCCAAGATCGCGTTTGCCGCGTTTCGCAACACCGGTACCATTACTGCGAATGGGACGGTAGGTTTTGTCGAGCGCGTACCTGGCGAGGAGAAGCTGGTCATCGTAAACGACCCGGGTCCTTTTAATTGGGATGGCCGTGAATTACAGGCTGTTGTAGTAGATTTTGAGGGTAATGTGGTGCTGGGTAAGGGCACTGGGGCCGGCTCCACTCGTTATACCAAGCTGTTCAAGGAACATGCGGATATCACGACGATTTCACATGTGCACTCCCCGTATCTGGGGGCCTGGGCACAAACCCATCGTACATTGCCGATTCGTTATGTACCTGTGCAGCGTTATAACCTGATTCGTGAAATTCCTATTTATATAGATCGCCGACAGCAGGAGGTGGATTTCATCCTGGACCAGATCAAGCTCAATCCGCACAACACTGCAATCCTGGAAGCCAATGGAGGCTCTACCGTCTGGGGCAAGCAAGGCTTGCGCAAGACTGCTGAATTTATCCTCATCCTTGAAGAGGGGGCACAAATCCAGACCTTGGCAGACGCAATTGGAGGATCCCGTGATTACGGTCCTGGCGTATTGGCCCAGCAATGGAAGATGGCCAAGATTTACGACCAGGCCAAGGGCTTGAACCTGTTGCCTGCGACTGACCTGGGTTAATCGAGGAGGCGGCAATGAGCGAACTAATAAATAGTGTAGACCAGATATGGTTTACCCGTTGCCCAGTGCCGACTGCGACCGGCATTGCCTATAAGTTGGGCTGGCTGGACGAGGAGTTTGCAAAGGATGGCATTACCGTCTCCACTCTGCAGGAAGGCCCACGAGAATACAACCGGCATCACTATGATCACCAGTTGCCTACTCTCATACGTGAGGGAGGCAATTTGCTGGCGATCGCTGCACGTGCGCAATATGCGCCTACGCGCCTGATTGGCCTGACATGGATAGATGAGTGGCAGGCGATTTTGGTGAGGCCTGATTCCGGGATTACAGAGCCGCACCAGCTCAAGGGAAAACGCCTGGCATTGCCTGCTTTCGTTGATCACCCGATCAAGGACCATGTGCGTGGCAGCAGCATCGCGCGCGGCATGAGCTTGCACGGATATAAAGGCGCACTCGGTATCGCGGGCTTGACGCTGGATGATGTCGATCTCGTCGAAGTGGCCGCTGCCGGGGCAGGCCGTGGAGATGGCAGGCGTAGCCGTGAGGTGGTGGGTAGCTTGTGGGCGGGACTGGACGAACTGGTGGCAGGCAATGTTGATGCGGTCTACGTCAAGGGTGCTTCCGCTGTCGAAGCAGCCAAGCGCTTAGGGCTTGTGGTTGGGATTGATCTCGACAGCTATGCCGATAAAAGCGTGCGGGTGAATAATGGCACGCCTCGTCCTATCACTGTGCATGAGGATTTGCTGGAGAACCATTTCGATCTGGTGGTTCGCTTCCTTTACCAGACGCTGCGTGCGGCTGATTGGGCCAAGCACAATTTGGAAGGCGTACGCAGCATTCTGCAGGATGAGACCTTTGCAGGCGCCGAGAGTGTGGCGACGGCATACCGCAACGATTTCCACCTGCATCTTGAACCGACATTGACACCCGATCGTCTCGAGCTATTCCGCAAACAGAAGAACTTCATGTGGATTCATGGTCTCTTGGATCGCGATTTCGATTTTGATGCATGGGTGGATCAACGTCCGTTGCAGGAAGCCAAGAAACAATTAGAGGCCAAGGTCGCTTAAGTGCTGTTCACAATACTCTTCTGGCCTTGTTGCTCTGCCTTGTCGTGCTAGTTGTACTACCTAAGGCAGAGCACCTAGCCAGGACAGCTTCGCTGAGTTTTGTGAGCTGCTCTATTCAGTTACATAGTCGTGTCGTGAGCAACAGTAATGATTTTCAAGACTGTCTCTTTATGGTGTGTTTTACCCGACAACGGGCGAGCACACTGTTTTTTCATTGAATTCTCGAGAGCTTCAAATACCCCGCACTGGATTTTGAAGCAGGACTGACATGTTTTGGAGTGAGTTAAATGTTGCATAGAAAAATTTATCATCTGGCGCTGGCCGCCATGATGGCATTGCCGGCTTCAGTGGGCTTTGCCGAGGAAACACCCAAGGTAGTGCGGATTGCAGCTGTGGTATACAACATCGCGGGAAAAACCACTTACCTCAACGGCGCCGCAGTGCTGACCGAAGGCGGGCTGGAAGAGACGCTCGCGAAAAAGGGCGTGAAAATTGAATGGGTGCCTGCCTCCCATTCCGCCGTGGGCCCAATCATCAACGAAGGTTTTGCCAGCGGTAAAATCGATTTCGCCTCCTATGGTGACTTGCCTCCGGTGATCCTGAATGCCTCCAGGCCCACTGTGCAATTGGTGGCGCCCTGGGGACGCAGCGGCAACTCTTATCTTGTCGTGCCGGCAAAATCCAAGGCCAGCACCATTGATGACCTGAAAGGCAAGAAAATTGCCTTGCATCGCGGCCGACCCTGGGAAATCGCTTTTGCCAACCTGATTGAGTCCAAGGGGCTCAGCTTCAAGGATTTCAAGATCGTTAACGTGAATCCCCAGGTCGGCGCAGCCGCATTGGCGAGCGGCACGGTGGATGGGTTCTTTGGCCTCAACGATGCGCATATCCTCGAGCAGCGCAAGGTCGGGCGCATCATCTGGTCTACCAAAAATGCGCCGCCAGACTGGAAACTGATGGGCGGGCTATGGGCCAGCAACGATTTCGTCAAGAAATATCCCGAGCTTACCCAGACCATCGTAACGGCTTATGTGAAGACTAATTACTGGACTTCGCAGGATGCGAACAAGGACAAGTACATTAAGGAATATGCCACCAATGCCTTGCCGGAAGAGGTGGTGCGCAAGGATTACGACAATGACATCGTCGCTTGGAAGGACCGTTGGTCCCCGCTTTATGACGATGCCCTGAAGACGCATTACCATCGGGTAGCGAGTTATGCCAAGCAATCAGGCTTGGTGCGCAACGAGGTCAAGCTGGATCAGTTGCTTAATCCGCAATTCGTCGAGCATGCGCTTAAGGAGCTTAACCTTGAACATTACTGGCAAAGCCAGCAGATCAAGCAGGCTCAACTCAGTCCAGCAGCGGGTAAGGGGAAATGATGAAGTTGACTGTATTGCCTGCCTTATTGCTGGCAGGGCTTCTGGGCTATTTCCCTACTGCCCATACCGAAGACCTCAAGGTGGTGCGTATTGCTTCGGTAGCGACCAACGTCGGCGGCAAGACGGTGTATACCGGTAGCGCCTCTCTTGTCGTCAATGGTGCTTTCCCGGAAGAGCTGCGCAAGCAGGGTATCAAGGTGGAATGGGTGCCTGCGGCAATGGCGTCGGTCGGCCCTGTGATCAACGAAGGCTTTGCCAGTGGCAAGATCGATTTCGGCATCTACGGCGATTTGCCGCCCATCATCCTCAATGCCAGCAAGCCCACCGTGCAGCTAGTAGCGCCCTGGGGCACAACTTCCAATTCCTATTTGGTTGTGCCCAAGAACTCTACAGCCAAGAGCATCAAGGACCTGAAAGGCAAAAAGATCGCCTTGCACCGTGGTCGCCCGTGGGAGCTGGCTTTTTCCAACCTGTTGCAGAGCGAAGGCCTGACGTTCAGGGATTTCAAGATCGTCAATGTCAACCCGCAAGTCGGCGCTGCCGCCTTGGCGAGCGGCACTGTCGATGGTTTTTTCAGCCTGTTTGACTCCTATATCCTGGAGGATAGGGGAGTAGGCAAAATCATCTGGTCCACCAAGACTGCGCCGGTCGATTGGAAGCTGATGGGTGGGGTATGGGCGCGCAATGATTTTGTGAAGCAGAACCCCGAGGTGACCCAGGCTATCGTCACTGCCTACCTGAAAAGCGTGCACTGGGTAGCGCAGGATGAAAACAAGGAAACCTACATCCGGGAATATTCCAACAAGATCTATCCCGAAAGCGTGAACCGCAGAGAATACGACCAGGACAATGTCAGCTGGCGCCAGCGCTGGTCGCCGCTCTACGATGCGGCCTTGCAGGAGCATTATCGCAAGGCGGTGGCCTATGCGCAGGCATCAGGGTTGACGCGCACGCAAGCGGATGCCCAGCAGATGCTTAACCCGCGATTTGTCACCACGGCATTGCGGGAACTCAAGCTTGAAGGTTTCTGGGTTCCACACTAAGGGCAGGGCAGCGATCCAGGCGATAGGCCCTGTCGGAGATGGTCATGAGGCAGGGCACGCGCCTGGATAATTGCTTCATTGCTCTAGATTGTGACTTAAACAGCAGCGCTGCTTTTACGCTGCTGTTTCATTTCCACCAGCAGGACCTGTTTTTATAGCAACAGTTTGATTGATTTTTTTGATGCTATCGCAACAGTTTTGTCGCTGGTAACCGTTCTGATTTTTTCCAAGTCAATGAATTTTAATGACAAGTCGATTTTTCCGAGGATTTGGCACGGGGATTGCAAATATATAACCAAATTGTATTTTTGATTCTCTTTATATGTTTTTTTATTGAGAGAAGTTGAAAAAAGTTATTTGGAGTGATGTGCCGCAGGGCACCCGAAGCCCAGGCGGCAGAAAGAAGCAAAAATGAGTGCATTGAATACAGTGCTGAGTTTTAAGCGTGAGCAGGCGCTGCATGATGGGCTGCAAAGCGAGCACAACGCAAAGCAGCAATTAAACCTAAGCCCGGTAGCCTTGAAGATAGAGCGTGTCGAAAAAGTTTTCCAGCTTTCTGGCGAGCGCTTGCAAGTGCTCAACGACATTAACCTGGAAATTCGTGCCGGCGAGTTTATTTCTATCGTGGGTGCCAGCGGTTGCGGTAAATCGACATTACTCAAGCTGCTCGCTGGGCTGGATACCCAGTATGGAGGAGACCTTGTATATCAGGGTAAGCGTATCCAAGGCACCGATCTTGGTCGCGGGATCGTATTTCAGGAGCATCGTTTGTTTCCGTGGTTGACGGTGGAAGCCAATATAGAACTGGCTTTTGCCGCCACCGATACCACTAAGGCGGAGCGTAAGCGTCGCGTGCAGGCGCAGATTGATCTGGTCGGATTATCGGGTTTTGAAAAAGCTTATCCCCACCAGATTTCCGGCGGGATGTCGCAACGCGTGGCGATTGCCAGGGCCTTGGTATTGCGTCCGCAATTGCTGTTGCTGGACGAGCCATTTGCCGCATTGGACGCGTTGACCAGGCTGAAATTGCAACAGGAGCTGCAACGCTTATGGGAGCAGGAGGGCTTAACCACCATCTTGGTAACCCACGATGTGGAAGAGGCGGTGTTTTTGGGTGACCGTGTAGTGGTGATGCAATCCCACCCAGGTCGCATCAAGCGCATTGTGCCCGTCGACCTGCCGCGCCCACGCGTGCGCTCCACGCTGGAATTCCAGCGTATCAAGGATGATGTGCTGACGGATTTTGTCTAGCACGCCGCAACGGAATATTTAAAGGAGGATAAACGTGTCTACATCTGCCTTGAGGCCTGCTGGCAGGTTGATTGAGAGTGGCGACATCCTGCCGAGAAGGGATGAGCTGGCGAAGCGCGTTGCCGAGGCAGGCAAGCGGCTGGACCAGGCATTTGCCTTACGCCAGAAAGAGTTTCAGGAGGAAGCTACTGTCCCGGGTAGCGGCAGGAATTACCTGGCCCTGGGCCTGGTGGTGATCGCCGTGCATGTGGTCGGGGCTTATTTTTATATCAATGCGGAGCATGCGCCTATCGTGCCCAAGCCGCGGCCGGTGGAAATCGAGATCATCAAGCCAGTCATTGAGCCACCGCCTGAGGTAAAGCCACCACCGCCTCCGCCGCCACCACCTAAAAAAGTGGTGAAGCAGCCACCACCACAACCGAAACCACAACCGGCGTTGAAAACGCCGCAAGCTGAGCCCGACATTAAGCCGGACGATATTGTGGTGCAGGAAAACACCAAGGTGGAAAGAACCACCGCGCCGGTAGAGGCAGCGCCGCCCGCGCCCCCACCGCCGCCCGAGCCGGTGAAGGAAGAGCCGGTGACAGAGGCCATGGGCTATGCAGGTTATTTGAACAACCCTGCGCCGAAGTATCCATCCTTTGCGCAACGTCAAGGCTGGCAAGGCACGGTGGTATTGCGGGTGCGGGTATTGGCCAGCGGCAAGGTCCAGGCCGTAGAAATCAAGAAATCCAGTGGTCGCAAGACATTGGATGAGGCTGCCATAGAGGCAGTTAAAGGCTGGGAATTTGCGCCTTCCAAGCGTGGAAATACACCAATCGATGGCTGGGCTACTGTGCCTATTGAGTTCAAGTTAGCTTCATAAGCCTTCATTTAGTCATTTAGTTGAGGAAATATAAAGATGTTTAATATTGCAGAATCCAATTCATTGATTGTTGATAGCGTACTGTATGCGCTGATTGCTTTTTCGGTAGTGACCTGGACCTTGCTGTTGGTCAAGGGATATCAGCATTGGCGTGCAGCTAGCCAGACCAAGCGTTACAAACAGGCATTCTGGAGTGCCCCTAATATTATTGCTGCCTCTGAAATCCAGGATGTAGATGGCCCTGCAGCACGTGTGGCGCAAGCGGGTTTCAATACCCTGCGCGATGTAGACAGCCATTCATCCCACGACCTTGAGCATACTGGTGACCGCCAAGATTTGCTTGAGCGCTCCCTGCGTCAGCAAATCCTCAAGGAGCGTCGCAGCTTGGACAGCGGTCTTGCCGTATTGGCCAGTATTGGCAGCACCTCGCCATTTGTTGGCCTGTTCGGCACGGTATGGGGCATCATGAACGCGCTGACCAATATCGGCGCGCTGGGCTCAGCCAGCCTGGAAGTCGTCGCCGGACCGATCGGTGAAGCTTTGGTGGCAACAGGTCTCGGTATTGCAGTGGCGGTGCCTGCAGTGCTGGCCTTCAATTTCTTTACCCGTCGACTCAAGTTGATCAACGGCGATCTCGATGATTTTGCCGCCGACCTGATCCGCCTTTCCCGCAAGGCCAACTTCTCTGGCAGCAAGCCTGTCGAGCTTGGGTCAATCAAGCAAGAGACTTCTTCTTCCGTGGTCAACCTGAAAAATGAGGCGGTTGCATAATGGCTTTCTCGACAACGAATGAATCAGATGACGTATTAAGCGAAATCAACATTACACCCTTGGTGGACGTGATGCTGGTGCTCTTGGTGGCTTTCATCGTCACCATCCCGGTACTCAACAATGCCATTACTGTAAACCTGCCCAAAACGGCAGCCACTCAGCCGCCCGAGCCAAAAAAGCCGGTGACGGTGAGCGTGGATGCGCAAGGCAATGTGTTCGTGGACAAGCAGGAAGTGCCAGTAACGCAACTGGAGGCTGAGTTGAAGTCGCGTCATGCGGCCAATCCCGACCTGGCATTGCACTTAAGCTCTGACGAAGCCGTGAATTATGGCGTGGTGGCCAAGGTCATGGCTTCTATTGAACGTGCTGGCATTACCAAATTGGCTGTACTGACACAGGCTGAGTAGGCAGATTCTATTATCTAGCGGGAAAGAACTATATTTATGAGCATAGGGATCAGGGTTGCACTTGGCATTAACCAGGCCGACCCGGTGTTTCGCCGACGCAGCAGATTGAGGCTGGCGGCGTTTATCTCCCCGATAGCATTTCTATTGCTGTGGGCATGGGTTACCAAGCTGGAGATTTTTTCTCCGCAATTGCTGGTGTCGCCGTGGGAAGTGTTGGCCAGCCTGCATGAGTTGCTTGATTCGGGCGAGCTGTGGGCGCATTTGTCAGTCAGCTTATCTCGCTTAGGGCTAGGTTTCTTGATCGGCGCAGGCTCTGGCTTGTTGTTCGGTATCCTGATGGCGTTGTCGCGTACGGTAGAAGACTTTTTCTCACCGCTGTTTCAGGCGTTGCGTCAGGTGCCAACCATTGCCTTGATACCGATCTTTATCCTGCTGTTCGGTATCGAAGAACTGTTCAAGATTGCTGTCGTGGTCAAGGCAGCCTTCTTTACCGTTGCGCTGGCCTCATACGAGGCGACTAAGGGTATACCCAAGCATTATTTCGAGGTGGCGCAGGCATACCAACTGCCTAACCGTACCTTGTATACAAAGATGGTGATTCCCGCGATTCTACCGCCCATCCTGACGGGATTTCGCATTGCCTTTGCACGTTCATGGACCATCTTGGTGGCGGCGGAGCTGCTCGCAGCCGATAGCGGGCTCGGCCATATGATGCAGATGGGGCGCGAGATTTTTCGCATTGATATCGTGATGGTCGGTGTGGTGCTGACCGGACTCATCGGTTTCGGCATCGACCGCTTGTTCAAGTGGGGCGAGGCTAATTTGATTCCATGGCGCAAGGTTGAAGCCAAATGACAACGCAAACTTTATCCAGATACCGCATTTTGCAAAGTGGCCGTGGCTGGCTGATTCCTGTGGCCTTGCTACTGGTGTGGGAGTTGATGTCGCGCCAGAGCGCGGAACACTCTTATGCATTTGCCTCTATCTCGCAGATTTACCACGGCTTGCTGGAAATCATTTCCACAGGCGAGCTGCAGCAAGGTATTGCCGCCAGCCTCCAGCGTGCTTTCCTTGGTCTGCTGATCGGCGGCTCGATTGGCTTCGGTGTTGGTGCGGTGATGGCCTTATGGCGCGTGGCGGATGTATTGATCGGGCCGCTTTACCATATGCTGCGCCAAGTGCCTTTGATGGGGCTGGTGCCTTTGTTTAGCCTCTGGCTGGGCAATGGCGACCCCTCCAAGCTGCTGGTAGTGTGCCTGTCGGCGTTTTACCCCATGGTGCTGGCGACTTACGAAAGCCTGCATCAGGTAGAGGACAAGTACAAGGAAGTCGGCGATGTCTATAAGCTGGGTCGTCGCAAGGCCTTTTTCAAGATACTCCTGCCCGCGGCATTGCCCAGCATTTTTACCGGCATTTCATTTGCACTGGCATTTGCCTGGCTGGCGACCATTGGCAGCGAGATTTTGTTCAGCGCTGGTGCAGGTCTCGGCAACATCATGATGAATGCGCAGGCCGCGTCACGGATGGATATCCTCATCATTCTCACCGTCTTGATCGGCTTGCTGGGCTACTTGATGAACCTGGTCATCCAGCTTGTAGGCCGCTACTTGTTCCGCTGGCGTAACCTGCGCTAGTCTATATCCCCAATAACGCAGTGCGCTCCTGCACTGCCGCCATGCCTGGCTCCCCGGGCATGGCGCATAACCCCGCTGTATGAAAGCCCGGTTTGTGAATCTCCGTTCCTATCCCCTGTTGCGATGTTTGTGGCTCTATCGGCGTACGCCAGTACGTTTCTGGATTTCCGCCGCCTTGTTTGCCCTCGCCAATTTTATGCTGGCCTGGCAGCAAGGGATGATCGCGCGTGCCGTGCACGATGTTGAGCAGGGCGTGGCCGTCGTGGCGGATGCGTCTGGCAACCTAGATGCCAGCGTTGCCTGGCACTGGCTGCTGGTTATCGTGAGCATCGCTGCAGGCCGTGCATTGCTGATGTATTTTGTCGGCTGGCTATCGTTGGTGATCCAGCAAGATCTGTTGGGATATTTGCGTGAGATGATCCTGGTGCAGGTGCAGCGTCTCGACCTGGCCTACCATTGGCTGCACGGCGCGGGCGAGATCGTCACACGTACCACGCGCGACGCCGATAAGCTGCGCGATGCCTTGATCAGCTTCTGGCGGCAGGTGGTCGACACATCATTCATCGTTATCGCCGCGGTTGGCTTTCTATTCTGGTATCACCCGTTGCTGGGTGTTGGTCCCTTGTTATTGACGACCCTGGGCTTCTACATTTTGTTCCGCCAGACCGACCACTTGGTACAGCTCGACCGTGCCGTGGGGCAGGCGTTCGACAGTGTCAATCAAGACCTGACAGAAGGGGTAAGCGGCGTGCGTGTGATCAAGGCCTTCAGCCTGGAGTCCACCCGCGTGGCGCAGTTTGAGCGCCATGTACGTTTCTTCGTCGGCCAAGCCCTGGAAGCCTTGCGCTACTCGGCAAGCAGGATCCCCATTCCCCAGTTCGTCGTGGGGCTCGGGCAGGTATGGGTGCTGAGTGTGGGTGCATATCTGGTTTACACCCAGCATTTGAATTACGGCGAGCTGGTGGCTTCCCTGCTGATGGCCACCACGCTGGTATTCAGGGTGGAAGGGGTGGGCAGGGTGATGCAGGTGTTTGCCGATGCGCGCTCGTCGGCGGCGCGCATATGGGAGCTGCTGGATGCCTTGCCCGAAATTGAAGGTGGAACGCTGAATATTCCCCAAGGCAAGGCGCTTGGCGTCCGGCTGCAGCAGGTGGGTGTCGAGCCTCCAGGCGGAGGCAACCCGGTGCTCGACCAATGCAGTTTTGAACTCAAGCCTGGCGAGGTTGTGGCGCTGGTCGGGGCGACAGGCTCCGGCAAAAGCACGCTGGCAAGCTTGTTGCCCAGGCTTGCCGATGCCAAGACCGGCAAGATTGAGCTGCGGTGGGATGATGAGTGGCACGATATCCGCGATTTCACGCTGGACGCCTTGAGGCGCGCGATCCATGTCGTGCCGCAGGAGGGATTCTTGTTTTCCGACAGCCTGGCCAGCAATTTGCGCCTCGCGGGCCAGGACGCAACGCACGATGAGCTGCTGTGGGCATTGTGCATGGCGTCGGCAGAAGAGGTGCTGGCACGGTTGGCGTCGGGCTTGGAGACGCGAATTGGTGATAGGGGTATTACGCTTTCGGGCGGACAACGGCAGCGGATCTGCCTTGCCCGTGCCTTGATAGGCAAGCCCTCTATCCTGGTGCTGGATGATGCCACCAGTGCGCTGGATGCCGTGACCGAGCGCACGGTATTGAACAATATTCGCCGCCTGTCTGAAGACAAGGGCCAGGCGGTGTCAGTGCTGATGATTGCCAGCAAGCTATCTACCATTCTGTTGGCGGATCGTGTGCTAGTGCTGTCGGGCGGCAGGATTATTGCAGAAGGGACGCATGCAAGCCTGGTGGCGAACAGCGCGGAATATAGGGAATTGATGGGGCTGCAGGAGTGGATGGAGGTGGACAATGGCCAATGATAAAGCACCCGCACTGCGCGTCATGTCCGACATCGAGCTTGAAGAAATGCTGGCGCAGCAGAAATTGCAGCGCGGCATGTTCTGGCGCCTGCTGCCTTTGCTACGCCCGGTAAAGCATTTCGTGGCCGGGGCCATCATTGCTGAGATAGTGCTGGTCGCGCTCGTGTTCCTGCGGCCTTACCTAATCGAGCAGGTGATCGACCATGGCCTGGTGAAAAGCCTGGCGGGAAGCTATAGCCTCAATACGCATCTCATCCTGTGGGCCTTGGTCGGCATGACCGTTTCCTGGGCTGGGCGTTTCGGGCTGGCTGGCGTCTCCCAGTTCCTTTCCGGCTCGGCGGCGATCCGGGTATTGAACAGCTTGCGCGTGAGCGTGTTCAACCATGTGCAGCACTTGAGCGTGGGCTATTTCGACCGAACCAAGTCCGGCCGCATCGTCTCGCGCATAGACCGCGACGTCGACAGCCTGGAGCCTTTGATGATACAAGGGCCGCCAGAGCTATTATCGGCCTTGCTGCGCAGCGTGGTGGCCGGGATACTGCTTTGGCTGACCTCGCCGGTGTTGTTCCTCAGCCTGGCCTCGGTGATTCCCTTGCTATTCGGTGCGACATGGCTGTTTAAATATCTGGCGCAGAGCAACTACGCCAGGGTGGCGGAAAATCGCGCCCGCTTCACGGCACACCTGGTCGAGACGGTGGCCGGCGTGCGCCTGATCAAGCAGGCGGTGCAGGAAGAAAGCAACCGCGCCCGCTACCGCGTGCTGATCCAGGACTTCATCAATGCCTTGATCCGCAATACCCTGATGTCGGGCTGGTTCTCGCATTTCACCGGCGTGCTGACGACCCTGGGTATGATGCTGCTGATCGTCTTCGGTGGCCGCGAAGTCGCCTTGGGCCATATCAGTTTTGGGCAGATGGCTGCGAGCATGTTCTATGTCTTCATGTTCCTCGGGCCATTGCAGGAGCTGGGCGACCTCTTCGAGCGCTACATCAACGGCGTGGCCTCCGCCCAGCGCATCTTCCTGCTGCTCGACACCCAGCCAGAGATTCGCAATGCCGAGCATCCAACGCCGTTGCCGCAGGTGCGGGGCGATGTCGAATTCCGCGATGTGGTGTTCTCCTATCATCCGGACGGCGAAAACCCGGTTATACGTAACCTGAATCTCAAAGTAGAAGCAGGCGAGGTGCTGGCGATTGTCGGGCCTACGGGACACGGCAAGAGCACGCTAGTGCAATTGCTGACGCGCTTCTACGAGGTGCAGGGCGGTGCGGTGCTGGTTGACGGCAAAGATGTGAAATTCGTGGCGCAGCATGTATTGCGCCATCATGTTGGTGTGGTGTTGCAGGACAATGTTCTGTTCAGCGGCACGATTGTCGACAACCTGCGACTAGCAAGGCCGCACGCCAGCGATCATGCGCTGATCGCCGCAGCGGAGGCATTGGGCGTACATGACATCATTAGTCGTTTGCCCCATGGCTACCAGACGGAGGTGGGCGCCCTCGGTAGCCATTTAAGCCATGGTCAGCGGCAATTGGTCTGCCTGGTGCGGGCCTACCTGGCAGACCCGGCTATCCTGATTCTCGACGAGGCCACTTCCGCCGTGGATATCCAGACCGAGCGCAAGATACAGCACGCCTTGCGGCGCTTATGCGAAGGGCGCACGGCTATTATCATCGCCCACAGGCTGGCCACCATCCGCGATGCCGACCGCATTGCCGTGATCCGCGACGGCCAGGTGGTAGAGCAGGGCGCACATGATGTATTGATGCGCCAGGGCGGACATTATGCCGCGCTGTATCATGCCTATGAGGCCGGTCAGGAGTTTTAAAGCTGCAGCAATTGCAGGCCGGGTTTGTTGAGCTGTTTCAACAGCAGTTTGTAGGTATCGATATCGAAGATGAACGACGTATTGGTATGGCTGATCATCTCCAGGCTGTCGTGATCGTCTGCCGTGCCAAGGTAGCACCAGTGCTCAAATACATGCACTGCGGATTTCCCGTTCTTGGCATTGGTTTCGCGGATGCCGATCTTGCCGGGGTAGGGCCACGATTTCAATTGGTGGCTGATCAGTGCCTGCTTCAGGCGCAGGTAGTGCAATTCTGGCACCTCCTGATTGCAGCATACGCCCTTGCAACGCTTGAGTTGATATGAAAAGCAAGGGCCATTGCCGCTTTCCAGCCCCAAATATTGCGGACAAAGTGCGTGTGCCTGAGCAAGCTGGCGTAATGCGGCAATGGCCTGGCGCTTGGTGCGATAAGTGCCGTAAAGTGTGCCCAGTAATTCTTGAGTCATGTCATTTTGGGTGACTAAGGTGAGCAGAGGGTATTGGTCGGCAGAAAATGCTAAGTGCCACGAGCAAAGCTGTTGCTCCCGTCGCAACTGCTGGTTATGTATCGGCTGGCGCTCCTTGATGAGCCTGGCCTCCAGCAGTAAGGCACCAAATTCCCCGGCGGTTTCTATCCATTCAATATGCTTGATTTCCTGGGCGATACGCATGCCGCGAGCACGCGAATGATCGCTGTTGAAATGTGATAGCACCCGGTTGCGCAGGTTGACGCTCTTACCTACATAAAGCGGCAAAGCGTTCTCGCCGTAGAAGAGATAAACGCCGGGGGTCTCCGGGATATCCTCGATCAACTGCGGGTCGATATCAGTGGGTATGGACTGGCCCTTGAGCAATTCCTCTGCCGTGGCCTGCAATGTTTCCAATCCATGCTCTGCTTCTGCAATGTGCAGGAATTCTGCCATCACCTCCACATCGCCCATGGCGCGATGTCTGGCTGCACAGACGATGCCGTGGCGCGCAATGATGGCATCTAGGCCATGGCTTTTATATTCAGGGTAAAGCTTGCGTGACAGCTTCACGGTGCAGAGCACATGTTGTCGCAAAGTGATGCCTAAGCGCTTGAACTCGTTCTTCAGAAATCCATAATCGAAGCGCACGTTGTGGGCGCATAGCACTGTCCCGTGTATTTGTGAGAGAAGCTCTTGGGCGATGTCTTGAAATAAGGGGGCGTCCTTCACCATGGCATTGCTGATGCCGGTAATGGACTGGATAAACGGCGAAATGTGCATTTCTGGATTGATCAAGGTTTGCCAGCGGTTTACCTCAACCCCATTCTCGTAACGGATCAGGCCGATTTCGGTAATGCGGTCCTTGACAGGAGTTGCACCCGTGGTTTCAAGGTCTAGCAATACATAAGCAGATAACATGAATAGATATGGATTTAGGGATAGTGTCTATGGTTGTTTCGTAAAGGAGATGATGTGCATGGGGTAGTGGTTTGATATGCTCAGGGAAACTTGATCTTCTTGATGAGCTGATCTCCGTGATCATAGTAATATGCCTCGTAGGATATTTTTTTCAAGGCGTAGACTTTCTCAATCACAATTTTGGCAGCTCCTGAATCTTGTGAGCGTACATAAGCCTGTCTCGCTTGATCAAGATCTGAGAAGGGAATGATTTTCTCGAACTCAAAACCTTCTCCATACTTGAATTCAATGGTGTAGATCAAGTCATCCCAGTTGAATGTGGCGTCGTAACCTTTTGATACCCTGGCAATGTCAATATTGGGGTTGTGGGCCTCCTGAATTCTTACTATTGCACTGTTCAAGAGTAATACACCTGACAGTACCATGGCACTATAGCCAAGCTTGCTAAATACCTTGATGGATATCTTGGGCAGCACATATTTCATTAGGTAGGTGGAGGCGACGGCTGCTACTGCGACCAACATGCCGATATAGAACGCTTTTATCGTGAACAGCCCAAATGAGGCATATAAGCATAATTTGACAATATGCAGGATGATCTCATTAGCCGCCCGGGTTGCGACGATTTCTTCTTTTGACAGCCCATAACGCAGATACACTCTATTAAACAACACGCCTATAGCACCAGTAAGTGCAGAGATGAAGCCAGCTAAGAACCCGATTAGTTTTAGAAAGTGATTTGAGAGCGTGGGGTGATTTCCCCCTGAGGTTGCAGGTTCTTTTCTGAAAAGATAGGGTAAGTTAGATACAAGGAATAGTGCCATGCATAACTCTATATACATGGGTGCCAGATAACTTAATAGCCATGCTCCAACCAGAACGCCAGGCAGTGCAAATGGCAGAAAGTGTTTCACAATATTCCAGTTAATCTGCTGGAAGAATAGATAAAGCTTGGTAATGGAACTGATGGATGTCCCGATGGATAGAGCCGCGGGAACCTGTGCTGCTGGTAGGGCGTAACCTAGAATAGGGATTAACAAAAGTCCGGCACCCCCACCGCAAATCATACTCAAAGCAAATGCGAGAAAAGCGACAAGGAAAATATTTAAATACACCATTAGATGACTAACTGAGAGTTTGATATCAGCTGATCATGATAAAAGATTTGGCAAATCTTAGAAAACCTTATGAGATCAAGACCGGCTATTAAGTTTTGTAGTGCAATATATTATCGACGGATAGTCAGTAAGACTGTTAAGTAAGTTTTGATGGAGTGGTAAAAACGCAACAAACAGCTCTATTGATCAGCGGAAAGTGATTTGCGGAAGCTACGAAGATTGCCGTAAAAAGAAAAAAGGCCCACATTTCTGTGGGCCTTTCTCTATTTGGCTCCCCGACCTGGGCTCGAACCAGGGACACACGGATTAACAGTCCGTTGCTCTACCGACTGAGCTATCGGGGAATCGAGAAGCCGCTACTATACTGGCCTGGCGGGGAGTGGTCAACTATTTTCTGCAAAAAAACGATAGTTTTTTAATGTCGGTTTTATGCTTATTTTGCCTGAGTAGAAATTTCCTTTTTGAATCAAATATTCTCGTCTAGATCAGGCTCTTGGTTTTTGTATATGTCGGACATTTATTTATATGCCCTGAAGAGCAATGTACGGGCTGAGCGGACATTGCTTTGCTACATAACTGGTTATTTGTTTGGCTGAGGGGTGAGCCTCAAGTACGGCTTGATGGCTTTATAGCCTTTAGGGAATTTCTGGTTGAGCACTTCCGGGTCGGTGATCGAGGGCACGATGACGACATCGTCACCGTCTTCCCAGTTAGCCGGGGTGGCAACGCTGTGATATTCGGTCAGTTGCAGCGAGTCGATCACGCGAAGGATTTCGTTGAAGTTGCGACCGGTGCTAGCGGGGTAGGTCAGCGTCAGGCGGATTTTCTTGTTCGGGTCGATGATGAATACCGAGCGCACGGTGGCGGTGGTGCTGGCGTTGGGATGGATCAGGTCGTAGAGCTCCGACACCTTACGGTCGGCATCGGCAATGATGGGGAAGTTGACTTTCGTGCCCTGGGTTTCATTGATGTCGGTGATCCAGCCCTTGTGGGAGTCTACCGGGTCAACGGAGAGCGCAATGGGTTTGACATTACGCTTCTTGAATTCTTCCGCAAGCTTGGCAGTGGCACCGAGTTCTGTTGTGCAAACTGGCGTGTAATCCGCAGGATGGGAGAACAGGATGGCCCAGCTATCACCCAGCCATTCATGGAAGGATAGTGTGCCAATACTGGAATCCTGGGTAAAGTCGGGTGCGGTATCGCCTAAGCGTAGTGTTGCCATGATAAGGCCTCCTAAATCTAAATAAATACAGCTGTTGCCGTAATGGCTAGCAACTTGGCGAGCAAGATGCTAGCCGGAATAAATAAGGCAGCTTCATGCGATGTGAAGCTGCCTTGATTTAACCATAGCCAACAACGAGTTGTTATGATTGTTTGTTATAACCTTATTAGGCCGCTTTTTGCGAGAGCGAGCGTAGCACTTCGGCCAGCGGGGCTGGGTCTATCCAGGCCTTAACGTCGAAGTCGGCCTTGATGAAGCCCCATTCCAGCAGGAAGTTCTTGTAGCCCTCCAGTGCGGCGATGAATTCTGGGTTCAGCTCAGTTCCTTGGTTCAGGTGGATGTCGTTGCCGTAGGCCTTGCGTACGTAGTCGTCGGTGGAACCAGATTCCTTGGCAATGTAGGCTACGGTTTCAGCTTCGTGGGCTGCTGCCCAGTCGCCAGCATCAACGATGCGGCGCAGGAAGCGGGCTACCAGGTCAGGCCGCTGGCGCAGGAGCTCGCCATCGACCGTGATGGGGCGTGGAGCGCCGTTGTTGGCGCGGACTTTGGGGTCGGGGTGGTTGCGTACGTCATAAACAATGGTTAGCCCATTGGCTTCAGCAGTTTCGTAACCGCGCGCGCCCTTGGTGAAAATGATATCAACCTTGCCACTATTGAGCGCTTCCAGCTCGGTTGCATAAGCTACGCGGGTGCCGCTGCCCCAGCCAAAGCCAGGCGCGGATTGCGGCACTTCAAAATCGATCAATTCCACATCTTTGGTGGAAAGGCCAGCTGTTTCCAACGTAACGACAATGCCGCGCAATGCGCTGGCGCGTTGATGGTCGATACTGATGCGGTTCAATGGCAATGCGATTTTCTTGCCTTTGAGGTCTTTTGGCTCCTTGATGCCGGAAGCAGGCAGGGCGAGAATCAATTGGGCTTCGTCAACCCAGTTGAGGCCGATGACCTTGGTATCTGCGCCATTGGCGCGCGCCCAGATAGCAGGGACGTTGCCGCCTTGGCGGAAGGAATGCGGCAGCTTGTGGTCATAGTGCGATTCGAGCAGTTCCGGGTCGCGGGTTTCCTGTAGCGTGTTGATCGTGATGTTGTCGGGCTGGAATTCCTGTTTGAACCAGTCCTGGCGGGCTGCAAGGCCGAGCGGGGTAGGAACAGGGCAGCGTGTGTACCAAAGGGTATCAACGGAAGTGTTTTGAGAGCTTGCTGACGACATGGGGAGTCTCCTTGTAATTGAGCCTGCGCAGATGAACAGGTTGGAGCCTTAGTAGTGGCATGTTCCATGCCAAAATTAAAATAGATAGGATAATTGTTAAAATTATATATTTATCAATTAATTAAATTAATTTATTAATGTTATTTATTATTTATTGATGATCGTAAATCAACAGTAACCAGGGCTACTGTTGATGATGAAACAGTAGCCCTGACTGTGCTTGAAGCTAGGCAGGTTGGTTGTTGGCGTTGGAAGCTTCTTCGTATGCCTGGTAAAGCCTGGAGTAGGGGCCGCCCTGGTGGATAAGTTGTTGATGGTTGCCTAGCTCCTGGATATTGCCGTCCCAGATGACGGCAATACGGTCTGCATCGCGGATGGTAGCCAGCCGGTGCGCGATGATGATGGCGGTGCGGCCTTCACACAAGCGGCGCAGGGCGGTCTGGATGCGGCGCTCGGTATGGATATCCACGGCAGAAGTGGCTTCGTCCAGCACCAGCACAGCCGGGTTGGCGAGATAGGCGCGTACCAGGCAGACCAGTTGCCGCTGCCCGTGGCTGAGGAATGCGCCTAGCGGGCCGACTGCGGTACGGTAGCCCGCAGGCAGCCGTTCCAGCACTTCATCGGCACCCAGTTCGCGCGCGGCAGCAATCAGGACTTCATCGCTGGCTTCAGGGGCTGCCAGGCGCAGGTTGTCCAGCACTGTGCCTGAGAACAGGACGTTGTCCTGCAACACGATGCCGACCTTGCGGCGCAAATCCTGCTGCGCATACTCGCGCACGTCCTGGCCGTCGATCCTGACCGCGCCCGCATTGACCTCATAGAAACGCGTCAGCAACTGCACCAATGTGCTTTTGCCATGGCCGGTCGGCCCGACGATCGCTAGTACTTCTCCAGGATGGATGTCGAGGTTAAAGCCGCGGATAACGGGCTTTTCCGGCAGGTAACCGAAAATGACGTTATCGAATTCCACCTTGCCGGATTCCTGTTTGGGTGTCGCAGGCGTTGCCGGGTCCTGGATTTCAGGCTCGGTATCCAGCATCAGGAAGATACGCTGCGCCGACGAGGCACCGGAAGTGTAGCGCTCGAACAAGTCGTTCAGTTCCTGCAGCGGGCCGAGGAACAGCTGGACATAGAACAGGCTCTGCGCGAGCTGACCTACCGTCATTTCCTGGTCCGCGATGCCGATACCGCCCACCATGAGCAGGAAGGCCATGCCGACCGTGCTAAGCACCTGCGTCAATGGCAGGAACCAGCTTGACTTCATGGAGCCCCTGATGAGGATATTGTTGAAGTCTTCCAGCAATCCGCGATAACGGCGCGCGTTGCTGGATTCGTTAACCGTCTGCTTGAGGATGCGCACGCCGGAGACGGTTTCCACCAGGTGCGCGGTAAAGCGCGCACGCGCCTCGGCGACACGTCCCCATATCTTTTCCGAAATGCGCTTGAACAGCCAAGTACCCAAAATCAGGAAAGGCACGATGCTGGCCAGGGCTAGAAACAGCTTGGGCGAAATCCACCACAGGGCAATCGAGGCCACGACCAGGCGCAGCAGCGCCGAGAATAGCTCGGGTGGGCCTTGTACCAGCAAGGGTTCCAGCGTATCGATATCGCGGTCAGCGCGGGAGATGATGCGGCCAGCCTTGGTCTGGTCGAAATAGCGCACGCTCAATGCTTGTACATGGCTGAACACGCGGATGCGCAGCTTGTTGAGGATGTCGATGGCTGCAGTGCCGGCGAGGTATTGCGAAAAGTTGCCCAGGCCGAAGCGCAACGCCCAGCTCAAGCCGGTGGCGACCGACATCCATACTAGGAGCGGGGTGTTGAGGACGATGCCTTGCGCGGTCTGGATGAAGCCGTTGTCGATTACCTCGCGCAGGAACCACGGGCGGATGAAGATCACGCCCACCAGCACGATTTCGAGCAGGATGACGGCGAGAATCCGACCCTTGACATCCTGCAGCAGCGGCAGCAGGCGCCAGAACATGCTGCGGTCCAGCTTTTTGCGGGCGAAGGCCTGTTCCAGTTCGATGTCATTGAGCGGCTTGTCGCCGCGGAAATCATGTGCCATGGCTGACTCCCAGCAGGTCGCGGTATTGCGCATTGGTGGTGGATAAATGCTCATGTGTGCCCTGGGCGCTGATGCGGCCCTGGTCGAGCATGGCAACGCGGTCGGCGAGCAGTATGGTGGATAGCTTGCTGGCAATCAGGATGACGGTGATGGGTTGGCCGTTGCTGTTGCGCAGCTGGCGGATGTTGTCCAGCACTTGGCGCTCGGTAATCGCATCGAGGGCGCTAGTGGAGTCGTCCAGCACCAGGATGGCAGGCTCGGCGAGAAATGCGCGTGCCAGGCTGATGCGCTGCCTCTGCCCGCCAGACAGGGTGATACCGCGATCACCGAGTCTAGTCTGCAGGCCGTCACTCAGCCGCTCGAGTACTTCTGTTGCACCTGCTTGTTCCAAGGCTTGCAGGATTTGTTGCTCGCTTGCCTCCGGCTTGGCTAACCGCAGGTTGGCCTCCAAAGTATCGGAGAACAAGAAACTTTCTTGAGGAACAACATTAATTTTTTTTCTTAATTCATTTAATTTAAATGAATTTATATTGCTCCATCCAGCCCATGGCGAGCCGATTTCTACACTGCCGACATCTGCATCCAGCAAGCGCGGCAGCAATCCCGCCAGGCTGCTTTTGCCTGAGCCTGTCATGCCCACGATCGCCACCACCTCACCAGGGGCGACTTCCAGATTGCAATCTTGCAATATCGCATTGCCCTGGCCGGGGGATTGAATGCCGACATGATTCAGGCGAATGCCTAATGCGCCCTCTGGAACGGAATCGGTGCCTGACTTGATTGTCGGCTGCTCGTCGAGCAGCTCCCAAATACGGGCGGCCGATGCGCGCGCATCGGCAAAAATCTGGATCACCCGGCCGATACCCTCGATGCGGAACACCAGCGTATTGGCGACCAGCACCGAGGCAACCAATTCGCCGATATTCAGCGTACCTTGCTGCACCAGGTATGCCCCCGCAGCCAGGATCCAGACATGACTCAAGGCGACCACAGTCTGTGGCAGGGGGATACGCGAGGCGGCATAGGCCAGTGCGCTACGCGCGTTTTGCATGAAGCTCTGTACCAGCGTGGTGAAAACTACGACGCGTTGCTGTTCCAGGCCAAAGGACTTGATCACACGTACGCCATTCACGCCTTCGCTTAGTTCCTGGTTGACCGCATCGTAGGCTGCACCTACGGCACGATCCAGCGTTACCAGTTTTTCTGTCTGTGTGACGAATAATGCAATGCCACCCAGCGTGAATGCCAGCGTGCCCAGGCCCAGCCACGGGTGGTACCAGGAGAGTAGGGCGACAGAAACCAGTACCCAGAGGCTGGCCTCGAACACCTGGCGCCAGAAGTTGATCAATGCATCGCGTACCTTATCGGCATCCCGTGTAGTACGTGTGACCATTTCGCCCATGCCGTGCCGCCAGTGGTAGGCGAGGTCTAGCCGCTGCACCTGGTGCAGGATGCGCTCGCGTAATATGGTGAGCAGATCCTGGCCAATGATCAGCGACATCAGGCCGCCGATATATTGCAATACGCCCCTGCCAAAGGCGACCAGCAACAATAAAACGATCCAGTGCAGTGCTTGTGAGTATTCCAGGCTGCCATCCGCCAGCCTGCTAATGGCATTGCCGCTCTGTACATCGTTGACCGCTTGGCCGACTAGCCATAGCTGCCATGCCATGCCGATATTGACGAGGGTGAACAAGGCTGCGGTCAATGCAAATTTGTACGGCATATAGCGATACAAAAGCAGGCAGCGAATGAGAGGGTATTGCTTCATTAGGGTGGGCTACTCATTAAGGTTTAACACTTGCTTGCCAGGAAGTTGGCAAGACAATCAGTTGTATTGATGTTGCAAGCGCGCAAAGATAAAGAACAGCCTGATGTTGAGGCTGTTCTTTTTCATGTGTGCCTATGCTTTTGTTACCAGGCGATGGAATGCCTAGAAACGGAAAGTCAAAGAAGCACCAATTGTTCTTGGGTTGCCCCAATACACTGTGTTGCCTGAAATAGCTGTGCCTGCGGGGGCGCTAGCTGGCAGGGCGTGGTAGCGATATTCCTTGTCGAACAGGTTGTTGACGTAACCAGTCAGCTCAACCTTATCGTTCTTGGTCAGATAGCTGATACGTGCGTTTACCAATGTGTAGGCGCCTTGATTCAACAAGTCGTTATCCTGTGGCACAACAAAGAAATATTGCTTGCCCTGATAGCGTGCATCCGCTCCCAGCAATACTCTGCTGCCGTTTGCCAGCGGAATGTTGTAAGTGCCACGCAATTGAGCGCTCCAGCGAGGTGCCCGTACAAACTCATTGCCATCGTGGTTGCCGCCACCATTCTGGATGTCGAATTTTTCGAATTCCGTCTTGAGTATGCCGATATTGGCATTCAGGTGAAGGTTATTGGTAGGCAGGGCTTCAACTTCAAATTCGGCACCCTTGACGCTGGCTTTTTCCACGTTCTGCAAATAGGAAATAGGCACCGCCAGATTCGTACCGACGACGTTGACCTGAACATTGCTGTAGTCGTAGTAGAAGGCGTTAGCATTGAAATTCAAGCGCCCATTCAACCACTCGGACTTATAGCCGATTTCATAGGCGTTCAATTCTTCCGGCTTCAATGTATTCAAGGCCAATGGATTGGCAGCAGCAGTATTGTAGCCGCCAGACTTGATGCCACGAGAGAATTTGAAGTAAACGCGATCAGTCTCCGTGATCTTGTACTGCGGCGTGATGTCGTAAGTAAAAGCGTTCCAGCGCTTACTGCGAGCATCAGTGAATGTGCCTGTACCACCAATGCCACCGTTGTAGCTGCTCCACCATGATCCCAGGTCAGACCAGGAGGCTGTTCCAGTCGTATTGTTCAAGCGATTGAGGTTGTATTCCTTTTCCTCAGTCGTCCAGCGTGCGCCAAGCGTGGTGTCGAATTTGTCAGTAAAGTTATAGGTTGTGCTACCAAAAATGGCATAACTTTCAGTGTGATGTGACAAGTCGGTGGAGTTGAAACTCACGGGTTGGGATGAGCCTGCCAGCTGCGGTACAGTACCGTTAGGCAGTCTTGCAGCAGCCGTAAACGAGTCGATATCCTCCTTGAAATAGAAGAAGCCTGTCAGCCAATTCCAGCGATCTTCACGAGGAGACGCCAATCGGAATTCCTGTGTCCATTGCTTGCTTTTGGCATCTGTGTATCCACGGCCAATTTCCAAGGGGGAATTGTCAGTATCGGTAAAGGCCTCGGTTTTGTAGTCTGCATATGCAGTGATTGAGGTAAGGGTCAGCTTGCCGAGTTGCCAATTGACATTCAATGAAATCCCGTTTTGTGTAACATCGTTACTTTCTTCGGCATTGCTGCTGACATGATTGATATTCCGGCTGGGTCTGTAACCATTGCGGAATTCCCCCGTCCGGCTGTAGACCGTACCGACATTGCCATCGGTTTTGTATTTGCGGTGATATACATTCAATAAGGCATCAAGGTCAGGCGTCAGTGCGAACAACAATTGCCCACGAATCACTGAATCTTCAACGCCGCCACTGGTTTTGCCATTGAATTGATTGGTGAAGCGGCCATCGAGATCCTGGTTGTAGAAGGAGATGCGACCCGCGATGCGCTCATCAACAATAGTGCCGCCTACGGCACCTTGAATTACCTTGTCGCCAAAGCTACCGTAATCCACTTTGGCATAGCCTTCAGGGGTTTCCGAGAAGGTAGGTTTCTTGGAAACAATATTGATCGCACCGCCGGTTGTATTTTTACCCCATAGCGTGCCTTGTGGGCCGCGTAATACCTCCACACGTTCCAGGTCAAAAATGGGAAGGCCAGTGGCACTCGCATTGCTGATGAATACATCATCAATATAAAAGCCGATAGGGTTGGGAAAGTCCAACTGCTGCTGACCTGCGCCCACTCCACGGATCCACCAGCGTGGTCGACCATTCTGGATAGTACCAGCGGATGAGTTTGGAACATTATTCAGGATTTCACTGGCGGAGCGGCCTATACCTCTTTGTTGCAGCTCTTCGCCGCCCAGCACGGAAATCGCGGTTGGTACCTCTTGGGCATTTTCTTCGCGACGCTGCGCTGTAACAACAACGCTACCCAGGGAAGACTCGATTTCCTTAGGTTGGGCAGGAGTGATATTGCTGTTTTCTTGAGCGTTGGTTTGTGTTTCGGCAGAGTTTGTTGTTTTCTCTTGCTCATCCGCGGCATAAGCAACGCCAATGATCAAGCTACCAGTCAACGCACTGATGACGGCGTGTGTGATGGGTTTGCGAATAAAAGACTGATATGGTTTTTTATGTGATGGCATACATTTCCCTGCGATTAAATAGTTGCGAACTCATCTAGTGAGATGTCAGCTACGATTGGCAGGAAATGTGCCAGCCAGGAAATGGATACTTAATTATCTGATATTAAATAAATTTTATTTTTTCTGAGGTTTTTTGAAATTCCATTCTGCTGATTAGGCAGCAGCGGCGAGTGTTGTTTGGTCATCATCTGTTGTTTTTCATACACATCTTGATGGTGATGTTGTTAACTAAGCAAATGGCGGATAAGGGTTGATTAAGATAGGTGAAGATGAGTGGCTGTTTCTTTTTCAGCAGGTGTTGAGTGCGGTGCAGGCGATTGTTGGCTGGCAAGCAGCATGAGGCGATGTTTAATCAGTGGTTATTTTTAATATTAATTAAAAAAATCATAATGTTAATTATTAAATGTAATGTGAATTGTTGATATTTTTCATGGCATTGTGCTGGCATGTACTTTGCAAAACTTCAGGCTAGGCCTGCGCATTAGCATCCTGAAATGTGCGCATAGGTATTGATTAACGGAGCCGAGGAGTTTTTGCAATGAGTGATATTTTGTCCGAGATTGATTTGATCTCTTATATTGATGATGCTAAAGCCGATGCTATCCATGCATTTAATGTGTTGCGTGAAAATCGCACCTTGTCAGCGACACTGACATTTCATGTGACACATCGAATTCCCGGTGACGATAAGTTATTGCACATCCGTTTTCCGGGCGGATTGGCACGCGATCAAACGCCAACCATCAACATTACGCGCTTCTCTGATGAGAAGCAGCACATCCTCAACGAAGCCCGCCTGGATGCCGATACTGCGATTCATGTCCATACCAATTATCTTTCAGCCTGGTCATTGGCACACAAGCCTTTTCCAATTCTTTATGTCGCTGCTGCCCGGCACATCCTTGCACGTGAAATTCCTAACCACCTAGATCGTACAAGATCTGTGTTGGATGTGATCCGTGAACGCCTGGATAAACACCCACAGCTGGCTCCTCCACCTGCCTTGCTTGAATCCAATGGCGGTGTAAATTTCTGGGGCAAGGGCATTTTGCGTACATCCGAACTTATCTTGTTTGTAGAAGAAGCAGCGCGCTATCAAGCGATTGCAGAGCAAATTGGTGGTGCGCAGCTTTATACCCCAGGTGCCTTGGAGCTTCAGTGGAAGCGTACCGGCTTGCTGGAAAAGTCTAAGGAATATAGCGGGCGTTATCTTGAGGACATTGCCTGACCATGTAGATTGGACATTAACTTATTAAAGTTAAATCAATTTACCCGATCATCCATCGCTGATGCATATAATCCTCGTGTCTCAGTGACGGGTGATCGCGTCCATATGAGGTTAATTACATTCTGGGGGTGATGATTGAAATATGGATTGTCATTATTGGTAAGCAGGATGATGGTGATGCGTTGCTTGAGGGTATCTAATTACGCGAATTGCCAACTATAAAAAAGCCACTTGCCTGTTTTATTGAAGTTTTTTGGGGGAAGCGTAATGCAGCATGATGTGCTGCTATTTGATCTCGATGGCACCTTGAGCGATCCGTTGCCGGGTATTGCTGCCTGTATTAATTATTCATTGAGTCACTTCGGCCATGCAACTTGGAGTGAGAGTGCGCTGGCGAGTTTTATTGGGCCTCCATTAGATCGCAGCTTTCAGCAGATACTAGGCAGATGCACTGAAGAGGAAATTTCTGCCTTGGTCCTGAAGTATAGAGAGCGATATCAGCAGGTGGGTTATGCCGAGAATCGTTTATATGAAGGGATAGTCGAGAGCTTGCATTTTCTTGAAAAGGCTGGCGCAGTAATGGCGATCTGCACTTCAAAACCGGCATATCTCGCGCAGAAAATCTTGCAGCATTTTGCACTCTCACGCTATTTCACATTCGTTAGTGGCGGTGGTATTGGGGTCGAGAAGTGGCAGCAAATAGCTACCCTAAAGCGGGAAGGCCATATTAGCAATCGTAGCCTGATGATTGGTGATAGAGCCGTGGATTTGCGAGCAGCGCATCAAAATGGTCTCCAGTCTGCCGCTGTATTGTGGGGTTATGGCAGTATCGACGAACTTCAGCATGAAGCTCCTGCGCACTACTTTCATCAGGCATGTGATTTCCAACAACTAATCCAGTGTTGATTTTTTCACTCGCTGACTGGAAACCAACATTGCGATCACGTTTGCTGCTTCATATTCAACAGAAATGACATCAAGACAGTTCACTCAGGATGGTGATTGGTATCAATGAATTACACTTTTTGAAAATTAATTATCTTTAAAAACAATAAGATAAAAAATACATTATTTTTATTATGGGTATTTTATCTTGATGGCATGTTTTCTGCGATATTCCGGTACGACAAATGAAAGAGTGTTGTTAGGAGACGATGCATGAGTACCCAGTTTTTCTGGTTGGTCCCGACCTCAGGTGATGGGCGATATGCCGATGCACAAAAGCGAGTGCGAGGTGAGCGCAGGGACGACGAACCTTATTTTCTCCCGGGAGTAACAGACCCCAGGGGCAAGCGATTCAATTATTTTGATCATCTACATCAGATCGCGAAAGCGGTTGAGTTGGCGCGATTCGATGGTTTGCAGGTGCGGAATGATCCTGAAGGGGATGAGTCTTGGATTGTGGCTGGTTATTTGAGCCGTGCTACGCGTCATATTACCGTGCTTGCCGAGTTTGACGCTTCGCGAGGGTCTGCTGTGTATGCGGCAAAAAACGCGGTGAGTTATCAACGGTTCACAGGTGGTCGCTTTGCCTGGCAGATTAGTGTGGAGCGTGATGCGCAGCGTCGCCATCAGCAAGGTGATTTTATTGATGCCGCTGACCTAGATGCGCGTGTCGAGGAGTTTGTGACGGTGGCCAGGAGTGTCATTACGCGCACCGGTTATGATTTTGAAGGGCGTTTTTTCCAGGTATTGCAAGGTGGGTTCCAGGGGCCACTGTCTGGGCAAAAGGTACCGCCTGTCTATCTCACGGGCAGTAGCCTGGAGGCTTATGGTATTTCTGCGCGCTTGGCGGATGTGCATGTCCTGGACGCACAACCCTTGCAGGAGGTTCAGCAAGCAATCACAACGCTACAAGCGCTTGCAAAGCAGGCTGGGCGCAGCTTGCAGGTGGGGTTGCGTATTGATGTGTTAGCGCGCGAAACCGAGGAAGAGGCGATTTTTGACGCCAAGCGACATGCTGAGCAGGCACAACTACCTGAATCAAGTCGTGCAGGTTTATGGGAGGGCTTGACCACGGCGCACACCGGTGCCAAGGCGAGTTTGGTGGGTAGTTTCGAGCAAGTGCAGCAGCAATTGGCAAGTTATGCGGATGCTGGGGTGACCCAGTTCATCCTGGGTGCCGTGCCCAGCCTGGAAGAAGTCTATCGTGTTGGCGAGAATGTCTTGCCAGCCTTGCGCGCAAGACTGGGTTTACAAACCCAGCAGGCCGCCTGATCCAAGGAGTAATGAATAATGACAATTGATGTGTTCTGGAGAATTCCTACCCACGGTGAGCCAAGCTCTTTACGCAATAAGTTGCATCATCGTGGCGACTGGTCGCAGCAGGAAGGTGATCATATTGTGCATAAAGGCTTGAGTGGTGGCCATGGCGATGGCTTTACCAATCTTGACTATATTGCGGAAGTGGCGCGCGCTGCAGAGATTTCCGGCTTTCAGGGAGGGTTAATCCCTTCTTTTCCGATGACGGATGAGCCTTGGGCTATTTCCTCTTTTCTTGCACGCGAGACTAGCACTTTCCGCTTCATGATTGCCTTCCAGCCTGGTTTTCTTAATCCCGTGGTGGCTGCTCGCATGACGGCCAGCCTGCAACGCGCTACTGGTGGTCGGGCGTTGTATAACGTCATTACCGGGGGCGGCGGCCCGGCTCAGTTGTGGTGGGGAGATGTTGCAGGCCATGATGATCGCTATGCTCGTACCACTGAGTTCCTTGATGTGTTACGCGGGGTGTGGAGTGGTCAGCGCTTTTCCTATCAGGGTAAGTTCTATCAGGTTGAGAATGCAGCTTTGCCGACACAGTTGCTAGGTCAGGAGTTTCCGGAGATTTACTTCTCCGGCTCATCGGATGCTGCGCTGGCATCAGCCTCCAAGCATGCTGAGTATTATCTCTCGTGGCTGGAGCCTTTCGATCAGTTGCGCGAGAAGTTTGATCGGGTTAAAGAGCGTACAGCAGCATTGGGCCGCAAGATCAAATGCGCAGTCAGGGTAGACATTATTGCACGCCGTACTGAGGAAGAGGCATGGCGTGAAGTGCAGCGAGGATTCGAGAGTCTGAGTGATGCTGAGCGCGAGCGCTATAAGCGATTTGCGCAGCAGACAGGCGATTCGGTAGGGGCGAGCCGCCAACGAAATAATGCCCCGAAGGAGCTTAACAACTATCGTGATTTCATCATCCATCCTAATGTCTGGTCAGGCTTGAGTTTGCTGCGTGGAGGCCAGACTCAGGGGCTTGTCGGAAGTTACGAGCAGGTGGCAGAAAGGTTGGATGATCTGGTCAAGCTAGGGGCTGATGCATTCATATTGGCGAGTACGCCTCATTTGGAGGAGGCTTATCGTGTAGGCGAAGAAGTGCTGCCATTGGTGAGGGGGCACGTTGGTGCACCTGCATTGCGCGCGATTGGCTGATTGATTAGAAAGCAACTTTGTCTGACCCTAATGCAGTTTAGCGGTGCGTGAATCATCCCCTGGAGGTGGTCTACATGCTAGAATTCTGCCAAGTCGTTTTATGCGGCTATTCAATTTTTAGAAAAGAAGGATGTTTAAATGAGCCAAATCATCATCGAGCACAACCCAAGTGAAGAAAAGCTGAAGGAACTGGGCGTTGCGAACTGGTCCATCTGGGAAAAGGAAATCTCCAAGTTCCCACTGGATTTCGGTATCAAGGAAACCGCATATGTTCTGGAAGGCGAAATCTTGGTTACCCCTAAGGGCGGCGAACCAGTACGTATTGTTCCTGGTGACTTGGTTGTGTTCCCTGTTGGCCTGCAAAGCAGCTGGGAAGTAGTCAAGCCACTGCGCAAGCACTACAAGCACGGTTAATCTGATTTACTGTGCAATGAAAAAAGCCCCGCTATCATGGCGGGGCTTTTTTTATGCCTTGGCACCATTAAAGCTGCGTATGAAGTGATGCTTCCAATTGTTTGAGTATATTTTGATTTAAGCGTTGTCCGGATTGATCTGAAATCAGGAAGGTATCTTCGGCGCGATTGCCTAGCGTATTGATTTTTGCTGTATGCAGGCGGATATGGTGTTGCTGCAATACGTGAGCAATACGGGAAAGGAGCCCAGGCCTGTCATTGGTGGCAATGTCCAGCAGCGTATACTGGCCTTCGGCTTCCTGCTTGATGGTAATTTCAGGCTTGATCGGCATGTGTTTGACTTGGCGGCTGATACGGCCCTGCACTGGCGCATCGGGGGGCGCTTGGCTAATCAGCTTTTGCGTCAGTTCATATTCGATAAAGCTTAATAAATCACGATAAGTAATCTTGTTATCTGACTGATCAAGAACTAAAAAATTATCTAATGCGTAGCCATGTTGTGTCGTGTATACCTTGGCTTCAACGATGTTGTAACCCAGGCGGCCAAAAAAGCTGCAGATGCGGACGAAAATGTCAGCTTGGTCAGGCATGTAGATCATGGTCTGGATGCCGTCGCCAGCCGGGCTGAGCCTGGCACGTACAATCGGGGTCTGGGTGTTGATGTGGGTGAGCAACAGCCTAGTATTCCACGCAATCAGCTGGGCTTCGTGGCGCATGAAGTAAGCAGGCCCCATTTGCTGCCATAAGGGCTGGTAGGCTTGTTCTACAACGCCGTAATAGCTGAGGATTTCCTTGGCTTGTTGCTGTCGTGCATTGAGTTCTTCATTCAGGTTGCTACCACGCAGGATGCGCTGTGTGGCGCGGAACAGGTTTTCAAGCAGGGAGCCTTTCCATGCATTCCATATCTTCGGGCTGGTGCCGCGAATATCGGCCACGGTAAGCAAGTACAGGGCGATTAAGCGTTGCTCGTTAGCGACATACTGGGCAAATTTTTCGACGACAGCCGGATCTGACAAGTCAGATTTTTGCGCGGTGCTGGACATCACCAGATGGGCTTCTACCAGCCATGCAATTAGTTCAGTATCTTCTGCAGGTAGCTTGTGCTGTTTGCAGAAACGTCGCGCATCAATTGTACCTAATGTTGAATGGTCGCCGCCACGCCCTTTGGCGATGTCGTGGAACAATGCGCCCAGATATAACAAATACGGCTTGGGAAACTCTTGAAATAAACGACTGCAGAGCGGGAATTCATGTGCGCATTCCGCTCGTGCAAAACGCCTTAGATTAGCGAGCACGTTGAGAATGTGTTCATCAACGGTATATACATGAAACAAGTCATGTTGCATCTGGCCTGATACTCGGCCAAAAGCTGGAATATAGCGCCCAAGTATGCCATAGCGATTCATGCGCTTCAGGGTGTGGGTGATGCCCCTGGGTTGTTGCAGGATTTCTATGAACAGGGCTTTGTTCTTGGGGTCGCTACGGAACTGTGGCGTAATTTCATGCTTGGTACGATGTAGTGCGCGCAACAGTTCAGCCCCCATGCCTTTGAGCTCATTGTGCTGTTGCAGGACAAGAAAGCTCTCCAAGATGGCGGAAGGTTCGTCATAGAGCAGGGTGGGGCTCTTGGTTTCCAGTAAGCCATTAACAGCTTCAAAACGGTTGGTGATGCTGACGACTGTGTGCTGTTCAGGATAGATGCGCTCACGCAGTACCTGCAGCAGGATTTCGTTGATCAATCCGACGAACTTGGCACTTTGGTAGAAACGAAACATCAATTGTTCGCTGGCGCGTTTACGCGGCGTAGTAGTCAATCCAAGTTGGGCTGCAAGCTCGTTTTGGAAGTCAAACAGTAGTCGGTCTTCACGGCGATTTGCGAGGTAATGCAGGCGTGTGCGCAGCATTTGTAGGTTGCGCTCATGGCGGCGTAATTGCTGCGCAGCATGCTTGGACAGGATGCGGTTCTTGACGAGTTCTCGCCAGTTGCTGCCAAGATGAAGGGCGCGTGCGATCCAGATGATATTCTGCAAGTCGCGCAGGCCCCCAGGGCTTTCCTTGATGTTGGGTTCTAGGTTGTATGCGGTATCGTTGAAACGGGCATGGCGCTGGTGCTGTTCTTCTACCTTGGCCTCGAAAAACTTTGCCACATTCATTGCGGAGGCTACCGTTTGGAGGAAATTGGCATAGAGCGCCTGATGCCCATCCAGATAGCGCGCTTCCAGCAGGTTGGTCTGCACTGTCACATCGCTTTGTGCTTCTATCAGGCATTCTTGCAGGGTGCGAACACTATGGCCGATTGCAAGGCCGGTGTCCCATAACACGCCAATCAGTTCTTCGATCTTGCGATTGGTCTTTGGCGATGCCTCGTTTGCCAGCAGGATCAGAATATCAACATCGGAATAGGGGAATAGTTCCCCTCTACCGTATCCCCCCACGGCGATGAGGGTCGCTTCATTATCCAGTTCAAAGGTTTGCCACAACGCGCGCAGAATGCGGTCGGTCAATGTGGCTTGGGCTTGCAACAGGCGGCTCACATTGGGTTTTTGCATGAACGCCTGCTGGAGCGCTTTTTGCTCGGCCTGCAGCTCCAGGCGCCAATGGCGTGCCAAATTGTTATCTGCGCGAGTGGCTGGTTGCATGCTGATTATTTGATCAATGCAGGGGCGGGCGGGGTTCCTGCTGAAACCGTGAGCACTTCGTATCCGGTTTCAGTAACTAGGATGGTGTGTTCCCATTGCGCGGATAGGCTGTGGTCTTTGGTGACGATGGTCCATCCGTCACCCAGTTGTTTGATGTCGCGCTTGCCTGCATTGATCATTGGCTCAATGGTGAAAATCATGCCAGGCTTTAATACGGAACCTTTGCCAGGCTGGCCGTAATGTAACACTTGTGGGTCTTCATGAAAGTTTTTGCCAATGCCGTGACCACAGAACTCACGCACCACGCTAAAGCCATTTTTCTCAGCGTAGGTTTGGATGGCGTGGCCGATGTCGCCTAGAGTTGCGCCTGGCTTGACTTGGTTAATGCCCAGCCACATGCAATCGTAGGTGATTTCAGACAAGCGCTTGGCCTGGATGGAAATGTCACCGACATGGAACATGCGGCTGGTGTCGCCGTAGTAACCATCCTTGATCACTGTGATGTCGATATTTAATGTGTCGCCATTCTTGAGCACTTTTGTGCCAGGAATGCCATGGCAGATTTGATGATTGACTGAAGTGCAGATGGATTTGGGATATGGAGTATGCCCATGAGGGGCGTAATTGAGCGGTGCCGGGATGGTTTTCTGCACATTGACCATATAGTCGTGGCAGAGCTCATCAAGCTTGCCGGTGGTAATGCCGGGTTGAACATGTGGTGTGATAAAATCCAGCACCTCCGCAGCCAATTTGCAGGCTACGCGCATTTTCTCGATATCTTTTTCAGTCTTGATGTTGATTGCCATGGTATTGCAAGGCTTGCGCCCAGGTTTTCCTTGAGTTCGTACAGCTGCTTATGGTAGCATACCGCACCCGTTTGGCAGGAATAATGCTTGTCAGGCGTAACTTGCAGCCAACTCTAGCGTGAGGAGGCTGCCAAATCTGCACATATACCCCGTACAGGGTGTCCGCTGAGAATGCGGATGTTGTTGGGTGTATGGAAGCAATAACCCTTACTGGAGATTAAAATGTCCGTTACCATGCGTCAAATGCTGGAAGCCGGTGTCCACTTCGGCCACCAAACTCGCTACTGGAACCCGAAGATGTCTCAATACATCTTCGGTGACCGCAACAAGATTCATATCGTCAACCTGGAAAAGACCCTGCCGCTGTTTGAAGATGCATTGAAGTATGTGCGTCAACTGGCTGCAAACAAGGGCCGTATCCTGTTCGTTGGCACTAAGCGTCAAGCACGCGACATCATCAAGGAAGAAGCTCAACGTGCTAACTGCGCCTATGTGAACCATCGCTGGTTGGGCGGCATGCTGACGAACTTCAAGACTGTTAAACAGTCCATCAAGCGCCTGACAGAATACGAAGCACTCTTGCAAGATGGTGGCATTGAGAAGTTCGGCAAGAAGGAAGCTTTGGGCTACAAGCGCGAAGTTGAGAAGCTTGAGCGCTCCATCGGTGGTATCAAGGAAATGGGTGGCTTGCCAGATGCTATTTTCATCATTGACGTTGGTCATGAAAGTGGTGCGGTAACTGAGGCTGCTAAGCTGGGTATTCCAGTGATCGGTGTTGTTGATACCAACAACTCTCCTGATGGCGTAGCTTACGTTATTCCTGGTAACGATGACTCCAGCCGCGCAATCCGCCTGTATGCACGTGGTATTGCAGATGCGGTGTTGGAAGGTCGTAACCAAAGTATCAATGAGATTGTTAAGGCAGCGTCTGAAGAGGAATTTGTCGAGGTTGAGGAAGCCGCGGCAGAGTAAGACCCTGTTCAAAGGGGGCTTTGGCCCCCTTTTTTTGTATCTGAATTTGGCAAGTCAAACCTGGCAAACTGCCAACAAAATAATGTTCAAGGAGTAAACAATGGCTGAAATTACCGCAAGCATGGTTAAGGAATTGCGTGAGCGCACTGATGCGCCCATGATGGATTGCAAAAAAGCGCTGACAGAAGCTGAGGGCGATATGGCGCGTGCGGAAGAAATCTTGCGCGTACGTTTTGGTAACAAGGCAAGCAAGGCTGCTGGCCGTGTTGCTGCTGAAGGTGTTGTCGCTGTTAGCATCAGTGCTGATGGCAAGCTGGGAGCAATCGTTGAAATCAACTCCGAAACCGACTTCTGTGCCAAGAATGCCGATTTCCTGGCGTTCACTGGTCAGGTGGCTGATGTTGCTGCCAGCGCAAAGCCAGCTGATGTTGCCGCTTTGTCCGCCTTGAATATTGAAGGTGGTAGCGTTGAAGATATCCGTACACAATTGATCGGCAAGATCGGTGAAAATATCACTGTGCGCCGTTTTGTTGTGACAGAAGCACAAGGTAAGTTGGTGAGCTATATTCACGGTGCCAGGATTGGTGTTCTGGTTGATCTGGTGGGTGGTGACGAGGCGCTTGGTAAGGATATCGCCATGCATATTGCCGCTGCAAAGCCAAAGTCTCTGGATGCCAGCGGTATTCCGGCCGAGCTGATTGAGGCTGAGCGCCGTGTTGCGATTGAAAAGGCCAAGGAAGCTGGTAAGCCAGAAGCGATGCTGGACAAGATCGCTGAAGGTACCGTGCAGAAATTCCTGAAGGAAGTAACCTTGCTGAGCCAGCCTTTCGTCAAGGATGACAAGCAATCAATCGAGCAGTTGCTCAAGGCTAACAATGCTAGCATCGCTTCTTTCACTATGTATGTAGTTGGTGAAGGCATTGAAAAGGTTGTTACCGATTTTGCTGCTGAAGTTGCTGCTGCAGCAAAGGTGTAAACTGATGGTCGCACCTGCGACCTGCCTGTAGTCAATGAACGTGGATCGTCTTTTGTGTGGGATGATTCACGTTTTGCACAATTTGCATAACAATAAGGAGCCCCATGAGCACTCCCGCCTATAAACGCATTTTATTGAAACTTTCTGGTGAAGCCCTAATGGGTGATGATAGCTATGGTATTAACCGAGCGACCATTTCCCGGATTGTGGAAGAGGTCAAGGAAGTGGTTGATCTCGGCGTGGAAGTGGCAGTGGTGATTGGTGGCGGTAATATTTTCCGTGGAGTGGCCCCAGCAGCAGAGGGCATGGATAGGGCTACTGCCGATTATATGGGCATGCTGGCAACCGTCATGAATGCACTAGCCTTGCAGGATGCCATGCGGCATGTCGGCTTGGTAAGCCGAGTACAATCTGCATTGAATATTGAACAAGTGGCTGAGCCTTATATTCGTGGCAAAGCGATTCGTTATCTTGAAGAAGGCCGTGTGGTCATTTTTGGGGCTGGGACGGGCAACCCGTTCTTTACCACCGATACTGCGGCTGCGTTGCGTGGTATGGAAATCAACGCTGATATCGTATTGAAAGCAACCAAGGTGGATGGGGTCTATACGGATGACCCAAAGCGCAACCCCGAGGCAATGCGTTACAAGACGCTGACTTTTGATGAGGCGATCATCAAGAACCTGAAAGTGATGGATGCGACGGCATTGACACTATGCCGCGATCAAAAGTTACCAATCTCTGTATTCAGCATTTTCCGCCAAGGTGCGCTGAAACGGGTTGTGCTGGGTGAGGATGAAGGCACTCGCGTTCTGCCATAACCACCCCATACACGCTTAGTAGGAGACATCATGATACAAGACGTAAAAAATACTGCAGATCAGAAAATGCAGAAATCCATAGAAGCATTAAAGGCTGACTTGAGCAAAGTGCGTACTGGTCGTGCGCACACCGGTTTGCTTGATCATGTCATGGTTGAATATTATGGTTCAATGGTGGCCATCAACCAGGTGGCCAATGTGAGCCTGGGCGATGCACGTACCCTCAATGTGCAGGCCTATGAGAAAACCATGACAGCCAAGGTGGAAAAAGCGATTCGCGACTCTGATCTTGGCTTGAACCCTGCGACCAATGGTGAAACCATCCGTGTGCCAATGCCAATGCTGACCGAAGAGCGTAGGCGTGACCTGATCAAGGTCGTGCGTGGTGAATCGGAAAATGCAAAAGTGGCGGTACGTAATGTGCGCCGCGACGCCAATGATGCCTTGAAAAAGCTGGTGAAGGACAAGGAAATCAGTGAGGATGATGAGCGTCGTGCACAAGACGAAGTGCAGAAGCTGACAGACAAGTTCGTTGCTGAAATCGACAAACTGTTGCAAACCAAAGAAGCCGAGCTGATGGCTGTTTAATTGCGGCACTGATTTTGTTTTTCTTGATTTGCAGTTTTAATTGATTCTACCCTGCGGAGCATTGAGTGGCACTTTTTTCCAGCTCCACCCAAACTATCCCGGTAACGGGTGAGGTTCCCCAGCACATTGCCATGATTATGGATGGTAATGGTCGTTGGGCTAAAAAGCGATTTCTGCCCCGTGTGGCGGGACACAAGCGCGGTGTTGAGGTTGTGCGCGAGGTCGTGCGATTGTGCGCTAATCATGGCGTGAAATATCTCACCCTATTTGCCTTTAGTAGTGAAAACTGGCGTCGTCCCGCAGATGAGGTCAGTTTTCTCATGGGCTTGTTCATGGAAGCATTGCAGCAAGAGGTTGGGAAGCTTGCTGAAAACAATATCTGCCTACGCATGATCGGGGATTGCTCTCGTTTTGATCCTGCGCTGGTTGCCAAGATTGCAGAGGCAGAGGCACAAACCGCTAATAAAGATGGCCTGACCCTTACTATTGCCGTCAATTATGGTGGCCGCTGGGACATCATGCAGGCGATGAGGCGCCTTTTGGCAGAGAGGCCAGAACTAGCTGAGAGCTTTACCGAAGCTGATCTGGCGGCTTATCTCAGCATGCACTATGCTCCAGAGCCGGATTTATTCATTCGTACAGGTGGTGAGCAGCGGGTGAGCAATTTCCTGCTATGGCAGCTTGCTTACAGCGAGTTGTATTTTACCGAGACCTTATGGCCTGATTTTGACGAGGCTGAATTTAAGCGCGCCATTACTTCTTATCAGCAGCGTGAGCGCCGGTTTGGGCGTACCAGCGAGCAGTTGGTTGCAGACTAAATATGTTAAAGACACGTTTATTAACCGCTGCGGTCCTGATTCCTGCTTTTCTGGCTGTCCTGTTTCTTCTGCCTGAGCCTTACTGGTCTTTACTCATGCTGGTTGGGGTTTTGATCGGCTTGGGTGAGTGGGCTCACATGGCTGGCTTCAAGCCAGCAGTACGCTACCTTTACATCGCAGCATCTGCTGTGGCTGGTGTGTTCTTCACTTTCTGGCAAGGGCCGGAAAATGCGTTTATGCAAGAGTATGCCTTGTACTGGGGGTTGCCGCTGGCGGCTGCTTTCTGGCTTTTTCTAGCTCCCTTATGGCTATGGAGTCGAGCACGCATCCAGAATGTCTATCTCATGATGCTTGCGGGATGGTGGATTGTGCTGCCCTTATGGCTAGCATTGGTCAGCTTACGAGCTATCAGTCCTTGGTTACTATTGGCGATCATGCTTGTGGTCTGGATCGCTGATAGCGCGGCTTATTTCGCTGGCAAGCGTTTTGGCAAGCGTAAACTTGCAGTCAATATAAGCCCTGGAAAAACCTGGGAAGGTGTATTGGGCGCGTTGGTGGTAGTGAGCTTGTATGGTTTGGCGCTCTGTTTCGCTTTTCAGCTCAATCTATTGCTGATCGTAGGTTTCTGGATTTTGACGATCTTCAGCATTATGGGAGATTTGCTTGAATCCCTGATCAAACGCCAGGCTGGTTTTAAGGATAGTGGTAGTCTGCTACCGGGCCATGGCGGTATTCTCGATCGTGTGGATGGCTTGACTTCCAGCCTACCTATTGCTGCATTTTTTCTGCATTTCCCTCTTTATTATCAGGCGTGGATGCATTCCGCGTAATCATGCCCATGCTACAAAATGTCACCATCCTGGGGGCAACTGGCACGATAGGCCTCAATACTTTGGACGTCATTGCAAGACATCCTGAGCGCTATCGTGTCTTTGCACTGACTGCTCATTCTCGAGTTGATGAACTGGCTGAGCTTTGCCTGCGTTATCGCCCTCGTTATGCGGTGATGCTTGATGAGCATGCAGCACAGAAGCTTCAGCATCAATTGCAAGGAAGCGATACACAGGTGCTTGCGGGTGTGGAGGCTTTGGAAGAGGTTGCGGCGCACCCTGAGGTGCATGTGGTCATGGCTGCGATTGTAGGTGCGGCTGGATTAAGGCCGTCAATAGCTGCAGCTTATGCTGGCAAGCGTATTTTGCTCGCCAACAAAGAGACGCTGGTGATGGCAGGCAAGCTGTTCATGCAGGCGGTGGAAGAGGGCGGGGCCACCCTCTTGCCGATCGATAGCGAACATAATGCTATCTTTCAAGTGATGCCACCAACTCGCTTGGCTGCCCTTGAAGATGGCGGTGTAAGGCGCATTTTGTTAACGGCTTCTGGTGGGCCTTTTCGTAAAGCTAGCGCTGCAGAGTTGATTGCCGTCACGCCAGCACAGGCGCTCAATCATCCTAATTGGGTCATGGGTCCCAAGATCACGATTGACTCTGCCACCCTTATGAACAAGGGGTTGGAAGTGATTGAAGCGCATTGGTTGTTCAATGCACCTGCAGACAAAATTGAGGTGGTTGTGCATCCGCAAAGCGTCATTCACTCCATGGTGGAATATGTGGATGGCTCGGTACTGGCGCAGATGGGCAATCCTGATATGCGTACCCCGATTGCATTTGGCCTGGGGTATCCAGAACGATTGGATGCCGGGGTCAGGGCTTTGGATTTGTTCCAGGTTGGACGGCTGGATTTCGAGGCACCAGATATGGCACGTTTTCCATGTTTACGGCTGGCTTTCGGTGCATTACGTCAGGGTGGTACCGCTCCTGCTATCCTAAATGCAGCGAATGAGGTGGCTGTTGAGGCTTTTCTCAATGAAAAGATTGGTTTTCAGGATATTCCTCGTTTGATTGAGTCGGTATTGGCACGCATGGATGTTGAGGCGGTGACATCCATTGCGCAATTAATCGAGGTAGATACCATGGCGAGAGCATATGCCATGGAGTGGAGGCAGCTGGAAGCATGCTGACTTTACTCGCCTTTCTTGTCACGCTTGGTATCCTGATAGCCGTTCATGAGTACGGACATTTTCAGGTGGCGCGTTGGTGCAATGTCAAAGTACTGCGTTTCTCGCTTGGATTTGGCAAGCCAATATTCAGGCGGCATTTCGGCGTGGATAATACCGAGTTCGTTATTTCTGCGTTGCCACTGGGTGGATACGTCAAGATGCTGGATGAGCGCGAATTAGCAGCCCCTAGCAATGTTGCAGAGGCTGACTTGGCTCGGGCCTTTAATCGACAATCTGTCTGGAAAAGAATAGCCATTGTTTCTGCTGGGCCCGCAGCCAATTTGCTGCTGGCAATTTTCTTGTATTGGATATTATTCATGCAGGGCGTCCCTGGTATGAAGCCCATTATTGGCGATGTTCCAGTGCAAACACCTGCTGCCCAGGCAGGCTTGCAAGAAAATGACTTAATCACGGCAGTAGCGGGTCAGCCAGTCTCCAGCTGGACGGATGTGCGCTGGATATTATTGCAAGAAGCAATCAAGTCTCCTTTGGTGGTCGTCAAGGTGAGAGATGAAGCACTACATGAGCATGATGCGGAGTTGAGGCTTGATAGCATTGAGAAGGAAGACTTCGAGTCTGATTTTCTTGGGAAGCTTGGTTTAAGCCCTTATCGACCTCCTATGCCGGCTCGTCTGGGGGAGATTGTGCCTGATGGTGTGGCAGACAAGGCTGGTTTGCAAACTGGCGATGAAGTATTGGCGGTTAATGACAAGCCTATTACTGAATGGGAGCAGTTTGTGACCTTGGTGCGCGAACGGCCTGAGCAGCCGTTGACACTAAGATTGAAACGGGACGAGCAAGAGTTGGATGCGGTGGTTATCCCGCAAGCTATTGATGAAAATGGCATAAAGATAGGCCGGATAGGCGCAGCTTTTCAAGTGGATGAGGCCTTGATGGAAAAGTTGAGTATCACGGTCAGTTATGGGCCTTTGCAATCTTTTACCCGTGCCGTGGATAAGACCTGGGAAACCTCGGTGTTTAGTATCAAAATGTTGGCGCGTATGGTGACAGGGGAGGCGTCGTGGAAGGGCGTAAGCGGCCCGGTAACGATTGCGAGCTATGCGGGGCAGAGTGCCCACATCGGCTGGAAGTCATTCATTGGCTTCCTGGCCTTGATCAGCATTAGCCTGGGTGTGCTCAATCTCTTGCCTGTGCCAGTGTTGGATGGGGGGCATTTGTTGTATTATACGATAGAGATTCTCAAGGGCAGCCCCGTCTCTGAAGCCACTATGGAAGTGGGCCAGCGTATAGGCTTGGCAATATTGGCTTTATTGATGGCGGTTGCTTTTTACAATGACATAACCAGGTTTATAACAGGTTGATATTAATGAAGTTTGGCATGAAGCTTAAGCATATCCCACTACTTGTCCTGGCTCTATATTCCACTGCGGCACTAGCCCAAGATCCTTTCGTGGTAAAGGATATCCGCGTAGAAGGCCTGCAACGTACTGAAGCTGGCACGGTATTCAACTATTTGCCTGTCCGTGTCGGCGATACCATGACCGAGGAAAAGGCTACTCAGGCTATCAAGTCCCTTTACGGCACAGGTTTTTTCAAGGATGTCCGCATTGAATCCGACAATGGCATTGTCGTGGTGATGGTGCAAGAGCGTTCAGCCATTGCCCAGCTGGTATTCAACGGCAACAAGTCCTTTCCCACGGATAAAATGAAGGAAGGCTTAAAGCAAATTGGTTTGGCGGAAGGGTTGATTTTTGACCAATCCATGCTGGATCGTGCCGAGCAGGAAATCAAGCGTCAATATCTATCTCAGGGTAAGTATGGTGCTTCGGTCAAGACATCAGTGACGCCACTGGAGCGTAACCGCGTTGCTGTCAGGTTTGATATTGAAGAAGGTGCAGTCTCCAAGATTCGCAATATCAACATTGTCGGCAACAAGGAGTTCACCAAGGATGAGTTGCTGGAAAAGCTGACGCTGACAACGCCTAACTGGCTGACCTGGTGGAATAAAAATGATCAATACTCTCGCCAGAAACTGACAGCCGACTTGGAGGCATTGCGTTCCTTCTACATGAATCAGGGCTATCTTGAGTTCAATATTGATTCCACTCAAGTCTCTATTACTCCTGATAAGCGTGATATTTATATCACTATCAATGTTACCGAGGGCGAAAAGTACACCGTTACGGACGTCAAGCTAGCCGGTGAAATGTTGATTCCTGAAGCAGAGGCGCGCAACCTGATTTCTGTGTCATCTGGTGAAGTGTTCAATCGCCAACGTGTGACTGAATCTAGCAAAGCCATCAATGATCGCCTGGGTAATGATGGTTACGCATTCTCCAATGTCAATGCTATTCCTGAGGTGAATAAGGAGAAGCATACAGTTGCCTTTACTTTCTTTATTGATCCAGGTCGTCGAGTTTATGTTCGCCGTATCAACCTAACGGGCAATACGCGGACACGTGACGAAGTGTTGCGTCGCGAGATGCGGCAGCTTGAGTCTGCATGGTATGGTGCGGACAAGATCGAGCGTTCAAAGCAGCGTCTTGAGCGTTTGCAGTATTTCTCGGATGTGAACGTCGAAACACCAGCAGTGCCTGGTACTAATGATCAGGTTGATCTCAATATCAACGTGACTGAGCGCTCGACAGGTAGCGTGATGTTTGGTGCTGGTCTTTCTAGCTTTGAAGGTGTTGTGCTGGGCGTAACCATCAACCAGAATAACTTCCTTGGGACTGGTAACCGAGTGGCTGCGCAGGTAAATACGGGTCGTATCAATACGGTTTACTCACTGACCTATACTGACCCTTACTTCACACCCGATGGTATCAGCCGCGGTTTCAATGTTTACCATCGTAAAGTCGACACAACCTACCTGCGTACAGGTGATTACAAAACTGCATCTTATGGTGCGGGTGTAAACTTCGGTATGCCATTGAATGAGCGTGATTTTATCAGTGCAGGCCTGACTGTTGATTACACGGATGTTGAACTGAGTAGCAATAGCCCACCACAATTTAAGCGCTACTGCAGTAGCGCCGAGGATGCGAATAGTTGTAGCAACAGTTCTTGGTTTACCAACCTGGCTTGGACGCACGATACGCGAGATAACATCATGTTCCCCAATAAGGGTGTTTTGCAGCGTATTAGCACCGAGATTGCTTTGCCTGGCCTAGATTTGCAGTACTACAAGCTTGAATACAAGCATGCTTGGTACAAGGATATTAGCAAGAGTGTGACCTTGATGCTGAATGGTGAATTAGGCTATGGCAATACCTATGGCAATAAAGATTATCCATTCTTCAAGAACTTCTATGCCGGTGGTGTGAATTCCGTGCGCGGTTATGAACAAAGTTCAATTGGACCTCGTATCTATGACACCCAAAATACTGGGTATCGTGATTTTGCTGCTGGCGGTACAAAACGTATGCTGGCTAATGCTGAACTGTATTTCCCAATACCTGGCATGAAGGATAATAATGCCTTAAGGTTGAGTACTTTTGTTGATGCTGGTTCTATTGCAGGTGATGGTATTGATTGTAGCCGGTCCACTAAGGCAGATTGCGGTTACTCAACAAGTTTAAGTGATATCCGCTATTCCACTGGTGTTGGGGTAAGCTGGTTGTCACCATTTGGTCCAATCAAGTTGGTACTGGCCAAGCCACTGAATAAACAGGACGGTGATCGTACACAAATGCTGCAATTCCAGATGGGGCAACAGTTTTAAGCTCGTCTAAATACGATTTGGTTAAATTTGAATTATTGAAGCAAAAGCTTGTATATCAGGAGAAAGTCAATTGAATAAGTTGTTGAAAAGTCTGTTGGTCGCTAGTGCTTTATCTTTTGCTGCCAGTACTCAGGCCGCAGAGTTGAAAATTGGCTATGTGCAGGTTGACAAGATCCTGCAGGAAGCGCCACAAACGGCGGAAAGCGGCAAGAAGCTGGAAAAGGAATTTGGTCCGCGTACGACAGAGTTGGATCGCTTGCAAAAGCAGATTCGTGATCTGGAAACTGCGCTGGAAAAAGATAGCTTGACCATGTCTGAGGCTGATCGCCGCAACAAGGAGCGAGATGCTTCCAACCTTAAGATCGAGTTTCAACGCAAACAGCGTGAATTGCGCGAAGATGTGAACCTGCGCAAGAACGAAGAACTGGGCGTGTTGCAGGATCGTATTAACAAGGCAGTGACCTCTGTGTCTGAAGCTGAGGGCTATGATCTGGTGGTATACGGTGGTGTCGCTTATGCCAACAAAAAGATTGATATTACCGACAAGGTATTGAAGTCATTGGGCAAGAAGTAAGCTCAGTTCGTCGCTATTTTATTCAATGAGTACGTCGTATTCCCTGCGGGAGATTGCATCTAGGCTGGGAGGGGATGTGTTGGGGGTGGATGATATCCATATCTCTCGCGTTGCCTCCCTTGCCAATGCCCAGGCAGGCCAGATTAGTTTCCTGACCGATTCTAAGTATCGCTCCGTGCTTGCTACAACCAAGGCAAGTGCAGTGATATTGACCCCAGAGAACCGTGATATCACCTCCTTGCCGAGAATAGTCACGGATAATCCTTACGCCTATTTTGCCAAGGTATCAGACCTGCTGAACCCCCAGCCTCAATATGAGGCTGGCGTTAATCAGGCCGCTAGCATTGCACCAAGTGCGACAGTGCCTGCCAGTTGTACCATCATGGCCCACGCAGTCATTGGGGCCAATGTGGTACTGGGTGAGCGTGTAGTAGTGCATCCAGGCTGTGTGATTGGTGAGGGGGTTGAGGTCGGCGCAGATTCGGTATTGCATGCCAACGTCACGCTATACCATCACTGCGTGATTGGTGAGCGCTGCAGCATATTTTCAGGCAGTGTTATTGGTGGCGATGGCTTCGGTTATGCACCGGACAATGGGCGTTGGGTAAAGATTCCCCAGGTCGGGCGTGTCGTGATTGAAAATGACGTGGATATTGGTGCCAATACCACGATTGATCGCGGCGCGATCGACGACACCATTATCCACGAGGGTTGCAAGATTGATAACCTAGTACAGATCGGGCATAACTGCCGCATCGGCGCTAATTCCGTGATCGCTGGGTGTGTGGGCATTGCTGGAAGTGCTGTGCTGGGCAATCATTGCCGGATTGGTGGCGCAGCCATGATCCTGGGACACCTTGAAATCGCTGATGGCGTGACCGTGTCGCCAGGTAGTATGATTACACGTTCGTTAACCAAAACGGACACCTATACGGCATTAATGCCGTTCCAGAGTCATGATGAGTGGCTCAGGACTGCTGCGGGTATTAGGAGACTGGGAGAGCTTGCAGAGCGGGTCAAGCAATTGGAAAAGCAATTGTCATCCCTGCAAGCACCTGATGCCCAGCACGATAAATAATATTTGATGTTGAGAAACGAGAAAAGCCATGACTGAACAAGCTATGACGAGCATGGATATTCATGAAATACTGAATTACCTGCCACACCGATATCCTTTTGTATTGGTGGATCGTGTGCTTTCGCTAGAGTTGAACAAAGAGATCGTGGCTGTAAAAAATGTCACGATCAACGAACCTTTCTTCCCTGGTCATTTTCCTTACCATCCAGTGATGCCCGGCGTGTTGATCGTGGAAGCCATGGCGCAGGCTGCTGCTATCCTGTCGTTCAAAACCATGGATACCAAGCCAAATGATAAGTCTGTCTATTATTTTGCCGGTATGGATAATGTTCGGTTTAAGAAGCCGGTTTCACCAGGGGATCAATTGATTCTCAAGGTCAGCATTGATCGCGTTTTACGTGGCATTTGGAAATACAAAGGCGAGGCTCTAGTAGATGGGGCTGTCGTTGCCGAAGCTGAAATGATGTGTATTCTGAAGGCGATTGCTTAAGTATGACAGAACCCAGGATACATCCTACAGCGATTATTGATCCCAAGGCTGAGCTGGACTCCAGCGTTGAGGTAGGGGCTTTCAGTATTGTGGGGCCGGGTGTTCGCATTGATGCTGGTACCCGAGTGGCCAGCCATGTGGTGATCAAAGGCCCAACCACGATCGGCAAGGATAATCAGATATTCCAGTATTCATCACTGGGGGAAGTACCTCAGGACAAGAAGTTCAAGGACGAGCCAACGCTACTGGAAATTGGTGATGGCAATACGATCCGTGAGTTCTGTACCTTTAATCGCGGGACCGTACAGGATAAAGGCACAACCAAGATCGGCAATCATAACTGGATCATGGCTTATGTACATATTGCCCATGATTGCTTGGTGGGCGATCACACTATTTTTGCCAATAACTCCTCCCTGGCAGGCCATGTCGATGTGCATGATCACGCCATTCTTGGCGGTTTCACCTTGATTCATCAGTTCTGCAAGATCGGCTCCCATGTGATTACTGCTGTGGGCTCGGTGGTATTCAAGGATATCCCGCCTTATGTCACCGCTGCTGGCTATGATGCCAAGCCGCATGGTATTAATTCTGAAGGCCTGAAACGACGCGGATTTTCTGCCGACAATATCTTGCAGATCAAGCGTGCATACAAAACTTTGTATCGTAATGGCCTGACACTGGAAGAAGCCAAGCAGCAGTTAGCAGAACAGCAGAAGACATCACCAGAACTCAATATCCTGGTTGATTTCCTTCATCATTCAACGCGCGGTATCGTCCGCTAGAAGCAGGGTGTTGTATGCCGACCATTGGTATTGTGGCCGGAGAGGCTTCTGGCGATCTATTGGGTAGTCATTTAATCCGGGCGTTGAAGAAGCAACGTCCCGATCTCAAGTTTGTAGGCATTGCTGGCCCGAAGATGATTGCCGAAGGGGCGGAGACCTTGTTCCCGATGGAAAGGCTTTCTGTACGTGGCTATGTTGAGGTCCTGCGTCATTTGCCAGGCCTGCTCAAGATTCGCAGGCAGGTAGGGGACTATTTTCTTGAACACCGCCCGGATGTGTTTATCGGGATTGATGCGCCTGACTTCAATTTTTCGCTGGAACGCAAGCTCAAGCGCCAGGGCATTCCCACCGTACATTATGTGAGTCCATCTATCTGGGCTTGGCGGCGTGGCAAGATCAAGAAAATCCAGCAAGCCGTATCGCATATGCTGGCGCTCTTTCCTTTCGAGCCGGAAATCTACAAGCAAGCGGGCGTGCCTGTGTCCTATGTTGGTCATCCATTGGCGGATATGCTGCCTATGGAGGCTGATATCGAAGGCGCGAGAGAGGAGCTTAAGTTGCCAGCTGATAGCCTGGTGATTGCCATGCTACCTGGTAGTCGCCAGAGTGAAGTGCAGCAGCTGGCTGACCTCTACATCAAGACTGCCAAGTTGATTGTGGCAGAGCGTCCCGATGCACGGTTCCTTGTGCCCTTGATTACCCGTGAGACACGCGCCATCTTTGAGCGCGCCTTGTATGCGAACGAGGGTTATGATTTACCCATCAATATTATGTTCGGTCATGCTCATCGAGCCATGGAGGCCGCAAATGCTGTGATTGTGGCATCGGGTACGGCCACCCTGGAAGCTGCCTTGATTAAGCGACCCATGATTATCACTTATCGCATGCCTAACTTGAGCTGGCAGATATTGAAACGCATGAAATATCTGCCTTATGTTGGCTTGCCGAACGTCTTGGCTGGCCGCTTTATTGTGCCTGAATTATTGCAACACGATGCCGTGCCGGAAAAACTGGCGGCGACCTTGTTGCAGATGCTCAAGGATAAAAGCCAGATCGCCGATATTCAGACCGAATTCCGTCGCATGCATGAGTTACTGCGGCAGAACACTGAAGAAAAGGCTGCCCAGACAGTGTTGTCGTTTATAAAATGAATAACGATCGCAGCATCATCTGTGGTGTGGACGAGGCTGGTCGCGGACCTCTGGCAGGTGCTGTTTATGCGGCAGCTGTGATTCTGGATCCTCAGCGCCCGATCATTGGGCTTGCTGACTCCAAAACCTTGAGTGAGAAAAAGCGCGATGCATTGGCCATCGAGATCAAGCAATATGCGCTGGCTTGGGCGATTGCCTCTTGTAGTGCTGAAGAGATTGATGAGATAAATATCTTGCAGGCCAGTTTGCTGGCGATGAAGCGCGCGATTGAGCAATTGACTGTGCCGCCTACACAGGTGCTGGTTGATGGCCTGCATTGCCCGAAGATCGGCATCCCGTCACAAGGGATAGTCAAAGGCGATAGCAAGGTGCAGGAAATTGCTGCGGCTTCCATTTTGGCGAAGACAGCGCGGGACCATGAAATGGTCGAAATGCATGCACGTTATCCGCAATATGATTTTGCCAAGCATAAGGGCTATCCTACCGCCCATCATCTTAAGCTACTCGCCGAACATGGTGTTTGCGATATTCATAGGCGCAGTTACGCACCAGTCAAGAGAATCCTGGGCCTGATCTAGGTGCGATGTGTGCCTAGGTCTAAGCTAGGCATGGTTTAGCTTGAAGAGCCAGCCTAGCCTCAGGCCAGCAGCAGGAATACCGTGGGCTGTTTATGTAGCTCTGGCAACTCTGATTTTTTCCAGTCTTTAATAGGTTTGCTCATAATCAGTTCGGTGGGCAGGCTAATATTGCGTGCAATGCATAGCCTGGTCTCCGGCGCGCAATGTTCCAGTATATCTTCCAATAAATGCTGGTTGCGATATGGCGTTTCAATGAAAATCTGCGTTTCCTGATGCTGTCTGGAGTGGCGCTCAATTTCCTTGATCCGGTGAATTCTGGCTTGTTTATCACTGGGGATATAACCCAGAAAAGTAAAGCGCTGGCCATTGAGCCCAGATCCCATTAGTGCCAATAAAATGGAAGATGGGCCCACTAGCGGGGCGACACGGATGTTTTTCCTGTGGGCGAGCTCTGCCAGTCGTGCACCTGGATCGGCAATACCAGGGCACCCTGCCTCCGACATCAAGCCAACATGCTTTCCTGCCAACAAAGGCGCCAACAGAGCTGGGAGTTCGGCGTCAGTCGTATGTTCATTCAGCGTCAGTAGGGTGAGCTCCCGCACGGGTTTGGCGGTCTTGATCAAGCCCAGGAAACGCCGCGCGGTTTTCTCGTTTTCGACAATAAAGGTGTCCAGGCCTTGTGCCAGTTGAATGACCTCTTGTGGCAATACCTGCAAGAGGTTGTCTGCTCCCAGTGTGACTGGGAGCATATATAGCGTGCCCGTACTCAATGCTTCACCTGTACCCTGTAAGTGAGTGTCGTACTGCCATTGGCTGGGATAGTGATGTTCCAGCTCGCGCTATTGCTACTGCTCTTGGTGCTTGGGTGACTTTGGGCCAAGAGATTCCAATCGCCTGGAATCGGCTCAATGACTTTGACCGTGACTGGCTGAGGCTTGGCATTCTTGAGAACGATTTCGTAAGCACTCTCGAACTGACTACTGCCCTTGGCTGGGCTGGGCAGCTTTTTGAAGTCGGTCTGCTTTTTATTTGCGGTGACATCAAAAGCTTCGCCCAGCTTGAGGCGAACGATTTCATTTTTTGCGGTATGGTCAATATTATCTTCGCCGACGAACTGGGCATTGCCTTGGCTATCTTGTTTGTAGACGCGCATGATGCCCTTGGGAAGAGGCTTGCCGAGCTTGGCGCTTTCCTTGTTATCGAATTCGACAAAGACCCCTAGTTTAAGGGTTTGTCCCAGGTCCCCTTGGCTGGAGTTGTAATAATAAGGTGATCCTCTTAATACCAGTTCCTTACGCACAGGTACTGATTGTGCACTGAGCAGCGCAACTTGCTTGGTTTGATTTTCGGCAAGAGTCGTGGGGCGTTCCAGTGAGTAGAGGTGATATTCCAGCAAGGCTTCTTCTGCCATTGCAGGAGCTGCGGCATCCGCCATCATCAATTCATTCTTGCGCATCAATGCCATTGGGACAGGGGGCGGGGTCACTCGATTTACATCACCAGCGACCAATTGCAGTTTTGCATCCCGGTAGGTGGTGCCGCTGGTGTTGGTAAGGGTAACCCAGCCAGACAAATCAAGGCGGTCTTCAGCAGCATTGAGCTCTGCCACATAATCGGCTTTCCAGCCTAAGCCATGGGTCAGGTAGCTGAGTTCTACCTCTTGTGGACCAGATTGCTTGCTGGAGACCAAGGTAACCAACGTAGGGCGATCGCGCAAGTTGCCGGGAACATCCGGGTAGACAATACGGCCAGGAATGCCGGTCTCAATACGGTTGCCCATCTTGAGTACAGTGCCATTGTTGGCCGCCAGTACCAAGGCAGGCTCTATGGTTTCTGCCCCTGTTGCTGAGTTGGTGCGGATGACTTGCACTGTTTGGCCGATATATTTTTCCAGCAATTTTTCCGGGCTGAGCAGGTCGTAGTCGAAATTCTGTTCCAGCGTCTGCAATTGCCCTTTCAAGCTACGTAGCAAAGCGGTTTCTGGGCGAATCTGCGCACTGACGTCACGCAATGCCAAGGCATTAACACCAGATTGCAAATTCACCTTGCGCTGATCCTTGACCAGGGCTAGGTCGTTGTTATAAATCGTGACAGCGACACTTTGCTGATCATGTAGGGTGCTACGAATCTCGTCCTGGGCAGCCATTACCTGGAAAGTAGTCATCAGGCAGATGGCGATAGTCGTACGCTTCAAGATCATGGAATCTCCTCAATCAGGGACAAGGTTATATAACAGTGACGCCTTGCTGCGCCAGCATGTCGATCAGGCGGATTAATGGCAGGCCAATCAGGGCATTGGGGTCATCGCCTTGCATGCTCGCAATCACGGCGATTCCCAGGCCTTCTGATTTTGCGCTGCCAGCGCATTGATAAGGCTGTTCTTTTTGTAGATAGTTCTCGATCTGTGCGTCGCTCAGATTGCGGAAAGTCACCGTGAAAGGCACAACCTCTGCCTGCATCTGCTGGTTGCTGGCATTGTACAGGCACAACGCACTATGAAAAATAACGCTGCGACCACGCATCAAGGTGAGTTGTTTGACTGCATTGTCATGTGTCAGGGGTTTGCCAAGTTGCAAGCCATCCAGGGTAGCAACTTGGTCGCAGCCAATGATCAAGGCTGCCGGATATGCTTCGGCAACCTTACGAGCCTTGGCCTGGGCAAGACGTAATGCGGTTTGCTCTGGTGCTTCACCTACCATTGGTGTTTCGTCGATACCAGGGGACTGTACAGTAAAAGGGATTTGCAGGCGGGAAAGCAGTTCACGTCTGTAGGGTGATGATGAAGCCAGGATAAGAGGTTGCATAAAAGTTGGCGTTTAAAACTTCATTGTGGCATGTAGCATTCATTGAGGGAAAAAATGCCAATAAAAAAGCCGGCCCGGGCCGGCTTTCTATGGCAGATTAGTAAGACTTAGTCTGGCTGAATTTCCAGCAGGGTTTCGTCGGGAGTAACGCTATCGCCTTTTTGTACGTTGATGGCAACCACCACGCCGCTCTTTGATGCCTGGATTTCATTTTCCATCTTCATGGCTTCAATCACCAGGACAGCATCACCAGCCGTTACCTTGTCACCAACATTGACTTTGACGTCAACGATGGTGCCTGGCATTGCGGTAGTGACGCAACCTGGGTGTGATGGGCGAGGGCGGCCACTGCCTGTATTGCTGCTGGCCTTTTTCTTCGCCTCGCCATTGCTTTGGCCACCGGAAACCTCAATTTCATTGAGTGTTTCCACGACTACTTCTTCTGCCACACCATCAACGGATACATAGAATGGGCGCTGTTCTTCACCATGGTGACCGCTACCGGTCAGCTTGATGTGGAAAGTTTCGCCGTGCAATGTGACGTTGAATTCAGTTGGTGCAAAACGTGAGTGCGATTCGCTGGAAGTTACGGCTTCCTTGTCTAGCAAAGGTTCTGGCTTGAGCGTACCTGCATTACGCTCTTGCAGGAATGTCTTGGCCAAATCCGGGAACATGGCATAGGTGAGAACATCTTCCTCGCTCTTGGCCAGGCCTTCTACTTCATTACGCAGCTTTTCCATTTCTGCTGTCAGCAGGTCTGCTGGACGGCATTCGATGACCTCTGCATTGCCTACAGCCAAGCTACGCACGTCAGAATTGACGGTGGAAGGTGCCTTGCCGTAATGACCGAGCAGATAGTTTTTTACTTCATTGGTGACCGACTTATAACGTGCACCAGTCATCACGTTCAATACTGCTTGGGTACCTACGATTTGGGATGTAGGCGTGACCAGCGGAGGGTAGCCCAAATCTTCACGCACACGAGGAATCTCATCCAGCACTGCATCCATGCGATCCAGTGCACCTTGTTCCTTCAATTGGTTGGACAGGTTGGAAATCATGCCGCCTGGTACTTGATTCACAAGCACGCGGGTATCTACACCTGTAAATTCGCTTTCGAATTGCCAGTATTTCTTGCGTACTTCGCGGAAGTAGGCAGAAATTTCCTGCAACAGGCCGATGTCAAGGCCAGTGTCGTATTCGGTGCCCTTGAGTGCCGCCACAATACTTTCAGTGGTAGGTAGGCTGGCACCCTCAGCAAATGAGGAGATGCAGCCATCAACAATGGCAACACCATTATCCACGGCACGCTGAATCGACATGCTGGCCAGGCCAGAGGTGGCGTGAGCATGCAAGTGAATCGGCAGGCTCACAGCTTCGCGTAAGGCCTTGACCAATTCGCCGGTGATCTCTGGTGTCAGCAGGCTGGCCATGTCCTTGATGGCAATGGTGTCGCAACCAAAGCTTTCCAGCTCTTTCGCCAAGTTAACGAAATAAGGGATGTCATGCACAGGGCTTGTTGTGTAGCTAATCGTACCTTCTGCGTGCTTGCCAACTGCCTTTACGGATTCAATCGAGACCTTGAGGTTGCGCAAGTCGTTCATCGCATCAAAGATACGGAATACATCAATACCGTTGTCTGCGGATTTTTGCACGAAAGCACGCACGACATCGTCGGAGTAGTGGCGGTAGCCTAGCAGGTTCTGACCACGCAACAGCATCTGGAGACGACTGTTGGGCAAGGCTTTGCGCAGCTTCTTCAGGCGCTCCCATGGATCTTCACGCAAGTAGCGTACGCAGGCATCGAATGTTGCGCCGCCCCACGCTTCCAGCGACCAATAGCCGACTGCATCGAGTTTGGAACAGATGGGCAGCATATCGTCAGTGCGCATGCGGGTCGCAATCAGCGACTGATGACCATCACGTAGAACTACATCGGTTACATGTACTTTTGCCATAATCTTTTCTACCACTTCAAGGTGTTAATTATTAAGCCTCAGATACCCTCGTGGGCAGCTATGGCGGCTGAAATCGCCGCAGCAATCAGTTCGCGGGGGAACTGAGTCGCATAGTTGGCAAGCTCGGGGTGCGCTTCTACAAAGCTAGTATTGAACTGAGCATTGCGGAAGTCAGGGTGCTTAAGGATTTCCTGATAATAAGGAATCGTTGTCTTGACGCCATAGACTACGGTGTCATTGAGTGCGCGGCGGCCACGTTCGACCACGCTTTCCCAATTCAGTGCCCAAACGGTGAGCTTGGCACACATGGAGTCGTAATAGGGTGGAATGACATAGCCACTATACATGGCGGCATCCATGCGGATGCCTGGGCCACCTGGGGCATAGTAACGCGTAATCTTGCCGAAGCTGGGCAGGAAGTCGTTCTTGGGATCTTCTGCATTAATGCGGAATTCCATGGCAAAGCCACGATATTGCACTTCGGATTGCTTGTATTGCAGGCGCTGGCCATCGGCCACACGAATCTGCTCTTGCACGATATCGATACCGGTGATTTGCTCCGTGACGGTATGCTCAACTTGCAAGCGGGTATTCATTTCCATGAAATAGAAGTTATTGTCGGAGTCCAGCAGGAACTCGACGGTGCCAGCATTCTTGTAACCCACAGCCTTGGCAGCCTTGACTGCCAAATTGCCGATGTACTCACGTTGTGCCTTGCTGAGCTGAGGCGATGGGGCAATTTCAATCAGCTTCTGATTGCGACGCTGGATGGAGCAATCACGTTCAAATAAGTGAATGACGTTGCCGTGACTGTCAGCAAGCACCTGTACCTCAATATGGCGTGGGTTTACCACGCATTTTTCCAGGAAAACTTCAGGTTTGCCGAAAGCCTTGCTGGCTTCTGAAATTACACGGTCATAGTTGCCCAGCAATTCTTTTTCGTCATTGCATCGACGAATGCCGCGGCCACCGCCACCGTTAGTGGCCTTTAGCATCACAGGGTAGCCGATCTTAGCGGCTAGCTTGCGCGCTTCTTCCAGATTTTCCAGGTTGCCATCACTGCCAGGCACGCAGGGAATGCCAGCCTTGATCATGGCAGTGCGAGCCTGGATCTTGTCGCCCATTTGACGAATGACCTTGGCGTCAGGGCCAATGAATTTGATACCGCGACGAGCACAGATTTCTGCGAGCTCTGGATTCTCGGAAAGAAAGCCATAGCCCGGATGTAGTGCATCGCAACCCGATGCAACGGCCAAATTGACTATATTATGTGCATTCAGGTAACCCAATACTGGATCCGACCCAATGTTATAAGCTTCATCAGCTTTCTTGACATGCAATGCATGGCGGTCAGCATCTGAATATATAGCAACGGACTTAATGCCCATCTCTGAGCAGGCGCGAACGATGCGCACGGCAATTTCGCCACGATTGGCAATTAGAATTTTTTTGATCACGTAGTAAACCTAAACCTGAAAAATGGTACTGATTTTTGACAGGGAAACCGGCAAATTATATCATGCGCGGCTTATGACTGCACAAGCAATCAATATGCCTGTTATCAACAGCCTCGACTTCTCGAGAAAAGCGCAAGAGTTTCGTGATATACTCCCGCTCTTGCGATTTTCTCGCCTGGGTGAGTATCTGGCCGATACCAATGGTTCGCTGGAGATCACCTTGATTGGTAGGGCGGACAAGTCAGGTAAGCCAACACTTCATCTAGAAGTGCATGGTGTGCTCAAGATGACTTGTCAGCGTTGCCTGGATTCATTTGAATACCCGCTGGATGTGGCTGCAGATTTTGTAATCGTCACCAGTGAAGACGCGATTCCATCGCCAGATTCAGATGAATATGACGATGAGGTGGATTACTTGGTGGCGGAAACGCAAATGCCGGTGATAGACCTGGTAGAAGACGAGATATTGCTGACCTTACCATTGGCTCCTAAGCATGCTGAAAAAGAGTGCGTGGGTGCTGGCAAGGTTGAGTTGGAAAAACCAAGTCCTTTTGCTGTGTTAAAAGGGTTTAAAGCTGGCAAAAGCCAAAACGATTAGTTTAATTAGGAGTAAATTATGGCCGTTCAACAAAATAAAAAGTCACCATCCAAGCGTGGCATGCACCGTTCACACGACTTCCTGACAAACCCACCATTGGCTGTTGAGCCAACGACTGGCGAAACTCACCTGCGTCACCACGTTAGCCCTAATGGCTACTACCGTGGTCGCAAGGTATTGCCAGCCAAGGGTGAGTAATCTCCCTGGTTTTTCAGGTATATGCGCCAGCCTCCACGGCTGGCGCTTTTGTATTTAACCTCCGATTGTGAGCATGGATATAACTGTTGCTATCGACGCGATGGGAGGCGATCATGGCCCTCATGTCACCATTCCCGCAGCGCTCAACGCTATCAAGCAAGATAGCCAATTAAACGTCATTCTTGTCGGATTGAAGGATGTCATTGATGCGGAGTTAGCTGCCCATCAAGCAGTCATCGGTCCTCGTCTCCGGATTCATCATGCCAGCGAAGTCGTGGCCATGGATGAGTCACCACAGAGTGCACTCAAGAACAAAAAAGATTCTTCCATGCGTGTGGCGATTAATCTCGTCAAGAGTGGTGAAGCCAACGCATGTATCAGTGCTGGCAATACCGGTGCCTTGATGGCGACCGCACGATTCGTCCTTAAGACATTGCCAGGCATTGATAGGCCCGCGATTGCAGGCATTTTGCCGACTCAGAAGGGAACGGTGCATATGCTGGATCTTGGTGCCAATGCCGATTGCACACCAGAGCACTTGTTGCAATTTGCTATCATGGGTGCCATGTTGGTTTCCTGTGTCGAGCAGAAGGAGCGCCCCAGTGTTGGCTTGCTCAATATCGGCTCGGAAGATATCAAAGGTAATGAGGTGGTGAAGCAGGCTGGTGAGTTGCTGCGTGCTAGCCATCTTAATTTCTATGGCAATATCGAAGGTAATGACATCTATAAAGGCACTACCGATGTCGTCGTCTGTGACGGTTTTGTCGGCAATGTTGCTCTCAAGACCTCCGAAGGCTTGGCGCAGATGGTCAACCGTTTCCTTGTGCAAGAATTTAAGCGCAGTTGGTTGACTAAGCTCATGGCGCTGGTTTCCATACCAGTACTCAAGGCCTTTAAGCGCAGGCTAGATCCGCGTCGCTATAATGGTGCTTCCTTCCTTGGATTGCGTGGCATTGTGGTAAAAAGCCACGGTGGGGCCGATAGCCTGGCCTTTCAATACGCTATCCGCGCTGCGGCAGAAGAGTCCCGTAGTGGTGTATTGAGCCGTATTACAGAACAACTTGAAATTGAACATCTCAAGCCACAGGCTGCTTTACAAGATGTTGAAACCACAAAAGAGGGTATATGACCATTTACTCGCGTATCTTGGGCACAGGTAGCTACTTGCCGGAAAAGATCCTGACGAATGCTGATCTTGAAAGCATGGTCGACACGACTGATGAATGGATTTACACCCGTACCGGCATTCGTCAACGCCATATTGCAGCAGATGATCAATGTACTAGTGATCTGGCATTCCATGCCGCACAGCGTGCTCTTGAGGCAGCTGGCATTGCTGCCGGTGATGTGGACTTGATCATCGTCGCTACCACGACGCCTGATCGGGTATTCCCTAGCACAGCCTGTTTGTTGCAGCACAAGCTGGGTAATTCCGGTGCTGCCGCATTTGATGTGCAGGCCGTGTGTAGCGGCTTTATTTATGCGATTGCGACAGCAGAGAAATTTATTCGCAGCGGCTCGGCTCGCACTGCGCTGGTTGTCGGCGCAGAAACCATGTCTCGCATTACCGACTGGACTGACCGCAGTAACTGTATCTTATGGGGTGATGGGGCTGGTGCGGTAGTGCTGGGCGCTAGCGATCAGCCAGGCATCATTTCCACCCACTTGCATGCGGATGGCAGTTATACCAAGCTTCTTAATGTACCTAGCGGTGTTTCTAACCGGGGCGATGGTAAAACGATTCACATGGAAGGCAATGCCGTATTCAAAATAGCGGTGAATACGCTGGATGCCATTGTTGATGAAACGCTAGAAGCCAATGGCATGCAGAAGTCTGATATTGATTGGCTGGTGCCTCACCAGGCCAATATCCGCATCCTGCAATCCACGGCTCGCAAGCTGGGCATGGATATGGACAGGGTGGTGGTGACTGTCGATCAGCATGGCAATACTTCGGCTGCCTCCGTTCCGCTGGCGCTGGATGTTGCCATACGTGATGGCCGTATCAAGCGTGGCGAAACAGTCCTGATGGAAGCTTTTGGTGGCGGCTTCACTTGGGGCTCCGCGCTCATCAAGTACTAATTCAAACGATTTCTTACGACCTAAAAAGGCCGCATTCATGAAATTTGCTTTTTTCTTTCCCGGACAAGGTTCCCAATCCGTCGGCATGATGCAGGGATTTGGTGATCTTGCCATCATCAAGGATACCTTTGTTGAGGCCTCCGATACTTTAGGTGTCGATTTCTGGCGCATGGCGACCGAGCCTAACGATGCGTTGAACCAGACGACTAATACCCAGCCCTTGATGCTGGCTGCTGGTGTGGCAACATGGCGCGCATGGCAAGCCCAGGGTGGAAACCTGCCCTCAGTATTTGCAGGTCATAGTCTTGGCGAATATACGGCGTTGGTTGCCGCGGGCATTGTGTCTTATGAAAAGGCCTTGCCTCTGGTGCGTTTCCGTGCCGAGGTGATGCAGCGTGCTGTCGCTGAAGGTGTAGGCGCAATGGCAGCTGTCTTGGGATTGGATGACGATACTGTGCGCGCAGCTTGTGCCGAAGCGGCACAGGGGGAAGTGCTAGAGGCTGTTAACCTGAATTCCCCGGGGCAAGTGGTCATTGCTGGTCACAAAGCTGCTGTAGAGCGTGGTATCGAGGCCGCCAAGGCCAAGGGTGCCAAACGTGCTTTGTTGCTGCCAGTCAGTGTGCCGTCGCATTGTGCGCTGATGAAGCCAGCGGCAGACGAGTTGGCGGGTTACCTACAAGATATAGACTTTGCATCTGCTCAAATTCCGGTACTACATAATGCAGATGTGGCTGCGTATGACGACGCAGCCAAAGTGAAAGATGCCTTGGTACGCCAGCTTTATAATCCTGTGCGCTGGGTTGAGACGGTACAGGCTGTACATGCGTCTGGTGTCGTTGCGAGTGCAGAATGTGGTCCAGGCAAGGTGTTGGCTGGCTTGGTCAAGCGCACAGTCGCTGAGTTGCCATGTCTGGCGTTGGTTAATCAAGAAGCGCTGGCAGAAGCTCAGGCGCAATTCAATCAATAGAAATTAAGAGGAGAGGCCATCATGCTGGAAGGACAAATTGCATTGGTCACTGGCGCTAGCCGTGGTATTGGTGCTGCAATTGGATTGGCGTTGGCAAAGCAAGGCGCTAAGGTAGTGGGCACTGCGACCAGCGAGTCTGGAGCGGCCAACATCACGCAGGCGCTGAGTGCGCATGGTGGCATTGGTTTGGCGCTTGATGTCAATGATGCAGGCCAGGTTGAGTCTGTATTGAAGAGCATCGCAGACCAGTTTGGCGATGTCAGTATCTTGGTAAATAACGCCGGGATTACCCGCGATACCTTGCTGATGCGCATGAAGGACGAGGATTGGGATGCTGTGATTGCAACGAACTTGACGTCGGTTTATCGCATGTCGCAGGCTGTCTTGCGCCCGATGATGAAGGCGAGAAATGGTCGTATCATCAATATTTCATCCGTGGTCGGCCATATGGGCAACCCTGGTCAGGCTAATTATGCTGCAGCCAAGGCGGGCATGGCAGGATTTACGCGCTCGCTGGCGGCAGAGGTTGGTAGCCGTGGCATTACCGTGAACTGCGTAGCGCCTGGCTTTATTGATACGGATATGACACGCGAACTACCTGATAATGTGCGCGAAGAGCTATTGAAGCGCGTGCCAGCAGGGCGTTTTGGTGATGTTGCGGATATCGCCGCTGCCGTTGGCTTCCTAGCATCATCGGCTGCTGGTTACATTACTGGTGAAACATTGCATGTGAATGGCGGCATGTACATGGCTTAATGCCATGCATGACGTGCTATATCACTTAGTCATTCTGTTTTTGAATTCCTCGGGACTTTTGATAGAATAGCCCGAGCTTTTTTAAGCGACTTAACTTGAAAGGAATAATTTAGATGTCTGACATCGAACAACGCGTTAAAAAGATCGTTTCCGAACAACTGGGTGCAAACGAGGCTGACGTTAAGAACGCTTCCTCATTTGTTGACGATCTGGGTGCTGATTCTCTCGACACCGTGGAATTGGTGATGGCGCTGGAAGAAGAATTCGACTGCGAAATTCCTGACGAAGAAGCCGAAAAGATCACCACAGTTCAGCAAGCGATTGATTACGTCAACGCAAACCTGAAATAAGCTTTTTTACCAATTTCCGTTTTTACTTGGAGTCGCCTTGTCCAAGCGTAGGGTAGTTGTAACTGGCCTAGGCGTTGTGTCACCAGTCGGTATCGGTGTACAAACATCCTGGGCCAATCTTGTGGCCGGTCAATCCGGTATCACCAACATCACTAAATTCGATGCCAGCCCTTTTTCCTCGCAAATTGCAGGTGAAGTGAAGGGCTTTGACGTATCGCAATATCTTCCCGCCAAGGAAGCCCGTCGTATGGATACTTTTATCCAATACGGCATGGCGGCCGCGATTGAGGCGGTGAAGGATGCGGGCATCGAGGTGACTGAGGAAAATGCTGAACGGATTGGAGTTTCCATCGGTTCTGGCATTGGTGGCCTGCAATTGATTGAGGATACAGACAAGATTTATCACGAGTCTGGTCCGAGAAAAATCTCGCCTTTCTTCATTCCCGGTACCATCATCAACATGATTTCGGGCAACCTTTCCATCATGTATGGATTCAAAGGGCCAAATGTTGCCATCGTGACTGCCTGTACTACAGGTACGCATTCGATTGGTGACGCAGCTCGCATGATTGAATATGGTGATGCCGACATTATGGTGGCGGGTGGTGCCGAAGCACCAATTACAGAGCTCGGTGTGGGTGGCTTTGCTGCTGCGCGTGCCTTGTCGACCCGTAACGATGATCCCGCAACGGCCAGTCGTCCTTGGGACACTGACCGCGATGGGTTCGTGATCGGGGAGGGGGCTGGTGTATTGGTGCTCGAAGAGTATGAGTCGGCCAAAAAGCGTGGCGCCAAGATTTATGCTGAAGTCGTAGGTTATGGCATGAGTGCTGATGCTTACCATATGACTGCTCCGAGCATGGATGGGCCTCGTCGCTCTGTGGTGAATGCCTTGAAGAACGCAGGCCTTAATCCTGACCAGATTCAGTTCGTGAATGCACATGGTACGTCCACACCGCTTGGTGACGTGAACGAAACCAATGCCCTCAAGGCTGCATTTGGTGACCATGCCAAAAACTTGGTGGTGAACTCAACCAAGTCGATGACTGGTCACTTGCTTGGTGGTGCAGGCGGGTTGGAGTCTGTATTTACAGTGCTCTCCATTTATCATCAAATTTCGCCTCCTACCATCAATATCTTCAATCAGGATCCTGAGTGTGATCTGGATTACTGCGCTAACGAAGCTAGGGATTTGAAGATTGATGCGGCGGTAAAAAACAACTTTGGTTTTGGTGGTACAAACGGTAGCTTGGTGTTCCGCAAGATTTAATTTTCCTGCTTCAATATGAAGCAAAATCATAAAGGCCCGTGCACTCTTTATAAGAGCCACGGGCCTTTATGCACAGATTTGTTGCATATGACAGTAAGAAGTCGGCTTTACTACTTGTTTATATGGATGTTTTTTTAAGTTATTGATATTAATAATAAAAAATATCTGCCTAAAAACTGGGCGATTCCAGAAAACTATAATGGTGACGGTGGTTTAGCCATGCTTTCCGAAGTCCATCCACAAAATTATCCACAGCTTTTGTGGAGAGAAATTCTTTCTAAGCTGGTGCATATGCTTTAGCATGAACGGCTGTTGATTTCATCTACTTCCATGAGCACAACGACATTCCTGATCAATGGTGTATCTGATGCCTTGATTTCGCCGCTGGATAGAGGCCTTGCCTATGGTGATGGCATCTTTCGCACTATCCGCGTCATCAATGGGCAGCCAATTGCATGGCAAGCACATTACGCCAAACTGCTTGCGGATAGTCGGCGTCTCTACTTACCCTGCCCAGAAGCTGCTAGCTGGCAAGAGGATTTGGGCCGATTATTTGCGGATCAGGGCGATGGTGTTGCCAAGCTTATCTTGACCCGAGGCATTGCCGAGCGTGGCTATGCAGTGGGGGATCATGCCATTCCTACGCGTATCGTCATTCGTAGTTCGCTACCACTCTACCCTGACCGTAATGCAAGTCATGGCATACGCGCATACTTGTGTAAAACCAGGTTGGCACACCAACCTTTGCTGGCAGGTATCAAGCACTTAAATCGATTGGAAAATGTGCTTGCCAGGCAGGAGTGGAGTGATACCGTCATCAGTGAAGGCGTGATGCTGGATCAGGATGGCTTGGTGATAGAGGGCGTAATGAGCAATATCCTGATACGCTCAGGTACAATATTGGCGACACCTGATCTGGAGCGTTGTGGTGTTGATGGTATTACCCGCCAACGTATTCTAGCTATCGCCCCCAGCCTTGGATTGATTCCAGCCATTACATCGTTGACGCTCACCGAGTTGATGAATGCTGATGAGGTCTTGATGTGCAATAGCTTATATGGCGTCTGGCAGGTCGTAGATTTCAATGGTCGCACCTGGCCGTTGGGCCAATTGGCTGGCAGGTTGCGGCAATTTTTGCAGGAATAGCATGCGCATATTGAAAAGTTTTTTGGTACTGGTGACTTTGCTGGTCATCACCTTTGCTGCATGGATGGCTTACTTCGTTACCACCCCATTGCAGTTTCCTACCAAGACAGTTGAATTCGATCTGCGCATGGGCAGCAGTCTGCGTACCATTTCCCAGCAATTGGTCGATCAGGGCGTGTTAAATGAGCCTTGGAGTTTCATACTCCTTGTGCGCGCCATGAAAATGGCAGGAGGGATCAAGGCAGGTAACTATTTGCTGGAGTCTGGCCAGACGCCTTATGAGTTATTTATTACCCTCAGTAATGGCAATGTTACTCAGGATAGCATTACCTTTATTGAGGGCTGGACATTTAGCCAGATGCGCCAGGCGCTGAATAACCATGACTCGGTGCGCCATCTCACCATGGCTTATACCGATGAAGAAATCATGCGCAATATAGGTGCTGCTGGTCAATTACCAGAGGGCTTGTTTTTTCCTGATACCTATTTTTTCAGTAAAGGCATGAGTGACCAGGATATTCTCAAGCGCGCCTATCTCGCGATGCAGAATCGTCTACAGGCAGCTTGGGAGCAACGTTCAGCCGGTTTACCTTATGCATCGCCTTATGAGGCGCTGATTATGGCGTCTATCGTAGAGAAAGAGACGGGTAAGGCCAGTGAGCGCCCAGTCATTGCCGGCGTATTTCTCAATCGCTTGCGCATTGGCATGCGCTTGCAGACTGACCCTACGGTGATATACGGGCTGGGCGAGGCATTCGATGGAAATTTACGAAAGCGCGACTTGCAGCGCGATACCGCGTTCAATACTTATACACGGGCAGGCCTGCCGCCTACACCGATTGCCATGCCGGGTAATGCGGCAATTACGGCGGCATTGCACCCAGCCAAGACCGATACACTGTATTTTGTCGGCAAGGGCGATGGCAGCCACCAGTTCTCCCGGACTCTCAACGAACATAATCGCGCCGTGGTGCGCTATCAATTGAAGGGCGGCAATGCGCGGTAGATTCATTACGCTGGAAGGCATGGATGGTGCAGGCAAGAGCTCGCATATAGAAAGCATTATCGCAACCTTAAAAGAGCGAGGGCTAGAAGTGGTATCCACACGTGAGCCAGGTGGTACCCAGCTGGGCGAGAAGCTCCGTGAGCTATTGCTGCATGAGAGCATGCACGCTGAAACAGAAACTTTGTTGATGTTTGCGGCGCGGCGCGAACATATTGCGACCGTGATAGAGCCTGCCTTGGCAAGCGGTGCCTGGGTGGTGTCTGATCGATTTACTGACGCCTCATTTGCCTATCAGTGTGGTGGGCGAGGTGTTCCGCGTGAAAAGGTGGAAACCCTGGAAGCATGGGTGCAGCAAGGCTTGCAGCCTGACATGACGCTATTGTTTGATGTGCCGGTAGAGGTCAGCGTAGCGCGCTTGGCCGCTGCCAGGGCGCCCGATAAATTCGAGCGCGAGAGTGCCGAGTTTTTCCGTCGTATCCGCAATGGTTATCTTGCCCGTGCCACAGCCCAGCCGCAGCGCTTTCGCCTGATTGATGGCAATCGCCCTCTAGATACCGTTAGGCAAGATGTAGTGGATATCCTGCAGAAGTTTTGTGCATGACGGACCAGCGTTATCCTTGGCATGCCAGCACTTGGCAGCGCTTGCAGCAGTCACGCCAGCGCAGGCACCACGCCTTACTGCTGCGGGGCAAGCAAGGCATAGGTAAGCTGGATTTTGCCAACACCTTGGCGCAGGCCCTATTGTGTCAAACTCCAGATCAAGCAGGATATGCGTGTGGTCACTGCGTTAGTTGCAGTTGGTTTTTACAACATAGTCACCCTGATTATCGCTTGCTGACGCCTGAGCAAGAATTACCTGATGCCACTGATTCTGCACCTGCCACTAAAAAACCGGTACGTAAGAGCTCGCAAATATCTGTGGCGCAGATTCGCGAGTTGGCAGGTTTCCTTGAACTTTCAAGCCACCAACAAGATGGCGTACGCATTGTTGTGATTCATCCGGCAGATGCTTTGAACCAGACGTCGGCCAACGCCTTGCTGAAAATGCTCGAAGAACCGCCAGGGGATGTGATGTTTATCCTCGTCACCAGTCATCCCCAGCGCCTGCTGCCAACCATCATGAGTCGTTGCCAGCAGCTTGAAATGCCTGCCCCATCTGAGCAAGAAGCATTGGCATGGCTGGGGCAGCAGGGTGTGGAGCAGGGGGATTACTGGCTTGCTTATAGCGGTGGTTCGCCTCTAAATGCCGCAGACTTGGCTCATGCGGGCAATGAGCGTGTGCAGTTAATCGCTACACGCCTTGCCCAGGGGCACAGGCTTGATCCCTTTACATCTGCTGGTGAGTTTTCTGCCATTGGCATGGAGGAAGTCATGACGGCTTTACAGAAGTGGCTGTATGACTTGCTGGCTGTCAGCTTGAATGCAGCAGTGAGATATCATGTGCGCGATATTGCTGCTTTGCAGGCTTTGAGCAAGCGCGTAGACTTAAGCATGTTGCTGGCCTTCCAGCGGCAGGTAGATGACGCAAGGCGTTCGGCTAATCATCCTTTGAATAATGAGCTGCAACTTGAGCATTTGTTGTTGCAGTACAGCAAGTTGTTTTCCAGCTAGAGGTCAACATGAGCGAGCAAGACACAGTAGGTAAGCAATCGGCAAAGCCCAGTGTCATGTCGCTTGCCATCAAGGAAAAAGCAGCCTTGTATGCTGCCTATATGCCTTTTATCCAGGGTGGCGGTTTGTTTATTCCAACCAATAAGGCCTTCAATATTGGCGATGAGGTCTTCATGTTGCTGAGCCTGCTGGATAGTCCGGACAAGCTCAAGGTGGCGGGACGTGTGATCTGGATCAGCCCGGTGACGCATGGTAATCGTCCACAAGGTATAGGTGTGCAGTTAAGCGAGAAAGAGGGTGGTCTGCAGGCTCGCAACCAGATCGAAGGCTTGCTAGGTAACGCTTTAAAGTCGCAGCGCCCTACACATACAATGTAATCTCTTAGGTTATATTTATTTTTCAAGTTATTGATTGTATTTATTTATGCTGGTTGATTCCCACTGTCATTTAAACTTCCCTGAGTTACGCCAAAACCTACCTGCCTTGCGTGCCGCTATGCAGGAGGAACGTGTCGGGCATGCGCTATGTATCTCTGTCACCTTGCCTGATTTCCCCGAGGTGCTAGCCGTCGCTGAGGCACATGATAACTTTTACGCTTCTGTTGGCGTGCATCCTGATTATGAAGATGAGCCGCTATTCACTGAAGACCAATTGGTGAATCTGGCAGCACACTCAAAAGTGGTGGCCATTGGCGAGACAGGCTTAGATTATTTTCGGCTAACCGGCGATTTGGAGTGGCAGCGCGAGCGTTTTCGTCTGCATATCCGTGCAGCTATCCGCGCCCAGAAACCCTTGGTGATTCATACACGTAATGCAGCAGAGGACACCTTGCGCATCATGCGCGAAGAGAGGGCAGATCAGGTCGGTGGCGTCATGCACTGTTTTACTGAGAGCCTGGAGGTGGCCCAGGCTGCGATAGCGCTTGGATTTTATATCTCTTTTTCCGGCATTGTGACGTTCAAGAACGCTGTGGCATTGAAAGAGGTGGCCAAGGCTGTACCATTAGATCGTGTCTTGGTGGAGACGGATTCCCCTTACTTGGCTCCGGTGCCGTTTCGAGGCAAGCTCAACCAGCCTGCTTATGTACGTTACGTTGCCGAGGAAATCGCTCATCTACGAGGAATCAGCTATCAGGAAGTAGAGCAGGCGACTACGGAAAACTTCTTTCGCCTGTTCAAGGATGCGCGCCCATGCGCCTGACCATGCTGGGCGTAGGCTCAAGCGCCGGAACCCCGGTGATTGGCTGCCAATGTGCCACTTGCATGTCCGACAACCCCAAGAACAAACGTAGCCGTTGCTCTTCATTGATCACCCTTAGTCATGGCCAGAATATCCTGATTGATACTGGCCCTGATATTCGCTTGCAAGCTTTGCGAGAAGGCATTTCGCATGTTGATGCCGTGCTCTATACCCACACACATGCGGATCACCTGCACGGCATTGATGATCTGCGTGCGTTTTGCCAGAAGCAGCGTCAGCAAATCCCGTTATACGGAAAACCTGATGCGATGGAACATATTGTCAATAAATTTGGCTACGCCATTCGCGAAGCCGGGGATTATTGGGATTTGCCCATTCTCAGTGTTAACCCTGTTGAACAGATGTTCGAGTTATTTGGCACTCAAATTGTGCCAGTGCCTATCTTGCACGGGCGATTGGAGATGTATGGCTACCGTATAGGCAAGCTGGCATATTTGACCGATGCTTCTGCGATTCCGGAAACCTCACTGGAACTGCTGCACGATCTGGATGTCTTGTTGTTGGATTGTTTGCGTTACACGCCACATTACACGCATTTTAGCTTGGAGCAGAGTCTAGAGCAGGCTGCGATTATTGGCGCAAAACAAACATATCTCATCCATATGACCCATGAAATGGAGTACGAAGCTGTCAGCAAAATGCTGCCATCCTCAGTGCAGGTAGGGTATGATGGACTCAAGCTTGAAATAGCTGATTTTTAATGACAAGGGTTTGCCAAAACTAACGGACAAGCCTGATACACAGAGGATAGAAGGAGTTGTTGTAATGGTATTGCGCAAGAAATTTTTATTGGTCATGGGTGCTTTGCTTGCATCTATCATGGTCGTTGCACCGGTGATGGCTGAGACTAAAAAAACAACCTATACTGAAGAAGAGTTCCTGAGTGCGTTTGGTAACAAGACGCGTAGCGTAGTTGCTAAGCAATTAGGTGAGCCACTCAAGAAAGAACAGTCAGTTAAGCCAAGCAATGCATCTACGGTGATTGGTCGCCCTACAGATAAAGAGGGAAAGCCAGATCAGGTAGAGATGTGGTATTACAAAGACCTCGTGAAGTATGATGCCAAGCGAACTTATAAAACCATTGAATTGACGTTTGTAAATGACCGATGTGTCAATATTGCATTCTTTAATAACAGATAATCAAAGCCGGGATTTCCCGGCTTTTTTATTTCATTCAATGAGATATTAATCAGTCGTTTCATTATTAAAAATCATGAATAGGCCAAATGTACTAATTCTTATTTGCAGAAATTGATTGACGCTTTATTTGGTAGCAATTTAAGATGAAATCTTGGATTGTAAGAATCTGATACAAATTGCGGGCCTTGTAAAGTTTGTGGATATATTTTTGCCAATATAACCACTTTTATATAGTGGTTATATGTTTGCAGTCGTCACACTATTAATAAAAACCGAAAGTGATGGAATGACGTTTTTCATGGGGAATACTAGTAGTAGGCTTGTGTTTTTTGATTTCTTGGTGGGCATGCAAAGCTTCAAATGGCCACAATGGCTAGAGAAATTGGCTAAGCACTTATTGCCCAGTATGGAGCTGCAAGAACAGTATGATCTCCTGCAACAAGAGATTACAGATTTGAAAAAGCAGCTTCTTGAGGCAGAAAATGAACTCAGGATTACACGGCATGCTTTTGAAAGCCAGGATGGTATCTTGGTAACAGATGCCAACAATATCATTTTGAAGGTCAACAGCGCTTTTACCCGACTGACTGGATATCGGCAGGACGAGGTATTAGGTATGACCCCCTCATTGTTGAAATCGGGGCGGCAGAATGCAGACTTTTACCGCAAAATGTGGACTGAGTTACGCGAGCATCATTATTGGCAGGGAGAGGTTTGGGATAAGCGCAAGGATGGCACAATTTATCCTAAACTTTTGACGATCAAGGCGATTACTGATGACAGCCATCACGTCATTAACTATATCGCCACGTTTTCTGATGTGAGCCAGCAGAAGGAAGCCAAAGAGAACATCTATCGTCTGGCTTTTTATGATCCATTGACCCAATTGCCAAACCGCCGGTTGTTGATGGATCGGCTTTCACTTGCCTTGGTGAATAGCCAGAAAAACAAAAGCTATGGTGCTATTTTGTTTATCGATCTGGACAATTTCAAGACACTTAATGATACCAAAGGGCATGATTTCGGCGACTTGCTACTGATGGAGGTAGGTTCAAGGCTAAGTAGTTCAGTGCGGCAGAGTGATATGGTGGCGCGCTTCGGTGGGGATGAGTTTCTCGTGATATTGGAAGATATCAGCAGTGATGAGCAAATTGCTACACAAGGTGCTTTGAGGGTGGCGGAAAAGGTATGTCAGGCAATTCGCCATACTTATGAGATCAAAGGCTACCATTATCACTGCACGGCCAGTATCGGTATTAGCTTGTTGAGTGGCGGAAATAATATTCATGAAGTCCTGCGTCGTGCAGATACCGCGATGTATCACGCCAAGCAGACAGGGCGAGATGCTTATTGCCTATTTGATCCGCAGATGCAAGCGATGATAGAGCATAAGGCCGGACTGGAGGCAGACCTACGAGTGGCGGTTAATCAAAATCAGCTTCTTCTGTATTATCAGATTCAGGTTGATGCTGAGCAACGTGCTTACGGCGCTGAAGTGTTACTACGCTGGCTACACCCGGAGCGTGGTCTGGTACAGCCAACACAGTTTATCTCCCTGGCGGAGGAAACTGGCTTGATCCTACCGATTGGACATTATGTTTTGATGAGTGCCTGCCAACAACTCAAGGCATGGGAGCAGAGTGAAAGTACTCGTGATTTAGTATTATCGGTCAATATCAGCATTCGCCAGTTATGTCAGGATGACTTTGTTAAACAGATCAAGGATATACTGGAGGTGACTCAAGTGAATCCATCTAAGCTGAAAATTGAGCTGACCGAGAGCCTTGTTATGGATGGAACTTCAGACAATGCCAAGAAAATGCTGGAGTTGCAGCAACTTGGCATTCACTTTGCCATGGATGATTTTGGCACTGGCTACTCTTCCCTGGTGCATCTCAAGCGTTTACCTTTGAATCAACTCAAGATTGATCGTAGTTTCGTGGGGAATATCGTTAACAACCCTAATGACGCCGTGATCGTGCGAGCTATTATTGCAATGGCAGCTGCACTCGACCTAGAGGTGATAGCCGAAGGTGTAGAGAGCCAAGAACAGATGGAAATTTTGCGGCAATACGGCTGCAAGGCATTCCAAGGGTATCTTTTCTCAAGGCCCTTGCCATTAGAGGAATTTCATGGGCTGCTGCATTAATGTAATCACTAGCTTGATTGCGAAGAGCGTGGGTCGTAGACATCACGCAGGCCTTCACCGAACAGGTTATAGCCAAGCACCGTAATCAGGATTGCTAGTCCAGGGAATAAAGATAGCCACCAGGCGAATTGGATATATTCCTTGCCGTCAGTGAGAATATTGCCCCACGAGGCTTGTGGGGCTTGCACACCTAAGCCAAGGAAACTCAAGCCGGACTCGATCAGCACTGCACTAGCCACGCCAAGCACAGAGCTAACAATGACTGGCGTCATGCTGTTTGGTAACAGGTGCTTGAAAATCAATCGATTATCGCTGGCTCCCAGGGTTTCTGATGCCATGACGAATTCACGATTACGTAGGCTGAGAAATTCGGCGCGAACGAGTCTCGTGACGCCCATCCAGGAAGTGAGCCCGATGATGATCATGATGTTCCAGATGGATGGTGTCAGGAAGGCGATCACTGCCAGAATCAGGAAAAAGGTGGGGATAGATAGCATCACGTCTACAGTGCGCATGATCACCACATCGACCCAGCCGCGATAATAGCCTGCAATCGCGCCCAGGATAATGCCAATGAAGGTCGCGATGCCAACAGCGACCAAACCCACCAATAGCGATATACGTGCACCGAACAGCATGCGTGAGAAGACATCCCTCCCCAATGCATCTGTACCCATCCAGTGACTGGATGAAGGGCTGAGCAAGATGGCCTTGACGTCAATTGCATCTGGATCGTAGGGCGAGATTAAGGGGGCAAGCAACGCCAGCAGGAAGATGCTGGTGATAATGATGAAACCGGCAAGTGCCAAGGGGTTGGAAAGTGCACGTTTCATTGCATGACTCCACGGCGAACACGAGGGTCTGCCCAGGCATAGGCAAGATCAGCCAGCAAGTTGCCGATAAGCGTGAGTGCAGAGCCTATGGTGAGTATGCCCATGATGACAGGGAAGTCGCGCATTAGCACGGCATCATAAAATAGTTTCCCCATACCAGGAATGGCAAAGATAGATTCGGCAATTACGGAGCCTCCAATCAACCCAGGGATGGATAGGCCAAAAATCGTGATCAGCGGCAACAAGGCATTGCGCAAGGCGTGGCCATAAACCACGCTGTTCTCTGGCAAGCCTTTGGCACGAGCCGTCGTGATGTAGTCCTGATGCAATACATCCAGCATGCCATTACGTACAAATAGCGAAATGCCAGCCAGGCCGCTCAATGCAGAAATGAAGACGGGCAAAGCCATGTGTTTCAACGCATCCCAAGCATAGGCCAGCCAGTGCATATGCTCTGCACCCTGGCTATGTAGCCCTGAAATAGGTAGCCAGTCATTGATCACGCCAGTCCAATACATGAGTAACAGTGCTAGCCAGAAACCGGGGATGGCGAATCCGACAAAAACGAAGAGGGTAATGGCACGGTCCGGCAAACGATTCTGCGTAAGCGCCGAGATGACACCTAGTGGTAGCGCAACGATAATAATGAGCCCTAGGCTCAGGACATTGATCAGCAAGGTGATAGGTAATGCTTCCTGGATCATCCCTGGGGTGACATTGCCGTCCTTGTCCTTGGTTTGCCAGAACACGGGGCGCTGATGCGTGGCAAAGGAAGTACCAAAGTCTAGCTTCACCATGCGCTCTAGCCACAAGCCATATTGCACGATGACGGGTTTATCCAGGTTGTACAGCTCGCGCAGTTTTTGGCGTGATTCTTCACTGGCCTTAGGGTCAAAACCAGCCTCGGTCATGGTAATGTCACCGGGAGCAAGGTGGATAATGAGGAAAGACACCAAGCTGATGCCGATCAGCAGCGGCACCATCCAGAAAAGACGTTTCAACAAATATTTCAGCATGTTGCAGCTTCCAGGCGAGCTGATAGCGTATCAGTCGAAATGGCGATCAATATCACTGGCTGATCTCCGTGCGTCGTAATGGCCTAGGAATGTACCAGTCCTGCGAGTTATGCCCAATGCCAGCTGGTGGCGCCGGGTTGTCTATGCCCTTGATGCGTTTATGCATGGCCTGTAAGCCATAGCCAGCAAATAGGTAAACGATCGGGCTGTCTTCCAGGAGGATTTCGGCAAATTCATGATAGATGCTCATGCGTTTGTCGGGGTTGAGCTCCATGCGGCCACGTTCCAATAGGCGATCAACGCGTTGATTTTTGTAGCCAACAAAGTTGAATTGGCCCGGCGCTTGTTGTGAGGAGTGCCAAATGGCATATTGATCAGGATCAATCGCAAGCTGCCATCCAAGTAATACTACATCGAAGTCACCAGTCTTGATAAAACGGCCAATAAAGCTGGCCCACTCCAGTACCCGAATTCTCACATCAATGCCGATATCCTTGAGCCTGCGCTGAATCAGGACGGCACTCATCTCACGCTGTTTATTCTGGTTGGTAAGGATTTCAAAGGAAAGAGGCTTGCCATTTCGCTCCAGAATGCCATCCTGGTTTTTCTTGAAGCCAGCTTGCTTTAGTAAAGCGAGTGCTTTTGCAGGGTCGTAAGCATAAGGTTTCAGGTTGGGATTAGACCAACGTGTGCCTGGTTTGTAAGGTGAGGCAACAGGCTCACCCATGCCTAGCAATACACCATCAATCAACTCTTGTTTATCAATAGCGTAATTGATGGCTTTACGCACGCGAATATCATCAAACGGCTTGTGCTTGAGGTTAAAGCCTAAATAGGTATAGCTATTTCCTAGTTCCTTATAGAGCGAGAATTTTTTTTGCAACTCAGGGCGTGCCGGGAAGATACGCGCATATTGCACAGGCGAGAGACTCATGGTGTCGATATTATTCGCCATTAACTCGAGGAATTGCGAGGCTTCATCCGGGATAAAGCGGCTCACCAGCCGGTCTATGCGCGGCTGGCCCTGTGTCGAGAGCAGATTACGTACCAATGATATCTGCTCGCCTGGACGCCATTTTTCGAGTTGATAGTAGTGACTACCGACGGGGTTACGGGCAAACGCTGTATTGTTGATATCCTTACCCTCAAGCAGATGCTTGGGCAGGATGTCGAGACCTGCCCAGGAATTGACTGCCGGAGCATACGGTTCGGCATAACTGACCCTGAAAGTACGGGCATCTGGGGTTTCAGCCTTGATGACGAGTTTGTAGTCGGAGGCGTAGGGTGTGCGTGTTTTATCGTCGGTAATCAGTTTCCAGGTAAACAAGACATCTGCGCTGGTCAGCGGCTTGCCATCAGCCCACTTGAGATTGGGCTTTAACTTGAACGTGATGATTTTCTGGTCCGCGGATATGTTCCAAGATTCAGCCAACTCACCTTCAAACTCCAGGTTCTTGTCATAGCGTAGTAAGCTGCTGAAGATATTCTGTGCGACGGCAGATGCTGCAGCTTCGCCGGCAATCATGGTAATCAGGCCACTCGGCTCACCACGCGTGGCATCAATCATCGTGCCACCATTTTCTGGTGGATATTCCAGATCGTAATTGACTACTTGATCCGCGCTAGGGCGACCACAGGCTGACAGGCCTATTGCCAATAATAGGCTCAATAGGGCGGGGTATTTCAAAACAGAAGGATATTCACGCATGAAAAACCAGCATTAAGCCTCGCCAGGGCGGGAGACGGTCAGTTTATTGCCAGGGGATATCTGGGAGCCGGTCAGGTTATTCCAACGCCTCAAATCTTTACTTTGAACATCAAATTTACGTGCAATGCTATCCAAGGTGTCCCCACGCTTAACCACATAATGGCGGGTTGCTACGGGCTTGGCTTGGCTCGGGATTGATTGGCTGCTAGTAATGGCAAGGATTTGACCAGGCTTGAGGTTGCTGGACTTCAGGCCGTTAGCACTAAGAATTTGCTGGTTACTTAGGCTGTATTTCTTGGCAATGCTGCTGATGGTATCGCCGGCTTTGACAATGTGTTTGATTGTAGTGGAAGGGGCGGAGATAGTGCTTGGCATGGCAATTTGTCCGTGGTCTGCAATGGCAATCATTGCATCACTATTACCCTGTGACTGAACAGGCACCAGCAATGGGGTGTTGTTAGCGATATTGTTTGCACTCAAGCCATTAATATCCCGCAACTTTGCCGTATCAATGCCGAATTTCCGCGCGATGCTGTCCATACGCTCGCCTCGTTTCGCATGATAGGTTTGCCAACTGACGAGTGGTTTGTCATAAACAGCTAAATTGTTGCTGAATATTTCGGCAGCACTGATAGGTAGCAGGATTTCATGCACCTTGCCATTAGCTGTTAGCACAGGGCGATTGTATTCAGGGTTGAGCGAAGCGAACTCTTCTGCAGAGATTTCAGCCAATTCTGCCGCAAGCTTGGCGTCAATTTGCTGTGGTGCAGTGACTTTGACGAAGTAAGGTCGATTGGGAATGCTTTGTATATTTAATCCATAACGCTGTGGATTGGTCATGATATTTTTGACCGCTTGCAGCTTGGGGACGTAATTTTTTGTTTCGTCCGAAAGTTCAAGGCTTTGATAGTCGGTTGGCAGCCCTAGGCTGCGGTTGCGTGCAATTGCACGGCTTACTGTACCCTCGCCAGCATTGTAGGCGGCCAGGGCAAGATCCCACGTACCAAACATGACATATAGTTTTTGCAGGTAGTTGAGTGCCGCATTGGTGGCGGCGGTGACATCACGGCGACCATCACTCCACCAATCCTGTTTCAGGCCGAAATTCTTGCCGGTAGATGGGATGAATTGCCAGATGCCAGAGGCGCTACTTCGGGACAGCGCCTGCGGGTTGAACGCGCTTTCTATCATGGGCAGCAGGGCAATTTCAGTAGGCATGCCACGCTTTTGCACTTCTTCAACGATATGGTAGAGATAGCGCTGGCTGCGATCTATCATGCGCTTGACATAATCAGGGCGAGATGAATACCAGCTCTCATGAGTGCTGGTGATTGGTGATTGCAATTCAGGGATGCCATAGCCATCGCGAATGCGTTGCCATAGATCAAGGGTAGCCAAGCTATCCTGGCTTTTGAGATTAGTGCCATCCGGCATGTATCCGGCAATATCGTCACTAGGATAATCGCCAAGGATGACGATTTCGTCGCCGACCACATTGGTGACAGCGTAAGCTGCGGGAGCTGTAATAATGGGTGATGCTAGTAATACCAGCTTCAGCAGGGACTTCACAGTCATTCACACTTCTCGTGATGGCTTCGGGTGCTAGGATAGTAGCGAATGATGGAATGCAGCGTCAAGTCTATAGGGGAAATAAACATCTCACTTGAAGTCATATCATTATCTCAATGATTAAAAATGATTTCTTAATTCCCGGATGGTTGTAAAAACACTAAGGGGATCACGCTCTTTACTACCTGATGCTTGTGCCAAGCCAGGCTCATGACAACGAAGGAATGGATTGGTAGCTAGCTCTAATCCGATGCTTGACGGCAGGCTGGGTAAGCCTTGGGCGCGCAGGGTGCCTGTAGCTTTTGCTCGTGCCAGTAAAGCGGCATGATCAGGCTCTAGTGATAGGGCAAACCTGAGGTTGTGTTGAGTATATTCATGGGCACAATAAACAGCGGTATCGACAGGCAGGCTTGCGAGCTGTTGTAACGAAGCCAGCATTTGCGAAGGCGTGCCTTCAAACAAGCGGCCGCAACCAGCTCCAAATAAGGTATCACCACAGAATAATATGCCCTGGCCATAATAGGCGACATGCCCCAGGGTGTGCCCGGGTATCTCCAATACGGAGAGTGATAGCCCCAATGAAACAAAGTCTAATTGATCTCCCGCGCTGATAGCATGGTGAGGGAAAGCGTATTGTTCTTTCTTTGGTGCGTAAGCTTGAGCAGAGGTGGCAGAGATCAATACTTCAACACCACCAATATGGTCAGCATGATGGTGGGTGACCAAGATGGCATCTAAATGTAGGCTCAATGCTGTTAATACATTGAGTACGGGTTGTGCATCCCCAGGATCAACCACGATGGCATGGCCATCATGATGTAATAGCCAGATATAATTGTCGTCAAAAGCGGGAATCGGGATAATTTCAGGCATCGAAGTGATTAATCAATAGATGATGCCTATTAATGATAGGTTAGGGCCCTGATGTCAACAGAGAAGCAAGAGGAATGGCTTGCCAGCCCATTGGGGCAATACCTGCAGGAGCAGGAACAAGCATTGTTTGACAGGGTTGTGCATGATATTTTTGGCTTTCATGCCATGCAATTTGGCATGTTGGGCATGCCCTTATTAAGACATTGCCGTATTCCTTTTCAATTCAATGCGGATGTTGATCACGGGGTAATACAATGCGCGTCACATCAACTGCCGATTCAAGCTGATAGCCTGGATTTACTCTTATTGCCGCACGCCCTGGATTTCAGTGAGCATCCGCACCAGACGTTGCGCGAAGCAGCCCGTGTGCTGGTGGCGGAGGGGCATATCGTCATTACTGGTTTCAACCCAGTGAGTACATGGGGTTTACGTCGGTTGGCGAACGATACCGACGATTATCCTTGGGATGCCAACTTTCTTAGCCTGATGCGTGTGAAGGATTGGCTTACCTTACTGGATTTTGAAATTATTGAGTTAAAGATGGCATGTCATATGCCCCCATTGCGTAATAGCTCTGGGCAAGGCCGCCTAAGCGCGATTGAGCGCCTGGGATCACGGTTTTGGCCATTGATGGGTGGGGTATACTTTGTCCTGGCGAAAAAACGCGTGATCGGTATGCGCCTCATCAAGCCAGCCTGGAACAAATCCAAGCTCAAGGCTGGCCTGTTGCCAACACCAACCCAAAGAACGGATATACAGAAAAAACATGAGTGATAGCAGTGTAGTAGAGATTTATGCCGATGGTGCCTGCAAAGGCAACCCTGGGCCTGGTGGCTGGGGAGCCTGGTTGTCGATAGCAGGGCATGAGAAAGACCTGTACGGTGGGGAGTTGAATACTACGAATAATCGTATGGAGCTTACCGCGGTGATCCGTGCGCTGGAGGCTTTGAAGCGGGAATGTAAGGTAAAGATTTATACCGATTCCGTGTACGTGCAAAAAGGCATTACGGAATGGGTGCATGGCTGGAAGGCAAGAAACTGGACGACTAGTGATAAAAAGCCAGTCAAGAATGTAGATCTCTGGAAAAACCTTGATCGCTTGGTGCAACAGCACCAGATCGAGTGGATATGGGTAAAGGGGCACGCGGGTAACGCTGGTAATGAGCGCGCTGATGCGCTTGCCAATAAGGGAGTTGACCAGGTGCTTGGGCGAGAGGTGGCATAAGAATGGGCATGAGACAGATTTTCCTCGATACCGAAACTACCGGGCTTTATCACGCTCAGGGGCATCGTATTATCGAAATTGCCGGGGTTGAGTTGATCAACCGCAGGCTGACCAACAACCATTTCCATGTGTATCTCAATCCAGACCGTGAGATTGATGAGGCCGCGCAGGAGGTGCATGGCATCACCCTGGAGTTTCTGCAGGATAAGCCTCGTTTCCCCGATATTGTGGATGACTTCCTGCAATTCGTATCTGGGGCAGACTTGATTATCCACAATGCGCCTTTCGATATTGGTTTCCTGAATGCCGAGCTGACGAGGATAGATAGACGCAACATTGAGCAGAGTGTCGAGGAAATTATCGATACGCTGAAAATGGCCAAGGAAATGCGGCCTGGTCAACGCAATAACCTGGATGCTTTATGTAGGCACTATGGCATAGACAATTCTTCGCGCACGTTACACGGCGCTTTGCTGGATGCGGAACTGCTGGCTGATGTCTACATGGCCATGACCCGCGGCCAGGAAAGTCTGATCATCGACATGCTGGACCAAGGCCCTGCGGACAATATTCATGAGCTTCAATTAACGCGAAGCAAGCCACTAAGGGTCTTGAGCGCGAGTGATACTGAGCAGGCCGCGCATCAGGAGTATTTGCAAGCACTGGCCAAAGGTGGTGCTTGTATATGGTCGCAATGACCATAAGATGTCAGGCTAGGGCATCCGCCCAGCTATTGGGCGTTTCATAGAGGCGCACCCGCTCCAGCTTGAGTTGGGTGCCATAGGTGTCGTGGTATTCCGCCTGGAGGATACGGAATGCTTCTGCCGCCATGTTTTCAGCCGTGGGAACACGATTGAACACTACTGTTTTATGGTTGGGCAGGCTGCGCAAAAAAGCTAATACTGCTGTATCGTCCTGATACACCAGGAATGCATGATCCCATTGGTCGACCACGCAGCGCTTGGCAATCGCCTTGACGTCAGAAAAATCCATCACCATCCCGTTGTCAGAAGCGCCTTCCAGCTCGATGATGTTGCCAGAAAGCGTAATCTCCATCGCATAGCGATGTCCATGCAGGTTGCGGCATTGGCTTTTATGGCTGGGGATACGATGACCAGCATCGAATTCAAGGCGGGTGGTGATTTGCATGGCGCGATTATATCAGCAAAGACTGCGACAGCTTCATGCCACTGAATCAAAGCCCGGCAAGCGTGCGGATGTGCATGGTAGCGGATGCCGCCAATGAGGGCAGGTGATAGCCGCCTTCGAGCACAGAGACAATGCGCTGCTGGGCATGCTGCTTTGCTATGGCCATAGCAAATTCGGTGATCCAGCGGTAATCCTCGGTGTTGAGTTTCAGCTGGGCCAGTGGATCGTTTGCATGTGCATCGAACCCGGCGGAAATAAATAACATCTGTGGCTGGAACCTCTCCAATGCTGGCGTAAAGTGCTGCAATACCGCCTCGCGAAATACCTGCCCATCACTTCCTGCAACCAGAGGTACATTAATCATATGGCCAGAGCGAGTATCCGCACCACGATGTGGATAGAAGGGGTGCTGAAAGGTGGAGCAAAGCATGATGCGTGGATCGTTGCGGAAAATATCCTCGGTACCATCTCCATGGTGCACATCGAAGTCAAGAATGGCGATACGATCAAGTGGGTAACTTGCCAACGCGTGCGCAACACCAGCAGCAATATGGTTGAAGATGCAGAATCCGGCAGCACGTGATTTCCCGGCATGATGTCCTGGTGGCCTGACGCAGCAAAACGCGTTGCGAGCCTGGCCTTGCATCACCAAATCGGTGGCTTTGATGACTGCGCCTGTCGCATGCTGGCAGGCGCTAAGTGACATTGGCCCCATGGCAGTATCGGGATCTAGTCGCACGATACCCGCACGTGGGGCAATACTGCGGATGTGTTGAACATACGCGGCATCGTGCACACGCAACCATGCCTCATCGCTTGCTAGGGGGGCGTCATGACGTTGTAGCTTATCAATAAGTTTTTGCTCGGCAAGCGCATCCATGATGGCAGTGATGCGCGCTGGGGATTCCGGGTGCTTGCCATCCATGACATGTAGCAGCGTATCAGGATGAGACACCAGTGCCGTTTTCATGTCATTTCTTGCCGCAATTGCTGATAGAAGCCAAGGCGCCGTGGCGATATCGCTCCGGCATCAACTGCTGCTTGGATCGCACAGTCAGGCTCTTTTAAGTGGCGACAGTTGTTGAAGCGACATTGGCCAAGATACGGACGAAACTCGACAAAGGCTAGCTCCAGTTGCTCGGCATCCAGGTGGTGGAGGCCGAATTCCTGCAACCCAGGGGAATCGATCAGCTTACTTTGGGCATCGAGATGATAGAGGTGTGCCGCCGTTGTCGTGTGCTTTCCGCTATCCAGGACAGTAGAGACTTCCTGCGTTCTTACCATTTTATCTGGCAGCAAGGCATTGACGATGGTGGATTTTCCCATCCCTGATTGACCGACCAAGACGCTGGTTTCGCCTTGTAGCCATTGCTTCAAGGGGGCAATGTTGTCGCGTGCCGAGAGTGGCTGTATGGTGTAACCCAAGCCAGCATAGTCTTGTAGCCGTAGTAGCACGTCGTCGGCATTATCCAGATCACACTTGTTGAGTACGATCACAGCCTTGATCCCAGCAGCCTCGCAGGCAACCAAGCAACGATTCAGCAACTCTTCATAAAAGCTTGGCTGCGTCGCTAGCACGATCACAGCTTGGCTCACATTGGCGGCCAGCATCTTGCTGCGGAAGCTGTTGCTGCGGTATAGCAAACTACTCCTGGGCTCCAGTTGCTCGACTACGGCTTCATTCGGGCCAGTCAGTTTGACCTTGACCTTGTCACCACAGGCAAGATCGGTTTTCTTGCCCCTGGTGACGCAGCTTAACTCAGTGCCATCTTCTAGTTCTACGCCATAGCGCTTGCCGTATGAGGCAATCACCAGACCGTTTAATAATGCATTTGACAAGGTTTACTGCGCTGTAAAAGTGCTGAGCCTAGCAATGCGGATGCTGGCTGGCGGGTGTGAATCATAAAATGCCGAATGTAGCGGGTCTGGCGTGAGCGTGGATGCATTGTCACGATATAGCTTGACCAATGCCTCCACCAAGTAACGTGCATCTGCATTTTGTGCGGCGTATGCGTCGGCCTCGAATTCATTCTTGCGAGAATAGCCAGCCAGTAATGGACGCAAGAGAAATAAGAAAATCGGGCTGACCAGCAAGAATAAAATGAGTGCCATGTAGTTGCTAGGCTGCTCAACGCCCAGCCCTGCGTAGAACCATGACTGTTGCGTTAACCAGCCGAGCAGTGCCAGGCCAATGAAGCTGACGAAAAACATCAGCGCAATGCGCTTGATCACATGCTTATGCTTGAAGTGGCCGAGTTCGTGCGCCAACACAGCCTCAATTTCATCACCACTCAAGCGATCCAGTAGCGTATCGAAAAAAACCACGCGCTTGCTTGCGCCAAAGCCGGTGAAATAGGCATTGCCGTGGCTGCTGCGTGTGGAGCCATCCATCACGAACAGCCCTTGCGACTTGAAACCGCACTTGGTCAGCAAGGCTTCAATACGGTTTTTCAGGGACTCATCTCCGAGTGGCGAGAATTTATTGAACATAGGGGCGATGAAGGTTGGGTAGATCGCCAACATCAGCAGGTTAAATACACTCCAGACTACCCATAGATATAGCCACCAATAGTCACCCGCTCCCTGCATCAGCCATAGCGCGGCGAACAGTAGTGGAGCACCGAGTAACAAACCGACGATGGCGTGCTTGACCATATCCTTGAAGTACATGGCAGGCGTCATTTTGTTAAAGCCAAAATGCTGGTCAACGACGAATGTGCGGTAATAGTCGAAAGGTAAATCAATAATGCTGCTGACCAGCAATGCACTCAGGATGACGACTGCACCACGAATGATATCGTACTCCGGCAATACGCCGCGCCAGGCGCTATCGATGAGTTGCAATCCGCCACCAATGGTCAGTAACAACAAAAGCACTGCCTGCGCAATGGTTTCAATCAGCGCCAGCCGTGTCTTGGCAGATGAGTAGTCGGCGGCTTTTTGGTGGGCCTCCAGGCTAATGCTTGCGCTGAATGCATCAGGTACTTTGCTGCGGTGCTGTTGGATATAGTGCACATGTCGCCGACCCAGCCATAGCCGAATCATTGTAGTTAGCGCCAGGAGCGAGATGAACAGGATAGTGAGGTTCGTAGCCATCATTGTGCTTATTTATCAGTTAAAATATTGTGTTTATTTTGAAGCAAGAACCGGGTGGAAGGTTCACCTTTATTTACATTCGGTCACATTTTAATGGAAATCATTATGGCACAACACAACGACAACCTCATCTGGCTAGATATGGAAATGAGTGGCTTGCAGCCGGATAGCGACCGTATTTTGGAATTGGCGGCTGTGGTTACCGACGCTGAACTGAATGTTTTAGGAGAGTCGCCAGTATTGGTTGTGCATCAGTCCGATGCCGTTCTTGATGGTATGGATGCCTGGAATAAGGGCACGCATGGGCGTTCTGGCTTGATTGACAAGGTGAAGGCATCTACTTTGGATGAGGCGTCAGCTTCACAACAGATGATCGAATTCCTTAAAGAGTTTGTACCCGCGGGTAAGTCGCCAATGTGCGGCAATTCCATTTGCCAGGATAGGCGCTTCATGGCGCGTTATATGCCTGAGCTGGAGACTTATTTCCATTACCGTAACCTGGATGTCAGTGTGTTCAAAGAGTTGGCAAGACGCTGGCGCCCAGCCCTGATTGCCGGCTTCAAGAAAAGCAGCAAACATGAGGCTCTGGCTGATATTTATGAATCTATTGATGAGCTCAAATATTACCGTGAGCACTTCATTCGCATGGAGTAGGTGCAGGAATAGCGGGCAAAAAAAAGGGGTGCGTCAGGCGCACCCACTAAGGGAGGAGAAGTATAGCTTTGGAGAAAGCTCGCATTTCAAAGAGTAGTGCTGCATGTCATTTACTCTGCGTTAGGTAGCATAATAGGGTGGAAGTGTTGCTGAATTATTGCCGAGGCGGGTGAAATGGTTAGCAAACTGTTAAATAGTTGTAACAGTTTGCTATTTGATCTGATTTGCTGAGCCTTTTGCTCTAGGGGAGCCTTGCCAATGCCTTGTATAGATCAAGGTAAAGTTTAGCGCTATTGGCCAAGCTAACGTCGCGGCGCATGCCATTACGCTGGATTTTGCGCCAAGCCCTAGGATCATGGTAATACACCAAGGCACGCTCTACAGCGCTTAATAATTGCTGAGCCTCAGCTGACTCCATGACAAATCCTGTTGCCGTGTTGTTTTTCATGGTACTGCTATTACTATCGCGCACTGAATCGGCAAGGCCACCGGTGCGCGTGACGATAGGTGGAGTGCCATAGCGTAGGCCATACATCTGGTTCAACCCGCAGGGCTCAAAGCGTGAAGGCATGATGAATATATCCGCGCCAGCCATGATCTGGTGCGACAGAGGCTCTTTATAGCCGATACTGACACTGACTTGACGTGGATGGCGCTTGGCGAGTTCCTTGAAGCCATTTTCCATCTGTGTTTCACCGCTGCCCAGTACCGCAATTTGGCAATGTTTTGCCAACAGTTTTTCTGCAACCTCCAGGAAAATATCCAATCCCTTCTGGTGCGTGAGCCTGCTGACTACGCCAAGCAATGGCTTATGAGGGGCAGCCTCCAATCCCAACTGTACTTGAAGCGCTTTTTTGACAATTTTCTTGTCAGCCAAGTGTTCGAGATTATACGTTTTGGCGAGGTAAGGATCGGTAGCCGGGTTCCACTCTTGAATCTCAATGCCATTCAAAATGCCACGAATCTCGTGACCTCTCGCGGCAAGTAAGCCTTGCATGCCAAAGCCATATTGCTCGGTCTGTATCTCTTGAGCATAAGTCGGGCTCACCGTGGTGATGCTGTCAGCGTAGTAGACGCCAGCCTTGAGAAATGACATCTGACCATAATATTCCACGCCATTCATCTGGTAACTATCTGCGGGCAAGCCTAGGCGCTGTACCCAATCAGGAGAAAAATTACCCTGGAATGCCAGGTTGTGAATACTGATGATGGAGGTTGCGTGACGAGCACTCGAATGATGCAGGAATGCGGGGGTAAGGCCGCTTTGCCAATCATTGCAGTGGACAACATCAGGGATCCAATCACGAAGAGGGGAATCCTCGCTACTTAATAGTGCAGCTACCTTGGATAGTATGCCGAAGCGCAAGGCATTATCGTTCCAATCATTACCATGGCTGTCGGTGTATGGGCCACCGGGTCGATCAAATAATTGAGCGCTTTCAATGACCATAACATCAACACCAGTATCAGGCATCTTGCCTGCTAACAAGTTGATGCTGCCAACTTCTGGCAGATGGTGTATCTGGGTAATGAGGTGCTTTTCTTGCAGCTTTGCCAGTACTGCGGGATAGCCTGGTAGCAAGATACGGATATCCATACCCAGATCACGAATGGCGGCAGGCAAGGAACCGCTGACATCGGCCAGGCCGCCGGTCTTGATTAAAGGATAAGCTTCGGAACTGACAAAAAGGATACGCAAGATGATGGACTCTTTGCTTTTTTGAAGTAGAAGTGGCTCTGTGTTGGCGCGTTATCTATTGAAGCATATCAAATAACCATGGCAGCGAACATCCACCATTAAAGGCAGCTTGAATGACCGAGGGGCATTAGATCGAGATAGTATCCGGGCTGTTGCCAATCGGCATTGTCAGTGCAACACCTTGGCTAGGCAGGAGCCATTCAATCAAAAAGCCGAGTACAGCAATGAAAATGCTGGCAAAGAAAGCGGTCCAGAAGCCAGATAGCTCAAATCCCTTAATAAGCTTGGCTACCAGCATAATCATCAAAGCGTTCACGACCAGTGCGAAAAAACCGAATGTCACCAAGGTGAGTGGGAAGGTAAGCACAAGTAATAAAGGGCGGATAACGGCATTGACGAAGCCTAATGCCAGAGCCGAGATCAGCAAGGAAAGCCGCGAAGAAAACTTGAGGCCAGGGAAAATCAAGCTGGCAATCCATAAGGATAGGCTCATGATTCCCCAATGTAATATAAAGTCATAAATTTCATTTGAAATCATAATATTGTATTTTTAAGTTAATGTGAGTTAATAATATTTTTTGCCGCTTGAAAGCCACTTCTGATCGCGCCTTCTATGGTGGCAGGATAGTCCAGTAAAGGGCTGCCAGTCCCTACATAATCCCCAGCTAGCTGTATGGCTGGGTACATCGTGGCTTGGCCTGGGCGCTCCTGCGCTGCTGTGCAGGCAAAAGTGGCGCGCTTTTCTGCAATGACTTTATGCCATAGGGGGGTAGTCTTTAGCAGTGCTGGAAAAACAGTTTGTAGCTCTTGATGTAGCTTGAGGGCGAGGTCGGACTGAGTCAATGTCTGATGTTTGCCCTCCGCACTGATGACAATCGCGAGCAAGCCCGCTTGCCCATACAGCTGCCCACGGTCGAACACCCATTGTCCAAGCTTGCCAGTCAAGCCGTGCATGGCTTGGGGTAAGGCTATTTCAGGAGAGTATTGCAGATATATCGTATAAATAGGCTGATATTGCAAGGATTGGCATTGAGTGACGATATTTTCCGTACCCGGTAACGATGCCAGCAATCCAGTCACTCGAAAAGGGGAGGTAGCGATAATCACATGGCTAACATCCTGCCATTCGTCCTTGAGTTGCAGTTCTACCCCATGCGCTAGCGACCGTAAACTTTCTACGGGTGCATTGAGGTAAATCTTGCCGCCATGTGACTCAATGAATTTGGCCGCCGGGTCAGCGATGAGTGTGGATAGGTCAGCACGAGGCAGGAGTAAGTCACTATCTGATTTCTTGTGTGCAAAACTATCCCGCAGCACGTTGAGAAACGCTTGCGCGCTTGCGGTCGCAATCGGAGTGTTAAGCGCTGCGAGGCAGAGCGGCTCCCACAGCATGCTGATAAGTCTAGGCGGCTGGTTTGCTAGCAGCTGTTGTAATGCAATGTCTTGGGGCAGGCTGAATCGCTTCAGCCTCAGGCTTGCCATGAAGCGTACGGCAGCCAAGCGCTCACGTAAGCTAAGGCCTTGGGCTTGCAATAGCCCAACTAGAATATGCAAGGGGGCAGGCAGGCTGGACTGACTTGTAAGTGAAAATTCACCTGGTATTTCCAGCTTCAGGGGCAAGCGTAGTAACGCAGCTTCAACATCTACGCCACACGTGTGCAGCAATTGCAGTGTCTGCGCGTAAGCACCAAGCAGGATATGCTGGCCGTTATCCAGTGTTGTGTCTTGCCAGGTGATACCGCGTGCTCGCCCACCCAGTTGATGGCTGGATTCAAATAGGGAGGTCTGGATGCCAGCTTCAGTGAGCCTGACGGCAGCGGCTAATCCTGCGCAACCGCCGCCAATCACCGCGACATGCGGTGCTAATTGCGAACCCATGTCAGCCAGGCGAGCCAGAGTTTGCGAATAGGAGTGAGGGATACACGGGCATTGAGTACTACCTGAATATCATCTGACTTGATTTCCTTGAGCAAGGTACGGTAAATCGCAGACATGATGAGGCCAGTGCGCTGCGGTTTGCGATCTTCTGGAGGCAATTCAGCCAGCGCTTTATCGTAATAGCGCTCAGCACGTTCTGCCTGGAATTCCAGTAGTTGTCGCATATTGTCAGAGGGCTTGCCTTGCAGGATATCCTGCTCACTGACACCGAAGCGCGCAGCCTCGTCTAGCGGCAGGTAAATTCTACCTCTACGGGCATCTTCACCCACATCGCGGGTAATGTTGGTGAGCTGGAAAGCCATGCCCAAATCCAGCGCATATTGCAGGGTTTGTGGATTGGTGTAGCCAAAAATAGAGGCAGAGAGCAGGCCGACTACGCTGGCAACGCGATAGCAATACAGCTCAAGTTCGGCAAAATCACGGTAACGATTTTGCTCCAGGTCCATTTGCATCCCATCAATGATGTCGAGGAAGTGCTGCTGTTTAAGGTTGAGTACGCTGACCGGGGTTTGCAAGGCTTGAGTGACAGGGTGCTGAGGCTCGCCTGCATAAAGGTTGATGATTTCCTCGCGCCACCAATTAAGCTTGGTCTGCGCGACATTTATATCCTGCACTTCATCAGCAATGTCATCGACTTCGCGGCAAAAAGCATAGAGTGCAGTGATCGCCTCACGCTTGGGTTTGGGTAGAAACAGGAAGCTGTAATAAAAGCTGGAGCCGCTGGCTGCGGCCTTCTTCTGGCAATATTCTTGCGGACTCATTTTTTCCTCACCGCGCGGTAGAGCATATAGGCCCAGTCTGTTGGTTTAAGGACTGGACGTTGGTTGAAAACATCACCTCGTGCATGGTGCAGCTTTTTCAGGATGCGCTCCCCGCCGGCAATAATCATGCGCATTTCCAAGCCGATGCGCCCAGGCAAGGCCAAGCCTAGTGGTGCACCTGATTGCAGTAGCTTGCGAGTACGGTTGACCTGGAACTCCATTAACAAGCTCCATGTGCCCTGGGTGTTTTGACTGGCAATCTGCTGTTCGCTCACCTTGTATTTTTGCAACTCATCCAGCGGCAGGTAGATGCGATCCTTGCGATAGTCGATCTCAATATCCTGTAGAAAGTTGATGAGCTGCAATGAGGTGCAGATTGCGTCCGACAAAGCAATGTTGCGGGGAGTGGCAGCCTGGTATAGATGCAGCATCAACCGCCCGACCGGGTTGGCTGAACGGCGGCAATAATCGATGACTTCGCCAAAGTTAGCGTAGCGTGCCTTGACGACATCCTGGCTAAATGCTGAAAGCAGATCATAAAACGGCTCCAGCGGCAGGCTACGTTCCTTGATCATGGCTTGCAACGCCTTAAATAAAGGAGTGTCAGGCGTTGTATTGCTCCTGATTTGATCAAGTTGTGTGCGAAAGCCATCGAGCAAGGCCAGGCGCTCTTCGGAAGATAAATCACCTTCGTCGGCGAAGTCATCCGCCTGGCGAGCAAAAGCGTAGATCAAGCCAACGGGAGCACGTAGATCCTTGGGAAGAAGCACAGAGGCGACTGGGAAATTTTCGTAATGGGCTTTGGCAAGCGCCATGCTCTGCTGGATAGTAGCTTGGGTGGATGTGGTCATAAGCGGCCTAAAGTATGCCATAAAACGCCTGTCATCGCGTCTTGTGGCAAGTGAAGATTGTTGCGCTACAATGTGTTCATCCGTCACAGTGGAGTTTTCATGCTAGGTATTATTGGTGGTACAGGGCTAACCAAGCTGGCCAATCTCAAGATTAAACGCAGGCAGATTGTACGTACGCCTTACGGCGAACCTTCTGGGCCATTAACCTATGGGGATATTTGCGGCTACGAAGTCATTTTCCTGCCACGGCATGGGCATGGCCATACCATTCCACCTCATATCGTCAATTATCGTGCGAATATCTGGGCGCTACATTCTGAAGGCGTGCGTGACATTGTCTCTGTTGCAAGCGTTGGCGGTATTCATGAGAGCCTTAATCCAGGTGCGATTGCTTTGCCAGACCAGATCATTGATTACACGCATGGTCGCAAAAACACCTATTATGATGGTGGCGAATTGCCAGTGAAACATATTGATTTTACTGAGCCTTATAGCGCAAGGCTGCGTAACTTGTGCCTGGAGGCAGCGGTGAATATTGATGAGGTGGTGATTGATGGGGGAGTCTATGCTTGCGTGCAAGGTCCTCGCCTGGAGACGGCAGCGGAAATCAATCGCCTGGAAAGGGACGGAGCGACCATGGTAGGCATGACGGGGATGCCGGAAGCAGCGCTCGCACGCGAGCTCGACATGCATTACGCCGCCATTTGCCCGGTAGCCAATCATGCGGCAGGCAGGGGCAGCAGCGCACATGGAATCCAGTACGATCACATGGGTGATGTATTGAATGAAGCCATGCAACGCGTTCGCAACCTCATCGAAAGGGTAGTGGTCGGCCATGCCTGTTAAGCCTGTATTGAAAATGGGGGAGCCGCTGCTGTTGCAAAAAGCAGCCCCCATCGAGCAATTCGATACACCTGAACTCCATGCCTTGATCAAGGATATGGAGGACACCATGGCGCACTTGAACGGTGCTGGTATTGCCGCACCACAAATCGGGGTAAGCCTGCGTATTGTGATTTTTGGCGTGGGGCATAATCCACGCTATCCAGATGCCGAGCAAGTACCGTATACTGTACTTATTAACCCAACGCTGACCCCAATTGGTGAAGAGCTGGAGGATGGTTGGGAAGGGTGCCTTTCGGTTCCTAGTATGCGCGGCGTGGTGCCACGTTATCAAAGGCTGCATTACAGTGGGTTTGATCAATATGGCAAGCCTATAGATCGCCTCGTGAGCGGTTTTCATGCAAGAGTGGTGCAGCATGAATGTGATCACCTTGATGGCATTCTCTATCTCATGCGTATTCGCGATCTGGCACAGTTTGGCTTTACAGATGTACTTTTCCCTGGGATGGTTGTTGAAGACGATTAATCTTGTGCTAGAATGGCGGCCTTTCAGCCAAACCACGGTTGAATGGTATTAAACTCTCAAAAACGGAAGTGTGGCCGAGTGGTTGAAGGCACCGGTCTTGAAAACCGGCGACCCGCAAGGGTTCGTGAGTTCGAATCTCACCGCTTCCGCCAGTAAGTTCTCCTCATCGCGCCGTTTCAAGCCCATTCATAATTTCCTGGGGCATTAAGGGCTTATTTACTTTATGCCCTCTCAAAAAACTTGCCCAATCATCCTATTTCTGTAGCTATTCCATAAACAGCTGCTAGATTTTTCCCTGATGACCCATTGAGATAATTTTTGAGATTATTAGCAGGCATTCATGAAACGGGGTGGCGGCTAGTGTCGCTACCCCGTTTATTTATTCCAGCTTCAAAATAGCTCTACTATAACTTGAAGCGGCCAAACTTAAATGGAATGACTTTTCCGATGACTTTGAAGCACTTAGCTTCCTCTGCGCTGTAGATTTCCGGGGGCAAGTCTCCGTCATTGTCATTCCTGACAACAACGGTGCCATCCAAGCGTAATTGCACGCGTTTTATTCGGATAAAGTCATTCTGGCCAATCACATATACCGCATTGTCATCGAAAGCACGGCAGCGTATATCAACCAATACCTCATCACCATCATGCATGGAAGGTTCCAGGCTAGTTCCTTTCACCGTGAATATCTTTAGATGCTGAAATGGAGTATCTAATTGGCTGCTGGATGGATTGAAGTCAATACTTTCTACCAAATATTCATCCAGGGATTCATAACGATAATTAGGTTTTTTGTATCGATCAACTTTGCTGGAGGAAACCAAATAATCATTGGCGATATGTGCTTTGCTGCCTGAGCCTGTTGTATATCGATAAGGGGCAGGGCGGCCATTAGGATATTGCTTATTGATTAACTGCAACACACTAGAAGGTGGTAAGTATTTCTTTGTCCGGCCTTTTCTACCTCGGCTCGCCACTTCGATATAAGGCCATTTTTCCGCATTAACAATCACATCCCAGCCTTGGCGGGTGCCAGGCTTTCCGGGTAGGCGTAATTCAGCAAGTTCTTTGCACGAGAAATAAGATTCTTCATTCTCAACTTCAGGGGGGGTAGAGGTTTTCATAATAAATTATCGATTTAATATTTGACAATTAACACTTGCTTATTTACTATCGTGTTTGGATTTGATTGGTATAGTGTTAAATACAATCAAACCATTCTCCCCGATAAATTATGTAGCTATGTTCCAGTGAAAACTGGAATTAAAGCAAGCAGTGTCAATGGATTATCATACTCTTGATGTCCCTATATGCAACCCATATATAGAGCCGTATGCTTTTGTTTTATTAATAAGGCATCTGTAATTAATAAATCCTTCGCTACCATCCAGTAGCCCCGAACTACTTCAAACCATCCAGCAGATATTGGCTACATAGGCTATTTTTACTCATCTTCTTGAGGAAAATTATCTGTACCTTCCGCAATATATTGGCGTATCAAAGGAAGATTTTTTGCACATATGCGGCCGTTTCTTATGCCGTGCATATGGGGAGCAAAACCAAAGCTGGGTTGCGATAAGATTCGGTGCAGTTATCTTGCAGCAGAGCGGGATGTATTGTCGCTTGCGAGATACTGGCAATGTGTGGAGTGATGAAGATGTTGCCATTTTTCAGGCGGCATTGCGGTATCTAGAATATCAAGTGCAAGTTCATGATGAACAGCGGGCACAAAATATCAGCTGAATTGTCCAATTTAAAGAATATCCCAATTAGTATGACGACATATCATTAACTTTTAGATCAGGAAAAACATGCATTTTCCTCATTATCTGCGCGCGGTAGTGATGAGCTTTATATTGGTGACGCCATCTCATTTAACATGGGCAGGAGCACAGTGGCTGATGGTTGCCCAAAGTGAGTCTGTCAATGTTGGGCAAGCCCTATCAATCCAGATCATCAAGCCCAACAGTCATGAAGCTTGGCCACAAGTTATGCGATTAAGTTTGACGGGGGCAGGTGTTAGTGATGAAGTCGAGTTAACACTGCAGGAAAGTAGCGATGAAAATCCACTGGGCAGGATATACATTGGAATGCCTCGGCAAAGCTTTGCTGGCGTGGTGCGCGCGACATTGACAGGGCAATCTTCCAATACTATTTTACTATTAGCTAATACTGAAAATACACCTGTAGAAACTGCTGTATTGCAAGCTGAAGAGCTGGATAAGACTGCAGCATCCTCCAATGTAGCACCGCAGGTTGTGATTGCAGCTCCAGGTGATGAACCTGCATTAAGCCCAGAAGAGCCGATTTATTTTATCTTTGGCAATGGCGAGGAGCATGGTGCCGATGCGCGCTTTCAGATTAGTTTTAAATATCGCCCATTTGAGCCTAAAGGTTCTGTGGCGCAATATGCCCCATTCCTGAGTAATTTATATTTCAGTTACACCCAAACCACACTCTGGGATATTGGCGGGGACTCTAGCCCATTCCGAGATACTAGTTATCGGCCTGGATTATTCTATCGCTGGGCAGGAAGCTCCCAGGGCTTGTTTCCTGATAGTTGGCGTCTAGGTATTGAGCATGAGTCAAATGGGCAGGGCGGGGTAGACTCTCGATCACTTAATATTGCTTACCTGCGCCCGAGTTGGCATATGGACTTCGCGAATGGCCGTCGATTGACATTTTCTCCCAAAATTTATGCCTATCTCGACAAGGATGAAAACCCTGATATTCAGCATTATCGTGGATATGCAGATTGGCAGCTACGGTATGGGCGAGAAGATGGCTTAATGGTCACGGGGCTTTATCGGCAAGGCACCAAGGGTTACGCTTCCGGGCAACTAGATATTTCATATCCTTTGAGTGACCGCATTCTGTCGCGTACGGGCACATTTGCCCATCTACAACTTTTCTCGGGCTATGGAGAAACGCTGCTTGATTACGATAAGGAAAGGGATACCCAGATTAGATTGGGGATTTCTGTGACGCGATAATGATGATCTAGCGTTATTGTAGGCAATAAAAAACCCAGCATTAGCTGGGTTTTTTATTTACTGGCGTCCCCACGGGGATTCGAACCCCGGTTACCGCCGTGAAAGGGCGATGTCCTAGGCCTCTAGACGATGGGGACTTCATCGTCAGATATCCGGAATAATCCGAATATCTAGTTTTGGTGGAGATAAGCGGGATCGAACCGCTGACCTCTTGCATGCCATGCAAGCGCTCTCCCAGCTGAGCTATACCCCCGAAAAAGAGCCGCTATATTAATGATCCAGATGTTGCCTGTCAACGCTTACAGGCCAATTAATACAAATAAAATGCTATTTCTTCTTAAACAGGCGTTTGATCGCTTTGCGCCCAATCCGCTTCTTCATGCCAACCTTGAAGTCATAAAGATGAAAAGGCAGTCGTTGACGCCACCCAAACGGCTGATTGAGCTCCTTTAAGTACATGCCAACCAGTTGATTACGACTGTGCCAGGGGAGCTTTACGCACACGCGCGTAAGGTCCGAAAGCCTCTTGGGCAAAGGTGTGCCATGGTTAAAGAAATGGGCGCGATTGGTATCGATCAGGGAGAATCCCAATTGGCCATTCTCGAGCTTTGTCACCAGGATATTGCCGCCAGAAAGATCACGGAAAAATACACCCTTGGCATGCATGTTGAGCAAGTAGCGTGTCAGTTGCGGGTAGATTTGCTCAGCAGTCACTCCCAAATAGGCAGTCTCGCCATTGTTGAAGGCCGCAAAAATGTCCCGGATCGAGAAATCTGTAGGAACAAATTCACAGATATAGTAGTTCTGTAGCAAGGAGCGATCACCATGCATTTCAAAGTAGGCAACAGGTGCCGCGGCATCTACACCTCGACGTAATAGCTCGTTGGTACCGTTCCAGCTGCGCTTGGCTTTGGATAACTTGAATTGATCAAACAGTTTTTTGTGAACATGCATTTTGACCGGTTGCTTGACCACCAACTTGCGGCCAGGGTCTCGTGGATCATCTATCATCCAGATGGCATTGCGTGCCTTGCGCAAGATAGCATCCTTGGATGGCTTAGGTAGGCGCGACGGATGCAGGGCATTGCTAAGCAAAGCAGCTTCTTCGTCATTGCTTGCGACTAGGATGCCACGCCATTCATGATCTTGATAAGCGTGATGGTGCTTTTCTTCGCCGTGTCGCTGAATCGATAGGTTGGCGAATAGGCCTTTTTCTGTTTTCAAGGTGATGTTCCTTCCCGATGGCCAGGTGATATAGAGTGGCGATTCGCTTGCCAAACCAGGCCTTGCCGATAACTCTTTCCCTTCACGGCTGGTGTATTGGGCTTGCTGCAGCTCGTTGAGTTGATAATGGTCCGCCAGTACAGCGCCTTTGCCGTTGGTAGTCCAGACCGCATGCACCATGGTGTTCTGGTCTTTGAAGGCATGTATTTCCAATCCATGGCTGCTGCGCAAAGCACCTAGATAATGGCGGCCGGGAATCAGGCGGATAAAGGCTTGCATGGTGTAAAAGCTCGGCCTGGGTCTAAACTGCCTAATATCTCCCGTCACACTAGCATAGTGGGTGATGCGCTCCAGTTCGGGGTAGCTTTCGCTGCCGTCATCAATCAGGCCTTCGCGGTAGCAGATCAGTGGCCCCCAAAAAGCTTGGCTTAAGGCACCTGAGGCGGCACAAAGGATCATGTAGCGTGCCAGGTAATCGGCTTGTTTTTGCTCGCCATCTGGCAATAGGCGCAGAATGCGCGGCAAAGTCCAGAAGGCGGACGGCGACATGACCTCTTGAACACCATGATCGGCCGTGATTTTGTGCAACAAGCGTGCCTTTTTGACCAGATTGAATTTCAGCGCGGTGGCTTGCCGATATTTCAGAATACGATGATCAAAGCGCTCAGGCTCTGTGGAGCGCTCGCTAAACAGGTTGTTGGTATGCACATCAGGTAACTGATCACGCTCCTGTAGGATTTCTAGCAGGCCAATGTTGTATAGCGGTTCAAAATCGCTGATGTTAGGCCCGGCTAATTTGATGCCATGCTGTTTGATCTCGCGGTAGGCAATCTCCCAGGTCTTGAGGAAGCCCTGCGGGGTGTAACCTGCCCAACGTTTGCGATTAATCGTCGAGCCAATTTCTATCATCTCAACGCGGTTGCCATACTGTGCTAGCACCTGTTGTAAAAAGTGATGCCACGTTTGTTGGGCTGCAGCACTCTCCATATTGATGGCCGCATCAAATGGCTGAACCAGGTGCAACATGACGCTAAAGCCCCTCTCAAGGAGGCGCTCCAAAAAACGAGCTGCATCATGCCCAATATCACTATAGGTGAAGTCGAGCCGTACTTGGCGTAGGCCGAGTTCATCCAGGCGTGCAATCACATAATCATCAACTTCTGGATTGCTCGACGTCGCCACGCCAACACCCGCAAAGTTAACAGGGACATCATGTGCTGCCGGTGGCAAGTGGCTATCTGGCAGCATCATTTTTCCCTTGAGGATATACGCCAATCCTTTGCGTATGATTTCCCAGGTCAGCATCGAAGGTTGACGCGATTGTGTCTTGGGGCCGCTGGGCTGAGCGTATTCCTGTGGTGATGTTGTTTTATGAATGATGTCCATCTAATTATTCTTGGTGATGAGTTTCTTGAGGCAGGACATGGTAAAGACGCTCACGGTACAACAAAGAGGGGAGAAGCGAATTCGCCAATGCCCGTTCTGCAAATGCTTGGCTATCTTCCGTCAGTTGTTGCGACAAGGTGAATTTCTTTTGCTTCAGATTCCATGTGCCGTGTGCTGGCTCTTTGCCAGGGCGCAATACAACCACTTGATTGCCTTCCATCCAGGCAAAGTTGTTCTCGAACTGCATCATGGCACGACCAGCTTGCTGACCGTCACCAATACTAAGGTCACGCCCCGTCATCGGGTGTTGCGCCTTGATGCCCATGAGCGAAAGAGCCGTTACTGGCAGGTCAATCTGGCTTGCCACGGTTTGTATTTTTCTGGGCTCAATATCTGCGCCCAGAATCAGCGCAGGGATATGAAAGTGGTTAATAGGCACCATGTCGTGACCATGCACGCGAATATCGTGGTCGGCCACAACGATGAATAGAGTGTCTTTCCAATAGTCACTTTTCTGTGCCTTGGCAAAAAATTGTCCTAGTGCATAGTCGGCATATTTGACCGCATTGTTGTCAGTGGCCTTGACCGGATCATAAATATCTATACGACCATCTGGAAATTCAAATGGCGCATGGTTGGATGAGGTGAATACCAAGGTAAAAAATGGCTGGCCGCTAGCGTGGCTGGCGCTGATCTCATCATGGGCCTTGTTGAGCAAATCTTCATCCGAGACTCCCCAGCTACCAACAAACACGGGCTTAACGTAATCTTTCTGGTCTTGCACGCGCTGGAAACCATTGCCCATGAAGAAGCCGACCATATTGTCGAAGTGAGACTCGCCACCATAGATAAACTCGGTGCTATAGCCATATTGCTCAAGCAGGGAGGCTAGCGTAAAAAAGTGTTGCTGGGACAGGGATAGCTTGACGACGCTTTGTGCTGGCGTGGGCTGAAAACCTGTCACGACAGCTTCAATGCCCCTTACTGAACGGGTGCCCGTTGCATATAGTTGCTCGAACCACCATCCTTGTTCCTTGAGTTTTTCCAAGTTAGGGGTAACCGGTACGCCACCTAGGGACTCCACAAATGTTGCACCCAGGCTTTCCTCCAGAATGATGACGAGGTTGAGCGGGCGTTCCCGTGTGCGTGACGGCGTGAGTTGGGAGAGTGTCGGCAGGCCGGGATGGTCTACAGGGGCAAAGCTAGCATCGAACCGTGCGCGGGTTTCTCGCACAATACGATAGACGTCTTCATCAGGGAGAATGCCATACATTTCACTCGACTTGTTTTCATGCTTGAGGCTATATACCGCATGCACGAGCGACCAAGACGAATTGAGGATGATGCTATTGACCATGGAGTCGCTAGTGCGTGAAAACATGGCTGGATTAGCAGGGCGATGGCTAATCGTGCCGCGTACAACCAAGGCTGCCATTAAAAAGATCAGGGGCCAACTCAGCCAGATGATCCAGTTTTTCCAACGTGCTTCCTGCTTGAGCCATGGAGCCATTAACCATCCGGCGGCGATGGTTACCAGCAGGGTGCCGATGACACCTATAAATAGGTGAGTCCTGAAGCCATTCCACAGCATGGAGAATACTTCGTTGGGGTATTTTAAATACTCTACAAAAAGTCGGTTAGGCCGGGCATCGTATTCGGCAATAAATCCGGGAGTTGCCAGCTCCAGCAATGTAATGATGCTGATGCAAAGGACTACCCAGAAGAATGTCACGCCACGCCAAGCGCGCCAGAACTTGCCGACAGCCAGTACAGGCGCTAGAAGTAACGGCGGAAGCCACATCAAGCCGATCTGGATACTATCAACGCGCAGGCCGTCGAGCATGATTTCCTGCCAGCTGGAGACGGCAGAAATGCGGGGGTATTGCCAGAGCAATAAGCCTGCCCGGGAAAGGCTGAAGATAGCAAAACTCACCACGGTCATGACCAGCAAAGGTGCGTAAGGCCCCAAGCGACCTGCAAAGCTCCAAAGCGAATTGCGGCTACGTCCTAATACACTTGCCATGATGAGCGTTCTTTCCTGAGCGTGCGAAATAATTAGCCGCGAATATTGGATTGTGGCGCAAAATCAGCCAGCTCTACGCGAGGCTGAGGCTGCCAACCCGGCTTGCGGTGCTCGGCAACTACATTAGTGAAAATGCCGCCACGCACATAAAACTTGGCGGTGAGGCGCATGAACTTGGGGTCAGTCGCAGAAACCAAGTCATCCAGAATGCGGTTGGTTACAGCTTCATGGAAGCAGCCTTCGTCACGGAAGGACCAGATATACATTTTGAGGCTTTTCAGTTCCACACACCGTTGATCGGGAATGTAATCAAGATAAAGCACTGCGAAATCCGGCTGGCCAGTTTTGGGGCAGAGGCAGGTGAATTCTGGGATTTCCATGTGGATATGGAAATCGCGACCAGGATTAGGGTTATCGAAGGTTTCCAAAGCTTTGCTGGGTTGACTAGACATAAGGGCTACCGTATAAATCGGATTATCAAAAAAGTGCCATTATAGCCAAGACCTTCATCAATTGCGCCTGACTCATCTAAAGCTCGCTGGTTTTAAATCCTTCGTCGATCCCACTACATTGCACATCCATGGCCAACGCGTAGGCGTAGTGGGGCCTAATGGTTGTGGCAAGTCCAACGTCATGGAGTCCATACGCTGGGTGCTCGGCGAGTCCAGTGCGAAGGAAATGCGCAGCGAATCCATGGCGGATGTCATCTTCAACGGCTCCGGTAACCGCAAGCTGGCTTCCCGCGCCAGCGTGGAGCTTATTTTTGATAACAGCCTGGGCGGCGCGGCAGGGGAGTGGTCGCAATATGCCGAAATCTCCGTCAAGCGTGTGATCGAACGCGAAAAAGGTTCCAGTTACTTTATCAACAATACAGCGGTACGTCGCCGCGACGTGGCCGACCTGTTCTTGGGTACAGGATTGGGTGGTCGTGCCTATGCCATCATTGGCCAGAATACGATTTCCAGAATAGTCGAGGCCAGGCCTGAGGAAATGCGCGTGTTCCTCGAGGAGGCTGCGGGCATCTCTAAGTATAAGGAGCGTCGCCGCGAGACTGAGAACCGCCTGCGAGACACGCGCGATAACCTAGTGCGGGTAGAGGATGTCCGCCAGGAAATGGATAAGCAGATCATGCGCCTGGAAGCACAGGCTGCGGTGACCTTGCAATACCAGGGCCTGCAAAACAACTTGCAACTGGCGCAAGGGCAGCTCTGGCTGTTAAAAAAACGCGATGCCGGCAACCAATGGGAGAAGTCACAAGCCACAATGCAGCGGCTTGGTGTTGAGCTTGAAGCACAGATGGCAGCCCTCAGGCAATCGGAGAGTGGCCTTGAAAGCTTGCGCCAGCAACATCAGGCAGCCTCGGCGCAATTACAAACAGCACAGGCGGCTTATTACGAAGCCAACGCGGAAGTCTCAAACCAGGAACAGCAGTTGCGCCACACGCAGGAGGCGCGCTCGCGCCTGCAGGCGCAACTACAACAGATAGAGTCCCAATCACATAAACTTGACCAGCAGCACGAGGAATTCAGTACCAAGCTGCAGGCACTGCACGACCAGCAGCAAGTAGCCAGCACCGAAGAGACCGAGGCTGGCGAGCAACTGCAGGCATTGAAGCAGAAATTGCCGGAAATGGAGCGCGCCTTTCAGGCCGCGCTGCATATTCACTCCGCCGCGCAACGGGCGTTGCATGAGGCGGAGCAGGCCATACGCCTGGAGGAGACCAACCTAAAGCATGCCGAGCGCAACCTGGAGGATGCCAAGTTGCGCCTGCAGCTCATGCGACAGGAGGCGAGCAATCTGAATATGCCGGATGAGGCTAAGCTGCATGAGCTGGAAGCCGAGTTCAAGGAAGCGGCCGACCAGCAAGCCGGGTTTGAACACGACTTGCAGCAACTGCGGGAGCATGAGCAGCAACAGGCCGAGCAGGTCCGCGCCTTGCGCGATCAACTGCTGCAACATGAACGCCGGCTGGCACAGGCAGAAGCCGAGGCTGCCTCCCTGCGCAAGATACAGGCAGGCCTGGGCAAACAGGGACAATTGGAAGGGTGGCTGCGCGCGCATGGCCTGCATGACAGCGAGCGCCTCTGGCAAAAGATCAGGATCACCCCGGGGTGGGAAACCGCAGTCGAGGCAGTGCTTGGCGCCCGCCTCAATACGATTGTCGGCCTGCCGGAGCAGGATATGGCACGTGTTGTGGCAGATCGCCCTCCCGCAGCGCTGGTGATCGCCCTTCAAGGCAAACCAGCGTCGGCTCCCACCCATGCGCAGCAATTGAGCGCCATGGTAGAGGTGCTGGAGCCGGGATTGCAGGGGCTGCTGGAAAACTGGCTGGGCAACGTCTTGGTCGCGCAAACGGCGGACGAAGCAGAAAAGCTGCGCTTGTCATTGGAAAACGGGCAGAGCGTGGTCACTGCGGCGGGCGACATCTACGACCGCCATAGCATCAGCCTGCATGCGCAGAACTCGGAATTGCACGGCGTGCTGGAACGCCAGCGCGAACTGGATATGCTGGATGCGGGCCTGCCGCAAATGCAGCAGACGCTCCATGATGCCAAGCATGCCTTGCAGCAGGCAGAACTCAAGCAGCAGGAGTTGCGCCAGCAGCAACAGCAATTGCAGCAGCAATTACGCGGCACGACACAGGCGCAACACCAGCGCAGCTTGCAGATCCAGCAGCTCACACAGGAAAGGCAGCATATTGCTCAGCGCCGCCAAGGCCTGGAGAAAGATATTGCCGCTCTTGGCAAGCAACACGAAGCATTGCAGCAGGGCTGCCAGCAACAGCAGCAAAAGCTCGGCCAGTTGCAGACATCCCTAGCCCAGTTGCAATCCGAACGTCAGGAAACCCAGGCCAAGCGCCATGCCGCTGAAAACGAGTTGAATGCAGTGCGGGTTGCCTGGCAAAAAGCCGAGCGTGCCGCACAGGAAAAAAACTTCAACCACAAGCTGCTGGCGACCAGCATCGCGGATAGCCAGAGCAGGTTGATTGCGATCCAGGAAGAGCAGCAAAACCTCGTCATCCGCCGCCAAGAAGCGCAGGCGCTGCTCGAGGCGGCGGCAATGGAAAACCTCAAGGCCAACCTTGAAGTCGCGATCGTCCGCAAGCAGCAGCAAGAGACTGCATTGGCTGCCGCACGCGATGCGTTGGCAGAGGCTGACAATGCATTGCAGCAGCAAGAACGCAACCGTATGCAATACGAGCAGGGCCTGCATCCCCTGCGCGACAAGCTGGAGCAGTCGCGGCTCAATGAGCAGCAGGCGCGACTGCACTTTGAGCAATGCCAGCAGAACCTGCAGGAATGCGGGCTGGAGGAAGGCGCGCTGGTCCAGGGGCTGACCGTCAATACAAAAACCGGCGACCTGGAACGCAGGATTACGGCATTGGGGGCGGAAATCGAGGGTCTCGGGCCGGTGAACCTCGCCGCATTGCAGGAATTGGAAAGCGAGCGCGAGCGCAAGCAATACCTGGATAGCCAGTCGGCAGACCTGGAGCAGGCCGTCGCCACGCTCGAAGACGCGATACGGCGCATAGACCGCGAGACGCGCAGCCGCCTGCAGCACACCTATGACGAGGCCAACCGCAACTTTGCCGAATTGTTTGCGGAATTATTTGGAGGAGGGCAGGCTAAGCTGGAAATGCTGGGCGATGAAATCCTCGATACCGGCATGCAGGTGTTTGCGCAGCCGCCAGGCAAGAAGAATAGCACCATCCACCTGCTATCCGGCGGCGAGAAGGCGCTGACGGCCTTGGCACTGGTGTTTGCCTTGTTTCGCCTCAATCCGGCTCCGTTCTGCCTGATGGACGAGGTTGATGCGCCATTGGACGATAGCAATACCGAGCGTTTTTGCGCCTTGGTGAAAAAAATGTCGGAGCGCACACAATTTTTATTTGTCAGCCATAATAAAATAACCATGGAAATGGCTCAGCAGCTCATTGGAGTCACCATGCAGGAATCCGGCGTCTCCCGTATTGTGGAGGTGGATATTGCGGCTGCATTACAGATGCATGAAGCGGCATAAAGCAGGATTCGCCCTTGGCGCTTACGCATAGCGCACTGGCAACACTCTTGAATAAACCAGGATCATTTATCAGATCAAGAAGCTTGGAGTATTAAAATAATGACTGATCTACATTGGGCCTTACTGGGACTGGGCGCATTAATTATTGGCGCTGTGCTGGCATTTAACTGGTGGCAGGAACGCAAGTTCAGGAAGGAAACCTTCAAACGCTTTGATGAGCCTCAATATGATGCACTAATGGAAGAAGCACATGCCATCCGGCGGAATGAAGAGTTTCAGATAGACCCGCATGCTGTGAGGGATGATGAAGATGATTTACCCGAACATGTCGAGCCCAAGCAACTGGATGAGGCCGAGAGTGAATATGACCCTGTAGCCGATCACCCCATAGAAAATGAGACATCATTTACATCGGAAGATGTAAGTGAGCCAACGGTAGCAGCTGTCGATACTCCTGTTAGCGATATTGAGCTGGAACAAGATACATGGGTTGAGGAAGAGCACATTGCGGTAACCACGGAACTACCTCCTTGGGAAGAAGACATAGAGGCTCATCAGCCCGAAGAGCAATTGGATATAGAGCCAGCACCTGTGGCAGCCTCTCCCGCAATTGCTCAGCCTGTGCTTACTATCCCGCCTGAAGTAAACCCCGAGATTGATTTTGTCGGCGTACTATCCTTGCCCGCATCAGCCAGTGGCCAAGCACTGCGTCAGTTCTTGCTGTCGATAACCGATATTGATAAGCCTGTTTATGCTTACGGACTAGGTGGTGATCAGCGCTGGCACTTGCTGACTAGGGAACAAGAGTCTGCCCATTTCACCGCAGCGATTTGTAGCCTGCAGCTTGCGGACCGTTCAGGTGCAGTCTCGACCGGCACATTGTCACGCTTCCACCTTGCGGTCGAAGAGTTAGCTAAATCATTGGACGCCTCTATTGAATGGTTGAATACCGACAACCCCGTGCAGCAGGCAACCGAGCTGGATCAGTTCTGTATCGAAGTAGACCAGATGGTCGGATTTCATCTCACACAGGGAGCTAGCGGCCCGTTCACAGGCACCAAGTTCCGCGGCCTGGCAGAGGCGGGAGGCTTGATCTTGGGTGAAGATGGGGTTTACCACTACATGGCTGAAGATGGGAATGGCAATCCGCAGGTATTGTTCTCTGTAGTTAACCATGACAACCTGCCTTTCAGTGTCGACATGCTGCGCACCTCAGTGATTCGCGGCCTGACCTTCCAGCTGGATATTCCCCGCGTGCAGAATTACACCGAGGCGTATAACCACATGGTATTGCTGGCACGGCAGATGGAGCATAGCTTGGGTGCCCACCTTGTGGACGATAAACAGCGCCAGTTGAGCGATGCACAGATCGATAATATCCGTCATCAAATCAAGCTGATTCATGACAAGATGATTGCGCACGGCATTGTTCCTGGCCAGGTTTATGCCTTGCGCTTGTTCTCCTGAATATGTCGGATATCCAAGCCGGCTTATTCCCGGAATCTACGCCTGCAGTTACCACCTCCAATGTGGCTGAGCAGGCTGCTGCCTTACGTACAACCATCCGGCGCTATGATCACGAATATTATGTGCTGGATGCACCTAGCGTCCCCGATAGCGAATATGACCGCGTATTCCGCGAGCTTAAGGCTCTGGAAGAGGCACATCCCGCGCTGATCACGCCAGATTCACCGACGCAAAGAGTGGGTGGCGCTGCCATGAGCGGGCTATTGCCGGTCAGGCATCGCATTCCCATGCTGTCGATAGAAACAGAAACCGACATTACTCCTCAAGGCGCACACAATTTCGATGCCCGTGTGCGTAAAAAGCTCGGATTGTTGCCGGAAGATGCAGCGATTGAATATGCCGCCGAATTAAAGTTTGATGGCCTAGCGCTCAGTCTGCGCTATGAGCATGGACAGTTGATACAAGCCGCGACGCGAGGTGATGGCGAGGTGGGTGAGGATGTCACGCATAACATTCGCACCATACGCCAGATTCCGTTGCAGCTACATGGCGCTGCGCCCGAGGTGCTTGAGGTGCGGGGCGAAGTGTATATGAGCCGGCCTGATTTTGAGCGCTACAATGCCAGTCAGCGTGAACAAGGCAAGGCCACTCTGGTGAATCCACGTAATGGCGCGGCAGGCAGCATACGTCAGCTTGATCCACGACTTGCCGCGCAGCGCCCGTTATCGTTTTTTGCCTATGGCCTTGGTGAAACCAAGGGCTGGGAGGTGCCTCCTACTCATGCCCAGGTGCTAGATGCCCTCAAGGATTTTGGCTTTCCAGTATGCCAGGGGCGCACTGTGGGTGTGGGGCCAGAGTCTCTGGCAGCTTTTCATCAGGCGATTGCTGCCAAGCGAGATCAATTGACTTACGACATTGATGGGGTGGTTTACAAAGTCAATCGTCTCGATTTGCAGCGCGAGCTTGGCTTTCGCTCGCGTGAACCAAATTGGGCTGTGGCGCATAAATTCCCTGCCCAGGAAGAAATGACGGTACTGGAGCAGATAGATGTGCAGGTAGGGCGCACGGGGGCAATTACCCCAGTTGCGCGCCTCAAACCTGTGTTTGTTGGCGGTGTGACGGTCACTAATGCCACCTTGCATAATCAGGATGAAATCGACCGAAAAGACGTCCGCATCGGGGATACTGTGGTGGTGCGGCGTGCCGGGGATGTTATCCCTGAGGTAGTTTCTGTGGTGGCTGAGAGACGCCCGGCTAATGCCCGGCCTTATATCCTGCTGGACGCGATCGGGCATGCATGCCCAATCTGTGGCTCGCATGCCGTGCGCCTGCCGGATGAAGCAGCCGTGCGCTGTACGGGTGGCTTGTTCTGCCCAGCACAACGCAAACAGGCCATTCTTCATTTTGCTTCCCGCCGTGCCATGGATATTGAAGGCTTGGGTGAAAAGCTGGTAGACCAGTTGGTAGATAGCCACTTGGTAGCAATGCTGGCGGATATCTATCATCTTGATCTTGAGACCTTTTCCGGGCTTGATCGCATGGCTGAAAAGTCCGCGCAAAACCTTCTGGATGCTTTACAGCACAGCAAGCAAACCACGCTGAACAGATTTATCTATGCACTAGGCATACGCAATGTAGGCGAGGCGACAGCCAAGGATTTGGCACGATATTTTGGCAAGCTGGAAGCATTGCAAGCAGCGAGTGCAGAAGCGCTACAACAAGTGCCGGATGTCGGCCCTGTGGTGGCTCGCTCTATCGCCGAATTTTTTGCTGAACCGCATAACCGTGAAGTCATCAGCAAGTTGGTCGAGGCTGGCATACGGTGGCCAGAAAGTGAAGGACAACCGGCGAGCTCTGGCCAGTTAGAGGGGAAGACTTTTGTGCTGACAGGCACACTTCCCACCATGTCACGCGATGATGCCAAGGAACGCATAGAAGCTGCGGGCGGCAAGGTCAGCGGCAGCGTTTCCAAGAAAACCAGCTATGTGGTTGCGGGCAGTGAAGCGGGGAGCAAGCTCACCAAGGCACAGGAGCTAGGCTTAACCATTCTGGATGAAGCCGGGCTGCTTAGCCTGCTCGCTGAATGAGGGCAGACCTGCTTCCGGCATTGATACAGCTGGCGCACCAGGCTGGCGAAGCTATTATGCAGGTCTATCACGGTGATTTTGCCGTCCAGCACAAAGCAGATCAATCACCCTTGACCGAGGCTGACCTGGCAGCGCATCGCATCATCCAGGAAGGGTTGCAACATCTAACACCCGAGTTGCCATTGATTTCAGAGGAGTGCGAGCTTGTCTCTTTCGCAGAGCGTCAGCGATGGCAGCAATACTGGCTAGTTGATCCTCTGGATGGCACCCGCGAATTCGTCAAGCGCAACGGTGAATTTAGCGTCAATATTGCCCTGATAGATCAAGGCCGCCCCATTCTAGGTGTTGTGCATGCGCCTGCACTTGGTCTGGATTATTTTGCCGATGGCCTATCGGCCTACAAACAGCAAATAGGCGATGCCGTCGAGCGTATTCATGCTCGCGAGTTATGTTTAGATAACATTACCGTCGCGGCTAGTCGCTCCCATCCAGGCAGAAAAATACAGGCCATGTTGCACAATATCTCAGTGCAGCATGGTGAGCCGCATATCATCAATATGGGAAGCTCATTAAAAATATGCTTAGTAGCTGAAGGTAAGGCAGATATATATCCGCGACTTGGTTTGACTTCAGAATGGGATACCGCTGCAGCACAATGCATTCTGGAAAGTGCTGGCGGCCTATTAGTGGATCGTCATGGGCTTCCTCTGCAATACAATCGTAAAGACACCATCCTCAACCCCGAGTTTTTTGCCCGCGGACGTACCGCCCATGACTGGAATCAATATCTGGAGTAACAATGCCGCTTTTTAGAGCTCTTATCATATTCATGTTGACAGCTAATGCTGCGAATGCGGCGAACAATCCTGCTGAAGCCTGCCTCCAAGCGCTTAATGAAAACGATGCGGCGACTGCGTTGGCCCAAGCAGAGCAAGGATTAGCACAACAGCCTATGCAGCGAGATTTATTGCTATGCCAGGGCAGGGCAGCACTCAGTATGGGAAAGGCCAATGAAGCGCTGAATAGCTTTAGCAAAGCTGAACCTAGCGCTGTGACAGCAAATGACAGGCTGTTAGTCCATTTATTCAAAGGCAATGCTTATAAGGCGCTAGGCCAATATGCAGAAGCGCAAGCGAGTTATCAAGCAGCACTGTTATTGGCGCAGCAGGAAAAAAATCAAAAATTCCAGGTGATTGCGAGCTTGCTATCAGGAGAGGCGTTGGTACAACAGTCCCTGCTATCAGAAGCACAAGGCTATTATGAGAGTGCACTGAAACTAGCAGGCAACAATAACGAGCGCGCGGATGCCAATGAACACTTGGCGCGACTCAAAGCCAAGCAAGGGCTTTATGACGATGCAATCGCATATCAAGTCAAGGCATTAGTGATGCAGGCAAGTGATGGGGATTTTGATAGCTATGCCAATGCTGGTTTGGAGCTTGGATATTTATATATCGGTGCTAAGGACTTCAATAATGCCGAGAAAAACCTGAATAAAATCATAGAAAAAGCAAAAAGTGCCGGAGATGGCTACTGGGTAGCGAAAGGCTATTACTATCTTGGGCTCAATTTTATTGCAGCTAAGCAAGCCAACAAGGCGAAAGAAGCATTGGCGCAGGCACTAGAGATTGCCGAGGCTATTGGTGCTGAAAAACTAAGTGCAGAAATAAATCTGCAATTAGAAAAACTATCCCAGCATTAAAGTAATGCACTATTTGCATTTACTTCCAAAAACACATCAAAAATCTTCTGATGTTTTTTAATTTAATTAAAAATCAATCAATTAATTATGATATTTAATGTTAAAAATTAACTTTTAAGGGTTAATTTGTTTGCGAACAATCTGCATTTACGAGAAAATGCCTCTCCAATCCTGACACGCTGGGCTTATTGCCCCGGCTCAAAAGACCTGATAAATCAAGGTCATCAATAAATATATAAGGAGTGTGTATATGCAGCAGCAGATTGATATTTTTCTCACATCCCTCAATGAGTTCTGGACCCAAGTCGCTAATTTTTTTCCTAAATTGCTAGCCGTGATTGTTATCCTGGGATTCGGCTGGATCTGTGCCAAGGTGGCATGTATGGGTGTCAAGCGTATTCTTGAGTTGGCTCAGTTCGATAAGTTTGCTGATCGTTCTGGTCTTGAGGCCTTTCTCAAGCACGGTGATTTTGATCTGACGTTGAGTGGCGTAATCAGCCAAGTGATCTATTGGTTGGTGATTCTGCTATTTGTCATCACGGGCGCCAATACATTGGGCCTCAACGAAGTTGCCCATATGCTCAACAACTTAGCCAATTATCTGCCTAAGATTATTGTTGCTATTCTAGTGTTGATTTTTGGTACCTTGTTGGCGCGCTTCGTGAATCGCTTGGTATTCGCGTGGCTACACGGCATGAAATATGACGGTGCGCTCAAAATCAGCACGACCGTAGAGTATGGTATCCAGATTTTTGCCTTGTTTGTTGCCCTAGAGCAATTGGATATTGGCACACAGCTATTAACTGCATTATTTGTGATCGTCTTTGGTGCTATCTTCCTGGCGCTGGCCATTGCCTTTGGTCTGGGAGGCAAGGAAAGGGCTGCCCGCCTGATTGAAGAAATACAATCCAAGCGCAAATAAGGTGTAGTTTCCTTAAACTCGCTCAGAGCCGCTAATGCGGCTCTGAGCGTTTCTATCTGTAGGAGAGAGCCTACATCATAATCAGTCATTGCTTATCTCCCCGAGTGTATTGTTGTTTTAGCATGCAGTTGCAATCAGTCACATACTATTTGGGAGAATGAAATGGCACTTGGCACAGTGAAATGGTTTAACGACGCAAAAGGGTTTGGGTTTATTTCACCCGACGAAGGAGGCGACGATTTATTTGCCCACTTTTCGGAAATTCAGAGCAGTGGGTATAAAAGCCTCAAGGAAAATGACAGAGTGCAGTTTGAAATCGCACAGACAGCTAAAGGCAAGCAGGCCTCCAATATTCAAAAGGCTTAATCATGGATGTTGAAAAGGGTTGATCCTCTCAACCCTTTTGTTTTATGCATGCCTCAGCTTGGACTTAGTCCCAGCTAAATCTCACCTGATCCCCTCCCGATGATTTCCCTGCTTTTCCCGACATTATGTTTTATAACCTATGCTAGAATCTCTAGTTAATATTCATGTCCAATTCTTAACCCACGATGGGTGAGATGGCGGCGAATGCTGGTGTAAAACCATCATTGTGGTTTTGCAAATTTTTTATTTTCAATCACTTGGCTGGATTAACTCTCGCACCAGATGTGTAGAGCGTCAGCTCAAAAACTCGATTTAAGGAACACAGCAATGCAAGCAACCGTTGAGACCATCAGCAATCTTGAGCGCAGGATGACGGTTTCCGTACCAGTGCAGCCTCTGGAATCTGAAGTCAATGAGCGTATCAACCGCTTGGCACGTACTGCCAAGCTGCCTGGTTTCCGTCCAGGTAAAGTGCCGTTGAACATGGTGCGCCAACAATATGGTGCGCAAGTGCGTAACGAAGTGCTTTCTGATGCTGTGGAGCGTAGTTTCAATGACGCCATTGAGCAAAATAAGCTGCGTGTTGCTGGTTACCCCAACATTGAGCACAAGCCTTATGCTGAAACAGATCAACAGATTGAATACACAGCTACTTTTGAAGTGTTTCCTGAAGTGAAGGTCGGTGATCTGTCAAAGATCAAGATTGAGCGTCCTGCACTAGAGGTAGGCGAAGCTGAAGTCAAGAAAACCATTGATGTGCTGTTGCGCCAGCGTGCAACATTCGAGCCAGTCAAGCGTGCTTCCAAGAAGGGCGATAAGATCAACATCAGCTTGATCGCTTCGATTGACGGTCAAGAAGTTGAGCGCACTGATGAGCAAGGCCTTGATTTGGTCATTGGTGAAGGCGGTCGTTTCCCTGCTTTTGAGAGCGAGCTTTCCGGTAACAAGCCAGGTAGCAACAAGGTGTTCGAGATTGCTTACCCAGAAGATCACAAGCCAGAGCAGTTAGCTGGAAAAACCGTCAGTTACGATGTGACATTCAATACGGTAGAGCAAGCTAAGCTGCCTGAGTTTGATGCTGATTTTGCTCGTAGCCTGGGTGTGGAAGATGGCGATGTGGAAAAAATGCGCGAGGAAATCACTGCCAGCTTGAAGCAAGAAGTGGAAAAGCGTGTTCGCGCCAAGCTCAAGGAGCAGGCCTTCCAAGCATTGCTGGATGGTACTACCCTGGAAGTCCCCAAGGCATTTATTAATGCAGAAATTGGCCGCTTGATGCAAAGCACGCAAAACAACCTCAAGCAACGTGGGGTTGATTTGGCAAACGTCAACCTTGAGCCTGCATTGTTTGAAGAGCAAGCCAAGCGTAACGCTAGTTTGCGCCTTGTGCTGTCTGAGCTGGTTAATAGCGAAAATCTGCAAGCCAATGCCGACCAAATTCGCGCCATGGTAGATGTATTTGCTCAAAGCTTTGAGCGGCCTGATGATGTGGTGGCTTGGTACTATGCCGACACCAAGCGCCTAGATGAGCCAGCTGCTCTGGCAACTGAAGACAATGTCGTGGAATGGGTATTGAAGTCTGCCAAAGTCACCGACAAGAAAGTCAAGTTTGACGACCTGATGGGAAATAGCTAATGATTCATTATCCTTCGACCGCACAAAGCCAGTTTGAGGCACAAGGCCTGGGGTATATCCCCATGGTCATTGAGCAAAGTGGCCGTGGCGAGCGTTCCTACGATATTTATTCGCGCCTGCTCAAGGAGCGTATTATTTTCCTCGTTGGGCCGGTCAATGATGCCACGGCTAACCTAGTAGTCGCCCAGTTGTTGTTTCTGGAAGCGGAAAATCCTGACAAGGATATCTATTTCTATATCAATTCCCCTGGTGGCTCTGTCACTGCAGGGATGGGCATCTACGACACCATGCAATTCATCAAGCCTGATGTCAGCACTTTATGTGTAGGCCAGGCTGCAAGCATGGGGGCATTGCTGCTCACGGCAGGTGCCAAGGGAAAGCGTTTCTGCCTGCCTAACTCCCGTGTCATGATTCACCAGCCATTGGGTGGCTTCCAGGGCCAGGCTTCTGACATTGAGATCCATGCCAAGGAAATCCTTTTCCTGCGTGAAAAACTCAATGGCATTTTGGCGCATCATACCGGTCAGCCAATTGAGAAAATTGCGCAGGACACTGATCGTGATAACTTCATGAGTGCAGAGCAATCTGTGGCCTATGGCTTGGTGGACAAGTTGATTGCCAGCCGTGCGGATGCTGCATAAGATAGTAGACAAAACTTTAGTTTATTTAGGATAGTTTGATGACGACAAAAGCCGAGAGCGAAAAATTACTCTATTGCTCGTTTTGCGGCAAAAGCCAGCATGAAGTACGCAAACTGATTGCTGGCCCGTCCGTATTCATCTGCGATGAGTGCGTTGACTTGTGCAACGATATCATCCGAGAAGAAATTCAGGATGAAGATGGTCTCAAGCCTAAGAGTGGGAAATTGCCAACTCCTAAGGAGATTTGCGCCATTCTTGATCAGTATGTGATTGGGCAAACACAAGCCAAGAAAAACTTGGCGGTAGCAGTTTACAATCATTACAAGCGCCTAGAACAAGGCGGCCAGAAAGATGATGTTGAAATTGCCAAGAGCAATATCCTGGTGATTGGACCGACTGGCTCAGGCAAGACTTTGTTGGCGCAGACTCTTGCACGCCTGCTGGATGTACCTTTTGTCATGGCAGATGCGACAACGCTGACTGAGGCTGGATATGTTGGCGAGGATGTCGAGAACATCATGCAAAAGTTGCTGCAAAAATGCGACTACGATGTTGAAAAGGCACAGCGCGGCATTGTCTATATCGATGAAATTGACAAAATTTCACGTAAATCTGACAACCCATCCATTACTCGTGATGTATCAGGGGAGGGCGTGCAGCAAGCCTTGCTCAAGTTGATTGAGGGCACAGTAGCTTCAGTGCCTCCTCAAGGTGGTCGCAAGCATCCCAATCAGGAGTTTGTGCAACTGGATACCACTAATATCCTCTTTATTTGCGGTGGCGCATTTGACGGCCTGGACAAGGTCATCCGTCGCCGTTCCGAGAAGGGCGGTATTGGCTTCGGTGCTGAAGTGAAGAGCAAGGAAGATGCGCGTGCTATTGGTGAAGTGCTACGCGATGTTGAGCCTGAGGATCTGATTAAGTTTGGCCTGATTCCTGAGTTTGTTGGCCGATTGCCAGCAGTGGCAACACTTGAGTCTCTGGATGAGGCCGCTTTGGTGACAATTCTTGTTGAGCCAAAGAATGCGCTGACTAAGCAATATACCAAGCTCTTCAAGATGGAGGGCGTTGATCTTGAGTTCAGGGAAGCGGCACTGCACCTGATCGCGAAAAAGGCCTTAGAGCGCAAGACTGGTGCTCGTGGCTTACGTTCCATCATGGAGCACTCTTTGCTGGAGATCATGTATGACTTACCTTCAATACCCAACCTGCGCAAGGTTGTTGTGGATGAAGGAGTGATCAAAGGTGATACGCCTCCTATCCTTATCTATGCTGATGAACCTAAACTTGAGACTGCAAGTTAAGACTTGACGTACTCAATCAAATTAAAAGGCTGCTTTGCAGCCTTTTTTATGTGAAAATCTAAGCACTACCACTTGAAGTGGCGGTGCTTGTCCCCATTGATGTATAGAGCGTTCGGCATGTTGCCCAGCTGCTGACAACATTGAAAGTTTCTCCATGACAGAACAAACATTACCGGCTTTCTCCCCAGAATCTGGCTTACTGCCCTTGTTGCCTTTGCGCGACGTAGTGGTATACCCACATCTTGTCATCCCATTGTTTGTTGGCCGCGAAAAATCCGTCAAGGCGCTCGAGCTTGCTTCAGAACAGGATAAGCAAATCCTGTTAGTGGCTCAAAAATCTCCTAATAAGGATGAGCCTGACGCGGAAGATCTCTATGATGTTGGTACCGTAGCAACAGTATTGCAAATGCTCAAGCTGCCTGATGGCACTGTAAAAGTGCTGGTTGAGGGCTTGCACAGAGTGAAAGTGCTGGAGTTTGTCGAAACTCAGGAGTGCTTTGCCGCGAAAACAGAAATGATAGAAAGTCCGGCAGGCGATGATAGCCAGACTCAAGCCTTGATGCGTACTGTGTTCACGCAGTTCGATCAATACGTCAAGCTGAACAAGAAAATTCCACCTGAAATCCTGACATCACTAGCCACCATTGATGATGCTGGTCGCCTCGCTGATACCATCACGGCGCATTTGACATTGAAGTTGGAAGAAAAGCAAAGAATTCTGGAGATGTTCAGCGTATCTGAGCGCCTCGAGCATTTGCTGAGCCTATTGGAATCAGAGATCGATATCCTGCAGGTGGAAAAGCGTATCCGTGGCCGTGTAAAGCGCCAAATGGAAAAGAGTCAGCGCGAGTATTACCTGAATGAGCAGGTTAAGGCTATCCAGAAAGAACTCGGTGAGCAGGATGAAAATGCCGATATCGATGAGCTGGAAAAGCGCATTGCCGATGCTCGCATGCCTAAAGATGCCTTGACCAAGGCCAATGCCGAACTCAAGAAACTCAAGATGATGTCTCCGATGTCTGCCGAGGCGACTGTGGTACGGAACTACATTGAGACCTTGGTTGGCTTGCCCTGGAAGAAGAAAACCAAGATTAGTCGTGACCTCGGTATCGCAGAAGATATTTTGGATGCCGATCATTACGGTTTAGAAAAAGTGAAGGAACGCATTGTTGAGTATCTCGCGGTGCAACAACGTGTAGATAAACTCAAAGCACCTATCTTGTGCTTAGTCGGGCCACCTGGTGTAGGTAAGACCTCATTGGGCCAAAGCATTGCCAAGGCTGTAAACCGCAAATTCGTACGGGTAGCCTTGGGTGGTGTGCGCGATGAATCTGAAATTCGCGGTCATCGCCGTACTTATATTGGTTCCATGCCTGGCAAAATTCTGCAAAGCATGACTAAGGTGGGTGTTAAAAACCCATTATTCCTGCTCGATGAAGTCGACAAGATGGGACAGGATTTCCGCGGCGATCCTTCTTCTGCACTGTTGGAAGTGCTGGATCCTGAACAAAACCATACCTTCGTCGATCATTATGTCGAGGTAGAGTACGATCTTTCTGACGTCATGTTTGTAGCAACAGCAAACTCCTTGAATATTCCTGGCCCATTATTGGATCGTATGGAAGTCATTCGTGTGGCAGGCTATACAGAGGATGAGAAGGTCAATATCGCAATGCGTTATTTGTTGCCCAAGCAACTTAAGACACATGGCCTGAAGGAAAACGAGATTAGTGTTTCCGAAGCTACTATCCGGGATGTCGTCAGGTTTTATACTCGCGAAGCTGGTGTACGTAGTCTTGATCGTGAAATCTCCAAGGTATGCCGCAAGGTGGTTAAGGAAATTCTGACATCCAAGCCTAAAGCTGGCGCTGCTCCGCGTAAGGTGACCGTAACACCTAAAAACTTGGAAAAGTATCTTGGGGTTCAACGCTTTGACTATGGCGTCGCAGCGAAGGAAAACCAGGTTGGTCAGGTAACAGGTTTGGCATGGACAGAAGTAGGTGGTGAACTATTGACAATTGAGTCCGTTCTATTGCCAGGGAAGGGCAAGGTGATTACCACCGGCAAGCTGGGCGAGGTAATGCAGGAGTCCATTCAGGCAGCAATGAGTGTGGTGCGTAGTCGAGCTAAACGCTTGGGCTTCTCCGAGGATTTTTACGAGAAGAATGACATCCACATTCACTTGCCTGAGGGGGCTACGCCGAAAGATGGTCCTAGTGCTGGTATCGCCATTTCAACGGCATTAGTATCTGTCTTAAGTAACATCCCCGTTCGCTCTGATGTAGCAATGACTGGTGAAATTACCTTGCGTGGTGAAGTGCTGCCGATTGGTGGCTTGAAAGAGAAATTACTTGCTGCTCACCGTGGCGGTATTAAAACAGTCTTGATCCCCGAACAAAACGTGAAAGACTTGAGTGACATTCCTGCCAATATCAAGAATCATCTTGATATTCACCCTGTGAAATGGATTGACGAAGTATTGCAACTAGCACTAGAGAGGGTGCCAGAGTCGACTGATGCTGAAGAGGCTGTGGCAGAAGTCAAACCGAAAGGTAAAAGTACTAAACCGTCTCCTGTGACTAAACATTGAGCAATGTCAATGTAATAAGCGAGGGAAAGGCTTGACATAGCCTTTTTCCGCTTGATATAAAGCAGGGCACAGGGTCTTTTCGCACCTGTTCTTAAACAATGTCGAAAGGGGATTTACATGGCAAACAAGTCTGAACTGATTGAGCAAATCGCTAAATCTGCTGGTCTATCCAAAGCTGCTGCTGGTCGTGCTTTAGATGCAACAACTGCTGCAATTACCAAATCATTGAAAAAAGGGGAGCTTGTCACCCTGATCGGTTTTGGTACCTTTTATGTTGGTAAACGTGCTGCTCGCAATGGTCGTAATCCCCGTACTGGCGCCACAATTAAGATCAAGGCTGCCAATTCTCCTAAATTTAGGGCTGGCAAAGCGCTGAAAGATGCTGTAAACTAGCGGTCTTCGTTGGTTGAAGCGGGTGCTTAGCTCAGTTGGTAGAGCGTCGCCCTTACAAGGCGAATGTCGGCGGTTCGACCCCGTCAGCACCCACCATCAATCATCGTAAAAGTCGTTGAGTTTTGGAGAAAGCAACGCAAAGTCAAGGAGCGGTAGTTCAGTTGGTTAGAATACCGGCCTGTCACGCCGGGGGTCGCGGGTTCGAGCCCCGTCCGCTCCGCCAAGAAAAAAGCGAACCGATCGGTTCGCTTTTTTTATTTCCCCTCATTTCCTCATGTACTTCATATTTTTAACCCCGATGCATCACTGTTGCCGCAGGCATGTCTTGCTTACTGCATGTGTGGTATATTTAAGAGTTGGGTTTAGAAGTCAGTCTTGGTTGGCTGATCATTTCAAAGATTGAAAATAAAGAAGGCACATTGTTATGTTGGAAGCAATTCGTGATCGATCCAAAGGATGGTTAGCCAAAGCCATTCTGGCAGCCATTACTATCCCATTTGCACTTGTCGGCGTTGATAGTTATTTGCGTGATGCTGGCTCAAATGTTGCGGTGGCTAAAGTAGGGAAAGACTCTATTACCGTACAAGAGTATAGCAATGCCCTGCAAAACCTTCGCAATCGCCTTCAAAGCGAAGGTAAGGTTGACCAGGCAGTGATTGACGGTCCTGAATTGAAACAGGCGGTGATTGATCACTTGGTCGAAGGGAAGTTATTGGCTGCCGAAGTTAAGCGCGCAAATTTCATTGTCAGTGATGAACAACTTTCCAATTACATTACACGAGAAGAATCCTTCCATCAGGACGGTAAGTTTTCACAAGAGTTATACGATCAATTCTTGGCAGATCGCCGTCGCACTCCATCGCAATTTGAAAATGAAGTACGTGGCGATCTACTGACAATGCAAGCACGGGAAGGACTATCTGCATTGGCTTTTGTGCCAAATGGTGTTGCTAACAATGCCATCAAAATTGAACATCAGTCACGCGAGGTAAGCGTTGCTGAGTTCAAGACAGCCGACTACATTTCCCAAGTCAAAGTGACTGACGATGAAGTAAAAGCTTATTACAAAGAGCACCAAGAGAAATTCAAGGTGCCTGAACAAGTTAAGCTTGAATTCGTGCTACTTTCGGCCAATGCGTTAATTGCTAGTCAGCAAGTAACTGATCAAGAAGCACGAGATTATTACGCCCAAAATGCTGCTCAATTCCAAGGTGATGAGCAACGTCGTGCCAGCCATATTTTGATCGGCTTTGGAGTCAGCCCATCGCCAGATGCAAAACAAAAAGCCAAGCAAAAAGCTCAAGAGGTTTTAGCATTGGTGAAAAAGAATCCCGAGCAATTTGAACAGTTGGCACATCAATACTCACAAGACCCAGGTTCAAAAGACAAAGGCGGGGATCTAGGCTTGTTTGGCCCTGGGGCCATGGTGAAGCCTTTTGAGGATGCAGTATTCTCAATGAAGCCTGGCACGATCAGCGACTTGGTAGAAACTGATTTTGGCTACCACATCATTAAGCTGACCGAAATACATGGTAATGCTCAATCTTTTGAAAGCACACAAGGTCAAATTCGTGCTGAACTGATGTATCAAAAAGCCTTGGCTAAGTTTTCTGAGCAAGCAGAGAACTTCAGCAACATGGTGTATGAACAGGCTGATAGCTTAGAACCTGTTGCCAAGGAATTCGGATTGCAGGTTCAAAACAGCGGGTGGTTAAGCCGAGCTGATGGTGCAAAATTCTTTAAAAATGATAAGTTGATGGATGCTGTTTTCAGTGACGAAGTATTGAAGGAAAAGCGCAATACTGAAGCAGTGGAGGTTTCGCCAAATAATCTGATATCTGCCAGGGTTGCAGAATATAAACCCGCAGCAGCACGATCTTTTGAAGAGGTGAAGACTGGCATAGAGGACTTCCTGAAACAAGAAAAAGCCTCAAAACTAGCAAAGGAAAAGGGTGAAACAGCTCTTGCAGATTTACGTGCAGGCAAAACTCCATCATTAAACTGGACAGAGGCTGTCACTGTTGATCGCCGTAATCCACAAAGCTTAACTGATTTATCTGTATCAACAGCATTTAAGGCTGATGTCTCAAAGCTACCAGCTTATAACGGTGTTTCTGATCGCAATGGATATCTATTAACTAAAGTTACTGCCGTAAAATTTGCAGTGGAAAGCGACGAAGAGCAACGTGCTGCTAAAACGCAATTACAAACTGCACTGGCGGCAGAGTATAGGCATGCATACATTAATTCACTCAAGCAGAAAAGCAAAATCACAGTGAATAATCAATTGCTAAAATCAGATCAGGCAAATCCTTAATTTTTTGACCTTATCCAATAAAAAAGGCTCTTTTAGAGCCTTTTTTATTTTACAAATGGCTAGGCTCGTAAAACATCACTATTAGGTGATTCTCGTCAAGCGCCTCAGGCGTTTAATGCTGGCAAGGTATCAGACGGAAGTACGTTGCAGCTAGAGAGCATCAAGAGCGCGGCGCATGGCATCAACGCTTCGGGCAACCCAAAGGCACATGGAAAAGCGCAAAGCTCGCGTGCTACCTGACAAAGTACCTGGATAAATGCTTCGACATGCATGAACACTCAAGCAAGCGTTACTGGTCAAGCAAAGGCGCTCCCAAACCAGAAGTCACGCATCATTGACTAGGCTCCCAAAACATTACGGAAATGATTAAAGACACATTCGACATCGCCATGCTGCACGGAATGGAAGACTTTCCGGCTCAAATCATGCAATCGAGGGATCGAACGTTGTTATGGTTATCTGGAGCTAGGAATCTTAGATTATCATTCGACAATCAATTTAATTCTGATCAGGACTGACGATGTTTAATTGCTTCATTACATGGGTTGCTAGTTTTGATCCGGCTGTACATGCCGCTTTAATTTCTTTAATTGGGACTTTGCTTGTTGGCTTTCTTGCTTTTTTAGGTGTGTATAAAACTTTTACTCTGGGAAGGGAAACACTTGAGTTTGATACCAAAGCAAAACGTCTTGATGCCGACATTGCACTTAGAAAAGAAAATTACATATCAATCTTAGATAGTGCTTATAAAATCTTATCCTATTTGCCCCAGCTAGATAAAATCCAAAGTGATCCTTTATTCCAGCGTGAAATTACAAGCAACATGTCAAACATGCTTAAAGTTTCATTGATTGGAACCCCGCAAACCATTGAATTAACAATAAAGTTTCACTCTGAGGTTTTTAAAGTCTTAATGGATTCAATGAAAAATTTTTGTGAAATATCTCTAAAGTATCCATATGTTGACGAGGAATTGAATCCTCATGCCAATGATCAAAAATGGTATATGCAGCTGGAAAAATTCTCGGTCTTAGAGAAAATTAGAGATCAGTTAAAACCACTTAATGACTCTCTGATACCAGTCATTGCTTCTATGCGCAAGGATCTTCATGATGAACGTCATGAGGTAAATGGTGATTTTGATAATCGACTCATAGGAATTCTTAGTGAGAAGAATTCAAATGAATATGAATATACGAAACTTTTCTATAGTGATCTTAAATCACATATTAATGAGTAGATTTCACGCGATAAAAAACTCTTTCTAAGGGTAAGGTATCAACAACAAGAAAAAATCGCTCCTATAGATGAGTTATTCAGCAAATTGGCTAATCCAAGTCCCCAAATGAGGTTTGATTTCAGCCAGGTCAATGATAATGACTTGCTCATCGATTTTACATAATATACATTATACGAAGTTTATGACGAATTAAAATCGCCCTTGTCGTTGTAAAAATCGAGCCTTAATTGCACTACGGGTGCGTCCATCAAATCGTGCTTTCCTTGAGGTTCTTTTAACTCAACCGATTACTCGTCTTGACCGCGACCAATCTCTGAATAACTGCAGGAGATGGTTCTTGTTCTAGTACTCCTTCATTGTAGGAAATGACTTTAAACAGGGGAAGATAACTGATTAATAGCTCATTACTTTTGAGCAGGAAGTCTGGGTTTCTTGGTCGACCATATTGCTCGTGGCCTTCCATAAAGGTTTCATAAATCAGGACACCGGAAGCTGCCAGACTATTCGCCAGCAAAGGAAGTAAAGGGCGATGAAGGTAGCGGCAGACGATAATGGCATCGAACTGTTGTTGCGAGTAAGGCCAGCATCCCTGTTCTAGGTCTTGTAGGTGGGTATCAACACTAGGCGCTTGGTTTTTAAGGGTGCTCAGCGCAGCTGCATCGCGATCTACAGCAGTGACCTTAAACCCTTGCTGGGCAAGCCATATGGCATTGCGCCCATGCCCTGATGCAACATCCAGAACTTTTCCTCCTGTTTTGATGTAATGGCTATGTTGCATAAGCCATATGGAGGGCTGTGATGTCGTTAATGCTGAATGATTCACGAGGTTAAGCCTGAAGAATGTGGATATGTTCGGTGTTTAATACCATGCTGACTGGTTGATGAATTGCCAATGGCATAGAGTTGGCGCACTGTAGCTCAATTCGCTGGGTTGTACCTGGTAGATTGATACTGATTAGCCATTGATCTCCCAAGAGAATGCATTGATCAATGTTTCCAGTGAGATGCGCGGCTTCTTCATGTTGATTAGTCAAAAGCAAAGCATGATGAGGCACGCACCACTCTATGGTTAATCCAACAGAAAGCCTGTGTGGTACTGCTAGGGTCTGGCTGCCCAGCGATAGCAGGCTATGGTTTTCCGTTGCAGAGATAACCGTGCTGGAAAAAATATTACGCAGCCCAACCTGTGCAGCCACTGCCCTGCTTACTGGACGTTGCATAATGGCATCAGGCGTACCCTGTTGCAAAATGCAGCCCTGCCCCATTACGGCAATATGGTCTGCCAACAATTGGGCTTCATGCAGGTTGTGAGTCACCAATATCATGGGAATGTTAAGTTGAGGTTTTAGCTCGGCCAGGGTACGGTACAAGTCTTCCCGTGTCATGCTGTCTAGCGCTGAAAATGGCTCATCCAGCAATAAAATACTTGGATGGGCAGCAAGCGCCCGGGCCAGGGCAACGCGCTGTTGTTGCCCTCCAGAAAGCGTTGCCGGCTTGCGATGAGCCAAGTCGCTGAGTTTTACTTTTCCCAACCATGTTTGGGCGCGGGTTGATTGCTCTTGGCTAGGCAAACCATGTAGCGCAGCCTTGACGTTTTGCAACGCGGTCATATGAGGAAACAGGCCATAATGCTGCGGGACATACCCAATATGGCGTTGCTGAGGTGTTAACTTTATTACCTCATTGCACCAGAACTCGTCACTTAGGCGAATATAGCCAGATTCGGCATGCTGCAAGCCTGCGATCATGCGTAACAAAGTAGATTTGCCGCAACCTGATGGCCCCAGCAATGCCAACAACTCCCCTGCCTTGCAGTTCAATGCAGCCTTCAATGCAAAAGGCCTTTGCTGGCTAATATCGAGTTGGAGTTCAGATGTCATGATAGTTACCGCGTCGGCCAAAGCGCCGTGAAAGACTATTGGCAAGTGCCAGCACAATAATCGAGAACACCAGCAACATCAGCGACATATTACCTGCCGCTTCAAAATCCAGTGCTTGTACCCGGTCATAAATGCTGATGGCAATCGTCTTGGTTTCACCCGGCAAACTGCCGCCAACCATCAAGACAACACCAAACTCGCCCAGGGTGTGGGCGAACGTCAGTACCATGGCTGTCACGATGCCTGGCCAAGCCAACGGCAGTTCAACCGTCAACAGCGTGCGTAAAGAGGACATGCCGCAACATGCAGCAGCATCGCGCACTTCTTGCGGAATGGATTCGAATCCTCTCTGGATAGGCTGAACCGCAAACGGGATGTTGACGATGATGGAGGCGATCAATAAGCCGGAAAAGTGAAAGACGAGCAAATGGCCTGTCCATTGCGCTAGCCATTGTCCAAGCCATGACTGGCTACCAAGCCCTACTAGCAGGTAATAACCAACGACAGTAGGTGGCAGCACCAAGGGCACGGCCAACAAGGCTTCGATCACTGGCTTACCCATACATTGGCGATACGCCAACCACCGGGCTGCCAATAGCGCCAGCGGGATGAGCACAACAATGGTCATGGCCCCCAGCTTGAGTGACAGCCCTAAGGCAACCCAATCCATTAGTCACTACTCTCCTGGCAGGACAAAACCATAGCGGCTGAACACTTGCCTAGCTGCTGGTTGCTGGAGGAAATCATAGAATGCCTTCGCATTGCTACCTGAGTGCTTGAGCAATACCATACGTTGGCGCTGCGGGCTGTGCCAGCTTTCGGGGATTTCTGCATATTTCACGCTATTCATCAATTGCGGCGATTTAACCAAGGATAGTGCCACGATGCCACCATCGGTGGAGCCACTGGTCGCAAACTGGGCGGCCTGGGCGACATTTTCACCCAATACCAACTTGGGCTGGATTTGCTCCCAGATGCCTGCATGCTTGAGCACCTCAACGGCACGACGCCCATAGGGCGCATGCTCTGGGTTGGCGATAGCAAAGCGTTGCAGTTTGCCAGCCTTCAATGCTGCCTGCAAACCTTTCAGTTCCGAGTCAACTTCCAATGCAGCTTGCTTGGGTACCACGATCACCAGATGGCCAGTAGCGTACAATACGCCCTCATCCTTGGTAAAACCGCCAGCGTTGAGTTTGGTGACGTAATCCTCATCCGCAGAGACAAACAATTCAAAAGGCGCGCCATTGCTTATTTGAGTTGTGATAGCACCAGATGATCCATAGGTGACGGAAGGTTTTTCTCCACCCTGCTTCTCGAAAGCCTGGGTGAGTTCTTCGAGGACAAACTTGAGGTCAGCTGCGGCAGCAACACGCGCTGGCTCTGCATGTGCCAACATACTGAATATTAAACTCAAAGATAACGCTAGGCGTAAGGCAATATGATGCATGGAGTCAGCTTTCTGCGGGAATGATGGTGATTAGAAAAACACTTCATTATTTCTTTCGAAATATAACGAAACATTATAATCAACCCAATCAAAAAAGAACATGTCTACACAACCGCATTCCCAGGCCTTGCTGGAGTGGCATGAAGGCCAACCTTATTCTGCACATTTCGGGGATGTATATTTCTCGCGCGAAAGCGGGCTGGAGGAAACACGTCACGTATTCCTTCAGCATAATCAGCTAGCAGAGCGTTGGCAGAATTTGCCACACAAGACATTCACCATTGTGGAAACAGGCTTTGGCACTGGTCTCAACTTTCTTTGTGCCTGGCAGTTGTGGGAGCAAATAGCGCCAGCAGATGCGAGCTTGCATTTCGTCAGTATCGAGAAATTTCCGCTCAAGCATGCTGACCTCACTCGCGCGTTGGATTTATGGCCTGAGCTTAGGCAGTACAGTCAGGCTCTGCTGGCGCAATATCATCAAATCGTGCCCGGTTGGCAACGATTGGTATTTTGCCAGGGTCGCGTTCAACTGACGCTGCTGGTTGGTGATGTATTGGAGCTGCTGCCACACTTGAGTAGTCGAGCTGATGCCTGGTTTCTTGATGGGTTTGCGCCTTCACGTAACCCCGAGATGTGGCAGGATGCGCTATTTACCCAGATGGCCGAGTTCTCACACCAGCACACCACATTTGCCACTTTCACCAGTGCAGGCATCGTCAAGCGAGGCTTGCAATCTGCGGGCTTTGAGGTCAATAAGGTTGCTGGACATGGCCGCAAGCGTGAAATGCTGTGCGGCACTTTCACCCGCCATGAGCGCCCTGCCATCCAGGCTGGGTGTGCAATTGTAATAGGCGGCGGCATTGCAGGTACTGCCACTAGCCATGCCCTCGCGGAGCGAGGCTGGCAGGTCAAGCTGATCGAACAAGAGTCAGCCCTGGCCCAACATGCCTCAGGCAATCCAGTCGGCGTGCTCTACCCCAAGCTGGCACGCAATGATGTGCCATTGAGCCGTTTATCCCTGGCAGGCTATTTGCATAGCTTGCGGCTATTGCAGCGGCTTTCACTTGATCAGGCATCGCATATGCGATGCGGTATGTTGCAGCTTGCGTTTGATGAACAAGAGTTGGAGCGTTGCCAGCGGCTTGTTGCGCAAGGATTTTCCACTGAGTTGTTATATTGGGTGGAAAAGGAGGAAGCAAGCGAAATGGCAGGCGTTCCCCTATCGCACGGAGCGCTATATTTCCCTGAGGCTGGCTGGGTTAAGCCGCAAGCCTATTGTGCTGCCCTGGCCCAGCATGCCAATATCACTCAGACACTCTCCACCCACGCTACCGAGCTCAGGCAATGTGGCGATGCCTGGCAAGTATGGGCAGGTGGGCAGCTACTCGATGAAGCAGATATCGTCGTCATTGCCAATGCAGCACAAGCCGCTAATTTCTCGCAGACGCGTCACTTACTTCTGGAGCAAGTGCGTGGTCAAATTAGCCAGCTCAAGCAAATGGCGGATATGCCCGCCCTGCGCACGCTGTTATGCACCGATGGCTACATCAGCCCTCCCGTTGAAGGAAGTTACTGCCTGGGGGCGACTTTTGTCCCAGGAGATACCACCACCACAGTGCGCACCGAAGAGCACCAGCAAAACCTGGAGATGCTGCACCGCATGGCCCCTGCGTTGCATACCACCCTGATGCCGCAAGTGCCTACAGGGCGTGCTGCCATCCGTTGCACCAGTCCAGATTATCTTCCACTGGTTGGCCCAGTGCTGGATGCCGAAATCTTGGAGGCTAAGCCGCCGCGCTATACCGCCGATCCTGCTTCCAGCCTGCCATGGCTGCCAGGTCTTTATATCAATACCGGCCATGGTTCCAAGGGACTGACTACCGCGCCTATTGCTGCGGAAATGCTGGCTTGCGCCATTCATCAGGAGCCTGCGCCTGTTGATAGTGAGCTGCTTGCAGCCCTGGACCCCAACCGCTTTTTGCTACGCAAGCTAGGCTTGAAGCGCATGGTGCGTGGGCTGGCCTGCTATCCCCTACGGTGATGATTGCGAATATGGTTTAATGCAGAGCATGAATCCAGACCAGCTATTCCATTCCGCACTTGATGCACACCGTCAGGGGCAGCTCAAGCAGGCAGAACATCTTTATCGGCAGTTAATGGCCGTGGCTCCGCAACATGCCTATGGCTTGCATTATTACGGCGTACTCTGCTACCAATCAGGCCGGTCGCAGGAGGCTATTCAGCTCATAAACCAGGCGATTAGTGCTAATCCCGGCGACGCCGACCAGCATAACAACTTAGGCCTGGCTTTGCGTGCTAACGGTCAGCTGGATGCCGCGATTGAGCAGTTTAGACTAGGACTGGCACTGGCAAGCGATGATGCAGATTTATGGCAAAATCTTGCTGGCGCACAGTTCGCCTTAGGTCAGCTTAACGCAGCTAAAATCAGCTATCTTGAAGCCAGGAAGCTTTCGCCACGAGATAGCGACATCCATGCTGGCTTATGCAATGTATTGCAAGGCTTGGGTAACCAAGCACACCAGCTTGGGAATTTTACCGAGGCTGAGCATCATTTTCGTGATCTTGTGGCATTACAGCCCGGCAATGCTGCCTGGCATTACAACCTGGGCAACGCGCTGCGCGAACAAGGTCAGGCTGCGCAAGCTGCAGAAAGCTATCGTCGCGCCCTGGCGATCACCCCGCATGACGCTGATACACATAACAACCTCGGCAATGTGCTCCGTGAATTACAGCAATTACCCGAAGCCATTGCTTGCTATGAAAAAGCCCTGACAATCAACCCCAAGCTATATCACGCCAGGGTTCACCTTGTGCATCAGCGCCAGCATCTTTGCGATTGGCAAGGCCTTGATGTGGAGATCGCCGAGATACGTCGCTGGGTGAAAGAGGTTCCTGAAGCACAGGTTTCCCCGTTTGCCTTCCTGGCAATGCCAGGCACCACGCCTGCGGAGCAACTTCAATGCGCACAAAACTGGACCAATAGCCGCCACGGCAAGCTGTTATCCACGCAGCCATTGGGCAAGAAAACATTAGATCGCCAAGGCAAGCTGCATATTGGCTACTTATCCTGCGACTTCCGCTTGCACCCATTGGCTTCGTTAGTCAGCGAAATGCTGGAACTGCATGATCGTGATCAATTCAACATCAGCGCCTACTCTTATGGCATAGACGACAAAACGCCTGCTCGTATGCGTTTACAAGAAGCCGTGGATCATTTCGTGGATATCCGCCCACTGTCATTACAAGCCGCAGCAGAAAAAATCCAGGCTGATCAGGTAGATATTCTGGTTGATCTCACCGGCTATACCCAGGCCAGCCGTAGCGGCATCCTGGCATTCCGCCCAGCGCCGATACAAGCTTCCTGGCTGGGCTTTCCTAGCAGCATGGGCGCGCCCTTTGTGGATTACCTGATCAGTGACGCCGTTATCTCACCGGAGTCTGATCAAGCGTTTTATTCGGAACAATTGGCATTGTTGCCACATGCCTATCAGCCTAATGATCGCAAGCGCGCGGTGGCTGATATTCCTAGCCGGGCATCTTGCGGCTTGCCAGAGGGAGCGTTTGTCTACTGCTGTTTTAACCAGAGCTTCAAGATTACGCCTGAGGTATTCGCATGCTGGATGAGACTACTGCAAGCTACACCTGACAGTGTGCTCTGGCTGCTGGAAAGCCACGCCAGTGCTAGTCAACACTTGCGACTCGCTGCACAACACGTTGGCATAGATGCTACGCGCCTCATCTTTGCGCCCCGTGTGCCCATGGAACAGCACCTCGCACGGCATGCCCACGCTGACTTGTTTGTGGATACCAGCCCTTACAATGCGCACACCACTGCTAGTGATGCGCTGTGGATGGGGCTGCCATTGATCACATACCGTGGTAATACCTTTGCTAGCCGAGTGGCAGCCAGCTTGCTACAAGCGGCTGGGCTGCCTGAGCTCGTTACAACAGATCTTGCTGCCTATGAGGCCCTGGCTGTGAAACTGGCCCATCATCCCCAGCAATTACAAGCGTATCGCGAGTACCTGCTCAGCCAACGCGAAACGAGCACATTGTTCGATACCACGCGCTTTACCCGCGACCTAGAGGCTTTGTATCTCAGGCTGTCGCAGTCAACGCCAAGGTAGGCTCTGGCTCATCGCTAGGCAGGTTGCTCAACATGGCCATAGCGGCAATGTTGATGTCAGCCACCAAAATGCTGCTCAAGACACCGTTGGCATCGAGCAATGGCAATGACACTGTCAGGCAAAAATCCTCGGTTGCCGTGGAAAGGTAAATGCTCGAAATGTAGGGGTTCTTTGAGTCGCGTACGGCGCTGTAATAAGTTTGCAGGCTGCGGTCAGCCCCTGCCCCGCCGGCCTTGATCTTGCCGTACATGTTGGGGTTGATCCAGTTGGCAAAACGCTGGGTGCCATCGGGGTTGAGCTCAAATACGACTTCAAAGAATGGGTAATCCGAGAAACAGCTATCCAGGCAGTGTGCATCAGCATTGCGCGGTAAGGTTTGTAATGTCTTGAGTGCATTCAGCGCCCTGGCTTGCCAGTTACTATATTCATCAGTACGCGGAATGATCAGCCGTGGTGGAGTAGACTCAACCACGATGATGCTGCCAATATTGGATTTGCCAATTTTCTTGAGCGTAGCGGCTCTTTCCGCAGCGGCCACACTGTTGGAAATGCGTCCCTGGCTGCCATTGACGACGGCAATGGATACGCTGGCGACCGGGTGATCCTTGCCATCTTCCGTGGTAAAAAAGCCACGCTCCAGATCGCTACTATCATAAAGATGCACGGCCAATGCCTGGAAGTGGCTGACAACCTTCAACAGCAAGTTGACCAAGCCTGGATCCTCATGATCAAGAATCAAGACAAAATCATCACCGCCAATATGGCCAACCAATACTCCGGTGCGATTGTTGAATTCCTGCCTCACAATTTCTGAAAGCAGGCGAATCATGGCATCGCCACGGATAAAGCCATAGCGATCGTTATAAGCCTTGAAGTGATCAAGGTCGATATACACCAGTTGCGTGGTGGGATTGTTACGCAAACTCACATCAAGTGACTGGCGTAATGTCGGCCCTGTAGTCAGGTGGCTCAAGGGGTGCAGGTTGCCAGAGCTGGTTTTGCGACTGATGATTTGCGACATGATCTCCAGTGGGTGGACAATGCCGATATACACGCCATCGTCGCTAACCATGATCCATGGCTCAATCTCCCCTCGTTCCAGGTAAAGCCCTCTTGCCAAGGTCGAAGAAGGCATGCGAGAAGTGATCATGCGTGGCAATGGGTCACAGTAATTGCCCAGTGCATCATTGCGATGGGTAAATACCTTGCCTCGCTTCAATAAGCCGATGGGGCGCAAGCTGTCCAGCACCACTGCACAAGCAATATCGGGATTCTCGATAAAGGTTTTCCTCGCATGATCGATAGGTGTATTTACCTCGATAGTCAAGCCACGGCTGACGAATTCATTAATGCGAAATTCATCAGGGATGGGGGAACGATGCGATTCATCCCGGGCTGGCAGTGCTGTCACGTTTTGCACTGGCACCGCCTCGGGTTTGGCGAAATAATAGCCTTGCGCATAGACCAGCCCTAAATCCTGGCAATAGGTAATATCCTCTACCCGTTCCAGCCCCTCTGCCACGATGGTGCAGCCCAGGCGCTGGGCCATGGAGATAATGGCTTCGAGCAGCACAGTGCGCACACGGCTACCTTGCGCCTCATGCACGATCGTCCTGTCTATCTTGATGAAATCGGCCTTGACGACAGCGAGCGTACTCAGGCCATTGAACCCGGACCCCATGTCATCCAGCGCAATGCGTAAGCCTTGGGTGCGTATCATGTCGCAATGTTTGGCGAGTACATCCGGCGAGACTTCTTCGCTCTCTACAATCTCAATCACCACATCGCGATGCTCCATGCCATGGCGATCAAGTGCATCCAGCATCACCGACAGCCAATCGCCACGCATGATGGTTTGCGGCAACACATTGATAAACAAGGGAGTACCATGAGGAATTGCCTTGGCCTTGCCTGCCAAAGCCAGGTTCTGGCAGGCAATATCAAGCTCAACGGCGCGGTTCACCTGCCTGGCAAGACGAAATGCATCTTCACCATTCAGCATATTGCCATCAGGGTCACGTAAGCGACACAAGGCTTCGTAACCAAAAATCTTGCCGTTCTGAGTGAAATCGACAATCGGCTGAAAATGCATTTCTACATGTCGGCTCAAGTCTTCCAGCAGCCATGGGTGGCGCATGCGAGCATAAAAGGTATTGAATGGCATGATAGCGGCCATCACTTCCTCGATACCTAGCTTGCCATCTTCGCCATACCAGACATACGCCTCGTCCAGCACCTGCTCCGAATGCTCCACAGATAGTTTGTCGAGGATTTGCAGCAACTCCTGATCATCCTGGCAGGTAAAGACCATGACATAAGACTGCGCCGCCCCTTGAGTGGCCAGCATTTGTGGAGCAGATTGCAATGGGTGACTCAGGAGTTTGATATAGAGCTGCATGGGCCTGTTCATACGAAAAATGGGAAATCTTGAGCAAGACAATGCAATCCTTATGCCAGCCAAATACCGATATTGAACTTACAGCCCCCTTTTTGAGTTTCTGCTCTGTTATTGAAGGGAAAATATCCCTAACCCTAGCACCTCAACCTAAATGCAACAACACTTGGTCAAGCCTCTAAGAAAGTTGTGCCTTGCTTTGGTGCGCACGTTGATATTGAGTGCGATGCGTGCACCAGCATGGCGCTGGCACCTTGTGATAAAGTAGCCTTCAATAAAAATCAGGAAAGCAACAATGGCGGCTATCGATATCACCCCCATACTCAAATTCATGGTCGAGAAAAATGGTTCCGACCTGTTCTTCAGTACCGGCACTGCCATTCATATCGATATCGAAGGTCAAACTGTCCCCATTAACGCCCAGGTGATGTCCTCAGGCATGGTGCGCGAGATTGCCTATGCCCTGATGTCGCCAGCCCAGCAACAAGAATTTGAACAGACATTGGAAATGAACTTCGCCCTTAGCCTGCATGGTATTGGGCGTTTTCGCATCAATGTCTTCCGCCAACGTGGTGAAGTTGCCATGGTTGTGCGCTATATCAAGCACATCATCCCCAGCCTGCAAAGCCTGGGCTTACCCTCTGTGCTGAACGAGCTCATCATGCGCCAGCGCGGATTGGTGCTAGTCGTGGGGGCGACAGGCTCGGGGAAATCTACCACCCTTGCCTCCATGATAGACCACCGTAACACCACCCGCGATGGGCATATCCTGACCCTGGAAGACCCGATTGAGTTTATTCATGACCACAAGAAATCTGTCGTCGACCAGCGTGAAATCGGCATTGATACCTTGAGCTTCGAGAATGGCCTCAAGAACGCCATGCGCCAAGCACCTGATGTCATCCTCATTGGCGAAATCCGCGACATGGAGACCATGAAGCACGCGATTGCCTATTCCGAAACAGGGCACCTATGCCTGGCGACATTGCATGCCAATAATGCCAACCAAGCACTTGAGCGTATTCTGTCCTTCTTCCCTCCAGATGGTAAGCAAAGTATCCAGCTTAGCCTCTCGCTCAACTTGGCGGCCATCATCTCGCAGCGTCTGGTGCCCGGCATCAAGACCAAGCGCGTTGTCGCGACTGAAGTCCTGATTAATACGCCCTACATTTCCGAGCTTATCCTCAAATCCAAGCTCGAAGAAATCAAGGAGGTAATGGCCAACAATCAGGATATCGGCATGCAAACCTTTGACCAATCGCTGTTTGAGCTATTCAGCCAAGGCGATATCACTGAGGACAATGCCTTGGCAAGCGCTGATTCCCGCAACGATTTGTCATTGAAAATCCGCTTTGGTCATCAAGGCGCCACCGGGGGGTTTAGCGCTTAATAGCCCTCTGCTTATTACTGTCACGTAGCGACAGCGTTTATAATGTGCATCATGAATCCAGACCTCTACAAACTCCAGCCCTACCCTTTCCAGCGCTTGCGCGATTTATTTGCCGGCACTACCCCTAATCCGGATTATTCCCCAATCAACCTGTCGATTGGGGAGCCCAAACATGCTACCCCAACACTGATTTCATCAGCACTTGCAGATAACCTGGCTGGATTGGCGACTTACCCAACTACACTTGGCGTTGCCAAGCTGCGCGAAACCATCGCTACATGGATTGCCAAGCGCTACCAGATCCCGGCACTGAATGCGGAAACTGAGATCATTCCTGTCAATGGCAGCCGTGAAGCCCTATTTGCGTTTGCACAAACCGTGATTGATAGCAGCCTGCCGCAACCGGTGGTGATCAGCCCTAATCCTTTCTACCAAATATATGAAGGGGCTGCCCTGCTGGCAGGTGCTGAACCGTATTTCCTTAACACCCTGCCCAGCAATGATTTCGGCATGGCGTTTGAGTCTGTGCCCGAGAGTGTGTTGCAACGCACCCAGTTGGTGTATGTCTGCTCCCCAGGCAACCCATCCGGCAAGGTATTAAGCATGGAGCAGTGGAAAGAGATTTTCACGCTGTCTGATCGTTATGGCTTCGTGATCGCTGCAGATGAGTGCTATTCGGAAATTTATTTTGACGAGGCCAATCCCCCACTGGGCGCCTTGCAGGCCGCACATCAGCTTGGTCGAGATTACAGCCGCCTGGTTGTCTTCAGCTCGCTTTCCAAGCGCTCCAATGTGCCTGGCATGCGTTCAGGCTTTGTTGCTGGTGACGCCAAGATACTCGAGAAATTTCTGCTTTACCGCACTTACCATGGTTGTGCGATGAACCCTGCAGTGCAGGCCGCCAGCGCTGCCGCCTGGCAAGACGAAGTACATGTGGTGGAAAATCGTCGCCTTTACGCAGAAAAATTTGCAGCAGTTACGCCTATGCTGCAAGACGTATTGGAAGTCGAATTGCCAGATGCGGCGTTTTATCTCTGGGCATACACCGGGCAATCTGATACTAAGTTTGCCTTGAGCCTATATCGCGACTACAACGTTACTGTGTTGCCGGGTAGCTTCCTGGCGCGCGAGGCACACGGTATTAACCCAGGGCAAGGTTTTATACGCATTGCATTAGTGGCATCGCTGGCAGAATGCGTGGAAGCTGCCGAGCGCATCCGTCAATTAGCCAAAAGCCAAGGCTAGTTAGAAGTATCCAGAAAACCTTTGATTGCTTGATACGCCTGGGCATAGAGGTTGTCGCCCAGGCAGTCCAGCGCCAAGGTATCATCCATTCCCCGCAGCCACGTGAGCTGGCGCTTGGCGAGCTGGCGCGTCGCTACAATGCCTTGCGCTTGCCACTCGGCCTCATCAATATCTCCCGCGATGTATGCCAGTGTTTGCCTATACCCGACGCAGCGCATGGAGGTCATGTCAGGATGCAGGCCGGGATATTTCTTTAGTAATGCCTGTACCTCCGCTAGCAAACCTCCCTGCATCATGATGCTAAAGCGCTCTGCGATACGTGCATGCAGCACGGCACGGTCAGATGGCTGCAACGCGATTTTAAGTAAGCGATAAGGCAGGGTTTCAGCGGCCTGCTGCTGGTGCAGCGCCGTCATGGTTTGCCCTGTCAGTTGATACACTTCAAGCGCACGCTGGATGCGTTGCGAATCAGTCGGCTGCAAGCGTGCAGCCGTGTCCGGGTCTATGGTGGCAAGCTTTGCATGCATACCGGGCCAGCCTATCTCGGCTGCCTCCAGGTCCAGTGCGGCACGTACGCTAGCGTCCGCCTCCGGCAAACCGCTTAAGCCTTGTTCCAACGCACGAAAGTACAACATGGTGCCACCAACTAGTAATGGCACGTTACCACGCGCAGTAATCTCCGCCATCAAGCGCAAGGCATCAGACCGGAACTGGGCGGCAGAGTAGACTTGGGTTGGGTCGATCACATTAATCAGGTGATGAGGCGCTTGCTGCAAGATGTCGGCCTCTGGTTTGGCTGTGCCAATGTCCATGTCCTGGTAGACCAGCGCCGAATCTACACTGATGATTTCCAATGGCAAGGCTTGCACCAACTCAACGGCCAGCCCGGTTTTTCCGCTAGCGGTTGGCCCCATCAAAAAAATAGCGGGAGGATGTACAACAGGCATCAGTCAAGCAACTCCCTTATTTGCCGCGCATGAACATTTTATCCAGTTCACCCATGGTCATTTGGAACCAGGTTGGGCGGCCATGATTGCACTGCCCCGAACGCTCGGTTGCTTCCATGTCGCGGAGCAAGGCATTCATCTCAGGAATGGTGAGAATACGGTTGGCCCGTACAGCAGCATGGCAAGCCATAGTACCCAGCAGCTCATTGCGGCGTTCGGTAAAAGCCCTACTTGCGCCATATTGGCGCAAGTCTGCTAATACGTCCCTCGCCAGCGCGACAGCATCGGCATCCTTGAGCATCACGGGAATGGAGCGTACCGCCAGCGTGGTTGGCGATAGCACGGCAATATCAAAACCAAGCTGGGTCAGGCCATTATCTGGCAGGGCTTGCTGCTCCTGCACGGTCGCTACTTCCAGTCGGTCGGCATGGAAGCTCACTGGCAGCAATAATGGCTGCATCGCCACCCTGCTGGCATCCAGTGCATTTTTAAGTTTTTCATACATGATGCGCTCATGAGCGGCATGCATATCAACGACAATCAGCCCAAGCTTGTTTTGTGACAGGATATAAACGCCATGAATCTGTGCCACGGCAAAGCCCAAAGGAAAATCCTCTCCTTGGGCTACGCCCTGTGCTGGCTGCAGGACTTGAGCAGTATTATCTGGTGTTCCAGTATTCTGGCTTGCTGGCTCGCCATGATTGGCACTTTGAGATTGCAAATTACCAAATAGGGTTTGATAGAACTGGCTTGAGGCCTCATTGGCACGCAGGTCAATATTATTCTGGAAGCGCGGATAATTGATTTCAGGCACTGGCGCTGCCTGCTGCAGCGTCGCCGCAACATCTGGCGTGAGTGAGCTTGGCAAGCCAACAGGCGCTGCCAATGATTTATGAAGTGCATGGAAGATAAAGCGATGTACAGCCTGCCCATCGCGGAATCTCACCTCGGTCTTGCTCGGATGCACATTGACATCAACCAGGGCCGGATCAAGCTCCAGGAACAATACAAATGCCGGGTGGCGATCATGATGCAAGACATCCTGATATGCCTGGCGGATGGCGTGACTGATCAATTTATCACGTACAAAGCGCCCGTTGACGTATACATATTGCGTATCACGCGCATGGCGCGAAAATGTGGGTTTTGCCGCCATACCCCACAACCTGAGGCCGGCAGCGGATTCATCCAGGTAAAATGCCTCAGCGGCAAAATCCTTGCCGAGAATATCCTCAAAACGCTTTTCTGCACTGCCTGTAGCAAGACGCATGATCGCCCGGCCATTGTGCTGCAATAGCAGGCTCACATCCGGGCGGGATAGTGCTACCCGGCGAAAAGCTTCTTCGCAATGACCAAATTCGGTATTTTCGGTCTTGAGGAATTTACGCCGCGCAGGCGTATTGAAATAGAGATCCTGAATATCAACGATAGTGCCGACATCCAGCGCAGCAGGCTCAATGTCGGTTAGAAAGGAGCCTTCGGAGGCGACACGCCAAGCATGCTTTTCATCGGCATGATAGCTAGTGATCTGCGTGCGAGAGATAGCCGCGATACTCGCCAGGGCCTCACCACGAAAGCCAAGACTAGCGACACATTCCAGATCTTCCAGGCTGGCGATCTTGCTGGTGGCGTGGCGCGTCAATGCAAGATTGAGCTCATCGCGCGCAATGCCATTGCCGTTATCACTCACCTTGATTTGCTTGATACCGCCAGATTGCAAGGCCACGGCAATGTCGGTGCTCCCTGCATCAAGGCTGTTTTCCAGGATTTCTTTCAGTGCAGATGCAGGTCGCTCGACTACCTCGCCCGCGGCAATCTGGCTGATGAGTTGGTCTGGTAATAACTTGATGGATGGCATACTGGGGAGGCAGGGTCACTGACGATCAAGCCGCCTATTCTACCTTCAGCATGCCATCTAGGCGAATCTAGCGTCGGCCTACAGTCCGTCGATGAAGCGCAGGTCGTATTTCTTCACATCAACATCGGAAAGCACTTCACTCTCCAGCCCCACTTTTTGTGCCAGCAGATCTACAGGCACAAACTCGGGTGGACGTACCAGCAAGTCATCCGCTACTTGGTGCAATGCCTCGACAGCCTTGCCCTGCAAGTGAGCATCACGACCAAGTTTGCTGCCAAATGTATCGAAAATGACATAGATATTTTCTGCTGCCTTGAAGGCGTACCACGTCTTGGTCTCGTCTTCCTCTTTCACTGTCGGCAGGGTTTGTTTCAGAAAAATTTCAAGCTCCTGGCGCTTTTCAGGCCTGGCTTCCAATTTGATGTACAGCGCATATTTACTCATTGCATCGTTCCTTGATTACCGCATTCACGTACTTTTGATACGCACCTTTTATGCCAGCATGGGTTGGCTGGCTAGGAATGGCCGCGCAGTTCCACCGTTTGTAGATACTCGGGAACTGTTACCTTCCATTTCTTTTCTTCTTCTATCCTGTGTCTGAGTGCATCCGCTGCTACAGGTTCACCATGCACGATAAATGTCTGCTTAGGTGCTTGGGGGCATTGCTCTAGCCAATGCATGATTTCCTGATAGTCCGCATGCGCAGACAAATTATCAATGGAAGCAATCTCTGCACGCATAGGGACATATTCACCATGAATCTTCACGCTTTCAGCCCCGTCCAGCAGCGCTGCTCCACGAGTACCCGCAGCTTGGAACCCGGCAAACAATACCGTGTTGCGTGAGTCAGGGCCTAGTGCCTTGAGATGATGTACCACTCGTCCACCAGAGGCCATACCGCTGGCCGCCAGGATAATGGCAGGCTCGCGCAATTCGTTCAAGGACATTGACTCCTCAATCGTGCTCACCACCTTCGCTACCTTGGCCAACTCCCGGCATTGCGTTGCATTGAGTTTATGCTCGGCATGATGGGTAAGGAAAATCAATGTGGCATCAACCGCCATCGGACTATTCAGGTAAACCGGCAAGTCTGGGATCAAGCCTTCCTGCTTGAGTTTATGGATGTAATACAACACCTCTTGTGCCCGGCCAACGGCAAATACAGGCACCAATACAATGCCGCCGCGCTTGGCTGTACGATTAATAACGGTGGCTAGTTGTGTTTCTGGCGCCGCTTTCTCATGCAGGCGATTACCATAAGTGGACTCAACCACTAAATAGTCAGCAGCCTCTGGCGCTGTAGGCGCGTAGAGCAAAGGATCTTCCATCCGCCCAAGATCACCCGAGAACAGGATAGATGTTTGCTCATCCCTCAACAGCACTGTACATGCGCCAAGAATATGACCAGCAAGTTGGAGCTTGATATGAATGCCGTCCAGAATTTTGGTTTCTTGCCCCAATGGCACCGCTACCAGGTGCTCCAGTGCAGCCTCGGCATCTTCCTTGGTATAAAGCGGCAACGCGGGCTTGTGTTTGGAAAAACCACGCTTGTTGGCATAGCGTGCCTCCTCTTCCTGCAAATGCGCAGAGTCTCGCAGCAAAAGCTGGCACAGCGCCAAAGTCACTTCGCTGCAATACACCTTGCCACGAAAACCCTGCTTCACCAGCAATGGCAGATAGCCGGTGTGGTCGATGTGAGCATGCGTTAATACAACAGCATCAATCGAGGCTGGATCGACAGGCAGTCTTTCCCAGTTTTTCAGGCGTAATACCTTCAAGCCTTGGAACAGGCCGCAATCAATTAAAATACGACGATTGCCACTGGTTACAAGATGCTTGGAGCCAGTCACGGTGCCAGCAGCGCCCAGGAAGGTGATGTTCATGCTTATCTTTCTACCATTCTGGTATTGGCCAAGGGTGGGTTTGCAGCAAGATACTTCTTGATACCCGACAAAATGGAATTCACCAGTTTGTCCTGATGTGCGCCGTCGTTGAGCCTGCGCTCCTCTTCCGGGTTGGTGATGAACGCGGTTTCGACCAGGATGGAAGGAATATCAGGCGACTTCAGCACAGCAAAGCCAGCCTGCTCAACGTGGCGCTTGTGCAAGGTATTGATGGTGCCCATATGATCAAGCACCAATTTACCGAGCTTGAGGCTATCGTTAATCGTGGCGGTTTGCGATAAGTCGAGCAAGGTACGCGCTAGGTTTGGGTCTTTCACGCCCAAGCTTACCCCACCGATCAGGTCTGATTCATTTTCACGCTGCGCGAGCAGTCGCGCCATGGCACTGGTCGCCCCGGTTTCAGACAAGGCGAATACCGACGATCCCCTTGCCTGTGCGCTCAATGCTGCGTCGGCATGGATGGAAACAAACAAGTCAGCCTGCATTTTTCGGGCCTTGACCACGCGACCATGCAGGGGAATGAAGTAATCGCCATCGCGCGTCAATACACCTCGCAGATTAGGCTCCGCATCAATGGCAGCCTTCAACTTCTGAGCAATCGCCAGGGTGACATTTTTTTCGTAAGAGCCCTTGGCTCCCTTGGCCCCAGGATCTTCGCCACCATGTCCCGCATCAATCGCGATAGTGATCATGCGAGCACTGGGCTTTTTATTACTGGGCGGCGCCACAATGACCGATGGCTTGTTCGCCACAGGCGACTCAGGCACTACATCTGGGGAAACATTCGCAATCGCTGGCGACTCCGGGGCAACCTGCAATGCCGGCAAAGGTGCCTGGGCATTGTCTGGCTTGTCGCGTTGCTCCAGCATCGCCATCAATGGGTCTTGGGCCGGATAAATATCCAGCACCAATCTATCGCGATACTCACCGGCAGGTGGCAAAGTAAATACCTGTGGCTTGATTTCAGCCTTGAGATCAACCACGATGCGCACCGTACCCGGCTTGAAATTGCCGACACGTACCTGACGGATGTATGGGTCATTGGGGTTGATCTTTTCACCCAAGCTCTTGAGTACAGCCCCCAGCTCCACATTTTCCAGATCCAGCACCAAGCGCTCAGGGTCTTTCAGCATCACCATATTGTGATTGAGAGGCTTGCTGGTTTCCAACGTGATACGGGTATAGTCTTCGGCAGGCCATACCCGTGCAGCAGCGACCTGCACAATGTCGGCAGCATTAGCAGGCAAAAGGCCTAGAACCAGCGTCCAGACCAGCAACATACAGCTTAGGCAATAAGATTGAGTTTTGTAAGACATTGCTTTCCTGAATCAGTATTGGCGCTTGCTATGACCCGCCTGCCCTCACCTTCAGGCTGGAGACGGATATCGATATCAGGCGCAGGTAAAAGCTCTTGCGCCTTTTCCGGCCATTCGACCAGGCATAGGGACTCTGGATTGAAATAATCTCTGAATCCGGCAGCGTCCCATTCTTCCGGATCAACAAATCTGTATAAATCAAAGTGATATAAGTTTAATCTAGAAACGGTGTAAGGTTCAACCAGTGTGTAGGTCGGGCTTTTGACCTTGCCTGCATGTCCAAGGGCTCGCAACAGGCCACGCACCAGGGTTGTTTTGCCTGCGCCCAAGTCGCCATGCAGGTAAATATTAGTTCCCGGCGTCAGCACCTCGGCAAGCTTGCCACCAAATGCCAGCGTAGCTGCCTCATCGGCCAAGGCCAGTGTAAAATTCTCGTTCATATGTCTCAAACTTTAAACAACTTGGAAACTCTCGCAGCGGATATCAAGCGCTGGGGGCTGGAGCTGGGCTTCGGCCAGGTCGGTATCACCGATACAGACCTCTCTGCTGCCGAACCGCGCCACCAGGAATGGATTGCGCAAGGTTTTCATGGTGCCATGGATTATATGGCAAAACATGGCGAGAAACGCACACGCCCTGCGGAATTGGTGCCCGGCACCATTCGCATCATTTCTGCCCGCATGGATTACATGGCGCCGGCAGCACGTGATAGTGAAGAGGTGATGCAGCAATCTGAACTCGCGTTTATTTCGCGCTATGCCTTGGGACGCGACTATCACAAGGTGCTGCGCAACCGCCTGCAACAACTGAGCGACAAAATAGCACAACAAGTAGGTGAATTCGGTTATCGCGTATTTACCGACAGCGCTCCGGTGCTTGAGGTTGAGCTGGCGCAGAAAGCGGGCTTGGGCTGGCGTGGCAAACACACCTTATTGCTATCAAGGAACGCGGGCTCCTGGTTTTTCCTCGGCGAAATCTATACCGACTTGCCACTGCCTATAGATGAGCCCAGCTCGGGACATTGCGGCAAATGCACAGCCTGTCTTGATATTTGTCCGACACAAGCGATTATCGAGCCTTACAAAGTAGATGCCAGGCGCTGTATCTCTTATCTCACGATTGAGCTCAAGGACAGTATTCCCGAATCATTGAGGCCACTGATTGGCAACCGTGTCTATGGTTGTGATGATTGTCAACTGACTTGCCCCTGGAATCGTTTTGCGCAATTGACTCAGCAAGCTGATTTTCAAGTACGCCACGGCCTGGATAACATTAGCCTGGTGGAGTTGTTCAAGTGGGACGAAAAGACCTTTATGGAAAAAATGGCAGGCAGTGCCATCTACCGTATCGGCCATACACAATGGTTGCGCAATATCGCGGTGGGACTGGGTAATGCGGCAACCTCTCCCGAGGTGATCCAGGCGTTGGAGTGCCGGCGCAACGACCCTTCTGAACTGGTTCGTGAACACGTGGCCTGGGCGTTGGAACAACATGCAAAACAGCGATGAAAATTATTTATTCAACCGTATTAAAAAAATCTGGCCCGATTGTATAATCGCCGGTCCAAATTTGAATAAAGATCGGCACATGTTCACGCCATCCGTGTTTCGCCGTTTGAGCCTAGCGCTGTTTGCAGCCCTGGGCCTTTTTATTGCCTTTACCTTCTTCCAGTATGGCATTAGCAACGATGAGGAAGTGCAGCATATCTATGGCCGCCTGCTGCTGGATTTTTATAGCTCTGGCTTCACAGACCGATCTGCATTCGAGTACCGCAACCTCTTCCTTTATGGTGGCCTGTTCGACCTGATTGCTGCGCTACTTGAGCGCATATTGCCTATCTGGGTCTGGGATATGCGCCACCTGCTATCTGCCCTGTTCGGGTTGGCTGGGATTATCGCTTCCTACAAGATTGCACGCCGCCTGGGGGGAGAGCGTGCAGGCTTCTTCACGGTTTTATTGCTGGCAATTACTGGTGCCTGGTCTGGTGCCATGTTTACACACACCAAGGATGTGCCTTTTGCTACGTGTATGGCCTGGGCCTTGTATTACACCATGCTGATCATGGAAAAACTGCCGCGCCCACCGCTCAAGCTGGCCATCAAGCTGGGCGTTGCCATCGGCTGTGCGCTGGGACTGCGTATTGGTGGCGCTTTTGCCGTTATCTACTTGTTCTTGTTATTGGGCCTCGCAGGGCTTGTTCAGGTAAAAGGCTGGCAAGCACGTCTGCGCTATTGGCTGAATAGCGTCATTCACCTGATACCGGCAGGTGTTGTTGCCTTGATCCTGATGGCGATCTTCTGGCCATGGGGCGTAATGTCACCTGAAAACCCACTGCTGGCAGCCAAGTCTTTCTCACATTTTGCATTCAGCATGCTCACGATCATGGATGGCCGAGTCATGCCGATTGGCGATGTGCCTCGCTATTACCTACCCGCCTACCTCCTGGTCCGCTTGCCGGAAATCTTCCTGCTGGGATTGCTCGGCTTGGTGGTGGTTGCCGCGACTCGCTTGCACAGGCTATCTATTCACAAGGATAAGTTCTTGCCTTGGCTAGCGCTGGTCATTGCTGCCGTGTTCCCGATCGCCTTCAACGTAATTGATAAACCCGCTTTATATAACGGCATTCGCCACTTCACCTTTGTTGTACCGCCGATTGCCGTATTGGCAGGCCTGGGCCTTTCATTGAGCTGGGATACCTTGCATGCTTTCCCTCGCCTGCGCAAAGGGCTCACCGTCGGTTGCGCCGCATTATGCCTATTAACGCTTGCCACGCTTTGGCGCTTGCATCCTTACGAATATATCTACTACAACAACCTTGCCGGCTCCATGGCCGAGGCTGAGGAAGAATGGGAAGGCGATTATTGGTCCAGCAGCCTGCGCGAGGCTGCAGACATCTTGGAAGAGGAAATCTCCAGCAAGCCTAGGCGCGATGCCAATGGTGAGATCGTGCCTTACTTGGTGGCTGTGTGTGCCGAGAACATTCAGGGGACAGCATACCTGGACAACCGTTTCACCGTGACCAAGAACTGGGAAGCGGCCGACTTTTACCTTTCCACCACCAATATGGGCTGTGATGATGTCATGAAAGGCACGACGATTGGTGAAGTGGAACGCATGGGAGTAGTGCTGGCAGTTGTTAAAGACAGGCGCCAATTGCTGGCTCACCAGCGTAAGCCGCGCATCCCGGGTAGCGCCCATTAAACTCACAACTACCGTTCAGACGCGAGGGCGTATTGATGACAACAGATCGTAGCCAATCCAATCCACATATCAGCGTAATCATTCCTGCTTATAACGAAGCAGCTGCGATTACATCAACCGTGGAAAACATTGCCAACCAGCTCGCCACGCTCAGTCCGCATTGGGATATCGTCGTCATTGACGACGGCAGTCGTGACCAGACTGCCGATATTGTCAGGGTGCTGCCAGCTTATTTGCGTACGACACTAGTTCGTTTTTCACGCAATTTTGGCAAGGAGTACGCGATTAGTGCAGGGCTGGAATATGCCAGTGGCGATATCGTGATCTGCATGGATGCAGATGGCCAGCACTCCTCTGCCTTGATCAACGACATGCTGGACAAGTGGCGCGAGGGATATGACATGGTTTACGCCGTGCGCCAGGATCGCAAGGTTGAGTCGCACTTCAAGCTATGGGGATCTCGCGTTTTTTACGGCATCATGACGCTGGGCGAGCGTATCAGCATTCCACGTGATGCCGGTGATTTTCGCCTCATGAACCGCAATGTCGTGGATGCCTTGCGTAAACTACCCGAACGTAACCGCTTCATGAAGGGCATGTATGCCTGGGTGGGTTACAAATCCATCGGCATTCCCTATACCCCGCTACCTCGCAGCCATGGCGTGAGCACTTTCTCCCGCCTCAAGCTCATGCAGCTAGCCTGGACAGGTATCACCAGCTTCTCTGTCATCCCATTGCGCCTGGCTAGCGCGGTAGGTGGCCTACTGGCCTTGCTGGCTTTCGTCTACGGTATCTGGGTGATCCTGGAAAAAATGTTCTTCCACGAGTCCATCCCGGGCTGGCCTACCGTTGTTGCCAGCTTGATGTTTTTTTCCGGCGTACAACTCCTGTTCATCGGCATCCTCGGTGAATATATCGCCCGTATTTACGACGAAGTAAAGGGTCGCCCAACTTATATTGTTGCCGAAGTTGCCATCCCTCAACCTGAGGAACCATCACAGGCATGAGCGCTGCCTCACATGCACGCTCGGCATACTGGTTTACCCTCGTCGGTGCCGTGGCGGCCTTAGTGCATTATGGCAGTGCCATCTTTTTTGAAGGTTGCTTACAAATAAGTCCCAGCAATGCCAACCTCTTTGCATTCCTGCTGGCTTTTCCGGTGAGCTATATCGGGCATCACACCCTGTCCTTTGCCGGTAGTCGACAACTGCATAGACATGCCTTGCCCCGCTTTCTGCTGGTAGCTTGTACTGGTTTTATTGGCAATCAAGTCCTCTTGCTGAGCTTGTTGCAATTCACGCGATTGCCATTCTGGCTGGCACTGGCAATCGTCATGATTATCGTGGCAGTATCGACCTATTTACTAAGCCGCTTCTGGGCCTTCAAACAAGGAGTTTAAGATGGCCACTCCATTGATACTTAGTGCTGATGATTATGCCCAGTCTGCAGACATCGACCATGGCATTCTCAAGCTGATCCGCCTGGGCCGCCTCACCGCGACTTCCTGCCTCAGCCTCAGTCCGCGTTGGCATGAAGCGGCGGCTGCAATTAGCCCAGATATCCGCCAACAGGCAGATATAGGCTTGCACCTGGACTTCACCCAATTCTCTTACCCGCTCAGACTCTCACACCCACAGTTGGTGATCCGCAGCCTGCTCAGGCAACTGAGTCATAAGCAAATACAAGCCACGATCAGATTGCAATTGGATGCTTTTGAGAAAGAAATCGGTAGCGCGCCCGATTATATTGATGGCCATCAGCATGTGCACCAACTCCCGCAAATCCGTGATGCATTGCTGAGCGAACTGCAATCCCGCTATTCAGGCAAGCTGCCATGGCTCAGGATTTCACACCCAGCCCATGATGGCCTGAAGGGGCTTGTCATCTCGGCATTAGGCAGCAGCACGATGCGTAAGCTGGCGCTCAAGCGCGGATTTTCTACCACGCGTACCTTGCTCGGGGTGTATGGCTTCAACAGCAATGCCGAGAACTACCTTGAACAACTCAATCAATGGCTTGCAGTAGTTGCTAACGGCAATGCAAAAGGTCAGCCATACGCACTCATGTGCCACCCTGGGCTAGTGAGTGCAGATCAGACTGACCCTATCGGCCAGGCCCGCCCAATTGAGTATGAAGTATTAGCAGGTCATGCTTTTAACGAGCGCTTAGCCGCTCTGAACATCATGCCTGTGAAAGGCAGTGAGTTGTTTGCCAAGGCATAACAAAACAGGCCCATAAGGGCCTGTGATTTTATTTATTGCGCCTTGCTGCTGCGGGGTGTGGTTGCGGCGGGCTTGGGTGGGGATTTATCTTGGCTTTTCTTTTCCAGAGCCTGCTTTTCCTCCGGGCTTAGCACCTTCATGACACATTCTTCTGTGCCATAGCTGCCGCCGCTGTCATCGGGCTCGAAATACTCCTTGCGAAAGCTCCATCTATCTTTGCCAACCTTCTTGATCGTGGCAAGGCCAGTGCTATGATCGACGTTGTTTTTCTTGTCGCGGATATTGAAGCTGATCGCCATGCGATTACCCACAACCACGGCTTGACCATGGTAAACCGTGGAATTCACGGTTTCAGTTTCATAATAATAAGCGCCAAACTTGCCATGGCTGCTGACGCGGTTGAGGCGCAAGGCAACGACTAGATCATAAGCACCAATAGCGGAGTTTTCACCCTTGCACTCATAAAGACCTGTGTAATTGACGCCGGTAAACGCTGGTTTTGCTTGTGCCAAACTGGAAAAAGCCAGCATGGCGGAGACGATGATTACTTTTTTCATCCGAAGGACTCTGAATTATTGTTGCAATAGCGGTCTATTGTAACGCGTATATATGTCATCTCTGCAAGCATGCACAAATATTTCATGGGCTATCTGGCGAGATTGCCACCTCTCAACACCCTGCATTTTTTGTATTTGCGGACGAGGTGATTTAATATAGCTGCGTCGCAAAACCATTGATCAAACAATACTCTCGCGACACTCAACCATACCAACAGACTCTCAAAATTCAACCATGCTAAAAACTGCGGCCTTGTGGCGTTACAGTATTTTCAATTTTCTACTCATTGCTTTCCTCGCACATTGGTTCTGGCAACAAAACCAGCCTGTGGCGCTCACTGAACCCGAACTGCCTGCCAATGGCAAGCTTAACTGTGTTTCCTACGCACCTTATTATGGCGAAGGCGAAACGCCCTTTATTGCGACTACCGTGGCGGAGAAATCTAGGGTAGAGCAGGATTTGCGCCTGCTTTCCAAACGTTTTGATTGCGTTCGCACGTACTCGGTCAATCAAGGGCTGGATTATGTGCCCGAGGTAGCCGCCAAGCTAGGTATGAAGGTCTTGCTTGGCGCATGGATAGGCTACACCAAGCTTGAGAACGACAAGGAGTTCGAGCGAGCAATCGAGCTGGCAAACCGCTATCCCGACACGGTCAAGGGGCTGATCATTGGCAATGAGGTACTGCTGCGCAAAGAGCAGACTGAAGAAGTCATGCTGGCTTACCTGCAAGAAGCACAACAACGCACTGAAGTGCCTGTCACCTATGCCGATGTATGGGAATTCTGGCTCAAGCATCCCCGCCTCGAACAAGCCGTAGACTATATTACCGTGCATGTGCTGCCTTACTGGGAAGATGATCCGCAAAGCGTAGACAATGCCATTCAGCATGCAGAAAATGTCATGGATAAGCTGGGCCACACCTTTACCAAGCCTTTGTTTATCGGTGAAACCGGCTGGCCTTCTGTCGGCAAGCAGCGCAATGCCTCTGTGCCCAGCTTGGTTAATCAAGCATCTTACTTACGCCAGTTTATCCAGGTCGCTCACGATAAAGGTTGGCACTACAACCTGATTGAGGCAATAGACCAACCCTGGAAGCGTGATCTCGAAGGTACGGTCGGTGGTTACTGGGGGCTGTACGATACGAAGCTGAATAGCAAGTTTGACTTCAAAGGTCCAGTGGCTGAGCGCCAGGATGGCGTAAAACCGCTGATCTGGGGTTTTGCAGGCCTGATCATTTTCGTCATCCTCACCTTGGCACGTAAGGAAAACAGGTTGCCAGCCTTGCTGGCGACTGGCTCGCTGGGTGCTCTGACGGGTGCTACGGCTTATGTGCAGTGGGGATACCTGATTGCGGCTTGTCGCGATACAACGGAGTGGGCTGTCTTGATCGGCATTAGCCTGGTTGGCATCATTGCCCTGCTCAACATCCCATCGTTGATCACACGCGGGCAAAACAAGCTTGCACACAGCCTACTGTTTATCCTTGTGATGGCCGGCATGATAACGAGCTTCCTCCTAATCCCCAAGATGAGCTTCATTCCGCGAGACGTTGAGCTACACCCCATGATTGGGCACATCATTTACATGATGGATGGCCGTTATCGCAATTTCCCGCTGGCATTGTATGCCCTTCCTGCATTGCAATATGCCATTGGTTTCAGCCTGCTCGGGCTACTGCATCGCACTACGTTCGGGCGCTATCGTAAACTCAATATTGTTGCTCTGATTACGGCACTGATTTGCTTGATATTGGAACCGTTGAACACACATGCACTCTTATGGCTAGGCGTGATCATCTTGCTGGCCTATGCAAGTTGGCCACGCAAGGGAGCCAGGGTTTGAGGGGGCATCTGGCATCATCAGTGAAAAATAAAAGACAAGCATATGAAATTTATCAATAAATATAGCAAAGCCCTTTTTATTGCCTTGGCAGTCACACTGCTGCATTTCGGCATCTGGGAAGTCATCAATCGCGCACTGCCATTGATTGATGCGCCCCCTATCGTCAATGGCTTTGCTTACAGTGGATACCAGATTGGGCAAAGCCCACAGGAGCGTAAATACCCCAGCACTGCTGAGATATTGAAAGACCTGGAGCTGATGAAGAAGTACACCAACCGCATCCGTATCTACGGCGCGTTGGAAAACCCTGAAACCACCGCTCTGGCTGCCCGCCTTGGGCTTAAAGTCACCGCAGGTGCCTGGCTGGGTCCAGATCACGATGACAACAAGCGTGAACTAGATGCCCTGCTGGCCAGGACAGCGGTCTACCCCAATATTGAGCGCATTATTGTTGGTAACGAAGCGATCTTGCGCGGCGACCTCACAGCCGATGAAATGGTTGCCTATCTCGAAGAAGCCAAGCGTACAGCACGCGTACCAGTATCGACTGCAGAGCCATGGCACGTCTGGCTACGGTACCCTCAATTGGTCAAGCATGTCGATTTCATTACCGTGCACTTGCTGCCTTACCATGAAGGCCTACCCGCCGAAAAGGCCGTAGATTACGCACTTGAGCGCTATCACGAGCTGCTGGACAAGTATCCACGCAAGAAAATCGTGATCGGCGAAATCGGCTGGCCAAGCAAGGGACCAACTATTGATGCCTCGGTTGCATCTAACGTCAACCAAGCACGGTTTGTACGCGAATTCCTGGCCAAAACCGCCCATGAGCCTTTCGACTATTACCTGATGGAAGCGATCGATCAGCCATGGAAAGTCAAGATCGAAGGTTGGGCTGGTGCATATTGGGGCATGTTTGATGCCGAGCGCCAGGAAAAGTACTCCCTGCATGGCGCAGTACCCAAAGATCTACGCTGGGTTTCCAAAGCACTATGGGGTTCGATTCTAGCCTTCCTGCCGATATTGTTCCTGGCCGTACGATTCCGTAGCTGGGGCACAGGCGCACAGGTATCCCTGGCTGTATTGCTGCAAGCCTGTATTACCGTCTTGGTTGTGACCTGGAACCTGCCGGGTGATTACTATTATTCATTGCGTGACATGATCATCCTTGTGGGGCTTATTCTCGCCCTGCTGATGACCACAGCCGTACTGATGACCTATGCCGTTGAATTCAGTGAGGTCATGTTCAAGGGCTACTGGATTCGCGCCTACAAGCCTGCTGCACCCGTGCCAGCGGAAAAAGAGGCGTTTGTCTCCATTCACCTAGCTTGCTACAACGAACCGCCGGAAATGGTGATTGCCACCATAGAAAGCCTGGTCGAGCTTGACTACACCAATTACGAAGTGCTGGTGATTGACAACAATACCAAGGATGAAAGCAAGTGGAAGCCTGTGGAAGAATACATGGCCAAGCTACCCGACAACTTCAAGTTCTACCACCTGCCGCAATGGCCGGGCTTCAAGGCTGGAGCGCTTAATTTTGCCTTGCAGGAAACCGACCCCAGAGCAGAAGTCGTTGGCGTAGTAGATGCCGATTACGTCGTCACGCGCGATTGGCTGGCTGTGTTGATTCCTCATTTCGCTGATCAAGGCGTTGCCGTGGTGCAAGCACCACAGGCACACCGCGAGTTTGAGAACAACTTCTTCCGCCGCATGAGCAATTGGGAGTTTGAAGGCTTCTTCCGCATCGGCATGCATCACCGCCATGAGCGTAATGCCCTTATCCAGCATGGCACCATGACATTGGTACGTCGCAACGCCCTGGTTGATCTCGGCGGCTGGTCTGAGTGGTGCATCTGCGAAGATACCGAGCTAGGCTTGCGCTTGCTCGAAGGCGGTTACGAGTTGCGTTATATTGACCGTGTCTTTGGGCGCGGCCTGACTCCGGCCAACTTTGAAGCATTGAAATCACAGCGCTTCCGTTGGGCATTTGGTGCGATGCAGATCCTCAAGCACCACTTGCCAAAATTGCTCGGCAAATCCACGCTCAGCTTCGGTCAACGCTACCACTTCCTGACCGGCTGGCTAAGCTGGCTGGGTGACGGCCTGCAATTGATCTTCACCATGAGCTCCATTGGCTGGACCCTGGCCATGCTGGCCTTCCCCAAGTCGTTCAGCCTGCCGGTCTCCATCATGCTGACACCGGTGCTGTGCTTCCTTGTGGTCAAGGGCGCATTAGGCCCCATCCTGTATCGCAAAACCATGAAGGACTGCAAATGGTCTGACATCCTGGGAGCATCGCTAGCAGGCCTTGGTCTTTCGCATACCATCGCACGCGGCATCATGATGGGCCTGATCCAGAAGCGTGGCGTATTCAAGACCACCAACAAGGGCAAGGCAGTCAAGGGTAGTATTTTCGGCCTGCTCACACCAATCCGCGAAGAAGTGCTGCTACTGCTGGCACTGATTGTTGCTGCTGGTGCCATGCTTTACTCCCGCGGCTTCAGCAACCTGGATGCGCAGCTTTGGGTGACTATGCTGACCTTGCAATCCATGCCTTACTGGAGCACCCTGGCCTGCCAGATCATCGCGCAATTGCCTGATAGCAAGCCTGAACAAGCCTAGCGTTTATTACAGGCAAACAAAAACGGCGGCGAGATACACATCTCACCGCCGTTTTTTTATGACCAATCCATCTTCAAGATAGCCGCCTCGCCCACCATCGCAACCAAGCCGGCTTCCACGCCAGGGTCAGCGCAACCATCATGGCGGCCAAACTCAGCTGTATGACACCCAGCAAGGAGCCAAAACTGGCACCATCTGCCACCCAGTTCGCCACCATACTCAGCAATAACAAACCAGCACCCAGCAGGCGTGCTTGCTTGAATCGAGCAACCATAGTCACATTGACCGTTAATCTATGCTTTTCCTGCGACAAGGCCAAACTGGCCCAGCCTAAATAGGCAGCAGCCAGCCCGATAGCATGTATCCACATAGTATTACTCATGTTTGCCCAGCCCTATGCTGGAGGATGAAGTTGGCGTAGCTTTCTTGTGCTGGCTAGTGCTCTTGCGCTGCCCCAGCTTCAAAGCCGCATAAGCGGCCAGAATAGCGCCGAGCAATAAAACAACATCCATACCCGCCGTCGCATAATCGTGTCCTGCCAAGCTGTGCCATAGCGGCGTGCCAGTCGTCACTGCGTTGGAGGCAATGGTGAATAATGCCAACAGACTTATTAGCCATGCCTGCTCACGCCATGCTGCACGGCTACGCAACCAAGCATGAGCAAAGGTGGCAAGCCAACTTAAATAGAATACCCAGGCTTCAAGTGCATCACGCTCATAGCCCTGCAGGGCTGCGTTTGCAGGCAACCATCGATTAGCCAGTAAAAACATCAGCGTGGCGATGATGATACCTGTGACACTACCTATGGTCAGGCCTTGCACGATCACTACACCTTTCAAGCCTTGCTTGGCATGACGAACGCGACGCGCCTCCAGCCAGAACAAGAAACCGGTGGCAATCAATATGCATCCCGACAGGCCAGCGAGGAAATACAACCAGCGTAATGGCCAATGATTGAATTGGATGAAGTGCATTCCCGCGATATAGCGTTGAACTGTCAGCACGGGTTTGGCTTCGAAGCGGCTCAAAACTTCTCCAGAAATCCCATCGAAATAAATGGTATCAAGATTCATGGTGACATCTTGCTCATAGGAGCGACGGATTTCGACATAGGCATGAGCGTCCCCCGCATTACGCACACGCAAGAAATAAGGCTGCCCCCCACCCCACAGCTGGCTCGCCTGCGCCAACATGGCATCCAGCGATGCTAGCTGACCAGGTTTACCTGCTGGCTTGATGTCATAGCGCCCAGTCATTTCAACCTCATAAGCCGCCTTATCACCCGCATAAACCAGCTTATTGGTATTAGGAAAATACGTGGCAGCAAAAATGATCAGGCCAGACAATGTGATCACGAAATGAAAAGGCAAGGCCAACACACCGCTCAGGTTATGCAAATCCAGCGCTGAGCGCTGCATCGCTTTTTGCGGACGGAAAGTGAAGAAATCCGTGAATATCTTTTTGTGAATAATCACGCCTGAAACCAGCAGCACCAACATCCCCATCGCGGCAAGGCCAACTATCCAGTACCCCAACTTCAGCCATTGGATATGCAAGCGAAAATGAAATGGAAAGAAAAACCCGGTCGCGCCCAAGGTGTAGCGCTCATCCGTGATTTCTCCATTATGCGGATTGATATAACGCCGGATATTATCACCCTGCTCAGTGCGATAACGTAACGTAAACACTGGGGCACGCTCACTAGGCAGTGTGACACCCCACTGATTACCAGATAGCTTACTTGTCTCAATCAGAGGCAAGACGACTTTATCTAGCGATACCGCGGCATCCGGCATACTTACCCGCGTTGTAGGCATCATCCAGCGGTCAATTTCCTTGTCAAACACAGACAAGGTCCCCATCCAGAAGATCGCAAACAACACACTACCCAGCACAACGCCTGCCCAGGTGTGCAACAGCGCCATGGATTTACGCAAAGAAGGTTCCATCAGCAATGATCAACAATACAAACAGCGGTCATCTACTGAACTGGTCAGCCAGCAGATAAAGTAAACAGGGAAACAGGCACAACACCATGAAGAGACGCAACAAGCGGCGCTCGGCAAATGCCCATAGAAGAATGACAAGGTAAATCAGGAAAGCCAACAAGGCACTGGCAACGACGGCTTCGCTACGGAGCATGCCTAACTTGGCCAAGCCCAGTGCGAGAAACTGGACAATCACAGCACTCAAAGCATAACCTCCGATGATGATCGTCAGAATGCGCATGAATACCATCATAGGGAAGAAATTGCCTACTAAATGAGAGGTATTTATTATAACTCAGATAACCACCACATTCGGAATGTGGTGGTCATGGTGAGCACTCGTTAAAAATCTACTGTCGCAGAGAGTAGCAATGTGCGTGGTGTAGAAATAGTCAAACCTCCAGACGCTGAAGCCCAGTAACTGCGGTCAAACAGATTTTCCACATTTGCCCTCAAGGTGATGGGATGACCGTTTGCAGAAGTTACATACCGCGCACCGATATCAAATCGTATCCAATTCGGTACTTTCTGGGTATTTGCATTATCAAGGTACTGAGAACTGCTATAGAGTGTACGCGCAGTCAATGTCAGACCTTCGTAAAATGGCGTATCCCATTCCATTCCCAAATTGACGTTTGCACGGGAGGTTGCGGGAGACCTTGCGCCATCATTGGTACCGTTAACTGTTTTGGTCAGTTTACTGTCTAGCAACATAATACCCCCCAGCGTTCTTAACCCCTTCACCGGCTCGCCAAAAATATTCCACTCCAAACCAACATTACGCTGCTCCCCATTCAGACCAAAAATACGGTTTTCCGTAAAAGCGTTTGGCTGCTCAATACGAAACAGGCTGAATGTATTAGCAAAACGTCCATTATCAATCTTCACCCCAGTTTCCACTTGTTTGGATTTTATCGGTGGCAACACCTCACCTGGGTTGTTCACTGTAGCATTGGTTGGCGCAGTACCCCCAGGAGATAAGCTTTCCATGTAGTTAGCATAAATGGACACATTGTCCTGTAGCTTGAATACCACTGCCGCAGCTGGTGTCAAGGCTTGCTGGTTATAGTGCTGGCTACGGATTTCACTAGCATTGAAGGTGTCAACCTGTACACGCTGGGAACGAGCTCCTATAACCACGAGTAAACGATCATCTAAGATTGATATGGCGTCGGTCAGAGCAATACTTTCCAAGTCAGACAATCCGGATTTTGGCGTGTGTTGAGAAAACCCTTGAGTATTGGGGCGAGTAGTTCTCGTTGGCGAGTAGATATTGGAATTACTACTACCAGATAGGTTATAGATGCGATTACCAAACACCTGACGATACTTGGACATGCCCAATGTAACAGTATGCGCTAATGGTCCGGTGCTAAACTTGGAGCGTAGCCCTGCCTCTGCACTGAACACACGCTCGTCTCTATAGAACAAGCTGGGATCTGTTGCAAAATTACCTAGCGCATCAATATCTGGATTCGAGCGTAGAAATGCATTTTCACCCTTTCTTCCACCAATGGCGGCATAGCCGTTAAAGTGCGGAGTGAAATCATATTCCGCGCGCAAGGCTGCATAGGTATCCTTGGTATTTGTGTATGTCCACCGGGGCGCAAAGTTGCGATCTATCCTCTTGGCATCAGGCACTATGCTGGTATCCAGGCTTACCCTTTCAGGAGGTGCATCAATATTCCGTTGTTGGTACCCTGCATCCAGCGACAGTTTTAATTGGGCACCTTTATAGTCAATCGCTACCGTACCAACCGTTTGTTCAGTCGACTGATGATCAAATGCGGTTTCACCAGGTGTGCGATAAGCACCATTTACTCTGATGCCAACGCTATTGTCTGGGCCAAATCTGCGTCCAAGATCAAGGTGTGCACCTAACTGCTCCTTGCTGGCAAAACTTGTCGTGAGTTGATTGATGTTTTTATCGGTAGCTCGCTTAGGTACGATATTGATTGCCCCACCGACAGCGCCAGTAGGAGCCATGCCATTAAGCAAGGTGCTTGCCCCCTTTAACACTTCGACTCTCTCTATGGATTCTGCGGCTACCGCATAAGAAGGTACTACACCATACAACCCATTAAGCGCTAAATTACTGCTGGGCAAATTAAAGCCACGCACCGTGAACTGATCAAACCGTCCACCTCTAGCATTAGTGCTACGGACAGAAGGATCATTGGCAATAATGTCAGCCACTGTTGTTGCCTGCTGGTTCTGTATCAGTTCTCGTGTATAACTTGTGATGCTAAAAGGCGTATCCATGAAATCACGATTACCTAAAATGCCTGCCCTAGCTCCACTTGCCACCTGTCCACCGTTATAAACTTGTGGCAACTCCTCTACAGATTCACTTTGTCTCCCGGCCTTTACCTTCACCTCAGGCAAACTCCCACCTTGCTGTAACTGTGTGCTAGGTAGCTTGCGCAGGCCCCAAGTGCCATTTTCACGCACGACTTGATCCAAGCCAGTGCCCTGCAATAACTTGCTGACGGCCTGTTTGGCAGTGTAATTACCTTGCAAGCCACTGCTTTGCTTGCCAGACACCAGCTCAGGCTCAAACGAAATGAGGATGCCAGCTTGTTGGGCAAACTCAGCCAAGGCATCTTCCAGGGAACCCGCAGCTATCTTGTATTGTTGTTGGCGTTCTGCCGCAATATTTTCTTGGGCATAGGTAATTGGTGAAAAAGTGCTGCCCAATGCCAGCACAACCAAGGCGTGGCATACAGTCTGCCGGATTTTATGCTGGGATGATGGTAGACCGGAAGATTGTTCCGGCAGTTGGTATGTCATGATGGTTTCCTCAATCAAAATGAAGTGGTTCAACTGACATACCGAAGCAAAAATAAAAAACTACAGTCCGCTGCAAAAAATATTTTGCAGCTATGGTAAGTAGCTACTGATAATTAACGTACGCGATCAAGCAGGGTCCGGTAGAACCAAGAGCGCTTGATCTCCAAGCCTAGCGTATCTGCCACGGCATCTAGCGCTTTGTCGATATCATGAACAGGGAATACACCAGAAATACGCAGCTCGGCCACCTCTGCTGCGCATCGTATCGTGCCATGGCGATAACGCTCCAACTCTTGCAGCAATAAGCTCAGCTTCATATTGCGCGCCACGATAACTCCATTGATCCAGGCTAAACTATCGCGGCTGGCTTCCAGCAAAGAGCCAAGCTGTTGCCGACTAAAGACCAATGAGTAGCCGGCCTGTACGATACGCTTCACCCCCGCTGCCGCCACCTCAACCGCTCCATCAAAGACACTGACCAGTATGCCATTCTCATGATCGCGCACCAGGAAGCGTGTTCCTAATGCGCGTATCTGGCCATGGCTGGTTTCGACAATAAAATTGCGCTGGGCAAATGCCTGCTGATGGCCTGTCGTCAAGAGGATTTCCCCTTGATAGAAGCGGAATAGTCGCACGCTGGCATCATAATCAACGTCCAAAGCGCTGGCAGTATTGAGGTGAATGTCTGTGGCATCCATCAATGCCACATGCCTGCTTTCACCAACAGCGGTTGTATAATCCGCCAACATCGGGCGCCATGGTAGCTTCTGGTACCCCAAGCCCAATAACCCTGCGCTGCCTCCTACCAACACTGCCAATTTGAGCACTTGCCTGCGTTGCAGCATGTTATTCATGCGCTGGCTTATACGCCTTTCATCATGCAAGGTAGCTCTGGCCAGTGGAGGAGGAATCTGCCTTACCTGCTGATCAAGTTGACCAAGGCGATCCCAGGCAAGCTGGTGTTGTGGGTGCGCCTCTTGCCAACGCTCGCAGGCCTCGTAATCCTCCGGGCTAGCTTGGCCAGATTGCAAGATCACCATCCAGCGGATGGCTTCTTCTATCACCTGTGGAGAGGGAGTAGCTTGCATCAATCAGGTGGGGAAAGCAGCGGCATAACAAGCACCATATGCCCGTATCATGTATTGCTGCACTGAGCTGACAGAAACATCTAGCTGCTCTGCAATTTCGCCATAGCTCAGGCCATCAATACGAGAGAGCAAAAAAGCCTGGCGCACCTTGCTAGGCAACTGAGCCAGCATGCTATCGACCGCCACCACAGCTTCCATCGCCAGGGCCTGGGCTTCTGGCGATGGCACAACGGCCTCTGGCAATTGACTCAAGGCCTCTTGAAATGCCTGCTCCAGTGCTGATTTGCGGAAATAATCAATCACCAACCCCTTGGCTACTACGGTCAACAAGGCCTTGGCTTCATCAATATAGAGCCGTTCACGCGCGGTCAAGAGGCGGGTGAAGGTATCTTGAGCCAAGTCAGCCGCATGATGCGGGCAGCCAAGATGGCGATACAGCCACTGCACTAACCAGCGATGATGCTCTGTATAGAGCTGGCTGATGGCGCACAGACTCAAGGCCTGCGGATTTTTCATAGATGGGGATAGTTAAAAAATGCGAATTATTATTATTCTAAGGTAGTTTCTATTTGTAAGATAGAGCGAACGCTATCTTGGACGAAGGTATGTTGCGATCAGTGATTGACTAAATGCGCCGCTCCAATAATGCCCGCCTGATCACTGCTATTGGATACCCGGACATCAATCTTGTCCCGCAGTACGGGAATGGAGTCCTCATGCAACTGCCGGAACAATGCTGGCGAGAAATATGACCATGCCTGGCTCATCCCGCCCCCGATCAGCACTACCTCTGGGTCCAGTATTTTTGCCAGGTGGGCAATAGCCAAACCCAGATGCCGACCTGCAAGCGCATAGGCATCAAGTGCCGCGCTACCCCCCTGTGCTGCCCGCTCTGCAATATCCTGTGCAGAAAGGCTTTCTCCTGTCGCCTGGTGATAGCTCTGGGAAACACCAGGAGCTGCAGCATATTGCTCCAGGCACCCATGATTACCGCAACCACAGAGGCGCCCCTTGGGCTCAGTAATCAAGTGACCGACTTCCATGGCAATACCATGATCGCCAGGATAAGGTTTTGCGGCATGAATAAACCCGCCACCAACCCCTGTCCCCAGGCCAATATAGACCATACTGCGCGGAGCCTGTGGTAATAGCAGGAACTCCCCAAACGCCGCTACCAGGGCATCATTCTCCATAGCAACCGGCAAGCCGATCAATCGCGAGAGCTCTCCTGCAATATCAACATGGCGCAAGCCGGGCAAATTGGGAGATTGCACGACATGCCCAGCCACAGGGTCAATAAAGCCGGGAAAACCCATGCCGATGCCATTCACGTCAGGATACTGTTTCATTGCCTGCTGTAATGCCGATAGGCTGATCCTGAGAATTTCCTGCAACGCAATCGCCGGGGCATGCTGCTTGCAAATGGATGAAAAGTCAGCAGGAAACCGCTGTTCATGAATGACTTTTTTATCTTGCACCACACCCACCCTGAGATTGGTGCCACCAATATCTACGCCTAGGGTTAACTTTGCCATAAAGCCTTAGTTATATATAAACTATTAAATTAATAACAAACAACAATTAATTGTTTTTAATAAATTTTAATTCCACATTTATACCATTAACTAACTGCTCATGCTGCCATTCCAACACGATGGTCACGGCTTGCATGATTTTTTCAAACCCGGCTTCAGATTGAGAAACGGAAAAATGTGGATAGCTGAAATAATTCGCCGGAGCGCTACTTTGCAGGTGCAAGGTACCACCCAATACATCGTCATCCAGAAATAACTCCTGCCAGTCGTCTTGACTCAAAGCTTGCCCAAAGCCACCCAGAATTTCCTGCCCCTGGCGGAAGCGCCCGGCAGGGCCATCGCAACTAGGCATGGCAAGATTGATCTCAACACGCAGCCTGCCTGAAACCTGCATACCCTCTTGTAGGTGATAGCGGACTTGCAATGTCTCTTGTTCAAGCTTGTATTGCTTGTACAAAATGGGAGCAGAGCCATCAGGCAAATGTCCGACAAAGCGAATGGCTGCTGCATTTTCGCGTTGATATCGCAGCGGAATATTAGCGCCTTGATCCAGCCAGCTATCATGGAACAAGGCCTTGCGATAGACATCGATCTCAAGATCGCCAGGCAGGATTTCATGCTTGGAACCCATTTGCTCATGAGGGTTGGCAATCCCCTCACCTTGCTGGTGATGTTCTGGCGCAGCGTGAATCTTGCGATGGTAATGCTCTGCCTGCCGCGTCAGCGTATCACCAAAATTATGATGTAATGTGTAGCTATCAAGCTCAACGATTGCAGCGGCATCATCCAGCTTAATCACTGCTTGCACTATCCCGTTCTGCATCAACAGCTCATCGTATCCATCAATATCAATGTCCACGACCTCTGTTGCCGCACGCTTATCCACTTGGTCTAGCAAGCCTTCCAGCCTGATGATGGCATGATAAACCGCACGACGTAAGTGAGGCAGGTAAAGGCCACCAAACAAACCGTGCCAGTAGGCATCATTAGCCTGGGCTTCGTACAGCAGCTTCAGCATCTCGACAGTATGTTGGCTAGGCTTCAGGCTATGATATCGCTTGGATAACCCCAACATACGCTTATGCATCCAGTTAGACTCTGGATAGCGCATAAGGAAATTGCGCCAGATGCCGCCACGCACGAATGGCTTGGTCACTTCATATCGTTGGTGCTCCCGTTCCTGGGCAACCAAGTCCGCATAATGGTGCGCAGCAGGCACCGGCAATGTCCACTCATTCATCTCGATATAAGAGGTGGTGGGCAAATACACAATGCCTTTTGTCCGCGCACACTGGTGGTAGTCGGCATAGCGCATGGGCTTGATCACGTCTGAATTCAGCACCCCTTCTATGAATTGGCGCAACCAGCCACGCTCATATACCCACTGATAAGTCTCAGGCCAGATACCGAACTTCTCGATATCGTCAAAGTACACCGCAGCCGCCTGGCCATCTTCACTTGCCAGGCTTTCAAGATAAGCCACCACTTCATCCGCAGGTGAGAATGGCAAGCGGTAACGCAATGCCTCTGAGATAGGGAACAGGTCGATATGGCGGCCATCTTCCTCTGTCGTATAAAAACCATTCAATACACCAGCGTCTTTGCCTGCACACATGAAGTGGTAATCATCAACCGTTACATATTCAATGCCACCCTCTGCCAGGGCAGGCACTACGCTTGACTCCCAGACACGCTCCGTCAACCATGCGCCCTGTGGCGCTTGCCCCAGCTGGCTCTTGAGGAAGCGCGAAAGAACATTGATCTGCCCTACTCTATCCTGAACGGGAATGGAGGCCAGTACTGGTTCAGTGAAACCAGCGCCAAACAGCTCGGCCTGCCCACGCTCCACCATTGCTCGCAATAAGGCCATATCCTCAGGGAAATGCTCCAGCATATATTCCAGCAACCAGCCACTGATGTGGATAGCAAAATGAAACGCCGGATACTCATGCAAAACCCTGATAAACGGCCCGTAACAGCGGGCATGCGCATCTTCTAACACGCTCTCGAAATTACCCACTGGCTGGTGGGCATGCACACCAAGTAGCAATGCAATGGTTCTAGCCAATTCCTGCTCCTGTTTGATGAGATTAAGTGGTGGATTCCGCAGCTTGACCACGGCGCATGGTGCCCGCATTGGCAGCGGTGGAATCTGTGGCACCGCTACTGATGGCCAATCCTAGATTGCCAGGGGCTGGATGCTTGAGCAGGCTGTAAAGATTGGCAAGATTTTGACGGAATAATTGATCAAAACTACTCACACTCAAGGCCGAGTTGTAATCCCCCAGCCACCAAAACCAATCAGAACCCTCACAAATCGCTAACTGCCTGCTTGCCGCCTGTATTTCCTTCTCCGTCAACAATCCTTGCTGAATGACGATATCAAATACCTCCTTGGCCGCACAAAGCAAATCCCAGCCCCGGTTCTTATCAGCACTACCGATCCAGGTGCTAAAGCTGCCATACACCCAACTACCTGCAGCCACAGCTGGCAACTCCCCTAGTGGCAAGCTGCCATGCAGGGAGCGCTCAGCCAACTCGCTAGGCGTCAACATGACGATATGTTCATGTTGGCTCAATGCGGTATAAAGCTGGCTCAGGAAGTAATAGCCGTTGTAGGGATAATATTCCCAAGCATTTTCACCATCGAGAATCACGCTGACCACGGGCGATTGTTCACCATTATTCTGGGCATAGATCGCTTCCAGGCTGCCAATAAAATCGGCGACGGCATTATCCGCATGCTGGTTGGCATACTCGAACCCAATCTTGTCCGACAAGTGATCATCACGGAAAAAACAAAGAATCTGATGCTCAGCATTGCCCACCCGATAAGGCTTGTAGAGGTATTCGTGTCGCGGCGGCAACTCACTGCGATCAAATGATTTATACAAACTATTCGCCAATACGCCTTCACCTGTTGCCGCCCAGCTCACACCGTGTTCAGCCAGCAGCAACAAAGCATCGTGTGACACTGCACCTTCCGCTGGCCACATGCCATTGGCTGGTTTGCCGAAGCGGCGCTGGTGCGAAACCTGCGCCTCTTCGATATGCAGGCGTGCGCGCTGCTTGCCGTGCGGGTAATGCTGATAATGCGGCAATGGCGCATAGGGCATGGCATCGCGCGTAGAACGAAAATCCAGCAGCAAAGGCAGGATGGGATGGTAATGCGGTGTCGTGGAAATCTCGATCTGCCCTGCGGACTCTAGCGCCCGGTAACGGGGAATCAGGTCTCGCATCAGTGTGGCAATCAACTTGAACAAGGTTTGCCTATCTTCTGGCGTGAACTGGCTCCCCTTGTTCATGAGCGCCTGCACTTCGGGACTGTTACGCCGCACGCTTTCGCCGGTCCATGCCAGGTGATACCAGACCAGCAAATCAGCCATATATTGGCCTGAGAGATAATTGAACATGCTCTTGCCATGTGGCTCGAGCTTGACGTACATATTGTAGAGGCACTGATAATGCTCGAAGGGTGCGAGCATTTTTTCATGATGCCCCTTGAAGCAGCTATGCAGGATCAGGCAACGCTCATCCTGCGTCAGCGACTTCATGTCATCCTTGGCAAGCAGCGCCAGCAATGGGTCGCGGATATTGCCACTGTCAAACTGCTCGACGTAATCTTCCAGTTGATCCAGCAGCACTGGCACAAAGTTGAAGCTGACCCGCGCACCTGGATTGCTTTCCAGATGGTAGGCCATATCCGTGTAATCCTTGATGGCGTGCAGATATGTCCAAGGCAGCACATATTCACCGCTGGTAATGTCGCGGTAATCCGGCTGGTGCATGTGCCAATACAGATTGAGGTACAGCTTTGGAAGCGATGCAGTCATATCACCCTTTACTTGTTGTTACTTGTAAATAAAGTCTTGATCATGCTGCCCGATCTGCGCCGGGTTTAAGAGTCAACGAAAATGGTGCAGGCTTTGCCCCAACATATCGGGCGTGACCAACACTACACCCTCCTCCGTGACGTGAAAACGCTTGCGGTCCAGCTCCAGGTTAATACCGATCTCCATGCCATCGGGGATACGTGCACCGTTATCTACCACCACGCGCCGTAATGTCACATGTCGCCCCACATCGACCTTGGGCAAGATCACCGAATGCTCGATGCTGCTGTAGCTATTTACCCTGACATCCGAAAACAGCACAGAGTTTCTGATACTCGCGCCACTCACGATGCAACCGCCTGAAATCAGCGAGTCCGTCGCCTGCCCACGGCGCTCTTCATTATCAAAAACGAACTTGGCAGGCGGCAATTGCTCCTGATAAGTCCAGATCGGCCATTGCCGGTCATACAGATTGAGCTCAGGGACGACTTTGGTCAGCTCCATGTTTGCTTCCCAATAAGCATCTACCGTACCAACATCGCGCCAGTAATAGTTGCCATCCGCTGCACCGACGCAGCTATCCGTGAATCGATGGGCAAACACACGGTATTTCTTGATCAGGTAAGGAATGATGTCATGACCAAAATCATGGGATGACTTTGGATCATCGGCATCACGGATCAGTTGCTCGTAGAGGAAAGCGGCATTGAATACATAAATACCCATGCTGGCTAAGGCATGTTCTGGATCATCAGGCAAACCGTCAGGGTTGGCAGGCTTTTCCTTGAAATCCACGACCCTGTCATGTTCATCTACCCCCATGACACCAAAGGCGCTCGCCTCCTTCAGGGGCACATTGATGCAGGCTACCGTCATATCTGCCTTGTTGCGCACGTGGGCCGCCAGCATCTGGCCGTAATCCATCTTGTAAATATGATCGCCAGCAAGGATCAGGACGAATTCCGCACTGGTCTGTCGCAAGATGTCCAGGTTCTGGAATACTGCATCTGCCGTGCCTTTATACCACTCCTCCTGGATGCGCTGCTGGGCTGGCAATAGCTCGACAAATTCGTTGAACTCGCCACGCAAGAAACCCCAGCCGCGCTGGATATGCTGGATCAGTGTATGCGCCTTGTACTGCGTCACCACGCCAATGCGTCGAATGCCGGAATTGATGCAGTTGGACAAAGGAAAATCAATGATGCGGAACTTGCCGCCAAATGGTACGGCTGGTTTGGCGGTCCAGTTAGTCAGGTCCCTGAGACGACTGCCTTTACCGCCAGCGAGGATGAGCGCGACCGTGTTCTTGGTCAAAGTGCTCACAAAACGAGAAGAACTCAATTCATGCTGCTGCATTTTTGCCCCTCCTGATTTATAGTTTGGACATACGTTGTAACAACAGGGTGCGAACCGGGCCTATTCGCATTGATCTATTTCAGCTTCTGTAGAACCATTATAGGCACGAAGCCTCTTACTAAGCTATAGGCAAATGACTGGAAAAGCGCTTCCCAGCTAGCGCTTAGGAAACTTACCATCTCTGCAGAGTACTGGAATCCCATGTTGACCAAAACCAAGCACGACCCTCAGCTTAGCCACATACTCAATGCGCGGCACCATGATCCGTTTGCATATCTTGGGCTGCATCAAGTCCAAAATCAGTATGTCCTGCGCGTATTCCAGCCATTTGCAGAAAAAATATGGCTACAAACTACATCAGGCTGGGAACCGCTGAAGCTTAGTCATGATGCAGGGCTATTTGAATGGAAAAATAGCACCCCACCGCCTGTGCCTTGCCGTATCAAGCTGGAGGAGCAAGGACATCAATGGGAAACGCATGACCCCTATTCATTCTGGACTGCCTTATCACCAGATGAGTTATACCTGTTCGGCGAAGGCCGCCTGAAACAGGCTTACCGTACCTTTGGCGCACACTTGTGTGAGCAACAAGGTGTCAATGGCGTGAGGTTCGTGGTCTGGGCACCAAGTGCAGAACGCGTCAGCGTCATCGGCAACTTCAACCATTGGGATGGCCGTATCCACCAGATGCGCGTCCATGGCAGCAGTGGCGTCTGGGAACTCTTCATTCCCGGGCTTACCAGCAGCGACCTCTATAAATTCGAGATACGCAATCGCCATAGCGGGCAGGTGCTGACCAAGACCGACCCTTATGGCTTCAGCTTTGAGGCACGCCCAGGCACGGCGGCAAAAATCACTGGCAATGGCCAACACACCTGGCAGGATGCACAGTGGCTTCAGCAACGTGCACAGGCCGATTGGTTGCATGCCCCTTTCAACTGCTATGAAGTGCATCTTGGCTCATGGCGTCGCAATCATGAAGGCGGATTCCTGAGCTATCGTGAACTTGCCCATGAGTTGGTGCCTTATATTCAGGAAATGGGCTATACGCACATTGAGCTATTGCCAGTTTCCGAGCACCCTCTCAACGAATCATGGGGTTATCAAACAACCGGGTATTTTGCCGCGACTAATCGCTTCGGTAGCCCAGATGACCTGCGTTACTTCATCGACCACTGCCATCAGGCCGGGATAGGCGTCATCCTGGATTGGGTTCCTGGGCACTTCCCCAAGGACGATTGGGCCTTGGCACGTTTTGATGGCTCAGCCTTGTTTGAACATGAAGACCCACGGCTAGGTGAACATCAGGATTGGGGCACCTACATCTTCAATTATGGTCGCAATGAGGTGCGTAATTTCTTGCTGGCGAGTGCGCATTACTGGCTCTCAGAATTCCACATTGACGGCCTGCGCGTGGATGCAGTCGCCTCCATGCTTTATCTCGACTATTCGCGCAAGGCTGGCGAATGGCTGCCTAATCGACATGGTGGGCGTGAAAACCTGGAGGCCATTGATTTCCTCAAACAGCTCAACATCATGGTGCACGAGGATTTCCCAGGAGCACTGACCATTGCCGAGGAGTCCACCTCCTGGCCTATGATTTCACGTCCGGTTTATCTTGGGGGGCTGGGATTTTCCATGAAGTGGAATATGGGCTGGATGAACGATACCCTGGCTTATATCGCGCATGACCCCATTCACCGTCGCTATTATCACGACAAACTCACCTTTGGCCAGCTGTATGCCTATAGCGAGAACTTTGTCCTGCCGTTCTCGCATGATGAAGTCGTACATGGCAAGCGATCGCTGCTGGATAAAATGCCTGGCGATGCGTGGCAGAAGTTTGCTAACTTGCGCCTGCTCATGACTTACCAAATGACCATGTCCGGCAAAAAGCTCAATTTCATGGGCAATGAACTGGCACAAGGGCGAGAATGGAACGTCAACAGCAGCCTGGATTGGCAACTGCTAGATCTGCACTGGCACCAAGGTGTGCAACACTTGAACCGGGACTTATCCCACCTCTATCGCCAATTGCCTGCACTGCATGAACTCGACTTTGATCCTCACGGCTTTGAATGGATAGATTGCAACGACAGCGACCAATCCATCCTCACCTATTTGCGTCGCGGCAGGGATGGCAGCATCGTGCTGGTGCTACTTAACTTCACCCCGGTATTGCGAAGCGGTTACCGGATTGGCGTACCTTACGCTGGGCATTATCAGGAAATCTTCAATAGCGATGCCGGATGTTATGGCGGCAGTAACCAAGGCAACGGCGAGGGCTTGCAAACCGAGCCACAAGCCTGGATGGATCACCAGCAATCGTTATTGGTCACACTCCCGCCTCTAGGAGGCATCATCATTCAACCGACGTAAACTTGATACCATCGACACACCTCATCGATTAGCCGTTAACACTGATAAAAAGATAATAGAGTTGATTTAGCCACGCTAAATATCTCGCTTGGCTATCCCCGTAGATCGGGCTGAAGTGATATATTCACGCATTGCCATTTACCTCCCTTCCCCCCCGATGAGTGAGCTCAGAGCCCTGGCCAGGCGATATGTTTATTCAAGCTTCTTTATGCTGCTTGTTGGCTACATTTTCCCGATCATTGCCTTCTTGATGACGGATATTCTTGATGATCCCTATGTGTTTTTCATTGCATTGGGGTTCATGGTGCTATGCACGGCTATCGCCATGTGTCTCAACTTCATCACGGATCGCTACATCTTTGATATCAAGACCGTGAAAAAAGAAGATGGGAGCCAGTTCAGGCAGCGCTTTCTGCAACGCCATCACCACCTGCTACGCCTGCACCAGACAGTGGATTGCCTGAGCATCCTGAATTTACTGCTCAGCCCAGTCATGTTCTATTACGTGTCATATCTTCATGGTGCTCATGTCGTTAATATCGGGTAAATAGACGCCAGCAACAGTAAAGCGATGGCCACGTTGAACATACGCATTCTCAGCGGATCATTGAGCAGCTTGCGCAACATCACCCCAAACCCAGCCCAAGCCCCCACACAAGGCGCTCCCACCAAGGTAAACACTGCGCTTAATATCGCTACATCCAGCATGGTTGAGGGATGTGGCAGATAAGCTGCCAGTGCTGCCAACGCCATTACCCACGCTTTTGGGTTAACCCATTGAAATGCCGCCGCTTGCAGAAAGCTGAATGGCTTTCCTAATGTTTGCGCTTCACCTCGCAGGCCATGAATGGGAGCTTTTGCAATATTGAATGCCAACCAGCATAGATAAGCGGCACCAACGTACTTCATGACTATCTGCACAAAAGGATAGCGCGCAAACAAGCCTTGGGCTCCCATCCCAACGACAAACAGCATGACAAAAAATCCACTGCTGATGCCTAGCAGGTGCGGCATTGATCGTCGCCATCCATAGTTGAGCCCGGATGACATCATCATCAAGTTATTCGGCCCTGGGGTAATGGATGACACAAAGGAAAACATGACCAAGCCCAAAAGCAGCTCTACCGAAAAATGAGACATCAAAAATTCACCTAGCCTAGATAACTGTTGTATTTATACCAACACCGTTGCGTTTTACACAAAAAAACCTCATCACCCAGCACTCCGTTAACACTGATTAACGACATTATTAAGTAGCATGAATGAATCTTTGATGACATTGATTTCACTGAAGCCATTTATGCCCTATCGCAAACTACCCACTATGCCTGAGCTCGACTTTGATAGCCTTTGGAACCATACAGCAGATTGGTTCGAGACGCCTAATCAACACCGCCAGGGATGGAGTGGCGTCAGCCGTATCATGTTCAAGGCTGTGGATGAGAGCAGGCCTTTGTATGGGTTTCTCAAGCGCCAGCACAACTTCATGCGCAAAACATGGCGTCACCCATGGAGTGGCATTTCGACATTTCATTGCGAATACCAGAATCTACTGCAACTTTCCAAACGCGGAGTTCCCGTCCCAGCGCCACTTTTCTTCTCGGAAAAAAAGGAAGGCGATGACGTCAATGCCGTGCTACTGACCGCCGAATTGGTTGGCTTTATCCCATTGGATCAACTCGCTCCGAACATTTTCAAGCCTGGCATCAATGTCTCAAGGCAACGTAAACTCACTGCCTCAGTTGCCACAACCATCATGAAACTGCATCATGCGCGCTTTCAGCATCGTGCACTTTACCCCAAGCACATTTTCGTCAAGGAAATGCCAGATGGTCATTTCGAAAGCGTTCTGATTGATTTGGAAAAAGCACGTATCAGGCTACTGCCTGTACTACGCACCCTACAAGACTTGGCCACACTTAACAGAGACCTCATGCACCTGAGCCGCACTACACGGCTCTATTTTCTCAAGCAGTATTATGGTGCCAGCAAGCTAAGCTCACCGATGAAGTGGATAGCCAAGCATATCCATGCTCGCTCTGAACGCAAGAAAAAAGCTTAATCCTCATCCTGCCAGCCCCTCCACAAGCTACGGCACTTCAACATGAGATAGCGCCGCAGGAATTTTATGAGTAAAATGCGCACATCTTTTAGGGAGTAGCCTGCTTCTTTCCGAAGCGCCCGTATCAACATAATCGACGTTTGTCGTGGTGCGGGTAGCCATTCTGGTTGGCGAGACTAATGGAGGCTAGTACGTTCAGGTTGGGCGTCCTGGTCACCATTTGACTATGCCCAACCTCACGTACTGAATCCATGAATACTATTTCTACCTTGTTTTTGGCATTGGCCATGTCGGCCGATGCTTTTGCTGCGGCTATTGGCAAAGGTGCTATGCTGCAACGCCCCCGGTTGCTGGAAGCTTTGCGCACCGGCTTGATTTTCGGTGTCATTGAAGCTATCACCCCACTGGTGGGCTGGAGCTTGGGCCGGTTTGCGGCTGATTATGTGACCGCCTGGGATCACTGGATTGCCTTCAGCATCCTTTCCATATTGGGCTTGCGCATGATCTGGCTAGGTTTGCGACCAGATGAAGAGGCTGTGGAAAAGCCTCAAAGTCATTCTTTTATCCTCTTAGCCGCCACTGCGCTGGGTACCAGTATTGACGCCATGAGCGTTGGTGCCAGCCTGGCGTTTCTTGACGTTGATATTATTCCGGTGGCATTCGCCATTGGCCTGGTGACTTGCCTGATGGTCAGTATTGGCGTCATGCTGGGCCGCATGCTGGGCGCGGCCTCCAAACATACCGTAGAAATCATCGGCGGCCTGATCTTGGTTGCTATTGGCAGCCTGATCTTATACAAGCATTTATCTGGTGCTGGCTAAGCTTTTTTGGCCAGTAATTCAGGCGCAGTAGTGAAAGCGGCAAATCCGGCACGATACAAAGCCTCTGCGATCTCCCAGCGATCCTGCTTGACACGGTTAACCCAAAACAACGTGCTGTAGATGCCATCAAACAGCGAGAAGAGATAGAGCGTAGCAAGATGGATATCAATATCTGCGGGCAAGTCTCCTTGCGACATGGCCTCCCGTATCATCACTTCTATTCCTTCCCTTGACTGACGCTCCCAGTCATCGCGGATATCCAGCAGGGGCTTGTTGTCTTCGTTGCAGTCACACTGCATATACAGTATCTGCAATACACGCTGCACTGGCCCCGGTTCGCCACAGAGCTTGAGGAAGTACATTCCCTCTTGATGCAAAGCCTCAAGCGCCGATAATGCTGGGTCGCGCTCCGGGGGGACAGCCAATGTCAATGCGCGTTGACACATCTCGGTAGCGAGGTCGATCTTGTTATCAAAATGACCATACACCGCTCCGCGCGAGATACCAGCTGCATCCGCAATATCCGACATCGTCGCATAACTAATACCGCGTCGCAGGATCACCTGCTCAGCAGCATCAAGGATCGCTGAGCGCGTACGCAGTGAGTCTTCCTTAGTTTTCCTAGCCACAGCAACTCCGTTATTACCCTACTCATGATCTGGATATCATAACAAAAAATTAATTAATCAGTCATGATTGATTATGTTATAGTGCAAAAAAATCAGCTGTTAAATCAATTCCAGCTAACATTCCAACTTAACACCTCATTGAGCAAGCTTATGTCATCACCATTGTTTGGGCGTCAAACCACCTGGCTATGTGCGTCAGTTATTCTTGGTCTATCAGCATGCAGCCAGGAGCAACAGCAGGCAGAGAATGCTGCCCCTCCTGAAGTCGAAGTGCATATGGCAGAGATGACAACCAGCCCTATTGAGATATCCGTACCCGGTCGCCTGGAAGCCTATCGGCAGGCAGAGGTGCGGGCACGTGTCGCTGGCATCGTCACCGAGCGCCTCTACCAGGAAGGCCAGGAGGTCAAGAAAGGTACGCCTTTATTCCTGATCAACCCCGAGTTATTAACAGCAGCGCGTGACCAGGCCGCTGGCACTTTGGCCAGTGCAGAGGCCAATCACCGTAATGCGCTCGACAAGTTGGAGCGCTACCGTGACCTTGCCAGTGATCACTCCGTCAGTGAGCGCGATTACCAGGCCGCAGTCTCGGAAGAGTTGCAAGCCAAGGCACAAGTGCTGACTGCCAAGGCACAGCTAGACAAGGCCAAGCTGGACCTGGGGTATGCCAAGGTCACTTCCCCGATTGATGGTCGCACCCGCCGCGCCATGGTGACGGAAGGTGCCTTGGTCGGGCTGGACTCCCCCACTCCGCTGACAACGGTAGAGCAGATTGACCCGATCTACGTCAACTTCTCACAACCAGCTAGCGAGGTCATGGCGCTACAGCGTGCCATCAAGAGCGGCAAGATGAAAGGCGTTGCACGCGACAGCATCGCGGTAAAGCTAGTCTTCCCGGATGGGTCTGAATATGCCCATGCAGGCAAGCTTTTCTTCTCCGACATTGCTGTGGATAGCAGCACAGATACTGTGGCCATGCGCGCCCTGTTCAGCAACCCTGACCGCGAGCTGCTACCGGGTGGTTATGTACAAGTGCAATTAAAACAGGCAGAAAACCCTGCCACGGTGCTGGTGCCGCGTGATGCGTTGATACGGACTGCGGAATCCAGTAGCGTCATGATTGCTGACGAACAAGACCAAGTACAAGCGTTACCCGTCACGGCCCCGACCATGCTCAATGGCCAATGGGTAATCACCAGCGGCCTCAAGGGCGGTGAACGCATCATTGTCACCAACCCGGCCATGATGGCCCCAGGCACCAAGGTCAAAGTGCTTGAGGCTAGCTCAAGCGGCACACAGCCTTAATGATTTTTTGAACTGAGAATTCCATGGCTCGATTTTTTATTGAACGCCCGGTCTTTGCCTGGGTCATCTCCCTGCTGATTATTCTCGCGGGCCTGTTGGCGATTCGTGGCCTGCCGGTCGCGCAGTATCCTGATATTGCCCCACCAGTAGTCAATATCTCTGCAAGCTATCCTGGTGCCTCTGCCAAAGTAATCGAGGAGTCGGTCACTGCGATTATTGAGCGCGAGATGAATGGCGCACCACGGCTGATGTATATCTCGGCGACCAGTAGCCCGGGAACCGCCTCACTCAGCCTGACTTTCCGTCAGGGCACCAATCCAGACCTTGCCGCAGTGGAAGTGCAAAACCGCCTGAAAACCGTCGAAGCCCGCTTGCCTGAAGTTGTCCGCCGCAATGGTATCTTCATCGAAAAATCTGCAGACAGCATTCAGTTGATTGTATCCCTGACTTCGGAAGGCAATCGCTTGAGTGAGATTGAGCTTGGCGAATTGGCATCCGCCAATGTGCTACAGGCACTGCGCCGGGTTGAGGGCGTGGGTAAAGTGCAATTATGGAGCCCGGAATACGCCATGCGTATATGGCCTGACCCAGCCAAGCTCACGGCGATGAACCTGACCGCTTCAGATGTTGCATCCGCCATTCGTGCGCAAAATGCCCGCGTCACAGTCGGCGATCTCGGCAATCGTGCTGTGCCTGAGCACGCCCCCATCAGTGCCAACGTCATTGCCGACAACGCCCTGACCACCCCCGAGGATTTCGAGAATATCCCTTTGCGTAGCAAGGCCGATGGCTCTGCCATCTTGCTCAAGGACGTCGCACATGTGGAATTTGGCGGTAGCGACTACTCCTTCGTCTCGCGCGTCAATGGCAACAATGCAGCCGGCATGGCGGTCAAGATGGCACCTGGTTCCAATGCCGTGGCCACGGTCAAGCGTATCCGTGCCACCATGGATGAGCTGGTACGCTATTTACCCGCAGGCGTGGATTACCAGATCCCCTACGACACCTCTGCCTTCGTTGAAATTTCTATTGAGAAAGTTGTCAGCACTTTGGTCGAGGCCGTGGTACTGGTATTTCTCGTCATGTTCCTCTTCATGCAAAACCTGCGTGCCACCTTGATCCCTACCATCGTGGTGCCGATTGCACTCCTGGGCACATTTGCCGTGATGTTTGCGGCTGGCTTTTCCATCAATGTGCTGACCATGTTTGGCATGGTGCTGGCGATTGGTATCGTCGTGGACGATGCCATTGTCGTGGTGGAAAACGTCGAGCGCATCATGGCGGAGGAAGGCCTCTCGCCCTTTGAGGCGACCAAGAAAGCCATGAAGCAGATCAGTGGGGCGATTATCGGCATTACCGTCGTGCTGGTCTCTGTTTTCCTGCCCATGGCCTTCTTTAGCGGCGCAGTGGGTAATATCTATCGCCAGTTTTCCATGTCGTTGGCAGTGTCGATTGCCTTTTCGGCTTTCCTGGCACTCTCGTTGACTCCCGCACTATGCGCCACCCTGCTCAAGCCGATTACGCAGGATCACCATGAAAAACGTGGGTTCTTTGGCTGGTTTAACCGTAGTTTTGCTGCATTGACAGGGCGTTACCAGAAGCGTGTTTCCAGCATCATCAAGCGCCCGCTGCGCTGGCTGCTTGTCTATGGCACCATCATCGCCGTGGTCGCCTTTATGTTCTTACGCCTGCCCACCGCCTTCTTGCCTGATGAAGACCAAGGCGACTTCATGATTACGGTGTTGCTGCCTGCGGGTGCCACCATGCATGAAACCATGGGCACGCTGTCAGAAATTGCTGCTTACCTCAATGAGCATGAACCGGTGAAATATGTGTATGAAGTGGGTGGTTTCAGCTTCTATGGCACAGGCTCCAATAGTGGCATGCTGTTCGCCACCCTCAAGGACTGGAAAGAACGCAAAAGTGCAGATCAACACGTCAAGGCCATCGTTGACCGTGTCAATATGCAGTTCATGGGGCTGAAGAACACGATGGTATTTGCCATTAATACGCCTCCCCTGCCCGAGCTTGGCTCATCTAATGGCTTTGACCTGCGCTTGCAGGATCGCGGATCAGCAGGCTATCAGGCATTCCTGGCGGCCAAGGATCAACTCATGGCTAAAGGCATGAAAAACCCTGTACTCACCAACCTCATGTTCGCGGGCTTGCCCGAGGCAGCGCTGGTCAGCCTGGATATAGACCGCCGCAAAGCGGCGACTTTGGGTGTGAGCATGGATGAAATTAACTCCACCCTGGCGGCAATGTTTGGCTCTGACTATATCGGTGACTTCATGCACGGCAACCAGGTACGCCGCGTCATCATGCAGGCAGATGGCAAGGATAGACTGGAGCTTGAGGATATCCGCAAGCTCAGGGTGCGCAATAGCAATGGCGACCTTGCGCCACTAGCCTCTTTCGTCAAGATGGAGTGGATTTCAGGCCCACCTCAGCTCACGCGCTACAACGGCTATCCATCATTCACCATCAATGGCAGCGCCGCCCCAGGCTATAGCAGTGGCGAGGCCATGCAAGCGATCGAGCACATTGCACGTAGCCTGCCTCGCACCATCGGCTATGACTGGTCCGGTCAATCGCTGGAAGAACGCAGCTCTGGCGCCCAGGCCCCGATACTGTTCGGTCTGTCTGTGCTTATCGTCTTCCTCGCGCTCGCTGCCCTATATGAAAGCTGGCTGATTCCGCTGGCGGTCATCCTCGTGGTGCCACTAGGTGTACTGGGTGCCTTGCTGGGCGTGACACTACGCGAAATGCCCAACGATATTTACTTCAAGGTCGGCCTGATTGCCACCATTGGCCTCTCCGCCAAAAATGCGATCCTGATTGTCGAAGTCGCCAAGGATCTTTATGCCGACGGTATGAGCTTGTTTGATGCCACGCTGGAAGCAGCACGGCTGCGGCTACGCCCGATTGTGATGACCTCGCTGGCATTTGGCGTCGGCGTATTGCCGCTGGCCATCGCCACAGGGGCCGCATCCGGCGCGCAATCCGCGATCGGCACCAGCGTGCTGGGCGGCATCATCACCGCAACTTTGCTCGCCATTTTCCTTGTTCCCTTGTTCTTTGCCGTGATTGGCCGCTACATCAAGCGTCCGCGGCACCATGTGCAGGATCCAGCATGAATACTGCGTTAAACACCCGCTTGAATACGCCTCTAAAGCCGCTCGTGCTCGCCATCAGCCTAATGCTGGGAGCATGCTCGCTCAACCCGCCATACCAGCGGCCAGAAGCGCCTATTCCCACCGAATACCCCGCTGCAGGCACTGAAACCCACGCACAACCCGCAAGTTGGCAGGAATATTTTACCGATCCGGCATTACAGCAGCTGATCAATACCGCGCTCGCCAATAACCGCGACTTACGCCTGACGGCCCTGCGGATTGAAGAAGCCCGTGCGCAATATGGCATCCAGCGTGCTGACCGCTTGCCCACCATTGAGGCTACGAGCAGTTACGATCGTAGCAAGACAATTTTTGCACAAGGGCAAACCTTTGACGTCAATCTCTATCGCGTTGGCGTCGGCATCAGCGGCTTTGAGCTGGACTTCTTTGGCCGGGTCAAAAGCCTGACGACAGGGCTGCTGGAAGAATACTTAGCCACACAAGAAGCACAACAAACCGCTCGCACCAGCCTGATCGCCGAAGTCGCCGCATCCTATGTCAATGTGCGTGCGCTAGCGGAAAGATTAAAGCTTGCCAAGGATACCGAGCAAGCTCGCAACCTGGCCTACTCGCGTATCCTGCGTCGTCAGCAAGCAGGCCTGGACAATGCCATGGACCTCAAGACCGCGGAAATGCAGTTGGAAACAGCCCAGGCCAGCATTGCTGCCTTGCAGCGCGAATATGCACAAGCCCTCAATGCATTGCAGCTACTGGTTGGCAAACCTGGCCTAGTAGTAGCCGTGCCGCAGGAACAATTGGATAGGCTGGCATTCAGCCCCTTGCCCACTGGTTTGCCATCCACCTTGCTGGAAAGGCGGCCAGACATTCGCGCCGCCGAGCATAGACTGAAAGCTGCCAATGCCAACATCGGCGCAGCGCGTGCCGCATTTTTCCCGCGTATCCAGCTCACTACCAATGTTGGGCTGGTCAATGAGCACCTGAGCAGCCTATTTTCCGGCAGCAGTGACAAGGCCTGGTCGTTTAGTCCTCAGCTTACCTTGCCGATCTTCAATCATGGTCGTAACCAGGCAAACCTTGATCTTGCACGCGTACGCAAGGAAATCACCATAGTCGAATACGAGAAAGCCATCCAGAGTGCCTTCAGCGAGGTCTCCGATGTATTGCTCAGCCGTGAACAGATCGAGATACAAATTGCCGCGCAAACCCGCATCACCAATGCTGATCGCGAGCGCCTGAGATTAGCGTTGCGCCGTTACGACAAAGGTGTTGCCAACTACCTGGAGCTGCTGGATGCCCAACGTAGCCTGTTTGACTCCGAACAACAACTGGTCCAGCTCAAGCAACTCTCGCTGACCAACAGCATCAATCTGTTCAAGGTGCTCGGCGGAGAATGGCAAGCATCTTGATTGATACCATTGCAGTGAACAGTGCCAGAGCCATGAACTGCTGGCTAGCCAGCATGGATTACTCACCATGCTTTTCCAGAGGCAATAAATTACTTCACATTTTAAATACAACTAATTGATATAAAACAAAATTAGTAACAGGCATATTAAATGCCTATACACCCTGTAGTGCGGTTTGATCTGGCGACTTACCAGCCAGCCCAACCGCCTCTTTTCATTGATTTTTACAGGGTGTATACAACATGACAACACAACATTCCCAGTTCCGACCGAGCATCTTGCCGATGCTAATCGGCTTGGCCGCCATCTCTTCTCCAGCTTATGCAGACCCGACGTTTGCCCGCAATGATGACCAGTTCATCAATATTGGCGTAGCCGCACGTGCCAGCTACCGCTCAGAAAAAGATGCTGCACCCAGTGGCAAAGATAGATCGAATGATTTCGATATTGAAAGTGCCCGTCTCTACACCAACGGCAAGCTGCATAAATACGTATCTTTCGAGCTGAATACAGAGAAGGACGCCAACGACGACATCAAACTGCTGGATGGTCGCATCGGGCTGGAGCTTAACGAACATTTCAATATCTTCGTTGGCCGCTTCCTGCCGCCAGCCAGCCGCGCTTCTGCCTCTGCACCCTACTATCCACCAACCTTCGACTATCCATTCTCCGAACAAGCGCCCAGCAAGTTTGCTGGGCGTGACAACGGCGCTTCCATCTGGGGCGTGCTACTAAACCAGAAACTCAAATACCATGTTGGCGCATTCGAGGGACGCAGCGGATCAACTACATCCAATCAATCCGACAACCTCTCATTCTCTGGTCGCCTCTCCTATAATTTCTGGGATACTGAACCTGGCTTTTACAACATCGCCAGCTATGATGGCGCAAAAGATATTCTGGCGGTCGGTGCTTCATATCGCTTCCAGAAAGATGGCGCTGGCACACTAGCCAACCCAGGCGACTACCGTTACTGGAACGTGGATGGCCGCCTGGAAAAAGCCATCACCGGCGGCGGCGTGATCGGCGCTGAAGGCTCCTATTATCGCTATGACAACGACAATACCCAAGACCCAGAGATCGCCAAGGGCAAGGGCTTTTTCGTCACCGGCAGCTACGCCTTCCCGCAAGAGATCGGCATCGGCAAGATCCAGCCAAAGTTCGTCTATGAACAATTCAAGAACGACGAAAACAATGCCCTAGCCATCGCAGGCTTGGAAAGAAAACGCTACGACCTAGGCTTCAGCTACCTTATCAACGGCAGCAACCTGCGCATCGACACCTACTACTACAAGGAAACCCGCAACCTCGGACAGCCGGATATCGACGGCATTGCCGTGCGTTTCCATATCGCACACTTTTTCTAGAAGTAAAGAAAAACCATGAGTGATATAAACCAGTCATGGTTTATATCACTGTTTAACAAAATAAGGCTGTTATCACTTAGTCCGCCTATTTGGAGGTGGTTTTAAAGTACCTAATCGAATGAGTTGTTAGGCATCATTGCCGGGAAGCAACGGTGTTAGGATAGAAGCCATAAGCTCAGTTTGAACTTGATTCATGTCATCTACTAGCTTGTACATATCGCCAAGCGAGACTGAGGTTAGCTTCTCAAGTCTCTCGTATCGCTCAATATACAGCTTTCCAACAGCAGGAATACCATTCTGAATCGTCCATACTTGATGAATGTAAACTGCACGGCGGTCAAAGACATTTTTAATTTTTGTACTTATAAGCCCCACTTGATCTTTCAGATGGGGAGCTTTGCACTCAATTAGCGCTTTTAGCATCTCTGTCAGCTCACTTACTCTGGCTTTACCTGTGAAGGCTCTTCCAGTCGTGCTATCCAAACCTGCAATATGCCAAATCACGGTTCGAATTAGAACCTCTATACTGGATGAGCTGACAGCAATCTGACCAATAGCCTCTTGATAGGCTTTGGGTGGCCATGACCAGTTACGCGGGGTAGAGGAAGCTCTAAGAATATCCAAAACTAGGGAGTCTTGTGGAGTTGAACTGGCAATTTCCTGTGCCTGCTCGGGTGATATAGCAATCATATCTGCACTCACATAGCTGTCTTGCGAGCCATCAGCCTCAAAAGCATATACTTGCCATTTCTCAGGGATAAGCTGTTTGTAGTATTTCATGCTCATATTGAATTATCTTTCAATACCTAACTATATTGAGATAGCCACATCCTATTTAATGAAGCTTAGCTAAGTCAACGCACATGCCAACAATCTAAATATCACCAATCAACACATGATGATGTAGGCCGCCTAAGATTTTGCGGCCAAAAATACACTATGACATTGATAAAAATGAGCGACAGTTCTGTTTTGATATGAACATGAAGACAAGCGTCCTCCCGCACGCAACGGGAGGCCGTTATGATTTGACGTTAAGATTCCTTTGAGCAATCACGCGGGGTAATGCCTTTTTCCTTGGCGTACTTGTGCGACGATTCCTCAATGATCGGGCGCAGCAGCTTGCGGTCGGCCTGTACCCAATCAGAGATTACTTTCCACTGCTTGCCATTCCATTGCTGGAAGCGCACTGCGCCGCCGCCTTCATGATCGGAGCAAGAAAGCTTTAAGGGCTGCACTAAGCCGTAAGCACCTAGTTGCTTGAGGCGAGCATCATCCAGGCGGATATTCTCGAAGCCCCAACGGACTTCTTCGCCAGTCAAAGGACGCTTACCAAACTTGGCTTGGGCGACGCGTACCGCTTCAACATTGAGGATGCCATTGACCACACCAAGGTTGTAATACACGGTGCCAAAGCGCTTGGGGTCTTGCAGGTTGCCCTTACCAGCCTTGAGCACAGTCTTGTCGATATCCTGCAACACAGGGAAGTTGGTGCCGGATGGATGGGTGGTAATGGAGATGAAGCCCTTGGCTGCGCCACCTGCTGGTGCGGCATCCTCTTCCGAGTTGCTCCAGATATTGCCGATGATGTGATCCGCCGGGAAGCCGGTTTTTTGTGCGGTCTTTAGTGCCACCGGGTTCATGACGCCCCAGCCACGCAAAATCACCCAATCTGGCTTGATACGGCGGATATTGAGCCATTGCGATTGTTGCTCATTGCCTGGGTGCGGTACTTCGATCAGGGTCAGCTCGAAGCCGTATTTCTTGGCCAGCAGTTCCAGAATGGGGTTAGTTTCTTTGCCATACGGCGAGCCGTGAAACAGGGTGACGATTTTCTTGCCCTTCAGCTTGTCTAGGCCACCGGATTTATCCGCGATGTAATTGATGATGGCCGACACTTCGCTATAAGGATTGAGCTGCAAAGGGAAAACATAAGGAAACACGCTGCCATCGGTGGAATCAGTACGGCCATGGTTGATGGTGATCAGTGGCAGCTTATCCGCAGCAGAGCGCTCAAGCGTGGCATAGGCAATACCGACTGATAGCGGATTGGTGGCAGCTGCAGGTGCACCGTTCAAGCCCTTTTTCAGGCGTTCGTAGCACTCCACGCCTTTTTCCACGACATATTCGGTCTCGCACTCGCTCCAGGTGAACTTGACGCCATTCACGCCACCCTCTTTCAGGTTGACGTATTGCAGGTAATCAATAAATCCACCAAAAAACCCAGTACCGCCTGCGGCATAAGGCCCAACACGATAACTCTGCAAGGGAAAATATTGCTCGTTGGCCGCTTGCGCTGTTTCCGCAGCAAGGCTTAGCCCCAATGCCAGCCCCGCAAGCAGGACAGCAGGCTTTTTAATCAAAGACAACATGATGATGATGCTCCTATTAATAGTGAAATTCATACACTTTATAAATATTAAAATTCAACACATTAAAATAATCTCCTAAAGTAATTTATATATTAAATGGGCGTAAAAATCCCTACCCACTGCATACGTAGGGGATCAAACTTATTCAATCGGGAATCAAGTCATGGTGATTTGCACAAGCCTCAAAAACGCAAAGGCCAGATGCGGCTACGTTCGCGCAAGGTCTGCCACAGGCGTGCCAGCCCAGCTGGCTCTTTAATCAGAAAGAAGATGATGAATGCACCAAACATCATCTTTTGCAGATTTTCCATTTGCCCTGGGTCCACTACCCCAGCCAGCAAGCTGGATGAAAGATTAGAGAGCAATATTGGCAATAGCACGATGAAGGCAGCCCCGAGAAAATTGCCCAGGATGCTGCCCATGCCGCCAATAATGATGATGAACAATATCTGGAATGAGCGGCTGAGATCAAAACCGTGTGGCTCAACAGTGCCCAGATAGGTGAACGCCCAAAGTGCACCAGCAATCCCCAACAAGAATGAGCTGATGGCAAATGCCAGCAGCTTGGCCCTGAAGATGGGTATGCCAATCACAGCAGCCGCGGTATCCATATCGCGTACCGCCATCCAGTGGCGGCCCAGCTCGCTGCGCACAATATTCCGCGCCAAGAACGCCAGCGCTGTGACAATGCTTAACGTCAACACATACCTCCCTGCTGGCGTGCTGAAGTCATACCCCAGTATCACCAACGGCGGTGCAGTGATCACACCTGATGCATTGTCGTTGGAAAACCAGCTGAACTGGGTCAATACCCAGGTCACAACAAACTGTGCAGCCAGCGTGGATACCAATAGATAAAAACCCTTGATACGCAAACTGGGCAAACCCACGATAATCCCGACCAGCGCTGTCGTAAAACCACCCATCAGAAAAGCCAGCAACAAAGGCATGCCCTCAATGCGCAGGTGGAAGTTATAGGCGGCAAAAGCGCCCACTGCCATAAATGCCGCTGAACCCAGCGAGATTTGCCCGGCGTAACCCGTGAGCAGATTCAGGCCTAGCCCAGCCAGCGATAGCACGAGAAATGGTATCAGGATAGCGCTGAACCAATAATCGTTGCCAATGAAGGGGATGACAAAAAAAGCAAACCCCAGCAAGGTGTAAAAGGCCCAGCGCTGCTGCCATAGCTTGAAAAGTCGCTGGTCAGCCTGGTAGGAAGTCACAAATTGTCCTGACTCTCTGTAGATCATGCTCGCGCCCTCATTTTCATTTCTATACCCTCTCTATGGCACGTTCGCCAAAAATACCCGCAGGCCTGATCAACAGGAACAACAATGCCAGCACATAAGGAAACCAGTTTTCTATGCCGCCACCGATCACGGGGCCCAGATACACCTCGGCCAGCTTTTCCGATGCACCGATAATGAGGCCGCCCACGATGGCGCCACCAATCGAGGTAAAGCCACCGATAATCAACACAGGCAAGGCTTTGAGCACAATCAGCGATAGTGAAAACTGAACGCCCAGGCGTGCGCCCCATAGCAGGCCTGCCACCAGCCCAACAAAACCGGCGACCGACCAGACGATCATCCATATTTTCTGCAACCTGATACCCACCGAAAGCGCTGCCAGTTGATCATCGGCCACGGCACGCAGGGAAATGCCTATTCTGGTCTTGTTGAACAATAGAGATAGCAACAGTACCAACACACCAGCGGTTGCTGCCGCAAACAGATCAAACTGGGAAAGCAGCAAACCAGCAAACTCCAACGGCTCATCACTGACGCCTAACTCCAGGCCATGAACCTGCGCTCCCCAAAGAAATTGAGCCAGCCCTTCGATGATGTAGCTCAGTCCCAAAGTAGCCATGAACAACGTCATCGGTGGCTTATTCACCAAGGGGCGCAGCATCACGCGTTCAATACCCCACGCCAATACGATCATCGCCAGCAACGTGATGGCGAAGCTCGCCCAGAAAGGTACCCCACGTTCCAGCAGGCTGACGAAAGTCAGCGCCGCAAACAACACCATGGCGCCCTGGGCAAAGTTGAATACACCTGAGGCCTTGTAAATCAACACGAAGCCGATCGCGATCAACGAATACATTAATCCAGCTAGCAACCCACCCGCAAAAACTTCAAGAAAAAAATCCATGTATTCATTCTCTTAAAAATTACTTTTAATGCTTTACACCAAGATAAGCTGCAATCACATCGGGGTTGCGGCGCACTTCATCTGGCGTGCCATCGCCCACTTTCTTGCCATAATCAAGCACCACCACATGATCAGACAGCTCCATCACGACCCCAATGTCGTGCTCAATCAACACCACCGTAGTACCGAACTCGCGCTGGGTATCCAGAATAAAACCGCTCATCTCTGCTTTTTCTTCGCTGTTCATGCCTGCCATGGGCTCATCCAGGAGCAGTAACTTCGGCTCCGAGGCCAAGGCACGAGCAAGCTCTACGCGTTTCTGCAAGCCATAAGGCAATGTGCTCACAATGCTGTTGCGCCACTGATTGATACGCAGAAAATCAATCACTTCCTCTGCCTTGCGCCGCTGCACGCTTTCGTCCGTGATTGCACGGCCAATCCGCAGAGCCTGCTCCAGCCAACCGCTTTTCACTTGTAGATTGCGGCCGGTCAATACGTTATCGAGCACCGTCATGCTCTTGAACAAGGCAATATTCTGGAAAGTACGTGCAATCCCTTGCGTTGCAGCAAGATTCGCACGCATCTTGCGATGACTTGCGCCATTGAAATGGATATAGCCGATGTCAGGCTGGTAAACACCATTAATGATGTTAAGCAAAGAGCTTTTTCCCGCGCCATTCGGGCCAATCAATGCGCATATCTCGCCTTGTTTCACAGCAAAGCTAATATCGCTGATCGCCTTAACACCCTTGAAAGAAAGGGAAATATCCTGCAACTCAAGCAAAGGGGCTACCATCAGGATGCTCTCCGGCTTGTGCTTGCCAGGTCATCGTGCGCGGTGGGGATTTGCCTGGTGGTCGTTGTCGGCAAGGTACGCCAGTTGGCAACCTTATCCCAAGTGCGGATATGGATATCCAAACTCTTGAAGAAGGCCACTGAATCTGCCGTCAAGGCCGGGCCGATCAGCAATGGCACCCTGATGCGGCTAAAGCCGATGACATCTCGCAAGGGGCGCTTTACCAGCCAATACCCGAGGAAACCCTGCAACGCCGTCCTATCTCGATGCAAGGCATAAGTCACTACCCGACCAAACCAACTATCTGGCAGTGGCAGGCGCTCCCTGATCATGGCCTCAAGCCTGAGATAGGTTTCTCGCGTGCCAACAACCAAGGTAGGCCCAAGCTCACGCCGATCAGCATCGCGTGTGACGATGCTCTCGGGGAAATTGAGCGTAAAACCCGCCGTTAGCCATGGCGACAATAAGTAACGCAGATGGCCACTGGTGGCAAACACGCGTGCAACAAAGGCCTCTTCCGCACGTCCAAGGCGCTCAGTCAATACCAATAGGCGCCCTTCTTCCAACAGATCATCGTGGCGAAAATGCTCCACCTGCACGCTGCGCTCGCCGTTAACACGATATAGCGCAAACGCAGCCTGCCCAGCCTCTGACACAGGTTCACGCGCTATCGAATTGCCCCCTGTCAGCAACGATGGATAGTGGCGCAATGCCGGCTGTTGCTGCCCTGCAAGGCCGCGCGCCTCGGCATAAATCACACGCACACCTTGAGGACTACTGGCCAAGGTTTGTTCCACCTGCTGTTGACCCTCGGCAAATACAAATGCGGGTGCCAGGTGCGCCAGCAGCAAGGCCAGCGCCACCTCGTCCATCGATGGATCCAATGGCGCGGCTATGCCGCCCAACCATTGCGCCGCAATCGAGAGCAGCAAAGCTTCTCGCCGTGGGTGCGTCAGCAATACCAGCGTGTTGCCACGCTCAAACCCGATCTGGCCTAGCACTGCCACTAATTGCGCCACTTCTTCATGCAGCGATTTCCAGTGCTGCTCATGCCAGATGCCCAATTGCTTGTAACGCAATGCCACACGGTGTGGCTGCGTGGTCGCATGCTGAATCAGCCAGTGCGGTAAGGTATTGCTTGCCATATGCATTCCTTGCTTCACGCAGCCAATGCGACCTGTTTTTGTTCCAGCTCACGCACCAGCGGCAAGACTTTTTCACCGAAATAAGCAACTTCCTCATGGAAATGCAGGAAGGCAGATAGCACCAGGTCAACACCCACGGCCTTCAGCGCAACGATGCGCTCTGCAATTTGCTGTGGCGTGCCAATCAAGTTGGTCTTGAAACCATCGTTGTACTGCACCAAATCTTCAAAAGTCGATTTTGCCCAATTGCCTTCACCTTCAGGGCTGGCCTTGCCTGCCTGCTTGGCAGCATCACCAAAGGCATTGACGGCTTCTGGGTCTGCCTTGTCGATGATTTCCTTCAGCACCGCACGGGCTTCTTCTTCTGTATCGCGTGCAATGATGAAAGCATTGACACCCACCTTGACCTGATGACCATTGGCAGCCGCCTTGGCGCGGATGTCATCCACTTGGGCCTTGATGCCTTCTACCGTGTTGCCATTGGTGAAATACCAGTCAGATACTCTGGATGCCATGTCGCGTGCGGCACGAGAGCTGCCCCCCTGGAAAATCTCCGGATGCGGATTGGTGTTGTAAGGCTTGGGTTTCAGGGTGTAATCATGAAAGCGATAGAAATCACCCTTGAAGGTGAAGTTGTCCGTCGTCCAGATTCCCTTCAGCGCACGGATAAACTCCTCTGAGCGGCGATAGCGCTCATCATGCTCCAACCATGGCTCGCCAATCGCCTGAAACTCCCCCTTGAACCAACCAGAGACCACATTGATGGCAACGCGGCCCTTGGTCAGTTGATCTATCGTTGCCAACTGTTTGGCTGCAACCGCCGGGTTCCATGGGCCAGGGAGAATGGCGGCAATCACTTTGAGCTTGGTCGTGGCTGCCAGCAAGGCATGGGAAAATGCGACAGGCTCATGCTGAAACTCAGCACCATAACCCGCGGTAAAGCGAATCTGGCTCAGGGCATATTCAAAACCATTCTGCTCCGCCAATTGCGCCAGCTTGATGTTGTAAACAATATCCCAGCTAGTGCGCTGCTCGATCTTGCTCACAACCAGGCCACCACTGACATTGGGCACCCAATAGGCAAACTTGATATCGTCTTTCTTGCTACTCATGATTCATCCTTTCAATTAAGTCATTGACCTGCCTGCCACGCAGGCCTTGTTATTACTGCTGTATTGACCACCAGCCCTCATTGCCTCTTACCCAGATAGGCATCCTGCAAGGCACTATCCTGCAGCAACTGTTCAGCACTTCCAGACAGCACCACCTTGCCGGTTTCAAGCACATAGCCGTAATGAGCGTGCTTGAGCGCTACCGGGATGTTTTGCTCGGCGATCAAGAAGCTGACGTTTTCACTGGCATTCAACTGGCTGACGATATCGAAGATTTCCTGCACGATCAGCGGGGCCAGCCCCATGGAGGGTTCATCCAGCAAAACAAGAGAGGGATTGGTCATCAGGGCACGGCCAATGGCTACCATTTGCTGCTCGCCGCCTGACGTATAGCCAGCCTGCACCTTGCGTTTTTCCTTCAGCCGCGGAAACCAGGCATAAATACGCTCCAGGCCGGTTTGCAGTGCCTGCCTGCCGGGGCGGCGTACAAAACCGCCACTGATCAGGTTTTCCTCCACAGTGAGATGAGGAAATACATGTCGACCTTCCAGCACGTGAACGATCCCCTGCTGAACCAGCAGATTGGCGGAAGTATCAGTGCTTGGCTGCCCTTTAAAATGGATGCTGCCGCGACTGAGAGCTGCACGGCCTGCCCGCACCAGGCCTGAGATCGCCTTGAGGGTGGTGCTTTTCCCAGCACCGTTGGCACCCAGCAAGGCAACGATGCTGCCCTGCGGCACAGCTAGCGAAACACCGCTCACCGCCAGGATGGCGCCATCGTAAATGACCTCAATATCATTCACGCGCAACAGTGCTTCAGGCTGTTGCTGAGTGTGTAAACGTATGGCCTGCGGTTGAATCGCTTGGGTAACCACACTCATGCCCTGGCCTTTTCTGTCGCTGATTTTGCAGCATCCAGTGCCTGCAATGATGGCAAAGCCCGCTCAACAGCAAGCGCAATTCGCGCTTGCAATGATTCACTGGCAATCGCAAACCCGCCTAGATCCAGCTCATTAAAATCCTGTTCGCTGCCATACACACCCAATGGCAAGGTCAATGCCTGGAAAAAGCTGAACAAAGGGCGCAACTGGTGATCGATCACCAATGCGTGCCGATCACTTCCGCCAGTGGCTGCAAGAAAAACCGGGGTATTGATCAAGGCTTCATGGCCAACAAAGTCAAACAAATGCTTGAATAGGCCTGTGACAGATGCACGATAAACCGGCGTGGCGACCACCAGAATGTCAGCCTCCTCAATCTGGAGCACTTCATCCACTGCAGCCTTGGGTAGATCAAGGCGACTCAGGCTGCTACCAAGCAACGGTCCGAGTTGATACAACTCAATCAGATGCACATCCAGCGATAACTTGTCTTGCAACTCGGCGACGATCGCTTTTAACAAGGTTGTCGTGCGAGATGACTTTCCCAGACTCCCTGATACCGCCACCAGCTTCAATTTTTGGCTCATGCCGACTCCTATCCACTTATTCCAAAATGCACCGAATTCATCGAATGCAAATAACAATAAGTAGATAGCAGCAAGCATGCCAACACATAAAATCATTAAATATCATTAGCTTAATGAAAATAAGCATGCCTAATGACTGTTGCTATCCGTGCTGGATGCTGAACATCTGCTGATTAATCAGCAGTTCAAGCAAGATTTCCCCACCCTCACCCTCATGCACAGCACCATGCGTTGCTGATTAATCAGCAGCCATTCAGCAATTCTTTGCTTCAGTAGTAACAGAACGCACCGAAATAAATAACTAAACCAATGAATATCAATTAGTTAACAACATGGCACACAACATGCAATTCATCCGTGAGGATGATTGCATCCCTACCCATATTGATTGCTCATTAAGAAAGGTTATTCATGACAGCGACATCTGTACTCATTGAGGATGCTGAACAACAACAGTTGCCCCGCCCCGCAGCCCACATCATCAAAAGCGATGCCGAGGCGATTGAGGTTGCCCATTGGGTCGCCGCAGCAATTGCCAAGGAAGCCGCCACTCGCGATGCCGAACGCCGCTTGCCTGCGCCAGAGCTGGATCTGTTTTCCCAAAGTGGCTTATGGGGTATCACCGTGCCACGTGAATACGGCGGTGCGTTTGTATCGAATGCCACGCTAGCAGAAGTCATTGCCATCATTGCAGAGGCAGACCCCAGCATCGGGCAGATTCCACAAAATCATCTCTATATGGTGGAAGGCATACGCCTGGATGGTACTGAGTTCCAAAAAAAGTTCTTCTTTGACCTGGTACTCAAGGGCGTGCGCTTCGGCAACGCCTTCTCTGAAATTGGCACAAAGAGCGTCAATGATGTGCAAACCCGCATCACCCCCACCGAGGGCGGCTACCTGCTCTCAGGCAAGAAGTTTTACTCTTCCGGCGCCTTGCTGGCAGACTGGGTGCCAGTGGTAGCAAAAAATGAGGCTGATGACACCATTGTCGCCTTTGTAAAAAAAGGTACCCCAGGCCTCACGATCATTGATGATTGGTCCAGCTTTGGTCAGCGCACTACCGCCAGCGGCACAACGATTCTTGAAAACATTTTTATCCCTAGCGAATACGTGCTGCCTCACCACCTGGCATTTGACCGCCCCACCAGCATGGGCCCCGTGGCACAAATTATCCAGGCTGCCGTGGATACTGGCATTGCACGTGCTGCGTTGCGTGACACCATTCATTTTGTACGCAACCATACCCGCCCCTGGATTGATAGCAACCTGGAGCATGGTTACGAAGATCCGCTGAGCATCAAGGATATTGGCGATCTCCAAATCCGCGTGCATGCCACAGATGCCTTGCTACACCGCTCGGGAGAATTTCTGGATATCGCACAACGCGATCCGAATGAAGATACGGTAGCGGCAGCGTCGATTGCCGTGGCAGAAGCCAAGGTACTCAGCACCGAAACCGCCTTGCTGGCGGGCAGCAAGTTATTTGAATTGGCAGGTACGCGCTCTACCCTTGGCCAATTCAACCTGGATCGTCATTGGCGTAATGCCCGCACCCACACCCTGCATGACCCGGTGCGCTGGAAATATTATGCCGTAGGCAATTACGTGCTGAATAACGTCAAGCCACCACGCCATCCCTGGATATAACCCCGATCTGTTTTGCCAGCAAAAAAGCGGTGCCTATCTGGGCACCGCTTTTTTTATAGGGTCATCGCATCCAAGTGATACTGAGTGATTTTTCAGCAGCTCATCAGCACAATAGTCCTCACAACAACAGTATGGATAAAACAAAATCAATGAAAATCAGCAACATAAGATTGGCACGCAATATGTAATAACACCCTTAGCTAAGTGCAACACCTCTACCAATGGCTGGCACTTTTGCGATTATCTCGATAATTTACAAAAGGAATCTTAATGTCTCAGCAATTTTTCCCTCTGACCATGTTATTCACAAGCCTGCTGCTTCCAGTTGCAGCGGCAGCAGATACTGAGGCTTTGTCTCCGTGGCAAGCGCGAGCCGGCATTTCACTGATTGCCCCCAAGTCGAACAACGGCTCTATTCTCGATAATACCGCTGATGTCACCCTCAGTAACCGTGTAGGCCCCACCGTCAACATCGCTTACTTCATCACCCCGCATTGGGCAATCGATCTGCTAGGTGGCCTGGCATTCAAGCACCAGATTGATGTCAATGGCAGCCGTGCCGGTGAAGCTAAGCACCTGCCTCCCATTCTGAGCCTGCAATATCACTTCAGACCAGAAGCAACACTACGGCCATATGTGGGCCTGGGCCTCAACTACACCACCTTTTTGGATGAGAAATTAGACAATGGCGCCAAGCTAAAGCTGGGCGACTCTTGGGGGCCTGCTCTGCAAGCAGGTCTGGACTATGCCCTGGACAATCATTGGACCATAGGCGCAGATATCCGTTACGCACGCATCAATACCAAAGTCAAAATCAACGGCCTGGATGCTGGAGATGTCAGCATCAACCCTATCGTTTACACATTGAATGTCGGCTATCGCTTTTAGGAGGAATCACAACATGAGTCAACATACGCTTGAAAAACCCCAGCTGACTACTGTGGCACACCGTATCAGCAGCGATGCTGAAGCCATTGATGTAGCACATCGCCTAGCAGAACAGTTCCGCCAAGGAGCTGCCGAGCGCGACAAGCACAGAAAATTGCCCATCGCAGAGCTAGATGCCTTCTCTCAAAGCGGCCTTTGGGCAATCACAGTACCTAGACAATACGGCGGTGCTGAAGTGTCTTACCGCACCTTGGGCGAAGTCATCCGTATCATTTCAGCCGTTGATCCATCCTTGGGTCAATTACCGCAGAACCATTTTGTCGTGGTCGAACATCTGGTACTCGATGCCAGCGAAACACAAAAACAATTCTTCCTGGAGCTGGTTCTCAAAGGCGCGCGCTTTGGCAATGCATTCTCGGAAAAAGGCAGCCGCACCGTTGCTGAGTTTGAGACTAGGATCACACCTGATGGCACTGGGTATGTCGTCAACGGTACCAAATTCTTTTCCACGGGCGCTTTGCTCGCGCACTGGATCCCGATTGTGACTGTTGATGCTACAGGACTGCCACATCTGGCACTAGCTGAGCAAGGCACTCCCGGCTTGCAAGTCATCAATGATTGGTCAAGCTTTGGGCAACGCACGACTGCCAGTGGCACGGTTATCATTGATCAGGTAAAGGTACCGCAAGAGCATGTTGTTCCTATCTACCAGGCTTTTGCACGGCCTACTGTCGGTGGCCCAGTTTCCCAGTTTATTCAGGCCGCCGTCGATGCCGGCATTGCCGAAGGTGCGGTAGAGGCGACTATCCAGTATATCCGCCAGCATGCACGCCCATGGATTGATGATAAACACAGCCAGCATGCCAGCGAAGATCCTTATACCATTCAGCAGGTAGGTGATATCAAGCTACGTCTCAATGCGGCAATCGCAATCCTGGAGCGGGCGGCAGATAAGATTCAAATCGCTGCGGCAGATGCCACAGAAAGTCATGTAGCGGCAGCCTCCATTGCTGTTGCAGAAGCAAAAGTGCTCACCACGGAAATTGCGCTATTGGCCAGCAATAAACTGTTTGAGCTTTCGGGCACACGCTCCACGCTGGAAGACTATAATCTTGACCGTCATTGGCGTAATGCCCGCACCCATACCCTGCATGACCCGGTGCGCTGGAAATTTCATGCCATTGGCAACTACTATCTGAATGAGGTCAATCCGCCCAGACACCCCTGGATATAAACACTTAGCTCAATGATAAACTCAGGCAGATGATGCCTTTATCATTGAGCCAGCATCAGGCATCTCGCCACACGGGAAAGAGGAGAATCACGCATGAAACCAGAAACATTGGCCATACACGCAGGGTATAAACCCGACCCCACAACCAAGGCAGTTGCGGTGCCTATCTATCAGACGTCTTCATACGCTTTTGATAACACCCAGCATGGTGCAGACCTGTTCGACCTGAAAGTCCAGGGCAACATCTACACCCGCATCATGAACCCTACCAATGCAGTGCTGGAAGAAAGACTGGCCCAACTCGAAGGCGGCATAGGCGCTTTGGCACTCGCCTCAGGTATGTCCGCCATTACTTATGCCATCCAGACCATTGCCGAGGCCGGTGATAACATCGTCTCCGTGTCGACGCTGTATGGCGGCACCTACAACCTGTTTGCCCATACATTGCCCAAGCAAGGGATAGAAGTGCGCTTTTTCGATTATCGTGACCCAGCCAGCCTGGCGAAACTGATCGACTGCCGCACCAAACTGGTATTTGCCGAAACCATAGGCAATCCACTTGGCAACGTGGTCGACCTGGAGACCATCAGCAGCATCGCCCATGCTCATGGCGTCCCTGTCATCGTTGACAACACGGTAGCAACCCCACTGTTATGTCGCCCGTTTGATTATGGTGTAGATATCGTCGTACATTCGCTCACCAAGTATATCGGTGGTCATGGCAACTCCATTGGAGGAGCCATTATTGATAGTGGACGTTTCCCTTGGGGCGAGCATAAAGAGCGCTTCCCCAGCCTCAATACACCAGACCCCAGCTATCACGGTGTAAATTACGTTGAGGCTTTGGGGGCTGCGGCCTTCATCGCCCGCTCACGTGTTGTGCCACTCCGCAACACTGGCGCTGCCTTGAGTCCCTTCAACGCCTTCCTACTGCTGCAAGGGCTGGAAACCTTGCCTTTACGCATAGAGCGCCATAGCGAAAATGCCCTCAAGGTTGCGCAATACCTCAAGCAGCACCCCAAGGTAAAATGGGTGAAATATGCCGGATTGCCAGATCATCCTGAGCACGCATTGGTACAACGCTATCTCAAGGGCCAGGCTTCCGGCATTCTCTCTTTTGGCGTGCAAGATGGCCGCGAAGGTGGCACACGCTTTATTGATGCCTTGCAACTCTTCACTCGCCTGGTCAATATCGGCGATGCCAAAAGCCTGGCTTGTCATCCAGCTACTACCACCCACCGCCAACTCAGCGAGGCAGAGCTCGCCAATGCCGGCGTGAGTGTAGACATGGTGCGCTTGTCAGTGGGTATTGAGCATATTGATGACCTGATTGCCGATCTGGAACAAGCCTTGGCACAGGTGTAAATACAAGCCACATCAAGATGCATGACGTACCCTAGCCTCTTGATGTATCTGATTAGCAAAATAAAAAATCCCGGAAATCCGGGATTTTTTATTTATTTAAATCAATTAATTATTAAATTAACTTCATGAATAAAATGAAGGTTTAGGATATTGCTGGTTCAACGCCCAATCACCTAACTCGCGTAACTTGAAATCCACCGGATCATGCAAAGTGTATACCCGCAAGTTGCGCCAGAAGCGATCTAGACGCAACGCTGCCGTGGTCGCACGCGCACCTGTCACCTCAAACATGCGCTGGGTAATGTCCAGCCCTGCCTTGGTGGTGGCAACCTTGGCTGCTGTCACCGCCACCGCTACTTTACCTCGCTCTTCTGCGGTCAGCACTTCGCCCTTATTCCACGCATCATCCAGCAGTTCAGCGGCACGCTCGGTCAACAGCTTCGCACCTTCAAGCTGCACCCAAAATTCACCGTAATGCAGCAAGGTATAAGGCTCAGAGCGAATATCATCCGCCAATGATCCAGACCAGACGCGCGATTGCTGCAGGGTATATTGCCGCGCCTCTGCCAGCGCACCTTCGGCAATACCAAGATAAATATTCGAGAAAATTAATTGAGCGATCAGTGGTCGCAGGCAAGCAAACGGCGTGCTGAGTGGGCCGGGCTGCGTTAATAGCTCCGCCTCCTCCACGCGCACATGCTCGAAATCTGCACTACCACTGTCCGTCTGGCGCTGACCGATATTATCCCAGTCCTGATGCAGGATGATGCCTGAACGTGAGGTAGGAATAGCTGCAATCAATAGCTTTTGTGTGGAAGCATCAATGGCCGAGGCAATCAGCATGTCGGAATCGGTAGCACCAGAGCAAAAGCTCTTCTTGCCGTGGAACTCGCGCTGCCTAGCCTCAATGTTGCTCGCGGTGCGCGTATCCAGCGGATTAAGCGCATTGCCCCAGAACCAGTTATTTTCCGCGGTTTGGCGGAACCAAGGCTGCCATTGTGCCTCGGTACCAAATAACCTGACGGTGGCCAGCATGAGGTGCTGAAAGGCAAACACTTGGGCGATTGAGCTATCCACACGAGCAAAGCTGCGTACGATATCAAGGGTATCAACCCAGCTCGCGCCCAGGCCGCCCAAATCCGCAGGAATGATAAGCCCCAGTAGCCCACTGGCACGAATCTGGTCACGCTCGACTTTCGGTGTGCCGCCTAATTGATCCCTGGTGACAGCTGTCTTGGCAAATTCGCTCGCCAACGCCTGGGCCACAGTTTTGGGATCAATAGGCTCAGCTGGCCTAATCTCTGCCAAGGATAATGCTTCAATTTGATTCAAGACTTTGCTCCTATTTGACTGCCGTTAGCTTACCTGCGGCTGGCGGGGGCACGATATCGTTCGCGACCATCTCACCGAATGGGCCAGTCAGGTTAATACTGCCCAGCGCACGCTGCTGGTCGATGGGCAGTAAGGGGAATAACAATTCAGCCACGCGATAAGCTTCCTCAAGATGCGGATAGCCCGAGAAGATGAAATAGTCTATCCCCAGTGCGGCATACTCCTGGATGCGATCTGCCACCTCTTGCGGGCTACCCACCAGTGCAGTACCAGCACCACCCCGCACCAGGCCAACCCCGGCCCAAAGGTTGGGAGCCACGACCAGCTTATCGCGTCGCCCACCATGCAGGGAGGACATGCGACGCTGGCCTTCCGAATCGAAGCGTGAGAATGCCTTCTGCGCCGCAGCAATGGTCTCATCGGTAACATGCGAAATCAACTCATCCGCAGCCTGCCAGGCCTGCTCGCTCGTTTCACGCACAATCACATGCATGCGAATGCCGAACTTGAGCGTACGCCCATGTGCAGCAGCCCGGGCCTTGACGATTTCTATCTTTTCTTTCACCGCTTGCAACGGCTCTCCCCAGGTGAGGTAAACATCAATCTGTTCTGCCGCCAGCTCCACAGCCTCAGGCGATGAGCCACCAAAAAATAATGGTGGATAAGGCTTTTGCACTGGGGGATACATATTCTTGGCATTCTTGACCTTGTAATACTCTCCTTCAAAATCAACAGACTCGCCAGCAGCAACGCCACGCCAAATCTTGAGGAACTCATCAGCCTCAGCATAACGCTCCTCGTGGCTAAGAAAGCTACCATCACCATGCTGCTCATCCGGATCGCCTCCGCTCACGACATTGATCAGCAAACGGCCATCCGCAATACGGTCCAATGTTGCGGCCATACGGGCAGACACCGTCGGAGAAATTGTGCCAGGCCGGATAGCCACGAGGAATTTGAGCCGCTTGGTGAAATTGACCAGCGATGATGCCACTACCCAGGAGTCCTCACACGAACGTCCGGTCGGGATCAGCACGCCCTTGAAACCAAGCTCATCCGCCGCCTGGGCCACCTGTTTGAGGTAATGGTGGCTGACGGCGCGACCACCATGGCTCGTGCCCAAATAGCGGCTATCGCCATGAGTAGGAAGAAACCAGAAAATATCCATCTTACTGTCCTTGTCTGAGTAAACGCATCAAAAAAACCAATACCCAGATTCAGCAAGCTCCATGCCATCCGCTAAGTGAATGTTTTTTAAACACTTATAAAAACCACATTTTAATAACTGCTGCTTAATCAGCAATAAACTGCTCAATTGCTGATATACCAGCACACAGCCTCTGCAAAATATCGCAACAGTGCTGATTATGCAGCAACAGTTAAGAATACAGATGGCAACACCTATCCCTCAACACCAAGCCCTGATTGGCCTGGCAGGCTGCTTCCCAGGCACCAGTAAGTAGGTCAGCCGCGTGCGCTGAATTTTGGCACGATAGCTGCTATATCCTTATTAATTAACTTACGGATATAACTTTTGGCTATTTCAAATATCAAACGGCAGGGCAATATCGAAGAGTCGCAAGCGCTATCTATTCGGGATATTACGCAAGCGCTGGTGGCCGAATTCAGCCTGACAGCTGTGGAGCGTGATGAAGCAGGTGGCACACCGAAAGCCGAGCGCGACCTGATTCGTCATAGTGGTCTGCTCGCCTTATCCATCCCAGAGCATGAAGGAGGCCTCGGGGCCAACTGGCAGGATGTCATGCAAGTCGTGCGAGAGTTTGCCCAGGTAGATAGCTCTATTGCACATGTGTTTGCCTTTCATCACCTCATGCTGGCAACCGTCAGGCTATTCGCCCGCCCCAATCAATGGCAGCCGTGGTTTGAGCATACCGCACGCCTGAACTGGTTTTGGGGCAATGCGCTTAATCCACTGGACGAACGCACGATCAGCCGGCAGGTAGGTCACTGGTATGAGTTTTCCGGCAAGAAAAGTTTTTGCTCTGGCGCGCTAGATTCAGAAATGTTGATTGTGTCTGCCTATGCCCAGGATACACGCGAGCTGGTCGTTGCAGCCTTGCCTACAGGCAGGACGGGAATCAGCGTATTGCAGGATTGGCATAATATCGGTCAACGCCAGACCGATAGCGGCAGCGTCAATTTCGAGAAAGTACGTGTCGAGGCTAGCGATATTTTGGCTGACCCTGGGCCGCTTAGTACACCGTTCTCTTGCCTACGCCCGTTACTCGCCCAGTTAATCCTTACCAATATCTACCTTGGCATTGCGGAAGGTGCTTTCAACGATGCGCGCCACTACACACTCAATGAAGCAAGACCTTGGCACCGTTCTGGACAAGAGTACCCGGCAGACGATCCTTACATCCTCGCACATTACGGCGAATTCTGGGCAAGCCTGCAAAGCGCACGTGTGCTTACAGACATCGCCGCCCGCAAATTTGACGAGGCATGGAGTAAGCAAGAGCAATTGACAGAGGCGGAACGCGGTGAAGTCGCTATCGACATTACCTCAGCCAAGATTATTGCCACACGCATCGGGCTAGACATTACCAGTCGTATGTTCGAGGTGGCTGGCTCGCGCGCCACCCATGCTGGCCTAAGGCTAGACCGGCACTGGCGCAACCTGCGCACCCACACATTGCACGACCCTCTCGATTACAAAATCAAGGAGCTAGGCGAATGGGCACTGAAGCAACAGTACCCGACGCCGACATTCTACTCATGAACTTACTGGACAACGACTATATGGGACTGACCCATCGCGAATTTGACAGCATTTACTCGAAAGAGGACGACATGAATTTGTTAACCCTACCCAATTCCCAGTCGCTCAGCACCTCAATACGTGCTACAGCCCAGGTGTTTGAAGACCCAAAATCGCTAGCGCTTCTTGCCCGCATTCAGCAAATAGCACCTAGCGATGCCAATGTGCTGATCATCGGAGAAACCGGTACAGGCAAGGAACTTATCGCCCGCCACGTGCACGATCTCAGCCATCGCAAGGGCAAGCCTTTCGTCGCCGTCAATTGCGGCGCCTTCTCCGAGACACTGGTAGAAAGTGAACTATTTGGACATGAAAAAGGCGCATTCACCGGCGCATTCTCTGCCAAGACAGGCTGGTTCGAGGCTGCCAATGGCGGCACCATCTTCCTTGATGAGATTGGTGACTTGCCCTTGAGCATCCAGGTCAAATTACTGCGCGTATTGCAGGAGCGTGAAGTCGTGCGTTTAGGCGCACGCAAGCCGACGCCAATAGATGTACGCCTGGTTGCGGCGACCAATGTGCGTCTGGAGGAAGCGGTATTAGCCGGGCATTTCCGCGAAGACTTGTTCTACCGCCTGCGCGTCGCACATCTGGAAATTCCTACCCTGCGTGACCGTCCCGGCGATATTCTGCCCTTGGCGCAATATTTTGTGAGCGAATACCGCCGTCGCCTCGGCTACGGCGAAGTGGAAATCGACGAGGATGCAAAACGCAAACTCCTTGCACACGCATGGCCTGGCAATATCCGCGAACTAGAAAATGCAATTCATCATGCACTGCTGATTTGCAAGGGCAACCGCCTGCGTAACGAGGACTTGCAACTATCGTCCATGCAATTATTCCACCGCAGCCGCCATGAACATGATGGCCATGGTGGTAGCGACTCGCTGCAACATGCCTTGCACCAGCTGTTTGAAGCTGGACACGAAACGCTTTACGAACATATAGAAGATACTGTCGTGCGCACGGCCTATCACTATTGCCACAACAACCAAGTGCAAACAGCACGCTTGCTGGGAGTCAGCCGCAATATCGTGCGTGCAAGGCTGATCAAGATGGGCGCAATTTCAGCACTGAAATAAAGCCTGGATATTGACGATGAGCCGCCGTTGCATCATCACAGCACGGCGGCACCCAATAAAACGGTAGCATCAAGGGCTGATTTACTTTAATCTGCCTATCTGCATTTTGCAGCTGCATTCAACCATAGCACTACTCGACATGAGCACGATCAGTAAAATTTCTTCATCTACCCTGCCTACCAAGTACGGTCAATTCATCATCCATGTCTATCACGATATACAAAGCGGCCAAGAACATGTCGCATTGGTGGCAGGCCATGTGCTTAATAATGACAAGGTCATGGTGCGGGTGCATTCAGAATGCCTGACGGGCGATATTTTCTCTTCTAATCGTTGTGATTGCGGCGAGCAATTGGTGCTGGCACAAAGCATGATTGCAGAAGCAGGACAAGGCGTTCTGCTTTATCTTAAGGGACATGAAGGCCGCGGCATCGGCCTTGCCAACAAGATTCACGCCTATGCCCTGCAAGACCAAGGGTTGGATACTGTCGATGCCAACCTACATCTGGGTCTACCGATTGATCAGCGTAGCTATACGGCTGCCGTAGATATCCTCAAGGATCTGGGCGTGCACTCATTGCGCCTACTCACCAATAACCCGGAGAAGGTATCCAGCCTGCAACAAGCTGGACTGACCATTCATGAACGTATTCCACTGGTGATCCAGCCTAACCAGGATAACCTGCAATACCTACTGACCAAGCGCGATAAACTGGGGCATTTTTTCTCGCAGACAGAAATGCAGAGCCCGGATTTTGGCGAGCTGTAAATAGCGATGAAGTACATCAAATAAAAAGAGCGGTTAACCGCTCTTTTTATTTGATCAATTGAAATTCCTCTTCACATGATGCAGATGATAACCATGCTGCTCAATATCCTTGATAATCAGGCTGGCATCGTAGTCTTGGTGCCTATCCTCTTTGTTCACCTCGACATCCGAAGTCTGGTGAATCAACTTGGCATAATCCGGGTCTGACACATCCACCTTGGAAACATCAGCCCCTGCCCTCACCGAGATATATTTATTGCTACTGGTTGCACTCTTATAGATATCTACTTTCATGATGATCTCCACTTGGTTGATATTCGAAGTTGATATTCAAAAAAGCATTGCTAGCCAAACTACTTATTACCCTGATATGACCACATGATCGCGAAGAAGTGCCATTGCTAGCGCAGTGTTACTCCTTCCGCTCCACGCCGAGCTCCAGCGGCATCTTGACCTCATTTTCATCCGTCGAGATTCGATTCAAAGGCTTCACCTGCACTTTGCCAGCATCCAAGGACAATGTCTCCAGTAGATAGCGCCGCACAGCTTCCTGACGCTCATTTGCCAGCGCCTCCAGCCACGATGGCTCCAACTTGGCTTGCTTGTTGAGGGCATCTAGCAATTTTTCATAATAAGCAGCTTCATCTTTCTCCTGTTTGATGCCATCACGAGCCTCAGGCGTCAACTGCTCCTTGCCAAGCTTATCCAGTGCTGAGCGTACCTTTTTATTATGAGTATCCACTGGCCCAGGCTTTTCACCAGGTTGTAGCTGGATACCCATTTTCGCCGCGACCTGGTTACGTACAAACTGCACCTGCAAGGCACGACCATCGGCCTTGTCATCCAGCACTGGAGCCACTTGCAATACTAATGCAGGCCGCTTGGCCAAGGCCTCGCTAATGACCTTGAGCTTTTCCTGTTCTGGCGGTACAAGTTCAGCGCTACCAGGATCAAACATCAACGCTTCCAGCTTGTCCGAGCTAATACCGAGCAAGTTGCCTAACGCACGGAACGGTGAAGTCACCAGCTTACCCAGCACATTGACGATGGCCTTCCACACAATCTTGCCATAGCTGAATTCAGGATCATCCAGGCTGCCTGCGACAGGCAGATCAAGATCAATGACGCCGTTACTATCCTCCAGCAGCGCAATCGCCAAATCGAGCGGCAGGTTTACGGCATCTTCACTCGCCACTTTCTCGCCCAGCTTGAGCTTGTTGACGATAAATTTGTTTGCCCCGGCCAATTGGCGATTCTTGATCTTGTATTCAAGGTCCACCGACAACCTGCCTGAATCGATGCGACGACCAGCAAACTTGCCTGAATATGGCGTCAGGCGATTCATTTCCAGGTTGCGGAATATCAGCTTGAGATCAGTGAACTCTGTCGCCTGGAATGGCTGCAGGGAGCCGCGAATCCGCGCAGACCCGTAATCATCCACCTTGCCATCCAGTTCGACTTGCGCCGTCGTAGTGGGCATGGTGGACATACCATTGATGACACCAGACAAGGTGTTGATATGCGTGCCAAACTGCGGAGTAAGCGACAAATCGGCAAACTCTAGATTGGCATTGTCAATGCGAATGCGCTCAATAGCGACTGGGAAGGGATCAGCAGCTTTTGTTGGGGCTTGCACCGGCGTAGCCTGCGCTGTGGCAGTTGGCTGCTCCCGCAGAATACGTTGAACATTCAAGCTGCGATCTTCATAAATAATGAACTTGCCACGCGGCTGGTTCACCTTGAGTTCGCCAATATGCAGGCTATCCGGTGCCAAGGCCAGCTTGAGGCTGTTGGTGGAAAGGCTGCGCCACCCCAAGAACGCCTGCCCGGTGTCCTCTTCCACGATATCGAGCTGATCAACACTGAAGCCACCCTGATATTGCATAGCCAGTTGCTTACTCTGCTTAAGGTTAAGCTTGCCTTGCGTACTCACCGCGCCATTGTTCAACTTGAGCATAGCGAACTGATTAACGTAAGGTGCAAAAGGCTTGAGCGAGAAAGCCGCAAGCTTAAGATTGATATCTCCGCTCATAGGCTCCGGTGCCAGCTTGCCACTGGCACTGAAATTACCACCTTGCTTGACCTTGAAAGCAACACTCACAGGCAGCGCCCGCTTAGTATCCAGGCTGACATCCTTGACCTCAAGGCTAGCCTGCTCAATATCCAACGTCACTGGGGCCTTGGTGCTTGAATCGTTGAAGTGCAGGCCAGCATCTTCCAGCGCAAAGCGCTTGAGGTCGAATGCCCAGGAGGAAGGTGCGCCCTTCTCCGCACCAGGCTTGGCTTGTGCCGTCTTGGCCTGATGCGCTGGGCCTTGCGCAGCGGCCTGCGCTGGCTCCAGAATGGCCTGCCAATTCACTTGCTTGGCATCCCGTAGCACATCTGCTCCCAGCCCCTTTAAAAGCACCGCTTGCAGGCTGGCTTTCTGCGCAGCAATATCTACTTGCCCACCCTGCAAAGCCAAGCGTTCAAGATGAGCCACTGGTTTGCTATTAGCCCCCGAGCGTAGCGAGAATGGCCCGATATTGCTCTCAATCTCCTCTACGCGGCTTTTTCCTTGCTCAATGGCAAACTTCAAGTTGAGCGACAAATTATCAACTGCAACTTGCAAAGGCTGCTTGAAAGTCTCATCCGTGTAGTCCAGCTTAAGGCCATCGATATTGGCTTGATTAAGGTGAATGCTCCATGGATGAGGGCTGGCATGATCACTATCCTCACTTGCCTCTGGCTGTCCATCATCCGGCGTTGATGCCACATGTAACTGTTGCCAATTAACATGGCCATCGCGTTGCCGTGTCGCGTTTACTTGCCCTTGCGCCACAGCCAAGCTGCCTATATCCAGCTGATGTGCCTGCAAATCCAGCCCCACTTGCTCCACCGTGATAGATGGCAGCGCCAGCAAAGGTTTGCCATGTTGCGTTAGCTTGATATCTGCCAATGCGAGCTTGAGTGCGTCAAACTGCACTTGTGCTTGCTCCTGCATCTTGAACTGCAAGCTGGGCAACTCAACTGCCAATTGCTTCAGTTCCAGCTTGCCCTCTTGTGCTTGCGATTGCAGCAATGTCGCTGCTGCATCATCCAGCACCAGGCTAAAATTGTTGATCGTGGCCTCGGGCTTGTCCTGCACGATAGCGAACTGGTAATCCAGCTTAGTCTTGAGTTGTCCTGACGCTAGCTTGATCGGCAGGGCACCGGGTGGCAACACTGCCAGTAACTTGGCAAGCTTGAGCCCTTCCAGCTCAAACTTTCCACTAGACACCACAGGGTTGAGCCCCAACTCGCCCTTCCATTTCAGGGTGCCACCCTGCTCAGGCAATTTAGCCAAGATAGCGTAATCCCCAAGATCTTCCGGCAATGTGGAAAAACCATCCAACTCCAGCCCCAGTGGTTCCAGTACTGCGCGGAAAGCTTCTGGTCGATTGCGGTCAACATACTCAACATCGCCCCGCTCAATCAAGATATGGTCAACCAACAAGCGTGCCATGCCCTCGCTCTTCGGCTCATCCGGCTTTTCATTGAGCTTGGCAATCAATGCCGCCCAATTGCTTTCACCACCCGGCAATATCTCAAAGCTGACATGAGGCGCGGCCAAGTGAATATCCTTGAGCCGCCATGCAAAACGGAACAAGCCACTCAACTCAAGATCAGCATGCAAACGCTCAACACTGGCCAGTGAAGCACCCTCAGGGGTGGTGAGCTGTAACTGCTTGACGGTCACGGCCAGGCGTAAAGGGTCAAAATCGACGCGCTCAACTGACAAGCGGCTGGCCAGCTTGTTTTCAGCCACCCCAGGCAACAGACGCTGCGCAATCGGGTTGACGGCAAAATAGCCAAATAGAAGATAAGACACCCAGAAACCAAGCAGCATCAGGAAAGGTAGGCTAGTCAATGCCCGCCAGGCTTTTCCTGCAATGATCTTCCTATCCGCCATGAGCGCTCTCCTCGCCAGTCTGCTAGCTTATTGATTTTAATGACTTGCCGTCATGGTTAATGCGCGTGATCAAAGACCAAGCTAAAAGTGACAGGCACCACGGTGCTGATAGAAGGAAGTTGCGCGATCTCCCGCAGCTTGTCTATACCTTCGGTGTAGCCCAGTGCTGCTGCATCCAGCAACAAAGGCTCTATCGTACTGACCAGCAAGCCCTGCTTGCCCAGCCCAACCACACGCAACCTGGTTTCCAGCGGAATGGTCTTACCGTTGATCACCAGCTGCAGCTTCACCGCCTCGATCTTGGCTTCACCAGCGGCAGGTGCCTTGAATGTATTCACGGTATTACCGCTAATATCCGCCTGGGGGAAAGAGGCAACATCAAACAACATGCTCTTCATGCGCTCATCCCGCACCGGGATATTGGTATTGACGCTTGCTAGATTAATCGTTGCCTTGAATGCGCCATTCTGGCTGATGGTACCGGCCAGTTGGTTAAAGCGATGCGCCTCTCCAATGGTGTTTTTCTTGATGGATACAAAATTCAGGACTGAACTATCGTTATTCAAGGTCCAATCTGCACTAGCGGCCTGGGAAAACAACAACCCCATGCCCAGCATACCCATGGCAATTACAGAAAACTTTTTCATCTCACTCTCCATCACTATATTGATTGTTATTCATATTTAAACCCGGTCAATTTCCCTGGCAAGGTAAAACCATTCACTTCCTGGTTCCGCCCCTGGGTTGGGAAACACGATATAGACAGCTTCCATCGCCCGAATTTCCCGGCCATCTCCACGCGTGCCTATCAATGTACCCGGCTCTAGTCGCTCAAAACCACGCCACTCCTGCGCCAATGTGTCTGCCGGTGCATCCCGATCCACCACCTCGAATAAACGCAGGGTTCTACGCCCAGGCGTTTCGAGCGGAACAGCCTGATCGCTTAGTCCCAGCCATGCCAAGGTATTCACAATCGCCTGGTAAGCAACTTCTGGCGCTGTCACATCCTCATGTTGTCCACATTCCAGCGTCAGGCCATAGCCACCTTGGCTACGCATATACTCCGTGGTGCCAACGCCGTAGCGTACATCGGCGTCCGCACCAGCCGCCTGGGCTTGTCTGTGCGCCACCCCATTGGCATAAGTATCCAACCAGCCGTCCACAAATAGCTTGACGCCCAGTCGCCGTGCCAATGCCTCCTCCTCGGCTTCATGAGCAAAAGGCTCCAGGCTACCCTGGTTATTGTTGGGTCCCAGCATTGCAAATGGCTCGCCTGGCGTATGGAAGGAATGCAAATCCAGTAGCACATCATGATTAGCCAGCAATGGGCACAGCCAATTGGCAACATGATCCTCAAACTCTTGAGGATGCTTGGTCGGGAATAGCTTGCGATTTAAGTTGCGTTCGCCAGCCCGGGTATATTGCGCCCTAGCCAGCGGGTTGCACACAGGCACAAAGGTGACGCTGCCAGCAAGCAAGCTCAATTCGCCACGCTGTATGTCGCTGATCGCCCTGCGAATCGCCATCGTGCCACACGGCTCATTGCCATGCACACCGCCCAACACGATGAGGCGCTTGCCAGCTTGGACGCCGCTGAATGATATAGATTCAAAATGAAGGCTCATGCCTGATTATCCCCGTTTAGCCACGCTTTTTGCAATGTCATGGCATCCATCAGACCAGGCAAGCCTCAATAGTTGGTGGCTGTAAACAGCCAATTGGTTGTTTACAGCCACCACATCCAGCCAAATCCTCGCTCAACAACAATCACCATACCGGCGCAATCCCCCGCCATATCGCAACCTGACAAAAAACTGACGTATCAGGCCCGCTTATTGCTATCTATTCTCACAAGATTATCTTTTGTAGAGCAGATCAGCATGAGACTCAATCCAACCTGGCATGGCATCGATTTACAATGGGCTTATTCAGATCTGCTCCCCTCCATTTATCGACATACGGGCTATCATCGAATCGCATGCGATGTATTGCATGATGCCTTGATCCGCTTTGCCATTTCGAGCAGTCCAGGCCGTTTGGAGCAACCTCATGCCTATTTGCGCACCATTGTGCGCAACCTACTGATTGATGGCTATCAGGAGCAATCGCGCTTTCTGCCCTTGGTGGATGAAGAAACCGGGGAAAACCATGAACTGAATCAAGCAGCAGCCCCCTCTGCCGAACACCTCATCGACATGCAGCAGAGGCTCACTGCCCTGCTCAACATCATTGACCACATGCCAGCACGCTGCAAGGAAGTATTCTTGCTCTTCCGCATTGAGGGATTATCGCAACAGGACATAGCTGAGAAATTAGGCATCTCCATCAATATGGTGCAAAAACATATCATGCGTGCCATGCTAGATTTGCTTGAAGCCAAGGACCTGATCAACTAACCGTTCTGGCCTAGTATTGGCACGACCTTAATCTCACCAGCATGAGCCATATCTCTTTACAACGCAGCGCACGCCAGGCCGCTATCAAGTGGTTTGTCATTATGCAGGATGCCGATATTGAGCATCCTGAGCGTAGCCGTTTCGAGGAGTGGCTGTTCTCCCATCCGGCGCACCAGCGGGCTTATCAAGAAGTATGTACTTTATGGGAAGACCTGGATTCGCCTGATCGCCTGCTGCACCTTGAAAGTGCCATGCAGCAGAAAATCTTTATTGAGAAAACTGACCGCAGCAAAAAAATTCGCACTGTCATTACCCGCACACTGAGCGTCATGTTCTTCGCCGTGGCTGGTATTAGCGCTTATTACGGCTATGAAGCCTGGGAGAGCCAACCGACCATGCACATGGTGGCCAATACGGCCATCGGTCAAATCCGCTCCCAAGTGCTGGAAGATGGCACCAAGCTCATGGTCAATGCCAATAGCGATATTGAGATTACCTACACCCGCAAAGAACGCCGCGTCATCCTGAAACAAGGCGAAGCGAGCTTTGATGTTGCCAAAAACCCTGACCGTCCGTTTGTCGTCGATAGCGGCCTTGCCAGAATCACCGTGCTGGGTACACGTTTTGCCGTCAATAAATTCAGCAGCAAAGTACGCATTAGCGTGGATCATGGCGTAGTGCGGGTAGAACCTCAGCAATATCTCACCACCGAGCTCACCGGGGTAAATCGCTACGCTGAGCATGTATTGACGCTACGCGACAATGAAGTCGCTGAATTCAACCTCAATGGCCAATCCAAGCGCCTGCAACGCCCGGCAGCCGATGCATTCAGCTTTGAATTTGGCACCATTACATTTGACCAAGCCGGGCTGGAAGAAATCGCAGAAACCCTTTCGCGCTATCGCCAGCTCCCGGTCACAGCGCAATTTGATACGGCAAACGATGTCAGTATCACTGCCGTCATTCAAGCTAAATATACAGAACGCTTCATCACCGAATTACCCATCATTGCCCCGGTCAAGGTCAACACCGATCGCAACGCAACTCTCCTAATCCCGAAGAAGATGCAAACCTCCCGCAAGCCATAACATCTGCACGATCACTTGCCTCATGCAGTAATCACCATTGGTAACACCCTAGTTACAACAAAATGTTCCGCAAATATGTATGGCAATACAACCTAGCTTACTAATGCCCCCTCTTAGCCTCACTCCACCACAAAAATATTCCCTGCCTTGTATCTAAGACGTCAGGGTTTTGCTTCCCTAAAGGTTATATCGATAGTGGGAATAATTTTTTAAAGGAGATAAATGAATTGGATATTTTCAAAATCATGTACCGCATAGTCATCGCATTGGTAGGGCTACTATTCATCATATTGCTCGGCACCCTCTCGCTTTCTCTATAACTAAGCAGGCATCAAGGACTGCAAAGCCAAACTTCCCACCCTGTCCGCGCTTTTGCTCCTAACCTTCTCATCCACACTGCTACGTCTAATAAAAATTAATTTCTCACGTCCCAACCGCATTACCACAAATCCCAAAAAGATCAGGAAACTTTCCCATACATATAACCAATTGATTTTAATTAATAATTTTTTACATTTATTAATTTCTAGTTTTTCTCAAAAAAATCCCGTCAGGGTTTCCTGAACCGAACAGTTAAACAAGCATGTGAGGCGAATTTTGTCGCCTGCATACAAGGTGAATAAGCCTGCTTCTTGCCAGGTAGCACCTTCAATAATTAAAAGTTAGATCATAAAAACAAGAATAAAAAATTATTAAATACATGGAGCAATGGGATGACCAGGAGAGGGAGAATTTTTCATGAACCACCGCAGCTCAATAAGCTATCACGCGCATTGTGCCGCGCTTATAGCCACAAGCGCGCGGTAATACTGACGGCAATGGTGGGAATCATGCCTTTTCAGTTACAAGCAGCAGAGCTTGATACTACATTGCCAAAAAACAATGCGAGTACGGGCGCTTTTGCACCCAGCAACATTGATATCCCCAGCCAACCTCTCGATGCCGCACTCAAGCAACTCGCACGCACCACAGGCATCAGTGTCGCCTTCGACAGCAATCTTGCCACAGGCAAGACCGCTCCCGCAGTCAAGGGCCGTATGAAGCCAGACCAAGCCCTCCAAATGCTGCTTGCAGGTAGTGGCTTGGAATCCACAATCAATCAAGACAATGCCGTGATCAAAGCTGCGGCAGAAAAACCCGCGATAGATTTTCAACATGTAGACGCAGTTGAAGTCCGCGCTAAGCGGTTTTATGAGATTGGCCCATTACCTGGTTTGGGGCTAACCAAGGAAGAAATCCCTGGCAACGTACAAAGCATTTCTGCAAAGGAGATTAAAGATGCCAACTCCTTGAGTTTAACTGACCTACTGAATCGTAAACTTCAATCAGTCAATATTAATGATTATCAAGGCAATCCATTTCAAATGGATGTCACGTATCGAGGATTCACTGCGGGGCCCCAAATCGGCACCCCTCAAGGATTGTCGGTGTTTTTTGATGGTATACGTGTCAATGAACCATTTGGCGATGTTGTAAATTGGGACATGATTCCAATGAATGCGCTTGCCAGCGTTGATGTTTTCCCCGGTTCTAATCCTATTTTTGGTTTAAATACATTAGGTGGTGCATTTACTGTCAAAACTAAAGATGGTTTTAACCATACTGGTATTGATGCCAATGTCATGACCGGCTCCTTTAATAGAAAGCAATTACAGGCAACAGCAGGCTGGAATAATGGCACTCTTGCCTTATTTGGTGCCGGTAATTTTTTTCTAGAGGATGGCTGGAGAGAAAACTCTCCCAGCCGGGTCAACCAAGCTTTTGGCAAAGCCAGCTACCGTGGAGACAAGCTAGATCTCAACTTGAGCACATTGATCGTGCACAACAATCTAGTTGGAAATGGCTTATACCCGACCGATATGTATCACGAAAATAAAAATGGTGTGTTTTCATCACCAGACAAGACTGAAAATAATTTAGTGCAATTTCAGCTTTCAGGTAGTTATTTCGTTAGTGAAAACTTTACTATCACTGGTCAGATTTATAGAAGGAATAGCAAGCGCCATCAAGTTGGAGCCGATGTGTTTACCGGGCTTTCAAGACAGGAAGAAGGTGTGCTTGCGCGTGATGCATCCAAGGCAGCCACTCCCTATACTTGCTTACTAGACAGCACCAACTCCTATGGCATTCCTGATTACTATGTGTTGACTATAGAAAACCCGACAGATCCCTTCATGGATCTTTTTTTAGATAGTTTTTACAACAGCGGTATTACTGATCCCGAAAGCAGCTTACTTTCTAACTACGGAAATCTGGAGAAAAACAAAGCAGATATACCAGATGAAATTATGCAGGTATTGCAACAGCAGTTTGCCTTAACCTCCAACCTAAATGCAGATCGATATAAGCAGAAAGATGTTGAAACTCTTCCCATCATTGGACCAATAACCCCGGAGTATTTTGGTGAAACAAGCTATCAAATTACCGCCCTTATTTTTAGAAGTGTAGGAACTGCTGATGGCCAAATCAATACGGCATCTGCTTTGGATAACTATTACTACACCACTGAAAATGGTGTTATTAAAAAGCATTTCATCATGCCAATTGCACCAAAAAATAATGATGTCTGTACTGCCACTCAGTCCCAGGACTCAGCCACAAACAGCCCTCAAAAAGCTTATTCATACATAGACCCAGTTACAGGTGCGATCGCCACTGTCGATGGGGCTTATATAGGCAGCACAGGCATAGTCGAAGGTACACCGACTGCAATCTTCACCGACAATAAAATCGACCAGATTGTTGAAGGTGCATCGATACAATTCAACTGGAATTATGAGCATCATAAATTCATGGTGGGTGCTTCAATTGATGATGCTAGCGCTACATATAAAAACTACCAACGCTTAGGTATGTTGGATGCAGACAGGAATGCCTACTTAGCCCCAGATGAAATCCATCCGCAGTTTTCAGGCGCAGACATTTCGCTCAGCAATAACAATTTTAGCGGCACTAATGTCACCAAGAGTCTCTATTTCAGCGAAACTTGGTCACCGGTAAAACAATGGAATTTTAGCATCTCTGCACGTTATAACGACACAAAAGCCAAGAACAAGATTGCCACACGCTATGGCGTTAATAGTTTTGACATAGGCGAGCTACTATCGCTACCTGATTATCTAGCCATATGCCCTAATCGCGATTGCAGTAATGTTTCCACAGGTTACAAAATACCTGACCTATCCAACTCACTGGATCCAGCGGAAACCGAGAAGTTCAGCTATTACTCGCTCAATCCTTCATTGGGCGCTACTTGGCAAGTTACCTCATCCACAAATTTGTTTGCCAATTTCGCACAAGGCACCAGAACTCCTAGCGTGATTGAGTTAGGTTGTGCCCTGGACAAAACGCCGGTTGTCGTAGGCGGCACGGCTGACAATCCAATCTACAGTTATAAAAGCCTACAAGAAAACCGTGAGTGCTCCTTACCCACCACTTTGTCAGGCGATCCCTATCTCCCGCAAATAAAAGCCACTACCTATGACATAGGGGCGCGGGGACAATGGGGAGAAAACTATCAATGGAATCTTGGCGCCTATCAAACGGATCTCAAAGATGATATTTATTTTGTCGCTCTGCAAAATGGTCGTGGTTTCTTTGACAGTATAGGCGATACTCGCCGCCGAGGCCTTGAAGCAGGGCTATCTGGGCGACTAGGTAAAGCTAGCTTCAGCCTTAATTACAGTCTGACCGATGCAACATTCCAGAATGACTTTCTGATGTTCAGCGAAGACAACAGCAGTGCTCAGGTAATCAATGGCTTTGGTAGCGGAGTGATACGCGTTAAGCCAGGCAGTCGCATGCCTGGAGTACCTTTGCACAACCTCAATGCCAGCGTCCGCTACGAGATCACGGACAAGTGGCAAGTAGGTATCAGTGCAGTCGTACACTCGGAGAGCTATCTCCGTGGCAACGAAAACAACGAGCATGAGCAAGGCGTGGCGCGCACATTCCAGAGCATACGTTATGTCAATGGTGTAGCCGAACCCTATACTCGCGTACTCCCACCTACAACCAATCCAGGCAAGGTTTCTGGGTATGCTGTGTTCAACCTACAAACCAGTTACAAGCTGTCCAGCGAATGGACAGCCAGCCTGCTTATTAACAATCTATTCGATACAGAGTACTACTCTGCAGGACGCCTAGGGCGCAACCCGTTTTCCCCATCCATACTCGGTGCTATAGGTTCGAGTGGCTATAACCATAATTCAGATGATTGGCGCAGCACCAACTTTATCGCACCGGGTGCACCTCGAGGTATCTGGTTTAGTCTGAACTATCAATTTGATATAACAAAATAAGGAAGTGAATACGAAGGGCATTTGTGAACTACCCAGAAATTCGACCTCAACTCTCTTAACGCTTTAGAAGAAACTTAAAGGGGCTGGGGTGAATTGGTGTTGCAGGCAGCCACAAATGCCTGCTTATTCTAAACGATCGGAGTAAAGCATGAAACAAATCTCATTGAAAGTAGCAGTAGCAACCGCTCTTAGCTTGCTTTCGGCTCAAGCCATGGCCACAGGTCTGGTTGCTGTTCCAGCTGCCGGATTCAGTGGTACGGCTTACACCTTGTGCAACACCACTGGTAATTTTGGTTCTAGTATTACTACTGCACCTACAACTGGAGCCAATAACACTTGTGCAGTTTTTCCCACGAATGAAGCAACAGCTCCTGTAAGTGGCTTCACATTGGTCGCTAATGCTTCCCGTCCAGTAGTTCTCAACAACACTTACACAAACTTCACAAATGTAACGGTCGGTACAGTAACAGATCGTGTCTGGCGTAATGCTGCAGCGACCGAGTGTATTTATGGCACCAAATACGTCCCTGCTAATGTGGACTATCGCCCAACTGTATCTGGTACCCAATATTTCGAAGTTAATGACATTGCGCGTGGTGGGTTCAGCTCATCTGGCACAGTACAAGCAGGCTACTTTGTAGTATCTGGTACCAATGCCTCACCAATTTACCGCATTGGCAGAACTTATACCTCGGTACAGCACAGAGCATTACAATACGATACTGCCACAAACAAAGCGCTTCCTGGCACCAATTACGTCGCCCTTCCCCCAACCCCTGGTTCAACAGCCTCCATCAATGGCGAAGACTTTGAAATCAACGCAACGACTACAGCTACAACTGTAGCTGCCAACCAGACAGCCAACGTCAACAGCGAATGGGTGGACTTCACATTTGACGCTACCTGGGCCGACGACGATGGCTCGACAAACCCTGCCTCTCCAATGACCTATGTTCAAGCAGCTTGTAGCTCAGGCAGCATCCCGGTCGCCACCAATGCGATCAGGTTGCGGCAGACAGCGCAAGAGTTTGCCAGGTTTATCGATGTGAGTATTGATGGCTATGCGCCAAGCAGTGCAACACCTTTGCCGAATCCTAGTGTTCCATTTTAATCACTCCAATATTTAATGCCTTTAACGGTGAGCTAAAGCTCACCGTGTTAATTAATTTAAAAAGGAATTTAGAAATGGCTATCAAAATATTCAATCCAACAGAAATCAGCTACACCGGAACATCTGGTGCCGACATCATCATAGGCAACGGTCTGGATAATCAGATTTTTGGTGAAGGCGGCAATGACCTTATTGTAGGAGGCTCTGGCAATGACTTTCTGTTTGGTGGCGATGGCAATGACACCATTTTTGGTGGTGCTGGTGATGACATCATTGATCTCGGCAATGGCAACAACCTTGCTTTTGGTGGTGCCGGCTCCGACAACATCTATGGTGGCGATGGCAATGACACCATTTTTGGTGGTGCCGGCGACGACTACATCTATGGTGGCGACGGTAATGACATACTGAGTGGTGGCGATGGCGCAGACATTATCTTCGGCGGCGATAGCTCAGCCGGTGACCAAAATGTAATTGGTAATCTATACCTAGTAAGTTCCGATGACTTTCTAGGAGGCGGTGAGGGCAATGATACTTTCGTCATCAGCTCTGCTGTCGAGAACACTTACATTAGCGGTGGTACATCAGATTTGGATAATGCAGGTAATGAGGCAAGATACATTGAGCTGGAAGAAGCGAATGAAGAAGATGAAGATGCTGGCTTGGTAGCTTTTGATCGGGTAACTGGTACCATTGTCCCAATCTCCACAATTGCGCAATCTCAGTTAGCCGAGACAGATGCCCGTATCAATTTAGTAACTCGTCCTGGATCAAGTGCCATTAGTACTTATGCCAGCAGTATCGCGGGCTATAACGCCGTTGATACGATAGAATTTAAGGTTTCTGGAGACTTTTCTGAATCTCTAGGTTTTAGCGGCATTGAGCGTATCGAACTTGCAAGCGGCGTCAACATCGTTCTTTCCGCTGAACAACTAGAGGAAAATGGCGAATCATTAAGCACTGGGTTCCTGAATCCTGGCACGCATATCTACGGCGTCGCTGGTGGCCCTACCGAATCCGTCACCATTAAGCTGGAATTCGAAGAAGAAGAATTCGAGCCTGATGTCGATGGGGCAGACGAGGTCGAGTACCTAGCGGCTGAATTTGAGGTGGATGACTACTCCGTTGCCGAGCTCTTCCACAACGTGGACATCATCTACGATGCCACTGAGGGTGAAGAAGGCAGCTATGTTCGCATTGATGGTGCCAATGAGTCTGCTGGTGCACGCGAGATTGTCTTAGGTAGCGATGGCGTGGATTATGTCACTGCACGCCTGGGTGATGATGTGGTCTACGGCAATGGTGGTAACGACTTGCTGGTTGGTCACGGCGGTGCGGATTACCTTGACGGTGGTGAAGGCGACGATATCTTCTTGATCGGTGGTTTTGGTAGTGGCGTGCAAGGCACCACGTCCAAGGCTGACGATGGTAACCCTGAGTGGATCGCTACTGGTGCTAAGCATGATGTGATCGTTGGTGGTGAAGGTACTGATACCTTGCGCATTACTACTGGCATTGGTGCTAATACCCAAGCTGCTGGCACTATCATTCTCAATGACGCTAATTTCCAGGAAATGGAAGTGGTTCAGGTAGGTGGCACAGTAGGCCGCTTGAACGTGGAAAACACAGCCCTGCAATTGTTGAATAACAATTACCACTTCAATGCTGGCGGTACAGTAGCCGACCTCTCCAATGCCAAGGGTAACAACGGCGGCACGATCAACAATGTGGTCGTTGATGCTTCCGGCGTAACAGCCAACGGCCTGACCTTTGAAGGTAACGGTAACACCCAGACCTTCATTGGCACCACTCAGGATGACCGCTTCGTCAGCAATGGCGGGCACGATACTCTTACAGGTGGCTCTGGGTCCGATACGTTCGCCTTCGGCAAGATTTGGACACAAACCGTGACTGGCGATGATGATGAAGTGCAATGGTATGAAAACGTTGGGGTTGATCTCACCAACGCTGATACCGACACCATCACCGACTTCGCTAGCGGAGTGGACAAAATCGAGCTCAATACGGATCAATTCGCTTCGTTGGTCGGCTTCAACGCTGGCAACCTGGTGGTCGGTTCTGGCCCGCTCGATGCAGATGACTACCTGGTGTTCAATACTTCCACCAATACCCTGCAGTATTACGCAGATGGCAACGGTGGCAGTGCAGCCATTGACATCGCTGTCCTGACTGGCGTTAGCTCAATCACAGCAGCGGATATCGTGGTTGTTTAATTAGGGGTGCCGGGCTGGTAACACCGGCCCGGCAGTGTCCTGATTTTCACCAGGAATACTGCATACGTGATTAAAAACAAGAACTCCGCTGTACTGAAGAAATCCTTGATGGATCTTACCTCTCTCTTTCATCGAGTGATTTTCTTCGGTTTTTTTACCAACCTGCTGGTGTTGGCACCATCGTGGTACATGCTCGAAGTCTATGACCGGGTGATTTTCAGCCGTAATCTTGCGACTTTGCTCATGCTCACCATGATGGTGATCTTTATTTACCTGATCATGGAAAGCCTGGAATGGGTGCGCCGCGGCATGATGCTGCAAGCCGCCAACCGGCTTGATCAAGCCTTGAGCCAACCTATTTTCAATGCAGCGTTCACAGCAAAGCTAGGCAATGCTGGCTTCGCTGCGCAGCGTGTATTTGCCGATTATCGCAGCCTGAGGGAAATGCTCTATTCCCCTGCCTTACTGGGGCTGATTGATATTCCTTTTATTGTGATTTTTCTTGTCGCTATTTTCTTTATCCATAGCAGCCTGGGTTACCTGACCCTACTTGGCTTGGCAGTACAAACCATTATCGCCCTACTGAACCAGATGCGCGTGCAGCCCCAGCTGCAAGAGGCCAATCAGCACGCACTGGCCGCACAGAGTTATTTCAGCAATATCCAGCAACATGCAGAAGTGGCGCGTGCCATGGGCATGCAAGCTGCACTAGAAACCCGCTGGCAAGACAAACAGCAAGCCTTTCTCGACAAGCAGGCAAATGCCTCGGAGATTGCTGGTCAGCATGCGGCATATTCCAAGTTTCTCCAGATCAGCCTCACCTCCCTGGTATTAGGGCTAGGTTGTTATCTGGTGATCAGTCAAACCTTGATCAACGGCGCGGCCATGATGATCGTTGCATCCATTCTCGCTGCACGCGTATTGGCCCCCTTCAGCCAATTGATCGCGCAATGGCGCAGCATAGCCAATGGCTTGCAGGCGTATGACCGCCTGAATGAGCTTCTGGAGCAGCACCCAACCAAACAGGCTGGCATGGCATTACCAGCACCGACAGGCGAGCTTACGGTGGAAAACCTCAGCTACGCCCTGACAGAAAATGCACGCGAGCCTCTGTTGCGTAATATCCAGTTCCGCCTGCGACCTGGCGAAGTGCTACTCATCACCGGCCCCTCAGCCTCTGGCAAAACCACATTGTCCAAATTGCTGGTAGGCCTATTACAGCCTAGTACGGGCAAGGTGCGACTCAATGGCGTAGATATCTTTCAATGGGATAAGGCCGAGCTTGGGCCATACCTGGGTTACCTACCGCAAGACATTGAACTGCTGGATGGCACCATCACCGAGAATATCTGCCGTTTTGGCACGCCGGATCACGCCAAGCTGACCGAGGTCATTGCGCTTCTGCAACTGCAGACTTGGATAGAGAGCTTGCCTGATGGGCTTGATACCCACATAGGCCATGAAGGTTACTTGCTCTCAGGTGGTCGCAGGCAGCTCATCGGCTTGGCAAGGGCTTTGTATGGCAAACCCACAATCGTGGTGCTTGACGAGCCCAATGCCAACCTGGATGAAGCCAGTGAGCAATGCCTGCAACAGGCTGTGCACATGCTCAAGAGTCAAGGCACCACCTTTATCATCATCAGCCATCTGCAAGGCATCCGCCATGTAGCCGACAGCATGATGGTGATGATGAAAGGCCAAGTGCTCCGCTATGGCAAGCCTGAGGAGGTATTGGTCTCGTTGCAACAAGCTGCCACCCCGCAAAGGAAGCAGGCATGAGCACCCAGCCCCTCTCCCTGCGCAGTTACTTGGCATTGTTCAAACATGAAGCCTGGAGTATTGCCCTGTTCAGCATGGTGACGAATGTCTTGATGCTCGCTCCCACGCTGTATCTATTGCAATTGTATGATCGTGTATTGCTGAGCCGTAGCGAGATGACGCTGCTGGCAGTGACCTTGATCACCCTCTTCCTGTTCATGGTGATGGCATTTTCCGACTGGGTGCGTTCCTTGGTCGCGATCAAGGCAGGTGTGTGCTTCGACAAGCTGTTGACGTCAAGGCTGTTTTCCCTAGGCCTGACGAGGCAAGCAGCACAAGGCACTCAGCAAGCCATGCAGGACCTGACCTTCATCCGTCACTTCATTACTGGTAACGGCCTGTTTGCCTTTTTCGATGTGCCATGGACCTTGCTCTATATTGCCGTGTTATTCATCCTCAGCCCTATACTCGGAGCCCTCGCCATTGCCCTTTGTATGGTGCAATTCGGCCTTGCGCTGTGGAACCAGCATAGCACTGCGCAACCACTAGCAGATTCAGCAGAAGCACGCCAACATGGTTTGCAATTCCTCGATAGCAAGCTGCGTAACATTGAGACCCTGCATGTGCTCGGCATGCTGCCACAGCTCAGGCAGCGCTGGTTAGCCATTCAGGACCGCTGGCACGCGCTGGATGCAAAAACCAACGATGTACAAAGCCGCAACCAGCAGGTCAACAAGTTTGCCCGCTACACCATGCAATCCGGCATGTTGGGCATGGCGGCCCTGCTAGCGGTCAAGGGAGACATTTCCATCGGCGCAATGATTGCCTCCAATGTGTTGATCGCGCGCGCATTACAGCCATTTGACGTGATCGTGGGCACCTGGAAGCAATTTATCCAAGCCAAGGCTTCAGCAGGCAATATCGACCAATTGCTAGCGACTGGCACCGATCATGACGACATTACCCAACTAGTGACGCCAAATGAGGCGATCAAGGGCAGGCTGTCATTGGTGCAGGTGGCGGTAAAGAGCCATCATGGCACGCCATTGTTAAAACCGCTTAACCTTGAGATCGAGCCCGGCGAGATTCTCGGCGTCCTCGGCCCTTCTGGTTCCGGCAAAACCACCCTGCTGCGTTGCCTTGCCAACACCTGCGATCAGCGCGAGGGCGAGATATTGGTCGATGGCATTGCGCTTTCTCGCTTGCCGGCAAACCTATATGCCTCAGCCATCGGGTATCTGCCGCAGGAAACCGCCTTATTGGAAGGCAGTATTGCCGAAAATATTGCGCGCTTTACGCAGCCGGAACCTGAGAAAGTGATACAGGCTGCCCAAGCCGCAGGCATTCACGAGGCAATTTTGCGTTTGCCCAAGGGATATGACACGCGATTGAACGCCGAAGCACCAGTGCTCTCAGGTGGGCAGCGCCAGCTAGTTGGCCTAGCGCGGGCGATCTACCAGCAACCCGCTATCCTGCTGCTTGATGAGCCCAACGCCCACCTTGACGACCAAGGTGAAGCCAGCCTGATCACCGCACTATTGCTGCTGAAAAACCAGGGCAAGAGCATCGTCCTGGTCTCGCACCGACCACATATCCTCAATATCACCGACAAGTTACTGGTACTCGACCAAGGCAACATGCTGTGGCATGGCCCGCGTGAACAAGTGCTTGCGGAAATCAATCATGCCAGGCAAAGCCCGGCGAGCAAGGTGGCACAAGAGCCTGCTCAATATCTTTTCATGGGCACGTTGCCCCGGCAGGGCAGGTGATGCAAGGCGCAAACCGCAGACGTGCTTATTGCCTGGCGAGGATTTGCAACGCAGCAGCAGCTGCTGCCCTGCCGGGGCAACCCTACGGGCATAGCTCCAAAACGCGCCCGCTCTACGTTGCAGCCCTTGGCAAGGCAATGAGCATTACCTGCGGACTGCGCCTTGATCGGACGCATTTTGGAGCCATGCGTGCCCATGAAAAGATATTGAACAGGCTCTAGGGATGAACAACATGACTCAGGCTGTACAACACACATTGCACGATACGCTTGCGCCCGCCTCCAATGTAGTACCCCTGCATGAACAGGGAAATGAGATCGGGCATGAACGCAGCACAACAAAACTGGGGCTGATCATCCTGCTGCTTGGCTTTGGCGGCTTCCTCGCTTGGGCAGCATTGGCACCATTGGACGAGGGAGTGCCCACTGAAGGCGTCGTGACCGTAGAGGGGCGACATAAAACCATACAGCACCTCACAGGCGGCATTGTCAGCCAATTGATGGTGCACGAAGGCCAGCCAGTCAAGGCTGGAGATGTCCTATTCACGCTGGATGCGACTGCCAGCAAGGCACGCTTTGATGAAGTACGCCAGCGCTATCTGGGCTTGCTCGCCCATGAAAGCCGCCTGCTGGCAGAAAAATCTGCTGCAGGCAGCATCACCTTCCACCCTGAGCTGATCAAGCAACAAGCGGACCCTTATGTACAGCAGTTGATGCTGAATCAATCCCAATTATTACGCGCCCGCCAGCAGGCATTACGTGCCGATGTGGAAGCCATGCGTGAATCTATCGAGGGCCAGCAGGCCTTGATTGAGGGCTACCAGGGCGTAGCAGGCAGTTATCGATCGCAAGTGGATTTGCTGACGCAACAGCTGACAGGTATCAAGCAACTTGTCAGCGAAGGCTATGCCCCGCGCAACCAGCAAAACGAGCTCGAACAAAAGCTAGCGCAAACCTACGGCCTGATCGCCACCAATGATTCCAATATCCTGCGCAGCCGCAAAGCCATTCTTGAGTTGCAGCAGCGCATTACCGCACGCGAGCAAACCGAGAAAAAGGAAATGGATACCGAAATGGCACAAGTCAAGCTGGCCGTGCAGGCAGATGCCGAGAAGTACAAGCCATTATGGGATGAATTGCAACGCGTCACCGTCAGCGCGCCTGTCAGTGGTCAAGTCGTCGGCTTGCAGGTACATACCATAGGCGCGGTGATCCAGCCTGGGCAGAAGATCATGGACATCGTGCCTTTCGATGAGCCCTTGATCCTGGATGCACGCATTCCTCCTCACCTGATCGACAAAATCCATACTGGCCAGGATGCCGATGTACGTTTCTCCAGCTTTGCCAATACGCCCCAATTGCTGCTGGAAGGCAAGGTCAAGACCATATCCAGTGATTTGCTGGTAGACCCCGACAATACCAGCTATTACCTGGCCCGCATTTCCGTCACGGAAGAAGGCATGAAAACCCTGGGCAAGCGCCGTATGCAGCCTGGCATGCCAGTGCAGGTAGTCATCCGCACTGGGGAGCGCACCCTGCTCACCTACCTGATGCATCCGCTGGTGAAGCGTATTGCTGCCTCAATGAAGGAAGAGTGAGAGGTTAGCCGCATGAGTCTTTGCCTTCACAAACTGTACCACTGGGTATCACGTTGCATTCTAGGTGGATCACTCTTATGTGTGGCTACCTCGCCACAAGCAGCGGAAAACCTGCTCAGCCTCTACGAAAAAGCCGTGCAATACGACGCACAATACAAGGCAGCCGAGGCGAATATGGCCGCCGAACGAGAGGAGATCAACAAGAGCCGCGCCCTGTTCATGCCCCGGGTGCAGTTTGGTGCCAGCGTTGGCCGCGGCAACACCGACCGTACCACGCAAACCAACCTGGGTGCGATTGATACCAAGCTTAACTATGACATCCACAACTATGCCCTGAGCCTGCGCCAACCCTTGTTCAACAAGGAAACCATGGCCACTTATCGTGGTGCAGAGGCTAATGTGCAAAGTAAGGAAGCCCTGCTACTGAAGGAAAATGCCACCCTGATCACGCGGCTGGCTGCCACCTATTTTGAAACGCTGTACGCGCAAGAGAAAGTCACCGTGCTGCGCAGCAACATCAAGGCCACCAGCCAACAGCGCGATCAAGCACAGCGCCGCTATGATAACGGCGAAGGCACCATTACCGAAGTCAATGAAGCTCAAGCCAATCTTGAGCTTGCCCAGGCTGAACTGATTACCACGGAGAATTCGCTAGGAGTATTCAAGCAGACCCTGAGTAACATGGTTGGCATCCAGGTGGAAGAAATTGCGCCGATCAATACTGCCCAATTACCCATGACAGTGCCGGAATCAGAAGAGCTGGATTTCTGGCTGCAACAAGCACTGGGCAACAATCCCGAAATTACCGCTGCCCGCTTGTCAGTCGAAGTGGCTCGCCAGGATGTCGAAAAGAAGCGCGCCGGCCACTTCCCCACACTGGACCTGGTGGGTGTACGCTCATTCAGCGAAAACGACAGCAACAATACCTTGGGCTCGCGCTTCGACACCACTACCGTATCCCTGCAACTCAACATGCCTTTGTTTGCCGGTGGCTTTACCAGCGCCAGCGTACGTCAGGCCTTCAACAAGGTAGATGCCGCAGAGGAGTTGCTCAATCTGCGGACACGCGACATCGAGGCCAATACCAAGAAATACCTCAATAGCATACGCAGCGGCCTGCTGGCACTCTCTGCCTACCGCCAAGCGGTGAAGTCCAGCGAAATTGCTCTGGAGGGCACGGAAAAAGGCTTTGCTGCAGGCACACGCACCAATATCGAGGTATTGAACGCACAGCAGAAACTATTCCGTAGCCGCCTGGAGCTGAGCCGTGTGCAGTACGTGCTAGTCAATGACATCATTAATCTCAAGCAGGCTGCGGGAATGCTCAACGAGGCCCAACTGCACGCCCTGAACCAGTATTTTGCGGTGAATTGAATGATGCCCGTAAAGCCTATCCTTCAATTTTTATGCACGATGCTCAAGATTGCCAGTGACATACTCGCCATGACTGGGCTCGGACTGTTATGGCTATCTCCCCTGGCTGCCTCGGCTACAGGCTTTGAACCATTGCCCATCAGCGGCGTGCTGCGTGACGACGGCACCAGCGCCTATATCCTCTGCAATGCTAGTGGTAAATTTGATGAGAGTACAAACCACAACATCCCGCGCAAGCCTACGCCCAGCCAGAGCAATACCTGCGCTATTTTCCCGGCCAATGACATTGCCGCGCCACTGCCCGGTTTTAACCTGCTGAAACACGCCAGCCGCCAAGTGGTAATGAACAATGCACTGACTGGGTATGCTGATAAAAAAATTGCCAGTGTGCTGGATATTGTCTGGCGTAATCAGGCCAGTGGCGAGTGCATTTATGGCACCAGGGTGCTGACATTCTCCAGCCAAGATGCGGATTACAACGATCAACTACCCGGCAAGCAGTATTTTCGTATTACCGACATTGCCCGCGGTGGCTTTGCTGGCAGAGAGGTTGAGATTGCATATGCCCTGACGGCATCGGGTGCCGAGCCTATCTATCGTGTCGGACGCAGCTATACGGCGGTCCAGTATTACAAACGTCCGGGTTACCAGCGCCAGCCACTGGCCGAACCTGCCTTCCACAATGCCATCAATGGTGTGGACTCCACAGAGCACATCATCCCTGAGCTCAGGCAGCAAAGTGCCTCGCTCAATGATAACTGGGTGAACTTCACGACATTGATCGGGCTACCCAAGCGCCCTGCTTCGCCCATGATGTACGTCAAGGCCGCCTGTAGCAGCGCCCCTCCAGCAGAACAGCCTGAAGCCATTCGCCTACGTCAGGCCATATCCCCTTTTATTGAGCTTAATGTGCCTGGCTTCGTACCAAGCAACGCCACCTCCACTGAAACAACGCAACCTTGAGGATATCGCCATGTCACTGCCCGCAACATACTCGCCAGATACACACATCAGAAACTCGCAAACACGCAGCCTGCGCCATCGGGGTTTCACCCTGCTTGAGTTACTGGTGGTGATGGTCATTATCGGCCTGCTGGCAGGCTATGTTGGCCCCAAATATTTCGCCCAGATCGGCAAATCTGAAGCCAAGACTGCCAAGGCGCAAATCGAGGCCCTGGGCAAGGCTCTGGATCAATATCGCCTGGATACCGGTAGCTACCCAAGCACGGAACAAGGCTTGGCAGTGCTCAATGCACCACCAGCAGATGGGTCGCGCTGGCATGGCCCTTATCTGCAAAAAGCCCTGCCACAAGACCCATGGGGCAAGGCTTACCAATATCGCTCTCCCGGTGAACATGGCGATTACGACTTATGGTCATTCGGCAAGGATGGGCAATTGGGCGGCACCGAAGAAGCTGCCGATATCGTGAGCTGGCAATAGGCTGCACGGAGCGTACCCCGCATGAAATTTGAGCTCAAAGTGGCACGCGGCACTGAAGTGCAATCGCTGACCCTGGAGGCCAGCAACGGCCTGCAAGCGCAATTGCAAGCTGAGTCCCAGGGCTATAGCGTGCTCGGGCTGAAGCAATTAGGTAGTGCAGGCATAGGCGCACGCTTACGCAAGCCGCGGTTCAACTTGATGCTGTTCAGCCAGGAGCTGTTATCGCTGCTTGATTCCGGCCTCAGCTTGGTAGAGGCCATTGAGGCCCTTGCAGAGAAAGAAGGCCATGCCGAATCGCGCACGCTGCTCAAGCAGATACTGGCATTACTTTACGAAGGCTTGCCGCTCTCTGGCGCACTGGAAAAATTTCCAGCTACCTTCCCACCGCTTTATGTGGCCCTGATCCGCAGCAGTGAACGCACCGGGGACATGGTGCAGGCTTTAGGCCGCCACGTGACTTATCAAGGACAAATTGATGCGGTGAAAAAGAAAATCACCACGGCTTCTATCTACCCGGTATTACTGATCGTGGTAGGTGGCTTGGTGATGCTGTTCCTGTTGGGCTATGTCGTGCCACGTTTCAGTGCCATTTACGAAAGTGCGGGCGATAACCTGCCGTGGATGTCGCAACTGTTGTTGGGCTGGGGACGATTGCTGCATGAACATGGCCAGCTTGCATTACTTGCCTCTGTCATCGTGTTGGCTCTGTTGGCTATCGTATTCAGCCGCCCAGTGGTTCGCCTCACGCTGCTACAACAATTATGGAAAGTACCTGCCTTGGGCGAAACCATGCGCATCTACCAGCTTGCCCGCTTTTACCGCACCTTGGGCATGCTGCTCCAAGGTGGCATCCCGTTGGTCACCGGTATGCAGATGGTCGCCTCCTTATTGCAACCGAGCCTGCGGCACCAGCTGCAATTGGCTGAGCACGACATCCGCGAGGGCAAGCCCCTATCCAACGCCATGGAGGAACATGGTATGACAACCTCCATTGCTTTGCGCATGTTGCGCGTCGGGGAACGCACTGGACGCATGGGCGAGATGATGGAACGCATCGGCAGCTTTTACGATGAGGAAATCGCCCGCGCCGTGGATTGGTTTACCCGCCTACTGGAACCGCTGCTGATGGTAGTGATCGGGCTAATCATCGGCATCGTGGTGGTACTCATGTACATGCCCATTTTCGATCTGGCAGGCAGCATCCAATGAATCAGCCACTGGATAAGCTACCCCTATTGCAAGCCATTGCTGAAACCAGCTCGGCCCCACTCACCCTGGCAACAGTGCAACAAGCGCGTGCACTTGCACAGCAAGGCCAACAACCGCTGCTGGATGTACTGGAAGAAATCTCCGGGCTAGACAGCGAAGCCTTCATGCAGGCGCTGGGCAATCTCATGCGCTATCCAGTGCTGGGTATATTGCAGCTATACGAATGGCAGCCGGATTTCCAATTACTCTCCTTTGCCGAAGCCAGTCGCCAGGAATGTATCGCCTTACGTGAGCTGAATGGCAGGCTGCATATGGTGTTTGCCAATCCATTCGATGCGCAGCTTTACAGCCGCATGAACCAACTGCTACAGCAACCGGCGCAATGGAGTATTGCCCACCGCAAGGACATTGCTGCCTTCCTCTCACGCTTTGAGGAAAGCATGCGCGCCATGGACGGCCTGCTGCCGGAACACACGGATAGCGAAAGCGGCACTAGTACCATTGAGGATATATCACTACGCTCCATCGCCGAAGACACCTCGCCCGTGGTCAAGCTGGTGCGCTCCACGCTATATGACGCACTCAAGGCCGGAGCCAGCGATATCCACATGGAAACCGACGCGCAAGGGCTAAGCATCAAGTACCGTATTGATGGCGTACTCAGCCATGTCGGCAGTATTCACGGCATAACGCAGGCCGAACAAGCCGTTTCGCGCATCAAAGTCATGTCTGAGCTCGACATTGCCGAGCGCCGCATTCCCCAGGATGGCCGCTTCAAGGTCATGGCGCTGGGGCGAGAGGTAGACCTGCGCGTTTCTATCATGCCCAGCGTATTTGGTGAGGATGCGGTATTGCGTATCCTTGACCGCAAGGCGCTCTCAGACCAGGCGCAAGGCTTGAGCCTGGATGTGCTGGGCTTCGAGCCCGAGATCATGGCGCGATTCCGCCTGCTGGCAGAAGAGCCTTATGGCATGTTGCTGGTCACCGGCCCCACCGGCTCAGGCAAAACCACCACCTTGTATGGCGCAATCTCGGAAATCAACCATGGTCAGGACAAGATCATCACCATCGAAGACCCGGTGGAATATCAATTACCTGGGGTGTTGCAAATCCCGGTGAACGAGAAAAAAGGCCTCACCTTTGCGCGTGGCCTGCGCTCTATCCTGCGTCACGACCCGGACAAAATCATGGTGGGCGAAATACGCGACCCTGAAACCGCACAGATTGCTGTGCAGTCTGCGCTCACTGGCCATTTGGTATTAACAACGGTACACGCCAACAATGTATTCGACGTCATTGGCCGTTTTACCAATATGAATGTCGACCCTTATAGCTTTGTCTCCGCGATCAACGGCATCATGGCGCAGCGTCTGGTGCGCACCATCTGCCAGCATTGCGCAATCGACGATACCCCAGATGCTGCATTGATCAGCAAATCCGGCATTGCTCCGGAGTCCATTCATGAATACCGCTTCCGCTTTGGCCAAGGTTGCGGGCAGTGCCATGGCACCGGCTACAAGGGCCGCAAGGCCGTAGCTGAGCTACTAGTGTTCAATGACAGTATCCGCGAACTCATTGTGACGCGAGAACCTGTGCGCAAGGTGAAGGAAGCCGCCCGCGCCAATGGAACCCGCAGCATGCGAGAAGCCGCCCTCGAGATGGTCAAGCGCGGCGAAACCACCCTACAGGAGATCAATCGTGTTACCTCGCTCGTTTAATTGGCCATCAGCATCATGGAGCTTCCCATGGCGGGACGAGCTGCGTGTCCTCATTCAGCCCCATTCTCTCAGCCTGCTCAGGATAAAGCGTGGCATCAAGCCACTAGCCGTGGCCAGGGAAGAGATTGCCCTGGAAGTGAATAGTGCAACAACGACAAACGGAGAATTCTGGCAACCAGCCATCGCCAGCCTGCATCAGCAATTACAAATGCAGCAATGGCGCGGATGCCAGCCAAAAGTAGTGGTATCCAACCACTTTGCGCACTATGCGATCGTGCCGTGGAATGCCAGCTTACATAGCCGTAAGGAGCAAAGCGCCTTCGTCAGGCATTATTTCACCCAGCTTTATGGTGATTTCGCCCGCGCCTGGGATATCCGCACCACGCCCATGACTTATGGCCACCCCACATTTGCCAGTGCAATTGACGAGAAATTGCTCCAGGCCTTGCGCGAGGAGTTTTCCCGAGCCGGGCTACCTGTCCATAACATTCATCCGCACCTGATGGTTGCTGCCAATGTCATCAGGCAAAAACTGGCGCGTACGCCTTTACCCAATGCCTTGAACTTCGTCATGTTGGAAAATGACCGCGTAGTGATTGCCCTGATTCAGCATGGACAATGGCTCAGCCTGCAGAGCTATGCGGCAGAAAGTGACATTGAAAACCAATTGCAGGCACTGCTGGACAGGGAGTCCATCATTGCCGGTGTCGACAATAGCGAGTGGCCGGTGGTGTTCTACGCCGCAGGCGCAAGTCACCTGACATCACTCCAGCTGCCTCAACGCAAGGTGCACAACATCGTACCGCACCACCAAGATCAACATGGCATGGAGGCATGGCAATAATGCTACCCGTCATTTCCATCAACCACGCCCCGAGCCAGCATGACCGTGCGATTAAGGGAATGGTCCTGCTGGCCCTTGGCATCGTTGCGAGCCTGGGATTATTCGCCTGGCTGCAACAACTCAATACCCAGCAACAGCGGCTGAATGCCGATCTGCAGCACATGCAGGCCCCGATTGCCACGCCCAAGCTTAACGGCAAGGAAAGTCAGGCCAAGCAACAGGAAATCACTGCCGTGCAGGCCGCAATGCATGAACTTGCCCTGCCTTGGCAAAAGCTGTTCCTGGCACTGGAAAACATCAAGGATAACGAGATCAAGTTGGCGAGCATTGAGCCTAACCCAAGGCAGCACAAGCTGCGCATTACCGCGAACACTAATGAAGTCGTCAATATGTTCAAGTATGTGCGTAGTCTGTCTGAACAGCCCATTTTCAATGATGTATTGCTCATGTCACATGAGTTTCATCACGATCAACCCATGCCGGTACATTTTGTCGTGGAGGCCGTATGGGTGCCACAGCCATGAATTTGGGCAAGATGGATAGATTACGTTACCGCATTGGCCAGCTTGATGGCTTGAGCAAGCTGGGCTTGTGCCTATTGCTCGCTTGCCTGCTCATCGCCCTTACCTATGCGTGGCCCCAAGCCAGGGCCCTACAGCAGCTCCAACTGGATGTTGCTGACATGCACCATGCCATGCCGCAGCATCAAGGCCAGTGGATAGATAGATCGCCACAAGCCTCTCTCAACACCTTCTACCAGTTTCTGCCGCGCGAACATGAAGCCACCACCTTACTAAATCAGGTGCTGGATATTGCGGAACAGCATGGGCTTGTGCCGGAAAAAGTGGATTACACCCTGAGCCGACAACCCACAGCCTTATTCTCGAAGTATCAACTCAGCCTGCCCGTGCGAGGGCGTTACCTGGATATCCGGCACTTTATTGCAGAGGTCATGGACACCCTGCCCTCGGCAGCCTTGAATGATATTGCACTCAAGCGGGAAGACATGCTGAGCGATCAAGTGGAAGCCAAGCTCAGGCTCACGCTCTATCTGCGCAAGGATGGGCAATGAAGCCAGTACAAAGGCAACGCTTGATTTGGGCTGGCTTGATGATCACGCTAGCAATTACGCTGTGGACAGCCTGGAACGACGAACAAGCAGATACCGTGCAGGTTGCCGCCGCACAACCTCATGTTGTTGCCCCCCCAACCACAAGAACGCAGGCTGCTAGCGTTAACAATACAGATACACCCATGCTCGATATGAAGCAGTTGCAACGCACGCCCTGGCAAGACAGCGAGCACAATCTATTCAGTCATGCCCAAATCGTTGCACAAGCCGAACTGCCTGAACAACCCATCGTTCAGCAAGCCATGGAGATTCCTCCCGTACCTTTTACTTATGCAGGCAAATTGGAAGATCACGGGCAATACACCGTCTTCCTCTCCATGGGAGACAAGAACATGAGCGTCAAGACCGGGGATACCGTCGGCGACTGGAAGGTCAAGGCAATCGACGCAAACCGCATGATATTGAGCTATCAGCCATTGCGTGCTGATGTGCCCTTGCTGATTGGAGAACACCATTGAATACCTCACTGCACACCATGACAAAACTCAGCACAGTATTGCTTGCCATCATGCTGGTCGCTTGCTCATCCACGGAAATGCGGCAAAACCAAGGCAACCTGGAATTACAGCAAGCCAGGGATATGATCAACGCCGGACAGACAGAGGCTGGGATAGAGCGACTGAAAAGCCTGGTGCGGACTTTTCCCGACAACCCGGAATACCGCAACTATCTGAAGCAACAGCAAGATCTCCAGCTTGCCATCCAATTACGGGAGGCGGACAAGCTCAAGCAGCAACAACGCTGGGGCGAGGCCGAGATCGCTTTCCGGCGCGTGCTAGAACTAGATGGGCAAAACCAGCGCGCGCAAAACGGTATTCAGCAGATACGCATCGCGGCCACGCACGAAGCCATGTTGCAACGTGCAGATGACATGCTAGCCAAGCAGGATTGGGAAGGTGCACAGTTGTTGGCTCGCACGGTATTGGCAGAAGATGCCAGCAACCGCAGTGCACGCGCACTATTCGAGCAGATCGAGCAAAAACGCATGGATAAAGTGGTGAACCCGCCCCACATCCGCTCCGCCTTCAAGCGCCCCATCTCGCTTGAGTTCAAAGATGTTGCCATCAAATCGGTATTCGAGTTTATCTCCCAAGCGGCGGCGATCAACTTTACCTACGACCAGGAATTGCGCGGCGACCAGCGTACCAGTGTTTTCCTGCGCAATACCCCTATTGAGGAAGCCATTGACGTCATCCTCGCGAGCAACCAGCTTGGCAAGAAAGTCCTCAACGACAATACCCTGCTCATCTATCCAATGAGCCGTAGCCAGGAATACCAGGAGACCTTCGTACGTAGCTTCTACCTCAGCAATACAGATGCCAAGAAGCTGATGAGTATGATCAAGACGGTAGTCAAAACCAAGGATATCTATATCGACGAGAAGCTCAACACACTGGTGATGCGCGACACGCCCGAAGCGATCCGCACCGCAGAAAAACTTATCATGTCGCAAGACATGGCAGAGCCAGAAGTCATGCTGGAAGTGGAAGTGCTGGAGATCAATCGCCGTAGCCTGGAAAACATTGGTATCCGTTACCCGACAACGGCCAGCATAGGCGTACAAGGGCGCGATACGGTAAACGGCACTACTACCCTCTCCCCAGGTAAACTCACAATCAATGAGCTGAAAAACTTCAACTCAAACCTCGGTGTGTTCAGTATCAGCGACCCTGTACTGGCCTTGAATCTGTTACAGCAGGATACCGATACCAACCTGCTCGCCAATCCGCATATTCGCGTCAAGAACCGTGAAAAGGCCAAGATACACGTCGGTGACCGCATCCCGGTACTCACCAGCGTGGCTAACTCCACCGGCTTTGTCTCGCAAACGGTGAACTATATTGAGGTCGGCATCAAGCTCGACGTTGAGCCAACCATCTTGCTGCGCGACGAAGTATCAATCAAGGTTGGCCTGGAAGTAAGCAACCAGACAGATCGTATGACAACGAGCTCGGGCACCGTGACCTATACCATCGGCACCCGCAATGCCAGCACCATCCTGCGCCTGAAAAATGGTGAAACACAAATTCTCGCCGGCCTGCTGCGCGACGATGAACAGAAAGTTTCCAACCGCGTACCAGGACTATCCAAGCTGCCCTTGGTAGGCAAGCTATTCAGTGACCGCAACAATGACCATAGCAAGAAGGAAATTGCCCTGCTGATCACTCCGCGCATCATCAACAACCTCACTCCCGAAAGTGCTGTCTACACTGCATTTCCCGCAGGCATTGATCGCAGTGCATCCCGCGCTGGACGTAGCAGTGGAGAATCAGCCGCCGTCACCGCCCAAGCTGCAGCCACTGCCCCAGTAAAGAGCGCCCAGGAAATCCAGGCTGAACGTGCAGAGTCTGACCGTTCCTTTGCTGGTTCTGTCATGCGGCCCGTGGAGGATATTGCCAGCCCGGACGAGCAACGATGAAGCTATCATCAAGAAAACTCTCCGGCTTTACATTGATCGAGCTCATGGTGGCACTGGTATTACTGGCGCTGATCCTAAGCTCCGCTGCGCCTGTCATGCAAATCACAGCCAAGCGTGCCAAGGAGCAGGAACTCAAGCGCAACCTATGGCAACTGCGTGATGCCATAGACGCCTACAAGAAAGCCGTGGATGACGGCTTGATCAAAAAAAGTCCAGGCCAAACTGGCTACCCGCCCAACTTGCAAATACTGGTGCAGGGCGTGGAAAACCCGCGTGATCCCAAGAAACGCAAGATACACTTCCTGCGCAGCATTCCACGTGATCCATTTGTACCAGACCCGGAATTAAGCAATGAGGCGAGTTGGGGCAAACGCAGCTACACCAGCTCGTTTGAAGAGCCTGCAGAGGGCGATGACGTCTACGACGTTTACTCCCTTTCCAGCGACACCGGACTTAACCAGCAACCCTATCGGGAATGGTAAGTATGCAAACAAGGCGAGAGAGCGTAACAGACAACAGACTAGGATTTACCTTGATCGAGGTACTGGTGGTGCTAGCCATCATCGCCACACTCTTGAGCCTCGTTACACCGCGCTATTTCTCCAGCATAGATCGCGCCCGCGAACACTCACTCAAGCACGACCTGATTGTCATGCGCGATGCCATCGACAAATTTTATAGCGATACCGGGCGTTATCCAGACACCTTGTTCGACCTTGTGCAGCGCAAATACCTACGCGCCATCCCGGAAGACCCCATCACCGAAAGCACAGAAACCTGGCTACTCGTCCCACCGGATGACGCTAATATTCCCGGTCAGGTCTACGACATTCGCAGTGGCTCGGAAGCCATGGCCTTGGACGGCAGCTATTATGCGGAGTGGTAAGCAACAAGGCATGGCACTGATGGGAGCGCTGATGGTTATTCTCCTCATGGGGTTGGCGCTGGCAGAAGCAGGCAACCGCTGGAGCGACATGCAAAGACGTGAACGCGAGCAAGAATTGCTCAAGGTCGGCGATACCATCCGCAAGGCCATAGGCAGCTATTACAATTTATCGCCCGGCATGGTGAAGCAATTCCCTCCCACGCTGGCATCGTTATTGAAGGATGACCGTTTCCCCACCCCGCAACGCCACCTGCGCAAGCTCTATATCGACCCTGTGACGCAACGAGAAGGCTGGGGCCTGCTCTACGCCCCAAGCGGCGGTATTATGGGCATCTACAGCCTATCGGGAGAGCGCCCTTTTAAAACACGTAACTTCCCCGCGCCCTACCAAGACTTTGAAAAGAAAAAAGCCTATATCGACTGGATATTTACCTATATGCCGGAGATGGATAACAGCACAATGCCTACTGAATAAGCACCCATGCAAGAAAAGGAAACAACAAATTCCCTTCCCGAATAAAAAAAGCCCCGATCAATGATCGGGGCTTTTTAATATCCTGGCGGAGAGGGAGGGAAACCCATTCTCTGCATTAATATCCATTAAAAATCAGATGGATACCAATATCGTTACACCACTAAAAGCAAGCCAAAATGGAACAGCGTTCGATGCTCATGCATTCACATGATATTGTGAATTAGCTAGAACGTTAATTTATTATTATAAATGCATCATTAGCAAGTCAAAAATCCCACATTATTTCTGTACAAATTATAACAAAAAATGTCAAGGAATTCTATTGACGAAATAACCGGTAATTAGTACGTATAAGAAATACACAATATTGAAAAACTATAATTTCATTTGATAGTCCTTACGTTAAGTCAGGGAGCTAACTTATCAGGTCGTGACTATCTCACTTAGTGCTTTGATTACAAACTGTGCAGAAATAAAAGATCCATAATTGTGTAGACTATCATCTTTTTTATTATTGCATAAATCAACTACTACTTTAGCACATATACATATAGGCTTATAAATTGACAACTCAGCAGCTCGGTGAATAGCAAATATTTCCATATCTAGCCCATTTACTTTTCTGTGAATTGACTCAATTTCTTTTAGATATTTCTCATCTGCGATAACAGCCGAACCACTGGTAAATATTCCAATCTCAGGTTGAATAAATTCTGAAGGTCTTTTTGTGCCTGTATAACCTCTTTCCAACTCTTGAATTAAACCTGAAATATTAACCAGACCACTCAATTTAGTTAATGTGTCATGATCAGTATTTACTTGGTATGGTTCTTGTGAAAATCCTATTGTAGACCATTTTCCTGACTGATACTCATAAGCCATACTTGAAACAAACAACTGACCTAATTTTGCACGATTTTCAAATCCACCACATATCCCACTCATTCCAATTATTTTTGGCTTAAATCTTTCGATGGACAAGCCAACTATAACCGCTGCATTAACCAAACCCATTTTCGGAAGTAAAATTATAGAGCCTTTTTTTCCGGAAATCTCGACATCGTATCGATCAACACCTCCACTATTAACTGCTTTACCATTCAATAAAGTAACATATGGATTTCTTTCCTCATTTAATGCGCAAAAAATTAGGAAATCAAAATTTATATTTTTATTAAGTTGTATCAAAAGATGATCTAGAGCTGATTTCCAAATTTCAGTTTTGGAGTAATCAGCCAATATACATCCATTAGACTCGAAGTACTCCCTTACTCCAGAAAACTCATTTGGATAAGAGCTGATTGCTAACAATAATGAATCATTTTTATCGGACTTTTTAATGGTCTCTATAATGGCCTTTCCATTCTGACAAGCAATGCCATGATCAACACTTGGCAACTGGAGATCAATAATAAATAAACCTATATCTTGATTCAAATTAGCAGAAAAATCCGTCATATTTTTTGCTTTTATTATATTTGAATCAGACACACCCTTAGAAGTAAGGTGTTTAATTATAGCTTTTGACTTTGAAGAATTGTCCTCGATCAGCATTATCTTCATTTACAAGATCTCAAGATAGAAATAATTTTTTGTTGTGTTGTATTTGATTTGTAGTGATAAAGAATTGTACCTAAAACTGTTTGATTGTATTTTTCCAAAATTATATTGGCTGAGTCTTTAAGTTTAACTTTCTTACCTCCAATATAAAAATCTGGATACTGGGTGACGATAATTATTTTTGTGAGTTTTTTCGACTGTTTTAAAGCCCGTAAAACCTCAATCCCTCCCTGGGCTTGATCGTGACCTTTAATTTTATCCTCAGCCCCATCGCCAAAAGTTGATAATGCCATATCAAGGATTATAAGATCATAATTATTCTCCATAACATCGAGAACTGCATTGCTAACACAGTCTATAACTTTAGGAAATTCACCTAAAGCTTCTTGTACGCAATCTTTGAGCTCATCGCGCTTGTGAACTTCATCCTCAACCAACAGAATTTTCATTCTAATACCCCTATCATGGCTTCTTCATTAGCAGTTTCAGCATGAATTGAGAAACCAAGCTTAAGTTCGAATTTTGAATCATCTGATTTGCAGCGTAATGTATGATTTGTTTCATATTGGCGAGTAATAAATTTAATTTTTTTAATCCCAGTATAACCTTCCGTAACCATATCAATACCAGTTTCCCTAGATTCTATTGCATCATATATTCTACTTTTTGATCTAACATATTCCTCTTCTAAAACAATTGAAGTTATATCAATAGAAACCAAATCCAAGTTAGAGTTTTGATTTGGCTTTTCTACGTTGACATCTACTTTAATTTTTTTATTTTCCTCGCCATGTTTTTGGGCATTTGTCAACAACACCGCCAAACAATCATAAAGTCTATGTACACTGATTCCCGTATACTTCACGTCAACACCATTTCCAGAGAAGTCTAATAAATCCACTTTATTATGTTCCATGAGTATGATTTGACATAAATCTTTAATTGAGGCGGAAATGTAACCTGTTTGCGGAACTTGGAACCAATCAGCCACTTTTTTAAAAACCTCATTAACTGCTTGATGCAACTCAGATTTAATTTGTTCTTCAGTTGAGCCATGGTTTCCAGAAAAATATTTATCTATAGAGCCATATGCCTCTTGGAGAAGTGTAGTTTTAATAAATCTTGCAGCATTTTCAAGTTGCGGGGTTATTTGTTTCCAGCAAAATGAAATTATTAACTCATTCAATAATTCACTTCCACCGGCTGATCTTATAGTAGATGTTAATCCTCTAATATTTTCTTTTGTTGTGGGATCATCCATATCAATAACAGCATTAAAGAGGGAGTTGCTTGACTTAAACTGCAGGTGATCTCTTCTTAATTTATCAATAATTTCTTTGTAGGATGACATCCATGAATCAACGATTCTACGCATTTGTAGATGTCCCATAAAACTACTAAACTCTGGCTTTCTTAATACTGCATCTACTGTGTCAGTAGTAACACCATCCAGTGTATTGTGCCTAATTCGTCGACCAAGATATGATTGAATTCCAAATTCAGTGTTTAGGCAGAACTGTTCAAATGCATCTTTCGCAATTTGAGCAATCAAATACTCTTCTTGATCATTTAATTGAATAATTATTATATTTTTATCTTTGTGAGCTGTGATCTCAGTTTTATAATTAGTAATAAGTGAACGATATTGCTCAGTTGAAATGGTTGGGTTGCTATCAAGCCATTTTTTCATAGATACACTATCAACATACATTCTGCTGCTGTCAAAATATTGTTGCAATTTTGATAGTTTTGATCTAGTGGTAATTGCGTCTGCCTGTATTATAAACTCTAGTCTATTCAGTTTTTTCCCTACAGCTCTAAGGATATCTCCTCTGATTTTTGATGCCTCCGAGGCATTTTTTATCAGGTTGTACATTTTCTCCAGAGTGATTTCATCTAGAGATGCCACAATATAATTAGCAACCTGAGGAGAGTCCTCTAAAAGATAATTTATGAAATTTAAAATTGACCCATTATGATAATGTTTTACATGTTCAATAAAGTCTGCTCTAAACTCGTAATCTATATCTGGGTCAATAGATTTTTTTCTGAACAATGCTAAAGCCAGAACTGATACTAAATTTTTATTTCCAGAGCACGTAATAATTAAAAATTTGTTCATCTCCTCTTCAGTCAACAAAGTGTCAAGAGCTATCGTATTTTCAAAAATAAACTTAACATCATTATCGGAAAGTTCAAGAATGTTATTTCTATTTCCTATAAACTTCAAAAATAAGTATGTTCGATAAAATGTATCTAGAGTTATCGGGAACTCAGTCTCAACATTTGTAATTGATGAAGAGGTTAGTAACAATTTATCATTAAATGACTCTGATATTGTATAGATCTTTCCATTTATTATTTCCTCAAGTAGCCTTGCTCCAATTACTCGATCAAATTTATTTCTGTATTTAGCATACTTTTTTACCTCAAGGAATGCAGATGAAGTTCTATATAGATCCATTGAGGGGTAACTATCGGTAGCTTGAGATGCATAGTATTCCGTTACGATATAATTATCATTAACCTCCTCGGAGGGCTCTTCAATAATACTAGCTATAGCTTGAATAATATCTTCATTTAATTTCTGTATTAATTCTTTATAAGGCCCGCTTAAGCTATCTTTCAGATTAAAAATCACAATTATTGAATAAATTGTATCCATAAGGCTTGATTCAGTAGCTCTAAGTAAAAAACCAGCCACATCATTTTCATCTAGTGGCGTTGGTATAAAATTACTTAAGGTTATTGCTTTTCGGAAGTCGCCATTGATTTTTCCGATTAGACCATTAATCCTTCTTTGAGAAATTACAAATAGTGATATTTTTGAGCTAAGATTCTCAAGCGCACTAAAATGCATTCCAACATTGTCTCTATGACCAATTTCGTCTTCAATTTTACTTACAGTCTCAACCTGATTTGAATTTAAATCTCTCGAGCTTCGTAGATATGCTAACTTATAGGAAAGATAATTAGAGGCACCATATTTCTTACTAATATTGAGCATATGTGCTAAGGCATCATCTGAACTCATGCTATTTAGGTGAGCTAATGGTCTCATTAAATCCAATATATCAGTCACTGTTTTTGACATGGAATTTAGATAGCCAACTGTATAATTTACCTCCCCCCTCCAATCCAGATTAGGAAATGCGTTGATAGTAAATAAATCATTGCTTTGTCTTTTTTTATCAAATATGTGCTCACTAAGCAATCCTCCTGGACCTTTCATTAATGCTCCCACAATAATGCTGTCATGAGGATTATTTTTTCTTCTAATGTTTTCTGCATCAATTGATGTTATTGTGTGTTTTGAGCTATAACCTCTTAGTTGATTTCTTTTTTCTACATTTTTAACCATGTAGATCAATTTATATATATCTGCTGTTCTAGAAATTTTAGGTTTTTTGAATTTGTTTTTCATCATTTCCCTCAAGCCAAATAATACTTTTATTTCGCAAATTAAATTTATTACTAATATTACCATCTATTACTGAACTGTATTTAACCTAGTGATTGGGTTTCTAAATTTACTTTAGCATTCAGTCTTGGTGTAGTTTGTATTTTCTGGTCATTAGGTCTTTATGCCTTCTAACAGCGGCTGGTACATAGTCACCCCTCAAACAGATCGTCTGTTTACTTTTCGAATTCCACTCTTCCCCAGCTGATCCAACCTCAACACCGTCGGCCTGTGATACACCGGCAAGCGCTTGTCGAGATAGGCAGGCGCAGCTTGCGGCCAGCCTCCATAAGGTGCCTGGTGCGTTCTGTTCCAGGTCTCCCGTCCAGCCCGAATCAGTGCCATCTGCTGCATCCGGACACCATGGAACCCAGGCATCTTCCAGATCTGCTGAATCAGGAGTGCTAGATCATCAGTTCGTTCGGACCTGGTATTGCCTGATCCACGACTCAAGGCCAGCATCCCCGTGAGCAAGCTATCGTAACGCGCCTGCGTGCATTCCCAGGTCCAGTGCCTGCCACCACCCGTGTTCTGGCTATGTTGCTTGTGCAGCAACACATATTGATCCTCCCACTGCAGCCGCTGGCGTTTATTGCGCGCATCCTGGAGTTGCTCCCTGGTATTGACCAATCCTTCCCCAGGGGTGACCAACAGCCACCACAACAGATGAGTGATGTGCTGGTTATCCTGCGGATACATGATCAGCGTGGCATTGGCTAAGCCTTTGGCTTTGCGTCGGGTGCGTGTGTGCTGTGGCATATCCGTGCCATATAACGCAGCAAACTTGTTGGCCAGTGCCTCCGCCTTCTCCAGCGCCACGATACCACTCGTCCAATAGCGGCTACCTCGTTGCACCGTTTCCAGCATCAACCGCATCGTCGCACTCTTGCTGCAGGCGATACGGACATAAGAACGACCTTCAGGAATACGCTCCAGCAATAGCATCAGACAACCTCCAAATCAATCAATGTCTGATGTATAGAGACGAGATCGGATGAACGAATGAGATCAATACAGATCGCTTAAAACCCAGCAAAAAAATCACTACGCAAGGCATGGTGAAGCGCTGCAAGGGGGCCTTGCAGCAGTAGTGTGCTAACAGCACACAAAAGTAAAGTGCGAAGCACACTACTAGAGATTCCATACAACAGACACTCAACTCCCGATGGCTGTCCACCGTGGACAGCCATCGGGCACATGGCGCACGCCCCGATCACCGCCTCCCCATGGCACCCCCACTGCAAAAAAAATCACCTCCCCAGCCGAATTCCGCCAACATGGTAGCTATACCTAATAGGTCCAATAAAACAAGCGAAGTTTATCGTTGTGTACCGCCATCATCGAATCCGCCATTTGTGTTATCGGTTGAGAAGAGAGATGTGCGCCAACACACTCTCTTCGAGATCGATAAACGTCTACCAGTATCAGGGTTGCCACCCTGATACTGACGTTACCCGTAGCCGCGTGCCCGTAATGGGGCTGGCGCGGCTGCAACGGGCGCTTCAGGGGGTAACGCCCCTGATTCGACCTAATCCGCAGCCTCCATAGGCTGAGATTGGGCGACACGGAAACGGGCCTCCAGGCGACTGGAGTCACCCTGATACGAGCGAAAGGAAGTATGGAGCGCGCGCAAGCGATCTCCAAAGCCTTCCCCAGGGGGTGCCTGAAAAGGTATTACCTGTGCCACAACCGAGGGCGTCAGCACTTGAGTGATCAAGTGAGCAAAACGGGAGAAGTCCTGGTTTTGCGGCACTCAGGGACGCAAGTCTCTGAGGTCGGCGAACAGCTTAAGCGGCAAAAGCACCTGATCCTGTGAACCAGGGAGTCGGTGCGAAGTGGAGGCATGCAAGCCATTGTTCAGCGCAGCAGTCGCTGGATGGTCAAAGTTGGAAGTTAACAGGTGAGTAAGCGCAGGGACTTTGGAGTCTCGCCCGCGCCGAAATCTGCAATGAAAGAGAGATACTCTCTAGCCTGTTTAACGAGACGGTGGCGTGTATGACCGCAGTAGCAAGTATCTAACGTGGGAACCTCTTGACGGCGGCTGGGTGGCACCAGTCGTAGCAGCCGGAGCACCGATCAAAGTGCTGGCAAGAGGGGGAGCGTTGTTGAGTATTGAGCGGTCGCAAGACCAAAGCGCATGACGGGGATTTGACCGAATCCGCATGCGCACAGGTGCAACCCTGACAAGAAAGACGGCAGGTAGCAGTGAGACGTCAAAACGGATTGGCTTCCGTATCGATGGTCAGTTGGAATCACCCTGGCGGGTGTGACCAATGTAAAAGGTGTGAGTAGTACCAGGTGGTGGGAATTGGCGTTCTCATCATCCCAAGGGCTGCGTCCAAGTTACCAATAGTGGGTAACTCCACTATTGGTAACAGGCAACTATTGGTAACAGGTATTTGTATCTGGCATTCTCATCCCCGGGTTTCGGCCCGGGGTTCTTTAGCTATTCGACTGCGTGAAGGATTGACAGTATATTCTGTTCGTTTGATTGATAAGCGCGTGGTCTATGATCCATCAACATCAACTTGCAGGGCTGATTCAACGCTCCCAAGCGTTTCAGCAGGCCATCATTGAGCATGCCAACCAACTTGATGAGCCTGATGATCGCAGGCTGAAATTGGTGTTACAGGCTGGTTACTTGACCATAGAGCACTCTGTGGCTGCATTGGGACTCATCGCCGATGAATTCATTCCATCAGGCATTGCTTTGTTGCGCGTTCAGTTCGAGAGCTTGGTGACAGGCATCTGGCTGTTGCATGCTGCATCAGATAGCTGGGTGGAGAAGCTGGCAGAGCCGTTAACGCACGATGCCGCCAAACGAGCCAACGAAGGCTTGGGAATGACGGAAATGCTCAAAGAACTCGAAAGCCATCCATCATCACCTCGGCATATTGTGCAGCAATTGCAACAATATAAAGCCGTGACCTGGAAAGCCATGTGTAGCTTTGTGCATAGCGGCATCCACCCGTTGAGTCGAGGTCAGGCTGGGTATCCGGTTCAATTGATCCATGATGTTGTCAGAAACGCAAATGCGATCAGCGCCCTCAACCTTCAACTCATCACGTTATCTACACATCCTCACTGCATGCCAATCGTCAGAGCGCTGCATGAGCAGTTCTCAGATATTTTGCCGATCATTGATACCCCAACCTCTGCTCCAACACCCGAATGTCAACGCTAATCACGCCACCATCATTTCAATGATAGGCACCTCCACGTCGATCGCAAACCCCTGCATAGCCTCGAACAATGCCTTCCTCGGAAACTGGCGACTGCCATAGCGACGTCCCACACCCCCGCCAGCATGTCCGGTCAATGCATCATGCACATCTTCGCCTATCCCGCATTCACGGCAGATATCCTTGAAGCCATGACGGAAGGAATGGAAAACCTTGCGTTTGTCGGTCATGCCGATCACGTCCCTGGAGTATTGGCTCCACCACTTGCTCCAGCCCGCTGAGTATTTGCCACGTTTATCCGGGATAAGCTCCGGAAAGAGCTTGCTGTGCTGGTCTGCTTTGCAGCGTTGCCAGTAGCGGATGAAGCCTGCGTCGATGAGCTTGGCATGGATGGGGACGATACGGCGCGAGCTTTCTGTCTTGAGGGTTTTATTGCCCGTGCCGTCATCGCTGATGTCACTGATATGAATGTAGTAGCCATACACTGCATCGTGCTGGATATCGCTGACATTGAGTTGGGCCAGTTCCTCCAGCCGAGCGCCGGTGAAGATGCCTAGCAGTGGTATCCACCGCGCTGCGGCGGCACCTGAGCGTTTGCTGGGGGTGAAGTCCCCCTGGTAGAGCGCGGAGCCTACGATGGTACGAAGGTCTTCTGTGCTGTAAGGCAGACGGGAGACCTGCATCACTTTGGGCTTGGGCACGGTAATGCGACTGGCGGGGTTCCTGGGCAGGAGTTCCCGGTCTGTCGCCACCTGTAGCAAGGCGCACAACAGGCCTAGTTTCTTCTCGACGGTCTTGGGCTGGAGAGATTGCAGGAGATGATCACGGTAAGCCAGCACCATGGCGCGGGTGATCAGGCAGATATCCTGTCCGGCTTCTGGATGAAAGGCCTTGAATTCCTTACGCACGGCATTGAACGATACCAGGGTGGAATATGGCCGGTCTTTGACCTGTTGTTCCCATAAGGTATACAACGCATCCATGGAGGTTCTGCTTCCTGAGAGATGGGCTTCGGTCTGGGAACGATATGCCTCTACTGGCACATACGCCGAAGTCGGCACCTGCTCGCCTTCATGGCGACGCTTGACGACCTCATGCGCAGCAGACACCGCATTGAGGAACTCATAACGCAGCTTGCGATAAAGCGCATCCCCAGGGCTGACCTGCAAGCCATTCAGATGCAGAAACGTGGTCAAGGCCGGATCGACTACCTCCGTCTGTGCCCGGGCACGGGCTTCACGCAAGAGAGGATCGACTTCCTGCAAGTTTACCGCGATGTCGTCATACGACACGTCAGCAAAGCCTTGCTCTCTATCCTGATCATTACTCAATACCACCGACTGTATCCAGCGCTCACAGACAGAACGAATCAGCTCCGGGGTCAGTGTCACCGGCACAATAGGCTTCATCTTGGGTAGCCGTTCACGCTCACGGGCCAGGGCTGTCTCAAAGGCCTGATCCAGTTCAACGGCACGCAGACGCGCCAGCTTGACCGCTTCACTGCGAATGGTCGTGCCTAGACTATGACGGATTTCTTTACGATGCTGAAACTGCGGGATGACGGCTAAAGGCACCTTGCGCCTAAACCACCAGGTAGAACCGCGTAATTCGAGATACTTCTCTGAGGACATATCGCACAACTCTCCAATGTAAAGTGGAACATTGAAGTGTAGCGATCAGGTCGGATTATCTGATTGATCCCAAGGACTTACTGAGGAATCAACAGCTTATCAATGACTTGGCGGAGAGGGAGGGATTCGAACCCTCGACAGAGTTGCCCCTGTGCCACCTTTCCAGGGTGGTGACTTAAACCACTCATCCACCTCTCCGCAAAACGAGGCCGAATTATATATAAATATCCGGAACAGACCAAGTGTTTTGGCTAAAAACGCTTATTTTTATGATGCAATCTATTTGATAAAGTTGCCAAAAAATCATAAACGCTGCCAAATCATTGCGTTATCAATGAGGTAGCGCTCAGCCATTACGTAACAACTGCAAAGCCTGATCCAGGCGCTCAACGCCCTTAACCTCCATGCCAGCAATCGCCTGTTTAGGCAAGTTAGACTTGGGCACAATGGCATGAGTAAAACCAAGCTTGGCTGCTTCGCGCAAGCGCTCTTGTCCGCGCTGGACTGGGCGAACCTCCCCTGCCAAACCGACCTCGCCAAACACGATTAATTTATTGTTCAGGGGTTTGTTTTTCAGCGAAGAAACAATAGCAAGCAATACGGCAAGGTCTACCGCAGGCTCGCTGATTCTCACACCGCCCACGGCATTGATGAATACATCCTGGTCGAAACAGGCAACCCCGGCGTGACGATGCAAGACGGCAAGCAACATGGCGAGCCTGTTTTGTTCCAAACCAACGCACAGGCGCTTGGGGTTAGGCGCATGGGCCTCGTCAACCAATGCCTGCACTTCCACCAATAAAGGCCTGCTACCTTCCTGCGTCACAGTAATGCAGGAACCTGCCACTTCTTCGGCATGGTGCGACAGGAACAAGGCGGAAGGATTGCTGACTTCGCGCAGGCCTTTTTCCGTCATGGCAAATACTCCCAACTCATTTACCGCACCAAAGCGATTCTTGAAAGCCCTCACCAAGCGAAAGCTGGAGTTCTGGTCGCCTTCAAAATACAACACAGTGTCAACAATATGCTCCAGCACACGTGGCCCGGCCAATGCGCCTTCTTTGGTCACATGACCAACTAGGATCATGGTGACGCCAGCCTGCTTAGCAAAACGTGTCAGTTGCGCGGAACACTCACGCACTTGTGCCACGGAACCAGGAGCAGACTGCAAAGCCTCGGAATACATGGTTTGTATGGAGTCGATGACCGCAACTTCGGGTTTGTGTTGTTGCAAGGTAGCGAGAATTTTTTCCAGGCTGATTTCGGCCAAGAGCTCTACCGGCCCGGCGTCCAGGCCTAATCGCTTGGCACGCATGGCAATCTGCTGTGCGGATTCCTCACCTGACACATATAACGCCTTACGTGCACTGCTGATATGGCATAAGGTCTGCAACAGCAAGGTGGATTTACCGATGCCTGGATCACCACCAATCAACACTACACCACCAGGTACCAAGCCACCACCGAGGACACGATCAAACTCATGGATACCTGTTGGATGTCGTGGCACATCTGCCGCTTCGACATCAGCGAGCTTTTGCAAGCCACTGGATTGGGCAAGAGCTGCGTAGCGGTTCTGACTGGTGGTAGTTTCTACCACGCTTTCAACCAGCGTATTCCAGGCCATGCACGAAGGGCACTGCCCTTGCCACTTTGGGGTTTGCCCACCACATTCGGTGCAGCTATATACCGTTTTTGCTTTTGCCATCAGCCCGTCACCTTGAACACTACACGTGGCGCCACGGCACACAATAATTCATATCCTACCGTACCAGCTGCTTCTGCCACGGCATCCACGGGGACCACCCCGCCCCACAGCTCAACAACACTACCAACACCAGCATTGGGCAAGTAAGTGATATCCGCAACCAGCATATCCATGGAAACACGGCCCAGCGTTTGTGTCAGCTGCCCATCAACCGCGATAGGCGTGCCATTGGGGGCATGGCGTGGATATCCATCTGCATAACCACAGGCGACAATCGCCACCCTGGTGGTTTGTGTAGCGGTAAATCTAGCGCCATAGCCGAGAATTTCCCCAGCCTCCAGGGTTTGGACTGCAATTACCTCGCTCGTGAAGTGCATGACCGGCTGCAAACCGAAACTGGCAGCCGTCACACCCGTTACCGGTGTGGCACCATAAAGGATAATACCTGGCCTGACCCAGTCGCGATGCGCTTCTGGAAAGCGCAGGATAGCGGCCGAATTGGCCAAACTTACGGGATAAGATGCTCCTGCAGTTGCATCATCGAACACACCTAACTGGCTAGCGATACCGTGCTCATCATCAGCTGTCGCAAAATGCGTCATCAATTGAATAGCAGCTACCCCGAGGCAGGCTTCAAGCCGTTGCAAAGCGGCCTTATATGCCTGCGGCTTAAATCCCAGGCGGTTCATGCCACTGTTCATCTTGAGAAACACGGAAATAGGCTTTGCCAGTGTTGCAGCCCTCGCCTCCAGCATGGCGAGTTGCGCATCATGATGCACCACAATGCTAACGTCATGCATGGCAGCAGCATCTAACTCATCTGCGCTGAATACGCCCTCTAATAGCAATAACTGCTGGCTATACCCCGCTTCACGCAAAGCCAATGCTTCACCCAGGCGTAACACGCCAAAGCCATCAGCATCTTCCAGGCCAGGAGCAGCACGCAACAAACCATGTCCATAGGCATCTGCCTTCACTACAGCCAATATCTTGGAAGCAGGCGCATGACGCCGCACCAATTGTAAATTATGGCGCAAAGCGCCTAGGTCAATTGTCGCCTTGGTTGCGCGCATGCTTACTCGTCATAGTTATCGTGATATTGCCCGACGAAATTCTCAAAGCGGGTATTTTCGCCAAGGAAGGTCAAACGTACGCGCCCAATTGGGCCGTTACGTTGCTTGGCGATGATAATCTCAGCGGTGCCTTTATCGGGGCTATCCGGGTTGTAGACTTGATCGCGATAGATGAACAAAATCAAGTCAGCATCCTGCTCAATCGCCCCAGATTCACGTAAATCTGACATGACCGGGCGCTTGTCCGGGCGCTGCTCCACGCTACGGTTGAGCTGTGACAAAGCAATCAAAGGAACATTCAGCTCTTTCGCCAAAGCCTTGAGCGAACGAGAGATTTCAGAAATTTCCGTGGCACGGTTCTCACTCTTACCACCTGTGGATGTGCCGGTCATCAACTGCAAGTAGTCAATGACGATCAAGCCAAGCTCACCTACTTGCCGGTGCAACCGGCGCGCACGTGCGCGAACTTCAAAAGAACTGAGGCCTGCGCCTTCATCAATAAAGATAGGCGCCTCATTGAGCTTGCCCAGCGCCGTTGTCAAACGCACCCAGTCTTCATCCTCTAGGTTACCGTTACGCATTTTATGCTGGTCAAGCTTGCCGATGGAACCAATCATACGCGTCACGAGCTGTGTGGCACCCATTTCCATGGAGAATACCGCCACAGGCTTACCAGTATCCAGGGCGACATTCTCGGCAATATTCAGTGAGAAAGCAGTCTTACCCATGGATGGGCGCCCTGCCACGATAATCAAATCGCCCGGCTGCATACCTGATGTCATGCCATCAAGATCAGCAAAGCCGGTAGGAATACCCGTCACATCGCTGTGATTGTCACGTTGATAGAGGTAATCAATGCGGTCAGCCACCTGAGGCAACAGGGTTTTCATATCCAGAAAGCCCTGCGTAGAGCGTTTGCCCCCTTCGGCAATCTGGAAAATCTTGGCCTCGGCCTCATCCAGCAATTGCTGGGCATCACGTCCCAGGGGGTTGTAAGCACTCTCGGCAATATTGGAACCAACTTCAACCAGCTTGCGCATCACAGACCGTTCACGCACGATTTCGGCATAACGGCGAATATTGGCTGCAGTCGGCGTGTTCTGGGCTAATGCCGCGAGGTACGCCAGGCCCCCCACGCTGGAAAGCTCAGCAGAGTTTTCCAGCGACTCTGCTACCGTGACGATATCGGCAGGCCTGCTACGCTCGAACAGGCGGCCGATATGCTGAAAAATCAGCTTGTGGTCATGTCGGTAAAAATCATCAGGCCCGAGGACATCCGCGATGCGATCCATCGCTTCATTTTCAAGCAGCAAGCCGCCCAATACGGATTGCTCGGCCTCTACGGAATGCGGGGGAAGTTTTAAGGATTCTAGTGTGTCATCAGCCATGGCGCATTATAGCAATTAGGCTTGCGGCTTGGTGCTGCACCGCAACATAAGTCGTCGACAAAAAACAAAAAGGGCTGCCGAAGCAGCCCTTTCAATGGCGTAAAAGCCTTGTCTAATCTTATTCGCCGAGTACGGAAACCGTGATTTCAACGACAACATCGTGGTGTAGCGCGATGTTGATTTGGTGATCACCAATCACCTTCAAAGGACCGTCTGGCAGGCGAACTTCAGACTTAGTAGTCTCAAAGCCTTGAGCAGTCAGGGCTTCAGCAATGTCACCTGTGGTCACAGAACCGAACAGACGACCATCCACACCTGCCTTTTGAGAAACCTGCAGCAGGAAGCCAGCCAGCTTTTCGCCACGCTTTTGTGCAGCAGCCAATTGCTCAGCCTGTTGCTTTTCCAGCTCTGCACGACGCGCTTCAAATTCAGCCTTGTTAGCTTCAGTTGCACGCTTAGCCTTGCCTTGAGGGATCAGGAAGTTACGGCCATAGCCATCCTTTACCTTAACGATGTCACCAAGATTGCCCAGATTAACTACTTTTTCCAACAAAATAATTTGCATGGTGTCACCTCTTAGTGCTTGTCAGTGTATGGCAGAAGAGCAAGGAAGCGAGCGCGCTTCACTGCAGTAGTCAGCTGACGCTGATACTTGGCCTTGGTACCAGTAATACGAGCTGGGATGATCTTGCCGTTTTCGTTGATGAAATCCTTCAACAGATCAGCATCCTTGTAATCCACTTGCTTGATGCCCTCTGCCGAGAAACGGCAGTAGCGGCGGCGTTTGAACATGTCACGTGCCATGATAAAAACCTTTCAGATAATTCTTTCTAATGTTTGTATATGCAATACCAGTTGCGAGCTTTTGAGACTGCGCTTTGCCAGAAACCCGGTGACTTTCACCTGGGTGCCCGCATTGATCTCCTGCACTTCCAGTGCCAGCGGCCCCATGGCCACACTGGACACATCGCATTCAACCTTGCGCTTCATTCCCGCTTCGACCTGTTCAGATAAATGCTTCAGGACGAAACTCAATACTGGTATTCCTGCTGGGGTATATCGCAGTTCGGCTACTTGCGCGAACTCGCCACTCAACTCCAGCCTGTTTAAACTCACTACTTAAGCTGTAGCTTGCTCTGCTGCAGGTGCAGCATCATCCTTAGCCAACAATGACTTGGACTTCTCTTCCTTCATCATTGGGGATGGTGCAGTCACTGCTTCGCTAGTATTCAGTGTCAGGTGACGCAATACTGCATCGTTGAACTTGAATGCGTGCTCAAGCTCATCAAGAACTGCTTGGCTAGCTTCAATGTTCATCAGCACGTAATGTGCCTTGTGGATTTTCTGGATTGGGTAAGCCAGTTGACGACGACCCCAATCTTCCAGGCGATGGATGGTACCGCCATTGGAAGTCACGAGGGTGCGATAGCGTTCAATCATCGCTGGCACTTGCTCGCTTTGGTCCGGATGGACGATAAAAACGATTTCATAATGTCGCATAGAAACTCCTTTTGGATTAACAGCCTCCCGTATGCGCAACGGTAAGGCAAGGTGGAAAACCCGCAACTATAGCTAAAAAATATCAATTAATCAATCACAACCTACATTGCACCATGCCCCTCACAATAACGCCCCACATACTAAAATTGTCTATTTACTCAGAATTGAATAGAATCATTAGGATTGAATCTGGTCATTATATGCAGCAAGCTGTTCGGATTGACATGCCAGCTTACGCCAATACCCCAACACACGCGATGACCAACCCACTTTAAAAAGATTACCAATAAACCTATAAGCCGCAATGACAAACCCAACAAACTGTCCGGTCTGGCATGACCTTAGCGCCCATTATCAAGAAATCCTCCCCCTGCAAATGCGGGATATGTTTACCAAGGATGGGCGTCGATTTGAAAAATTCTCCCTGAAATCCGAAGGTTTGCTGCTGGACTATTCCAAGCATCGCATCACCGATGAGACATTGCCGCTGCTATTCAAGCTGGCACGTGACTCCAAGGTAGAAGAATGGCGTGACCGCATGTTTACCGGCGAGAAGATCAACTTCACCGAAAACCGTGCCGTATTGCACACTGCCCTGCGCAACCGCAGCAACACACCTATATATGTTGACGACAAGGACGTCATGCCCGAGGTCAACCGTGTGCTGGCGCAAATGCGCAAATTCAGCGAAGGCATCCGCTCTGGCACATGGAAAGGCTATTCAGGCAAGCGCATCACCGACATTGTCAACATCGGCATCGGCGGCTCTGATCTTGGCCCAGTCATGGTATGCGGCGCTCTCAAGCCTTATGCTCAAGCTGGCCTGAACGTCCATTTCGTTTCCAATATCGATGGCACCCACCTTGCACAAACACTGGAGCAATGCGATCCAGAAACGACGCTATTCATCGTCGCCTCGAAGACGTTCACCACCCAAGAAACCATGACCAATGCGCACTCCGCGCGTCAATGGTTCTTGCAAGCAGCTAAGGATGAAGCACACGTTGCCAAACACTTCGTTGCCATTTCCACCAACGCAAATGAAGTCAGCAAGTTTGGTATTGATGCTGACAACATGTTTGAATTCTGGGACTGGGTAGGCGGACGCTACTCACTCTGGTCTGCAATTGGATTGTCGATTGCCATTTACATCGGCATGGATCACTTTGAGGAGCTACTGCAAGGCGGCCATGACATTGACCTGCATTTTAAGAACACGCCACTGGAACAAAACATTCCTGTGATCATGGGCTTGCTGGGCGTCTGGTACAACAACTTCTTTGGCGCAGACAGTGTCGCCATCCTGCCCTACGACCAAGGTTTGGCACGCTTTCCTGCTTATCTGCAGCAAGCAGATATGGAAAGCAATGGTAAATTCGTTGCCCGCGATGGCCGCATCGTGCAATGCACCACCGGCCCTATCATCTGGGGCGAGGCTGGTACCAACGGCCAGCATGCGTTTTACCAACTCATCCACCAAGGTAATCGCCTGATTCCCTGCGACTTCATGATGCCGCTGGAAAGTCAATACAGTGTGGGCAAAGGTGGTAACGAACATCACCTGATCTTGCTTGCCAACTGCTTCGCACAAACCAGCGCCTTGATGCAAGGCAAAACATTGGATGAAGCCAAGGCTGAACTGGTTGCCCAAGGCCTCAGTGGCGAAGAACTGGAAACCTTATTACCTCACAAGGTGTTTGAAGGTAACCGCCCAAGCACCACAATCTTGTTCGAGAAGCTCACCCCTAGGATGCTGGGCAAGCTGATTGCCATCTATGAGCACAAGATATTTGTGCAAGGCATTATCTGGAACATCAACTCCTTCGATCAGTGGGGCGTGGAGTACGGCAAGCAAATCGCCAAGAAGATCCTGCCGCAGCTAGACGATGGCAAGGAGTCCACCGACTATGACAGCTCCACTAACGGACTGATGAACTACTTCAAGTTCAATAAATAATACATTGATCTAAAAATAAAAAAAGCCACGAATATTCGTGGCTTTTTTATTGCAGTGTCTAGGTAGTGACTAGCTGGACTATTTACTCCAAACCAAACTTCTTACCAAGAAAACTTGCACTGACGCTTGCACCCAATCGTTTTGCAAAGCGATCTGCCAAGCCCTCCTTGGCGGTAAAGTCCACCAAGTTCTCCTGCTTGATCACTTCACGAGCAACATAATCAGAGCTACCAAAAGCATCAGCCAAGCCCATCTCTACACTGCTCTCACCACTCCAAAATAAACCACTAAAGGTTTCTGGTGTTTCCTTGAGGCGCTTACCACGCCCTTCACGCACAACGGTAATGAATTGCGCATGGATCTGGTCCAGCATCTGCTGTGCAAATTCCTTATGCTTAGGATTGACAGGAGAGAATGGATCTAGCATGGCTTTATTGCTACCAGCTGTCATCAGGCGACGCTCAACGCCAACTTTCTCCATAACCCCAGTAAAACCAAAACCATCCATCAGCACACCAATCGAACCTACGATGCTGGCTTTGTCGACATAAATCTTGTCGGCTGCAACAGCAATGTAATAACCGCCTGAAGCACAAATATCCTGCACCACGGCATAAACCGGAATATTGGGATGCAGCTTACGTTGACGCTTGATTTCATCATTGATCATGCCCGCCTGTACTGGGCTACCACCGGGGCTATTGATACGCAGGATGATACCTTTGGTGCCTTTGCTATCGTAGGCAGACTTCAAGCTGGCAATCACGGTATCCGCATTGACCACATCATCGCTGCCAATCACGCCATTGATATCGATTAATGCCGTATGCTCGACCGAGGCGCTAGACCCTTCACTCCAACCTGTGACATAAAAAAGCACGACAAACAGGTAAAGGAACCCAAGCGACTTGAAGAAAATGCCCCACTGCCGTGAACGCCGCTGCTCTTTGACCGAAGCCAAGGCAAGCTGATGCAATGTTTCACGCTCCCAGTTGGAGCCATTAGGATAATTGTCAGACATTCGTTAAGTTTTCCAGGTTAATCAATATTTGCTGTCCCAATTCCTGCACTGGTACAGAGCGCAGCTTACGTCCATGGCATGGACCTGCAACACAAAAACCAGTTTCAGGCCGGAAATGCGCACCATGAACCGCACAGATCAGGTATTGCCGGGTGAAATCAAAAAATTCGCCATGATTCCAATCCAACTCCACCGGAACATGGGCACATTGATTGACGTAGGCATAGACCTTGCCACCAAACCTGACTACAAATCCAGTGACATACTGGCCCAGCTCAGGCAGATCGAAGCGCACACCATTACCTCCATCTACCAGATCCCGGCTCAAGCAAATCAGGCGTTCGTTTCCAGCCATTGGCCGAGTGTAGCAAAATCATCGAAATGCGCCAGCGGAGAATGCGCTAGCAAGCGCTCTAGAGGATGTGCACCATACGTCACGCCTAAACTAGCCACCTTGGCATTCTGCGCCATTTGCAAGTCAAAGCTTGTATCACCAATCATCAGGGCGCGTTCAGGCTCGACGCCGAACTCATCCATTAATTCAAGAAGCATTTGTGGATGCGGCTTGGATTGGCACTCGTCCACGCAACGCGTTCCATGCATAAACTCCTCCAAGCCACTGTGTTCCAAGGCGTGATTTAAACCACGACGACCTTTACCCGTCGCCACAGCGAGCATGTATCCTTGCTGATTAAGCTTGGCAACCGTGTCATATGCTTGGTCAAACAATACAACATCATCCTGATGCGCACTGTAATGTACATTGTAACGGGCCGCCATCTGCTGGATTTGTTCCTGGCTAATCACGCCGAATAACTGCTGAATGGCTTCTCTCAACCCCAAACCGATAATGCTGCTGGCAGCTTCATTCCCCGGATCAGGCAAGCCCGCCTCAACAGCCCCTTTACGAATACTATCGACAATAATCTGCGTAGAATTGGCCAGCGTGCCATCCCAATCAAACACAATCAGGTCAAAACGCTTAGTCATGCTTAGACTCCGCGCTTAACACCTGAACAAATTTCTCAAGTTCCTTCGGTAATGGTGCGATTAACTTCAATTTTTCTCCATTCACTGGATGTCGTAAATTCGTTTCGGCAGAATGCAGGAACATACGTTTTAATCCGCGTTTTTGCAGGGATTTATTGAGGGAGAAATCTCCATACTTATCATCCCCCGCAATCGGGAAGCCCAGATGCGACAATTGCACACGTAATTGATGTGTGCGGCCAGTCACAAGCTGAGCCTCCAGCAAAGTAAACTCACCAAGCGGTTTACGCAGGTAAAAAATAGTTTCTGAGTCCTGCCCATCATCCTGCACTGCTACTCGGCGCTCACCACTCGAGAGTACAAACTTATGCAAAGGCAGCTTGACTCGACGCTTCTGGTCAGTCCACTTCCCATGCACCAGTACCAGATAGCGCTTGTCAGTCTGGTTGTTACGAATGGCATCATGCAGGTTAACGAGTGCAGCACGCTTTTTGGCCAGTAACAGCACACCGGAAGTTTCCCTATCCAGGCGATGCACCAGCTCAAGAAACTTGGCATGAGGACGCTCCAGGCGCAACTGCTCAATAACACCACGACTAATGCCGCTGCCGCCATGCACTGCAAACCCTGCAGGCTTATCAATGACCAACAGAGCCTCATCCTCAAAAATAATGGCATCATCAAACTTTGATACCTGGGGCTTGGCCACAGATTCTGCCTGCGGCGGCTGCGCCATGCGCACAGGAGGAACACGTACCTGGTCACCTAGATTCAACTTGGCGCTGGAATCAACACGCTTACTATTTACACGCACCTCACCACTGCGCAGGATGCGATAAATATGGCTTTTAGGGACACCTTTGAGGATTTTGGCCAGGAAATTATCAATTCGTTGACCTTCACTGGCTTCATCTACGGTAAGCAGGTTGACAGCGGCGGGATTAAATTGATTTCTTGTTTTGCTTAAATTAGTCATCTCACCTATACTACGACCATCTTGAGGTAAATGCGCTAAGCGCTTCTTCAAGAATGACAACTGGAATGAAAAAATACCTTGGTTAACTCGCTCGCCAATGAACATCAAGTAGCGATTTGCAATAAAAATGCGCTCTAGCCGCCGCAGACCAAATAGCTCATGTGGCGCATCAGCCCAGGATATACTGAAAAAATAGCATATTAGCCGATAATGACGGCTAATCCGAGACAGAAATAGACGTACCGGGGTTTAGACCCAATAGTTTACGAAAGCTTTCGTTAACAAATTCAAGCTGATACCGTGGCACAACGGTATTAGAAAATCTTTTTCCGGGTGGCCCAAGACGACACCTCAAAACTGCACTAAAACGCACATTAGGAAAAAGCAGCCTGAAGGCAAAGAACTGCCTAGGTGAAAAATTGAGAAACTATTGCTTCGCGTTACCTCCTGCGGACTTTGATCTGCTCGTATCGTGTTGTTATCGCCTGCCTACATTGAGCAGGCGCATACATTGAAGTTTCAGTCATACCGCTGCTGCCCCAAAGCCACGGCCTGCTACCCGCTTGAAGAGCGCGGGAGCCCACAATGAAACGCATGCTATTTAATGCGACGCAATCAGAAGAATTACGCGTCGCGATTGTCGACGGACAAAAACTTATCGATCTCGACATCGAGTCCGCCGGCAAAGAACAGCGCAAAAGTAATATCTACAAGGGTGTCATCACCCGTATAGAACCATCCCTTGAAGCCGCCTTTGTCAACTATGGCACTGATCGTCATGGCTTCCTTCCCTTCAAAGAAGTCGCTCGCAGCTATTTCCAGAATGATGGCGATGCAGGCCGTAGCCCACGCATCCAGGATGTACTGAAAGAAGGCCAGGAACTGATTGTTCAGGTCGACAAGGACGAACGCGGTAACAAAGGCGCGGCCCTGACGACGTTTGTGTCATTGGCAGGCCGTTACCTCGTATTGATGCCTAACAACCCACGTGGCGGTGGTGTTTCTCGCCGGATTGAAGGCGAAGAGCGTAACGAATTGCGCGACACCATGGCGCAATTGCAAGTACCAAGCGGCATGAGCATCATTGCCCGTACCGCTGGTATTGGCCGTAGCGTGGAAGAGCTGCAATGGGATCTGAACTACCTGCTGCAACTCTGGACTGCTGTAGAAAGCGCTTCCACCATCCAGAGTGGCCCTTTCCTGATCTATCAGGAAGGCAGCTTGGTTATTCGTGCTATCCGCGACTATTTCCAGCCTGACATTGGCGAAATCCTCATTGATACTCCTGACATTCATGAACAAGCTATCCAGTTCATGAATCATGTGATGCCTAATAATGTGTCACGCGTCAAACTGTATCGCGATGAAATACCGCTATTCTCACGCTTCCAGATCGAACACCAGATCGAGTCCGCATTTGCCCGCGAAGTACGTCTACCTTCTGGTGGCGCTATCGTCATTGACCACACCGAGGCACTCGTATCGGTTGACGTCAACTCTGGCCGCTCCACCAAGGGTAGCGACATTGAGCAAACGGCATTCAATACCAACCTGGAAGCTGCGGATGAAGTGGCCCGCCAATTGCGCTTGCGCGACTTGGGTGGCTTGGTCGTCATCGACTTCATCGATATGGAAAGCCAGCGCAACCAGCGTGAAGTGGAAAACCGCCTGCGCGATGCACTGCACCATGACCGTGCCCGCGTACAGACCGGCAAGATCTCGCGCTTTGGCCTATTAGAGCTTTCCCGCCAGCGCCTGCGCCCTAGCTTGGGTGAAAGCAACCATATTCCTTGCCCACGCTGCCATGGCACCGGTCATATCCGTGGTATCGAGTCGACTGCATTGCACATCCTGCGCATCACACAGGAAGAAGCCATGAAGGAAAACAGCGCCATCATCCAGGTACAACTGCCTGTCGAAGCCGCTACATTCCTGCTCAACGAAAAACGCTCTGAAATCCACAAGATTGAGCAACGCATGGGCGTACAAGTGGTGTTGATCCCCAATATCCACATGGAAACTCCTAACTACAACATCCTGCGCATCCGTCACGATGATGTAGAAGAAACTGGCCGTGCCAGCTATGAAATGGTCGAACTACCATCTGACACCATTGAAACCGCTATTGCACAGGCTCCCAAGCCTGCCAAGCCAGAAGCAGCCGTCAAGGGCATTACTCCGGCTTCACCTGCCCCAGCGGCCAAGGAAAAGCCAAGCAGCACCTCCCTGCTCGGTCGCTTCAAGTCCTGGCTGGCAAGTGTTACTGCGACCAAGCCAGAAACTAAGCCACAAGAAGAAAGCCAGCGGCGCGACAATGGGCGTAACCAGCAGCGCCGTAACAACAACCGTCGCAATGAGCGTAACGGCAACGATCGCAATGGCAACAATGAGCGTCAGCCGCAGAATGAAGCTCGCCAGGAACAGCGCAAAGAGCAGCGCGGCAATCAGCAAGAGCGCCGCCAGCAACAGCCTGAACAGCGGACTCAGCAGCCTCGCCAGGAAAAAGCAGAGCGTCCAGATCGTAACGAGCGCCAGCCTAAGCCGCAACAAGCGCTGGCAACTCCAACCGCCCAGACAGACGTAGCTGTAGAAGCAGGCCAGGAGCAGCGCGGTAATCGTCGTGGCCGCAATGGTCGTCGTGAGCGCCAGCCACGCAACGAAAATGCGAATCGCGAAAACCGTCAACAAGCGGCAGAAGATGTGCGTATTACCGCTGAGGCCGTAGCTCCAGTGGAGGCACCAGTGCCAGCGGAGGCGCCCAAGGCAACTGTAATCGCTGAAACCGCCCCTACTCCGGTCGTGAAGGAAAAGGCTGAAGCAGCGCCAGTTGAAACCACAACAACGCCTGAGACGCCAGCAGCATTGCCAACGACAAAAACAGAAGCGGCTGCTGTTGAGGAAAACCTGACCTTAGTGGAGACCGCCCCCAAGCAAGCGCCAGCAGCAGAGAAGACATCCGCCAAAAAGCCTGCCGAAGATAAGGTATCTGCAGCCGCCGAGCCAGCCAAAGCGACTGAAGATGCACCTGAGGCTGCTACAGAAACAGCTGCAAAGCCTGAAAAGAAGCCGCGTGCACCACGTCGCCGCAAGGCTGAAACAGAAAAGCCAGCTGACTTGGCAGACTCAGGCTTGCAACTGGTCGAAACCAAGGCCGATGCAGCTCAAGCCGCAGCTCCTGTAGAAGAAGCACCAGCGAAACGTGCGCCACGCAAATCCGCAGCATGGCAGCAAAAAGCCGCCAAGGATGAAGCTGGCAGCGCAGAACTGGTTATGGTAGAAACACAGAAGTAAAATATGCCAGCCTAAAAAAAGCCCTGACTTGTCAGGGCTTTTTTCTTTTCAGTGACTCAAATATCTCAATCTCTCAGTCAGTCGTCAACCCAACAGAGGGAATGAAGCTAGTCAGATCATCACAGCAGATAACTCATGATTACTCTGCGACTTCATCCGGCACATCGGCACCATAAAAACTGCTTTTGAGCTTCTTCAGCTGGTCGCGATAATCAGCTGCCTTTTCAAACTCCAGATTCTTGGCACTATCATGCATGGCTTTTTCCAGGCGCTTCATTTCCTTCACTAGCTGCTTCTCGCTCATCTGGCCATAGCTAGCTTGTTCCTCGGCGGCCTTGCGTTCACGCTGCACATCTTCCTTGCTATAGACACCTTCAATGATGTCCTTGATACGCTTATTAACACCCTTGGGCGTAATACCATGCTCGGCATTGAAAGCCAGCTGTTTCTCGCGGCGACGCTGAGTTTCATCCATCGCCAGCTTCATGGAACGCGTGACAGTATTAGCATAGAAAATCACTTTGCCGTTGAGGTTACGCGCAGCGCGTCCTGCGGTCTGTATCAATGAGCGCGATGAGCGCAGGAAGCCCTCTTTATCGGCATCCAGCACCGCCACAAGGGAAACCTCGGGGATATCCAAGCCCTCGCGCAATAGGTTGATACCTACCAGAACATCGAACTCACCCAGGCGAAGATCTCGAATAATTTCAACCCGCTCCACCGTATCAATATCAGAGTGCAGGTAACGCACTTTCACCCCATGATCAGAAAGGTAATCCGTCAGGTCTTCCGCCATGCGCTTGGTCAATGTCGTCGCCAGTACACGCTCGCCCACATCCACGCGTAGCTTGATTTCCGATAGCAAATCGTCCACCTGCGTATCAGCAGGCTTGATCGTGATTTCAGGGTCCACCAAACCCGTTGGCCTGACCACTTGTTCTACAACCCGCTGCTGATGCGTCGCTTCATAATCAGCAGGAGTCGCACTGACGAAAATACATTGCGGGATAATGCGCTCAAACTCTTCAAACCTCAGCGGGCGATTATCCATCGCTGATGGTAGGCGGAAGCCGTAATCAACCAAGTTTTCCTTGCGTGCGCGATCACCTTTATACATCCCACCAACCTGCGGCACGGTGACATGGCTTTCATCAATCACCATGAGGGCATTTTTTGGCAAGTAGTCAATCAAGGTTGGCGGCGCATCACCAGGGTTGCGACCAGTCAGGTGACGGCTGTAGTTCTCAATGCCCTTGCAGAAACCAATCTCGTTGAGCATTTCCAGATCAAAGCGTGTGCGCTGTTCGATACGTTGTGCCTCAACCAATTTATTGGTCTTGATATAAAAATCCACACGTTCACGCAACTCCTGCTTGATGGTCTCCATCGCACGCACGGTCGCCTCGCGGGCTGTCACATAGTGGCTGGATGGGAAAATACGGAAATTATGAATCTTGTTGAAAATTTGCCCGGTGAGTGGGTCAAACAGGGTAATCCCCTCAATTTCGTCATCGAACAGGCTAATACGCACCGCTGTTTCACTGTTCTCCGAGGGAAATACATCTAACACGTCACCACGCACACGGAACGCACCACGTGAAAAATCAAAGTCATTTCGCTCATACTGCATCGCGATCAACTTATTGACGATATCGCGCTGACTGATCTTCATGCCCAGATGAATATGCAACACCATGCCATGATATTCACCCGGGTCGCCAATGCCATAAATTGCTGACACTGTCGCCACGATAATACTGTCCTCGCGCTCCAGCAATGCCTTGGTGGCAGAAAGACGCATCTGCTCGATATGGTCATTGATGCTGGAGTCCTTCTCAATGAAAAGATCACGCGATGGCACATAAGCCTCAGGCTGGTAGTAATCGTAATAGGAAACGAAATACTCAACCGCATTCTCGGGGAAAAACTCCTTGAATTCGGAATACAACTGGGCAGCCAGCGTCTTGTTCGGTGCCATCACGATCGCAGGGCGGCCCGTGCGGGCGATAACATTGGCCATGGTATAGGTCTTGCCGGAGCCTGTGACGCCTAGCAAGGTCTGGAACTTCAAGCCCTCGTTGATTCCCTCGGTCAACTGCTCTATAGCTGTAGGTTGATCCCCCGCAGGCGGGAATGGCTGAAAAAGCTTGTATTTACTGTTTGGGAAAGTGACAATCACATCAATCACCTAGGAGAAGGAATCAGGATTTTAACAGGCCAGACCCTTCTACGCGCCTGTTACTGAGCTTCTTTCCAGCATGTTGCATCTTTTTCCTGGTTTAGCCTGGAGCGAATATGCCTTATCTGCTGCTGTTTGCCGTGCCATGGTTATTTTTTCCGACTACCTCTGCCTGGGCTATTGACCGGGAAAAACTCATAGAACCATTCTTCTCTACTGTGATGGTCCGTGCCTATCGCACCGATGGAGGCCTCGGCTACGGCTCTGGCATCGTCGTCGCCAGTGATAAAGTATTGACCAATTGTCATGTACTCCGTGAATCCGGCAAGCCCTGGATATCAAGAGGCGAAGATGTTTATCACGTGCAGTCTGTACAGGCAGACGTCTGGCACGACCTCTGCCTTCTGCACACAGATCCCCTTCCCTTCAAGCCCGTGACTCTAGGATCAAGCAATGCATTGAAGAAAGGCGAGCAAGTCATTGCCATCGGACACTCTAACGGAGTAGCCGCGCCATTAATCTCGGCAGGAAACGTCAAGTCCCTCTACGCCTTGGATGATGCCCACATCATCCGTAGCAGCGCACGCTTTGCCCTAGGTGCCAGTGGCAGTGGCCTATACAACGAGGCTGGTGAATTGATTGGTATCAATACGTTCAAGACACTAGGGCGCCAAGCTTATTACTATGCCCTGCCTATCGAATGGTTAAAGCAAGTGGAAATGCGCCAGCCGCAAACACGATTTCCGCTGATCGGGCAAACCTTATGGGAAGCCACAGAGCAGTCACGACTTTATTTCCTAATGATAGCAATGCCCGAAATCCAGCAAAACTGGCCTGCTTTACTCCAAGTGGCTTCTCAATGGACAGCAGCCGAACCGGACAATAGCGAGGCATGGTATGAGCTGGGCTATGCACAAGAACAACTCAAGCAGGCTCAGGCTGCTGAAGTCAGCTATCAACATGCCCTGACGTTGGACCCACAAAACACGGATGCCATGTTCCGCCTCGGCCTACTTGCTGCACAACAAGGCAATCAGGCCGAAGCCCAGGCCATGGAGCAATCGCTCAGTCGTATCAGCGAGAAATTAGCGATGGAGCTACGCAAAGCCACTGCTTGCTCCTCGGATTGCCCTGCGACACCGGCTCAGCCAACATCTGCTAGCCCTTAATGCCTGGCTGGCAGTGTAAATAACATCCACAACGCCAAAGTGTTGGCAACTCAGGGCGAGCCCTTCAAAGCTTGCCGCAAGCTCACATATGCACCTCTCCCGGCAAAATATCGTGCAGCTTCATATTCCGCATTATGGATAATGTGAGTAAAATTAACGTTTTGCCGTCGTCTTCATTATTTATCTATAGGATTTTAGATCTTGGAACTCTCGCAGCGCGTTCAATCCATCAAAGAATCACCCACCTTGGCTGTCACCGCCCGTGCCGCAAAACTCAAGGCAGAAGGCCGTGACATTATTGGCTTGGGTGCAGGTGAACCGGATTTCGATACTCCACAGCATATTAAAGACGCTGCAAAAAAAGCGATTGATCAGGGCTTTACCAAATACACCCCCGTTGCTGGCATTCCCGGCCTGAAAAAAGCCATTGTTGCCAAGTTCAAGAACGAGAACGGCTTTGACTATACTGACAAAGAAGTGATCGTCGGCGTGGGTGGCAAGCAATGTATTTTTAACCTTGCCCTTGCAGTGCTGAACCCAGGCGATGAAGTCATCGTACCTGCTCCTTACTGGGTTTCTTATGCTGATATCGCCTTGGTGGCAGGTGCCAAACCAGTGATCATTGAGTGCGGTATTGAGCAAGGCTTCAAGCTTACGGCTGCACAACTGGAAGCGGCAATCACCCCAAACACCAAGCTATTCATGATCAACTCGCCCTCCAACCCTACCGGCGCAGTCTACTCGCTGGATGAGCTGAAGGCGCTGGGTGAAGTATTGAAAAAGCATCCTCATGTGCTAGTAGCGACGGATGATATGTATGAACACGTCAACCTGACTGGCGAACAGTTCTACAACATCCTCAATGCTACCCCAGAGCTCAAGGATCGCTGCATTGTGCTGAATGGCGTTTCCAAGGCTTACTCCATGACTGGCTGGCGCATTGGTTATGCCGCTGGCCCTGCCCATATCATCAAGGCCATGGAAATCCTGCAATCACAATCAACGTCCAACCCTGCCTCTATCTCGCAAGTAGCGGCACAAGCCGCACTGGAAGGCCCGCAGGAGTGCATCACCCCCATGTTGGAAGCCTTCCGCGAACGCCATGAATTTGTCGTCCGACGCTTCAACGAAATGAAGGGCCTGAAATGTATCAAGGCAGGTGGTGCCTTCTATGCTTTCCCAGATGCTCGCGAAGCGATCAACAATTTGTTCGCTGCAGGCAAAATCAAGGCTGCCAATGACATGGCCCTTTCCGAATACCTGCTGGAACAAGAAGGCGTTGCCGTCGTACCTGGCTCAGCATTTGGTGCAGAAGGTTACTTCCGTATTTCTTTCGCAACCTCGATGGACAACCTGAAAAACGCGCTTGCACGTATCGAGCGAGCCTTGGCTTAAGTCGAAGTAAAATAAATCAGTATAAAAAAGCCTGCTTCAAGCAGGCTTTTTTATTGGTGATGTAAATACTCAAGCAGATGTCATTAGAACTGCCAACTCAGATTCGCACGAACGCTATGATCCTCCGCCCTGGATGCATATTGCCCGAGATAGGAGAAGCTCAGGTTGACGCGGTCTGTCGCATAGATATCGACCCCGGCATCGAGCACCACACTCTCACGCCGCACTGGCGTACCAGAGATGGAAAACACATCTCCGCCGGTAAATGCAAGTTGGGCACGCTCGCTGGTATCGCCACTGGCAGTACGCCAAGCTAGCGAGCCACGCAAAACGGCACTACCTTGTCTCTGCCCTAACTGCTGTGCTACGCGTAGTCCCAGCGTGGTAAAGGTCGTATCCGTGCCCTGACTGCGGCCATGTAGTGCGGCACCTTGTTTTTCCTGGAAAGCATCGGTATGCACGTAAACATGTGCCAGCGTAATAAATGGTTCCAACGCCAAGCGACCAGCATCCAGGCGATAGCCTACATCAGCGAAACCTTGCAAGGTGCGGCCATCGTAGTCAGATTTGCTTTGTGCTGAAAGCCCAGAAAAAGCCACATTGCGTTGCGTGCTGATGTCATGCCAGCTATGACTAGCCCCGAGCCTGAGGCTAAGCTGATCCCATTCTGTTCCGCCGTAAACACCCAGGTGATAACTGCGTACGCTGGCAGAAGAGCGCCTGTCACTCAGGCTTTGGTTACTGTCGGTATATCCACCCAAGGCACCCACCCGCCAGCGATTGCTCAATTGAGTATCTGCACCAAACAATAATCCTCCAGTACGTCGGCTCAACCGTGCTGCATTCTGGGTACCGCTATCGTGTCCCCAATTGCCAACTGCCTGCGTCCAGGCGGTATAAGCCCCGCCATCCACGGTACTATTGTTGCCCAGAGCGGCGACTGAGCCAAATGCCTGGCGCACGCGATCCAAAGCTGCATTGCGTACAAAACGACTGTCTTCGATCAAGGTATTGCGCGCTGAGGCATGGATCTCGCCCGACAATTGATCCAATGCAGCCGCAGTATCCTGCTGTTGCAGTGCGGCATCAAGGAACGAGTTGCTGCCGGCCACCATTAAAGCGCCGCCAAGCACCGCCCGTTGATTGCGGTTCAGGCTGGATTGCACGTTATCAACCGCGGCTTGGTCAATGGACAGACTGACTTCAACATTATCGAGATTATAAAAAGTGTTGAGGCTAACCAATCCGCCACCCGTCCATGAGCTGGAGGAAAACGGCGTGCCCAAGGTACCGTCAGTCGTCAAAATGGTGTAGCGATGGTTTAGCAAATAGCCGCCATTACCGTTTTCCTGCGTCACGGCCAGTGTGATGCCGCCCAGATTGGAAACCCCGGTATCGGTAATATGCACCAAGTCAGACTGACCAGCAGCGTTAACTTCCGCAACATAAGTACCGCTAAAACCTGCAACTGATCCATAAGTTTGGGTGCCAACAGAGTTACCTGGGCCTATGGTGCCACTACCAGTCAGTGTGCCACTAAAGATGAAGTTCCCCCCCAGAGTGGCGCTCGTATCAACAACCGCATTACCTGTGACCACGATAGGCGTGGCAATGGTGCCGCCATGCGTCACCGCACCCTGGCTGAGACTTACATCTCCAGTAATCGTGGTCGCCGCAGTGCGGCTGAACAACACCTGCGCACCTTCGGCAGTCAACCCATGATTCAACGTCGTGGCGCTAGCAAAGGTCAGGACGCTCTGGTTTGCATTCACGACACCATCAATGCTGACCGCACCGTTGAACACTGCGGAGGATGCGCCAGTAAGGTGAAGCTCGCCACCGATGGTGGTTGTACTGCTGTTAAATTGCAGGGCGGTGCTATCGCTGCTTGAGACCCCACCTGCCACCGTCGTGCTGGTGCCATTAAATTGCAATTGAGCATGGTCAGTGGCGCTGACATTGCTGCCAATGTTGGTATCGCCATTAAACGTGTAGCTTGCACCATCGCTTGCCACACTTTGAGCAATGGTTGTCGTACCAGTAAAATTAACGGTAGAACCGGAGCCTGCCACGACACCGCCCTCAATATCTGCACCGTTAGTGAAGACAATAGTTGTACCCTCTCCCCCACTGACGCTACCTACAATCGGGCTGCCATCGGTATTGACCACGGTAGCACCATCTTCCGCGCTCACATCATGTATGCCCCTGACTACGCCTATCCACTGCGCACCAGCACCAACCACGAGATTAGTCAGGCCAGTGCGGCCTGCTTCCACGCCATCGAGGTCGACAATATCGCCGCTGGATACCGAGCCATTGGCAAGCGTAAGGTTAATAATGCCATCCAACCCGTCATCGTTGCGATTAACCTGTAATAGCACGCCGTTATTCTGCGTCAGCACCGAACCTGCGCCCACCAGGATATTCTGCACCTGCCCTGCCTCAGTCAACTCAGACAAAATGGAAGCTCCAGCGGCACTGACATGAGTACCAACCAATGTAGCAGTGGCATTATTCAGCAGATAAATGCCGGCTCCCTGCTGGGAGGTCAGGCTAGAGCCGCTGATCTCAAGCTGACCGCCAGCCGTAGCAAACGCCGCTGCCACATTGCTTGCCGTCGTCACGACAGATGAAGTCTGCAAGCGCACCAAGCCACCCAAGATCGCTGATGCCCCATAAGCATCTTGCCCCGAAGTGATGATACTGCCATGATCGAACACCACGGTGCCTTCAGCACCATCAGGCCAGCCAGCTGATATTCCGAGGGCACGTTCACCACTAGTCGTAACAGCTATCCCGCTCGCGTGGATCAAGGACTGCGCACCACTAGACTGTATGCCAACAGCATCATCACCCGAGGTATTGATCACACCTGTCGTCGCCTCGAGTTGGCCTCCGTTGTAGGCATATAAACCGCGACCAATTGCACCCGTGGTCGTGATAGTAATATTGGCCGCTTCTATCTGGGCCCCAGAATTTTGCGCAAACAGGCCGTAGGAGTTCTCGCCACTGGTCAAGATACGCACACCATTGATATTGACTGCCGTTTCCTGCCCTACCGTATCACCACTAGTCGCAGCCCAAGCCAATACAGCATGAGAGTTTGTACCGATAGTAGAAACCTGCACACCGTTAATCGTCGCGCTACCGCCACTATCAGCACGCACACCATAGCTACGGTTGCTGCCTATCATGCTAATGGTGCTATTTTCCAGCACTACGCTGGCGCCACGGGTGGCAACCGCGCCAACAGGTGCATCACTGCCATTGGTGCCAGTCCCGCTAATGATGATCTCGGTGTTATTTGCGGTGACACTGGAACCAGTACCCGTCGCACTCACGCCACGTCCGTAAGCACCCAAGTTACTCTGGTTAATGATCACTCCCTCCAGGTTAACCTGACCGCCATTGCTGGCATTGGCACCATAAGCACGGCTACCTGCTACGCTAATCTCGGTATCCGTCGCCTCGACCACACTGCCACTGCCATCAGCAACAAGACCATGAGCGGCCTGCCCTGACGTTTGTACGCTACCTCCATGCAGAGTGACCTCGCCTGCGCTATAAGCAGACGCACCATAAGCACCAGCGCCTGTCGTGGCAATATCCACGCCAAAACCTTCATAACTGCCACCAGACACAGCCACTACCGCACTGCCGGTGCCAGCATTGCTCACTGAGCCACCACTCATGACAATACCGCTGGCATCAGATTTCACAACGCCATTCGCCGCTCCATCCACCGTGCCACTGAAATGGCTCGCATTGAGCAAAGCTACCGAATCGTTCGCAGCGCTGAGATAGCCATGCTCCACCTGCCAACTACCCCCCAAAGTTGCGCCATCAAGCTTGATGTTGCCGCCAACCTGGATAGGTTGCGTACTGCTACCACCAGTGGCAGATGCCCCATTTTCCAGCTCGACATTACCCTCAATGCTAACGACATCATTGCCATTGCTACTGAACACAAAACTAGCGTTATCGCCGATCAAACTACCAGTGACAACCGCACTGCCAGCAAAATTAGCACCAGCCTGCTGTGTTGTACTTCCCTCTGCCAACAAGGTGCCTGCAATAGTCGCCCCGGAAGCCACCTGCGCTATGGCACCAGCATCGACAGCGACATCACCGCTGGTATTGCCGACGATATCGCCATTGACATACACCTGCCCAGCCAGCAATCTCGACCAATAGGTATCAAAGACCGTGACGCCGTTATTCCTGGCCTTGAGATACATGGCCCAGAATTGCGATGGCGTACCGCTAGTTGTCTCAGGTGGATTCCATGAATACACCAGCTCACCATTGAAGTAATACTCGATCAGATTTTCAGCAGGCAGCAGCCTCAAATCCAAAGTATTCCAGCTTCCGTAATTGATCAGGCTGGCGGTTTGCAGCAAATCCACCCATTCACCTTCATCCCAGACGCGCAAATGGCCCATACCGTCCTGGTTACTGAAATGAATGATGGGAAATGCAGCCTCATTGTTCACATAGCTGCCTGCCGCCACCACTGATTCTGGCATGGCACTGCCCCACATACCGGTGTTGACAAAATCAGTCGAAGTGCCAGTTTGCCAATCGCTATTGATCCACAAGTCGCCACGCAGGAAAGAAGCGCCAGCGGAAACCGTGGTGCGCTGAGAATAACCCTGCCAATTATTGAAGGAATCAGTTGTGGCCGGAGGATTAACCGACAATTTCAACGCATCGCGCCCTTCCCACTCGACCAAGGCCAATGCGGGACTTCCGCCTCTATCCTGTGTCCAGGCGGATGGATTCATGTTCACTTCGTAAGGGGTATATACCGTGGAATCCGCCAGCGCTATTGCAGCATGCCCCCCGGCATATAACAGCCCAGCAGCCATCATACTGCTGGCAAGCAGCCCTCGCCCGCCTTGGCCACCAACTGCCTCTGACACCACCAGATACATCAGACGGGCAGCATTCCATATTGTTTTATAAGTGTTATTCACCGTAGTCCCCCCTTAGGATTGATGAATGAGTGAAAAAAGGAAAAGCTGTCCGGTCAGGCAAGGCCGACCGGACAAAGCTAATTGGCACGAAGTGGGATATGGCAGCGGGTCATGCAAGCATGGCCTAGCACCTTAGAAAAAACATGATCAGGCATGGGCTTATGGAAGTAATATCCCTGGACCAGATGGCAGCCGCTATGAGTCAGGATATCTAGCTGCTCCTGGGTTTCGACGCCTTCGGCAATCACGCGTAGCCCCAAGCGCTTGGCAATGGCAAGAATGCCCTCGGCAATCGCCATGCTTGCAGGGTCGGAAGCAATATTTCTGATAAAGGATTTGTCGATCTTGATGCTATCGACTGGCAGACAACTGATATAACAAAGATTGGCATAGCCCACGCCGAAATCATCCAGCGAAATATGAACCCCTAGCTTGCGCAACTCGGTCATGATACCGACAACGATATCAAGGTCCTCCAATAGCAGACTCTCCGTCACCTCTAGCTCAAGGCGATCGGGGTCAACATTGAACTCCTGCAGTATGCTTTGCACCATGCCTGCAAAGCGAGGCTCCCTGAACTGCTTGGCAGAAATATTGACCGCTATTCTTTCCAGCCGCATGCCCTGCAAATCCCATACCCGCAGGCGCTTGCATACCTGCCGCAAAGTCCAGATGCCGATAGGTAAGATGAGACCGCTTTCCTCCGCGATGGGAATAAAGCATTCAGGGGAAATCATGCCTCGTTCAGATTGATTCCAGCGCAGCAAGGTTTCTGCACCAATAATGCTATTGGCCTGTACATCCATTTGCGGCTGGAAATGTAGACTAAGCTCGTTCCGCTCCAATGCGCGATGTAGAGCCGCCTCAAGGAACAGATGCTCTCGCTCACTTCCTATCGCCTGCTCGGAATAGATATGAACACCATGACCACCCAAATTGCGACATGCCAACAGCGCCGAAGTGGCATGGGCAAGCAGCTCTTGGCTTTCATCACCATGCCATGGGTATACTGACGCACCAATATTGCATGAAAGAAGCACCTCTCCACCGTCGGTCTTGAAAGGCGAGGAAAAAACAGATTTGATTTCTTCCACTGCCCTGAAAACACCGGCATCAGCCACATCATGACTGGTGTGCAAGACGGCAAACTCATCCCGCCTGAGATGGGCTACCGGCATACGTTCATTCAAGCGCAGTGCAATATCATTCAGTAAAGCCGCAGCTGCTTTATCCCCCAATATTTCTGCCGCATGTTCAAACCGCCCGACCTTCACTACCAAGACAGCTACCTTACGCACCGGACTCTGTTTGGCGTAATGCACAAACTGGGTAAGATGTTCTAGAAAAAGCGGTTTTCCCGGCAAGCCGGTTATCATGTCATATGCAGGATCAGGGATATGGGGGCAGTACCTCTCATCATTTAAAGCGCCAGCAACAAATAATTGCTGGGGTTGGGTCGGATATGGATTGCGAGAATCACTGGCAATGCTAACATTACCAATATAGTGGTCACATGCATCCGACTTGCGCTCTCCCTTACCACTTTTGGGAGATCCATCAAGATGATAGCGGCTAGGCCAGATTGTTTGTGGAGTCACGCCTATTTGCTCGGCGATCAGTCGCTCATAGCGAGGACATGGGCTATAAAGAGCATTACTCAGCGTTGTGCGCGACAAGCCATGTCGCCTGGACAATGCTTGTAAGTTGGTTTGGGTCTTGCGCACGGCAGCAATAATGTCTGCCCGATGCCAATCTCTTGTTGTCAATTTTTTTTCATCATTCATAGCGACTTGTTGTCAAACAACCCAGATAGATGATCAATAAAGATGGGCTATTTAAAAACATCCTAATTCGGATGTCAATAGTAAAAAGTCGGAAAGCCATTTGCAATATCGGAGAAAAATAACCGTTGAAATTAAAATCTATCAATAAGCTCTTGATATTTACCCCTCCCCCCCGAAATTTCCGACTTGTATAAAAAATCGGATGAGTGGAATTTCAAAGAAGTTGCTTCAGGTCATTGGCAATCAATCTGCAAAATCCTGGGCTGAACAAAATGGCTTGCCCGTGCAAACCGTTCATGAATGGATAAAACATGATCGAAAGCCGCGCGGAGCCAATTTTCAGCTATTGATCCAGACGACCGGCATTGCAAAAGATTGGTGGACATCTGATAGCGAGCAGCCTCCGCCGCCAAGCGCTCCGCCCGTGCAGGCTGAAAGAACAACATTCGGCCTTCAGATCAATAAGGGGTTGCTCCACCACTGCATGGACGCCTGTAGGCATATTTATGGCGCCGATTTTTCCTCCGCGCTGGAGCAAATACAAATCGACTATGCGGTAGATTGCTACAATGAGGTCATCGGCATGATTCAGGACAATCCCACTGGCCTAAGAAACCTAGCCCAGCTAACGCGGGAAGACATTGTCCAATTGATGAAAATCTCCATCAAACTTGGAAAACTGCATAGCTTCTCAACTACTTACGATTACGCGGTAAAATAGCCAACTCCCCATGACACTATTGACTATCGCGGTTTATTGATGAAGCTCAACCTCTGGTTACTGATGATCATGTTGCTTGGCAGGCGCGAGCGGGTTTTCAACATCGTCGCCACCACCTCGCAATATGGTGTGCAGAAAATCCTGGCAGTTGATGGCAGCAACGTATACGGACAATCCCTTAACCCTGAGGGGGCGCTGTCGCGCAACGTGATTGCCAGCCCAATCGAGCGTTTTCCTTACCAGAATATTGTCGTCGAATACCGCTACGCCGTCGCTGGCACCAATCGCTTCCGCCGATACACTTCCATCGCCCGCTTGATGCTTGAGCTGCCGATTATCCTGACACCTATCTATCGCTGGACAGCGAATATCAAGCACTTTATCGCCAGCGCACTCTTCAACCGCAGGCCTGCCGAAACCCGCGAGCGTTATGAGCTGCTGAGATATATCGTGGCACACAAGGCCGTCTCCGATGTACCGTTTACGCTGAATGAACTCATGGGGGAAATGGTCGGCTACCTCTGTTTCACACAAGAAGACCGCATCTGGTATCTGCAAAAGATGAAATACCAGCTGGCTTCGCTGGTAGAAACACATGATCTGGAAATCACTGCCAAAGGCAGCTACAAAGTGACAGGCTTGGCATGGAAAAGCCTGAGCGACTTTCAGGAAGAAAACCGCCGACATCGCGATAGCGCACGCATCCAGTTCGTCATCGCAACGCTAACGATTGCTATCGCATTCTTTGCCATTTCTCATACCGGCCTCATCAAGTTACCGGTATTGCTAGATTTGCAGCAAGAAGCACGACAGGTGAAAAGTGTCGTGCAATCGCATTGGCACTCACTGCTACAGCCTGGAGAGCCTCACTTCGAGGAGCAGGAGCAACACGGCTTGGATGCCATCATGATGCTCCGTACAGAGCCGCAAAGCATTGAATCTATCGCCCCCCCCATTGATAACGCTCCCGCAACCGATCCGGCAAAGAAAAAAGCAGACTAATCTGCTTCCTTGTCACTTAGCCTGCTTGATACGCTCGACCGCTTCCTGTGCAATCTTCTGGTATTGCGGAATCACCTTCTGATTTAACTCAGTAGTCAGTTTCATGGACTCAGTCGCCAACTGCGGCATCTTCTGATTGATAGAACGGCCAGCAGGGGAACTATAGAAATTAATGGCCGCCTGCAACTCCTCCTGCGTGAAAGTGCGACGATACAGCGGCAACACCAGCTTGACGATGGCATCGTAAGACAAATTCTCTTGCTGAACCTTCACTGCCCTATCGCCAGCCTCCTCCGCAATCTTCTTCTGCTTGTCATTCAACTGCGGATATTGCAGCGACTGCAAAAGATTATTGCGCAATGCCGTATCAGCATTAGCACGCATGGTCTCCAACGCACCCTTGACGTTAGAAACCTCCATGAACTTGAAAATCAGCTCATCAGAAGGTGCAGCGGCATAAACATTGCCCCACGTGGCCAACATACAGATAGCAAGTGTTTTCTTCAGCATTGACGATCTCCTCTTACAATTGATGTTATCAAGCACGACATTAAGTCGCGAAATGCAAGATTATCACTTTTTTCATTTAACTCACATTCCACCACCGACCGCATCGTGTAGCACACCTCAACATCACATGATGCGGAACAAGCGCAAGGTATCGCCCGGCGGACTGAAAATCTTGTATTCCTGCGAAATACCATTCGATACATTAACCTCTTCTGAGCTAGGCCTACCTTGGCAAGAGCCGCGCCCCGTATCAACCTTGAGCACATGCTTGCCATCCGTGAGGAAAAACGTCACATACTCCCCCGGCATAATCGTAAAAGAACGAATGTTGTCGATATAAAGCTCATTCTCGCAGCCTATTCCAATCTCCTGCGGCGAAGCATCACGACGCACTGTCACATAAGCCCCAGTAAAAAACTTCGGATAACTGGCATATACCCGATCAGGCGGAACAGGTGTGCTGGAAGCACTCTGCGACGAAACCCCGGCACACGCACCAAGTGCAAGAAAAAGCGCAGATAATATGATTTTTTGCATGATGACCTAGCAATTGAATGTACATCAACAGACTGCCAATATCCGGCTAGGTTCAGAATGCCAGATGCAGAAACGTACAAAGACCAATATGCGACTAATGGAGAGTTTTGATGAAGTAGGTAATTGATTATTACTGGTGCCCGGGGCCGGAATCGAACCGGCACGCCCAAAGGGCGAGAGATTTTAAGTTATGCAGCCAATAGTGATCTTTACATTATAGAACAATCTGATGCATTGATTTTTTTACTCATTGGCAATCAATCTTCCATATTCATGTAGACAGTTTGTTGTCGAAAATGAAAAATCAGTATAAAGAGATTCTAAGTTTAAATTATTGGTGGCTATTGCTCATTTTCGGCCAATGTGAATCTAATTGGTAATAAGATTTTTGACGGTAATCGCATTGGACTCAAACTACTTGCTATACTAGTTAAATTGTAGATCAGCAAATATTAATAAATCCCGTAAGGATATGATTGGTATGGAAAAAGTAGTTTCTTCGGCAAGGTTAAAAGATGATCCCGTATGTAGGCGGATTATAGACTTCCTTTCGCAACATACGCAGAGATTGGAACTCACCAATTCTATACTGTATTACGACTTTCCTTTATTTAGGGACTATGAGGATGAGCTTTATCAACCTTCATTGTTACTTCTGGACCAAAAAAAAGGTGTAGTAGTTATTGGAAAAGTTGATACTGCATTTGATCTTCCAAGATCTGACTTTTTACTTGGGGAGTTTTATAGCTTATTATTTTCAAAGTTTTTAAATAGCAGGCAATTACGCAGTTCTAGGACATCCCTTAAATTTTCCCCAAATGTTTTTCTGTTTTTACCTGGGGATGATGCAGGTAATATTGCTACCGAAAATCGGGTTTTGTCTTCTTTGGAAAGCCTGGAAGCACAACTCAATGAGCTACCAGACGCTAATTTGTCTGAAGATGATGTTAAAGAAATACGATCTGTAATTGAGGGGGTAAAAGCATTAACTAAAGCAACACCAAGGGATGTCGCTTCAGATGGCTCTAAGCCTAAAGCACTAGTTTTAAAGGCCCTTGAGGATGAGATTGCTAATTTTGATGCTCATCAACGTCAAGCTGCCCTGACTGTTGCATTGGGACCTCAAAGAATTAGAGGTTTAGCTGGTTCAGGTAAAACCATAGTGCTTGCTTGGAAAGCTGCACATATTTTGTTAACCAATCCCGATGCTAAAATCTTGTTTACTTTTTACACTAAAAGTTTATACGATTTGATCAGGAAACAAATTACAAGATTTTATAGACACTTTAAAGATTCTGATCCTAACTGGGATAATCTACATGTTCTACATGCATGGGGAGGCACTAGGGAAGCTGGTGTCTATTACAACTCTTGCATTGAGCATGGCGTTACACCTGCAAAATTCTCTAAAAATTCTCCGGTTTCATTTAAATCTATTTGCGAAGATTTATTGAACAAATCACCCATAAAAGAAAAGTACGATGTTGTATTAGTTGATGAAGCTCAAGACTTGCCAGAAAGTTTCTTTATATTGCTTTTTTATTTGGCAAGGGGCGGAAGAGATGAAAAAACGATTATCTGGGCTTATGACGAATTTCAATCTATTTTTGAGCCTAGAATGCGCACACCTGATGAGCTATTTGGCATTGACTCTGATGGTCAACCTCGAATTAATCTGGATCGTTCCGCTCAATCACTAGGTTTAAGCCCTTATATTAATAATGATCAAATATTATATAAGTGCTATAGAAATCCCCTTGATGTCTTAGTTTGTAGCCATGCTGTGGGATTAGGGATTTATGGCTCTCAAATTGTCCAAATGTTACAAGATAAAGATCATTGGTCTGATATGGGTTATGAAGTCATTGAAGGTGATTTCACTACTGGCTCGCGCACGGTTATCAAAAGACCTGAAAATAATAGTCCCCTCTCAATACTCCAGCACGAAACTAAAGGTGAGTTAATAAAGTGGTTTCTTACTGATAATTTTTCGCTTGAGCTGGACTGGATTGTGCAAGAAACACAGCTGTTAATTCAAGGTGGGCTTTTACCTGACGATATTTTGATTATTAGCCTTGATGATAGAAATGCAAAAACATATTTTGAAGGTTTAAGTCGTCGTTTCTCAGAATTAGGTATTTCAACACATAATTTATCTAATAATCCTTTTTCATCCACTCAATTCAAAATGGAAGGAAGGATTACTCTTAGTACTGTCCATAAAGCTAAAGGCAATGAAGCTGCTGTGGTTTTTGCTACTGGCATTGATGCGCTTGCCTTTGATCTTCGCGGAAGAAAAGCTAGAAATCGCATTTTCACCGCATTTACCCGTACAAAATGTTGGTTAAGAATAAGTGGTTTAACTATCGCGCAGGGAATACTTAATGAAATTAATCAGGCTTTAAGCAATTCCCCGCATTTGGTTTTTGAGTGGCCCGACCTAAGGCAAGTTGAAACTATTCAGAGGGATATGAGCTCAAGGCAATCAAAGGCCAAGGAATTCAGGGAAAAATACTTAAAAGCAATGGCTGATCTTGGCATTTCGGAAGAAGAAGCTTTATCTACCTTTGAAACGACGGAGAAGAGTGAGTGACAGATAGGGAGTTCAAACAATCCATTGCAAAGGCATATAACTTCTTCAGGCAAATGGGCATCGAAAAAAGCTTTATACATGGCTACTCCCTTCCAGTTAGCCAGCCATTCAATTCCATTGCTTTAGATACAAATAGTCCTTACCCAGATGTTTTTTATCAGGGACTGAAGTTGAGTCACTTTAACTTTAATTTGCAAGACTACTCTTATTTTCAGTTCAGCTTTAATGGACCTGAGGATTTAAGATATGCCTTCTATCCTTCTCCTTTTGGGCCAGGAGATCATGCTGAAATTAAAGATCTTACCATTGGTTTTGAAGAGGGTCTAATTGATCAAGAGGAGTTTGAGTTCGCTTTACAGGGTCTTAAAAATAACTACGCAAGACCATTGTTAAGGTATGAATATAATTCCAATCAATATAAAAGCGGTTGCCATCCTGCATCGCATCTGCATTTAGGAACGTTTGGTGAGGATCGGTGGACAATTCATAAAAAACTCACGCCGTACGTTTTCGCTTTAATAATTGCAAAGCATTATTTTGGTGAGCATTGGGAGGCTATTACTGAATTCGATGTAGCGGGTATTCGCTTAAGCAATGAATTTGATATGAATCTTTTTAGAGAAAAAACTGAATGCTCAATCACTCCAGTACATATGTTTACCGACCATGAAACTCGCGGCTTTTATTTCTTGTGATAATTAAATTTATTTAAATTACTAAATTTCCTTCTCTCGATTCTTTTGCTCTATATCTGTCTTATCAGTAAGTAAATAAGTAGAATATTCTGGCTAGCACTCTGCTATTTTCAATAGCACCTCAACTTGCGGTGAGTTTTGCCCTTGCTCAGTTCGAATTAACGTTCCCTTCGCAATTTTGGCCTGGGAAGCCTGGGTTAAAACCCAGGTGATTTAGACGCCAACATGGCAACCACCTAAGAAAGACAAACGCAAGCTTAGTGACCTGGTTGATTTATGGCATCAGCATCATGGCCAGCATCTCAAATCGAAGAACACCCTGCCAAAGCTAAAGAATGTATGTAAAGCCTTGGGCAATCCATTTGTTGATGACTTCAACGCTGACAATCCCGATTGATGCAGCGCTCTATGCAGAACTCGCAAACCTGAAGCCAAAAACACTAGGCGGCAATATCTTCAAGCAAGCCTATAACCAATTCAGGCTGGCCGTTGAAAAAAGCAAGCTACAACTACCAAGAGGCCAGCTATCTCATGTGCTGCGCCATACCTTCGCCAGCCACTTCATGATGAACGGTGGCAATATCCTGGTACTGCAACGCCTGCTTGGACACTCCACGTTGGCCATGACCATGCGCTATGCACACATGGCACCAGATCACCCTCAGGAAGCTAAGAAGTTTAATCCTTTGGCTCATCTTTGTGAGTTTTAAAGATTTTCCAAGTCTCAAGGATCTCACGCCCCATAGCAATTATGGCTGGGATAAAAATCAATGAGACTAGATAGATAAGCTTATCTGTATCAAAGCTTCTTCTATTAACTAGACTAAGTAAATACATGATTCCCAAAATTGAATAGGCGATAAATCCTGTCATACCAGCATGTTTGACATACCACTGATAAGGTGTTCCTAGCTTTGCTCCAATCTCTTTGTGGCCGTGAAAAGAGTAAGCAATATGGCTTATTACATAACCGCCAAAGAATGTAGGCGCAGTTATAGAGAGAGCTAATAGGATTAGCTTGACCACCTCAAGTGATTTGAACAGCTCCAAATCTAGCCAAAATATCAATAAGACTCCGGGGCAAATGAAGCTGAAGACAAATAAAGCAGCCCCAAGGAAATGATTATGTTTTAGATCAGTAAAGTCTTTTACTACACTCATATAGTCACCACAAACATTGACAGAATGTTGACACTTGCTGGAGAGGGAGAGGAAGTATTTTGTTAAGGCATTGATTTTTAATGGTGCCCGGGGCCGGAATCGAACCGGCACGCCCAAAGGGCGAGAGATTTTAAGTCTCTTGTGTCTACCAATTTCACCACCCGGGCAAGGATGCTTGAATCGCCTCGAACAAAGCGAGGCGGTATTCTATCACCGTACAGTCATAATTGAGTAAATAAAATTAACAAAGCCTAGCCTGGAGGCTGTTCCCAGCCTAATTTTCATGAGTCATGAGCAGCAACATTTAAATATGGCAAATATCTTTACAACAAGCTATCGTAATCACTCAACACTAATGCTAGGTAACTTTATTCTGGCGATAAGGCCTTGCGCCTGATTGGCGGGCTCTAGCGTGATGTGTCCGCCATGATGGCGGACGATTTCACGGACAATCGCAAGGCCCAGGCCACAGCCTTCGGGGCCTTCATCGAGGCGATAAAAGCGATTGAAGACGTTTTCGCGTTGCTCTTGTGGGATGCCAGGGCCATTGTCTTCCACTTCTACCAGCACGTCTTGGTGTTGCTGCATGCAGCGGATGGTGATGTTGCCATGGCTTGGGGTATAGCGCAGGGCATTATCGACGAGGTTGGCCAGCATTTCCTGGATTTGCCAGAGGCTACCATTGACCTTGGCCGGTTGAAGATCCAAACCTAAATCTATGCCCTTGGCATAGGCACGGGAGAGCCATTCAGCTGCCATGTCTTCGATGGCGGTGCTGATGTCCAGGGTGATGAATTTGTTAACCTCGCCCTCGCCTTCCGCGCGTGCCAGCGCGAGTAGCTGGTTGGCGAGGCGTACGATGCGCCGCGTGCTCACCAGCATGCGATCGTGTGATTGTGCACGTTCTTCCGGGGTTTGCTCGGAGGCAAGTTCAAGTTGCATTTGCAGGCCTGCCAACGGTGTGCGTAGCTGGTGCGCTGCATTGGCAAGAAACTGGTTTTGCAGTTTGAGCGAGTGATCCAGCCGCGCCAGCAGCGAATTGAGGGCAACGATGATCTCGCGAATTTCCACCGGGGCCTGGCCTTCATCAATCGGGCTTAAGTCGGTTTCTGAACGATCATTGATCTGGGCGCGCACTTGCGCAAGGGGTTGCAAGCCACGCCCTACCCCAACCCACAGCACCACAATAGAGAAAATCGCAAAGATCAGCTCAGGCACGATCATGTGGATGAGGGTTTTTTGCACTAGGCGATTGCGTTTGTAGGTAGTTTCCGCGAGATAAAGCACGGCATTCAAGGTAGGGCTTTTGATCGCAACTACGCGAATCGGAACGCCTTGATATTCAGCCTCATAGAAATATGGTTTGTTGTCTGCAGTGGGTACTTGGATAGGCAGATCTGCCACGCCCGCGATCAATTGTCCCTGCAGGTCAAAAATAGCGGCCTTGGCTGAGTCATAGTCATCTTGCTCGCTACGCAACAAGTTATTCTCAATTTGCGGGTAGGCGTCATGCCATTTTTCCGCCTCATTCGGCAGGGAACGCTCCATGTTGTATGCAAGCTTGAGTAGGTGCTGGTCGTACACTTCGCGCGCTGGTTCAAGCGCCATGAAATAATCAGTCAGGATACCAACAGCCACCAGCGCGGCCAGCGCCACCAGCAGCCAGCGCAACAGCTTTTGCCTGAGGCTATTGGCAGCCTTGATCATGCGGCGGGCTCTTCCAGCAGATAGCCAAAACCACGCACAGTACGGATGTAAATGCCGTGATCATCGAGCTTGTTGCGCAGGCGTGAGATATAAACCTCGATAGCATTGAGACTGATATCAGTTTTCCAATCACATAACGCCTCAACGATGGCCTCCTTGCGCACCACTTTGCCGAGGTTGCGAAGCAGGTAAACCAATACATCCCATTCGCGGATGGAAAGTTCAATAGATTCACTATCAACGCTGGCGCGCTGTGCGCCAAGATCAACCACCAGCTTGCCGCAAGCCAGAGTGTTACGCTCACTCAGGGTATGGCGGCGCAGCAAGGCGCGGGTGCGCGCATGCAGCTCAGCCAGGACAAAGGGCTTGAGCATGAAGTCATCCGCGCCCAGATCCAGGCCGTATATACGGAAATCGACATCATCACGCGCAGAAATAATCAGCACCGGGATATTGCTGTTGTGCTTGCGCAAGCGCCGCAACACCTCGAAGCCATCCATACCGGGCAAGCCGATGTCCAGCAACACCATGTCATATTGCCCCGCCTCTATCATGGCATTGGCCTTGGTGCCGGTTTCTGCGAGGTCTACGGCGTAACCTGCCTTGGTCAGTGACTCACAAGTACCCTCTGCCAGAATGGCATCATCTTCAACAACCAATATGCGCATAGTCCTCCTTGGGGCTGATAGCAATGAGTGGTGAATATTAACAGACACTAGTACGCGCTCTGGGTGCTCACGCTCTTGGGATAATGGCGATAAATCCAGCCAAAGATCACTGGTAGCACCAACAGGGTCAGGAAAGTAGTAGTCACCATGCCGCCGACAATCACCAGTGCCAGTGGACGCTGTGCCTGCGAACCGATGGCTTGCGACAAAGCTGCGGGCAATAAGCCCAAGCCTGCAAGCATGGCAGTCATCAATACCGGGCGCAAACGCATGGATGCACCTTCTAGAATCGCCTCTTCCAGCGCATGCTCACCCTGATTATACAAACTCTTGATATAGGAGATGAGAATCACCCCATCCTGAATGGCAATGCCGAACAGCGACAAGAAGCCAATGCCTGCGGAGATCGATAGCTCCTCACCTGCCAGATAGAGCGCGGCAATGCCACCGATGGTGGCGAATGGCACGTTGAGCAGCACCAAGCTGGCATCCTTGGCCGAGCCAAAAGCCGAATACAGCATGATGAAGATCGCAAGCAGAGTAAGCGGCACAATGATCGCCAGCTTCTTGTGTGCCTCCTTCATCTGGTTAAATTGCCCATCCCATTGCGTGCGGTAACCACGTGGCAGCTCAACCTGCTCGCTCACCAGCTTCTGCGCTTCGGCAGCGGCGCTGCCCAGGTCGCGATCACGCACGCCAAAGCGGATGGCAATAAAACGCCGCCCGGATTCGCGATAAATAAAGAATGGCCCATCACTCAGCTCCACCTGCGCCACCATCGAGAGCGGAATACGCTGACCATCAGGCGTATCGACAAACAAGCGCTGGATCAGATCAAGGCGGTTGCGCTGACCTTCAGGGAAGCGCAAGGCCAGGTCAAAGGTACGCTCGCCTTCCAGCACCTTACTGATCGGGTTGCCACCAATGGCATGTACCACCAGCGCCTGCACATCGGCGACATTGAGGCCAAAACGTGCGCTGGCCTCGCGATCGACACGGATGTTCATGGTGGGCTGGCCCAGCTCGCGGAAGATACCAACATCTGTCATGCCCTCTATACCTTGCAGGATAGCCTGCACTTGCAGGGCCTTGGCATGCAGCACTTCCAGATCATCACCAAAAATCTTGACTGAGTTCTCCCCCTTCACTCCAGACAAAGCCTCGGCGACGTTATCCTGGATATATTGCGAGAAGTTGTACTCAATGCCGGGGATTTCCTGCAAATAGCCCTCCACCCGGCGGATAAGGTCCAGGCGTGTGACGCCTTGCGGCCACAGCTCGGGCTTTTTGAGGTAGACGCCAAACTCGACGTTGAATACACCGGTGGCATCAGTACCATCATCTGGCCGACCGATCTGCGCCACCACCGTTTTCACCTCAGGTTGCTTGAGCAGATAGCCGCGTACCTTGGTGGCAAAGTCAGAGGAATAATGCAGGTCAACTGTATTAGGCAAACTGATGCGCAACCAGAGATTGTTCTCTTCCAGCGTTGGCAGGAAGCTGGTACCCAGTCGGCTTGCACCGAACAAGGCGATAGAAAAAGCCAGCAAGGCCGCCACAGCCACCAGGGCTGGATTGCGGAGCAGCTTTGCCAGTAAGGGTCGATAAAGCTTGATCAGCACATTGATCATGCCAGGGCGATGCTCAAGTTGATCGGGCTTGAAGAGGAAGGATGCCGCGGAGGGAATGAAGGTCAGGCTCAAGACCATGGAGGCAAGCAAAGCCAGGCCCATGGTATAAGCCATAGGGTGGAAAATCTTGCCCTCCACACCGCCCATGATAAACAAGGGCGCATAAGCCATGATGATGATCATGGTGGAGAAAATCATCGGTCGCTGCACTTCTGCCGCTGCTGCAACAATGGTCTGGCGCAGGTTGCTAGTGCCATTTTCCATACGGCGCATGATGTTTTCAATCACGATCACGGCAGCATCTACAATCAGGCCAAAATCAATCGCCCCTAGCGAAATGAGGTTGGCCGGGATAGCGAGCACCATGCCGGCAAAAGAAGCACTCAACGCCAGCGGAATCACCAAGGCCACTGCCAGCGCGGCGCGGAAGCTTCCAAGAAACACGAACAACACGATCAAGACCAGCGCCATGCCAAACAGCAAGGTGTGGTGCACCGTACCCATCGTCAGGTCGAGCAGCTCCTGCCTATCGTAGAAAGGTTCAAGCTTGATGCCTTGCGGCAGAATGCCACCACGGTTGATTTCATCCACTTTATTGTGAACCCGCTCCAGCATTTCCGAGGCATTGCCGCCGCGCCGCATGAGCACTATGCCCTCGACAGCATCCGGGTCGTCGTTGTACTGCACCACGCCCAGCCTGGGCGCGAAGCCAAACTCGACGCGCGCTACATCACCCACGCGAACAGGTAGGCCATTACGCGAGACAATCGCGATATTGCGTACATCCTGCAGGGTCTTGATCAGGCCAATGCCGCGCACCACATACTGCTGCTCCCCTGCCCTCAGGTTGCCGCCACCAGCGTTGGCATTGGCATTGCTCAAGGCTTCGACCAGCTCGTTGAGCGAGATATTGTAGGATTGCAGCTTGCGTATATCCGGCAGCACCTGATATTGCTTGGTCGGGCCACCAAAACTATTGATGTCGGCAATGCCAGGCACCGTTTTCAGCTGGCGATAAATTTCCCAATCCTGAAAGGATTTGAGCACCATGACATCGTCGCCGCTTTCCGAGGCAACGCGATAACGCAGCACTTCCCCCAGCGCATCGGCATCTGGGCTTAGCTCACTCTGCACCCCATCCGGCAGTTCGGCGCTATCCAGATGAAGCTGCACGTTTTGCCGCGCAGTGAAGGAATCGGTGCCATCCTCGAATTGCAGCGTCACCACTGATAACCCGAACAGCGACACTGAACGGAATGTCTTGAGCTTGGGCAAATTAGCCAATGCTGTTTCTACCGGCACGGTGATCTGCCGTTCCACCTCATTGGTGCCACGCCCCTGCCATTGGGTAATCACCTGCACGTTAAGCGGCGATATATTCGGGTAAGGCTCGATAGGCAGCTTGGTAAAGCTGACATACCCCAGCACCAGCAAACCAAGTGACAGCCCGAGTATCAGCAAGCGCCGGCGCAATACGCCCGCGATGAATGCGCCCGTTGCCTGCATTACATCGCTCCCGAGAGTTTCTGGTTAAGCAGGGTTGCGCCGCGAATCACTACTTTCTCATCGGCAGACAAGCCCACGGTCACCGCCACCAGGTTTTCCTGATACGGCTTGATGCTCACCTGACGCTTGCGATAATTCCCATCCGCTGTTTCGATGATCAGGTAATCCACCTGTTGCGAGCGCACCACCGCATCCACAGGCACCAGCAAAGCTAGCTGCTTGCCAACACTCAAGCTGGCGGTAGCAAACAAATCCGGACGCAAAGTGCCATCGTTGACCACCAGGCAACGTACGCGCAGCGTGTTGGTTTCCACATCCAGCGTGGGCGAGAGGATATCCACCTTTGCGTGATAGACCTTGCCCGGCAGTGCCTGCACATGCAGTTGCAATGATTGCCCCTGGCGAATGCGCTGGTAATCCTGTTCATAGACGTTGCCGAAAAACCACAGCGTGGCAGTATCGGCGAGTGACATGAAACTATCACCCAAATTGATGAAAGCGCCGGGATCAAGGTTACGTTGCGTGACGACACCGCTCATCGGTGCTCGCAACAGCAAATGTTCATTCACGCGCCCGCTCTGCTCCAGTGCCGCCACATCCTGCTCGGAGGCGCCCATCACCCGCATGCGCTCACGCGCCGATTGCAGTGTGGATTCTGCATCCTGCGCCAGCTCCTGCGTTGCTTTACTTGCCTGCAAAGTGCGCCAGGTATTGCGTGCCAGCAGCAACTCGTTCTGCACTGAAATATATTCAGGGCTGTACAGCGCAGCCAGCGGCTGCCCCTGACGCACCTGTGCCCCCTCGAATACCAGAATGCGATCCAGCCTGCCTGCAATCCGTGCTGATACCAGGTGTATCTTTTCAGCATTGAATGACAGCCGCCCCATCAATGGCACCACGTCATCAATCTCCCGCTGCTCAGGCAAGGCACTGGCAAAGAAATCTGCGGCTACCTTGTCTGCGCTCAATACTTCTGGCTTTTGCGGCACCGGCGTCACCGCTTCAGGCGCATGCGAAGTGTTGTAGGTGAGTGGCACCAGCCAGCCCCCTAAAGCGATCCCGAGGATAAAAATCAATGGCAACAGCAGTTTTCTCATGGTGATTCCATTCCCAGGCCGATAGCGGCATCCAGCGCGGCCTTGGCTTGTTGTGATGCACTATCAACCCAGGCGGCTGAAAGCTCGGTGTCGCGTAGGTTTTGCTGGGCCAGCAACAGGCCGTTGAAATCACCCGCATTATTTGCGTAGGTATTCAGCGCCAGGCGGTAAGCCGCTTGTGCCTCTGGCATGCGGCGCTGCTGCAACAGCTCCTTTTCCTTGATCACCTGTTGCAACTGGCTATAGGCATTGGCAATGCTTAATTGCACTTGACGCCAGGCCAGCTCAGCACCAGCCTGTGCAGAAATCACGCCTGCATTGGCTTCACTCACCCCGGCTTTTTCGCGCTCGAAAAACCAGGTCGGTAAGATCAAATCGACTTCCACGCCGTATTCGTTGCCAGCGAGACCATAAGGCGGATGGTTGCTATTCTTGGTGAGGATGACCTGCACATCCGGGTAATAGGCTTTCTTCGCAAGGTCCAGGCTCTTGCGGGCAGCTTGCAGTCGATAGGCAGAATCGCGCAAATTGGGGTGCAAGCCATGGGCTTGCTGCGTCAGCTCGGCAAGGGATGGCAGGTTCAAGTCAAGCAATGGCTCTACTGCAACTGCCAAGGGTTGGGCTGGGCTGCGCCCGATCAATGTATTCAGCGCCTGCTGGGTTTGCTCGATCTGGCGCTGGGTTTGGTAGACATCATTTTCGGCGCTACCGTGCGCTACCTGGGCATTCATGTAATCAACAAATGCCGCCGCATTGTTGGCATAACGCACCTTGGCGACCTGCTTGATCTGGTTGAGGCGCTCCAGGGTATTGTGGTTAATCGCGGCTTGTTGCTGCAAGGCCAGCAACTGGTAATACTGGCGCTTCAGCTCTGCGAGCAAATCCACGTACAAGCCGTCAATCTGGGCCCCCGCACTGCCCGCCTCGGCTTCGAGGATATCTGCCGCCAAGCGCTTTTTCCCAGGGAAGGACATGGTCTGCGTCAGGCGGTAACTCATGCCTTGCGAACCATTGATATTGAGCGGGCTACGCGGCATAGGCGTTTGCTCCATGCCTATCATGGGCTGATCCCAAGCCAGCGCCTGCGGAATACGCGCCTCAATCTGCGCCCGCTCCTGCTCTGCTTGTACAAATTGGGGGTTACGCGCTCGCAACTCCTGTGCAAGCTGACGCAAAGTCAGTGCTTCAGGTTCTGCTGCCCACCCTAGCCTTAGTCCAGTACCCCATAAGGATATCGACCAGAGCAAGGCCAGGCAAAGCAAACGATGGCATCTTTTCTGCATGATGCCTTGAGTGTAAGTAGCGGGGCCATACACCAACCTTAAGATTAGCTGACAAAAAGCTGACCAATCTAGCTAACAACCGCATTACATCAGGACATGAGGCTGGATATACAATAAAATATAATGCGATGCATTTGCATCACAACTGATAACTCAAGGGTGTGTTAATAAAGTGAAAAATAATATTGTTCTTGCATTACTCGTTGTTGCAGCAACCGGTTGCGCATCTCCAGCAACCAAAGAAGGTATGCTTATTTCACCAACAGTCACTCAATATACCAATCCAGCTCAAAAGGGGAAATTTACGGTTGCTTCTGTGACAGGTGGCAAAGCAACAAACCCAATGTGGACGTCACAAGTCAGCCAAGAGAATTTTGAAAGTGCGTTAAAGGAATCCTTGGCAATCGCAGGCTTAACCGCAGTGGACTCACAAGCTGGTCAATATAAGATTGATGCCAACCTCGTCTCCTTGGACCAACCACTTGTAGGGCTCACATTTGACGTGGTATCCAATGTTAATTACCGCGTTTACAAGGATGGTTTTGAAAAGATCTTACCTATCAAGGCAACTGGCACTGCAACTTTCTCCGATGCTGCGGTTGCAATCGCTCGCCTGAGAATCGCCAATGAAAAATCCATCCAGAATAACATTACGGAGTTCATCAAAGAACTCGGCAAACTGAACGAACTTCAATAAGTACAAATGGCCCTTAACGGGCCATTTGTACTTTGTCGCCCACTGTCATATTGAGATCACATTTACCCGATATATTTCTCGCATCCATTTAATACAATGATCCCGCCTGAAAAGGTAGCATCATGAGACCAGGATGATCCTTTTTCTCAGCTTCGATGGTGTATTGCACACCACAGGAAACCGTCAGCCCATTTTCACCAAGCTGGGCCTGCTTGAGCAATGGCTCAGGCAGCACCCCGATGTTGATATCGTCATCAGCAGCAAGTGGCGTCACCACATGGGCATGACTGAGTTACAGCAACTATTCAGCCAGGATATTCAGCCCAGAATTGTGGGTGTCACCCCAACGGTACGCCAGCAGGCCAATGACGATTACTGGCGCTTGACGGAAATATTCGATTGGCTGCAACACTGCAGTCGCGACCAAGAATGGTTGGTATTGGATGATGGCGTGTTTCCCGAGCGGTTTAATCGCTTGGTTAAATGCAATCCACTATTGGGCTTGACCGAGCAAAACCTGGACTCACTCACCCACATCAAACGGCGCTTGCTCATGCAGCCATCAAACCAGGACTTTATGCCTCAAGCGCGTTACGCAGCGGCATAAAATCTTGCAAATGCTGCCGCTGCTTGCCAACTGCATCAAAATTATCAGGTGCAAGCCATTGTTGATAAGCCTGCGATAACATTGGCCAATCGCGATCGATGATGGAGAACCAGGCGGTATCTCGATTACGCCCTTTGTACACCACTGCCTGCCTGAAAATGCCCTCAAACTGAAAACCCAACCGTAAAGCCGCCTTGCGGGATGGGCTATTCAGGCTATCGCACTTCCATTCATAACGTCGGTAACCCAGCGTGTCAAAGGCATACTGCATCAGCAGAAACTGGGCCTCAGTTGCCATGGTGGAACGCTGCAGCAGTGGAGAATAGATAACAAAGCCAACCTCGACTGAGCCTACCGCAGGCATGATCCGCATGAGGGCCAATGTCCCCAGTGGCTGAGAACTTGCAGGGTCGATGATCGCATAATGCTGTGGGTCCACCGATGCGGCCAATGACGCTACATATTGGCGAAACTGTGCAAGACCTTCTGGGCGCTCCAACGGGATATACGTCCAGTCACGATGATCAGGGGCCTGCTGGTAAGCAGCAAACAGGCTATCTGCATGGCGATCAGCGATAGGCTCCAGCCTGCAATACTGCCCCTGCAAGATCACATGAGGAGGAAATGGTGGCGACACCCAGTTTGGCAGGGCCTCCCCAATGGGCTGGCCATATTCATTCATGCGCTGGTTCATCTGCTTAAGCACATTGGCTCAACCATTGCGATATCACCTGATCTAGCTTAGGTGCCAAGCGTGGCGCCAGCATCTGCCCCTGCTGTCGTAATTCGGGCACAGAGAATCCGCTCAACTCGCCTACATGCCCAACATACCAGCGCTCCAGGCCTTCAGCCGTCACCTCGATATGGAATTGCAAAGCCAGCCCATGCTTGCCATAAGCAAAAGCCTGGTTGGGATATAGCGCAGAAGAAGCCAGCCTGACCGCACCTTGCGGCAAATTAAAAGTATCGCCATGCCAATGCAGCACCGCATCCCCTTGCCCCAACGGTGCCAGTGGCGACTCATGACCTTCCGGTGTCAACGTCAACGGACTCCAGCCGATCTCCTTACCTGCCTCTCCAGCATACACCTTTGCCCCCAATGCCCGCGCCATGATCTGCGCCCCTAGGCATATCCCCAAGGTAGGCTTGCCATGCTGCAAGCGCTCCTCCGTCAGGTCGATCACGGGCTGTAGAAAAGGATAATCCGTCGTCTGGTATACACCGATCGGCCCGCCCAACACGACGAGCAAATCGGCATCTCGCGCTTGCTTCAACTCGTTACCACTAGCATTAGGCGTATCAATGTAATGCACATCATAGCCAGCACGAGTAAGTAATGGTGCAATACCATCGAGATCCTCAAATGCAATGTGGCGCAAGGCAATCGCGGTTTTCATAACATCTTCCTTGTAATGGCGGCGGCTTGTAATGAGGCTGTCAGTGCAGCATGCTGGAGCACAATGGCTGCATTTAACAACAAACTCAGCCTCAACGATAGAGGCTTAACGCCTATCATCGCCTGAATAAATCAGTTCGCTAGCACCACATGACTTCGGGTATTCAGTGAGCAACAGGCCGTTAGCCTGCCGCACGAAAAGTCAGGTTGATACGCACCCGCCCCATCAATGGATGCTCCTCGGGTTTAAGCGGCGCAATGCCGTGATAACGAAGCCTGCTGGGGCCACCCCATACCACGACATCGCCATGCGTTAACTCAGTGCGTAATACCGGATCACTGCGCTTTAATCCGCCGAACAGGAATATGGCGGCCACCCCCAGCGACACGGAGACGATAGGTTGCGAGAAATCCCGCTCATCCTTGTCTTGATGCAAACTGAGCTTGGTGCCAGATTCATAGCGATTGATCAGGCACGCATCAGGCTGAAACTGCTCACAACCCGCAACAGCAGCTGCAGATTGAGCCAACGCCTCAAAAGATGGCGGCATCTTCGGCCACGGCAGGCCGGATAACGGGTCTAAGCTTGCATATCGATAACCTCGGCGGTCAGACACCCAACCCAACTTTCCACAATTGCTCATGGCAACCGACATCGTCAAGCCGCCTGGTGTCTGCATATGGCGCCACGGGGCTTGCGCCAGTATCCGTTGCAGGTCATGCAGCAATGGCTGGTCTTGCTGGCCAACAAAGTCACGCAGCAGGTAAGCGCCCGGCACGAATGGCTCGGGTGTGGAAGTCAGATGGCTAAACAGATCGTCATGCATATTGCTCGCCCTGATATCGGCTTATTGAGACTCTTTGTCCAGCAAGGCCTGCTTACGGTGCAGACCCCAACGATATCCCGCCAACTTGCCATCAGTGCGTACTACACGATGGCAAGGGATTGCGACAGCCAGCTTGTTGGCGGCACAGGCGCTGGCCACTGCGCGTACGGCACGCGGTGCTCCCAGCTGTTGTGCAAGCTCGCTGTAACTGAGGGTTTGGCCTGGGGGAATGCTACGCAATAGTGTCCAAACCCGCTGCTGAAACACCGTGCCCTGAATATCGAGAGGCAGTGCCATCACATGGCTGGGCTCGTCTATCAGCGTGACCACCTCGGCCAACAATGTATAGAACCCATTCTCCCCAGGTAGCAATTCAGCGCGCGGAAACATGGCTCGCAAATCAGTCAACAATGCCTCGGTGCTATCACCTAGTAAAATAGCGGCAATGCCCTTGGCGGTCACCGCCACAATCAACTTCCCCAAGCTACAACTGGCAAAGCCATAATGCAACGCCTGCCCCGCCCCGCCTTGCTTGTAGCTGGATGGCGTCATCCCCATGGCACCTTCTGCCTGGGCATAGAAGCGGCTAGCGGTATTGAACCCTGATTCATAGATGGCTTCCGTCACGCTCACTCCTTGTTGCAAACTTTCCCTGGCCTTACGCATGCGCACGGCGTTGGCATATTGCTTGGGCGTCAGGCCCATTGTGGCCTTGAATACCCGATGAAAATGAAATTGGCTGAGACCCACATATCCCGCCAGCTGGCTCAACAGCATCGCTGGATTCTCATCCAATAACCTGCATGCCTCAGCAATCATGTCCGCATGAAGCATTGGCTTGGTATCTGAGTTCATTGCTGTCGTGTCATCTTGCATGTGATATTTCGCTCACGCTTTCTCTTTATGCCAGCAGTCTAGCAAAACTAATACGGGCTAAGCTTCGCGTTTCTTGCTATTGCATTTATCTTGTCAAAGACGCTAAAAAGCGCGCTATCCTGCGGCTTTATCAACACTTTTTCATGGATATTCGCAATGTCATCTTCAATTCAAGCCAGCCAGTTCCTCGCAGCTATAGATACCGATTGGGCCAGACTGATCAAGCTGATAGGGCCAAAATCTGACAGCACGCCGGCGCAACAGGAACCTTATGAAGCCCTGATCAGGGCGGTGGCTTATCAGCAATTACATGGTAAAGCTGCCGCTGCCATACTCGGCAGGCTACTCGCCTTGTACGGCGGTCAATTCCCCGAGCCTGCCGCGCTGCTCGCGAGTGATATTGCAGATTTACGGGCGTGCGGGTTTTCTGGTCGCAAGATCAGCTACATGATCAATCTGGCTGAGGCCTCCCTTGCGGGGAACATTCCAGATTATGTAACGGCTCTCGCGATGGATGATGAAGCACTGATCGCCCAACTTACGACATTGCCCGGCATCGGCCGTTGGACAGTAGAAATGATGCAGATGCATACCCTGGGCCGTCCGGACATTCTGCCGGTTAACGATCTTGGCGTCAGGGAAGGATATCGCCGCATGAAAGGCCTGAGCACCGCCCCTACTGCACGTAGCCTGAAAGAGATCGGTTTGGCATGGCGTCCATACCGCAGCACTGCTGCCTGGTATCTCTGGCAGGTGCCGCGTGACTACACCACTGCTGACTAAAAAGGCTGACTCAAAAGCAGGTGCAAGAAAAAATTAATCAAGAAAAGCTTAATGGCGTTTTGCCACGTTGACACTGGGTACCTGGCGCAACAAGGTCAATAGCTTGGTCAATTGATCCAGGTCTGCAATCTCAATGGAGAAGCTCATTCTCGCCTGATTATTGCGACTTTGCGTCTTCACCTGAGTCACATTCACCCGCTCGCGCGCGAACAGATCGCTAATGTCCCGCAGTAGGCCTTGGCGGTCATAAGCCTCAATATCAATATCAACGGCGGCCAATTTTTCCTGACGATTGCCCCACTGGGTGGCTAGCAAACGGTCATTTTTTTCTTCTGGCAAGCGTTTGATGAAGGGGCAAGCCTGGCGATGAATTGTCACTCCCCTCCCCCTGGTCACATAACCGACAATCGCATCTGGCGGCGCAGGCTTGCAGCACTTTGCCATATATGTCATCAAGTTGCCGACACCTTCAACCAAAACACCTGAAGAGTCAGTATCGCTTCCCGACTTGAGCAAGAACGGCACGTCCTGCTCAGGCTTGGCCGGCAGTTCGCTTTGTACGGCCTGGGTGATCTGGTGCTCCCCGACTTCCCCGCGCCCAATCGCCGCCAGCAGCTCTTCCAGCTTGGGGTAATGCAACTTTTGGGAAATTTTTTCCAGATTGATGTCAACCGCACCCAGGCGATGCAACTCTTTATCGAGACGGGCACGCCCTTGGGCAACATCTTCCTCGAAATTCTGGTAACGGAACCAGTGCCGCACTTTGGCTCGGGCACGCGCGCTTTGCAGGTAGCCGAGATTAGGGTTAAGCCAGTCGCGACTGGGCGCACCCTGCTTCGCTGCAAGAATCTCGACCCGCTGGCCATTTTGCAGCTTGTAATTGAGTGGCACGATGCTGCCATCCACTTTGGCGCCACGGGTGCGATGCCCGAGATCGGTATGCAGGATATAGGCAAAATCCACAGGCGTGGCCCCTCTCGGCAGATCAACCACCTTGCCCTGCGGCGTCAATACATACACCTTGTCCTGAAACAATTCATTCTTGAATTGGCCAATCGCCCCGCCATCATCCGAGACATCCTGCTTCCACTCCAGGATTTGCCGCAACCAGACGATCTTGTCATCAAACTTGCTATCAGCCTTGCTGCCTTCCTTGTAGCGCCAATGGGCTGCCACACCCAGCTCTGAGTGATGGTGCATCTCATGGGTGCGGATCTGTATTTCCAGCGGCAAGTTACGCGGCCCAATCACCACGGTATGCAAGGAGCGGTAGTTATTGCTCTTGGGGCGCGCAATATAATCGTCGAACTCCTTGGGGATAGGCTGCCAAAGATTATGGATCAACCCAAGTGCGGCATAGCAATCCTTGATGTCATCCACCAGGATACGTACCGCCCGCACGTCATACAGCTCGTTGAATGAAAGCTGCTTGCGGCGCATCTTGTTGACGATACTATATATATGCTTGGGACGGCCCATCATCTCGGCCTTGATCCCGGCAGCCTGCAGTTGATCCTGCAATATATCCAGTACCTCCTTGATATATTGCTCACGCCCGACGCGCTTCTCCGCCAGTAGCTTGGCAACTTCTTTATATAGCTGCGGCTCAAGAAAACGTAGGGAAAGATCCTCCAACTCCCACTTGATATGCCAAATACCCAAGCGATTAGCCAACGGGGCAAAAATCGTCTTCGCCTCATAGGCAATACGCTGCTGATCCGCCTCGGATGCGCCAGCCAGGCTACGCAAAGTTTCCACCCGGTCTGCCAGCTTGATAAGCACTACGCGGATATCCTCCACCATAGCCAGCAGCATCTTGCGCAAGCTTTCTACTTGCGCCTGCTGGGCCTCGCTATCTTTCTTCCTATCCTTGGCGTGACTGATATCGGGGCGGCTGAATCCCTGGATTTCCTCCATGCGAGCAATGCCTTCCACCAATGCCACGACTTGTGGGTTAAAGGCTTCCTGCAACTTTTCCTTCCAGTCAAGCAGATATTCCGGGCAGGCATGCAGGATGGTTGCAGCAATGGTCTCGGCATCCATGCCCATGCCCGCGAGGATAGAAGCCACTCCCAGCACATGGTGCAACACTGGCACGGCAGTCACTTCATGGCTATCGGCATAGCATGGCGCAACAAATTCCGTACTCTTGCGGATGAGCGCGGTATCTTCAGGGCTAAATTGCTTATCTAGCGAGGCAAGCCAGGACTCGATATCGAGTACCCCTTGCTCGCTGGCTTGAGAGAGGAGATCAGGGACAAAAACCATAGCGCATTATGTCATCAAATTGCCAACATTGTATCCAGCACCCTCTTTTACCTTTTATACGACATAAAGTTCCCAATTGCCCTGAAAGCCGCATGCAGCCTTGCTGAAAATATGATCAGCTTGAGCTTGTATTGTCATGACAAGCACTTAAGACGCTAATCCTGATACCACCCACAATCTTATCCACAGAATATGTGAGCGAATGCAGTTTGAACAACATGGGCACTTTTTGCGCAACAGATGGTCTAGTTAGTCGTGCAACAACCAATAAATGAATAACCTATTACAAGGAAAGCTAACATGATGAAACGTACTCTTGCCGCGCTGACCATGATCGGTGCCTTTTCCGCACAGGCCTATGCCGCTGAAGACGTATCCAAGCTTAATCCCCAGCCTGGTCAATGGAGCACAGTGATTGCAATTTTCGACCACCTAGAAAACCACTACCTGCTTAAAACATCGGTGCATGACGATATTGAATCCTGCTCTGCCCGCCTGCAAAACACTGCCGAACAGATCAAACAGGCAGGAAACATTGTCTACACCGCTCCACGCAATACCAAGGTAAGTTTTACCAAGGAGGAAGGCGTAGAGAATGAAGCCAAGGTGCTGGAAATCCGTTGCGTACTGGAGCCATTCCAGCCTGAACGCGTATAAGCATATCTGACAGGAATCATGCACGATGGCGCCTGAAATGGCGCCATTTTTGTATCTGAACAGTCACTTTATCCGACACTAGTTTCGGAGATTTACCGAATTCTAGATACACTCCAAATCCTCATCATGCAACGTTAGTTGAGCACCCTGCGGAGTACAACCATGCATAAAAGCCTTATCCTCGCCATTGCCGCCATCCTTGTTTTCATTCTGGCTTACTGGGTAGTGGAAATCATTGAGTTATCCAGGCAGCCCTAAAACGCGATGGTTATAGATTCATGCGGCTTATCAAACTTAGGCTCAACAGGTAAAGTAGTGGCATCATCCACGCCGAGACCTTAGCCATGCCATTACGTCGCCTTACGACTATAGTCGCTTCCCTCGCCTTACTTGCCAGCGCCAATGGTTGCGCGAATGCCACCAAGCTTGATGATAAAGTCCCCTACCCAAAAGCTGGAGCTGAGACTCAGCGCCATGTCCTGCAACTGCCGCCATTAGCAGAAGAAAATGATGTCAAACTGGAATTGCAAGTCGGGAAAACCATGCAGGTCGACTGCAATCGCCAGAGTTTTGGCGCATCACTCGTGGAGCATACCGTGCAAGGGTGGGGCTACCCATATTATGAAGTGCAAAATATCAGCGGCCCAATTTCCACCCGCATGGCCTGCCCGCAGAGCACAGAAACCACCAAGTTTGTTGCCGCCAATGGCACTGGCTTTATCGTGCGTTACAACAGCAAGCTACCGGTAGTGGTCTATATCCCCAAAGGGTTTGAATTGAGATACCGCACCTGGCAACCGGTTCACGAATTTCAAGCAATTACAGCAGAATAACCCCGGCGCCTATCACCAGGCCCACCGGGCAAAACGATCGCAATCTGTTTCCACTAAACGACAGAAACATCCATTTATCATCAAGAGCCCTCCAAAACCTGCCTCCAGAATGGAGATTGCCCTTATTTGATATGGGCCTAATTCGTTTAATCGTATAAACTATAGGGTTAAGGAGATTGCCCTAGGAGTCAGGGGCAATCATGAGGAGAAACATTCCTCCCTTCTTAAGATTGCCCCTGTCTTTGAGTGGTATGGATGGGGTCAATTGATGACCCGCCTGAAATGTCTCTTACCAGCGACATTTCAAATATCGGCGGCTTACCAGCCGAGATAGGTATCCTTGAGACGGCACAGCAATGCCGTTCAGGGGTGTGTGGCAGTGGTTTTTATGTCTTTTACATGTTGAGATGCTGAAATGATAAAAAAGCGATATCCCAGACTTTTCAGTCTATTGTCTACGCTAGGTATCACATTGTTGCTAAGCGGCTGTGACTTTGTGCTACTAGATCCCAAGGGCCAGATAGGAGTTGAAGAACGATCTCTTATCATTACCGCGATATTACTGATGTTGATTGTCGTGGTTCCGGTCATCATCATGACGATCGTATTTGCCTGGCGCTATCGCGCTTCCAACACCAAAGCCACCTACACCCCAGATTGGGCGCACTCCAATAAAATCGAAGTTGTTGTCTGGACTGTTCCCGTCATCATCATCCTGGTACTGGGCACCATCACCTGGAAAACCACTCACTCCCTGGATCCGCGCCAACCAATAGAATCCGAGCAACCACACCTGACGGTGCAAGTTGTTTCGCTGGATTGGAAATGGCTGTTCATCTACCCAGAGCAAGGTATTGCCACTGTCAATGAACTGGCCTTCCCTGCCAATGTGCCAGTCAGGTTTGAAGTCACCTCGGGCTCAGTCATGAACTCTTTCTTCATTCCGCAGCTTGGTAGCCAAATCTACGCCATGGCAGGCATGAAGAACACACTGCACTTGATCGCCAATGAAGAAGGCGTTTATCGCGGTTTATCTGCCAACTATAGCGGCCACGGCTTCTCCGGCATGAAATTCAATGCCAATGTGACGTCGCAAGAAAAATTTGATGAATGGGTACAGCAAGTCAAGCAAGCCTCGACTACGCTAGATGCTGACAAGTACACCGCTCTCAAAAAAGCTTCTTTCAACAATCCGATTGAGCGTTTCTCTAGTGTCACGCCCGACATGTATGACGGCATTGTTGCGAAGTACACCCATTCTACTGGTTCGCATGCGCTCTCAAACTCGGAGGGTAAGGAGTAAAAATGTTTGGCAAATTAACCCTGGATGCGGTTCCCTACCATGAACCGATTGTGATGATCACGCTGGCAGTCGTCGGCGTGCTGGGTTTGGGCATCGTTGCTGCCCTGACCCACTTCAAAAAATGGAAATGGCTCTGGTCTGAATGGTTTACGTCAGTTGACCATAAGAAGATCGGTATCATGTATATCGCTGTTGCCTTCATCATGCTGTTGCGCGGTTTTGCCGATGCGATCATGATGCGCGGCCAACTTGCTGTTGCTTCCTCCGGTGCTGAAGGCTTCCTGCCACCACACCACTATGACCAGATTTTCACCGCCCACGGCGTCATCATGATTTTCTTCATGGCCATGCCATTCATGGTCGGCCTGATGAATATCGTGGTCCCGTTGCAAATTGGTGCACGTGACGTTGCTTACCCCTTCCTCAACTCCCTGAGCTTCTGGCTGTTTGTGGTCGGCGTTGCGCTGATCAACATCTCCCTTGGCGTTGGTGAGTTTGCCCAGACTGGTTGGTTGGCATACCCTCCGCTTTCAGGCATTGAATATAGCCCTGGCGTTGGTGTTGACTACTGGATCTGGAGTTTGCAGATTTCAGGCTTGGGGACATTGCTCACGGGCGTTAACTTCTTCGTCACCATCATGAAGATGCGTGCCCCTGGTATGTCGTTGATGAAGATGCCTGTATTCACATGGACTGCTCTGTGTACCAACATCCTGATCCTGGCTGCTTTCCCTGTGCTGACAGCCACCATCGCGCTGTTGACGCTGGACCGTTACCTCGGTACCCACTTCTTCACCAATGAACTTGGTGGTAACCAGATGATGTACGTTAACCTCATCTGGATCTGGGGCCACCCTGAGGTTTACATCCTGATCCTGCCTGCTTTCGGTATTTTCTCCGAAGTCGTCGCCACGTTCACCAAGAAGAAGCTGTTTGGCTATACTTCCCTGGTATGGGCTACCGCAGTGATTACCATCCTGTCGTTCGTCGTATGGCTGCATCACTTCTTCACGATGGGTGCTGGTGCAAACGTCAACGCCTTCTTCGGCATTGCCACGATGATCATCTCGATCCCGACTGGTGTGAAAATTTTCAACTGGCTGTTCACGATGTACCGTGGCCGGATTGAGTTCTCTACACCTATCATCTGGACCGTTGGTTTCCTGATCACCTTCACCATCGGTGGTATGACCGGCGTATTGCTGGCCGTACCTGGCGCAGACTTTGTGCTGCATAACAGTCTGTTCCTGATCGCCCACTTCCATAACGTGATTATTGGTGGTGTAGTGTTCGGTTACCTGGCTGGTTTTGTTTACTGGTTCCCCAAGGCATTTGGCTTCAAGCTGAATGAAAAGCTCGGCCGTATTGCAGCCTACCTGTGGATTTCCGGCTTCTTCGTTGCGTTCGTGCCACTGTACATGCTCGGTTTCATGGGTATGACACGCCGTTTGAACAACTACGACAACCCTGCCTGGACCCCATTGCTGTACGTTGCATTGGGTGGTGCCTTCATCGTCGGTGCTGCGATCCTGGTGCAGTTGGTTCAGTTGTATGTCAGTGTACGTGACCGTAAGCAGAACCTCGACCTGACTGGTGACCCATGGGGTGGCCGTACGCTGGAGTGGTCTACTTCTTCCCCACCTCCTTTCTACAACTTCGCTCATGTACCAGAAGTGAAGAACCTTGATGAGTGGTGGGAAATGAAGCAGGACGGCCGTGCTACCAAGGCACCTGCCAAGTACGAGAAAATCCATATGCCCAAGAATGCTTCTGAAGGCGTGATTATCAGTGCATTCAGCCTGGTATTCGGTTTTGCCTTTATCTGGCACATCTGGTGGTTGGTTATCGTCAGTACAGCAGCCATGTTGATTACCGTGATTGCACGTAGCTACAACAAAGATGTCGACTACTACGTGCCTGTCGAGGAAATCAAGGCCATTGAAAACAAGCATATTCAAGTTAAACAAGCGAGTCAGGCGTAATCATGTCTAGTCAAACTTTGCATACACAACACGCTCATGCCGATGGGCATGAGCACCACCACGACGCTGGAGCCACGAAGATATTCGGGTTCTGGATTTACCTGATGACGGACTTGATCTTGTTCGCGACCCTGTTCGCGACCTATGCAGTCCTAAGCCAAAGCTTTGCCGGCGGCCCCACTGGTAAGGATATTTTCGAGCTTGATTATGTGCTCGGCGAAACCTTCCTGTTGCTGTTCAGCAGCATCACCTACGGCTTTGCCATGATTGCCCAGCACAAGGGTAACAAGCAGGCCGTGTTGAACTGGCTGGGCGTGACTTTCCTGTTAGGCCTGGGCTTCATCGTGATGGAAATCAATGAGTTCCATCACCTGATCCATGAAGGTTTTGGTCCTGACCGTAGCGCATTCCTGTCTGCCTTCTTCACACTGGTCGGTACTCACGGCCTGCACGTGACTTGTGGCCTGATCTGGATGGCCTTGATGATGGCGCAAGTCTGGAGCAAAGGCCTGACTGACACCAACAATACACGCCTGATGTGCCTGAGCCTGTTCTGGCACTTCCTGGATATTGTCTGGATCTGCGTATTTACTGTTGTTTATCTGATGGGGGTGCTGTAAATGTCACATGGACACGCTGAGCGCGCAGGCGCAAGCCACGGTAGCGTTAAGTCTTATCTGATCGGCTTTGTTCTTTCCGTGATCCTGACGGTCATTCCGTTCGGGTTGCTGATGTTCCCCAACGAACTGTCTTCATCCACCATCCTGGCAACTATCCTGATATTTGCCGTGGTACAGATCGTGGTGCATCTTGTGTACTTCCTGCACATGAACACCTCATCCGAGCAAAGCTGGAACGTCACGGCCTTCATCTTCACCGTCATCATCCTCGCGATCGTGGTAGTGGGTTCTATGTGGGTCATGTTCCACCTGAACCACAATATGATGAGGCATTTCTAAAGCCAGATTGATGAAGCAATATCTACTCATCACCAAGCCAGGCATTATCTTCGGCAACCTGATTTCGGTTGCCGGAGGTTTTTTCCTGGCATCACGCGGCGACATTGATGTTGCCTTGTTTCTGGCTACAGCTATCGGTATCTCGCTGGTCATTGCCTCTGGCTGCGTCCTTAACAACTATATCGATCGTGACATCGACAGCAAAATGGAGCGCACTCGCAACCGCGTGCTGGTTCGTGGCTTGATTCCAGCCAAGAATGCTGTGATCTACGGTAGCCTCTTGGGTATCATCGGTATCGCCCTGCTCTACGCGACTACCAATATGTTGACCGTCTGGTTGTCCCTGTTCGGCTTTGCGATTTATGTCGGGGCCTATAGCCTCTACCTGAAGCGTAATTCAGTCTATGGCACATTGATTGGCAGCCTCTCAGGCGCCGCACCTCCGGTGATTGGCTACTGTGCAGTCAGCAATGAGTTCGATATGGGTGCTGTTATCCTGTTAGTGATTTTCAGCCTTTGGCAAATGCCGCATTCCTATGCCATTGCCATCTTCAGATTAAAGGACTATACAGCGGCATCCATTCCAGTACTGCCAGTGAAGAAAGGCATTCTCGCTACCAAGAAGCACATCGTTTTATGGATCGTGGCCTTCGTGATTGCAGCAGTCATGCTGACACTCAGCGGCTATACTGGAAATCATTACCTGGTCGTGGCTGGCGTGATCAGTATTTACTGGCTGGGCATAGCGCTGGCAGGTTACAAAACCAACGATGACCAAGTATGGGCAAAAAAGCTGTTCATGTTTTCTATCGTCACCATTACTGCCTTGAGCGTCATGATGTCGATCGACTTTCAGGAACCGCGTAAGGATGGCGTCTGGGTGGCCGCGCGAATGCCTACAGTTGTTGAGCATCAGATCAAGGTGGATTAAGGCATCAGAGCATCATCCAACTTACACTTGATTAAATAAAAAGCCGTTGCATGCAACGGCTTTTTATTTACCTATTTTGATTATTAAGCAAACTGCTGCATGGATGAACCGATCACCGCACGCGCAGTTTCGGCTTCCTCTTCCGTCTTGGCATTGGCAACCAAGACTGCATGCCCCTGCTCCACTGCATTGGCAAGCAGTTCTGAATAACGACGATCTTGGTTGGAAATACCTTTACCAGCACCAATAAAGCCGCCAATCGCTGCTCCCCATCCCACCATGAATAAGGGAGCCACCAGCGGGCTGGCTACAAACAGGCTCACATTAGCAGCGACAATGGCCATTTGCCCCAAAGCGCCAACCCCTGCACCAACAACAGTGCCAATCGCACCATCAACAACAACATTTTTCAATGCTTCTTTATCATCCTCATCTTGTTCAATATGGTCAGTACGTCCTATAGCCACTTGAACTTGGTCCCGGCTAAAGCCTTTATCAATTAACGCTTGAGCTGCATTCTGCGCATCATCAAGGGTAGGATAAATGCCCGTCACGCTATCCAGATAATCTGACATGATGCTTCCTTTCACTTCATTAAATTACCAATCCCTCCACACCTAATTGAGGGCTAACTGCACCACGATTGACCTGCTCTGCTTCTGGGTCAATAGCAGGAGGAACCCGATCTGGCTGATGTATATCGCGAGTTGGCGTTTTTGGTCCTGTACCAGGATGGGCCGGGTGCTGAAGTTTGTCTTTATTTCGAGTGTTATCGGCAGGAGATGGAGGTTGCACTTCGGAACCTCGTTTATCAGGAGCAATCGGGGCATCAAGCTCCAACTCAACCGCCATCGCATGCATTGCTGTTGTCGCAAACACACCACCCAATATCATTGTGAAAAATTGACGCATATAGCCTCCATCATTAACGCTGAAACGCGAGCTATCCACATGCAGATAGCATAATGATGAATAAACCCGTACCCTATCAGCCTACTCTGAATCACTCGTCAGACAGGGCTGACGTTGATATACGATAAAGCCAAGACCAATGCCACCTCATCCTCGCCCACACACTGCATTAGTAGTGCTCGCTATTATCTTGATCGGCATTAACCTGAGACCGGCATTCTCCAGTGTCTCTCCACTGCTGGCTGATATTCGCCTCAGCTTGGGCTTGAGCAGCAGCACCGCAGGATTACTCACCACTCTCCCCGTCGCCTTGCTCGGATTATTTGCGCCTGTTGCCTCGTGGTTGGCAAAACGCTACGGTGCAGAAAAACTACTTGTCCCCTTACTTCTACTATTGGCGGCAGGGCTTGCTATACGAGGTATATGGAACACCGCCAGTCTTTTTCTCGGCACCAGCATGGCAGGCATCAGCATAGGATTGCTGGGTATCTTGCTGCCTAGCGTCATCAAGCGAGAATTTCCCCAACACCCTGACCTCATGACTGGTGTGTACACCATGGCTTTGTGCCTGGGAACAGCACTAGCAGCAGGGCTTGCTGTGCCATTACTCCACACGGTGGGTAGTTTGCCACTGGCCTTGGCACTCTGGTCTTTACCCGCATTAGTCACGGCATGGCTGTGGTGGCCCCTTCGTCGCTTGGGAGACTACCCTGTCCGTAGTACACAACAGGCTAACAGTACTTCTTTGTTGCATGATGCTACAGCCTGGCAAGTTACCCTGTTCATGGCGACTCAAAGTGCGCTGGCTTACTGCGTCTTTGGCTGGCTGCCCACCATCCTGCAAGATCGAGGCATTACAGCTGCCGACTCTGGCCTGCTACTTTCGGGTTCTGTCATGATGCAGGTTATTTCTGCACTATTAGTGCCATGGCTATGTTCCTTGATGCGGAACCAGAAAATCATGAATCAACTGATGTTCATCGTGATTTATATTGGCCTGATGGGCGCCATCTATGCGCCTATTGAACAATCATGGTTATGGATGGTGTTGCTGGGACTGGGTCAAGGCGGCGGCTTTGCCATGGCGCTCACGATGATCGTCTTGCGCACTCGCACACCGGCACAAGCTGCGCAGCTTTCTGCCATGTCACAAGGTTTAGGTTATATCTTGGCCTCGTTGGGACCACTACTCATGGGCTTCATGCATGAAGCTAGCGGTCATTGGCATAATGCAGGCTGGTTGATCACGGCCATTGTCTTGGCGGGCCTGTACCACGGCAACCGAGCAGGTGCTCAGCGTTTTGTGCTGGAAAACTAGATTAAAAACAACACTAGAAACAACAAAGGGAAGCTAGTTAGCTTCCCTTTGTAATATGCAATGCAATATGCGCTGAAAAAACACTATCGCTGACGAGCGTTAAAGCGCGGATTACTCTTGCAGATGACAAACACTTTGCCATGACGCCTGATAACTTTGCAGTCACGATGCCGTGTCTTGGCAGATTTCAGTGATGACAGGATTTTCATAATGCCCCCTTGATATGGATAGGCTGATTATCCCTGTTTTACCTTAAAATTGCAACAATGTTGCAATTAAACCATTATCCCAATTGATAATGCTTGCGTAATGCCTGTTTGACATTCCATGTGCAAGATAAGCCCGCAGGAAAAATCACCAGATCGCCCTTACCGAAGCTCACTGGATCACCCCCGCCGTCAGGAGTAACAGTTACCTCACCCTGCAAAATATAGGCAATTTCCTGCTCACCAAAATGCCAAGGAAATACGGATACCTCCTTGGACCAAGTGGGCCAACCGGAAACACCCAAGGCGTTTAACTGCTCCTCACTGGGATGGTGTTCAACTTTAATCGTGCTCATATCAATCTCCTGAAAATAAAGAAATTAACGATTGCCACCAGCGATAGACAGCGGTGGTTCTTGCATCAGGGCCACCTGCTCACGTAGCTCCAGGATACGGTCTTGCCAATACTGTTGGGTATTAAACCAAGTGAATGTCATCGGAAAAGCAGGATCATGCCAGCGCTTAGCCAACCAGGCGGAATAATGGATAAGACGCAAGGTACGCAACGCTTCGACCAAGTGCAGCTCTGCTGGATTAAAATCATAAAAAGATTCATAGCCTTCCAGCACTTCGGCAAATTGCTGACTCATTTCCGCAGGTGAGCCAGACAGCAACATCCATAAATCCTGAATCGCCGGGCCCATCCTGCTATCGTCGAAATCGACAAAATGTGGGCCATCGTCTGTCCATAGCATATTACTCAAATGACAATCCCCATGCAGGCGCAGCACCGCCACATCCCCCGCACGCTCATAACAGGCCCTGATACCGTCCAAAGCCTGCGTGACAACACTGCGATAAGCAGGCAACAAGTCAGCAGGAATAAACTGATGGTTGATCAACCACTGGCTAGGTTCCTCACCAAAGCTATCAATATCGATTGCAGGACGATGTTGGAAAGCAGCTTGTGCCCCAATCGCGTGAATACGTCCTAAAAAACGACCTATCCACTCGAGCCTGCCCTCTTGGTCAAGTTCGGGGATACGCCCACCACGCCTGGGAAATACCGCGAAATGAAAGCCCTGATATTGTTGCAAGGTCTTGCCACCCAGCGCAAGCGGTGCCACCACGGGGATTTCTGCCTCGACCAACTCCAGCGAAAAAGCATGCTCTTCCAATATCTGTGCTTCGCTCCAGCGGTCAGGACGATAAAACTTGACAACTACCGGAGGCTGCTCCTCCACACCCACTTGGTAAACGCGGTTTTCATAACTATTCAATGCCAATAAGCGCCCATCACCCAATATATCAACGCTACCCATCGCATCGAGGATCAGGTCTGGCGTTAAGGTTGAAAATGGTGCTGTGGTCATCAGAAGGTACTTTGCAAAATGAGGAGATAAAACGAGGCGAAGCTATCGCTATTAGCATTCGGTCTAATCGTGGGGCATAGCTTATCACGGCGCCTATTCAAGCAAAAATCCGTTTTCAATCACATGATCAAGGTAGCTTTTCTTTTCCATTGCAAAGATGCACTAATTTAGGGCGCTACAATCACCTTAAAATGAATTATTTTGGTGCATTTTTATAATCAATAAGAGAAAATGCACTATTTTTGATCATGACCATGGAGAGCAGAGGGAATGAAGTATCAATCGGCACATGATTTCTTAGCCGTCGTCGCAAAGAAGAACCCCGGCCAACCCGAATACCTACAAGCAGTCACTGAAGTGGTGGAAAGCTTGTGGCCATTCATCAGCCAAAATCCACGTTATGCTGAACATGGCGTTCTCGACCGCTTGGTCGAGCCAGAACGCGCTATTTTGTTCCGCGTTTCCTGGGTAGATGATAAAGGGGAAGTCCAGGTCAACCGTGGATACCGCATCCAGCATAATGGTGCGATTGGCCCATACAAAGGCGGTTTGCGCTTCCATCCCTCAGTTAACCTCTCCATTCTCAAGTTCCTGGCTTTCGAGCAAACCTTCAAGAATGCACTGACCACATTGCCTATGGGCGGTGGTAAAGGCGGCTCCGACTTTGATCCCAAAGGCAAGAGCAATGGCGAAATCATGCGCTTCTGCCAAGCCTTCGTGAGCGAGTTGTTCCGTCATGTCGGTTCAGATACGGATGTACCGGCTGGTGATATTGGCGTAGGTGCACGTGAAATCGGCTTCATGGCAGGCATGATCAAGAAACTTACCAATCGTGCAGACTGTGTCTTTACGGGTAAGGGCCTGAGCTACGGCGGCTCATTGATTCGCCCAGAAGCCACAGGTTACGGCACTGTTTACTTTGCGGAAGAGATGCTGCGTCATAGTGGTCGCACCATTGCAGGGCTACGCGTGGCCGTCTCTGGCTCTGGCAATGTCGCGCAATATGCCATCGAAAAAGCCTTGGCATTGGGTGCAAAAGTCATTACTGCTTCTGACTCCAGCGGCACAGTAATTGACGAAGCCGGCTTCACCACGGAAAAACTGCAAATCCTCATGCAGGTTAAGAATGTGGAATATGGTCGTATCAAGGATTATGCAGAACGTGTCGGTGCACGTTTTGTAGAAGGCGCTTCCCCATGGAGCGTAAAAGCGGAAGTTGCCCTGCCCTGCGCTACACAGAATGAACTGAACAAGGATGATGCAGCCACCCTGATCGCCAATGGCGTTCTCTGTGTCGCGGAAGGCGCAAATATGCCATGTACAGCCGAAGCGATGAAACTGTTTGATGAAAACCGTATTCTTTACGCACCAGGCAAGGCAACCAATGCCGGCGGTGTGGCGACCTCCGGCCTCGAGATGACGCAAAATGCAATGCGTCTCTCCTGGACACGCGAGGAAGTGGATGCCCGCCTGTTCGACATCATGAAGGGCATTCACGATGCCTGCGTCAAGTTTGGTACACGTGAAGATGGTAGCGTCAACTACGTGGATGGCGCTAACATCGCTGGCTTCGTTAAGGTGGCAGACGCCATGCTGGCGCAAGGTGTGATCTAAGCATCTATTAGTATGAAGAGCAAAAAAAGAGCACCATCCGGTGCTCTTTTTTTATTCTTGGCCGTTACCACACGGCTAGAACGGTATGCCAAAATTGAAACCAAACGCCAAGTCTTTCAGTGCGCTACTGCGCCCTCCTGACGTAATCGCCTTGGAAATCGAAAAATCCAAGTTGGTGCGATCAGGCTGATCACTGATTAAGCGCATACCCAGCGAGACGGAACTCATTTTTTCCAGCTCTTGGGTTTGGGTATGCTCGTAAATACGCGCCGATTCAAGCAATACATAAGGTTGCAAGCCCACCATCTGATAAAAAGGCAATTTGTAGTTGAATGGTATGGTGCGATTCAACTCCAGGGTTATTCCCCACCCCGAATCACCTACCAGACGACCAGGGCGATAAGCACGCCCGTGCTGGTAACCACCAAACTGTATTTTCTCGGTAATCGGTAAATCATCGGGTGAATATTGCATCGTGCCGGACACCGATGTTCCCCAAGCACCATCCAAATAATTGCGCTGCACAAAATTGACCAAATACTTTGAGAAGTTCAAGTCAATGTTGCTGGTGATTGGTTGCGATGGGAAATTGGTGGAGATTTCCTTGGAAGCCCCCATGGCATCCAATCCACGGCTCATAGTCAATTGCAATCGACGGCCTCGATGTGCGGTCGTATCACTGTAGCTAGCCCCTAAGGAGACGGTACGTATATCGGAAGTGGTCGTGATTGCAGCGCCGCTCTGCTTGCTGCGGATTTCATCTTCAAAGTTATTGGCTGTCAAAGATGCTGAAAGCAGCAGGCTTTTATCCTGCCGCAACATCAAAGGATAACTCAGCCCTATACTTAACCGCTGCGAATTCACCATGCGCCCCAGGCCTGACGCCAGCTCTGCCGTAGGCTTGCCATCATAATCCGATGCATCTATCCTGACGATCAATCCCTCCTTGCCAATAGGTTGTGCATAGCTCAGTGCATAGTACTGTTCATTTTCGGCAGAGATCAGGGTAGATGCCGTGATTTCTTCCGCCAAGCTCGTGTTGCCACTGGCCTTGACAGTAAAAATACCACGCGTGAATGGTTGCACAGTTTCCAAACGTCCCAAAGCTTCAATCGGTTTGCGATCTACCTTGAGCGTCAGTTCTGACGCTCCATCCATCTGTTGTGGCAATGGCAAGGAAGCCTGGATTTTCAGCCCGGGCAACAAACCCAGCATGGTCGTATAGCGCTCCATTGTCGGCCGAGTCAGCGGTTTTTCAGTCAATAACGGCTGGATGATCTCGCGTATCTTGCCCTCAGTCGCTCCCGGGTTTCCTTCAATCTTGACGGAGCCGATATGCCCCTCTATCACGACCACCGTGATCACTGGCTCATTAAAATTTTGAGCAGGAATATAACAAAATGATAAAGGCAGGCCGCGTTGCTGATAAAACGCTGTGACCTGGTTGGATAATTCAATGATCTTAGCGATCGTGATTTTCTTATTGGCATAAGGCGCAAAAAAAGCGCTCACTTCTTCAAACGGTACAGCTTTCACACCATAAATACCAAAACTGGCTGGCTGTACTTCCGTTTCTAATATTTTTTGTACCTCAGGAGAAATCTGAGTTTGTTTCTCCACTTGCACCTCAGCTTGCGGCCTGGTCTTAGGGGCCTCTGCCTTGGGCAAAGTATCCACTGGATTTTCTACTGCTAATAAGTAAGGCGGGTTAATCAGCATGCTGCCAATCAGCACAGCAATCAGTGCCCTGCCTGGGCTTTTCTTCGTTTTCTGCATTTTCTCCCCTATGCAGTCAATCCATATGCAACTCCAATAAAAATCCCGACAGTAGCAGCTACTGCCGGGATTTTATGGCTTTCAGGATATTAGTTCCCGAAAAGAGCACCCAACAGCGCAGGCAAACCATTTACCGTGGCATTGCCGCTATTAGACGCAGATGCGCTTGCAGAAGTCCCCCCCACATTCTGGGTAAGGCCACCCAGAATATTGGTCACTGGAGCAAGCAGACCACCACCACTGTTGCCTGACAGCAGCGTAGTGACTGGTGCCAGTAGATTTGTCGTAGGAGCGCCACCCTCGGCAGAACCCAGCGCCAACACATTAGTCACGGGAGCCAATAACCCGCCGTTAGGCAATGTGCCAGCCCCCAGTAAACCAGTGACAGGCGCTAACAAATTACTATTCGGCAATGCTCCACCGCCCAACAAACCGGTCACAGGTGCCAACAATCCATTCAAGCCATTGATATTGCCGCCAGCCAGAACATTGGTAACAGGTGCGAGTGCATTACCCAAGCCCCCCAGATTACCTGAGGAAAGATTCAATACGGGTGCAAGGACACCGCCATGACCATTCGCAGCCACATTGCTGGTGAGAGGTAAAACACCTGCCTGCCCAATCAATGGATCCAGTGTAGTCTTATTACCTTCTGCGCTGGTCAGTGGCAGCACACCACCTTCACCAATCAGAGGATCAAGCAAAGCAGGCTGTCCATTGCTGGCCTGGCCACTAGTCAGTGCCAATACACCATTCTTACCGACCACCGGATCTAGCAATGTCTGATCACCTCCTGCCGTGGTCAAAGGCAGGACACCATTGGTTCCAATCAGTGGATCAAGCACACCATTAATACCCGCCAATACCTGGGTGACAGGTGCCAAGGCACCATTACCGGCAACAGCACCGACCAAACCCTTGGCAAGACCTGCCACACTATCCACCGCATACTTGCTGGTATCAGCGACCTGAACGATCAAGCCCTTGCCTAAGCCACCATCAAGACCTGGCAGACCTTGACCACCACCTAGTAAATCAGTCACAGGACTCAATCCACCCTCAGCACCTGGAATAGCGCCAGCCAACGTCGAACCCAGCTGACCAACCACACCGCCGACAGTTGTAGTCAATGGCGTGACCACACCATCCGCAGTGCTACCAACGGTGCCAGTGACACTCGCTAGTGAACCGACGGTATTACCTACGGTTTCCAGGGTAGGACTCAGGGTTGAAGCTAACGGTGTCGTCACTCCAGTCACAGTATCAAGCAAAGGATTAGCCACACCAGCCACGGTATTCACCACAGGTGCAAGTGTGTCTGTCACCGGTGCCAGTGTTTGTGCCACTGGTGCAAGTATGCCAGCCACTGGTTCAAGCACAGGCTGTAACACACCGCCTGCAGTATTGATCACAGGAGCCAGTGGGCCAGCAATTGGCTCCAGCACAGTTCCCACCCCGCTTAAGACAGGTGTAATTGCGTTTCCGGTTGCAGATGTCACCGGTAATAATGCGGTGTTCAACCCGTCAGCCACAGGCCCAAGTGCTGTTGCCAATGGTGCCACTGCACCGGACAAAGCTTCGGAGGTTGGCCCCAGGGCTGTTGCGACAGGTGCCACCACATCGCCCAAGGCTCCGGTAATCGGTAATAAGCTATCTGTCACTGGCGCGAGTGAAGCTGTTAACGGACTAACGGTATTCACCACAGGTGTCAGCACGGGCTGCAACGCAGATACAACCGGATTGAGCACTGGTTCCAACGCTCCACCCAATGGATCCGTCACAGGTTGCAAAGCAGTGGTGACAGGCTCGACTACATTGTTGGTGAGATCATTGACCGTATCAATGGTGTCATTCAGCGTATTGTTGGTTGTCGTCACAACCGGAGGATTGCTGGATGTTGTCGGCCTAACATTGCTTTTACCCCCTCCATCACAACCAACCAATGCGATGGAAGAACAAATGACAGCCAGACTGATGGCGTTATTCAGCGGCACTTTTGATTTGGTGGACATTGCGTTCCCCTTCAAGCGTTAATGGAGCCAATTGCTACTTGGTTCCGTTCCGTACATAACCTCAAGCAACCCTAAAACATGCGCTATTTATTGGCTGCTTGTTGTCAATCAAGTGGCTCTTAAAACTTATTTACGGGCCACACAATTATCATTTTTATCACTTTTATCAAAAGTGTCAATTATTTTAAGGGACGGGATATCCAGAAATGAAAAAAGCCATTTCCCGAATCACTCGAGAAATGGCTTAGCTATTCAATTTGAGAAGTAAATTACTGCAAGGAAATAAAGCTTTGCAAAGTGTGTCTTTTTAGCAACTAGTCTTTCAGTTTCTTTAGCCAAAGCGTCACAACACTACCTTCGCCATACACAGACGAAACGTCCACCCAGCCACCATGAATCTCCATGATTTCCTTCACCAAGCAAAGACCTAGACCTGTTCCAGGAATACTGCCGGAAGTGTCAGCTCGGTAAAAGCGTTCAAATAAATGATCCATATGCTCTTTGCTCATCCCGATGCCATGATCCTCAACGGCAATACCTACATAGGTATGCTGATATTTCTGTTGCTCATGGATATACAGACGGATTTCCGTACCCGGATCAGAATATTTATGTGCATTGGATAGCACGTTGACCAATGCTTGTATCAGCTTGTCGAAATCGGCCGACACCTTCAACGCATGGTTATTGAAATTAAAGCTGATCGCCCTACCTTCGCCGCTGACAAGAAACTCCTTGAGTGCTGTATCAACGATATCTGTCAGGCGATAAGGCCTGATATCGAAGCTCATGCCTTTTCTAGCCTCAATCTTGGCCAGATCTAACAGATCATTGATTAATTTGGTCAACCGCACGGACTGTCGATGCACGGTTGCCAACATATCCTTTTGCTGATCGGCATTAAACTCCCGCTTAAGGAGTAACTCGGTAAATCCATGGATGCTGGACATGGGGGTACGCAACTCATGGGCGGCCATCGACAGGAACTCCCCTTTCATGCGATGCAGCTCTGACTCTTGGGTAATATCACGGAAATAATGAATAGTGCCAACAAAACGATCATCGGAATCTTGCGCCTCGCGCACAGAATGCTTGATGACTGTTAATTTGGGTTTTGTCATGCGCAATACCACTGCATCGGGCAAGCGCTGTGCAGCGCTAGTCTCATCGTCCTGACAAAGCGACTTTAACAGCCTGACAAATTCATCTTGCGGAATGGCATACAGTTGCTCAGGTTGCAAACCCGTCATATTCAGGAAAGCAGGGTTGAACGAACTCAATACGCCTTTTTTATTAAAGGTGACAAAACCATCTGGGCTCAACTCAAAGGTGCTTTGCATGATGCCATGCAGGCGACTGGAAGTTTCTTGTGCTGTTTTTCTTTCTGTAATATCTCGCGCAACAGCAATGTAATTAAAAACTTGTCCATTCGCATCAAACAAAGGCTCAATATCGAGATCAACCCAATAGCTTGTGCCATCTTTTGCTGTCCTCAGCAACTCGGCATGATAGCTTTGCTTGAGCTGAAGCTGACGCTTGATTTGCTCTGCTGTATCCTCGTCGCCATCCATCAAGTCGCCTAAATAACGACCTATCACCTCTTCGGGCAGATAGCCTGAACGGCGCACAAAAGCCTCGTTCACCCACTCGATATACCCCAGTGCATTAGCGATGATGACTGAGTTATCCGTCATCGAGACAATATGTGTCAGCGTCCTTGATTCGGATTCACGCATGGATAGCAAAGCATGCGCTTGGAATAATTGCTTCTTTTGCACATTCAACTTGCGCGTATTCAGCAGGGAAGAATAAAACAACTGTCTCTGAGCACGCTTAATGGACTTAGGCTGAAGAGGAATATGTTTGATATCAGCGGTATCTGCAACCCAAGGAATCAACAAGAATGCAACATAGCGTTGATGGTGCTTCGTCACTTTCCCCCCGAGCAAAACACCCGTCGCTTTGTGGCGCAAGAGGCAGGTCTGCTCTCGTTCAGACAATAATACCTGTAGGCAGAAAAATTCTATCGGCGCCAGTATATCGAATAGATCTGCAATGTTGCGCCCATGGCATTGAGCAAAATCCAGCGACTGCAGGCCATGGCCTGTTTCCTGAATAATTAAATGCTCATCAACAATGACGTGAAAGGGGAAAAAAGCCAGGAAATCTGGCGTGGGACTAGGAAGCTGTAGCGCGGGCCTAAATTGACGCATGCGCTTTAAACTGACTTTGCCCTGTGACATTCGCAATCATCGCCTCAATCAGTGGCTCAAGCTGGCTCAATGCCACAGGTTTACGAAACAATAACACGCCCTCCGGTAGCCCACCTTTGTCCTGAATATAATCATCATTCAGAGCGGTCAAGGCGATGATGTTTAACTTACTGAATTGATTTGAACTCTTCAGGTGACGGAGCATCTCAAAGCCACTCATTCCCGGCATGTTCAGATCCGTGATCAATAAATCTGGCACCTCGCGTCCCAAGCTAATCAAGCCTTCAAAGCCATCTGTAGCCACATTAATACGGACAGGGTATTTCCAGCTAGAGAAAAAATAAGAGAATAAATTCCGTAAGGCGCTATCATCCTCCACCAACAGAATGTGAAATACCTTCTGCTCCGAGGTCTGCCCAGTTGCTGGGATAATGGCTTGCCGACGCTGGCTGAGAATATGGTCAATCGAAGAACGCGCGATCCGGCGATGACCTCCCGCTGTTTTCCATGCTTTCAGGACACCGGACTCAACCCATAACTGTACTGTTCGCAAGGAAACCTCTAATACTTTAGAGGCATCTCTTGTGGATATGAACTCTTCCTTCCCAGTATCTTGATTAACCATGACGACATTATTGGAATGTAATATATTCACATTATCCTTACTTACAAATAAAAATCAATCAGATAGATTGATTCCGTCACAGAACACGTTGACATATTAAACCAATATGATAAAAATGATAAAAATCACTAATCATAATAGTGCCATGCAGAATAAATCAAGAATCCGGGGAGCAATAATTGCACAAGATACTCATTATTGAAGATCAAGAGGACGTGCGTAAACTTATTCATCTTAGCCTCGGCGATGAGCAATATACGATTTACGAAGCTAACAATGGAGATAGTGGCTTGGCATTGGCAGAACAATTCAAACCAGACCTGATATTAATGGACATCATGATGCCTGGGCTCATGAATGGCTACCAGATATGCGACAAACTCAAAAACGAAGATGACTTCAAAAACACAAAAATTATTTTTCTCACCGCTCGTGCGCAAGAACAAGACATGCTGGATGGATATCGCTCAGGATGTGACGAGTATCTGGTCAAACCATTCAGCCCCATCAAACTAGCAGAAATTGTAAAATCGCTATTGTCTGGGCAGCGTCTGCAATACTAATAGCATTAGGCACACATCAGCCTGGAAGAGCATAAATGGCCGGTAGATTGCGCCACCAACCGTAAGCATCCATGCCACAACCAAAGACATATTGATTAGGTACCTGCAAACCAACAAAGTCAGCCTTGATTGGTTTCAGTTTACCCGGATCCAACAACTTCTCAACCAATACAGCCACTACAACACGCTTAGCACCAAGTGCTAGGCACTGTGCCTTGATTTCGGCCAGCGTGACACCCTCATCCAAAATATCATCCAGCACAAGGATCGTCCGATCTCGCACTTCCTCGCCAGGCTTAACCTTCCAGACCAGTTGTTCATCGCCATGTGTGCGATTGTGATAGCGGCTAGCCTGCACATAGCCAAACTCAAGGGGAAATAGCAATTGCGGTAATAATTGACCGGTAAATACTACTCCGCCTCCCATCACACACAGCACTAAAGGCTTTTCATCATTCAGCATCTCCGTGATGCCTTGTGCAAGCCTGCTGACAGCCTGGCTCACAGTTGCTTCATCGTGAACCAGGCTTGCTTGCTGCAATATAATAGCTGGGTTGGAATGCAACGCTGTCAATACACTTACTTCGTCAGGTCACGCAAATACTGGGCAAATTCAGTGCCAAACTCTTCGTGCTTCAAGGAGTATTCGACATTGGCCTTGACGTAGCCGAGCTTGCTACCACAATCATAGCGCTTGCCATCAAAGCGATAAGCCAATACTTTTTGCTGCTCCATCAAGGCAGCGATACCATCGGTCAATTGAATTTCACCGCCCTTGCCTGGCTTGACGTTTTCAAGGCAAGTAAAAATTTCTGGTGTGAGAATGTAACGCCCTACCACGGCAAGATTGGATGGCGCTTCTTCTGGTTGGGGCTTTTCAACAATACCATTCAACTCAAGTACATTGGGGCCATCAACCTCAACTGCATCAACAATCCCATAGCTCGCTGTCTCACTAGGATCCACATCCTCAACTCCCAGGATTGAGGCCCCTTGCTGTTCAAAAAGCTCTGTCATCTGTTGCATCGCAGGCTTGTCAGCATCAATCAAGTCATCTGCCAGAATCACGGAAAATGGCTCGTCGCCTACTACGGATTTAGCTAGCAACACGGCATGACCTAAGCCCAGGGCTTCAGCCTGACGGATATAGATGCAGGAAACATTCTTAGGCAGAATATTGCGAATGTCTTCCAGCATCTTAGTCTTCTTGCCAGCTTCCAGTGTTGCCTCAAGCTCAAACGACTTGTCAAAATGATCTGGGATAGAGCGCTTGTTACGACCAATGATAAAAATCAACTCAGTTGCACCCGCCGCCACAGCCTCTTCTGCTGCATACTGAATCAAGGGCTTATCGACAATAGGCAACATTTCTTTCGGGCTTGCCTTAGTCGCTGGCAAGAAGCGGGTACCCAAACCAGCTACAGGGAATACTGCCTTGGTAATCTTTTTGGTAATCTTTTTGGTCATCTCTTCATATCTTTCTTGTTAATGTATGGTTGGAGATTCAGACTCAGATGGCGATACTAACGCCGGGTTAGCATGGATGTCCCCCGCATACTCTTCCACCCACATACCCAGCTCTTGCTTGATCACAGTTTCATCTATTAACGATGCTCTATCGATCCACTTCAGCAATGCATGCACCCAAGCCTCATCTACGCTACGCGCCACGGCGATACGCAATTTATCGTGTGGCGTTGGTACAGTGAGCTCGTCATCGGCCAAAAGTTCCTCATAGAGCTTCTCACCGGGACGCAACCCAGAATATACGATCTCAATGTCATCTTCATTAAGACCGGATAGTCGAATCATATCACGCGCCAAGTCCACAATCCTGACAGGGTCTCCCATATCCAGCACAAAAATCTCGCCACCATCCCCCATCAAACCCGCCTGCATCACTAACTGGCAGGCTTCTGGAATCGACATAAAATAGCGGGTAATCTCTGGGTGGGTCACCGTGATCGGTCCACCTGCAGCAATTTGTTCACGGAACCTAGGGATAACACTACCGCTGCTACCTAATACATTGCCAAAACGCACAACCACAAAGCGAGTACCAGTGTCCTCCTGCAACCCCTGGCACACCATCTCCGCCAAGCGCTTGCTTGCCCCCATCACATTGGTCGGGTTCACAGCCTTATCAGTAGAGATCAGTACAAATTTGGCAACCCCTGCATTTTTGCACGCCTGCGCCATGGTGTAAGTACCAATGACATTATTTGACAATGACTCAGCCACATTGCAGTTTTCCATCATAGGTACGTGCTTGTAGGCCGCTGCGTGAAAAACTACATCAGGCTTGTAACGACCCAACACCTGCTGAACACGCCGCGCATTCCTGACATCACCCACCAAATACTCAATACGGGTATGGGTTGCAAGGCCTGAAAACTCCTGCTCCAACCGATACAAGGCATATTCAGACTGATCTAGACAAACTAGGCACTGCGGATGATATTTCAACACTTGGCGACACAACTCCGAACCAATAGAGCCACCTGCTCCACTGATCAGCACGACTTGCTCCTCGATCAAATGCTGCAATCCCTCGCCATCCAATGTCACCGGCTCTCTGCCTAACAAGTCCTCTACTTCGACAGGCCTAAGCTGCGCCATACTGACGCGCCCACTCATCAAGTCCTCAAACGAAGGCACAGTCAGGACATTTAAGCCATGCTGATTAGCCAACTCCACGACTTCACGGCGACGTTGGTGACGAGCAGAAGGCATGGCTACGATCACATGTTCAACAGATAAAGCATCGGCCAATTGCGGCAGCTGCTCAATACTCCCTAAAACATTGATACCCAGCAACTCACGACCGCGCATCGCCTTCTTGTCATCCAGCAAGCCCACTACATTCCACTCATGGCTTTTGGAAAGATCCTTCAACAAGGCAACCGCCGCCTCTCCTGCTCCTAGCACCAACACTGGCTTGCCAGAAAACTGCGCAGCACCATACAAGCGATGCTCTTTCCATGCACGATAGGCAAAACGACTACCTCCCATGAGCAATAACAGCAGCATAGGATCCATAATCAGCACAGATCTTGGGACAACGCCGTGCGGCTTGAACATGAACAAAATGGCAACCACAAGGGCAGAACTGATAGCTATTGCTCGTATCAGGCGCTGTAAATCCGGCAAGCTGGCAAAACGCCAAACCCCACGGTAAAGTCCAGCAAACAAGAACACCAAGGCCTGCAGGGGAATCACCCAAACAGCACTTTCCAGCATGCTCTGCGTGAAATTGTCCGGAACGTCAAAATTAAATCGGAAAAGAAAGGCTACCCACCATGCCAGCACAGCTACCACGATATCGTGCAACCAAGCGCTTAAAGACCGTGGGTTTCTCACACTAATATAATTCGACCACTTGAAGATGGGATGAATATTCAGCACGCACAAAACCCAAAATGAAATAAATGCATTCTACTAAAAACCGTTTCCCAATAATTCATTCTTCACAACAATTAACTCTTACCCTTAGACTCAACGCACAACACGATCACCACGCCCCTTACCCAGCAGTGTTTGCAATAACAGCTTAAAATAGAGTGATAGCCTGAGATCACGCAGCATCAACGCATCTGTTTCAGCCAAGAGCCGAGGTGTAGACATATCAATATCATTCACCTGTGCAATCCCCGTAATTCCTGGACGCACATCATATACGCCCCTGGCCGCGCGTTCAGAAATCAACTCTTCTTGGTTAAACAAATTCGGGCGAGGCCCCACGAGACTCATCTCACCTTTCAACACATTCCAGAGCTGGGGCAATTCATCCAGCTTGGTCTTGCGCAGAAACCGTCCCAACTTAGTAATAGAAGAAGATGATGCCAAATGACTAGCAACGGAGACAGTATCCACACGCATGGTACGGAACTTCACCAAGGTAAAAGGCTGTTGGTAACGTCCCACACGCACCTGACGAAATAAAGGCACCCCGGTATCCATCAACCCCAAGATATAAATCAACAACAAGACCGGAGCACCAAGAATCAACCCTAGCGCAGCAAACACCACATCAAACCATCGAATCACAATAAACCTTTTGTCACAAAACAGCGCCGTAAACCTTCATCTGCCGTGATAGGTGGAGTCCACCCCAGCAGTTGTTGAGTCTTGGCAATATCTACCTGTAACGACCCCAACAAACGCTGGGCAATCGCCCCTTTTCCAATCAGGCTTAAACCCGTGCGCAACACACCTGCAGGCACAGGAATCAGTCGCGATGGAACCCCAGCAGCATCCGCCAAGCGTCGCAATAAATCAGACGTAGATAAATCCTCTCCATCACTCGCGAGAAAAACCTGATTTGCCGCTGCCGGGTGATCAATACAAGTAATGATCAGACTAATCAAATTATCTAGAGAAACCAATGAGCGCCGATTATCAATTGCCCCCAAAGGCAACGGCCAACCAGCCTGGACCCACTTCATCATACTGGCAAAGTTGCCTTTCACCCCTGGCCCATACACCAACGGAGGGCGAATAATCACCACCTCTATGCCAGTTTCCTCCGCCAATTCCAACAAACCCTGCTCCGCTTCATACTTTGAAATGCCGTATAAGTCTTGTGGGTTAGGCACGTCAGAAGCTCTAAAAGGTCTTGCAGCTGGAGTTTGCTCACCGTTCACCTTAATAGAGCTGATGAATATAAATCGCCTCACCCCAGCCTGGGCTGCCTGGCGCGCCAAATTTAGAGTACCGTCGACATTAGTATCTCGAAATGATTGAATCGGGTTGGGATGCTCATCTCTCATGACATGAACACGGGCGGCTAGATGAATCACGACATCAACACCCGCCATTGCGGAGGACCATGAAGTAATGTTATTAATTTTATCCACCACATAATCAATGGTTGGACTACTAATTTGAGCGCGCCGTCCGGCGCAAACAACTTGCACGGACTGAGCACTTCTTAGCGTCTTCAATAAGTGATGGCCCACGAAACCACTAGCCCCAGTCATCAAGATCTTATTCATTAATCAGTCGCTCATATACGCTCAACACCTTGCCCACAATGATTTCCTGTGAGAACTCTTGCAAGACCAGTTCCCGACCAGCCTGTCCCATCCGATGCCTCAAAGCACTGTCAGTGATCAATCTACGCAATGCTATCGCCAGTTTTTCAGCACTTTTTTCTGCGACAACAAGGCCATTGTATTCATTGATGACCACTTCGCGGCAACCAGGTACATCCGTAGTAACAATAGGTTTGCCTGAGGCTGCAGCTTCCAGCAATGCTTTTGGCAACCCCTCTCTATAAGAAGGTAAACAGACAATATCCGCCGCTTCCAACACCTTAGGCATGTCTTCTCGCCTGCCCCACCATTCAATATGCTCCGAGGCCTGCCATGTTTGCAGCTGGGCCTCAGTAATACTAGCCGGATTCCCTATATCTGTACCACCAACCAGAACGAAACGGACATCCAATTGTTCAGCCTTCAGCAGGGCTGCAGCCTCAACAAACTCCCCTACCCCCTTATCCCATAGCATCCTAGCAGGCAGCACAACGACAACAGGTGACTCACTTTCCTTTTGTTTTGGTGAGAATATACGGGCATCTACGCCTGCGCCTCTTATCAAAGTGATATGAGATAGCGGAACCCCTATTCCTTGCATAACCGCTGCATCATCCCCATTCTCGACAATGACTGCCGTAGACTTCAATAAAAAACCCAAGACCTTTGTCACACTGCGCTTGAGCAATGAGGGCAACCAACCTTGCGAAATAAATAACCATCCCAGGCCCGCTACCCAATTAACACGGTGTTTTACATTCACCAATGCTGCGGCAATGGAGCCTAGTAACATAGGTTTAATAGCGATGTGATGACAGATATCAGGTTGTTCGGTACGGTATATTTTCACCAATCTGTAAATAGTCCGAAGTGCAGACAAGGGATTCAGACTTTGACGAACAATGTTCAAGGGAACCACTCGAATCCCATGCCGCTCTAGCTCAGATAGGTGACTGGTGACATTGGTGATAAGTACCACTTCAAACCCATTCAGCTTAGTACTGCTAAGCAGAGGCAACCAGTGTGAACAAGCAAACCAATCCTCTGCAATAAAGAAGATTATTTTTTGTGAGGCGCTATCTGTAGTCAAAAATGGAATCTCTGTAAGTTCAATCTTCAGTGCTTAAGCTTGTTTTTACTGGTGAATATTGATTTGGGGCTGTAGTGGATAAGCCCTAAACATCAGGCCAGTCCTCAAGTATTTCCAATAGTTGTTTAAGAGAAACATCATTGAATCTGAACTCGCATTCATTGAGAAATAGCGGGAATGACTGCTTTGGTATCCCATTGTACTTTGTCTTTAATCCGCTTTAATTTCCTAATATCCATATTTATTGAAGGTTTTCTAGAAAGTGAACACGTAAGACCCTACGAAAAAATTTTGCAAAGGAAAAGCAGCCCAAAAAAAATAGTTCCAACGCGCTAATAGCTCCTGCACGATATAGACTGCGATAACTTGCAAGCTCACCCTTCTCCATACTCCACAAGCGCCCACTGAGTCCCGCAGCTCCGTACACCGCTTTATAGTTATAAGTCAGTGCCTGGTCGAATCGATAACATTCGCCAACAAAAAAACAAATATGAAGCCAGAGTTGGTAATCCTCGCAATAACGTTGTCCGTCCACAAAACGCTGCCCGATATCGCGCCGCACCATAACAGTTGACGTAGGAAAACGATTGGAAATCAGCAGCTCCCGCCTCCACACTCTAAGAGGCGGAGCGACACCGCCGACAAAGTTTTTTTCGCGCCCATCATTCATCACCACACAATGGCCAGTCAAGACAGCGTCAGGATGCTGGGCCATCCAACTATACTGTAACTCTATTTTTTGAGGATGCCAGCTGTCATCAGAATCAAGGAATGCGATATATTCTCCCTGAGCAATTTTCCATCCTGCATTACGAGCTGTACCAGGTCCGCCATTATCAGGTAACTCATAAACCTTTAGCCAACTGGCACCATAGCGCGCCTGTAGTTCAAACAGTACATTCACCGTACCATCTCGACTGCAATCATCAACTAAAATAACCTCTAATGGCAGGAGCGTTTGAGAGGCGATAGACTCCACAGCTCTGACAATCGAAGCAGAACACCTAAAACACGGAATAACGACACTGACACTTACCGCAGAATGCGCCCCATACATTAGCGAAACATCTAACTCAACTGAATCTTTATTTATAAAATCAGGCACACTACCGCTCACAGAAAACCATCAAGAGCGCATGAGGCGCGGAGAATGTTTTATCAAGCGCAACATGAACAATAATATCTGCAACGGGCGCCATTCGAACTGCATTTGAATACGGAAAAACTCTGTTAACGTACCCAAACTATCGGTAGAGCTAATACCCTCGTCACCAAAGCGACCAGCACAAAAGTCAGCCACGCAGATACTGCCCCCGTGTTTTATCGCGCGCAAGATAAAAAGCTGATCAGCTGCTATAGGGTAGAACTGGGAATAAAACCCTATGCCCTGCTGAACATGAAGCGTCTTTTTGTAAATAGATCCAACAGCATGAGAAGTAACAAATGCCATCCCACCTCGCAGCCAAGAACAGCCAGCCGCGGGGGTTTTAACAACAGCCCCATATGCAATTGAGGCAGTTATAATATCTGCCCCACTTTGCAACGCCCAGAGTTTGTAATTAGCAACTGCATCGGGATAAAGAAGGTCATCTGCGCCAATGACTAAATAATACTCACCAGAACACAATTTAATTGCTTTATTCAACGCGTCGTATATTCCGAAATCAGGCTCCGAGCGATAAACCAGATGCAAATCGCTGACACCATCAAGGATGGCCACTGTGCCGTCAGTGGATGCAGCATCCATTACCACCCATTCAAAATCTAGATCGGTTTGCGCACGCAACGATGCAAGTAAATGGGGCAGCATTTCCACAGCATTGTAAGTAGCGGTGATTATACTAAGAGTAGGTTTTCCGCTATCCATGACTACCGTTCCCACGCAATCAGCTCTGCAACCTGGCGAATGCTCTGGTCATGACCAAAACCTACGTTGATATGCGAACATGTTGACACTACGCGCTCAGGTACGACACTTATGACATACATGCTCGCCGCAGCCACATTATCAACATAGAGAAGCTCTCGGTGAGGCGCTTTTGAATAAGGCAAGATCTGATTATTTACCCACCCGTCTGCTACACCCCATTCAAAACCCATATCACTTTGAGTAAGCAGGCTTTCTACCAGACCTGGTAAATTTTGAGTGGTGTTATAGGTCGCCGTTATTAGATTAAGACTAAGCATGCACATCAATCCTGGCTTTGGCGGTCAATCCTTTAATCCATGCATAGCATGATGCCAAATATGGCTTGATACCTCGCCTCTCTGGCAATAAAGCCACTGGAATGGCATGGCGATGCAACACTGTGATTTGTCGCTTCAGGCTAGCAAGGTAGTCATCGTAAAGGTAAAGAGAACTAGTAGCTATGCGATAACCCTCATAAAGTCTGACACTACTCAAACCTATAATGCGAAAGGCATGAAAGTGATAAAAAACTGGTTTGAATTTACGAGGCTGTTGCAGCAACTGATAATCAACGTTCCACGGTGCCAGGGTTTGTTCAACACATTGCAAGATATGGACATCGTGCGCAAATAATTGAGGCCATACATCCAAATATTTCTGGTCTCCAAACTTGCCATCTTCCATTCGTGCATAACACCATTCCAGGCAACGTTCTTGCCACCAATGCATCACCCTGCGAGCGGCCGCGCTGCGGTCAAACACCATAAACTGAACACAGAAGCGACCACTGGTTTCCAGGTGCCGCATATAGTCAGGCGCATAGGCATGCTCAGTAATCATGACATGCTTGCCGCTTTGCTCGAATTCTTTAAACAGCAGCGCAGGATCGTTATAAAAGAACAAATCGGCATCCAGATAAGTAACTCGCTGAACCTGATCATCGAGGGAAAATACCCAATCCGCCGTAAATGGCGTGATAGTCCAGCAATATTCCCCCTTGGACCTGCTGGGCTTGACAGCCAGTAAGGCATCGCTTTCAAAATCGGACAAGAGCATCAAGGAAACCTGCGGCAACTTCAATGCCAGCAATTGCTCATGGACTACCTCATCCATGCACACTATCCATAAATGAAAAGCCTGTGTGCAGCGCACCAGGGAATCATGCAGGCACAGGCCCTGGGGCAAAAACTTGTTATCAAAAAGCGTAACAAAATGTTCCATATCAAGGAACAAACCGGTTGACTGCGTCTATGACGGTTTGCACATCCTGCTCGCTCATCTGAGGATGACATGGCAAGGAGAGGCATTGCAGTGCATGGGTTTCACTCGCTTGCAGACCGGCAGGGTCTCGCCGTATATCGCCACACCTTTCCTGATGATGGATAGGTACTGGATAGTGAATCAGCGCCTGCACACCACTTGCTTGCAAATGCGCCTGCAGCGATTCGCGGTGCTGCGTCAACACAACAAACAAATGATAAACATGTGCAGTCACGGCCTCAGGGGCCAGCAGCAGCTTCACATGCGCATTATTCAAAGCATTGCGGTATTGCTGAGCAATAGACTGCCTATGGGCGGTGTATTGTTCCAGCCACTGCAGTCGTACTGACAACAATGCTGCCTGCACCTCATCCAGCCGGCTATTCATGCCAAATTCAGGATGATAGTAGCGTACGCTTTGACCATAATTTCTTAACACCCCAGCCTTGTCTGCCAGGGCGGCGTTTGAGGTAACCAATGCACCACCATCACCTATCGCGCCCAGATTCTTGGTGGGATAAAAACTATAAGCGCCAAAACTGCCAAAGCTCCCTGCCACCTGCCCAGCCACACTCGCCAGATGCGCCTGGGCACAATCCTCCAGCAAGGCAACCTGGTGTTGTTCGCACAATGCCAGCCATGCATCCATATCCCGCACCTGGCCGTAAAGATGTACCAGCAAAACTGCCTTTGTCTGTGGGGTAATGCAACGACGTACACTTTCCAGACTCAGCAAACCTGTCTCAGGATTTATATCGGCCAGCACGGGGGTAGCACCAGCGCGGATAATGGCCAGCACTGAAGCGAATGCCGTCATTGCCGTCGTAATCACCTCGTCGCCTGGGCCAATATCCAGTGCGCGCAGGCCGATTTCTATGGCATCCATCCCGTTACCCACCCCTACCGCATGCTGGGTACCACAGCGCTGGGACCAAAGTGCCTCGAACTTGCGGCCTTCCTCACCGAGGACATACCATCCAGAGCGCAAAACACGTTCTACGGCCTGCAGTTCAGCGGCGATCAGTGTTTCAGGCTCAGCCTTGAAATCATTCATTAAAATCATAGATCATCCCAATATTTGCCATGATGCTGGCGGTAATAATCCAAGCTAGCAGCCAGACCTTGCTGTAAATCCACCTTGGGGCTCCAACCCAGTACCTGTTTGATTTTATTGAAATCACTATAGTAATCGCCAATATCAATCGCTTTTCTTTCAGGGGGGAACGGCACAATCTCATAGCTGGAGCCAGGTTGTAGTTGCGTCATCATTTCAGCCACTTGCTGCAGATTAACCACCTCTTCACTGCCTAGGTTGAACACTTGCCCCTCAGCCTCTTCAGCGGAGGCAGCAAGCAGCAAAGCATCAACCACATCATCCACATAATTGAAATCCCGCAGTTGCAAACCATCTCCGAACACGGAGATAGGCTTGCCCTCGATCAACCTACGTAACCATATCCCAAGAAAAGTCTGCCTAGCGTCTTTGACCCGCATGCCGGGGCCATAGGTATTAGTCAGACGCAAGGCACAGGCCTTGATGCCATACACATTGTTATAGAGGATGTGGTACCACTCGCCTGCCAGCTTATTGATGCCATTTACATCCACAGGCTTGATCGGATGCGCTTCATCCACCGGCAGATATTCCGGCTTGCCATAGAGCTGCCTAGTGCTGGCGAAAACAATCTTCACAGCTGGGTTATGCTGCCGACAAGCCTCCAGGATGGAAAGCTGGGCTGCAGCATTGATGTCCAGATCTGTCCTGGGGTCCGTCATGGAGTCCAAATGACTGGTTTGCCCGGCAAGATTGAACAGGTAATCCTTGTCTTTAATCAGATAGGCCATGGCATGGCTATCGCGCACGTCACTGATATTGATTTTTACTGACGATTCAAGGCCATGGAGATTAAAGGCGTTACCACCATAAAGCGGCAACAGACTGTCTACAACCGTGACATTGGCATCGAGTGCAACCAAGCGCTTAACCAGATTGGAACCTATAAAACCCAGGCCACCGGTAACCAGAATATCCTTACCAGAATACAGTTCATCATTCATACAAGTGCTCTAGTGGTATTCATAAGATAAAGACAGGAAATTTATGTGTAAGCATGAATTATACAATGCCACAAGAAATGCAATGCCCCCTGGTACTAATGTTTAACAATCCGCTTGAAAAGCAATCCCTTGTAATAACCAATTTCCGTCAGATCAGTTCCGGGAAATTCCATCACAATTTCATAGCCATTGCTCGTCATCGTCTGTAAAAACTTGGTCCAGGATAAAAACCAGGCAGGATAACTTGCAGGATAAATCGCAGCTGGTACGGTCTGTACTGTTAAGCGATCTTCACCATCATAAAATGCTGTGCGATCAAACAGGAAAAAATCAGCTTCCAGCTTCATCAGCTCTGCTAGCAGTTGGTAAGGCTGCTCCATGTACTGCAACACACTGGAGAGAAAAATAACATTGGGTGCGCCCTCGGATAAAAATTCAGCAGGCGTATGATAAAACTTCAAATTGGCTGTCGTCAGATGCTCCTGGCCCCAGTCAACAAAATGTGGCTGTTCTACAACCCCCCAGCGCAAATTCTTCACGGCAGACAATAGCTTAGCATGCTGGGAATAAAAGCTGGCTAGGGAACCGCCAAAGTCAAGCACGCTCAACTGGCTACCTGAGACTTGCGCGGCATACAGCAAGCCAGACAAGGCCGGATATCGATACTCCACATGGTAAAAACACACTGAATCGCGTTCAAAAATGGCTTCGCCGCGCTTGACCTTGAGGGCAGAATTCTGGATGGTGCTGAGAATATTCGCTGCATCATAGCCACTGCTATTTTGTTTAGCCAGTGCCCAGGAAGCATAATCTCCAGCAAATGAAGAGCTGGCCCCTCGCTGTCTGAATTGACGCAAAATTTGGAATAAAACTGGCGGACAAAATGCCTTGATGAGCTGGGTAAGATTCATAAAAACTTCTTAATAAATGTGTTTATTTTGATAAAAAATTTACGCAATAAAGATAAATTATTCTTACGGAAAAATTGCTCAAAATTATTGAAGGCCTGCTGATTTTCAGTCAATGGAATATCAGTCAGAATCAAGGGAGAATTCAGCAGCTCTGACGCATAACTATCACTTTCCCCACAATGCACACCCGACCCATCATGGCCAATATTAGTTACCAAGGACTTCCCTGAGTAGAGTGTCAACTTATTGAGTAAAAATACACTGGCATGCCAGCGAATAGCCCAGGAGTTATTACGGCCTGCAATCTGATCTCGCAACATATTTGAATAGGCATAACTACCATTGAAATCAAATGTCTTGAGCAAATTGCGCTGGCTTAATTGCGCCAACAGTTTGCTGCCATCAGCCTCGAACCAGGCCCATCTATCTTCCCATGTTGCCCAACCCCAGCAATCAGCGCCACGCAAAAAGAAAGTTTCAGGTAAATCTGCAATCGGATAGACATAGGCATGAATGCTTGCCACTTTCTTTGTTGCAGCATACTTGGTCAGACCATCATTCATATACTGAAGAAAATAAGGACTAGTCACCATATCATCCTCAAGCACAATCACCTTTCCATGAGCTTTGACTACAGTAGTAACCCCGTCAATAATCGAGGCAGCCAAACCCAGGTTGGACTCCCGCTCCACCACGGTGATGGATTTGAACCCCTCAATGTTGCGTACAAAAGCTCGCACAGCATCCACCATATTTTGCTGTATAGCAGTTTTCGCAGCATCGGAAAAAATCAACAAGTCCGTATCAGTGGACAACGGGTTGCTTGTGAGGGCCTCAATAGTCCTTCTTGTATGATCAGGGCGGTTATAAACGAATAAGGCAACAGGGGCTAAATTTGACATGGTGATTTACGGCTTCAAACCATCTTCATAGAACTCGGTATTGAAAGTGCGGGCGATGACTTTGTAATGATGCTTCGCCATAAAATCGCGAATGCGCTCTCCAGCTGCGTCGTCTAATGCTTCCGCCAGTACTATGCGTGGCCTATATTTTCCCCAATCATTTGACGCAAGTACTTGGTAATCAAGCCCTTCGACATCTATGGTCATAAAATCAATTTCAGTGCCTGGCAACAACACCTCATCCAAAATTTTCTTCAAAGGCCGAACCGGCACGGAACGAGTGCCGATGCGCTTGTATGCTGTGGTTTTCACGCGTTGATCGGCAAGACTCTCACTGAAGGTGTTTAGAGCTGGCTCATCAAACATATGATAGGTCAATTCAGATTCCTCATCAGAAACCCCTACTTCCAGAGCAATATCCTTTGGCCTAATTTTCTTGAACCAAGCAATAGCCACATGGGATGGGTCAATACAAATACCTCTCCAGCCACGCTTATAAAACAAGTATGAGTTTGAAAATCTTACAGGATGATGAGCCCCAACATCCACATAAACTCCACAATCCCTCCCGTCAAATACTCTCCTTAAAATCAAATCCTCACCTTCTTGAGAGTAGGACTTCATTGCCATTGTTTCAAAATATATATCAAATAAATCTAAAAATTTAGAAGGAAAAAACTTTCTCAATACAAACCTAATTACTCTTAACATATAGAAGTGGATTTATTGAAGTTAACATCATAAAAAATAATTTCCTGCATCGCTTAAAAATTCCCACAGAAAAAACTGCAACAGCATAAGAAATGACAGTTGAAATTGCGGCACCATTAATGCCATATTTTGGAATTAATAATAAATTAAGCACAACATTTACCACACATCCATTTAGCGTTCTATAGAAGCCAAATTTTTGCATTCCTTCGATGGTAAGCAAACTACCACTTAGCACTCCCAAAACAACAAAAACTCCTGCCCATGTATGTATGACTAAAACAGAAGCTGATAAAGAATAGTAACTTCCAAATAAAATTTTCACTAAAAATTCACCAACAAAACTCATTACCACTGCAACTAAAAAAGCCATAATCACAAGAAACTTAAAAAGCTTTAATGTCTTGTGAAAATATAAAGCTTTATTTTTATATCTCAACTCTATAATAGATGGCATAGTAGAATTTACAATAGCGATTGGCACAAAGTACCATAACTCACTTACCCTGACTGCCGCAGAAAACAATCCAACAGCCTCATTATCTAATATCTCGCCAATCATAATCTGATCAATCCTCATATAGATCATTATTGCAATACTAGACAATATCAATGGCCAACTTTCCCGTAACAACTCCAAAGCTATTTCTCTATCAAACCTCCACAATCTTATGCTTAGATTATTAAAATAATATGCTCCCAATAAAAACAATCCAGATAGTAAAATCTCAAAAAACCCAGCCCAAGCAAATGCTATTAACGGCGCAGAATTTAACAATAAAATAATTTTTACAATTGAAATAAATATGAAAGAAAAAGCTACAGGAATAACACTATATTTAGACTTAACTTTAGCCTGAAAATAGAAATCTATTACATTTATTGACTGAAAGATAAATCCTGCGGCCGCAATACCTACCAACCACATAATATCCGGCTCACTTCGAACAAAATAGATGGCAAGCATTGTAATAAACAATGCTATAAATCCAGCAAAAGTTTTTAGAACAAAGGCAGTACCAAGCAATACATTTGTTCGGTCTGGATACTTGACAATATCCCGAACAACAATACCATCCAATCCTAATGTAGCAAATGCTGAAAATAATGCAGTAAAAGCAATTGCATAGTTCCACAACCCAAATTGTTCCGGTCCCAAGTAACGAGCAATCCATACCCCTACTATAAGCCCTACTCCCATCCGCAACACTTTATCAGCAATTAACCAACCACTATTCCCTAGCGCGGCCTGCAGGTTGTAACGTCCATCCAGTCGGCTCTGGATAAATTTTGGCAAATACTTAGTCCATATTAGATTCATATACTACTGATCAACTAAAAAATCTTTATATACTTGAAACAATCCTTCTTGCAGATTAGTTTGAGACTTCCACCCTGCACTTGTCAGCCTGGTAACATCCATGAGTTTTCTCGGCGTGCCATCAGGTTTAGTCGTATCAAACTCAATATTGCCCTCATAGCCCACTGTCTGTTTAACGAGTTCCGCCAATGCCTTGATGGTCACGTCTTCCCCCACGCCGACATTGATGAGGGGCGGTTCAAATCTGCCAGTCTTGCTTTCATCACTGCCCAGTAAGGCCTGATATTGGTCTTGTGGTAGGTTCATGAGATAGACGCAGGCATCGGCCATGTCGTCGCTGTAGAGAAACTCTCTTCTAGGTGTACCGCTACCCCAAACAGTGACGGTTGGTTGGTTGCTCTGCTTGGCTTCGTGAAACTTGCGCAGCAGGGCCGGGATGACATGGCTGTTCTGGGGATGATAGTTGTCACCGGGGCCATAAAGGTTGGTCGGCATGGCAGCAAGGTATTGGGTGCCGTACTGGCGGTTGTAGCTCCAACACATTTCGATACCGGCGATTTTAGCAAGCGCATAAGGACGATTGGTGGGTTCCAATGAGCCTGTGAGTAGGTGTTCTTCTTTCATTGGCTGTGGGGCCAGCTTGGGGTAGATGCAGCTGGAGCCGAGGAATAGGAGCCGCTTAACACCGTGTTTCCAGGCGCTATGGATGACGCTGTTCTGGATGGCAAGGTTGTCACGGATGAATTCTGCCGGGTAGGTGTTATTGGCAACGATGCCGCCTACTTTAGCCGCCGCGAGAAAGACATATTCGGGCTTGTGTTCAGCGAAGAATGCGTCCGTGGCTTTGTCGTCAGTGAGGTCGAGCTCGGCATGGGTGCGCTTGAGGATGTTGGTGTATCCCTTGGCTTCGAGGTTCCTGACGATAGCAGAGCCAACGAGGCCGCGGTGCCCTGCTACGTAGATGCGTGCGTGTTTGTCCATGCGGGTTACTCGTTATAGTCGTAAGCAGCAAAGCCGTGTTTTTTGACGAGTTCATCACGTTGGGCGCTCTTGAGGTCTTCACGCACCATTTCAGAGACGAGTTCCTGGAAGGTGGTTTTGGGGGTCCAGCCGAGTTTTTGTTTGGCTTTGGTTGGGTCGCCCAGCAGGGTTTCCACTTCGGTAGGACGGAAGTAGCGTGGGTCAACCTGGACGATGGCTTTGCCGTTGGCATCATAGCCCTTTTCTTCTACGCCTTCGCCCTTCCAGGTAATGGCGATGTCGAGTTCCTTGGCAGCAGCGTTGACGAAGTCACGAACGCTGTATTGCACGCCTGTGGCGATGACGAAGTCTTCTGGATGGTCTTGCTGCAGCATGAGCCATTGCATTTCGACGTAGTCCTTGGCGTGGCCCCAGTCACGCAGAGCATCGAGGTTGCCGAGGTAGAGGCTGTCTTGCAGGCCTAGCTTGATACGGGCCAATGCACGGGTGATCTTGCGGGTGACGAAGGTTTCACCACGCAATGGACTTTCGTGATTGAAGAGCACACCGTTACAGGCGTAAATGCCATAGGCTTCGCGGTAGTTGACGGTAATCCAGTAGCCGTAGAGCTTAGCGACGGCATAGGGGCTACGTGGATAGAAAGGTGTGGTTTCTTTCTGCGGCACTTCTTGTACAAGGCCATAGAGCTCAGAAGTAGAGGCTTGGTAGAAGCGAGTCTTTTTTTCCAGGCCGAGGATGCGGATGGCTTCAAGAATGCGTAATGTACCAATACCGTCGGCATTGGCAGTGTATTCCGGGGTTTCGAAGCTGACGGCAACATGGCTCATGGCAGCCAGGTTGTAGATTTCGTCAGGTTGCACTTGCTGGATGATACGGATGAGGTTGGTAGAATCAGTCAGGTCGCCGTAGTGCAGGATGAAGTTTTTATTGTCGACGTGCGGATCTTGGTACAGATGATCAATACGGTCAGTATTAAACAACGATGCACGACGCTTGATGCCGTGGACGATATAACCTTTACTCAATAAAAGCTCTGCCAGGTAGGCGCCATCTTGGCCAGTTACACCTGTAATTAATGCTACTTTTTTTGTCATGTGCTGATCCTGTTTTATGCTCATTGCGCCTACTCTTCCACATCGCTAGCCACTTCATGGCGCAAGGTTTCAATCTCACTCGCCAGTTGTTGATATTCCTTGATCTTCTCTTTCAGGAAATTAATCGTCACCGCGGCTTTTTGCTCTATGCCTGTCGGGGTCAATACATACATATAAGCCAGCTTATTTTGGCTATTGCGGAAATTGGAGACCTTGAGCAAGCCAACTTCAACCAAGGCCTTGAGGCAGTAATTGGTTTTCCCAAGGCTAATGCCCAAAGCTTTGGCAAGTTCGCGCTGGCTGATGTCAGGCTTTTCTTGAACCAGCTTGAGTATCTTGTAACGATATTCGTCAGTGAGCATGGGAAATGAAATATTGAATACTTCGTTCAATTGATGAACGCAGTGTACCTAAACTCACATTCGCTCACAAGCCTGAAAAACTCACAGGCAAAATGGTATGCTAGAAACAAGCTATGACAAGGAGTTTTGACTTATGCCAACCGTATTGATCACTGGTGCCAATCGCGGCCTGGGCCTTGAGTTCACAAAGCAATATGCAGAGGCCGGATGGCAGGTACTGGCATGTTGCCGCAAACCGGAATCTTCAGAAGAACTCTTGCAACTTGCCATGCAGTTCAAGGAGCACATCAGTGTACATCAACTGGATGTGGGTGATTTCCATCAGGTGGATCATCTGGCGGCATCCTTGGCAGACAAGCCAATTGATGTTCTGCTGAATAACGCGGGTATCTATCCTGATAGCCCGAACCAAGTATTCAGCGAAGCTGATTATGCCGCGTGGATAGAGGCATTTCGTATTAATAGCGTAGCACCATTCAAGGTGGCACAGGCTTTTACGCCACACCTGCAGCAAGGCACTCTCAAGAAGCTGGTCAACATGACCAGCAAAATGGGTAGCATTGCCGACAACACCAGCGGTGGCAGCTACATCTACCGCTCTAGTAAGACGGCACTGAACATGATCAGCAAGAGCCTATCTATCGAATTAGCAAAAGATGGCATTACCACGCTTTTATTGCATCCTGGCTGGGTATTAACTGATATGGGTGGCCCGAATGCGCTGATCAACACCGAGCAAAGTATCAGCGGGTTACGAAAAGTCATTGATCAGGCCTCACTTGCCGATGCAGGCAAGTTTTATGCATATGATGGACAAGAAATCCCCTGGTAGTAACAGTCCACATGAGGTGCCGCGCCCGCTTATTTACAAAGGGCGTGGCGCGATCAGCAACCATAGCGGTCGCTTCGAGCAGTTTCAGCATGCGGATGCTGATGACGGCTGGGACAATCTAGAACAAGAGTTGGCACCAATAACCACTGAGGTGCTAATCGACAACACACGTAGCATCATCAACTGGAATAACTCGCCTGATGTTCCCTTTGATCGCTCGATCAACCCTTATAGAGGCTGCGAGCATGGGTGCATCTATTGCTTTGCCCGCCCCAGCCATACCTATCTTGGCTTATCAGCTGGGCTAGATTTTGAGAGCAGGATTTTAATCAAGCCTGATGCAGCCAAGCTACTACGCAAGGAATTGAGCAAAAAGAATTATCACTGCGCGCCCATCGCCATGGGGACGAATACAGACCCATACCAACCACTGGAAAAACAGCAGCAAATCACACGGCAAGTGCTGCAAGTCTTGGCAGAATGTAAACACCCGGTGAGCATAGTCACCAAATCAGCTATGATAGAGCGTGATATCGATATCCTGGCTGAGATGGCAAGCGCAGGTCTGGCGCAGGTTTTTATTTCTGTCACAACCTTGAGCAACAAGCTCAGCCGCTCCCTTGAACCCAGAGCAGCTGCACCGCAACGCCGATTGGAAACCATCAGGCGATTACATGAGGCAGGTATTCCCACCGGGCTTATGACAGCGCCCATTATTCCCGTGCTGACTGATCCCGAGCTTGAGCAAATATTAATAGCCGCCCATGAGGCTGGTGCAACCAGTGCAGGTTATGTGTTATTGCGGCTACCCTTAGAGGTTGCGCCTTTATTCGAGGAGTGGCTGGTGCACCACTATCCGCTCAAGGCCAGTCATGTCATGAGCATCGTTCGCCAAAGCCGTGATGGTAAAAACAATCAAGCGAACTTTCACGAACGCATGCGTGGTAGCGGATTATTCGCAGATATGATCAGGCAACGTTTTAGCCTCACCAGCAAGAAACTTGGCTTTAACAAGCGTCACCTGGAAATGAACACTGCGTTATTTCAAGTACCTGGCAGGCCAGAGCAGCTGGGGCTGTTTTAATCCGGCAGCTCTACCCACCCCTCTTCTCTTGATTGAATAACGTGATAGCAACTAAATTACCAATCAATCCCAGTAAACTTCTTGATGTCACGGCGCTGACGCTTGGTCGGGCGGCCCATACCACGCTCGCGCTGGCCATGCTCATGCTCGCGTGTCACGGCTAGATTTTCCCGTTTGCTGATACTCTCGGGTGTTTCCTCATACAATAGCACCGCTTCTGGCGCACCACGGCGTTGAATGCTCAAGCCGCGCACCACCACTTCTACTTCCAGCTCTTTACGGCGAATATGAATCACCTGCCCAAGGCGAACTTCCTTGGCTGGCTTAGCACGGTCGCCATCCACATGTACTTTGCCGCTATCTACCGCATCAGTTGCCAGGCTGCGAGTCTTGAAGAAACGGGCAGCCCATAACCATTTGTCCAGGCGACACTTGTTATCCTGCTCACTCATGCCTCTTTCCTCTAGGCTGCTGGTTACGCTGGTAGATATCCTGATACACCTGTAAACCTTGCTGTGCATGGCCAAGCACCGTGCCCTCAGGGTAAGCACCATCAATATCCGCCGCGCCCGCTGGCAAGCCTGTCAGTAGTGCGATGCCATCCAGCACATGCTCCATGGCGTAGATATGGAACATGCCATTCGCCACGGCATTGACAATATCTTGGTGTAATAGCACATGCCGCAGGTTGCTCGTAGGCAACAACACGCCCTGCTCTCCATTCAAGCCCAGTTTTTCGCACAAGCGGAAATGGCCTTCAATTTTTTCATTGATGCCACCAATCGGCAGCACATCACCATGCTGGTTCAATGCGCCAGTCACCGCAATGCCTTGTGACAATGGCAAGCCTGATAGGCTGGAAAGCAATGCATATAACTCTGCACAAGAAGCAGAATCGCCCTCTACTCCGTGATACTCCTGCTCAAATACCAACGAGGCATTGAGGGAGAGCGGGGCTTGCTGGGTAAACATGGCTGCCAGCCAGTGTTGCAAAATAAACATGCCTTTGTCGTGCTGCGGCCCGGTGAGCTTAACCTCGCGGTCTATATTGATCACGCCCTGCCGCCCAGGGTGACAACGGGCGGAAATCTGTACCGGCGAACCAAACTCGGCATCTCCCATATCAATATGCGTCAGGCCATTAATGCGGCCAACTGCCTGCCCCGTCACGGCAATCTTGATCTCGCCATCGAGAATAGAGTCACGAATCTGCTCCTCGGCATAACTGTGCCGATGCCGCGTTGCCGCAAGGGCCAGCTCAACTTCTGCCACGTCAACGAGCTGATCATCCACAACCAAAGCAGCCGCCTCCTGCACCAAGGGCAACCACGCCCCCAATGCGAGATTGACCCGTGCTTGGTCCTCTTCCCACTCGTGCAAGACTTGCAGCAAGCGTGATACGGCAGCGGCTGTAAAGTGAGGTAAGCCAGATGCAGCACAATAGCATGCAAGATAGATAGCCAGCTGGCGATATAGCGCGGGTGTCGCCTTGGCATTGTCGGCAAACTCCACCTTGGTACGGAAATGCTCCAAAAAGGCTGGATGTTCTTCGTGCAAATGATAGTAATCGTCGCGACTGGCGATCAGGATCAACTTAAAGTCTAGTGGCAAGGCAGCCGGAGTTAAGGTGCTCAACGCAGCATTACCTGAGGCACTTCCACTATCCTCAATCTGCAACTTGCGGTTGCGCAAGACACGCCCCAGCTTTTCCAGTAATGGATTTGCTCCAGATTGCTGGTCGGCGAGAATATCTTCCAGATGCAAGATCAGCGCACCACCATTAGCTCGCAGCAGATTACCTGCCTTGAGCCGCATGAAATCAGGGATGTGATCAGCTGAAGCTTCTACGCCACCAAATAAGGATGCATGGCTAGGGTCATCGTCATACACGACAGGTGCCCCGCCAATGGCATCATGGCTCAATAGCAGGTTGGCACGACAACGCCCGAGAAAAGCCTCAAGCATGTCATCTGCTTCATTATTCGTGGCAAACAGGTCAGCATTATCCAGCACCTCTTGTACCAGCTGTGCTGACCAGCGCTCAAACACAGCGTGATCAATCAAGTGTGGCAACATCTGCTCGCGAATGGTTGCCAGTTCTTGCTCCAGGAAAGACTTCAGTTTTGCTGCAGGGGAGTTGTCACCATGCAAAATCTCTGGCTGCCGCTCCGGAGACCGCTTGAACTGCAACAATGCCGGAATAGCACGCAATTGCCTACGCACAAATTGCTCTAACAACTGGCGCAACTCAGCGCCTTTACCTGCCTGCAAACGCAACAATAGCGGCTTTTCTGGCAGCAGGAAATTCTGCAGATAGACCAGATCAGGCGGCACAGGCTGCTGCTTCAGCATTTGTCCGACCATACTCTTGAGCAATGAGGTACGCCCGGAAGCAGGCTCGCCAATGACCAACATGTGATAGCCAGGTTGCTGCATGCGCAGGCCGAAACTAGCGGCGGACAATGCACGCTCCTGCCCAATCCAGGTCAGGTGATCGCTATCAATCTCGGCTAATAATTCAGCTGTGCTTGCAAAGCCCAGGCTGGTTGAATCAATGGATATATTGAGTTGTGGCGCTGTGAGCTTGCTTAACATTCAGATGGGAAAATATGAAATTGAGGTTGTAGAGTATTTATTGCCAGCGTTCGCGTGCAGCATGGTCACTCGCACGTTCATCCAGCCACTTGGCTCCTTCTGGCGTGACTTCCTTCTTCCAGAATGGCGCTTCGGTTTTGAGGTAATCCATGATGAATTCACACGCTGCAAAAGCGTCGCCTCTATGCGCACTGACGACTATCACCAGCACGATTTGTGCCTGTGGTGGCAAGGTGCCAATACGATGGATCACGAGCGCATCGAATATATGCCAGCGTTGCTTGGCTTGCTCAACAATTGCAGCCAGGGATTTTTCGGTCATCCCTGGATAATGCTCCAGCGTCAGGCTCGCGATGGATTGGCCGTCATTCAGGTCGCGCACTTGCCCAGTGAAGGAAACTACGGCACCTGCCTGAGGGTATTGCAAGCGTAGCCGGGTAGTTTCTACCCCAACGTCAAAATCTTCTTGCTGTACGCGTACCATCATCTAGCCCCCTGTCACAGGTGGGAAAAATGCCACCTCATCACCAGGCTTGATGAGCATAGTGTCTGGCACCAACTCTTGGTTAACAGCAGCACGCAGGCTGGTATTGCCCGCAAATTGCTCCTGCCAGGCACCGCCGCGTGTGGCCAACTTCTGCTTCAGTGCAGCAACTGTACCAGGCTCTTGCCAGTCCAGGCTTTCGCCATCACTACCCAACGCCTCACGTAGCCTGGCAAAGTACAGCAACTGGATCATGCGCCAGTTACATCCTGATCGGTCACAGGGCCGCGCTTACCGTTGATGGCATCCATCATCAGCATCAATAATTTTTGCTTGTGCTCTTCGTTGTCCATCAAGCTGGAACTGAAGGTAATGCCAAATTTGCTGGCATATTGCTGGATCAGCATGATCAAGCCCTGTTCATCACTCATGTTACTACTCCTCTAAATCGTTATCCGGTAACGCCAGGCCCACCTGCGCTTCGCCTTCGAGCTCTACGCGCTCAATCTGCGCAAAGCGGCGCGAGATTTTCTGGCTCGTGGTGTGCACATCCTGCACATCCTCATGGGCTTGGCGAATATGGTCGGCAAGTTTCTTCATACGCACATCGAAGCGCGAAAACTCCTTGGAAAGCTTACCCAGCTCATCCTTGATGATATGCACCTGCTTGCGGGTTTCCACATCCTTGAGCACAGCGCGCGCAGTATTGAGCACCGCCATCAGCGTGGTGGGCGACACCACCCATACCCGGCGGCTCATCGCATAATCAACCAGGTCAGGATGATAAGCATGAATCTCGGCAAACACGGCCTCCGCAGGGATGAACATCACAGCACCGTCTGAGGTCACATTCGGGATGATGTACTTGCTGGCAATATCATCCACATGTTTTTTTACATCCGCCTTGAACTGACGCTGCGCAGTCACACGCTCGGCATCAGTGATGTCACGATCCAGCATGCGGTGATAATTTTCCAGCGGGAACTTGGAGTCAACCGCGACCGTACCGGTAGGCTCAGGCAGGAACAACGCGCAATCTACCCGCGTACCGTTGCCCAGCGTATGCTGCATGGCATAGGAAGTGACGGGCAACACGTTGCGCACCAAGGCTTCTAGTTGCACTTCGCCAAAAGCACCGCGTGAGCGCTTGTCACCCAGTAGCTCTTGCAGGCTCACTACATTGGTCGTCAAGCCATCAATCTTCTTCTGTGCCTCGTCAATAGTAGCCAGACGTTCCATGACGCGCACAAAGGTATCGTTGGTTTTCTTGAAACCTTCATCCAGGCGCTCTGACACCTTGCCGCCAATTTGCTCCAGGCGACCATCTACCGTCTTGGTCAATGCCTCAATACTGTTGGTAAGCTGGGTAGTAGCCTTGAGCATCGTGTCCTGGATCAAGGCCTGCTCTGCCTTGCCCTGCTCTGCTAATGTCACATGCAGACGTTCCAGCATGGTCTCGCGCGTGTGTGCCAGGCTTTCCGTCTGGCTCAACTCCAGCACCTTCATGGCATCACGTGTTTGTTGCAACTCTTGCGCTACTGCAGCACGCAAGCGCTCGGCTTGTTCATTTGAGGATTGATTCAGGCGATCGCCCAATTTGTTGAGGCCATCATTGAGGTCGCGCAGCATTTCGCGGTGCTTTGCCTCGAGCTGCTGCAGTAATTGTTGGTCAGCATTAGCGCTATTCGACTGACGATAGGCAAGCCAGAGCAGAATAATCAGTGAGACTAGCGCGGCGATGAGAAGCAATGTATCTATCATAGGAATGGAATTATAGCGCATCCCTCGCCAGCCAGCCCGCCATGCATCCGGCAGTTAGACGAAAACCCACTGAGAAAAATGGTCACCCCGGGCTAGGTCAGGGAAAGCAAGGAGAATCCCGGGGCAACCAGCAAACTGGCTAGACCACCAAACGCAATGACCAGGCCGCTATCTCGGCAATTTCCGCCACCACCAGGTTGAACGCTGTAAACAGGAGCACTTTCATGCTATTAAAGCTTAGTGCCTTCTGTGTGAATGTTGTCGCTGGCTTGATGTCAAACGCGATACAAATTCGCTCTTCATCAGAGTGAAACGGAATGGTGCGATGAAATAACGAAGAGGGAAACAGCACGATATCCCCCACGGCTGGCTTGATTGTCTTGGCAGGAAAATCATCATGCAACTTGGGGTAGTCATCGCCATGGGTACTGAACTCAATGCAACCATCATGCTGCCCCTGCACTTGCTGCGGCAGCGCCAGATATACACAGCCACTCAGCCAGCCGATCTCATGAATGTGCGAAGTCAAATGCCCACCCTGACGCATACGCACATACCAGGAACTGGCAAACTCTACCTGTTCAGGAAAGTGCCGCATGAGATCACAATCCTGCCCCTTAAACTGTTCCGCGTAGGCAAGCACTTCAGCACGAATCAAATCTGCCAATTCGCGGAATGCATCTTCCTTGCGCTTGAACAGATTGCCTGCGGACTGCATCCCATGATGCAATCGTCCCTGCTTGCGCTCGGCGATCTCGGTCAGGTTGATGTCATTCAGCAATTGCTCCAGCAGCGGGCTATCCGGCTCGGCTAATGTCTTGATGCTCCGATGGAACACATAGTCCATGGGCTGCTTGCAAAAGCGATAGCCATCATCGGTATGAAAATTGGTCGCGTAATGCGTGGACAAGGTCGCCAGGAATGGCGACACATGCTCTTTTACCTCAAGCATAGGTATCAGGCGGCGGCGAAAAATCTCGTACTGCTCGGATTTGTACAGACAGTAGAGAATGCGCTCCTGCCAATCCTCCTGGCGGGCATCCTCAAAATACGGAATAGCCTCGATAAACTTCCCGGCATCATAGAAAAATTGCGCCATATTGAACGAAGCGGCTCGATGGCCTGGCTGCATGCGTAACGCCTGCAGATAGCAAGCCACTGCATTTTCCATATTCCCTTGATCCCGGAACACCTCACCGAGATTATTGTGCGCATCAGGATAATTTGGCTGCATCACAATCGCCTGGCGATAATGCGACACAGCTTGCTCCAAGGCACCGCGGTCGCGCAATGCAGTAGCAAGATTGAAATGCCCCAAGGCATGGTCAGAAATTGCCAGGGATTGACGATAACATGCGATCGCATCATCCAGATGCCCCTGCTGTTGCAAGGCGGTACCCATGGCACCATAAGCTTCAAAAAAACCTGGCTCGATCACCACAGCTTGTCGGTAATGCTTGATGGCATCTTCCAGCAACTGCTTTTTTTGTAGTAGTGTCGCCAGGTTGAAATGCGCAACCGCCAGGCCAGGGCTGATCGCAATCGCTCGCTGATAAGCAGTCATCGCCTCATCATCGCGCCCAAGCTGCGACAACACCGACCCCAGGTTAAAATGTATTTCAGAAATAGCAGGGTTAATGGCCAGCGCCCTGCGGTAGCTTTGTACCGCTTCTTCAAACTTACCTTGCCCTTCTAATGCAACACCCAATACGTTGTAAACGACCAACGCGGAGGGATATTGCTTGATCAAGGCACGGGCTTTTGCTTCCGCCGCTTGAAGCTGGCCCGTATTGTATAGGTTGAAAAGCGCGTGCACCTCTCCCTGCCCAGGCTGCCTCGCCGTCTGCACACCTTGCTTCATTGCACATCTCCATAGTCCATTATATGCATTGCAGCTCTAATGGCTGCTCATGCAAAACCGTTCCGCTGAGCGGGGCCGGGCTATATACAATTTTGTATATATATGTGCATTCTGCATGAAGGCATACCCCCATGGCAATAGTTGTTGTTACAATTTTGAAACAATTTTCGAGCGGCTTGCTATCTCAGCACCTGAAAAGAAAAAACCCCGGCAAGCCGGGGTTTTATGAGAGACATCGTTATAAAGCTTTAATCCTTGGCTGCACGCTTGCGCTCATGTTCCAGTAGGTGACGCTTACGGATACGGATGTTCTTAGGTGTGATTTCCACCAATTCATCGTCATCAATAAACTCCACGGCAGATTCCAGAGTCAACTGCACTGGCGGGATCAAACGCACAGCTTCGTCAGTACCGGAAGCACGCACGTTGGTCAGCTGCTTACCCTTGATCGGGTTAACCACCAAGTCATTATCACGGCTATGGATACCAATGATCATGCCTTCATACAGCTTGTCACCTGGTACGGAGAACATGCGACCACGATCTTGCAACTTCCACAGCGCATAAGCCACTGCATCGCCCTGCTCAGAAGAAATCAGTACACCGTTACGGCGACCAGGCATATCAGCCTTGACAGGGGCATACTCATCAAAAATATGCGCCATCAGACCTGTACCGCGGGTCATGGTGAGGAACTCGCTCTGGAAACCAATCAGGCCACGCGCTGGAATCTTGTATTCCAGGCGGGTACGGCCATTACCGTCGGACTCCATGTTCTGCAATTCGCCACGGCGGCGGCCCAGCTCTTCCATCACGGCACCCTGGCAGTCATCTTCCAGGTCAACCGTCAGGATTTCATAAGGCTCACACTTCTGACCGTCAATATCGCGGTAAACCACGCGTGGCTTACCTACAGCAATTTCATAGCCTTCACGACGCATGTTTTCCAGCAAGATGGTCAAGTGCAATTCACCACGGCCAGAGACACGGAAAATATCAGCATCGGCAGTATCTTCAACACGCAGCGCTACGTTGATCAGCAACTCTTTAGTCAAGCGGTCACGGATCTGACGGCTAGTCACGAACTTGCCCTCGGTACCGGCCAGTGGTGAAGTGTTCACCATGAAGTCCATGGTCAGGGTCGGCTCATCCACCGCCAGGATAGGCAGGCCAACTGGACTTTCACGATCAGCAATGGTGACACCAATACCGATTTCCTCAATACCAGAAATAATAACGATATCGCCTGCTTCAGCTTCTTCCACCTGCACACGCTCCAGGCCACGGAAGCCTAGCACCTGGTTGATACGCCCTTGGGCAACTTGCTCATCACCCTTCATGACAGTAACGACTTGACCAGGTTTGATACGACCATTACGAATGCGACCCACGCCTAAGCGACCAGTATAAGTAGAGTAGTCCAGTGCGGAAATCTGCAGTTGCAATCCAGCATTACTATCGCCGTCTGGTGGTTGTACGTGACTCAACACGGTCTCGAACAACGGACGCATATTGTCGGAAGGCTTATTCATATCAAGAGTAGCAAAGCCATTCAACGCAGAGGCATACACTACCGGGAAATCCAGTTGCTCGTCTGTTGCACCCAAGTTGGCAAATAGATCAAATGTCTGGTTGATCACCCAATCGGTACGTGCACCCGGACGGTCTACCTTATTAATAACCACAATCGGGCGCAAACCAAGCGCCAGAGCCTTCTTGGTGACGAAGCGAGTTTGTGGCATTGGGCCTTCCACCGCATCAACCAACAGCACAACGCCATCCACCATGCCCAATACGCGCTCAACTTCACCACCGAAGTCGGCGTGGCCTGGTGTATCAACAATATTAATATGCGTGCCTTCGTAATTGACGGCGGTATTCTTGGCCAGGATGGTAATACCGCGTTCCTTTTCAATATCCCCCGAATCCATGACACGTTCTGAAACCTGCTGGTGGGCGGCAAAGGTGCCAGCCTGTTGCAGGAGCTTGTCCACCATGGTGGTCTTGCCATGATCGACGTGAGCGATGATGGCGATATTACGAAGGGCGCGCGACATGTGTAATTACTCTATTGGCGAAAAAGTGCGCGATTTTAACACAGAGTTGATTAAATCCGCGTGAAAACCTTTGACAAATTAAGGACAAGCTATATACTGCCGGACTGATTCGATTCAGACGAATTGATGATTCATCGCCCTAGCCTCTCGAAGCCTGTGCAATTTTACGGCTCTCTTGTATTTGTTACCGGTTAGTGGCTATGCCCGTGCGCCGGTAAGAATGCTAAAAAATTTTAGTCATTGCGCCTAATACTGATACTGCCCACCAGGCAGGGTCACTATGGCTGCTTGCGCCCTTTTGGGCCTTGAACTCAAGGCCTTGTCAGTTTTCCTTGAAAGGGAATTTTGTGTCTTTTGAAAGCTTGAACCTACATCCATCCATCCTGCGTGCATTGACCGAGGCTGGCTACAACTCTCCTACCCCTATCCAAGCCCAGGCAATTCCTGAAGTGCTGGAAGGTCACGACCTGATGGCCTCTGCCCAGACCGGCACTGGCAAAACCGCAGCATTTACCCTGCCAGCACTGAACCTCCTGGCAACACCACACCCAGCCAAGAGCCGTGGCCCACGCATCCTGGTACTGACACCAACACGTGAACTGGCTGCCCAGGTGAATGAAGCCGCCCGTAAATATGGCAAGTTCCTGCGCGCCCGCACTGTCAGCATCGTCGGCGGTATGCCATACCCACTGCAAAACAAGCTGCTGTCACAACCGATTGATATCCTGGTCGCTACTCCTGGCCGCCTGCTGGACCACATGGAACGTGGCCGTATCGACATGTCCCGCCTGCAGATGCTGATTCTTGACGAAGCTGACCGCATGCTGGATATGGGCTTCATGCCCGACATCGAGCGCATCTCCTCTGCCTTGCCTGGCGAGCGCCAGACATTGATGTTCTCTGCTACTTTCGAAGGCCAGATCGCTAACATCGCCAAGACTCTACTTAAGAATCCTAAGGTGATCCAGATTGCTGCGGTCAAGGAAAAGCATGCCAACATCGAGCAGAAGCTGCTGTTCGTTGATGACATGGCACATAAAAACAAATTGCTGGAGCATTTGTTGATTGCACCTGAAGTCAACCAGGCTATCGTATTTACTTCGACCAAGCGTCACGCTGACCTGCTGGCAGAAGACCTTTACGCTGCTGGTCACAAGTCTGCTGCACTTCACGGCGACATGACACAGGGCGCACGTAACCGCACCCTGACCAAGCTGCGTCACGGTGATGTACGCGTACTGGTGGCCACTGATGTTGCCGCGCGAGGTATTGACGTTCACGGCATTACCCACGTCATCAACTACGACCTGCCGAAGTTTGCTGAAGACTATGTACACCGCATTGGCCGTACTGGCCGCGCCGGCAACACTGGCACCGCTTTGTCTTTCGCATCTCACATGGATAGGCACCAGTTGCGCAAGATCGAGCAATACACCGGTCAGCGCCTGGAGATTTCCGTGGTTGAAGGCTTGGAGCCTAAGCGCCCAGCGCCGCGCATGGACCGTAACGACAAGCCACGCAGTGGCCGCCCAGGTCAACGCCCAGGTGGCAATGGCGGCGGTTACAAGTCACGTGGACAAGGCTTTGGCAATCGCGAAGGCCAACGTGACGGCAATCGCTCGGAAGGCCGTACCTTTGGTGACCGCGCTGCCAGTGGCCGCAACGATGCTAACCGTGCGCCAGCCAAGCGTCATGACGGTGATCGTCCGGCACGCCGCCCACGTAGCTTTGCCTAATCGTATCGTTAATTTGTGACCACTCAACCTGAAGACAACGTGAATACAGACACTATCAGCTTTGCATCACTCAACCTCGCGCCTGAATTATTGAAGGCGCTGGATGAGTCAGGCTACACCACCCCAACCCCTATCCAGGCCCAGGCAATTCCTGTGGTGCTTGAAGGTGGTGACCTGATGGCAGGAGCGCAAACCGGCACCGGCAAAACCGCCGCTTTCACCCTGCCCCTGTTACAAAAACTGCTGCCACTTGCCAGTACCAGCGCTTCGCCCGCGAGGCACCCGGTACGCGCACTGATCCTGGCTCCCACGCGGGAGCTGGCGATCCAGGTGGAAGAAAGTGTAAAAGCCTATGCCAAACATACGCCTTTGCGTTCGCTCGTTGTCTTCGGTGGAGTAGATATCAAGACCCAGACTCCATCCCTCATGAAAGGGGTGGAGATTCTGGTAGCAACACCAGGCCGCCTACTTGACCACGTTGAGCAGCGTACCGTGCAACTGAGCCAGGTGCAGATGCTGGTGCTGGATGAGGCCGACCGCATGCTGGATATGGGCTTTATGCCCGATCTAAAGCGCATTCTTGCCCTGTTGCCGAAGAAGCGCCAGAACCTGATGTTCTCTGCCACTTTTTCACCGGAAATCAAGAAGCTCTCTGAAGACTTCCTGAGCAAACCCACATTGATCGAAGTTGCACGCAGCAATGCGACTTCTGAAAACGTCACACAAAAAATCCTGTTGGTCGAGACCGAGCACAAACAGCATGTGCTGGCAGATTTGCTGCGCAAGGAAGCCACACAGGTCATTGTTTTTACCAAGACCAAACTATCTGCCAGCCGCCTGGCACGCCATCTGGAGCGTGAAGGCATTGCCGCCGGCGCGATTCATGGCGACAAGAGCCAGCTTGAGCGCATCCAGGCGCTGGATGCCTTCAAGCAAAACAAGATCACGGCATTGGTTGCCACTGATGTTGCCGCGCGTGGCCTGGATATTGATCAGCTACCCATGGTGATCAATTACGAACTGCCTAGCGCTGCCGAGGATTATGTCCACCGCATTGGCCGTACTGGCCGCGCAGGTGCATCCGGGATTGCCATCTCTCTGGTGGCGAGCGAAGAAGAAAAATTCCTCAAGGAAATCGAAAAGCTCATCAAGCGCGAACTCCCCAAGGAACAAGCCAGTGTTCCCCAGTCTTCACGTCATAGCCATGATGGCCAGCGCGATCGACATGACAGTCAACGTTCAAGAGCGCCTAGCGCCCCTACTCACGCTAGCCCGCGTCCGCGCATGGCTCCGCGAAACAAGGAAGATGAGTGGTTCTTCAAACCTTACGAGCCATCTATAGATGCCCCAGCTCCCAAGCCCATGCATTCCAGGGAAAAATCAAAGAAAGAAATCCCAGCATTGCTTGGCGGCTTGAATCGCAAGTAATAAAAAAGGCGCTCACAGCGCCTTTTTTATTACGCACACCTTCTCTACTTTACCCTTCGCGATTGCGCATAAAGTCAGCAACACCATGCAGCGCAGCACCCATCTTTTCAATTATTGTGTCTTCAACCCCAGTATCGTGCATCGCCTTGATCATGCAATACATCCACTGGTCACGGGCCGATTCATCAATCGGGAATGGCATGTGCCGCATGCGTAAACGCGGATGCCCATATTGCTCAATATAAAGTTGCGGGCCACCAGTCCAGCCAGTGAGAAACATAAACAGCTTTTCGCGGGCAGAAGTTAGATCAGGCGCGTGCATGGCACGAATACCTGCAGCGCGAGGATCGCTATCCATGATGTCGTAGAAGCGCTCAACGATGGCACGTACCTGCTCGACACCACCCAACATCTCAAACAGGGTTGCCTTGCTGCTCCCTGGCTCACCTATCTTGTCCAGCATGTCTACTGCCCGTCTCTTGTCTTGACCAAACCAGCAGCCTGGCGAGCACGCTCTCTTGCTTGTTCAACATTTTCGGCAGTGGCAAGTGCCACCCCCATACGGCGTCGCTCAAACGACTCGGGTTTGCCAAACAGGCGAATATCCGACTCCGGCACGGCAAGCGCCTGCTCGACACCATCAAACACCAACTGCTCACTATCTAGCCCGCCATAGATCACCGCGCTGGCGCCAGGACGACTAAGGGTGACATTCACCGGCAACCCCAAGATAGCGCGTGCATGCAAATCAAACTCGCTGAAACGCTGGCTAGCCATCGTCACCATGCCAGTATCATGCGGGCGCGGGCTGACTTCCGAGAACCAGACCTGGTCACCCTTGATGAATAACTCAACGCCAAACAGGCCAAGCCCTCCCAGACTCTCCGTCACTGCATGGGCAATCTCTTGGGCACGTTGCAAGGCCAGCGCTGTCATGGGCTGCGGTTGCCAGCTTTCGATATAGTCACCTTTTTCCTGCAAATGGCCAATAGGCTCGCAAAAACTGGTTTCCATCTCACCCTTGGCATTCAGGGCGCGCAGGGTTAATAAGGTGATTTCATAATCAAAATCAATCTGGCCTTCCACAATCACTTTGCCCTGATTCACACGACCAGCGGTTGCTGCATACTCCCAGGCTGCAGCAATTTGCTCCGGGCCGGTCAAGCGCGATTGCCCTTTGCCGGATGACGACATCGTGGGCTTGATGAAACAGGGATAACCAATACCGCCTTCAATGGCGTCACGCAATGCCTGTTCACTATCAGCAAAGGCATAAGGCGAAGTAGGCAATTTGAGCTCTTCCGCAGCCAGTCGGCGTATGCCTTCGCGATTCATGGTGAGCTGCACGGCTTTCACCGTAGGAATCACTCGCGTATGCCCAGCAGCTTCGACTTCTGCCAACAATTGCGTATTCAAGGCCTCAATCTCAGGCACGATCAGATGTGGGTTTTCCTTGTCGATGACAGCACGCAAGGCCACCGGGTCAGTCATATCAATTGCATAAGCACGATGTGCCACCTGATGGCCGGGAGCATTCTGGTAACGATCCACCGCAATCACCTCGACGCCCAGTCTTTGCAAGGCAATGATCACTTCCTTGCCCAACTCTCCACTGCCTAGCAACATGACACGTGTGGCAACAGGACTGAGGGGGGTACCGATTTTCATGAACTCTCCAGAATTGAATGCGAGGAATTGCCCGGAATGATACCACGAGCACCTTGCCACCGTTGAGGCCCAGCGCTATTGGAGATACTACAGGAGCTTATAATTTAAGGCCGTGGCGCTCCATGCGGTAACGCATCGCCATGCGCGTGATGCCTAATTGGCGGGCAGCCTCAGAAACATTGTTGTTGGACTGACGCAGTGCATTCTCGATAAGCACTTTTTCGGCAGATTCCAGAGTGACACCCGGCTCTGGTGTCACCATGGGCGGTGCGGCTTGTAAGCTGCCTGGCAAAGCCAGGTCATGAGACATGATCTGGCTTTCGCGGCTGAGCAGTACCGCACGACTCACCTGGTGCTTGAGTTCGCGCACATTCCCGGGCCATTGATAATCGCGGATCATATGACTGGCTTCGATGGAAAAAGGCCTAGGTTGCAAGCCGTAGCGACGCTCTGTCTGGGTTGCAAAGTGCTTGGCCAGCAACAAGATATCGTCGCCACGCTCCCGCAATGGCGGCATATGCATGGTCAACACATTCAGGCGATAAAACAGATCAGAGCGAAAGCGCCCTTCTAGCACCATTTGATGCAGATCACGATTGGTAGCTGCCACAAAACGTGCCTGGACAGGATGCTCTTTGGTAGAGCCCAAGCGTCGCACCCTGCGCCTTTCCAGCACATTCAGCAGCTTGGCTTGCAAGGGCAAAGGCAATTCGCCTATTTCATCTAGGAACAAGGTGCCATCCTCGGCAGCCTCGATTAGACCGTAACGTGAAGCCTGCGCACTGGTAAACGCGCCTTTTTCATGGCCAAACAACTCACTCTCGATCAACTCTGCTGGCAAGGAGGCACAATCCACATGGACAAAAGGTCGATCACTATTCGCGCAAGAGAGGTGCAGCAAACGTGCCGCCACGTCCTTACCCGTTCCTGTTTCGCCTTGAATCAGCACGGTAGGAGGAATAGCGTCAGAGAGTGAGACCAATTGCGCAAAACGCTCAATCTGAGCCCGCACACTGCTCACCGCAGGACTATCACCAAGCAGTTCAACTCCTTCGCTAGCATGCATATTGCGCTGCCGGGAGTAATCAAGATGATGTTTCAGCTGCGTGGCGGTTTGTGCTTTTTCAACCGCCAGCAATAATTCTTCTAAATCGACTGGTTTTTTAAGGTAGTCCGTAGCGCCCAATTTCATGGCATAGACGGCATCTGTCACCTCACCATAAGCGGTCATGGAAATAACAGCTATCCCTTTGCTGACCAGCTCAGGCAGTAAATCCAGACCATTGCCATCAGGTAGGCGCATATCCAGCAATACCAGATCTGGCGCCATCTGACGTACAAGTTCACGGCCATCCTCAAGCGTTGCAGCATGCTCACAGTCATACCCTGCCTGCTGCAAGCGCTTGGCGACGGCACGTGCAAAAATCACTTCATCCTCAACCAGCAGGACACGCACCTTGGGGCTTACCCGCCCTGGCTTAAACTTCTGCTCTTGTCCTGGTGCTTGCGCCTGCATCGTGAGGTATTTCCTTAATACAACCTGTTGTTAACTTAGTTGGAAGAGGCTACGTTCTTCGGGCCACCAAACTCCCAGCGCACGCCAATCCAGCCTGCACGTGGAGCACCTGGCGCACGTAGGCTCGCACGGTGATCATCGCCATCATCATACAGACCATTGGCTTGGAAGTAAGACTCCCCGATCATGCCGCCGCTACTGTACTCGCGATCAAAGATGTTGATGGCTTTTGCAAACAATTGCCAGCCATTACCAAAGTTGTAGCGTGTATCCAGGTTAACAACCGTATAACCGCCGAGCTTGGCACCCTCGCCTTGATCCTTATTATTCTCATTACCGTGAGAGAATTGATCAGAGAACATCAGGATGTTGGTACCTACGCTCCACTTTGGTGTAATAGCATATTCACCACGGAACTTCAGGCGATGCGCAGGGATACCAGCCAAGCGATTACCCTTGCGAACATGAATACCGTCCACATCAGCACCGCTGTCATCTTGGCCAATCACCTGCTTTGAGGTATTTACTTCGTTCACCAAAGTAAAGTCACTCTCATAGGTTGCCTTGATGTAGCTATAGCCAACATTCCAGTTGAATTGACCAGCATTGCCAAACAAGTTGGTATCAAGACCAAGGCGACGTGTCTTGCCTACATTGTCGAAATACCCCATGCCATTGGAAGCATTGGCATAAATGAACTGGATATCGTCATAGTTTTGCGCACGGTACGCACTGGCCGTCCAACCAACATTCTCTGCCAGGCTACCACGCAAACCAGCCTCATAGGTCTTGGCTACCACTTGCTTTAGCGGTGGATCACCAGCCATCGCATTTGGCAACTTGCAAGGCACATTTTCGTTTGCACAACCTAACTCAATCGCAGTCGGTGCACGGCTACCTTCGTTATAGGCACCATAGAATGTCCAATCCTTGCTTGGCGTGAAGTTCAAACCGATAGCTGGATTGATGCGATTGAAGCTGTGATCACCAGACAAGGACTCATCACCGCTAGAGATGAGATGGTCCGTATTCTCTACACGGGTATGGTTATAGCGTGCAGAAAGTGTCAGGTGCCATACATCGGTCAACGACACGGTATCTGTCGCAAATACGCTGTAAGTCTTGGTACGGCCAGTGAGGCTGACTTCATTTTCACCTTCTTCGCCAATGCCAGTTACCCCACGGCTATCGGTCAGATTACCTAACTCGGACTCTTGACTGAAGCGCGTCTTGCTTTGATCATAGCCAAAACCAACGATAAATTGGTTTTTCTTGTTCAACCAGTCCTGGTTAAAACTCAACTGTGTATTAAAGCCATAACTATCTTTACGTGCACGGCTGCGGTTTAACGCACCAGCACAAGCCTCATCATAGTCACTACCTGCAGTACTACAATCAGCCAGATAATTATTATCATCCACATCGTCATTGCCATCGCCATTTAGCGTACGTGTTCTGGATTGACGGTAGTAAACATTACCGCTCAGCATGACGTCATCGTTGAACCAATGCGAGCCTGTCAAGTTCAAGAATGAAAGTGTATTACGTGTCTGATCAGGACGGGTCAGGATGGTATCGCGGCCCAGTGTACGCAGCATTTCGGATGGTGTCAGACCGTTACCGATCATATCGTTGTCAGCGCCGGTGTAGCTCAGGTCGAGCTTGGTAGTTTCGTTCTGCCAACCCACCTTGGCAAACACTTGGCGTACATCAGTTGGGGAGTAATCACGCCAGCCATCTTCACGGAAGGAGTTAGCAGTGATGAAGAAGTCCACCGAGCCATCTTCGGATACACCACCGTATTCGACTGAACCTGTCTTGCGGCCCCAGGAACCAACACTGGCTTCAACAGCCGCACCCTGGTTATCACGACCACTCTTGGTTTGTATCGACAAGGCACCGCCCAAAGTATTCAGGCCGAACAATGGGTTAGAGCCTGGAATCAATGAGGTATTGGCAATCGCATTCACGGGAATCAAGTCCCAGCTCACCACGTCACCGAAAGGCTCATTGACACGCACTCCATCCACATAGACGGACAAGCCTTGTGGCGTACCCAGCAATGGAGATGCGGAATAGCCACGGAAGCTGACATCCGGCTGGAATGGGTTATTTTGGGTATCGTTGACATTGACACCGGCAATGTTGTTTTGCAGATAGTCTGCAATCGTGACACTACGCTGCTTTTTCAACTGGGGGCCAGTAATCAGCTGGATACCAGCAGGTACCTGCTCCAATGGCAAACCAAGTGATGGCAGTGGTGTGGTGCCTACGACATTGACCTTGTCAGTCGTAATGGCATCTGCAGCATGTGCCTGGAAACTGATACAGGCATTGGCTACCAGCACGGCAACCGTGCTCAGCCTCAAGCTCTCTCTCTTTAACATACAATCCTTCCATAGTAGTGATGATGGGCTGGTTTATTTTTTTTGGTCCAGCACCTCCATCTATCAAGTTTCATGCCTGATTTCAGCTGGATGGTAAGTGATTGTATTAATGGAACTCTATGCAGCATGGCGTAAGCATCGCATGTAAATTGGTTATATACAACCAATTTACATGGCTACATGCAACCACATTGGCTATATATAACCAATGTGGTTAGATGCTTTGCAACACAGCCCGAGGAGATAGATTGAGGAAGCGGCGCATACCAAACCACGCCGCAGCAGGCACCAACAGCGTAGCCAGCAGGATGACAAACATCACCCCCTGCACGTTGAAATGGTAGGGAATATTGAATACCTGGCTACTCAAGTAATACGCCATGATCGCTGCAGCCAATGTCGCCACCACTGCGGCCAATGCACCTATCATGGCAAACTCTGTCCAGAGTGATTGCACCACTTGCCGCCTGGAAGCGCCAAGCACACGCAACAAGGTCGCCTCCTTGACACGTTCTTCGCGAGTTGCCACTAAGGCGGCATACAGCACTGCCAAGCCGGTCAATACGCTAAAGGCAAACACATATTCCAATGCATGACTCATCTTGTTCATGATCTCGCGTACCTGATCAAGCAATGCCGCTACATCAATAATCGTCAAGTTGGGAAACTCCCTGACCAATTGATTGAGCAGTTGCTCATGCCCAGCAGCCAAATGAAAGCTGGTGATATGGCTAGCGGGATAGCCATCCAGCACACCGGGAGGTGTGACTGCGAAAAAATTCGCCCGCATGGTATCCCACTCCACTTTGCGTATGCTGCTGATTTCCAGCGCCAGCTTGGTGCCAGCCACATCATAAGTCAGCACATCCCCCAACTTGAGGTGCAAGTCTTTGGCGATCCCCTCCTCAAGCGAGAGCAAGGGTTTGCCATGTTCCAAAGGCTCCCACCAACGCCCCTCTAGCAATTGGTTATCCTGTTGCATCTCAGCGGCCCATGACAGGTTGAACTCACGCTCTGCCAGCCTGCGCGCCCTGTCATCCTGATACTCATCAAGATTAAGTGCCTTGCCGTTGATCTCCAGCAAGCGTGCGCGCACCATGGGAAATATTTCGACATGCTGCAAGTCATGGCGCTCAAAGAATTGCTTGATTGGGTTGATCTGATCTGGCTGTATATTGATGATGAAGCGGTTTGGCGCGTCTTCTGGCAAAGTTTGCTGCCAGCTCGACAACAAATCCCCGCGCACAATCGTCAGCAATATCAGTGCAGTAAGCCCCAAACTAAAGCCCACCACTTGAGCGATCACCAAGCCAGGCCTGCGCTTCAAGGCTGCCAAACCAAGCAACCAAGCACCTGTCACATTCTGTGGTAAGCGCGCCAACAAGCGTAGGCCCAACCAGGCGACCAAGGCAATAACCAACAACAATCCCAACAGGGCCAACAACACAATCACAGCTAGCTTTGCATGCCCAGCCTGCCAGAAAATCAAGGCAGCAAGCACCAATAGTGCGGGGATAAAATGCAGCCAATGTGCCTGATATTGTTCAGCGAGATCGCGACGCAGAATGCGCAGTGCAGGCACATCGCGGAGCCGGAGCAAATGTGGCCACACCACAGCCAGCATGGTGGCAAACCCGGCTGCCAGGCCTGCAAACGCAGGCACAACGCCGGGAGCAGGCAAAGTCTCGAGCAACAAGCGGCTAGCCAGCACAGCCAATCCTGCTTGGGCAGCAAAGCCAAGCAATACCCCTACCCCACTGCCCAATGCAGCGATCATCAAGGTCTGACTAATGAGGATACAGAGGATAAAGCGACGCGAAGCGCCAAAGCAGCGCATCAGGGCATAACCATCCAGGCTTTTTTGTACATAAGGCTGGCTAGCGAGAAACATGGCTACCATCGCCAAGATCACGCTCACCATGGCAGACAAGCCAAGGAATTGCTGGGCCTTTGCCATGGCGTTGCGCATTTCAGGCCGGGCATCGGTCACTTTCTGCGCCAACTCGCCGCGCGCAAGCTGAGGCTTGAGCCAGCTGGCGTAATCATCAATCGCCTCAGCCTCTCCAGCGAGCAACAATTGGTATTTGACCCGGCTACCGAACTGAATCAAGCCAGTGGAAGCCACATCTGCCATATTCATCATCAATCTCGGCGCAATGCTGAACATATCGCCGCCACGGGAAGGCTCGCGTTGCAGGATGGCAGACACCAGCAACTGTCGTTCACCAACCTCTAGTTGATCACCTATGTTCACCCCCAAACGGCTTGCAAGGCGAGGCTCTATCCAGATGCTACCCGGTGCTGGAATATCACGGGCGACTCCTCCGCCTGTCAGCATCAAGGCTGGTTCGACCTTGTGCTGCAATATCGTCAACTCACCACGCAAGGGAAAACCAGCCTCCACGGCTTTGATTTCCACTAACTGGCTATCGTCACCATAGAGCACCATGCTGGGAAACTCGGCCGTACGCGTCAATTGCAAGCCACGCTGATTGGCTTCAAGCGCATAGCGGTCAGGCATGGCATGATCTGCCGCGACCATGAGGTCACCGCCCAACAGCATCCCGCCTTGCCTGACCAAGGCAGATTCGATACGACTGGTAAAAAACCCTACCGAGGTGGTAGCGGCAACAGCAAGCACCAAGGCAAGCACCAGCACTCTCACCTCACCAGCGGCCCACTGGCTACGCAACTGTCGCCAAGCAATCAAGAAGGCCGTCATGCAGCATCCTCTTCATGCAATTGTCCATCATGCAGGCGTAAGCGTCGCTGGCAACGCATTGCCAGCTTCATATCGTGGGTAACGAGAATCAAGGTCGTGCCAGACGCAGCATTGAGGCTGAACAGCAACTCCACAATACGTTCACCGGTATGCTCATCAAGGTTACCCGTAGGCTCGTCGGCAAACAGGATGGCAGGCTGTGGAGCAAAGGCACGTGCAATCGCTACCCGCTGCTGCTCACCACCGGACAATTGGCGGGGATAATGCGAGAGGCGTTGCCCCAGCCCTACCCGTTCGAGAGCGGCAGTAGATTTCTCCCGAGCATCCTTGCGGCCAGCGAGTTGCAAGGGCAGCATGACGTTTTCTAGCGCAGTGAGAGATGGCAGTAACTGGAAGGATTGAAAAACGAAGCCCATGCTCCTGCCACGCACGGCAGCGCGACCATCTTCATCCAGATGACTGATCTCGGTGCCATTGATCAGCACTTTTCCATGACTTGGACTGTCCAACCCGGCAAGCAGGCTCAGCAAGGTTGATTTCCCTGACCCTGAGCTACCAATAATGGCGACCTTCTCACCGGCTTGTACCTGGAGCGAAAGCGCCTGCAAAATATCAAGCCTGCCAGCCCCGTTTTCTATATATTTATCGAGATTAACCGCCTCAACTGCCAAAGGTGTTTGCATCAATGATGTTCCGTTTCATATTGTTATTCAGTCTGGCTCTTACATGCTTCGGCAATGCAGCACATGCCGCGACTATCCTGGTATATGGCGATAGCCTGTCTGCGGCTTACGGCATACCTCGCGAACAAGGTTGGGTCAGCCTGCTGGCAAACCGTCTCAAGCAGCAGTATCCCAGCTATCAGGTCGTCAATGCCAGCATCAGCGGGGAAACCACCAACGGTGGTAATAGCCGCATCAAAGCAGCACTCCAGCAACACAAACCCGACATTGTCATTCTGGAACTGGGTGCCAATGATGGCCTGCGTGGACTGCCTATCGCTGGCATGCGCAATAACCTCACCAGCATGATCAAGGCCAGCCAAGCAGCAAAAGCGCAGCTCTTGCTGCTTGGCATGATAATCCCACCCAACTATGGCCCTAAATATACGCGAGAGTTCACCAGCAGCTACGCCACTCTGGCAAAAGAATACAAATTGCCGCTGGTTGATTTCCTGCTGGACGGTGTAGCTGGCAAGGCTGAATTGACGCAAGCCGACGGATTGCACCCTAACGCTGATGCCCAGGAGCGTATCCTGGACAATGTCTGGAAGCAACTCAAGCCCATGCTCAAGACAGTGAAATAGCGGCGGCGCTATTAGCCCAGCCTACGTTGGCTTATACAATCGCTTGTACAATCATGGCATGATGACACCTGGCTGCAGAGGCTGCCAATCCAGCAGCAGCCCATGCTCGCCAGGCTGTGCTTGCCAGCCTGCGGCCACACCAAAGCCAGGCACCATGACCAATTCATCCTCCAGATAGATCAAGGGCATACGATCCCGCAACCAGGGAGCAATATTGAACTCTTGGGAAAGCTGCTTGATGGTGCGCGTTGGTCGCCGCGCATCTGGCTTGAAGCGCTCGCCCCCGCTACGGTAGCGTATGGTCAAGCTGCGCCCTTGTAGCCTGGAGAGTGCCAGCCCAGCTGTTACATCATATCGAGCCAGCAATTCGCCATTGGCAGGTAGCCTTAAGCTTTGCTCACCTTGCCATTGCAAAGGGGTCAATGCTGCTAATGGTGGCTCTACACTCAGATAAGCCCCCCCCTGATAACGCCGCAGATAAGTGCACTCATGCACTTGCACCTTCAGCAACGCCTTATCTCCCGCATGGCATAACTGATGCAGCATCTCCTGCAATCGTGGAATACCGGGCATTGGCAAGCCATAAGAGGCCAGCCACCAACGCAACAGATTGCGCGCACGCTGATCAGACAAAGTGCTCAAGCTGGCCACTTGGATATTGCCATCAACCATCACGGCATCAGCATCAATCACTGCCAGTTCATCAAGCAAGATCATGGCCTCGGCTATATGTGCTGCTGAGCGAGCCAAGGTGCTCTTTACTGCGGGATAACGCTGCTCCAGCAAGGGGATGATCTCATGACGGCAAAAATTCCTGTCATAGCGCGTATCAAGGTTGCTTTCGTCCTCTATCCATTGCAGGCCTACCAGCTTGGCATAAGCCTCAATCTCGCTACGGGGGACATCCATTAACGGACGCAACAAACGACGGGGCGCATCGTGCATCGCCATCCCGGCTAAACCTTTGGCACCAGCACCTCGTAGCAATTGCAGCAGCAAGGTTTCTGCCTGGTCATCCTGGTGATGTGCCAGCAAGACATAATCCGCAGGATGCGCCAACAAGGCGGCGTACCGCGCACGCCTTGCGCTTGCCTCTATACCCAGGCCTGACTGCCGTTCAACATCCACACGGGCACAATGAAATGGCACATCCAGCTTTTCGCACTCTGTTGCACAAAACACTGCCCAATCATCGGCATTCGGGCTGAGGCCATGATGGACATGCATAGCCTCCAGCACAATATTGTGGCTAGGTCTGGCTTCTGCCAGTAGTTGCAAGAGCACTCGAGAATCCAGGCCCCCGCTGAAAGCGAGCAGCAAGCGCTGCCCAGGCTGGGTATGAAGTGAGAGGAAACGATGGAAGCAGCGCACCAACTCGGGCAAGCCGGTGGGCATAACTACAGACTCACGTGAATGGAGGGGCTGCCCTCCATTCACGGATAATGATTTATTTGACAGGGACTTCCTTGAACTTGCCATAGCTCATGAGGCGCTCATGACGTGCCTCCAGCAAGTGATCAACCGACTTGACCTGCAAATGGGCAAGTTCGTCAGCCAAGACGCGACGCAAATTCTGCATCATGTCCTCTGGCGCACGGTGTGCACCACCCATGGGTTCAGGCACGATGCGATCTACCAGGCCCAGGGTCTTGAGGCGCGTCGCCGTGATGCCCAAGGTTTCTGCCGCTTCAGAGGCCTTGTCTGCGCTCTTCCACAGAATAGAAGCGCATCCTTCGGGCGAAATCACGGAATAAGTGGAATATTGCAGCATCATGAGATGATCAACCACACCCAGCGCCAATGCACCGCCAGAGCCACCTTCGCCGATAATGACACCGATAATCGGCACGGTCAGCTCAGCCATCACATAGAGATTACGGGCAATCGCCTCGGACTGGCCACGCTCTTCGGCACCGATGCCTGGATAAGCACCTGGGGTATCGATCAGCGTGATGATGGGCAACCTGAATTTCTCAGCCAGGCGATAAAGACGCAAAGCCTTGCGATAACCCTCTGGACGCGGCATACCAAAATTGCGGTATTGACGCTCCTTCACGTCACGGCCTTTCTGGTGACCGATCACCATGACCGGATGGCCCTCGAAGCGGGCAAGACCACCCACGATAGCAGGATCATCGGAAAAAGCACGATCCCCGTGTAGCTCTTCAAAATCAGTGAAGATGCCACGGATGTAGTCCAGAGTATAAGGCCGCTGTGGGTGGCGCGCCACCTGGGAAATCTGCCAGGCAGTCAGCTTGGCATAGATATCCTTGGTCAGTGTTTTGTTCTTCTGCTGCAAGCGCTCAATCTCTTCCGAGATATCCAGTGCGGAGTCATCCTGCACGTAGCGAAGCTCTTCAATCTTGGCTTCCAACTCGGCTATCGGTTGCTCGAAGTCGAGGAAGCTGGTTTTTACGTTGTTGGTTTTGGCGTTCATAGGGCGTCAATTATAAAGTATTTTCACGTTTTCATCGCTGAGCCATCCTTTCAGCCCATGCAATAATTCATCCTGCAATTCCACACGCCAGGCATCACCCAGCATCAGCTCTACCTGTGCCTGCTGGTTATGGTAGGCAATCTTCACGGCACAACCCCGCTTGGCTTCCGGCGTGCTCGATGAACAATAAGGTGCTAGCAAACCGCGTAGCTTATCGGCATCGGATTGACCATTGCAGCTCAACTTGAGCAAGTTGGCGTACATATTGCGCGCACCGGCGATATCGGTAACACGACGCGCATTTACACGCACGCCTCCCGAAAAATCGTCGTGGCTGACCCGGCCTTCCACAATAAGAAGCTGGTCTTCCTTGATCAAGGAGGCACTCTCTTGCAGCACCTCGCCACTCACCACGATATCCACGCGCCCTGCCATATCATCCAGAGTGACAATCGCCATCTTGCCACGGCCAGTCATGCGCACACGTACACCCATGACGACACCAGCTAGCAACTGTGCCTGGTCGCTGGGCTTGAGGTTAGAAAGATTCTGGCGTACGAAAGTCGCAACTTCCTTCTGGTAATCCGCATAAGGATGTCCGCTGAAATAAAAGCCCAGTGCGGTCTTTTCTTCCTGCAAGCGCTGCTTTTCTGGCCAGGGTGGCGTTTCCGGCAACACATGTGCAGCGCTATCAATGATGGAGCCAAACAGGCTATCCTGCCCACTCGCCGCCCCGCTCTGCTCCGCAGCACTGATGGCTAAGCTAACACCAGCAAGCAAGGCTGCTCGGTTGGGTTCGAGCTTGTCAAATGCGCCAGCCCGGATCAACGATTCGATCACGCGACGATTGACCTTGCGCAAGTCCAGGCGACTACAGAAATCGAATAGATCCTTGAAGTCCCCACCCTCCTGGCGAGCGGCGAGTATCAGCTCAATCGCGGCCCAACCTGTGCCCTTGATCGCACCCAGGCCATAGATAATCTGCTTGGCATTGATCGGCTTGAAGCGGTACTCACTGGTATTAATATCTGGCGGCAACACCTCAAGGCCATTGACAACGCAATCGTCATAGAACAAATGGACATTATCAGTATTGTTCATATCCGCCGACATAGTGGCGGCAAGGAAGGCAGCTGGATAATGCGCCTTGAGGAAGGCGGTATGGTAAGCCACCAGCGCATAAGCCGCAGCATGTGACTTATTGAAGCCGTAGCTCGCGAACTTTTCCATCAAATCAAAAAGCTCACCCGCCTGTTTCTCCGGGGTACCGTTCTTGACAGCGCCTTCCACGAAAATACTGCGCTGTTGCGCCATTTCCTCAGGCTTTTTCTTACCCATCGCGCGACGCAGCAAATCCGCGCCACCCAGGCTATAGCCTGCGACCACCTGGGCAATCTGCATCACCTGCTCCTGATAGACCATGATGCCATAGGTCTCTTTCAAGATAGGCTCGGTTGCAGCATGTGGATACTCCACGCGTTGCAGGCCATGCTTGCGGCGGCAGAAATCCGGGATCAGGTCCATCGGGCCTGGGCGATACAACGCCACTAGCGCAATAATGTCTTCAAAGACATCCGGCTTGGCCTGCTTCAGCATGTCCTTCATGCCGCGCGATTCCAGCTGGAACACGGCCGTGGTATTGGCCGCCTTGAGCAGTTGGTAACTTGCCTTGTCATCAATCGGCAAGGTCTCGAAGCTCAGCGGCTCCTGGCCTTTTTCTGCGCGTTGCAGGTTGGCACTTTCCAGCGCCATGTCGAGAATGGTCAGCGTGCGCAAGCCCAGGAAGTCGAACTTGACCAGCCCCACGGCCTCGACGTCATCTTTGTCGTACTGGCTAACCACGCTCTCGCCACCAGCCTGGCAATACACCGGTGAAAAATCGGAAATCTTGCCTGGGGAAATCAGTACCCCACCCGCATGCATACCGATATTGCGGGTCAGGCCTTCCAGCCTCAATGCCAGCTCCAGCAGCTCGCCAACCTCTTCTTCCTGTTCGCGGCGCTCCTTGAGCTGAGGCTCTTTTTCCAAGGCATCGCTGAGGCTGATCCCCAACTCGTTAGGAATAAGCTTTGCCACGCTATCGACGAAGTTGAATGGCAGGTCCAGCACCCGACCCACATCACGGATCACGGCCTTGGCGGCCATGGTACCGAAGGTGGCAATTTGTGACACCGAATCCAGGCCATACTTATGCTTCACGTAATCAATGACGCGGTCGCGGCCTTCCTGGCAGAAGTCGATATCGAAGTCGGGCATCGAAACCCGTTCTGGGTTAAGGAAGCGCTCGAACAGCAGTGCATACTGCATGGGGTCGAGGTCGGTAATCCCTAAACTGTAAGCGACCAGCGAGCCAGCACCCGAACCCCGGCCCGGCCCCACTGGCACGCCATTATTCTTGGCCCAGTTGATGAAGTCCGCCACGATGAGGAAGTAGCCTGGGAACCCCATCTGGATAATAATATTGGTCTCAAACTCCAGGCGTGCTTCATATTCCGCACGCTTGGCCTCGCGCCTGGTCTCGTCCGGATACAACACCTTGAGGCGTTCTTCCAAACCTAGCTTGGCTTGAACCACCAGATATTCATCCAGGCTCTCACCATTCGGTGTGGGAAATTGTGGCAGGTAATTCTTGCCCAAGGTCAGGGTGAGATTGCAGCGCTTGGCAATTTCCACGCTGTTCGCCAGCGCCTCGGGAATATCAGCGAACAATTCCGCCATCTGTGCCTGGGTCTTGAAATATTGCTCGGCAGTGAATACCTTGGGGCGACGCTTATCTGCCAGCACATAGCCTTCTGCAATACAGACGCGGGCCTCGTGCGCCTTGAAATCATCAGGCGTCATAAACTGCACTGGATGCGTCGCGACGACAGGAAGCTCCAAGTCGCTGGCCAAGGCCAATGCACTGGCAATATAGGCCTCCTGCTGCGCATGCCCGGCACGCTGCAACTCGATGTAGAAGCGCTGCGGGAACAACGCTGCCCATTGTTCTGCCAGCACTTTTGCCTGGGCCAGATTGCCTTGCAATAATGCCTGGCCAATATCGCCACTCATGGCTCCTGAAAGCAGGATCAGGCCTTCCGCATTTTCATGCAGCCATTCACGCTTGACCTCCGCACGTCCACGATACTGATTTTGCAAAAAGGCGCGGCTCAACAGCTCGCATAGGCGCAAGTAGCCAGCATGGGTATGGCATAGCAGGAGCAGGCGGTATGGCTGATCACGCTTGGATTCGTTCTCCAGCCAGATATCAGCACCAATGAGTGGCTTGATACCCTTGCCGCGGGATGATTTATAGAACTTGACCGCACCAAACAGATTGTTCAGGTCAGTCAATGCCAAGGCAGGCATTTGGTCTGCCACCGCCTGCTTGACGTAATCGCCAATGCGCACGGTGCCATCGACCACGGAATACTCGCTATGGCAGCGCAGATGGATGAATGAGGGATTCGACATACTGCGCCAATTTTACCTGATTCGGGCTGTCTTGATGTCATGAGATTGCATCAACGACCAGAAAGCGTAGTGGTCAATAGACCAGTTTCAACCCAGCAACTGGCGCAATGTCGCCGCCAGCTCGTCCTCCTGTACCGGTTTGCCAAAGAAGGCATTCACCCCCAGATTTTTGGCCAGCGCCTGGTGCTTTTCTGCGGTGCGCGAGCTGACGATGATTAATGGTATGTCGCGTGTCCGCTCATCGTCGCGCACATTGCGCGCCAGCTCAAAGCCATCCATACGTGGCATCTCGATATCTGTCAGGATCACGGCGGGCAGGGTTTGCTGCATCGCCTGGATCGCCTCCATGCCATCCTTAGCGGTTACGACTTCATAGCCTTCACGCTCAAGGAAGCGCCCCAATACCTTGCGCATCGTCAAGGAATCATCCACCAGCAATGCCAGTGGCTTGCCAAGCGGGAGGGGCTTGTCAGCCGTGATGGCAAGATGAAGGCTACCTGCCGACAAGGCTTCGCGATTGGCAAGCTGCAATGGGTTGATAATAAAGACAATGCTACCATCCCCTAGCACCGTTGCTCCCATCAAGCCTGGGACACGTGCCAGTTGCGGGCCAATGTGCTTCATCACCACTTCCTGGTTGCCTAGGATGTCGTCCACATGCAAGGCAATGCGGTATTGGCCACTACGCAACAACATCACTGGGGTATAACGCTGGTTTTCTGCAGCCGCTTGCATATCGCCACACAATCGACCCAGGAAAGAAATCGGGTAGTCATGACCAGACCAGCTTAACCTGCCATCGGCATAGGCAGCGCTTAAGACATCAGGCTTGAGTTTAACTACCTGCTCTACCAAGGCTGCAGGTAGGGCAAATTGGCGACTGCCATACCTGACCAGCACCGCCTGTGCGACGGAAAGCGTCACAGGCAAATAAATGCTGAACAGGGTACCAGTACCCTGGGTGCTATTGACATCAATACGCCCGCCCAGTGAGGTAATATCGCTACGCACCACATCCAGCCCTACTCCACGGCCTGAGATTTGTGACACAGTGAGAGCGGTGGTAAAGCCAGGCTCAAAAATCAATGCCAACAAGGCCTGATCGCTAACCTCTTGCTCCGCATGTAAGAGATGCTGCGCCAGCGCACGTTCACGTACCTGCCCCAGGTCTACCCCGGCGCCATCATCGCTCACCGTAAGCAAGATTTCATCATGCTCCTGGCGTACCTTGAGTGTAATCTTGCCTATCGGCGACTTGCCTTGCTTGCGCCGCGCTTCCGGTATTTCTATGCCATGCGCCACCGCATTGCGCAGGATATGCTCGATGGCGGCCCCCATGCGATCAAGCACGCTACGGTCAATCTCGGTATCAGCCCCCAGCAACGCCAACTCAACCTGCTTATCAAGTTCGCGGGCAGTTTGGCGTACGATGCGATGCAAACGCTCCGTCATCAACGAAAATGGCACACGACGTATGTTCATCAGGCCATATTGCAGGTCTCGACTCATGCGCGCCTGCTGCTGCAAAGCAGCATCGCTCTCATCAAGGTTACGCACCAAGCCCTGCTGAATGGTGGAAACGTCATTGACGCTTTCCGCCATCATGCGGGTCAGCTCCTGCAAACGGGTGAAGCGGTCAAACTCGAGCGGATCGAATGCCTCATTCGACTCTTGCAACAAGGTCATGCGCGATTGCAACTGGCTTTCCGCCTCAATCTCCAGCTCACGCAGGTAGCCACGCAAACGCTGCACACTTTCTGTCAAATCCTGCGAAGATTGCTTGAATGCCTGCATTTCACGCTCCAGGCGTGACCGCGCGATACTGACTTCACCAGCTTCGTTAATCAGTCCATCCAGCATTTCGGCACGCAAACGCAAGTATTGCGTACGGCGATCCAGCCCGGTACGTTGCGCAAGCGACTGCCTGCCTGTCACCAGCGTGGTTTGTCCGCCCAAAGCTTCTTCCAGCAAGCCTCCCACATGGTCCAGGCCATCGAACATCTCGGCAAAGTCGTCAGGCTGCGGTGATTGCCTCAAGGCTCGCATCACCATATCTTCCATGCCATGCACGGCATCGGCCAATGCACCCTGCCCGGCCATGCGGGCGCTACCTTTGAGCGTATGCAGTGCGCGCTGCAACATATCAGGATGCTCGGCTTCATGCGGATAGGCCTGCCAGGCACGCAACTCACTCCCTATCATTGGCATGAGGTCGCTGGCCTCTTCAACAAACAAGGCAAAAAGCTCTTGGTCTACCGCTTGCTGCGCAGTGGGAACAACATCCTCTAATGCCTCAACCTCAGCTTGCTCTGGCAAAGATGCAGTATCCGCGACAGCCACACCTAGATCAGGCTCTTGTGCCTGCTCTATCAAGTTGCTGACCTTAGCCTCTGCTTCCAACAGGCTAGCCATCACATCTTCAGTCTTGGCGAGTCGTGGCGCCAATGGCACCACATTGCTACCGGTACTGGCATCAATCGAAGGAATCACTGCATCTGCGGCAGCTTTCTTCAGGACGCGCAGCAAGGCAGTAGCCGCACGCGACTGCTTACGCTCACGCGCCTTATCCAACATTTTTTCCAGCGCATTCACCGTATTATCTAGCAAGGTAACGGTTTGCTCCGTCCAATTACCCTGATGCACATCCAGCCAATGCTCCAGTGCACGAGAAAGATCGGATAATGCCTTGAAACCCGTGGAACCAGCATTACTAGCCAGAGTATGCGCTGCCCGGCAGGTATCTTGATCTGGAGCCTGCACTGGCTCGCTACGATGCAATACCACTTGCAACCAATCCTGTAGTTGCTCCAGATGCTGCCCAGCCTCCTGCAGGAACACTTCGAACAAGGCGCGACTGATCTTGCGTGTGCCGGCAATCAGGACTTCTTCGGCTTGTTCACCGACCTGATCTTCAGACAAGCTGGATGCCAACTCATCTGCACGCGCCTGCCACAGCGTGTCCTCCACAAGCTGGTGTGAATTCTTGCGCAAGGCTTCTACCCAGCCTGCGAATGCAGCGGTTGAATCCTCGATAAATGCCATCATGGCGCTGCTCGGCGTGAACCTGCTTTCAATCACGCGATTGAGTAAGGTCTCGACAATCGCCGCCACATTACCAATATCCAGTAGGCCAACCGTACGACCACTGCCTTTGAGGGTATGAAATCCACGCCGCACCTCGACTAAGGCCTGGTGGTTCGTCGCATTGATGCGCAAGGCCTGCAAGTGTTGCGCCACACTTGCCAATACTTCCTCTGCCTCTGTCAGGTAAATATCCAGCAGCTCATCATCGGGCAAGTTGGTAGCAAATGCCTGGGGAGCAGGCATAACGACCGTGTCAGCAGGCCGGGTATCAACACCTTCACCATGCACAGCCTTTAAGCGCACCAAGGCATCCTCAAGTGCCAAGGTACCACTAACCCTATGCGGATACTGCTCAACATACATGCCAACCAAGCTCAGGCTATCTGCCAGTGCCTCGAACACGTCCTGTCGAGTTTCCACTTGGCGGCTTTGCAGTCCTAACACCACTTGCTGCGCCGATTGCGCCAGCGCTTTCACTTCTGGCATTTCCAAGATATCCAGCGCACTGACTACTTGCTGCAATGGCATGGTCGCCTGCGCTAATGAATCAAGCGCTTCTGGCTGACGGAAATAGGCATCCAAGGCTTGTTCTATTGCTTGCAGAGAGGCTGCGGTCTCACGGGCCAATGCCTGTTGTGCCGCTTGTTGCACTGCAGGTGCTGGTGCCAATTCCGGCAACTGCCCTTGTGCCAAGGCTTGCAAGCGTTGTTGCTGCATGTGCATATCAAACTCGGCCTGCTCGCTTTGCTGGCCATAATCCTGCAAGGCATCAGACAACAAGGTCAAGGCAGAGGCAACCTCGACCAGGGCCACCTCTTGCTGAGGATGCGGTCCTTTCTGCAAGACAGACGTCAATTCATACACCGCGGCAAATAGCGCCTTCACCGGCGCATTCGATAGTGCAGGATAGGTATTAAGGATACCGGCAAAACGGGTCATGAACTCATGGAGTACACTTTCTCCCGCATCCGCACGCGCCCACAATTCAATGAGCGCCTCGAGCGCAATCCGACATTGCTTAATGTATTGCTGCTCTTCGACATCAGGCACAAAAGTCGCAGCCTTGGGAATCAAGGCATCCAGCTCAAACAACGACTTGACCTGGGCAATGCGCTCGTGAGCGAGGGTACTGGTAGCAATAAAATACAAAAGATCACGCAACAGGACACTAGCCGGACGGCTGGTGCCTTCACTACTGGAGCGCAACTCCTGATCCAGGCGGCGACACAGTCGCTTGACACCGGCATCGTGCCGGTGCGATTCCTCCGTCATGGTCTCGATGAATGCCATCGCCACCCACCACAAGGTTTTTTGGGCGGCCTGGGCATGCACCTGTTGCACGCGGTCCAGCGCAGCCACCATTTCCTGCAAGGCTTGCTCATCACCCTTCAGCCAGGCAAGCAAGGATTTCTGGAACTGGGCTCGTTGTTCCTTGAGGGTTGCCAATACGGCCTGCGGCTCCAATGCCTCGGTAGGGATATCGCGCGGCAGGCGCTGGCTGGTGTCAGGGAAAAATAACTCGGAGTCTTCCAACGCCTCGCCATGCAAGGCCGCCAACTGCTGCAATGGGCGCGATAAGCGCAACGGTTGGTCTGGCTCCCCATTCATCAGATCCTGCAAATATTGCTGCAAATGCAGGATGGCATGCTTGAGCACATCAAGGTATTCAGGCTCAAAAGCAAGTTCGGCATTCTCGAGCTTGGAAACTATGCTTTCAATTTCGTTGCAATAGCGCTTGCAGCCCTCCAAGCCCACCATGTCGAGCGCACCATTGACTTGGTAAAGATGGGTCTTGGCAAAACGCAAGGGCGACAAATCCCCAGGATTGGCACTTAAGGCTGCTAACTGTAGCAATACCTGCTCCAAAGCCTGGTCTATTTCACCCTTGACCCAACTCAGCGGGCCGATGTCGAAATCTTCCACCAATCTATCCTAGTTGAGCTTAAAACCCGCCACCGAAGCACGCAACTCCTCAGCAAGGCTAGTAAGCTGGCCAATAGAGTTGGCTGTTTTTCTAGTTCCATCTGAAGTTTGAGATGTAATACTATGAATCTGCTGCATATTTAAACTTACCGTTGCAGCCGCTTTGGTCTGGGCTTCAGTCGCATGCGAGATTTCCTCAATCAAGCGGGCCAGGTTATTGGTCACATTCTCAATCTCCCCCAGCGCCTTACCGGCAGCATCAGACAGACGCGCACCTTCCACCACGCCCTCCGTGCTTTTCTCCATCGCCGCCACGGCACTGTTGGTATCAGTCTGAATTGTCTTCACAATCGCGCCAATCTGCTTGGTCGCCTCGGAAGAACGCTCGGCAAGACGCTGCACCTCTTCCGCCACCACGGTAAACCCACGGCCTGCCTCACCGGCAGAAGCTGCCTGGATGGCAGCGTTCAATGCCAAAATATTCGTCTGCTCGGTAATATCGGAAATCAAGTCCACAATTTCGCTAATCTCTTGCGAGCTCTCACCTAGGCGCTTGATACGTTTTGAGGTTTCCTGAATCTGTGTGCGGATTTCATTCATGCCAACAATCGTGTTCTGTACCGCCCTCGTTCCTTGGTTGGTGGCATCCAGCGAGCGCCGCGCCACGTCAGAAGCCTCTTCCGCATTACTCGACACCTGCATGATGGACTGGGTCATATGGTTAACAGCTTCGCCTGTTTCCGTAATCTGTTGCGACTGCAACTCTGCAGCATTCAGGAGCGCACTTGAGGTTTCCTGCGCCTGGGCCGTGGCCTGGTTCACCTGCTCAGTCGCACGGTTGATCTCGGTCACCAGGTCCCGCAGGCTATCTATCGTGTAGTTAATCGAGTCGGCAATCGCGCCAGTGATGTTTTCAGCCACTTCCGCTTTTACCGTCAGGTCACCATCCGCCAGGTCACCCATTTCATCCAGCAGGTTAAGGATGGCTTCCTGATTATTCAGGTTAGTCTGCTCAATTTCCTCAAAGCGGCCACGGGCACTACCCACCTGCTGATAACCAATACGTACCAGCAATGCCAATGCCAGGAGGCCGGACACCACGGATAAGGCCAACCACCAGCCAGCCTTGCCTTGTTCCAGGTAAGCCTGCCAGGCCTGGTGTGTCGCCTGCACCGTCAAATCGCTTGCGGTCGCAAGCTGCCCTATGCCGCCAGATGAAGATACCTGTGCACGCAAATCAGCCCAGGCTTCATCCAACTGGTTCAGCTGTTGATTCACCTCTGCAGTTTCCAGCAAGGCAGATTGCTGCAAGTCATGTAACTGTGTGAGATGAGCGGAAGCCTGCTCCAGGGTAGTAGCGATGCGGCCTGTGGCAGTTGCATCGCCTCCAGCGCTCAGCGCAGCATCGCGAGCAACTTGCTGCGCTTCTACTTTCAGGTTGGTGACAAGATCAGTGAATTGATGATTACGCGCGACTTGTAGCTGATTCAGCAACAGTCCCAACAAAGCCAGCACCAAGGCCAATAGTAAAGCACCCAACACGCCCCGACTGGTCTTGCCTACCTCAGGAAGCACCTGATCAGCGACCTTCCTCCTACCCAACAGATTCCTGAATATTGCAAAGTTCAATGCCATATTTGTCTCCCGCTTTCTGTCAGGCAGCGACCTGCAGAAATTCTTTTTTCTCAAGAATGAGGGCTATATCCAGCACCTCCCATTGATAATGCTGCTGATCCTCATAACGCCCTGCCACATGGGACGGCACATCCGCCACCATGTTCAGCAGCTTGAACTCATCCAGGCTACGCAGGCCAGCGAGGCTATCGATGAGAAAACCAGCATTGATGCCAAAATCACCATGCACAATTAACACACGACTTTCAACGGTGATCACGGCAGCCTGCTGGCTTACCCCCAGAAACCTTGCCAGATCAGTGATCGCATAGAGATTGCCACGAATATTCGCCATTCCCATAAACCAAGGCTGCACCAATGGCACAGCTTGGATTGTCGGCACGGGCAACACTTCGCTGATGTCGCGCAAATCCAGTAGATACCGCTCACTACCAGCATACACAGCCAACCTGGAGCGATTCGCTTCTGGCTCTGCAGTCACCTGTTGCAGGCGTTCGAGGATACCTTGCTGATAGGCTTGGAGATTGAGCCTGGATTTAGCCACCTCAGCCTAGCTCCGCAATCTTGGTCAGTAGTTCATCGGCATCCACCGGCTTGATCACACAGTCCTTGGCACCTTGCCGCAATGCCCACATGCGGTCAGTTGCTTGCTCCTTGCCAGTGCAAACGATCACGGGGATATGCGCGGTGGCAGGGTTCTTGGATAAGGCTCGCGTCGCCTGAAAGCCATTCAAGCGAGGCATGACCACGTCCATCAACACCAGGTCAGGCATGGCAATACTCACTTTATCCAGACAATCCTGACCATCTTCCGCTGTACTCACCTCAAAACCAGCTTTTTGCAATAACTCGCTTAAATACAAGCGATCAGTTGCTGAATCATCTACCACCAGGATTTTCTTGATCGTCATTTACTCTTGTTCCGTTGTTAATGCACCTGGGCTGAGCTTGTAATGGCGCACTGCGTCCAACAAGGCATTCTGGGTAAAAGGCTTGGTCAGATATTGATCAGATCCCGCCATGCGTCCGCGGGCACGGTCAAACAAGCCATCCTTGCTGGAAAGCATAATCACGGGAATGGATTTGAAACGCGCATTGCGCTTGATCAGGGAGCAAGTCTGGTAGCCATCAAGGCGCGGCATCATGATGTCGACAAAAATGACATCTGGCAGGTGGTCCGCGATCTTGGACAAGGCATCAAAGCCATCCTCGGCCAGAAACACGGTACACCCTGATTGCTTCAGGAAAATCTCGGCGCTCCTACGAATGGTGTGACTGTCGTCAATCACCATCACTTTCACACCTGATAGATCCGTTTCCCCCACCCTTTATCCCCTGTATTGACAGGCTGCATTGAGCAGCAGGCTTGTTCTTGGCGCTCAAGGCGAGCGCCGGATTTTCGTACCATTCTATCTATAGACTTCTAGGCCGTGCAATACTGGCGACACAAAAAGCAGGTTGTCAATCTGCAGACAAAAAGGTTAAATAACCTGCTGCAATCAGGCATGATGACTTGATTAGTCATCTGCATAGTCGCACAAAACAACAATAACCAGAAGCGTCGCGCCCACAAGCCGCGGCATTTAGGGAACGGAGATCATGTTAGTCAGACAGGAAGCCCTCACGGCGAAGATGAGCATCAAGGATTTGCCCTCATCATCGCCACTACCCAATGCCAACCTGGTATTGGTATTTGGCTCAGTCAGGCGATTCGGCGATGCCAAGCTGCCAGCCCAACTCAAGGAGCGCTACCCGTCTGCCCAGATCGTCGGCTGTACGACCTCAGGTGAAATTGGCCCACACGGCGTCAGCGACGACAGCCTGCAAATTACCGCCATCGCATGGGATAAAACCATGCAACGCGTAACCTACGCCCGTGCCAACAATATGCAGAGCTCTGCCGATACCGCCGTCAACCTGGCCAAACAACTGAAGTCAGAAAGCCTGCGCACTGTGTTGCTATTCTCTGACGGCCTGCACATCAATGGCTCCGAGTTGTTACAAGGCTTTCAGAGCGTGTTGGGTGATATTCCTATCGTTGGCGGCATGGCAGGTGACAATGCCGAATTCTCCAGAACCCTGCAACTCCTCAACGACAGCGTAGAAGAAGGGCTGGTAATTGCTATCGGACTATATGGCGATCATTTGATTACCGCTAGCGGCGCACTCGGTGGCTGGAAACCTTATGGCCCGCCACGCAAGATCACTAAGTCGGAAAAAAACGTCGTCTACGAAATGGATGGCAAACCTGCGTTGCCGCTTTACCGCATGTATATCGGCGAGCAAAACGCCAAGACCTTACCCGGCTCTGGCCTACGCTTCCCGTTTGCCGTGATTGAAGAAGGCAAGCGTGAAGTAGAAAAAGTGCGCACCCTACTTTCAATCGACGCATCCAAGAATAGCCTGACCTTTGCTGGCAACGTGGAAGAAGGCGAAACTGTGCGCCTCTGCCAGACCACACATGACCGCTTGGTGGAAGGTGCAGGAGGCGCTGCCAAACTGGTCACTGGCAACTTGAACACCAATCAGCCCGGCCTAGCCTTGTGTGTCAGCTGCGTCGGGCGCAAACTGGTGATGGCCGACCAGATCGCCGATGAAATTCATGCGGTACAACAAACACTGGGTAACCAGACCGTATTGACCGGCTTTTACTCTTATGGGGAATTCTGTCCGCGGCCCAATACCACGGACAATGTGCTGCATAACCAGACCATGACCATAGGCTACTTGAGCGAAGCCATATGATGGCGAAGCTTGAGTGATCGTGAAACTTTGATGCAAGGTCAGGCATCCAACCTCACTTAAACCAGATAGAAAAGGACTATATTGATGGCAACCGTCACCCTCAAAGGCAACCCAGTACAGATCGGCGGCAACCTGCCACAGCCAGGCGCAACCGCTCCCGACTTTCAGCTGGCAGATGCCAAGCGCAACCTAGTTGGTCTGGCTGAATTTGCTGGCAAGCGCAAGGTATTGAACATTTTCCCTAGTATTGATACGCCAACCTGCGCCACTTCCGTACGCACCTTCAACAAGCAGGCCAGTGGCATCGCCAACACCGTGGTCTTGTGCATTTCTGCTGACCTGCCATTTGCGCAAAGCCGTTTTTGCGGTGCTGAAGGCCTGGAAAATGTCGTGACCCTATCTACTTTCCGTGATACCGCCAAGTTCTCCAAGGATTACGGCGTACAGATCGCTGATAGCAGCCTGGCTGGCTTGACCGCACGCGCTGTCGTCGTGCTGGACGAAAACAACAAGGTACTGCACAGTGAACTGGTTTCCGAGATCGCCAACGAACCAAATTACGACGCTGCCCTGGCTGCGCTGTAACGCCCACTCCGCTCAGCCGTGGCTCGAGCCACGGCTGACTGTTTTTAGCCTCAAGCTCCTCGCTTGTACAAACGCTCAAGCAAATGCCAATCCTGTCGGCAACTCTTCGGGCTGGCGATGCATCTGGTAACCCATCCATAAACTATTGGCAATCTTGCCAGCCATCAACTCGGCCTGCGCCTGCAAGGCACGGTTAGGCTGTTCGGCTAGTGTTTGATGAAACAAAGACAGCCAGTGCTCGAACAATTCCGCACTCAAATCCGGCAAGGCGATATGCTTGGGCATAGGGGTCCCCGAGAACCGGCGGCTGCCCAACAAGATCGCACACCAGAAATCCACTAGCTTGTTCAGGTGAGTATCCCAATCTTGTATATGCCCATTGAATATCGGCCCTAGAAGCGCGTCCTGACGGACGGTGGTATAAAAAGTATCCACCAGCGACTTGATTTCATCTTCGGTACAGATTGCATGTTGACTCATTGCCTTCTCCTTCTTACTGACACGCTGATAAACATCTCCATTGTTTCATTAAATATACAACAATAAGGCAAAAAAACAACCCGGGATAACAACAAAGGTTGCCAGACCGGGTTTTGTTTATATTATCATGACAGGCAACTTATGGTGCCAGGCATTTGCTCACCACCTCAAACACATCTCTAGAAAGCTTGGGGGTATCCATGATGGCTTGCAACGCCTGCTGCATGTGTGCCTGCAACACTGGCGTGTAGCGCTTCCATTCGCGGAAAGGCGTTACTTGGCGTGAAGCGATCTGCGGGTTAATGGCATTCAGTTCAATAATGGCATCCCTGAGCAAGGCATAGCCTTGACCACTAGCGTCGTGGAATTTCACAGGGTTATTCACGGCAAACGCTGAATACAAAGCTCGCACGCGATTCGGGTTGCGGATATTGAACTCAGGATGCTGGCGCAAGCTGGCAAAGTCCGCGAAGATGCTGTCACGATTCGCAATGGCCTGTAGCGAGAACCACTTATCCACCACAAGTTGGTAACCCTTGAAGCGCTCGTAAAAATCAGCAAACACTTCATCGCGTTGTGGCTGCTGGCTATCAGCCAAGCTGGATAAGGCTGCTACGCGATCGGTCATATTGTCGGCCTGATCGTAATGCGCCTTGCCACGTGCAGCACAACCCGTGCCGTTGGTCACCGTCAGTAGCTCCAGCAAGGTATTACGCAAGGCGCGACGCCCCATCGCGGCAGGTGAAATGGAGAATGCCCCTGCACTGTGATGATGCTCATACAGCTTTGCCAACGTATCCTTATGGGCACGCTTGATCGCCTTGAGCAAGCTTCCACGGGCATGATCAATCGCGGCCGGATCCACCACCTCTTGTGCTTGCGCAATCACTGCGATAGATGGCAACGACAACGCACGAGCCAACAGCGCCTTGTCTACGTTATCATGCGTGCCCTGCGCTATCAAAACGCCGAAATCATCAACGAATTGCGTGGTATCGCTGGCAGGGTCGGCAATCAAGCGCTGGATGGTACGCAGTGCAATGGTTTGCCCGGCTTCCCATTTGTTGAATCCATCCGTATCCCTCAACTGCAACAAGCGCAAGTCATCGTCACTCAGGTCACTACTCAGCTTCACTGGGGCAGAGAAGCCACGCAAGATGGAAGGCACAGGGCGCGCGGCCACATCATTAAACGTAAAACTCTGCTCACGCTCCGTCATCTCCAGCACTTGGGTGGCATGCGTTTCCTCACCCGCTTCGTTGAGCAAGCCAACGGCTACTGGAATCAGCAAAGGCTGCTTATCCTTTTGCCCAGGTGTATCCGGCTGTGATTGCTTGAATGTGAGGGTATATTGCTTGGCCTCGGCATTGTAACGACCACTAGCCTGCAAACTAGGCGTGCCAGCCTGCTTGTACCAGCGGAAGAACTGCGACATATCGCGCCCCGAAGCATCGGCCATGCATTGCACAAAATCATTGATAGTAACGGCATGACCATCATAGCGATCGAAATAGAGATCGGTCGCCTGACGGTATTGTTGCGCCCCCAGCAAGGTATGCTGCATGCGAATCAGCTCAGACCCTTTCTCATAAATGGTCATGGTGTAAAAATTGCTGATTTCGATAAAATGATCCGGCTGCACCGAGTGCGCCAGCGGGCTCGCATCTTCAGGGAATTGCAGCCTGCGCAACTGATCCACATCATCAATGCGCTGCACCGCACGTGAGTTCATATCGGCGCTGAACTCCTGGTCACGGAATACGGTGAGACCCTCTTTGAGGGAGAGCTGAAACCAATCGCGGCAGGTGACACGGTTACCGGTCCAGTTATGGAAATACTCATGCGCGATCACCGCCTCAACGCTGATGAAATCGCTGTCGGTTGCCGTTTCCTGGTGTGCCAGCACCAGCTTGGTGTTGAAGATGTTGAGCGAGGTATTTTCCATCGCGCCCATATTGAAGTCGCTGACAGCCACGATATTGAAGAGATCCAGTGCATATTCCCGGCCATATTTTTCCTCATCCCACTTCATCGCCTTTTTCAGCGAAGCCATGGCATGGTCGCACTGTCCCTCATCGCCTTTCCTGACATAGATGTGCAAATCAACATCACGGCCAGATTGCGTGGCGAAACGATCAGCAATCCTGACCAAATCACCCGCCACCAAGGCAAACAGGTAACAAGGCTTGGGGAATGGATCATGCCACTCGGTAAAATGCCGCCCCGCCTCAACTTCACCTGAAGCCACCAGATTGCCATTGGAAAGCAACACCGGATAGCGCGCTTTATCCGCCTCGATGCGCACAGAGAAAACGCTCAAGACATCTGGCCTATCCTGGAAGTAAGTAATCCGGCGGAAGCCTTCAGCCTCGCATTGCGTGCAGAAAGTACCCTGGGATTTATATAAACCTTCCAGCGCGGTATTAGTTTCAGGGTGGATTTCAGTGGTAATGGTGAGCGTGAAACTGTCTCCAGGCTGGTCAATGATCAGCCTGCCCTCTTCCAAGAGATAACCATCAAACGGCTTGCCATCAAGCTCCACAGAGATAATGGCCTGATCCTGGCCGTTAAGCACTAATCGCGTTGAGCTTGCGTCTGCTGCCTTGAGGTAAGTCACCTCCGACCTGACAATGGTTTTATCCTCGAACAATGCAAACTTGAGGCTGATATGCGATGCCTGGTAAGGCGCGGGAGTGTAATCCTTGAGGTAAATCGTATTGGGAGCGGCTTGGGTATCTGGAGGCATAAACAGGCGTTTCTTGGTGAGTAAATATGCCGATAGTATACGGCCTGAGCTGTGGTTTCAGGCACCTCACCCACAAGATCAGCAATTTAAGTCTTGTGTTTATCGCGTATTGCTTCCTTGGATGACTGTACCCATGAAGTCAATTGATCTGCGGGCAGCGGGGGCGAATACAAATAGCCTTGCGCCACAGGATAGCCCAGCTCAAGCAATATATGATGTTGTGCCGGGGTTTCAACCCCCTCTGCCACCACGTGAAGATGCAAGCTCCTGCCGATCTCGAGAATGGCACTACTCAAGGCCTGCGCTGCCTCGTCATGTTCCAGATCAACCACAAAGCTGCGATCAAGCTTGAGTCCAGATACCGGCAGGCGACGCAAATAACTCAAACTGGAATAGCCCGTTCCAAAATCATCGAGGGAAAGCCTGACTCCTAACGCATCTATTGCCTCAATGACTTGCATGACACCTGGAGTGTTGTCCAGCAACATGCTTTCGGTAAGCTCTACAATCAAATCCTTTGGCAATAAGCCATTACTTTCCAGGACGTGGGCAATCAGGCTGGGAAGGTGAACATCCTGAAAGTTGCTTACCGACAGGTTCACGGCAATACAAGGGATAGGCACACCTGTGGCACGCCATGAAGCAAGCTGACGGCATGCCTCGTGCAATACCCAGCGGCTTAGCTCATTGATCAAGCCACACTCCTCCGCCAGTGGAATAAAGCGTGCGGGAGGTATCTCCCCCATGGCAGGATGATTCCAGCGGGCCAAGGCCTCAACGCCATGTAAATCACCTGTGGAAAGCCCCATCTGCGGCTGGTAATGCAGATGCAACTGATTATGCTGCAATGCATCGCGCAGGGCATTCTCGAACATCAAGCGCTCTTGCGCGCGCACATTGATTTCATTGCTAAAAAATCGAGACTGGCCACGACCAGCCTTTTTGGCTTGGTACATCGCCATTTCGGCCCGATGCAGCAATGTCCCTACATCGCGGCCATCCTCGGGAAACATAGCAATCCCGACACTGGCTGACACAGACAAGGAGGAGCGAGCCAACAGCACTGGTTCCATCAGTAAAGTACGAATACGCGCCAAGATATGCTGCACCTGAGCAGCATCACATTGTGGCAATACTAGAACAAAGGCATTGCCAGAAAGGCGCCCCGCCATATCCATGGCGCGCATCCCTTGTTTCAGCTTGGCTGCCACCCGGCATAGCAGTTCATCTCCTGCGGAGCGGCCCAGGGAGTCGTTCACTTTTTTGAAATGATCCATATCCATGACCAGCACAGCAAGCGCCTGCTCATTACGAGCCATGGCCGCTAGCGCCTGCTCAGCCTTGGCATAGAGCAGATTGCGGTTAGGCAAACCTGTTAGCTCATCATAAAAAGCCAACTGCCGGATACGCTGCCTGGAATGCTCGCGCTCCAGCGCCAATGCACAAAGTGCCGTGCAAGCATCGACTAGGAGCGGATGAAAACGCTCGGCAACTGGCCGATTATTTTCATGGAAATAGAATGCAAATGTACCGACCACCATCCCATGAGAATTGCAAATTGGCGTAGACCAGCATGCGGTATAGCCGAGCGGCCATACCATATGGCAAAAAGGTGACCAGCGCGTGTCTGTTTTGATGTCATTGACTTTGACCGTCTCGTTCAACCAGGCTGCCGAGCCACAAGAGCCAACCATCGGACCGACTTCCACCCCGTCCAGCGATTTAGAATAAGCATATGGCAAGCTAGGGGCTGCCAATGGATGCAACTTTCCTGCTGCATCCACCTCAAGAATAGAGGTCGCCATGTCGGGCACGATACGCTCAGCCTCGAGGCAGATAATCTCCAATATTTCCGCCAGGGGCAGCTCTTGCACCATCGCATCCAGGGTTGGCTGTTGCAATGCAGCATATAGCTTCACCTGGGTAATATCCGTCAACGTCGTGACTGTATATTGCCAACAACCTTCCGTACTGGTAACCAAATTGCTGACGATCTTGACCCAGTAACGCTGTTGATCTTGCCCGACTACAATATCTTCCCAGGCGGTGGATTCGCCCGTATCCAATCCCGCGTAATAGGCATACTGCGCAGCATGCTCGGCATCAGGCATCAGTAGCTCGGAAATCGGCCGATTGATTTCATCCAGATGCCACCCCAACATCCGGCTGAACCCGCGATTCACATACACGATATTGCCCTGGGGGTCAGAAATGGCAATGGCAGTATCACTGGCATCAGCCGCCAGTGAAAGCCTATGTAGGCTTTCTTGGTGTTCTCGCTCAGCCTGCAATCGGGCACTGATATCAATCGCCATCTTGAAGATATGCATCACCGTGCCCTGCTCATCCGGCACCGGTATATACGTTGCTTCCAGCCAACGATTGCCAGCGTGATCTATCCGCTCAACCTGCCCTGAGCATACCTCCCCATTACGCAGTCTTGCCCAGAAAGCATCTTCACCGTCACTCCCGGCCAGCGCAGGATAGCAAAAACTGCGATGATGACTTCCTATGACTTCAGTATCCGCATCGCCCAGCAAAGCCCAATAATGGGCATTGGCCCACTGCAATACACCATCAGGGGAGAACTCCGCAATCGCCAAGGCCTGTTCCAGCCCAGCCAATCTCAGGTACGCAGGCACCGCAGGGATATCGGGTAGCTCATTGATATTGTTGGTAGACATGCTCTCTCCAGCAAAGTCATCGTGACACAATCAAACAACTCCCCGAATAATGCTGATCTGCTAAGACTCACACCAACATAGGCACCGGGCCATGTATTTTAAAATGATCATGATCATGGCCGATATCAAACCACAGATACTATGGCACTACATTAGGAAAATCACCTGATCCACACAGGCTGGTGTTCAGTCGCTTCTTTTTATGCGAGCACGAGATTGTGCTGATATCTTGCTGACAGCCCTAAAGCATGACACAGGGCGTTATTTATCTTGATACGCCGTATATTTGGCATTGCTGCCACGCGCCCTGTCGGCGGGATATTTTTTGGCATTAAGGTCTATCTTGTCATTGGCAGCGGCAATCAGGTCTATGCCGCACACCTCGGCGATACGCAGCAGGTAGACAAAGGTGTCCGCAAGCTCATGTCCGATCTCAGTCTTGCGCTCATCACTCAATGTTGCACTTTCAGCCGGGCTATCCCACTGAAAGTGCTCCACCACCTCTGCCGCTTCAACAATCATCGCCATCGCCAGGTTTTTCGGCGTATGAAACTGCGCCCAATCCCGCTCAGCCACAAAGTTGTTCACCCTGGCACGCAAGTTTTCCAGGGAGTCTGCCTCATGACACTCGTCATTCATTGGGTTTTTCCTTGCGGTTGGAACCTGCCACCATCTTGATCTCGAATACCCGGCACTCCAGCGGGCCATTGAATAACGGCGTGCGTTTAGTGGGCGACAAGCGCATAAGCTTGGGCAGGCGCATGTCATTGGTCAGGAAATAGGTATTCCATCCTGCGAATTTCTTCTTTAATGCTTCGCCCATCTTGGGGTAGAGCGCCGCGAGGTCTTCATCTTCACCGATACGCACACCATAAGGTGGGTTGGCAACAAGCACGCCTTCGGCTGCGGGAGGTACAACCTCTGTAAAGTCTCGATGGGCTATCTGCACTGCATCCAGCAAGCCCGCTTGTTGCAGGTTCTGGCGGGTCACCCGCACTGCACGCAAGTCAACATCACTACCATAAATGGCCTGAAAGCTGACAGGTTTGGCACGGTTTTTTACCTGTTTGAGCAAGGATTGCCAGGCACCAGTATTGAAATTCTTCAGACGCTCAAAACCAAAGTGGCGATTGCTACCAGGTGCAATATCCAGGGACATCATTGCGGCTTCCAGCAAAAAAGTACCGCTGCCACACATCGGGTCGAGCAAAGGCATACCTGGCTGCCAGCCGGAAAGCTTGAGTATGCCTGCGGCCAGGTTTTCGCGCAGGGGAGCCTCGATGCTGGCACGACGCAAGCCACGCTGATAGAGTGCCGCGCCTGAGGTATCGACATAGAGCTGATATTCTTCCGCGCCCAGATAGGCATGCACACGCACTTCCGGCTCGCGGGTATCAATAGAGGGCCGACTGCCAACTTCCTCACGGAAGCGGTCACAAATGGCATCCTTGATGCGCAAGGTAGCAAACTCCAGGCTCTTGAGCGGGCATTTCACGCCAGTAACCTTGACCATGAAGTCTTGCTCCACCTCGAACCACTGCGCCCAGTCTATCTTATAGGCGCCTTGGTATAGCTCGTCTTCATTGCTATAGCGCCCCTTGCCCACTTGCAGCAGGATACGTGTGGCAATACGGCTTTCAAGGTTAGCGCGATAACAAAGCAGCATATCCCCGGCAAACCCTACACCGCCATCGGTAGGCTTGATCTGGCGCGCATGCAGGCTTTTTAGCTCATCTTCGAGCAGGGATTCAAGCCCTCGCGGGCAAGTGGCAAAAAACTGATAGTGCATGAAATATCCTGGTCGCGGTTAGGATTCCAGCAACAAGCGGTTGCTGGTACTCGGGTTATGCTCGCGCAAGCGCTCGACGAACTCAAGGAACTCAACCTTGTGCTCAGTTTCAAGTGCCTTGGCACGCACGCGTAATGTGCTCCAGCGCAGGTCGTTGGGCGCACGCTTGAAGCCAAAGACAACCACATTGCCTGGGCGGCCTGTCGGCATCACCAACATGCGACCATGAAAACTGGTCTCTATGCGTTGCAGGTAAGCATCATAATTCTTGTCACTTCCCCAGAGGTTGATGGCGCACATGCCATCCAGCGTCAACGCCTCGAAACAGGAATCAAAGAAATCCTGCGAACATAGCTCTGCTGGCAAGCCGCTGCTGCCAAAAGCATCCATCATGAGCATCGAAGTGGTATTAGGGTGATCACGCAGGAAAGCCACGGCATCACCTTCGATAATCTCGAAGCGCTCATCATTTTCTGGCGTGAGGAAGTGGCTACGTGCCACCTCGATAATGCGCGGGTTGATCTCCACCACCCGTGTTTTCACCTCAGGCAAGTGGTGATAAACGTATTTGGGAATAGAACCTCCGCCCAGGCCCAGCACTACCAGATCGCGCGGTTGCTTCTGGAACAACAGAAATACCATCATGCCGCGCGAATAGCGCAACTCCAGCGCGTAAGGGTCCTTGACGCGCATCGAACTCTGGATTGTGTCAGACCCCAGGTGCAGCGAACGTACGCCATCGACTTCACTGACATCAACGCTATCTTCGTTGGTCACCGCTTTGTGTATGCTGCGTGCAATCTTGCGCCCTACCCTGAACATTAGGCAGCCTCACTTTCTGTTGCCGACTCTGTATGTTCAAGTGCCTTGAAACGGCTTTCCAGCTCAATCAGCAAGGTATCAACCTTCTGGATTTCTATCGTCACGCGCGTCCCCTGAGGCAACTCGGGCATACCGTGCACCTTGGTCATCAGCGGCATGCCGTCGAGGCGCACCAGGCTTTCGCGCCACACAGTAGCACCAATCTCCTGAATATGTTCCTGCAATAGGTATTGCAAGCACCAATAGCGCTCCATGCGTGTCTGGAATTCGTTATAAGCGTTATAAGTCATGTCGAAGTTACGCATCACTACGGCCAGCTCATCACTACCTTGGGCATAAACAGGCTCCTGGCCTTGCACCACGGATACAATTTGACGCTGGTTAACCAGGTCAACCGCACGGCGCAAGGGTGAGGTGCTCCAGCTATACTGGCTAACGCCCAGCCCCTGGTGCGGTTCGGCCTTGACTGTCATATATACCTTGCCACCGTTCTGCGCACGATAAATACCCGGCACATTGTACTCAGCCAACAGGCCGCCCCAATGGCTGTTGGCCTCAATCATGAGCTCGGCCACCAGCTTATCGATAGGCGCACCACGGCGGCGGCCCACAATACGTACCTGGCCATGCTCAACGTAGAAGTTGTAATCCAGCTGGATCGGGCGTGTTGGGTCATACTTGCCACGCGCCTTTTCCAGCGATTCGGCAAGACGGAACAGGAACAGCAAGCGCTGCCAATAAGGATGGCCGCTATCCTGCTCCAGCGTATTCTCATTGAAAAAAGGCTCCAGCGTGTCATGGCGCAAATTCTCGGCCACCTTCACCTGCTCGACGCGGCTTTCTCGCTTGATGATGCTCAAGTCAGGCGCAACATCTAAATAAAGCGAAAGCGCAGGCCGCCACTCGCCCTCATTCAGGCTGAATGGCGTCACCACATCTTCGGGCAGCATGGTGATTTTATTACCTGGCATATACACGGTAGACAGCCGTTGCATCACCACCTGGTCTAGTGGAGTACCAGGAAGTATGCCCAATGCGGGCGCAGCAATATGAATGCCTACACGGGTCACGCCATCTGCCAGCGGCACCAGGGTGAAAGCATCGTCAATCTCTGTGGTTGTACTGTCATCGATACTGAATGCCTCAGCTTCGGCTCGCGGCAAGTCCAGTGGAGCCACTGGCGCATCGAGTGGTGGGAAACCCTGCCCCTCGGCAAAGTATTCGCGCAGGAAAGCACCAAGATGGTAATCGTGCACAGAAGCTATCGCGCCGCAGGAAGCCAGCACGCGTACCACGTGTTCGCCTTGCTCACTCGCTGCCTGCTCCAAAGCCTTCCACTCCAGGGCGTTCTTGTCCGGCTGGTACAGCAAGGCATCGATAACCTTGCTATCGAATTCAGCTGGCAACTGCCCAGCCTTGAGTTGTTCAACGTATTGCGCCACCTTCTCGGCTTGCAAGCGCTTTTTTTCCAGGCCAGCCAAGGCAGCTTGCAAGGTTTCTTCCGGTGCTGCCTTGTAGCGTCCCTTGCCCTTGCGGTAGAAATACATCGGGGCACTGTGCAAGCGAATAGCCACAGCCGCGGCCTGCATAGAGGTCGGCTTGCTACCATAATATTCCTGCGCAAGCTCTTCAAACCCGAACTCCGGTTCGCCGCAACACTCCCACAAAAATGGCACATCCAGGCTTTCAGCCTCGGTACTAGCGCTTTCCATAAAACCCGACAATGCACCTTCGAAACGCATCAATACATTGGCAGACTTGATCTTGGAGCGTTTGCCGGAAATCGCTTCTACTTGGAGAGAGCCTGGGTTTTCCGTCATGACCGAAGCCACCTTGAAACTGCCCTCTTCTTCAAAAAATACGTTCATAATCCTGCTTTTTGGACGTGCCCAGTTGACGGCACGTGATGATTGTCTGTAATTTAGCGCCTATGCATAACGCCGAACGAATGATACATGAGATTGGGCAACGCCCGACCTCATCCCGTGTTGCTGTATTGAATGTCCTGATGGAGTCGGAATTTCCGCTCACCCACCACGAGCTACTGCAAACCTTGACCCAGGAAGCACCTTTTGACCGCGTTACCTTGTATCGCGTGCTTGATTGGCTGGTGGAGTGCAACCTGGTACACCCCATCCTGGGTGATGATCGTGCCAGGCGCTTTCAGCTTACGCAGCGCAATGCCAAGCACCACCACGCCCATTTCGAATGCTCGTCCTGCGGCAAGATTTTTTGCCTGGACGAGGTCAAACCGCGTATTCCCAACAGCGTACCCTCCCATTTTACCGTTGAGTCGGTCGAACTCAATATAAAAGGTCAATGCGACCAGTGTAATTCAGCAAAAAACTGATCTCCAGCTACCCCGGCCCAAGCTAATCACAAGGGCCTGATTTCTTTTTAGCCCCCCTCAACGTCATATCCTGCCACACCCACAATATGCAACACAGTTGCACATTCAATCAAATTCAGCATAAAATGCAACTTTGTTGCACAATTAACTTCATCCATGACAAAACCCGACATCATCAGTATCGACGAACTACTTGCCATGCCTGATGAGCAGTACATGAATGTGCAGCAACTCGCTTTTTTCCAGCACCTACTTGAACAGCAACTTGCGCATATTCATGACAATGCAGCCGAGACGGGCAAGCACCTGAGAGAACAACAAGAACTCCCCGACCCGGCAGATCGGGCCACGCAGGAAGAACTGCATACGCTGGAATTACGCACGCGTGACCGTGAACGCAAACTGGAAAAGAAAATCCATGCCGCATTACAACGTATCAACGACCATGCCTATGGCTATTGCGAAGAAAGTGGCGAGCCTATCGGCCTAAAACGCCTACTGGCTAGGCCAACCGCCACACTCTCCATTGACGCGCAGGAACGCCATGAAAGGCGCGAGCGGCAATTCAGCCATTAATTCACTATTCAAGCGCATTTCAGGAATCATCATGCATACCTCCACCAAACTCCCTGTCACCGTCCTCTCCGGCTTTCTCGGTGCGGGCAAGACCACCCTGCTCAACCACATCCTCAATAACCGCGAGGGCAAACGCGTAGCGGTGATCGTCAATGACATGTCCGAGGTGAATATTGACGCGCAACTGGTACGCGAAGGCGGTGCCGACTTATCGCGCGCAGAAGAAAAACTGGTCGAAATGAGCAATGGCTGTATCTGTTGCACGCTACGAGAAGATTTACTGGTCGAGATCAAGCGCCTCGCAGAGGCAGGGAGATTCGACTATTTGCTGATCGAGTCTACCGGCATCTCCGAACCACTCCCGGTTGCTGAAACCTTTACCTTTCGCGATGAAGATGGCACTAGCCTGTCTGACCTTGCCAGACTGGACACCATGGTAACCGTGGTCGATGCCTTGCATTTCCTGCGCGACTATAGTTCGCGCGATTTGCTGAGAGAACGTGGCTCTTCCATGGGGGAAGAGGATGAGCGTACCGTGGTAGACCTGTTGATTGAGCAAATCGAATTCTGCGACGTCATTATCCTCAACAAGACCGATCTGGTGAGCACCGAGCAATTGCGGCAATTGCATGGCATCCTGAAAACCTTCAACCCACGTGCCCAGATTGTGGAAAGCGCGTTTGGGCGCGTACCACTGGAGCGGGTATTGAACACCGGCTTATTCGACTTTGAACAAGCCCAGGATGCGCCCGGCTGGCTCAAGGAGTTGCGCGGGGAGCATGTGCCGGAAACCGAGCAATACGGCATCACCAGCTTTGTCTACCGTCATCGTCGTCCCTTCCACCCACAACGGTTATGGCAGTGGTTCCAGCAGGAGTGGCCAGGTGTGCTCCGCTCCAAAGGGCACTTTTGGATCGCTAGTCGCCCGGCTTATTGCGGCAACTGGTCGCAAGCAGGCTCTGTGACACGGCACGGTTTGGCAGGCTATTGGTGGACCGCAACGCCCCAAGCCTATTGGCCACAAGATAGTGACTCCTTGGCATTGATACGTGCGCGTTTCGATGGCGAATTCGGTGACCGCCAGCAGGAAATCGTCATCATCGGCATAGACATGGACGAAACTGCATTACGCCATCAATTCGACCAATGTCTGCTCACCGATGATGAGCTCGCGCTGGGCATGAATGGCTGGAGCAGATTTGCTGACCCATTTCCTCTCTGGGACAAACACAATGAAGAGGCAATTGCCTGATTCAAGGTGAAACCAAATCCCGAAACATCGGGCAAATCAGTAGACTGAAACCAGCTAGGGTATAGGCAAGATTTACCTCCAATGCCTCCACTCATTCCTGATGAATGGGCCAGCCTGCGCTGTTCTCGTTTAAAATACCCATGCCGCTCCCATGGCGGCATCGTTAAGTTTTCTATTCAGGTAAGGAACTCCCACGCCATGACGTTGGACCATCGCATCCCCGTGACCTTGTTGACCGGCTTTCTCGGCAGCGGCAAAACCACCTTGCTCAATAAGCTGCTACACAACCCTGGCATGAAAGACACTGCCGTCATCATCAATGAGCTCGGTAGCGCCGGGCTGGATCATATTCTGGCACGCACGGTCGAAAGCCAGCATATCGCCGACAATACTGTCCTGCTGGAATCAGGCTGCCTGTGCTGCACCCTGAGCAACGAGCTGGCAGACACCATGCGCGACCTGTTCTTCAAGCGCCAATTGCAGGCTATTCCCAACTTCTCGCGACTGGTGATAGAAACAACTGGCATGGCAGACCCAGGCCCTATCATGGCCAACCTGCTCAATGAGCCGGTCATTTCATCTACTTACCGCCTGGATGCCGTCGTCGTCACCATTGACAGCACCTACGGCCTGCAACAAATTGCGGAACACGGCGAGGCACGTAAACAAGCTGCCGTAGCCGATGTGCTGCTGATCACCAAGACTGACCTGGCCTCGCCAGAAGGCCTGGAGACATTGACAGAAGCACTGATCAAGCTCAACCCAGGCGCCACCCAATATCGCATTACCCACGGCGACATCGACCCATCCGCGATTATTGATGCCGGACTGTTCAGCCCCAACGGCGCGCAAGCCCAACCGCAACGCTGGCTACGAGCCCCCTCGCGCTCCAAGGCCACGCGTGGCATGCTGCCTCAAGCCGTACATGAGGACGAGATCACCAGCTTTACTGTCACCATGCCTAAGCCATTGACCTGGATTCAATTGGAACCAGTACTGCAATGGCTATGCGCAACCCATGGCGAGCAACTGTTGCGCATGAAAGGCATCATTCATGCAGAAGACCAGCCAGCGCCGCTGGCAGTACATGCGGTGCACCACACACTTTACCCGCCTAACCTGCTGGAAGGCTGGGATGAGGACGAGCCCATTACCCGCATCGTGTTGATTGGCAAAGGGCTGGACGAAATCAAGATTCGTGATGCCTTAATGCAAATTTAGAGTGGTATTGGGATGATTTAAGAAGCAGCGCTTTGTAGCAATCAAACGAGGTGCTAGACAACAAACCTGGCTAGCGGCTGCAATAACTGGCTCTCTTCTTGGCCTATTCCAGATTGAGTCATCATCACCAACTGGCTACGTTGATGCTGGCCCTGCCAATCCCTCAACGGCTCAGGCGTATGCAATACATGTTGCACGCGGTGTACGGCAACAGGGCTTTGCTCTCCCGCAATCTGGAATATCCCCTTGAAGCGTAACAAGCCTGGGTTGTCATACGCACGCAATAACGCAAGCCACTGTTCAAAATCTACTTGGGGAATAGGCTGCTGTAACTCCAGGCTCAGCGTCGTCACCTCGGCGCCATGCGAGGCTGGTGCAGCCAACATTGGCAACCAATGCGGGAAACCATGCTCAACTCCTATGCCAAACAGTAATCCCAAACCTGCTGTATTCACCAGCGCTGTATCCAGCTGGCTAATAGGAGCCATGGCGTTCAATCTGTGCAATTCGGCATGCAACCCCTCACACGCCGGGCTATCAACATCAGCAAGATCGGTTTTCGAGAGCAATATCCGGTCAGCCATTTGTACCTGTTTAACCGCTTCAGGATGCTGCTCCAGTGTCGCAAGTCCCAATAGACTATCTACCACCGTGACCACGCCATCCAATTGGTAAGCCGCAGCCACATAGGCGTCAGTCATCAGCGTATGTAGGATGGGCACAGGATCTGCCAAGCCGCTGGTCTCGATCACCACGCGCTTGAATTGCCGCACACCATTGCGGGAAAAGCGCCAGTGAATGTCTTTCAACGTTTGTTTGAGGTCGCTGCGCAACTGGCAGCACAGGCAACCATTACTCAACTCCACCACCATGGGCTGATCCTGCTGGTGGGCCACCAACAAATGATCCAAACCAACCTCGCCAAACTCATTGACGATCACCAAGGTGTCCTGCACTTGCGGATGGCGTAGCCATTGATTGAGCAAGGAGGTCTTACCTGAGCCGAGGAAACCAGTCAGCACAGTGACAGGCAAGCGCATGGCATCAACCATGAGTCTGCCCCATGTCAGAGCATAATCTCTGCTTGCCAATCATCGTGGCGAGTCGGTAAAGTCCTACGTGTAATTCAGTGTAGTCTGATATTACGAATTGCATGTGCGGCGTACGCTCCCATCCGAACTGCAGCAGGGAGCCTGCCGTCAATTTCACTACCAAGAAAAAGGAAAACATCATGCAAAGCATTATCGCCCTATTGATCCTCGTTGCAGATATTTACGCCATCATCAAGATTATCCAAAGCTCTGCGGATACGGTAAAGAAAATCCTCTGGATTCTTGGCGTACTGATTTTCCCCGTTCTCGGCTTGATTGTCTGGTACTTGGCTGGCCCTGGCAGCAAAACTGACTAACCCACATGACAGGCTGCCAAGCATTGGCTGGGTAGCCTGCCTATTATCTCTCAAGGCCCACACACATGCTCGTGATATTCTCAACCTCGCGCTATAGCGACATCATGCTGTTTGGCGATGTTGCCAAGCAACTCCTTCAACTCATGGGCCACAGCGGCACCATCCCCGGCGCTATCCTGGCAGACGATGTCCCCAAGGCGCTACAAGGCTTGCAACAAGGGCTAAAAAGCTCCACCTCACCAGAAAACACCGAACAAACAGAAGCTGAAGCAGAGCCTATTCATATCAGCCTGAACAAGCGTGCATTACCATTGATAGAATTGTTGCAATCGGCTATCCAGAACCATAGTGACGTCATGTGGAAATAAGTGCGTGTAGCAACACTCCATCAGATATTTAACGCGTAAACTCCTGCCTTATGAATAGCGCCGATTTCCACAATAAATCTTTTATCTTCCTGCTGCTTCTGGTGTCTGCCGGATTGATCGTCATCCTCCTGCCCTTTTATGGCGCAGTGTTCTGGGGGGTGATTCTCTCTATCCTGTTTACGCCTTTATATCGTCAGCTGCTGGTCAAGACTAACAATCGCAAAAACCTCGCAGCGCTCGGCACGCTCACAGCTTGTATCATCATTGTGATCTTGCCGCTAATCATCATTGCCAGCTCGCTGGTACATGAAGGGGCAACGCTGTTCCAGAAAGTGAAGTCAGGCGAAATCAACCCAGCGCTCTACACTCAGGAAATCCTGGATGCTGCGCCAGCGCCTATTCATCGTGTGCTGGAGCGCGTCGGCCTGACGGATGTAAAAAGCTTTCAGGACAAGCTTTCGCAAATCGCCATGCAGGGTAGCCAATTGCTGGCAACCAAGGCGCTGAGTATTGGGCAGAATACCTTCCAGTTTGTGGTTGGCTTTGCTGTCATGTTGTACTTGATGTTTTTCCTGCTACGCGATGGCACGACGCTTTCGATGCGGGTGAAACAAGCCATCCCCCTCAGTGCTGAGCATAAGCGCCACCTGTTCAATAAATTCACCACCGTGATCCGCGCCACAGTCAAAGGCAACATCTTGGTTGCGATAACGCAAGGGGCTTTAGGTGGGTTGATTTTCTGGATACTAGGCATCCAAGCAGCCCTGCTCTGGGCTGTCATCATGGCCTTTCTATCACTTCTGCCCGCCGTGGGTGCAAGCCTGATATGGGCGCCAGTAGCCATCTACTTTCTCGCCACTGGTGCACTGTGGCAAGGCATTACCCTGATTGCATTTGGCGTATTCGTGATTGGCTTGGTAGATAACATCCTGCGTCCGATTTTGGTTGGCAAGGACACCAAGCTACCGGATTACGTCGTACTGATCTCCACACTCGGCGGCATGGCCGTGTTTGGGCTAAATGGCTTCGTCATCGGCCCGCTGATTGCGGCACTATTCATTACCATGTGGGATATTTTTTCTACATCCCGTCCCTTGGACCGGGGTTAAATAGGATTAAATAGCGGCAAAGTCGCTACATGCTTGCAGTCAGCAATACAATCAAAGCGATGCTGACTGCAACCCCGAGCCAGGCGAGCAATCTAGGTTGATAGGCAAGCACTAGCACGACATTGATCGCCGCCACGGAAATCAAGCCTACCCAGATCACCAGCCCCATCGCCAAGCTCCAGCCCTGGATCACAGGCAGCAAGGCGAATGCTAATAAGCTCCAACCCAAGGTCTTGAACAACACTTTCCTGCTGGAGGGCAACTCAGCATCAGCGGTCAATTGGGCATAATGCTTTTGCATGCCCAAGCTTAAGGCCGCCATCCCAGCATAGGCCAGGGTGTAGCCCATCATGACCGCTGTCAAGATTGAAGTATGGCTCACTGGCTGGCCCTCCTCACGCACTTCAACACCTTTGCTATCACCTTCATGCCCTTCCCTCCTTGGGCAAACTTTTTTTACGTGTGGATGGCGTACCACGCATGGCATTGGACACCTTGGGAATAGCCATTGCCAGCAAGAGGCCTATGACCAACATGGTCGCCTCGACGCCAAAGGCAATGCCATCGCCTAGGCGCCAGAACTCCAGTAACGTCGGCAGGCCATTCAGCCAGGCACATAGCGGCAATAAGCAGCACAACATCACCGCCAGCAGGAGTTGGTCGCGCCAGGCCGCCAATGGTTTCCGCAATAGGCCATGCAGCAAACTCACCAGCCAGGTGAGCAGGAATGCACGCACCTCCCAACCTGCACGCCCATCCAGATCGGCTGGCAATAGGCGATTGGCCCAGAAATAAACCAGAATGGCATTGATGCTGCCCATCACAGCAGCAATATTAAGTGCCTCAATCAGGCGGTATACACGAGCACTGGCCGCGCCAAATTCATTCTCCGGCCGTTTGCGGCGTTTGATGGTAAATAAGATCAGGCCTGTGGCAATCAGCCCGCAACTCACCAGCCCGGCGAAGAAATACAGCCAGGAAACTACCCAGCCACCAAACATGGCAACGTGGATGCCAACAAAGCCACGGAATACATAAGCAGAATCACGCCACTTGGTCTGCACACCTAGCAATTCACCTGTCACACCGTTGAAAGCCGCATGATCCGCCACAGCAGAAATCCGCCCTCCGACGCCGGAAAAAAACTCGACCACAGCCGAGGCATCCCCACCATTCTGGATCACCACCCACTCCACAGCACCGAGTGCTTGCTGTGCCTTGGGTAATAAAGTGGCAATATTGATCATGGGCGCTTCCTCAGCGACATACGGGCGCTCAAACGACTGGACTGCATCGGCACGCAAACTACGTGGATTGTCATAAACAGCCTTGATACCCAACGGCAGGAAGACCATTGGCTGCATCACTAAGCCAGTGTAGGTAATCATGAACAGGAAAGGTAACATCATTACCCCTGCCACATTATGTGCATCCAGCCATGAGCGCTGGGATGACGATTGCCGCCGAAACGTGAAAAAATCCTTGAAGATACGCTTATGAATGACCACGCCGCTAATCAAACCAACCAGCATCACCACCGCTGCCAAGCCGACAATAATGGTACCAGTGAGATCAGCCAGCAAGGTGTAGTGAAAATGCGTGAGCATTTCCCCGCCCTCGGTTTCACGCACCTTGAGTGCTTGGCCGGAGTGCGGGTCAAGCACGACTTCATGCGCTTCACCTTTCTTGCGCCAGATAACCTCCAATGTAGGATGATTATCCGAGATAGGACGTATCATCCACATGCTGCCTTTTTCGCGTGGTGCATGCTGCTCCAGGTAAGCCTGGCCCTGATCCAATTGCTCTTGCATGCTAGGCATAGGCAAAGAGTGATCGACTCTCGCCTCGGGCTGCATCCAGTGCGTGATGCTATGCTCAAACACTGCCATACTGCCAGTCAGGAAAATGGCAAACAATAGCCAGCCCAGGTACAACCCAAACCAAGCATGCAGCCAGGCCATGGAAAGAGAGAATGTCTTTTTCATTGTAGCCACCTGGCCAATCCCAACAATACCGCCAACATCAGTGCAACCAGGATGATCCAACCCCAGGCACGCAAGGCGCTGCGGGCAGCAAAAGCCCAGATCATCACCAGGCAATACACCACCCACGGTAACAACACGCCATAGAAAACCGCATCAGCCCGGTGACCCGGCCACCACAGTACCCACAACAAGTTGAACAAGGCCGTCAACAGATAGCCACCGACAAACGCCGCCAGCACCCGTAAGCCGATATCCATAGATGGCTTCATGGCTGCGACACCTCTGCATTAAACTTATCGGAGCGCCCCATAAAAAACTCCACCGCCCGGATACTACCCGTCCACATTGCCGTGCCATGGTTTTCACCTACCTGCAATTGATAGAAAGTGCTCAAGCCGTGTGGCTTGGCCTGCTGTAAACGGCTCGCCAATTCCCGTGTGGCATCGACCATCTGCCGCCGTTGCGTGGATGTATTGCCTGGAGCTGTCGCATCAGTTGCGACAGGCCTTCCCTGTTCGAGCCCACCCACCATCAACAACAACCGTGAGTGGGATAAATCAAGTGAAGATGCAGCCATGAAAGCTTGCTCTTCGGTCAGGATGAACTGCTTGTTCCACCAGATGGAAGGGCTAGAGGCAATATAAACCTGAAACGCCTGTGGGCGCGTGAACAAGGTATGCAACGTCAACAGGCCACCGTAGGAATGCCCAAACAAAGCCTGCTGCTGAGGGTTGATATGAACCTCCTTGGCAATCAGGGGCTTCAACTCCTGCTCAACAAAATCCAGAAAGCGGTCTGCCCCACCCTGCCTGGGTGCACGTTGGTCGCCAGTATCAGAAAGATCAGGGGCTGGCGGCGTCAAATCCTCAGCGCGGGACACCTCATCCAGCATCCTCTGAGTGGGATAACCTATACCCACTACCACTGCCGGCGTGATACCGGTAGCCTCGCGCCGTTGCGATTGCCCATGCACCAACATGGAAACCGGGTAAAACAAGACATTGCCATCCAGCACATAAATAACGGGGAAACCCTCAGGAGGCGGCTCAACAGCCGGCTTGGAGATAAAAATGCGGTAGGTCTGGCCTGTGGCTGCTGACCGAATATCCTGCTGCTGCGCGATAGGCAAGGTTGCTACCCGCCAGTCGCTCGCATCCTCAGCAATACTAGTGCAAGATTGTATTGCCCATAAATACAAGAGACCCGCAAACAAAATAGGCTTGAATTTCACAATGACTCACCCATAAAAAAAGCGATTGCCTGCTACTCGCGGACAATCGCTCTGGATCACATTACCAGTTGTACTTCAGGGTAGCATTCACGACGCGGCCGGAGCCGTAATAGCAAGCACCTAGACCAGTACAAGTTGTCACGTACAGTCGGTCTGTCAAATTACTGGCATTGATTGCAAACTCTGCGCCAGAATATCCTACAGACTTCAAGTTATAGCGAACTGCAGCATCATAGGTTGTATAGGAGTCTGTATGCAGATATGGATTATCAGCTGGCCCTACTGCACGAGCAGCACCGTAAGACCCGCCAACATATCGAGCACCAAGCCCAATATTTAACCCATCAAGATAACCGGTAGTGAAAGTGTAATTAGCCCATAGTGATGACATGTGCTTAGCGACTTGAGGAATAGCGGCTCCATTTACCTCGGTAGCTGTATTACTCTTGGTGATTTCACTATCCATGTAGGTATAGCTACCAAGCAAGCTAATATTCTTCGTTAGCTCAGCTTTGCCTTCAAGCTCAACGCCTCGAATCCTTGCCTCTCCAACCTGGGAATAACAAGTATTGTCTGCACTGTTTACACAAGTCGCACCGGTTGAGACCATACGATTTTCTTGTGTCAGTTCATACACTGAAGCACTGACCAAGCTATTACTGCCGGGCGGTTGATACTTAACCCCCGCTTCATATTGATTTCCCTTGATAGGTTTAACAGCCACGTCATTCAACATGGCTACTCCCAGAGGCCCTGGATCAAATGAAGTGGAGTAACTGATGAAAGGTGCCAAGCCATTATCAAACAAATACAGCGCACCTGTGCGCCAAGTAAAAGAGTGGTCGTTGAATCCCTCCCGACGATGCCCATAAGTCGACGATGTAGCACTCATCGTATTATCAAAATAATCGTAACGCCCACCTACACTAAACCGCCACTTATCCCATGCTAACTGCTCTTGAACATACACTCCAGTTTGCTTTTGATCGGCATCCTGACGCATCGTACTTACCGTGACATTATAATTTCCTGCACTTGTCGGGCCTGGATTAAATAATGAAATTGAGCTTGCGGTTCCATTACCTCTTTTGTTCTGCCAATTGAAGCGTTGCGCATCCATCCCCAAAAGAAGGGTATGTTGCAACTCACCAGTCGCAAAATCGGCTTGTAGTTGATTATCAATCGACACTCCTTCTGAGTTGCCCTCTCCCAAAGTGGATCTACGATCGAACAAGCCATTAGTTTCATTACCTCTAGAAATACCTCCTATGACAGATTTATAGGTATTTTCTACACTGGTATACCGTACTTTTTGACGGAACTGCCATGTATCACTAAAGCGATGATCAAACTCCCAACCTACCGCTGACTGCTCACGATCATAAGTATTCCAATCCTTGTCACCATAAAAGGTGTCACGACTCAGACGTCGTCCAATCACTGAGTTAAATGCGGCAGTGCCATAATATGGGAGAAACTGAAAGGTTGAACCGCCCTTGTCGCGCTGATACTGCGCCAGCAATGTCAAGCTGGTCTTATCTGAAATCTGCCAAAGCAGACTTGGCGCAAAATAGGTACGTTGCAGATCATTATGTTTGATCTGGGAGCCACCATCGTTGAAAGAGCCTACTAATCTGAATAATACTGACTGATCGTCAGCCAGGCTTCCGCCAATATCGAATGCTGCCTTATATTGGTCAAAACTACCGCCTTGCAAACGCACTTCGTTGACCTGATTTGCTGTTGGACGCTTACTCACAAGATTAATCATGCCGCCAGGAGTGATCTGACCATATATGGCGGCTGAAGGACCTTTCAATACCTCTACCCGCTCAAGACCATAATTATCAAAAGTTGCACGGTTCCATTGACCACCGGCCTGGACCTTGAGCCCATCAAGGAAAAGAGTGGAGGTTCCGCTATCAGTTTCCAAGCCACCCTTAAATCCTCGAATAGAGTAACTATCTGCGCGGCTATCCATACCACCGACCTCTGAACGAACACCAGCAGTATAGGCAATTGCCTCATTCAAGGTCTGCGCATTACGGTCATCCAGCTCCTTGCGGTCAACAACCGAAATAGATTGTGGCGTTTCTACAATAGGGGTGTCGGTCTTGGTGGCACTTTTGGTTTTTTTAGCAACATAGCTTGTTGCCTCTTTATTGACCTTACCACCAACGACAGCAACTTCGGGTAATACGGAATTATCACGATCGGCTGCGATAGCAGGCATTGCAAATAATGCGCTGACCACAAGATAAACAAGTTTTGGCTTCTGAACTGCCAATATTGGAGTGTGCTTCATTGCTTTTCCCTGAATGAAAAGCAGCGATTTTATTAAAAATCATTCTCAATAATATTAGCGAATGATAATTTTTACATTTTATTTACACTTTGTTGGGCTAAGCCGTGCAAAAAAACAACACTTCTAAAACAGAGATAAATTATTTGCCGATGTAGCTGACTTAGCCGCTCTTCTTCTACGCCACTTTTTCACTGGGGGAAACTGTTCTTCGTGAGGCAACGCATCAGCAAAAAGCGACTGCTGAACGGGGAACATATCCTCTTGTCCTTGCCACCCGCGCATCTCAGGCCTGAGCTCGCACTCCACCCTGACATCAGATTTTGGTACACAACAGCACGGCAAGATTTCGTCGGCAGCAATGAATGCCAATGGCTGCTCAAGGTATTGCACCTCGCCATCAAGTAGGCGTACCCGGCAAATGCCACAATATCCGCCCCGGCACTGGTATTCCACTTCGTGGCCTGTACGCTCCAGGCCATCGAGCAACGTTTCGTGCGAAATGAGGTTAAAGCTGGTGTGCTGGGTACGGACTGTGCTCAAAGCTCGAAATCACCGAGGTCGTCAGAGCTGACCTCAGAATCAATCTGGCCGATGAGGTAGGAGCTCAACTCCACTTCCTGCGGCGCCACTTGTACGGTATCGGACGCCAACCAGGTATTGATCCAGGGGATAGGATTACTCTTGGCATTTGGAAACGCAGGCGCCAGGCCAACCGCTGTCATGCGGTTATTGGTGATGTACTCGACATACTGACAGAGAATGTCCTTGTTGAGGCCGATCATGGAACCGTCCTTGAACAGGTACTCTGCCCATTTCTTTTCCTGCTCCGCAGCATTCTTGAACATGTCGAAGCACTCCTGCTGCAACTCTGCGGCAATCTCAGCAAACTCCGTGTCATCCTGGCCATTGCGCATGATATTAAGCATGTGCTGGGTGCCAGTTAGATGCAGCGCTTCGTCACGCGCAATTAGGCGAATGATCTTGGCATTGCCTTCCATCACCTTGCGCTCAGCAAAGGCAAACGAGCAGGCAAAGCTGACATAAAAGCGGATCGCCTCCAGGATATTGACGCTCATCAGGCAACGGTAGAGCAGTTTTTTCAGTTCATGCAGGTTGACCGACTTGACCTCGCCATTGATCACATGATCACCCTCGCCTAGCTGCGAATACAGCATGGAGTAGTGAATCAGATCATCGTAATAACTCGAGATGTCGCTAGCGCGCGCTACGATGTTTTCATTGCGCACAATATCGTCAAAGATCAGTGAGGGATCAGAAACGATGTTGCGGATGATATGGGTATAAGAGCGCGAGTGGATGGTCTCGGAGAAAGCCCAGGTTTCGATCCAGGTTTCCAGCTCTGGCAACGAGACCAATGGCAACAACGCCACGTTAGGGCTACGTCCCTGGATAGAATCCAGCAGCGTCTGATACTTCAGGTTGCTGATGAAGATATGCTTTTCATGGTCAGGCAAACCCTGGTAGTCGATACGATCTTGCGATACGTCGACTTCTTCCGGACGCCAGAAGAACGACAGCTGCTTTTCGATCAGCTTCTCGAATACCGGATATTTCTGCTGGTCGTAACGCGCGACATTGACCGGCTGACCGAAAAACATCGGCTCCTTGAGTTGCTCGTTATCGACCTTGGAAAAAATGCTGTATGCCATGATTTGTCTCTATATTCTTCAATCAGGGCGGCGTGCCTGCCGCCCCATCCTTCACCTGCTTGCTAGATCTTGCAAGCACCGCTGGCGCAACCGTCATCTTCCGCCTCGCTACCGCCTTCGCTCGCCCCATCGCGAGTGTTGTGGTAGTAGAGGGTTTTGACGCCAAGCTTGTAAGCCTGCAACAAATCCTTGAGCAACTGCTTCATCGGCACCTTGCCGCCCTCGAAGCGCTTGGGATCGTAGTTGGTATTGGAAGAAATCGACTGATCGACAAACTTCTGCATGATGCCCACCAGCTTGAGATAGCCATCATTATTCGGCAGCGACCACAGCAACTGGTATTGATGGCGCAGGCGCTCGATCTCGGGCACCACTTGGCGCAGGATGCCATCCTTGGATTGCTTGACCGACACCAAGCCACGCGGTGGCTCAATGCCGTTGGTCGCATTGGCGATCTGGCTGGAAGTCTCGGAAGGCATCAGCGCAGTCAATGTGGAGTTGCGCAAACCATTCGCGACGATATCCTTGCGCAGTTGCTCCCAATCCAGCTGCAATGCCTCGTTACATACGGCATCCAGGTCTTTCTTGTAAGTGTCGATCGGCAAGATGCCTTGCGCATAGGTTGTTTCATTAAACGCACCACAAGGACCGAATTCACGCGCAAGCTGTACCGAGGCTTTCAACAGGTAATACTGGATCGCCTCAAAGGTGCGATGGGTCAACCCTAGCGCCGCTTCATCGGTGTAGCCAGTGCTATTCTTGGCAAGGTAATAAGCGTAATTGATCACGCCTACGCCAAGCGAGCGACGCTTGTCAGTGGCATTGAGTGCCGCCTTGACCGGGTAATCCTGATACTCCAGCAAGGCATCCAGCGCACGCACCACAAGGTCGGCCAAGCCTTCCAATTCACCGAGGTTTTCCAACGCACCAAGGTTAAAGGCGGACAAGGTGCACAAGGCAATCTCGCCCTGCTCGTCATTGATATCTTCAAGCGGGTGTGTAGGCAGTGCGATTTCCATACATAGGTTGGATTGGCGCACCGGGGCCAGCTTCGGGTTGAACGGGCTGTGAGTGTTGCAATGGTCGACGTTCTGGATATAAATGCGGCCCGTGCCTGCGCGCTCCTGCATCAGCAAGGAAAACAGGTCCACTGCTGGCAAGCTACGCTTGCGGATGCTGTCATCAGCTTCGTATTGCGTATACAGGCGCTCAAACTCATCCTGGTCGGCAAAGAAAGCATCATAAAGCCCTGGTACATCGTGCGGTGAGAACAGTGTGATGTCGCCACCCTTGATCAGGCGCTGATAGAGCAAACGGTTGATCTGCACGCCGTAATCAAGATGGCGTACACGATTTTCTTCCACGCCGCGGTTGTTCTTCAATACCAGCAGTGATTCAACTTCCAGGTGCCACAGAGGATAGAACAAGGTTGCCGCACCGCCACGCACGCCACCCTGCGAACAAGATTTTACTGCGGCCTGGAACAGTTTATAGAAAGGCAAGCAGCCAGTATGCTGCGCCTCGCCACCACGGATCTCACTGCCCAATGCGCGGATGCGGCCTGCATTCACGCCAATCCCAGCACGTTGCGAAACATACTTCACAATCGCGCTGGTTGTCGCATTGATACTATCCAGGCTGTCGTCGCACTCAATCAGCACGCAGGAGCTGAACTGGCGGGTCGGTGTACGCACACCGGACATGATGGGCGTAGGCAGGGAAATCTTGAAGGTGGATACCGCATCGTAGAAGCGCTTGATGTATTCCAGGCGCGCCTTACCCTCATACTTGGCAAACAAGCACATTGCCACCAGGATGTAGAGGAACTGTGGGCTCTCGTAGATCTTCTTGGTCACCCGGTTTTGCACCAGGTATTTGCCTTCCAGCTGCTTCACGGCAGCGTAAGAGAAATTCATATCGCGCCAATGGTCGATATGACTGTTCAGCTCGTCAAACTCTTCGCGGCTGTAATCAGCCAGAAGGTGCTGATCGTACTTGCCCATCTCGGTAAGCTTGGTGACGTGGTCAAACAAATGCGGCGGCTCAAACTGGCCGTAGGCGATCTTGCGCAGGTGGAAAATGGAAAGGCGTGCGGCAAGGTACTGGTAATCCGGCGTCTCTTCTGAGATCAAGTCAGCGGCGGACTTAATAATGGTTTCATGAATGACATCGGTACGAATTCCGTCATAGAACTGGATGTGCGACTTCAGCTCGACCTGCGATACCGATACATTGTCCAGTCCCTGTGCCGCCCAATCGATCACACGATGGATCTTGTCCAAGTTGATCGGCTCACGACGACCATCCCGCTTGGTGGCATTCATGGATTCATACTGTGTCATCTAAGGCTCCCTGTCAGGAAGCAAGGTGTCTCCATGCCCTGGCGACCAGACTCCCGGTCAAGCCTACATGCATGGAGTCAGCAAAATGAACTGCTTCGCGGCATTGGCCACGATAGCTATCTGCTGAGGACACCCCGCCTCAAACGTTATGAAAATAATCTACGGCAGGTTTCCTGGCTTCCGGGTCTCCGCAGTTTGCCAGCCTTCCCAGGCCCTACACTCACAGGCCTAGTGGCTATCAATATGGCACACCACTCTCCAGTTACAGTTGCGGGGGCAGCTGCGGTTTAAACAGGCCTAAACCCGTTCATCGCATTCCCTTTTCTCGACTGAATCGAACCGCTGTCGAACACCGTAGTGGGATGGAATATAGCTCAATAAAATGTGCTTGTGTAGACTACAAAACACTATATATTGATTTTTTGAGGTATATGCAGGATTTTTAAGGAGAAATTTTTTGAAGAATTTTCTAGCCATCTCTGCATCATGAATTGAGCTATCATGAAACGATATTTTCGCCAAGATGGGCGCGTAAAAATGGGGAATAAAAAGACCTACCATGAAACCAGCCATCACTCCCGAACCTAGCCGTGCAGAGATTGAGCAAATACCGGGTGCGTTACTGCTTGAATTTGGCGCGAGTTGGTGTGGCTTTTGCCAGCGTGCACAGCCGCTGCTGAACAGCGCGCTACAGTTTCACCCCACGCTGCGCCACGAGCGCATAGAAGATGGCCCTGGCAAGCGGCTGGGCCGCAGCTTCCGCATTAAGCTGTGGCCCACCCTGATCTTGCTGCACAATGGCGTAGAAATTGGTCGTGTAGTGCGGCCGGAGAGCGTGGAAGCGATCACCACGCTACTCCAGGCACACCAGTCGCCTGATTAAGCAGCCAATTCAGTACGCAACTGCTTGGCCACCTGCACCATATTATCCAGTGCGGTACGCGTTTCTGCCCAGCCGCGGGTCTTGAGGCCGCAATCCGGGTTAACCCATAACTGCGCAAGAGGCACGACACTAGCCGCACGGCGCAACAATGCCTCGATTTCAGCAATCGTCGGCACACGGGGGGAATGAATGTCGTATACACCGGGGCCAATGTCGTTCGGGTAAGCAAACTCGCCAAAACCATCCAGCAGCTCCATGTGCGAACGCGAAGTCTCGATGGTGATCACATCCGCATCCATGGCTGCAATGGCAGGCAGAATGTCATTGAACTCCGAATAGCACATATGCGTATGGATTTGGGTGTCATCCTCGGCCACGCTGGCACTAAGCTTGAATGCCCTCACTGCCCAATCCAGGTATTGCTTCCATTCGGCCTGTTGTAGCGGCAAGCCTTCACGCAGCGCTGGCTCGTCGATCTGGATAATGCCAATACCGGCCTGCTGCAAGTCATCCACCTCGTCACGTATTGCCAATGCAAGCTGCATTGCTGTGGATTGGCGTGGTTGATCGTCTCGGACAAACGACCATTGCAGCATCGTCACCGGGCCAGTGAGCATACCCTTGACCGGGCGGCTGGTGAGCGATTGAGCATAACGCGCCGTTTCTACCGTCATCGGCTGCGGGCGATAAACATCCCCATAAATCACAGGCGGTTTGACGCAACGGGAGCCATAGCTCTGCACCCAGCCATATTGGGTAAACGCGTAGCCAGCCAGCTGCTCGCCAAAATACTCCACCATATCGTTGCGCTCGGCTTCACCATGCACGAGCACATCAATATCCAGTGCCTCCTGCTCGCGAATAGCGAATTCGATATGCTGCTGCATATCCTGCTGATAACGATCGGTCGATAGCTTGCCCTGCTTGAAAGCAGCTCGACTGGCGCGAATATCCGCGGTCTGCGGGAAGGAACCTATGGTCGTGGTTGGCAATGCAGGCAGATTGTAGCGAGCTTGCTGCACGGCCTTGCGCTCAGCAAAGGCACGATGACGCTCTGGGTTGATTTTATCCAAGGCAGTAATTCTGGCCTGCACATCCGCATTGTGTACCCGGCTGGAGGTCCGGCGTGATTGCACGGCAGCATCAGATGCGGCCAGCTCGCTGGCGATGCTCCCTTCGCCTTCATTCAAGGCACGCGCCAAGGTGGCAACTTCGGCAATTTTTTCATCCGCAAAGGCCAACCAGTGCTTGATTTCTGGATCAAGGTTTTCTTCATGAGCCAAGGTCACGGGGGTATGCAACAACGAGCAACTTGGTGCCACCCATAAGCGATCACCGAGCTTTTGCGCCAGTGTTTGCAGGATATCGAGGCTGCGGCGCAGATCATTGCGCCAGATATTGCGGCCATCGACTACCCCTGCCGATAACACCCAGTGCCCAGGCAAGGCATTGAGCCAAGGTGCCAGTTGTTCAGGCGCACGTACCAGGTCAAGATGAATACCATCGACCGGCAGGCCAGTAATAAAACCTTGATAGCGAGACACATTGGCAAAATAAGTAGCCAGCAGAATCTTCGGGCGTTGCGTGCGCAACCAGGCATAAGCACGCTCAAATGCCTTCAGCCACTGATCATCAAGATCTAGCGCCAACACTGGCTCATCGATCTGCAACCATTCAATCTTGCGATGGTAGAGCTCACGCAACAGATAAGCATATTGCTCTGCCAACCCATCGAGCAATTGCAAGCGGTCACGATCCCTGGCCTTGCTCAGGTACAGCAGGCTGACTGGCCCCAACAACACTGGCTTGACCGTTTTGCCTTGCGCCTGTGCTTCATCCAGGCGGCTGAGGAATTCGTGGGCATTGATGGAAAACCGCGTGTCTGCGCTCAACTCCGGCACGATATAGTGATAGTTGGTATCAAACCACTTGGTCATTTCCATCGCAGGCTGGCTGGCATTACCTCGCGCCAAGGCAAAATATTGCTCCTCCGACAATACTCCCCTTTGAAAGCCAAAACGCTCCGGCACTGCGCCAAACATCACGGCATGATCCAGCACGTGATCGTAAAACGTGAAATCACCAGCGGTGATAAAGCCCAAGCCTGCCTGCTTTTGCCAATGCTGTTCACGCAACCCCTTGCCTACTTCCTGCAAACCTGTCGCATTGAGCTCCCCTTTCCAGAATGCCTCTTGGGCAAACTTGAGTGCGCGTTTCTCGCCGATACGCGGATATCCCAGAATATGTGCAATTGCCATGCTTGAATCCCTTGCTTGAATGATGTGTATGAGTTGATTGAAAAAGTGCAGGAATTTTCACGGATGCAATAAATTTAAAAAAGCGAAAGTTTTTTTGATAAACTTGAATTAAATTCATATCAAGCAAGTACGCCATGCTGGAAATCCGCCACCTGAAATCCCTGATTGCGATTGCCGAGACCGGCAAGCTGGCTCATGCTGCTGAACGGGTCTTCCTCACACAATCAGCACTTTCACACCAGATACGCGTGCTGGAAAATCATTACGACACCCCCTTGTTCCAGCGCACAGCACACGGCATCCGATTCACGCCGGCTGGAGAGCGTCTGCTGGCCTTGGCCAGGGAAGTGCTGGAAGCGCAGGAAAAAGCCGAGCGTGACCTGATTCGCCTCAAGAGCGATCAATCGGGAGAATTGAGGATAGTGCTGGAATGCCACACCTGCTTTGATTGGCTGACGCCGGTGATGGATGCCTTCCGCCGCGCCTGGCCAGAAGTCGAGCTGGATTTGGTGGCCGGATTCCACAGCGATCCATGGCACTTGCTACATGAAGGCAAGGCCGACCTTGTCATTGGCAGCCTGCCGGAAAAATTACGCGAACTGAGCGCAATTCCGCTATTCAAGTTCGAGATCATGGGCGTATTGCCACCCGAACATGAATTGCGCAACAAACCACGATTGATGGCAGAGGATTTTGCCGGACAAACGCTGATCACCTATCCCGTGCCGGAAGAGCGCATCGACGTTATCCGCCAGGTACTCAAGCCCGCAGGCATTGAATTCACCCGGCGCACCAGCGAGCTTACGATTGCCATCATGCAATTGGTAGCAAGCCGCCGCGGTATCGCGGCACTGCCTAATTGGGGCATACAAAGCTATGTAGATCACGAATATGTGATTGCCAAGCCCATTGGCCGCAAAGGCCTGTGGTCGGAACTACACGCTCTCGGCATGCCGGACATCATGACCCGGCCATACACGCAAGACCTGGCGCGCATCATTCGCGATACCTGCCTGGAAAAACTCAGCGAAATCAAGTTACTCTAAATCGCTTCAGGCATACTCGCTGCCCAATGCTCAACCATAAAATCCAGCATGGAGCGTAATATCAGTGGCATATGGCTACGTGACTGGTAAACCCCATAAATACCCAACGAACGCGGCTGGTAATCTGGCAACAGCACCTCTAGCTCACCTCTGCTGATCGGGCCCGCCGCCGCAAGGACGGGTTGCAAGCTCACCCCTGCCCCGGCAATCGCTGCCGCCAATAGCACTGTTGAATCATTCGCCGTCAGGCTGCCGCTAACAGGCACATGGTATTCCTCGCCTTGGCGCAAAAATGTCCACAGGCTCTTGCCAAAATATGAGTAGGTCAGGCATTGGTGCATAGCCAGGTCTTCCACCGCCTTGGGGGCACCATGGCGAGCGATATAGGCTGGAGCTGCACAAACGACAGAATGGCAAGTGCCCAAAGGCTTGGCAATCAGGCCTGGGGCCAGATCATTGGTAATGCGGATAGCCAGGTCAACCCTATCCTCGACCAGGTTGATGGTGTGATTACTGATCTGCAACTCCACAGCCGCCATTGGGTAACGCTGCAAATAACGCCCCACCAGCGCCGCCAACCCATATTGGGCAATAGATTGCGCACAACTGATACGCAACAAGCCATGCGGCTCATCCCCTGGCTGTTGTGCGAGGTGCATCTCTGCAGTAATCGCCAGCATATCGCGACAACGCAGCAAGATCGCTTGTCCGGCTTCAGTCAGAGTCATCCTGCGCGTGGTGCGGTGCAGCAAGCGCACTCCTGCCCACTCCTCCATTTGGCCCAGATAACGCGTCACCATGGCACGCGACATATCCATGGCCTGCGCGGCAGCCGTCATGCTGCCTTGTTCGGCAATGCACACAAATACTTCTGCAGCGGTAATCCTATCCATGCATAGCCCTTATTTGATCGATTTATGCAACAAACAATTGCATTCTAGGTGATTTTTATCATGAAAGAAAAATCCTATGATGCTGCTCATCATCAGTTAAGGAGTCTGCTATGTGCTTCAAATCCATGTTGTTACTGGCAAGTGTGTTCATGACCGGTATCGTCGGCGAACACGCTGTAGCCGCCGAGCCATTGAAACTAGAGATTTTTAATCCAGGCGAGCAAGGCTTTTTCCCGGTATCGTCAGAATTGATCAGCGGCAAGCACGATATCGTATTGATTGACGCCCAATTCCAGCGCAATCATGCGCAGGAATTGGTCAAGCGCATCCAACAATCCGGCAAGCGCCTGACCACCATTTATATCAGCCACAGCGATCCCGATTACTATTTTGGGCTGGATGTACTGCATGCAGCCTTCCCCAAGGCCAAGGTCATCGCGACTGCACAAACCGTTGCAGCCATCAAGGCAACGAGCCAAGGCAAGAAAGACTACTGGGGGCCTCAACTTGGCGCCAACGCTCCACAATCGTTGGTGCTGCCGGAAGTACTGAAGGGCAACAAAATCGATCTTGAAGGCCAGACGCTGGAAGTTAAAGGCTTGCAAGGTCCTGCGCCAGATCGTAGCTATGTGTGGATTCCGTCGTTGAAGGCTGTCGTCGGTGGCGTCATTTTGTCCAGCGGCATCCACGTCTGGGTAGCCGATACCCAAACTGCCGCCTCCCGCCAGCACTGGCTGAGCACCCTGGATGAGGTTGCGGCACTCAAGCCGAAGACCATCATCCCTGGCCATTACCTTGGCGATGCCCCCACAGGATTAGGTGCGGTTACATTTACACGCGAATACCTGCAAGCTTTCGAGCACGCCGCAGGCAAGAGCAAAAACTCGGCAGAGTTGGTATCAGCCATGAAGCAACAATACCCCTCCCTGGCAGAAGATAGCTCGCTGGAACTGAGTGCCAAAGTGATCAAGGGTGAAATGAAATGGCCAGCGGAATAAGTACGCCACCAGTCGCCACGCTGCACTACATCTATGACCCTTTGTGCGGCTGGTGTTACGCTGCTGCGCCATTGGCGCAAGCAGCAAGCCAGACTCCTGGATTGCTGCTCAGCCTGCACGGTGGCGGCATGTTGAGCGACCATAACCGTCGCCAGATGTCAGCAGCCTGGCGTGATTATGTGCTTCCACACGATAAGCGCATTGCGGCCTTAAGCGGACAAATATTCGGCGAGGCTTATTTCCAAGGCTTGCTGGAAGATGGCAGCGTCATACTGGACTCGACACCGCCTATTACTGCCGTGTTATGCGCACAATCCCTGCAAGGCCTAGGGCTGCTCATGCTTGAGAAGATACAAGCCGCACATTATCAACATGGCATGAAAGTGGCAGAACAGCAGGTGTTGATTGCGCTGGCTACAGAACTAGGCCTGGATGCAACAAAGTTTGCGCAGCGCTTTGCCGAGCTTAGCCCAGCCGCTGCGGCACAACATATTCAGCAAAGCCGCGAATTATTGGCGCAGGTAGGCGGCAATGGCTTTCCTAGTTTCGTGCTCGAACAACCGGGCCAAGCCCTGCAAGTGCTGAACGCCAGTCACCATTTGGGCCAACCAGCCTCGTGGAGCGCTTTCATCGCCGCACAAATAGCACCCCATTTCACCACCACGAAAGACTGATTTTATGATGATCAAGATTAAAAGGCTGGCCACATTAGCAGCATTACTGACTGCCAGCGCAAGCTGGGCGGCTGACACCCCGCCCTTCGTCGGCCACACCTATCTATTCCAGTACGATGGTTTTGCTGCACAAGATAGCTTCATCTCCACCGATACCATACGCTTTGTTGTGACCGAAGGCCCGCTCAAGGGCTTAACGGGAGAGGTCAACTATCAATACCGCGAGATCAGGCCTGGCGCTTACCTGATCTATTGGCAGGAAAAAGATGGTGGCACCGTGACACATCTAGATGATTTCCAGCAGGGAGTATCGCACTCCAACTACACCACACCCAAGCTGGAGTTTTACACCATGAGCGGCAGCATCAAGCAGTTAGATCACCACCAGCATTGATTGCAACGCTAATGTGCTGAACCCGGCAAATAGACTTTACGCCCCTCAGCTGCAGACTGCATGGCAGCGACAATCGCCTGGCAATTGCCATGTGCATCTTCCAGGCTGAGGAATGGCGGCTTGCCGTTCAATACGCAATCGCTGAAATGCTCGATTTCAGCGACAAAATGATTACTCACAGGCAAACGCTCTTCCCAGAAGTGGCCATCCTCTGTCCACCAGGTGATCACCGGCACATCGCCCGCCTGCTGCCACACGGTATGGCACTTGAGGCCGCCCTTGCTGCCTGTGACTTGATATTCCGAGCGACGTGAAGTCTCGAAACTGATGTCAAAATGCCCGTGCTTACCATCGCCAAAATCGAATACGCCGCTAGTCGCAATATCTGCCCCGCTATCCGTATATTTGGCAATCGTCACCACACTTTCAGGCTCGGTACCGAAACAACTGCGCAATGAGTGGATGGCATAAGGGCCAATATCCCACATCGCCCCGCCGCCGCCATCGACATTACGTTCCAGGCGATAAAGCCGTGCGGGCTTCATGAGGAAAGAATAGCTGGCGCGCACGAACTTCACCTCGCCAATCACGCCAGAGCGCAGTAACGCTTGCACGCGTGCGAACTGCGGGTGAAAAGCATACATAAAGCCTTCCATCACTGTCACGCCTTGTTGCTTTGCTGCGCTGGTAATCGCATCGACATCAGCCACAGTCAACGCCAAGGGCTTTTCGATCAGCACATGCTTGCCTTTGGCAATCGCCTTCAATGCCCATTCCGTATGCTCATGGTTGGACATGGGCAGGTAAACTGCCTCAACACGCGCGTCATTCAGCAAGGCTTCGGCATCATCATAAAGATTAACGCCCGCCGTCCCTGGCGCATGCTTTGCAAGCGTTGCTGCAGCTGCTCCTGCACGGCGGCTGCCTATCGCCACCAGCTCAGCATTGGCAGCATCGACAATGGCAGGCAGCAGGCGCTCATTGACGCGCGCTGCGCCCAATATGCCCCAGCGTAGCTTACGTTGCTCACTCATGTGCATTTCTCCTTTAAACAGTTAATTCATGTTGCATCAAGATCACCCGCCACGCTCATGGCTGAGTGCCGGGGAAACCGGGTATCAGCTCGGTATCGACGGTTTGTGCAGCCAACGTGGTGGCCACATGCTGCATCAGGCTTGGTGAGGCATAACCATCAGCTGGTAAAGCGTGCGTCTGCTGGTACACCCGAATGGCAGCCTGGGTATTGGGGCCGGGTAATCCATCGCTGCCACGCGTATCAAAGCCCAGCTCTGTCAGCTGTCGCTGCAAGCGCTTGATCGCATCAATGCTGACTGGCTCCTGCTCTGCCTCGAGCCCACCACTCAATGCCTTGCCTCCCTGTAAACGGCTGGCAAGGTGAGCCACGGTCAAGGCGTAGCTGGTTGATCGGTTCCATTGCATGACAGCATTGAAGTTGTCGAACACCATGAATGCAGGGCCACGCCAGCCTTGCGGCAAAATAATCGCCGCATTGCGGTCTGCCGATGGTAGCCCTTGTCCAATCGCCTGTACTCCCATCGCCTGCCACGCAGCGACCGTGCGTTTCTGGCTAATCACGGCTTGCTGCCAATCAAACCCCTTCGGCAGGCTCACCTCAACGGCAATCGCCTCATCACGTTTCCAGCCAATGGCATTCAAGTAACGCCCGGCGGAATACATGGCATCGGGAATGGATTGCCAGACATTGATCTTGCCATCACCGTCGCCATCCTCGGCATAAGCAAGAAACGTCGAAGGCATAAACTGCATGTGCCCAACCGCTCCAGCCCAGGAGCCCACCATGCTACTCGCAGCAATATGCCCGGCATCAAGGATGCGCAAGGCATCCAGCAACTGGCTACGAAAAAAGGCATGGCGGCGGCCTTCATAAGCCAGTGTGGCCAATGCTTGTGGGGTGGAAAAGTTACCCAGGGTTTGTCCGTAATTGGTCTCCAGCCCCCAGAACGACACCAAAACCGCAGCCGGCACGCCATACTTCTGCTCCACGGCCTGTAACAAAGGCCCTTGCTCCTGCAACAATGCCTGGCCACGAGCAATCTGCTTCGCCGTTACGCGGCGGTTGAGATAAGTCAGAAAAGTCTGCACAAACTCTGGCTGTGATTGATCCAGCTCAATAATACGGTCTATAGGGCGAGCATCGGACAGGGCCGCTTGTAGACTCTGCGCAGAAATACCCTGCGTCTGCGCATCACGGTAGAAATCCTGCAACCACGCATCAAACCCTGGTTCATCGGCATGAGTAGCAAGCGCCCCGCACATCAGGCCAACAGCCAAAAAACTCGCTACTGAACGATGTAATTTCAACAAAACTCTTCTCCATTCATGGCTTGCCACCAGGCTTGTGCTGATGCCTCGTCCATTTATGATCAATATTAACTACGGACCACATCTTCCCAGGTTTTATCCAGGCGTTTGACCGATACCGGAAAGGGCGTTTTCAGCTCCTGGGCAAACAAGGACACGCGCAACTCTTCAATTAGCCATCGATAATCCAGCAAAGCTGGCGGCACTTCATGATTCGCCTTACGCAAGCTTTGCAGGCGCGCCTCCCAGCGATCCCAAACCTGCTGCACGGCCTGCCCACTACGGGTGTCGCGTTCGACACTGCCGGGATACTTCTCCAGGCGCAAACGCATTGCCTTGATGTAGCGCGGCAAATGTTGCAGGGTTTCCCATGGCGTAGCGCTAAAAAAACGCTTGGGCAGCAGGCGCGCAAGCTGGCCCTCCAGCTCCTTCTTGATTCTGGACAGGTTGGCTGGTGCAGCGTTCAACTTTTGTGCGAGCTGGGTGTATTCGACGGCAATCGCCGTAGCGAGCCGCCCTGCCCCGTCCACTACGGCTGGTAGCCTAGTCCGTGCACGGGTCTTGAGCGCCATGAAATCCTGGTTGTTGCGCGGCAAGGCATCTTCGCCAATAAAGGCGCGATCGCTGATCGCAATGAGCATATCCTCGCGCAGTTCATCGGGGTTCATGATGTTGCGCAATTGCAAGGCATATTGGTTGAAGCCGGGCAGGCCTTTTTCCAGTTGCTTCATTTGCTCCTTGAGCTCAAAACGCATCAGGCGGCGCACACCGGCCCGGTGAGATATCTGTGCCGCCAGCTCAGTATCAAACAGCTTGATGGCAACGCTATCGCTGTTGTCTTCCAACGCCGGATAGCCGGTCAATTGGCGGCCATCGCGGCTAAAACTCAAGGTCGGTGGCAAATCGCCAAAATCCCACTGCTTGAGGCCAGATTTCTCGATGCTGGGTGAACTGCTACGGAAGGTTAACTGTGCGGCCTGGCCAAGCTGGGCTTTAAGGGCGTGCCAATCTCGCCCACTACCCAGTTCGCGGTTTTTCTCGTCCACCACACGGAAATTCATATATAGATGTGCATCCAGCGCGTTGGCCTCCCACTCACTGGCGCTGAGTTTAAGCCCAGTGCGCTGCTGAATGAAGCTAGCCATCGCGGGCAGCAATGGTCCTTGCCTGGATGGTGCAGCCTCCAGGAAGCCAGTGACGAAATCAGGCACCGGCACACAAACACGGCGCAATGTCTTGGGCAACGCCTTGATCAGCGCCGTGACTTTTTCGCGGATCATGCCGGGTACCAGCCACTCTGCCTCAACCGGATTTAACTGGTTAAGCAATGCCAGTGGCACGGTCGCCGTGACGCCATCCAGTGCATGGCCTGGCTCGAAGCGATATTTCAACGACAAAGTGACGCCATCCAGTGCCAGGCTTTCCGGGAACTGCACCTCGGTAATGCCTGCAGCGCCGTGACGCATCAAGTGTTCACGCGTGAGGTATAGCAGCTTGGGGCTAGTTTTTTCTGCATCCTCGCGCCACTTCTCGAAACCAGCACCATTCACAATCCCCTCGGGCACCACGCCATCGTAAAAGGCAAACAAGGTGTGCTCGTCCACCAGTACATCCTGCCGACGCGCCTTGTGCTCCAGCTCTTCAATTTCGGCGATCAGGCGACGATTAGCCGCGAAGAATGGCGCACGCGTATCGAACTCCATATTCGCCAGCGCCTCGCGGATAAATATCTCGCGCGCTTCCTGCGGATGAATAGGCCCATAATGCACGCGGCGGCGCGGCACCACAGTCAGGCCGTAGAGACTGACACGCTCCCACGCCACGACTTGCGCAGGCTTGCGATCCCAACGCGGATCGCTGTAATGACTTTGCGTCAGGCCGCGCGCCAATGGCTCTATCCAATCCGGCTCAATTCGCGCGACGCAACGGGCGTAGAGCTTGGTGGTTTCCATCAACTCGGCTGCCATCACCCATTTCGGCCTGGCCTTCTTCAGTGTGGAACCTGGCGCGACATGAAAGCGTATGCCACGCGCACCAAGATAATTGTCTGCCTCACCATCCTTGAAGCCGATATTGCCCAGCAAGCCCGCCAACAAGGCACGGTGCACCTGCTCATAAGAAGCAGGCTCTATATTCAGTTTTAGCTCAAGCTCATCAGCAATCTCTTTCAGTTGCTGATAAAGCTCGCGCCATTCCTTAAGCCGCAGGAATGAAAGGAAATTGCTGTGGCATTTATTGAGCAAATCCTTGTTGGATTTCTTGCTCTTGAACGCCTCCTCGTACCATTCCCACAGCTTGATGAAGCCGAGAAAATCGGAATGCTCGACATTGAACTTGGCATGCGCCTGATCGGCGGCTTCACGCTTATCCATTGGCCGCTCGCGCGGATCCTGGATCGCCAATGCACTGGCAATGATGAGGATTTCCTTTACACACCCCTGCTTCTTTGCTTCCAGGATCATGCGCGAAACGCGCGGGTCCAGCGGCAAGCGCGCCAATTGGCGACCTGTCTCAGTAATATTCTGTTCCGCATCCACCGCGCCCAACTCCTGCAAGAGTTGGTAGCCATCGGCGATCAAGCGCGAGCTAGGCGCCTCAATAAATGGAAACTCCTGCACCTGGCCCAGCTTGAGCGCCGCCATACGCAAAATAACCGCGGCCAGCGATGAGCGCAGGATTTCAGGGTCGGTAAACTCAGGGCGATTATTAAAATCCGCCTCGTCATAAAGCCGGATACAAATACCATTGGAAACCCGGCCACAACGGCCTGCACGCTGCCGCGCCGCCGCCTGGGAGATTTTCTCAATCTGCAACTGCTCGACCTTGGCCCGGGCGCTATAGCGATTAACTCGCGCCAAGCCGGTGTCTATCACGTACTTGATGCCAGGCACGGTCAGCGAAGTTTCTGCCACATTGGTGGCCAACACCACGCGTCGCCCGCCACTGGAGCGGAATACTTTCTGCTGGTCTTCTATCGACAAGCGTGCGAATAAGGGTAATATCTCCACATGGCGCAGGTGCTTGTTGAGGTAATCTGCCGTGTCACGAATCTCGCGCTCCCCCGGCAGGAACACCAGAATATCGCCGCCACCCAAGCGGGAAAGCTGCTCCACGGAATCAAGGATCGCCTCTTCCATGGCCTCTTCGGCATCATCTTCTTCCAGCCACTTGGCCTCTGCACGCGGCTTGCGCTGAATGCCCATGATGTCCTGGCCCAGCAACTCCACATCCTCATCGTTATCGAGCTGGATAGAGGAGTCAATGTTGAACGTCTTACGCTTGATGCCAATATCCAGGATATCGTCTTGCGCTGCATCTTCCTGCACCTTGACTACCGGCACAGGCGCTGCAACGGGCTTGGGCGGCGCAATCACCATCCGGCGACTACCCAAGGGACGGTAACGGATTTCCACCGGATAAGTTCGTCCAGAAACCTCAATCACTGGCGCGCCATTGAAATGCTGGGAAAAACGCTCGGCATCAATCGTCGCAGACGTCACGATGACTTTAAGGTCTGGCCTGCGCGGCAATAATTGTTTGAGATAGCCAAGCAGGAAATCGATATTCAGGCTACGCTCGTGCGCTTCATCGATGATGATGGTGTCGTAGGCGTTGAGAAAGCGGTCGCCCTGCGTTTCCGCCAACAAGATACCGTCTGTCATCAGCTTGATATAACTGGATTCCGACAGGCGGTCGTTAAAACGCACCTTGTAACCCACCGCCTCGCCCAGCGGAGACTTCAACTCCTGCGCAATGCGCGAAGCCACCGAACGTGCAGCAATTCGCCGAGGTTGGGTATGCCCGATTAAGCCTGCTACACCACGACCCAGTTCCAGGCAGATTTTCGGCAACTGCGTGGTCTTACCAGACCCAGTCTCACCGCTGACAATCACCACCTGATGCTTGGCAATCGCTTGCGCAATTTCATCCTTGCGCCCACTGACGGGTAACTCTAATGGATATTCGGGCTTGGGCAACTGCTCTTGCCTCAGTTTGAGCCGGTTAACCGAAGCCTGAATTTTCATGGCAACTTCGGCCAGAGAGTGGTCGATGGGCTTTTGTTGCGCCACCATGGCATCCAGCTGCTGCAAGCGACGCCTGAACACAAACTGATCTTGCAACATGCACTCGGGAATTTGCGCCTTGAGACGTTGCAACAACTGGCGCTCTGAAACGGGATTAGAAGTACTCATAGATAGGGATGGATTTTAGCATGGCTACTCCTTGCCTTCGCGCATCAGCAGAGCATCACTGCTATTTTTGCCTGCGCTGAATACCCATGCACCCCATCCCGCATACCTAGGCAGGGCGAACTCTAGCTGACCAGCCCTGGTTCCTATAGCGTAAGGCAGGCGAGCATTGCGGCGCATGCTAAGATAGCAGGATGGAATTTGATCAATTAAAGCTGGTAGGCGGACTCAGTGCTTTTTTCCTGCTATTCGGGTTGGGCTGCTGGTTGTTGCTGCAAACTGCCACCATGGGTGACAACCCGGGAGATCAGGATTTTTTTGGTGAGGTGTGTTCGGTAATCGACAATACCCGCACCAATACTAGCCCCTGCGCTGCCTGCGTAGCACTTTCCCACCAATTGATCTCGCAAGCATCCTTGATCGGCCCATGGACTTACGGGCTTCCCAGCATCAATGCCAACTTTGAATCGTCTATGACAGGAGCACAATAATGAAATACATCTGGTCAGGCCTGCTATTGCTTTGCAGCTTGCAAGTACAGGCAGAAATTACTGTTGTGGAGCCATGGGTGCGCACTACTGCGCCAGGGCAAAAAGTCGCTGCGGGCTATGTACGGATTGTTTCTGACAAGGATGTTGTTCTGGTCTCGGCGAACTCAAGCTTTGCAGACAAGGTCGAACTGCATGAAATGACGGTAGAGAATGGCGTCATGAAGATGCGCCCGATCAAGCAACTGGAGCTCAAGGCCAATACCCCTGTAGAGTTAAAGCCCGGCGGCCTCCACCTGATGCTGCTTGGCATCAAGAGCCCGGTCAAAACCGGGGATACGATTCCATTGAATTTGGTATTTGAGGATAAGAAGGCCAGCCAGGATAACGTGGCTATCACGTTTAACGGACGTGATATTACGCATCAGGAAATGGGACACCACGCTCACTAAACTATCCCCCCAGGAGAGCACGATTGATTGCCAAGTTTATACAAGGCCTAAGCCAGCAAACCCTGCACCGGCTTCAATGCTTGCGCCAGTTGTTGGTGCAATCAGTATTGTCATGGTTTTCACACCGCGCCACTAGCAAGGGGGCTGCGCTCGCCTTTTACACCATGTTTTCGCTCACGCCCATCCTAGTGCTAGTGATTGCGATTGCGGGGTATTTCCTTGGTGAGCGCGCCGCTCACGGCGAAATCGTGGCACAAATTTCTGACCTGGTAGGCGAAAGTGGTGCACAGGTCATCCAGAATATGTTGGCAAAATCCAGCAATCCAAAGTCTGGCATTATTGCCACTCTGATTGCTTCCGCTCTGCTCTTTGTAGGTGCAACTACCGTATTTGCCGAACTCAAGGCCAGCCTGGATGAAGTCTGGGAAACCACCAAGGTCAAGGCACAGGGCGGCAAGCAAGCGATCGGCAACCTGATCAAGACTCGCCTGCTCTCCTTCAGCATTATCATTTCATTGGCATTTCTGCTGCTGACATCATTGCTGGTGAATGCAGGCCTGGCGCTTATCGAACAATTTTTTGCTGATTTTGTCGGCCGCTTCATCACGACGATTGGTGTATTCAAGCATATTTCTGCATTGGTGAGTTTTGGCGTGATTACTTCTATGTTTGCCGTCATTTTCAAGATGCTTCCTGACGTCAAGCTGCCGTGGTCAGACGTATGGGTAGGCGCGGCTTTTACCGCCATCCTGTTCAGCCTGGGCAAGACATTAATCGGCCTTTACCTTGGCAATAGTGCTGTCGCATCCAGCTTTGGCGCAGCAGGCTCCTTGATCGCCCTGCTGTTGTGGGTCTACTACTCTGCACAGATTTTCTTCTTTGGTGCGGAAATCACGCGGCAATATGCACTGACTTTTGGCAGCTTGCAAAACATCCCCAGCGACCAGTTACCGCGTAAATAAGCTAGGCTTCGTTCTAGCAACCTGCAACTGCACGAATGAACCTGCCTGGCAGCCCAACACTTAAGCAATAAAGCGGTGCCGCAAATCCTGTAGATTCAGCTCGTCAAGAATGTGCTCCAGCCGGGTCTGGGCATTGCGCCGCGGGCTGTTCTTGTAACGGGCAATGATCAGCTCATTTTTCATGGAGTGCTCCCACCCTACCAGCTCAGTCACCGTGACTTGGTAACCATGTGCTTCCAGCTGTAAGCAACGCAATACGTTAGTGATCTGGCTACCGAATTCGCGGGTGTGGATGGGGTGACGCCAGATTTCAGACAATGGCGTCTTGGCGAAAGACTCATTCTTGTGTCGGCGCAATACTTCAGCCACCTCGGCTTGGCAACATGGCACCAAGACCATGAACTGCGCCTTTTTCTCCAAGCCAAAGCGTATGGCATCATCCGTCGCGGTGTTGCAGGCATGCAAGGCAGTGACAATATCCACCTGGTCCGGCAAGGTGTTGGAGGTAATCGCCTCCTCCACGCTCAAATGCAGGAAATCCATGCGACTGAATCCCAGCTTGTCAGCCAGTGTGCGGGATTTTTCTACCAGCTCTCCACGAGTTTCTATACCGGCGATGCGGCCTGCTGACTGTTGCTTGATGAACAAGTCATAGAGAATAAAACCCAAATAAGACTTGCCTGCACCGTGGTCAACCAACAAGGGGTTGGCATTATTCTCCATCACCTCCTGCAACAAGGGCTCAATGAAGTGATAGAGGTGATACACCTGCTTGAGCTTGCGCCGTGTATCTTGGTTGAGCTTGCCATCCCGCGTGAGGATATGCAGCTCCTTGAGTAGTTCTAGGGATTGCTGGGGCTTGATTTCTGGGATGAGCGTCATGCCAGTATTCTAGCATTACGCTCATTCTCTCAGGCATCCCGCAGACCTTTAGGCGACAAGCACCTCAATTGACCCCATGTTCATGGTGATCACCATGATCGTGATGATGCACATGCACACCCGGCGCGTCCTTGGCTTCTGCCAACCAGGCCACCGCCTGCTTGTCATGCTCCATGTCGCCGATATCAACGAAATCTACATGCTGGTATTCCTGCAATTGCTTGGCCGTGGTTTTCTGCACTGGCAGCTTGCCCTGATAGCGTTCCACCAGCTTTACGGTCACTATCTGTTTTGGATAGCGGTATTCCACCTGCAGCGGAATCTGCAAGGCAGGGATCCAGGTCAGCTCTGTTGCCACCCCATTTAATGTGCCGCGATAAATCTCGGTGGCCATCTTTTCATAAGGCTTGCCAGGTGTTTTCTCCATGCTGGCCAGCTCGCTGCTTGTAACCAGCTTTGCCAGCGCCTGCCACTTGCTTTCGCTAGCGCCTATCCCCAACAAACGCAGATCAATGGAGGTGTAATCAATCGCCCGTTGTTGACCATGCATCAGATAGACATAGTCCAAGGTGTCATCCTGCCACTGCCAAAGATCGCTGCGCTTGGCGTTGACATCGCGGAGCTCGACCTGGTTTGCGCCACGCAGCATCAGCCATTCACGCTTGATGGAGTGCTTACATGGCAACTCGCACTGCGAGGTTTCAAATCGCGCATCCAGGTCAGGCAAGGTTTCTGCCACAGCAAAGCCAGGCAACAGGGAAAGCAGCAATATCGCGCTATATTTCATGTTGTTTTGCATTATTCACACTCTCACAGACTAAAAAGTAAAATGGATGGAATGGCCTAGGCCATTCCATCCGTCGTCAATCACACCAAATCAATCCAGTGCATTAGAAGCCAAAGGCATCCTTCATCACGTGGAAGATATAGCTTTGTTCCTGGATACCCTGGAACAGGTGAGCCTTAGGACCACCTGCGAAGATTTCAACTTCTTCAGCAGCGTGAGTTTCTGAATCCAATGGCACTGTCACTTCCTGGTGGAAATCAGGATCACTGGTGTCCACATTGGTCATGTCGGCAATACGACCACTACGTGCTGGGAAGTTATAAACAGTTTCACCAGGTACGTTAGGGTAGTAACCTTTACCGTTGGCATAGGAGATGGTGGTGTAAGGGTTGCCATCGGTTGCCTTGCTCAGGCGACCATCAACAGCTACCTTGCCCAAGATAGGATTGCCACGCTCTGGGTAACCACCAATCGTCATGGTATGGCTGTGGTCAGCTGTCACAATCACCAACGTGTCATTGAGATCAACCTTTTCCAGTGTCTTCTTCACAGCGTCAGACAAGGCAATGGTGTCAGTCAGGGCACGGTAAGCATTGTTGGCATGGTGACCGTGGTCGATACGACCAGCTTCCACCATCAGGAAGAAGCCCTTAGGATTTTTCTTCAGGATGTCGATGGCCTTGCCAGTCAGCTCTGCCAAGGATGGTTCCTTGCCAGTGTCGTTCGGGCGGTCATGCTCGTATTGCATGTGGGAACGCTCGAACAAGCCCAGCAAACGGTTAGTGTTAGCGGGATTGATCGCATCGAATTGCGCCTGATTCCAGACAAACTTGCCACCGAATTTGTTCACGTATTCGTCAACCAAGTTACGGCCATCACGGCGGTCACCCTTACGGCCTGCGTTTTCAGGATCATTCACTGTGTTAGGCAGGAAGCGGCTACGGCCACCACCCAGCACAACTTCGATACCATCACCAATGCCACCTTGGCCAAAATTGTCGATCAGCTGGGAAGCAATATCCTTGACATCAGCACCCGCAGGCACGTTGTTGTCAGACTCCCAATCACGTGCAGAAGTATGGGCATAAGTAGCGGCAGGTGTTGCATGGGTAATACGTGCTGTGGAAACCACGCCTGTAGCACGGCCATTTTGCTCAGCCAATTCCAGGATAGTCGCCAACTTGGCAGCTTGCACCTTGCTGTTGTCACGCTCGCCGTTCTCAACACGTTGATCAACAGAGATCACGCCATCATTCGTCTTCACGCCAGTGACCATAGCAGTCATGGTAGGAGCAGAATCAGACGTCTGCTGGTTAGCAGAATATGTCTTGGAGAGCGCCAGGTAAGGCAGCTTCTCGAAAGCCAGCTTGTTGCGCTCGCCATCACGGCCTTGCAACTGACCCTCCAGGATACGTGCAGCAGTCACAGTGGAAACACCCATACCATCACCCACGAACAGAATCACGTTCTTGGCCTTGCGGTTGTTGGGGTAAAGCTTCTTGGCTGCAGCCAAGGCTTCTTGTCCATCCTGCAACCAAGTGTTGGCATCTTCTGCCATCGCCTGACCACTCAGTGCCATCATTACCGCCAGGGCGGATACCTTCATTGTTACCTTTTTCATTTTATGCACTCCCATTTGTAGTTAAACAGTTTTACGACGACGCAATGCCAAGCCCAAGACACCCAAGCCAGCCAATAACATGGCGTAGGTATCAGCTTCAGGTACGGCTGCGATATTCAGGCTGACGTTATCCAGGCCCACTTGCAGCGCACCTTGGTTGCTCACGGAAGCAAAGCGCAAGGTGTAATCACCACCAGCAGCTAGGATGTCAGTCACATCAAAGCTGTAATCCACGTAGCGGTTGACGTTATCAGTACCATCGAAACGGCGACCATTGGCTCCGCCCAGATAATAAGTACCGATGATGTCAGTAGCATGAACCGAGAAAGGATCGGCGCTGGCACGCAAGATATCGACGCGTACGTGCTGGTTGGCGGCGTAGCTGCCACCAGTGGTTGCATCCAAGCCAGCTTGGTTGATATAGACGATGCCGTTATCGCTCTGGTCATTCACGAACATCTGGAAAGACAACACAGCAGAAGTCACAGCGCTGATGGAGAAGTTCTGGTACAACACTTGACTACTGGCGAAGGAAGAATCGAGGAAGCCATAGTATTGGCCACTGGCAGCACCGACAGTCTTGTAACCGCTGGCGTAGGACTCTGTGGCATCAGTCGCCAGCACGGAACCTGAAATGCCGTGTTCAGCCACTTGCCAGCCTTGCGGGTTGTAGCTTTCAGCTGCATCAGCCTCAAAGCCACCATTTATAATCACTTCCTGCGCAAACGCAGGCACAGAAAACAGCACGGAACCAGCCAAGGCCAGCGCTACGCCATGTTTTTGAAACATCATGGTAATTCCCCTTTAACGAGAGTAGAAAACGATTCGGGGGCCATACTAGGAAGCGCTTGTGTTAGGTATATGTATGCAAAATAGTCCTAATGGACTACTCAGAGATATTGCAACAACCTCATTTGTGCAACAAAGATGCAAAATAAGGCAGGGATAGCAAGCGGGATGCTAAAATGACAGCCTGAGTCGGCTTGATCCGTGAACACACGCAAAAAAAGCGATTCTTTTTATCAACGCATTCCACATAGAGCACCTCATCATGGCAATTCAATGGTTCCCCGGACACATGACCTCCGCACGCAAGAAAGCGGAAGAAACCATGGAGTTCACCGATATCGTGATTGAAGTGCTGGATGCGCGCGTACCAGAGGCCAGCCATAACCCCATGATTGAGGACTTGCGCCTCTACCGTCAGCGCCCTAGCCTGAAAATCCTCAACAAGGCCGACTTGGCTGACCCAGCAGCCACCCAGGCCTGGCTCAACCATTTCAATCGCCAGGATGGTGTCAAGGCCGTGGCGCTTTCCTGCAAGAAGCCAGGCGATGCAAAGAAAATCCCCGGCCTCTGCCGTAGCCTGGCACCACACCGCGGAACGAACCTCAAGCCATTGCGCATGATGATCATGGGTATCCCCAACGTCGGAAAATCTACCCTCATGAACGCCCTACTCAACCGCAGGATTGCCAAGGTAGGCGACGAGCCTGCTGTCACCAAGAGCCAGCAGCGCTTTGAGCTCAGCCCGCAACTCACGATTACCGACACGCCCGGCATGATGTGGCCCAAGATCAAATATGAAAGCGATGGCTACATGCTCGCTGCCAGCCATGCCATAGGCCGCAACGCCGTGATTGACGAAGAAGTGGCTGAATTCCTGGCTGGCATCCTGCTACAACGCTACCCAGCCCTGCTACAAGCGCGCTATAAAACCGATGTGAGCAATATGGATGCGATTGACCTGCTGGAAGCGGTTGGCAAGCGCCGTGGCTACCGCTTGAAAGGCGGCGAGCTGGACATGGAAAAAACCGCCATGGCATTTCTGGTGGATTACCGTTCGGGCACGCTGGGCCGCATCAGCCTGGAAACGCCTGATTCTCGTGCGGTCATGATGGAAGAAGCACAACAACTGGCACTCATCGCAGAAGAAAATACTGAAGAAGATCAATCCCCTGATTAATGGATTGATAATTTTCATTTTTATCACTTTTGAAAATTAATTATTGATTCATATAATTACCAACAAAAACCTCTCGTAAAACCTCAGCTTATTAGTCCAAACGTATCAGCCACAACAGACTATTGAGCCCCTCCTCATGCCAGCAGTAGCATGTAATTGCTGTGAATAAAAACAATTAATTCAATTGATTGATTCAACTGCTATGAGGAGTATCACATGAGTATTTCCAAATTATTGGCGACTACCGCCACTGGCGTCCTACTGGCTACTTCCGCTTCTGCATTCGCGGCAGATACCGTCTATGGTAAGGACTTCGGCAATGGTTCGAGCCACACCACTGCCATCAATGGTACCGATGTCACGTTTAGCGCTAAGACAGGCAACAACAAGAATAAGCTGATTGAAGGTAAATTCAGCTATAAACCCGCTCAAGATGGATATCAGGGTGTAGGTGTATCCCCGCTGAAGGGCTCAGATGTCACGGTAGGCGAAATCGACAAGAACGAGTGGATTTTTGCCGAATTTAATGACTCACGCGTGATCAGCAACCTGACTTTAGGCCTGCTGTTCGATGGGCCGGAATATGGTGACAGCAAGGAGAAGGCATTCATCACCGTCACCTATTTTGATGACACCACCAAGGAATTCAAGCTACAGGCACAAGGGGAAACTACTGCATTGTGGACTGGTGGATTCGGTACAGTCAGCAACCTTAGTCCCGCTTCTGATGGCTTAGGTGGTGTATGGAGTATCGACAATCCATTTGGCGACAATGCAGTCAAATCATTTGTCCTGACCTCTCATGCGGATAAATCAGATTTCACTTTATATAGCGTGACCGCAGTACCTGAGCCAGAATCCTACGCCATGCTGGCACTTGGTCTTGGCTTGGTCGGTTTCATGGCACGCCGCCGCGACAGGAGCAATCTGTACGTCTGATTTATTCACTCGATTGCCAAGCAGGCAATTTACAGCCTCACCATCTAGGGTGAGGCTTTTTTTACGCGCTTCATCATATTTCCCTGCTAGCCTCAAACACCTCACTCACGATAAAATCCAGCCTGATGTTGTTACACGCTTGTAGCAGCCCTTTCTGATTGACTCTTGAGCCTGCAGGCAAATCAACATGTTGAACTCGATGAACCCCCAGCAGCGCGAAGCTGTGAAATACCTTGATGGCCCCCTTCTCGTGCTAGCGGGTGCCGGTAGCGGTAAAACCCGCGTCATCACGCAAAAAATTACCTACCTGATCGAGAAGTGCGGTTACTCGCCCAAGGAAATCGCTGCCATTACCTTTACCAACAAGGCTGCGCGTGAAATGCAGGAGCGTGTTGGGCAGCTACTTCAGGGCAATAATGCCAAAGGCCTGACCATCGCCACATTCCACTCGCTGGGTTTGCAGATGCTACGGCAGGAAGCCGAATTGCTGGGCTACAAACCGCAATTCTCCATTCTTGATTCATCTGATAGCTTCAAGATTCTTTCCGATGCCTTAGCCACCACGGATAAGCAACTGCTGCGCAAGACGCAATGGCAAATCTCAAGCTGGAAAAACGCCTTCATTAATCCTGACCAGGCAGCAGCAACTGCCGATGAGGAATTGACACATGCAGCTGCCAAGGTCTACCAGGTGTATCAGCAGACACTAAAGGCCTACCAGGCAGTGGACTTTGATGACTTGATCAAGCTGCCGGTAGAGCTATTCGAGCAGCACCCGGAGGCATTGCGGCGCTGGCAGCACAAACTCAAATATCTCCTGATTGATGAATATCAGGATACCAATGCCTGCCAGTACAAGCTGGTGAAGATGCTGACCGGTGTCGAAGGCCGTTTTACTGCCGTGGGCGATGACGACCAGGCGATTTATGGCTGGCGTGGTGCTGACGTGGAAAACCTGCGCCAACTGACTGAAGACTTCAGCCGACTCAAGGTAATCAAGCTGGAGCAGAACTACCGCTCCACCGTGCGCATCCTGCGTGCCGCCAACCAGGTCATTGCCAACAACCCCAAGCTGTTTGAAAAGAAGCTCTGGAGCGAACTAGGCACTGGCGACCTGATCCAGGTCAGCGCAGCCAAGGACGAAGATCACGAGGCGGAGTCCGTCGTGATGAAACTGCTCGCCCACAAATTCGAGCACCGCACCAAGTTCCTTGACTACGCCATTCTTTACCGCGGCAATCACCAGGCGCGCATTTTTGAGCAACAGCTACGTCAACAAAAAATCCCTTACACCATCTCGGGCGGGCAATCCTTTTTCGATAAGGCTGAAATCAAGGATCTGGTGAGCTACCTACGCCTGATTGCCAATGAAGACGATGACCCTGCGTTCATTCGCGCGGCTACTACCCCGAAAAAAGGCATAGGCAACACAACACTGGAGCGTCTGGGCGAGTTTGCCAGTGAGCGTAAGATTTCGCTGTTCGAGGCAGCGTTTGAGGGTGATTTCCAACGCACCATGGGCAATCGCCAACTGGAAGATTTGCTGACGTTCTGCCAGTTCATCAACCGCATTCAAGAACGTGCCGAGAAAGACCCAGCAGGCGAAGTGCTGAACGATTTGCTTAACGCCATTAATTACGAGGCTTTCCTTTACGATACGGAAGAACCACGTGGCGCAGAAAACAAATGGAAGAGCGTGTTGGATTTCGTCGCCTGGCTCACGCGCAAAGGCGACGAAGACGAAAAGAACCTGCTAGCCCTCACGCAGATGATCTCACTGATGAGTATGCTGGAAGGCCGTGAAGACGAAGAACCCGATGCCGTCAAGCTATCAACGCTGCATGCCTCCAAGGGCCTGGAATATGGCCACGTGTTCCTGATCGGCTGTGAGGAAGGTATCCTGCCGCACCGCGAAAGCGTGGACCAAGGCAAGATCGAGGAAGAACGTCGCCTGATGTATGTCGGCATCACCCGAGCGCAAAAATCGCTGCATATTTCCTGGTGTCGCCGCCGCAAGCGTGCTGGTGAGCATGAATCCTGCGAGCCGAGCCGCTTTATCGCAGAGTTGCCGGAAGACGATGTACGTCACTCCGGCCAGCCACAAACCGACCCAGCCGCCAACAAGGAAAATGCGCGCCAGCGCATGGCGCAGATTCGGGCCATGCTGGGTGGGCAAAACACTTAACATCTCAGCGGCACCAAGCCTTATGCAGCTTTTAGCCAATAAGGCTTGGTGTTAGCCTGGCTTTTTTGTCATGAAATCCATCCCATTCGCATGGTAAAGTAGCGCCCGTAGCTAGGCAGTTCCCTTTCGTGCGCTTACCCATTTGGACGCACAGAATTTCCTTTTCAAGCTTCTGTTTTTCAACCATTTCAAGACATAGTGAGCTGAGTAATAATGGGCAGTTGGATGATTGCACTAGCCGCTGGTGCGTTCTGCATCGGCATGACCGAATTTCTGCCCATGGGCTTATTACCCGACATCGCCCATGGCCTGGATGTCTCTATCCCCGCTACTGGCAACCTGGTGACCGTATATGCCCTGGGCGTCGTAATCGGCGGCCCTTTGATGGTTGCTCTCACGATCAACCGGCCACGTAAAGCCACATTGCTAGGTCTGATGGCGATTTTCACGCTGGGCAACATCCTCTGCGCCCTTGCCCCTAACTACATGACCCTGGCAGCAGCGCGTATTTTCACGGCATTGAGCCATGGCTCATTTTTCGGCATTGCTGCGGTGGTCGCACTACATCTGGCGCCGCCCGGCCAAGGCAACCGTGCCCTGGCGCTCATGTTTACCGGCCTGACCATGGCCAATGTGCTTGGCGTACCGCTAGGTACCCTGCTGGGCCAGGTAACCAGCTGGCGCATTCCATTCTGGACAGTTGCCGCCTGCGGCGCGATTGCCATGTATGCCCTCTGGCGTTTTATCCCCGATCTCAGCGCCATGCCTAAGCCGGATATCCGTAAGGAGATGCAAGCCGTACTCCAGCCTAACGTGCTGCTAGCCATGGCCATTACCGCGATTGGTTTTGCCGGGGTATTCACGATCTTTACCTACATCACGCCGATACTAGAAGATATGTCCGGGCTTTCACCCCATCATGTCAGCTTCATGCTGATTGCCATGGGGATTGCTGCCACCATCGGGCTAAATATCGGCGGAAAAATGGCCGATTGGAAACTATTACCCACAATCACCCTCTCACTAATAGGCATGGCCTTGTTAGGCGTTGTCTTCGCATGGAGTATGCAATTCACGCTGGCAGCGATTGCTACGGCATTTATTTGGGGCATGGTGAGTTTTGCCGTTGGCCCAGGCCTGCAAACCAATGCCATGGCGCAAGCGGGTGAATCGCCATTGATGGCTTCTACCGTCAACCAGAGCGCTTTCAACCTGGGAAATGCAGGTGGTGCCTTCTTGGGTGGTGCCGTGATCCATTTTGATTTCGGCTTGCCAGCCGTTGCCTTGGCCAGCGCGGCGGTTGCCATTTGTGGGGCTTTGCTGACTTTATACAGCATGCAACACTATGGAAAACAGACAAAATAATATTCAGCTCACTTGCCTGAGCTGAATCTACAAGCAAGGGTAATCCATGGCACATCAACAATCCGGACAATTGAGGCGCAGCACTTACAGGTTTGTAAAAGCCTTGTTCTGGCTATTGATGGTACTGCTTGTTGCGTTCATTGCATGTGAAATCCAGGGCTGGACGTTCCTACGCGAGCCTGCAGAAAAGCTACTGACCAAGCAATTAGAACGAGAAGTAAAGCTGGATGCGCCTTTCCAGCTGCATCTCTGGGCAGGTGTCCAGCTTGACCTGGGACACCTCTATATTGCAGCCCCGGCTGCGTTCAAGGTGCCGCACTTGGTCGATGCAGACAACATCAGTATCAAGCTGCGTTACAAGGACCTCTGGCATTTCAAGCAAACGAACAGCTTGCGCATCCGTGAAGTCAAGGTGGACGAGATTGATGCGCAGCTGATCCGCCATGCCGATGGCACAGCCACTTGGCAATTCCCCAAAGATGACAATGCGCCTGATAGCCCGCTTCCCGTGATCGAAACCCTGATCGTGAAGAATGGTAGTAGCCGCATAGACGATGTCATCAGCCAAGCCAGGTTACAAGCCAAATTCAAGACGGAAGAAGGCAGCAGCCAGGAAGAGCTACGTTCAGAAGTCAGCATCAACGGGCAATTCCAGGGTAAGCCATTGAAAGCATTCCTGGAGACACCTGGCTTTCTGCCTATCGCCACGCAAGATGCCGACGCTCCACCAATCAAATCCAAAGGCTGGTTGGAATACGCCAAACTACGCGTAGATTTCAACGGGCAAATATCCGATCTCTTTGGTCGGCAAGATATTGTCGGCAATGCCATTGTCACCGGCCCATCGTTATCAGTATTGGGCGACCTCACTGGTAGTGTGTTCCCGACCACCGACTCCTTCCGCATCAGCGCTGCGCTCAGCAAACATACTGATATTTGGGACGTTAACGTAGACTCTGCCAAGATTGGTAAAAGCAGCTTGAGCGCCGTGCTCCAATATGACCCGCGTCGCCAATCAGGCCAAGTGCCACTCTTGAGCGGTAAAATCGATGGTAGCCGCTTCTTTCTTGCCGACCTTGCGCCAGCATTCGGTACCCTGCAATCCGATGGCACCCCAGCCCAGCCTACTGAAGGACGTGCCATTCCTGATCGTCCACTGGATCTACCCTCGCTGAATTTCATGGATGCCGATATCGCCATCAAAATGGATTACATGAACCTGGGGAACGCCTTCGCCTTGCCGGTGGCACCATTCAAGGCCAAGCTCAGCCTGAATCAAGGCAAACTCAGCATCAGCGACATCTTAGCCAACACTGCGGATGGCAAACTGACCGGTAGCCTGATCATAGATGCCCACGAACCCCAGGATGGCAATGCAAAACGCTACCCGCCCCAATGGCAGATCAAGCTAGGCTGGAAAGACATCGAGCTTGGCAAATGGCTGCAAGTCTCCAAGGACCGCCAGGAAGCTGCCAAGAAACAGGGCAAGGAAGCCTCTCCCTATATCACCGGCACCCTGAACGGGCGCACCGAGCTCAGTGGTAAAGGCAATACCACCGCTGAACTGCTGGGCTCACTCAACGGCAATACCACCTTATTCATTGAACAAGGCGAAATATCCCGACTAGTGATGGAGTTGCTCGGGCTGGATATTGCCCAGAGCGTGAGCGCCTGGTTGGGTGGAGACAAATCGCAGCGCCTGCAATGTGCTGTGATGGATCTCAAGGCCAGCAACGGCGTCATCAAGCCTGAAGTAGCACTGATCGACACCCCGGTCACCCTGGTTTTGATCAATGGCAATATTGACCTGGGACAAGAAAAACTAGACCTGTTGCTGGCGGCAAAACCCAAGAACTTCTCCCCGCTTACTGTACGCTCGCCTATCAAGGTGCAAGGCAGCTTTGTCGAGCCCAAGGTACGCCCAGAAGCCGCCCCGATTGCAGCTCGCCTGCTGGGCAGTGTGGCATTGGCTTTCGTTAATCCGCTGGCGGCGATCCTACCCTACCTGGATACTGGCTCCAAGAGCAACTCTTACAATTGCAGCCAGGCGCTCCATGGCTATACCCCGAAACCCGTCAAAAGCGAACCAGACAAGACCACTCCAAGCACGCAGCCATCGCCTGCCCCTGCCATTCCTGGACACTAAAAGCAAGTTGTAAATGCTAGCGGCAATAGGCCCAAACGGGCCATACTGCCCATTAAACCCCTACTGATAAAATACTGACTATGCCTTACATCACCCTCGACCAAGCCAGCCTGGCTTATGGACACTATCCCCTGCTTGACCATGCCAACTTCCAACTTGATGCTGGTGAACGCGTGGGCCTGATTGGCCGTAATGGAGCAGGCAAATCCAGCCTGCTCAAAGTAATTGCTGGCGAAAGCAAGCTGGACGATGGCACTTTCTGGCGCGCCCCAAAATCACGTACTGTCTACGTGCCGCAAGAACCCGCGCTTGACCCTGAGCACACTATTTTCGAGGCTGTGGCCGAAGGCTTGGGCAACTTGCGCCAGGCCTTGGTGGAATATCACCACGTATCACAGCAAATGGCAGAGCCTGATGCCGACCTCGATAGTCTCATTGCTCGTATGCAGACATTGCAGCATGAGTTGGAATCACAAGGTGGTTGGCAATCACAAGCACGCGTGGAAGCGGTATTAAGCCGCTTGCAGCTGGACCCCGAGGCCAAAATTTCCACATTATCAGGTGGCTGGCGCAAGCGCGTGGCACTTGCTCGCGCCTTGGTGGCAGAACCTGAAGTCTTGTTGCTGGATGAACCCACCAACCACTTGGACTTTGCCGCGATTGAGTGGCTGGAAAACTTGTTATTGGATTTCAAGGGCAGCTTGCTGTTTATCACCCATGACAGACGTTTTCTTGATCGCCTGGCGACACGCATCGTGGAGCTCGACCGTGGTCACTTGACGGATTTCCAGGGTAATTACAGCCAATACCAAATCAAGAAGGAAGAACTCTTGGCAGTGGAAGCTACCCATGCTGCCAAGTTCGATAAATTTCTTGCACAAGAAGAAGTCTGGATACGCCAGGGCATCAAGGCAAGGCGCACGCGCAACGAAGGCCGTGTTCGCCGACTGGAAGCCTTGCGCCTGGAGCGTGCCGCTCGGCGCGAACGCCAGGGCAACGTCAAGCTCACGCTGGATAGCGGTGAACGCTCAGGCAAGCTGGTGGCGGAACTGGATCATGTCTCGCTCGCTTACAACAAGCCACTGATTCAAGATTTCAGCACGCGCATCATGCGTGGTGACCGGATCGGGTTGATTGGCCCCAACGGTGCCGGTAAATCCACCCTACTCAAATTGATCCTGGGTGAACTGGAACCGAATAGTGGCTTCATCCAGCGCGGCACTAATCTCAACGTGGCTTACTTTGACCAGATGCGCGAGCAACTGGACGAAGAGGCTACGCTGGCTGATACCATCAGCCCTGGCTCCGAATTCGTGCAGATCGGCAATGAGCGCAAGCATGTCATCAGCTATCTGGAAGACTTTCTCTTTCCACCACAGCGATCGCGATCGCCAGTGAAATCGCTTTCCGGTGGTGAGCGTAACCGCCTGTTACTGGCACGTTTGTTTGCGCGCCCTGCCAATGTACTGGTGCTGGATGAGCCTACCAATGATCTCGACATCGAAACCCTGGAATTGCTGGAAAGCCTGTTACAAGAATTTGCAGGCACCTTGTTCCTGGTCAGCCACGATCGTGCCTTCCTTGAAAATACAGTGACCCAGATCATTGCCTTTGAAGGCAATGGCATCCTGAGTGAATTTGGGGGCGGCTACGATGACTGGTTCCGCCACACCCAATCACAAGCTGCTGCAAAAACTGCTGCCAAGGTAAGCAACGAGAAACCCAAGCAGGAAACACCAGCCAAGAAGCCTGCGGCAAATAAACTCAGCTTCAAGGAAACCCGCGAACTGGAAAGCCTGCCTGGGAAAATTGAAGCCTTGGAAACAGAGCAAAGCACCATCAACCAAGCCTTGGCCAACCCAGATATTTATCGGGAAAACGCTGATCAGGCACGCACCTTGCAACAGAGGTTAAGCGAGATCGGCAGCGAAATTGAACAAGCCATGGTGCGTTGGGAAGAACTGGAAAACCGTAATTTAGCGTAGAGTGGGCACGATGGTATTAGCAAGCCTGTGCCATCAATAAACTGTGCCCACTGCCATTTCAATGACTGATTGACCTGAGGATCAGAGGGAGCAACCATTTGGATTCGTTGTGGAATTCATATACAGCCAATATTGCTTATGCAATCAGCCAGTTGTGCATTGCCATCATTATGGGTGGCCTGTATTTCCTCGCCCCAACTGAACGCTCCACACGCTATTGGGCTCTTTCCGGCCTACTGAGCATCTTTGGCTCCACGCTCACTGCCTTCAGTATCTCAAAATTTGGTCATTTGCCACTCATCACTGGTTCAACCCTCATGATCGCTGCGATGACAGCAAAATGGTGGGGAACACAGGCATTTTTCGGTAAGCATCCTGCTCACGTTGGCTGGTACCTGATCCTGGGATTTTTTATTACCTATAGCCTCAGCGTTTTGCTGCAATTGACAGTAGGCATCCGCACCCTGCTGTTCTCTCTCATGCTGGCCGTGTTGATGTTCCTCAACGTGGTTGAGGTGATCAAGGCAAGGGGCATCCGGCTATCATTTGCCAATAGCCTCGTCATCATTGCCTATACACTAGCCGCCGCAGATTTCATCTTACGCGGCATCCTCGCTATCAGCGGTGGGATAGATCTCGCCCCACAAAGCCATGACCCCATCAACGTATTCGGGCTTTACCTGATCCCCATGTGGTGTAACCTGCTGGGCTCCCTTGGCTTGCTCTTGATGTATTTCGAATCCATCATTCTTGAAAAAGAGCACCTCGCCTCGCATGACGAATTGACTAAGCTTTATAACCGTCGTGCACTGGTCAACCTTGGACGCCGTGAAGTAGACCTAGCGCTACGCTACCAAAAACCTATCAGTATCTTCATGCTCGACCTGGATCATTTCAAATTGGTCAATGACACCTATGGGCACGATGTCGGCGATAAAGTATTACGCAGTGTTGCTCTCACCTTGAGTAACACCTGCCGCAACACTGACATCATCGGACGCTACGGTGGTGAAGAACTCTGTATTCTCTGCCCGCATACCACCACAGAGGAAGCCATCGCATTGGGAGACCGCGTGTTGGAAGCCATGCGCAACCTGCGCCACCCAGCTTGCGACAATCGCCAAGTCACTTGCAGCCTGGGGCTCTATACCTGGAACCCCCATATCGATCTCGCGACAAGCTGGGAGGCGATGCTCCATCGCGCTGATACTGCGCTATATGCAGCCAAAGCTGCAGGCAGAAACTGCATGCTGCAATACAACATTGAGGCTGATCGCCAAAATCAATAAAAATTACTTATTAAATAAATTTAAACAATCAATTTTATTTATTTAAATAAATTCCCTACACTGCAATCTCACTATTTCAACACCCTAGGAGATTGCAATGACAACATCACTCATCAACACCGAAATCAAGCCATTCAAGGCAACTGCCTTCCATAACGGTGAATTCGTCACCGTGACTGAAGCAGACCTCAAGGGCAAGTGGGCTGCCGTAGTGTTCTACCCTGCCGACTTCACCTTTGTTTGCCCAACAGAACTTGGCGACATCGCCGACAACTACGACGAACTGCAAAAGTTGGGCGTCGAAGTTTTCTCCGTCTCCACAGACACCCACTTCACACACAAGGCTTGGCACGATGCTTCGGATACCATCCGCAAGATCAAGTTCCCCATGATCGGCGACCCGACAGCGACCGTGACACGCAACTTCGGCGTATTACGCGAAGCAGAAGGCCTGGCTGACCGCGGCACCTTCATCATCGACCCCAATGGCGTTATCCAGGCGATTGAAGTAACCGCAGAAGGCATTGGCCGCGACGCCGCTGACCTGGTACGCAAGATCAAGGCAGCACAATACGTTGCCACCCACCCTGGTGAAGTATGCCCAGCCAAGTGGAAAGAAGGCGAAGCTACATTGGCTCCTTCCCTCGACCTCGTTGGCAAGATCTAAGCACTAACAAGCCCGGGCAAACACAAACTCCCTGCCTATCTGCCCGGGCATTTTTTGCAGCACTATCAATACAAGATTGAGAGCACATCATGTTGGACGCAAACATCAAGACACAATTAAAGGCTTATTTCGACAAACTCACCCAGCCTATCGAAATCACTGCTTCTGTAGATAGCGGAGATAAATCCCGCGAGCTGCTGGAGTTGCTGAACGACCTCAAGAGCCTGTCTGCGCACATTAGCGTCCAGCAAAGTGATGATGACACGCAACGCAAACCCTCTTTCAGCCTAAACAGCCCAGGAAAAAACCTCGGCATCCGCTTTGCCGGGCTTCCCATGGGGCATGAATTCACCTCGCTCGTATTGGCGTTGTTGCAGGTAGGTGGTCATCCGCCCAAGGCCGAGCCAGAAATCATCGAGCAAATCCGCAACCTTGAAGGCGAATTCAATTTCGAGACCTACATCTCGTTAAGCTGTCACAACTGTCCCGAAGTGGTGCAGGCCATCAACCTCATGGCTGCGATCAACCCGAACATCCGTCACGTCATGATCGACGGTGCCTTGTTTCAGAAAGAAGTGGACGAGCGCAAGATCATGGCCGTGCCTACTATCTTCCTCAATGGTCAGGAGTTCGGTCATGGACGTATGGGGGTACAAGAAATACTCAATAAGATCGACACTGGCGCGATCAAAAAAGAGGCAGAAAAACTCTCATCCAAGGAGCCATTCGACGTATTGATCGTCGGCGGCGGCCCTGCTGGCGCCTCTGCCGCGATCTACTCAGCGCGCAAAGGCATACGCACCGGCGTGGTGGCTGAGCGTTTCGGCGGGCAAGTCATGGATACCATGACTATTGAGAACTTTATCTCGGTCAAGGAAACCGATGGCCCCAAGCTGGCGGCAGCATTGGAAGAACACGTCAAAAGCTACGATGTCGACATCATGAACTTGCAGCGCGCAGCAGCATTGGTACCAGCGCATGACAACGGCGGCCTCACCGAGGTCAAGCTCGAAAGCGGCGCTGTACTTAAAGCCAAGTCCGTCATCATCGCCACTGGTGCACGCTGGAGGGAAATCAACGTCCCAGGGGAAAAAGAATACCGTGGACGCGGCGTCGCCTATTGCCCCCACTGCGATGGCCCATTGTTCAAGGGCAGAAGCGTGGCTGTCATCGGCGGTGGTAACTCTGGCGTTGAAGCGGCGATTGACCTTGCCGGTATCGTCAAGAATGTCACCTTGATCGAATTCAACGGGGAATTACGTGCGGATGCCGTGTTGCAAAAGAAACTGTTCAGCCTGCCCAACGTCACTGTGATCACCGGCGGGCAAACCACCGAAATCAATGGCGACGGCGAAAAGGTAAACGGTATCACCTACAGCAACCGTCAAACTGGGGAGTCGCATCGCGTTGAGCTTGCAGCTGTCTTCATCCAGATCGGCTTAGTACCTAACACTGACTGGATCAAGGACACCATCACCTTGAGCAAATTTGGTGAAATTGAAGTGGATGACAAAGGCCAGACCTCAGAACCAGGCATATTTGCCGCAGGCGATGTCACCACCGTCCCCTTCAAGCAAATCATCATTGCCATGGGTGAGGGCTCAAAAGCAGCATTAGGCGCATTTGAACACCTGATCCGCCACTAAACTGCAGCGGTACTGTGAAACAAGGCTAAAACCAAAGGTCGACACGGTCAAAAACCCAGCGAAACAGTACCGCTAAAGCAGCTTAAAAGGTAGAATAGCGGGCTTGGATGTCCTCGTGGTGAAACGGATATCACCGGCCCCTCCTAAGGGTCAGTTTCAGGTTCGAGTCCTGACGAGGACGCCAACTCCAATCAGTTGCGAAAATTCCTGTCGCAACATCCGTTTAAGATGATGGATTTACCATTCGCCTGACTTGGCAAACAAGTCCAGCGATCATTTTGGCATCCTCATCATGCTGCAGTGACTGGAAATCCCTCATACCCGCAGTCTGACTCAATAGCTTACCTTTCGCATCAAATGATGCTGTAGCTAATGTGCGATAAGTCTGTTTACCGCAATCAAATTCCAACTTGGTTTGTTTTGCAATAGTTTGCTTGCCGTGCGTCTCGCGCTTGGCAAGAATTGATGAATAAGCGCCCTTTTCATCGTAGGAATCAAGATCAACCAACAGCTCGGTATCAGCTTTCTTCACTAGAGACTCCCACTCTGTTGCGGAAACAGGGCCTGGCACCAACAGTATTGCGGCTGACAAGATGATGAATGGATACATGGGCGTGTACTCCTGAACGTTTGTTTGATGATGTAACAAAACGGGAGGTAGGCATATCAGTCAAATGCCGCAGAGAAAATAAAAAAGCGAACCCGAAGGTTCGCTTTTTCTGGCGGAGCGGACGGGGCTCGAACCCGCGACCCCCGGCGTGACAGGCCGGTATTCTAACCAACTGAACTACCGCTCCATGACTCTGCACCAGGTTGTCATGCCTGATGGCTTTACTGCTTTTCTCACCAGGCAAGGGATGGTGGGTGATGACGGGGTCGAACCGCCGACATTCGCCTTGTAAGGGCGACGCTCTACCAACTGAGCTAATCACCCGTGCCTGACTGAGGAGCGGCATTCTACAGCATTTTTTTGATTTGGGAAGAGGTCTGCATAGATTTTTTGCATTTTTTTAAATCGCGCTGCATGCCACGCCAGTCAAGCGATTTGCTAAGTTATACTGATGTCATTCAATTTCAACCACTTGCTATGATTTTCAGGCAAGCAGTCAGGAGAACCCATGCTAAAAATTTTTTCAGTCGTGATGATATTGGGCTTAATCGCCTTGATCGCTTTCCGCTCCGTACACGCCGCCTCGACACCCAAGCCAGGCTCCCCTGCTCCCAGCTTTCATTTGCCAGATGCCAAGAAAGAACAACATCGCCTTACCGATTATGCTGGGCAATGGCTGGTGCTTTACTTTTACCCTAAGGATGACACTCCAGGATGCACCAAGGAAGCATGCAGCTTTCGGGATGATTTGTTCCAACTGGAAAAACTCGGTGCCAAAGTGGTGGGCATCAGTGTAGACGACTCCGACTCGCACGCGAAATTTGCGGAAAAATACAATCTTCCGTTTCCACTACTATCTGACATTGATGGAAAAGTAGCAGATAGTTATGGTGCACTGACTAACCTGGGCATTATTAAGATCGCTAAACGCTACACTTTCCTGATTGATCCCAAAGGCAATATCGCCAAGGCCTATCTCAGTGTTGATACATCACGTCACTCGCAAGAGATCATTGATGACCTAAAACAACTCAAAGCATCTCAATAGCCATAAAAAAACGCCGGGGCTTCCCGGCGTTTTTTACATGACATCTCACCTCAGTTTATGCCGAAGCCTTTTCGTCAAAATGGCGATTAATCTCACCCATATCAAACTCTCCCCAGCTCTTGAGGGCGCTTTCTAGTTCGCTCTGACTCATTTCCCCCACTTGCGCATCCACAACCACTTGATTCCGAATCGGCATCACCGCAGGAATCTGCTTCACGTTGAAATAATTGCTAATCTCAGGGTCTTCATCAATATTGACCATGGCAAATACAATATCAGGATGAGCCTCTGATGCTGCTTCAAAAGTAGGCGTAAAAGAAACACAGGGCTCGCACCAAGGAGCCCAGAAATCCACGATCACAAACGCATTGCTTTCTATCGTTTGCTTGAAATTGCTTTTGTTTAAATGCTGTACTGCCATGATGACTCCTCGGTTCTACTTCATCGTTGTTGTGGCCTCATGCGACACGCAGTCGCTCTCACAGCTTAGAGCCCCTCCAACTCACAAGCAATGTCAAAACCTCCCGTCATTAGCAGAGTGTTTTGACCGAAAAAGAACCAACTCCAGCCTTCATGTTATCGTCACACAAGACCGTAGAATGAAAAAAATTGATCGCGATACTAAATAAACCCCAGTCACCGCCGTTACTTACGGTACCCCCGAGGTTTGTTGCAAAAAAGTATTAACTATCTTGCAAGGCAATGTTAAAGTACTTTATTAACAATGATGCAAAATTGATTTATTGATAACCTTAATTAACCTTTAATGGTATAAGGCCTTTGAGCTCTGCTTACTGCCTATATGGTTTGTAATGAGTGAAATAAGTCAGGCACCCATAACCAATAATTTAAGCCTGCAACAAGTCGACGGCCTACTATGCAAACACCGAATGGGGAATGTTTAGAGAATGTGCAGTGCAGCAGGAGCTCAAATTGTTCTGAATAATGCCACGATCAGCGCATTACCTTCCGTTCCGCAAATCCTAACCAAGTTGCTGGAAACGCTGCAGGACGAGAACTCTGGCCTAGAGCAATTGGCCAACCTGATCGAAATGGATGTGGTCATCAGCGCTCGCGTGCTGGAAGTGGCCAATTCAGCAGCTTATCGTCGTGATCGCCACCCTGTGCTGTCTATCCGTACTGGCATCATCATCCTGGGTTGGGACATGGTCAAAATGCTGACGCTCAGCATTATCTGCCAACGCATGTTCAACGATTACTATGAACAGAGCAATCTGGACATTGAGCATTATTGGTATCACTCTCTACGCTGTGCCGTCATCGCAAAATCCCTGGCAGCGCGTACTGGCGCAGCTTCACCAGATGAATCCTATGTTGCCGGTTTATTGCATAACATTGGCAGGCTGGGCTTACTTGCAGGCTTCAAGAACAAATACCCTCCTTTCTTTGCCATTGATGACTCGCTACCTGGCTATATGGAAAGTGAAGTCGCTCATTTTGGTATTGACCATTGTGAACTCGGTGCCTGGATCATTCGTGATTGGAATATCAAATCGTTTCTTGAAGATGCAGTGGCATATCACCACCTGCCTGCCGCCCAAGTTGAGCATACGCCTGCTTTGGTCAAGATTGTCTACCTTGCCAATCTATTGCTAACAGAACGCAGGTCAGAACGGCAATCGGCGCTGATATTGGCAAATAAATGGTTCGAGCTTGATAGCTCGGTGATTAATGAGATCATGAGCCTGGCGGTATCCCAAGTGCATATCTTGTCAGACTCACTTGGCATCAACATTGGCACGGCACACACCAGCCAGCACAATTGGGACAAGCATGAGCCTGATATCGAAGCACTCGTACAGGCATTGAGCAAAAACTTCACCCCAACTCGCGCTGCTTCGTCTTCCAGTACCAATAAATTGGTGAAAGGCGTCATAGATACTGCCTTGATCAACCACATTGAATCCACCTGCAATCAAGAAAATCAAGCAGATGGATTTTTTGAGTTGCTATCAAAGCTTTCAAAACTACTTTGCAATGCAAAGCAAGTCATTCTGTTTACACCAGACGAGACAGGACAACATCTTGCTGGCAAATCCATTGCTGAAGATCAAGAATGGGTAGAAAGCTTCAAGCTCCCCATCAAACCTGCCACCAGCATCATCACCGCAGCTTGGATCAAAAAAGCGCACTGCCACAGCTTTCAAGCATTTGAAGGCTTCAAACCATCATTGCCAGATCAGCAGATCATGCGGTTATGCGAGGTAGATGGCATTCTTTGCTTCCCAATGTTTGCCAAAGACACCATCGTCGGCGTCATGGTGTTTGCACTGAACCAGCCAGAATTCCTGATTGCAAAACAACAGCTCAATGTGCAATCTGCATTGGCACGAATTGTCGCTTCTAGGCTTATACCCGAACAACAGCAAAACGAACCAGAACTTGAAGCCGCGGTACATGAAGAGCGCCTCAAGCGTTTTGTGCATGAAACTAGCACACCTTTATCCACCATCAAGAACTACCTCGCCATCCTTGAACAAAAAATGCTGCTCAATGGTATGCCTAATCGTGATATTGCCATCGTCAACGAAGAAATTGACCGTGTCGGCTCCTTGATTGGCAATCTTTACTCGAATGAACAAGACCATATTGCCGCCAGTACGGACGTCAACCAATTAATTCAGGATATCGTCGCGCTACACCGACAAACATACTTGCAACCTGCTGGCGTGGAAGTCACGCTCAATCTATCTTCCGGGTTGCCCAAGATCACGACTATCCCTTATCAGTTGCGCCAAGTACTCGTTAACCTGATCCGTAATGCAGCAGAAGCGATGGAACGTGGTGGCAAGCTCAGCATTGCCACCTTCGTGGAAAGCCAGTCTGATGCAGGCCAAGGCATTCTGATTCAGGTGAGCGACACCGGGCCTGGCATTCCTGACAGCGTGCTAAGCAAAATCTTCACCCCCGTGGAAACCACCAAGGGCGGCAAACATAGTGGTATCGGGCTATCCATCAGCCATGATCTGATCAAAGGCCTGTGTGGCAGCATTGCCTGCCGAACCTCAAGTGCAGGAACCAGCTTTGATATTCGCCTGCCCATACAAGCCAGCTCGCACGCAGCACTGATCAACTAAGGCAAACTTCATGGCCGCTCAACATTCAAACTCCCAGCACATCGTGAACAAACTCATGTCCAGGCCCAATGTACTGATTGTTGATGATAACGAGCGCCTGGCACAAAGCCTGCAACAATTGCTGCAACTGCATGGTTATAACGCTGAAATATGCTCCTCGGGCGAGGATGCATTACAACTAGTCATGGATATCAAATTTGACTTGATGTTGCTCGACCTCTCCATGCCCAATATGAATGGCTTTGATGTCCTAACCGAGCTTGCCACCCACACCTCGCCACCACCGGTGATTGTCATCAGTGGTACTAAAACCCTGAATGCTGCTATTGAAGCCATGCGCTTGGGGGCTTACGACTTCATCCGCAAGCCTTATCAGCCTGAAGAATTGCTGCATACCATTGAAAACGCGATAGAAAAATCTCGCCTGGAAACCCAGAATCGCAGTATCCACGCTAGGCTAGAAGAATCTGAAAATCTCTATCGCTACTTGGTCAACAGTTCGCCAGATATCATTTATACCCTGGATGACAATGGTCGCTTTACCTTCATCAATCATCGCGTGGAAACCTTGCTTGGTTACAGACGGGAGTCGCTGATCGGTAAGCACTATACTGAAATCATCTATAGCGATGACTTTGACCGCGCGTCCTATGCCTTCAACGAACGCCGCACCGGCAATCGTGCCACACGTAATATTGAGCTGCGCTTGAAATGCAAGGATAAAGAAACCGAAGTACGTCACTTTGAAATCAACTTCATCACCGTCGTCCTTAATGCCACTGGCACTTACGCTGGCACGCATGAATCAGGCACGCCTTTCAGCGGCACTTATGGCGTAGCTCGTGATATCAGTGATCGTAAAAAGGTAGAAGAAGTCATCACGCGCCAGGCATATCACGATACCCTGACTGGCCTACCCAACCGTGCGCTATTCAAAGATCGGCTCAACGTGGCATTGAATCATGCCAAACGTAACCAGCAGCAACTCGCCATCATGTTCCTGGATCTGGATCGTTTCAAATGGGTTAACGATACCTTGGGGCATTTTTACGGTGATGAATTGCTTAAGCACGTCGCCCAGCGGCTTTCAGGCTGCCTGCGTGCACAAGATACCTTAGCTCGCATGGGGGGCGACGAGTTCACGCTGCTACTGCATGACTTGCAACAACCCGAAGATGCCAGCCTGGTGGCTGCCAAGATTGTAGAAGAGCTCAAGCGCCCTTTCCTGCTGGATGAGCGTGAAATCTTTATTTCTTCCAGCATCGGCATTGCGCTATACCCAGACCATGGCGACTCAATTGAAACGCTCATCAAAAGCGCAGATATCGCCATGTATCACGTTAAATGGCGCGGCAAAAACGGCTATCAATATTATGAAGCCAGCATGAATGCCATGTTCCATAAAAAGCTTTCTATGGAGAACGAGCTCAGGCGCGCGATTGAGAAAAAACAAATCATCTTGCACTACCAACCCCAGGTAGATGTAGAAACCCGAAAAATCATTGGTCTAGAAGCACTAGCCCGCTGGCATCACCCGGAACTCGGCATCATCTCGCCAACCGAGTTCATTCCCCTTGCTGAAGAAACCGGCTTGATCTTCTCGCTGAGCGACATCCTGTTAGAAGAAGCATGCAAACAGATGCAGATATGGGATCAAGCAGGATTATTAAGCTTCAGGCTTGCCATCAACATCTCTCCGCAACTGGTGGAAGAAGAAAGTTTCGTCACAAAAACGCTGGATTACATCCAGGCCCAGCAGCTCAAACCCGAGTTTTTTGAAATTGAGATTACCGAAAACCTCTTGGTCAGAGACCTGGAAAACACCGTTGCCAAGCTGAAGGCACTAGGGAAGCAAGGTATCAAAATTGCCCTTGATGACTTTGGCACCTGCTACTCATCCCTCTCCTATCTCAGGCAATTCCCCATCCACAACATCAAGATCGACAAATCATTCGTTGGCGATATCAATAGCCACGATGAAAGCGTTCCCATCATCACCGCCATTTCGGGCATTGCGAAAGGCTTCAAACTTGACCTCATCGCGGAAGGCGTAGAGACCCTGCAGCAAATGAAAACACTGCATAGAATGGGTTGCAACAAAATGCAGGGATTCCTGTTCAGCAAACCACTCCCAGCTCACAGCATCACCAATCTACTCAAGCACCAAGCCAACCTGTTTCAAAAGAATGGCGAACCCAATAGCCTGCTCATCAGCCAACATTAACCACCAACACATCCCACAGCCACTTGATAATTAACAATGTAGTCCCCACCTAGCAAAATGCAGGCGAGGAGTCTGCGAAAAGGTTATAATCCGACACTTGGCTCTATTGAGAACTTTCGTTTTTCAGTTCAGTCATAACAAGAGCTTTATACCATCAGGGGCCGACCAGGTTTCGACGTGGGTTGCAAAGCAGCGCAGGGCATACCGAGGCCTAGTCACCTCGTAAATAAACTAGAACAAGTATAGTCGCAAACGACGAAACTTACGCTCTAGCCGCTTAATCCCGGCTGGACGCTGCACCGGAGGGCCTCTCGGCCGGGCGGGTAACCGCAGCAGCGTCATTTAGAGAGGATCGTGTTGCATTGGGTTACTTAATGCAACATTAAATCCAAGGTAACTCGCCTGCTGTTTGCTTGCTCGTTGGTGAGCATCAGGTTAAATCAAACAACACAGCTAAGTATGTAGAACTGTCTGTGGAGGGCTTGCGGACGGGGGTTCGATTCCCCCCGGCTCCACCAAATACCTGTTCAATGTGATATAGAACAGTACAAAAAACCCGGTAAATCTTAAGGATTTACCGGGTTTTTTATTTGAGCCGCTTAAGCGACTTTGTAGCAATAAATTGCTCTATTGCAAGAATTAACGGAAAGACCTTCTTGCTGGTTGCGGGCCGCGTGCTGAGGCTTCGATATGTCGAAATATAATGCGCCCTTTGCCTAAATCGTAAGGTGAAAGTTCGACAGTGACTTTATCACCTGCCAAAATACGGATATGGTTTTTCCGCATTTTTCCTGCAGTATAGGTAATGAGGGTGTGTCCATTTTCTAGCGTTACTTTAAAGCGTGAATCTGGTAAAACTTCGTCGACTTTTCCCTGCATTTCGATCAATTCTTCTTTTGCCATATTTTTCCTTCACGTTATCTTAATTTTTTGATGCAAATATCTGTTGATTATTTAACCACTGCTGCGCTCTTAACACACCATGGTCTATCGCTTTTTCAATAGAGTTGAATTCAGATGTAAAGCTAAAAATCCTGGAATGTGTAGTAGTACCCTGCCCACTACGAACCAGAATGACAGACGAAAACTTCCCATTACCTATGGCTTGGGAAATGGGCGTAATAACATATCGCCCTGCAGTAAATGACTGCGGTACTTTTAAATTCATTCATTAATCTCGTGTAGCCTCAAAAAGGCCACTATTTCAATTAGGAGGCTGTGCTGCATCAGCAGCAAAGTATGGTGGACGGATTGATGCCGACCATTATTAGGCGTGCCACTAGGAAAAGTGTATCCACCAACAAAGACTTCGTTTGGAACCGGTGGGGTGTTGCTGCAAACTTAGCGCAACATATTCAGACAATATCAGAGGGAAAGCACAACTTAATAGGGTAAGTCTACGGGTTTATTACAATAATGTCGAATTTATTTAATTGTGCTTTGTTGGTGAATATAAAAAAGCCCGGCATGCCGGGCTTTTCAAGACAGCTTAAAACTTTATATTAAGCAGGCTTAATATTGCCTGCTTGCTTGCCTTTTGGTCCGTCGATGACATCAAAGCTTACACGCTGGTTTTCAGCCAAGCTTCTGTAGCCGCCTTCACCTTGAATAGCAGAGAAGTGAGCAAAAAGATCAGCACCGCCTTCATCAGGGGTAATGAAGCCAAAACCTTTTGCATCGTTAAACCACTTTACAATACCTGTTGCCACGTTGTATTCCAATTCTATATATGCGATCTAACATACTACACCAATATGAGCCAGCTAGCCGATTTTATTCAAAAATATCCAATTTCTTTCAGATAAATTGTGTTTGCTTGCCACATCATTGCTCAAATCTTCACATGAAACCAGTGGACAGGTGAGAAAAGTGAGAATCAACCAGCTCACTCAGAGCTTTTCCTGCCGAATCAACTTTCCTTCATAAATGTAGACGGATCGCGGCTCCAAGATTAACTCATCTGCCTCTTGATTCGGGATCGGGTTCAGTGTGGTATCCAGCATCAAGGCCCAATCATAGGTATCGCAATATGGCAAACGCGCAGGTACTGTTACATGGGAAGCATTGAGTATGACGAGAATAGCGCAGCCAGTTTTATCTGGTGGTACAAACTTTACCGTCATTGCCTTGTTCTGTGGGTCGTTCCATTGTTCATTACTCATGGACTCGCCGTTGACATTGAACCAAGCAATATCTGAGTTGCCTTGCTCATTCAACTTGCCCGTGACGAATTCTGCACGCGAAATGGCACTATGGTGCTTACGCAATTGTGCAAGTTCGCCGACAAAATCAATCAAGCCATCATCTGCTTGATGCCAATTGATCCAACCCAGCTCATTATCTTGGCAGTAAGTATTATTGTTGCCCTGCTGGCTATTATTGAGCTCATCCCCCGCAAGAAGCATCGGGATACCTTGCGACATAAACAAGGTAGCAAGGAAGTTTCGTTTTTGCCGGGCTCTTAACTCCAGTATTTCTTGCTGGTCGGTTTCCCCTTCTTCACCGCCATTCCAGCTATGGTTGTCATTTGCGCCATCCTGGTTATCTTCACCGTTGGCTTCATTGTGCTTGTCATTGTAGGAAACCAGATCATGCAATGTGAACCCATCATGTGCCGTGATGAAGTTGACACTGGACCATGGCCGACGATGTTGCTCATTGAACAGATCGCTGGAGGCTGCGAAGCGGCTGGCGAAGCTTGACAGCATGCCCTCCTGGCCTGTCCAGAACTCGCGTGTGACATCGCGGTAATCACCATTCCATTCTGAAAAGCCAGGGGGAAATGAGCCCAACTGGAAACCACCCGGCCCAACATCCCAAGGCTCGGCAATCAACTTGCAACGCGTGAGTACAGGATCTTGCAACATCGCATGAAACAAGGCGTGATCACGGTTAAAGCCGTTTTCATTCCGCCCCAAAGTCAGCGCCAAGTCGAAGCGGAAGCCATCAATACCGTATACCGAGGCCCATAGCCTCAAACTATCCATGATCATCTGCATGACCTTGGGATGCGAGGTATTCAGGGCATTACCGCACCCTGTCAGATTGTCGTAGTAGCGCGGATTTCCCGGAAGCTCGCGGTAGTAGCTGAGATTGTCTATGCCTTTCCAGCAGAGTGTAGGCCCTAGATGATTACCTTCGCAGGTATGGTTATAAACGACGTCAAGAATCACCTCTATGCCAGCTTCATGCAGGGTATCAACCGTTTTGGCAATTTCCTCAAGTGCGCCGGAACTCAAGTATGCAGGCTCTGGCGCAAAATACGCCAAGGTGTTGTATCCCCAATAATTCGATAATTGCCGCTCTTGCAAATGACGATCATGAACGAAAGCATGCACAGGCATAAGCTCAATCGCGGTAATGCCAATACGTTGCAAATGGCTAATCATGGCGGAATCGCTAAGCGCCGCAAATGTCCCGCGAATATCGTCGGGAATCAAGGGGTGTTGCATCGTCAGGCCACGTACATGGGCTTCATAAATGATGGTTTTAGGCCAACGAATATCCGGTTTGGCAGATTTGACCAAGATGTCTGGATTAACCACGACTGCTTTGGGCATGAACCTGGCACTATCGCGCTCATCCATATGCAAGTCCGCATCGGGATCGTCGCTGATCGTGTATCCATATAGAGCGTCATTCCATTGCAACTGGCCGCTCAGTTTTCGGGCGTATGGATCCAGCAGGAGTTTATTATGATTGAAACGCAGGCCATCCGCTGGCGCCCAGATGCCATCTACCCGATAGCCATAGACTTGCCCTGGCTGCAACCCTTCTACATACCCATGCCAGACTCCATTGGTGCATTCTTTGAGGGTAATTCGCTCGGTTTCTGCGTCACCGTGTTGATCAAACAAGCAGAGCGTGACGTTAGTAGCATGATCTGAAAACAGGGCAAAATTCACCCCCTTCCCATCAAAATACGCGCCGCGTGGATAGGGTTTGCCTTCTTTTAAGGCTAATACAGTCGTCATATTGTGGATTGCCTCATGATCAGGGCTGCATGTAGTGAAATAAACTCAATCTAGGCTAACAAAAGCCAACATACCCGCCTACAACGCCAGAAAATTGTAAGAAAGCCACAACATAGCAACGAACAAAATGGCAATTTCCGTAAGGCTGAATTTGAACATGACCTTCCCCTATCATCATGATGAATACACCATACGACTCATCAGTCCATACCATGAATCAGGGAATGTCTGGTTTACCTGTCAGACGATTCTGAAGAGTTGATTAGCTATATATGCTGCAAACTACATACCTGCTAAGCGCTGTGACAATTTGCCACATTCATCAACCCAGCTCTTGCCTCTATTATTTGACGCTGCCTAGCAAATGGTTTTTCACGCTAGGTAGTGCATGAAGGTTTTGAATAAAAATATTTGGAGAAAGGTAATGATGAAGAAATTTATATTGGCCGGCATCTTGGCGCATACCATGCTTTCCACCGCCGCCCATGCGGCTGAAGCAAATGCAGCTCAGACGCTGGCAAAAAAGAGTGGCTGTTTTGCTTGCCATAACATTGATAAGAAAGTGCTGGGGCCCTCTTATAAGGATGTCGCGGCCAAATACAAAAATGACAAAGGCGCAGAAGCCAAACTTGTAGCCAAGGTTAAAGCAGGCGGCAGTGGTACATGGGGCGATATGCCAATGCCACCAAACTCCCATGTCAAGGATGAAGACATTAAAACCATCGTTGAGTGGATATTGACACTGTAATCAGCTTCCAACAGTTACAGTCACTGGTACTTCAGCGATCAGTGACTGGTGTAGCTCCAGCAAACCTCAATAAATATTGCTCTCCTCCGGCATTCACTCACTATTGCCGATAAATCAAGTTAGGCAGCATCGTTCATCATTCAGGGCTTTCTGGACATCTTCCTTCCTTGCACGTAATAATCCAGCCATGAACTGTGCCACCTCACGTTACCTACACTACCCCAAGCCCGGCTTATTCAGCACTTTGTTGATGACATTGTCGATTGTACTGTTCAGTTTCGACATCAGAGCTGAAACCCTGACTGGCAAAGTCATTCATATTGCAGATGGCGACACTGTGACCATCATAGCCAACAAGAGCCAGCACAGGATCAGGTTACTTGGCATAGATGCTCCTGAAAAAACACAGGCTTATGGCAAACAATCAAGAGTAGCGCTTAATCGCGCCATCAATGGCAAGTACGTCACGGTGGAATGGAACAAGCGGGATGATTATGGTCGCATCATCGGCAAGGTGGTTTATAACGGAGTGGATATCAACTTACAGCAAATCCAGAAAGGCATGGCTTGGCACTATAAATATTTTGAGCGCGAGCAGGAGCCAGAAGATCGCTCACGCTATGCCCAGGCAGAATACCAGGCCCAGCGTGACAAGCTGGGATTATGGCAGGATGCCAAGCCGACACCGCCGTGGCAATATCGTCGCTCACGGCCATGACAAGCTTTACTGCGTCAGTGCATCCTGATAATCGTGCAGGTATTTGGTTGAGAGCTGCTGCTTTTCCTGCTGACTGAGTATCTTGCCTGCCATCTGGAAAAACTTGCGCTCTTCCTCTTCTAAATGATGTAACACCTTGTGCTGTAATGCCTTGGCATGTACCAGCCATGCTGGAGAAGAAAACTCTGTCTCTTGCAGCAATTCTAGAATTTCGTCAATTTCATGATGCTCAGCAATCCCATGGCGTGAGGGCTCGACTCCATTATCATCCAGCATAATGGGACGATAGAAATGCCGCTCCTCTGCCCTCTCATGCGCAGCCAACTCAACTTGTATTTCCTGGAATAACGCTTTGCGCTCAGGGGTATCACCGCTAGTGGCAACCAATTGCTCCAGCAGCTCGCGTTGGCGATCATGGCTTTGTCGCAAGGCTTCGAAGATATTCATGTGCTTACCCCTGAGTAATGTGTCAGCAACACCTTATCAGGGAACCAGCTGGCAGCCAGTCAGCGCTTATCCAGAATGATTGTCGGATAATTCTGAGAAACTGAGCGATCAGGAGCCGACTTGGGTCTTGACGTATTTCTTCATCAAGGAGCCCTGCTCACGCTTCCAGTCTTTTTCTTTCTCGGTATGACGCTTGTCGTATTGTTTCTTACCCTTGGCAAGACCAATCTGTACCTTGATTCGGCCACGCGTGTAATGCATATCCAGCGGCACCAGGGTATAGCCTGCACGCTCGACCTTGCCGATCAATTTGGCGATCTGTTCGGAATGCAACAGCAACTTGCGTGTGCGGATGGCATCAGGACGCACATGGGTAGAAGCTGAGCCCAGCGGGGTCACATGGCAGCCAATCAGGTAAATTTCGCCGCGCTGAATAATGACGTAGGCCTCTTTTAGCTGGATGCGATTTTCACGGATCGCCTTTACTTCCCAGCCTTCCAGCACAATCCCGGCTTCGTATTTTTCTTCGATGAAATAATCGTGAAAGGCTTTTTTGTTCTGGGCAATGCTCATGGTATTGATGACTTAAATGATGAGGTCAAGGTTCCGCGGCGCGTGCTTGCTAGCGATACGACATAAAGTCAATTCGCGGCATATTTTGCTAGTATCGGGAAAATATGACTTAAAATTGGCATTTTACTCTAGATCGCAACACGAATGGCACAGGTTGAAAAAACAGTCTTGGTGGGACACTCGGCGGAGCGCATGTTTCACTTGGTAGACAATGTAAAGGCCTATCCAAGCTTTCTACCTTGGTGCGGCGGCGTGGATCTGCACCGCCAGGATGACGTGGTGACTGAAGCTACATTGCATATTGACTACCACGGCATCAAGCAGAATTTCACCACAGAAAACCTCAAGACATTCCCGACCGACATGAAGATTCAGCTAAAAAGCGGGCCTTTCAGGCACCTTGAAGGCTTCTGGCGCTTTACCCCGCTAGCGGAGGATGCCTGCAAGGTAGAGTTCACATTGCACTATGAATTCTCCAGCACCCTATTGGATCGATTGATTGCGCCTGTGTTTAGCCACATTGCTAATACGTTTGTCGAAGCCTTTGTGCAGCAAGCTGACCTTAAGCCCCTATCTCCATGAATACCAAGTTTTCGATTGAAGTGGCTTATGCCTTGCCGGAAAAACAACTGATATTACTTATTGAGGTAGAGCCTGGCACCACTGCACTTGAGGCCGCGCTGCAATCGGGGATCAGCGAGCATTTTCCCGAATTGGATATTCAAGCGAGCAAACTGGGGATATTTAGTGAGCCTGTGACAGCAGATACCGTGTTGCAGCCGGGCGACAGGCTTGAAATTTATCGCCCCTTACAAGCCGACCCAAAATTGGCAAGACGCAACCGCGCGAAGCAAAGTGCCACCGCCAGGAAAATACAGCGCAAAGCCCCGCCAGTTTCAATAAGAACGCGTTAGTGCGTAATGTAGCGAGCTTATAAAACTATCAATTATCCTCACCAGTACAATACTGCTTCACTTCCTTGGTCGCATCTTCCAGGCCTTGCTGTATATCCTCATCGCCAAGATACTCCCGCTCACCTTGAGCGTTCATTTTGTAAATGCGTCCGCCTATCTTGAAGTTCTGGTAGTTGGCCTTGGCATTCTGGCAGTTAATACGCCTGGCATCTTCTTCAGATTTTTTCTTGTCGTCGTTGCGCCGCTCCTGCTCAGCATCAATTTGGCGACGCAATGCAGCTGCGTTACGCATCGCCTGCGAGTCAGCGCCAGCAGCGGGCGCTGAGGTGGTTTTAGGCGCAGAACGTACATTATCAACCACCTCATAAGGGATATTGCCCGGTGGTGGAGAATCCGCATAGAGGGTCACGCCCTTATTGTCTTTCCACTTATATACCTGGGCATCAGCCACCCACGGCAATATAAGCAACATGCCACATGCCAGCCATCGCGTTTTATTCATGCCTCCCCCGAACCATAACAATCCCGCCACACACACTAAGCAGCTTCATCAGCGCCGTCAATAAAAACGACGACACCCACTCCATTATCGGCAAAATGTCAGGGAGATTTACCGTTGCCACACTACCCGGTATAATTGCCTTTTGCCGGAAAGATATTCTATGCGTCTGTTGCAACAAGCGCTTACTTTTGACGATGTTTTACTGGTTCCCGCACACTCCAACGTGCTGCCCCGCGAAGTAAGCCTCGCTACCAAACTTACCCGTTCGATCACCCTCAATATCCCCTTGATCTCTGCCGCCATGGATACCGTGACGGAAGCTCCGCTGGCCATTGCCTTGGCTCAGGAAGGCGGCATGGGGATTGTTCACAAGAACATGACTATTGCCGACCAGGCTGCGCACGTTTCCCGCGTGAAGCGTTTCGAGTCTGGTGTTGTTAATGACCCGGTGACTATCCAGCCACACCTCACTGTGCGTGACGTCTTGGCATTGACTCGTCGCCACAAGATTTCCGGTTTACCGGTCGTGGATGGCAAAAATGTCGTAGGTATCGTCACTAACCGTGACCTGCGCTTTGAGACCAATCTTGACCAAGCCATCTCTAACATCATGACACCGCGCGAACGTCTGGTGACGGTGCGTGAAGGTGCAAGCCTGGAAGAAGCCACTGCACTGCTGCATAAGCATCGCCTGGAACGTGTATTGGTCATCAACGATGCTTTTGAGCTCAAGGGCCTGATTACTGTCAAGGATATTCAGAAATCCAGCGACCACCCTAATGCCTGCAAGGATGAACAAGGTCGCCTACGCGTTGGTGCTGCTGTTGGCGTAGGTGAAGGCACGGAAGAGCGCGTGGCTGCATTGGCAGAAGCCGGTGTAGACGTGATCGTGGTTGATACCGCCCATGGTCATTCCCAAGGCGTGCTTGATCGCGTCAACTGGGTCAAGAAGAACTTCCCGCAAGTTCAAGTCATTGGCGGCAATATCGCCACTGCCAGCGCGGCCAAGGCATTGGTTGATGCTGGTGCCGACGGCGTCAAGGTAGGTATTGGTCCTGGCTCCATCTGTACTACCCGCATCGTAGCCGGTGTTGGCGTGCCACAAATCACGGCGGTCAGCAATGTTGAAGAAGCCTTGCGTGGTACTGGTGTGCCATTCATTGCCGATGGCGGCATCCGCTTCTCTGGCGACATCTCCAAGGCGATTGCAGCAGGTGCATATTCTGTCATGCTGGGTGGCATGTTTGCCGGTACTGAAGAAGCACCTGGCGAGATTGAGCTATTCCAGGGCCGCTCCTACAAGTCCTACCGCGGTATGGGCTCTATCGGCGCCATGGAAAAAGGCTCCAGCGACCGTTACTTCCAGGACAACAACGGCAATGCCGACAAACTGGTGCCTGAAGGTATCGAAGGCCGTGTGCCATACAAGGGCAGCGTACTGGCCGTGATCCATCAATTGATGGGTGGCCTGCGCGCCTCCATGGGCTATGTCGGCTGCAGCACTATTGAGGAAATGCGCAACAAAGCGGAATTTGTACAAATCACCGCCGCCGGGATGCGTGAATCCCATGTGCATGATGTACAAATCACCAAAGAAGCGCCGAACTATCGCGTCGACTAAGTACTGAGAAAGCCATGGCAACCGAAAAGACCACATCTATCCCCGCTTATACCATTCTTGGTGTCTTGCTGTTCGCGGGGCTGTGTGGTCTCGGCTACCAGCTTTCCCACAGCGCACTGCAAATCAAGCAACTTGAACGCACTGTGGAGGTCAAGGGGCTTTCTGAACGCGAGGTGAAGGCTGATATTGCGATCTGGCCAATTACCTTCAGCGTTGCAGATAATGACCTCAGTGCCTTGTACCAGAACATCCAGAACAAGAACGCCAGTGTGCTCGCATTCCTGAAAAGCAACGGCTTCAATGCTGACGAAGCGAGCATTTCTGCACCTTCTGTTGTAGACAAGCAGGCACGCGAATACGGCGATGCCGGTGCCAATTCCAAGTACCGCTACACTGCCAGCTCCACCATTACGGTGTACTCCAGCCAAGTCGACAAGGTGCGAGATACCATGATCAAGGTTTCCGAACTGGGGCAACAAGGCATCCCGATTGCAGGCGATAGCTACAACACGCAATTCATTTACAGCAAGCTGAACGACATCAAGCCTGCCATGATTGAAGAAGCCACCAAGAGTGCGCGTGAATCAGCCAACAAGTTCGCCAAGGACTCCGACAGTACACTGGGCAAGATCAAGCGTGCCAACCAGGGCACGTTCAGCATTGAAAATCGCGATGCTGGCACCCAGCACATCAAGAAAGTCCGTGTAGTATCCACGGTAGAGTATTACCTTTCCGACTGATGCCAAGTGAGCAGATGCTACTTGGCCGTTTTCTTTCAACCTTATTCCCGCGCTTGAGCTTCCATGCAACAAAAAATTCTGATTCTTGATTTTGGCTCCCAATATACCCAACTGATTGCCCGCCGCATCCGCGAGGCCAATGTCTACTGTGAGCTGCACTCATGGGATGTCAGCGATGATTTCATCCGTGAATTCAATCCAGCTGGCGTTATTCTTTCCGGCGGCCCCAACTCGGTTTACGAGGATGAAACGCCGCGTGCACCACAAAGCGTGTTTGAGCTGGGCGTGCCCGTATTAGGCATTTGCTATGGCATGCAGACCATGGCAGCCCAACTTGGTGGTTCAGTGGAAAATGCTGCCAAGCGTGAGTTTGGCTATGCCGAAATCCGCGCCCAGGGCCACTCTGCCTTGCTCAAGGATATTCAGGACAAAAGCAATGCAGAAGGCCACGGCCTGCTGGATGTCTGGATGAGCCATGGCGACAAGGTCACAGCCTTGCCGGAAGGCTTCAAGATTATTGCCAGCAACAGCTCCACCCCGATTGCAGGCATGGCGGATGAAAGCCGCCGCTTCTATGCGGTGCAGTTTCACCCCGAAGTGACGCACACCAAGCAAGGCAAAGCCCTGCTTAACCAATTCGTACATGGCATCTGCGGCTGCGACCAAAGCTGGAATATGCCAGATTACGTGGCAACCGCCGTACAACGCATTCGTGATGAAGTAGGCAGTGACGAAGTCATCCTCGGGCTTTCCGGCGGTGTTGATTCCTCAGTAGCGGCAGCCCTGATCCACCGTGCGATTGGCGACCAGTTAACCTGTGTATTCGTTGATAACGGCCTATTGCGTCTCAACGAAGCCGAGCAAGTGATGGAAACCTTTGCCAAGAATCTTGGCGTCAAGGTAATCCACGTCGATGCCAGCGCAAAATTCCTCGGCGACCTGGCTGGCGTCAGCGACCCGGAGGCCAAGCGCAAAATTATTGGTCGTGAATTTGTGGAAGTATTCCAGCAAGAATCGGCAAAACTAGCACAAGCCAAGTGGCTAGCCCAAGGCACCATATATCCGGATGTAATTGAATCCGCCGGTGCCAAGACCAAGAAAGCCCACACCATCAAGAGCCACCACAACGTAGGTGGCCTGCCTGATACCTTGAAGCTGCAATTGCTTGAGCCATTGCGCGAACTATTCAAGGACGAAGTGCGCGAACTGGGTGTAGCGCTTGGCCTGCCACACGAGATGGTCTACCGTCACCCCTTCCCTGGCCCTGGCCTTGGGGTACGTATTCTGGGTGAGGTAAAGCGCGAATACGCTGATCTGCTGCGTCGTGCTGACCATATCTTTATCGAAGAGCTGCGCAACACCCAGGATGCCGATGGCAAATCCTGGTATGACAAGACTTCACAAGCTTTCGCCGTGTTCCTGCCAGTCAAGTCTGTAGGCGTGATGGGCGATGGCCGCACTTATGATTATGTAGTCGCGCTGCGTGCTGTTGTCACCACTGATTTCATGACTGCACACTGGGCTGAACTACCTTACGACCTGCTGGGCAAGGTATCCAATCGAATTATCAATGAAGTACGTGGTATCAACCGCGTGGTATACGACATCTCTGGCAAGCCACCAGCCACCATTGAGTGGGAATAACCCGCCTGACCTGCTTGCCTGGCTTCAGAAAACCGAGAACAACACGATGAGCACAAAATCCATTATCCTCACCGGCGATCGCCCTACCGGCCCGCTGCATTTAGGCCACTTCGTTGGCAGCCTGCGTAATCGCGTGCATTACCAGCATGAATATAAGCAATATGTCATGCTGGCTGATGCGCAGGCCCTCACCGATAATATGGACGACATTGATAAGGTGCACCGCAACGTCATTGAGGTGGCATTGGATTATCTCGCTGTCGGCATTGATCCCAAGCTCTCGACGATTTTCATCCAGTCGCAAGTGCCCGAGCTGACCGAGTTGGCGTTCTATTACCTCAACCTGGTGACTGTTGCACGCCTTGAGCGCAACCCGACGGTCAAGGAAGAAATCCGCCTGCGCGATTTCGAGCGCGACATTCCTGCTGGCTTCCTGACTTACCCCGTGAGCCAGGCTGCCGACATCACTGCTTTCAAGGCAACCTTGGTGCCAGTGGGCGAAGACCAGATCCCGATGATCGAGCAGACCAACGAGATCGTGCGCCGCTTCAACCGCCAGTATAAGAACCCCAGCACCAAGGCAGAAATCCTGGTGGAAACCAAGGCCCTGGTGCCGGAAATCGGCCGCCTGCCCGGCATTGATGGCAAAGCAAAAATGAGCAAATCGCTTGGCAATGTGATTAATCTCGGCGCCACGGCTGATGAAATCAGCAAGGCAGTGAAAAAAGTCTACACAGACCCACTGCACTTGAAGATTGAAGACCCAGGCCATGTAGAAGGTAACATCGCTTTCACCTACCTCGATGCCTTCGATACCGACAAGGCTGCAGTGGCTGAACTCAAAGCCCATTACATGCGCGGCGGCCTCGCCGACAGCATTGTGAAAAAACGCCTGGAAGCGGTATTGCAGGAAATGCTGGAGCCTATCCGTACGCGTCGTGCCGAACTCGCCGAAGACAAAGGCTACATCCTTCAATTACTGCGCGAAGGAACCGAACAAGCGCGTGAAGTCGCAGCCAACACCATGGATGAGGTCAAGGCTGCCTTGGGGTTGAATTACTTTTAACGTCAAAACAGAGTTACTCTCTTATAAACGAAAACGCCCGGCAAAACCGGGCGTTTTTTATGTTCGTTTGGAATAAATTACTCGGCATTACATCAAGTTTTACAATCAAATACCGTTAGCAGAACTGACATGAATGTTTTCGATCAGTTCTTTTACCAAGCCAACACAGCACTTCCATTTATCGCAGGATTTTATGACCTATGGATGGTCGCCTTATCCATCCTGGTCGCTATTACCTCGTCTATTATTGCCCTGCAGCTCTCCCGTATGTCGCTGGCGCAATCTTCCACACTAGGCAAGAAACTCATTGTATTGGCGGGCGCTGTCGCTCTCGGTGCAGGGATATGGTCCATGCATTTTATCGGCATGATGGCATACCAGCTGTGTTTCCAGATTCGCTACTCTCCAGGCCTCACGATACTATCGATACTGCCAGGCATCTTTGCCTCGTGGTATGCCCTATCCTTGCTAACAAGGGATCACGTCAGCCTCCTACGCTTGATCACAGGAGGCATCGTCGTGGGCACAGGCATTGGCATGATGCATTACAGCGGCATGCTGGCAATGAATATGACACCCTTACTACGCTTCAATCTAGCAGGCTTTCTGATTTCATTACTTGTGGCCATTTCACTGGCTACGGTTGCTTTATGGGTGGTGTTCTATCTCAAGCGTAACAAGATTCATCCGCTATCTTCGCTACTGTTAGGCGGCATCCTGATGGGATGCGCTATTGCCGCCATGCACTATACAGGCATGGCGGCTGCAGTATACCTCGGTGAGGCGGACCTATCCTTTGATCCGTCACAGAACAAAACCGACGCCCTCGGGCTCAGCATTGCGATAGTCACTATCCTGATCGGTATCTTGGCCATTGTTTCCAACTTGCTGTTTCGCTATCGCCAACTGCTAGAAAGCCTGACGGCAAGCGAAACCCGCTTGACTACTATTCTGGACAGCGCCGTAGATGGCATCATCACCGTCGATGCACAGGGCAACATCCACTCATTCAACCTTGCAGCAGAAAAATTATTTGGCTGGAGCATGGTAGACGTATTGGGCAAGAAAGCGACTCTACTCATGCCAGACCACTATCACGCGATCTATGATGGATTATTATCCAGATACCTTGCTACCGGTAAGAGTACGATCTTGGGCAGCAATCAAGAAGTCCAGGGGCTGCGCAGAAACGGGGAAATATTTCCTGCCACCATCTCGATGAACAAGGCAATGATCGCCGGTCAAATGATGTTTGTCACTTTCATCAGTGATATCACGGCACAGAAGCGTATTGAAGCCAAGATCAAAGAACAGCATGACCAAATCAACTCACTCATGTCTAACATGCCAGGCATCACTTTCCGCTGCAAATTTGATGCCAAATGGACCATGTTGTTGATTAACGATGCAGTGAGAAACATCACAGGATGGTCAGCCAATGAGTTCTTGAATGGCACGATATTTTTTGCTGATATCACACATCCTGATGATGCCATACGTATTCAGAATGAAATTTCGCAAGCACTACTCAGTGAAAACCACTACTCGATTGAATACCGGATTTATGACAAGCATGGTCATGAACATTGGGTTGCAGAAACAGGAAGTGGCATACGTGATGAAACAGGCAACCTCGTGTGGCTGGACGGCGTCATTATCGATACGACGGAAAGCAAGCTACGCAATGCCGAGTTCGAGAGCGTGGTCAAGGCCATGAACTATGCTACCAGCATGGCCGAATTCACCATTGATGGCCACATCATCCATGCCAATGCCAACTTCCTGCACGTCACCGGCTATCAATTGCATGAGATCGTTGGCAAGCATCATACGATTTTTTGCACCGCTGAAAGCCAATCCAGCCAGGCCTATCAAGACAAATGGCGCGCATTGCGTGCTGGAGAATATGTACAGGGCGAATATCTGAGATTAGCCAAGGATGGTCGCCATATCTGGATCAATGCGTATTACAGCCCAGTATTTGATGTCGATGGCCAGGTAAGCAAAATTATCATGTCCATGATCGATATCAGCGAGCGCATCAGCATGGAAAATGACCTCAAAGAGGCCAAAGAGCGTGCTGAGCAAGCCTCCAGCGTCAAATCCTCGTTCATGGCGAACATGAGCCATGAAATCCGCACGCCGATGAACGCGATCATCGGTTTCAGTGATGTCCTGCTTGATTCCCCTATGCCAGAAGATCAACGACATTACTTGAACACCATCAGTATGTCTGCAAAATCCTTGCTGCACTTGCTCAATGACATTCTAGATAGCGCCAAGCTGGAAAAAGGCAAACTGGAATTGGAAATGCTGGACTTTGGCCTCACAGAGCTCGTCGACAACGTCATCTCGACGCTGTGGATACAAGCGCGACGTAAAGGCATAGAGTTGAAGCTTGATATTGCCCCCGAGGTGCAAGGCAGCTTCCATGGTGCCCCGGATCGCATTCGCCAGGTGCTGATGAACTTACTGGGTAACGGCATCAAGTTTACTGAGCAAGGCCATGTGATGCTGAAGATACAGCAACTTGATGACCAAACATTGCAGTTTGATGTTGAAGACACCGGGATTGGCATTGCCGCTGATCGACTGGAAAGCATCTTCGAACCATTCACACAAGCAGATGCCTCGATGAGCCGCCGCTTTGGCGGCACTGGGCTGGGCAGCACCATTAGCAAACAACTGATAGAACTGATGGGGGGCAGCCTTACAGCAACAAGTACCCTTGGCAAAGGCAGCTGCTTCACCGTTATATTGCCACTTGCCAGCGTGCAAGACCCAGCGCCTACCTTAGAGGCGATACAGCATCAGCTACCCCCCTTGCATATCCTGGTGGCAGATGATATCCAGCAAAACATAGAATTGCTCACCGTGTTACTCAGCAAAGGGGGACACACGATCAGCATAGCCCGAGATGGTGCCGAAGCTGTCCTACTTTTTCAAAAAGAACAATTCGACCTGATACTGATGGATGTACAAATGCCAGGCATGGATGGATTGATTGCTTCCTCCAACATTCGCTTGATTGAAGCCCAACGCAAGCAGGCCCATACCCCGATTATCGCGTTGACGGCCAGTGTGCTGACAGAGGACCGTATTGCAGCCAAGCAGGCCGGCATGGATGGGTTTGCCAGCAAACCCATCAACATGGCCGCATTGACCACAGAAATCATCCGGGTACTGGCATTGGACATACCAACCGCCAACGCCATCCAACATGAACCTCCGCGGCAAGATGACACATCAAGTATTCGCATGGATAAAGGCATCGCGCTCTGGGGAGATCGAGATGTCTACCTGCATGAATTACAACGCTTCAGCACTGAAACCCTCTCGCATGGGTCACATTTTAAGGAGCTGCTAGCGCTAAAAGATTATGCCGGTATCCGTAGTTTTGCCCACGCGGGCAAAGGCGTCAGTGGCAACCTTGCGCTGGACACGCTATATAAATTGTATGGACAGATAGAATCACTTTCCCTGATCAAAGACCACAGCACCTTGACACAAAAGCTTATCGGCTTGGAGCAAGCACACGCCGCTTTCCGCGCGCAATTGAGCATGCTCACGGCTTCATCGTTGGGTAAACATACACCGTCGATAGCGCCTGAATGTACCTTGGCTGAACTAAAGGCACGTTTAGCAACACTGCAAACACAAGCCTCACAAGCAGAACTGAATGACCAGCTACTTGAAAAGCTATTAAGCCAGGCACCGGCAGATTATGTCAGTGAGATCAGAAAGATTGCCCAGGCATTCAACGAGTTTGAATTCGAACAGGCACAAGTATTGATTAGCACATTGCAACAGGCATTGGCTGTAGAGGAATCTTGATGACACACGCGACTCACCTTGCACCACGTATTCTGGTTGTGGATGACGAAACCACGAATCTGAAAATCCTGCGCCAGATTCTGCAAAACGATTATCGATTGAGCTTTGCCAAAAATGGCAAGGATGCGTTGACACTTGCCAAGCGTGAAGTGCCTAACATGATACTGCTCGACATCATGATGCCTGACATGACAGGGTTTGAAGTGTGCACAGCATTGAAAAGCGACCCAACCACCCGCAGGATTCCGGTGATCTACGTCACGGCACTTCACGATGATCTGGATGAGGCCAAAGGCTTTGAAACCGGTGCTGTGGATTACCTGACCAAACCAGTCTCGGCCAGCATTACGCGAGCAAGAATCAAAACCCACCTTTCGTTGGTGCAGGCAGAAGAACTCAAGCACACCTATGCACAGTTGATAGACCGCCTCGGGCGTGCCGCCGAATACAAGGACAACGAAACCGGCTTGCATGTCATGCGCATGAGCCATAGCTGCAAAATTATTGCTCTCAGCATGGGATTCACTGAAGCCTATGCTGAAGATTTACGTCAAGCAGCCCCCATGCACGATATTGGCAAAATAGGCATCCCGGACAATATCCTGCTCAAGCCTGGAAAGCTGGACGAGGAAGAGCTACGCATCATGCGACAGCACCCGGAAATCGGTGCCGCCATTCTCGGTGAGTCAAACTCCCCCTTGCTAGAGCTGGCGCGCTCACTGGCCCTCACCCATCATGAGAAATGGGATGGCAGTGGCTACCCACATGGACTCAAAGGCAATGACATTCCCATCGAAGGCCGCATCGTGGCAATTGCCGACGTATTTGACGCCCTCACCAATAGCCGCCCTTACAAGAAAGCCTGGCCAATAGAAGAGGCGATCACTTTTATCCAGTCACAAAACAGCAAGCATTTCGACCCAGATGTCGTCGATGCCCTGATGCGCTGCGTTGACGACATCATTGCCACAACGGCAGATTGGCGAGAAGTGTAACGACGCTATCGTGTCAGGAATTTGTTTCACGTCTTCTCAATCTATTGCGCACCACCAAATGGAAGAAATATAATAACCATTATCATTTATAATCAAGGCCACGCAGGATTCTCTCGTGCCAGACGCAAACCCTACCCTGCATCAAGAAGTGCACAGCCTGTATGTGGATCACCATCATTGGTTACAAGGCTGGATCAGGCGCAAGCTGGGCAGCACATTAGATGCCACAGATATTGCACAAGATGTCTTCATGCGCTTGCTATTGCGCAAACAGCCCATTCAAGCCCATCAACCGCGTGCCTTTCTCTCCACCATTGCACATGGCCTAGTAGTTGAGCACTGGCGCAGGCGAGAATTGGAGCAGGCGTGGCTTGAAACACTCGCTACATTACCTGAGGCAGAAACACCCGCCCTTGAGCATCGCCTGATATTCCTTGAAACCCTGATTGAGATTGATCGCATGCTGGATAGCTTGAAACCAGCCATACGCACGGCCTTTCTCATGGCGCAACTGGATGGACTCACCTGCCCGCAAATCGCCCAACAGCTAGGAGTTTCCCTTGCTACCGTGGAGCGCTACATTGCCAAAGCCTTACGCCATTGCTATGCCGTGCGCTTTGAATCATAAGAACTCCAAGGTTTGAAGCACATGGCAAAGCACGATCCTCACTCAGACATGGCGACTCCCCTCCCTGATGCCGTGATTGATGCCGCCATTATCTGGTCTATCAAGCTCAACTATAACAACGCTAGCCAGCAAACCCATTTGCAGTTCAAGACATGGCTACAAGCCAATCCCATACATGCCAGTGCTTGGGAGCGCATCAATAGCCTTGGCCAGCCTTTCGCTCAAACCAACCTCCCCTCCAGCCTTGCACTATCCACGCTGGAACAAGCAGATCACACACGCCAGCAACACTTGCTGAAACGCAGGAAAACATTACAACTGCTGTCTCTTGCCGGTTTCATCATGGGCAGCGGTTGGGGTGTTCGTAGCTATAGCCCTTGGCAGCGGCTAGTAGCAGATGCGAGCACCCGTGTAGGTGAACAACAATCACTGCAACTCGCAGATGGTACCGCCTTGATGCTCAACACAGACACTGCAGTGCGTATTGATATGACAGGCCAGAAACGCGTCATCAGCCTGCTACGTGGTGAAATCATGGTGACCACGGGCCAAGATGCCAGCTATCCCAATAAACGCCCATTCCTGGTGTATACACCTTTTGGCAAGCTTGAAGCCCTAGGCACTCGTTTTATCGTGCGGCTCACCAACGATGCTGCCCTCGTAACGGTGCAAGAGCATGCTGTCGCACTCTATCCCACTGTTGGCAGTTCCCATATCGTGCAAGCAGGAGAAAGCCAATGGTTACGCGAACATGTGGCAGAACCTTTCATATCGCAAGGCTTTGATGCAGGTAGTTGGGCAGATGGAGTGATCTCAGGAAAAAATATCCGCCTGGTTGACCTGATTGCAGAATTGGCGCGCTACCGCCATGGTTATATTGAATGTAATGATCAGGTAGCTGAGCTACGGGTATCGGGCTTATTCCATCTCAAGGATACAGACCAGACACTAAAATTCCTTGCCCATACCCAACCCATCGCACTCACTTACCGCACCCGCTTCTGGGTCAGTGTGGGGCCTGCACAGACTCATTCCACCCAGCCATAAAAATTTTTCAAAGAAATTGAGGGGATTGGCAATCTCAATCGGCCTACCAGATAGAAGCATTTCATGACTCACTATCTTGTAGAAAGATTCCCATGACTCACAAACACCATTCCCGCAAAGCAGAGCCAACATTGACCAGAACTAAACTGGCGCTTGCCATGCAGAGCGCCATGATTGGCATCACCATTGGCATGACCGCCCTTCCTGGAGTCACTTGGGCTGCCACATCCCAGGAAGCACAAGCAAGCAATACCAATACTCAGGAATACGACATTGCTGCCGGTGCCCTAGACACGGCACTGAACCAGTTTGCCAGAGTCGCTGACATCAACCTCAGCTATGAAGCAACCCTGCTCGAAAAACTCAGCTCAGTTGGTCTCAAAGGCCGCTATACCGTTTCGTCTGGCCTGGCTGCGCTACTGAGTGGTAGCGGCCTCGAGGCCGTACCTCAGACAGGTAGGGGCTACGTCCTACGCAAAGCAACTGTCGTCTCAGGTGAAGCGCAAGGCAAGACCTTACCCACTGTGAACGTAAAAGCCAGCCGGGAGATATCCAGCAGCACTTTGCCTGCTGAATATGCTGGCGGCCAAGTCGCCCGAGGAGGCAAGATAGGCCTACTGGGCAATAAGGACAATCTGGATACTCCGTTCAGCGTCACCCAATACACTGCCAAGCTGATCGAAGACCAGCAAGCACAGAATATTGGTGATGTACTGATCAATGACCCATCCATCCGCAATACGTATTCGCGAGGCTCTGGGCGAGATGAATTCAACATCCGCGGATTTACATTGTTTAACTACGATGCCATGTTCAATGGCCTCTATGGCGTTGCACCACGCGATTCCAGCTCATTGATTGGTATTGAACGGGTTGAGGTCCTGAGAGGCCCTAATGCTTTACTCAACGGCATGGCGCCTGCAGGCTCGGTCGGTGGCGCTATCAATCTTGTGCCTAAACGTGCTGGCGAAACCCCGCTCAATCGTCTCACGGTTTCTTTTATCGACGACAGCCAACTGGCTACACATATTGACGTAGCCCGGCGCTTTGGGTCAGAGCAGCAGTTGGGTTTACGCGTCAATGCCATTACCAGTTCTGGCGATACCCCTGTTGATCACTCCAAAGAAAAACTGGATGCTTTTGCTATCGGTGTCGATTTCAGGAATGAGCAATTGCGCATCGAAGCTGACCTGAATTACCAAAACCGTTTGACGTATGCACGTAGTGGCCTGCTATTCCCTGATACCGGCGTCCAGATTGGCGCTGCACCTGATGCAAAAAGCAATTACCTTCCAAAATGGAGCTACTGGAAAAGTAATCAGTTGTCAGGTGCTACGCGCATGGAGTTTGATCTGACACCAGATTTGATGCTCTATGGCGCATTGGGTGGTTCGCAATATGACTTTAGCAGCCTGCAAACCAGCTGGCTGATGTTAAACGAGCAAGGAGATATCGGGGCACGGCCATCACGCACCAAGCAATATGTCCATACCATCACCGCTGAAGCGGGTGTAAAAGGCAAGTTCACCACGGGCAATGTCTCTCATGAAGCAGTATTGAGTGCTAGTAGCTACGCCATGGAATTTGGCTCATTACTGGTCAGATCAAGTACGATTTTTTCCAATATTTACTCGCCTGCGACCTCTATAGAACCGACTCTTGCACTCGGCGGAAACATTCCCAAAGGCGGTGAATCCAGGCTACGCAGCATTGCCTTGGCTGATACGGCTTCCATGCTGGATAACAAACTTCAACTCACATTAGGTGTACGCCACCAGCAAGTGATTGCTTCCAGCTTCGATGATGCTTCGGGTGCTCGATTGGATCATTATGATCAATCTGACCTGACACCAACGGTTGCTGTCACGATCAAGCCAAGCAATCAACTATCTTTCTATGGCAATTACATTGAAGCCCTGAATCAAGGAGCAGTCGCGCCTCCTGGCACGACCAATGCTGGTCAAATGTTTGGCCCGGCAGCATCCAAGCAACGTGAAGCTGGCGTTAAATATGACTTCGGTCGCTTTGCAACCACACTCAGCGCTTTTGAGATCGAGCGCCCTAGCGGCTTTACCAACCCCTCTACCTTGAGATTTGGCATGAATGGTATACAACGCAATCGAGGAATTGAGCTCATCACCCAAGGTGAAGCAATTGATCATGTACGTATACTTGGTGGCTTTGCCTGGACGCAAGGAAAATTGAATAAAACAGAAAATGGCACCGATGACGGCAACACCGCACCTGCTGTGCCCAAGCTGCAATTCAACCTTGCCGGGGAATGGGATACCGTCTTCCTGCCCGGCCTAACCCTGACAGCACGTATGCTGCACACCAGCCCACAATACGTAGATACAGCCAACACGCAAAAAATTCCCACCTGGAACCGCTACGATCTGGGTGCACGCTATGCATTTGTTGCTGGTAAAACCCCCATCACAATCAGGGGCACTGTAGAAAACGTGTTCGACAAGAACTACTGGCTATCAGCAGCACGTGAAGGCTTGACCGTTGGCGCGCCACGCACAGTCCTGCTCTCCGTTTCTGCCGATTTCTAATCTCAACATCCATCAAGCCAGGGCGCTACACCACAGCACGTAGCGCCCATTCGCATTCTCCTCATCTATACAAAATCCCATCAAAACAATAAAATGAGAAATATTCTCAGTTTTATTCCAGCTCCTATCCATGTCTGCCACCCAGCCGCCAGAGCAGTTGTTTCATCATATCTATCGCGAGCATCATGGCTGGCTGTTAGGCTGGCTACGCCGTAAAGTGAAGCAAAACGAGCAGGCAGCGGATTTGGCGCAAGATACCTTCCTCAGTATCCTCAATGCCAACAATGTGCAAGACATCCTGGAGCCGCGCCCTTTCCTTGCCACAATTGCAAGGCGGCTAGTCGCCAATTACCACAGGCGGCAGGTAATCGAAGAGGCTTATATTGAAGCTCTCGCTGCCCTGCCAGAGGCCCAGGCACCATCTCCTGAGCAACGTGCGCAGGCACTGGAATTACTGCAACAGATTGACCATGCCTTGAATGGCCTGCCGATCAAAGCCAGGCAGGCTTTCCTGCTTGCCCACCTGGAAGGCCTATCCTATGCAGAGATTGCTACAGAGCTTGGCGTATCCATCAGCTCGGTCAAGCAATACCTGACTCGTGCAAACCAGCAGTGCTTTTTCTCGATGTTGTAAATTGCACATGCCTTCTGCGCGTTTTTCACCAGAGGTTTCCAAGGCAGCGGCAGAATGGCTGACACTCAGCATGGATGCCACCTTCAGCACACAAGATGCTGAGCGCTTGCAGCAATGGCGTCAGGCTGCTCCTGAACATGAGCAGGCTTGGCAACATATCGAGAATATCAGCGCCTCCCTGCACGGCATCAATGCGCGGGCAGCCTACAACACCCTCTCCACACTACATACCCCAACCCGACGCTCCACCCTGAAAATACTCGGCTGGTTAAGCCTTGCTACAGGCAGCGGCATACTGGCAAGCAGGACAGAACCATGGCAATTGCACATGGCAGATTACAGCACCGGCACAGGAGAGCAGAAAGAGATTTCCCTGCCCGATGGCACCCAGATCGTGCTGAATACACGCAGTGCCATTGACATTAACTTTACGGCGCACAACCGCATTGTCACCTTATTGACGGGGGAAGTGCTGGTGACCACTGGGCATACCGCACACGAAACCAGGCCTTTCCAGCTGGTCACCATACACGGCAACATTCAGCCTCTGGGCACACGCTTCAACGTCAGGCTGTCACACGATGCAACCCATACCACCGTGCTAGAAGGCAACGTGCGGATTACCTCACAGACAGGCGAACAACAGTTGATCCGTGCGGGTCAACAAGCGAGCTTTACCGCTCATCAAGCACTCCCCGCCTCTACAGCGCCAGCCCAAACCGACGCTTGGCGCAGAGGCTTGCTATTTGCCAATGGCATGCGCCTAAAAGACCTCGCACAGGAGCTGGCACGCTATCGTCCAGGCCTCATCTATTGCGATGAAGCGATATCGGATTTGAGAATCTCGGGCGTATTCACATTGAATGACACCACCCAAGCACTCAATGCCCTGCCAAACTCACTCCCAGTGCATATCATTTATCGCACCCGATATTGGGTAAGGATTGCGGAATTTAAAGGTAGCTAAGCTTGTATGTGATAATTCGCCACACATTTCAAAAAAATACTGCCCGATTCTCATTCTCAAGTGACCTCCCTGATGTAAGCCATCAAAACATGATCAGGGAACCATATGAATCACCACCATTATCGACAACGCACACTATACGTCGCGCTTTTTCTCGTATTCAGCGCCACGACTGCTATCCCCGCACTAGCAGCAGATGTTTCCGAGGCCTCACAAGTCAAGGTTAAGCAATATGACATTCCCGCAGGCGAGCTAGCGACGGCATTGCAAATCCTGGCAAGCGAAGCCGGTGTTACCATCACATTCACGCCAGAACAAACCTTAGGTAAGCAAGCGCATGCCTTAAGGGGACACTACAGCATCGACCAGGCATTTGATGTATTGCTGGTCGGTAGCGGACTTGCCATCAAGAAAAACTATCCCAACCAATACTCGTTAGTACAATCAGGCAGGGCAATGCCCACTCAATCGGACACACTGCCCGAAGTCCGAGTCACGGCCCAAGCAGAATCTGCCAGCTCTATACCTGAAACCTACGCAGGCGGACAGGTGGCCAAGGGCGCACGTCTAGGCATGCTCGGTAACCAAGATATTTTCGACACGCCCTTCAATATCACCGCTTATACCTCCGATCTCATCCGCAACCAGCAAGCCACCAGCCTCGTCGATGTGGTCGCAAACGACCCCTCGGTCCGAGTCACTACCAACGGCCTCACCAGCGCGGCAGGCCAAGGCGATGGCTTCATGATTCGCGGTTTGCGCAGTTATAGCTCGGATGTGTTGTTCGACGGCGTTGCAGGCATCGCCATGATCAATACCATGCCGGTAGAAACCTTGGAGCGAGTGGAGATACTTAAAGGCCCAGCTGCCATGTTAAGCGGCATGGGGCAACGAGGCGGCGTAGGTGGCACGATCAACATCGTGCCCAAGCGTGCGGAAGACACGCCATTAAACCGGCTCACACTTTCGTATCAATCAGATCGACATTATGGCACTCATGTCGATATAGGGCGCCGCTTTGGCGAAATGAAAAAATGGGGAGTGCGCTTTAACGGTATATATCGTGATGGGGAAACGGCAGTGGGCGGTCAATCCCGCGAGTTTTCGGTAGCAACATTGGGCGTAGACTTTCGCGACGAAAACTTACGCGCCTCTATGGATATGGGTTTCCAGAACACAAAAACTCATGCACCAACAGGTGCTGGGGGACTCTACCTGGCCTCGATTTCGAGCCTTAAAGCACCTAATGCAGAAAAACAGATTTCGCAGGATTGGGAATATACCAAAAACAAAGGCGAGTATCTGCTCCTCAAAGCAGAATACGATGTATCTAATGATTGGACAATCTATGGTGGATTAGGAGCTAACTGGAACAAATATCAATGGCTATCCTCTGATATTGCTGTCACAAGTCCAACTGGTGATGCACAGGTCAACCTTTACTACTACCCTGGTTACAGTAATCGAAAAAGCATCCAGGCGGGCATCAGAGGTACTTTGAAGACTGGCACGTTACAGCACCAACTCAATGCCCAGTTTTCTACATTAAGGCAAGAAAGTGGCTATAGTTTTGGCGATGAATATGGCTATGGATATGGCTTCATGAGCTGGTCTACCAATATCTATGCTCCAATCACGGTCAGCAAGCCATCATTAGAAGGATTTTCCTCCAACGTCTCGAAAACTGACACCCTGGAGCTACCCACCTTTGCCTTATCCGACACGGTATCTTTCCTTGATGACCGCGTCACAACCATCATAGGTGTGCGTCACCAACAGGTAAAAGCTAATGGCTATGACCTAGTCAGCAGTGCGAGAACACAGCATTACGACGAAAGCGCCATCACCCCAAGCTTAGCAGTAGTATTCAAGCCTCAAGACAATCTATCGCTATATGCAAGCTACATAGAAGGCTTGAGCCAGGGCCCGACTGCATCTGGCAACGTTACCAATCGTAACGAGCTTTTCCCTCCAATTAAAAGCAAACAACTAGAAACAGGCGTAAAACTGGATTTAGGCAAACTGGGACTGACTGCCAGCCTTTTTCAGATTACGCAGCCCAACGGCATCAATGTAGCCAATAGCATCGGAAACCCCACTTTTAAAGTGGATGGCGAACAACGCAACCGCGGCCTGGAATTGAATATTTTCGGTGAAGTCTTACCTCATGTCAGGCTGTTAGGTGGCGCTGCCTGGACAGATGCCATGCTGACAAAAACTGAAAATGGTACAAATAACGGACACGATGCTCCCGGTGTGCCTCGCCGCCAGGCTAACCTTAGTGTGGAATGGGATCCTACCTTACTGCCCGGCCTTACCTTGTCAGGACGCATGCTTGCCACTAGCCGACAATACATTGATGCAGAGAACCAAGCTAGTATCCCAGGATGGACAAGGTGGGATATAGGTGTTCGCTATACAACACAATCTTGGGGACATCCCGTCACTTTACGCGGAAATATCGAAAATCTCTTTGGCCGCGATTACTGGGCATCAACCATTGATGGCAGTTGGTTGATTCAGGGCTTGCCCCGCACGTTGCTGCTCTCCGCTACAATCGATTTCTAATCCCGACCACGGTACCATGCCTAGCTCAGCGAGGCACGGTACCGCCTATATACTTTCCGGCACACAGAAAGCAAGATTTTACCCCTCCTTGGTATCAAGCACTGAATCACGCGTTACTTGAGTTATAATTCAAGGTTTTATGGGTCATGCGCCATGAGCCGTGGATTTGTGAAAGAGGATGACTTGGAGCACGCTGGCACTGACCTGCCAGAGCGCCCGATCAGCCCACATCCCAATTATGTCACGCCCCATGGTTTCAAACAGTTGCAGCAACAAGCCAATGAGCTTGAACAGGAACGCCTACCTCTAGTCACACGCAAGGAAGACCCGGTAGCTCAGCAAAGACTGGCCATGATAGACCGTGACCTACGCTATGTGCAGACCCGCATTGAATCCGCGATCGTGGTCGATCCATCAGCGCAACCGGTTGGCACAGTGCTATTTGGAGCCAATGTCGAGGTAGAGGATGAACATGGCGACAGTCACAGCTTCATGATTGTGGGGGAGGACGAGGCCGATATCAGCAGCAACCGCGTGAGCTGGGTATCTCCGCTCGCAAACGCGTTGATCGGTCAGAAAGTCGGCGATAGCGTCGTCTGGCACCGACCAGTCGGTGACCTGGAACTGGAAATTATTGCAATTGATTATTGAGGAATATGTACCATGAATGTGATTGAAGCTATTGAAAGCCGCCGTTCGGTCAAAGCTTATGATGCCAGCCACACCATGTCCGAGGCGGAGATTGAAAAGCTGATGTCATTGGCGCTTCTCTCGCCCACTGCATTCAACATCCAAAACTGGCGCTTCGTACTGGTGCAAGACCCAGAGCTGCGTAAACAGGTGCGCGCTGCCAGCTGGGATCAGGCACAGGTGACCGATGCCTCTCTATTAGTTGTCTTGGTGGCGGATCTCAAGGCCTGGGAAAAGGAACCACGCCGTTATTGGCGCAATGCCGACCAGCCAGTGCAGGATTACTTGGTCAACGCTATCGACAATTACTACCGCGGCAAGGATCAGGTGCAACGCGACGAAGGCATGCGCTCCTGCGGCATGGCAGCGACCACGTTGATGTTGGCAGCCAAGGAACTGGGCTATGACTCCTGCCCAATGGATGGCTTTGATTTCGATGCCGTGGCCAAGTTGCTCAACCTGCCTGCCGATCATACGCCAGCGATGTTTGTCGCTATCGGCAAGGGCATTCAGCCGCCAAAACCTCGCGGAGGCCAGCTGGCACTGGATGAAGTGGTCATCCGCAATACATTCAAGTAACACCATCAAACGCAGAACATTGTAGGCTTTTTAGGAAAACACCGTGTTAATCAGTAACAACATCACTATGCAGTTTGGCGCCAAGCCATTATTTGAGAACGTATCGGTCAAGTTTGGTGAAGGTAACCGTTACGGCCTGATCGGCGCCAACGGCTGTGGCAAATCCACTTACATGAAAATCCTGGCAGGTGTACTAGAGCCCACCTCTGGCAACATCTCCCTCGATAACAATGAGCGCATGGCTTTCCTGCGCCAAGATCAGTTTGCCTATGAAGATCAACGCGTCATCGACGTGGTGATGATGGGCCATGAACAAATGTGGAAGGCCAATGTAGAGAAAAATGAAATCTACATGAACCCTGAAGCCACAGAAGAAGACTACATGCGCGCCGCCGAACTGGAAGGCGTGTATGCAGAATATGATGGTTATACCGCGGAAGCACGCGCAGGCGAACTTTTGCTGGGTGTAGGTATCCCGATTGAGCAACACAATGGCCTCATGAGCGCAGTAGCACCAGGCTGGAAGTTGCGGGTATTGCTGGTACAAGCGCTGTTCGCCAACCCTGACATCCTGTTGCTGGATGAACCGACCAACAACCTGGACATTAACACCATCCGCTGGCTGGAAGATGTGCTGAATAATCGTGATTGCACCATGATCATCATTTCACACGATAGACACTTCCTGAATCAGGTCTGTACACACACCGCGGATATGGATTTTGGCAAGCTGACGGTCTACCCTGGCAACTACGATGATTACATGGAAGCTTCGGCCCAGGCCCGTGCACAACAAGCGAAGGATAATGCCAAGGCCAAGCAGCAAATTGCCGACCTGCAAGAGTTCGTGCGCCGCTTCTCCGCCAATGCCTCCAAGGCGAAGCAGGCAACCAGCCGCGCCAAGCAGATCGACAAGATCAAGATTGAAGAATTCAAGCCTTCAAGCCGTCAATATCCGTTCATCCGCTTCGAATATGATGAGCGCGACAAGCTGCACCGCAACGCTGTGGAGCTGAAAAAAGTCAGCCATGGTTTTGATCGCCAATTATTCAACGACGTGGAATTGATTTTTGAAGCCGGTGAAAAGGTCGCGATCATCGGGGAAAACGGCATTGGTAAAACCACGTTCCTGCGTTGCCTGGCGGGTGACTTGGTACCCAATCATGGTGAAATCAAGTGGACGGATAAGGCCAAGCTGGGTTATTTCGCGCAGGATCACGAATACGAGTTTGAGAAAGACCTCAACCTGTTCGACTGGATGTCGCAATTCACGCAACAAGGCGATGACGATCAATCCGTACGTAGCATGTTGGGACGCTTGCTGTTCTCCGGCGAGGATACCAAAAAGTCTGTCAAGGTATTATCCGGTGGTGAAAAAGGCCGCATGCTGTATGGTCAATTAATGCTGGCACGCAGTAACGTGCTGCTGATGGATGAACCCACCAACCACATGGATATGGAATCCATCGAAGCACTGAATACTGCGCTGGATAAATACAAAGGCACGCTATTCTTTGTCAGCCATGACCGCGAATTCGTCAGCTCGCTGGCTACCCGCATCATTGAAATCAAGGCCGATGGCATTATCGATTTCAGTGGCAATTATGAAGATTACCTCACCAGCCAAGGCGTTGAATAATCAGGCCTGAATATTCTGTCTAAATAAAAAAAGGATTGCATCTGCAATCCTTTTTTTATGCTCATCACTGCCTATTCACTTGGGTTTAGTGTATCGATCATGATATTGCTCAGCAATATGCTGGAACTGATCTTTCACAGCAAGAAATGCATCGACAATATCAGGATCGAAATGCGTTCCGCGCCCATCAACAATGGTTTGCACCGCCACATCATGCTCGAATGCCTGTTTATATACCCGTTCACTGATCAAGGCATCGTAGACATCAGCCAGTGCCATCAAGCGTGCCGAAACAGGGATATCTTCACCACGCAGCCCATCCGGATACCCTGAACCATCCCAGTGCTCATGGTGCCACATGGCGATCTCGCGCGCATATTGCAGGAAGTTGTTTTCACGCCCGATCAGCTTTTCTGCCTCAATCAAGGCATTGGCACCCAATTGCGCATGCTTTTTCATGATCTCGTACTCTTCCGCCGTCAATGGCCCTGGCTTGAGCAGGATATGATCGGGAATACCCACCTTGCCAATGTCGTGCAATGGGGCAGATTTGTATAGCAACGCAATCACCGGGGTTGTCAGTTGTGCAGAAAATCGCGGGTGATCGCGCAGCTTTTCCGCCAATAACCGCACATAGTTCTGCGTACGGCGAATATGGTTGCCAGTCTCGTTATCGCGTGTTTCTGCCAGCGATGCCAACGCATAAATGGTCACATCCTGGATCAGTGCGATCTCGCGCGTGCGTTGCTCCACCTGGTACTCCAGGAAACGGCGCTGATCCTTGAGAAAAAGATGCGTCTGGATACGGGCTAATACGATAGGGGGACTGATAGGCTTGACGATGTAATCCACTGCGCCGACATCAAAACCACGTTGTTCATCTTCCATGTGAATTTTGGCGGTCAGAAAAATCACAGGAATATTTTCTGTCACCGGATTAGCCTTGAGCTGTCGGCAGACTTCATAACCGTCAATATCCGGCATCATGATATCGAGTAAGATCAAGTCAGGCTGTGACTGCATCTGCGCTACATTGAGGCCATCCACCCCGCTGGTGGAGACTTTGACTTGATAAAACTCACGCAGCAAGGCATTAATCACCGAGAGATTTTCCGGGGTATCGTCAATGACCAGGATCGTTTGTTTGCTTTTTGTATCCGGTGTATTGTGCATCGCCGTGATTCCTAGGATATTTTTCTAATGAGAAGTTGTTACCAATAATGGCTGCACCAACAGTAAAGCCGCATCAAATTGATAAACGCTGACAAACTCAATCAACCTGCCATATTGCTGCGCAGTCAACATCGACCTTAACTCCGCTGACTGCTGAGTAAGAAAATCCTGCACACTGGCATCTCTTGCTTCCAGATATTGACTTAACTGCTGTAGCAATCGCTGCCGCTCCTGCTGCGTAAGTTGAATCGCCGAGGTTTCGGCAACCGGATGTGCCAATACGTTCGTCACCGCTGCTATTGCCTCCGTCAACGCTACATCAAGCTGCTCCAGTACTAGCCTATCATCCCTTTCTTCGACCAACACCTGCTCAAGTTCTGCAGCCACATCAGCCAAGCCTTGCGCCCCCAAGTTGGCGGCCACACCTTTCAAGTTATGTACCAGCCGGATGGCATCAGCTTGACGATGCTCCAGCAAAGTATTGCGTATCTGCTCCACTGCGCCTTGCTGGCTCTGGCTAAATTGCATTAACAAACGGCGATACAGCTCTTGGTTACCCGCAACACGCCGTAATGCATCCGAAACATTAAATCCTTGAATTTCCAGCACTGTATATTCCCCTGCAATCGATGATGCATTTTCAGCCGCAGACTCATGTTTGACATGAATACAGGCGAGAGCCTGATAGAGCATATCTGGATCAATCGGTTTGGTGATATGGGCTACCATGCCAAGCTCTATGCAGCGCTGGCGCTCTTCCATGGTGGCATGTGCCGTCATCGCCAATATCGGCAAATGATCGAAACTTGAATTGGCTCGAATCTGGCGTGTTGCCTCATATCCATCCATGATCGGCATCTGTAAGTCCATCAATACAGCATCATAATGCACACCTGGCTCACCAAGCTTATCTAGTGCAATCTGACCATGCTCAGCAATCTCGACGATAGCCCCCACAGCCCGCAGTAGTTCAGCAGCAATCTGCTGATTGATTTCATTATCCTCGACTACCAACAAGCGCATGCCTGTGAGGTCATAATGCTCGCCTTGAGGCACATATTCCCAGTTTTCTACGGGTTTACTGTAGATACTGACCAATGTATCAATCAGGGTGGATTGGCTCACAGGCTTGATGAGAAAGCCTTCCAGCTTCAAATCCTCGCACTCCTTGATGATTTCATCACGCCCATAGGCTGTCACCATGATAATGGCAGGCATTTTGCTCAAGCTAGTGTCGTGCCTGATCAGGCGGGCAGCCTCCAGCCCACTCAGGCCGGGCATTTTCCAATCCATCAACACTAGGTCCACAGGCAAGACATGTTGCATATCCCTGACTGTCGCCACGGCCTCCATGCCTGAATTGGCATGGCTGATCTTGCAAGGCAGGAAGCTCAATTGGCTGGCGAGAATGCTCCTGGCCGTGAGGTTATCATCTACCACCAACACATGCAGGTCATTGAGTTCATTGGTCAGGATATAAGGCCTGGCTGGCTGTCCATTGCCGAACCAGGCAGTAAAAGTAAAGGTAGAGCCTTGCCCGGGCATGCTGGTTACCCAAATATCCCCTTGCATCATGCCAACCAGCCGTTTGCATATCGTCAGGCCCAAGCCAGTACCACCGTATTTACGCGTAGTGGAACCATCGGCCTGCACAAATGGCTGGAATAGGCGCGAACAGGTTTCCTCATCCATGCCAATCCCGGAATCGATCACGAAAAACTGCAACTTGATCTGTTGATCATTGGAATCCAGTAGCTGGCAGCGAATGATGACTTCACCGTCGTGGGTAAACTTGATGGCATTGCTGACCAGGTTAAGTAAAACCTGCCCCAAACGTAACGGATCACCGACCAAATTTCGTGGTACATCATCCGCTACATCAAACAACAACTCTAAGCTGGCATCACTCGCAGAATGTGCCAAGGTATTGGTGACACTACTCAATACCTGGTCAAGCGAGAATTCCACCTGCTCAAGATCCATCTTGCCTGACTCGATCTTGCTGAAATCCAGGATGTCATTGATGACAGACAGTAATGAAATGCCTGCGCTGTGGATTTTGGTAACGTAATCACGCTGCCTTGGGTCCAACTCAGTTTTCAAGGCCAAATGTGCCAAACCAATGACTGCATTCATGGGAGTACGGATTTCATGGCTCATATTGGCCAGGAACATCGACTTAGCCAAGGTCGCCTCTTCTGCCATGTCGCGTGCCAGACGCAACTGCTCATCGATTAGGCGTTTTTCCGTAATGTCCTCAAACTGCCACACGCTATGATGCTCAGGATCGTGAATATCCACGGCATGCCCAAAAATCCGGCACCACAATTTGCTATCATCCTTGCGGGTGAATTGATGTTCACCGATATAAGTCTCACCGTGGCGCAACATGTCGTAACTTTTGCCTACCAGGGCAAAATCCTCATCGCTCGAGAACCACTCCCGGGTTGAATGTCCGAGTAACTCACCCGGCTCATAGCCCAACATCACCTCAAATTTGCGGTTGCACTGGATAACGCGACGATTCCTCAACTCCAAGATACCCAATGGAGCAGAATCAAACAAAGCTTTTTGCTGGTCAATGGCAAGGCTCAGCGCCTGCTGAGCTTCACGCTGCGCGGTAATATCAACAATAGATCCGACCAAGCCACCTATCGTCCCATCCGGCAATTTGAAGCCGCTTACCCAATACAGCACCTGATGCATTTTGCCATCGGCAAACCGTAATGACAGGGCTTTATGCACCGTGGCACCCGTCGCGATTACATGCTCATCTTCATCCTGGTAAGCCAGGCGATCCTCATATGGCAAATACTCCATTTCTAGTACTGTCTTGCCAATCATGTGGTCTCGGGAAATACCAAACTCATGCTCATAAGCACGGTTACACCCAAGAAAGCGGCTATCACTGCCCTTGAAGAACAAGGGGCTGGGAATATTATCAATCAGTTGCTGCAAGAACAGGCTTTGTGACCTGATTTCCGCCTCGATGCGTTTGTGTTCAGTCACATCCTCGAGAAAACCGTTATATACCAACTCCCTTAGCAGGGTATGCCTGGGAATGGCACGAGCACGTATCCATCGAAACTTGTCGCCTACTTGCAAGCGGAACTCGCCCTCCCACAACTGCTTATTATCCTTGGCGTGACGCAATGCTAGTAATAAGTCCTGTTTGTCCTCTAGCACGACATGCGCAAAAGCCTCCTGCCAATTCGCCAATATCTGCTGCTCTTTCACCTCAAGCAGTTGGCAGGCGCTGGCGTTCACAAAAGTGAAACGCGCTGGCGTACCATTGCCGGCATGTATCTGGAAAACTCCCACAGGTAAATTGCCTGTCAGGCTATCCAACTGCTCTTGCGACAGTTTGACAGCACGCTGCTCACCCAACATGCGATACAGCAGACCTGCAAGCAACAAGGAGATCAAGATGCCCATCCCAACAATCGCCACTAGCGACCACGCATGTTGATCAGACAATCCTGCATGCGGATGTACCACCAAAGTGCCAGAAAAATTGGCAACATTGAATGGCAGACTGACATCGAATACGCCTGGCTCATAAGCTTGTTTGGGGTCAAGCTGAAGCAAGCTACTATTCTGGCCAATGACTTGCAGGACAGGCAACCGCATACCTGCATGGTCAAGCAGGATGACATCCAGGCCCAGCTTTTCAGCCTGCTGCTCCACCGTATGCAGTAATTGCTGTAGAGACAAGCGACCAGCCACATAGCCAGTAAGGGAAGCCATATTGCGCTCACCCCCTGAAAACACAGGCACAGTGACCATGATCTGGCGAGTATCCATCTGGGTCACCATCACCGTATGCCCATTAGCCACGCCCTGCTCAAGCACCTCAAAATCAGGCATTCCAGCAGTATCTACCCCTAATAAGGAAGGATTGGCCGTTTCCTCAAAAGACATCTCACTATAGAAAATAGGGAAATACTCGGCGCGAACATGGGCGGGAACAAAAGCACCATTGCTAGACTGCTCCAGCAAGCGGAAACCTATCAGCCCATCCTGCGTAGCCGCATCTACCAAGCCTGGTATATCGGCAGCTTTGACCCGAGGCCTCCACTGTAGCTCAGTGAGCATATGACTATGATGGAGCGCCTGCACGGCAAACTCGGCAAACTCTTTGCGACTGACAGATTGACTAGCATTGAATAACCATCCCGTGGCCTGCACAAAGTCTATGGCATGCTGGATTTCAGACTGGATGGAATGCTGGAGTTCTTGACTAGCTGTGTGTACTAGCTCGAACTGACGGGACTGTAGGCTGCTGTTATAAAACTGAGCACGAGCGATGATTGCCGTAACGACCACACCGAGGATAAATACACCTGCGGCCCATGACCACCCATATTTTTTCTTCCCCATAAGCACTTTCGTTCAGTGTAATTGTTATGAAGCATGGGATGCGGGCAAGCCCCCCATGGCTTCTTCGACAATGCTTCTACTGGTACTTAAAGACTAGGCAATCGGATCTCCCCAAATATCCGTGCCCAACGCTCAGATCAGACAACCTATACGATATTCAAGCTGCCGCCTCATTGTGCCAAACGAGTATCCGCAACTTGCAGCAACATATTAGGCCATACCACATATCAATACTCTATATGATTCAACGGGGTGTCATCAAGAACTAAGCAAAATGACGGCTGGCAAATACACTCAAGCCACAGGCAACACTGCCGTGCATATTGCCGGAAACAAATGGCACCTGATCGCCAACCACCTCACGGATCAATTGCTGAATGACCGGCGATACTGCAGACCCCCCGGTGAGATAAATCTTGTCGATACGGGTATCACTCGCCTGGCGCGCGTCATCAATCACCTGACGAATTTTCTCGGTAGAGCGCACAATGGCCTCACGAAAATCCTCGCGTGTCACCTGCACCTGCAAACCATCCTCGACATACGCCAAGTCAAGTGCATCCAACTCAGCAGAAGACAAAGCAATCTTGGTCAATTCTGCACTGCGCACCAAATGGCTACTGAGCTTATCCAGCCATACCTTGTAAAGCCGTTCTCTGGCGACATCTGCCTTGGCATGTATCGGCATTTCAAACCGGGAATAAAATGCCTGCTGGCTCGGGATGCTATTCACGGCAATCGCATCAAATGCCTTGTTATGCAGCTCATCAGTCCCTCGCCCGAACAAAGGCATGATGCTGTACCAACCCAAATTGATATCCAGGTCTACCCCACCAATCCGGTTGCCTGAATAAGCCAGCAGGTCATCGCTACGCTCGCGCTTATCACGATAAGAAGGGCCCACCTTGACCACGGAACAATCGGTCGTGCCGCCACCAACATCCACCACCAACAACACTTCGTCCTGATCAAGCCCCTGCTCATAATCCAGTGCAGCTGCCAAGGGCTCATACATAAATACTATTTCGTCCAAACCAGCTTCGGCAGCAGCATGTTGCATAATCGCCAAGGCTTGCTGATCACCCTGCTCACCACGAATACCGTGATATCGAATCGGTCGCCCAATCACAGCCTGGCGTAAATCATGCCCGTAAAACTGCCTAGCCTGTTCCAGGATATGCGTCATCATCTTGGCAATGATGACCTCAAAAAAGTCCATCTGGTCTTTATTGAGATCGCTCCCTAAAAACACCTTAGGCGACTTCATGAACAAGCCATCCCCAGGATGACGAATATAAGCATCAATCGCCTCGGTGCCATATACCAAGCCCTGCGCATTACCCAACTGTTGGCGAATAGTACGCGACTCGATATCCTCGTTGAGTTCATGCTCGGGAAATGCACGATAAATAGCAGATGGGAGATACACACTCCCCGGTTCAAGCATGGCTTGCACCACCTTGCCAGCCTTGACTACGCCAAGGGATGAGTTCGAAGTGCCATAATCTATTCCACAATGCATCTTTACTACCTGCTGAATGGGCCGAAGCCGTTGAACAAAAGACGAGATTATACGCGTAGCGCTCGCGCATACAGCAGCCAATCCGTCAGGCAACAATCGGCAAAGTAACCTCTTCTGCCATTTGTATTTCATTCAGCAAGCACATCAATGCAAATAAGCCGCGTGATACACTCCTCGCCAATCTTAATTTCGCAGCACACTCGACGCTTCACCACATGACCCAGGACACAAAAGCACAATTTCTTCAAGGCGTCCTTTACATTTGTGGTGCGATTTTCCTCTTCGCAGGCAGCGATGCTCTCTCAAAATACCTGGCCGGATTCTATGCTGTCGTCATGGTGATCTGGGTACGGTATGTCATTCATAGCGGCCTCATGCTTAGCGTGCTATTACCCCGCCATGGCCTCTCTATCTTTAAGACCTGTCGCCCTGGCTTACAGCTATTACGTGGGCTCTGCATGGTTGGCACCAACATGCTGTTCATTTCCGCGCTGCGCTATATACCGCTGGCAGAAGGCACAGCCATTATCTATCTGACACCGTTAATCGTCACCGTACTTTCAGGACCATTGCTAGGCGAGAGAGTCAGGCCATTACAATGGTTTGCTGTTTCCCTGGGTTTTATTGGTGTGTTGGTGATCTTACGGCCTGGAGGTGTGCTATTCACACCTGTTAGCCTGCTGGCAGTAGGTGCGGCTTTCAGTTTCAGCTTCTATCAACTGATCACCCGTAAACTCAATGCGACGGATAGCTCCGCCACCACCAACCTGCTCAGCGGGCTAGTCGGCAGTGCAGCGCTCACCTTTGTTGCCCCATTTTTCTGGCAAACACCCAGCGCATTCCATGCTTTGTTACTGCTGGGATTAGGGATATCAGCATTGCTGAGCCACCTCCTGATGACAGAAGCCTACCACCATGCCAACCCAGCCACTTTAGCCCCGTTCACCTATGGTCAATTGATTTTCGCCGGGCTGATCGGCTACATCATGTTCGGTCACATACCCGACCTCTATGGTTTTCTGGGCATCGCCATCATTTGCGCAAGCGGGATACTGACATTGTCTCAACGGCGCCATTGATCCAGCTAGCAGGATCAATGAGTGCGGAACCCGATAGTTTTACTTAGGCAAGCCCGTAAGCTATAATCCGCGCTCCCGGAGAGGTGGCAGAGCTGGTTGAATGTACCTGACTCGAAATCAGGCATACGTGAAAGCGTATCGAGGGTTCGAATCCCTCCCTCTCCGCCAGTCGCATGCCCGCTTTTTCCAGCTATATCCCTTTTTGTGACAATACATTACAACCTTTAGTCCAATCAGACTATTTAGTCCATTTGCACTATTGAGTGCAATTCATAGATCAAGGAGTATGTGTCTCACAAGCTGACTATAACTTCAATAAACGCTTGATCTTGTGTTTACACTCAACTTTTATAGGGGTTTATCATGTTAGTTACGACTTTCAAAAAAGGTGCTGTTGCACTGGCTTTTGGTTTGACTTCTTTGGCGGCAACAAGCGCTTTTGCTGCGCCGATTGTTCTTCCTGTTACAGATGGCACGGTCCACTTTGGTAATGACTTCTCTGCTGAGGGTAGTTTTACTGATGTATTCCAATTTACACTCACAGACTTTACCGATGTTTCGGGCACAGCAAGTTCGACATATTTGACTCTGGGCAACGTAAGCGTTTTCCAAGGTGTTGATCTTACTAGCGTCGTTTTGGCTAGCTCCGATGCTGTTCATACCTACCTCACACAATCGTTTGCAGGTGGTAGCGTAACAACCGAAACATATACGTTTTCACTGGCAGGCTTAAGTGCTGGCACTTATAACCTGACCATTTCTGGTGTTGCTGGCCTTACTTCCAACGAGTTAGCACAAGCCTCCTACGGTGGCAACATCACCTTCACCGCAGCCGTTCCAGAACCATCCACCTACGGCATGCTGGCTCTGGGTCTTGGCCTGGTTGGTTTTGCTGCTCGTGGTCGCAAGAACGCAAGCAAGTTCGCTTAATAGTATTTGGTTCGATTCAAGGCTGCGGAAACCGCAGCCTTTTTTACGCCTGCCGTTCACCCAACACACGTTTGCAACACTTTTGTGATTGCTATCCCATTGTTTTCAATCACACATCAAGAACTAAACGTTGCTCATACTGGACAAAGACAGCAATCTTTAGGAAACTTGATCGAATGCGTTCACTCGTTATCTTTTTATTAGTGCTGTTGCTGATGGGTTGTAAGGAAGCACCCAAACCGCTTGCAGACCCGCGCCAAACCAAGGAAATCATTGTGGTTACCCACAATGGCCCTAGCACTTACTATTACAGTGGCAATAATCAATATGCCGGGCTTGAGCACGACTTGGTCCGCAATTTTGTGCGGGAGCTTGGCCCGGAATATAGTGTGAAGTTTCTGGTCGTTCATAATATCTCCCAGGTCATCCCTGCCCTGCTCAAGCACAAAGCACATTTTGCTGCTGCCGACCTCACTATTACGAGCACTCGCGAACACTTAGTCAGCTTCACCAAGCCTTACCATCAGGTACAGCAACAAATTGTCTTCAATACCGAACTGTCCAAGGCCCCCACTAAAGTCAAGGATTTGTTCGGCAAGCAAATTACTGTTTCTTCTGGCACCAGTTATTCGGAACGTCTGCAACGCTTAAGGGAAAAAGAGCCTCAGCTTCATTGGACCGAAACCTCTCATGCCAACTCTGATGAGCTAATGGCACAAGTGGCAGAGGGAGAACTAGATTACACGGTTGCCGATGGACACTTGATCTCACTGGTACAAAACTATTATCCCAACCTTGGTGCAAGCCTGAGATTGGGTAAGCCAGAACAGGTCGCATGGGCTTTTCCCAAGACCGGCGATAAATGGCTTTACGACAAGGCCAATGCTTTTTTTGCCCGTATTAGCCAAGATGGCACCTTACGCAACCTCATTGATCGCTACTATGGTCATGCTGACCGTTTGAAACCGGTAGATGTCACGGCCTTCATGCAGCGTTCCGAAACGCTTTTGCCTCAATACAAGCGCTATTTTTATGAAGCACAAGAGCTAACAGGGCTGGATTGGCGTTTGGTGGCAGCCATTGCCTATCAGGAGTCGCATTGGGATAGATTTAACACCTCGCCCACCAATGTGCGCGGCATGATGATGTTGACAGAAGATACCGCTGATCGGCTAGGTGTGACTGACCGACTGGATGCGCGTCAAAGTATCGTCGCCGGGGCACGATATGTGCTTATGCTCAAGGACTTAATCCCGGATACGGTACATGAGCCGGACCGTACCTGGATGGCGCTTGCTGCTTACAACATTGGTTATGCACATTTGCAGGATGCTCGAATACTGGCCAAGCGGCTGAAGCTGAACCCTGATCGGTGGGTGGATGTGAAAAAGGCCTTACCCTTGCTGGGCAAGGAGGAGCATTTCTCCACCCTGAAATATGGGTTTGCGCGTGGTGGCGCACCTGTTGTCTTTGTCGAGTCTGTGCGTACGTATCACAAAATACTTGCACGACGCGAACCAAGGCACACGCCGATATTCCCTAGCTTTGAAGTCGCCGGGCTGAATGGCATCGCCAACGCCCCTAGCCAAGAATAAGCAGCCTTATCAATCGCTATCCTGCCATTGCCGCAGCCAGGATCGTTATAAAATAGAGGCCTGAACCAGCCTCAAGAATAAAGAAAACATACATTTATGCACGCTGCCGCCTTCATACAGGACCTGGCTGTCATCATGCTGGTGGCAGGCATGGTCACCATCATTTTCCACCGCATGAAACAACCGGTGGTGCTGGGCTATATCCTTGCAGGCCTGATCCTTGGGCCTCATACGCCACCATTTTCCATGGTGCAAGACAACCATACGATTGAAATCCTGGCGGAGCTTGGGATTGTGTTCCTGATGTTTTCACTCGGCCTGGAGTTCAGCCTGCGAAAATTACGGGCAGTTGGTGCAACCGCCGTCGTAGCCGCACTGGTGGAAATTGTGGTGATGGTCTGGCTGGGCTACGAAATCGGCACTTATTTTGGCTGGAAGCCCATGGATGCCATCTTCCTGGGGGCTATGCTTGCCATTTCCTCCACCACCATCATCGTCAAGGCGCTCGATGAGCTCAACATGAAGCATGAGCGCTTTGCCCAAATGATCTTCGGCGTGCTGATCGTCGAAGATATATTAGGCATCGGCATCATCGCCCTGCTCTCTGGCATTGCTGCCACGGGGCATGTCTCTACTCTGGATGCGGCCATCACCATCTCCAACCTCACATTGTTCATGGTCGTTGCCTTGGTACTAGGCATCATATTGGTGCCAAAATTGCTGGAATACGTTGCCAGTTTCAAGCGCGATGAAATGCTGCTGATCACCATCCTCGGCTTATGTTTTGGCTTTTGCCTGCTGGTGATCAAGCTCGATTACAGCGTAGCCCTCGGTGCCTTCATGATAGGTGCAATCATGGCAGAATCGCGCCGGATTCGTGCGATCGAGCGGTTGATCATGCCGATTCGCGATATGTTCAGCGCTATCTTCTTTGTCGCTATTGGCCTGATGCTGGATCCCGCCATCATCATGCAACATGCAAAACCAGTGATGGTGGTCATCTTGGTCATCATTTTCGGCAAGATATTCGCCTGCACGCTGGGCGCCATGGCGGCTGGTAATGATGGCCGCACCTCATTGCGCGTAGGCATGGGCTTATCGCAGATCGGCGAGTTTTCCTTCATCATCGCGTCTCTAGGGCTGACGCTTGGCGTCACCAGTTCATTTCTCTATCCCATCGCCGTCGCAGCTTCCGTGATCACCACGCTCACCACACCTTATCTCATCAAGGCAGCTGATCCACTTTCCGGTATCTTGGCCCGCAACATGCCAAGCAAGATATCGCAATTCTTCCGGCTGTATAGCGACTGGCTAGCCTCGAATGACCATGCGCCCGATAGCGATAAAGCCATCCTGGCTGGCATTTACCGCAAGTTGCTACTGCAAGTATTCGTCAACCTGTGCATGGTAAGTGCCTTATTCCTGGCAGCAGCTTGGGTGGTCAATGTGTACTTGGTGGGCCTGCCATCGCCCATGCGTGACATCATGTGGCAACAGGCTGTTATCTGGGGTAGCACTTTACTGCTGGCAACGCCTTTCCTCATTGCTGCATTCAGGAAGCTACAATCGCTGGGCTTGCTGCTGGCAGACCACACGACACAAGGCATGACGGGCAATGATTGCGGTCGCGTGCAGCGCTTTATTGCCAAGACGGTCAATGTCTTGGCAGGGGCGGGCATGATATTGTTGATTCTGGCATTGGGGCACAGCATCATGCCACCGCTGGATGTTTGGGTAATTGTCTTATTGGTAGTCGCCGGGTTGATCACCCTGCTGTGGCGCTGGTTCGTGGTGCTGCACTATCGCATGCAAATTGCCTTGATCGAGACACTGAACCAGGAAAAAGAAGATCACTGAACTGCCACACACATACCGTGTGCGGCAGACTACAGCAACAGCGATATTACTTGGCGCTGATCACTTGCAGGCCACCCATATAAGGGCGCAGCACTTCCGGCACACTCACGCTGCCATCTGCTTGCTGATTGTTCTCCAGCACTGCCACCAGGGTACGTCCGACAGCAAGGCCAGAACCATTCAAGGTATGCACCAGTTCTGGCTTGCCAGCTTCGTTACGGAAGCGTGCTTGCAGGCGGCGTGCCTGGAAAGCCTCGCAATTGGAGATAGAAGAAATCTCGCGATAAGTATTTTGGGCAGGTAACCAGACTTCCAGATCATAAGTCTTGGCAGCACCAAAACCCATATCGCCAGTACATAGCAGCACAACACGGTAAGGCAAGCCAAGCGCCTGCAATACATGCTCTGCATGCCCGACCATTTCTTCCAGAGCGACATAGCTCTGCTCGGGATGAGCAATCTGTACCATCTCCACTTTGTCGAACTGGTGCTGGCGTATCATGCCGCGTGTATCACGACCATAGGAGCCAGCCTCAGAGCGGAAGCACGGCGTATGCGCAGTCAGCTTGATCGGCAAGCTATCCAGCGCCACGATCTCATCACGCACAGTGTTGGTCAGCGTCACCTCAGAGGTCGGGATCAGGTAAAGCGCTTCGTTGCTTTCCCCTTCCTGCCCACCCTTCTGCGCGGCAAACAAATCTTCCTCGAACTTGGGCAATTGACCGGTACCACGCAGGGTATCGGCATTAACGATATAAGGCGTGTAGCATTCGGTATAGCCGTGCTTGTCTGTTTGCGTATCCAGCATGAACTGCGCTAGCGCACGGTGCAGGCGAGCAATCTGGCCACGCATCAGGGTAAAACGCGCACCGGCCAGTTTTGCGCCGGTATCAAAATCCAGGCCCAGCGGCGTACCAACGTCGGTATGATCTTTGATCTCGAAATCGAAGCTGCGCGGCATACCTACGCGGCGCACCTCAACATTGTCTTCTTCAGATTTGCCTACAGGCACGCTTTCATGCGGCAGGTTAGGTACATTCAGCAACAATTGCTGCAACTCTGCCTGAATCGCGGCCAGTCGTTCCTCATCCGCTTTCAACTGTGCGCCCAGGCCTGCGACCTCGGCCATGATAGGTGCCACATCCTCACCCTTGGATTTGGCAATGCCGATCTGCTTGGAAGTGGCATTGCGCTTGGCCTGCAAATCCTGGGTGCGGGTTTGCACGGTCTTGCGCTCGTTCTCCAGCGCAGTAAAAGCATTGGTATCAAGAGCAAAGCCACGAATGGCAAGACGTGTCACGACGTTATCAAGATCATTGCGTAACTGCTGGATGTCTAACATGAAAATTCCTGGATGTGATTGCAAATGTGCTAATGCACGTTGAATATGAAATTATTTTTTCCGCTGTCTGGCGCGGGCTTCGTCATCCAGCGCTCTCAGATGTGCCATTTTTTCGCTGATTTTACCTTCAAGCCCGCGTGGCGTGGGCACATAAAACTGAATTGCCTCAAGATCGTCGGGAAAGTAGTCCTCGCCTGCGGCATAAGCCCCTGGCTCATTATGGGCATATCGGTACTCCTTGCCATAATCCAGCTGCTTCATCAGCTTGGTCGGCGCATTGCGCAAATGTAGCGGGACCGGGCGTGATTTATCACTCGCCACAAACGCCTTGGCCTGGTTATAGGCCATGTAACCAGCATTGCTCTTTGCAGCAACAGCCAGATAAATAACCGCTTGCCCAAGGGCCAGCTCACCTTCAGGGCTACCCAGGCGCTCATAGGTTAAGGCTGCATCGTTCGCTATTTGCATGGCGCGTGGATCAGCAAGCCCGATATCTTCCCAAGCCATACGAATGATTCTTCTGGATAAATAGCGAGGATCAGCGCCTCCATCCAGCATTCTTGTCAGCCAGTACAATGCCGCATCTGGATTAGAGCCGCGCACAGATTTGTGCAAGGCGGAAATCTGGTCGTAGAACGCCTCACCACCTTTATCAAAGCGGCGCAACTTGCTCGCCATGGTCGATTGCAGGAACTCAGCATTGATTTCCGTCACGCCAGCCGCAATGGCGGCATTGAACAAGCCCTCGGCAAAATTCAGCAAGCGCCTGGCATCACCATCGGCATAGCCCAGCACTTGCTCCACAACCTCATCGCTCAATGGAATATCAAGCTGCATTTCCTGCTTGCCACGCTCCAACAGCTGCTTGAGTTCATCTTCGGATAAGGCATTGAGCACAAACACCTGCGCTCGGCTTAACAAAGCACTGTTGACCTCGAATGAAGGGTTTTCCGTGGTCGCCCCAATAAACGTGATCAAGCCACTTTCGACAAACGGCAGAAAAGCATCCTGCTGGCCTTTGTTGAAGCGATGCACCTCATCGACAAACAAGATGGTTTTACGGCCTGACTGCTGCAATGTATGCTCAGCACGCTCCACTGCCTCGCGAATATCCTTGATGCCAGCCAGCACCGCGGATAAAGGAATAAACTCGGCATCGGCAGTATTCGCAATCAACCTCGCCAGCGTGGTTTTTCCCACGCCTGGCGGCCCCCACAGGATCATGGAAGGCAACTTGCCAGAGGTAAAAGCCAGCCGTAGTGGCTTGCCCTCGCCCAGCAGGTGCTTTTGCCCAACCACTTCATCCAGTGATTTAGGACGCAAGCGCTCCGCAAGCGGTGCTTGAGGGGTGATGGGTTCAAATAGTCCGGTCACGATGTGGCTTTCGATAGCGCAATCAGCATCATTTTGAGTAATTCAACATACTTAACGCTCAATGAGGCCGCCCTCAACTCGCTGCAATTCTAGAGATTGATTATTGACTGAGAATGACCTTGAAGGACCAAATACTGGCCCATTTTCGATAACACTAAATTTAATATCTGCATCAGCTAGTTGATGACCATGCAGTTGGCCTTGATTCAGTATTAAATTACAAGGGCTACTACACCCCCGTCCTGACATTAATCCACTCGCCGCTGCAAGACTACCATCACGCCCCAGACTGGTTGTAGCACCGCCTGCTAAAGACACGCTCTCGCCGCTCAACGTCAAGCCAAATGTGGCACTATATTGGGCAAAATTCACGCTCAATGAGCCTGTTGCTTGCAGCATGCCAGCAGAGCTTTCTACTTGAAGAGATGTCCCCGACCACTGCCCCTGCACTCCCGCAAGGTTGTACGCACTGATCAGGCGCTCAGTCGGGTCACCGCCCCAGAGGCAATTACCCCCCAGCCCACCAAGACACGGTCCTCCGCTAATACTCTTGTTATCTCCAAGCACAAACCCTTGGGTTTCTGCCTGTTCGCGTTGTTGATGTTGTTGCGCATCTTCAGGCGTAGCGCCACTCGGGCCTGCCGCCGCCAGCAAGGGCTGTTGCTCGCTATAAGTGGGGCGTATCATTTCCCCGACCTCACCCGCCTGCCCCTTGTAGAGCACCAGGTTGCCCACGTTGTTTTCCATGAATACCGCACCATCGCCTACTTTTACCAATAGTCGTTGCGCGTCGTTAAGCGATGCCGTGAACTCGGTACCACGTATGCCGATGGTAGCTACCGGTGTATCCATGCGGTAATTGGGCTTGTTGGCATGGCCGATCACACCAGTAATCGCACGCAAGCCGCCCTTGATCAGGTGAAAAATGCCGCGCTCGCTGCCGTCTGCCTGACCGTTGAAATGGTATTCCTCAACCCTGAAGCTGGTATTGGGTTGCAAGGAAATATAACCACCGTCGATAAATTTCACCTGCATGCGCCCATCTACGGTTTGCAGGGTTTCACCAGCATCAAACTCGCTGCCCTTGCTGGCAAGCCTGGCTGTACCAGAGGCATCCAAGATCTGGGCATCACCTGCAACAAATTCGACCTTGCCAGCGGCTGCCATCGCCAATGCTGGCATCAGCAGGGAAAAGACTACTAACTTCAATGTCATGCGATACAACTGAATATCTGGACGATACATCACGCCCTCCTTGGCTTTACCAATTGAAATCATGACGTACACTCACTGACAACATATAGCGATCAAAATCATTGATCTTGGTATTTGAATCGTTGCGGATATAGCTCATCTGCGGCCTGATCAACCAGTTGCCGCCCACCAGATAGCGTAAGCCCAGGTTGATATCGTATTGATTATCTTCGCGGGCCTTGAGGAAAAATGGGTCTTCATCATCATGGTAGCGATGCTCGTAACTGAATATGCCATAAGCGACTAGCGATGGCTTGAGCGTCAACTGCCCACCTACTCTTGCGCCATAGAGATCGTTGCTGAGAAAATCGTAGCCAGAAGACCTCACCTTTTCACGGCCAGCATAAGCGCTGGTAAACAGCACCGGCGTTTTATCCCCGGAAAATACGTGCGCCCAGCCGCCACCGAGCACATAGCGATTGGCATCGCGAATCTCGTTATCCGGATAACTGATACGAGACACCTGGGCAAACAGGTTGATCTGGTCCTGGTTGCTGATATCGCGCTGCCACTGCGCGTTAACACCATAAGCGCGCCTGAAACGCTTATCGTCAACCCAAATATTGGCATCTTGCACTGCCATTGTGAAAGTGTCGACAAAGCGCCGATAACGTAAGCCAGCATTCGCATCCAGCGAGCCTATGTCGAATGCTCTTTCTTGATGATTCAAGCGTTGCGATGCATTCAGGCCAGCAAAAGCGGACAAGCCTGTAGTCACAGGCGTACTCACCGACACACCGCCGGCCAGCGTCATGAAATTATCCGAGTTCGCACGGGAAGCTCGCGACAATACCAAATCCAGGTTATTGGCGATGCCTGGCACTGCCACTGAAGCCGCAGTTGTCGCACTGTTGACATTGCTGTCATGCCCCACAGTACCTTCGAGATACGCCGAGTAACTCGTCGTCAGCCCTTGCGCCTTGTCGATAGCGCTCATATACCGATTGATGACTTTGCTGATATCCTCAGGCGGCTGCTGGTTCAATACATTCCTGAATTCAGCACGGGCAGCATCTTGCTCACCGAGCAGGAAATAGGCACGGGCAATGTGCGCACGGGCATGAGCATTATCTGGCTGCAAAGCAAGTACACGTTCCAGCGCAAACACGCCTCGCGTGACATGCCCGCTATCAATGGCAGCCACGCCAAACAACATGTCGTACTCAGGATTACCGGAATGCGCTGATTCCACCGGCTCCAACAATCCATAGGCCGCGGCATAATCGCGCTGGCTGATCAGTTGGCTGGCTTTGTGCAGCAGATCGGCATCCTGCGCCAAGGCAACACTTTCGCCCATCAATAGCCAAGCGGCTCCGACAACGGCCGCCTTGTACAGCATGGTTTTGCTACTGACTATAGACGCTTGAAACACGCTGAATTACTCGCCAACAACATCAGCCCCAGCAGGAGCGACAAACTTGAAACTATCATTGGCAATCGATGGATTACGCTGCAACTTGCTGAACTGAATGCTGGTGGTATGACCAAAACTGTCGTGTAGCTCCATCTTTTGCAGCTCGTCGCCCTTGAAGCCCAGCAAGACCTTATCAAAACCGCTTTCCTCGGCCTTGGGCACGGCCTGTGCCCACTCCAGGCCATCAGAACGACTCACGGTAGTCAGGGTAAAATTACGTTCTGCATCTTGAGCGCCCGCCAATAATGAAGCTGGGCTAGAACCAATTGCCTTGCTCATGACTCGCACTGTCACCTGATTGAGGTCAGGATCAAACAGCCAGACCTTTTCGCCGTCGCCCACAATCTGCTGCACATAAGGCTTGTCGTAATCCCAACGGAACTTGCCCGGGCGCTGCAACTGCATATTGCCCTCGACCTCCTGCACCTTGTTACCCTGTGCATCGGTCACCACCTGGTGAAAATGCGCACGCATGGCACTGGTCGCCTTGAAAAAAGCCTTGAGGGATGCAACGCCATCTGCATGGGCCAAAAACGGCATCACCATCAGCAATGCCCCTGCCATCAATCTCATCTTGTATCTTTCGTGCTTAATCATGATTATTCGGCGCAATCACTTCGCGATTGCCATTGCTTTGCATCGCAGAGACCAGCCCAGCCCGCTCCATTTCCTCAATCAGCCGCGCAGCGCGGTTGTAACCAATACGCAACTGGCGCTGCACCGATGAAATAGAGGCACGACGCGACTTGAGCACGATAGCCACGGCTTCATCATAGAGCGGGTCAGTTTCCCCACCGCTCTCGCCAAGCTCTCCGGCCTCGCTGCCATCTTCGCTACCACCCGTCAGGATGCCTTCAATATAATTTGGCTCACCCTGTTGCTTGAGGTGCTCGACAACGCGATGCACTTCCTGATCAGAAACAAAAGCACCGTGTACACGTTGTGGATCGCTGGTTCCCGGCGGTTGGTAAAGCATATCGCCTTGGCCGAGCAAAGCTTCGGCACCCATCTGATCCAGAATGGTACGTGAGTCAATCTTGCTTGATACCTGGAATGCCACGCGGGTGGGAATATTAGCCTTGATTAAGCCAGTGATGACATCCACGGAAGGTCGCTGGGTCGCCACCACCAAGTGAATGCCGCAAGCGCGGGCCTTTTGCGCCAAGCGTGCAATTGGCTCTTCCACCTTTTTGCCCACTACCATCATGAGATCAGCCAACTCGTCAATCACCACCACGATCAATGGCAATTCGTCCAATGGCTCAGGCTCGTCCGGCGTCAAGCTGAAAGGATGCGGGATGGATGTCCCCTCTTTTTCCGCATCACGGATCTTCTGGTTATATCCGGCAAGATTACGCACACCCAGCATGGACATCAGCTTGTAGCGACGCTCCATCTCGGCCACACTCCAATTGAGCGCATTGCCTGCCTGGCGCATATCAGTAATCACCGGTGCCAGCAGGTGCGGGATCGCATCGTAAACCGACAACTCCAGCATCTTGGGGTCGATGAGGATCAGGCGCACTTTGCTAGGCTCGGCTTTGTACACTAAGCTCAATATCATGGCATTGATCGCCACGGATTTACCTGAGCCTGTCGTACCCGCAACCAGCACGTGAGGCATCTTGGCCAGATCCGCCACTACTGGCTTGCCGGAAATATCCTTGCCCATGGCAATCGCCAGCGGCGAAGTCACGTCTGCGTAAACCTGCGAGCCAAGAATTTCGGAGAGATAGACAATCTGGCGCTTGGGATTGGGTATTTCCAGGCCCATATAAGTCTTGCCGGGGATCGTCTCCACCACCCGCACACTGACCACGGACAAGGCACGCGCCAAATCCTTGGAAAGGTTGGCCACCTGGCTACCTTTAACTCCCGCTGCTGGGTCAATTTCATAACGTGTAATCACAGGGCCAGGTAATGCCGTCACCACCTTGACTTCAATGCCGAAATCCATGAGCTTGCGCTCAATCAGGCGCGATGTGAATTCCAGGGTTTCGGCAGATTGCACTTCCACCACGCCATTTGGCTCATCCAGCAAATGCAAGGGTGGCAAAGGCGAATCAGGCAAGGTCTCGAACAATGGGGTCTGCTTTTCGCGTTGCACCCGCTCACTCTTCACAATCTCGAAAGTCTGCGGCACCTCAATTTGCACCGGAGGTCGATCTTCAGTGCGCTTGCGTTCGCTCACGACAAATTCAGTCCGTTCCTGCTCAGCTTTTTTGCCGAGCTTGCGATCCTGGTAATCCTGCCAGCGCTGGATAACGTAGTGATAGCTAAACTCCAGGCCAGCACCAAATTTTTCCGCAATCGCGATCCATGACCAGCCCGTAAATAAGCTGAAACCCACAGCCAACAGCAATAACAACACCAGTGTGGAACCTGCAAATCCCAGGATAGCTTGTAAGCCAGCATCGACCAGTGATCCCAGCATACCGCCAGCTGCCATTGGCAACTCCACCGCCATGGTATGAAAATGCCCAGCCTCTAATGCAGCAGAAGACAGCAACAACATGGCAAAGCCAGCAAGGTTAAGCCAGATCAATGGCTTACGCTCAGCCTCTACAACCTCGAGGCGCAAGTAAACCAGCCACATGGCATAAAATGCCAGCACAACCCACCACCAGGCAGAGAAACCAAATAAATACAATAAGATATCGGACAACCACGCACCTAGCGCACCACCAGCATTTTGCGTGATATCGCCATCACTAGTGCTATGCGACCATGAAGGATCGGTGCTGTGATAGGTGAATAAAATCAGGGCGAGATAGAGACCAACGACGACAAGCACCAACCACCAGGCTTCCTTGACAATACCAGGGGTGGGTTCAGGTTCGGATTGACGGCGGCTATTGAGCGGCGTGCTTTTTTTCTGGAAAAACAAGATGATTCAGTACCCGGCACAAAATTAAGCTGACCTGATTATATCAGCATCAATCCTGTTTCGGTCTGGCGTACTGATGAGTAGCTGGCAGTGATGCACCCACAGTGACCGAAGCCTGCTTTAGCCACTGTTAGGGATACGAACAAAAGACTTCAGACACAATCACAAAATGCATCAATATTTTTCACCAGCGCACGTCGATTACCTGCGCGACTGATACGATCAAATGCCGCTTCTCTTTCTGCAACATTTTCTGCGGGAACATAATCGGAGTGATGCAAGCGAGTAGCCACGGTATCCATGTGCTGAATGACAGGCGTAGGGCTAGGCTGTGAACGAGCTGCTAATGCCAACATAATGTAAATTTCCTTTTGGGAGATAAAAACGACTTGAACGAAATTGTGTTTCGCTCACTGCGTTGGATGCCATCAGCGTCAGATAGTTCCTACAGCGACCCCAAGGCAGATACTGATTGACTTTAGTTGCCTCAGGCACTCAGCAGATGATTAATCCAGCTTATCAGCCACATCAACACAATCAATTTGCACTCACCTGTGGCGACGCCTACACTAGCGAAACTAAGAATTGCAATGATTGTCTGCTAGAAAACAGGCTTAAGCTCATCCACAACCTTTCCGCATGAAAAAGCTTGCGGATCGCATTTCACCTCAAATAAAGGAGAACAAGATGGTAGACATTGGCATCAGTGAAAAAGACCGCAAGAAGATTGCAGAGGGACTTTCCCGCTTTCTTGCAGATACTTACACCCTGTATCTCAAGACACATTATTTCCACTGGAACGTCACTGGCCCGCAATTCCGTACCCTGCACTTGATGTTCGAGGAACAATACAATGAACTGTGGACGGCTGTGGACCAAATCGCGGAACGCATCCGCTCGCTAGATTTCCCAGCACCAGGCACTTATAAGGAGTTCAGCAAGTTGACTTCGATTGCTGAAACAGACGGTGTGCCTCATGCCCAGGATATGATCAAGGAACTGGTTGCAGGCCATGAAGCTGTCGTGCGTACTGCACGCTCGGTGTTCCCTACCGCAGAAAAAGCCTCGGATGAAGCCACGGCAGATCTGCTGACCCAGCGCCTGCAAATTCATGAAAAAACTGCATGGATGTTGCGCAGCCTGCTGGAAAAACCCTAACATTCTGACTTTCTGAAATATCGCACTCTAGGAGTACTCACCGTATGGCAACAAAACATGCTCGCTTGCTGATTCTGGGTTCCGGCCCGGCAGGCTATTCTGCGGCTGTCTATGCAGCTCGTGCCAACCTGAAGCCTGTGCTGATCACCGGCATCGCCCAGGGTGGCCAGCTCATGACCACAACTGAGGTAGATAACTGGCCTGCCGATGCTGACGGTGTGCAGGGCCCAGAGTTGATGGCACGTTTCCAGAAGCATGCTGAGCGCTTCAACACGGAAATGATCTTCGATCATATCCACACGACCCATCTCACCGAAAAGCCAATCCGCCTGGTGGGCGATTCTGGCGAATACACCTGTGATGCATTGATCATCGCCACAGGTGCATCTGCCAAGTACCTTGGCTTGCCTTCGGAAGAAGCTTTTGCCGGCAAGGGCGTATCTGCCTGCGCAACGTGCGATGGCTTTTTCTATCGCAACCAGGAAGTCGCCGTGATCGGTGGCGGCAATACTGCCGTGGAAGAAGCCTTATACCTGGCCAATATTGCCAGCAAGGTAACCCTGGTACACCGCCGCGACAAGTTCAAGGCAGAAGCGATCCTGGTGGACAAGCTCATGGACCGCGTGAAGGAAGGCCGTATTGTGCTGGAAACCTTCCAGACCCTGGATGAAGTGCTAGGTGATGACTCTGGCGTAACAGGCATGCGCCTCAAGGATGCCAACAACGGCAGCACTAAGGAAATCGCCCTCAAGGGTGTATTCATCGCGATTGGCCACAAGCCCAATACCGATATCTTTGAAGGCCAGTTGGACATGGAAGGCGGCTATATCGTGACCAAGGCTGGGCGTGAAGGTAATTTCACCGCTACCAGCGTACCTGGCGTTTTTGCGGCTGGCGATGTGCAAGATCATATCTATCGCCAAGCCGTGACTAGCGCGGGTACAGGTTGCATGGCAGCGCTGGATGCCGAGCGTTACCTGGACCAATTGTCCTAAATCCCACCCCCGCAGGGCCTCCCTGCGGGCTTCTTTTCTGGTTGCAGTAGATGGCAGATCACGACGACAAGGACGAAGAGAACCGGCTGTTCCTTGATGCAGTCAAGGATGTACGTCCGCTCAAGCCCAGCCGACTGTATCACCAAGCGCCCAATCCCCAACCTATCCCCAAACAGTTTCTGCGTGATGAACGCCAGGCACTGGCTGATTCCTTGAGTGATGGCTATATCCCCGCTCACGAGCTGGAAAGTGGAGAAGAGCTACTCTACTTGCGCGACGGCCACTCTCCCGACATCCTGAGCAAATTGCGCCGTGGGCACTGGGTAGTGCAAGCAGCCATTGATTTGCATGGCATGGTCAGCGACGAAGCCAGGCTCTATGTTGCAGAGTTTCTTGCGCACTGCAAAAAGCGTGGCATCCGCTGTGTGCGCATCATTCATGGCAAGGGCCTGAGCTCACGCAACCGCGAGCCTGTGCTCAAGCATAAACTTCGCAATTGGTTAATGCAGAAAGACGAAGTCATTGCTTATGCACAGGCGCGACAGCAAGATGGTGGCAGTGGTGCTGTTATCGTGTTACTCAAAGCTTGAGAGGCAATAAAATAAAGTTCTTCCGACTGTAAACTAAAGTAGTTATCTCACGTTAGTATGCTTCGCACCGCGTGGTGCTTGTCTGAAAGAGAGAATAACAATATGCAGTTGCGTCATTTGACGTGTGTCGGCATGGTGCTACTAGGGTTGAGCACCCCGACCATCATCCAGGCTGCAGACACCGATGATCTGGGTGCCCTCACGCTGGCAAAAGCAAGTGAGCTATTTAACCGGAACAATCGCGAAGTATTACTCTCCAAACGAGGGGTAGATGGTGCCAAAGCCGACACCCTCACCGCCGCACAACGCCCCAACCCCACCTTCTCCCTTAACTCCAATAATTTCAAGCTCAGCGGCAGCAATGGCGACGGCGGCATCAATGATCGCACGTTGGATACCATCGCCCGCATTGAGCAACCGATTGAGCGCGGAAACAAGCGCGCCCTGCGTATGGCGGTTGCAGACAATGCCTTGCAAGCCAGTGAACTGGATTTACGCGACAGCCTGCGTCAGCAAAAGCGTTCTCTTCATGGTGCCTATTACGATCTGCTTCTGGCACAAGAAACCGAGCGTATCCTGCTGGAAAACCAGGCCTTGTTCGACAATATGCTCAAGGCCGCTGAATTGCGCCTGAAGGCGGGAGATATCGCTGCCACCGATGCCGCACGCATCAGGATTGATGTGCTGCGCGCACAAAACGATCTGCGCCAGGCGCGTGCCGACAAGGAAAAAGCCCAGGTCGACCTTGGTTACTTGATGGGTAAGGAGCAGGAGGCACAACGTATTATCATCGGCGAAACTTGGCCCAGCACCGCTTCCATACTCGCAGAGCTTAATGCCGAGAGCCTAGATCAACGCCCGGATATCCAGGCTGCCATGACGCGCATCCAGATGGCCAATGAAAACCGCAAGCTGGCACAAGCCCAAACCGTACGCGACATCACCATCGGCATGCAGTACGAACACTACCCCAGCATGGGCGGCGGTGGCGGCGGCAATAATAACGGGCGCAATACCATAGGTGCTGGCTTCAGCATCCCCTTGTTTACTGGCTACCAATACCAGGGCGAGATTGCCCGTGCCGAGGTGGATTACACCACCGCCATTGAGGCAGAAGAACGCATACGCGCCAATGCTGCCAGCGAAGTCCAGCGTGCCCGCGCTGATCTTGATGCAGCGATCGAAAAAGTAAACCGCTACGACCAAAACATGATGCAGGAAGCGGAAAAAACGGCACAGGCAGCAGAATTTGCCTATCAGCATGGTGCCATGGGAGTGACCGACCTGCTGGATGCACGCCGTGTATTGCGTGCCTTGCAGCTAGATGCAGCGACCGCACATGCAGACTTTGCCAAATCACTTGCCAACTGGCACGCCGCCTTGAATAGCAACACGACTGAATAATCACGAAAGACTGAAGCATGCAGAAAAAACTTATCTTTGTGTTGCTATCCATTGCCTTCGCCAGCAACACCGCCCTGGCTGCTGAACCTGCTACCCCTGCCAAAGCACCGGTCAAACCTTCTGATGAAATCATCCTTGCCCAGGATGCTCCACAACTAGCCAGCCTCAAGATCGAGACCGTCAGCGAAATCATCGCCCCTGCTGCATCGCCCTTGAATGGCAAGATCATTTTCAACGAGAACTACACCGCCAGGATCAGCTCTCCGGTTGCTGGTCGCGCCCTCAAGATCAGCGCCGAAATCGGCGATAGCGTCAAAGCCGGGCAAACCCTCTTGACCATGGATTCGCCAGACCTTGGCAGCGCGCTCGCGGATGCCCGCAAGGCGCAAGCAGAACTGGCCCTAAAAAAGCAGGCTTATGATCGTAGCCGCATGCTGCTTGATGGCGGCGTGATCCCTAAAAAGGAGTTGGAAGCCAGCAAGGCCGACCTTGACGAGGCGGCTGCAGAAGCCAGCCGTGCCAATGCCCGCATCAATAATCTCGGTGCCAGCCGCAACAGCAGCGAAAGCTATACCGTTCGCGCCCCCTTGGCTGGCATCATTGTAGACAGGCAAGTGAATCCAGGTGGCGAAATCCGCCCGGATGCCGCCAATCCATTATTCATCATTACTGATCCCAATCATCTCTGGGCCAGTATAGACCTGCCGGAACGTGACCTCGGCAAGGTCAGCATCGGCCAGCCGGTTTCAGTAGAGGTTGACGCCTACCCAGGCGAAACATTCACCGGCAAGGTGTTATCCATCGGCGGCATGATAGACCCCACTACACGCCGCATCCCGATTCGTTGCGCCATTGAAAGCAAGGGCAGGCTCAAGCCAGAAATGTATGCCCGCATTACACCGCTCAGCCTGGACCAGCGTAAAGTCATCCGCATCCCCAATAGCGCACTGATTACCGAAGGCCTATACAGTTACGTGTTCGTGGAAACCAGCCCCGGCCATATCAAGAAACGCCGAGTCACGCTGGATGTACAAGGACGTGATTTTGCCACCGTCAAGCAAGGCCTGGTCAAGAACGAGCGTTTGGTGACCTCTGGCGCCATCCTGCTGAATTCCGAACTCGCTGCAGGTAAATAAGGGCCACAACATCATGTTGGAAAAACTGATTACCTTCTCGCTGCAACAGCGCGTCTTCGTGCTACTTGGCACCCTGGCCCTGATCATTTCCGGCTATTTTGCCGTGGATAATATGCCGATCGAGGCGTTTCCCGATGTTGAGGATGTGCACGTTGGCATCGTGACGCAAGTGCCTGGCCTGGCGCCAGAAGAAGTCGAACGCGTCGTCACCTTGCCTATCGAACATGAGATGAGCGGTGTGCCGCACCTCACCCAGATGCGCTCAGTCTCTATCACAGGCCTCTCCGTCATCACCCTCACCTTCTCCGAGAAAACCGACGACTACTTTGCCCGCCAACAAGTGCTGGAACACCTGCAAAGCGCTGACTTGCCCCCAGATTACCAGCCAACACTGGCTCCCCTCTCCACCGCCGTAGGCGAAATTTTCCGTTACTTGGTTGAAGCGCCGAAGGACATGCCGCAACGCGAGATCCGCGCCATCCAGGATTGGCAGATCCGCCCCATGCTACGCACCGTGCCTGGCGTGGCTGACATCACCAGTTTTGGTGGCAGTGTGAAGGAGTATCAGGTCAGGCTTGATCCCTACCTGCTAAAGAAATTCGACATCACCGTCGATCAGGTCAACCAGGCACTGAGCGGCAACAGCAGTAATGTCGGTGGTGGCCTCATGCACCGCGGCGATGAAGATCTGGTCGTGCGTGGCATCGGCTTGTACAAAAGCCTGGACGACATTGCCAATACCGTCATCGACTCACGCGGCGGCAAGCCTATCCTGGTCAGCGATATTGGCCAGGTAGTGATCGGTGACCGCACCCGCTCAGGCATTGTCGCCTTCAATGAAAAGGATGACGTGGTAGAAGGCATCGTCATCATGAACAAGGGCCAAAACCCGGCCCGAGTAATTGATGCGCTGCGCGAGAAAGTCACCGAAATCAATAGCAAACTGCCGCCTGGCGTCAGCATTGCGCCTTTCTATGATCGCACAACCCTGATTGAGCATACCGTGCACACGGTAACGGAAAACCTCATTGTCGGTGCACTGCTGGTCGTCACCATTCTCATCGTCTTCCTGCGCAACTGGCGTGCTGCACTTATCGTAGCCTCGGTTATTCCCTTGTCGCTATTGTTTGCCTTTGTGGTCATGAATATCCGCGGCGTTTCTGCCAACCTGATCTCACTCGGCGCTGTGGACTTCGGCATCATTATTGATAGTGCCGTGGTACTGGTTGAGGCCCTGATGGTGAGGCTTGCCACCACGCAAGTCGACAAGATGCCACAACAGGCAACCTATGGCTGGCGGCTGCACACCTTGCGCCAGACTGCCGTGGAAATGGGCCGCCCCATCCTCTTTTCCAAGGCGATTATCATCCTGGCCTTCCTGCCGATCTTCACTTTTCAGCGAGTGGAAGGCAAGATTTTCTCGCCTATGGCCTTTACGCTCAGCTTTGCCTTGCTGGGCGCTATCCTGCTCACACTCACCCTGGTGCCTGCCTTGCTCTCTTACACCATGCGGCGCGAGGACATGGCGGAAAAACACAGCGGCTGGATGCATAAGCTGCAAGAAGGCTATCGCAACCTATTATTAAAAACCACCGGCATCCGCTGGCCCCTGACCGCTGCCTCTATCGCACTGTTGGTCGTATCCCTATTACTGGCACCCAAGCTTGGCTCAGAGTTCTTGCCCAAGCTAGACGAAGGCAATATCTGGCTTACGATCAGCTTACCGCCATCGACCAGCCTGCTGAAAACCAAGGAAGTCGAGCAGCATGTGCGCGGCATTCTGCAAAGCTATCCTGAAGTACGCCTGGTCGTGAGCCATGTGGGCCGACCCGATGACGGCACAGACCCCAAGGGACCCAACAATATCGAAATCCTCGCTGACTTGAAGCCACATGACGAATGGCGCTTCAAGAACAAAGAAGCCCTGATCGAGAGCATTTCAGCCAAGATACACACGATTCCCGGCATCCCCACCAACTTCTCCCAAGTGATTCAAGACAGTGTGGAAGAAGCGTTATCCGGCGTGAAGGGAGAAATCTCGGTGAAGATATTCGGCTCTGATCTTGCCATCCTTGAGGACAAGGCCGACCAAGTGGTTGATGTGCTCAACAGCATACAGGGTGCCACAGATGTTGCCGCCATCCGCATTTCCGGCAACTCCGAACTTGACATCACCCTGGATAGAGCCAAGCTCGCGCGCTACGGCATGAGCGTCAATGATGTGAATGCCACCGTCCAGACCGCACTGGCTGGCAATGCTGCCAACACGTTTTATGACGGCGATCGCCGCTTTGATGTCACCTTGCGGCTCGACAGGCAATACCGTGATGGTGTGGATGATATTGCCGAGCTTCCGGTGGCCTTGCCAGATAATGCTGGCACCATCCCGCTGGGCGAGATTGCCGATATCAGCATCAAGCAAGGCGCATCACGCGTCAGCCGCGAAGGCGTTTCCCGCATCGTCGCCATCAAGGCCAACCTGATGAACCGCGATCAAGGCAGCTTCCTTGCCGAGGCCATGGACAAGGTCAAGCAGCAGGTGAAATTGCCGCCCGGCTACAGCATCACCTGGGGCGGCCAGTTCGAGAACCAACAACGCGCCATGAAACGCCTGCAAGTGATCGTGCCGCTGTCGCTGATGCTGATTTTCGTCTTGTTGTTCATGGCATTCAAGTCCGTGAAAAACGCTCTGCTGGTGCTACTCATGATCCCTTTCACCCTGATCGGCGGCCTCGCTGCGCTAGGGCTGGCGGGGTTGCACTTATCTGTCTCTGCTGCCGTTGGCTTTATTGCCCTTGCAGGGGTATCGGTACAGAACGGCGTAATCATGGTCGAGCAGATCAAACACTTGATGCGCGAAGGGTATGCCATGAAAAAGGCCGTCATTGAAGGCGCTGTGGCACGTCTCAGGCCCATCATGATGACCGCCCTGATGGCCGGCTTGGGCCTGCTACCTGCAGCACTCTCCCACAGCATAGGCTCGGAAACCCAACGGCCGTTTGCCGTCGTGATCGTCGGCGGCCTGGTCTCCGCCACACTATTCACCTTACTGTTACTGCCTTTGCTCTACCCCTATTTCTCTGAAGAGCGTAGGGATTAAGCCATTCTCAGCAATAAAAAAAGCCCATGGTGTCTACCATGGGCTTTTTTATAAAGTGAATCACTCAAATCTGGTACTTCTGGATCAAACATACCGCCTGCGCTGCAATGCCCTCGCCCCTGCCGGTAAAGCCTAGCTTTTCACTGGTTGTCGCCTTCACATTCACGCAATCAGCGGGGATATCACAGTCATCTGCAATATGTTGCACCATCTGCGCAATATGGGGCGCCATCTTCGGCGCTTCGGCAATAATGGTGGCATCAATATTCACGACGTTGTAATGCCTGGCCTTGAGCAAGGCAACCACATGGCGCAGCAATACGCGTGAATCCGCACCCTTGAAATTATCATCGGTATCAGGGAAATGCTTGCCGATGTCACCCAGCGCAGCGGCCCCGAGCAAGGCATCGCTGATCGCATGCAACAACACATCTGCATCAGAATGGCCTTTCAGGCCCTTGGTAAAAGGAATATCCACCCCGCCAATAATGCACGGACGCCCCTCCACCAATTGATGCACATCAAACCCGTTTCCTATCCTGATCATGTATTGCTCCTTGCATCTGCAAGCAGGATCGCCTCGGCCAACTGCAAATCCTGCGGGTAAGTAATCTTGAGGTTGCGTAACTCGCCTGGCACCAGCTTGGGGCTAAACCCAAGCGCCTCTACGGCTTGCGCCTCATCTGTCGGCACACCACCAGCTTGCTGTAGCGCCTGTTTCAATAAGGCATAGCGAAACATCTGCGGTGTTTGCGCCTGCCACAAGCCATCGCGTGGCTCTGTCTTGGCCACACGTTGCCCAGCATCCGCACGCTTGAGCGTATCCGCCAACGGGATTGCCAACAGACCACCTACAGCATCCTCCTGCAAGCTGTCCAGCAGGCGATCCAGCATTACCATGCTCAAGCCAGGCCGAGCGGCATCATGCACCAATATCCAGTCATCCTCTGCCACCTGGCCTGCAATCGCTTCCAGGCCGTTCAACACCGTAGCGGCACGGGTGGCCCCACCCAGCGCATGCACCACCACTTTGCTGCCGTGATCCACCTCATGTTGTGACCACAAGGCATCGTCTGGCGCGATCACCACATGCACTGAAGTAATACGGGACGCAGACGCAAACAAGGACAAGGCATGATGGATAAGTGGCTTGCCGTTCAAGGGTAAGTATTGCTTGGGCAATGTACCCCCCATACGACTGCCAGAGCCAGCGGCGGGGATCAGGACATGAAATTTCAACATGGGCGGCATTCTAGCATGGGCGAATCACGCTGCCGCAGCAGGCTATTTGCAAGGTACCGGCTCAGGCCGCAATGACAGCCAAAGCGCCACTGTCGCCATGGTGAGGCTGACACCCCACTTTGCCCATAATGGTGCAGGCGAAAACCACAACCCAGTGGCACTGCATGACATCATGAAAATGGCAATACACTTGGCCTTGCGCGACACCGCACCGCGCTCGCGCCAGTCACGAATATGGTGACCATACTTGGGATGATTGAGCAGATAATGCTCCAGCGCAGGCCATCCATGCCCGCCCGCCCATGCGGCCACCAAGACAAAAGGCACAGTGGGCATGATGGGCAAAAAGGCCCCTATCACACCCAATATCAGCGAAATAATGGCCAACAAACGCCATAACAAAATCTTGGTTTGCCTAAGCATACAACACCTGAAATCGACAACAATCCGAAGATACCACGGCGGCCAGTCAAAAGCCCAGCCTCGTCTACGCAAGAGCGCCTACCTCACATAAAAAAGCCCTGCTCAAGGGCAGGACTTTTCTAGTCACACATCCTTGGCCTGACTATTCATCCTGCCCGGCTGCGAGGTTAGGCGTCGCTGCAATTTTGTGGATGGACAAGTCCGCGCCATCATATTCCTGCTCGGCATCCAGCCGCAAACCAACCACCAGCTTGAGTGTGCCATACACAATCAATCCACCAGCCAGCGCAACCACCACCCCCAGTGCAGTGCCTAACACCTGTGATACCAGGCTGACGCCACCCATACCACCCAGCGCAGTGGCTCCAAAGATGCCAGCGGCGATACCGCCCCAGGCACCACAAATACCGTGCAAGGGCCATACACCCAGCACATCATCAATCTTCCAGCGATTTTGTGTCAGGGTAAAAGTCCAGACAAATACAGCACCGGCAACGAGGCCAATCACTAAGGCTCCAAGCGGATTAACCACATCAGAGCCAGCACAGATAGCGACCAAGCCAGCCAAAGGGCCATTGTGCACAAAGCCGGGGTCATTCTTGCCTGCCAGCAAGGCGGCCAGGGTGCCACCCACCATCGCCATCAGTGAATTGAGCGCCACCAGGCCAGTGACCGCATCTACAGTCTGGGCAGACATGACATTGAAGCCAAACCAGCCCACAGTCAGTATCCAGGCGCCAAGCGCAAGAAAAGGGATGCTGGAGGGTGGGAAAGCGTGCAATTTTCCATCCTTGCTGTAACGCCCAATACGCGGCCCAAGTAACAATACGGCGGCCAAGGCAATCCAGCCACCCATGGCATGGACAACTACAGAGCCAGCAAAATCATGATAGGAAGCACCGAAAGCGGCTTCCAGCCAATCCTGAAAACCGAAATGTCCGTTCCATGCAATACCTTCGAAAAAGGGATAAACCAGTCCGACAATGGCAAAGGTTGCTGCCAACTGGGGATTGAACCTAGCTCGTTCGGCAATACCACCCGAAATAATGGCGGGAATAGCCGCTGCAAAAGTCAGCAGGAAAAAGAACTTGACCAACTCATAGCCATGGTGGGCAGAAAGTGCTTCGGCACCCTGCATAAACCCAACACCATAAGCCACACTGTAACCAATGAAAAAATAAGCAATGGTAGACACTGCAAAATCCACCATGATCTTGACCAGCGCATTGACCTGATTCTTGCGGCGCACAGTGCCCACTTCAAGGAAGGCAAAACCAGCATGCATAGCAAGCACCATAATAGCGCCTAGCAATATAAAAAATACGTCGTTTCCTGACTGCATCGTCTCCATCTTATCTCCTAGATTCATCATGCTATTTTTATAGTGCGGTATTTTTAGCAAAAACCAGGCCAACAAATAACCAATTGTTTATTAACAACTTACCCATCAACACAACCACACATCGCACCAAATTAAAACCATCAATCGTGCATTGCACCAATAAAGTGCAATTTTGAATTCACAACTTCCAGTTTTGACACCTATCATTAATTTATGCACCATGAACCGGTCCCAACAGGCTTCTAACCAGAAAGTGACCACATGTTTGAATCAGCCGAGCTTGGCCATAGCATCCCTGATGATCTCTACAAAAAAGAGCTTCCTGCTCTGCGTGAAGCCTTGCTTGACCTTCAGTTCGACTTGGCTGAGGCCAAGGCTTTCCCCGTGCTGATTCTGATTGGTGGTGTGGATGGCGCTGGGAAGGGAGAAACGGCTAACCTGCTCAATGAGTGGATGGATCCACGTCTGATACACACTTGTGCATTTGGTCCGGCAACGGAGGATGAAGCTGAACGCCCGCATATGTGGCGCTTCTGGCGGGAATTACCCCCCAAGGGCAAAATCGGGATTTTCTTCGGTTCATGGTATACCGCGCCGATTTTGGAAAATCTGGCAGGTGGAAAGTTGCGTAAAAAGCTGGATAGCCATCTCAGCGATATTGTACGTTTCGAGCGCATGCTCACCGATGAGGGCGCACTTATCATTAAACTCTGGTTCCACCTTTCCAAAAAACAGCAGAAAAACCGCATTGCCGAATTGGAAGCCAATCCCAAGACTCGCTGGCGCGTCACGGAGCAAGATAAGCAACATCTGAAGCACTATGACGAGTTCCGCACGCTTACTGGCCATATCCTGCGTGAAACCAGCACAGCCAACGCGCCCTGGATGGTGATTGAGGGGTTTGACCCCAACTATCGTAGCCTGACTACAGGAAAATACTTGCTCGACATCATCCGCGCCCGGCTTGATAGCAAAGCCCCCCCGCTACGCAAGGCAGCCGCGCCTGCCCTGGCTCTCAAGCCCGTGGATGATCTCAACGTACTCAACACGCTGGATTTGAGCAAATCCCTGGACAAGGATGACTACGAAGACCAGCTGGAGGAATATCAAGGCAAACTTAACCTGCTCACCCGGCACGAAAAATTCAACCAGCTTTCAGTAATTATTGCTTCTGAAGGTGTGGATGCCGCCGGCAAAGGTGGCGCCATTCGCCGCGTCACCCAGGCGCTTGATGCACGCACCTATAGCATCATCCCTATTTCGGCTCCATCAGATGAAGAAAATGCGCAACCTTATCTCTGGCGCTTCTGGCGACAATTACCGCGCCGTGGGCGCGTGACGATTTTTGACCGTACCTGGTATGGCCGAGTGTTGGTGGAACGAGTAGAAGGTTTTTGCAGCACTCAAGACTGGATGCGTGCTTACGCAGAAATCAATGATTTCGAGGAGCAATTGCTTAACCACGATATCGTGCTAGTGAAATTCTGGCTGCATATAGACCAGAAAGAGCAATTAGCCCGTTTCAAGGCAAGGGAAAACACCGCGTTCAAGCGCTACAAAATCACCGACGAAGATTGGCGCAATCGTGAGAAATGGGACGACTATCAACGAGCAGTCTGCGACATGATAGACCGCACCAGCACAGAGCGGGCACCCTGGACATTGGTAGAATCTAATGACAAGAAATACGCACGCATCAAGATACTCAAGACGATTTTCGAACAGCTAGAGCGCAAGCTTGAAGCGCTGAAGTAGCGTAACCTCAGTAAGGCGAACAGCTATCCAGCATTTACATCCTCAGGCGATATTTTCTGCCCGTTCAATCTGGATGTGCTGGATGGCATCTGGGTCACCGATCCAGAAGTAATAAAACTCCCGCACCACGGCCAGGAATAAGCGCTGGGTAGGCTTCATGGTAAAAACACCTACCGTGGCATCCACCGCATGCCGGTAAACTTTATGGTCGCGCTCTGGTGCGTCGCGTAGCTTGAGTAGGAGTAGTTTCACTAAGCGCAATCGAGTATCGACCAATGCCTGGTCAGCGCCCTCCTGACGCAATGCATGGCTATAAGCCTTGAGTGGCCAAGTATCCGCTACACCAAACTTCTCGTTATCCAGGCGTTGCCACAAGGTTTTGAGATCGTGCTCGACGGGCTGCCACTTCGTTGGGTTAAGCTCAAACTCATGCCCTGCATTCAAGGCAGCAATCGCCTTGATATCCTGATTCCAGAAATGGTAGTACTCGCGTACCACGGAGAGGAAAAATGGCCATTGCTCGCGCTCTACTTCGGTCAACAGCTGCTCAACGGCTTCGCGGTAGACTAGGCCATCTACTGCTTGCCCGGTAATCGCGGGAATCAATGCGAGTAGCCAATGCTCTCGCTCTTTAAGCCCTTCATCATCAACGCCCTTATTCTTGAGCAACCTGAGATAGGCGGTCATGGCTTCGCGTTCGCGGATATCATTCATGGGCTTGGTACAACTCGCTTACGGTCAATTCAGAAAACAGCTCCCAATCGGGATACCATCGCAGTGTAAGCATATTAGCGGCATCCTCCAAATGAAATTTAGGGACTTGATAGTAGGAATACATGACCTCATATCACATCTTATTCCAGTCTTGCTTGCCAATCACCTGCCCAAGAGAAGAAACCACATAGGATGACACTACGTTACCAGCCCAGCCATACATAATGACAGCAACGTTTAACCTCATTTAATATGGCACCTGCCCTTTAAACCTAGCATCACGGATTGGATTTGGCATGAATCAGGAACAAGCCCTGGCCTATATGCATACATTGCTACGCTCGATGCTGGAGAAAAAAGCGTCCGATCTGTTTATTTCCGCAGACTTTCCCCCGGCGATGAAAATAGACGGCAAGATGACGCCAGTCACCCAACAGAAGCTGACAGGCGAACACACCAAAGCGTTTGCCTATGCGCTGATGAACGACAAACAACGCCTAGAGTTCGAGCAAAGCAAAGAGTGTAACTTTGCCATCTGGCCCAAGGAGATAGGCCGTTTTCGCGTCAACGTCTTTATCCAGCAAGAAAAAGTCGGCATGGTATTGCGCACGATCACCACGCAAATCCCACGCTTTGATGATCTGGGCCTACCGCCGGTACTCAAGGAAGTGATCTCGGCCAAGCGTGGCTTGGTGATCTTGGTGGGTGGTACCGGTTCCGGTAAATCCACCACGCTTGCCGCCTTGATCGATTACCGCAATGAAAACAGCCATGGCCATATCATCACCGTGGAAGACCCAGTGGAATATGTCCACGCCAGCAAGAACTGCCTGATCACGCACCGCGAAGTCGGGCGTGACACCAATGATTGGTTTAGCGCACTCAAGAACACCTTGCGCCAGGCGCCTGACGTGATCCTTATCGGCGAAATCCGTGACCGTGAAACCATGGAATTCGCCCTGGCCTTTGCCGAAACTGGCCATCTATGCATGGCGACACTCCATGCGAACAGCGCCAACCAGGCCATAGACCGCATCATCAACTTTTTCCCAGAAGAGCGTCATGCCCAGCTGCACATGGATTTATCGCTTAATTTGCGTGGCTTTATCTCGCAGCGACTAGTCCCCAAGAAAGGCGGAGGACGCTGTGCTGCGATTGAGATTCTGCTCAACTCACCGCTAGTGGCCGACCTCATCCTCAAGGGCGAGACCGGCATGGTAAAGGATGCCATGGCAAAATCGGTCGAGCTGGGCATGCAGACCTTTGATCAAGCCTTGTTTACCTTGTGTGAAGAAGGCCGCATTACCGAAGACGATGCATTACGCAACGCTGACTCCTATAACGAGCTACGCCTGCGCTTCAAGTTGCATGGCAAACACGCCGCTGCCGAAGATAACAACGCACGTGTGGATGCACTATCACTGCATGAAGAAGAACCCGAAGAAGAACCTGACCCACTGACACCATAATGGAACTCTATTTACTCATCATTGCCATCATCGGCGCCTGGTACTGGATAGACAGCATTTCCAGCCGTGAACAAGCCATTGCCTGTGGGCGCGAACTGGCAGAGCGCTGGAACCTGCAACTGCTGGACGAAACCGTTTCGTGCAGCAAGGTATGGTTTGGTCGTAACAGCCGAGGGCGTATGCAATTACAACGTACGTATCAATTTGAAGTCAGTGCCCGCGGCAGTGATCGCCTGTCATGTGAACTGGTCATGCTGGGCCGCCATTTGCAAAGCTGGCATATCCCACCCTATTTGCAACCCGTGCCGTCCAACCCGCTGTATTAGCGCTACATCATCTACATTGGCAGAGCAGCTTGCCTACGAAAAGACATTAACCCAGCCTGTCTCAACGATGTCAGAATTTAGCAACATCAGGGGCCGTTTTGCCCCCTCCCCTACAGGACCTTTACATATCGGTTCGCTTATTGCCGCAGTTGCAAGCTATCTGGATGCACGCAGCAATCAAGGGGAATGGCTGGTACGCATTGAAGACCTGGACCTCCCCAGGCAAATGCCAGGCGCTGCCGACTTGATTTTACGCACCTTGGAAGCCTATGGTTTTGAATGGGATGGCGAAGTGATATACCAAAGCCAACGCGATCACTATTACCAGGATGCCTTGCACATGTTGGCAGCGCGTGGCTTGGTCTACCCCTGCGGCTGCTCACGCAAGGAAATCGCCGATTCTGCCATCCACGGCATTGATGGCTTGGTTTATCCTGGCACCTGCCGCAGTGGGCTGGCCGCAGGCAAACATGCGCGGGCATGGCGTATTCAGGTAGACGATACGCCCATCCATTTCCATGACGCGGTACAAGGAGAAATCAGCCAAGTGTTATCGCGCGATATCGGCGATTTCGTCCTCAAGCGTGCCGATGGATTGTTTGCCTATCAACTCGCAGTGGTTGTCGATGATGAAATGCAAGGCATCACGCATATCGTGCGCGGTGCTGATTTGCTGGATTCGACTCCCCGGCAGATTTTCCTGCAACGAGCACTAGGCTATGCTCATCCGGCTTATCTGCATGTGCCAGTGGCAGCCAATATGGCAGGTGAAAAACTCAGCAAGCAAACACTGGCGCAAGCGCTGGATAGCGATAATACAAGCCATGATTTATGGCAGGCGCTGGCATTCCTGGGGCAAGAGCCGCCAGTCGAACTCCAAACAGATCATCATGCAGCGATATGGCAGTGGGCTTTGTCGCATTGGCAACCTGCTCATATCCTGCGGCAACGCACTATCCTGATCTAGAGCATTAAGGACGCACTGCCATTTCCAGGCGATTACGTCCGGCTGCCTTGGCACGGTAGAGTGCTTTGTCCGCCAGCCTGAGTAGCTCATCTGCCGTGTTCCCATGTACAGGGAAGAAAGCCAGGCCAAACGAGGCCGAAACCTGCCCTAGCGAACGGCCAAAATGCTGTAACTGCAAGGCAAAAATCACTTTGCGCAAATGCTCTGTACGCTCCATCATGATCTCGGCTTCAGTTTCCGGGAAAATCAGCACAAACTCCTCGCCACCAAACCGGCACACAATATCGCTGGAGCGCGAGTTTGATACCAACAAGGCCCCCACTTCGCGCAGCAGGAAGTCACCCGCATCATGGCCGAAGGTATCATTGAAATTCTTGAAATGATCCAGATCGAGAATCACCACACCCAACTGGCGTTGTTTACGCTGGGCAATGGCAAGCTCGCGCTGTAACGACTCTTCCATATACCTGCGATTGAACAATCCTGTGAGTGGATCACGCACCGAGAGGTTACGCAGGGTTTCCTGCATTTTCATACTGGCTAGCGTCAATGCCACCTGGTTAGTGACGGTAGAAGCCAGCTTCAATTGCACATCATCGAAAACCTGCTCATGGTGATTTTCTAAATACAGTACGCCCAATACATTTCCCTGGGCGATGATAGGCACACAAAGACAACAAACGCCTTCCGACACTTGCACATGACGACACTTCAAGGACTCAGGGCGCCCATTCATGGCATGAATTTCCCCTCGCCTCAAAGCCCAACAGTTCTCGGGTTGAAAAACTGGCTCACTTTTGAGGCCTATGCCCCAACTCATTCTTTCCTCAAGTTGGTTGCGCGACTCGCGAAACAGGTAAAGCGCACCAGCATCAACATTGAACAATTGCATGGCAAATTGCCGGATCATGCCCAATGACTCATCAACGCTGCTACAAGCTTGCAGCAAACTACTCAGTTCCCCCATCAAGGCCTGGTTACGCAAGGTGACCTGGTTTTGTCCCTGAATCTCCCGCAATGTCACTTCCAAGCGGCGATGCTGCACGATCTCGCGATACATATGAATCAAGATGAAGCCAAGCATCAATAATAAGCTGATCCCAGTCAGGCCCAGCATATGCTCCCATTCCAGCTCCTTGCTGTTACTGCTATCCATGCGACTGCTCAGCAAGGAGTTTTCATGCCGATGCATCTCTTCCAGCAGGCTTCGTGCCTGCAGCATCAACATCTGCGCTTGATGGCTAAATGCTGTATACGTGGTATTACCCAGATCCAAGCCTTCAATATTACGTGCGGTTTCTTCTAGCAAGGCCTTGGCCACATGTTCAAACTGATTCAGTTTTCTATGCAGATAATGATTGGATGTCAGCGCCTTGAGCTCTTCAATTTCAACACCAAGCAGCCCTCTGGCGTGATTAGTCTGTTGCAAACTTTCAATGTTGTGGCTGACGAAATAGCTGATACGTCCCAGTTCAAGTGCATCAATGTCGGTTCGCAAATGCTCAATCCGGGCAAGCACCTGATAGGTATGTTCCAATAAATTGCGCGAGCCGATCAGTTCATTTGTCAGTCGGTTCATCATCCATAAGAACGAAGGCACCAATGTCAACACAACAATTAGCGCCAGGTGGCGCAATGCCAGCCATTTTTGTAGCTTTGCCCACCACTTTCTCCAACGCTGATTCACTACCATTCAGTTTGCTTTTTCAAATAAATTAAAATAGTCAATTTTTACCTCACTATAGTCAAATTATTTTAGCTGGGCAAGCCAGCTGGCTGTACGATATGTGCAATCCTTTCTTCGAGATTTAGCACAAATGGTATCATTCCATCTTAGCCATCCGCGTTTTAAAGTCTAAGATATCCATGCAAATCAGCGACCAACTGCACCGTTTCCTATTTGAAAGCACTCCCGTCAGAGGCAATATTGTTCACCTGGACGATAGCTTTACCCAGGCCCTGCAGCACCATCATTTTCCTGCGGTGCTGCGCCAATCGCTTGGCGAATTGATGGCAGCCAGTGCATTGCTAGCCGCCACACTCAAGCTGCAAGGCGGTGCCTTGATTTTGCAGGTACAAGGCAAAGGCCCACTCAAGCTGTTGGTTGTGGAGTGCACGGCTGACTTAGGCGTTCGCGCCACGGCCAAATGGTCTGACGATCTCAATGACATGAGCTTCAGCGACATGGTCAGTGACGGACATTTCGTCATTACCCTCGACCCACGCGATGGTGGGCAGCCTTATCAGGGGATTGTGCCGGTCGAGGGAAATAGCATCGCCGAGATATTGCAGAACTACATGCAACGCTCGGAACAGATTGATACACGTATGTGGCTTGCCTGCGATGGCAAAAGTGCTGCGGGCATGCTGCTGCAGAAGTTGCCAGACCAGCCCGATGCAGCCGACCCAGATGCCTGGAATCGTATCGCCATGCTTGCAGATACCGTGCAAGATGAAGAACTGCTTAACCTCGCTGCTGTTTCATTGATCAAGCGTTTATTCAATGAGGAAGATGTGCGCCTGTTCAAGGAGCAAGCACTGAAGTTTCACTGCAACTGCTCACGTGAAAGCGTAGGCAACATGCTGCGCATGCTCGGTGAAGAAGAAGTCGCAGAGATTTTGGCTGAGCAGCATACGATTGATATCAACTGCGACTTCTGCAACACCGAATATCATTTTGACCAGGTAGATGCCGAACAATTGTTCAGCGCGGAAATCGTCCTACCCGGCAACAACGTCCGCCACTAAATATTCATCAAGCTTAATCACTGCCCCGAGTAGAAGCCGCCTTTTGGCGGCTACGCTCAAACAGGCACACCGCCGTTGCCGCAGCGGCATTCAGTGACTCCACCTGCCCTATCATAGGAATACTCACTTGTTGGCTTGCTGCCGTGATCAATGCCTCGCTCAAGCCAGCGCCTTCATTGCCAATCACGAATGCGGTTGGCTGCTGCAAATCCATGCCATAGAGCGAAGTGCCCGCCAGTGTAGTCGCCAGCGTCTGCCCGCCAAATGCTTGTGTTACCTCCACCAGGTCCGCACGCTCGACGATAGGCAGCACAAACTGCGCGCCCTGGCCGCCACGTAAAGCCTTGGGCGACCATGCATCGGTGCAGCCCATGGAAAGATAAACACCTTCCACCCCAGCCGCTGCCGCAGAACGCAGCATGCTACCCAGGTTGCCTGGGTCCTGGATATCTTCCAGCATCAGCACAAAATCTGCTTGCTCCGGCATTGGCAAACTCGGAATATCAACCAGGGCAAGAATCCCTGTCGGCGTTGCCACGGGCGATAGCTCGGCAAACATCAGGGTCGTGAACATCACGGTGGGCACATCGGATAACTCCTGTAACAGCGCCCCCACCTCATACGTGGATTCACCTTCTGCCGTGATCAACAGCTTGGGCAGGCCAAAGTGCTCAATATAGGCCTGCAGCAAATGTACGCCATCCAACAAGGTTTCATTGTTTTTGCGGCGCTCCCGCGTATTGTCAGCCAGCTTTTTCAATTGCTTGAACAGACTGTTATCGCGGGAGGTGATATGTTTAAATGTCATGAAAAATCGCATTCAGCACAAGATGCGGGCCATTTTACCGCATCCGCACAAAAACACCCGTCCCGACGGAGGAGACCCCATGAACGACAAACAGCTCGTCGCCATCCAGGCGGCACGCCATGTGCAAGATGGCATGGTGGTAGGCCTGGGTACAGGCTCAACCGCGAATTACTTTATTGAGGAACTGGCACGCCGCCATCGTGAAGAGGGCCTGCGCATTACCGCCGCTGCCAGCTCGGTGGCCAGTACTATCCAGGCGCGCGAGCAAGGCTTGCCACTGGTTGCACTGGAGCACTTGGGCACACTGGACCTTTATGTAGATGGCGCTGATGAAGTCACCAGCAACCTTGCACTCCTTAAAGGGCGCGGTTACGACCTGGTGCGTGAAAAGCTCTTGGCACGTGCAAGCAATCGCTTCATTGTACTGGTCGACAAAAGCAAGCTGGTAGGTCACCTTGGAGAAAAATTCCCTATCCCGGTCGAAGTCATTCCCTTTGCCTGGCAACTGGTTCAGGCATCTTTGCAACAGTTAGGTATCGCAAGCAGCCTGCGGCAGAATGCCGCCAAAGATGGCTGGGCCATCACATCGCATGGCAGCCTGGTACTCGAGCTGACGCTACCCAAGACATTGCAGAGCAGAGAACTCAACCAATTGCTCAACGATATTCCAGGCATTGTTGAACATGGCGTTTTCGAGGAGCTGGCTGATGCCGTATTTGTTGCCGATCAAGGCCAAGTGGAAGAAATCTGGAAGACAGCTGAGCATAGCCAATGAGAACTGAATTTATCCTTGCAGCCATAACCGCAGTCAACGATGCCGTGCTCAATAGCGAGGCAGAACTGGAGTCGCTGGATCGCGAGATCGGCGACGGCGATCACTTCATCAACCTCAAGCGCGGATGCGCCACCCTGCTCGCCATGCGTGAAGAGCTTGCGCCACTACCGCCTGCCGACGTATTGCAACGCATCGGCATGAAACTGCTATCCACCATAGGCGGAGCCTCGGGCCCGCTGATCGCCACCTTCTTCATGACCATGGCCAAGGTGGAAAAAGCTGGCGACATCAGCACGCTAGCCGAAATATCCGCTGCCTTCACTGCCAGCGTCGAAGCCATCAAACAGCGCGGTAAAGCCAATGCTGGCGAAAAAACCATGCTGGATACCCTGATCCCGGTAGCAAACACGTTTAGCAGTCTCACAGCGGTAAACGCCGAACCGACCCAGGTATTCGATGCCATTCAGCAGGCCGCCGAGCAAGGCATGCTGTCGACCAAGGACATGATCGCCACCAAGGGCCGCGCCGCCTTCCTCGGCGAGCGCGCCATTGGCCATATCGACCCAGGCGCACGCAGCAGCCAGATCATCATCCACACCATTACCGAACTGGCAAAACAGCACCAGGCTGCCTGAAGCCAGCGCAAAGGAGGAGAGAAAAACATGAAAAAATTCATCAACAACGTCGACGACATCCTCACCGAAAGCCTGAGCGGCTTTGCTGCGGCGCATTCGGATATCGTCAGCCTCAACCTGGAACCGCACTTCTTTACCCGCAGGGAAAAAGCAGAAAACAAGGTCGCCATCATCTCCGGCGGCGGCTCGGGCCATGAGCCGCTGCACAGCGGCTATATCGGTTATGGCATGCTGGATGCCGCTTGCCCAGGCCACGTGTTCACCTCACCATCCCCAGATCAGATGTTGGCAGCAGCTGAAGCCGTACACGCTGGCAAGGGTGTGCTGTTCATCGTCAAGAACTATGCCGGAGATGTCATGAACTTCGAGATGGCAGCTGAAATGCTGCCGTTCGAAAATGCTACCGTGCTCACCAGCGACGATGTCGCGGTGGAGAACTCCACCTACACCACCGGTCGCCGCGGCGTGGCTGGCACCGTCATCGTCGAGAAGGTCGTCGGTAGCCTGGCCGAGACCGGGGCCGACCTTGCCGCCTGCAAGGCGCTCGGTGACAAAGTCAACAGCCGCACCGCCTCCATGGGCGTCGCCCTCACCAGCTGTACCGTACCCGCAGCGGGCAGGCCTACTTTCGATATTGACGAAACAGAACTGGAAATGGGCGTCGGCATCCACGGCGAACCTGGTCGCAGGCGCGAAAAAATGAGAAACGCCGACGCCATCGTCGCAGACCTGGTCGCCGCCATCCTGGAAGACCTCAAGCCAACGCAGGGCAGCGAAGTCCTGCTCCTGATCAATGGCTTTGCCGCCACCCCGCTCATGGAGCTATACCTGCTCTACAACAGTGCAGCCAAGCTGCTGCAAGCGCATGGCCTGGTTATCAGCCGTTCGCTGGTAGGCAACTACACCACCGCCCTCGACATGGCGGGTGCCTCCATCACCGTCACCCTGCTTGATGATGAAATCAGGCAGCACTGGGATAGCCCGGTGCATACTGCCGCATTACGCTGGCAGTGCTAACCGAGACTCATAAAATAAAGATGCCGCGAGCGACATCTTTATTTGGATTTATGTTTGCAATGAATTATGAAGAAGGTTAGGGGTTTAGGATTTCATACAGTGCAATACCCATTGGTTATTGCACCCTAGGTGAGCTACGATAATTTTATTTGTTGTTGCTACCTTGCTTACCAAAAGCTGGTCGTAATCGGTCAGAAATATCATCTTCTATAATTTGAAGAACCTCATTAGAAACATCATATTGTCTAATAATTATCTTGTACTCACCTCTAAACCAATGATGCAAATGGAGCGCATACGTTCCCTTGTGCCCCTGCCCCATGTGCTGCTCAATTCTCTTCTTAACATCAGTTGTTGATGAACCAACATACATAATGGATGAAGGAGAATTCAACTTTGCACATGCCCTCTCCTTTTTTTGTTTGTAGCGAGAAAAATCTAAAAATGTCTGTTCAGGATTACCATTTATTTCTTCAATTATATATATCGCCTTGTCCCCGAAACTGAGCGCTGAAAGATCATTCCCTTCAAACTCTTTTATGGACTTTGCTACCTTTGCTGCTTGGCAGTTCGCTATAAGTTTATCAATGTAAGACATTTGAAATCACCGCTAATCCCTGAATGAATTGTTAAAGAGGCTATCGCGCAAAGAATTTATCGACCCCAAGCAATCGTGCCGCTCCATTTGCATGCTTTGATTTTGAGATGATATAACCAACGATTGTGCAACGAATCATTAACCCTAGTTCATCGGAATGACCAGAGTGCTTTAGCCCCAAGAATAGGTTATTTAAGCCGTCCGTAATCTGATCATCAGCCGATCCTGGTTGGATTCTATTAAGACCTCCTGAATAGATAGACTTCTTAATACCCGTTCTTTCTATAAATCTATGAATATATGGATGATCGCTTGTGCTAGCAGCATCCAACTCATATTCAATAACAGAGTCTGTTACTCCGTACTGAAGGCAAAGAGCACTGTAGAGCCTGCAGCCCACCATCATCAGAAGGTGATTGGGTGCATCCTCAGTAGGAAGTTGTGCAGCGAATATAGCGAGAGCTGTCGTGCCAAAAGACGTATCTTCAGCTTTGTCGATCCATGTGGAAAACTCTTTAGCCTGCGGATGTCCATTATTACCTGCTTTGCGGAAGCAGCTGATGGCAAAATCTATGTCATAGGGACTAATGCTTGCGCCACCGTTTATGAGGGCCAAATTGTATAGAGCGGACACATGCCCACTAGCTGCTGCCACCCTAAAAAATTTGTCAGCATCATAAAAGTTGCCATTCTGTAGACACCACACCCCTTTGGAGTAGTCATCTTCTGTTTCTTTGATTTTGCTTTTAAAGAATGGATTGCTAAACAGTGCCATCTTCATTTTCCCCGAGTTCGCCGAATTACTTAATGTAAGTGCCTAAATATAATTTATACCGCCTAAAATTTTTCAGGATAATATTTCAATTCCATTATTGAGTCAGCGCTTCTAAACACACTGACTCAACTTTACTCAAAGCAACTTCGTCCCCTTAGGCACCACCTTATCCGGCACGCACAAAGCTACCGCGCCATTCTCATCATGAAAGCCAGTCACCAGGCATTGTGATTGGATCGGGCCGATCTGCCTCGCCGGAAAATTGACCACCGCGACCACTTGTTTGCCTATCAATTCAGCAGGCTGGTAGTGCGCAGTGATCTGGGCGCTGGATTTCAGCACGCCGATCTCAGGGCCGAAATCGACATGCAGAATGTAGGCTGGCTTGCGGGCGGCGGCGAATGGCTCGGCGGAAACCACTTCGCCCACGCGCAGCTCCACCTTGAGAAAATCCTCGAAGCTAATTTCGTTCATGGGCTTAGGCCTTTTTCACGAACTCCGATTTCAGCTTCATCGCGCCGATGCCATCGATCTTGCAATCAATGTTGTGATCACTATCCACCAAGCGAATGTTTTTCACCTTGGTGCCAACCTTGACCACCAGCGATGAACCTTTCACCTTGAGATCCTTGATCACGGTGATGGTGTCGCCATCTTGCAGCAGGTTGCCATTGGCATCCTTGACGATAAAGTCACTACTTGTGGATTCGTCACTGGTAGCGCTCCATTCATGCGCGCATTCCGGGCAGATCAATAATTCACCGTCCTGGTAGGTATATGCGGAACTGCATTGTGGACAATTGGGTAATTCGCTCATTACTAACACCTATTCAAATCATGGTTATATGGAGGCAGTGCTGCGCTTATCTCGCTAGTTAGGACACTGGCGGTCATCGGCTGTATTGCCGTTTTCTGGGAATTATCTCAAATCGAACTGGGAAAGCCCAATAATTCAGCTCATTGTGGATTGCAAAGATGCGTTATTTCTCTACGCCTTCTCATACCCACCCACCTCTATGAGGCGATTTACACTGGCTTGCTCATTTCCATCACAATCAGATCCTCTCGCTGAGGTACGCCCACCCCAGCATAGAGAGGATAAGGCTCACAATGTCCGGTCAGGGCATAACCCCTACGCTCGTAATAAGCCTGTAGCTCTGGCCTGGAGGACAACACCAGCATTTTTAGGACATGGGCACCATATTGCTGGGTAGCAAGCACTTCGGCAGCTTGCAGCATGGTCTTGCCCAATCCTTGGTTCTGGCTACTCGGCAAAGTGGCCAGCATGCCGATGTAACAAGCCAACCCTGCTTGCTCGATATGCACACAAGCCAGCAAACCTTGCTTGCCACGCATGACCAATATACTTGAGCCTGCCCGGAAAAGCGCTCGTACCTGTGCAGGCGATATCCGCAGGCCTGATACCAAGGCTGCTTCGTGTGTCCATCCGTGGGTATGCCCTTCTGGGCGGTATGCCTGGTTAACCAAGGCAGCAATAGCATCGGCATCCAGCGCACTTGCTTGGTCTATGCAGGTAAAGCCATCCATCGGTGTGAGCACTCCTTTGCAAAGCTGCGATTATGCATGATTCAGTGCCAACCTAATGCCAAACGCAATCAGGGTGACCCCAGCTACCCGCCTACCCCATACCGATACACCTGATCTTTTGCTTAAACGCTGGGCAATCTTGCTCCCCAGCCATACCAGCAGCACTTGATAAAACAAGCACACCAGCGTGACATGCAACATCATGATCAGCAATGTGCCTACGGAAGCATCTGGTTTGAGAAATAGAGGAAAGAAGGAAAAGAAAAATAGCACAGCCTTGGGGTTGGTCATGCAAACTGCAAATGCACGACGCCAATATGCACCCTCACGACGCGTGAGCATCTTGGGTTCGATAACCGCATATGCCCTCGTGCGTAACAGTTGCATCCCTATCCAGCACAGATAGCCAGCCCCCAGCCACTGCAAAGATGAAAACAACAAGGGATGAGCCTGCATCACCGCAGCCAGCCCTGCGACGGCCGCGACCATCCAGACCATGTCACCCAACAGGGTACCTGCAACCGCTGCCATGCCAGCCATATGGCTACGCGCCGCCGCGTTTAAAATCGTAATGGTGCCTGGGCCTGGAATCATCTGATAAACAAGGATAGCGGCAATAAAGCTTGGATAATGCTGGATGTCGAACATGATCAGTATTCAAAAAAACGCTTACTCAGGAGTGGTTGTTTCAGGCTCATGTGTATAGGTGAGCTGGCAATAATATGGGACATGTTCCTCATGCTGGAGGAATGCACATCCACGCTTGATCTCATCAATGATCAGGCTACAACGATTGGCAGCATGACAGGGTGGATGCGTTGCCGGGCTCACATTTCTGCACCATTGCACCAGTATATCTGCTTGCTGCTTTCCTGCCTCGCTTTCACAATCTGCGCCTCCCGCCATTGCATTCAATAGCGGAAAACCAAGGCCGATGACCAAAATAATAATGTTAGCTCTCATGAAATGATTACTTTCTCAATATGCTGTCAGGCCAAGTGTGACATATAAAAGTGTGAAACATCGATGCCACAAGCCATCGCTGCTGCTGCAAAGCAGGCTACCAGGGAATGCTATACTGCACCATTCATCATCAACGCCGCCTGCCCATGCCCAATCACATCGCCAAGCTGTTTCTATGCGCTACTTTATCCACACTCGCCCTGCCTGCGTTTGCCATTGAGCAGATCAAGCCTGGCCAGTGGGAAATTTCAGTGGCCCTGCAAGGCATGCCTGCTATTGCCCCTGAGCAGCTGGAGCAATTACGCCAATTCGGTATTGAATTGCCCGTGGGCGGCAATGCCATCGCCACACAGCAATGCGTTACACCAGAACAAGCCAAGCTAAAACAACCACTACTGCCGCAGACAGAAGATGGCTGTAGCGTGCGTAATTACAAGCATCAAGGTAATAAAGTCACTGGCGATATTAGTTGTAATGGTGCCATCAAGGGCAATGGCCGCTTTGATATGACCTTGTTCAGCGAAAGTGCCTTTCAGGGCAATATGTCCATGCAGGGAACTGCACAAGGCCTGCCCGTCAACCAGAACTCTTCCATCAGCGGCAAATGGGTCAAGCCTGCTTGCGATGCTGATATTCCCACTTACCAGCCATAACCAATTTAAATTCAACTTATGCAACTAGAACGTATCCTGCATTCGCAGGGCTTTGGCTCCCGCAAGATTTGCCGCTCCATGATTCGCCACGGTGAAGTGACGGTAAATGGCGAACTCTGCGATTTCCCTTTCACCGAATTCGAGACAGACAACCTGCACTTCACGGTGCGTGGCGTAGCGTGGCAATTCCGCACCCAAGCTTACCTGATGCTCAACAAGCCAGCGCATTACGAATGCTCACACAAACCCCAGCACCACCCCAGTATTTTTAGTCTGCTACCTGCTGCCCTGTTGGAACGCGGCGTGCAAAGCATAGGCCGGCTGGACGAGGACACGACTGGCCTGCTGCTGCTTTCGGATGATGGCCAATTCATCCACCGCATGAGCTCGCCGAAATGGAAAGTGCCTAAAGTCTACGAAGTGACCACCAAGCATCCCTTGGATCAGGCGCAAACCACCTTGCTGCTGAACGGCGTGCAGTTGCTGGATGAACCAGCGCCTGTGGCAGCACTCGCCGCTGATATCATCAGCGACCATGTACTGCACCTGACACTGGCAGAAGGCAAATACCACCAGGTCAAGCGTATGCTGGCTGCGGTGAGCAACCGCGTTGAGGCATTAAAGCGCATCCGCATCGGCAACCTAGCCTTGCCGGATGACCTCGCCGAAGGCGAATGGCGCTGGCTGGATGCCGCCATGCTGGAGGCCGTTTCTCCGGTACGCCAGGCATAAGCACGATGGGAATGCATGAAAAACATCTCATGCATTCCTTGCCCAGCTGGCATATTTTTACCGTATAATCTGCTTTCCCTGCGCTACATCCAATCCGCGCAGCGGTCTTTAATATCAAAAAGATACCTTCCTGCTGTCTGCCTAGATTGGAGTTATGTCATCGTAACAGGCCGACAAAACACCCTTGAATATAATGGAGTTTCAGCTTGTCTTCTGACGTGAGCATTGCGCTTTCCAACTTACAATTTTCCGATCTCGGCCTGGCAGAACCTATTCTGCGTGCGATTGCCGATACTGGCTATACCAACCCAACCCCGATCCAGGCCCAGGCTATTCCCCTGGTACTCAATGGCGGCGACCTGTTAGCAGGCGCACAGACCGGGACAGGCAAGACCGCAGGCTTTACCCTGCCCTTGCTGCACTTGCTGCATAGCAAGCCACTCAAGGCCAAGGCAGGCCAGCCACGTTGCCTGATCCTGACACCGACACGCGAGCTTGCTGCCCAGGTGGAAGAATCGGTGCAAACTTACGGCAAACATCTTTCATTGAAATCCATGGTGATGTTCGGCGGTGTGGGTATCAACCCGCAAATCGAGCGCCTGAAAAAACCCGTCGATATCCTGGTGGCCACACCCGGTCGCCTGCTTGATCACGCTGCGCAAAAAACCATAGACCTTTCCGCCATTGAGATACTGGTGCTGGACGAGGCCGACCGCATGCTGGACATGGGCTTTATCCGCGACATCAAGCGTGTATTGGCGCTATTGCCCAAGCAACGCCAGAACTTGCTGTTCTCCGCGACCTTCTCCGACGAGATCAAGGAACTAGCTGATGGCCTACTGCACAACCCTGGTTATGTAGAAGTAGCTCGCCGCAACACGGCATCGGAGCTGGTCGAACAAACCGTGCACCTCGTCAGCCAAGGCCATAAGCGTGACTTGGTCGCCCACCTGATTCGTCACCACGATTGGAAGCAGGTGCTGATTTTCACCCGCACCAAGCACGGTGCCAACCGCCTGGCAGAAAAACTTAGCAAGGACGGCATTGCCGCTGCCGCAATTCATGGTAACAAGAGCCAATCTGCTCGCACCAAGGCGCTGGCTGAGTTCAAGGACGGCACCTTGCCAGTGCTGGTCGCAACCGATATTGCTGCACGCGGCCTCGACATCGACCAATTGCCTCAGGTGGTCAACTTCGAGCTACCCAATGTACCGGAAGACTACGTGCACCGTATTGGCCGCACGGGTCGCGCCGGTTGCTCAGGTGCTGCTGTTTCACTGGTAGATGGCGAGGAAGTCAAACTGCTCAAGGGTATTGAGCGCCTGATCAAACGAGAAATTCCAAAACTGGACATTCCTGGTGAGTTCGTCCCTAGCGAAAAACCCGCTGTAGAAAGCCGCCCACCAAGACCGCAACAGGCACCATCACGCCAGGCCAAGAACAACCGCCCGCAAGGTCAAGGTCAGCGCGAGCGTGACGATAACGCAGGCAATAGTGCCGAACCACGCAGCAACAAGCAGCGTCAAGGCAGAAACAACCAGGCCAAAAACCAAGCCAGGCCGCAGCGTGCTCAAGGCCAGCAACAGCCTGCCCAGCATCAAGATCAACGCAACAAGCCTCAAGGCCAAGCGGATCAAGCCAAGAAAAAGCCAGAAAAGTTCTTGTCTGAAGCTGCTCGCCACCAGGCCATGCCACAGGTGGGCCTATTCGTGCCGCCACAGCCACCCAAGCGCCAGTTTAACAATAACTCCGGGCAGCGCCCCAATCGGGGTCGCCGCTAGCATTTGAACCCTATGCAGGCGAACACTGCGGCCCAGCAACTGCTGGAGCAAACCTTCGGCTACAGCGCCTTTCGTGGCGAACAGGAAGCCATCGTCAATCATGTGGCAGACGGTGGCGACGCGCTGGTGCTGATGCCGACAGGTGGTGGCAAATCACTTTGTTACCAGATCCCGGCACTGCTGCGGCCAGGCGTCGGCATTGTTGTTTCACCATTAATCGCCTTGATGCAGGATCAGGTGGATGCCTTGCGCCAGCTCGGCATTGATGCTGCATTCCTCAACTCCAGTCTGGATGCTGACACTGCACGCAGCGTTTACCAGGCATTGATGCGTGGTGAGCTGAAGGTACTGTACGTCGCTCCCGAGCGGCTGATGACGCCTAATTTCCTCAGCACCTTGCATGAAATCCAGCAGCGCTTCGGCATCGCCCTGTTTGCGATTGACGAGGCGCACTGCGTATCGCAATGGGGGCATGATTTCCGGCCAGAATACCGCCAGCTTACGGTGTTGCATCAAGAGTTCCCCGCAGTACCGCGCATTGCGCTGACTGCCACGGCAGATACCCCGACTCGTAATGAAATAGTCGAGCGCCTCAACCTGGAAGACGCCCGTCAATTTATTTCAAGCTTTGACCGCCCTAACATTCGCTACCGTGTGGCATTGAAAAACAACGCCCGCAAGCAATTACTCAACTTCCTCGAATCCGAGCATGCCAACGATGCAGGTATCATCTATTGCCTGTCGCGGCGCAAGGTGGAGGAAACAGCAGCCTGGCTCAAGGAACAAGGCTGGGATGCGCTGCCCTACCATGCTGGCTTGGATGCAAGCGTACGCCAGGCCAACCAGCAGCGTTTCCTGCGCGAGGAAGGTGTCATCATGGTGGCCACCGTTGCTTTTGGCATGGGTATAGATAAACCCAACGTGCGATTTGTCGTTCATCTCGACTTGCCCAAGAGCATGGAGGGCTATTACCAGGAAACTGGCCGTGCAGGCCGCGACGGGCTGGATGCCAATGCCTGGATGGTCTATGGCTTGGGCGACTTGGTGAGTATGCGCCAGCTCTTGGATGGCAGCGATACGCCAGAAGAAAGAAAGCGCCTGGAACGCCAGAAGCTGGATGCCTTGCTCGGCTACTGCGAATCCACAGCCTGCCGCCACCAAGGTATCTTGCGTTACTTTGGCGAGCAGCATCCGGGTCATTGCGGGCAATGCGACAACTGCCTCAACCCGGTGGACACCTGGAACGGCACAGAAGCTGCCCGCATGGCGCTTTCATGCGTGTATCGCAGCGGACAGCGCTTTGGCGCAGGCCACCTCATCGACATATTGCTTGGCAAGACCACGGAACAAATCAAGCGTTTTAACCACCAATCGTTATCCACGTTTGGCATTGGCAAAAGCTTGAGCCAGACGCAATGGAGCAGTGTGTTTCGCCAGCTGGTCGCAGCCGGGCTGCTTTCCACCGACATGGAGGGCTATGGCGGCCTGCGCCTCACTGAGGAAGCCCGGCCACTATTACGTGGTGAAAGTGAAATCTGGCTCCGCAGTGACCCTCCCGATGCACGTGCAAGCACTGCCGAACGCGCCAGCCGCAGCCGCGAAGCTTACAAGGAGGTTCAAGATAACCCGCTCTGGCTTGCCCTCAAGGCCAAGCGCCTGGAGCTGGCCCGAGAGCAAGAAGTACCGCCGTATCTGATTTTCCACGACAGCACCTTGCTGGAAATCCTCAATCGCCGCCCTGGCAGCCTGGATGAAATGAGCCGGATCAGCGGCATTGGCGCTAGCAAACTGGAGCGATATGGCGATGAATTCCTGGAGGTATTGGAAGAACATGCCCATTAATACAAAGGCCGACTATCATGCAAATTTGGGTTGATGCAGACGCCTGCCCGGTGGCAGTCAAAGAAATCTTGTTCCGCGCGGCTGACCGTACCGGCATTATGGTGACGCTGGTTGCCAACAAGCTGTTGCGTGTACCGCCCTCAGCGTATATCCGCGCTTTGCAGGTGCCTGGCGGGTTTGATGTCGCGGATAAGGAAATCGTGCAAAAACTTCAACCGGGTGATCTGGTCATTACCGCAGATATTCCACTCGCGGCAGAAGTCATCGCCAACGATGCCCATGCGCTGAACCCGCGTGGAGAAATGTATGACAAGGGCAGCATAGGCGAAAGGCTTGCCATGCGGCACTTGATGGAAGACTTGCGTAACAGTGGCGTGGAACTGGGTGGCCCATCTTCATTCAGCCAGGCAGATAGACAGGCATTTGCGGCAGCACTGGATCGCTTTATTGCCCGGAATGCGACAACAACATCAAACCAACCAGATGTAAAAAAAACATGATGACTATCAAACGTATATTGTGCCTTGTTCTCTCATGCTGCCTATTGGCTTGCACGGGTACCGGAACACCCGAGGGCTTAAGCCCTGTGGCAGACTTCAAGCCAGATGAATATTTGGGCACTTGGTATGAAATCGCCCGCCTTGATCACTCATTCGAGCGCGGCTTGCACGAAGTAACAGCAACTTACAGCAAACGCGAAGGTGGTGGCCTGAAAGTGATCAACCGTGGGTACGACCCGGTAAAGCAACGCTGGAAAGAAGCAGAAGGCAAAGCTTATTTTGTTGATGGCCCTAATATCGGCAAACTGAAAGTCTCATTTTTTGGGCCATTCTATGGCGCTTACAACATCTTGGTACTGGACCGCCTTCATTACAATTTTTCGCTGGTCGCCGGCCCTGATCGCCATTATCTCTGGATACTGTCGCGTACTCCCGAACTCTCCTACCCGGTCAAGGCTGAGTTGATTGCCAGGGCACAACACCTGGGTTTCGACACGAGCAAACTCATTTTTGTCGAACATAACATCCAGACAGGGATGAAACTGCCCCATCAAGACACCATGCGTCACTAGCACTCACCCACAAAACAAAAAGCCTGTGGGTAGCCACAGGCTTTTTTCTTTACATCTAGGCAGTTAGTTCTTGACGATCAGGTTATTCTTCACCGATTTCACGCCTTCAACTGCTTTGGCCACCTCGCCAGCCCTCTTGATCTGGGTCTTAGTATTCACGAAGCCACTCAACTGCACGACACCTTTGTAGGTTTCCACGCTCACTTGCAAGCCCTTGAAGCCCTCTTCCTTAAGAATATTGGCTTTCACTTTGGTCGTGATCGTGCTGTCATCCACGATGCGGCCTACCTCTTTTTTCTGCTGTGCAGTCTTGTAATTGCTGTACTCTTCCTGGCTCAGCTTGCCATCCTTGTTTTTGTCGGCAGCATTGAAGTGCTCTTTGGTATAAAAGCTATCACGACTTGCCTCAGTGTAGTTCAAATGCCCGTCATTATTGGTATCAAGCTCATGGAACTGCTTGACGTCGGGGCTCTGGTTCAGTTCATCAGAAATGGATACTGCCCATGCGCTGCTTGCAGCAACGCCCAGTAACACGCTGATAACAGCAGAAATCATATTGGTCTTGATATGACGATGCATATTACTCTCCTCAAAAGTACAACGATAAATGACTACCCATGACTGCATGGTAATGTCTTCCGACAGCCATCACCGTCGGCCTATCGCTACACATCATGTCAGAAGCAACTGACACTTCATGCCTCTTTAGATTCGCGTTTTTTACATGTGTAAGGTACAGTCCCCCCTCAACAATTTGCCATAGTAGTCGTAAAGACTATGGCTTGAGTCACAACAAGGAATTTGCATGAAATTGAATACACGCCTGATGCACGGGTTGCTGATGGCCACGCTGGGTGCCAGCAGCTTGGCACACGCCGAAGTCGAGGAAGATGGTCGCTTCTGGATCAATCTGACCATGGAAGGCATGGTGTCGAAGGAAAATCATGTGGGCTGGTACGCAGAGCTACAACCTCGCCTGAAAGAAGAAGGTCGAGAGCACGACCAAACCATCATCCGCCCCGCCATCAACTACTGGATTTCAGACCGAGCCAGTATCTGGCTGGGTTATGCCGACGTCAGGACACACACCGCACAAGGTACTAATCACGAACAACGCTGGTGGCAGCAGTTCATGTACACCTTCCCACCTACGGCAAACGGGATCGTCATCACCAGCCGCACCCGGCTGGAACAGCGTAATTTTGATATTGGCAATGACACAGGACACCGTGTACGCCAACTGGTACGCGCGATCAAGAAAATCGAAGGCTCCGAATCGCTGAGCTGGCTGATATGGGATGAGTTGTTCGTCAGCACGCGCAGCACGGATTGGGGTGCTCTCAGTGGCTTTGACCAGAACCGTGCCTTTGCCGGCGTGGCATGGCAAGCGGCCTCGAATGCCAGGTTCGAGATCGGCTATGTCAATCAATATGTACGCGGCAATAGCTTTGACCGCATGAACCATATCCTGTCGACTTCGCTGTTCCTGCGTTTCTAGGCTGACACTACGACAGCTTGGTAGGAATGATCGCCAGCAGGTGAAAACCTTGGTTAGGGGCGCTGGTAATATCCACGCGCCCCCCTATCGCCATGATGCGGTTACGAATACCAGAAAGACCATGAGTGCTTGCCACCGTCTTGGCGAGATCAACGCCCACACCATTATCTTCAATTTCCAGCTTGAGGTAATCCAGCTCATCCACCATATGCACTGACACCTTGGTCGCATAGGCGTATTTGCTGGCATTATTCAGGCTTTCCTGCACGACACGGTAAGCAATCAAACCCAGCGTTTCGGGCAGCTGCATCTGCCCGTCCGGCAGGATAATATCCAGTTCCCAATCATTGCGTTCTGCCATATCCTCAATCAGCGATTTCAGCGCAGGCCAGAAACCTATTGTCGTAATGATCGAGGGATGCAGGTTTTGCACCACCTGGCGCTTGAACTGAATACCTTGATTCAAGTATCGCATGGTCTTCTCTAGCTTTTCGACAACATCAGGCGCGCTATCCTTGACCCGGCGTATCGTCCATGAAATATCCATCTTGGTGGCCGTGAGAATCGAGCCCAACTCATCATGCAGGTCACGCGCCAGTTTTTGGCGTGCGCGCTCGACATCAGATTGATAATCCAGCGCCAGCGTTTTCATCATATGGGAATTACTGCTAATACGTTCCTCATAGGCTGCGCAATCACGTATCAATTGCTGGCGCAAATGATCGCGGCTGTTCATTTCCTGTACCAATTGGCGAATCACCAAGATCACCAGCAGTAATAAGATCAACGCCGTACCTACCAATGCAATCCGGGTAATGACGATGGTCTGCTCACGCTTGATCACCAGTTTTTCCCGAGCCTCGTACTGTTGGTCCAGCAACGTCTGCGAATACTGCATGAAGCGCGCCATCTCAATCATGCCTTGATCAAGCTTGACCACTTGCATGGCCTCATCCACCTTGCCAGCCTGCAATAATGAAATCGCCATCTTCATTTCGACATTCTTGGCTTCCAGTATTGCACTCAAGGCGATCACCCACCCCTGCTCCTGCTTGTCCCGCATGGCGACACTTTGACTGGTAAACAAGCCTTCAATCTTGCGGATATGGCGACGTGACTCCTCAATTGCTTGGTTAAAGGTCTCCACCAGCTCCTTGCGCTGACTCAACAAATAACCCCGCTGGGCGCTCTCTGCAAGATTGAGGCTGGTGCGCAGCTCCTGCAACCCATTGATATTACGTTGCACCTGGCTTAACTGCGCGTTCTGCTGCTCCAGCTCAACCAGCCATGCATCAGTAAACATCACGGAAATTAACGCAAGGATCATGGAGGCAAACAGGATAGCCAGCACCCGCCCCCCGAGTCTGCGAACGATGCCCTCACCCCATGCATTGATATTGTTAGCTATGGCCTTGATATTCATCGATTTCCAAACGTCATGTAAGTATTTTCTGACAAGCGATTCAGTCGCTGTCTGCTAATTCGTGAATGGTGAGGAGCCTACAGTGTAAACCGTACATCAAACAACCAAGGAGAAAATGATGTTGCATTATTCAGTGATCTTTTTTGTGATTGCCTTGATTGCAGCGTTCTTCGGCTTTAGTGGTATCGCCGCAGGCGCGGCAGAAATTGCCAAGATCCTGTTCTTTGTTTTCCTGATTATTACGATCGTCTCGCTGATTGCTGGTATTTTGCATAAGCGTTAATCAGGCATCTGCACTTGTAACATCACAACAAAATTCACCAAAATCCCCCCATAGACAGCATTGGAGTAAGGCATGTTCAATAGCAACACACAAGAAATCAAGGAAAACGCAGCAGAGCTGGCTGAAACCGCGCAAGAAGCATTAAGCGACAGCGCAAAAGCGGGTAAGGCATCTGTACGCAAGATTGGCCGCAAGCTGGAAAGCAAGGCTAGGGACAGCAAGAAAGAAGCCATCGCTCTCCTTGAAAGCCTCAAGGACGTACTGGACCCTGATGTCCATGGAAGCACAACCGAGCACGTCATTGAACAACTGACAGAAAACTTCTCATCATGGTCTGAATCACTGGACAAAGAGCTGTCACAAGCCCTCAAGACTAGTCGCACCCAGTCACGCAAATGGCTGCGCAAGCGCTCATTGCTGACGCTATCGCTAGCAGTGGGTGCGGGCGTTCTGGTTGGTTATGCCTTAAGCAAGGATGATTAAGAGTTTGCTGTTCAGTCCTGAACAATCAAGACAATGATTTAGAGGATGGCTTGCAGAGACTGGCAAGCCATCTTAGTATCAAGCACCAGAGAAACCAATGACAAGGAATCGTCAGCACTCATGAAAAAAATATTATTAGTTGATGACCACAACATTGTGCGCCAAGGCCTGCGTAACCTGATTGAGCTGGAATCCGACCTTGAAGTGGCCGGCGAAGCAGCTTCAGGCCTGGAAGCGATCAAGTTGGTGCGCAGCAACCAATACGATGCCATCGTCATGGATATAGCCATGCCCGACAAGAATGGCGTAGATACCTTGCACGACTTACGTCATGTCGCACCAGAGTTACCTGTTTTGATACTCAGTGGTTATGGCGAGGAACAATATGCGCTTAACCTCATGCGCAGCGGTTGCAAAGGTTATTTGTCCAAGGATGCTGACTCGGATGAGATCATCAAGGCCATCCGTACTGTTGCCAATGGCAAACGCTACATTTCGGCAGAGCTGGCCGAACTCATGACCAACGAATTGAGCAACCCTTCCGAGAAGCTGCTGCATGAAACCCTTTCTGATCGTGAATTCCAGGTATTTTTCAAGCTTGCCAGCGGCCTGAGCGCAACGGAAATTGGTGAAGAGCTCTGCATCAGTGTAAAAACGGTGAGCACCTACCGTACCCGCATCATGGAAAAAATGAGCCTCAAAACCAATGCAGACCTGACTTACTATGCGATAAAGAACCAGCTGATTTCATAAAGTCATGCCTGCAATCAACGTCAGAATATGTAGGAATATAGCGGATGGCATCCCCCCCTGCTGCCGGATAGAATTCACAAGCAATGATTATTGAGCCTATGAATACGATCATGAAAGAAAGACATTCTGGGGTGGACACGCACGCAAAAGCCATGAGGGTCTTGCTGGTTGAGGACTCTTCTCTCTTGCGTGAAACCATCATGGATATGCTGTCTGACTGTAGCGGCTTATCCTTTGAAGGTGTGGCATTGAGCCAGGAAGAAGCTATTACCCAACTCTACCAACAGCCATTCGACTTGCTGCTGGTGGATATTGAGCTTGCCCAAGGCAATGGCTTTGAAGTGATCAGGGCCACGCAACAGCCTAACTTTCCATTTCCCCGCCCCGCGTACCTGATCCTGACCAATCATGCTTATCCGCAATATCGCCAAATGGCGAATGCATTGGGCGTGGAGCACTTCTTCGACAAATCAATGGATTTCGACATGGCGATTGAAACGATTGAGGCACAGGCGGCAAAATTTTCGGCCTAGCACGCTCCCTTCCCTCGCCATCTGTCATGGTGTTTATTGGTGAGTTTGTATCTGTTGAGCAATAGATATACGCAATAAGCTAGCGGTCTTAAATATCCCGAGACAGCCCGTGATTTGACAGGCATGTCCTTGCGTGAAAAAATATCTTCACGTTTTTACTGGGCGGAATGTTATCCCAGTATCCATATGATGGGGACGACCCCATCATCACTGATTATCACGGGACGACCCGAGTCATATGAAAGGGTTGTCTATGTCGTGGATATATCTATTGCTAGCAGGCGTGTTCGAGATCGGCTTCACCACCTGCCTGAAAATGTCGGAAAGCTTCAGCAAGCCTTTACCTACTCTAGGCTTTATCTTCTTTACCATCCTGAGTTTTGCCATGTTGACCAAGGCATTGCAAGGCATTCCACTCGGCACGGCTTATGCCATCTGGACCGGCATTGGCGCTTGTGGTACAGCCCTCATCGGCATCTGGCTATTTGGCGATCCAGCGGGCACGCTGCGCATACTGTTCCTGCTGCTATTGATCGCCTCCATCATCGGCCTGAAACTGGTCTCATAAGCTGATTGCCATACCAAGCACGGCAGGGTCAATGATCCTGCCACTCCCGCAATACAGAAGCATCGACCGGAGCTGGGCCAACATGGCGCAGGTAATCATCCTGCAACAAGCGCATACGCAAGGCATCGCGGTAAGAGCCATTGGAGAAAAACTCCTGTTTCAAATGGCCTTCCACCTCAAAGCCGCAAGTTTCATAGATATGAATCGCCGCCTGGTTTTCCTCATCCACCACCAGGTACACCTTATGCAGGTTCAACACCCTGAAAGCATAGCCCACTGCAATACGCGTGGCTGACTTGGCCAACCCCCTGCCCTGGTAATCGGGTGCAATGATGATCTGGAATTCCGCACGTCTATGGATATAGTTAATCTCGACCAGCTCGACTAGCCCTGCAAGCTCCCCATTTTCCAGCTCAATGATGAAGCGCCGCTCGTTCTGGTCATGAATATGCCTGTCATACAACGCTACTAGTTCATCATAGGCTTCATAAGGCTCTTCAAACCAATAGCGCATGATGGTGTCGTTATTGTTGAGTTTGTGCACAAAATGAAGATCATTACGCTCTAGTGGACGCAGATTGATACGGTCAGCCATGATGGCTCCATGATGGAGAGGATGAACTGATTATAACGTGCTTGGCGTCATGAAAAGCCAGTGAGTATGGATCTACGTTATTTGACGGGAGTGACCACCCAACCAGCGCGATTGAGCAAATCTATAATCCCTCGCTCACCGGGCAAGTGCGCAGCACCGACAGCAACAAATACTGACTGCTGGCCTGCAACAGCAGCAATATGCTCAGCCATGTGCATATTACGCTCGTCCAGCAACTTGACGCGCAGCTTCTCCCACAGGCTGGCTGGCAAATCATCTGCTGTCATTTCGGCATCCAGTGCCGCGACCTGATGAATGTCCCCTGACAGATAAGCCTGGATCAATAGCTCAAAATCTTTTTCTTTTTGCGCCTGGCTACGTTTGAGCACACTGCGCAATATCAGCAACTGCTCATCCAATGAAATACTCTCCAATGCCGCAAAATGCGCTTGCGGAGTTTCCAATGCCTTGATCTTTTTACCTGCGCGCTGCGCTTGCAGGTAAAGCTGGATATCCAGGGTATAAGGCGATTGCGCCACGGGCAAATCAAACACCATGGCAAGCAACCACGGCTTCATGTGTGAGACCATCTCATGCGGCAGACCATGAAATTCTGCCGCAGCATACACTTGCTCCAGTTCGGTCTCGGTCAATAGCTGCTCTAAACTACCCGGCATGAGGTAAGGTGACATATCGCCGGAAGGCAAGACTTCCATCATGAACAAGTCGGCTGCTGCCAGCGCTACATTGACAGGCTCTGCCAATGCAGTAACCCTGGCATCATCGACGTGAATGGTGCCAAATAAATAACTGGTCGTGCCATTTTCTGCCTGCACTTTCCACAACATGCCATCGCCTGCAGCCAATGCCACTGCAGAACACCAACAAGCAATGAAAAAAAAGCCTCGCAAGAAGAAATTTGTGAGGCTGTGTTTGCAACGCATACCAAATACCTGGTGTTATGGACGACCAGGCTTGCGCGCTGGCTTGCCGGAGCGCTGGGCCGGGGTATGCTGCTTGCCAGATATAGGTGCACGGCTTGCCGGGCGTGGGGAGGCCGCCACAGGCTTGGCAGCACGGCGGCTGCCATTGGCCTTGGCCTGCTCCTTGGGCAAGATCGGCTGCCAAGCTGGCACCAAGTGCTTCTTACCGTTGCCGATCAAGTCTTCACGGCCCATTTTTTTCAGGGCTTCGCGCAGCATAGGCCAATTATTGGGGTCGTGATAGCGGATAAAAGCCTTGTGCAATCGGCGCACACCACCGGCCTTGGGGATAGGCACGTCTTCACTGTCATGCGTCACCTTACGCAGGGGGTTTTTGCCCGAGTGGTACATGGCCGTGGCCATCGCCATGGGCGTAGGTGTAAACGTCTGCACCTGGTCGAGCTTGAAATCGTATTTCTTCAGCCACAACGCCAGGTTGAGCATATCTTCATCCGTGGTGCCAGGATGCGCCGCAATGAAGTAAGGGATCAGGTATTGCTCCTTACCCGCCTCACGCGAGAATTGCTCGAACATGGCCTTGAACTCGTCATAAGCAGTCATCGCGGGCTTCATCATCTTGGTGAGCACATTCTCTTCGGAATGCTCAGGCGCGATCTTGAGGTAACCGCCCACATGATGTTGCACCAGCTCTTTGACATACTCCGGCGATTTCACTGCAAGATCATAGCGCAGGCCAGAACCAATCTGGATGCGCTTGATGCCAGGAATCGCCCGCGCCTTGCGGTATAGCTGTATCAGGTGCGAATGATCGGTATTGAGGTTTTCGCAGATGCCTGGGAACACGCAGGACAGTTTGCGGCAATTCTTTTCTATCGTCTCGCTCTTGCAGGCAAGACGGTACATATTGGCCGTAGGCCCACCCAAATCGGAGATGGTGCCAGTGAACCCCTCCACCTTGTCGCGCACTTCCTCGATTTCCTTGAGGATGGACGCTTCGGAACGGCTCTGGATAATACGCCCTTCGTGCTCTGTGATTGAGCAGAAAGTACAACCACCAAAGCAACCACGCATGATGTTGACCGAGAACCGTATCATTTCCCAGGCGGGGATACGTTCGTTTTGGTAGGCAGGATGCGGCGTACGGGCATAAGTCAGGTCGTAAACGTAGTCCATCTCCTTGGTGGTCAAGGGAATCGGCGGCGGATTCAGCCAGACTTCGCGGTCACCATGCCTTTGTACCAAGGCGCGAGCATTGCCGGGGTTAGCTTCCAGGTGAAGCACACGCGAAGCATGTGCGTACAACACCGGGTCTTTAGCAACTTCCTCGAATGCCGGCAAGCGGATGAATTGCTTGCTACGTTCAGCCTTGGGCTTGTTCGGTTTGCGTACAATGGTAATCGCCTGCACGCCAGGCTCCAGGCCGCTTTTCGCAGCGGCAGCCGCTGTAGAAGCACAGGATTCACCTGTTTGCTCCATGGCAGGCTCCATCGCATACGGGTCAACCTGCTTGTCGATCTTGCCTGGACGATCCAGCGCAGTGGAAGATACCTCCTCCCATCCCTCGGGCACCTGCTTGCGCAGGTAAGCGGTTCCACGCACATCGGTAATCTCACTCACGAGTTCGCCCTTGGCGATGCGATGGCTGATCTCAACCAATGCCCGCTCCGCGTTGCCGTAAATCAGCAGATCGGCCTTGGAATCCACCAGCACGGAACGCCTGACTTTGTCAGACCAATAGTCATAATGGGCGATGCGACGCAAGGAAGCCTCAATGCTGCCTATCACCAGTGGCACGCCAGGGAAAGCTTCTCGGCAACGCTGGGAATAGACAAGAATGGCGCGATCAGGGCGCTTGCCTGCTACCGCACCAGGTGTATAGGCATCATCGGAACGTATTTTTCTGTCCGCTGTGTAGTGATTCACCATGGAATCCATATTGCCAGCGGTGATACCAAAATACAGGTTAGGCTTACCCAGTTCGCGGAACGGGTCGGCAGATTGCCAATCTGGCTGGGCAATAATACCAACGCGGAAACCCTGAGCCTCCAACAAGCGGCCCACCAGGGCCATGCCGAAACTCGGGTGGTCAATATAAGCATCGCCGGTGACAAGAATAATGTCGCAACTATCCCAGCCCAATTTTTCCATTTCAGCGCGTGTCATGGGTAAAATGGGGGCAGTACCGAAGCGCTTGGCCCAATAAGGGCGATAAGCACTGATTAAACGTGGTGATTCCATAGCGTCGGCATTTTACCTTGTAACGCTGTCACCATGATCAAAACATATGAAAAATTTATAAAATTAACTGATAAATCAGGCAATTATTTCATGATAAGCAAACAAAAGCGTCAATTGGCGCAACAAGCAGGCCGGGGAGCGGCTACCTTGTTATTCACACTGGCATTGCCTGCCCATGCCACCAACGGCTTTAACCTGATCGGTTTTGGTGCTGAGTCACTGTTGATGGGTGGTGCCGATGTCGCGGTGGCTCGCGATAGTTCGGCGATTAATACCAACCCAGCAGGTTTGGCCCAGATCAATGGCAAGGTATTCAATGGTTTTGGCAGCGTATTACGTACCTTGGATTTATCCCACGCGGACCAATACGGCAGTGATGTGCATGCCTCCAACCGCTATACACCACTCGGCGGCGGCGGATACGCTCAATCCATTGCCGATACCAGTTGTGGCGCAGGCGTTGGCACTTTTGTGCAAGGCGGTGCTGGCGGCGTATTCCGCAACGTCAATACAGCACAGGGTAATCAGGATAACTTCTCCGCTAAGTTTGGCATTGCCAAAATCGGCGTGGGTATTGGCTGCCAAGTGACTGAGCGCTTGTCGCTGGGAACGACCATTGGGCTAACTTATGCCAGCATCCAGCAATCCTTGTATCGAGACACGCCCGGCATAGGCGGAATCAAGCTTAAGGATGCCGATGGTGTACGCCCCAATTTCAAGCTTGGCTTGCAATATAAGCTCAGCCCCACGCTCACTTTTGGCGCTGCCTATACTGAAAAAACCAAGCTGCCGTTGACTGGAGGTAGTTTCTCGCTCAATGTCGGCCCTCAAACATTTCAGTATGATGATGCCAAGCTGGAAGGGTTTGCAACGCCTAGAGAAATCGCACTGGGCCTGGCTTGGAAACCAGAGAACGATCTACTCTTGGCTTTCAAGGTCAATTGGATCAATTGGGCTGATGCCATCAAATCCACCACGCTCACAGCAAAACAACCTGACAGTGGTTTTGCGCCAGCACAAATATCTTCCACCAATCGCCTGGACTGGCACAATCAGGTGGTCATCGCATTGGGATTGGCTTATGACATTAATCCCAAGACCACCTTGTATGCGGGCTACAACTATGGCAAAAATCCCATGCCACGTGCCACAACCACGCCATTCATTGCAGGTATCTTGGAACATCATTACACGGCAGGGGCGGCTTATAAATTCACCCCGGAATGGACACTGACCGGAGGTTTTGAATACTCGCCGGTAGTGAAAGTGAACTATAACAATAGTGAAATGCCATTTGGCAATGCCCAGCTGCGCAATGAAGCCTTGTTTTTGCACTTCATGTTAAGCCGGCAATGGCAGTAGCCAAGCTTTTCAGCAGATAAAAAAGGCCGACATTCAGTCGGCCTTTTCTTTAACAGCGCAACAGCTTAGGGCTTCTGCTCCAGTTCAATACTAGAATCAAAGCCAAACACCTTGCCTGCCCAGATAAAAACCACCCAGACCAGCACACCGAATGGCAGGTAGCCAAAGAAACCCAGGAGAGGCATCTCAGCAAAAATGTGGATCACGTTGACGTAAGGAATGTTGTAGATCCAATAGTTCGGATTGGTCTGTAACTCAGGCAACGGATGCGCGCTGCCATAATTCCAAACTTCCCAGAAAAAGCCATTAAATAAGGATGCCAAGGCGACCAGGATCAATGGCGTCCAGTTACCTGTTGCCATGGCACTCACGGGGTTCCATATCTTGAGCTTCATGAGCACGCCTGCCACAACGGCAAATGGCCCAATCCACACCACCCAGAACAAGGGATAAGGCAGGAAGGTCATGAGGAAGATCAGCGCAAAGCCACCCCAGATCAGTAACCACGCGGGCAATGCTAGCTTCGGCCCTTGACTATACCGCGTTGCCAGCTTCGGGCAGGTTTTAAGCAAGGTATACCACTCAAAGATGGCGGGCCAGACGGTAGTGTAAGCAATCAGGAACAATGCCACGATCAAGCCGTGCGACAAACCTGGAATATGCGTATTGGGGTAATACCAATTACCCAGCACGAAATAATCGTAATACTCGAAAAACAACCAGCCGAATACAGAGACCAAGGCACTGATGACAAAGGTCTTGGGCTTGCTTGACAAGAGCGATACGCCATTGTTGCGCCTATAGGTTAGGCCATCCAGCACAAGAATAAACCCCCACCACATTGGACTGAATGCGTAATAGACCAGGCTACCAAATGGTGTCACACGTGCCCACATCAGCCACCAGAAAAACAGAGTAAACGCCGCACCGATCCAGAACCAGATAGGAAAAGGCTTTTTCGCCGGTTGTGGTGATGGCGACACAGGCTGGAAACCAAACCAGGTAGGAAACAGCAAGAAAATCCCAAATGCCAGCTCAACCAAGGCGATCACGACAAATATAGTCAGGTTAAAACCTGGCATAGGCTGGTCATAATCTGGAGGAAATACCCCAAACCCCGGTGGTAGATGGGTTTCAGGATACGCAAACCATGCCGCGATCAGCGGCAATGCCAGGCAGATCAACACCGGCCAAATAAGCGGCCATTTTTTATTCATATTTCTCCCCTTTAGTTGTGATTAAACAGCTGTTTCCCTACTTTTTCTTGTCTGTTGTTCTGCAGCACGCTGACGCTCACGTTTCTGTGCATACATACGCGTGTCTGCCAAATACTTGAGCATGTTGCTGTCACGGCTTTCCATGGCATGGGCTATGCCATAACTCATACCAGCGAATTCAAAACCCTGCTTGCGCAATACCTCGACAGACTTCGCCAAGCATGTTTCCAGTGCATGTACATCGCCTGACGGGCTCGTAATGGCAAACTCATCTCCCCCTATCCGGTGCAGAATGCCTAACTCCGCTAGCGTCTCATTCACTACGCGCGAAAAAGAACGTAACAGCTCATCGCCACGCTTATGACCATAGTTGTCGTTATAAAATTTAAGGCCATCAATATCGATGAAAACCAGCACGCCATCAATCGGCAACGCAGATAACTCTTGATCCAGCGCATAGCGATTGGGCAACTCCGTCAAGGCATCAGTGTGGGCAATTTTCAGGTGGCGTTTTGACAGGGTCAGCGCATTTTCTTTTTCATGGTTAAGCAATGCAAACTGGCGGGCTAATACCAATGCCAGCAAGACCATTTCCACCGTGACTGCCAGCATACCGAAATGCTCAATGTAGAAAGTCTGCGACCCAGTCACCCGAGTATTAGTGATGGAATAGGCACCAATAATGAAAAAAGCAGAGATTGCTCCCAAGTAATATTTGGCAATCAGGTCGCCACGCCACGCCTTTCTAATACCCGCCAGCAAGCCGTAAAGCATGATCAGTCCAACTCCGATACGAGCAAGCTCCAGTGAAATGTGCGGCCAGATCATGGCGATAGGAATAAACAGCGCGAGCAGAAAAATAATGCCACGTCCGACTTTATACAAACGGGAATCAGAATACCTGCGTAAATTCAGCAAATAAATCACGAAACATACATAAGCAATATTCGAGAATAGGACTGGAAAGCTGATCAGGTAAAACCAGTGCAGTGCAAACAAATCCGGCACAATCAGCAGGGCTGTACCGTTGTAGAAAATGTTGCCCAGAATAAATAAGGCATACATGCGATCGGTGGCCTGCTTACGGATATAACCCAGGGCTGCGTAATAGATCGCCAAGATCAACATGGCACCATAAGACACCAGGACAATGGCATTGCCCATCTTGATAGAGCGCTGGTACTCGGTCAGCGTGGTGACATAAGGCTGAGGATGCGCCAGGAAAAATGGGGCACTCACTTCACTCACAAGGATATACTTCCCGGCGGACAGCATGAGATCACGCCCATGGCGCAGCATATAAGGATTCGCTACAGTGGATTGTATGCCGCCCTTGAGGGTGGCAACCTGCTCCCCCGCTGCATTGTAAATATGGTGTGTAAAGCGCCCAACCACGCTGGAACTATCAAAGTCAATGACATAATGTCCAGCCTGTGACAAGACGAAGTCGGCTTTGTAAATGAATTGCCCACCTGTCCTCGCAGGGTGGGAGATAGGCACCAGGTCATCATGGGTATGCTCAATCTTAGTCCAGTCAGCATGCTCGCCCACTGCATACCAAATGCCATCGGCTGCCAAAGGTTGCGCATACGCCAATACAACCTGGCACATCAACAGGCATGATAGCAACCAACGCATGTACCAGCGCTTGCTTGGCATGGCTTTCACGATACACCGCATGAACGCAACCAATCTCCCCTTGAATGAAGCTATTATGAATAGGCCGAATAACTAGTCTCAATATGCATGGCTGAGCATTCTACAATGCTGCCATCAACAAGCATAAAAGTTTTCTTGAGACTTGTCCGAGGTATTGCTCAACGGGCGCATCAACGATGCAAAGCCGAGCAACGAAATACTGCTGTTGAAACATTCCCCATAAAATAGATAATTTTTTATTTATAATCAAACATATGCGTCAATCCAGTATTGCATTGCAACCCAAATGACCGCATCACATTATTCAAGCAAATAACATTCCGCCATTCTAATCACGCGGAATCGATGCTTGCACTGTCGGTTTCCAGCGCCGCAACATCAACGCATTCGTCACCACACTCACTGAACTCAATGCCATCGCAGCACCAGCGACTACCGGGTTTAGCATACCCATAGCAGCCAGCGGCACGCCGATCAGGTTGTAAACAAATGCCCAGAACAGGTTTTGCCGTATCTTGCTGTAAGTACGGCGCGAAATAGCTATCGTATCTGCAACCAACAAGGGGCTAGCCCGCATCAGGGTCACTGCCGCAGTATGCATTGCGACATCCGTACCAGTCGACATGGCAAAACCAATATCCGCAGCCGCAAGTGCGGGAGCATCATTGATACCATCCCCCACCATCGCAACCACATGCCCCTGTTTGCGCAAATTTGCTACTACCTCGGCCTTGGTGCTAGGCAATTGCTCTGCATACACCTCATCCAAGCCCAATTGTTGACCAATTCTCTGGGCACTGGCTGGATTATCGCCCGTCAACAGCAATACCCTGATACCAAGGGCGTGCAGATGTTGTATCGACATGATCGCCTCAGACTTGAGCTCATCACCAAATGCAATGAAGCCCAGCAGCTGTGGCTGCCCCTGTTCATCATCCACCGCAAGCCAGGAAATAGTCAGCCCATTTTCCAGTAATGGAAGCGCCTGCTCTTGCAGGCTATCGATCGATACGCCTGCCTGTTGCATCGCGCGCTGGTTGCCCAACCATACACGCCGACCTTCCACTTTTGCCATCAGGCCACTACCGGGCAATGCCACAGCATCGCTGGCCGCTGGCACTTCCAAACCGGTGACTTGCGCATGTTGCAATACCGCTACAGCCAAAGGGTGATGACTGCCCCGTTCTAGTGCAGCCGCCAGCCTAAGTAACGTTGCCTCTTGCCCCGGTTGGCTGACCGCTTGAATTACACGTGGTTTCCCCACCGTCAGGGTGCCAGTCTTGTCAAAGGCAACCACGTTGATTTTGTGCGATAGCTCCAGCGCATCAGCATCCTTGATCAATATGCCATGGCGCGCAGCCACGCCGGTACCCGCCATGATGGCAGTGGGTGTTGCTAACCCCAACGCACAAGGACAGGCGATCACCAATACGGCAACCGCATTCAGCACAGCCTGCTCCCATTGACCATCATGCCAGGCCCAGCCAAGCAGAGTCAGTGTCGCAATCAATAACACCACGGGTACAAACACGGCACTCACACTATCCACCAAGCGCTGGATAGCCGGTTTACCAAGCTGGGCATCCTCCACCATGCGAATGATGCGTGCCAAGGTGGTCTCCGCACCAATCGCTGTCGTTTCCACCAGCAATACACCATCCAGATTGACAGCGCCACCTGTCACCTTGTCTTGCATACTTTTCTTGATGGGTACGCTTTCACCAGTGAGCATGGATTCATCAATATGGCTGCTACCCTCGCGTATCAGTCCGTCCACCGGCATACGTTCACCGGGCCTCACCAAGACCAGGTCACCCACCACCACCCTGGCCAATGGTATATCTTGTTCCAAGCCATCGCGACGAACGCGTGCGGTATCAGGCCTTAGCGCCTGCAAAGCACGTATCGCTTCAGTAGTCTGGCGCTTGGCACGGCTTTCCAGCCACTTGCCCAGTAGCACCAATGTGATGACTGCGCTACTGGCCTCAAAATATAAATGGATCGAATGTTGCCAGAGCAAATACACAGAAAGCCCATAGGCTGCAGAAGTACCAATTGCGACAAGCAGATCCATATTGCCCGAGAGATTGAGTGCCGCCTTCCAGCCTGCGCGGTAGAACCTGGCACCCAACCAAAACTGCACTGGCGTTGCCAGCAACCACTGCAGCCATCCAGGCAGCATCCAATGCTGCCCGAACAAGATGCCAACCATGGGCAACACCAGCGGCAAGGTGAATATGGCGCCAATCACAACCTGCCATCCATCTCGCGGCAACGCTGCTTGTATAGATGGCGCATCAGGCTTAAGCAGCTGCGCCTGGTAACCAAGCTTGGCAACCGCCTGCTCAATCTGCGGTGCCATGCCGCCATCCACAACTTCTACGTGCGCCTGCTCAGTTGCTAGATTGACACTCGCCTGTTGCACACCAGGTAGTTTATTCAACGACCTTTCAATACGGCCAGCACAAGCTGCACACGTCATACCGCTAATAGCAAAATCTAATTTCTCCAGTGATGGCTGCTTATTCACGCTTAAATCCTCATTGCACTACATTAGCCCAGCAAACTCAATGTGATCGCAGGCCTTGACTCCACCATGCAGTCAAGGTGCATACTATTGGCCCAACATTCGACCAGGAGCCTTTCATGCCGACATTCAAGGTCAACGACATCAGCTGCAATCATTGTGTGCAGGCCATTACCCAGGCAGCACTAGCGATTGATCCGCACGCAAGTGTGGCGGTAGATATTGCCAACAAGACCGTGCAGATCAATAGCGACATTGACGCCTCGCGCTTTCGCGATGCGATCAGCGAAGCAGGTTATACACCTGAATAATGAACACATCCCGATTAGCCGACTAATGCCCTTCATGCCCGTCAGGCTTCTTGATATGTAAGTGACGCCCCTCGACGTTTGCAGCGGGTACCCTGCTCACGGGAACGCCGCTGGCGTCGACTTCATGTGCCACCGTTCCGGGCGGATTCAGGTAATCTCCGGGGTCACTGTAATCTCCAGCCTTCAATCCCGCGCGAACCTTCATGGCCGTGAACATGCCACCCATATGCATATCGCCAAACTGCCCCTTGCCGCTCATCATGGGTAAGGTATTCTCCGGCAGCGGCATTGCCATCTCGCCCATTTCCGCCATGCCACTTTCGCCCATAGGCATGTAATCCGGCAATAGCTGGGTAATCTTGTCGACCAGGCCTCTTTGCTCCACCCCTATCATGGTTGGCACCTGATGCCCCATGGCATTCATGGTATGGTGGCTCTTGTGGCAGTGGAAAGCCCAATCGCCGGGCGCATCCGCGACAAACTCAATCGCCCGCATCTGGCCAACAGCGATATCGGTGGTCACTTCAGGCCAGCGCGCCGCAGGCGGGACCCAGCCACCATCCGTCCCTGTCACGGTAAACTCGTGCCCATGCAAGTGGATTGGATGGTTGGTCATGCTGAGATTGCCTACGCGTATACGTACCCGCTCGTTCAACCCCGCCACCATAGGTGCAATCCCCGGGAATACGCGACTATTGAACGTCCACAAGTTGTGCTCCAGCATGGTCGCCACCTTGGGCGTGTAGCTGCCCGGGTCAATATCATAGGCATTGATGAGGAAAACATAATCCCGGTCCACGCGCATGAAATCGGGATTTTTCGGGTGCGTGACCCAGAAACCCATCATGCCCATCGCCATTTGCACCATTTCATCAGCATGCGGGTGATACATAAAAGTACCGGCACGCTTGGCCTCGAACTCATAGACAAACGTCTTGCCCGACGGGATTGCTGGCTGCGTGAGCCCGCTTACGCCATCCATGCCATTTGGCAGCCGCTGTCCATGCCAGTGGACACTAGTCGCCTCCGGCAAGCGGTTGGTGACATAGATACGTACCCGGTCTCCCTCGACCACCTCAATGGTAGGCCCTGGGCTTTGGCCGTTATACCCCCACAAATTGGCGGTCATGCCCGGTGCAATTTCGCGGACCACGGGCTCTGCCACTAAATGAAATTCCTTGACGCCATCCCGCATACGCCATGGCAGGCTCCACCCATTCAACGTCACCACTGGATGAAAAGGCCTACCATTGCCAGGCGCATGTGGCACCTGGGTTTCTGCGCTGCCCATGCTGGCAATTTCTGGCAGGGCCGCCATTGCCACCTTGCTAACCGTGCCCGCAGCCACAGCAGCCGCTCCTAGCCTGAAAAAATCTCGGCGATTCAACATTACTCTCCCCTTCCATCCACATCCAGGGATGCCGCAGGCCCCATGGTCGCCATCGCTAAGCTGGCGTCAGCCAGCCAAAAATCACGCATGGCATGGATATATTGATTAACGCTGCCGATCTGCTCCCGTGCGCCTGCTAGTAGCTCAAATGCGCTGACCAGCATACCGTTGTAGCGCAACTGACTCTCTTGCAACATGCGCTGGCGCAGCGGCACGATCTCATCCTGGACATGGCGCGCTATGTCATACCGTACGCGATAACGCATATAAGCGGCCCTGACCTCAGTCTCGGCATCAATCGCTGTTTGTGCCGTACGTTCAAGTGCCTGGGTATAAATAGCCTCGGCACGCTTTACGCGCGCACTGCCCCAATCAAATAAGGGCAGCTCAAAACCCAGGGTGATGCCTTTTTTGTAAGCCTCGCCGCGCCTGCCTTCCAGCACACGTGCTGGCCCAATATCCAGCACATTAATCAGGCGCGTGGTCTTGCTTAGGCCCAACTGCTTGGCGAGCGCATCCACCTCGGCACGCATCGCCAGCAAATCCAGCCTTTGCAGAAAAGCCTGCTGCTGTACCTGCAAAAGATCATCCCCCGTCGCCGGTAAATCAGGCAAGCGTGGTGGCAATGTAAAAAGATCGCTATTTCCCAACCCGAGCAGGCGTGACAACCGTTCACGCGCCATGCGCTGGTGCTCGCGCGCTGCGGCATACTCCAGCGCAGCGTCGGCATAAAAGCCTTGTTCACGTGCCTGATCCAGCTTGCTCCAGTTGCCTTGCTGATACATGCGCCGTGCCAACTCTGCCGCAGCTTCCGCTGCCTGCATCACCTGCGCAGCATAAAGCGAAGATTGCTCTGCCGCGACGGCCTCAATCCAGGCTTGGCGAGTTGCCTGCGCCAAGGCCAGCACTTGCAGGCTGACTTCACGCTTGGCTTGCTCGAAGCGCTGCTGCTCCACGGCCTTGGCCTGCGGCATTGTCAACAGAGCAAATACATTGAAAGTAAAGGACTGTTCTATTTTGTAGTCGCCATCATGACGCGTATACAGCATGGAAAAGCGTGGGTTGGGCAAGCGCCCGGCCTGCACCAAGTCCGCCTCAGCAATACCAAGTTCGGCCAAGCCAGCTTTTAGCCCACGGTTATTCAACAACGCTAATTGCCAGGCCTCGTCCATACCCAAGGGCTTGGCGAGTAACTCATGCACACGCTGCTGTGCAATCGCCTTGCCAGCACCATCCAGTGCCACATCCTGTTTCAGGCGTTGGGAAACCATGGATTGCACATCATCCATGCCGCCATCACGGCTAAACGTCGCGCACCCTGAAAGCAGGCTGCTGATCACGACAACACAGAGCATCGCCCGCCTCGATATTAACTGCGCCATGATTACTCTCCGTGTTGCATATGCTGGTGATCATGGTGTTCAGCATGCTGGTGGTGCTCATGCTCTACATCATGTCCTTGATGCATATCGTGTCCGGCATGCGGATCTGTTAATTCAGTTTGCTTGGCATCGCCGGATTTTTGGCCATGGTCGAATTTCTGGTATTGCTGCAGCACAGGCTCATATTGCAAAGTCTGGCCCGGATTGATGTCAGCCCCTAGTGCTGCAACAGGCAGCGCAAGGCAAAGACAGCATAAAGCTGAGAAGATGATATTGAATCGCATAATACTCTCCATTGACGATGTGGTGCTTGCTTGATGACGACAAGCAGCTTAAGACAGGGCCGCAAAAACAGCGGCTATCGCAACAATCTAGCTGGAGAACGAAATGGGTGGGCGCTGCAATTGCGCCAAGGCAGGTGGGAAATAAATCAGGTTGAACGCATCCATCACTGGATGAGGCGGCGCATCAGGCATCACCATCGGGATAGAAATGGGCAAGACACTGAAGCATGACAGGCAATCATGGCAGTTTCTGCAATCATCCCCATGTTGCTGATAGCCATTCTCGTGCTGCGCATCGGCATGCTTGGCGTGATGCTGGTGCGCATTCATCTGCATCGTCGCAGGGGCAGCAGCCTCGGGCAAATGCAGGCTGGCACTGGCCATAGCGGTATCTGCCAGGAATACGGCCAAGAGCAACATGACAAGAAAGCGATAGAGACGCATGGAAGGAAAATAGCACAATTGGCACAGCCAGCATAGCGCAACGGCATTATGCTAAGCTTGGTGCCATGTTTGACATTGCTGGACACCACCACACCCAATGAGCCATCAATATTATCGACTACCTGGTGGCTTGGTACGTGCATTACAGGACAATACGCCTTTTCCACCACTGGAGGCCGCGTTGCAGGAACCCAACGGCTTACTTGCGATTGGTGGAGACCTAAGCGCAGAGCGCTTGCTCAGCGCCTACCAGCAAGGCATATTCCCTTGGTTCAGCGAGGGTGAACCGATTTTATGGTGGAGCCCTGATCCACGCATGGTGCTATTCCCCACTGAATTAAAAATATCAAGATCGCTTGCCAAGCGCCTCAAGCGACAAGATTATGAAATCCGCTTCAATTCTGCATTCAGCGATGTGATTGCTGCATGCTCTGCCACGCCGCGCGAGGGCCAGGATGGCACCTGGATTACACATGACATCATGCAGGGATACACCGAACTGCATCGCCTGGGCTACGCCCACAGCGCCGAAACATGGATGGATGGCAAGCTGGTAGGCGGCCTCTATGGCATCCGCATCGGCAGGATGTTTTATGGTGAATCCATGTTTCATCATGTCACCGATGCATCCAAGCTCGCTTTTGTGCACATGGTGCAACATCTGCAAACGCTGGGCTGCGGCATGATCGACTGCCAAATGAAAACACAGCACCTAGCCTCACTAGGCGCCCGTGAGATTCCTCGTGCAGAATTTTCACAACGACTGCGCGAATTGATACACTACCCGACATGACATTGCCCGGCGAACAGCATCTGCACAAAATCCAGTTTTACGCCACCACGGCGTATTCCTGCGGTTACCTTGCCAACAAACCCGCACAATCGCTGATTGCCACCCCCCACCATTTAATCGACGCCCAGGCCTACAGCGGCCTGATACAGCTGGGTTTCCGCCGCAGCGGAAAATTTGCCTATCGCCCCCATTGCGAAACTTGCCATGCCTGCATCCCCGTCAGGTTGCCAGTCGCAGACTTTCAACCCAGCCGTAGCCAGCGCCGAGCCTGGAAACAGCACCAGAACCTATCTGTCACCCTGATGGAGTTGACCTTCTCGGAAGAACACTTTGCCCTATATTCTGCTTACCAGATCGCCCGGCACGAAGGCGGCTCTGGTGATCCTGAGACGGCAGAGCAATACCGCAACTTCCTAGTACAAAGCAATGTGGAAAGCCTGATGGTAGAGTTCCGTGAACATGGTGTGCTGAAAATGGTCAGCGTGGTAGATATCGTGCGTGATGGTGTATCTGCGGTCTATACTTTCTACGATACTGCCGACAAGCAAGCAAGCTATGGCACTTACAATGTCTTGTGGCTACTTGACTGGTGCGCAGGTCTCAACCTGCCTTACCTTTATCTAGGCTACTGGATCAAGGAAAGCCGCAAAATGGCCTACAAACAAAACTTCCTGCCACAAGAAGGCTTGATCAACGGCGAATGGCAGCCCATTCACACCGAACACCCCGCTCCAGAAAAATAATATCGTTGGCTGTGAACCAATTCAATTTTCGCCACTCATAGCATGACTCCTTGTGGTTTATTGCAGCCGGCGTTTTGTGTTTCTCTGCCTTCGCACAAAACGTCTTGGTTGCTTTTCCCCATCCAGCCTCTCTTGGCTAACATGCTACAATCGCGCTTTTCACTCCACGCTACATTCTCATCTTGAAAAAACTGCTTGTTTTCGGCGTTGGCCTTATCGGCGGCTCACTTGCTCTTGCGCTCAAAGCGGCAAATGCAGGTTGGCACGTTACAGGGATAGGCCGCACGGGAGACAGTCTGCAAGAAGCACTAACACTGGGCATCATAGATGAGGCTGCGACTGACATCGCCACCGCTCTTAAGGGTGTCGATGTCATCATGATTGCCACACCGGTAGCGCAAATTGGCCCCATCCTCCAGCGTATCGCACCACACCTAGAAGACAAGACCATCATTACTGATGCAGGCAGCACAAAAGCCGATATCGCCAACGAAGCACATAAACTCCTTGGAAATGCAGCATCGCGCTTCGTACCTGGACACCCGATTGCAGGTGCAGAGAAAAGCGGCCCTTCCGCTGCGCAGGCTACCTTATACAAAAACAAGAATGTCGTTCTCACCCCTGACGGGCGTACCGACCCAGGCGCAGTTCAAATCGTACGCGAACTTTGGCTGAGCACAGGTGCCATCGTGCGTGAAATGAGCCCTGAAGGACATGACACGATTTTTGCTGCTGTCAGCCACCTGCCTCACTTGCTCGCCTTCGCCTTGGTAGACGAGTTAGCTGCACGACCTGATGCAGAGCAATTCTTTGAATTTGCCGCCAGCGGTTTTCGCGACTTTACCCGCATCGCTGGTAGCTCACCGGAAATGTGGCGCGACATCAGCCTGGCCAATCGCACAGCCTTGCTGCAAGAACTGGATCGTTATCAGTCAGCACTCAATCAATTACGCCAAAGCCTGGAGCACGGCGATGCTGCAAGCCTGCAAGCCACTTTCGAGCGCGCCAGCCAGGCCCGCAACGCCTGGGCACAGCATTCGCCCTCCGCCCTCTGGAAAAATTAAGCATGGAAACATTGACACTGCCCGGAGCAAACCTGGCCCATGGCACAGTAAAACTGCCTGGCTCCAAAAGCATCTCCAACCGCACACTGCTGCTTGCCGCACTCGCACAAGGCACCACTGAGATTCACGAGCTACTTGCCTCGGACGATACGCAACGCATGCTGGAAGCCTTGCAAACTCTGGGGATTGTATTGACTCAAATCGCGCCACATCAATGGCGAGTCGAAGGCAGCTCTGGCAGCTTCCCAGTGAGACAAGCCAAACTGTTTCTTGGCAACGCAGGCACGGCTTTCCGCCCACTGACCGCCGCATTGGCGTTATCCCAGGGTGATTACGAACTCTCCGGCATCGCGCGCATGCACGAGCGCCCGATTGGTGACTTGGTTGATGCACTCAATGCAGCAGGCGCATCAATAGAATATCTGCAGAACCCTGGCTTCCCGCCTTTACACATCCACCCGGCAGAAATTAATACCAGCCAAGCCTTGCAAGTGCGCGGCGATGTTTCTAGCCAATTTCTCACCGCGCTATTGATGGCCCTGCCCCTGACAGGCATGGAAGCGCGCATTGAAGTCGTGGGCGAGCTGATTTCCAAGCCCTATATCGAGATCACGCTCAACCTCATGCGCAGGTTTGGCGTTAAGGTATTGCGTGACGAATGGCGCGCCTTCACCATCCCGGCACGTAGCATTTACCAAAGCCCTGGCAGCATACATGTCGAGGGCGATGCCTCTTCTGCCTCCTATTTCCTTGCAGCGGGTGCCATCGGCCAAGGCCCAGTGAAAGTAGAAGGCGTTGGTCGCGACAGCATTCAGGGCGACGTACGCTTTATCGAAGCACTTGAATTAATGGGAGCAGTTGTCACAACAGGAGACAACTGGATTGAAGTCAGTGCCGTGCCTGGTAAGCTCAAGGCTCTGGATCTGGACTGTAACCACATCCCAGATGCCGCCATGACACTGGCGATATTGGCACTATTTGCCGATGGTCCAAGCACTTTGCGCAATATCGCCAGCTGGCGCGTCAAGGAAACCGACAGACTCACCGCCATGGCGACAGAACTGCGCAAGGTAGGGGCGATTGTCGAGGAAGGCAGCGACTATCTCCGCATCACGCCTCCCGCGGCTCTGCTTCCCAATGCGCACATTGACACCTATGACGATCACCGTATGGCTATGTGTTTCTCGCTAGTCGCCTTAGGCGGCGTACCCGTCACCATTAACGACCCCAAGTGTGTCGCCAAGACCTTCCCGGATTATTTCGAGCGCTTTAGCACGCTCATTCACATATCAAACTCTTCCATATAGCCCATGACCGAGATATTGCCCTGCCCTATTCCTGTAATTGCCATTGATGGCCCCTCTGCTTCTGGCAAGGGAACCGTAGCGCAGCGTGTCGCCACAACCCTGGGTTACCACTACCTTGATTCAGGTGCGATTTACCGTATTGCCGCACTTGCCGCTCTCAAGCAAGGTATCGACTGGCAAGACGAAATGGCGTTAGCAGAGATGGCAACCCATCTGGATATACGCTTTGCAGCAGGAGAAATCTACCTGAACGGTGACATCATCACCGAAGCCGTACGTACCGAAGACATCAGCCGCGGTGCTTCTGAGGTTGCCGTGCATCCGGCATTGCGCGCAGCCTTGCTTGACCTGCAAAAAAGCTTCCGCAAGGCACCCGGCCTAGTTGCCGATGGCCGGGACATGGCCACTGTCGTCTTCCCGGATGCAGGCACCAAGATATTCCTTACCGCCAGTGCGGAGATTCGGGCTGAGAGGCGCTATAAACAGTTGATGGAAAAAGGAATCCATGCTAATCTCGCGGACATCTTGCAAGATTTGCAAGCGCGTGATGCAAGAGATAGCCAAAGATCTGTTGCACCGTTGCAGAAAAGCGAGAATGCAAGGCTGCTGGAAACCAGCCACCTTAGCATAGACCAGGCAGTAAACGCGATTCTGGATTACAGTCGCGCCAACACTGGCAAACAAGTTTTGTAGTACAAGCGCCGTGAATCTCACCGGTTCATGGTTTTTTTAATTTAGCCCCGCTGCACGGCGGGATTATTAGGTATTTTTTTAATGACTAACCTTTCAACCACAACCTCCTCCATGGAAAGCTTCGCAGCCCTGTTCGAGGAAAGCCTGGCTCGCCAGGAAATGCGTTCCGGTGAAGTGATCACCGCTGAAGTTGTCTCTGTTGATGATGACTTCGTTATCGTCAACGCCGGCCTAAAGTCGGAAAGCGTGATCCCTGCTTCCGAGTTCCGCAATGACCGCGGTGAGCTCGAAGTAAATGCAGGCGACTTCGTCAAAGTCTGCATCGAATCCCTGGAAGATGGTTATGGTTCAACCAAGCTGTCCCGCGAAAAGGCCAAGCGCCTGGCTGCATGGCAAGACCTCGAAGAAGCAATGAACGAATCCCGCATCATCAAGGGCATGGTCAATGGCCGCGTCAAGGGTGGTCTGACTGTCATGGTCAACAGCATTCGTGCATTCCTGCCAGGCTCACTGGTTGATCTGCGCCCTGTTAAAGACACAACTCCATTCGAAAACAAGGAATGGGACTTCAAGGTTATCAAGCTGGATCGCAAGCGTAACAACGTTGTGGTTTCCCGCCGCGCTGTGCTGGAAGAAACCATGGGCGCTGACCGCGAAGCTCTGCTCGAATCCCTGAAGGAAGGCGCAGTAGTCAAGGGTATCGTCAAGAACATCACCGACTACGGTGCGTTCGTTGATCTGGGTGGCATCGACGGCCTGTTGCATATCACTGACCTCGCATGGCGCCGCGTTAAGCACCCATCCGAAGTGCTGACTGTTGGTGAAGAAGTTGAAGCCAAGATCCTCAAGTTCGATCAAGAGAAGAACCGTGTTTCCCTGGGCATCAAGCAGTTGGGCGACGATCCATGGGTTGCTTTAGGCCGCCGTTACCCAGTGGGTACCCGCCTGTTCGGCAAGGTCACTAACCTGACCGACTACGGTGCATTCGTTGAAATCGAGCCAGGCATTGAAGGTCTGGTACACGTTTCCGAAATGGATTGGACCAACAAGAACGTACATCCTGCCAAGATCGCTCAATTGGGTGACGAAGTAGAAGTCATGATTCTGGAAATCGACGAAGATCGTCGTCGTCTGTCTCTGGGTATGAAGCAATGCCAGGCTAACCCATGGGATGACTTTGCTGCTTCCCACAAGAAGGGTGACAAGGTCAGCGGCCAGATCAAGTCCATCACTGATTTCGGCGTATTCATCGGCTTGCCTGGTGGTATCGACGGCCTGGTTCACTTGTCCGACCTGTCCTGGAACCAATCTGGTGAAGAAGCTATCCGCAACTTCAAGAAGGGTGACGAACTCGAAGCTGTAGTACTGAGCATCGACGTTGAGAAGGAGCGTATCTCCCTCGGCGTTAAGCAACTCGATAGCGATCCATTCAGCGCTTACACATCACTGAATGACAAGGGTGCTATCGTTAAGGGTATCGTGAAGTCCATCGAAGCCAAGGGCGCAGTAATTACGCTTGAAGGCGAAGTAGAAGGCTACCTGCGTGCTTCTGAAGTTTCCCGTGACAAGGTAGACGACATTTCTACCGTGCTCAAGGAAGGCGAAGAAATCGAAGCCCGCATTACCAACATCGACCGCAAGAACCGCTCCATCGCCCTGTCCATCAAGGCGAAGGATCTTGCTGACGAAGCTGATGCGCTGCAAAAATTCAGCAATGACGCCGGCTCTGCTGGCACCACCAACCTTGGTGCATTGCTGAAGGCTAAGCTTGACGGCAAAAACAACGAGTAAGGTCATAGCGTCATGACCAAATCGGAGTTGATTGCCAACTTGGCTGCGCGCTTTCCGCAACTGGTTGTCAAGGATGCAGAACTTTCCGTCAAGGCCATCCTTGATTCCATGACGGATAACTTGGCTTCCGGTGAACGAATCGAGATTCGTGGTTTTGGTAGTTTCAGCTTGAACTACCGCCCACCACGTCTTGGTCGCAATCCTAAGACAGGTGAAAAAGTACAGGTACCCGAGAAACATGTACCTCACTTCAAAGCTGGCAAGGAATTGCGCGAGCGTGTAGACGGCGACAGCAATTAAGCACAGCAACAACTCGTTTGTTGTGCTAGGAAAAGCGGTAGCATCCTCAATGGTGCTACCGCTTTTTTATTTTTTTACATCAAATTCCGCACGTTTTGGTGATGCTTGGGTAAAATCAGGGGATGCGCACCTTATACACGATACTTAGCGTTTTGCTGTTCATCCTGCTGCTGGGGTTTGCCTTCAAGAATGCGGAACCTGTTGAACTGGCTTATTACCTTGGCTACTCATGGAGAGCACCGCTATCCCTCATGCTGCTGGTTACGTTTTTTACTGGCATCATCGCTGGTGTCATTGCTTGCCTGGGCTCGCTAATCAGTCAACGCCGCAAGCTACTTGCACTGGAAAAAGAAATCAAGAACCTGAAGATGAACAAGTAGTACGTATATTCGTATCGTCATCCTTAGCAAAATGCCTGTCACATTGATGGCAGGCTCGGAAATTAATCATGGAATTTGAATACTGGTGGCTACTCGCCCTCCCCCTCTTTTTCACCTTAGGCTGGCTAGCCGCGCGGGTAGACATCAACCAACTGCTGACCGAATCTACCGCACTGCCTGCAGCCTACTTCAAGGGCTTGAATTTTCTCATCAGTGATCAGCACGACAAGGCGATCGAGGCCTTTATTGAAGCCGTGCAAGCCAATGCAGACTCCATGGAGTTACATTTCGCATTAGGCAGCCTGTTCCGCCGCCGTGGCGAAGTGGATCGTGCCATCCACTTGCATCTCAACCTGCTGGAGCGCAAGGAACTGCCTGATCAACAGAAACAGGCCGTGATGGCCGAACTGGCGCAAGATTACCTCAAGGCAGGTTTGTTTGACCGGGCAGAGGAACTCTTCACCTCATTGCACGATAGCCGCTACAAGCAAACCGCATTACGCGCTCTACTGGAAATCTATATCCGCGAACGCGAATGGAATCACGCCATCAAGAGTGCGATTGAATTGGAGCGCCTGTCCGGCATTTCCTTCCGCAAGGAAGTGGCACAATTCCACTGTGAAATTGCCATGAAATCCATCCTTGAGCATGACACCCATAGTGCCCGCCATGCCTTGGATATGGCGATTGAAGCCGATAAGCGCTGCGTGCGCGCCAACATCATGCTGGGTGACCTCGAAGCGGGCACTGGCAACCACAAGCAAGCCATCTCATTCTGGAAACGCGTTGAATTCCAACGTCCTGAATACCTTGGCCTGGTCGCCCCCAAATTACTTAATAGCTACAAGGCGCTGAATAATCTCAATGAAGGCATTAGCCTGCTCAAGGGCTATTTACAGGCATACAAACTACCCTCGATGCTCAACCTGGTATATGAAACCACCTTGAGCGAAGAAGGGGCCGCAAGCGCCGAAGCACTGGCCCGTGAAGAATTGCGCCGCAAACCGAGCCTGCAAACTCTGGATCAACTTCTGCGAGCGCAATCTCTGATGGAAGGTGCCAACCAACAAGACGCTTTGCTGATGCAACAGACTGTACGTTATGCCATTGGTAATCGTAGTGCGCATTACTGTGACCAATGCGGCTTCCGCGCCCGTAATTTCCACTGGCAGTGCCCAGCATGTAATGCCTGGGAATCCCTTTCACCTGAAACCAAAGAATCTGCTGTATGACCGATCCCAAGATTATCGTTGCCCTTGATTATGCTGATGCCTCCAGCGCCCTTGCCTTAGCCAAACAACTTGATCCCAAGCTTTGCAAGCTCAAGATCGGCAAGGAGCTGTTCACGGCAGCGGGACCACAACTGGTAGAACAACTTGTTGGCCTGGGCTTCCCTGTTTTTCTGGATCTCAAGTTTCACGACATCCCCAACACTGTGGCCAAGGCTTGCGAGGCAGCAAGTAAACTGGGCGTATGGATGCTGAATGTTCATGCGTCCGGTGGTAGCAAGATGATGGAAGCCGCGCGAGAAGGCGTTGCCCGCAGCGGTCATTCGCCCTTGCTCATCGCCGTCACCGTGCTTACCAGCATGGACCAAGCCGGGTTACAACAACTCGGCGTCAACACGCCGATTGAACAACATGTGCTGCATCTGGCCACATTGGCCCAACAGTCTGGGCTTGATGGCGTTGTCTGCTCGGCCCAGGAAGCCCCGCTGCTAAGACAAAACCTGGGCAGTGAATTCTGCCTCGTCACCCCCGGCATTCGTCCAGCGGATGCCAGCCTGGATGACCAATCACGCGTCGTCACCCCACCACAAGCGCTCGCCATGGGCTCCAGCTATCTGGTCATTGGTCGCCCGATTACCAAAGCAAGCGATCCACTAGCCGCTTTAACCCTCATTCACCAATCTATACAGCAATAACTCCCAAGCTTGTTTCATGATTTTCATGGAGCATTTTCCATGATTTTCCTTAACACAAGCTCATCCGTAGCAGGCTTATGATGGAGTTGTCCGCCAGCAATAGCGGGCATAAAATCAATAACCATGTTCAAGGGGAGATTCATCATGAAGAAATCATTGTGGGCTGCAATTCTGCTATCTCTGGGCCTGTCATTCAGCGCCATGGCAGCTGTTGATCTGAATACCGCATCTGTCACAGAACTCGAATCAGTCAAGGGTATTGGCCCGGCCAAGGCTCAAGCAATTGTTGACTATCGCAAATCCCATGGCGGATTTAAGACGGTGGATGAGCTTGATAATGTAAAAGGGTTTGGCAAAAAGAGTGTCGATAATTTACGCAGTGAATTATCAGTAGGAAAATCTGCAAAAGTCTCTGCCGCCAAGCCAGAAAAGAAAACCAACTAAAAAATTCTCACAAAAAAATCCCCGCCTCTAGCGGGGATTTTTACATCAACTCAATATTTCTATTATTTGACACGCATCCCTGGTTGCGCACCACTATCCGGCGAGAGAATGAATGGGCCACCTCGCTCATCGCTCGCTGCCAGCACCATACCTTCTGACAAGCCAAACTTCATCTTGCGGGGAGCCAGGTTAGCCACCATTACAGTCAAACGCCCCTTCAAGCTTTCAGGGTCGTAGGCAGATTTGATGCCTGCAAATACTTGGCGCGGCTTATCTTCACCAATATCCAGACTCAATTTGAGCAATTTTTCCGCCCCTTCAACATGCTCCGCATTGGCGATGCGGGCGATACGTAAATCTACCTTGGTAAAATCATCAATCGAGATATACACCTCCTCTGATGAGGACTCTGGAGCAGCTTGCGGTTGTGCCTGCACTGCAACTGCTTGAGATTGCAATGACTCTTTATTGGCTTCCACCATAGCCTCGACGTGCTTGGGATCAATACGGGTAATCAAGTGTTGATAAGTCTGTATCTGGTGACCAGCTGGTAATGGGCGATTAATATCTGCCCAAGTCAATGGGGCAATATTGAGGAATGTCTCAATAGATTGCGCCAATCCTGGCAAAACCGGCTTGAGGTACAAAGTGAGCAGGCGGAATATTTCCAGGGCAGCAGAGCAGACTTCATGCAGCGCCTCCGCTTGCTCGGGATGCTTGGCCATATCCCATGGCGCATGCTCCGCCACATAGGCATTGGCCTTGTCCGCTAGTGCCATGATGTCGCGCAAGGCGCGTGCGGTATCACGATTGGCAAAACTGTCACGAATGCCATCCGCAGCAGCACGCAACTCGGCGATCACTGCATTTTCACCTACGGCACCCAGCTTGCCATCAAAACGCTTGGCAATGAAGCCAGCAGTACGACTGGCAATGTTGATGTACTTGCCTACCAGATCGCTATTCACGCGTGCGACGAAATCTTCCAGGTTGAGGTCGATATCCTCCATGGTACCGTTGAGTTTGGCCGCATAGTAATAACGCAAGTATTCGGGGTTCTTCACATGATCAAGATAGCTGCGTGCCGTGATGAAGGTACCTCGTGACTTGGACATTTTTTCGCCGTTCACCGTGAGGAAGCCGTGGGCGAAGATTTGTGTAGGCTGGCGATAGCCGGAGAATTTCAATGTGGCAGGCCAGAACAAGGCATGGAAGTACAGGATATCCTTGCCAATAAAGTGATATAGCTCGGCTTGGCTATCTGGCTTCCAGTATTCGTCAAAATCCAGGCCCGCACGTGTTGCCAAGTTCTTGAAACTTGCCATGTAGCCGATAGGTGCATCCAGCCAGACATAGAAATACTTGCCTGGCGCATCAGGAATCTCGAAGCCGAAATATGGTGCATCACGGGAAATGTCCCAATCCGAAAGACCGGACTCAAACCACTCCCCCATCTTGTTGGCCGCTTCAAGCTGCAAGGTGCCAGAGCGCGTCCATTGCTTGAGGAACTCCTCACATTCACTCAACTTGAAGAAATAATGCTCGGTTTCCTTGCGTACCGGTGTGGCACCAGACACGGCAGAATACGGGTTGATCAACTCGGTCGGGCTATAAGTCGTGCCGCATACTTCACAGGAGTCGCCGTATTGATCCTTGGCATGACATTTTGGACATTCACCCTTGATAAAGCGATCAGGCAGGAACATGTTCTTCACTGGATCGTAATACTGCTCTATCGTGCGTGTCGCGATCTTGTCATTCGCCTTGAGTTCGCGATAAATGCGACTAGACAACTCGCGATTTTCCTCGGAGTTGGTCGAATAGTAATTATCAAAAGCAACGAGAAAATCGGTGAAGTCAGCATAGTGCTCGCTATGCACCCGGCTGATGAGTTCTTCCGGTGTAATACCCTCCTTTTCAGCACGCAACATGATGGGCGTACCATGGGTATCATCCGCACAGACGTAATGCACGGTGTTGCCTTGCATCTTCTGGAACCTCACCCAGACATCGCTCTGCACATATTCCACCATATGGCCAAGATGGATGCTGCCATTGGCATAAGGCAAGGCAGAGGTAACCAGTAATTTGCGTGGTGCACTCGAAGAATCGGCGGGGATATTTCCAGACATAGTCATCAACTAACAGGCAACAAATAGAATCGCTTATTCTAACAAACTGCCAGGGTTTCACATAAGCAATCCGCATGCGCTAGAATGTCCCGTCCAACGAATTTGCAGGAATCCTCATGCCACTTACCGAATCCCAGGTGCAAGATGCCCTTCGTACCGTGATTGATCCCAATACGGGCAAAGACTTGGTGAGCAGTAAATCTGCACGCCAAATTGCTATCAACGGCAGTCATGTTTCGGTCGATATCGTGCTTGACTACCCTGCACAAAGCATGCTGGCGAACATCCGGGATTTAGTCACACAGTCGGTCAAGGCGTTACCAGAAGTCGATACCGTCACGGTTGGCGTCACCAGCCGCATCGTTTCGCACAAGGTACAGCGTGGCGTTCAACTCATTCCCAACGTCAAAAATATTATCGCGGTTGCATCCGGTAAGGGCGGCGTTGGCAAATCCACGACAGCAGTCAACCTGGCCTTGGCTCTGGCCGCCGAAGGTGCACGTGTCGGCATTCTTGATGCCGATATTTATGGCCCGTCGCAACCACAAATGCTCGGGCTCAAAGGCACGCCAGAAAGCACAGATGGAAAAAGCATGGAGCCACTTGAGCATTATGGTGTGCAGGCCATGTCCATTGGTTTCCTCGTCGATGTCGATACTCCCATGGTCTGGCGTGGCCCCATGGTAGTCGGTGCATTGGAGCAGCTATTGCGTGACACACGCTGGAAAGACCTGGATTACCTGGTCGTCGACCTGCCACCAGGCACAGGGGACATCCAGCTCACCTTGGCACAGAAAGTACCAGTCACTGGCGCTATCATCGTCACCACCCCACAGGACATTGCACTGCTGGACGCACGCAAGGGGCTTAAGATGTTTGAGAAAGTGGGTATTCCGATACTCGGTATTGTCGAGAACATGAGCACGCACATCTGCTCACAATGCGGACATGAAGAACATATTTTCGGCACTGGCGGTGCGGCAAAAATGTGCGCTGACTATAACAGCGAGCTCTTAGGCAGCCTACCGCTGGATATCCGTATCCGCGAAGAAACTGATAGCGGCAAACCTACCGTAGTGGCCGACCCGACAGGCCAGATTGCCAACACTTACAAAACTATCGCTCGCCGCGCCGCAGTCAAGCTTGCCGCCTTAAGCCAGGATTACAGCAGCAAGTTCCCCAACATCGTCATCCAGAAGACTTAAACGACAAAGGCCCTACCGGGCCTTTATTGTATTCAGAGCATGCCGCGCTTCCAAAAAAGTCACGGCATAGTGCGTTATAGGTTCACGCCAAAAATGTAAACATCCACGCCATTCTTGGGCTTGATCAGGCTGGCTGGAATAGGCTCACCACGTCGCCAGTTATCCACCGCTTCCTGCTTACCCGCCCCAGTCACGAAGAAGATCACCTCGTGCGCCTGACTCAAGCGGGCAGCACTAATGGAGACCCGCTCTGGCGGTGGCTTGGGTGCGCCAAACACGGGCACGGCAGCTTGAGCATCATCCCAAGTATGGCCGGGGAACAAGCTGGCAGTATGACCATCTTCGCCCAATCCCAATAAGACCAAGTCGAAGTTACCCAGGTCGCCCAAAGTTTGACTATAGGCTTGAGCGGCTTCAACAGGCCCACGTTCAGCGGGAATATTATGAGTCTGCGATGAAGGGATCGCCACATGCTTGAGCCAGGCATCATGTGCCATCAGGCTATTGCGTTCTTCGTGTTCTGGCGGCAGGCAACGATCATCGCCGTAGAACACATGCCATTTGCTCCAATCGGTTTCTATCTGAGGCAACAATTGATAGATACTCTTAGGGGTGCTGCCGCCTGCCAATACAATACTGAACTTGCCATGTCCGGCAATCGCATTACGCGCAGCTGCTTCAATATGCTCGACTGCGCTACTGTTAAGCGCCTCTTGTGCCGTATACACCTGCCATCGACTCACCTGGCCATTGATAACCAGGGACTGTGTTGTATTTTGCATGATATAAAACCTTCACGTTATAATTGCTGGGCTGTATCTTGAGAATTTTAACATTATCAACCCCGGCCCATCGCATCAAAAATCAGTCTGGCCCAAAAGGCAGCACTGATCCATGCAGATGGCATCATCCTCATCAAGGAAATATTCAATGAAACTTGCAATCATCGGTCTAGGAAAAATGGGTGGCAACATGGCGCGCCGCCTCCTGAAAAATGGTATCGAAGTCGTCGGTTTTGACTTCAATCAGGATGCTGTTAACCAGATATCCCAGACCAACGGCATGATTCCAGCCAGCTCCGTCGCAGATGCGGTATCCAAGCTATCTGGCGAACCCAAGAAAATCGTTTGGATTATGCTGCCTAGTGGCGAGATCACCGAAAACCAGATCAAGGATTTGGTTCCCTTGCTGGACAAGGGCGACATCATCATTGATGGCGGCAACTCGAATTACAAGCACAGCCAGCGCCGTGGTGCATGGTTGGCAGAGCAAGGCATTGATTTCATTGACTGCGGCACTTCCGGTGGGGTCTGGGGTTTAGAGAATGGCTACTGCCTGATGTACGGTGGCACCAAGGAAGCGGCTGACACCATTGAGCCTATCGCCAAAGCACTGACTCATGAAGACCGTGGCTGGGCACATGTAGGCCCGATTGGCTCCGGTCACTTCACCAAGATGATACACAACGGTATCGAATACGGCATGATGCAGGCATTTGCTGAAGGCCTGGACCTGCTCAAGGGCAAGGAAGAATTCAACCTGGACTTGGCCCAGATCACCGAGCTCTGGCGCCATGGTTCTGTCGTTCGTAGCTGGCTGCTGGATTTGACCGCAGAAGCCCTGGCACACGATCAGGAATTGTCATCGATCGCGCCTTATGTTGCTGACTCTGGTGAAGGTCGCTGGACCGTCGTTGAAGCCGTAGATCAAGGTGTAGCAGCACCTGTGCTGACCGTGGCCTTGCAGGCACGCTTCAGAAGCCAGGACTCCAAGGGCTATAGTTACAAACTGCTGTCCCTGATGCGTAACGCCTTCGGTGGCCACGCCGTCAAGACCAAGTAATAAAAACTAAAGGCCATGCAGCATTGCATGGCCTCCATGACCAACCTGATTAGAGAACACTGAATGAAAGTCATAGACCCCTGTACCCTCGTTCTGTTTGGTGCGAGCGGCAACCTCTCCCGCATCAAGCTCATGCCTGGCCTGTTCCGTCTTGACCAAGCAGGTCGCTTGCCCGAGAAGATGGCCATCCTTTCCGTTGGCCGCAGCCAGGTGTCCCGCGAGGCATGGCTAGCCGACATCAAGGGCATGCTGGATGCCAAGTTCAAGAATGGCTATGACCAGGCAGTGTTCGAGCGCTTTATTGAGCGCCATCATTACCATGCCAATCCACCCGATGATGCGACCTCCTTCACCCGCCTGAAGGAAACCTTGTCGAACGAAGCCGTGTTCCCACAGAACCTGGCCTACTTCCTTTCCGTGCGTCCTTCCGACTTCGCCACCATTGTTGAGCAATTGGCTGGCGTCGGCCTGACCCAGGAAGACAAGTACTGGCGCCGTGTTGTTGTTGAAAAGCCGTTTGGCACTGATTTAAAGACTGCGCAAGAGCTGCAATCCTCAATCACCAAACACCTCAAGGAAAGCCAGATCTACCGTATCGATCACTACCTTGGCAAATCCGCATTGCAGAACATCATGCTGCAACGCTTTGCCAATGCCATCCTCGAACCCTTGTGGAATAAGGATTACATCGACCACGTACAGATCACCAACACCGAGCAGCTTGGCGTCGGTGAGCGTACCCAGTTCTACGATGCCACTGGTGCGCTGCGCGACATGATCCAGAGCCATGTGCTGCAAACCCTGGCCCTGACAGCCATGGAACAACCAGCCTCTTTAAGCCCGGATGACATCCGCGCCGAGAAGATCAAGGTACTGGAAGCCATTCGCCCTATCCCGGTCAATGCACTGGAAAAGAACGCGTTCCGTGCGCAATATTCCGCTGGTGAAGTGAAGGGCGAAAAAGTCCCTGGCTATTTGGAAGAGCTCGGCGATAGCAGCAGCGTGGTAGAAACCTATGCGGCACTCAAGCTATTCATCGACAATCCTCGCTGGGAAGGCGTACCCTTCTACATCCGCACTGCCAAGCGCCTGCACGAAGCTGATACGCGCATTTCTATCCGCTTCAAGAAGGCACCTCTGCAATTGGGCAAAGGCCAGGATCAAAACTGGCTCATCATCGGCATCCAGCCGCGTGAATGCATCAAGCTGGAAATCCAGTCCAAGATTCCTGGCCTGGATATCGCAACACGCACCATTGAGTTGGATGGTGCTAACCGCCAGGAAGGCGATGAGACCATTGATGCTTACGAGGCCTTGTTGCTCAACCTGATGGAGGGCGACAATTCGCTTTACCTGCACATTAGTGAAGTAGAAGCGCAATGGCGCCTGGTTGACCCAGTCATTGAGGCCTGGGCCAAGGATCGCCAGCCTGTGCACCAATATCCTGCTGGCAGCAGCGACCCTGCAGCATCCAAGGTGATTTTCGAGCATGAAGATCAGTTCTGGCGCTACAGCATTGCCCTCGGCGGCGACCAAAAGTAATTCATTCTGATGACGCAACAAAGCGGAGTGCTGACACTCCGCTTTTTGTCTTTCCAGCGAAAGAGATTGCAATGAGCATAAAATCCGACAAGTGGATACGCCGCATGGCAGAGCAACACGGCATGATAGAGCCATTCGAACCTAAGCTGATCCGTGAAGTGAACGGTGAGAAAATCGTCTCCTATGGCACCTCGAGCTATGGCTACGATATCCGTTGCGCTGATGAGTTCAAGGTATTCACCAACATCAACAGCACCATCGTCGACCCTAAGAATTTCGACCCTAATTCCTTTGTCGAATTCAAGAATGATTTTTGCATCATTCCGCCAAACTCCTTTGCACTGGCACGCACAGTCGAATATTTCCGTATTCCTCGCAGCGTGCTGACGGTGTGCTTGGGCAAGTCAACCTACGCGCGGTGTGGCATCATCGTCAACGTCACCCCCTTCGAGCCAGAATGGGAAGGCTATGTCACACTGGAGTTCAGCAACACCACCCCGCTGCCCGCCAAGATATATGCAGGTGAAGGATGTGCTCAAGTATTGTTCTTGGAATCAGACGAAGAATGTGAAACCTCTTATAAAGACAGAGGTGGTAAGTACCAAGGCCAAGTCGGCGTCACCTTACCCAAGATCTGATTTAAGCCAACACACTCAGTCGCGCCTTTGTCATATCCAGCGCAATTGAGTGTGTTATATTCCGCTTTTTTAATTACCCCCCTAGGCTACCTTCAGGAGGCCTCATGAAATTCCGCTTTCCAGTCGTCATCATTGACGAAGATTTCCGCTCAGAAAACTCTTCCGGCCTGGGCATTCGCGTGCTCGCCAAAGCTATCGAGGACGAAGGCTTTGAAGTATTGGGCGTGACCAGCTATGGCGATCTCACTTCGTTTGCCCAGCAGCAAAGTCGCGCTTCTGCTTTCATCCTGTCAATTGATGATGAGGAGTTCGTTGAGGAATCTCCTCATGCGCTGGAGAACCTGCGTAATTTTGTTGATGAGATTCGCTTCCGCAACGAAGAAATTCCCATCTTCCTGCACGGTGAAACCCGTACCTCGCGCCATATTCCCAATGAGATTCTGCGCGAATTGAATGGCTTCATCCATATGTTCGAGGATACGCCAGAGTTTGTCGCACGCTATATCGTGCGTGAAGCGCGTACCTACCTGGATAGCCTGCCACCACCTTTTTTCCGCGCGCTGACGCACTATGCGGCAGATGGCTCTTATTCCTGGCATTGCCCTGGACACTCCGGCGGTGTCGCTTTCCTGAAGTCGCCTGTGGGTCAGATGTTCCACCAGTTCTTCGGCGAAAACATGCTGCGTGCAGACGTCTGTAATGCTGTAGATGAGCTGGGCCAATTGCTGGATCACACAGGTCCAGTCGCTGCTTCCGAGCGCAATGCTGCCCGCATTTTCAATTGCGACCACCTTTATTTCGTCACTAACGGCACCTCTACTTCCAACAAAATTGTCTGGAACTCTACCGTTGCCCCTGGCGATGTCGTGATTGTTGATCGCAACTGCCACAAATCAGTGTTGCACTCCATCATCATGACGGGGGCGATTCCCATCTTCCTGATGCCGACGCGCAATCATTTCGGCATCATCGGCCCTATTCCCAAGGCAGAGTTCTCCTGGGAAAACATCCAGAAAAAACTGGAAGCCAACCCATTCATCGGCGACAAAACGGTGAAGCCACGTGTGCTGACCATCACGCAATCTACCTATGACGGCGTGCTCTACAACGTCGAGGAAATCAAGGAAATGCTGGATGGCAAGATTGATACCCTGCATTTCGACGAGGCCTGGCTGCCACATGCCACCTTCCACGACTTCTATGGTGATTACCATGCCATCGGCGCAGATCGTCCGCGTTGCAAGGAATCCATGGTTTTCTCTACCCAATCCACGCACAAATTGCTCGCTGGCTTAAGCCAGGCTTCGCAGATATTGGTGCAGGATGCGCAGGATATTCAGCTGGATAGAGACCTCTTCAATGAGGCTTATCTGATGCACACGTCGACCAGCCCGCAATACTCCATTATCGCCAGCTGTGATGTTGCGGCTGCCATGATGGAAGCGCCCGGTGGTACTGCCCTGGTGGAAGAATCCATCATGGAAGCCCTGGATTTCCGCCGTGCCATGCGCAAGGTAGATGAGGAATGGGGCGCAGACTGGTGGTTCAAGGTCTGGGGACCAGACGACCTTTCCGAAGAGGGTATTGAAGAGCGCGAATCCTGGATGCTGAAGGCTGGCGAACGCTGGCACGGCTTTGGCAACTTGGCAGAAGGCTTCAACATGCTCGACCCGATCAAGGCCACCATTATCACACCTGGATTGGACGTAGATGGTGCATTTTCGGATGACATCGGCATCCCAGCCGCGATCGTGACCAAGTATCTGGCCGAACATGGCGTCATCGTCGAGAAAACCGGCCTATATTCATTCTTCATCATGTTTACCATTGGCATCACCAAAGGCCGCTGGAATACCATGGTGACTGCCTTGCAGCAGTTCAAGGATGACTACGATAAAAACCAGCCGCTCTGGAAGGTGTTGCCGGAGTTTATCGCTAAGCACCCACGCTACGAACGGATTGGCCTGCGTGATTTATGCACCCAGATTCATGAAATATACAAAGCCAATGACGTGGCAAGGCTGACTACTGAAATGTATTTGTCCAACATGATTCCGGCCATGAAACCTACCGATGCTTTTGCAAAGGTGGCGCACCGCAAGATCGACCGCGTACTGATCGATGAACTAGAAGGCCGTATCACGGCTGTCTTGTTAACTCCTTACCCACCAGGTATTCCACTGCTGATTCCGGGCGAGCGCTTCAACAAGGTCATCATCAACTACCTGCGTTTTGCCCGCGAGTTCAACGAGCGCTTCCCAGGGTTCGAGACAGATGTACACGGCTTGGTGAAGGAAGTGGTCGATGGCAAGGCCCACTATTATGTAGATTGCGTCGCCAATTAAATGTGACTCACTGAAGTTACCGGTGTCTCCGGTAACTTCAGGATAAGGTGATGCGCAGTTTATTTATTTCCTGCGTTCGTAGGTTACATAGCGAAACGGCAAGCCTTTCGCACTGATTGCTTCCTCTCGTGATACTTCTTGCCAATCCTGCAAATCGAATTCGGGCAAAAAGGCATCGCCAGTAAACTCTGCCTCAATCTCAGTGATATACAGGCGATCGGCCAGCTTTAAGCCGACTTGATACAATTCCGCACCACCAATCAGGAAGGCCTCGTTATCATTGGCTGCCAAGGCGATTGCCTGCTCCAGGCTATTCGCGATCAATGCGCCAGGCACTTCGTAGGCCTGATTACGCGTCACAATCACGGTAGTACGGTCAGGCAATAAGCGATTCAAGGACTCATAAGTCTTGCGTCCCATGATGATATGGTGCCCTGTCGTCAGGGCACGAAAACGCTTGAGATCCTCAGGCAAATGCCAGGGCAAAGTATTGTTGAGGCCGATGACACGGTTTTGTGCAACAGCCACGATAAGGGAGAGTTTAGCCATGGCGTCATTATACTTGGAGTTGGCTCTCTAAGCCTTGTAGGACAAGCACCGTCTGCCCCTTACAAATAAGATAGTTTAAGATGAAGGCCTCTTGCCTTGGCTTACTTCGTCCATCATGCGTCGCTAACAAAAGAAACGGAATACAAGTTTTGCAGATTGCCTACCCAAAATCCTTTCTCAAGCTCCTGCTTATTGGCTTTGCACTCGCCATGCTACCGCTGCTGTTTGCTTTTGGTAATGCGGCACTTTATCTTGATCGCCTAGCGACACAAAGCCGCGATACGGTGACCCAAGCCGTACAAGCTACCCGCGCCAGCCGCGCGCTCGTAGAACAGATCACCTTTATGGAGCGTAGTGCTAGGCAATACTTCGTCTTAGAAGATGCGCTCTTGCTGGAAAATTACGAGAAAGCCCACGAGAAATTTGTAGATGCATGGCAAGACCTCGATCAACTGCCGATGACCAATAGGCAGAAACATGCATTGATCCAGCTATCCAATGAAGAACTATCTCTCTTCCAGAGCGTTGTTCACCCGGCTAATCCTGCTCCTCTGATTGAAGAAACCGTGGATCGCTTTGCCGATCTGACCGCTAAGGCCCAGGATATCTTGGACGAAAACAATCGCCAGATTGACCGTGAATCCGCCATCCTCGCCGAGACTGCCGAACGCACACAGCAGATCATGCTCTGGCAAACCCTCACGCTCATTCCGGTTGCCTTGTTGGTCGCCTTAATGATCACTTTCCTGGTGGCACAGCCAATCAGGCGTATGGACGCGGCTATTCGCAAACTTGGTGAGGGAGACTATACCGAGCCTATCAGCATTGATGGCCCCGGCGACTTGCGTAACCTGGGTGAGCGCCTGGATTGGCTACGTGCACAATTGAATGAGCTGGATCAGCAAAAACAACGCTTTCTGCGCAATGTATCCCATGAGTTAAAAACCCCACTCACTGCCATCCGTGAAGGTAGTGAATTGCTTGGTGACGAAGTGGGTGGCACTCTCACACCACAACAGCGCGAGATTGCCGGCATACTGCGTGAAAGCAGCTTGCGCTTGCAAAAAATGATAGAAAACCTACTGAACTATACTGCCGTGCAGTTTCATGCACCTCAGTTAAAACTAGAGCCTATCGCACTGACCAAGCTTGCAGAAGATATCCTGGCTGATTATTCACTGACCATCAGCAACAAAAATATTGGTATCCAGCGTGATTTTTTCCCCACCGAGATTGTGGGAGATCACGAAAAAATCCATTCGGTACTAGATAACCTAGTGTCAAATGCTATCAAATATACTTCGCCATCCAGCAACATCCGTATCAGCATTACGCACCAAGCTGATCATGCCATCATCGAAGTACATGATGGCGGCCCTGGTGTGATGTCAGCAGATAAAGCCAAGTTATTCGATCCTTTCTACCGTGGTGATAGTGTGTATGAAAGCCTGGTCAGTGGTAGCGGCCTGGGACTTTCCATCGCCAAGGAATACGTAGATGCCCATGGTGGCGAAATCATTTTATTGCCCTCGGAACACGGAGCCCACTTCCGCGTTTCCCTCCCCTTGAAAGCTGTCACTGCATGAATTCCAAACACTTACTTTCCCTTGCCATGGCGGGTGCCCTGCTAAACGCATGTGCCCATCAGCCACAATCAACGGGCGCACTTGAGAAAACCTCAGCGCCCACTGCAGCCTCACAAGCAAATAGCCACAAGGAACACCACACTGAGCCTAGCCTGCTGGAATTTATCAGCAACTTTTCTGAATTATCGTTAGAGCTGCAAAAAAAGGAATTAGCGGCAGCCTTGCAAAAAAGCAGCAATAACAATAATGACTTACAGCAAAAAACCCGGATAGCCATTATCTATTCCATCCCTGGCAGCAAGCTACGTGACCCGCTCAAGGCACAACCTTTGCTTGATGAGTTGGCGCGTGAAAAACAGTTGAGCAAGGAAGAAAGCGCTATCGTGTCCATCCTCCGTGACAATGCAGCGGAAACAACCAAGCTCAACCAACGCTTACGTGAAGAGCTGCGCCGTGCAGAAGAAAACCAGCAAAAAGCCAATGGTTTGCAGCAAAAGCTGGATGAACTCAAAAAAATTGAAAGGACCATGATGCAGAAATCGCTGAAAGATCCTAACCGGAGTGGGAGTAAATGACTGAAGTAGTAAAGAAAATACTGACTGTTGATGATGACCCTGACATCCTCAAGCTGATGGGCATGCGGCTCAAGGCAGCTGGTTACCAGGTCGTGACTGCAACCAATGCAGAAGAAGCACTGTCGCAAATTGCCATCAGCCGCCCTAGCCTGGTCATTACGGATTTGCGCATGCCTGGTATGGATGGCTTGGCCCTGTTCGACGTCATCCACAAGTCGGACCCATCCCTGCCCGTCATCATGGTGACCGCCCATGGTTCCATTCCTGAAGCAGTCGACGCAACCCAACGCGGTGTTTTTGGCTTTCTCACCAAGCCATTTGACAGCAAATCATTGCTCCAGCAGGTAGAGGCTGCATTACGTGTTGGCACAGGGGCATTACAGAACCATGCTGAAGATGGAGACAATGAGTGGCGCAAGAGCATCGTCACTCGTAGCCCGCAGATGGAAAACCTGCTTGGGCAAGCCAAACTCATGGCAATTTCTGATGCCAGCGTATTTATCCAAGGTGAAAGTGGTACTGGCAAGGAGCTGCTTGCCCGCGCCATTCACCAGGCTAGCCCACGCCACGATAAACCTTTTGTTGCCATCAACTGCGGCGCCATTCCCGAGGCTTTGCTGGAGTCCGAATTATTTGGTCATAGCAAAGGCGCGTTCACAGGCGCATTGCGTGATCACAAAGGCCTCTTTCAAACGGCTGATGGCGGCACCCTGTTTCTGGATGAAATCGGCGATATGCCCTTACCCTTACAGGTAAAGTTATTACGTGCATTACAAGAGCGCGCAATTCGGCCAGTAGGGGCAAGTACAAGTATTCACATTGATGTAAGAGTCATTTCTGCCACTCACCGTAATCTGGCAGAAGAAATGAAATCCGGTCGTTTCCGTGAGGATCTCTACTATCGCATCAATGTTGTCGGCCTTGAAATTCCTGCCTTGGCGGCACGTCGCGAAGATATCTCACTGTTGGCTAATAATTTCCTCAATGAGCTGACCACCAAATATCGCAAGAAACTCAATGGCTTTGCTCCCGAGGCACTTGAACTGCTCATTGCCGCCCCATGGCCAGGCAATGTGCGGCAGTTGCAGAATATCGTTGAGCAGACTGTCGTACTCTGTACCACGCCCCTGATTCCAGCCACATTGGTACAAAAAGCCTTGCAAGAGGACATTGGCGGGATCGTGCCATTCGAGGTAGCACGCAAAAACTTTGAGCGTGACTATCTGGTGAAATTACTCAAGGCCACTAATGGTGGCGTCACGCAAGCCGCCCGGCTGGCGCAACGTAATCGCACAGAGTTCTACAAGCTATTGCAACGCCATCAATTGACGCCTGCGTTGTTCAAGCACGACAACACCGCCAACTAACGTCTCTCTTCGGAGACGTATTTATTCATTAAAATTCAATAAGTTAATAAAAAATCATGCAATCTGTCTCACTTTTGAGACAGATTGCATGAGTAACAACATCTGAAAAATCAATATATCTAATTGATTTAAAACACTTAATTAAAGTTGGCACACTCTTCGCTATATATCAATCAAATATTTCGGCTGCAAACACCAAGTAAAACCATAGTCGGAGATGTACGAATATATGCAATCCAATATTAAAAAAACACACCCAATGGTCCTCGTCGCTGCAACGGCCTTGACCATATTCAGCCTAGTTGGGAGCGCTGCCATCACCGGGCTGATTCCAGTAGCTCACACATATCGTCCTGATCTTGCACAGGAGTTAATTACCGACCCAAATGCAGCAATGGTGATTAGCAATACGCTCAATCAGGCAAAAGACCGCTCCCCCCGTGAGAATGGCGCAAGTCTTGGTGCATGCGCAGATTGTGGCATCGTGGTATCGATCCGCTCTTTTGAAAACAAAATGCAGAATTATCAAGTCAGTGAGAAAACTGCTGAGGCAACTTATCTCATCAAGATCAAGATGGGCAATGGCCTGCTGCACACCATTACCCAATATAGTACACCGCGCTACTCTGTAGGAGACAATGTCAGACTCAAGAGTGGACGGTTAGTCAGTGCATAGCATGCATTGAGTCTCCAAGCTCCTCATAGCAGGCCTTTATCCTCCCCGAGAAGGTCTGTTTTTTTTATTCAAAAATAAAGCCCCGTAAATACGGGGCTTTATTTTATCTACTTAGCGATGCCAATCACGCTATCTTCCTAGGCTGTCGTATTAACATTTTGCCCCAAATGTTCAGGCAGGCTAGCAGCTGGCGGAGATGGTAAGGCTTGCAATAAAGCCAGAGCATTGGCTGAACTAATATCCATCGCTTTTTTTAATACAGTCGTACTCACCTCCTGCTGCAAGCGCGTGGCGGCAAGATCAGTGGCAACGCTGGCAATAGCCGTCACATCCATAGCACAGTTCCAATCCATAACAATCAATACACTTTATTAACGGCAACCTAGACGATAAATAAAGGTATACCTTGGATAGGGGCTCACAACAATCAATGGGCAAAAAAAACGCCCCCGAAGGAGCGTTGTCGACTGTCCGTCCAGTCAAAACCTAAACCGATTATTCTTTGCCAATCTGGTAGAACTCTTGGTTGGCTTCTACGATCTTGCCAGTGGTAGCATCCACTTCAACCTTGAATTCCTTGCCATCCTTGGTCTTGATATCAAACTCATAGGAGGCTGCACCATCTGGTTCGATTTCATATTCTACTTCTACAATTTCACCCGGATAAGCGGCCAATGCTGTCTTACGTGCATCTGCTTCGCTAACCTTTTGCTTGGCCTTAAATAGTGGATGATCCGCAGAATCAACTTCTTGCTCTATTTCCACTACCTTACCAGTGTTTGCATCGCATTCTACATCCCAAGCATTGCCATCACTGGTCTCAATGTCAAATTCGTACATGGGAGTCTTGCCTTCCAGCTTGTACTCCACCTTAACCACATTGCCAGATTTAGCTTTGAGCGCAGCTTGCAAACAAGTTTCCAAGCTTACCTTACCTTTAGGGAAATGATGGTCTGCCAATGCCAAACCACTGGATAAGACTAAAGCTAATGTACTGATACCAACTACGATTTTTGTCATTATTGATCTCCATTATAGTGATGAATGGTGCCAATTATAGCTGAACAAACAAAAATCGGGAAAAAATCCCATAATATATAAGGATAAATACACAATTTACACCTTGCATTTTCCCGTCAATACCATATCAGTCATATGTTGTGCATCTACTGGATGACTGAACAAATAGCCTTGCACCATGTCACTGCCCTGTTCAAGCAGAAACTGCAACTGCGCCTTGGTTTCCACCCCTTCCGCAACTACTTCAAGCTTCAAGCTATGCGCCATCTGGATGGTGGCAGTGGTAATTGCCACATCATCGGCATCACGTGGAATATCGCGGATAAAGCTACGATCAATCTTGAGCCGGCTGACTGGAAAACGCTTAAGATACGCCATAGAGGAATAACCCGTACCAAAGTCGTCAATCGCCAGGTGCACACCCATGGATTTTAAATCCGCCAAGCGAGTAATCGTTGTCTCCGCATCTTCCATCAGTACCGTTTCGGTAATTTCCAACTCAAGCAGGCTACTGTCCATGCCAGTTTGCTCAATAATCTTGGTGACTGTATTCACCAGTGACTCCTGACGAAACTGGCGACCGGAAAGGTTGACGCTCATGCGTAGGGTAGCTCCCAGACTCTTCCACTCCATCGCCTGCTTGCAAGCTTCTTCCAGCGCCCATTCGCCAATACGCACAATCAGGCCAGTTTCCTCGGCCACAGGAATAAAGCTGCTCGGATGCAACATGCCTCGCTGAGGATGATGCCAGCGTATCAAAGCCTCTACACCCACAAGTGTTTGATCTGGCAAGCTATACTGCGGTTGATAATAAAGCTCAAATTGCCTCTCCTCCAAAGCAACGCGCATTTCTGTTTCCAGAACCAAGCGCGTTGAACTTTTGTGATGCATTTCTGCCGAGAACATCTGGAAATTATTCTTGCCGCGGCTCTTGGCGTAATACATCGCAGCATCAGCATCGCGTAGCAAATGAGCAGCATCTTCTCCATCATATGGGTAGAGACTGGCGCCAATACTGACACCGATGTAGAAATTCCGGTCGTTCAGTATGATAGGTTGCGCCAATGTACGGATAAACCGGTTGGCAACAGCATCAACATTCTCAACATCTACCGGCTGGTCGAGGATCATGGCAAACTCATCGCCACCCACGCGATAAACCGTGTCTTTACCTCCCGCAGCAGATATCAGGCGCTGGGCTACAAGATGCAAAAGCTTGTCTCCCACATCGTGCCCCAAAGTATCGTTAATCACCTTGAAATCATCCAGGTCGAATACCAGCAAAGCGAGCACTGTATTGCGCTGGCGCGCATTTTCCAGCAGTGAATTAAAACGCCCATTGAAAGCATGCCGATTTGGCAGATCAGTCACCGTGTCATAATTGGCGAGAAAGCCTGCTCGCTCCTCGGCCTTCAACATCGCCCGTTGTAATCGGCTCAGCAGCAATGCGGCAGCGAACAAGGTAACCAACATGACCGTGACAGTCGTGCCGATATACCAAAGTAATTGGCGATACAAGCCTTTCATATTGGATCGCATGTACAGCATCCCCACTTGCATGTCACCATAGATGATGGGTTGCCATATTTCGCTTTTGTGCAAGTCAGTCTGGTGTTGTGCTTGCGTCTTGATCCGCACCTTAGGCGCGTGAGGCAAGCTGCCACGTCTGGCATATTCAGCAAACTGGTTTTTGTGCATGTCATACAAGACAGCGGCATCTATTTCAGGGGCATCCGCCAAACTGGCTAATACCTCATTGGCCTCCACGCGTTCACCGTGCAGCAATGATCGCGCAAGATTACTTGCCATGATGTGCATCTGAACCTGCATGGTATTCGTCATGTTATGACGAAGCGATGCATACTCCATGCTGATCAAGGTCACAGTAGCCACCAACAGGGCAAGGCCAACGGCAATAATGTGCGCCATCCTTAGTCTGGGCGGCACAGAGTGGTGATGTTGAGGAAGCATGAATAACTACGATCGTGAATAGTAAAGCGGGCAGATTGATACTGGATTATCGGGGCGCAACAAGTAACGCCTACATGAAAACAGCATGAAGGAAAGATAGCATCATGATTTCAACACTGAGAATTACACAGCAACAGGAGCCTTGATTGCAGGATGAGACTGGTAATTTTCCAGCGTGAAATCCTCGAAACGGAACCCGAAAATATCCTGCACATCAGGGTTGATTTTCATAGCAGGCAAAGGATAAGGCTCGCGTGACAATTGCTCTTTCACCTGGTCAAGGTGATTAAGATAGATATGCGCATCGCCCAGCGTGTGTACGAAATCACCTAGCTTGAGCCCGCATACTTGCGCCACCATCATGGTGAGCAAGGCATAAGAGGCAATATTGAATGGCACACCAAGGAAGATGTCAGCACTGCGCTGGTAAAGCTGGCATGAAAGCTTGCCATCTACCACGTAGAACTGGAAGAAAGCATGGCAAGGTGGCAGCTTCATCTTGTCGACATCCGCGACATTCCAGGCGGAGACGATCAGGCGACGTGAATCAGGATTACGCTTGATGGCATTGACCACCTCGCTGATCTGGTCAATATGCGTGCCATCAGGCTTGGGCCAATTACGCCATTGATAGCCATAGACGGGGCCAAGATTGCCTTGTTCATCTGCCCACTCATCCCAGATGCTTACGCCATTTTCCTTGAGGTAGGCAATGTTGGTGCTGCCTTGCAAAAACCACAACAACTCATGGATGATGGATTTCAGGTGCACTTTCTTGGTGGTGAGCAGCGGAAAGCCCTCGGCCAAGTCAAAACGCATCTGGTAGCCAAACACTGACAAGGTGCCGGTGCCGGTCCGGTCTTCCTTCTTGTGGCCGTGCTCCAGTACGTGGCGCATCAAGTCGTGATAGACCTTCATGGATTCTCCCTGTCGCTAAATGTGGTCAACAACAAATTGCTTGATGGCGGCGGCATCCGCTTCCATCACTTCAAAGCGCTGAGGCAAAGCCTCTAGGCCTTCCAGGCTTTGCGGGCGCTCTGGTTTCTGGCCAAGCGCTTCGACAATCGCATCCTCGAACTTAGCCGGTAGTGCGGTTTCCAGCACCAACATAGGAATACCTGCTTCGCGATGCTCCAAGGCCACCTTGAGGCCATCTGCCGTATGCGTATCAATCGTCACCTGATAGCGCTCTTGGGTCGCCCGGATAGTCTGCATGCGGTGCGCATGGTTGCTACTGCCTGAGACAAAACCATAATCAGCTGCCTTGGCAAACCAGCCGCCCTCATTGAGGTCGAAGCTGCCGCCTGCATCTACCTTGCTCCATAGCTCGCGCACTTTAGCGGCATCCCGCCCAACTAAGTCGAACACGAAGCGCTCGAAATTAGAGGCCTTGGAAATGTCCATTGAGGGGCTGGAAGTATGGTAGGTATTGGCAGAGCCGCGCGGACGGTAAACACCGGTCTTGAAGAATTCGTCCAGTACGTCGTTCTCATTGGTCGCTACCACCAGTTTGGCGATAGGCAGACCCATCATGCGTGCAATATGTCCAGCACAGACATTGCCGAAATTCCCTGACGGCACGGCAAAGCTGACCTTCTGCGCATTGTCTTTGGTAACAGCAAAATAGCCCTTGAAGTAATACACCACTTGAGCCGCCACACGCGCCCAGTTGATGGAATTCACGGCACCGATCTTGTTCTTGGCCTTGAAGGAATGATCATTCGAAACCGCTTTCACGATGTCCTGGCAGTCGTCAAACACGCCCTTGACAGCGATATTAAAGATATTGTCGTCCTGCAGGCTGAACATCTGTGCCGTCTGGAAACGGCTCATTTTCTGGTGTGGTGAAAGCATAAACACCTTCACGCCCTGCTTGCCACGCATGGCATATTCAGCTGCAGAGCCAGTATCGCCGGAAGTCGCGCCGAGAATATTGGTTGTCTCGCCTTTCTTTGCCAGCACATACTCAAACAGGTTGCCCAGCAGTTGCATCGCCATGTCTTTGAACGCCAGGGTTGGGCCATTGGACAGGGAAAGCAGATAGAGATCCTCTTCCAGCTTGAGTGTAGGCGTAATATCCTCGGCACTTTGGCCTGGACGTGCATATGCATAAACATCGGCACGATAGGTCTTGTCGACAATAGTACGCAGGTCGTCCGCAGGAATATCGTCTACCAGGCGTGAAAGAATGGTAAATGCCAGGTCACGGTAATTCATGCCGCGCATTGCGCTCAGTTCGTCAGCGCTAAACTGCGGGTATTGCTCGGGCAAATACAAGCCGCCATCGGGCGCCAGGCCGCCAAGCAGGATTTCAGAGAAAGACAATGCAGGCGATTGCCCGCGGGTGGAAATGTATTTCATTGCAACTGATGCAGGAGGCACAAGGCCTGCCTGCAACCCTTTTATCAAGTTATCGGCTTAGTTCTTCCATGCGCAAACGCGTAACCTTGCCGGAAATGGCAGGTAGTGCCTCAATTGCGGCGATGGCATCATCCATGTTTTTCTCAACCGTAACATGGGTGAGAATGATGATGTCAGCCTGGTCTTCGCCCTCTTGTGGCTCTTTCTGGATCATGGCATCAATGGAAATCTCGCGGTCACCGAGGATACGGGTCACATCAGCGAGCACGCCGGGCTTATCCACTGCACGCAGGCGCAGGTAATAGGCACTGCTGATCTCGCCAATAGGCAAGATGGGCAAATCTACCAAGCGGTCTGGCTGGAAAGCCAGGTGTGGCACGCGCTGATGCGCATCCACGGTATGCGTACGCGTGACATCGACCAGGTCGGCAACTACCGCACTGGCAGTAGGCTCTGCACCTGCACCTGCACCATAATACAAGGTAGGGCCAACAGCATCGCCCTTGACCAGCACAGCATTCATTGCGCCATTTACATTGGCAATCAAGCGCTTTTCCGGGATCAAGGTTGGGTGCACACGCAACTCCACACCCTTATCGGTACGCTTGGTGATACCAAGCAACTTGACGCGGTAACCCAGCTCTTCAGCGTAGCGGATATCCACGGCATCCAGCTTACTGATGCCCTCGACATAAGCCTTGTCGAATTGCACCGGAATACCAAAGCCAATGGAGGCGAGGATCATGAGTTTGTGCGCAGCATCAATGCCTTCGACATCAAAGGTTGGGTCTGCCTCAGCATAGCCCAGGCGTTGGGCTTCCTTGAGCACATCAGCAAAAGCCAAGCCTTTTTCACGCATTTCCGACAGGATGAAATTGGTCGTGCCATTGATAATGCCAGCAATCCACTCAATGCGATTAGCCGCCAGGCCTTCACGCACAGCCTTGATGATGGGAATACCCCCAGCCACGGCAGCTTCAAAGGCAACAATCACGCCTTTTTTCTGTGCAGCAGCAAAAATTTCGTTGCCATGCAGCGCAATCAAGGCCTTGTTAGCCGTCACTACATGCTTGCCATTCTCAATAGCCTTCAGCACCAGTTCACGCGCCACGGTGTAACCACCGATCAGTTCAACCACAATATCAATCGCAGGATCAGACACGATGGCAAAAGCATCATCGGTGACATCAATTTTTCCACCAGTTACCTGGCGCGCCAGTTCCAGATTACGATCTGCAACACGGGTAATGGCGATTGGGCGTCCAGCACGGCGTGCGATTTCTTCCTGATTACGGGTTAAAACAGTATAGGTACCGCCACCGACAGTACCGATGCCGAGCAGGCCAACATTGATGGGTTTCATTCAGTTTCCAGTTTATTGCTTTTCAATCTTATAGATCAGCCACATCATGCAGTTGCATTGTGTGGCTTTGCTTGTAATTCTTTTGCAGCTTTGCCATCCACCACAGTGAGCGTGCTGTGCTGCTTGCGATAATTCTCCAGGAATCGGGCAATCCGAGTGAAGGCCTCGGTGAGATCATCCACATTCGGCAGGAAAACCACGCGGAAATGGTCAGGTGCATGCCAGTTGAAGCCTGAGCCTTGTACCAGCAAGACTTTTTCTTCCAGCAACAAATCCAGGATGAATTGCTGGTCATCCTCAATTGGGTAGATCTTGGGATCAAGGCGCGGGAACAAGTACAGGCCAGCCTTGGGCTTGACGCAGCTCACCCCGGGAATATCAGTCAACATCTTGTAGGCAAGATCGCGCTGCTTGCACAAGCGCCCTGTCGGTGCCACCAGGTCATTGATGCTCTGGTAACCGCCCAGTGCGGTCTGGATAGCCAATTGCCCAGGCACGTTGGCACAGAGGCGCATCGAGGCCAGCATATTCAGGCCCTCGATGTAATCCTTGGCATGGCGCTTTTCGCCCGAGATCACCAACCAGCCAGCACGATATCCGCAGGTACGGTAATTCTTGGACAAGCCATTAAACGTGACAAACAGCACGTCATCAGCCAGCGATGCCACGGAAGTATGCGTGTTGCCATCAAACAAAACTTTGTCGTAGATTTCATCGGCGAAAATCACCAGGCCGTGATGACGTGCGATCTCGATAATGCCTTCCAGGGTTTCTTTGGGGTACAAGGCGCCGGTCGGGTTGTTCGGGTTGATCAGCACAATACCGCGGGTATTGGCCGTGATCTTGTTTTCGATATCCTTGAGATCAGGCAGCCAGCCAGTCTGCTCATCGCACACATAATGACGCGCTGTACCACCGGCTAAATTCACGGCTGCCGTCCATAATGGATAATCCGGCATCGGCACCAATATCTGGTCGCCATTATTCAGCAAGGCCTGCATGGCCATGACAATGAGTTCGGAAACACCATTACCGATGATGATGTCGTCAATGGTGACACCCTGAATATTCTTTTGCTGGGTGTAGTGCATGATCGCCTTGCGTGCAGCGAACAAGCCCTTGGAGTCGGTATAGCCAGAGGCAGAATCCATATTGCGGATTACGTCCTGCAGGATTTCCTCTGGTGCAGCAAAACCGAAAGGCGCAGGGTTACCGATATTAAGCTTGATAATGCGGTGACCATCCTCCTCCATTGCACGCGCTCGATCCAGCACCGGGCCACGGATGTCGTAGCACACGTTATTGAGCTTGCTGGACTTGGAGATTTCTTGCATGGTAACCCGTAGATGTCGGTTGGGGAAAATGTGCTATCTTACATTGAGTTGGCATGCAATTGAAGCGCCACTCCTCAAAAGACTCCATTGATTATTCGATATATCCGCTGATGAAATTACACCTGACCCAGGCTGCAGGCAGCCACCTGATTACCGGTTACGGCGATGGCTGGGTGGAAGTCAACCACCACCGCCATGAACATAGCCTGATTGTCTTGCCCGCGCACATCAATCCGGGCTGGGCTGTCGAGAGCTTCGATCATCTGCAAGCTGACCATTTTCAGGAGCTCCTAACGCTAAAGCCGGAGTTAATCCTGCTCGGCACTGGCAACAAGCATCGCTTCCTGCACCCCTCCATCAGCCGCGATTTAATTACAGCGGGCATCAGCGTGGAGTGCATGACTACGGAAGCTGCCTGCCGCACCTACAATATCCTGATGGCAGAAAGTCGCCAGGTGGCAGCCGCCTTGATTGTTTGATAAAACACAGGCACAGCAATACATTTCATCAATCTGATCCTATTAATTAATTAATATCTGAATCTGTTATAGAGCCACCTGCTTCCGCACAATTCTGCATAGCATCATTCAATCAGGAATTGCCATGCAAGCAGAAGCCACCCTCGTCCGCGCCACCCCAGCACGCAAAGTCATTCCTATCGTGCCTTACTCGGTCAAGGGGCGATACCGCAATATCAAGTCCATCATCCTCAATCTCGCTTTTGGCGTGTACTTCCTCCTGCCGTGGTTGCCCTGGCCCAATCAAGTCGGGCAAGCCCTGTTGTTTGATATTGGCAGTGCGCGCTTTTACCTGTTCAACCTAGTGCTTTACCCACAGGATTTGATGGTGCTCGTGGGCATCATGGTTATCGCTGCCAGCTTGCTATTCGTCTCGGCTGCCATGTTCGGGCGGATTTTCTGTGGTTTTTTCTGTTTCCAGACCTTATGGACGGATGCTTTCCGCTTCATCGAAAAATGGATACAAGGAGAAGCACAAGCCAGGAAGCGCCTGCAACAAGCCCCATGGAGCATGAAAAAAATTGCCTTGATCGGCAGCACCCATGCCCTTTGGCTGGGGTTGTCATTTGCCACGGCTATCACCTTCACCCTGTATTTTGCCGAGGCAGGAACGCTTTTCAGGCAGTTATTTGCTGGGGAAGCAGCGATTGCAGCCTATGTCACGATTTCCGTCCTCACTGCCACTACCTATGTCGCGGCCGGTTTTGCGCGTGAAGACATCTGCTTTGTGGCCTGCCCTTATGGCAAATTCCAAGGTGTGATGCAGGATCCTTCCACCATCACGGTCATGTATGACCAGGCACGTGGCGAAGGCCAGCAAGGTCGCCAAGCACCCACCGCAAAACTCAAGACGGTCGAAACGCGTCGTGAGCAAGGCTTTGGCGATTGCATAGACTGCAATTATTGCGTGAACGTCTGCCCGACCGGCGTTGACATCCGCAAAGGCTTCCAGATTGGTTGTATATCCTGCGGCTTATGCGTGGATGCCTGCAACAACATCATGGATAGCCTCAAGCTACCACACGGCTTGATCCGCTTTGACCGCGACGAGCACCTCCAGAAACCAGAGGAGCGCCAGCAACGGTGGTCGCACGCAAAACGCGTGGGCTATGCCTCATTGCTGATCGCCAGCATGGCCTTTACTTGGCATGCAATCAGCACACTCAGCCCTTTCACCGCTATCGTGCAGCAACAAAGGCAACCCTTGGTGACTCAGCTTGCAGATGGCAGCTTGCGCAACCGTTATGAATTACGCATCAGCAACAAATCCGCCAGCGCAGAAACCTATGCCATTCAGGTGCATGGCCTACCCGCAGAAAGCTTCAAGGGCAGCCAGGCAATTACCATTCCGGCAGGCAAGTCTTACGCCAGCAACTTCAGCGTATCACTGCCACCCGCCATGGCTGCCAGCACGCCCAGTTTCATTGTGAGCATCACGCCACAAACACAAGCTGATGCTGCTGAGAACCTCATGGCTAATTTCTTTGCAAAATGAGTTCGGCGATTTTTGCCGAGAATGGGCAAAAAAAAGCCCGGCAGGAAGGTACCGGGCAAAAGGACTCAGACATTACTCAGTGGAGATGAGCCAGAATGAGTCGAGGAGATGATGTGTCAGCACATCAATAAAAACACCTTACAAGCTGAAGACATTCATGGCACCGCCACCAGGTGCGGCATTCCAGTCTTTCAGCTCCTTGTAACCACCAGCAGCACCCAAGCCCGCAGTCTCTTCTTCCAGACCCAGGTTCATGGCAACGCCAGCCCAGCCGCCAATGCCAGATAGCACGCCAACATATTGCTTGCCCTTATGCGTATAAGTGATCGCATTGCCGACCACGCCAGAGCCTACTTGCGCCCTCCATAGCTCCTTGCCGGTCTTGGCATCAAGCGCCTTGAACCAGCGATCCAGCGTGCCGTAGAACACAAGATCAGAACCAGTTGCCAACGCGCCACCCCAGGCAGAGAATTTCTCTTTGTTGTACCAGGCTGCCTTGCCCTTGAGGCCATCCCAGGCCATAAAGCCGCCCATCACGCCATCTGGCCCGGCGAACATGGTCAAGGTCGCCCCTACCCACGGCTGGCCTGCAATGTACTTGGATTCGGTAGGCTCATAGGTCATGCACACGTGGTTGAGCGGCACATAGAACATCTTGGTGCGCGGCGAGAATGCAGCAGGTTGCTCGTCCTTCACACCCAATGCAGATGGGCAAATACCCTTGGCGTTGTAGTCCTGGTGCGTGGAGTACTTGGGGTCTTTCTGCGGAATACCGGTCTTGAGGTCAATGGATTTGGCCCAATTGACGAACGGGTGCATTTTCTCGGCCACCAGCAAAGTGCCGTTGGTGCGGTCAAACGTATAGCCAAAGCCATTGCGGTCAAAATGGGTGGCGAGCTTCTTGCCGTTGGCTTCCCAAAGGATGCTTTCGTTCATGCCGTCGTAATCCCACTCGTCATGTGGCGTCATCTGGTAGCCCCAGCGTGCTTCACCTGTATCCACGTCACGCGCAAAAATAGTCATGGACCACTTATTGTCGCCAGGGCGCACGTCTGGATTCCAGGTACCGGGGTTGCCAGTGCCGTAATACATCAGGTTGAGGGAAGGATCATAGGAGTACCAGCCCCAGGTCGGGCCACCGCCATGCTCCCAGCCGTTCTTGACAGCCTGCGGCTTGAGCCAGGTCTTGATGCCCAGGTCTTTTTCCGGAAACTTGAGCTTTTCCTTGGGCAATGCCTTAAAGGAACCACCCTCCTTGTTACCGCCATTCACATCTTCATATAAAGACAAAGCGCTGTAGTGCGGATTGTCCTTGTTGAAATCCTTGCCAATCAAGGCATCGGCATCAGAGCCAGTGCTGTAGGCACGCCATACTAGGCTGCCATCCTTGATGTTGTAGGCAGAGATGTAGCAACGCACACCATATTCACCGCCAGAACAGCCAGTCACCACTTTATCCTTGATCACATGCGGCGCGTTGGTGGTTGAGGCACCGGACTTGGTATCGACGACGGCCACATCCCAAATCTTCTTGCCGGTCTTGGCGTCCAGTGCAACCAGGACGCCATCATTCTGTTGCAGGAAAATCTTGCCATCGCCAAAGCCCAGGCCACGGTTGACGTTGTCGCAGCACAGCAAAGCTTGTACGGATGGGTCCTGCTTGGGGAAGTAAGACCAGAGAATTTTCTGGTTGTTATTCAGGTCAAGCGCATACACATTGTTAGGGAACGCGGTGTGGATATACATCACCCCGTTGATCACCAACGGCGCGCCTTCATGGCCACGGTTTACACCAGTGGCAAACGTCCAGGCGTACTTCAGGTTCTTCACATTGCTCTTGTTGATCTGCGACAGGCCGCTATAGCCGGTATTTGCATAATCCTTGCGTGGATGCGCCCACTGGCCATCGTCCTTCATCAGGTTTTCCAGATCGGTTGCCATTGCCGGGATTGCTGCAAGACCCAGCAAACCGGCGCCAACTGCCATCGCTATCTTTCTAGCCTTCATGCCATTCTCCATAGTCTATCGTTCATCCATTATTTTGTTATGCCGTATACTGACCCGGGAGTTTTTCCCGGCCATTGACTATGGCAAGGCGTGTGCCAACCAGCTGAAAAAAGCAGGAATACTTGGCAAGAACCAGGCTGGACATGGGCTGGAAGGCATCAAGATTTTTCTGCAATCCATCAAAAAACACAGATACCCACATCAGAGTTGTGTCATGAATGAACAGGTGCTACATTGGCTGACACACTAGTTCATATCCATACAATCAGGTACTTAACCCATGCAAAATCCTGCTCATGATTATTCGCAGCTACTCCATGCAAGGAATGAATTCCTTGCCCGCGGGGTCGTGGAAAATGGTGGCGTTTCCGAGGAGATCGAGCGCTCGTGGCGCAGGTGCGTGGAAAATGGCATGGAGGTTGGTGCCCAGGTACGCACGGAAATACTGACCCGTCAGGAATTACTGGTAAAGCAGGAAGCCAACCAGTTATTGCTCTCGCAGGCCAGGCCAGAAATGGAAAGCCTGAACGAGCAGATCAGCCATACGCGTAGCGTGATCGTGCTGACCGATGCACAAGGTTTTATCCTGCATAGCCAAGGCAATAGTGAGTTTCTTGATGATGCCCAGCGCGTGGCCTTGATTCCCGGCTCATCATGGCAAGAGAGCTTGCGTGGCACCAATGCAATTGGCACGGCATTGATAGAACGCGCCGCCATGATGGTGCAAGGTGCAGAGCACTTCCTTGAGCGTAACCAAGTGCTGGCCTGCTCTGCCGTACCTATTCTCAGTGCACGCAACCAGGTCATGGGGACACTGGATGTCTCCACGGACGCCAGCATGTCACAACAACATACCTTGGCCCTGGTACGCATGTCGGCCCAGATGATTGAGAACCGCCTGTTCACGGCCAGCAACGAAGGTGCTTATTCCTTGCACTTTCACGCACGCCCTGAATTCATCGGTACCTTGTGGGAAGGTATCGCGATTTTCGATGAACACCATCGCCTGGTGGCATTAAACCGCAGCGGCCAATTTCAACTCGGCATGGTGCTGGATGACATCGACAATCTCGCCTTTAGCGACTTATTCGCCGCCAGGCCAGAGACTCTCATGCAAGCGCAACAGGCTGCAAAATCATTGATCACGCCGCTCTATACGGCGCATGAAGCCAGGCTTTATGCCCGTGTCGAGATACGCCAGCCTGTGGCGGCGCAGCCCACCGACGTTAACACTATTAGCATCAGTAAGCGTTGCCCTGCCAGCCTCAACATGCTGAATACTGGCGATCCACGCATTGCCCGGGCAATTAGCCAGGTAGAACTGGTCATCAATCAAGATATCCCCATCCTCATTGAAGGCGAAACTGGTGCAGGCAAGGAGTTGTTCGCACGCGCCATCCACGAAGCCAGTGATTGCAGCCAAGGCCCTTGGATAGCCGTCAATTGTGCAGCGCTACCCGAAGGCTTGATCGAATCTGAGCTGTTCGGCTACGAAGAAGGCGCCTTCACCGGCGCTCGCCGCAAGGGCAGCCCCGGCAAGCTGGAACAAGCCGACGGCGGCACGCTGTTCCTAGATGAAATCGGTGACATGCCACTGGCCTTGCAGGCACGCCTATTAAGGGTGCTGCAGGAACGCAGCGTGACTCCTCTGGGCAGCACAAAATCAAAGCCTGTCAACTTTGCCCTGTTGAGCGCCACCAACCAGAAATTGCGGGAAAAAGTTGAGAGCGGTGAATTTCGCCGTGATCTTTACTACCGTCTCAATGGTCTCACGATTACCCTGCCCGCCCTGCGGCAACGCCAGGACTTGCAAGCCTTGGTAGATACTATCCTGCAAACTGAAAACGCCACTGGCAAGGCGATTGATGCAGACGTCATGGAATTATTCAAAGCGCACCCATGGCCTGGCAATATGCGACAACTACATAATGTATTGCGTACCGCCTTGGCACTCTCAGGTAAAGCGCCTATTTCCATGATGCACCTGACACAGGACTTCTTCGACGATATGGAAAATACTGGCGCAGAGGATAACGACTTATCGCTTAACAGCCTGACTGCAGAAGCGATCAAAGCGGCCATGCAGGCTCATCGTGGCAATATTTCGGCGGTAGCCCGCCAGTTGGGTATCAGCCGCAATACGCTGTACCGGCGCATGCATGCAATGAACATGTTGTAGGCAAGCATCAGATCAGCGTGATGGATGCTCCAGCAAAGCCAACTCCGCTTCGCTAAATCCGGCCGCCCGGCGTGCCGGAAAGTTGAATGGACCTCGCAGCTTAGGAGCTTCGTATTGCGTGGTTAACTTGGTGTAAGTGGATATAGGCTCCAAGCCTCGTTGTTCGCACAGCCAGCCATACCAATGATTGCCAATCGCCACATGGCCGATCTCATCGCGCAGCAAAATATCCAGGATGGCCGCTGCCTTGAGGTCGCCCGCCTGTGCCAACTTGGCACGCAACGGTGGTGAAGCATCCAGTCCGCGCGCTTCCAATGTGCGCGGCACCAGTGCCATGCGCGCCAGCACGTCATCACTGGTTTTTGCCACCATTTCCCATAAGCTGTCATGACCCGTGAAATCGCCATACTGGTAGCCCAGGCTTTGCAGGTGCGCTTGCAACATGCTGAAATGCAGTGCTTCCTCCGCGGCGATCTTTAGCCAATCTGCGTAATACTGCTCCGGCATATCGACAAACCGCCAGATGGCATCCAGCGCCAGGTTGATGGCATTAAACTCGATATGCGCCAGCGCGTGAATCAAGGCAGCCCGGCCCTCGGCAGTGCGCATTGAACGCCGCTCTAGCAATAGAGGGGAAACCAGCTCAGGTTTATCTGGACGTCCTGGTATCGCGTCCTTGACCTCAAGGTTGGGCTGGGGATCAATACGCGTGGCACCTGCCTGCCAGGCTTCATATAAACGCTGAACCGCTTGCGCCTTAGTATTGGGGTCGCGCTGGCACAGCATCTGCAGTGCCGCCTGTCGTAATTCCACCCTGGCTTGCTGGGCGCCGCTTGTCATTGCTTGCAAAGTCATGCGCGCATTTTAACTGCGCCACCTACATTCACCAATCTGCGTAGGCATTTACATTTTTTTACAAAATCCTTAATACCTCGCTCAATTTGCAGTAATATGAATATACTCAAAATAAAATCGGGGAGTAAATCATGGGGAATCAACAATTTCCTGGGGTTTATGTCGAGGAAATACCGCGTATGCCTGTCGTCACGCCTGCGGTGACTTGCCTACCTCTATTCATCGGCTATACCGCAAAAGTGACTGACTTGAGCGGGCGTGGCCTCAGCAGCGGTGAGCGCATGCCGATTGCCTCCCTAGCTGAATTTGAACGCTGCTTTGGCCAGGGGCCACGTGAAACTCTACGCCTAATGCTTGATGTGCACGGCCAGATCGTGACCCGTGAAGGCTATAGTCCCTTCTATCTCCATGCCTGCGTACAGCAATACTTTGCCAATGGTGGCGGTCTGTGCGAAATCCTCTCACTTGGCGCTTTTCCAGACGCGCCAGATGAAGCGGCTTTTTCCAGCGCCATTGGGCAACTACCAGTGTCGCCTTCATTCACCATGGTGGCCATGCCTGATGCAGTATCCTTGCCAGCCTTGCCGCAGTTGCAACAGCAACTACTAGCGTATTGCCAACAACAAACCAATTGCCTGGCAATACTGGATATCCCCTATTGCAACCACACCACGCTAACAACAACCGTCGATGATTTCCGCAAGCAGATTGGCGACCGTTACCTGCGTTATGGCGCAGCTTTCCTGCCTTGGCTAGAGGTGATCAATCCCGGCATGCAGAGTATGGCGCACTTGGAAATCAAGTACACGCCTGGCGTTGCCAATGCGTGGAGCCAATATCACAAGGCGACCAAACTACAATCCTCATTGCTGCGCAAACGCTTGCAAGAGTCACCTGGAAATATCCACCGCATGATCCCCCCCTGTGGCACCATCATGGGCCTGTTCCAGGCCAATGCCAGGAACATAGGTATCTGGAAAACACCCACCTCTGCCGAGATCCAGGGTATACGCTCCTTAAGCGTCAGCATTCATGATCAGCAGCAAGAAACTCTGAATGTAGACCCACAAACCGGCAAATCCATCAATGCCATCCGCCGTTTCAGCGGAAGAGGTATAAGACTCTGGGGTGGCCGCACCTTAGCAGGCAACGATAGCGAGTCACGTTATATTACCGCCACACTCACGACCGGCTTCATCAAAGCATCGCTGGAGCAATATTTATCAGCACACCGTTTTGCACCCAACGACACCAATATGTGGGCTGCAATCAGACAAAGCGTTGAAACCTTCCTGCAAACCTTATGGCGTAACGGTGCATTACAGGGTAATAAACCAGAGCAGGCGTTTTTTGTGCGGCTTGGCCTTGACCAAACCATGACAGCTGCCGATGTCGCTGCTGGCCGTATCCTCATTGACGTTGGGTTTGCATTAGCCAGGCCTGCAGAGTTCACCATCCTGAAACTCCAGCACCAGCTTGCCACTGACCAGCCCCTCCCCGTGCAAAGTGCGGATAATGTCGTGTTTCAGGTACGCAAGAAGAAAGTCCGCGCCCAGACAAGCCCCATCAATGTGGCGATCAACCCCATCCTGCCTACAACAGCTAGCAAGCCACGTTCACTGGAATCATCCTAATGTGCGGTCATCCGCAGTTGCAGCTCTTGATTGCAGGCAAGACGTTAACCAACCTTCATGCCTTGTCAATTGAACAGCGGCTCAACACCGTGCCGTTTGCATCCGTGCAATTAGCTTTTAGCGCGCTAGAACAACTCGATGAAGAAGGTGGCACCTTGCTCCCCGGCCAGCCCATAGAAATCAAGGCCGATGAGCACATTGTATTTTCGGGAACCATCACTACTCACAATATCAATCTTTCACTGATAGGATGTATTGTCACCCTGAATTGCCACTGCCTCGTTGGATTAACAACGCTGCCACGTAGCCGCATCTTCCAGGATATGTCTGATCGTGATATTGCGGCGGAGCTACTGCATGGACATGATGTGCAGATGCATTTCACCGGCCCTACGCTCCATCACAAGTGTGTTATCCAACATCAGCTGACCGACTGGGATTTCTTGTTACAACGCTTGCGTGCAATTGGCTTGGTGGCTCGCTGTAGCGGACAAATGCTCGACATCATGGCACCTGCATTAACACCCGATGCTGGGTTTCTGCTGGCACGCCAAGACCTTATCAGCCTGGATCTCATGGTAGATGGTAGTCAACAGGTTGCAGGCCTCCGCCTTTCTGCATGGGATCCTAATAATCAAGCATTAGAAGTTGCAGAAGCTGAAGCCGTTGATTTCCCTGTTAATGAGCGCTTGGTAGCCTCCCGATTGGCAACTGCTCAACCACCAAGCATCTCCACCACACCCGTCGCAGGAGAATACGACTCCCCAGAACTACAGTATCTTGCCAATGCTGAGCTCATGCGATCACGGCTTGCCATGATACAAGGCAGGATCACGGCACTAGGCCTACATCTCGCACAACCCGGTCAAACACTGCTGCTACAAGAATATGGCGACCATGTCTCGGGGCAGTACTACATTAGCGGGGTTAAATTTGAGTTAACGCCAGGCGCGGCTCCGCAAACGCATTTCGACATAGGCCTGCCTGCAGAAGCCAAGCAGCAAGTACCAGCATCTGCCCCCCTGTCACCCAGCTTGTTCATTGGCAAGGTCCTGGATGTGAATCATGACCCAGATGGAGCCTCTAGAATCAAGGTTCATTGTCCCTTGATTGACCCTGCTGGCCATGGCGTCTGGGCAAGACTGGCTACCTTGCAGGCCGGGAATGGCTCAGGCACTACCTTCCGCCCGGCAGAAGGTAGTGAGGTCATACTGGGATTGACCAGCGCCAACCCTCGCGATGTCGTGATTCTTGGCGCTTGCCATAGTAGTGCCATCACAACACCATGGGATGAGGCAACGCTACACGGCTATCGTAGCCCTAATGGATTGACCATATCACTGGATGATGACAAGCAGGAAATCCGCATCAGTACAAATGACGGCACGCTGCTGCATCTGAGCCAAGATGCCAATGCCACATTACAATTGGCAGACCAGTACCAAAACAAGATACAGCTCTCCAAGCATGGCATGCGCCTCGAAAGCTCCAGCATTCATATCAGTACAAACGACTTCACATTAGAGGCCAGGTCAGACATTAATATCAAGGGAAGCAACGTCCGCATGGAAAGCACTGCACAAGGTGAAATTCGCAGTGCAGGCCACCTGACCTTGCGGGGAGCCATCGTCTCAATCAATTAACACGGCAATCCAATCATTGAGTCGAGAACAGGAGCATCTTCATGAAACCAGCCGCACGCGTAGGTGATCTTTTTTTCCTGCCTCCAGCAATGCGCCAGATCAGCGTGGGCATACCCACAGTGCTCATCAATGGCATGCCAGCCGCAGTTATGGGCCTGAGTGGCATCATGCACGGATCGACAACAGTCTACATAGGTGGCATGCGGGCAGCCCGACTGGGAGACACAATGGTGAGCAGCCATATCATGACAGGCGCATCCAATGTGCTCATCGGCGACTAGCCCACATCCTCCTGCAAGAGAATAGCCAGCCTGGCTTGCAACACTAAATTTTCCAGCACCAGCCGGGTAACCGTGGCAGCCATCACAAGTTGGCTATCTTCCGCAGAGTTGCCCGCCTGTATCTGTTGCATCATCTCTGCCACATCCAGGCATGCCAATTGGCGCAAATCATCTTCGTCAAACGGCAAACCGGAAAAATCAATCGGATCTTCCCGCTCCACCTCCAATAACAATTGCATCAAGGCCTGTGCATTCATGTGGTTCAGTATAGAACCAGCTCGGCTTGGCTACCAGCCCTCCTTCAGGCTTGCAGTGTCAGGCCCGACTGTTATCATGAAGACCCCTCCCAAGGAGAATGTCCATGTCGCAACTCGCCACGAACAATATCCTGAATGAACATGAACTAACACAACTGCACGCCTATTGGCGCGCAGCGAACTACCTCTCGGTAGGCCAGATTTACCTTTACGCGAACCCACTGCTCAAGACGCCTCTGTTGCCAGAACACATCAAGCCACGTCTACTTGGTCATTGGGGCACTACACCTGGCCTCAATTTTGTTTATGTCCATGCCAATCGTGTCATTCGTGCACATGACCTCAACATGATTTACATCACAGGCCCAGGCCATGGTGGCCCGGCAGTCGTTGCCAACACCTACCTGGAAGGCAGCTATACCGAGCTTTACCCGGAAATCACCGAGGATGAAGCCGGCATGCTCAAGCTGTTCAAGCAATTCTCCTTCCCGGGCGGCATTCCCAGCCATGCCTCGGCGCAAACACCCGGGTCGATCAACGAGGGTGGCGAGTTAGGCTATTGCCTGCTGCATGCATTCGGCGCGGTATTCGACAACCCAGACCTGATCGCCTGCTGTGTCGTGGGCGATGGCGAAGCTGAAACAGGCCCGCTTGCCACTTCCTGGCACGGCAATAAATTCCTCAACCCCAAGACTGACGGCGTAGTACTGCCTATCCTGCACCTCAATGGCTATAAGATCGCCAATCCCACCATCCTGTCGCGCATTGGCGATGAGGAACTACAGAAACTATTTGAAGGCTACGGCTACAAGCCCTATTTCGTCGAGGGCAGCGACCCGGACTTCATGCACCAGCGCATGGCAAGCGTCATGGACCAGGCCATCGGGGAAATTCAACAGATCAAGCATGAAGCCAGCCTGAAACGCGAAGTCAACCGCCCGCGCTGGCCCATGATCATCCTGCGCTCACCCAAGGGCTGGACCGGGCCTATGGAAGTGGACGGCAAGCCGAATACCGGCACATTCCATGCGCACCAGGTGCCGTTCGGCGAGTTGGACAAGCCCGAGCATATCAAGCTGTTGCAAGACTGGATGCAATCCTACGCACCGCATGAATTATTTGATGCGCAAGGCAGGCTCAAGGCAGAATTGCGTGCGCTCGCGCCCAAGGGCACAAGGCGCATGGGCGCCAACCCGCACGCCAACGGCGGCCTGCTGCTCAAGCCACTGGAACTACCAGATTTCCGCAAGTTCGCCTATGCCGTGACCCAGCCGGGCGAACGCCAGGCCAGCACCACCGGTGAGCTAGGCAAGTACCTGGCCGAGGTATGGCGGCTCAATCAGCACAACTTCCGCGTATTCAGCCCGGATGAAAACAACTCCAACCGCCTGCAGGCATTGTTTGAGGTTACCAAGCGGCAATGGATGGCGGAGCGTCTAGAAGGCGACGAAAACCTCGCGCCGCATGGCGGCGTGATGGAGATACTCTCCGAACATAGCTGCGAAGGCTGGCTGGAAGGCTACCTGCTCACCGGCCGCCATGGCTTCTTCTCCTGCTACGAGGCATTCATCCACATCATCGACTCGATGTTCAACCAGCATGCCAAGTGGCTCAAGGAATGCGGGCACATCCCCTGGCGTAAGCCGATCGCCTCGCTCAACATCCTGCTGAGCTCGCATGTCTGGCGCCAGGACCACAACGGCTTCTCGCACCAGGATCCGGGCTTTATCGACCTTGTTGCCAACAAAAAACCGGACATTATCCGCATTTACTTACCTGCGGATGCCAACACCCTGATCGCGGTTACCGACCATTGCCTGCAAAGCCGCAACCTCATCAACGTCATCGTCGCGGGCAAGCAGCCGCAAGGCCAATGGCTGGACATGCCTGCCGCGATCGAACATGCGCGCCGCGGCGCCAGCATCTGGGATTGGGCAGGCAACTGCGCCGCTGACGAGGAGCCCGACCTGGTGATCGCCAGCGCAGGCGACGTACCTGTGATGGAATCGCTCGCTGCCGTCATGCTGTTGCGCGAGCATGTGCCCGAACTCAAGATACGCTACGTCAACGTGGTCGACCTCATGGCCCTGGTGCCTCACGAAGTGCATCCGCACGGCCTCACCGATGAAGCCTTCGACGAACTGTTCACGCTGGACAGGCCGGTGATCTTCGCCTTCCACGGCTACCCCGGGCTGATCCACCGCCTAGCCTACAAACGCCACAACCATGTCAATTTCCACGTACATGGCTTCCTGGAAGAAGGTACCACCACCACGCCATTCGACATGACGGTACTCAACCGCCTGGATCGCTACAACCTGGTCAAGAACACTTTGCGCTGGCTGCCACATATCGAGAACGCAGCGGTACTGGATGCGCTCATGGATGAGAAGCTCGCGCAGCACAAGCAATACATCTGGCAACACGGTGAAGACATGCCTGAGATCAGGGAGTGGAAATGGCAGCCTGCAGATGCTTGATCTACAGGGCTAGCCAATGAATGAAAACCGGCTAACTAACATCGCACACACACTAAAAAATAAATAATAACCAATATCATTTACTGATAAAATCCGCTGGCCTGGCATCAGGCCAGCTCATTTTTCAGGGAAATGATTCAATGTTTAAACAAGCACTTTTGGTCGGGAGTTGTGCATGTGCACAGCTCGTTATCGGGGTATCAACAGCCGAAGAGGCAACAGGGCAGGATCAACTCCCTGAAATCAGCGTCAAAACCCAGCGCGACGAACAATCCACCACTACCCCGTTCAAGGGATACAAGGCCAGCACAGCGCAAACTGCCACAAAAACCAATGCCAAGCTGATCGAAACCCCGCAATCGATTACTGTGGTTGGTAGCGAACAAATCCGCGACCAAGGTGCACAATCCGTCACAGAAGCCCTGCGCTCGGTTGCAGGTGTCGACGCCGGACAATACGGCCGTCGTGGGCAGGATGACTTTACTATCCGCGGCTTCACCCAAAGCGAATTCGTGCTGCGCGACGGCATGCGTATGTTTCTGGATCAAGCCTGGGGGCAAACCGAAGTGTTTGGCCTAGAACGTGTTGAGGTTTTAAAAGGCCCGGCCTCCGTACTTTACGGACAATCAGCGCCAGGCGGTCTCGTCAACCTTGTCAGCAAACGCCCCACCGACAAACCGATTGCACAGATTGGTGTCGGTTATGGCAATTACCAGCAAAAACAATTAAGCGCCGATTTTTCTGACTCACTCAACGAATCCGGGAGCCTACGCTATCGACTGGTCGCCATCTCTTCCGCCAGTGATGATCAGGTAGATTATGCCGATCGCCAACGTACCTATGTTGCACCTTCCCTGACCTGGGATATCAGCGACAAAACCAGCCTGACCCTGCTGAGTAGTTACCAAAAGAGTCAATATGTTTCCATACGCGGGTTGCCTGCTGCAGGTACTGTCTTGCCCAATGTAAATGGCCGGATATCCTTCAGCAGATATGTAGGCGTACCTGGAATGGACAAGATCATGACCGAACAAACTCTCTTGGGATATGAGCTTACACATGCCTTCAACAACAATACAAAATTCAAGCAAAGTGTACGCTACAACACTTTTAACCTTGACGGCAGCTGGGCAATGGGCACCGGAAATTTCTCCTCTACGCAAACAAACTGGAACCGCCAGAGAGCAATCAGAGAGATTGATGAGCAATCCTTGGCAACTGATAACCAGATTGCCACAGAGTTCCAGACCGCGGCCCTACATCACCAAGTTCTGCTAGGTTTTGATTCATTGCATATCAACAGCAGCAGAGAAAAATTTGGTACCCGTTCATTGACCGCACTAAACCTCTACAACCCTAACAACAGCAATGTCGCTGTTGGCAACTTCACCCCAACCGCATCAGGACATCAAGGTTCGGACGAGCTTTCACAATATGGTTTCTATCTGCAAGACCAAATTAAATTCGGTGATGGTTGGAATGCTGTCCTTGGCTTAAGACGTGACGAAACCAGCCTGTTACAAAAGCGTCCATTGCAAACTACAGCAGCCACTCGCCGCAGCAAGACAGACCCTGGCGCTACTTCCGGCCGTGCCGGCCTGCTTTATGAGTTTTCCAGCGGATTTGCACCCTACATCAGCTATAGCGAATCCTTCATGCCCGAATTAGGTGTTACCGAGGATGGAGCCCAACTGAAGCCGGTGACAGGCAAGCAAAGAGAGGCCGGGATCAAGTACGAGTCTCCCAACCAGCGCTTTGGCGCTAACTTTGCGCTCTACGAAATCAAGATGGAAAATGCCGGCTACAACGACAACAATGGATTCCGGGTACAGGTCGGCGAACAACGTAACCGAGGCTTTGAATTTGACATCACTGGGAAATTGACAGACAAGTTTAATATCGTCGCAACCTATACCTATATTGACGCGGAAATCACCAAAGCAGGACCTCGTTTGGCAGATCAGGCAACCTTGGGCAAGCGCCCCATTTTGATTCCCAAGAATATCGCCAATATCTGGGCAACTTACGACCTCACATCATGGATTCCAGGACTCACTATAGGCGCAGGTGCTCGATACAACGGCGAAAAAGCTGGGGATGCCAATAACACCTATACTGTGCCTGACTATACTGTTTTCGACGCAGCAATCTATTATCACACTGGCCCATGGCGATTGGCCCTGAATGGTCGCAACTTGTCAGACAAGCGATATATCTCAGGCTGCAACGGGAATGCCTGCTATCCCGGCGACCCACGCATGGTCATGTTCACCGCTAATTACAATTTCAAATAACTCCAAAACCCTCAAGCCACCATGCACGTGGCTTGAGGGACGGAACAACAACAATCAAAGCAAGCGCGGCAAGCTCTTTAGCTATCATGAAGAGGAAGATCGCATCGTGATAGTCTCAAGCAAGTCCCTATCGCTCGACAAAGTATTGATAACGATGTCTTCACAAAATTCCACCAGGTAATTGGCCTCATCAAAGCTTTTATCCATTAGTGCCTTGGTCATTTCCCTGGCTTTGTTCAATAAGCCATCCCATTCGTACTCAACATCTAATCCGGACTGGCGCTCCAGTAACTGCAAATGAGGCTCCAAGCACGGAAAACCTCGCAAAATCATTTGATAATGCAGGCAAAACTCGCAAGAACGCTTTGCCTGTAATAAATGTGGCTGCTGTATCAATTGAATGCATGGAGAAACACGTAGCATCAACTCTGGCTTATTGCGCATCGCCTGACGCTCATCCATGGCCCCTGCGAGAAAAGCCTCTTCGTGAATTTTTCTTAAGGCCTTGCGGCATGCCAGGTCTTTATTAAGCAAGGCTATTTGGTGTTCGTCGCATAAATCTGCCATCTGCACCAAGTGAAGGTTGATCTGGCGCTCGAAATCTTGTCGTTGCCTAAAAATTTCATCCTTTAACGCCTCAATTTGCCTCAAGGTTTTGACATACTTATGCACTAGCATGCATAACCGCCATTCTCACTGCCACGTTGAGCCTTGTGCCAATACATATCCTTCTCCCCTGCCTTGCTCAGCGGTACACCATCTCTTTATTTTTCATTTTTAATCAAGCACATCAAATAAATTTGTCTATTTGCAAACCACTAGAACCAAGCGATATAAACGAGCTAAATATCATTAAATTATTATTTAATATCATCAAGTTAAAATAATCCCTGCATATAAAATAGATATTTAATGTCCATTTGTTAATAGACATATTAGTTCCTTATAAACAACGAGGTCAATAGCGATCCTATATGTCTATTATCAAATAGACATATAGGATCAAGTCCATGAAGGATGCACTACGAAAGAAATTGGGCCTATCCATTGCAGCACGCAGGAAAAACCTAGGCCTGACACAAGAGTTTGTCGCTCAGCGACTAGGTGTGGAAATCGAAACAGTATCGAGAATCGAACGTGGAGTGACAGCACCTTCACTCAAGACGCTCAACAAGATTGCCTATGAGTTATCCAGCCCGATCGAGGCTTTTTTTGGGCCATCCAACCCAACATCGCTTGACCCTGAGATAGAAGGGTTAATTGCGATGTTGCAGAACCTGGAAGAAAAAGACAGGAAGTATGTGATTGAAGCAACCAAATCATTAAGCAAGCACCTGCTGAAAAAATCCAGCTAATACAGTAAATCTGCCGTTTTATCCGCGGCAGATTTACAACTTATCAGTCAGCTTGGCTTAACAGAAAGCTATTCATGCAATTCCAGCCAGGTGACAGTGCCTGCTTTCATGTCCGGGATCAGTAATACCTTGCCATCCGCAGTCACGCCAATATCAGCCGCACTTTGAAAACCCTGCTTTTCAAGCTTGACCTCATCATCAATGCTAAGGCTGAACACTTTGCCATTGATGTAATCGCTGATGTAAAGCTTCTTGTCCGCCCCTAGCGCTAAGCCATCGCCACCGCCGAAGCCTTTGGCTAGCTCGATCAAGTGCCGATTGAGTAGATCAAGTTTGTACAGCACGCCACTGGCAAAATCAACGTAGATCAGCACCTCGCCCGTATCATCCATCCACAAGCCATTAGGCGCCTTGATACGTGCATCCTGTTGATGGTTAATGATGGTTTCCACCTTGACTGTGGATAGGATAACGCGGTATATCGCGCCACTGGTTCCGCCTTGGTTGGCGATGTCGCCACTGTCACTCACATAGAGATATTTTCCATCAAAATCCGGCTCTAGGTCGTTGAGGAAGGCTGGAGGAACGGGAAAAGCAGATTGATCAACCAAGACTGTCCATTGACCATCAACGCCTACCCTGAGAATACGGTTCTTGTCGGTAACATAAAGATCCTGCCCTACAAACGCCAAGCCTTTAGGATCATTCATCCCCTTGGCAAATACGCGACGCTTGCCATCCGGCTCGATCACGGTAATCTGGCCGTCACCATCTTTCTCGAACTCGCCGATCTCGGAAACATAGACCCTACCGGCTTTGTCTGCCACGACCGATTCCGGGTTCTTGAACCCCTGAAGTACTTTCAGTTCATGCCCTGAGGCAACTCCAGATAACATCAAGCTGCCACCAAACAAGGCGGCTATTACCGTTTTCACCATACACTCCTCCACATCCATCACATGATTATCTTGGCATGTGAGAGCACGCCATGTCATGGATTATGCGGTTGAATGCGAGCGAACTCAACCGCATGAACTAGCTACGATTGTGCATGATGCGGCTTTAGCCACGGTGTAATCAACAGCATGATGATCGCCATTACGACCAATAACCAGCTTGCCAGATGAAAATCCTGTGTCAGGTCACGCAGGAAGCCTACCGATAATGGCCCTAGCGCCGCGATCAAGTAACCTATCGTCAGCACAAAAGCATTCCAGGCATTTGCCTCATCCACGCTGTGAGTGTTATCCAGCGGCAAAGTCATGCCCAGGGTAAAGGCTCCGCCCAGGCCAAAAGCACACAGGGCGATACTGATGAAAGGAGACCACGTAGGTACGATCGCCATCAATAACAAGCCGATCACTGCCAGGATTGCACAAGCGGCAAGCAGGCTGCGCCTGTCTGTCGATTTGCTGATAGCGCCGAGAATGGGATTGGACACCATGAAGACCGTCGTAAATGTTGCCAGGATAAAGCCAGCCACAGCAGGCGTAGTGCCATATTCAATGTACATCGGTGCCGTCCATGAAAGTATGGCATAAAACAGGAAATTATCCGCGGCAAAAAATAACGCTACCAGCCAAGCAGTGCGGTTTCCCCAAGGTAAACGGCTTGGCTGCCCCGCGGTCGATACACCGCCTTTCTCCAATCTGGCTATCCACAGCCAGCAAAGCAGGCCAATAACGGCACATATACTCCACATGCCAGCGCCCATGCGCCAGCCAGTGTCAGCATGCATGGCAACAGGACCAGAGATCGCCGCAGACACGGTGCTGCCAAAAGAAAGTGCGGTAGCGTAAATACCCATGACCATGGCCGCCTTGTGCGGGAAGTTCCCCTTGATATAGCCCGCAATCAAGGCGCCTGCTATCGCGATCCCCGCGCCCACTCCAGCAGTGGTTAACAGCAGCATCTCGACGTTGTAGGCAAAAGCACGCGCAGCAATCGCCACACAAAGTAACAGCAATGCCGCAAGCAACACCGGATCGCGGCCATAACGCCTTGCCAGCCATGGCGTAGGCAAGGCCAACAATCCCATTAATACATCAGGAATCGCCGTTAATAACGATGCCACAGTGTGCGATAGCTGAAACTCATCAATGATATCGGGCAGCAGTGGGCCCATGGAGACTATCCCAGGGCGTAAGGCAACCGCCACCAGAATAATGGCCACTATCGCAAAAGTAACGGGAACGCGGGAAGCAACTGGCCTCGTCGAGGCTAGAGATGAAGCAGCAGAGGATATAGCCATAACCAGACGACGCTCATACCAGAAAGGATGAGATCAATATAGTCTGGTAGCGATTCACTCACCATACGTCATCTTGCGTAAAGCAATACAGGCTTCGCGCAAGATGAGGTTAGGAGTTATTGCAAATCAGGGCTTTTTCAGGCCCGGAAGCAAGGCAATCATCGCACAGGGGGTATAAGACTCATTACTGGCAATGCCATCGCTGATGAGTTTCTTGATGACAGGGTCGGCATTGATTTTATCTGCCACCTGCTGGATAGCAAGATCATATGTCGCCTGCACCGCTTTGCCAGGCAGGATATCCAGGTCACCGCTATAGCGCGATTCCCCGGTGTAGCTGGCAATTGCCTTGCCACTGCCAGTGTAGACAGTAGCGTTGATAGTGCCGTAGAAGTTACGCATATGCGGGTTATAGAACATCTTGGGCTTGACCCAGAGCAGCACATTGCCTGTCACGCCAGCATCACACATAACGGTTTCACCAAGCTTGGCGCTGAGTGTTTTTGTCAGCACTGGCTCAATGAGCGGCCCCTGCGCAAACCAATAGTCCTTCATGAAATGCCAGAGCTTGATCTCGTTGGTATATTCATACGGGCTGATGTATACCACGACTTTGCTGCTAGGTTGTGGCGCCTCGGCATGGGCAATCGCAGATGCCAACAAGGTTGCCAGGCCCAGAACACTTTTCTTCATTACATTGCTCCTCACACGTTTATTGCTTGTTATAGCTGATACGATACACCAAACCCGCTCTGTCATCCGAGACATATAGCGCGCCATCCGGCCCCACGATCACATCCACGGGGCGGCCCCAGGCAATGTTCTTTGTTTGCCAACCAGTCACAAAATCTTCCACTGCCACCGGTTTATTCTCCTTGAAGCGGATACGCACCAGTTTGTAGCCATACGGTTCCACCCGGTTCCAAGAGCCATGCAGTGCGACAATCGCATCCTGCTTGTATTCAGTGGGGAATTTGGCCTGATCAAGAAAAGTAATGCCTATCGGCGTGGAGTGCGCGCGCAAGGTGATGGCCGGCGGCTGCATGTTATCGCAGAAACCAGGCTTGCCGGGGAAGTTGGGGTCTGTGAAACGGTTGCCCCAGCAATGCGGCCAGCCATAATGCTTGCCCGGCTCAATCTTGTTGATATGCTCGGGTGGCAGCTCATCGTTCATGGCACCGCCCTTGGTTTCAGAGCGCATATCTGCGCCGTTGTTGGTGGCATAGAAATCACCGGTGCCGGGTTGCCATGCCAAGCCTTGAGAATTACGTAAGCCACTGGCCCAGACAGCACTCCTGGCACCGCTCACGCTACCATCCGGTGCGCCAGCAGGCTTGCCATCCAGCGTATAGCGCAATATGGTGGCCCGCTGTGGATCTTGCTCCACGCAAACATTACAACTGGAACCAACATTCATATAGAGGTGATTGTCCGGCCCCAGCTTGATCGTCTTGAGCGTGTGGCCACCGCTGGGTAGATGGCTAATAAAGGGGATCAGCTTGGCAGCAGCTTGCTTACTATCTTGCGCCCGCTCCACCCGCACCACGCCATCCTGATTCGCCACCAGCATGGTATTGCCAACAAACACCAGGCTATTCGGCGCATTCAAGCCTTCCACTACTGGCACTACATCATCGGCCACACCGTCCCGGTTGCGGTCTGGCAGCATATACACGGTGTTGTCTACACTGCTGGCTAGATAAAGATGGCCATCCGGCCCGAACGCCATAAACCGTGGCCCACGGAAATAATCACCCTTGGCTGGGTTAAGCTTAGCAAAAGTCGTGATCTTGAACCCTGGCGGTAAAGTCAGGCTAGAAGCAATGTCGTCAGGCGTTTTACTCACCGCAGCCACAGTGGTACATGCCATTAAGGCCGCACTGGCCGCGAGCACTGGTAATCCGCTGATGAACGATTTTTTCACTCTATCCCCCATATCTGCACAACTGTGATCAACAAGGATTACGAGCTTGTTACCAAGCTTAGGTTCCCACCGCACCATGAAAAATGCCGGAACATGTCCGGCATTTAATTGATCACTTCCACAACAAGGCCATGCCTGACATGGCTTTGCTATGGTGACATGACGCTATATCAGTGGCACTTCTCTTCCTGGCAGCCATCATTCTTGGCACCAGCAGCCTCAAGAAACTCAACCATATCAGTACGGCCCTCATCCTTCAGGGCGCGGATGATGGAAACATTGCCACGCAACTTGGCGTTGACGTCAGCACCATGGTCGATCAAGTACTTCACCACTTCCTTATTGCCTTGATAAGCCGCCAAGTGCAGGGCTGTCATCTTGGTGATGGGGTGCTTGTAGTTCACATCGGCACCATTCTCGACAAAGAACTTGACCGTTTTTAATTGGCCCTTGTTGGCGGCGATTTCCAGGCCGGTCCAGGCGAAGAATAACTCATTGACCGTGTAGGGATTATTGAAGTATTTCTTCACCACCTTCATGTCACCCTTGCCAATGGCATCGGTATATTCCACCTGTGGATCCTCGGCGTGAGAAACCACTGCCCAACCCAACACCAATGTTGCCAGGATGACTTTCAACATCTTTTTCATGCTACTTCTCCATAGTAATCATCATTAATTTCAAGTGTGCTTATTATTGTTTAAGATCGTCAGGAAGGATGCGCAAGCGCATCCTTCCCTGTTCACCCCAACGCACATCTTGCGTTCGCTGTTGACCGCTTAGCCGATAAACTTCCTAGCATTACGGAACATACGAATCCACGGCCCATCCTCACCCCAGCCATCAGGGTGCCATGAATGCTGCACTGCGCGGAAAACCCGCTCCGGATGAGGCATCATAATACTGAAACGTCCATCAGCGGTAGTCAGGCCGGTAATCCCTTGCGGTGAACCATTCGGGTTGAATGGGTAAATCTCGGTAGGTGCGCCACTATGATCAACATAACGCAAGGTTACCAAGCCTTCGGCTTGAGCACGCTGCTGGGTCGCTACATCGGCAAAATCAGCATAGCCTTCACCATGAGCCACGGCAATCGGCATGCGGCTTCCAGCCATGCCATTGAAGAACAATGAAGGCGACTCCATCACCTCCACCATCGCCACGCGCGCCTCGAACTGCTCGGAGCGATTACGCACGAAATGTGGCCAGTTTTCGGCACCAGGGATAATGCTGTGCAGGTTGCTCATCATCTGGCAACCATTGCAGATGCCCAAAGCAAATGAATCCAGGCGCTGGAAGAATGCAGAGAACTCCTCACGCGCACGCGGGTTGAACAGGATAGACTTGGCCCATCCCTCGCCCGCCCCTAGTACGTCGCCATACGAGAAACCACCACAAGCGACGAAACCAGCAAAATCCTTCAGGCTGATACGACCACTGATGATGTCGCTCATGTGCACGTCGTGCGCCTGGAAACCAGCGCGGTCAAATGCCGCCGCCATTTCCACCTGACCATTGACGCCCTGCTCGCGCAGGATTGCCATCTTGGGCTTGACACCAATGGCAATATAAGGTGCGGCAATGTTGTCAGCCGGGTCAAAACTCAGCTTGGCATGCAGGCCTGCATCCTTTTCATCGAGGATGCGGTCATATTCCTGCTGCGCGCATTGCGGGTTATCACGCAACTTCTGCATCTGGTAAGTGGTTTCAGACCAGGCACGATGCAGGGCAACACGACTTTCGGCAAATACCACGCGGCCATCCTGGTGAATGCGGATATTGCCATGTGTCGCTGGTGTGCCGATCACGTGCACCAGGCCAGACAACTGCGGCTTGAGCTCTGCCACAATCGCATCGGCTTCAGCAGCACGCACTTGCAACACCGCGCCCAGCTCTTCGTTGTAAAGTGCAGCCACGGCATCTTCGCCCAAGCTAGTGATATCAATATCCAGGCCACAACGTCCGGCAAACGCCATTTCTACCACGGTAGAGAACAGGCCACCGTCGGAGCGGTCATGGTAGGCCAGCAGCTTGCCTTCACGATTGAGTTTTTGCACAGCATCAAAGAAAGCCTTGAGGCTAGCAGCATCGTCCACATCCGGTGCAACATTGCCAACCGCGCCATACACCTGCGCCAGCGCGGAACCGCCCATGCGGTTCTTGCCTGCGCCCAGGTCGATCAACAACAACTTGCTGTCACCCAGATCAGTACGCAATTGCGGGGTAAGTGTCTTACGTGCATCTGGCGTCGGCGCAAAAGCAGTCACCACCAGGGAAATGGGTGAGGTCACAGCCTTTTTCTCACCGCCCTCTTCCCACACGGTCTTCATGGACATGGAGTCCTTGCCCACCGGGATGCTGATACCCAGCGCAGGACACAACTCCATCCCTACGGCCTTAACGGTATCAAACAATGCCGCATCCTCGCCTGGATGCCCGGCTGGGGCCATCCAGTTGGCAGAAAGCTTAAGCTCGGCGATGTCATCAATCAGGCTGGCAGCGATATTGGTGATGGATTCACCAATCGCCATGCGGCCCGATGCCGGGCCATCAATCAGTGCCAACGGCGCTTTTTCGCCAATCGCAAACGCTTCGCCACGATAGGTTTCATAGCCAGCCAGTGTCACGGCCACATCGGCCACCGGCACTTGCCATGGGCCTACCATCTGGTCACGGGCGATCAGGCCAGTCACGCTACGGTCACCAATGGTGATGAGGAAAGTCTTATCTGCAACACCAGGCAAGCGCAACACGCGCTGTGCGGCTTGTTGCAAATCAATGGCTGCATGATCAAATGCGGGTAGTTCACGGCTGACATGCTGCACATCACGCGTCATCTTGGGTGGCTTGCCCAACAACACGGAAAGATCCATATCCACCGGCTTGTTATCAAAATGGCTATCAGCGACAGTCAAATGCCTTTCCTCAGTCGCTTCACCCACCACGGCAAACGGGCAACGCTCGCGCTCACATATCTCAGCAAACAAAGGCAAGTCTTCCTTGCGCACTGCCATCACGTAGCGCTCTTGCGCCTCGTTACTCCAGATTTCGCGCGGGGCCATGCCTGGCTCCTCGTTATGCACATCACGCAACTGGAACTTGGCGCCTACGCCGGCATCATTCACCAGCTCAGGGAATGCGTTGGAAATGCCACCAGCACCTACATCATGAATACTCAGGATCGGGTTGTTGTCACCCAATTGCCAGCAACGGTCAATCACCTCTTGCGCACGGCGCTCCAATTCGGGGTTGCCGCGCTGCACAGAATCAAAATCCAGGTTTTCGGTGTTCGCACCTGTATCCATACTGGAAGCTGCACCACCACCAAGGCCAATCAACATGGCAGGGCCACCCAATTGAATCAGCGCCGCACCAGGCGGAATAGGATTCTTCTTGGAATGCTTGGCCGAGATATTGCCCACACCGCCCGCCAGCATGATGGGCTTGTGATAGCCACGGACCTCATCAGCGGCCTCAATTTCCAATGTGCGGAAATACCCCGCAATATTCGGGCGGCCAAATTCATTGTTATAGGCAGCGCCACCCAGCGGGCCATCCACCATGATCTGCAATGGCGAGGCAATGCGCGCAGGCTTGCCATGATCTTGCTCCCAGGGTTGCGTGAACCCTGGAATATTGAGGTTAGAGACAGAAAAACCAGTCAGGCCAGCCTTGGGCTTGGAACCAGAACCTGTCGCGCCTTCATCACGGATTTCACCACCCGCCCCTGTTGCCGCCCCGGCAAAAGGAGAAATCGCCGTGGGGTGGTTATGCGTTTCCACCTTCATGAGGAAGTGCATATCTTCTTCCACAAAACCATATTGGCCATCGGCTTGCGGGTAAAAGCGCTTGGTCTTGCCACCTTCCACGATAGAAGCATTATCGGCATAAGCCACCACCGTCTTGCCGGGGTTGAGCTTGTGCGTATTGCGGATCATGCCAAACAGGGATTGCGCCTGGGCGACGCCATCAATCACCCAATCCGCATTGAAAATCTTGTGTCTACAGTGCTCGGAGTTGGCTTGGGCAAACATCATCAGCTCAACATCGGTCGGATTACGACCCATGCGCTGGAAATTCTCCACCAGGTAATCCACCTCATCTGGCGAGAGCGCCAGGCCCATATCAGCATTGGCCGCATCCAGCGCGGCCTTGCCACCAGCCAGGATACCCACCGAAGAAAGAGGTGCTGGCTCTGCGGTGTGATAAAGCTTTTGCGCATCTTGCAAATCAGCAAACACCGCTTCTGTCATGCGGTCATGAATCAAGGGGCGCAGCGCCAACCGCTCTGCATCCGTCAGTGGGCTGCCATCAGCAGTCGCTGCATAAAACGCAATACCCCGCTCTAGGCGCTGGATAGATCCAATGCCACAGTGCCGCGCAATATCTGTCGCGCGAGAAGACCACGGCGAAATCGTGCCAGGACGCGGCACCACCAAGAACAACTCACCAGATGGAGCCTCCTCGCTCAGGCGCGGCCCATAGGTGAGAATCTGCTTCAACACCCCTTGTTGTTCATCGCTCAATGCCTGATCAGACCAGGCAAAATGCCAGAACTCCGCATACAAATGCGTCACACGCGGCGCTGCACTGTTAAGCGCAGCCAGGATTTTCTCAATACGGAACGGGGATAAAGCGGCACTGCCACGAAGACTGATCATTGGGCTGGACATGAAGAAATTCAAAGTGTTGGCAAAAGCTGAATTTTACCAGATTATGCCCAGCCTTAGCGCTCTGAGGATTAAGGAAAATCCGCCTCCCACCACCATCAGCCACAACATGCTTAACTCCCATAGCAAAAGGAGAAAGAACATGCCTGGCAGAATCAGTAGCCAATGCTCGACTCACATTACTCCAAGCCACCGCTGCCGAAAACCAACTTCACTGGAGTAAAATCCTGCGCACCACCAAACCTCAGACTGCATCCAATCACACGATCATCAAGAACAATATGGACACCCCACAAAAACTCAGTCCCACCACTATTTTCTTGCACTGGATCATTGCGCTGACCATGATCGCATTGACAACCATAGGCTTCTACATGGCACTCGATCACATATATGCACTATATGATTGGCATAAGGCCTTGGGCGTCATCATCTTTGCATTCATCCTGGTGCGCGTGTGGTGGCGCATCAAGAATCGCTGGCCAGTGCCAGTGCGGCAATATCCGCCGCTTGAACATCGATTGGCGCATATCATGCATTGGGTCTTGATCATCAGCACTGTGTTGATGCCCATCTCAGGCATGATGATGTCCGGCATTGGCGGCCATGGCATTCACATCTTCGGCTGGAGCCTGGTGCCTGAAAACCTCGACCCCACCACAGGTGAAGCCATTGCCTTCAACCTCACCTTAAGCCAGCTTGGTGAAGAAACCCACGAAATCCTGGGCTACATCTTCGCCGTTGCTATCGTGCTCCATGCCGTTGGCGCAATCAAACACCACATCATCGACAAAGACCGCACCCTGCGCCGCATGATAGGGCATTAACCGCTTGCCACCACAAGTGACAGACTGGCTCTTAAACCTGTCACAACCAAGCAAACCCGAGCATTAACAACCCTAACTCCACAAGCAACAACAGCACAAACATCGTAGACATCAACAACAGCGCCCACCTCTCTTGCACGAACCAATAGCGCACCCAATGCTTCCACCATCGCATCTTCCAATTCTTGAACATAGTGGCGCTACTTTTGGGGGTCGAATTCGTAACTCAAGCTTATCCAAGCTGCTCGTGGCGCACCTGGCGCAAGGAAATTAGTCATCAACCAATCATTGGAATTGTGGTTGTAACCGCTAGGGCCAATAGCTCCGTTAATGGAAGGGGAGAAGGGGTTTCTTCCCAGGCGGCCAGCAGTAAAGTATTCCCGGTCAAAAATATTGTTTACGCGTAATCCCAGCGTCCATTCTGAATTTAGCCTATAGCTTGTTTGCAGATTGAAGACCACGTATCCAGGTGTGGTTCCTGGGTTGGTTGTGGGGCGTCGTGCTATCTGGGTCAATGCACCATTGGAGCCCCTTACGGTGTCATAGAGCGTGACACCGGTTTCATGCTCGTTATTTTCGTTGCCACGCACATAAGCAAAGGAATGAGCAACGGCAGTCATGCCTATTTGCCATGCGGAGGTGATTTGGTAGCTGACGCTGGCATTCAAGTTATGCAAGGGGACACCTGGCATGCGGTCGCCAGGATTGACACGAATGCGACGGCTGTAGTCTCGGTTCCCAAAAAACTCTTCCACTGAACTACTATTGTCGTTGGCAGGCATCCAGAAACTATTCTGGAAAGTTGCCTCTGTTAGGGCGTAGTTGAGTTTGAATTTCCATTTGTCAAAGGCTGCGGCAATCCCTGCTTCCAGACCCTGGCGTTTTGTGTCGCCAACCGTGTCAAAGAAATTCCTGTTGCCAGGGTAACCAATCATATAGATATCGTCTTTGAGATCTGTGCGATATGCACCCACATTCCATTCAATGTAATCTCCCCATCTGCCTCTCATGCCGATATCCAGTGTTTGCGCCCTGATTTGGGGTAAATAAGGGTCGCCTGACAGGGTAGTCGGCAAGGAGCACGCGCGATTTTGGGCCAGGCTTCTTGGAACAAATATCGGGTTGCCACCTGTATCAGTACCCATCGCAACAGGGGTGCTATCAAACGCGCATCCCAGTTCAACTACAGAGGGAACACGGGTACCTTGGGCCCAATTGCTATAAACATTCAATTTAGGATTGACTTGCCAAGTGCCACCGAGGGATGGATTCAATGAGTGGTAGCTGAATTTCTCTTTTTCTGGGGGATGTAGAAGATTAGATGCATCTGGTAATACGTAACCAGTGGGGCATTCTTCACCAGGACGGCAGGTATCAAAATAATCGGGGAAGGCTTCGAGTTGGGATAGATTGAAAACAAAGGATCCATAAGTTCTTGAAGCAATCTTATTTTTGCCTCGGGTGTTGTTGTAACGCAAAGCGCCAGTGACATGAACCGTATCAACCGGACTCCAAGTTTCACTGGCGTAAATACTCTTGGTAACCTGATGACCTTTGAAATTACTATTGCTCACTTCACCACTAGCAGCGTAGTACTGATCTCTGATTTCATTTGGAGCTAGATAAGCTTCACGATCTTCATCTAGCATTCCAAACATTTGTCCACTCTTGTAGTTTGCGGAAGGCATGTCGATGGACGCGCCCACCATGAATTTATGTTTGTCGTAATTCCAGTTGAACTGGATGGAGCCACCATCTGTAACCTGATTGATGCTGGTATCGGTGATGATGGCGGTTGGGGTGCCTTCGACTACACCAGTGCCGGTGCCATTGTATGCTGCGCCATCAACCGTCTGCACACCGCCTTGAGGGCCGGGAACTTCCAGATTGGTGCCTACATCCCCCTGGCATACATCGCCATTGGTAGGTGGGCGTATCAATAACAAATGTAGGGTTGCATCGGCGGAGTAGTAATAGAAATTAGTCATCGCACCGGTAAAGACACTGGCTGGATCGCTATCCTTAATGGAGCTGAGTGCGCCTTGTGTGGCGTAGACGTAAGACGGATCACCATTTGAATATGGCGTGGCTTCACCATTCGGGAGGGTAGGCAGACCCGATGCACCCGGGGTGAATATCTGCGTCTGTTGGAAATTCTTCTGTCTTAAGAAGTCATTCTGCGCTCTGGCAACAAAGTCTGGGTCTGTCAGTGTCTTGTTCAATGAGCCAGAAGATAGACTAGCGTAGGCATCTTCCAATGTTGGAGCAGTCAGGAAGTTGAACAGGTCTGCATTGAAACCACTTGAAGATGGATCGAACAAATCTGGATTTGAGAGATCCCCATTGGGAATATCGATCACATGGTAATCAGGCAAGTTGTAAGGATTTGTCGTGGTAAACAAGCATGTATATTGCTCGTTAGGATTGAGATTGCGCCTTACGACGGCACCTTCCCATTCAGTGAAAACATCCGCCCCTTTCTGCTGTCGTTTGCTATTGCGTCGATAGGCTTGTGCGGTGATGGTAAAGTTGTCGCTGACAAAATAGCTTCCTGAAAGCTGGAACTGCCACAGCCGGTTGTCAGTGGTATCCGGGGATGTGAATACGCCATCACGATTCTGCTTGTACATCTCGCTAGGTAATAAACCATTCCCTACAAGGTCGTTCCATGCAACCAATGAGCTTAGGTTGAGATCTAGCTTGTCAGCGCGGTAACTTCCCTTGGTAAATACTTGATTGACCTTGCTGGGGGAGTTCTCCCTCCAGCCATCCTCAAGGAAGATATTTGCCGCTGCAAAACCGGCTACAGTTCCATTGTTCCACCCGCCTGTGGCCTGAAGTTGGCGGCGACCAAATGAGCCGGTGAGTATTTCCGCATCTACGCCAGGATTGTTGAAGCCATCCTTGGTTTTCATGGACAATGCGCCCCCCAGAGTACCTAGGCCGAAAACCGGATTGGAACCAGGAAAAACATCGAAACTGGACAAAGCATTCAGTGGTACCAAGTCCCAGTTGACCACATCACCAAACGGTTCATTGACGCGGATGCCGTCAAAGAAAACCGAGAGGCCTTGTGGTGTCCCAATTTGGGGGCCTGCCGTAAAACCACGGTATTGCACATCCATCTGGAAGGGGTTGCCCTGATAGTCATTGACATTCACTGACTGCAGCTTGGAGTTCATGAGGTCGGTAATACTTAATGAGTGGGCTTCCTTGATGTCTTTGGCAGTGAGACTTTGGACGTTGCCGGGAATTTGTTCCTTAGTCAGGCCTAAGCCTGGCAAGGGGCCAATTTCATAAAAGCGCTTAGCACGGACTTCAATCGCATCAACATGCTGAAAATCTATTGAAGCTTTCTCTCCAGGCAGTTTGTCTTCGATTTTTGGTGTTGCCTTTTGCAGTTGATAGCGGCCATCTTTATCTTGCACGGCTTCCAGGCCTGTGCCTTTGAGGATGGTGTCGAAGCCTTCCTTGATGGTGTAAGGGCCGCGGAGTACGGAGCTTCGTTTACCTTGGGTGAGTTTGGGGTCAAAGCCTAGCAATACACCAGATTGGGCGGCGTATCCGGGCAGGGTGTCGCTGAGATCACCAGCGGGGATGTCATAAATTTTCTGGGGAATCTTTTTGTTGAGTTCTGCCGCGAGGCTAGTAACGCTACCCCATAGCATGAGGCTGATGCCCAATGCTATCACCCTTGCTTGCCTGGATTGCCGGTGTGGCTTGTGATCACTTCGATGGTTCATTTTCTCTCCCGTGTATGCAGCAAATCGTGTTGTTTTGCTGCTATGCCGAACGAGAATGAAAATCCGGAAAGCAAAATGAAAAAAATTTCTAGTGATCGAGCATCAAGCTGGTACGAGTGTGACCCAAAATCTGGTGAAGCGCTCTGCCGTCACAGGCAAGGTACGCTCGAGTGTCTGCAAGACAGACTCCATATCCTGGGTAGGAAAAGAGCCTGATATTTGCAGGTTGGCAACGGCGGGATCACAGCGCAAGACGCCTGTCTTGTAGCGTGCGAGTTCTTGAGTAAAGTCATCCAGGCGCATGGCATAGGCAACAACAAGACCATTGATCCAGGCCATATCTGTAGGCCGTGCCGAGAGCTTCTCTGCGAGTGTGTGATCGTTGAATATGATGGATTCGCCCGCATTGAGTCGCATGGGTTCGCCGCGCTGATGATGAGGCTTGATCGCGACGGCACCATCAAATACGGTAACTTTGGTCTGGTGCGATAAATCCCGCACGCTGAAACGTGTGCCCAATGCAGTCGCACTGCCATGGCGAGTCTCTACCCTGAAAGGACGGTAAGTGGTGGCCACCTCCTGCGCGGTTTCAATATAAATCTCACCCTGGATCAGCTCGATTACGCGCTCGGTGGCCGAGTAGCGCACATTGACAGCACTATCGGTATTCAAGTGCAGGCTGGTGCCATCGTCCAGTGCAATCTGGGTATGCTCACCCACCTTGGTACTGGCATCCGCCAGCATGCCGCGCCAGGGTTGCTCGCGATAAGCATATAGCCCGGTAGCGCTAGCCGTCAGGAACAAGGCAAGGTGCTTGATGATACGTCGGCGATCAGCCACTGGCGGCAATTGCAGCGTTGCCATGCCGACCTCGGCAGGCACTTGGCCAAAGTGCTGGGTGACACGCTCCAGCTGTTGCCAGGCGCTTTGGTGTGCTGGATCGGCATCCAGCCAGGTGCGCCAGGCTTGCTGCGTTTCTGTAGAACGCTCGCCTGATGCCAGCCTGGCATACCACTCACTGGCAGCACGCATCGCTGGGGTAGGCTTGATTATGCGATCATCCATGGCAAGTGATCAGGTTCTACTCTTCAAGCAAGACCATGCATTGCAGCATGGCCCTGGCCACATAGTTGCCCACGGTACGTGTGCTTACGCCAAGCTGGTTGGCAATCTCAGCATAGCTGAGACCCTCAAGTTGCAAAAGCAAAAAGGCCGTACGCACTTTGGTTGGCAAGCCATCCAGCATGATGTCGAGCTTGATCAAGATATCCAATACCATGGCACGCGCTTCAGGAGACGCCACCTCTACAGGTGCAAACTGCGCCAGTGCCTCTAGGTAGGCACGCTCAAGATCACGCCGCCGCAATTGATCGACCATGAGACCATGGGCCACGCGACTCAAATAAGCGCGTGGCTCTTGCAAGACTGGCAGATCAGCTTTAAGGAGGAGGCTAAGGAAGGTATCTTGCGTTAAATCGGCAGCACCCTGTCGACAGCCAAGCTTTTTGTTAATCCACGCCCGCAACCAAGCATGATGCTCCTGGTAGAGCAACTGGATCACGCCTTGCTTGAAGAGATGATCTTGGGACATGGGCATGCAGATTCATTCAGGTATATTTTCATTGCAATATCAATGCCAATATTCAACCTATTGATATTAATTGATAAATTTTTCACACGCCAAGCAAATTAGCTATATACAACCACCATGATGGTTGTATATAGCCACCACTTTCTATGCCGATTATGTCACTGTCACGACTCAGTGCAAAACCATGCAAAACGATGCCCACATCGGCCCAATACCAAGATTTTTCAGGGATAAGTCGTTATAATCACTCACTCCAATAGGCCTCCGCCCACAGACATGCTGCAGCTTGATGTCAAAACCATTTACTTCCTCGTTGGCCTATTTGCCACAACGACGGGACTCGTGCTGTTTGCTCTCAGCACCACAGGGCGTTTTGATCGCTGGCTTAAATATTGGGGCATCAGCAATATTGCTACGGGTAGCGGGATTCTCCTGCTGACGTTCCGTGACATCATTCCAGATTTCTACAGCATTGTACTGGCCAATATGCTGGCCATCATTGGCTATTACCTGCTGATGGCGACTACTCAACGCTTGTATCACCGTCGACGCATTGCGGTAAAGCCGCACTTGCTGTTTCTTGGCATACTCACCGTGCTGTTCATCCTGATGCGGGATGCCGATAGTTACTATGCAGAAAGAACCGTACTCACCGCGCTCACCTGTGGTTTCTACGCCTACTGTGTTGCCAAAAGCACCTTGCGTATTGCCAGGAAAGAAGACATCACTTCTGCCTATCTTGTCTCAGGTATTTTCACCGTAGCAACTGTCGTCTTTGCGATGCGTGCTATCGCCGGCCTAACGCATCATTTGGGAGGAGACTCTGTCTTTGCGTCTGGCGGGGTCAATATGTGGACTATCTTGCTCGCTGCGATCATTGGTCCACTGTGGAACATGTCCATGCTGTTAATGATCATGGAACGCATCAACCGTAACTGGATAGGCCGTGCCTTACGTGACCCATTGACCTCGGCTCTTAACCGAGAAGGCCTGAAAGCTGCGATTGAGAACAACTCGATGCGTCGCCAGTCCGACGCGCACCCGGTCACAGCACTACTATTAGTTGATATTGACCACTTCAAGCAAGTCAACGATAAATTAGGACACGCATTTGGCGATCAGTTGCTGTGCACGTTTGCCGATATTGTGCATCACCAATTACGCAGCTCAGACCTCTTTGCGCGCCAAGGTGGTGATGAATTTGTGATCATCCTGCCTGCAAGCGGGGAAAAAGAGGCTCAGGATGTAGCGGAGCGTTTGCAAAACTCTTTTGCCCATGCCACTGAAAAATTAAAACAAGATGGCTTGTCGATTACCCTGAGCATTGGTATTGCAGTAGCGGCTAGCGATCAAATCGCGCACTCATTGAATAGCCTGATGGAGCAAGCCGATTCGGCACTCTATCAATCCAAGCACCATGGGCGTAACCGCATCACATCGGCCCAAGCGGCTTAATGCCTGCTGCAACCTCAAAACCAGCCTGCTCGGCTTTTTCAACGCCCTCCTCTACCTTTTCCTCGGCTTCTTCCTGGTCATCAGGCGATGCTGATTCTGGTGTGTGAACAAACTCCAGGTGACGTTCCAACTGCAGATGAGTAAATACCGGGAAGTGATCCGAGCCAATATGCGGCAAGCGCTGCATTTTTACCAAGCCAAAATCAGTGCTATGGAAGATATGATCCAATGCCCAACGCAGGAAAGGGTAATCCGCGTGATAAGTGTTGATGTGATGACGCCCCTTGCGCGGATCGAGCAAGCCACTTACGCGCTGGAAAAGACGCGTGGTACGCGACCAGGCCACGTCATTCAGATCGCCCATCACGATTACGCTATCCTCCGTATCACCAACCTCACGCCCCACAAGCAATAGCTCAGCATCCCGCAAAGTGGAATCAGGTGCCTCGGTCGGGCTAGGCGGCTCGGGATGCAGGCAGTGCAGCCTGACTGGCGCACCACAAGGCAATATCACCGTCGCATGAATTGAGGGAATTTCCGGGCTCAGCAAAAACTTCACCTCGGAGTTGCGCAAGGGCAAACGGCTATAAAGATGCATACCATAGAGATTATCCAGCGGTACCCGCACCACGTGAGGATATTCACGCTCAATCGCAGTCATGGCCTGCTCCCATATGCGGTCTGACTCCAGCGTCAGCAGTACATCAGGTTTGAGTAGCCTGACTTGCTCAATCAGCTTGAAATGCTGGTTATTCGTCATCAGCACATTGGCGACTATCATGGACAATTGTTTGTCTAGTCGATAATGCCGGGGATCAATCATCTTGACCTCATCAGGCCAAAGATGGGTATAAGGGATCACCATGCGCAACTGGTGCCACAAGGCCAGCAATAACGCTGCCAATACGCCCCAGCGTAATGGCGACCATGGCGCTTCTATCAGCAGCAAGGCCAGCAGCGCAAGCAAGCCAAGGGTAATGATTTGCAAGCGTGGAAAATCAAGGCCGCGAAACCACCACTCATTGCGACGCACCAAAGAGCCGAGCGTCAGCAACACGGTCAATGCCGATAGGCTATAAGCCAATATCATGGGAGCAGTGCCTCAGTGACTACATCTGCGGTGGCAAATGCCAGATCCAGGCCGCCACGGCTAGCAGTGCCACGACTAGCACCATGGTCATTCTGGATAACCGGCCAACACGGCGGCGACTATCTTCTAGGTTGGCAACGAGTTGTTCATGCTGATCAGCCAAGGTTTTCAATAATTTGGAAGACTCCACCATCTGGGTTTGTAGTTTGGCTAGCTGCATTTCCAGCGACTGTATACGGGCCTCCCTGTCATTAACATTATCCAGCTCGCTGTAAGGTACATCATAGGCCTTGGGTTGCTGATATTCCTGCTTGCCAGAGACAGCGTGCCAGAATTTTCTCGCCCCATCTGCAATCTCCGGGGCCTTACGAATCACTTCAATCCAGGGAACCACCTTTAATACCGTCAGCCATGGTGCAGCCACTATTGTTTCCTTTCGTGTTGGAGGGTACATACCCTGAGTACGCAGTCAGATGCTGCGTATTGATTTCAATGACCAGTCGTCCCGGAAAATAATTGCATCACCACAACGCCAGTGATGATCAATGCCATGCCAATAACGGCTGGCAAATCTGGCTTTTGCCCATACAACACCAGTGCGATTAAGGTCACCAATACGATGCCCAACCCCGACCAAATCGCGTAGGCAATGCCAACCGGAATGCTGCGCAAGGTCAGCGCCAAGAAGTAGAATGCCAAGCCATAGCCAACCACGACCACCACACTGGGCAGCCATTGACTAAAGCCATCACTGGCCTTGAGAGCCGAAGTAGCGATCACCTCGGCAACGATGGCGATCGCCAGGTAGATCCAGTGCTGCATATTCATGACTCTGTCACGGTCACAAAATTCAGCCGGTTGCCATCTGGGTCCACCATCAGCATATTGCGCACACTGGGGCCCAGATCATTGCCCGGCGGTTCAGTCACATGCAAGCCCTGTTGCAGAAACTCAAGATGCACTGCATCGACATCATCCACGTAGAAATGTACCAATGCGCCAAAGGCACAATCACCAGTATGCTCAGTGAGGAATACCTGCATGTCATCACGCGCAATCGCGGCAAAAAAGGGTAAGCCTGGCTCGAACTGGTGAGTCCATAACTCATGAAAACCAAGTTTTTCATAAAAGGGTTTGCTCAGTGCATAGGAAGCCACGCGCACTGCAGGCACGACTTGCTGGGTGACTTTCTTCATGTTCCCTCCTCGCTCATGTAGCTTGCTCGCGCATGCGTATCATCACATCATAAAGTGCAGGAAACTCGGTAAAACCATCCTGCGCCATGAAATGCCCACCACGCTCAAACAACTCCCAATCTGCATCCAGTTTCTCGGCCAAGCGTAATGAATAAGGGTAAGGCACGATGTGATCATCCTGAGCCGCCATGACGATGCGCTGTGGCACTAAGCGGATCAGATTTTCTGCATCCAGTGGCGCTGCATTGAATGGATCGAGCGCTGGTAGAAAGCTTAATGGTTCGGCAAAGCCGGATACCAGCGCCATACCAGCTACGGCTTGCTGTTGTTCCTGGAGATAGCGCAACAAAGTAATGCAACCCAGACTGTGACCAATCAAGTAAGTCTGGCTATCCAGCTTGATATTGGCACACAGACAATCAAGCCAGGCACCAATATCAGGGTGGTCCGGTGCTGATAATGCCAACACCTGCACCTCAAAACCCTGCTGCTCTAATGTACGCTTGATCCAGGGAAACCAATGACTTTGCACTGAAGCCTGGTAACCATGGATGATATAGACGCGGTGCGCTTGCATGCTGTTCCCCACATACTGAATATGTGGTTAGAACAATTGACAGGCTTTAGTTCGCAACGATTGCTCAGCGCACAATAAAAAAGCTATTTCACTGCCCCAAACACCTTCTTGAGCAAACTGCTTGCCTGGCCCATTGGGTCCTTGCGAATGGCCTTTTCCTCCTCAGCCATCATCAGGTAAACACCATCCAGTGTTTTTTGTGTCACATATTGCTCAAGGTTAGCCTGATCCTTGCCCACCAAGCCATATTTACTGCCCATCTCAGCAAAGCGGTTATATTGCTTTGCGAGGTCTACATCTTGAGTGGCCTTTTTTACGATAGGCAGAAACTTATCTGCCATAGGGCCAGAGGTAGTCTTGCGAAAATATTGCGTAGCAGAGTCTTGCCCGCCCGTCAGGATATCCTTGGCGTCCTGCACGCTCATCTGCTTGACGGAATTAACCAGCAAGGCCTTGGCCTCAGGTACCGCAGCCTCTGCTGCCTGATTCATTTTAACCACCAACTCATCCGCCTGCTTGCCCATACCAAACATGCGCATGGCTTTTTCCGCTTTTTGCATCGACTCAGGCAAAGGGATCTTCACCTGCGGATTATTGAGAAAGCCGCCCGCCTGACCCAATTGACTGACAGCTCGCTCAGCGCCTTGGGTCAGTGCCTGCTTCAGGCCTTGGCTAGCGTCAGCATTGCTAATATTGCTCAAATCGAGCGCAACGGCATGACAGGAAAACGCAATAAACGATAAAGCAGTGACAAAATGGCGCATAGCCCCTCCGGCAGTATTGAGGTAGAAGCTCATTCTACCTCTATTGGCGGGCAATGCGCACAGGACGACTACCAAGTGCCTTCAAGACTTTACTCTGCGGGTTTGACGTTCCAGATATTTTCCGCATACTCACCAATAGTGCGGTCACTGGAAAACTTGCCAATGCGCGCCACATTAAGGATGGCTTTACGGCTCCATTCCTCCTCATTTTTGTAGAGCTGGCCAACCGCATCCTGGGTTTCGATGTAGCTGGCATAATCTGCCAACAAAAGATATTGGTCACCTTTGCCCAGTAAAGTATCGCCTATTGCTTGATAACGATCCGGCTCATCGACGGAGAAGAAGCCATTGGTGATCATATCCACCGCCTGCTTCAACTCGGCATTGCCATGGTAATAATCCCAAGGGTTGTAATTGTTAGCCTTGACCTCGGCCACCTGCTCCGTCGTCAGGCCAAAAATAAAGATATTCTCTTCGCCCACTTCTTCGCGTATTTCCACATTCGCGCCATCCAGCGTGCCTATGGTCAAGGCACCATTCAGCGCCATCTTCATGTTGCCGGTGCCTGAAGCCTCGGTCCCGGCGGTAGAAATCTGCTCTGACAAATCACTGCCGGGGAACAATAGCTCAGCAGCCGATACTTCGTAATTGGGATAGAACACCACCTTCAGCTTATCGCCTACGGCTGGGTCCTCATTGACGATGGAAGCAACATCGTTAATCAAGCGGATGATCAGCTTGGCAAGCCAGTAGCCAGGCGCTGCCTTGCCGCCAAAAATCACAGCTCGCGGCGTGACATCCTTGGCCTGCCCGCTACGAATGCGGTTATACAAGGTAATAATATGAAGTACATTGAGAAGCTGACGCTTGTATTCATGAATGCGCTTGATTTGTATGTCAAACAAGGCCTTGGGATTAAGCTTTACCCCGGTCACATGCTCAATACGCTTGGCAAGCCGCTGTTTGTTGGCATGCTTGACCGCACGAAACGCCTTGCGAAAATCGGCATCCTCTGCCAATGGCTCCAATGCGCGCAGCTTATCCAGATCATGATGAAAATCCTTGCCAATCACGCTTTCCAGCAAGTGAGTCAGGCCCGGGTTGCACTGATTAAGCCAACGACGCGGGGTAATACCATTGGTGATATTAATGAATCGACCAGGGAAGATGCGGTTGAAATCAGCAAACAGCGTAGATCGCAGCAATTCGCTATGCAATGCTGCCACCCCGTTTACGGTATGACTGCCAACCACGGCGAGATGTGCCATGCGCACCCTGCGACCATGCTCCTCGTCAATAATGGAAACTCGCGTCAGTAAATCTGTCTCGCCCGGGAACTTGTGGTTCACCATCTGCAGGAACTCGTGGTTGATACGATAGATAATGCCGAGGTGGCGCGGCAGCAGCTTGCCAAACATCTCTACCGGCCAGGTTTCCAGCGCCTCTGGCATGAGCGTATGGTTGGTATAGGCAAATACTTTTTCGCTGATTTTCCAGGCCTTTTCCCAACTGAGGTGATGCACGTCTACCAATTGGTACATCAACTCAGCGACAGCAATGGCGGGATGGGTGTCATTGAGCTGGATCGCCACCTTGTCCGGCAAGACACTCCAATCATCATGCTTGGAAAGGAAGCGGCGCAAGATATCCTGCACCGAAGCCGAGACAAAGAAATACTGTTGCTTGAGGCGCAACTCCTTACCCAGCACAGAAGTGTCATTAGGATATAGCACCTTCGAGATATTCTCGTAGGCATTGCGCTCCTCGACAGCCTTCTCGTAATTACCATCATTAAAATGTGCCAGGTCAAACTCACGCGCCGCCTTGGCAGACCACAAGCGCAAGGTATTCACGGTTTCCGTGTCGTAGCCAGGCACCGGCATGTCATAGGCAATCGCCAGCACGCTTTCGGCATCGACCCAATGGTATTCCGTACCCTTGGCAGTCGGGAACTCCACCACCTTGCCGTAGAAACGCACCGGATATTGGCTTTCAGGACGCTGGAACTCCCAGAGATTGCCATATCGCAACCAGTTATCGGGGTTTTCCACCTGCTGCCCCTGGCTGATCGACTGGCGGAACATGCCATATTCATAGCGAATGCCGTAACCTGTCCCGGGAATATCCATGCTCGCCATGGAATCCAAGAAACACGCCGCCAATCGTCCCAGACCACCATTGCCTAGCGCAGCATCATTCTCCAACTCCACAACATCTTCCAGCTTGTGACCCAAGGCCTTCAAGCCTTCCTGCACTTCGCCTTCAATGCCCAGATTCAGTGCAGCGTTTTGCATCATGCGCCCCAGCAAGAACTCCAGCGAAAGGTAATACACCCGTTTCGGATCCTGAGCATTGTATGCCTCGGCAGTTTTCACCCAGCGCTCAACCACGTGGTCGCGCACGGTGTATCCCGTTGCCACATACCAATCGCGTGGCGTGGAGGCTTCACTGGTCTTGAATGCAGAAAAAATCAGGTGATTCTGCAACGCCTGGGCTATGGGGGTTTTCTCGGTGGTAATCACAGGCGAGGAGGCTTTGGGCTTCTTGGATTCTTTTGCAGCAGTCATTGGCGTCTTTCCGTGTGAGTTTACAAAATGCCACCCGTTGGCTTGAGTGCAGCAGCACATAATGAATGGCCAACATGAAATTCATGCGAAGCTTGATGTTACTGTTTAACAGCGAGCAAAAATCAGGCCATTGCGGGAACAATAGGTCGGACAGATTCCAAATCTGCCTCGATCACCACAGGTGAACTCTTTTACAAGACTACATGAGCAACAAAAAGTTGAACAGCGAACGTAAAAACATTGAAGGAAGTAAAAAAACCGATGGGAACAGCAGAAACGCGAAAGGCCGGTTTCCCGGCCTTATGTGTGCTATCAATGCAAGATTGATTATTTTGGTGTGGGGTCGCTGACGAAGCCCAGTTTTTGCACGCCAGCATTTTGGGCGTAGGCCATGACTTCTGCCAGCACCTGGTAACGAGTTTCCTTGTCGGCACGAATATGCAACTCTGGCTGTGGCTCTTTATTCGCTACTTCATGCAGTTTTGCATTCAGCTCTTCCAGCGTGACGGTTTGGTCATTCCAATACATCGTGCCTGCTGGATCAATCGCCACATCAATAATATCCGGCTTTTCCGGCGATGGTTGGCTGGTTGCTTGCGGCAAATCAATCTTGACGGCATGCGTCAACAAAGGCGCAGTAATGATAAAAATCACCAGCAATACCAACATCACGTCTACCAGCGGCGTGGTGTTGATCTCGGACATGGGGCGGCTATTGCCCTCCCCACCACCGATGCCACCACCAGCCATCATGCTGTCACCTCTTTCAGCTTGGCACCTGTGCGCACCGCAGCTGCACCAGCAGTCGTCTTGCTGCTAGGGTTAAGAGGAGCACCAGTGGTCAGCAGGATATGCAAGTCATTGGCAAAGCCTTCTACTTCACCAAGAATCAGGCGGTTACGACGTACCAGCGCGTTATAGGCCAATACCGCAGGGATCGCCACAGCCAAACCCAGCGCTGTCATGATCAGTGCCTCGCCCACCGGGCCGGCCACCTTGTCCAGGGTCGCTTGGCCACTTTGGCTGATGCTGGCCAAAGCGTGGTAAATACCCCACACCGTACCAAACAAACCAACAAATGGTGCCACGCTACCTACCGATGCCAACATGGTCAGGCCATAATCCATGCGTTCGCTTTCGGTGGAAATCTGGCGACGCATGGCACGAGCGATAAACTCATCCTTGTTGCAAGCTTCTTCCACATTGTGTGCTACATGCGACTGGTGGTGCTCTGCCGCATCTATTGCCTGGTTAGCTACGCGAGAGACAATGGTTTCACCGCTGTTGTGGCGCAAGGCAGATTCGATTGAAGGTGCTTGCCAGAAATGGTTGCTGTACTCACGGTTAGCGCTGCGTATAGTCAAGGCCTGGTAAAACTTGGTCACCATGAGATACCAGCTTGCCACCGACATGAACACCAGCACAACTGCAACCAGGATGGAAACTGGCCCACCGTCCAGAATAAAATCCAAGCTGTTAAATTCGTATGCATTTTCCATATTGCATTAATCCTATATGTGTAAAAGTATGACTAACCTGGTTAAATTTGCTAATCCGAGATGGAGAACCTGACCGGAGCAATCACGGACACCTTCATCGGCTTGTTGTTACGCTTATACGGGTTGAACCTGGATTTCTTGGTGGCTTCAAGCGCTGCCTTATCCAGGCGCTCCGAACCACTGCTAGATTCGATCTGTATAGATTCAGGTACACCGGACTCTGAAATCAGGATGCGTAACATCACCACCCCTTGCTCACCAAGCCTTCTGGACATCGCAGGGTATACCGGCATCTCTTGATGCAGATAGGAAACGCCACTGATCGCAATTTCAGGAATCGGCTGATCCTTAGGCTCAGGCGGCTTGACTTGCTCTATCTTCTCAGCCACTACTGGCTTGTCTTGAACAGGAGCTTGCGAAGGCGCTTGTTTCATCTCCTGAGGCTGAGGCTCTGAAACCTCCTGCTTCACTTCCTTCACCTCTTCGACGGGCTTAGGCGCCTCGATCGGTACCGGCTTATCCACTACTTTGGGCTTAGGCTTGGGTTTAGGTTTTGGCTCAGGTGGTTTAGGCTTTGGCTGCGGCTCAGGTTCGGTAATTGCCACCTCAGGCACAGGTTCCGGGCTTTTCACCAAGCTCACCATGATAGGTGGCGCTGCATCTTCCTGATGAGGCTCCCTGGTAGATACAGCAATAAGACCTGCAAATACGGCTGCATGGATCACGACAGTCGCAATCAGCGCCTTGGCAGAAAAATCTTGTTGATCTTGTTCGCGGGAAACCCGTTTTGGAATCAAACTACGAATTAGTTTTTGACTCAATTGCCCCTCAACATATTGCTCTCTTGAAAGGCGTGCTAGTGAAAGCTCAATGGACATTTTTGATGTGGGTAGTAAATTGACTATGGGATTTGTTGGCACTCAATATTGCTAATCGGGTGGCCGCTTCCTGGATCATCTCAGCAAGCGAGTTAAACGCATGATCCTCCAGGCGCAAACTCAAGGCTCCAACTTCAACTTCTGCAACATGACATTCCTCACAGTACACAACCCTGCACCCGTCACTACCAGCAAGCACTACACGCCTACAATTGTTCGCTGTCTTCATTTCTATCCCGCTCTATGTCTGGGTTGCAGTCAATGACGCAAGGCTACCCTTGCAAGAGCGAAAAATGATAACTATTCTCATATGTATAGTCAAGAATAATACGCATTCTAGCAGCTAATTGAGCGCGATTCTTATTATTTCCCGCATCTACATTGCGACCAATTGCCGCAGAAAACAAAAAAGGCCGCTGATTAGCGGCCTTTTCAATTTCGTCAAAAATTACAGACGGTTTGCGTAGTATTCAACAACCTGCTGAACATCAACAGGGAATGGAACATCTTCCGCTGCTGGCAAGTGAGCAACCTTGGCTTGTTGTGCTTGCTCTGCCCAAGTGATCCACTCTGGGCGAATCAATGGTGGGTTAGCCAATGTTTCTACCACGATTGGCAGCTTGGTGCTGCTGGCCTTCAGGGAAATCTCATCACCCACGCGCAGGCGGATAGATGGAATGTTCACTGACTTGCCATTCAGCAATACGTGACGGTGGGAAACCAGTTGGCGTGCAGCGGCGATTGTTGGAGCAAAACCAGCGCGGAACACGACATTGTCCAGACGACGTTCCAGCAATTGCAGCAGTGTTTCGCCAGTAGGGGACTTGCCTTTACGTGCATCAACCACCAGGCGACGCAGTTGCTTTTCGGACAGGCCGTAGTTGAAACGCAGCTTTTGCTTTTCTTGCAGCTTAACACCGAAGTCGGACTTCTTGCGACGGGTGTTCTTGGCACCGTGTTGACCTGGAGGGGTTGGACGTGCCTCGATGGTCTTGCGGGACAAGCCAGGCAGATCAATACCAAGTGCGCGCATTACTTTAAGACGTGGGCCGGTGAATCTAGACATTCTTTAAAACTCCTTAATAATTGGATTGATCAGGCTGACCTGACAAATAGCTTCCTGCATCCTGACTTTATTCAGAATGGATAGCTCGACGCTATCACCACACCAGCATGGGTATGGCATACCTGCACATTACAAACTCCGCGCATAGCAAACGCTTTTTACGCGAAGCCGCGGATTATACAATAAAAAACCGCCACTGACCAAGCATCAATGACGGTTTTCAATCTACTCCGCTTTTTAGCTACAGCTTAGGCCAGCATGGCATTGACCCTGCGTACAAAAGCCGCTGGGTCTTCCAGTTGACCACCCTCGGCGAGCAAGGCCTGATCAAACAGCAGATGGGCCCAATCGGCAAACTTCGCATCATCATTCACAGCCTTCAAGCGCTGCACAATGCTGTGATCAGGATTGATCTCAAGCACAGGCTTATTACCTGGCGTTTTCTGTCCTGCGGCTTTGAGCAGGCGCTCCAAGTTGCCAGAAAGATCATGCTCGCCCGCCACCAAGCAAGCCGGGGAGTCAGTCAGGCGATGCGTCACACGCACTTCTTTCACGCTTTCGCCCAAACTAGCCTGGATACGCTCAACCAAGGACTTATATTCATCCTCAGTCTTCTTTTGCTGTTCTTTCTCGGCTTCGTCTTCCAGCTTGCCTAGATCCAGATCGCCCTTGGCTACAGATTGCAGCTTCTTACCCTCGAACTCGGTCAAGCTACCGAGCAACCATTCATCAACCCGGTCAGACAGCAGCAGCACCTCGATACCCTTCTTGCGGAAAATTTCCAGGTGCGGGCTATGCTGGGCGGCAGCGAATGTGTCGGCAGTAATGTAATAGATAGCCTCCTGGCCTTCCTTCATCCGGCCAATGTAATCCTTGAAAGACACCAGCTGTTCGTCGGTATCAGCGTGTGTGCTGGCAAAGCGCAACAGGCCGGCAATGCGCTCCTTGTTGGCAAAATCTTCACCTGGGCCTTCCTTCAGCACACGGCCAAACTCGTTCCAAAACTTGGCGTATTCTTCGGGCTTGTTTTCTGCAATATCTTCCAGCAGGCCTAATACACGCTTGACGGAACCGGTCTTGATCGCATCAATGTCTTTGGAGTGTTGCAGGATTTCACGCGAGACATTCAATGGCAAGTCAGCGCTATCAATCACGCCACGCACAAAGCGCAGGTATTGCGGCATGAGTTGCTCGGCATCATCCATGATGAAGACACGCTTCACGTACAGCTTGATGCCATGCTGGCGCTCGCGGTCATAGAGGTCAAATGGTGCCTTGGATGGGATATACAGCAGGGAAATATACTCCTGCTTGCCTTCCACGCGGTTGTGCGCCCAAGTCAGTGGATTCTCAAAATCGTGCGAGACATGCTTGTAGAACTCCTGGTATTCCTCCTCAGAAATATCGCTCTTGCTGCGCGCCCACAAAGCAGAGGCCTTGTTCACGGTCTCGTCTTCATCGGTAGGCACCTGCTCGCCATCTTTCCACTCAGACTTCTTCATGATGATGGGCAGGGTGATATGGTCAGAGTACTTGCGGATGATGGACTTGAGTTTCCAGTCATTGAGAAACTCATCTTCCCCTTCGCGTAAATGCAGGACGATATCGGTACCGCGGCTAGCCTTATCCGCAGCTTCCAAGGTGTAATCACCTTCCCCGGCAGATTCCCAACGCACGGCTTCGCTGCTGCCCGCACGGCGCGTCGTCAATGTCACTTTGTTGGCTAGGATGAAGGCAGAATAAAAGCCCACACCAAATTGACCAATCAGATTAGCGTCCTTGGCTTGGTCGCCAGTGAGAGACTGGAAGAATTCCTTGGTGCCAGACTTGGCGATGGTACCGATATTGCGAATGACCTCTTCACGGCTCATGCCGATGCCGTTATCAGAAATAGTGACAGTGCGTGCATCCTTGTCGAAGCTCACCCGAATCTTGAGCTCGCTATCATTCTCATAAAGGCTGTTATTGGCTAATGCCTCGAAGCGCAGCTTATCTGCGGCATCGCTAGCATTGGAGATCAGTTCACGCAGCACAATTTCCTTGTTGCTGTAGAGCGAATGAATCATCAGTTGCAGCAGTTGCTTGACTTCGGCCTGGAAGCCCAGGGTTTCTTTTTGTAGCGTCTCTGTGGACATTGCTTAACTCCCGTGATGCGGTTGAATGACAATGTTGGCTATATAGGGACGGTCGGAGAAATTTCAAGCGCCACAATTCAAGTGTGGTCATTTGGATATAAAATGTTCGATTAATTATAAAAAAATATACAAATCCATACTCAAATCAGTGGTGGCCACACCACACAAGGGGAACACCTGTTTTGAAATATACCCGCCTGGGCAGCAGTATGATTGCCCTGTTCACGACATGCAGTATCAGCCACGCCAATGATCAATTGCCTTCACCTCAGGAAATCGCCAGCGATGCTGCATTAGAAACAACTCACGTCACGGCCAGGCGGCGCCTGGAAAAGGAACAAGACGTTCCTGCTGCAATATCCGTGGTTAGCGGTGAACAACTGGAAGCAAACAGGATCTACCAATTACAAGACCTGCCGCAACTGCTGCCCAACCTCACAGTGCAATTCCAGCATCCGCGCCAATCCAGCATTGCAATCCGTGGCATTGGCAGCAACCCTGCCAATGAAGGGCTGGAAGGCAGCGCTGGGCTTTATATTGATAATGTGTTCCTCGGGCGGCCTGGACTGGCGGTATTTGACTTGCTGGACATAGAGCAAGCCGATCTATTACGTGGCCCGCAAGGTACCTTATTTGGCAAGAACACCACTGCTGGCGTACTCAATATCACCACGCGCAAACCCGTCTTCAAGTCGGAAAATAGCGCTGAGGCAAGCTTGGGTTCGCGTGACTATACGCAATATAAGGCCATGGTGAACCAGGCGATTAACGATGTTGCCGCCTTCCGTATTGCGGCTTACAAAACGCACGATGACGGCTGGGTGAAGAATACCTACGACGGCAAGAACCTGAACGAGATCAACCGCACCGGCGTACGCGGCCAACTGCTGCTCAAGCCCAGTGATGCCTTTAACCTGCGTGTGATTGCCGAGCATCATGAAGAAGACTCCAGCACTGGTAGCCTAGTCCCCTACAGCTATGCGCCATGGACACCCAACCCCACATCGCTCACCGTCATTGGCATTCATCCAGTTACATTACAACCCATTTTTGGCCCAGACTACTCACATAGCACTCCGGCTGGCACCGCCAACTCGAATGCCACCAATGCGCTCACCCAAGCCAATAACCTCGGGGCAAGCAACCGCGATTACAACCCCAAGGATTACAAGGTAACGCTGAATAGTCGTCAACGCGTGCGCACCAAACAGGATGCCTTATCTGCTGAGGCAAATTGGGATATCAATGGCTATACGCTGACGTCAATTACCGCCTGGCGTCGCTGGGGATTCAAGCCCAACAACGACATGGACCGCACAGACTTAGATGCCATCACTGGTGGGGCGAATGTAGAACACAAGCAGTATTCACAGGAGGTCAGACTGGCCTCTCCCTTGAGCGATACTTTCGATTATGTTCTTGGCGGCTTTTACTATTATCAAGATTTGGCTAACCACGAAACCTATACCACCGGGCCAGCGGCACTGGCGTTAAGCACCATTTACCCCAACAACTCGAAGCTCACGGGAACAGGCTACGCCAAGACCAACAGCTATGCGCTATTTGGCCAAGGTACCTGGCACCTCACGGATCGCTTCGATTTAACTGGTGGATTACGTTATACCTTGGAAAATAAAAAGGCCAGGGTGATTCAAGATGGCGTGAGCCCTGCACTACCTCCGCTTCTATCAAACCCTCTGGTTGAGTTCTACGATACCGGCGTACAAAACCAAACTGACGAGAGCATTTCCACCCTCTTAACTGGCAGCTACTGGATCAAGGAGCATATCCTCGGTTACGCCACACTTTCTTCCAGCGAAAAATCCGGCGGCTTCAATATCAATGGTGTCGCCTCCCCTGGCTCTGTGTTAGGTACCCAGGCGTTGAACATTGACCCTGAAAAGGCAAAAAACCTGGAATTTGGCATCAAGTCCAGCTGGCTAGATCAGCGCTTGATTGCCAATACTAGCGTGTTCCTCACCAAGGTCAGGGATTACCAGGCCGCCACCAATACCGCCATCAACAACAGTTATACCGGCCTGCTCACCAATGTCGGCGATATCACCAGCAAAGGCCTTGAACTGGATATGCGCGGGCAAGTCAACTCACACCTGACAGTAAATTTCAACGGTGCTTACACAGATGCACGCTTTGATCGCGGCACCGCGCCTACCCCTGCGGAAGAATTCAACGGCCCAGGAGGCACGGCAGAGAGCGGCTACGGTAAAGGGCTCAGGAGCATCGCTGGCAATCGCGTCAATGGTGCCTCACGCTGGGCTTTCAGCAGCGGAGCGCAATGGCGCTGGAACCCGGCAGACAATGTCGAGCATTACACCTCGGCCCAATATAGCTGGCGCTCTGAAACCTATGCCGACATCAACAACTCCCGTTACTCGAAAATTGCAGGCTATGGCATCCTCAATCTCAGCAGCGGTATCCGCATGCAGCATGGACGCCATCAATGGGATGTATCGATCTGGGCGCGCAATCTTCTGGACAAGCGCTATTTCCTGAGCCTGACCAACACGGGCAGCAATGCTTACATGGGCTCCGCCGGGCAACCTCGCACCCTGGGGGTAACGCTGCGCTACGACTTTTAAACCTGAATAAAGAAATGAATACGCCACCAAGCCTTGATGGCAGGTGGCTGATTTTTTGTGTAAATCGGGATATTTCGGGCTACACTATACCCTACTCGTGCAAAGGGGATAACGATGGCAAAAATCACAGTCAACAAGCTAGAAGAGCATGCTTTTGAAGTGGCGATTGAGGCACAATCCAGCACGACACATCGTGTGACAGTAGCGCCAGACTATGCCAACAAGCTCAGCCTGGGACGCTTTGATCATGAAGAGTTGATCCGGCGCTCTTTCGAGTTCTTGCTAGAGCGTGAATCCAATACCAGCATCTTGCGCAGCTTCGACCTATCCGTCATCTCGCGCTATTTCCCTGAATACGAACACACCATTACACAATAAAACAGCTCACTATCGGGCCAGTAATTTCAGTACCTCTGCAGCCGCAGTCATTCCGCAAGGAGCTGTCACGGCGACAGATGAGCCATAGCCAGCACAATTCAACCCCGTGATACCGCCCGTATCAGCGCTGCAACTCGCGTCTGGCTGTTGAATCGGCTCATCGGAATAGATGCAGGCAATACCAAACTTTTGCAGTTTTCTTTTGCTGCCCGGTTTATTGCCATCCAAACCCTTAGGAAAACCGTGATCACGACGCAACTGATTACGTACCTTGGCCAGCAACCTGTCGCCATGCACTTCTGCCAAATCAGCTACCCGTATGCGTGTCGGATCGACACGTCCTCCAGCTCCACCTGCCATCACTAGTGGGATATTGTGCTGTCGGCACCAGGCTGCCAACGCGACCTTGGCACGCGCATCGTCAATAGCATCGAGCACCGCATCCAATGGTCTATTGAGTAAGGCATCCAAATTATCTGGCGTGATAAAGTCCTCCACCTCGCGTACTTCGGCCAGCGGGTTGATCATACGCACGCGTTGCGCCATAGCTGTTACCTTGGCCAAGCCAAATGTGCCTTCGACAGCATGCAACTGACGATTGACGTTGGATTCGGCAATATTATCAAGGTCAACCAGGGTCAAGCTGCCCACGGCACTACGCGCCAAAGCCTCCACCGCCCACGAACCCACGCCGCCCATACCGATGACAGCAACATGCGCACGCTGAAAATGCTGCAAGGCCACCTCACCATACAAACGACGCACGCCACCAAAGCGGCGCTCCCAATCCATATCCAGACTATTGCTCATTGGGTGATGCCTCACAGCCAGCCGTCCGAATTTCCCGCTGGTATTGATCAAGCCCATGGATAGCACAATGATTCTTGTCGACGTCATCTGCGATGCGGGCAAGCTGATCTAGGTATTGTTGCATGGTGTCGCAATACAAGGCATGGGCATCAATATCACCCTGCACGCGCCGCTCCAGCGCCTGCAAGTCATTGAGCGTACCCTTGCAGGCATCTTCCTGGAATGGATTACGCGCAGGCTTGATAGCCGGGCTGCAAATTGCCTTGGCAAGCTGTTGTGCCGTAGCTGACTTACTCACAGGCGCAACAGGAGGTGGTTTGTCGAACAAGGTCTCAGCGCGGCCATCACGCACTTTCTGCGCTTGCAGTATGCGGAATGTCCCTTCGCCACAATTGAATTGCAGAGTACTCAGGGTTTGCTCATTTTTATTGAAAGGCTTGACGCGAGTATTCACCGTGAAGACCTGGCCAGGCAGGGTCTGCAAAGAAGCCCGATCCAGTGCCACCTCCCCGGTATTGCTGTTGCTCACGACCTCCCATCGTGGCTGGGAAGTAACGGTGGATTGCGAGGCAGGAGCCACACAATAACGCTGCTGCAATTGGTCAGGCAATGACCCAGGACTGATAGGCTCTTCCGCACGGGGGGCATCAAACTTGACCACCGGCTTGCCATCCTTGAGCTGGAATCCTTGCAGGTAACTAAACCGCTTGGCCTTGCAATCAAGCTGCATGGTCGTGACCCAGACACTGCCATCAGCCTGCTCAACCTTGGTTTGCACGATCAATTTATGCTCTGCAGCCTGTCGAACAACACTAGCCTGGTCAACATAATGCTTGCCAACAGCACTTTCACCCGCCAGCTCCCACTGCTCGGCACTCATTGCAAAGCCTGCGACCAGCAGGCAGGTCCACCAAACGCTACGCATCGCTCAAGCTTTTTCCAATACCACGAACGCCGCCGCCAGGGCTTTTTCATCACTAATGGAAAGATGCAGGTGGCCCACGCCCTTTTCCACCAGCCATTGCTGCAATGCTGGCGCAAGCTGGAACTCTGGCTTACCTAGATCATCATGCCCGATACCGATATTCTCAAAGCTGGCAGCCCCTCTGATGCCTGTGCCAAGCGCCTTGGCAAAAGCTTCCTTGGCAGCAAAGCGCTTGGCAAGAAACCTGGCCTTGACGCGGCTGGCTTCATATTCCTGCCATTCGGCATTGTTGAGAATGCGCTGTGCAAATGCGTCGCCAAAGCGGCTAAGTGACTCCTCGATGCGCACCACTTCGACGATGTCGGTGCCTATGCCATAAATCATGCTGAAATCTTGCCCTGCTCAGTTGGCCTTCTGCACGATCAAGGCCTTCATCTCGCGCACGGCATATTCCCACCCCACAAACAAAGCGTGTGCCACGATGGCATGGCCGATATTCAGTTCTTCTATCCCCGGGATACCCACAATTTCATGGACGTTATGGATATTGAGGCCGTGCCCGGCATTAACGGTCAGGCCCAACGCCAGCCCGTGATCCACTGCCATGCGGATGCGCTGCAATTCGGCATGCTTATCGCTATCGGTCTTGGCATCGGCAAATGCGCCGGTATGAATCTCGATCACAGGCGCGCCAGCCGCCTTGGCTGCCTCAACCTGCTCCAGATCCGGCCCGATAAACAAGGAAACGCGAATGCCCGCATCTGCCAGCGTCTTGCATGCCGCCTTAATCGCCCCTAGATTGCCAACCACATCCAGGCCACCTTCAGTCGTACGTTCCTCACGACGCTCCGGCACCAGGCAAACATCCTGTGGCTTAACCTGTAAGGCGATGCCGACCATTTCGTCAGTGACTGCCATTTCCAGGTTCATCTTGGTTTGCAGCAATGGGCGCAAGGCAAACACGTCAGCATCCTGAATATGGCGCCTGTCTTCGCGCAAATGGATGGTAATACTGTCGGCACCTGCCTCTTCAGCACGTAACGCGGCTTGCACCACGCTGGGATATTGAGTGCCACGCGCTTGGCGCAAGGTAGCTACATGATCGATATTGACGCCTAGTTTCATAATGCCTGCAAATCCATGAGTAATTGTCGGGTATGTAAGGGCTTTTCACCCAGGTAATGTGCCAGCAAGGTGCGCATCAACTGCTTGCTCTGCTGCTGGGTCAATACATCGCTATAGTCGTCTTGTGCCATCGCAAGCAATGTCTTACCGGATAATTGTACGCCATTTGCCTGGGCTGCATGCTGGCTGATAGGCAATGCACCATGTTCAGCCCAATAGGCATAAACCTGCTCTGCTTCTATCGCCTCGCCCTCAGCATCTTGTTGCAACGGTACGGCATATCCCATCTCCTGCAACATCTTGAGCTCGAAGCGTCGCAAGGTGGTTGCAGGTGGCACCTGGTCCTGCGCCAGGATACGCAACGTCTGGCTATAGTAATCAAACAGGGCATCGTGCCCATCTTCGCGCGGCAACAAACGTAGCAGTAATTCATTGAGGTAAAAGCCACACATCAAGGCTTCGCCACGCAACAAAAGTAGCCCTGCACCCCACTCCATGCTGTGCAAGTTTTTGAGCTCGGCCTTGCCTGACCAGGTTGCCTGCAAAGGCTGAAAGGCCTGCAACATGCCGCGCATTGCCGAACGCGGACGCCGTGCACCCTTGGCAACCGCAGCCACGCGACCAAACTCACGGCTGAACAACTCGACAACCAGGCTGGTTTCCTTGAAGGGATAGGTATGCAGCACATATACGGGCTGGTTGTCTTGGCGATGGGTGGGGCTGAGTGCCATGCAAGCAAAAAGAAAGAAGAACCAGCGGGCATTCTATCTCAGGCATCCCTATTATTGAGAAACCTTTTATTCGCTGATGCTGTCCTTCTACTATCACGCATCAAACACACTATTCATGAACATCAAGCACAGCACCCTCACATTCGGCACCGCCCTGCTCTTGCCACTGGCTACCTCAGCCGCCTGCGACACGGATTACGCCTGGATAGACAAGTCATGCAACCACGTCAGCGATATCTGGAATAGCGGCAAGCAGGATCTCTATCTTCCGCTATGGACCCACCACCTGCGATTTGCCTATGATCAGGACAAAATCGACTCGTTCCGTGAGTTCACTTGGGGCTTGGGCTATGGTCGCAGCCGCTACAATGCGGCGGGCAACTGGGAAGGCATCTACCTGATGGCGTTCTCTGATTCGCACAGCAATGTGCAGCCCATGCTGGGGTATGGACACCAATGGATGACGGGGCCCACCTCTGGTCTACATGCAGGGATTGGCTATACCGCGTTCCTGACTTCGCGTGCAGACATCTACAAAAACTTCCCCATCCCCGGCATATTGCCAATTGCCTCAGTCAATTATAGGCAATACTCATTGAATACCAGCTATGTGCCGGGTGGCCGGGGAAATGGCAATATCCTGTTTTTCTGGTCTAGGCTGGGTTTCTAATATCCCAACGATTTCAAGGCGCGCTCGTCGTCTGCCCAGCCACCCTTGACCTTTACCCAGGTTTCCAGCCAGACCTTGCCACCGAAAAGCTTTTCCATATCCTGGCGCGCTTCGGTGGAAATGCGCTTGAGCTTCTCGCCTCCCTTGCCAATCAACATCGGCTTCTGGCTTTCCTTATCGACAATGATGGCAGCGTGAATACGGCGCAGATTGCCTTCCTGCTCAAACTTCTCGATTTCCACCGCAACCGAATACGGCACTTCATCGCCTAGTAAACGGAAAATCTTCTCGCGCAGCATTTCAGCAGCCAAGAAACGTTCATTACGATCCGTGAGCTCATCGTCACCATAAATCGCCGGTTGTTCTGGCAAATGCTCGCGCACAGCAGAGAGCAACTCATCGAGATAAAGATTTTTCTTGGCACTTACCGGGATAATGCCGGTGAATGGGAACTCCAGATCAAAATCCTGGATCAAGGGCAACAAGTTGCCCTTATCACCCATCAGGTCGGCCTTATTGACGACCAAGAACACCGGCTGGTTTTTCGGCAGCAATGCCAACACCTTACGATCAGCCTCACCCAGATGCATAGGCTCGATCACGAATAGCACCACATCAACATCACTGAGCACCTGGGTAACAGTGCGGTTCAGGCTACGATTGAGCGCATTGATGTGCTTTTGCTGAAAACCTGGCGTATCGACAAACAGGTATTGCGTATCTTCTGTGGTATGAATGCCAAGCACACGATGGCGCGTGGTTTGTGCCTTACGCGATGTAATGCTCAGCTTGAGGCCAAGGATATGATTGAGCAATGTGGACTTGCCCACATTGGGGCGACCAACGATAGCAACGGTGCCACAACGAAACGTATTGGTTGATGTCATTTCTTTCCTTTGTCGAGCAATTGCTCGTAAACTGCCTGGGCAGCTTGTTGTTCAGCCGCACGGCGACTAGAGCCTTTGCCTTCAGCAGTCATCTGTAACTTGGCAATATGGCAACTCACGCGAAATGTCTGGCAATGCGCCTCGCCTTCAGTTGCCAACACATGATATTCAGGCAGGTCAATTTTGCGCCCTTGCAGGAATTCCTGCAGCAGCGACTTGGCATCCTTGCCGATCGACTTGGGGTCTATATTTTCCAGGCGCGGGAGGAACAGGCGCTGTACCAGTGCCTCGGCAGCAGGATAGCCTCCATCAAGAAACACCGCGCCGATAATAGCCTCCATCGCATCAGCCAGTACCGAGGGACGACGCCAGCCACCACTTTTAAGTTCCCCTTCGCCCAGGCGTAAGCATTCCCCTATATTAAGGCTGATTGCAATCTCACTCAGGGTTTGTTCCTTGACCAATTGCGCACGCAAGCGGCTGAGATCGCCTTCGGGCAATTTGGGGAACCGCTGGAACAGTTGATGTGCCACCAGGAAATTCAGCACGCCGTCCCCGAGAAACTCCAGTCGCTCGTTATTGTTACCTGAATGGCTACGATGCGTCAGCGCCTGCGTCAGCAGGTTTTTATCCTGGAACTCATAGGCAAGCTGGCGTAGCAGGTTATTCAAGCTATACAGACTCAAAACAAGGCCTTACTATGGAGTAGCGTAGAAAATGAACAGGCCATGCTACATGCACGGCCCAGGCGACAATGGCAATCAACGGGCATTGTCGGTAGAAGCTTCGAAATCTAGTAAAACGCTGATATTGGAAAACAAGGGCACGACTACCTGGTAATCAACAGACAGTGCTGTTTTGCCATTCTCATCGCGCAGAAAGCTAAGATCCTTGGCATCCACACTGCGAATATCGTCTATGGTCGCACTCTTTTGGAAAGCGCTGATCATGTCCGCCTTGCTCATGCTGGAAAACGCCGGATCATGCGCAATACGGCTGATTGCCTTCTTGACAGCAAAATACTCGATATAAGAAGGCGTAAGCTTCATCGCCAGCATCGCGAAAAATACGCCGACTGCAATCACAATCACCAGGCTCAAGAAGGTCAGGCCTTGCTGCTTTTTCATGCTGGCTCTCCGTTTATTTGAATTGGATATTTACTTGATCTTGGTGCCAATTCTGCCAAAGTCGTCAAAATTCCACCAGATAAAGAACGCTTTCCCGACCAGGTTATCTTCGGGCACAAAGCCCCAAACGCGGCTATCCTTGCTGTTATCTCGGTTGTCACCCATGGCAAAGTAATGCCCAGCTGGCACCTCAACCTCACCATCGAACGCCATCCCATTTTCCTCAATCAGGATGTCATGCTTAACCTCACCAAGCTGCTCTTGATAACGCTTGGTAACGACCATATTCAGACCGGAACCAACATATTTGTAATCATCCACATAATCCGTCTGCACAGCCTGGCCATTCACATACAAACGCTTATTGCGGTAGGCGATACGGTCACCAGGCACACCAATCACGCGCTTGATGTAATCAATGGATGGGTCAGGCGGGTAATGGAAAACAAACACATCTCCACGCTGCGGGTGGTCAACGGCCAGGAAGGTCTTGTTAAGGATAGGCACCCGCAAGCCATAAGTAAATTTGTTCACCAGGATGAAATCACCTGCCAGCAAGGTTGGCATCATGGAGCCAGAAGGAATTTTGAATGGCTCAACGATGAAAGAACGAATCAGGAACACCGCGAGAATGACGGGAAAGAAGCTCTTGGAATATTCCACGATCACGGGGTCTGCCGCATCTGCCGCGCGCTTCTTGCGCCAGAACAGGCTATCCAACAACCAGATCACACCCGTAATTGCCAGCACCGCCAGCATGAATAATGCAAACATCATTTGTCTTCAACCCTCAAAATAGCCAGGAATGCTTCCTGTGGAATTTCAACATTACCTACCTGCTTCATGCGCTTCTTGCCCTCTTTCTGCTTCTCGAGTAGCTTTTTCTTACGCGTGATGTCTCCACCATAACACTTGGCCAATACGTTCTTGCGCATGGCCTTCACGGTTTCACGCGCAATAATGTTGGCACCGATAGAGGCCTGCACGGCGATATCGAACATCTGGCGCGGAATCAGCTCGCGCATCTTGGAGACCAGCTCACGGCCTCGGTAAATACTGTTGGCGCGATGCACAATCAAGGACAACGCATCGACACGCTCACCGTTGACCATGATGTCGAGCTTGACCAGGTCTGCTGCGCGGAACTCAAGGAATTCATAATCCATAGAAGCATAACCACGGGACACGGATTTCAACTTATCAAAGAAATCCAGCACCACTTCATTGAGCGGCATTTCATAGCTCAACATCACCTGGCGCCCCATGTACTGCATATTGCGCTGCACACCGCGCTTGTTGTTACACAGCGTCATGACTGGGCCGACATACTCTTGTGGCATCAACAGGTTAATCGTAATGATGGGTTCGCGAATTTCGGCAATGCGTGATGGTTCAGGCAAGCGCGATGGATTTTCGATCTGCTCAACCTCACCACTCTTGAGCAACAACTCATACACCACCGTTGGCGCCGTGGTGATGAGATCCATGTCATATTCGCGCTCCAGGCGCTCCTGCACAATCTCCATGTGCAGCAAACCAAGGAAGCCACAACGGAAGCCAAAACCCAAGGCACTGGAATTTTCAGGCTCAAACTGCAATGAAGCATCATTGAGGCGCAATTTTTCCAACGCCTCACGCAAAGCCTCAAATTGATTGGACTCCACGGGATACAAGCCAGCAAACACCTGTGGTTGGACTTCCTTGAAGCCTGGCAAGGCCTCGCTCGCAGGTTTGTCTGCCAAGGTCACGGTGTCGCCCACCTTGGCGCTGGTCAGCTCCTTGATACCAGCAATAATGAAACCTACCTCACCTGCGGAGAGCGAGATACGCTGGCGTGATTTAGGTGTAAATACCCCCACTTGCTCGCAAAGATAAGTGGCCTTGGTGGCCATCATGCGAATTTTATCCTTGGGCTTGAGCACACCATCCACTACGCGCACCAGCATGATCACGCCAACATAGTTATCAAACCAGGAGTCAATGATCAAGGCCTTGAGTGGCTTTGTCGGATCGCCCACGGGCGGCGGAATCTTGGCAATCATGGTTTCCAGCACGTCCTGCACACCCACACCGGTCTTGGCGGAACAACGTACGGCCTCAGAAGCATCAACGCCAATCACATCCTCGATTTCCTGCATCACGCGCTCAGGGTCAGCTGCAGGCAAGTCAATCTTATTGAGGACAGGCACCACTTCAACGCCCTGATCAATAGCGGTGTAGCAGTTCGCCACACTCTGTGCTTCAACGCCCTGGGATGCATCCACCACCAGCAATGCACCTTCACAGGCGGCCAACGAGCGACTCACCTCGTAGGAAAAGTCGACGTGTCCTGGAGTATCAATCAGATTGAGGTTATAGACTTGACCATCCAGCGCCTTGTATTCCAGTGCAGCTGTCTGCGCCTTGATGGTAATGCCACGTTCGCGCTCAATATCCATGGAGTCCAACACTTGGGCTTCCATTTCACGGTCAGAAAGACCGCCACACAGCTGGATAATACGGTCTGCAAGTGTAGACTTGCCGTGGTCGATGTGAGCAATGATAGAAAAATTGCGGATATTTTTCATGTAGTTATTCTAGATTAAGCCAAGTAAAGAAGGGCGCCGGAGCGCCCTTTTACAACACAGTGATTAGCGTCGGATTTTACAGCAAATACCGACTCTTAGCATGCTTTACTTGCCAATCTTGACCGGCACATACAGGGTATTGTTTTCCCGCTGTACCAGCAATGCTACGGTCTTGCCTGCATGTACGGCATTCACCTGCTTGGTGAATTGCTCCAGGCTTTGCACCTCGGTATTATTCAAGGCCAGCACTAAATCACCACGGCGGATGCCCGCTTGCGCTGCCGCGCCTTGCGCATCCACAACAATCAACGCATTACGGCCATTCAGGCTACGGCGCTGTTGCGGTGTCAGTTCGCGCAATGTCAGGCCCAAGCGGTTGGATTCAGGCTTGGCATCTGGCTGTGCATTTGCAGCGACTTCATCCTTGTCTGCTGGCATTTCACCCAATGCAATATTCAAGGTCTTGCTGGCGCCCTTGCGCAACACCTCCACTGGCACCTGCTTACCAGGCTTGGTTGCGCCAACAATCCTTGGCAGGTCAGCCGACGTAGTGACCGCTTTGCCATCAAACTTGACGACCACATCACCAGCTTCCAGGCCACCCTTTTCCGCAGGGCTACCCTTCTCCACACCAGCCACCAAGGCACCGTTGGTATTCTTCATACCGAATGATTCGGCCAGATCCTTGGTGATTTCCTGAATGCCTATCCCCAGCCAGCCGCGTGCTACACGACCTGAGGCCTTGAGCTGATTGGAGACATCAATAGCGACATCAATCGGGATGGAAAACGACAAGCCCATATAACCGCCAGTACGGCTATAAATTTGCGAGTTGACCCCGACGACCTCACCTTTGAGGTTGAACAGCGGCCCACCTGAATTACCAGGATTGATCGCTACATCGGTCTGGATAAATGGAACAAAATTTTCCTGTGGCAAGGCACGCCCCTTGGCACTCACTACACCGGCTGTCAGCGTGCTTTCAAGGCCGAAGGGCGATCCAATCGCTACCACCCACTCGCCAACCTTCAACAGCTCGGGATTGCCTATCGTTACCTTGGGTAGGCCAGTGGCCTCTATCTTGAGCAGAGCGACATCTGTGCGACGATCCGCGCCGACAATCTTGGCCTTGAATTCGCGCTTATCGTTCAATTTAACGATCACTTCATCCGCTTCACGCACCACATGAGCGTTAGTCAGGATGTAACCATCGCTGCTGATAATGAAGCCTGAACCCAGCGACTGGGACTTGTACTCAGGCGACTGCTGACCTCCCTGCCCACGTGGCACGCCAGGGAACCCTGGAATACCAAAACGGCGGAAAAACTCATTCAACGCCTCATCTTCCGGCATCCCTTGAAAAGGAGAACCACCCGCACCACCTTGCATCACCTGGGTGACACTGATATTGACAACGGCAGCACCTTGCTTCTCGGCCAATTCCGTAAAATCAGGTAACTCTTTGGCCAAGACAGGTGTTGCAGCAGTCAGGCCCACAGATAAACAAATTGCGGAAACAGCAATCAGTTTTTTAAACATCGACTCACCTCGTTAACACGTCACACTCATACGCTGCTTAAGCTACTCGCAGCAAGCTCACACACCAATCACCATCACAACAGTGCCAAGCAAGCTCAAGCTGCAAAGCACCCGTGTACAGACTAAAGAAAATCAGCGACCCAGTTTTCGGATGTAATGACTACTTGAAACTGACCGCACTACCGATCTGCGCCACTGTCGCCGCGGGCACTTCACCTACGACCAATATCTGATATCCCTTGCTGACATTGGCATAAAAATGAGTAGCGCCTTTCGACGTCTGACCGATCTTAGGACGAGTACCTTTAGACAAAGGTTCAATGAAGAGAGAAACAGAAGCCAAGCCATCGGTAAAAATCACTTGGGTGACAGGCGCAGTTTTGCCCGGCACGAGCCGGGTCACTTGCTCAACCTTGCGATAGCCCGCAGGCAAAGCTCCCACTGTCCAGCCAGAGGCATCCTGAGCGGGCTGGGCATTGGCCTCTTCAAGAATGTAATGCTTGTTATGATCAACATTGGGGTGGAACCAGTCCATGCCCTGCTCTTCCATCATATTGACCTGGCTGAATGCCATTTGCTCCAACATCTGCTTTTGATCATTCAGCATCAGCGATTTCAGCAGCAAACCATATTCACGATCAGCCCAGAACTTGTAGGCATATCGCAGGCTATCACGAGGATCAAGAAACACTATCCTGCCATCACGACCGGCAATACGCTCGGTACCACCGACTCGCGCTTGGTAGCTTGCCTTTAGGCGCTCAATATCTTCAGGCAATACGGCGGGGAACAAGTTATGTGCCCGGCGCTTTTCCATGATGACTTTTTCATTCTTGGAACTAAAAATGACGACATCGCCACCCTGGCTGAGCATTTCTCTAGGTGTGCCATCCAGCACGACCATACGGGCATATTCACCTTGGCCCGAGTTGGTATGGGTGATCTGGACAGACTTGATATTGTCACCAGACTGATAGATAAAGACCCCTTTGTAGCTCAGATCGTGGGCTGCACTAGCAGCCTTTTGCAGAACGAGCCAGGGGTCTTCAGGTTCGGCATGCACAACGACAAACGGGCTTGCCAGCAGGAAAGCCAGCAGGAAACGCTTCATCTACCGACTACTCCGAATAATTGGCGGGCTGAATATAGTAGGCGGAATTATTGGAAGCCTGTGACTGGTGCGCCAACCAATAATCCGAGGGAAGGCTTTGAGCAATTTCCATGGGGGTTGCATCTTCCTCCAGGCCACTTTGCACCTGCTGCTGCAATACCACCCAGCCAACAAATGCCACAGCCGAAACAGATGCTGCTACAGACCAGAGTTTGCTATTTTTGAGTAAAGCCCGCTTACGCTTGACGGAAGGCACCAGCAGCACAGGCTCATCCTCAAGGCTAGCCAACAGGCGCTCAGTAAAATCAGGCTTAAAAACAGGATTGCCACGCATGGCATCACCGATCAAATGATAATCAGACCAAGCCTGGGTAGATTCACCACCAGACTTCAAAGTCGTATAGAGGTATTCCGCATCCTCAAGCGCAATGTCACCATCCATCAGCGCCGAAATTTGACTTTTCATCACCATCTCCTGTTTTCGGGGGTGTCCAGTAAAGGACGCAACTTCTGGGCGATCGTTTCACGAGCTCGGAAAATGCGTGAACGCACTGTCCCTATCGGGCAATCCATCATCGTGGCAATCTCTTCGTAGCTCAAGCCTTCTATCTCGCGCAATGTAATTGCTGTACGCAACTCTTCTGGCAACGAAGCTACCGTATCGTTCACAGTCTGGGCAATTTCCTTGCCCATCAATTCTGTTTCAGGCGTATCCATGGTGCGCAATTCATCACCATCATCGAAATTTTCAGCATCTTCAATTTCAATATCACCTGTAGCTTGGGGTCTGCGACCCATCGCTACCAAATAATTCTTCGCGGTGTTGATACCAATACGGTACAACCAAGTATAAAAAGCACTGTCACCACGAAAGCTAGGCAAAGCCCGATATGCCTTAATGAAGGATTCTTGCACCACATCCTCCACCTCGGCTGGATCCCTGATCAAGCGAGAGAGCAAGCGCCCCAGCTTACGCTGGTACTTATCCACCAATAAGCCAAACGCACGCTTATCACCACCTTGCGCACGCTCAACTAACTGCTGGTCTAATTCCCGATTACCCGCCGGCGGGGTTACTGCCATCGCGGCCATGCTCCCTGTCTGTATTTTCTTGACAGACGGAGTATACCCGCGCACTCCCGTATCGACGAAGCCCATGCGCGAAAATTCCTCGAAATTATTTGTCTTGATCATGACCTTCCCTTTGTATTTTCATGACTAGCTTAGTGCTACAGACAGCGCTACACTCGCGAAAGTTCATCCATCCTTGGGTTCTTATGCAGCAATATGACGTCCTCATCATCGGCAGTGGTCTTGCCGGCCTCACCCTCGCACTGAAAGTGGCAGCAAACAAAAAAGTCTGCTTGATCAGCAAGCGCGGCATTAACGATGGTTCCAGCAACTGGGCACAAGGTGGCATTGCCGCCGTGCTGGCAGATGATGACTCAACAGAAGCCCATATTCAAGATACCCTGATTGCAGGTGCAGGACTATGCGACGCTGCGGTGACACGCCTGGTTGCAGAACATGGTCGTGAAACCGTGGAATGGCTGATTGCAGAAGGCGTTCCTTTCACTCGCGAAGACGACAATAGCGGCTTCCACCTGACCCGTGAAGGCGGGCACAGCCATAGACGCATCATTCACGCGGCCGATGCCACAGGGCAGGCAGTGCAAAAAACCCTGGCTGAAAAAGTACGCCAGCACCCCAATATTACGATTTTGGAAGAACATATTGCGGTTGACCTCATCACCGCTGGCAAGGTCAACATGGAAGGTAGCGCCTGCCTGGGCGCCTATGTGCTCGACAACATCACCGGCAAGGTGCTGACCATTGCTGCCCAGCACACCGTGCTGGCAACTGGCGGCACCGGCAAGGTCTATCTCTACACAACCAATCCCGATGTCTCGTCAGGTGATGGCGTTGCCATGGCCTGGAGAGCAGGCTGCCGCGTTGCCAACATGGAATTCATCCAATTCCACCCCACCTGCCTTTACCACTCCGAAGCCAAATCCTTCCTAATCACGGAAGCCGTTCGCGGAGAAGGCGGCATACTCAAGCTGCCAGATGGCACACGCTTCATGCCTTGGCATGATGAACGCGCAGAACTGGCCCCTCGCGACATCGTGGCACGCGCCATTGATTTTGAAATGAAGAAACGCGGGTTGGACTGTGTGTATCTAGACATCTCCCACAAACCAGCAGATTTCATCCTGTCACACTTTCCGACCATTTACCGCCGCTGCTTCGAGCTTGGCATCGACATTACGCGTGAACCTATTCCCGTCGTACCAGCAGCCCACTACAGCTGCGGTGGGATCATGACCGATCATATTGGCCGCACTGATATTCCAAGACTGTATGCCATAGGCGAAAACGCCTGTACGGGTCTGCATGGAGCCAACCGCTTGGCCAGCAACTCCCTGCTTGAATGCCTGGTATTTGGCCAGGCAGTGGCAGAAGACATTATCGCGCAACCACAGCAGCCGGAAGTCACCCTGCCATATTGGGATGAAAGTCGCGTCACGGACGCCGATGAAGAGATCATCATCACGCATAACTGGAGCGAGCTGCGCCGCACCATGTGGAATTATGTTGGTATTGTGCGCACCAACAAGCGCCTCACCCGCGCCTTGCATCGCATCCATCTGCTACGTGACGAGGTGCATGAGTTCTACAGCAATTTCCGCATCAGTAATAACCTGATTGAGCTACGCAACCTATTGCAAGTCGCAGAGCTTATCGTCAACAGTGCGATGGAACGTAAGGAAAGCCGCGGCCTGCATTACAGCAAAGATTATCCCTTCCTTGCGGATGAAGCAGTGCCTACCGTGCTGGAACCATCCAACTATTACAGCCTGCTGGATAGCCACCATGGACACGAGCCTCACGAACATCACTAAGCCATGATCGCGTCTGGCATGAATACATAGATAACTCAAGGACCACAATGATCACGGCAAATGAGCTAAACGAATTCCTGGAAAATGCACAACTCAAACAGATGGTCGCCACGGTGTGGGATCTGTTGGGGCAAAATTTTGAGCAGGCACAAACCCTGCTACCACCTGAACAAGCCATGGAACGCAAGGAGATTTCGTTTCATGAGCAGGTAAAACTATTGGCTTATCTATGTGCTTTGACTGCTGATCTGCCTGGCGATATTGTCGAGATCGGGGTTTGGAAAGGTAAATCCCTGTCCCTGATGAACGAAGTATGCTGCCGCCAAAAAAGGCTGATCGGCATTGACCCATTTGCCTTGCCTAACCAGTTTGAGGAATTCAGTCATTACAAGAACCTGATATTCCCCAACGTCATGGTATTACGAGGATTTTCCGAGTTAAGCGCAGAGCGCTTCTATGATCTTTCACCCCAAGTTTCTTTGCTACATATTGATGGTGGGCATGAAGGGCGTAATGTCCTGCTGGATTTTCTGCTGTATGCACCAAGCGTGGTGTCAGAAGGATTTGTCGTGTTTGATGACTATGCAGACTACCAATATAGCCCAGAGGTAGGTCCAGCTGTCGACCTGCTCAGAGCAGGCGGGTATTTCAAAGGCTTTAATGTGCTGGGGCCGGTACGTGGCTTTGAAAATAGCTATTTACTGCAAAAAATTTAACACATCACAGCCTGGCGGCTAATCTCTTGCCTTAGCCTGTATGGAATCAATATATGCTTGTGCATCCAGGCCAGCACCACCGCGTTGCGCCTGCCAGATAGCCTCAGCCAAGCACTCCATGAGTACATGTTGCGCCTCCACTGCATCGCCATGCTGGCGCCACAGGCTGTGATAAGCAGCCTTGATACCAGGTGGTTGATCGATAGACACCTGCTCCAAAACGGAAAGATGCAAGCTCATGTGCAAGAAGGGGTTGGTCTCACCCATCTCTGGGAAATAAGACTGATCACGGTAACGCTCTGGTGCATTCAATACATGGTGATATTCAGGATGAGCCTGCATCACATCGACCGCCATCGCCTCAATCTCGCTCAAGGCTTGTTGTTGCTGGAGCTTGGCCCAGGCATCAAAAAAGAATTGCCGCACCTGATCACGGCTGGGGTTAAACAAGGCCATCAGGCTTCCCACACTTTCATCGCCTGAGGCGCAAAGCCGTGATTCAGCGGGCCAACCCCTTCGCCCATCCTGACGTTAGACCCCGCATACAAGGCAGAGCGCACATAAATGCGTGCCGCCTGTACTGCATCTGGCACATTGAAGCCAAGTGCAAGATAGGCAGCAATGGCAGACGATAAGGTACAGCCAGTACCATGCAAGTTGTGGGTGGAAATACGCAAAGAATGTAGCTTATGTAATTCGGTAATTTGCCCTGCGCTATTTGCCTGCACCAGGATATCCAGCACATCGTGCCCGGGGAGATGACCACCTTTGAGTAGCACAGCACGCGCACCCTGGCCCAGCAGTTCATGAGCCGCCTGCTCCAGTTCATCGGTCGCTGTCAGCGAGCGCTCCAACAGCAATGCTGCTTCATCAAGGTTGGGCGTCACTACCAGCGCTCGCGGAAACAGCTCACGTACCAGTAAGGCAATCGCTTCGTCAGAAATCAACTTGGCACCATTTGCCGCTACCATGACCGGATCCAGCACCACTTGCTTGAGGCCATGTGCATCCAAGGCCTCAGCCACGGTCATCACGACCTCAGGGGAATGCAGCATGCCAATCTTGACCGCATCCACACCGATATCTTCAACCACGGCATCGATCTGGTCGCGCAACATCTCAGCTGGCACGCTATGGATAGCACGCACACCCTGGGTGTTTTGTGCAGTCAGGGCTGTAATCGCCGTCATACCATAGCACCCTAGCGCTGAAAAGGTCTTGAGATCAGCCTGAATGCCAGCACCGCCACTGCTATCAGACCCGGCGATAGACAGCACACGGGGATAGCGGTGACTTGTCGTGGCATTCATTAATGGGGTATTCATCATTCAATTTTCCGCAGTAAAGAGTCCCAGCACCACAGAGTGCTGCCATAACGCATTGCCGCCAGGAGTGGGGGCAATTTCCCCATTGCCATAAAAACCGATCAGCGGCATGCCAGGATAATAACGCTTCAACAATGCAATATCGTCGTCCACGCCATCATAAAAATGTGGCCCACGTGCCAGGCAGGAGAACATCAATCCAAACGCAGGTTTGTCATGCAAGTTACCTCCTACCGAGACAATCGTCTCTGCCAGGCGCTGCTGTGCAGCCTCACGATCCAATATCGCCCAGGCGAACCAACTGCCTGGAGTCACTTCGTGTGCGAGCGTTACCGTCTGGGCATGCGCATCCGCACCGATGATAGCCACCACTTGATATTCATCTCGTGCCAATGCCGTCTCACTTTCTGCCAACATCAACATCACGCGATGAAAAGGGATGCCCGCATCATGCGCAATACCAGCATGATCAAGTGCATTAACCAGGCTAGCCCATGCAGATTGCTGCAAAACAGATAAACCGGATACTACCAGCAAGTCATGTTGATCAACCCGCTCAATACGTTGCGGAGCACCAATAGGTTGCAAGGCATGGGCCACAGCCACAGCACCTGTAACGCCATCCAATCTTAAATCACAATGTGTGGACAAGACACCCTTACCACTCTCCCACACTGAGAATGCTCCCAAGCCAGTAGCATCCCCTGCTACGCCACCAAAACGCTGGCCAGGTGCAGCAAGCCAAGTGGAGTTGAATGCATTGGGAGCTGCCAGCGTTAGTAATTGGCGATGATCCAGCTCTTTCGCCGGCACAATCGCAGCGCCATCGCCCAACACTAGCGCTGCTGCGGCAGACCCATCCAACACCCAATCGTCCTGAGTCAATATTCCTGGTGCCGAACAACCACTCACCTGCGTCGTACTTGCCGCCACAGCAGCAGCACGTAATGCCGACTGCGGGGCCGGGGCAAAATCTTCGCTCAGGAATAGCAGTACGCTATTGGCGATCTCCAGCCCAGCTTGATCCAATGCCTGCTTGACGGCCTGTGTAGCAAGCTCGGCAGTCGGATGTCTGCCTTGCGCCAACCCAGTGCCAACCTTCACATGCCCTCCACCGCTGCAGAAGCAGGGGTAGACTTGGCCTTGAACTCACACAGATCGTAGATCACGCACTCACCACACTTAGGCTTACGGGCGACACAGACATAGCGTCCATGCAAAATCAGCAAATGATGGGCATCTTGCAGATACTCTTTCGGTACCGCTTTCATCAGCTTATTTTCCACCTCTAGCGGCGTTTTCCCAGGTGCCAGGCCAATCCGGTTTCCCAGGCGGAAGATATGCGTATCCACCGCAATGGTAGGTTGACCAAATGCCGTGTTCAGAATGACATTGGCAGTTTTGCGGCCCACCCCCGGTAGGCTTTCCAATGCTGCCCGCGTATCAGGCACCTGCCCATCATGCAGGTCTACCAGCAAACGGCAGGTCGCCATGACATTCTTAGCCTTGCTGCGATACAGGCCGATGGTCTTAATGTAGCCTTCCAACCCTTCAATACCCAGATCAAGAATCGCTTGTGGGGTATTAGCGACAGGGAACAACTTGGCAGTGGCGATATTGACGCCCTTATCCGTCGCCTGAGCAGACAGGATGACCGCAATGAGTAATTCAAAGGTGCTGTGATGAACCAACTCAGTCGTCGGTTCGGGAATGGCAATACTGAGTCGGCGAAACAGTTCCTGGCGTTTTTCTGCGTTCATGTTCTTATGATGTCGTTGTTGCCTGACGTTGCGCACGTGCCCGCGCCATGGCAGCAGCCAGCGCTGCCTTCTTAGCTTCCACAGTGCTAACTGAGGGTTGCTCTGCCTCAATGCGAGTTGCAGCCAGAGGACGTTTTAGCGGCATATTATCCAGGCGCTGCAAACGATGCTGATACCTGGTGCGCGCCTTATCTGCTACCTGGCGCGCAAGGCTGGTCGGCTGTGTGTAATCCCACTCCTGATTTGTGAGTGGCTGCATACTGATGCAATCGACCGGGCACGGTGCTACGCACAACTCGCACCCCGTACATTCAGCCGTAATCACCGTATGCATCTGTTTATGCGCCCCGAGAATGGCATCGACAGGGCAAGCCTTGATACACAAGGTGCAGCCTATACATATCGCTTCGTCAATAAGCGCCAGCATTTTGGGGCGTATCGCCCCATGCGCAGGATTGAGTGGCTGGTAAGGTTGATTGAGCAATGTCGCCAATGCATGAATCCCAGACTCACCACCTGGTGGACACTGATTAATTCCAGCATCCCCGCGCGCTAGTGCCTCAGCATAAGGACGACAACCAGCATAGCCACACTGAGTACATTGTGTCTGTGGCAGGATAGCGTCAATATGGTCGACCAGTGCAATTTCAGTCATGCGGTGGATGAGAGGAATAGATCATGGGATTATACCCGTAAGCTAGGCAGGCTCGCTTAGTCACCAATAACAGCCATGCTTTTCCGCTCTGCCAAACCTGCAGTTCATTGGACTAACCAGCACGCATTGCCACAAAGCAGAGCAGCTTACCTCTGCCAGCAATCCTTAAACAAGATTCTGCCGCCTATCCACCAGACGCTCATACACGTAATGACGCACAACCAGCTGTACATTGGTGGCCACGGCAACAAACTCCATTCCAACCAGGAAGCTTGGTGCCCCCCCCTCCCCCTCATTCGTGATGTTACGAACTTTGGCCAAGAGCGTGATGTTGGATGTGTCGTCTTCAGTTAATTGCGGCAAATTGAAATTCAACGCCAACTGATCGTCAATCTTGCCAACCTCCTGCTCTGTCACAATCTGACATCCCGTTGCACTGATATTAGTCAGCTTCACTGGTATTGTGCTCCTATCAACCAATCCAAGCTTGCCATCAATATCAACCTTGATCCGCATTTCACGGCGGATTTTCTTGACTTGAATGCTATAAGGGAAGGAAAGGCACAAACAGTTGAGAGGATGGTAAATGGTCTGAATGACGCTTGTATCAAAACTACTGATCATGGTGCCGGAGAAAACACGCACCGTGATCTTCTCACCCTCGTAAAAAGTCAGGTAAGTTCCCTGTGACTTGGGCAAGCGTAACAACAAGTAATCATTGCTTTCCACGCCAATAAAAGTGGAAAGGTGCGGAGTAGGCGTATGCCCACGATGGGTCAGCAACTGGAGTCTAGTGCCGGGATGCAGGTTGATTTCCTCAAAACTGATGTTTTCTGACTCCACATTTCCAGCGTCAGGTGCACTCTCAATCATATCCGTCATGATGGCTTTTCTTCTTAAATTATTCTGTCTTATCAAACAAGCCAATAGACTTGCCTGCATCCGCAATTGCCACTTCCTGTTTGATTATTGCTGATGTTTCACGCTCAAATCAAGACACCTTCACAATTCAGAGATACTAACTTTTAACCATTTTCAATAAAAGGTCTTTACTCTTCCCAGCAAAAGCGTACCATTAACCATAAATAAAATATGGTTAATGGTAGTTGCAGTCACGTTTATTAAAGAGGAGATCACCATGTTAAAAGTACTATTTGGCTCATGGGTGGGCATTGCCTCCATTGGCACCATCATCCTGACAATCATCGTCATCAGCTACTGGATAGGCTTCTGTATCCTCAACGCACGCAAGGAGCGGGAAAATTCCACACCTAGTTAATAAGCACATTGAGCTTAACCCTTAGGCCTTGCCTCATCAGCAAGGCTTTTTTATTGATAATACCCCTACCAATACTAGGTGAAATCTTGCAAATTGCGGTATGCTTGCGGGGCTTGTATTTTTAACGCTAGACGAGACTGCCATGAAAGAAACCTCCAGCCTGCCTTGGCTCAATCTACCCAACCTACCCACTTCCATCAAAACACTGTTCATTGGCTACCTATTGGTCATCGGTGTTGGCCTATGCATGGCTGGCCTGCAGATCATGCTCACTCACGGCATGGCTGATGGCAAGCTAGGTTTGTCCAAGGATGATATTGTCTATAGCTATTACGGTGATCGTAGTGGTAGCAAGCTGGAAAGCAAGCTCAATGGCTCCATGAAGCCTCATGCACCAGCCGAAGTACGTCTGGATATCATCAAGTGGGTTCGCAGTGGTGCGCCAGAAGATCAGTGGGAAAACCACTTCAAGGCTGTTTTTGCAGAACGCTGCGTGATGTGCCATAGCGTGATTCCAGGCATTCCTGACTACAGAACCTATGAAGGCGTCAAGCAAGTTTCCGCAGTCAATGAAGGTGCGACGATACAAAGCCTGACCCGGGTATCGCACATTCACTTGTTTGGCATCTGCTTTATCTTTTTTATGATGGCGTTCATTTTCAGCTTTGCTGTTAACGTACCTCGCATATTGAAAATTCTCGCCATTGCCTTCCCGTTTGCGTTCCTGATCCTCGACGTATTGTCATGGTGGCTGACTAAGCTCAACCCAGGCTTTGCCTGGCTCACGATTATTGGCGGCATTGGCTACAGCGTTGCCTCTACCTTCATGTGGTTTACCAGCATGTACCAGATGGTGATCCTGTCGCGCAACGGCAAAGTTTATGGCAACGCCTGGGAAGCCGATCTTAAACGCTAGACAGTCCCTTAAATGATTGCACTTGAACGGAGGCTTAGGCCTCCGTTTGTTTTTGTAATACGGCACAAGCCTTGCTTGATATGACCTAACATCCAAGGAGCTTATCAATATGGACACTTCATCCGTCAATGCCGTCCTCTTCGACCTGGATGGCGTACTGCATACCGGTAACAGCCCCATTCCCGGTGCCATAGAAACAGTAGACTTGCTGAGAGTGCGTGGCATCAGCTGTCGCTTTGTCACCAACACCAGCACGCTGTCTCGCTACTCCCTGCACCAGAAGATTCTGAGCATGGGGTTTTACGTAGCGCAAGAGGAAATCATCAGCGCCCCCGAGGCCGCATTGAAATATCTGGAACAACTTGGCCACCCACTGTGCCGCTTCTTGTTAGCGGATGACGTCAAGAAGGATTTCTCGCACTTTCGTCAATCCAATACGCAAGCTGAATACATTGTCGTCGGGGATATTGGCAACGCCTGGACCTACGAGATCATGAACGAAGTATTCAATTGCCTGAAAAATGGGGCAAAGCTGATCGCCATTCACAAAAATCGCTTTTGGCAAACGGAAACCGGCTTGCAAATGGATATAGGTGGATTCATCAATGGCCTGGAATATGCCTCTGGTGTAGAAGCCATGATCATCGGAAAGCCCGCAAGCGCGTTCTTCCAGATCGCCTTGGCAGACCTCAAGCTCCCAGCCTCCGAGGTGCTGGTCATTGGCGACGATATTGACTCCGATATCGGCGGCGCACAAAAAGCGGGCATACGTGGCGTGCTAGTGCGCACAGGCAAATTCCGCGAGGAATACTTTGCCTCCTCATCAGTACAACCGGATATAGTGCTAGACTCTGTCGCCGATCTGCCCAACTTATTGGGATTGTAGCCGTAACCACGATCACCGGAGCGCACTTGAATATTGTCTATATGCCGGGCTTCAACTCCAGCCCGGCAAGTGAGAAATCATCACTTCTGCGAGAGCATTTCCCTCACATCATCATCCCCGAATACAACACCTGGGATCCAGATATCTCCTACGCGCAACTTGAGAAAATTATCCAGCCACTACTAGGCCAAGGCGTTTTGCTCACAGGATCATCCCTCGGTGGCTTCTGGGCTTACCAGCTCGCCCGCCACTATGGGCAACCTTGCCTGCTGATTAATCCATGCATACATCCTGAAACCAGCCTGCAACGCTATATCGGCAAGGTGGAAAACTTTTATACCAAAGCGCAAGGCTGGCTCACTCAGGAGCACCTAGCCAAGTATGCAGCATACCGATTTGCAGGCAAACCCAGCAGGGTGACTGTGCTGCATGAACAGGGTGATGAACTGATTCCCTTCATGGAAAGTGTGACAAACTTCTCGGGTAAAGCCCGGCTCATTTTGCCTGGTGGCGGCCATCACCGTTTTGCTCGAACCGATCTGATTGTCAGCAGCATCATAGATATGCTCTCCCACATAACAAACGACAGCTAAAGAACTCACGACTACATCACAACCCCTTGGGCATGCTACCTCAATCCTCACAATGATTTACAGCCATGAACAGGCATAAAATCATATTATTATCCGCGTAGTTTCAGTTAAAATGAGCAGGTTTAATCATTATCAGGTCGTATAACCATGCTGCAAGGCAGTCTCGTTGCCATCGTCACCCCTATGCATGACGATGGTAGCCTGGATATCCAGGCGCTACGTTCACTTATCGATTTCCACATCGCACAAAAGTCCGATGGCATTGTAGTCGTGGGCACCACTGGCGAATCCCCCACGGTCGACTTCGATGAACACGCCCTGCTGATCAAAACCACCGTAGAGCACAGTGCAGGCCGGATTCCGGTCATCGCTGGCACAGGAGCCAACTCGACCAGCGAAGCGATTGCCCTCACCCGCAAGGCAAAAGAACTTGGCGCAGATGCTTGCCTGCTTGTTGCCCCTTATTACAACAAGCCTACGCAGGAAGGCCTCTTCCAGCATTTTCGTGCCATCGCCGAAGCCGTCGATATCCCACAAATACTGTACAACGTACCAGGCCGTACCAGTTGCGACTTGCAGAACGACACCGTGCTGCGCCTTGCCGCTATCAAGAACATTGTCGGCATCAAAGATGCCACAGGCAATATTGAGCGTGGTACCGACCTGATCCTGCGTACACCTGCTGACTTCGCCATTTACAGCGGCGACGATGCCAGCAGCTTGGCGCTACTGTTACTGGGTGGACACGGTGTAATCTCCGTCACTGCAAATGCAGCCCCCAAGCTGATGCATGACATGTGTGCTGCAGCACAAACAGGCGACATTAAGGCCGCTCGCGAAGCTAATGCCAAGCTGTTTGCCTTGCATCAAAAGCTGTTTGTCGAAGCCAACCCTATCCCTGTTAAGTGGGTATTGCAACAGATGGGCTTGATTCAAAGTGGCATTCGCTTGCCACTCGTGCCACTATCATCCCAATTCCATGACACATTACGCAGCGCCATGAAGCAAGCTGCAATTTGATGCCTCAGTTATCAGTCAAGAGAAACCATGAATCGATTCACAATCAAACCTGTTTTACTGGCTACATTACTCACCATTAGCGGATGCTCCATTCCGTTTATTGATACCAGCTCAGACTACAAGGCGGCAGGCCGCTCGCGCCCGCTGGAAGTCCCTCCTGACCTGACCAACATCTCGGCTAGTGATGCTTATGCCATTCCTGGTGCCGCGACCAACTATTCTGATTACAGCCAGTCGCTGAATAAAAACGGTCAGCTAGAAAACGAGCAGGACAAGGTGCTGCCAAATGCTGATGGCGTACGCATGGAACGAGCTGGCGCACAACGCTGGCTGGTCGTGAATGCCGCACCAGAAAAAGTATGGCCCGTTATTCGCGAGTTCTGGACTGACCTTGGCTTTGCTGTACAAGTGGAAAACGCGCAAACTGGCGTCATAGAAACAGAATGGGTAGATCCTAGTTCGCTGGATATTGGCGATAAATCCTATCTGGAAAAATTCCAGGGCTGGTTAGACAAGCTGAACAGCCTGCAAAATCGCCAGAAGTTCCGCACCCGTATTGACCGTGGCGTTGAACAAGGTACCACCGAAATCTATATGAGCCATCGTGCTGTCAGCAATGTGCCTGATGATGGCAAGGTCAAGGTGCGTACTATTGCAGGTGAAGTCGAGATGGGCTACGCGCCTACCAAGACCAAACGCACGGGTGCTGATGAATCCCGCGCCATGGCAGAAGACATCGATGCCGAATTGTTACGCAGGCTGATGGTACGCCTGGGCGTTGAGGAAAAGAAATCCCGCACCATCATCGCCAATGCATCTCCTGAGCTACGTGCCACCATAAACAAGGAAAGTGATGGCACCCTCAGCCTGAGCACCAACGACGCGTTTGATCGTGCATGGCGCCGTGTAGGGTTGGCGCTGGACCGTGTTGGCTTCGTTGTCGAAGATCGCGACCGCTCCAACGGCGTGTTCTATGTACGCTATACCGACAATGACATTGATGAAGCACCAAAGGAAAAGAAAGGCCTGCTGGAAAGCCTGAAATTCTGGGGTGATGACAAAACCGACAAGGATGGCAACAAGAAGCGTAAATCTGGTGAAAACCAATACCAAGTCAAGGTAGAAAGTTCCAGTAGCAATAACTCGGTCATCACCATCACCGACAAGGATGGCAATCGCGAGCGCACCTCCACAGCAAACCGCATCATCAACCTGCTGTTCGAGCAACTCAAGTAATATGACCTTTATCTGTTGTCGCATTCTCTATCCATGCGACAACAGATATCTAACCTGCTTTCCCTGATATGCGATTCGCCTCACTTGGTAGCGGCAGTGCAGGCAATGGCCTGATCATAGAGCAATCCTCCACCCGCTTGTTGCTGGATTGTGGCTTTGGGCTCAAAGACACCCTATACCGCCTCGCCAGGCTAGGCCTACAAGCCAACGACATAGCTGGCATTCTCGTCACACATGAGCACGATGACCATACCAATGGCGTATTCAAACTCGCGAACAAATATCGCATCCCGGTTTGGCTCACCTATGGGACTTATGTCATGAGCCAGAAGCTCATCCCCAAGGATCAAGGGTTTGAGCTACATATCATCGACAGTCATCAACCATTCAACATTGGCGACCTGCATATCCAGCCGTACCCGGTGCCACACGATGCGCGCGAACCAGTACAGTACGTTTTTAAAAATGGTCGACACAAGCTCGGCGTACTGACTGACGTTGGCACAACCACGCCCCATATTGAAGCGATATTGAACGCTTGTGACTCCTTAGTACTGGAATGCAACCATGATCTCGACATGCTGCGTAATGGACCTTATATACGCTCTTTGAAACAACGGGTAGGCAGTCGTCTAGGACATTTGGATAATGAGAGTGCAGCGAGTCTATTGGGCAAGCTGGACAATCGCAAACTACAGCACATTGTGGCAGCGCACTTGAGCGAGAAAAACAATCAGCCAGCACTGGTCAATGCCGCATTAAGCCGCACACTCAACTGTGAAGAACACTGGATTGGTATTGCCAGCCAAGCAGAAGGGTTCGACTGGCGGGAAATCAAATAGATTTTAAAAAATGGGCAATACAAAAACAAAAAGCCAGCAATGCTGGCTTTTTGATCTAGATAATTGAAGCTGGCATAGAAGCCAGCCTATCAATTACTTAGCTTCTTCTGCAGGAGCAGCTGGTGCTTCTTCTGCTGGAGCTTCAGCAGGAGCAGCTTCTTCAGCTGCAGGAGCTTCAGCTGGTGCTTCTTCAACAGCAGGAGCAGCTTCTTCAACAGCAGGAGCTTCAGCAGGAGCCTCTTCCTTTTGACCGCAAGCAGTCAAAGCAAGTGCGAGCAGAGCGGCAAGCAGAGCGGAACGTGTCATTTTTTATCCCTTAAGATGTAGTGTAGACAATAAATTTTTTAAAACCAGTACGGTAAGCCTTTAAACCAACCGAGTGCCAAAAATTCTACCATTTTCGATAAAAAATACCACTGTTTTTTGGCTACCAGCCTTATTTAGCACAAACTTTCGCTATTTTTTGAACAAAAAAACAAGCAGTAAATCTTTTTAATCCACCTTGATTTGCAAACGACTGTTCTTTCCTTCGCCATATTGGTTTTGCGAGAGGATTGCACGACTCACTTCATCGCGCGCCTGCATGACACCACCAATATCAAGCCATTGCCCACGTGGCGTACGCACAGTAGTCGATAACTGTTCAAAATCAATCACCCCGGAGGTGTTGAGCCTTGCGATACGGGGGGTAATTTCCACCTCCACGTCATTCCCAATGTATCTCGGCCTAACGGCAAACCCCGTGGTAACTTCATAAAACTCTGTTGTCTGTTGCACATTGGCATATTGTGCCGTCAAGAATATCCATTGCTGAGTAAAAGGCACGACCTGCCCCACTTGGATGAAAGCCCGCTCACCATCCAGCACAGTGAGGAATTGCTCTCCACGGCGCTGACTCAGCGCCAAATTATCGTCCACATCGAAGCGCAAACCCTCGCGTGAACCATGAGCATCATTCACACCAAATTCAGCATTCCCATGACGCACACTACCATCCACACCTATTGAGCGTTCACGCTGCGCCACAGATTCATCATGGCGAACAGTGATCCGCACATTACGCTGGACAGTATCCAACCGCTCCACCAAAGCCTCAACCATCTCCATTTTTTCGCTGCTGGCTCGGACAACCAAGTGATGGTCTATCGCCGTCACTGAACCTTCAGATCCTATGAGTTGTTGCACTGCAGGCAGAATGTCCTGCGGAAAGCGATGCTGCAAGGTAATCATCTTGAAATCCAAGCCCGCGGCCCAAATTGGCTGGCAATACAAGCATATGACAATCAACCAGAATCGCATTCTTTACTTCCTCTCCAATGAGTCTACTCCAGGCTAATCGGAGTTTGGGTACGATGCCCAGGTCCGTCTGGATACAACACTTTCAAGTGTGCTAAATATTGCCCGTCAAATGCACCTAGGGCAAATCAAAAATCATCATCACTATCATGCATCAACTAAAAAGCCGGCATGTGCCGGCTTTTTAGTTGATGCATGTAAAAGACTAGACCCCGAGCGCTTCCACCCACGCCAAGGCAGCAATGTGGGCATCATTGACCTTGTTCGGGTCAAGTTGCAGGCTTTCTGCCAATGCAATAATGCGATTGTTATCCTGGTTTTCACAGGCCTCTGCCAGCTGCAGGAATGGCCCATAAATCCCCTCTCGATGCAACAACGCATCTTGAGTCGCATCTGGCAGATCAATTTTCTCCAGCACACGGTCCATGGGCATTTCCAGCATCAAGTCCAGCATGGAAAATACACCAGTGACGAACAGATTGTCGCGCCCGGTCTTGTCGAAGTAGCCCTCGCCCAGCAACTCTGTCAGACGACCGCGCGTGATAGAGGTTTTCATAAGTGCCGGTGCTGCGGAATTTTCCCCCGCAGTGATCATCAACAAGGTTAACCAGCGATACAGCTGCTTGGTGCCGATAATTGTCAGGGCATGACGAAGGGATTGGATTTCGCAGGACAAGCCAAAACCCACCGAATTGATGTAACGCAATAGCTTGAAAGAAAGTGCTGCATCTCGCTTGAACCCATGTTCCACTTCACGCATATCTGCATCGCGGCTGATCATGTTGAGGAGGTCCAACACAGCTGAAAATGCTGGATTAATGACCTTGGCCGTAAAGGTTTCTGTATGGGCGAAGTAGAAGCCTTGAATCAAGGGAAAGCCAATATTGTGACATGCATCGTATTGATGATGATGCTCAACCCTTTCTGCCACTACAGTAACACCAAGTATCTGGTACTCGAGGAACCTCCTTGCCACTTCATCCATGGTGTAGGCCAGGATATCGATCTTCACGTAATCAGCATAATCAATCAGTGCAGACCCAACTAGGGACTCGCCCTTGTCCTTGAGGGCAATCCGGTAACCACGCTTGCGCAGGAACTCGCAGCGCTCAAGCACTGCTGCGTTTGGCGCAACGAACGCCTCTAACTCAAGTACGGTCTTGGTGGGAGGAAGCAATTCCAGTAGCTCACTATGCAGCATTTCCTCACTAATATTGAGAAAAGCCAGCTTGTCGCCCAGCAGCCACAATGTGCCCATATCGCTGATCGTGTTCACCAACACCCGGTTACAGGCCTGCAAGCTGTTTTCATAGACCGCCGTCGTTGCCTCGGCACTATGGCGGAAGAACAACTCGTAGGCCACGATCTCTTGCTTGGCGTTCATAATGGGCTGGCGGCCGATATATGCCTGGTCTTGTGTCATACCATTCCACTTTCAGATTGCATTTTTCTATTGTGTCTGAGGCCCTGCTGTCATCACAGGATTAGCTATTTCCTGCATGAAGCTCATGCTCTCATGCATCAGTCTCTGTATGGGCTGCATCATGTAAGGCAATGCCAGCATCATCAGCAAGAAACCCAACGCGATGGTGATCGGGAAACCTATCCCGAACAGGTTGAGCTGTGGCGCAGTTCGCGTCAATATCCCAAGCGCCAAGTTGGCCAATAGCAATGCCGTGATGATAGGTAATGAAATCAATAACCCGGCACTGAATATCTTGCCTCCCCATAAAGCGATTTTATAGGGATTCAGCCCAAAATTGGGCTCTGCCGTGATAGGGAAGGTGGAAAAGCTTTCCAACAAAGTGGAAATCACGACTAGATGGCCGTTGATGCTCAAGAAAATCAACATCGACAATACCACCAGGAACTGACCAATGGCAGTGCTCTGCCCTTGTGTCTGCGGATCATAAAACATGGCAAAGCCTAGCCCCATCGTCATCCCGGCAGCATGTCCAGCAAGCTCCACGGCGGAGAAAATGATGCGCAGGCTAAACCCCATCGCCATCCCGATGAGGATCTGTTGCATGAGGATCAGCAAGCCGCTCATGGAAAATACCGAGACAGGCGGAATATCAGGAATGGCAGGGATCACCGCAACGGTCAACACTAGGCCAAAGCCGAGCTTGATATTATTTGGCAGTGCCCGATGATTGAATATGGGAGCGATAGCGATAAAGGCGAGAATGCGCGTCAGCGGCCACATCAGCGTAGCCACCCATACCTGCAGGAATTCGCTTGTGACTGTTACCATGAAGGTTCAATTATCCAGCCAAGGTCGGAATACTGGTGAACACAGCCCTGAGATAATCAGTGAATACCGACAGCATCCATGGCCCGGCGATCAGCAATGTAGCAAATACACCCAATAACTTAGGGATGAAGGTCAACGTGGTTTCATTGATCTGCGTCGCAGCCTGAAAAATGCTCACGAGCAAGCCTATTGCCAACACCACCAGCAATATAGGTCCCGCCATCATCAACAACACCTCTGCTGCCTGGCGACCTATGGTCATCACCTGCTCTGGACTCATGCTCATCTTGTACCCCTAATAAAAGCTTTGGGCCAGCGACCCCAGTAGTAATTGCCAACCATCAACCAGCACAAATAGCATCAGCTTGAACGGCAAAGCCACGATAGCGGGTGATACCATCATCATCCCCATCGACATCAAAATACTGGCAACCACCATATCGATAATCAGGAAGGGAATAAAAATCGCAAAGCCGATCTGGAATGCTGTTTTCAACTCGCTAGTGACGAATGCCGGCACTAGGACACGCAAGGGAACCTCTTCAGGTGTAGCAACCGCATCAGTACGCGACATCTTGAAAAATAAGGCCAAGTCGGACTCGCGTGTTTGCTTGAGCATGAATTCCTTAAGCGGAATAGAGCCACGCACCATGGCTTCCTGCATGGTGATACGTTCTTCGTCAAATGGCTGATAAGCCTCGGTATAAATGCGCTCGAATACCGGCCCCATCACGAAAAAGGTCAGGAATAGCGCCAACCCCACCAGCACTTGGTTAGGTGGCGAGGATTGTGTACCCAATGCTTGGCGTAGCAATGACAGGACAATAATGATCCGGGTAAACCCTGTCATCATGAGCAAGGCCGCTGGCAGGAAAGACAGCGAAGTCAGCAGGATCAGGGTCTGGATGCTGAGGGAATAATTCTGGCCACCACCAGCAGCGGGCTGGCTATTGATCAGGCTTAAGCCGCCAGGCTCTGCCGCGTGACCAAGTAATGGCAGGCCCAAAATCACCGCGCACAGAAGAATCGTGAGATAACGTGCATGCATGGCAATCAAGGCTTTCTGTTCAGGGACTTATTCAGCCAAGCTGAAAACGGCACGCTCGCTTGGTGAGCGACAGGCGCGATGATTGGAATTTCTTCTCCAGGTTCAAGATCAGCCAGGCTAGTGACCTGACCTGGTGCTACACCGAGTACCAGCCAACGCCCGGCGACTTCAACAACAACGACTCGCTCACGGCTGCCCACACTCACGCCACCGACAATGCGCACCACAGACTGCTGCTTAAGCCCAGGCGTCATGCGCTTCATCAACCAGGCAACGGCCACCATAACGCCCAGCACCAATGCTAGGCCCAACACCATGCGCAGCAGGCTGCCGGTCGTGGATACTTCTTCTGCCGCTGCAAAAGCCAGCGCAGGACTCAGCGATATGCTAGACAAGGCAATCCTAGAGGCCATGGTGCTTTTTATCTTATTCATCAAAACCCAGCTCGATTACTTGTTGATTTTACGGATACGTTCCGCGGGCGTGATGATATCCGTCAAGCGGATGCCAAATTTGTCATTCACAACCACCACCTCGCCCTGGGCAATCAGGCAACCGTTCACCAATACATCCATGGGCTCCCCAGCCAAGCCATCCAGCTCAACCACCGAGCCTTGAGCAAGCTGCAACAGGTTCTTAATTGCAATCTTGGTACGACCAAGCTCAACAGTAAGCTGCACAGGGATGTCCAGGATGAAGTCGATATCATTCTGGGTTTCATGCAGCTTGCTCTTGGCAGAAAACTCGGTAAATACAGGCGCCTGTTCGGTCTTTCCACCCAATAATGCCGAGACATCGCTTTCTTCTGCCTGGCTTTGCTCTGCCATGGCAGCACCCCAGTCATCCATCAACTGTTCTTCATTGGGATCAATCGCCATCGGATACCTCTCCTTTTACATATTCGCTGGAATTTGATCGCAGCAATTTCTCTACTCGCAATGCATACTGACCGTTGAACACGCCATATTTACACTGCATTACCGGCACATTATCCACTTTGGCCTCGACCTCCTCGGAAATCGATAGCGGAATGACATCGCCTATCTTCATATTGAGGATATCGCCCAATGTCATGCTCGCCTTCGCCAAATCGGCAATCAACATCACCTCGGCACTTTGTATCTGCTGCGTCATGAGCCGCACCCAACGTTTATCAACCCCCAGCGATTCGCCCTGTAGTGGTGAAGTCAGCACATCGCGGATCGGCTCTATCATCGAGTAAGGGAAACAGAAATGGATTTCTCCATTGGAGGCACCCAACTCGATATTGAAAGTAGTCGATACCACGACTTCATTCGGTGTGGCGATATTGGCAAACTGGGTGTTCATCTCAGAGCGGATATACTCGAAATCCAGCTTGTAGACTGGTTCCCAGGATTTAGCATATGTCTCGAAAACAATCGCCAATACCTTCTGGATGATACGTTGCTCGGTCTGGGTGAAATCACGTCCCTCAACGCGGGTATGAAAACGTCCATCGCCACCAAACAGGTTATCCACGATCAGGAACACCAGCGTAGGATCAAACACCATCAGCGCTGTGCCACGCAATGGCTTCATCTGCACCAGATTAAGATTGGTCGGCACAACCAGGTTACGGATGAATTCGCTATATTTGGATATCTTGACTGGGCCTACCGAGACCTCAGTGGTACGACGAAGGAAATTGAACAGGCCTATACGCAACAGGCGCGCAAACCGCTCATTGATAATTTCCAATGTCGGCATGCGCCCACGGACAATACGCTCCTGGGTAGCCAGGTTGTAGTTACGTACGCCAGCAGGGTCAACGGCAGGCGTGTCATCTTCCTGCTCATTACTTACGCCCCTGAGCAGTGCATCGACTTCTTCCTGAGAGAGAAAATTATCCGCCATGATTGCCTGTACTCATGGATAGTTACTGAATCACAAACGAAGTGAAAAACACATCATTGATCACCAAAGGCTTAGCGCCTTTGGTGAATGGCTGAGAAAGCTGATTGATGATTTCCTTGGTCAGTGCCTGCTTTCCTTCACTGGTCAGCAACTCAGACGGTTTCTTGCCACTCAGCAACATGAGGAGACGGTTACGCACACTGGGCATATGCTTAGTGATACTGTCCGCCTGCGCTTGGTCTTCCACCTGCACGGTTAAATCGACTTGCAGATATTGTGCATCGGGGTCTGGCTGAAGATTGACAGTAAAAGTCTCCAATTTGACGAATACAGGGTCTTTGACCTCAACCTTTTCTTCTTTAGGCTTGGCTTCATGCTCGCCATGGGATTTCTGGCTGAAATACCAATAGGCAGCACCGCCACCCAACGCCAATACCAAGACAGCCCCTACCGCTATGAGGATCAGGCCTTTTTTTGATTTTTGCGGCTGAACTTCTTTTGTGACTTCTTGTGCCATCTGCAATCCTTATCGCCGTTCTACTACTGGTTATGAAATATTATGAAAGATTTGCCAGAATAGCATGCAGGAAATAGAAGGAGGAAATTACGCCAAATCCATGGATAGCCGCGGATAAAGAGGAGCGAGATGGGAAAAACGACCACTGCCAGGATAATGTGCTCCCGGCAACTCACGGCACCAGTCAGATCATGACAAGGCCATGGGCAATACCGCTATCGCAGAAAATGAATGCCTATTAGGCGAAGGTATCTACCAAGCCCATCACCTTGGCAGCCTTGGCTAGCACCGTCTCAGCTTCATTCCCCTGGGCACCTGCATTCGCACGATTCATGCCGGTAGCTTGTTGCTGCGCCTCTTGCTGTCCTGAACGCACATTGGCTTGCCCTAATTGCAGGCCTGATTCGCTCATCATCTGGCGTAAGTTATCCATGCCATCTTCCAGCGCACGACGTACATCAGCCTGGTCAGAAAGGAAAGTGGTATCTGCCTGATTGTTATGCACATGAATCACCACCTGCAAGGGACCGAGATCAGGTGGGTTCAATGTCAGTGAAGCGGTCTGCTCGCCACCAGCGGCCATCCAGACCACCTTCTGGCCAATTGCCTGATTCCACCCTGGCTGCCCAAAAGGTGTAGGCACTAGATTACCGCGCACATCCATAGCAGCTGCAGCCTGCTGGGCTTGCTGCGGCTGTTGCAAAGGAGCTGCCACGGTAACTTGTGCCTGTTGTTGCATTTGCTCCAAGGCATCAGCAAACAGCGTGGATTGTTCATCGTTGGCAGGCGTCTTTGCAATAGAGGCGGCTGTGGACATCGCAGTTTTATCAACGTCCAGCTCAACATCAGCAGCAGGCTTATCCTTGCCCTGCCACTCTAGGGGTGCACGCTGCGCACCCAACTGCTCAAGCTCCTCAGCTACTTCCACGGCGGGCCTGCGCTGCACATCAGGTGTCACCGCTGCGGCTATCGGTTGCGGATCCGTCGCTACGGGCGCTGGCTCCTGCGTAATCAACGCAGCATCCTGCGCTGGGAGAAGCTCTTTATCGGTATCGGCTACAGATAGCACCTCTTCCTGTACCAGCTTTGGATCCACTATCAGCTCAGCCGGTAGCAATTCAGGATCAACCTCTGGCTGCGACTCAGCCCCCAACTTTAGTTGCAATAGCATGCGCTGCTTCTGCATTGCATGCTCGGTGTTGCCTACCTGTTTCACCTCGGCCTGCACCTGCTTCGCAAGCACATCCTTGAAAGCCGGGCCTTCATTGGCAGTGCTGCTAGACTTTGCTGCCTTAGCAGCAGTAGCACTGGCTGCCGTATTATTGAGAATCGCCGCCTGGCTGGGTACTGGAATATTCTGCATGCTGGAAGCTCCTACTTATTGTCTACTCTGGTTACGGCTCACACGCATGGCATGCTCATCCATCATCTTTTGATCGCGCTTGAGTTCAATCGCATTTTCACGCTTATCGGCACGATCAATCAGCACGTCATAAGACATCTTCTTCTTCTGGCATTCTTGCCATTCTTGTTTACGCAGATGGTGTACTTGGCGCAAACGCTCCACATTCTCGGTCTGGCTCACGATCGCTTGTGACAGCTTGCCGAGAAAACTTTGATAGTTCTGGTAAATCTCTGCTGTCATGCCATTGGTCATGGCCTGGTCACGCTGGCTGACATAATCAGCCCGGTATTGCATCAACAGACTCAAGCTTTTTTCTGACTCAGCCAATTGCCGGTTGGCTTCCCCCAGACGATCAGCAGCCACATCAACGTCTTTTTCGGCCAATCCCTGCAAGGTAGTCAACACCACCCGTTTTTGCTTAGACATGCCATCTCCCCTCTGGCTTGCTCATTAACTAACGCCTCCCACTAACATCGCCAGATCATTGACGCTGGCCGTCCAGTGTGCAGATTCCTTGATATCCTGTTGCAAGAAAGCCTCAATCGCCTCATGTCGCATGATGGCTTCATCCAGCACCGGGTCACTCCCGCTTTCGTAGGCACCCACGTTGATCAAATCCTGATTGCGGGTATAGCGGGAATTCAACTGCTTGAGCTTACGTGCGTTTTTCTGGTGCTCAGGCGAAGTAATGTTATGCATGGCCCGACTGATCGATTGCTCTATATCAATCGCTGGATAATGCCCACTCTCGGCCAAGCTGCGGCTCAATACAATGTGCCCATCGAGAATCGCCCGCGCAGAATCAGCAATCGGGTCTTGCTGGTCATCACCTTCGGTTAGCACGGTATAAAACGCGGTTATCGACCCTTCACCCGGCTTACCATTGCCAGCGCGCTCCACCAAGGCGGGAAGCTTAGCAAACACTGAAGGCGGATAGCCCTTGGTAGCGGGTGGCTCGCCGATCGCCAAGGCGATTTCGCGCTGCGCCATGGCATAGCGAGTCAAGGAATCCATGATCAACAACACATCCTTGCCCTCATTGCGGAAATACTCGGCAATTGCCGTTGCATAGCTCGCACCCTGCAACCTCATCAACGCCGGGACATCAGCAGGTGCAGCAACAACAACAGAGCGGGCAAGCCCTTCAGGCCCGAGAATCTGCTCAATAAATTCTTTTACTTCACGGCCACGCTCGCCGATCAAGCCGACAACAATCACATCTGCCGTGGTATAGCGCGCCATCATTCCCAACAGCACGCTCTTACCCACGCCAGAACCAGCAAATAAGCCCATACGTTGACCACGGCCAACAGTCAACATGCTATTGATAGCCCGCACGCCAACATCCAGGACATCCTCGATAGGTGCACGCGACAAGGGGTTGAGCGGGCGTGTATTGAGTGGCACGCTATTTTCACTATTGAGTGGCCCCAGCTCATCCAACGGACGCCCCGCAGCATCAACTACGCGACCCAGCAAAGCTTCACCCACAGGTAAATGCCTTGCACGATCAATGGCGCGACGGCGTGGGTGTTTGGCCTGGTTAGGCTTGGGCAAGGCCTCAGCCACCTCCAGCGCAAACACCTTTGCACCTGGTGTCACACCTTCTACGCCACTTTGTGGCATCAGCAGCATGCGACCGCCATCAAAACCAACCACCTCTGCCTCGACCCGACGCCCTTCTGCCAAGGGAACATAACAAGCACTACCTATCGGCAATTTGATGCCGACGGCCTCCATCACCAACCCTGTCAATTTGGTGATACGCCCAGAAACTTCTAACGACTCGACGATCTCCAGTATCTCGCTGCAATCATTGAGATACTCTTTCCAGCCTTGTTGATGCAGGAGCGCGCTACTCATGGTGCTCTATCCAGTCACTATGCTGGGCCAAGGCATCGCAAATACGCTTCCAACGCGTACCATTGCTGGCATCAATCTGGTTATCCCCAGTCTCCACCATGCAACCACCGCGCTCCAGGCTGACATCTTCCTGAATCTGCCAGTTGCTGTCCGCCATATCCTCTTGCAGGTATTTCTTCACCACGGCCACATCGTCAGGATGCACAATTAAGCGAGCAGGCTTCTGTACTACAGGCAAGTAATGAATAGATTCCTGCACGATAGGCAGAATAACAGCGGGGTCTACCTTTAATCTATCCTTGACCATGGCTTTGGCAATATCTAGTGCCAAGGCGAGCAACTGTTCTGAAATAGCTTCATTGGCAGTCTTGAGTGCATCTTCCATGCTGGACAACACAGCATTGAGCCGCTCCCGGTCTTGCTGCACTTGAGCAGCAGCATCCGCAATGCCAGTGCCAAAGCCCTGCTGCAGCCCAATTTTGTAGCCCTCACGCCTAGCCTGCTCCAGCTCTGCTTCCAAGCGGGCTTGTTTTTTCTCCTCGCTCTCCTGTTCCACTTGTGGCGCAGGGCGCACACTAGCAGATGGCGATTGCCGCGATGACTCTTCAGCAAAAGAAGCCATTTCCCAGCGCTGATACGCGGTTTGCTTCTCTTTAGGAATCATCACATCAGACATAAGCATCCTCACCCTTGCCGCCTAGTACGATCTGGCCTTCGTCGGCCAATCTGCGAACAATTTGTAGTATTTGTTTTTGCTGGGTTTCCACTTCTGACAACCTGACTGGCCCCTTGCTTTCCAGGTCTTCCTTCATCATTTCAGCCGCACGACTGGACATATTGCGGAATATCTTGTCGCGCAATTCGTCTGTGGTTCCCTTGAGGGCCACAATCAATGTTTCAGACTGCACTTCACGCAGCATGATCTGGATACCCTTGTCATCAATTTCCATAATATTATCGAAGACAAACATTTCATCCATGATGCGCTGAGCCATATCACTGTCATAACTCTTGAAGCCATCCATCAGATTAGCCTCATTGTCGCCACTCATGTAATTCATGATTTCAGCGGCCGCTTTTACACCGCCGATCTGTTGTTTCTTGATACTTTCATTGCCGCTGAGCAGCTTGGTCAGCACATCATTCAGCTCACGTAATGCCGTAGGCTTGATACCATCCAAGGTGGCAATCCGCAGCATGGCATCCTGACGCAGACGTTCAGTGAAATAACCCAGGATTTCCGCTGCCTGATCCGGCTCCAAATGCACCAAGATAGTCGCGATAATTTGCGGATGCTCATTCTTGATAAACTCAGCTACTGTCTGCGCATCCATCCACTTCAAGCTCTCAATACCACTGGAATCGCGCGTTTGCAGGATACGGTTCAGCAGGCCTGATGCTTTGTCATCCCCCAACGCCTTGGTCAGTACCGAACGGATATATTCGTCAGAATCAAGGCCTATCGCTGTATTCTTATCAGCCTCCTCCAAGAACGAAACCAAGACCGATTCAACCTGCTCATGCCCGATGGATTTCATCGATGCCATGGCGGTACCGAGTTTTTGCACCTCACGCGGGCCCAGATACTTCATAACCTCGGCAGCCTCGTCCTCGCCCAAGGCAAGCATCAACACTGCACTTTTGACTACGCCGTTATCACTCATTGCCATTCACCCAGTTTGTCACAATGCTGGCCACGACCTTGGGATTTTCCTTTGCAAGCTGGCGTGCAGCTTCTAGATTCTTTTTATAGCTACGCTCTGCGGGGCTTCTAGCCTCGTCCGCCTCAGTGCTAGCCCCAGCGATACCACCCTCGCCAGCAGATAAGCTGACAATGGCATCCTGATCTTCTTCATCCAGTTTGGCAAGTTCGCCCTTCTTTTCATCTTCAGGCGAAAGCTTACGCAATAAAGGACGCAAGAAGCGACGATACAGCATGAATAGCACCAGCAAGACCAAGCCGTTCTTCAACCACTCCTTGGCCATATCAATGTTTTCCGGGTCTTTCCACAATGGCACTTCCGGGAACACCTCAGTCAATTCGGGCATGAAGGAGCTATTCACCACACTCAATGAATCGCCACGCTCCTGGTTAAAGCCCATGGCTTGCTTGGCAAGGTCACTAATCTGGTTTTTCTCGTCATCAGTCAATGGCCGTGTCGTCACCTTACCCTGGGCATCCACTACCTGCTTATGGTTGACCACCACAGCCACCGTCAAGCGCTTGACCCCTCCCATGGGCTGCTGCTGGTAACGCACGGTCTTATCCACCTCATAATTGGTCGTGGTATTCCGCTCCGAATTCATGATGGGCGTGGTGACGGTAGTGCCTGGAGGTGTTGTCGTGGTAGTAGTCACTACATTGGCATTGGTCGTGGTCGTCGGGCCCGCACCTGGTGCAACAATAGGTGCGGTCGCTGGCGCGGGAGGCTGATTAGTCAATGCGCCCGGCACACCACCCACGCCTTGCCCTGGCAGGGTTTGCGATTCGTTGCTCTGACTACTGCGGATGGCAGCACTCTCGGGTGCCGGATTGGGTTTGTAGATTTCAGCCGCTTGCTCCACCACGGAGAAATCCACCTCCGCACTCGCTTCAGCATGCACGTTCTTGGCACCTACCAGTGGTGCAATAATAGATTCAACACGGCGCACGATGTTTTGCTGCAACTCGTCTACATATTTCAGCTGCGTAGGATCAAGCTGATTATTGGCACCGGTATCCCTGCCGTTGCCAGAAAGTAGGTTGCCATTCTGGTCAACCACGGTGACATTCGATGTTGGCAAATCAGGAACACTACTCGCGACCAAGTGTACGATTGCACTCACCTGACGCTGATCAAGCGTGCGACCAGGGTGCAGATTCAGCATCACGGATGCCGTTGGTTTGAGTTGATCACGTGTAAATACAGTTGGCTTAGGCATCGCCAAATGAATACGTGCTGCCTGCACAGTCCCGATAGACTGAATGGTTCGCTCAAGCTCACCTTCCAGGCCGCGCTGGAAATTCACTTGCTCGACAAACTGCGAAACACCAAATTTCTGGTTTTCCAGTAATTCAAAGCCAATATTGCCACCCTTGGGCAAACCTTGTGCAGCAAGTTTGAGTCGGATGTCATGCACATTATTGGCAGGTACCAATATAGCGCTGCCTCCATCAGCAATCTTGTAGGGCACATTCATCTGCTCCAGCGCCGCAACAATTGCACCACCGTCCTTATCGGAATAGCTAGAGAACAATACGCGGTATTCAGGTTTCTGACTCCAAAGCCAGAACACCACCATCAAGGCAATCACGGCAGCCGCACCCAGGGCCAGCAGCAACTTGTTCTCCAAGAGTGACTTGAAGTTGAACGCGCCTCGTGCTGGTGCTTCGGTGGTGGTGTCCGCGGCCAAGGCCGCTTCGTTGGCTGCTGCCATAATACTTCTCCCATGCGATGGCAAAATAACTAGTTGCGCAGCATCCGCGATGCCCAGGTGCCATTCATCCTACGGTCACCGCTTTATCACTGCGATGCCATTATCACGATGCGCTGGCAAATTTAATCAGGAAAATAAGCTGGGTTTTATCGCCTTATTCCCATCAAAGAGGTAGCAAGGCCAATGATAAGCTGCTGCCATGTTGAAATAAGTCCGCAAGGGCATAAGCAATTCAGGAGATTTCCATGAAAACTTCAGCGATAGATTCCGGCAGAATAGAAGCCATGATGGCGCAGCTCAAGGCAGCTGCACAAAAGCCCAATGCCGCAGATGTAGTGCAAGGTGCCACTGGCACCAACATGGCGCAGAAAACACAATCCACCAACCGCGTGGATTTCTCTGAAGTCCTGAAGTCTTCGATTAATCAGGTTAACCAAGCACAGGTAAAAGCAGAAGAGTTGGGAAAAAGCTTTGCCATGGGAGATGACAAGGTGAGCTTATCTGATGTGATGGTTGCGGGGCAAAAAGCCAACATTTCATTACAAGCCACAATACAGGTGCGCAACCGATTGGTATCAGCCTATCAGGACATCATGAATATGCAGGTGTAAACCACACTTTTTGAGACGAATACAACATATCCCAAAACGTTTTACTCCAACCGTTAGACTACCAATAAACGTCAATCAACTTCGGGCCTGAGCAATAGATTGGGAGCGGGAGCATCTTCGCCGTGCTCCAAGCGATAAAGCCAAGCCAATATCTCCGCAATCGCCTGATACAGTGCAGGTGGAATGTGGTCATCCAGATCTACCTGCATCAGTAGCGCAAGCAGCTCCCTGGACTCATGAACGAAGACCTCATGCTCCTTAGCCTTGGCAATGATCTGCTCCGCAATAATGCCCTTACCCTTGGCCACCACGCGCGGAGCAAAGTCACCGGATTCATAGGCGAGCGCCACCGCCTGCTGTTGCAAGACTGGATCATTCATCATGCACCACCGTCAATGCATCCAGCGCCTGTCCATGGCTTGTCAATGCATTAGCCAGGGCCGGCAGCCCAGATTGCAAGCGCTTCATGGAAACCTGATCGGCAGCGGCGATACGAACGCGTAGATGCCCGGCATGCAGGACAATATTCGCACTCACACTGCCCAAGCTAGGTAGCTCCAGCTTCACATTACTGGATATTGGCCTATCGTCAGCGGCATCATCATGCGTGCTATGCTCGTCTGGGTTGACCTCTCCTTCGTGCAACTGTACCTGCCAATCCATCTTCTGCCCGGGCCAGACCTCCCCCTGCCAATGCACACGTTGATTTTCCAGCACAGCAATTTGCTTGTTGATCATGGCCTCAGCCACGGTATTCGGCTGATTCTGTGGCTCCTGCAATAGACTAGCCAAGGACAGTTTGCCCGCCGTAAATTTTTCCAGATGGGATTCATAGAACAAGCCAGAACTGGTGAATGCACGCTGAATGTCCTGTGCAACGATGCGAGGGTTTTGTGGCGCATGCGTCACGACTTGCTGGCTAGTCAAGGTCTTGGAAGTTTCGCCATTGGCGGCCTGCGCCAGTTGTTGGCTCAGGATACGCGCACCGCTACTGAGGGCAGTAGATACGCCATTATCAGCAGTAGGTAAGGGTAAAGGCAGGGCCTGTAATACAGTATTGGCTGGTAGCCTTGAGGGTTCTAACTGCCCGGCTTGCTGACTCAGTAAACGAAACGTGGGAACCGGGCTATCTCCCACAAAACGCAGCAACATTTGCTGGCCTATGGTTGCCTGCTGCCCGAGTTCCATCTTGAAGGTATTGCCCTGCACATTGACCTGAAAGACCCCTGGCTGCAAGCGGCTCATGACCTGGCCAAAATAATTTTGCCCCTTGACCAGTTGGGCAATGCGGAAATTAAGGTCTTGAACGGTATTGGCAATCTCCTCCACCGCCTGCACTGGCGCTACCCGGCTAAGGGGCGCAACAGCATCAGCGGGATCAGGAGATTGCTTGATAATCATCTGCCAGGCCGTATCAACTGCTTATAGGTATCGAACATCTGCCGATTTGCAGTGTTGTTGGTCAGAATATCAGAGAGACGCACCATCCATGGATCAATGATATTGCGAATTTGTCGATCAGCGTCTAGGATGCGTTTGAGATGTGAAAACTTGAGCTTTTGCTCAGGCTCACGTAAGGGTTCAGCACAAGTATCCTCATCCGCTCGCTTGATACGAGCAGCACACTCAGCCTCAAGCGTGGCAAGTTTTTCCCAATCATGTTGCTGGGCAGCTGCCAGCATTTGGTCCGTAATATCGGCTACCGCTGCATATAAAGACAAAGTGTGCTGGGTACTCATGAATATGCCTTTTCCAGACCATGTTGGTTTTGTGGTGAAGTATTTTGAACCGGGTTTGCAGAGGGTGGTTGACTCGCAAGCTCAGACCAAGCCTCATTCAGCTCATTGAGTAATCTTAGCACCTCTTCTACCACGGCAATATCGCTTTGGCTATTGGCAATATACAAACGATTGCCCATATATGCGTACAAGGAATCCAGGCTATTGGCAATCTCCCCACCTGCCTTCTTGTCTAGGCTGGCCCGCAGTCCATTCTCAATAATGGAAATAGCCTTGGTCAAGTCAGCGCTCTTACTTGCATAATCCTGCTCGCGAATATGCTTGATCGCAAGATTGCATGCCGTAATCGCTCCCTCATACAACATCACAACCAATCGGGTAGGACTAGCAGCCACCACCCCAGTTTCGACTCCAACCCTTGCATAGGCATTAACACCTGCATTGAACCCGAACATGAAAAGCTCCTTAATTAACTGTTAGCGCTAATAGCGGCAAGTTGTTGAGTAAGATAAGATTGTGTTGTCTTCATTTGTGTCATCAAGACATCAAGCGCCACAAACTGGGCACGATAACGTGCTTGTACGGCAGTCAGCCGTACCTCCAAAGCATCCTCTTGCTTGGTTACACGCTTGATAGATTCCTGCAAGCCCTCTGTTCGATTTGCCAGCAGGCCAGCATCACTAGTGAACCCTTTGACCAACTCATTCAGTTGTGCAGCATAGCCCACACTTAACCCAATGCTGCCACGGCTACCTGTTGCCGTACCGCGTACAGAAACAACCAGCCCCTCGGCTGGATTACCGACAGCGGTACTGGTCAGCACCTGGCCTTTGCCTGTGGCCTCTGCCCCATTGATTGTACCTGCTACATCAAGCCCCTCAACCGCGACCGGGTCACTGCCAAACAAACCACTTGCTGCTGTTCCCCCAGTGATCTCAAGTGTTGATCCAGTACCATATTCTGGGGAGGTAATTTTCAGCATTCCGCCTTCGACAGAAACCTCAGCAGATGACTTCGCATCCTTCAACTGGGTCTGCAACTGTTGCGCCAACTCCTCTACAGAGGCATAGTTTCCAGCAGCCAGTGTCAGGTTGTAAGAGATACTATTGATTTTGATGGATAACGTATCATTCACCCCTGCCTCAATATTCAAGTCAGGCGATGCGTTACCGGTCAGCGTCCCCTTGGTTGCGGCTTGCGTGATATTGATCGCATAGTTACCAGATTGTGTTTTGCTTCCCTGCGTGACAAAGCGCGTCTCAACATCTGAAGGCACACCGACTGCAGCAAATAGTTTGGCAACATCATCCAGGTTAGTATTAATCGCTTTTTCCAGCTTGCTTGAGTCAAGCGCAAGCGAACCATCTCGTTGTATCCCCACACCAATTTGGCTCAATGTACTAAATGCATCAGTACCACCCACTGATTTTGTGAGCGACATCTTGATTTGCGAAGAAATTGACCTTGCTGTGGCGTCGCCGAGCAATGCGCCATTTTTCCTGTCCGCAGCCGTCGTAGTACTATCATCAAACTTGGTCAGATTACGCAGTGTGGTATTGACGGCATTGAAGGCAGTTACAAAGGCATTGACGGAATCCTTGATGGCCTTTACATCCTTGGTGACATTCAGCGAAACAGCAGTATCCGGGCTAGCTTTGAACAAGCTCAGCGTAATACCGTTCAATACGCCAGTCACGACATTGCTTGCGCTTTCCACGTCAATACCATCAATATTGAGCTTGGCATTACGTGCCTCTTGCAACTCAACCAGGTTCTTTCCGGAACCAGCGCTCGCAGTTGGATCATAAGCAAGGCGGGATAATCCATCAGCATCAGCATTATTACCATCGGCGTCAGCAACAGTGATCTTGATGCTGTTGATCTCTCCAGACTCTTTTGAGGTCAACACTAGGCGTCCACCACTCTGACCATCATTGACAATAGTCGCCGTTACACCTGCATCACCCGCATTGATAGCATCACGGATGCCCGCAAGGCTATTGTTAGTGGCAGAGATTGTCACACTTTTCGCGGTTTTATCAGGGTTGGCAGTGAAGGTATTATTAGCTTCATCATAGGTACCCAGCGTAATCGTCAATGTGCCGGTGCCGACTGTGCTACTGGTACTAGCAAAGCTTGATGTAGCCAGCTTCTGGGATTGTGCGAGTTGACCTACCTTGATGGAATAATTGCTCACCGTCGCAGAACCACTGGAGGTTGCGGTAAAAACCGAGCTATCCCCTGACGTGGCAGACTGCACATTGAACTTACTGCTGGTAGAAAGATTGGCTAACGCTGTCTGAAAACTGGATAGCGAGCTCTGCAAGGTCGCATAGGCCGAGATCTTGGACTGGTAGGACGTTTTCTGCTGACTGAGCAGCGTCAACGGTTTTTGCTCAACCGTCATTAAGCTGCTGACTATCGAATCGATATCGAAATTGGTACTGGCAGAAATCCCGCTAGTGCTTGCCATAACGATGCCTCTCTTCCCTGAAAACCTAAAAAATCAAACTCAGGCTGTCTGCCTGATAATCAACCCCTGCAGCTTGCCCAGGGTTTTTGAAATCGCCAATACCTCCTCGTTAGGAATCTGGCGTAATACTTTCTGTGTTTCAGAATCAACCACTTTCACAACCACTCGACCCGAATCCGCATCTGTGGAAAACTGGATCGACTGCATCATGGGAGCGATAAATTCATTAATTTGCTTTACGGCTGATTGAACCTCATCATTAGTTGCCACAGGTGCAGGTTGCTGCTCACCACCTTTTTCTCCGGCACCAGGCAAAGACACGACTGATGCCGTAGGAGCCAGACTATTCGTCTGACTATATGCCTCTATGTTCGTGATTGCCATGTTGAATTCCTTAAGCAAAACCCGCAGCCTCTTTTTTCAAGAAGACTGCGGGATTTTCATACTAATAACCTGCCACTTGTCCTTAACCTCGGAGCAAGGTCAGCACATTGTTAGGCACGGAGTTGGCTTGTGCCAGCATTGCAGTACCCGCTTGTTGCAGAATCTGCGCCTTGGTCAAGTTCGCTGTTTCAGCGGCAAAGTCAGCATCTAGGATCCGAGACTTAGCTGCAGATTGATTCTCAACCGACACTTGCAAGCTGCTGATCACAGACTCGAAGCGGTTCTGCACTGCACCCAAAGTCGCACGGCTCGTGTTAACTTGATCCAAAGCAGTGTCAATTGCAGTAATCGCTGCCGTGGCACTATCTGCGGATGCACCGCTAATTGCCACTGTACCTGTAACAGCAGCAGCAGCAACACCCGATGCAGCACCTCCAGCAGTCAAGTTCACGGCAGTAACAGTAATCGTATCTTGACCTCCCGTAGTGCCTGCACCAACTTGGAATGTCAAACCATTGCTGCTAGTAAACAATGCCTTACCGTTAAATTTTGTACTATTAGTGATACGAGTGATTTCTTCTTGCAACTGCTTGAATTCAGCATTCAGGTTATCGCGGTCGCCCGTTTCATTGGTGGCATTGGCAGACTGTACTGCCAGTTCACGCATACGTTGCAGTGAATCAGTAATCTTGCCCAGCGCCCCTTCAGCAGTTTGTGCCAGTGAGATAGCATCGTTGGCATTACGGATTGCTACGGTTTGACCACGCACTTGCGCATCCATACGAGTCGCAATGGACAGGCCAGCAGCATCGTCCTTGGCGCTGTTAACACGCAGACCAGAGGATAGACGTTGCAAGGATGTATTCAAGCTGGATTGCGAAGTAGTCAGGTTACGTTGCGCATTCAGCGAAGCCAGGTTGGTGTTAATAACTGCAGCCATGTTGGTTCTCCTTCGATTTAGTTAATTTCCATCAAACACTTTGTTGCGTTTGGTATCGCTTTACAGCCTTGAATCACATCACTGTTAAGACTGTTATCGGTCGCTTCAGGAGAAAATTTAGGAGCTTTACTTCACTTGTTTTTCTCTCGAGCAGCATCTGATTGCAATGCCATGCCCCTGATGTCGGTTTGGTTAAAAAAATCTTTAGAGCCCTCTCCTTCACGCAATTAAAAACGCTATTAAATTAATTAAAATTCAATAAGTTAAAAACAAAAATCATTTTTTTTTATTTTTAACCCTAAAGTTTTTAGTAGCTTATTTTTTAATTTTCAGAATGTAAAAAAATATGCCACCACGCCACAATCAGCATCATAGCGTGAGGTTAAAGCAGGCAATCGGGATAAAAAGAGGGGTAAAAAGCGCCAGATCAGCGCTTGAAATTAATCGATCAGGTTGTTCTTGATCGCGTAGTGAGTTAATTCTGCGTTGTGGCGCAGGTTGAGCTTTTCCAACAATCGAGCACGATACATGCTGACTGTCTTGACCGATAGGGAAAGGTTATCCGCAATCTCGCTGACAGAAAGACCTGAGGCAATCATGGTCAAGGTCTGGAATTCACGATTGGAAAGGCAATCATGCATCGGCTTATCCAAGCCGCCATCGACTTGGTCCGCCAATGCCAGGGCTACTTCCGGGCTGATGTACTTCTTGCCCTTGGCCACTGTGCGGATCGCCGTCACCAGCTGATCAGAAGCTCCTTGCTTGCTTAGATACCCAGAAGCTCCGGCACGCAAGGCACGAATCGCATAGGCATCTTCGCGATGCATGGATAGCATTAACACTGCGACCCGCGGATGTTCTTTCCTGATGATATTGCAAGCGTCTATACCACTACGATCCGGCAGGGAAATATCCAGCACCAAGACATCCAACCCCTTAGTGCCAGCCAACTTGATCGCCTCTGCCGCATTTTTAGCGTCTGCCACCACTTCAATATCTTCAGTTTCGGCAAGTATCTGCTTCAAGCCTTCCCGCAGGATGGCGTGATCATCAGCAATAATCACTTTAATTGTAGAAGTAGAAGTCAATGCCATGGTTATTTATGAGGTATCGTTATTGTTCTTATCGTTTTGTTATTTAAGTGCCGTGGCAATATTCACTGGCTGCACTGGTAGCGTCACCGTGACTATTGTACCTCCTTGTTTACCCGCTTGCACCTTGCATTGCCCAGCAAGCGCTACCGCACGCTCCGCCATGCCGCTAATGCCAAAGGCATTACTCTTTAACCTGTCAACAGGCGCAATGCCGATACCATCATCCACCACTTGCATCACAATCTCATCCGCTGATGCCGCCAAAGTCACTTTCACATCACTAGCCTTGGCATATTTAGCAATATTGGACATCGCCTCCTGGCAAATACGGAATAAGGTAATTGCATGATCAGTCGACACCGTCAGTTCAGGCTGATGACAAACAAACTCGCAAGGAATCCCGATTTTCTCGACAAACTGGGCTGCCTGCCATTCAAGTGCGGCGACTATCCCCAACTCCAGTACGTTGGGGCGTAAATCACTGGCAATCCGGTGAGCGGCTTCAAATGTATCATCAACGATTGCCTCCAATTGCTTAGCTTTACTCAGTAAAGTCTCCTGCTCAGGGCCTAGCCGTTTGATGATGGAAGACAAACCGAGACGAATTGCCGTCAGGTTTCCCCCTAAGTCATCATGCACTTCCTGGGCGATACGCAAACGCTCTTTTTCCTTGATCTGCGCCATTTGCGCTGAAAGCCGGGCAAGCTTTTCATGCGATTGGCGAATCGCTTGCTGCTCCCGTCGACTCTGCGTGATATTGGTCATGATGCCCTCCCACACCACCGTGTTATCGGGCATCTTGCGTGGACTGGCACGCAGGTTAATCCATTTCGTATCTTGCCACGCCTGCATCCAGAAGCGGCCCGTCCAATTCAGCACGCTCAAATTATGCGCAGATTCGCTGACATTCTTTTCATAGGCAGCTTTATCCTCCTCATTGATGAGAGAAAGAAAAATATCAGGATTAGCAACTAATACTTCGGCATCCTCTCCCAGTAAAGGCTTACAAGCATCACTCAAATAAACAAAACCCATGACACCATCGCGGCTCATATGCGCTTGATAAACTACACCCGGCGCATTAGAAATCAACGAACTCAGGTTTGCCCCCTCATTCAGCACATGCAGAAGATGACGGCTAAAGGCATGAGTATCACGCATCACCAGTAACACCTGTCCACTGGAGCGTCCGACCATGAGTAAACGGAATTCCCCCAAGTAGCGGTTGAGTGCATGCAACTCATGGCTGATATCAAGCATCGTCTGCTCTCTAGGCACCGCGTCAAGAAACTCCCTGATCTGCGGCTCTCTCAATGCTTGCAGCAAATTATCCACCGGATACTCAGCCACAGGCGCTTCCGCCCCATCAACCAATACCGTCATCAATGTTAAGGACTGGGGGTCAATTGCATAAATATCATCCAGCGAACTCTGCGCTGCAGATTCAAGATACTTGCGGATTTCGGATAATGGCGACACGGCAACACCTGCTGAAAGTATCGGCAAAGCCTACCAGAACAAGTGATTAATTCAAGCCAACCCGAATAGCTGCCCTAGCCTACTGACATATTTGAATCATCTCATGCAGTGACCCATGCATAACTTACGTTATATATTTACAAATATAATGAATTCATATTTAATCCCGCCTTTGTTTCAATTACTTAGCATCGGGGAGATCAATGTTCACTAACCTTAAGCCGCTGAAAGCGGCTGTCATTCTTGCGCTGTCAGCTAGCAGCCAAGCCACGTTGGCAGAAGTGGCACCTTATACATTAGGGGAAATCAATGTCGTCGCCTTCAAAGAAAATGCAACCAGACTAGCAAACGACACTATAACGCAAGAGGATATGCGGCTTTTTAATCGCGAAACTGTAGATTCCGCTCTAAATTTGTTGCCAGGCGTTAATATCACTGGAGCACAACAAAATGGCGTTGGAGCACAACGCAATGAGCAAATGGCGCAAATCCGTGGCTTCAATTTGCGTCAAGTTCCGCTGTATTTGGATGGAATTCCTATTTATATCAGCTACGATGGATATGTAGACTTAGCTCGCTTCACAACATATGACTTATCCAAAATCCAAGTTTCCAAGGGCTTTAGCTCTGTATTATTTGGTGCAAACACCTTAGGCGGCGCCATTAATCTCGTCAGCCGCAAACCCGAAAAAGAATTCGAAGGAAGTGTCACCGCTGGTATCAAAACAGATCGTGACTTCCAACACAATGGTTATACAACGGATGCTAGCTTTGGCGGCAATCAAGGCACGTGGTACTGGCAAGCTAATGCATCTTTTGTAGACATTAATCGTTACCGCCTATCGGGAGACTTCACGCCAACTCGAGCGGAAGATGGGGGTGTTCGTGAAAACTCTTACAATCGTGATGGCAAGATAAATCTGAAATTTGGCATTACGCCCCGCGAAGGTGATGAATATTCCATTAACTATATTAATCAACAAGGGACTAAAGGTTCGCCACCTTATGCGGGAAAGACCTCTCTAGATCCAAATTATTGGCAATGGCCTAAATGGGACAAAGAAAGCCTATATTTTATTTCTAACACAAAACTAGGGGAAACTAGTTACATTAAAGTACGTGTTTTCTATGATGAGTTTAAAAACTCTCTGGAACAATTTACGAATGCTAACTACAGTACTTTTCTAACTAACCGTCCGCCAAGCTTTTATAACGACCATACCTATGGTAGTAGCATGGAGTTTGGTACAAAACTAAGTGAGGCCAACACGCTAAAAATATCTTGGCATCTAAAGCAAGATATCCATAGAGAAAATGTCATTAATGGTCGCAAGCATCGCTATGAAGATCGCACGACTTCGATTGGTATTGAGGATACCCATGCATTCAGTGACAAACTCTCCCTAGTGACCGGTGTCAGTTACGATAAGCGCAAGAATATTGAAGCCTTGAGAATTGAAAGCAATGGACGGCCAAGTGAGTTTGATCCAGGCCAAGCACAAGCATGGAATCCACAGGCAGGTCTATTCTATCGCCCAACAGAAGATAGTGAAATCCATGCCACCGTTGCACGAAAAAGCCGCTTTGCCACAATAAAAGACCGCTTCTCCACTCGTTTTGGCAGTGCAGTACAGAACCCCAATCTTGGCACGGAATCCTCAACCAACTATGAAATTGGTGCTGCGAGTTACATTACACAAGAGCTACGGTTACAAGGTGCATTGTTCTACTACAACACTAAAGACATGATTCAAGAAGTCACGACTGGAGTCAGTGGCTGTGCAGATGGTACAAACTGTGTGCAATTTCAAAACATCAGCAAAGTCATTACTAATGGTATTGAATTAGGAGCAACCTATAAGCCAAATGAAGAAACAGAACTAGGACTTAACTACACCTATCTGGATCGAGATAACAAGAGCGAACAATATAAATTAATTGGAGTTCCTCATAACAAGCTATTCGCTTATGGCAAATGGACCGTCAATAGCGCACTGACCCTAATCGCCAATATTGATGCAGCTGACGGCAATCGCCTTTCACGAAAAAATGGAAACAATCTAAACGCACCATGGTTCGGCACTAGTGGCTATGCTTTAATTAACTTTAAAGGCATGTATCAATTCAATCAAGATTGGTATGGTGAAGCAGGTGTAAATAACCTACTTGATAAAAACTACGCCTACATGGAAGGGTTTTTCCTCCAAGGCCGCAATATGTTTGTTAACGTCACTCGCAAGTTCTAAACCATTCACAATTTAGATAGGAAACACCATGGCCCGCTCTCTTACTATCAAGGCAGCATTGAGCTGGCCAATCCTTATTCTTATTACCTGGTTGATGGTTGCCAGCCAGGCATCAGGGGCTGACACGACCAAGGTCATCGTCATGACCAGCTATCCGCAAGAAGTGGTCTCGCAATTCGAGGCGGCGTTCGAAAAACAATATCCGCAATACAGGCTGGAAGTGCTTTGGCGTCAATCTCGCGATGCCATGGCGTATTTCAAAGATGCATCGCACCCCGTGGATGTGTACTGGACGCCTGCCCAGCGTAATTTTTCTCAACTGGAGAAGATGCAGGCTTTTCAGCCATTGAAGTTAAACCTCGATGGTTTACCAGCATCTATCAACGGTTTCTCATTACGCGAAGGCAACTATATCGCCACGGAAACAGCAGGCTATGGCATTGTCACCAACCCACAGGGTTTAGCGGCAGCAAGGTTGCCGGTACCGCATGACTGGCACGATCTCGCTCATCCGGCATGGTGTGGCAAGGTTGCCCTGCCTGTGCCATCCAAAGTGGGTTACGCCCCGCCACTCATTGATATTTTGCTGCAAGGCTACGGTTGGCAATCTGGCTGGAATCTGCTGCAGGAGATCGCCGCCAATGCAGAGTTGGTCGGCATGGGGTCTACGTTTATCACCGATGATATTGCCACTGGCCGCCTGCTCGCAGGCTTGACCATCGACTTTTTCACGGCATCGGCCATTGCCAATGGTGCACCTCTGCAATTTATTTACCCTGAAGTCACAGGTTATTCTCCGGCGCACATCGCGGTAATGAAGCAGGCAGCCAATCAGGAAGGTGCACAAGCCTTCACCAGCTTTGTGCTTTCAGAACAAGGCCAACGCCTACTGTTCCACCCGGATATTCGCAAGCTGCCTGTCCGGCCTTCTGTCTATGCAGACAAGCCCGCAGGATACTTCAACCCATTTGCAAACAATCCGGCATTCACCTATGACACCAAGCGCGGCCTGACTCGCCAAGAGATCACCAATGCCTTGTTTGATGCCATCATTACGGAAAACCTGGCTAGCCTGCAGCAGGCCATCGCCGCCATCCAGTCTGCAAGTAACACCTTGGGCGAGAATGCACCACAAGTGCTGCAAGCAAAGAAGCTACTGCAATCGCTACCCATGGATGAGGCTACCGCCGAGTCCAAAGCAACCAAGGCATTGAGCACCACTGAAACAGCACAATGGCAGAAGATCATGCATGATCGCTACCAAGCCGCCGCCCGCATTGCATCAGGCTTGTAAACCGTATGTGGTATCGCTTTCTTGTCGCATCACTGATCGCCAGTGCTTTTATTCCCAGCCTGACCAGCAGTCAAGAAACAGCCAGTGTGGTGACCAACAACACCACTCGTGAGGCCTACTCGCAAGCGATACAACCACTCGCCACAGAAGATATGCAGACATTCCAGCAAGGCCGTGGCCTGGTGCGGCAAAGCTGGATTATCTCTCCCGCGCTTGATCGTGAAATCGCAGGGCTAGGGCCGTTATATAACCGCAACGCCTGCATCGCTTGCCATGCCAAAAATGGCCGTGGCTTTGCACCAGATTCACCAGAAGAATCCATGCGCTCCATGCTGGTTCGCCTGAGCATTCCCGGTAAAACCATCACCGGTGCTCCTTTGCCCCTGCCGTGGTATGGCGATCAATTGCAGGAGTTCGGCGCGCCTGGTGTCAATGCAGAAGGCCGTGCGCATCTGCATTATGCAGAAACCGATGTCCTCCTAAATGGGGGTGAAATCGTCAGCGTACGAACACCACGTATTTCATTCAGCAACCTGGCCTACGGTTCTATGCCGGACAACCTGCAAACCTCAGCCCGTATTGCCCCGGCAATTTATGGCATGGGCTTGCTCGCTGCCATCCCGGATAGCACATTGCTAGCATTGGCGGCCCAGCCCAAGCCGGGCAAGATCAAAGGCAAGGTCAATTGGGTGTGGAGTGCAGAACAGCAAAAAACAGTGATTGGCCGTTTCGGCTGGAAAGCCAATGTCGCCACATTGCGTGAGCAAACCGCCAGCGCCTTGGCTGGCGACATGGGGCTAAGCTCGCATCTGTTCCCCCATGGCAATTGCGCCAAAGAGCAAACTGCATGTCAGCAAGCTCCCGTTTCCGGCATTCCTGAAATATCTGCCGCACAACTGGAGCAAATGGAGTTTTACCAACTCGCCCTTGCCGCCCCTGCGCCCCGCCAGCAACAGCAAGCCTCCATACAGCGCGGGGCCTTGCTGTTCCGCCAAGCCCAATGTGCAGTCTGCCACCAGCCAGAGATCAAGACAGGGGCTTTCCCGCGCCTCACAGCCCTTGGTGAACAAGCGATCGCGCCCTATACCGATTTATTACTACACGACATGGGGCCAGCGCTTGCCGACCAGCGCCCGGATTTTGCTGCCAGCGGCAGCGAATGGCGTACGCCGCCGCTATGGGGCATAGGCCTGGCCAAGCAAGTGGAGCCACATGCCGGGTTCCTGCATGATGGCCGAGCGCGAACTATTCTGGAAGCGATCTTGTGGCATGGCGGCGAAGCAGAAGAGTCGCGCAACATGGTGCAACAGATGTCGCGGCAAGAGCGCCAACACCTGCTCGATTTCATTGAATCTCTATAACTACCGCACATCATCTTGCCGCGCTAGGTAAAGAGGCTATGATATGCCTGTCATTTGCCTAGCGGCCCTTACATCATGATCGCGATTCTCGAAGCCAAGCGTGCTGGCTTGCTCTCCCGCCAATATTGGTCCCGCAACATCATGTCGGGGCTGATCGTCGGGGTGGTGGCCTTGCCACTCGCCATGGCTTTTGCCATTGCCTCCGGGGCCAAGCCGGAACAAGGCCTATATACGGCGATTGTCGCAGGCACACTCGCCTCACTCTTTGGCGGCAGCCGCTTGCAGATCACCGGGCCGACGGGGGCCTTCATCGTCATCCTCTCCGGCATCACTGCAAAATACGGCATTGCAGGCTTACAGATCGCCACCCTGATGGCGGGCGTGATGCTACTCATCATGGGCCTAGCGCGCATGGGCAGTGTGATTCGCTATATTCCAGAGCCAGTCATCATCGGCTTCACCAGCGGGATTGCCGTCATTATTTTTGTTGGGCAATGGCAAGACTTCTTCGGGCTTGCGCCACAAGCGGCACACCATTTCCACGAGAAAGTACTACACCTGATCACGGCACTGCCACACCTGGAACTGCACACTACCTTGATGGGCGTCTTCACACTGGCGGTTTTGCTGCTATCCAATCGCTACCTGAAAAAAATCCCTGGCCCATTGGTAGCCATCGTCGCAGCCACTGTGCTTCAGCCCATATTCAGTTTCAAGGAAGTCGCCACCATAGGTAGCGCATTCGGCGGCATTCCGCAGGCCCTGCCACAGTTTGCCCTGCCAACTGGCATCAACGCTGCCACCATGCTGGAGTTGATCGGACCTGCCTTTACCATTGCTCTGCTGGGTGCGATTGAGTCCCTGCTCTCGGCGGTGGTGGCGGACAATATGGCGGGTACACGCCATCAGTCCAACCAGGAGCTGATTGGGCAAGGCATTGCCAACATCGCCTCGCCATTATTCGGTGGATTTGCCGCTACCGGCGCACTGGCACGCACCGCAACGAATATTCGCAATGGCGGCAACAGCCCGCTTTCTGGCATCGTTCATGCGCTCACATTGGTATTGATCGTGATATTGCTGGCACCATTGGCAGTCAATATACCGCTCGCGGCACTGGCGGCCATTTTGTTCGTCGTGGCCTATAACATGAGTGAAGCACATCGTTTCTTGCATATGGTCAAGACCGCACCCCGCGCCGATGTCGTCGTGCTGCTGATCACCTTCCTGCTCACGGTATTCAGCGATTTGGTGATCGCCGTGAATATCGGCGTCATGCTTGCCACGCTATTGTTCATGAAACGCATGGCGGAAACGGTGAGTGTCACGCCATTAAGCGATGCTGACCTCCAGCAGGAATACGGGCAACGCGCATGGTGCCTGCCACCCAGCACATTGGTATACCGATTGGAGGGCCCGTTGTTCTTTGGCGCGGCAGAGCATTTACAGCACCGGCTGCAAACCCTGCGTGATGACACTGACACCATCGTACTCAGGATGTCGCGCGTACCCATCATGGATGCCACGGGCATGCAAGCTTTGTGGAACCTGCTGGATACCTGCAAACAACACCAGATCCACCTGGTGATCGCCGAGGCCAGGCCTAATATCATGGAAAAATTGCGCCGCGCGGGCTTAGTCAGCCAGATTGGTGAGCAGAATGTACTCTCACATCTGCATTCCTTATGGCCCAGCACTGGCACAACGCAAGCAGATCAAGCGTAGCAAAAACCCGCTCAGTATTTGCGTACATTACACAAAGCTGGCGTTTTCTTGACATTTCTTGGTAGTATACGGCCCACGCTAGGGGTCCTGAAGAGCCAATCTTCGGGTGAGAAAAACCCTTGAACCTGACCTGGATAATGCCAGCGTAGGGAAGCGCAAAGCCACTCAAGGTCCATTCCGGAGCTTCTTTGTTCATTCCTGCGCGTGCCTTTCCGTAACGCGAGTGAACAACAATGCCAGCTTTCCCTTTCCGCCACAAACTCAGCGTGCTAGCAGTCGCCTGCACATTTTCGCCTGCTGCCTTGGCACAATCGACAGATACCGAGGATAGCGCATTGCCGGAGTTGGTCGTTTCCTCTGCATCGGCGGATGCTAAGGCACGCCGCGCCAGCATTGGCAGCTTTTCCGACCAATCCTTGCTGGAAACCCCAGCCTCCATCACGGTAGTAACACAGGAACAGATGCAGGATCGCAGCGTACGCTCCGCCACCGATGCAGTGAAATGGGATGCTAGTGTGCAAAACTCCTACAATGCCGTTGGCCTGGCAGATTGGTTTGCGATTCGCGGATTCGTATTGGATCAGGGTGCCAACTATCGCAAGGACGGATTGGTGATTCTGGCGCAAGCCATGGTGCCGATGGAAAACAAGGAGCGCATCGAAATACTCAAAGGCCTGGCAGGCCTGCAATCAGGCATCGCTGCTGCAGGCGGCATGCTCAACTATGTGACCAAGCGCCCCACCGATACGCCGCTGCACACAGCAACCTTTGAGGTGCGCGAGCGCGGTACGGTATATAGCGCGGTAGATATTGGCGGACGCACTGAAAACGGTATCTTCGGTTATCGCATCAATGCCGCGGCGGAAGACATCAAATCCTATATTGATGGCTCAACAGGCCATCGTAACTTCATTTCAGGTGCGTTTGATTTCCACCTTAGTCCCCGTGCGCTCTTGCAGCTTGATCTGGATTATCAGCACAAATCGCAATTGACCGTGCCAGGCTTCCAGCTGCTTGGGCCGGAGCAGCGCATCCCGACAGGCATTCGTGCCAAGCAGATGCTCAATGATCAATCCTGGAGCAGCCCTGTCGTCGATGACAGCCACAATATCGGCGTGAAGTTCAACTACACGCTGAACGACCACTGGCGTACCACCTTGCAGGCCAACCAATCAGTGCTACATCGCGATGATGCCGTGGCTTTACCTTCGGGTTGCTGGAATTTTAATGATTTAGCCAATGCTCCAGCCTATTGTCCAACCAATGCAACGGTTGGATATGGCAGTAGTGGACAGTATGCCCTCTATGACCTGCGTCGTAAAAATGACAAGCGCTCCATCACCACCACCCAGGCACTGCTACAAGGCGATGCCATCACAGGCACGATAAAGCACGATCTCACCGTTGGCCTTTCCGCGCTGCGTCGTCGCGATCACTTTGCCGACTACGCGTTCCAGTATGTTGGCGATAGCAATATCTACAATCCTGTCTATTACGACAATTACTCAACAGCAGCCGTCAATCCCGTTCACTTGCGCCGTAAAGATGAAGAGCGCGCGATTTTTGTACAAGATGTCATGGCACTGAATGATCAGCTCAAGCTGCACGCGGGTGTACGTTATGTAGCACTCAAGCGCGATCAGTTCAATTCATCAGGGGTCACCACACGCAGTACCGATGACAACTTTATCTTGCCAAATGTTGCGCTGGTCTACAGCCTCCAGCCCACGGTGGCACTCTATGGCTCTTATGCAGAAGGTCTGGAGCCTGGGGGTGAGGCACCTACCGGCACCACGAATGCCGAGATCATCATGGACCCCAGCAAGTCCAGACAAATGGAGCTTGGCGTGAAAGCCGAGCCAACCAAGGATATCAACCTGTCGGCAGCTATCTTCCAGATCAAGCGTAATAATGAATATGTGGACGCTACGCCTACCTATGTGGTTGCAGGCAAGCAAATCAACCGAGGCCTGGAACTGGCCGCGCAAAGCCGCATGACCCGTGACTGGATGCTGGGCGGCAGCTTCACCGCCTTGCAGGCCAAAGCAGAAGGCACAGACGATGCACGCATTGAAGGCAAGCAAGTGGGCAATGTGCCGAGATTCAAATCAGCGGTATATAGTGAATACGCATGGCCTGGCTTGCCTGCGCTCAAGCTGAATGCAACCTGGCTCTACTCCAGCAGCAAAAACTTCGCACCCAGCAACGACATTGCTGCGTTAAACAAAAAGGTCGAAGGCTATCATGTGCTGAACCTTGGGGCTCGCTATACAGCCAAGCTTGGCAATACAGCCACTACCTTTAGGGCGGGGGTGGACAATGTGTTCAACAAGTTCTACTGGGGCGATGCATCCAGTGCTTTCGGCGGCTACATGATTCCAGGCGCACCGCGCGTATTCCGCGTGTCGGCGCAAATTGATTTCTGATTCACAGGGTATAAGGTTAACGCATGGCATCGGTGCATAGGTGCAAGGCCAGATAGTCCACCACTTGCATCACGCGCTGTTGGGTACTGCCATCGACGAGCCGATAGGTCACGCCACTGGCCTCCAGCTTGCGGATCAGCCGAGCATGCACCTGCTGGCGCACCTCGTCGGATTCGCGCTGCATGCCATCAGCTACCCATGGCATGGTCGGCGCAGTGACAATGGTCGCAGCATAGTCATATGCCGCTGCCAGCCTCGCAAGCGCCGTGTCAGCCTGCCCAAAATAATGTTCGCTATACACCATCGTCATCAGCGGCGTAGTGTCACAGAACAGTAGGCGGTTGGAATGTCGCTCAGCCTCTTTCTCGCGCTGGCGTTGTGTCGTGGCAATCATAAACTGCTCGTCGGCACGTGGCGTACGTTGGAAAGTCTCGACGAACTCGCGCAGGTATTCTGGCACCCAGGCCGTACGGTAATGCGCTGCCAGTGCCTCGGCAAGGGTAGATTTCCCAGTGGATTCTGCCCCAAGAATAGCAATGCGCGGCACCATATTTTTCATGGCAGAACGACAGTCGATGACCATGACTTTTTCCAGGCCCGCAAGCCCAATACGGCCAGCACAACGAACAGGCCATAGAGCAAGGCTGTCAAATAGAGCTGCTTGTATGCGTAGAGCGCAATGTACAGGCCATCTATCAATATCCACATATGCCAGTTTTCCAGTATTTTGCGCGTAAGCAGGCATTGCGCTACCAAACTTCCGGCTGTCAGGAAAGCGTCGATATGCACGACATCACTATCCGTGAAGTGATGCAAGAACAATGCAACGCTGGCATAAACAACCACCCAACTACCAGCCACCAGCAGCCAACCGTGACGAGACAAGCGTGTCACAGTCACACCTTGATGATCGCGCCCGCCGAACAGCCATTGGTAAGCGCCCCATAGCGACACGGCAATGAAGACGAACTGCAACAGCATATCGCCATAGATGCGGGCATCGTAGAAAACAACGGCATATAACCCGGCAGAAGCGATTGCAAATAGCCATGCCCATGACGACTGCCGGATATTCAGCAGCACCATGGTGATCGCTAACGCGAAAGACGCTATTTCAAGCAACGATGTTTGCAGGAAACCCCACAGCAGCAGAGGATCATTCATGGCATACGGTAATAAAGATGGGCAGGCATATTAACTGATCTGCCTGTCGATCATCCACAGTTCTCAACAGGCTCCAGATCCTGTAATTCTGCATCCGTGAATAAGCGCGAACGGATAAGGAAATGCCTGCCCGTCGCCTGCTCCAGCGAAAACATGCCGCCGTGTCCAGTGATCGCATCCAGCGTCAGGTGAGTGTGTTGCCAATATTCAAACTGGGTCTTGTTCATGTAAAACGGCACCCCATGCACCATGCCCACCTTGACATCAGAACTGCCCAGCAAGAATTCCCCCTCTTGCAAGCACATGGGAGCACTGCCCTCACAACAGCCACCAGATTGATGAAACATCAGCTTGCCATGCCTGGCCTGTAGCTCATCAATCAATGCCGCCGCCGCAGGCGTTGCCACTATCCGACTTGTCGCCATGCCATCTCCTTCCTACCAACAATTTATCAAGCAAGCAGAAACAACAACGCCCGGATTGATTGCTTCAATCCGGGCGTCGATTCAAGCGCCTACTCTACTAGAAGAAACCCAGCGCATTCGGGCTGTAGCTCACTAGCAGGTTCTTGGTCTGCTGGTAATGATCCAGCATCATGCGATGGTTTTCGCGACCAATACCGGACTGCTTGTAACCACCGAATGCAGCATGCGCAGGATAGAGGTGGTAACAATTGGTCCAGACACGACCAGCCTGAATAGCACGCCCAACACGGAATGCACGGCTACCATCACGTGTCCATAAGCCAGCACCCAGGCCATACATGGTGTCATTGGCAATTTCCAAGGCTTCCTTCTCATCCTTGAATGTAGTGACGGAAAGCACAGGGCCAAAGATTTCTTCCTGGAAGATACGCATCTTGTTGTGGCCCTTGAACACAGTAGGCTCAATGTAATAGCCTTCGCTCAGGTCGCCAGCCAGCTTGGTGGACTTGCCACCAGTCAGCAACTCGGCGCCCTCCTCCAGGCCCAGCTTGATATAAGACATGATGATCTCAACCTGCTCGCTCGAAGCCTGTGCACCAATCATGGTGGACTTATCCAATGGGCTCCCCTGCTTGATTGCCTTCACTCGCTTGAGCGCACGCTCAATGAACTGCTCATAGATAGATTCCTGAATCAGCGCACGGCTTGGGCAAGTACAGATTTCACCCTGATTAAGGGCGAACAACGTGAAGCCTTCAAGCGCCTTGTCGAAATAGGCATCATCCTTGTCCATGACATCTTCAAAGAAGATATTGGGAGACTTGCCACCCAGTTCAAGCGTCACGGGGATCAAGTTCTGGCTGGCATACTGCATGATGAGACGGCCTACAGAAGTCGAGCCAGTAAACGCGATCTTGGCGATACGTGGGCTAGTTGCCAGCGCCTTGCCAGCCTCTACACCATGACCATTGACGATGTTAAGTACACCATCAGGCAACAAATGACCAATCAGTTCCATCACGATTAGGATGGAAACCGGTGTCTGCTCGGCAGGCTTCATGACGATACAATTACCCGCAGCCAGTGCAGGTGCAAGCTTCCAGGCAGCCATCAGGATAGGGAAATTCCAGGGGATGATCTGACCGACCACACCTAGCGGCTCATGGAAATGATAGGCCACTGTCTCGTGATCAATCTCGCTAATACCACCCTCCTGCGTACGGATACAGCTAGCAAAATAGCGGAAATGGTCGATAGCCAGTGGAATATCGGCAGCCATGGTTTCACGCAGGGGTTTGCCGTTATCAATGGTTTCGGCAATCGCAATGGTCTCCAGATTAGCTTCCATCACATCGGCGATCTTCAGCAGAATATTGGCGCGCTCAGTACCCGACTTCTTGCCCCAAGCATCCTTGGCCGCATGCGCGGCATCCAGTGCCAAATTAACGTCCTTTTCGTTAGAACGTGCTACCTGGCAAAATACCTTGCCAGTCACCGGGCTGATATTATCGAAATATTGACCGTCTACAGGCGCAACCCACTTGCCGCCAATGTAGTTGTCATACTTATTTTTGTACGGGACCTTAATACCCAGACCCTTCAAACTATCAAGACTCATTACTACACTCCTCCAAGAGTTATTGACGATTGTGCAGAACTGCCACGATTTGATCTCGGGATATACATCCCGTACCTGCTTTTTCGTTAATATACTACCTAGTCTAATTTTTGTCGCTGCTTCTGCCCATATGATTCACCCTTCCGCCTTAGGATCACCCTTTGCTTCACCGACTATCCATTGATTCTATTGGGAATGTAGCCACACAAAGTCAGGCATCATCCAGCATAGACTTAAGGATTGCATTCCAACTACCTTTTCCACAACGCCAGGAACAACGCCGTCATCAATCACAGCAAGTGCGTCAATTGCTGATCTCGCAGCTAGCAGAGACTCTTGATCAGGATTACACGCTGGAATCTCTACCACTCAGTAAAACATCTCTAGGCAAACCCTATCTTACTTCCCAACCATCTCCGGCAATCAGCCTAGCGCACTCCCATGGTTGGGCGGCCAGTAGCCTGAGTCTAGACACTGAAGGGATCAGCTTACTGGGGGTGGATATTGAAGCCATCAGGCATAGGGATTGGGAGGCTTTTGCAGCGGAAGTGTTTCACCCTAAGGAAACAACATGGTTGATGGCAGCACAAGATACGGAGCGTGATCGGCGTGGCCTCACTATCTGGTGCCGCAAAGAGGCAATAGTGAAGGCAATAGGTGTAGGTATTGCAATTACACTATCCGAGATCGCTGTCTCTCCTGCAGGGCAACTCATCCAGTTGCCAATCTCACTGGGCAGTACAGAAAACTGGAACATCGTGAACGACACCATCCATGACAGGGAACAACAAGCAATTTTTGCCGTTGCCTGGAAGAATGGGTAATCCGATGAAAACGGTATAATCCCGAGGTTTTTCAATGCTCACTATTCAATGCCTGGGACAAACCTGCTGTGACACCCTCTGAGAACAAGACCATCCAGTGGTCAATGCCGCTCGCCTCCTGGGCATACTGGCATGAGGGCATGGATGAGCCACCCGCACTGGAACTGCAATTCATCGAATCAAGCTTACGACGCAAGCTGAGCCCACTGGCAAAACAAGTGTTGTCGATTGCACACCGATGTGCCAGTGCATATCCCGGCTGTCGCATCATTTTTGCCTCACGCAATGGAGACATCAGCCGCACCACGACACAATTGCTTCAAATGCTAGAAGGAGAACCTCCTTCGCCGACCAGTTTCAGCATGTCGGTGCTGAATGCCACAGTAGGCGCCTATTCCATTGCCACCAGCAATCATGCACCGAATACCGCCATTGCAGCCAGTGCATCCAGCCTGGGCTTCGGGCTATTGGAAGCCCACATGCAGATGCTCAACCAGCCCGCGACACCCATCTTGTTTATCTATGCCGATGAACCACCGCCTGCCATCTACCAAACCAGCGATGCAGATATGCCGGCGCATGCAGTAGCCATGCTGTTCAACGTGCTGACGACACACGCACTGGCCTGCCGGATCACGCCCCGCACTGAACCAGAGAGCCAACAGGCACAATCCATGGCGATGATAGATTGCCTACGGCATGGCAGCGCCAGTTGGCAAGGAGAATGCAGACGTTGGGAATGGCAACTCGATGAAAAACAAGCTTAGTTATATTTGGCGCTTGATCGCCACGGGCTTCTGCTTCATGAGCTTCAGCCTAGGGGCGCTGCTACTCAGCCTGCTGGTGTTTCCTTTGCTGTTTTTGCTCCCTGCGAAATCACGTCCCAGAAAAGCACGGCGTATCATCAGCCTAGCCTTTCGCTTATTTCTATGGCTCATGCAAGCTCTGGGGTTGCTGAAAATCGACATGATCAATCAAGAAAAGCTGGCTGCCACCCCTAGTTGCCTGGTGCTCACCAACCATCCGACACTGATTGACGTCGTTGCCTTGATTGCGTTGATGCCCAATGCCAATTGCGTTGTCAAACAAGCCTTGTGGCAGCACTTTTTTATCGGTGGGGTGGTCAAGGCAGCCAACTACATCAGCAACGATGATCCCGAAGCACTGGTAGCACAATGCGCAGATGATATTGCGCAGGGCACACCCTTGATCATCTTTCCCGAGGGCACCCGCAGCGTCCCTGGCAAGCCATTAAAGTTCAAACGTGGTGCAGCCTACATTGCCATGCACGGTAAACTCCCTGTCACGCCTGTGCTGATCAGTTGCAGCCCCCCTACATTAACCAAAGGGGAAAAGTGGTATAAAATTCCGCCCAGGAAGGTTTTTCTACAGATCCGAGTTATTGACCCGATAAGAATAGACCAGTGGGCTAACCCTGGCGATCCTCCCAGCCTGGCGGCACGCCAGGTGACAAACCGATTGGAACAATACTTTACCGAGGCACTCAGCACACATGGAAGCACTACGTCAGGAGATCAAGGCACTCATCATCAAATCGCTTGATCTGGAAGATATCACGGTCAACGATATTGAAGACGATGCCCCATTGTTCGAGGCCAGCGGGCTAGGACTGGATTCGATAGATGCACTGGAACTGGGTGTTGCCTTGCGCAAGCAATATAATCTCTCGATTGAGGCGAACAATGCCAATAACCGCGAGCACTTCCAATCTGTCAGCAGTTTGGCTAAATTTGTCGCGCAGCAAAGTAATTAATTCGCCCCGCAATTGCCTAGGTTAGGGAAATGCAACACCCCAGGCAATATGCACAATAATAAATACGGAACATCAAATGACCGATGCAGAAATTCTTGAACAACTGAAAACCATTTTCAAAGACACGTTTGAAGTCGATACAGACAGTATCACCATGGATACTCACCTATTCCAGGATCTGGACCTGGATAGTATTGATGCGGTTGACCTGGCCATTAAGCTGCAAACCATGACAGGCAAGCGCATCAAGCCCGAGGACTTCAAATCCGTACGTACGGTAGGTGATGTTGTCGCCACGGTGCATACCCTGCTCGCCGCCTGATGAATGGCAAATAGTCCGGTATCCATCAAACCAGGCATCGCCTGGCTCTGGGTTGGCTATCCAGTCCTGATGTTTCTTGGACTGCAATTTATCGAACCACGATACCTCGCCATGATATTAGGCATCGCGCTGCTGCTGAGATGGCGCAACAAGCTACCGAAGTTGTTAAAGCAATGTTCACGACTACAAAAGCTACTCGCATTGGCGCTACTGACCTGGATCATTGCCACCAGCATTAGCAACGACGAAGAACTGCTACGCAGCTATCCTGCCCTGATTAGCATAGGCATGCTGATCCTGTTTGCCGTCACGCTGAAATGCCCGCCTAGCATGATAGAAATGATCGCGCGCGTGCAAGACCCTCAGCTGCCGACGGCTGCCATTGCCTATACGCGCAAGGTTACCTGGCTATGGTGCGGATTCTTTGCTCTGAATGGCAGCATTGCCCTCTATAGTGCGCTATACGGCAGTCGCGCTTTCTGGGTGCTGTACAACGGTGTGATTTCTTACATCTTCATGGGCCTGCTACTAGCTGGGGAATGGTTATGGCGCCACCACATCCTGAACAAGGAGCGCTGATGACCACTCTCCTGCTCAGCCAGATATTCAGCACAACCCACCCATCGCCGCAACGCATTTGCCACGATGGCGAACAATACATTGCATATGACACCTTGCGTGAACATATCGCCGCATTGTCAGTAGCATATCGTGCCCAGCCTGAGAAACGCTGGCTACTTGCGGAGCCCTCTCCACTTCCATTCTTGGTACGTCTATTTGCCTTGTGGCACGCGGGCAAGGAAGTCGTCATCCCGCCCAATTTTCAGGCTGGCACCATCCACTCGATGCAGCGTGCATCCATGAACAATGCCAGCAGCATCTTGCCTGTTAACGACACGCCAACACTCCCACCGCTGGACAGCGAGCAATGCCATCTACACCTGTACACCTCAGGCACTACCGGTAACCCTAAGATCATCAGCAAGACGCTGGCACACTTTGAGCGCGAGATTGCTATTCTGGAGCAATTATGGGGAGCGCAAATAGGCGCTGCCAGCGTGGTGGCCAGTGTGCCTCACCACCATATCTATGGCCTGTTATTTCGCTTGTTGTGGCCTCTGGCCAGAGGTCGTATTTTCGATTGCGCTACCGCCACCCTGCCCGATCACCTCCTGCAACGTAGCATACTACTAGGCGATTGCATCTTGGTCTCCAGCCCGGCCCAACTCTCAAGGCTGCCAGCGCTGCTGCCACTAGCCGCGTTATCGTCGCAGGTGAAGATGATTTTTTCCTCTGGCGGCCCTTTAGGCCATGACATAGCCCAACGCTACACCCAGGAATATGGGCAAGCACCGATGGAAATATTTGGCAGCACGGAAACTGGTGGCATTGCCTGGCGGCAACAGGCTAGAGATGCTGCCTGGACGGCTTTTCCCGGCATGCAGGTATCGCAGGACGATGATAGCGCGCTACTGCTACAATCGCCCATCCTCGCCAACGAAACGCCAATTCGCCTGGAGGATGCCATCACTATCGCCCCAGACCAGCGTTTTACCCTGCAAGGCCGCTTGGATCGCATCGTCAAGCTGGAAGAAAAACGCCTATCGCTAGCTGCAATGGAGCAAACGCTAGATAGCCATCCCTGGGTAAGCCAATCCGTTGCACTCGTCGTGCAACGCCAACGTCAAGCCATCGGTGCTGTCGTGGTGCTCAACCCAAGCAAACAGGATGAATGGCAGGGCGTGAGCAAACCTGAGTGGGTCAGGCAACTACGCCAGTTCCTGGCACAACATTACGATCTGGTGCTATTGCCAAAATATTGGCGCTTTGTGCATACATTGCCTATGAATGAACGCGGCAAGCTGAGTCTGGATACCATTTATCACCTGTTCGAGGAGCAAGCTGCACATGAATCGCTTGCCTGAGATCACGGCTATCCAGCATCAAGGTGCGCATGCAGTGACCTTGTCGCTGTTGGTACAGCCGGAATTACATTATTTTCCCAACCATTTTCCCGATTACCCCCTGCTGCCTGGCGTCGTGCAACTGGATTGGGCCATCCATTTTGGGCGGAAAACCTTACAAGCAAAGGGTGACTTCTGCCGCATGGACAACATCAAGTTCCAGGCAATTGTCCAGCCTGGGCAAAAGCTGGACCTGCACTTGCAATGGCATGCCGAAAATGGTCGCCTTGAGTTTGCCTACAAGCAGGATGAAAAGACCTTTTCCTCTGGCGTCGTGGTCCTGGCAGTCGCGTCATGAACTTCAAGCCCTGCATCCTGATCCCGATCTACAACCACCACGCCACCATAGGCCAGGTGGTCAGCAAGCTCACGGCTTATGGCTTGCCTATCTTCATTGTTGATGATGGCAGCGACACAACTACGCAGCATATCCTCGCCACCCTCGCGGAATCACAGGCATTGGTACAGTTGCACAGGTTACCGGTCAATGGTGGGAAAGGCGCAGCTGTCATGCATGGCATGCAGCAAGCCTATGCCGCTGGTTTCAGCCATGCCTTGCAGATTGACGCAGATGGTCAGCATGACATCGCCGATGTTCCCCGCTTTCTCGCAGCCGGTAGTCAGCAAGCAGACGCAGTCATCTGCGGGCAGCCAATCTATGATGATTCCGTGCCCAAGGGTCGGTTGTATGGCAGGTATATCACCCATTTCTGGGTCTGGGTGGAGACATTATCGTTCTCCATCGCAGATTCGATGTGCGGCTTCCGCCTCTATCCACTTGCTGCGACTTGTGCGCTGATACAGCGGGTCAACATCCCCCGCCGCATGGATTTCGATATTGCCATTGTTGTGCACCTAGCCTGGCAAGGCTTGCCGTTCCACAACATCCGCACCCGGGTCATTTATCCAGAAGATGGTATTTCGCACTTCCGCATGCTGGCAGATAACCTCAACATCAGCAAAACCCACAGCAAGCTGTTCTTTGGCATGCTATGGCGTTTGCCTACACTGCTACGGCGCAAGCTTTTTCCCGCAGCCAGCACCGTACAGCATTGGTCGAAAACGCCAGAGCGCGGCTCCACACTTGGCATGAGCATCATCGCCCGTAGCTATAGCCTGCTAGGTAAACCCGTTGCCACATGGCTGCTTTATCCTGTCGTCGCCTATTTTTTCCTGGTCAATCGCCAGGCACGGCAGGCGTCAACAGATTACCTTGCACGCTGGCAACAATTCCACGGCACACAAGCCCAGGCATCGCTCCCTCGCTGGACCTCCAGCTATCGCCACATGCTGGCGTTTGCCCGTGCCAGCCTTGATAAGCTAGGTGCATGGATGGGAGAAAGCATCAATGCCGAGTTTGCCGCCAAAGATGAAATGGAAGCATTGCTTGCCTCCGGCAAGGGTGCCATGTTGGTCGGAGCGCACCTGGGCAACCTGGAAATGATGCGTGCGTTGGCATCGCTACAACATAAAACCACCATCAACGCCGTGGTTTACACAGATCATGCGGAGAAATTCAATCGACAACTCGCCAGCAGCAATCCGCGCTTCCAGGTCAACCTGTTACAAGTGACTAGCTTTGGCGCAGATACCGCCATCATGCTCAAGAACAAGATAGATCAAGGCGAATTGCTGGTCATTGTCGGCGATAGGACACCTCCTGCAGAAAACGGTCGCATCAGCACAGCGTCCTTTCTCGGTAGCCAGGCCCCATTCGCCCAAGGCCCCTGGCTGCTCGCCAGCTTGCTCGAATGTCCGGTTTACCTGTTTTTCTGCTTAAAGCAAGACAAGCGTTACCATATCCATTTTGAACCATTCGCTGAACGTATCACCTTGCCCAGGCAAGACAGGCAAGGAGCCTTGCGCCAATATATCCAGCGCTACGCGCAACGGCTGGAATATTATTGTGGGCTTGCCCCGCTGGAATGGTTTAATTTCTATGATTTCTGGGCTAGCAATCAGGCACAACACGCTGCCTCACCCAATACCAAGACGACATCCAGCCTATGAATAAGCCAGTAAATTTATCCGCAACATCGGCCAGCGTTACCATTGGCCAGCGCCAATTGACGATACAAGAAGTATTGCAGATAGCCCGTGGCGGCCATGCCGTAACACTATCCACCGAGCCAGCATTCAGGCAGCGCATTGAGCAAGGTGCGAATCTGCTTGCCGGACTGCTTGAGAACAACGGCAGTGTATATGGCGTTAACACTGGCTATGGCGATTCATGCACCGTCAATATACCGCCCGAGTTAGTGGCGGAACTGCCATTGCACCTGACGCGCTACCACGGTTGCGGATTAGGAGCTTATCTTGATGACGAAGCCACGCTTGCCGTGCTGGTTTGCCGCCTCAACTCACTAGCGCGCGGTTACTCTGCGGTGCGCTGGCCTCTGCTGGAACAACTCACGCACCTCATCAATCACCGCATCCTGCCGCAGATTCCCGAAGAAGGCTCCGTCGGCGCCAGTGGCGATCTCACGCCATTATCCTATGTTGCCGCAGCCCTGGTAGGCGAACGTGAAGTGCGCTACCGGGGCCGATTACAGCCAGCGGCTGATGTACTGCAATCATTGCAACTGAGCCCGATCAAGCTCGCGCCCAAGGAAGGGCTGGCGATCATGAACGGCACGGCGGTGATGACTGCTCTGGCCTGCCTTGCTTGGCAACGTGCAGAATATCTCAGCCGCCTATGCTGCCGCCTGACCGCCATGGCCTCCGTGGCGTTACTCGGCAATCGCGGCCATTTCAACCCACGCCTGTTTGCCGCAAAACCACATGCCGGGCAGAACCAAGCAGCCGCCTGGATTTTTGCTGACCTCTCCGATGAAAGCAATGCCGTCATTCGCCTGCAAGACCGCTATTCGATTCGCTGTGCGCCGCATGTGATCGGCATTACGCGTGATGCCCTGGGCTGGATGCAACGCGATATTGAAAACGAGCTCAATAGCGCCAATGACAACCCCTTGATAGACCCAGACACTGGAGAGCTTTTGCATGGCGGCCACTTCTACGGCGGGCATATCGCCTTTGCCATGGATAGCCTCAAAAATGCGGTAGCCAACTTGGCTGACCTGATGGACAGGCAATTGGCACTATTGGTAGACAGCCGCTACAACCACGGCCTGTCGCAAAACCTCTCCGGCAGCCAAGGCGAGAGAGCCGCCATTAATCATGGCTTCAAGGCCGTGCAAATAGGTGCTTCTGCCTGGACGGCCGAGGCACTCAAGCTCACCATGCCAGCCAGCGTATTCTCGCGTTCGACCGAGTGCCATAACCAGGACAAGGTAAGCATGGGAACTATCGCAGCCCGCGATTGCCTACGCGTACTAACCCTGACCGAGCAAGTCGCCTCCGCATTGATCATGGCGACCTGCCAAGGCATTGCCTTGCGCCAGCAGCAACAAGCCACCCCGCTAACAGCAGAGGTCGCTGCATTCATCAAGCAATGCCAGTCGCACAGTGCCTTCCTGGATGAAGACAGGCCGCTGGAAGCCGAACTGCGCCACTTCTGTGAACTCATCCGCAACGAGCACTGGGAGTTGTATTCGCATGAGTGAGATCAGCGCCACCATCACAGTGGAAGTGCCTTTCCACGATGTTGATGCCATGAACGTGGCATGGCACGGGCATTACGTGAAATATTTCGAGGTTGCCCGCTGCGCCTTGTTGCGGCAATTCAATTACGACTATCCGCAAATGCAGGCCTCAGGCTACCTGTGGCCAGTTGTGGAATGCCACCTGAAATATATCAAGCCTGCGATTTACGGCCAGACACTACAGGTGACCGCAACGTTGCTGGAATATGAAAACCGCCTCAAGATCGCATACGCGATTCACGATGCAGCGTCGGGAGAACGCCTGACCAAAGGCTACACCACCCAACTGGCTATTGAAGCCTCTAGCATGGAGCTGCAATTCGTTTCCCCCGCTGTTTTGATCGAGAATATCCAAGCCCTATGTCGATAATGCCCCTGATGCTTTGCCGTTTTATATTGCTTGCTACGCTGTTTAGCCCATTGCATGCCTGGGCAGCTGAGGATGCCCTGCTCACACAGATTGCCTCACAAACCGCGCAGCATGAAGTCGTGCAAGCCAGATTCACCCAGCATAAACAAATGGCGGCCCTGAAACGCCCATTGATCACGGAAGGTCGGCTAGTTTACTCTCGGGCCCATGGCGTACTGTGGCAAATCGAAAAACCCTACCGCATCACTTATCTTCTCGGTGAGCAGCAGATCGTGGAAATTGCCGCCGATGGTAGCCGCAAGCAGCGCGGCATCAAAGACATCCCAGGATTGGCACAGGTCGGGCGTATCTTCCGCGCCATGCTCGGTGCGGATACCGCCACGCTACAAACACAATTTGAGGTGAAGGCCAGTGGCCAACCGACTGCATGGGATATCACCCTGCAACCGAAGCAAGCACAAGTGCGTCAATTCCTCACGGCCTTACAGCTCACCGGTGGGCAATTCGTTCAGACCATTCATATCGACGAAGCCAGTGGTGACCAGACCTTGCTCAAGTTCAGCGATACACAGGCCACCAGCCTCCCGTCAGCCGAAGACCTGCGACTACTGGAAAGCATCAAGACAAAATGATGCTCTTGATGTCATTCGCTAGCGCATTGGTACAGTCAATATCCCATGGCTGATTCAAAGATCATTCCCCGGCTTGATGCCCTGACGCGGCGCGCGATTGTATGGCTGATACTCGCCATTGCCGCCGTATTGGGCTGCGCCTTGCAAATGCAGGGGCGGCTTCCGGTTGAGACCAACCTGCTGGCCCTGCTGCCCACAACGGAACGTAATCCGGTCGCGGAAACAGCAGTCAACAAGTTAGCCGAGGCAGCAGGCAACCGTGCAGTATTCCTCATCGGCCACCCTGACTCCGAACAAGTATTCCCCGCGACCCGTGCATTTGCCGATAGTTTGCGCAATAGCGGGCAATTCCGTCATGTGCTGGCAGATATTCCACCACTAGACCCAGCAGCACTGACCAATACCTTCCTGCCATACCGCTTTCAGTTGCTTAGCCCTGAAGACCGCCAACAGTTGCAACAAGTCGCGGATCACCCTTATCCCCTGCTGGAAGACAAGTTGCAAAATAAGCTGTATGCCCCGTTTCGCTTCGGCATCAGCCTGCCTATCGCGCAAGATCCCATGGGATTCATGGATCGCTGGATCGCCAGCCTGCCGTTGAAAAGCCTGCAGCTAGAACCTGAAAATGGCATGCTCACCCGTGAAATCGATGGCAAAACCTGGGTGTTTGTCAGTGCAGAGTTGACTGGCTCTGCCTACAGTGCTGAATTGCAGCGCAGCGTGATGGCTGCAGTTTCCCAGGCTGAAACGCACTTGCTGGCACAGTCCCCGGATTCCACACTGCTGCGCACAGGCACGATCTTCTACGCTGGTGCAGCCCATGCAAATGCCGAAGCGGAAGTGCACCGCATCAGCATAGTGTCGCTACTTGGCATGCTGGCCCTGATGTTCCTGGTGTTTCGCTCAATCCGCCCGCTACTGCTCGGCCTGCTATCTGTCGGTTTCGGCATCAGCGCCGCTTTGGCCATCACCTTGGCTGTGTATGGCGATATACACCTGATCACACTGGTATTTGGTGCCAGCCTGATTGGAGAAGCCATTGATTATGCCATCCAGTATTTCGCCGCTCACCTCGGTGCGGGGAAAACCTGGGAGCCAATGCAGGGCTTACGCCGTATCCGCGCCGGGCTCATCATCGCCCTGGTCACCAGTCTGATGGGCTATGCTGCGCTAGCACTAGCCCCCTTCCCGGCCTTATCGCAAATTGCGCTGTTCGCGCTGGTCGGCCTCTGCGCAGCCTGCTTGTCGGTGTTCCTGCTGCTACCGGCCTTCCTGCGCCAGCCTAGTCAACGTGACGTCAACCGCGCCATTACCCTGCCACAGCATATCCTGCTGAAGTGGCAACACCAGATACGACCTAGCCATTGCCTGTTTGCCAGCCTGCTGATCCTGTTGCTGGCCATACCGGGATGGATGCAACTGCAGGCCAATGACGATGTGCATATCCTGATTTCCAGGCCAGCTGATCTGGTAGCGCAGGAAAAAGCCATTCGCCACATCATTGGCTTTGACAATAGTAGCCAGTTCTTCCTGGTTGAAGGCCGTGATACAGAGACCTTGCTGCAACATGAGGAATCCTTGGTCGCTCGCTTATCCGTGTTAGTACAGGGCGGAGCACTAGGCCATTTCCAGGCTATCAGTAGCTTTGTGCCCTCTCAGCAGCGCCAGGAGGAAAACCTGGCGCTTTGGCAGCCCATCATGCAGGATGAGCCAAGCTTTGAGGCGCTGTTATCAGAAGCAGGCCTGCGTGATGAAATTGCCCTCGCACAAATCCAAGCCTTTCAAAACGCCAATCATCACTGGCTAACTGTGGAGCACTGGCTAGATCAACCTTTGGCTAAGCCCTATCAATTTCTCTGGCTGGGCAATACCGAACATGGCCTTGCCAGTATCGTGTTGCCTCAAGGCATAGAAGACACCAGCGTATTGGCCCAGGCGGCCCAGGGATTGCCAGGCGTCACTTTTGTCGACAAAGCCGGCAGCGTAAGCGCACTCTTCCATCAGTATCGCCAATGGAGCATTGGCTGGCTAGCCATTGCGATCACCCTGATCTTCGGCGTCTTGGCATTACGTTATCGCTGGCGACCCGCCCTGGTGATCCTGCTGCCGACCTTGCTGGCGATGGTGGTGACGATGAGCCTATTTGGCTACCTGGGCATCCCGCTCACCTTATTCAATATGATGAGCCTGATGCTGATGCTGGGCATCGGCGTGAATTACGCCATTTTCCTGCGTGAAGGCGGTGTTCATCGCGCCGCGACACTGGCAGGCGTACTGCTTTCCGCTGGCACCACCCTGCTTTCCTTCGGTATGCTGGCATTCAGCCAAATGCCAGCATTATCAAGCTTTGGCCTGACATTGCTGCTAGGCATCGCCATATCAGCCCTATTAGCCCCTATGCTCTTGAGCTTTGATCAACAGCTTGAAAAACCGGCCAGCCCATGAATACCAACATGCCTAGCCTATTACTGCTCATATTGATGGCTTGCCTCACCGCATGCGCATCCACCTCGCCCAACTGCACCAGCCTGCCTGGCGGTGGCCGCTATTGCCTGCAAGCCACGACCATGGCGCCAGCGTTTGAAGTGCAGCAACAAGTGGTCGCGAGATTTCGTGATCAGCAAGAGACCATGATTGCATCAATAGAAAACGATGCCCAACAGCTGGATTTTGTCGGCCTTACCCCGTTTGGCCAGAAGCTGATTCACATGCGTTACGACAACCAGACAACGATCGCCCTGCAATCCCCAGACCAGCGCCTCCAACCTGCCATGATGCTGGCATTGCTGCAATTGGCACTCTGGCCTGCCGAGGCCGTGCAACAAGGGCTGGATAACAACTCCCTGGTCAGCACGCAAGACCATGAACGTAGTATTACTCATCGCGGCAAGCTGGTCATGCAAATTCATTATGAACAGCCGGACACACCAGGCGCTGATATGCAGATCAGCCTGCCCGAAGCTTCCCTGCATCTCAATATCAAGCGGCTAGAAAGCGCTAGCGAGGAGGCTACGCGTGAGTAGCGGCTATTACTTGCATGGCTTAGGCATTATCAATGCCCTCGGCAGTGGTGCCGAGGCTGTCGCACAAGGCTTATTCTCGGGGAACACCAGCGGCCTCATGCAGGACACGCAGTGGAGCAATGGCAAACCCGCCATAGTAGGCCGCGCCCGTGGCGAACTGGTGACGATACCTGCTGCACTTTCCCATTTGGCCAGCCATAACAATGCACTGCTACTGACTGCCTATCAGCAAATCGCCACCATCGTAGATGCAGCCATCCATCAATATGGACGGCACCGCATTGGAGTCGTGCTCGGCACAAGCACGTCAGGTATGGCAGAAGGAGAAGCTGCGCTCAGGCAATGGCAACAAAGCGGTACCTTACCCCCAGGTTATCGCTATCTACAACAAGAACTAGGTGCACCTGCGCTATTCCTCAGCCAGTACCTTGAGCTACATGGGCCAGCTTATACCGTTTCCACCGCCTGCACCTCCAGCGCGAAGGCATTCCAATCGGCACGCAATCTGCTCAAACACGACATTTGCGATGCCGTCATCGTCGGTGGTGTAGATAGCATGTGCTCGCTGACCATCCAGGGATTCACCTCGCTGGAATCCACCTCAAGCACCTTATGCCAACCCATGAGCCAACATCGTCAGGGCATCAATATCGGCGAGGGTGCTGCATTGTTCCTACTGAGTCGTGAACCGGGTGATGTTGCCCTGCTTGGTATCGGTGAAACCAGCGATGCCTATCACATGTCAGCCCCATCGCCAGATGGGCAAGGCGCAGAGTCCGCCATGCGTGCCGCCCTGGCAGATGCGCAACTGCAACCTGAAGATATTGATTATCTCAACCTGCATGCCACGGCTACACTCAAAAACGACGAAATGGAAAGTCATGCCGTCTCCCGCGTGTTTAGCCAAGGCGTACCTTGTAGCGGCACCAAGCCGCTCACTGGGCATACGCTGGGAGCAGCAGGTGCCACTGAACTGGCGTTCTGCTGGCTGGCATTACAACATGGCATGCTGCCACCACATTGCTGGGATCACGCTTGGGACGATGCATTACCAAGACTTCAGTTGGTAGACCAATCTACCCGCTTGGCTCCCCGCATCTGCATGAGCAATTCCTTTGCCTTTGGCGGCAGCAATGCCAGCCTGATTATTGGTCTATCCTCATGATGACTCCTACCCCTAAAGCTTTCCCCGCGCCAGAAACATTGCTGATGCATAGCGGCGATATGCTCTTGCTCGATCACATCACGGCATTTGACGCAGAATGCACCATGGCAACATACCGACCACAAGCCCAGGCTTGGTATGCCGACCCAAACGGCAACATGCCAGCCTGGATGGGCATAGAGCTCATGGCGCAAACCATTGCAGCCCATGTCGGCCTGCTCAAGCAACAGCAAGGCTTACCACCGAAACAGGGCGTACTACTAGGCACCAGACGTTATCATGCTCATGTTCCAGCGTTTGCTGCCGATACACTTCTGGAGATCAAGGCCAGTGTTGCTTTTCGCGACGATAGTGGCTTAGGCGCTTATGACTGCGTCATCAGCAACGCGGCAAGCGTTGTTGCTGAAGCGACACTCAAGGTTTATGAGCCTGAAGACTTTCAATCATTTTTACAAGGAAACACGCCATGAACGCCCAAGCCAACAAGAGGCGCGTATTGGTCACCGGCTCTAGTCGCGGTATTGGCAAGGCGATTGCCTTGCGGCTCGCGCAAGCAGGCTTTGCCGTTACCATTCACTGCCGCAGCAGCCGTCGTGAAGCCGAAGAAGTTGTCACGCAGATTACAGCAACAGGCGGCGCTGCCGACATCGTGCAATTTGATGTTGCTGACCGTGCAACCACACGACAAGCGCTAGAGCAAATGGTCGCAGATCATGGGGCCTACTATGGCATCGTCTGCAACGCAGGCATTTCGCGGGATGGCGCATTCCCTGCCTTATCAGAGCAAGATTGGGATGATGTCGTCCATACCAGCCTGGATGGCTTCTTCAATGTTGTACAGCCCTTGACCATGCCCATGGTGCGCATGAAACAGGGTGGCAGAATAGTCACCCTGGCCTCGGTATCCGGTGTCATGGGTAACCGCGGCCAAGTCAACTACAGTGCCGCCAAGGCCGGGCTGATTGGGGCCACCAAGGCTCTTGCCGTTGAGCTGGCCAGCCGTAAAATCACTGTCAACTGCGTTGCTCCTGGCCTGATTGCCACCGACATGACTGAAGAGTTGGAGTCCCTGGAGCACGCCCTCAAGATCATCCCCATGAACCGGGTGGGGGATGCAGCAGAAGTGGCGGCCGCAGTGTCGTTCCTCATGTCTGACGAGGCATCGTACATTACGCGCCAGGTACTCGGCGTCAACGGCGGGATCATCTAATGAAACGCGTTGTCATAACTGGCATGGCAGGTATCACTGCCCTGGGACAAGACTGGCAAGAGATCAAGCAGGTGTTGCGTGCCGGGAAAAATGCAGTGCGCTTGATGCCAGAGTGGGATTACATCGAAGCACTAAACACCAGGATTGCAGCACCTATCGATGGCTTCACCACACCCGCCCACTACTCACGCAAGATGACGCGCTCCATGGGTCGCGTTGCTTTGCTATCGGTGCGTGCCAGTGAAATGGCGCTGGAAGATGCTGGCTTACTTAATGATCCAGTCATCAGCAATGGCAGCATGGGGATTGCCTATGGCTCATCCTCCGGCAGTGTCGACCCAGTCAAGGTATTTGCTCATATGCTGGAAACCGGCTCCATGCAAAACGTCACCTCTACCAGCTATATCGAGATGATGCCGCACACCACCGCAGTCAATATCGGCCTCTATTTTGGCCTCAAAGGACGCGTCATTCCCACCTCCAGCGCTTGCACATCAGGCAGCCAGGCTATCGGCTATGCCTATGAAGCCATCCGCTATGGCAAGCAAACCATGATGCTGGCTGGCGGCGCCGAGGAAATGTCCGCGCCCAGCTCTGCCGTGTTCGACACCTTGTTTGCCACCAGCGGTGCCAACGCCAAGCCACATACTACGCCACGCCCGTTTGACCGTGACCGTGACGGGCTGGTCGTCGGTGAAGGCGCTGCCACCTTGATACTGGAAGAGTACGAACATGCCAAGGCACGCGGAGCACGCATTTATGCGGAAGTTGTGGGCTTTGGCACTAATTCCGATGGCCGTCATATCACCCAGCCAGAAGCAGAAACCATGGCGGTCGCCATGCAGCAAGCACTGGCAGATGCTCAGTTACCCCCGGAGGCGATTGCTTACGTCAGCGCACACGGTACAGCCACTGACCGTGGCGACATGGCCGAAAGCCATGCCACTCACCAGATATTTGGCACCCGAGTGTCCATTAGCTCCATGAAAAGCTATCTGGGCCATACCCTAGGCGCTTGTGGTGCGATTGAGGCCTGGTGGGGAATCGCCATGCAGCAGGATGGCTGGTTTGCGCCTACATTGAACTTGCAACATCCCGATCCACAATGTGCAGAGCTTGACCACATCATGGGCCATGGTCGCGATATGCAAGCGGAATATATCATGAGCAATAATTTTGCCTTTGGTGGCATCAATACTTCGATCATTTTGAAAACTTGTATCGATTAACAAGCCATCATCACAATGACTAAAAGGGGAAACATATAATGAAATCCACGCTCAGCCTGTTATTGTTGCTCGCCAGCATCATCATGAGCACGCCAGCCTTGGCCCGCTCTACTGTTCCAGCCATCAATCTGGACAATATCGCCATTACCTCGGCGAGCGGCGCTTCGCTCAAGGACAGTGATGTCGAGCAAGCCATCATTACCGCTGCTGGGATTAACCAGTGGTCGATTACCAAGAAAGAACCCGGCGAGATCATTGCCAAGCTCGTGGTACGCAATAAGCACATGATTGAGGTAAAGATTCTATATTCCGCAACACAATATTCACTGCTGTATTCCGGCAGTGACAACATGAAATATGAATTAAAAGATAGCACGACCTATATCCACCCGTTTTATAACAAATGGGTTGCCGCACTGCGCGAATCGATTGACCGCGAATTATTGCGCCGCTAAACGATAGGGAGCCTGCTGCAAGCATGCGTAGAGTAGTTGTTAGTGGGATGGGTATTGTCTCCTGCCTGGGAAATGAGATGGATGTCGTTTCACAAGCCCTGCAACAAGGGCATTCTGGCATCCGCTACCAACCGGAATATGCCAGCATGGGCTTGCGCAGCCTGGTGGCTGGCATACCGGATATCCATAGTCTGCCCCCTATCCCGCGCAAACATCGACGCTTCATGGCAGATGCTGCCTTGTATGCTTACCATGCCACGAGCCAGGCGATTGCAGATAGCCAACTAACGCCATCTTTGCTCAGCCAGCCTCGTACCGGCCTAGTGATTGGCTCAGGGGTAGGCTCACCATGGGAACATCTGCAGGCCATGGATGACCTGCGCCAGCACGGCATGCATAAGATACTGCCTTATGCCGTACCGCGCATCATGGGTAGCACCGCCTCAGCATCCCTTGCAACCGCATTCAATATTGAAGGGATAAGTTGCTCAATATCGTCTGCCTGCGCCAGCTCTGGCCATGCCATTGGTTATGGTGCCGAGCTTATCCAGTTTGGCAAACAAGATATTGTCATCGTTGGCGGCACAGAAGAAACCACCTGGGCAACAACCGCCCCTTTTGACGCGATGGGCGCATTGTCCGTGAAATACAACGATGCCAGCGCATCACGCCCCTATGACCTCAACCGCGATGGCTTTGTCATTGCCGGAGGTGCGGGCATATTGGTGCTGGAAGAACTGGAACACGCACGTGCGCGCCATGCTCCAATCTATGCAGAAATCAGTGGCTTTGGCACTTGTTCTGATGGCATGGATATGGTCACGCCATCAGCAGATGGTGCTGCACGTGCCATGCGGCTTGCACTAGCTGGGCACGATACCGCCAATATTGACTATATCAATGCTCACGCGACTTCCACACCGCTTGGCGATATTGCCGAACTCAATGCCATTCGCAGTGTGTTCCTGGACCACCTGCCACTCATATCATCGACCAAGGGCTTGACTGGCCATCCGATTGGCGCGGCAGCGGCGCATGAGGCGATTTACTCAATCCTGATGATGCGCGATAGCTTCGTCGCAGGTTGTAGCAATATAGAGACTCTCGATCCGCTTATCGGCAACATGCCTATCCTGCAAGAAACCCTTCACCAATCCGTACATCGCGTTCTATCCAATAGTTTTGGCTTTGGCGGCACCAATGTCAGCTTACTGTTCCAATCCCTATAATCACCCACTTGCCACAAATACCTCAGGAGGAAACACCATGAATAATATGCTCAAACATACCGTACAGGTCGTCACCCTATTAGCAATGCTGTTGCCGGGCACACATGCTTTTGCCCGCGATGACCAGAAAATGCACCCGATCGAAGAGGCATTGAATAGCGCTGCCGCCAAGGAAAAACTAGATCCTGCAATCAAATTGTATTTTGGCAATCAAGCCACGCCCGCCATAGAAAAGAACTACGGCGAATGGAAAACCAACAAGAAAACCAATGGCTTCAATAAATCTGACCGTGAAGCCTGTGAATGGACACTGCTAAGCGCATTACTTGAATTACAAGATCGCGCCCGCAAGGAAGGGGGCAATGCCGTCATCAAGATCAAGAGCAATTACAAAAACCAGGAAACCTCTAGCGAGACAGAATACATGTGTGGCAGCGGTACATTGATGTCCGGCGTTGCCCTGAAGGGCGAAGTCGCCAAGCTTAAATAGCTTTATTTACCTCTATCAATAGCAGTCACCCTAACTTAGATGCTGCACCACGGCAATGCCTACAGAAAAACAACTCATGACTCAAATGTTAAAACACATTATTCCTGCACTGATGATGATCAACCTGACAGCGTGTGCTATCCATCAGAAGGTCAAGCCCGTAGAGGTGCTTCAGGAAAAAGAAGTTTGTATTATTGAAAACCCGGCAGTACGCGCTGGCTTTCTCGACACATATAAACAAAGCCTGATGAGCAAGGGTTATCATCCTCGGCAATTACCCGCATCATCCTCATTAACTACGTGCCCGATCAGCTCAACTTACACTGCAAATTGGCGCTGGGACCTGGCCCTTTACATGGAATATGCTGAAATCAAGGTATACGAGCAAGCAAAGCCAATTGGGGAAGCCACTTACAACTCACGCAATGGTGGGGCCAGCCTAGGGAAATTTATAGATGCAGAAAAAAAGATTCGGGAATTGGTCGATCAATTATTCCCATGATTTCAACAACTACAATGGCTTTATAGCCACGGCATTTACCAAGGTTTCTTCCCGCTTTTCCGGTACAGGAACTCCAATCCATTCAAAGAAACCGCTATCCGGCCTGCTCCACCATAAGAATGGCAAGGAAATACGCTCTTCAGGGAGCGTAAAGCCGGCCTGACGGATCATGGCAATATATTCTTCCGCTGTTTTTTGCACATGCATGGGATGGCGAAACAGCAGCCGTATCTGCAAGGAATAAATATAACGCTTGGTCGACTCAGCAAACAAAAGCACGCCACCGGGTTTGAGCACACGGAAAAACTCTGCCATCGCCTCCTGCTGGTTCACAATATGGTGAAAAGTCTGGTGGCAAAACACCATATCAAAGCTGTTATCTTCCAGGCCCTGCATCAACGATGCATTACCAGCTACCAATGTAACCGGCACCTCGCAGGCTTGAGCTCGAGACTGTGCACGTGCTGGAAAGTGAGGGTCAGCATCAAATCCGACGATCTCTAGCGGCTGGAATCGTTTTGCCAAGGCAGTAAATGAATGTCCAAATCCACAGCCTACATCCAAGATACGGGCATACTGATGCCCTGTGGGAAGCAAGCGCTGCAAGTCATTCAATGCTCGCTCTAATACTCTGAGACGCCACATATTGGTATTGAGGAACCAATTCCCAAAACGCGTTTCTTCGACAAACGGCAGTTTTAAACTCATGTGACCCAACGACCCTTTCACAGCGTTGCGGCAATAAAAAAAGCCAGAAATTCTGGCTTTTTATCAACTCAAGAAAATCCCGATATCTGAATGATTAAACGGACTTTCTTATAAAACTTTGGTCGGGACGGTGTGATTCGAACACACGACCCCTTGCACCCCATGCAAGTACGCTACCAGGCTGCGCTACGCCCCGAACCCAGGTTTTCGGCAGGGCCAAAAACAAGAAAAAGATTGTATCAAAAATACCGGATTTAGCACAGGTAAAAATAGGGCTTTATTCAGTGTGGACTCAATAAATTCAGCACTTCGCGCAGTTCTGAACGTAGTGCTGCAAAATCAACCGCGGGAGTAGTTGATTGCACAGCGGCAGCGACTTGAATATCGGCAACAGATGGTTCATGAATACTACTTTCATGAGACAAGCCATTGCCATTACTTTCATCCAGGCGATTACGCGCACCACTGATGGTAAAGCCTTGCTCATAGAGCAACTCACGTATGCGCCTGATCAGCAAGACTTCATGATGCTGATAATAACGGCGGTTTCCACGGCGCTTTACGGGCTTGAGCTGGGTGAACTCCTGCTCCCAGTATCGCAACACATGGGGTTTGACCCCGCACAAATCACTGACTTCACCAATGGTGAAATAGCGTTTTGCAGGGATCGGCGGGAGCTGAACCTTAGGCGCTTGCTCCGGCATATGCCTCCTCTACCTTGCTCTTAAGCTTTTGGCTAGCATGGAAAGTCACTACGCGGCGAGCAGTGATAGGAATCTCTTCGCCTGTTTTGGGATTGCGGCCTGGGCGCTCAGACTTCTGGCGTAACTCGAAATTGCCAAAACCCGAGAGTTTGACGCTATCGCCAGCTTCCAGTGCTGTACGGATTTCCTCGAAAAATGCTTCTACCATGTCCTTGGCTTCACGCTTGTTCAAACCTACTTGTTCAAACAGTAAATCAGCCAAATCAGCTTTTGTTAATGTCATGCAAAACCTTTCCCTACTACTTTATTCTAATTTCTTAATGATGCACCATGTTGCTGAGCCAATAAATCCAGCAACTCGGCCATCACTGCATCGGCTTCTGCATCGGTCAAAGTTTTTTGAGTATCTTGCATAAGCACAAGAAATGCAAGGCTTTTTTTCCCTTCAGCAATGCCTTTACCCTGGTAAACATCGAACAATGCAATGTCGCTGATCAAGGTATTTTTGCTAGTCCGCATGGTGTCGATTAATGCCTGGATAGAAGTAGATTCATCCACCACCACAGCCATATCACGACGTACCGGAGGGAACTTCCCTACCTGCACATATGATGCCACCTGAGATTGCAGCAAAGGCTCAATATCCAGCTCAAATAAGATGGCGCTCCGGGGCAATTGATAATGCTGTTGCCACTTGGGGTGTAACTTGCCTATCCAACCGATAGCTTGGCCATTGACCAAGATTTGCGCAGTTTGACCAGGATGCAGGGCTGGGTGTTGTCCAGCGACATATTGAGCGCGGCCATGGGTCAGGAGATCTACTTCCGCCTTCACATCGAAGAAATCGACTTCACGCGCAGCCACAGCCCATTGTTCTGGTTCAGCACTGCCATAAGCCAGGCCAGAAATACGGCCCACCTCTCGATACCCTGCATCTTCGGCAAAATAAGCCGAGCCAATTTCAAACAGGCGCACACGCTCCTGCTTGCGGTTGAGATTATAAATCAAGGTTTCCATCAAGCCAGCCCACAGCCCCGTGCGCATCACACCCAGGTTGCTCGCGATAGGATTTTTCAAGGCAATCGCATTAGCGTTACCAAGGAAGTCACGCTCCCAGCTTTCATCAACAAAGCTGTAGCTCACAATCTCCTGGTAACCACTGGCCGCCAAGCTATCGCGCAAACTGTTTCGGCTCAGCCTGGACTCTGACGATGGCAACATGCGCTGTTCATCCTGTGGTGCCAGTGCCGGAATATTGTCATATCCATGCAGGCGGGCTACCTCTTCGATCAAATCCTCCTCAATCTTGATATCGAAACGATAGCTAGGAGGCGTCACCTCGACACCGTCTGCAACCTGCTTAAACTGGAAATCCAAGCGCTTAAGCAATGCAGCCACCAGCGTTGCATCCAGCGTAATACCCAGTACAGAATTTAGACGACTCAAGCGCAAACGCACGGCCGGACGCTCAGGCAACTGATGCAATACCTCGGTCACTGGCGCTGCCTGACCACCACAGATTTCCAGCACCAATTGGCTGGCGCGCTCCAGAGCCTGTACGGTATTGCCAAAATCAACACCACGCTCGAAACGATAAGAGGAGTCAGTAGAAAAATTTAATCGGCGCGCCTTGCCCACGATCACTGCAGGGTCAAAGAATGCACTTTCCAGAAAAATATTGCGGGTAGTATCACCCACCGCGCTCGCTTCGCCGCCCATGATCCCGGCCAATGCCAAAGGCCCCTGATCATCTGCGATCACTAGAAACTCATCGCTCAAAGTTAGCTGCTGATCATTCAGCAACAACAACTCTTCGCCTTGACGTGCATAACGCACCTGAATGCCGCCTTGGAGCTTGTCTGCATCAAAAGCATGCAAGGGCTGGCCCTGCTCCAGCAAGACGTAATTGGTAATATCGACAATCGCACTGATACTGCGAATCCCACTGCGTTCCAGCCTGCGTACCATCCACTCTGGCGTTGCGGCATTGGCATCCACACCTTGTATCAACCGGCCTGCATAACGCGGACAAGCCGCTGGCTCGTTCACATTGACGGCCAGTTGCTGTGTATGGCTGGCTGGTACTGAGTGAATGATAGGCAGCGCTAATGTTGCGCCAGTCAAGGCACTCACATCGCGCGCAATCCCGGCAATACTGAGACAATCGGTACGATTAGGTGTCAGCTTGAGGGTGAGCAGCTTGTCATTGAGGTCGAATAAGTCGCGAATATCCTGGCCTACTTGTGCATCTGCCGCCAGCTCTAATATGCCCTCACTCTCCTCGGCCATGCCCAGCTCTTTGGCAGAGCACATCATGCCGAAGGATTCAACGCCGCGAACCTTGGCCTGCTTGATCTTGAAGCCAGGTAGCTCTGCACCTACCAGCGCACAAGGCGCTTTGAGCCCAGCGCGCGCATTGGTCGCACCGCATACGATTTGTAGTGGCTCGGCGGCACCGACGTTGACCTTGCAGATTTGCAGGCGATCAGCGTCTGGGTGCTTCTCGGCACTGATGATTTCCGCCACAACAACCTTGGTGAAATCAGGAGCAACCGGCTCCAGCTCTTCCACTTCCAGACCCGCCATCGTGAGAGCGTGGCTCAGACCCTGGCTATCCAGGGTTGGATTTACAAATTGGCGCAGCCAGTGTTCAGAAAATTGCATAGTATTGATCTGTCCAAAAATAGGGGCTAAGCGAATTGCTTCAAGAAGCGCAAATCGTTTTCAAAGAACAGGCGTAGATCGTTCACGCCATACCGCAACATGGTTAGGCGCTCGACCCCTAGGCCGAAGGCAAAACCGCGGTACTTTTCGCTATCAATACCGACATGGCGGAACACTTCTGGGTGCACCATGCCACAGCCGCCAATTTCCAGCCAACCGCCGTTCCAGCTCATATCCATTTCTGCGGAAGGCTCGGTGAATGGAAAGAAGGATGGACGGAAACGCACCTGCAAATCATCGCGCTCAAAGAAGCGTTGCAGAAAATCTTGCACTACACCCTTGAGGTTAGCGAAACTGATGTGCTCATCCACCCACAAGCCCTCCACCTGATGAAACATGGGGGAATGCGTAGCATCGGAATCAACACGGTATACGCGGCCTGGCGCAATGATCTTGAGCGGTGGCGTCTTGTCCTGCATGTAATGCACTTGTACCGGCGAGGTATGAGTACGCAATACATGCTTTTCATCGACATAAAAAGTGTCGTGCATCGCGCGCGCAGGATGGTCTTCAGGGATATTGAGCGCTGTGAAATTGTAGAAATCGGACTCGATTTCCGGGCCTTCTGCCACTTCAAAACCAATCGAACGGAAAAGTTCCTCCACACGCTTCAAGGTCAAAGTGACCGGATGCAAGCCACCAGTGCCTGCATTACGGCCAGGAAGCGTGACGTCTATTGTTTCGCTGGCCAATTGGCGATCCTGCTCCGCCTGCAAAATAGCATCACGGCGTTGCTTGAGTGCAAACTCAACTTGCTGCTTGACAACATTGATGGCAGCGCCTGCGGCAGGACGCTCTTCTGCAGACAACTTGCCCAAGCCTTTCAAGGCCTCGGTCAGGCTGCCGCTTTTACCCAAGTAACGTGCCTTGGCCTGCTCAAGGTCGGCGATACTGGCACAGCTTGCGAAGTCCTGCTGCGCTTCGCTGATAATGTGATCTAGATTTTGCATGTTACGGTTTTGTCCTCACGGATGCTTTCACAAACAACCACTCTTCAAATTGATGCCACATGCCATCAAACATCATGGCCGCTTGTGGAAAAACCCGGAAAAAAAAGGAGGCACAAGGCCTCCTTTTCTTATTGCTGTTGCTTAGGCAGCGGCGAGACCGGATTTAGCGAGTTCGGCAAACTTGGCAAACGCCTGCTTGTCGAACACAGCCAGATCGGCCAGCACCTTGCGGTCAACTTCAACCGCAGACTTCTTCAGACCGTTGATGAAACGGCTGTAGGTCAAGCCATACTCACGAGCACCGGCATTGATACGTGCAATCCACAGTGCGCGGAATTGACGCTTTCTTTGACGGCGGTCACGGTAAGCATATTGACCAGCCTTCATCACCGCCTGTTTGGCGATACGGTAGACGTTCTTACGACGACCACGATAACCCTTGGCAGCGTTCAGAACCTTCTTATGACGCGCACGGGCAATAACACCACGCTTTACTCTAGGCATTTCTTATCTCCTTATTGAGTTGGCATCATGGCGCGTACGCGCTTGACGTCAGTTGAGGAAATAATAGCCGTGCCGCGCAGGTTACGCTTCTGCTTGGTGGTCTTCTTGGTCAGGATATGACGCAGGTGGGAGTGAGTACGCTTCACCTTGCCATTTCCCAAGAACTTGAAGCGCTTTTTGGCGCTACTCTTGGTCTTCATCTTTGGCATTTTGTTCTCCTAAAAGGGATATTGAAAAAAGAGCGATCGGGCATGCCGTTGGCCTCGTCGCCGCTTCCTTTACTGCTTACTACTCACAAACCTTGCTACCAGAAGGTATCAAGGCTTTGCTTTCTTTTGCGGTGATAACACCATCACCATCTGGCGGCCTTCCATCTTGGGGAACTGCTCCACCACTGCGTGCTCTGTCAAATCAGCTTCAACTCGCTTCAGCAACGCCAAACCAATCTCTTGGTGAGTAATTTCACGACCACGGAAGCGCAAGGTAATTTTAGCCTTGTCGCCTTCCTGCAGGAAACGAATCAGGTTACGTAGCTTGACTTGGTAGTCGCCTTCGTCAGTGCCAGGACGGAACTTAACTTCCTTGACCTGCACCTGCTTTTGCTTGAGGCGTGCTTCATGTTGACGCTTGCTTTCGGCATACTTGAATTTGCCGTAATCCATCAACCGACAGACAGGCGGACTAGCCTGTGGCGCGATCTCAACCAAATCGGTATCAACCTCTTCGGCCTTGGCAAATGCTTCATTCAGACTGACGATGCCTAACGGCTCGTTATCCACCCCAACCAAGCGAACCTGTGACGCTGTAATATCGCCATTGATCCGCAATTCCTTTTCCTGAGCTATCGCAAAATCTCCCGTTATTTAATATGTAAGGCCAAAATAATAGACCGCGCTACTTGCGAGGTAATTTAGACCTTATCGGTAATGTCGGCCTTCAAGCGCTCAATAAAAGCACTGACCGGCATGGAACCTAGGTCTTCGCCCTTGCGAGTACGCACGGCCACTTGACCAGTTTGCATTTCGCGCTCACCTGCAACGAGGAGGTAAGGCAGCTTCTGCAAGCTATGCTCGCGGATTTTATAGGTTATTTTCTCATTTCTCAAGTCCGAATCGACACGGAAGCCATTTTTGCGTAGCTCCTCGACCACGGAATTGACATATTCAGCCTGCCCATCACTGATATTGAGCACCATCGCTTGCACCGGTGCCAACCAAGCAGGCATGGCGCCAGCAAAGTTCTCGATCAGAATACCAATAAAGCGCTCCATGGAACCGACAATGGCGCGATGCAACATCACTGGATGCTTACGGGTATTATCCTCATCAACATACTCGGCACCCAAGCGCTCGGGCAAGTTAAAATCAAGCTGGATGGTACCGCACTGCCACAAGCGACCCAAGCTATCCTTTAGCGTGAACTCAATCTTAGGACCGTAAAAAGCACCTTCACCAGGTTGCAATTCAAACTCCAGATTGTTTTGACGCAAGGCAACGGCCAATGCCTCCTCGGCCTTGTCCCACGCCTCGTCAGTACCTACGCGCTTTGCAGGGCGGGTGGAGAGCTTGACCAACACTTCTGTGAAACCAAAGTCCTGGTAGGCCTTGTAGAGCATGACGATGAAATCAGCGACTTCATCCTTCACTTGGTTTTCAGTACAGAAGATGTGGGCATCATCCTGGGTAAAACCACGTACGCGCATCAGGCCATGCAAGGCACCAGAAGGCTCATTGCGATGACAAGAGCCAAACTCAGCCAAGCGCAATGGCAGATCACGATAACTGTGCAAGGAGCTGTTAAATATCTGAACGTGTCCGGGGCAGTTCATCGGCTTCACTGCATAATCCCGGTTTTCCGAGGCTGTGGTGAACATATTGTCATGATAGTTCTGCCAGTGCCCTGACTTTTCCCACATGACCCGATCCATGATGGTGGGTGTACGCACTTCCTGATAGCCATACTCGCGGAACATATTGCGCATATATTGCTCAACTTCCTGCCAGATGCTCCATCCACGCGGATGCCAGAACACCATGCCTGGCGCCTCATCCTGCATATGGAAGAAGTCCAACTGGCGGCCCAACTTGCGATGGTCACGCTTTTCTGCCTCTTCCAGCATGTGCAGATAAGCTTCTAGATCATCCTTCTTGGCCCAGGCGGTGCCATAGATACGCTGCAACATCTCGTTGTTGGAATCACCACGCCAATAGGCACCAGCTACCTTCATGAGCTTAAAGGCCTTGAGCTTGCCTGTCGATGGCACATGGGTGCCACGGCAAAGATCAGTAAAATCATCCTGGGTATACAAGGAGATTTCCTGATCTGCAGGAATAGAGCCGATAATCTCAGCCTTGTAATCCTCGCCAATCGACTTGAAATAAGCGACGGCCTCATCACGCATCATGACAGTACGCACGACAGGAATGTCGCGCTTGACTAGTTCCTGCATACGGGCTTCAATTGCCTGCAAATCCTCAGGCGTAAATGGCCGCTTATAGGAAAAGTCGTAGTAGAAGCCGTTGTCGATCACAGGGCCAATCGTTACCTGTGCTTCTGGGAATAACTGCTTGACTGCCTGCGCCAGCAAATGGGCGGTTGAGTGGCGGATAATCTCCAGCCCGTCAGCATCGCGATCAGTAATAATCGCCAGATCAACATCGTCGGTGATCTGATACGAAGTATCCACGGCCTTGCCATTGACCTTGCCGCCCAAGGCAGCACGTGCCAAACCGGCACCGATATTCATCGCAACTTCTGCGACAGTCACAGGCTCATCAAACTTGCGTTCCGAACCATCTGGCAAACGAATAACTGGCATATATCCTTACCCAATAAACAGCAAAAGCCGTCAAACGGCTTTTGCTTGCGCAATCAATGTAGTTGGTAATTATCGCATAGAGGCCACAAGCACCACAACAAGCGATACCTTATCGTTTGTACGGTGAGGCCAATGGCTCTCCGATAAAGACTCCCTGAACAGGCCAAGCCACGCTCTTCCAATAAGCTTCAATCGCCGAAGCCCCTAAAAGATAATGCTTGAGCAATACTGCGGGATTAGGAAATTTCTGCCAATAATTACATGGCTCCGACACCGTGCCATAGCTAGCCGTCGCACCCGCTTCCAGCCAACGTAAGCTGCTCATCTGCCCATTGCTCAACAAATCACCTCCGGTTGAAGTGAGATGATCTGCCAAGGCACCGGGGAAAAAGTGCAAGGTATCAAGATAAGGCACCTTTACCAGACCTGTCTGGTAAATCATGATGTCCTGCACATCACGAATGCTATCAGTGTTGAGGCTCTTGATTTCAAGATAACGCTGCGCCACCTTGCCTGAGGGTGGGAAAAACATGGCGCGACTGCTGCGATTCTTATCTGAAGTTGTCAGGTAATAAGCCGTGGCAGCAGGCGCACTGTAGTCACTAGCAAAGCCGCGATCTATCAATGCCTTGGCTTCGTCAAATGATTGCACCGGCAACAACATGGACAATCGATAACCCATCTCATCAAAAGGCTTGAGCGAGCGAGAGTTGAAATAGCGGCTAGGGTGTTTGGCTGGCGCACAAGTATTCGCACATTGCTCAGGGTCAAACCCCATCGTCATCGCCGAAGTAATGGAGTTACACTCCACGGCATAAGGCGCGGTCCACATCATCACAATCGCCTGATGCTGGGGCTTGAGCTGAGCATCAATTTCTTGCTTAAGCTGGGCAAAATATTGCGCACTCAATTTCTTGGGGCTACCAGGAATACTCACCTTGATGAGATTTTCTATAGGCACGCGACGCACTTTAAGATAATACTCCCCCGCCTGCACACTTTCCGGCTGGTCTGTATTGACGATGACAGCCACATTCTCCGGCTGCAGATTGTATCCATCCTTGTTAGCCGTTCGCAGAGAAATCGCCTCCCCAGCCCACACACAAAGCGCTTGAAACATACAACAGAGCAGTAAGAGATATCGCACGTTCGCTTTTATCCGTTTTTTAAGTTAAATATCTGATGGGATCATACAAATAAAAATGGGAGCCTAAGCTCCCATGAATCTTACAATGACTGGATGTCAGACGCTATGACAGCTTGCGTCTACGACGTGCGCCCAAAGCCACTAAACCCAAGCCAACCATCAACATCGCAGCCACTTCAGGCTCCGGAACCGCAGTGATGACCAAATTGACAGGCCCGACACTACCCTTTGCAAACAACAAAGCAGTATAGATGCCATCACCAGCCACTGAAAAATTCAGCACTCCCGAATCCACCGGCCCCAGCAAACTCAACGTACCAAGCTGCGTCGCCCCCTGACCGAGTGTCACACCCAACCAGGAAAAGCTGCTACTCACATCGGTCAGGGCCAAGGAATAATCACCAGCCAGCAAGCCAATGTTGTACTTGTACATACCAGGCAACGTGGTTGCTGAATCCACCTCAAACACTGGCGCTGCCTGCGCAGCAACACTGCCAGAGAATGCAGCGATGACCAGCATGCTTCGCACCATATTCAAGAACTTTTTCATGATCTGCATCCCTTTATGCTTTCTCAGAAATAGACGGAGTCCTGCGACGTGATGTATAAGCCACCAACAACCCAAGACCAACGCACAACAATGCCCAAGTATCGGCTTCAGGTACCGGAGACACCGTGAAACCAAAAGACCCAACACCAAAACCATTGTTGGCATCACCAAACACACTGAACAGGTAAGAGCCCGCGGTCAACTCAGGCAAGAGGAAAGTACCAGAACCATAGAACGTGCTGATGAGCGATGCCCCCTTATAAATGCTGATGCCAAAACTACCATCAACAAATGAGACCGGGAAAGCATAATCCAGCAAAGACAACTCATAAACACCTGCATCAAGGCTGTGAGAAAAGACGGCATCACTAGTCAAACCGCTGTCGGCATAAAGATAGCCAACCTCATCAACCTTGGTGGCTGCATTGACCGCTGTCATCATGACCAGCATCAAGACACCCACCACCCACTTCATTACATAGCGTCTCATCACTTATTCTCCCATCAAAGTTAAGACAAGAGGAGATAAGCAATAACCGGGCCAAAGGATTAGCAATATTAAATTATAATGAAATCATACTGTTAAATGATGGCACATAATTTCCCTTACCAAACCTGCACCATAAACAACATGCTGCGCTCAGAAATGCATCGCATCAAGCTAAGCTCCATAAAGCAGCCGAGATAATCCTGAATTTGGTTACATCAAAAAATCACGTTTTTTGGTGAGCCAGATTCTGCTGCCAGCGCCAACTATCCACACACATTTGCTCAATGCCGCGCGTAGCCTTCCAGTTCAGGGATTGTTCAGCATAGGCAGGATCGGTGTAACTAGCCGCAACATCCCCAGGACGACGAGCAACCAATTGATATGGCACTTTCTTGCCACTAGCACTCTCAAATGCCTTAACGATCTGCAGCACGCTATACCCTTGGCCGGTACCAAGATTACAGGTAAAGACACCTGGCTCCTTAGCTAACCTTTCTAGCGCTCGTAAATGACCGATCACCAGATCCACCACGTGGATGTAATCACGCACACCTGTACCATCGACAGTCGGGTAATCACTGCCAAACACGGAAAGAAACTCGCGCTGCCCCTGTGCCACCTGGGTAATATAAGGCATAAGGTTGTTCGGAATGCCATTGGGATTTTCCCCAATCAGCCCACTCTCATGCGCCCCAACCGGGTTGAAATAACGCAAGATAGCAATGCGCCAATCGGGGTCAGAGGCGGCTAAGTCCCGTAAGATATCCTCAACCATAAGTTTGCTCGCACCGTATGGGTTGGTCGCAGACAAAGGGAAGCCTTCGCGAATAGGCACACTGGCAGGGTCGCCATACACCGTTGCAGAAGAGCTGAAGACAAACTGTTTGACGTTGAAATCCTGCATGACGCGCAGCAAGGTGACACTACCTGCCACGTTATTGTCGTAATACCACAAGGGATGTGCAACCGACTCCCCCACCGCCTTCAAGCCGGCAAAGTGCATCACAGCCTCGAATGCATGCTTAGCAAACAGATCTCGCAGCAAAGTCTCGTCCCGCACATCCCCCTCAACCAGCACTGGTGAATTGCCTGTAATCTGCTTGATACGGTCAATAATGTGAGCCTGACTATTGCTGAAATTATCCAACACTAGCACCTCATGCCCTGCATTTATTAACTCCACACACGCGTGGGAGCCTATATAGCCTGTGCCACCTGTTACTAAAATCATTTAACCATTCCACTCCGCGAAGATGTAATAGATACCGAACATAACATAAATATATGCGTATTTATTGGCTAGCATACAGCACCATCCTTTAGAATCATGGATGGTCAAATCGTAGTCAGTTCAATCATCCTCAATTATGCAGATAAAAAATACTATTCTGGTCACGGGCGGCGCGGGCTTCATTGGTAGTAATTTCGTACTGGACTGGATCAATGCAGGGCTTGGTACAGTCATTAACCTCGACAAGCTGACCTATGCTGGCAATCTAGAGAACCTTGAGGATATTAAAGGTAACCCCAACCACATCTTCGTGCATGGCGATATCGGTGATCGTGCACTGCTAGCAAAACTGCTTGCAGAACACAAGCCGCGCGCCATCATCAACTTTGCTGCCGAAAGCCATGTGGACCGTTCTATTCATGGCCCTGAAGACTTCATCCAGACAAATGTGGTCGGCACATTCCATTTACTAGAAGAAGTACGCGCTTACTGGAATGCTCTGGTAGCGGCTAACCCGGCAGAGAAGGAAAACCCGCAATTCCGCTTCCTGCATGTTTCCACTGATGAAGTGTACGGCACTCTAGGCCCAACCGATCCAGCATTTACCGAAACCACGCCTTATGCCCCTAATAGCCCTTATTCGGCTTCCAAGGCAGCATCTGACCATCTGGTCCGCGCTTACCACCATACCTATGGCTTGCCAGTGCTCACCACCAACTGCTCCAACAACTACGGCCCTTACCATTTCCCAGAAAAGCTGATTCCGCTGTGCCTACTTAACGCCTTGGCTGGCAAGCCCTTGCCTATTTACGGTGACGGCCAGCAGATTCGCGACTGGCTATTCGTCAAGGATCACTGCAGTGCGATCCGTCGGGTTCTTGAAGCTGGCAAGCTAGGTGAAACATACAACGTGGGCGGATGGAATGAAAAAGCAAACTTGGATGTCGTACAAACGCTTTGCAGCATCCTTGATGAACTCAAACCGAAAGCGGATGGCAGCAGTTATAAAGAACAACTCACTTTTGTCAAAGATCGACCAGGTCATGACCGTCGTTATGCCATCGATGCTACAAAACTAGAACGCGAACTCGGCTGGAAACCAGCAGAAACTTTCGATACCGGCATCCGCAAAACTGTCGAGTGGTATCTTCAGAATCAAGGTTGGGTCAACAACGTCACCAGCGGCGAATATCGGAACTGGGTCAACAAGCAATACAGCGGGAGCGCAGCATGAGAAAAGGCATTATCTTAGCCGGAGGCTCAGGCACACGGCTTTATCCTGTCACCCAGGCAGTTTCCAAGCAGTTACTGCCTGTCTACGACAAGCCCATGATCTATTATCCCTTGTCCACTCTCTTGTTGGCAGGGATACGAGACATTCTGCTCATTTCCACGCCTCAAGATACACCGCGCTTTGAACAACTTCTCGGTGATGGCAGTCAATGGGGTATTAACATCACCTATGCGGTGCAACCCTCCCCTGATGGCTTAGCGCAAGCCTTTATTATCGGAAAGGATTTCATCGGTAATGATCCAAGTGCACTAGTGCTTGGAGATAATATTTTCTACGGGCACGACTTAGCACATGACTTAGCACACGCCGATCAACGCCAAGAGGGTGCTACCGTCTTTGCCTATCCAGTGCACGATCCCGAGCGCTATGGCGTAGTGGAGTTCAATGATGCTGGCCAGGCCATCAGCCTGGAGGAAAAACCAAAAGAACCCAAGTCACGCTACGCCGTTACCGGCCTATATTTCTACGACAACCAGGTAGCTGACATTGCTTCCGAGCTCAAGCCATCTCCTCGTGGAGAGCTTGAGATCACCGATGTCAACAAAACCTATCTGGCACAAGGCGAGCTGAATGTAGAGTTAATGGGACGCGGGCATGCCTGGCTGGATACTGGCACCCATGAATCTCTACTCGAAGCCTCCCTCTTTATCGAAACCATAGAAAAACGACAAGGCCTCAAGATTGCCTGTCCAGAAGAAATTGCTTATCGCAAAGGGTATATCAGTGCTACAGACGTCGAGAGAATTGCCCAGCCCTACCTGAAAAACGGCTATGGCCAATATCTAATCCGCATGCTAAAAGAAAAAATCTTTTAATGAAAATCATCCCAACCTCTATCCCTGATGTCCTCGTTATTGAACCCAAAGTATTCGGGGATGATCGCGGCTTTTTCTTCGAGAGCTTCAACCGAAAGGTATTTGAGCAAGCAGTAGGTCAGCACTTCGACTTTGTACAAGATAACCACTCAAAATCAATCAAAGGTGTATTGAGAGGCCTGCATTACCAGATCGAGCAAGCACAAGGTAAACTTGTTCGTGTTGTTGCTGGCGAGGTTTTTGATGTTGCAGTCGATATCCGCCACTCATCCCCGACTTTTGGGCAATGGGTTGGAGAATACATCTCCGGTGAGAACAAGAAACAAATGTGGGTGCCCCCAGGCTTTGCCCATGGCTTTTTAGTACTCTCCGAAACCGCTGAATTTCTCTACAAAACCACAGACTTCTATGCGCCTGCGCATGAACGATGCATTAGCTGGAATGATCATGCAATTGGAATTCATTGGCCGGATATCGGCACAACCCCTTTACTATCCATGAAGGACCAACAAGGCCTAAGCATTCACCAAGCAGAGTTGTTTACATAATGGGAAAATTTAATAAAATACTTCTTACCGGTATCAATGGCCAAGTAGGTCGTGCACTCTACCCTAAACTACAAAGCTTAGGGGAAGTCATCGCACCCGATCGCAGCCAACTAGACCTTTCCAAGCCCAAACAAATCCGTGAAGTTGTACAGCATATCAAACCGGATCTCATCATAAATCCAGCAGCCTATACTGCCGTTGATAAAGCTGAAGAAGAAATTGAAATTGCGTATGCCGTGAATGCCTTGGCCCCTGCGACCTTTGCCGAGGAGGCTCACAAACTGGACATATTACTTGTGCACTATTCTACAGACTATGTATTTGATGGCATGGGAACCCGGCCATATCATGAAACAGACACGCCCAATCCATTAAATGTCTATGGCTCCACCAAGCTTGCTGGTGAAAATGCCATTCGAACAGTTGACGGCCATTACCTAATCTTTCGTACCAGTTGGGTTTACAGCACTGGCAGAAAAAATTTCATGCATACGGTTCTTAGGTTAGCATCTGAACAAGAGCAACTACATATTGTCAGCGATCAGCAAGGCAGCCCCACCTCCTGCCTGACTATTGCCGAGGCAACTTTATCAGCCATTCAACAATGGACATCTGATAAATCAGGTATATATAATTTGACCAACGCTGGCAGCACTACATGGCATGGCTTTGCAAAGGCGATTGTACATGAATACAATCAGCTTAGAATTGAAAAAAACTGGCCCCCCCTAAAGGTCCAATCAGAATCAATTCAGGCAATTATGGCCGGTGAATATCCCACATTAGCCCAGCGGCCAAAAAACTCATGTTTGGATAATCAGAAACTACATACAAACTTTGAAATATTCCCGGAAGCATGGCCGCTGGCATTAGCCAAAGTCATCAGTATGTTACCCGATCATCACAAATCACTCTCAGTGAGCTAATCAACGTCTGGCACCTTAAGCTTGGAAGTAAAAGTAAGCGGCTTCGTCCAAGTATCATAGTAAGCAGTGTTTTTACCATAGTTATTATCTATTAATTCAGATGGGGTTTCCACAATACAGGATAGGATATGACCATGTAGTCTTGAGGTAACAACCTTCTTGTAGGATGAGAAGAATTTAGCGAACTTAGAAGCTAGATATGTTGAATTACTACGCCAAATAAACGTTGCAATTTTATCAAATATTTCAATATCAAGTTTAGTAGATAGTGATTTTACTTTTCTCACTACTTTAAGGATAATCTTATCTTTTTTAGTTACTAAGTCTGCCCAATCAACATAGCAACCTTCTGCATTAATTAGTTGATTTTGATCAGAAGCCGCTTCAACATCCTTGCGAATAAATAGCAACACGTCTCTTGTTGTACTTTTTGCCAAAGGAAGATTTCCATAAAGATAGTGCGCCATATCTGGCATCAGATACGCTTTATCAGTTAATTGTTGGAATATTTTCAGCGTGGGCATGTCTCTGGCAAACATCACAATATTGGTGTGTTGCTTGAAAACACTAATAGCATTTACTACATTTTCTTGTTTAGAGAAAAACATAGTTTGTGGTAACTGAATAATTCGATTATTCGGAAAATATTTGATAACAGCCTCTCTCAACATTTGATGTGCTGGATAGATATCACCGAAATTACCACCACCTTGTAAAATAATAGTCGTTTTGTTTGTTATATAAATTGACAATCGCTCAGGATCAAAAAACTCTTTAGGGATGTCTTTTTTTATTGCAACCCCTTTATCCTTGAAATATCTCATAGTACCTTCATAAATAAGGATATCTCCAACATTGTAATAAAGTGGCGTATCTAAAAAAATAACATCATTTTTATCTTCAATGCATTGCGTAATGATATCTAGTTTATTCTTCAAATTTTCAAGATGCATATTCATAATGATCAAATCCAGCTAGAGCTAAATTTTCCTTTTTTAGCTAATATAAAGCACATCAAAAGAAAAACTAGTCCAGCTCCGAAAAGTTGTGTGCTAAGAATCACAATTGAACTATCAGTGTAAATCTCAGTAAGAATTTTTGCAATGAAGCTTACTGTCAAGACAAGCACACTTGTTATGATAGGAAATTTCAATGGTAAAAATTGATGAGTTAAGTCGAATCCTAGAATTTTTTTCATAAGGTACACACCAAGTGGGATAGTAATGAGAATCCTAGGAATAGCAAGAGCAAACAAAGTAATGATAAGAGTTTGATCTATAGTGGCGAAAGAAGCCGCCAGGGTAATCAATGCTGCAATAAATGCCACGATAAGATAGTCCTTGGAACGGCCCACCGCCTTAATAGCAACACCAACAAACATCCGACTATACATAATGCCATACATAACGGCAATAATTTGGATGATAGGCACTACCGGAGACCAATTGTCACCCAGCACAATAGGAACCCATGTAGGACAAGTCATAGCCAACATAAAAAACATAGGCATAGATATTAAATTGAATAAAAAAGTTGCCTTCTGAAAAGCATGAAATAATTTGCTGTGATCGCTTTGTACCAATGAAAAAATAGGCAATGCAGATCGCGTAACTATGGTATTCAAAATATTAAGAATAGCATCGGTAATTTTGGTCGCCATATTATATAATCCAACAGCAGAGGTGCCATGGAATAATGCTATTAATACACCAAATACTCTAGACATGACATTCCATAATAAATTCTCGAACATCACATAAAATCCGAATTTCCCAAGCTCTATAAACTGAGAAAAATCAAAATAAAACCTTCTTGACATTAGAGGCCTTGCGCCCCAAAAAATCAAGAATGTCGCGATCGAAATCTGCACCAAGTTAGCAAAAACTATACTCCACACCCCATATCCTGTATATGCTAGAGGAATAGCCACGACAAAAAAGAATACTCTAGAAATCAATGTTCTCTTAGTGAAAGCTTTCATTTCCATGTTTCGCATTAGTAATGCCGATGGCACTACAGCCGCGAGCATCAAGACAGTTGAAATTGCTTCAAAAAGCATAATGATTGCAATATCAGAGCTCGGATTGTATAAATAAAATCCATAGCTAATTCCGATCGCAATGATCCCACCCACACCAGCAAGAATCAAACTACCAAATAAAGCACTAGCAATGTATTCATTGTTTAAATCTTTTTTTTGTATAACCGCCTCAATGAGGCCAAAAGACAGTACAAGCTGCAACGATCCCGATATAAATTGAGCCGTTGCTACCAATCCATAATCCTCGGGTAATAAAACTCTCGCAAGGAACACGATGGAAATCAGACTTAAACCAATAGAGCTTATCGCCTCTACAACAGACCATGATATAGCAGACTTAATTTTATTATGGCTAACCAATCATTACTCCTAGAAATTTTCGACTCCATCATTAAGATAGCCCGATTAAAACTATTTAAAAGTTCCTCTCAAATCATAACTTAATGATTTTATAATATTTCTCACTTCACAAATCAACAGTATGACATTTACATTTTTAACCATTTCCATTAAAATCCCAGCAGCCAAAATTATTAGAAAATTTAGTAATAAATAGCAATAAATTTACTTAAGGCAGATAACTATCATGATTCCTATTTATATAATTTCATTGGTAAATGATATTGATAAACGCAATATCATTTCCAAGAAATTAAATGACTTAAACCTCGAGTATCAATTTATTGATGCCATCCATGGAAAAAGTTTATCACAAGACTTCATAAATAAACTTTCCTACAAAGGAAAACTACTTACGCGCGGCTACTTAGCCACACCAGGAGAGATAGGGTGCACACTTAGCCATCTAAAAGCATATAAATTAATACTAAAAAATAATAATAAATGGACATGCATATTAGAAGATGATGCTATTTTAGATGAAAATTTTTCCACTTTTATTAAAAACTTTAATAATGAAGTAAAAAATTTAGATAAAGATAATCTTTATATCCTCGGAGGACAAGATGGAATAGAGAAAACAAAATATATTTCTAGAAGCATTTGGTCCAAACAATATATAGGTAAGCAAAAATTCTATAAGACAATTAAAAGTGAAGAATTTATCTTCCGAACATGTTGCTATGTTATCAGTAAAAACACTGCCAACAACTTAGCAACCACTTTAGAATCTAATTTTTATCTCGCGGACGATTGGTTAAATTATAGAAAATTAAAACTATTTACCAATATATATATAGCTGATATTGTTCACCATCCCTTAGACTTGTCAAACAGCGCAATTGAGCATGAAAGATTACACGCCATTTCTAATCGCGCACTAAAATCGAGTAGTAAAATTAAATCCTTACTAAAAAATTTAGATTTTATTAATGTCAGACAGCATATTTTCTCTTACGCCAAATCCACATTATCTCAGCTAAAAAGATTATATTTTTAATTTTATTTTATCCAAAATTTCTGGAAAAACCTTATAACACTTTTTCAATTGCTCATCATTGAGCGATTGGGCAACATTCATTTTATTTAACGCGTTATCTTGCGATCCCCTTAAATGAGGAAAATGCACGTTATAAAACTTGACCTGCACACATTTAGTATCAGTTGCCAAAGAGGATAATTTATACCAAATATCATCGGCAAATGGGGCGTATTCCGTAAATAATTCTTCCCTTGTTGCAAAATCACTGAGTAAACCAGGTGGATAAAGGACGCCACTTACTCCAGTAGGCATCAATGCAAAAGATGGTGTAGATCTTTTTAACTTCATGGGATTTTTCATCAATTGAGCATATGGATAAAACTCTCCAGATTTTTTAAAGGCTAAAAAGTGTCCTCTGTAACAAACTACACACGAAGGATATTTTCTCCATTTTTCATAAAGCCCAGTTAACCAGTTCTTAGGATAAAGAACATCATCATCTGCTGTAACAATAATCTTTTCAGGATAATCTTTTAACGTGTAGTGAAGCTTTTTATACGATCTTAAATCTTCATTTACCACGATTATTTTCAGTCCATATTTCTCTAGCGCCATAATTTCTTTTGGCACGCCCCCTGCAATATCAATATCAGCTTTACTCAAAATCAAATGAACTGAATATGGAGCAGAAAATTTTTGTGTAAGAATTGATCTAATGGTTAAATGTAATTGATCAAATCTTTTATGAAATGAAGTTAACGAGACAATAATATTGGGATCATTAGATAAAACATTGTCACTATAATTTCTGAAATTTAATGCACATAACGCAAATATAGAATGTATATTATGTATACTATTCAATACAGAATTTTTAATCGACTTGATTTTTTTTGATACGCTCATATTTCATTACTACTTTAACAAAGAGCTCAAGCCCATAGAATAACTTAAGATATGAGCCAACTTAATATTTAGGTTAGATTAAACTCGACCATATTGGTCGTTAAATCTAACAATATCATCCTCACCAAGATAAGCTCCAGATTGTACTTCTATCATTTCCAAAGGTAACTTTCCTGGATTAGCTAAGCGATGTGTCACTCCGAGAGGAATGTAAGTAGACTGATTTTCTGATACGAGAAATACCTCCTCCCCACGCGTTACCTCAGCAGTTCCGGTTACTACGATCCAGTGCTCAGCACGATGATGATGCATCTGTAAAGACAATGTTGCACCTGGGTTTACTACAATACGCTTAACTTGAAACCGCTTTCCCATATCAATACTGTCATACGATCCCCATGGTCGGTGTATTTTCCTGTGATTCTTTGCCTCAGGGCGCGCCTGCTGATTTAAACGCTCAACGATCTTTTTTACATCTTGGGTTCTATTTTTATCAACTACCAATACTGCGTCCGGCGTCTCAATCACTGCGATATTCTTAATTCCAACACAGGCTAATAGCCTGCTTGATGAAAGCGCAAGCGTGTTTTCGCACTCATCAAGAAATACGTCGCCACGTAGTGCATTTTTGTCCTCGTCTTGAGGAAGAACCTTCCAAAAAGAATCCCACGCCCCTATATCAGACCAACCGGCTTGGAGTGGAATAACAATACCGGTAGGTAGACCGGAAAGACTATTGGCCACCTGCTCCATTACAGCATAATCGATAGAATCACCAGGACAAGATGCAAACATAGATTTTTCTACACGAATGAAATCTCCATCCACATTCTTTCCTTGCCACGCTTGTTTAGCTGCATCCAAAATATCTGGGCGGCAAATCGCAAGTGCCTCGAGCCAAACTGAAGCACGTAGCATAAATAAGCCGCTATTCCATAGATATCTGCCCGTAGATATATAGGCCTCAGCAGTTGCTAAATCTGGCTTCTCCACGAACTGTGCAATATGAGTAGCTCCAATATCAGATAAAAGTTGCTCGTCCATCTTGATATATCCGTATCCTGTTTCTGGATAATCAGGCACAATTCCGAACGTTACGATATGCCCTTCCTCGGCATATCGCGCGCCTTCTTTCACTATCGCCTGGAAGGAAGCGACTTCAGTAATTACATGATCTGCAGGCATCACTAGCAAGATAGGATCAGCATCACTCTCTTCGGCCTCAAGAGCAGCCAAAGTCAATGCAGGTGCCGTATTTCTTCCCACAGGCTCTAATATAATTTTTCCACGCCTGTCCATTTGTCGAAGCTGCTCAGCTATGACAAAGCGATACTCTTCATTACAAATAACGATTGGCTGAGTTGATATATTTGAATTATGTATGTTGCCATCAGTGCGTTTAAGCGTAGCTTGTAGTAAAGAATCCTTACCAAACAAGGTTAATACTTGTTTAGGATATTTTTCACGTGAAAGCGGCCATAATCTCGTACCCGATCCGCCGCATAATATAACTGGTATGATTGAAGCAGACATTCAAACCTCTTTAATCTAATCAACAAGCCACAACAAACTAATCACTGCCAAACAAGTCGCGCGTAAATACCTTATCCTTTACGTCCTCAAGCTCTTTCGTCAAGCGATTAGAGACAATTACATCCGCAAGACGCTTAAACTCCGCCAAGTCATTCATGACCTTAGAATTGAAAAACTCCGACTCATTTAACACTGGTTCATATACAACGACCTCTATACCCTTGGCTTTGATTCGTTTCATAACGCCTTGAATACTAGAAGCACGGAAATTATCGGAGCCCGCCTTCATAATTAAGCGATAAATTCCAACTACATTAGGTTTTTTACGAATAATGCTTTCAGCGATAAAATCTTTACGGGTACTATTAGATTGTACAATCGCATTAATCAGGTTCTGCGGTACATTATTGTAATTCGCCAGCAATTGCTTAGTATCTTTTGGCAAACAGTATCCGCCATATCCAAAAGAAGGATTGTTATAATGCGACCCAATTCGTGGATCTAATCCAACGCCTTCTATTATCTGCTTCGTGTTTAGACCATGAGTTGCTGCATAAGTATCTAACTCATTAAAATAAGCCACTCGCATAGCAAGATAAGTATTCGCAAATAATTTTATCGCTTCTGCCTCAGAACTATCAGTTAATAGGATAGGAACATTCTCTTTGATAGCGCCTGCTTGCAACAACTTGGCAAAAGTCTCAGCACGTGTCGATCGCTCACCCACTACAATGCGAGATGGATAAAGATTATCATATAGCGCTTTGCCCTCGCGCAAAAACTCAGGAGAAAAAATCAAATTATCACATTGCAATTCACGCCTTATATTTTCGGTATATCCAACAGGAATAGTGGATTTTATGACCATAATAGCAGAGGGAGATATCTGCATAACATCTTTAATAACAGCCTCAACAGATTTAGTATTGAAATAACTAGTCTCTGAATCATAGTCAGTAGGCGTAGCAATCACCACATAATTCGCCCCTTCATAGGCCTCCTTTTTATCAAGTGTAGCTCGAAAATTTAAGGCCTTAGTCTCCAAATATTGCGAAATTTCATCATCAACAATTGGTGATTGTTTCCGATTTAGCATTTCAACCTTTTCAGGTATAATATCAAGTGCAACCACTTCATGCTTCTGGGCTAACAATACTGCAATTGACAAACCAACATAACCAGTCCCTGCTATTGCAATCTTCACAACTTACTCCAATCTTTAAATACCGGCAACAACCCTAGTTAATTCAAATATAAATCTAATATCTCCCTGCTTAACCGCTCAGAAGTAAAAAATTTCAAATATTTTTCCCTGGCATTGCTTCCCATTTCTTTACATAAGTCAGGCGTTAAAGATTTTAAAATATTTACTAGATCATCAACTGAATTAGAGGAAATTAAATAGCCAGTAACACCATGTTCAATTAGCTCGGGCAAACCGCCAACATTACTGGCAATGACAGGTTTAGAGGCTCTCATTGCTTCAAGAGCAGACAAGCCAAAACCTTCCCAACGAGAAGGAATTACAAATACATCACAAGAAACAAAATATTGCTGCAGCTTATCATGCTGTGTCCATCCTAATAAATTAACATTAGATGGAGGCTCTATATACGATTGATCTCCAGAAGATTGGTCTCCTGCCGCATATGCATAAACAATATTTTGTAGTTGGCTCATTGCAGAGAAAAAAATGTCCACGCCCTTTTGCCTATCAAACCTTCCAGCAAAAAGCACCCGTAATTTCCCCTTAGGCCAATCTATATTAGAGATTGGCAATTCTATATTTTTAATGGAGTTTTGAACAATAACAAGTTTACTAGATCCAACATTGTTATTCTTAGCCATTAAAAAATCATGTTTAGATATACAAATTATTGTGTCACAACCGAATGCGAGAATTTTTTCAACATGAACAAGTAGTCTATTTTTCCATTCTGCAACATTTCTATCAAATGCCCATCCATGGGAACAGTAGATTATTTTGATTTTTGATGATCTAAATAAACCATAAAATAAGCGGACAGAAAATCCAGCAAATGTACTATGCAAATGCACTATATTAAACTCAGAACGAAAAAATATTTGTACAAAAGTAAAATATAAGCTTAAAACATTTAACACTCTAAGTCTAAAATCATTAAAATAAAAAATCTTCACATGTGGAAAATTATTAAGATATTCTTTTTGACTTTTTGGAGCCAAAACAGCAAGCTGATGAATCAAATCAGAATTTGATTGAAGCGCAAGAATCTCGTTCAAATAAGTAGCAATACCACCCTTTAGAATCTCTGCGATATGGAGAACATATAATTTCTTTTTTTCAATTGATCTAGCCATATTTATATCTTTTCAATTTATGAAAAATATTAACTTTCTCTTAATACTTTATTACATGAATTGGCAACTTTGATGGCGGTGTTACGCCAAGAAAAAATATGCGCTCGTTCAATCCCTTTAATTTTCAATTCATCGCGAATTTTTTTATTATTAATTACATATTCAATCAAATGAGCCAACTTATCTGAATCTGTTGGAGAGAAATATAAAGCAGCATCACCACAAACTTCTGGAATAGATGCGGCATTAGAAGCTAAAACTGGACATGAACAATTCATTGCCTCTAATGGTGGAATACCAAACCCCTCGTAGAGTGAAGGAAATATAAAACACAAAGCATTAGAATATAATGCCTTAAGCTCATTATCAGATACATATCCTAATAACTTTATTTTTCCAGAATGCATATCAATAGATTCAGAAAAAATTTTAGGATTTGTGCCACCTGCTATCAAAAAACTAACTTCACATTCTTTAGATATATTCTTTAAAGCATCTGCGATTAAAGAAAAGTTTTTATGAGGGGCATGACTACTAACTGCTAATATATAAGTATTAGGTCGAACATTAGTTCTGTTGAAAATATCTAAATCTGAGTTAAATTTTGCAATATGCTCCCCTCCTTCCCCAACAACACTAATTTTTGAATTAGGTATTTTAAAGAAGTCAATAAGATCATGTTTAGAGTATTGGGAGACTGTAATAATTTCTTTTGCAAACTGACCTAGTATAGGCATTAATATTCCATACCATAATCGAAATCGAAACGAGAATGTCTCAGGCACCCGCTTAATGGCAGCGTCATGTATAACAACAATCTGTCTTCTACATATTAAAGGCCCTGTGTTACATAGATTTAACAATATTGCTTTTTTATTAAAGATTAGAAAAGGAAGCGAAAATTGTTCCCACAATTGATTCTTAAAAAATCCAAATCTTATAATTTTTAAATGAGAAAATGTAATATTAATTTCAGCCCCATGTGGAACCACAATAAAATATTCTATCTCCTTAATAGACTGATGATTCTCAGCTATCAGTTCATTTAATTCCTTAATGGTCTCAATAGCAAAACGATCAACTCCTGTTAATCTTCTACATAAAAATCGCCCATTTATATATACTTTCACAAAACAATCCTGTTATATCTAAATAATAGTCGCTTAATAAAAAAACACCAAGATTACTAAAATAATCTTAAACTATTCTATATTTAATGCCCCAATGTCATGTTCAATGATAAGAGGCATAGGTCCAGCCCTCATAACGTCTTTAGTATAGTCAAAAGAATAACTACTATTATCAGCCAAGGGCACAACATCAACGTATGCATTATTATCTACTGCTTTCACATGAAAATCCTTAGGGTCACCATTGTATATGGTCCATAGTGCTGTTATTTGTTTACCATTCGGTAAATTAAATCTAGCCCAGAGCCTATCAGAACTTAAAACTCCCCCATTTACAAATGTAGCGCCTTTTAATTTAGAAACTATATTGTGAAAAGCATTAAAAGCTTGTTTTGCACCAAAAGTATGATTAACCAATCCAAAATTATGTTCTTTTTCTTTTGCATTAAGACCACTATCAACCAGCTCATACCACCACAATCCGCCTATATATTCTCGAGACTTGGCCATGATAAATGATTGGGCAAGATATGCAGCTGCTAAATCTGCTGATATACCATATTTTTCTGTATGGTTAGGCCACCCTAATTCTGTAATGTATATTTTTTTTTCACCTGAAGAATTATATTTGATCATTAGCCTCCAAATATAATCCACCCAAGAAAAAGCATGATAAGGAACAGCATTCTTTCCAATTGAAAAATTATATGGGTGCAAAGAATATCCATCACAATACTTCATGATACCAAGCTTTAATGTTTTCTCTATCCAAGCCGAATCTAAATCAGTAACAGCTCCACATAAAACTTTTGCCGATGGAGCATTTTTTTTAACTACTGTTGAGACTTCTTTTACTAATAAATAATACTGCTCAGGATCTCCATATCTATTTATCTGTCTATCAGCATTTCCAAATCCAATATTCCACTCATTCCATATTTCAAATCCAAAAACCTGAGTACTGTATCGTTTAGAAACATAATCCGCATACCTTACAAAAGCTTGACGTCCTTCATTTGTATAAGGCTGGCGATTGCTATCATAAAATTGATTGCCATAATTAAGAATGATTAGCGGATTAGTTTCTTCCCAATTAATAAGTGCATCTAAACCAGCGAGATCCTTTTTTACTCCTATTTCCCCTTTGATACGCTCAAGACGATGCCAAAAAACCTCATCTCTAAAACTATTAGCTCCAGAAGCGGAAATCAATGCTTTAGCATTAGCAAAAGTAATTTTTTCTTGTCCCGCATGTATACCAACACCATAAATAAAATTATCACTGACAATAACATTTGGGTCCTCTTGATCTTTTTGTATATTTTTTTCAGTGGAGCTAGGGGTCAATGTTTTTTTATTTGCATTAGTTTCTTTTGATTCACTTTTCTGAGTGCGAGATACAGGCCCATTACTAAATGTACTAGTAGCAGCATAAAGTTGATTATGAAAAAAAATAAAAACTATAAAATACAAAATATATTTAACCATACATCCCCCTCATATAAAGTTTATGATGGTTTCATCGATCTAAAAATCCACCCAATTACTGCACCCAATGTAAATGACAATAACGGTTGCTCAATGACTCCAACACTCATACCATAAGCTAAAGCAATAGCAGGAAACGCAAAAATTAAAAAATTTTCTCTACTGGTTTTTGCTTTATATATGAATAATTTCGTAAGAATCACACCACAATATATCCATCCAACAATACCAAAAGTAACAGTTAAATAAACAAAAATATTATCGGCAGCATTTATCCAGCGACCATCTCCATACATTTGAGAAACACCAATACCACCAAGTCCTCTTCCAAGCAGATAGCTTCCATGCTGGTCCAACAATTCAAAAGCCTTGGGCCACATCCATTCCATTCGATCAGCATAAGAGGTAAACCACCACGCCCATTCACTTGATATATCCCTTACACGCACATTAATTAATAACGAAATGATTGGCATCAGCACAACCAGCATTACAAGTCCAACCAATACAAATTGATACAAGGGCTTAGTATTCTCACCTTTATTGAAAATCATCAATAAAAGCAGTATCAGTGCTGCCAGCATTGCACCTTTGCTTGTTGTCAACGCTATCCCTATAAAAGCCAATAGCCAAAATAAAACTCTGGCACAAGTATTTTTATATGCTGCTAATAAGTAAGTAACAAGAATAAGCAGAGCACTGGCTGCGTCAAATGAAGCTCTAGAAAATCCAGATAGCCTACGCACACCACCTGCCGTCCAATCTCTAGCTTGTTCGCCTTGACCAAAAATAGTATCAAATGTAGCGCCTTCCCATGGAAATACATAAAATTTATTAATCAAAATTGCAAGTACGATTATTAAAAAAACATATGCGATATACTGGCGAAATTTTATTAAAGGGAGCTTATACACAGAAAAAATAGCAACCCCTAATATAAGAGGGAGTAAAACTTTGAGTCCAAACAATTGTTGAAATAAAGAATGTATATATATCATCCCAACAAAAAAATGCAACAATAACAAATAGATAATTACTAATAATATTGTTGGGTTATATTTACCACGCATCCAATTAATACATATTAAGCTTATAATAATTACAGGAATACCATCTCGCAAATACAACAAAGAACCGGCACCGGCTAAATTCAGAACATATCTGATAGGTGCCTCAAATATAAATGTACTTAAATATATAGCTACTAATATAAAGATAAATTTGCACGTACCAACAAATTTATCGGTTACATCCGAGACTCTATCTTGTATAACTACAGACATGCTGATGAGCTCTTTAAAACTTTATCAAATACATTCAAATAAGATTCAGCTACAAATTTTCCAGTAAATTGGGCAGCTCGATTGAGGCAAGACTCATGCAATGCTTTTGAATCGACTCTCAGCATTTTCGTCATTTGCAGGAGAGCAGTAGCCATACAATCGACATCTACCCGTTCGCATAATATTCCCTGATCACTGTTAAAAAGCTCTGGAATACCCCCAACAGGCGTAGCAATAACAGGTTTACCATATGCCATAGACTCAATGACTACTCTCCCTAACGGCTCATTCCATATAGAAGGGACCACAGTGGCATCGATTGACGGGAAAAAGCTTTCGGGAGCACATCTCCCTAAAAAATTAACAGGTAATCCCGCTGCAAGATGTTTTAAATGCATAACATAATCCTGGCTACCATTCCCAGCAATCTTCAGAACTACTTTTTGATCTTTTCTAAAAATACTCTTAAACGCATCTATTAATAACTCAACTCCTTTAGACGGAGCTAACCTCCCAATAAAACCCAAAACTAGCGTATCTTCTGGCGAGCGATATTTTACATCAGCAATATCATATGAGTTATGAATAATAGACGATGGAATATTTTTAAAATATTCATAATTTAAATGTTTATCAAGAATAAAATTACTAATCCCAATTACATGTGTTACAGAATTATTTGATAAAATTTTTCTAGGCATAGATAGCATTTTGCAAGAACTACATCTAGCCTCACAAGAAACTCCGTTACTCATCATCGTTGTTTTAGGGCAAAGCAAATAAAAATCTCTTGTAGTATGAATAACAGGAATTTTTTTCTTTTTTGCAACATCCCATATAGAAACTGAGAAACCAGAAATATTATTAGTATGTATAACATCAGGAGCTATTTCATTAATTAGCTTTCCTATATCACTTTTTCCTAAGAAATTATAACTATCATTCAGATGCCAGAAAAATTTAGATGCTCCAGCTTTATTCTCTGTATCAGAGTTTGGCAAATATATATTCTTTATTTTTATACGCCTAATTTTTACGCCATTATATTTTTCATAACTTTCTAAGCCAGTATTTAAACAAATAACAGTAACATCATGTCCCAGCTTAACCAATGTTTCCGCTAAATATCTCACTGACATTTCAGCACCGCCATGTTCATTTGGATAGTAAAATGTATTGATCAGTAAAATACGCATAAGATACATTGGCAATTAAATTATTAACAATAGCTTCTTAATAAAAATAGTTCCACAGTTATAATTCTGAGGTTGGTATAAGAAAATGATGATATTGAGCAGGAGTTGCCTTAAGCATTTCACTTAAGAATTTCTTCTGGATTTCCAATGAGCTGTTAGTGTCCTCTATACGATCGTAGATCTGAGATGTTCTTACAAGAATCCCATCGACAATCTCACCATCCAATCCTTTCTTTAATATATAGAACCTAGTTTTCCAAGCGCTAGTCGATATTAAATTACCAATTCTTATCCAATATAAAACCAATTCTTTTCTATTGTTAGAAATAGTATTTAAATATGTAGCATCGATAGCTTGATCTAAACTTTCTAAATTAACTTTAGTTGATGCCAAATAATTTACAGAAAACCCCTGTGCTACATAACAAAGTTCAGGACGATGAATTTTCACTTCTTGACGTTGAGATTTTCCATATGCAAGGGCAAGCATAATCACATCGCCCTTATCATTCACATAAGTACGCATAACTGTTTGATCGTATGGGCTATCTATGGATGGCTCTCCATCTCTCCTAGCCGCCAAATCAATTTGAGGAACAGCTGTTTCCAGCTCCTTCCATACCCCAAACTCTTTAGGTACGATTGCGTTTAAATTGACATTTTTAGCTTCGACACTTAAATGTGGTTTGAAGTAAATTGCCAACGAGAATGCAATTACCATTAATACAAACGCAATATTATGTTTATTAGCATTCATGGAGAAAATTTTACTTTCTTGGTACTAATTTCAGTCCGTTTAGTATTTTTTGAGAGATATTGCAATAAACTATCGACTGAAATAATTAGTGATAATGCAACAACAAATAATAACAACCCTGCAAATCCATGAACGAAACCTTGTCCAACCTCATCACCTAGGTAGTAAGTTATTAATGTCAAGACGATTACCCGTATAACATTAGCAGTAAAAGATATTGGAATTATTAATGCCGCCAAAACAATATTTCTTAAAAAAGAATCATGCTTTACTATATTCAAATATAGTAAACCCAATGCTTCGAGCGATATCAAAGTATGCATACCCGCACATGCGTCTGCAACAAGTAATTGGTATTGTCCAATTTGGATAATCACACCGGAACGTGCAATCGGATAATTAAAGAAATATAGTACGTGTTCCGCAACGTAAGAAACTGCAATTTTCATAGGTAAAGTGACCGCATCCAGTAAAGATCCTGGAATAGGGAGCATGAAAATTATGAAGAACAAAGGAAACCAAAATTTTTTTAATACGTTCAATCCTTTTACTAAAAGCAACAAACCTATAAGAACAGGTATCTGAGAGCCTAAATCAAGTATAGCTACATCTTGTGATCTACCAATTATATAAGTAAATAAGCCAAGAATAAAAAACAACCATCCTATTAAAGTACCAAATACCCCAGGATAGTTATTAACAAAAAGATACTCTCTATCTTTCCAAAAAAGATAAGCAACTACTAGTAAAATTAATGGACCATGAGCCTGATTTTCATTATGCCAAAGTGTATTTGCCACATGAAAATAACTTGGAAAATAAAGTAAAAAAAAACCAAAAATTAGCAGCCAGGATGTTGCAATTTTTTTACTGCTTAAATAAATTAACCATTTACTTCTGGCTGTATGTTTTAACATATTTAAAACTCCGTCAGTACGGACCCTACTACAGGCGTACCATTATTTCTTAGCTGTTCCGCAATATTTTCCAAGTCATTAATACGACTATGGTTCTTTTTAACAACAATAAAAATCCCCCCCGAATTTGCCGCTATAGTTTGTACATCAGCACCACTAGAGAAAGATGGAGTGTCAATCAATATCACATCGTATTCTGTAGAGTAATGCGAAAGCAACTTATTGAATATTGGTTTACTTATTAACTCTTGAGGATTAGGAGGTATTGTTCCGGCATTTAATAATGACAAATTATCAAAAAATCCTATTTTTTCAACCACATCAAAGCCTACTCTACCTGCCAATATATCAGCAAGACCTCGTTTTTCATTGGAATTAAAAATCTTATGTAATCTAGGCTGACGTAGATTAGCGTCAATCAAAAGAGTCTTCTCACCAAGTTGTGCAAAAACCACACCAAGATTTGCAATGAAATGGCTAACGCCATGATCACTATCGACCGCAGACACGACTAATGATTTTCTTTCCGGTGAAAACCAATGCATCATCAATTGGCTTCTAACACCTCGTAGAATCTCCGCCTTGTGACTAAAAGGCTGATAAGCTGCGATCAATTCTGAATTAATATCCTCTGAAGATAACATATAAGGATAATCAAACTGCCTTGCTAATACTTCCGCAATATCAGTCTCATTAATTAATCCTAAACTAATTGCGGCTTCACCAAATCTTATTTCCCGCTCTTTTTGAAACTGAGCAATACGCTCTACATCTTCAGCAGTAATTTTCCCCATCCTTAATAATAAACTTCCCATACTAAACTCAGAAAAAGCACTTACCTGAGAGGAGTTAGCATTACTTGCTGGGTAATTCTGATTATTTAAAGAAGTCATAATTTATGCCTGAAGTTTCAGAAATGGGCCTTTAGTAATTTTTTTATTAAATAGTTTTTTTATCTTTTGCTGTTGTCCTGGTATAACAGCGAAAACCGGCGATGGGAATAAAACAATTAACTCATCTGAAGAACGAACTCTACGATCAATCATTTCTAGTAAAATCGCCAAACCAACTCCCAATAAGAAGCCAAAAACTACTCCGATAATAATATTCAATAAAAAATTGGGCTGAGATGGTGAAGTTGACGGTATAGCTGGATTCAAAATTGCAACTTCAGATTGGTTTGATTGACCTTCAATATTAGTCGCTGTAAATCGCTGCATTGTTATATCATATGCTCGCTGGGCATTTTCAACATCTTTAGTCAGCACCGACAATTCATCTCGGTCTTTACTCAGCTCTAAAACTTTCTGTTTTTGGGCTGCTAAAGCCGCTTTAATTTCAGCCTCTCTTTGTTGGAAAATATTTGAACTACTTGCTACGTTCGAAGCGACAGACTTGATTTGACTATCTAGCTCTAATTTTAAATTATCAATTTCAGCTTTAGCCCCCTGATAAACAGGATGGTTCCTCTCATATTTTTGAGAAATATCAGCAAACTTTCCCTCAGCTCTCGCAATTTCAGTTTTCAGATTTTGAATAATTGGGTTGGCAGCAACATCTGGAGAATCATATGCTGATCGGCCTGTTGCATTACGCTGTCTTGACTGTGCCTCCACTCTTTGAGCCTGGGCAAGTACTAGCTGTGAGGAAAGCTCATTTAATCGAGCAGCTTCCACATCTAAGCGCTCATCTACACTAACAATACTTTTCTCACGTTGATAAGTAGAGAGCCTTTTTTGTGCTGCCTCTAAGTCTGCCCTTAACTGTCGTGTCTGCTCAGTAAAATATTGTGCAGCTTTTTTAGATGGTTCAACTTTGAGCTCAATCGTAGTATCTATATATAATTGAGCAAAAGCGTTTGCTATTGCAGATGCAAAATTAGGATTTGATCCAGAAAAAGTAATATCGATCAAGCTACTTTCCCTTGACGGTCTTACATCTAAATTTCTCAGTAATAAATTAGCCAGCCAATCATTAATGTCTCCTTGGCCATTAGTAGCATTTTGAAAACTTTCTTGAATTTCTGCATTATCAGAAAGTCCTAAGGTTGCTACAACTTTTTTTGCAACATTTCTACTGGATATAATATCAGTCTGAGTTGCCATATAGCCGGGCATTAACTGCGCTGGCAATGCTATTCCTGTAACAGGATCTGCACCCTTATAATTAACAATCACAGTTGCTGTAGACCTATAAGTAGGTGACATTAAAAAACTAATTATTAAAGACAATACTATTGCAAAAATTAAAGAAAATAATATAGCCTTATATCTTGCTTTTAATATTAAAATCAGCTGAGAAAAATTCATCTTTATACCTTTATTAAATAAAGTAAATTCTACTACTTAAAATAAACTTTCCTCTACATAAATAATATCATTAGGCAAGACAATATCATCATGTTTTACTTTTAACACCTCCATAACATCCCCTACCTTTCTTTTTATTTTTATACCACGCTCTGTGCCGCGTGCAGTTAGCCCCCCACCGACTGATAGAGCTTGCAAAACTGTCATATTATGTTCAAGTCTATATTGACTAGGTCTTTGAACTTCACCATATATATAAAACTTTAAAACTCTATCAACAAAAATTATATCTCCAGCAGACAGTACAATGTTTTCTTGCATATTGCCTGACCGCATCATTTCAGCTAAATCAATATCTTTTTTTGAAACTACTCCATCAGTATTCTGAATAAGAGTAATTACATCCCCTCCTTCGGGCGATATCCCACCTGCCAGAGCTAGGATGTCTGCTAAACTTCGAGCCGTATCCAATGGATAACGTCCTGGGCGATTGACTTGGCCTAAGACAGATATTTGCTTACTTTGCATTTGAGTAACAATGATGCTCACATGTGGATTTTTTAAAAAACCACCCTGCTCTAATTTGGCAGCAATTTTGCGCTCAACATTAGCTGTAGTTTCTCCACCAACCATTATCTCCCCAATTAATGGGTATGTAATAGTCCCAGAATCACTTACTCTAACTTCTAATGATAAATCAGGCTGCTCAAACACTGATATTCTTAATATGTCGCCAGGCCCTAAAGAAATATCTGTTTCAGCAGCATGCACATTTGACATGCTCATTAAAAACAGCACAAGCAATAACCATTTAATAATTTTATTCATAAGTCACCCATTTATATATTTAACTCATTATTTTAGACCAGTTATTCCACTTGTAATATCGTCTTTAGCATTTTTATTTACATCTTTCTTTTCAGCAACCTGGGGCTTTTCAACTGACGAATTCAAATAATCAATTTTTGCTTCTTCCCTTAATCTCTTAATTTCCAATTCACCAATCTCTTTTCTTTTGTTATTTAGCAAAGTTTGCTCTATTTGAGTTGTAGCATCTGCTAGTGATACAGGACTATCTTTAATACTATCCATTAAAACCAACATTGTTCTTGGTCCCATCCCAATAACAAAAAGCTGCCCCTTTCTTGCGTCTTTCAATCGCTCAGATATTTGAGGAGGCAACTCAGCCACACTACGCGCCACCTCCCCACGATCATATTGAATACCTTTGGAGTCTAACCATAAAGCCACCTCTTGCAATGTCTTAAATCCACCTAATACCGACTTAAATTCATCATTAATGTAGCGTGAATCAATCAGCAATTGCTCCATTTCAACCAACTTTCGTTCCGAAAAAAGAGCAGGATTTTTCTTATAGAAAGCTTCTATTTCTGATTTTTCAGGCTTTCCAATATTAGCCACTTTAGATTGCAGGTAAGCTTGAGCAATGATCTGCGATTTGGCCCGTTCAATGGTTTGCATGACGTTGGGATTTCGATCGAGCTTAGCTTTTAAAGCAGCATCTTCAAGTAACTGTCGGTCAATTAGTGAGCTTAAAATCTGTTTAGTTGCTGCTTCTTTCTGTGCGGGTTGTATATTAGCGCGTGCCAACTCATTATTAAGTTGATGTACAGTAATTTCCTTGCCATTTACTCGCACTAATGATTGGCTTACTTTAGCATCGGAGGGCTTCTCTCCACATCCGATAAGTGCAGTCGCTACAATTAGTCCAATCAGCGATTTTGAAGCAATTGCTGACAAATGATTTGCTAGGTTTTCAATTTTGGTATTCAATTGTTCATCTCCTCAGACCTGTACCATATCAAATTAATAAGCATTATCTTTTTTAAAAACAACCAGCACCGTCCTAACAATGATCCAAAAATCAAATGCCAACGACCAATGCCTCAAGTAATCAAGGTCATATTCAATACGCGCTTCCATTTTTTCCAAAGTTTCAGTTTCTCCGCGCAAGCCGTTAACCTGAGCCCAGCCAGTAATACCTGGCTTTACTTTATGTCGCAGCATATAGCCACGAATTAATTTACGGTATTGCTCATTATGAGCAATTGCATGCGGCCTTGGTCCCACGATACTCATATGCCCCTGCAGTACATTAATAAACTGAGGCAACTCATCAAGCGAATTCTTACGCAAAAATCCTCCAATTGATGTTAGGCGCTGATCACGCTTTTGCGCCTGTACAACTTTGTCACCGTCTTCCATCACGGTCATAGAACGGAATTTATAAACCAAAATCTCCTCTCCGTTCAATCCATATCGACGCTGTTTAAAGATAATAGGCCCTTTAGATGTCAGCTTTACAGCTATTGCAATAGCTGCAATAATGGGAGAAAGTAATAATAGGATAAATGAGGCAAGAATAATGTCACTAGTCCGTTTGATTAAACTATTAAAACCCGTAAAAGGCGTTTCACAAATTGCTACTACGGGAACACCAGCAACATCATCAAATCTTGCTTGTACTAAATCAAAAATGTAGATATCTGGGACAAAATAGATAGATGCTGTAGTATCTTGCAGCTCTTCAAATAGCTGTCTGATACGTGGCTGAGCAGACATCGGTAAACTAATAAAAATAATTTGTGTATTATTTGCACGCACATAGGGTGCAATATCCGCCATGGAGCCTAAAAGAGGAATATTACGCATTCCTTTAGGATGGCGTGAAATTTCTCGATCATCAAAAATACCCTTTACTTCCATAAAGAGGTATGGATCTTCATTAATACGATTCACTAGTCGAACACCAATATCATTAGCCCCCACAATAACAACTGAACGTACTTCACCATTTTTATGTAAATCAGATGCTATTTTACGAATAGTAAGATGCGCAATAATGAAAATCACCGGGACACTCAAAAACCAGGTGTACACCATATCATCGAGATATTGACTGGAAAGATCTGCGGCATATCCAATAAACACCAAAACGGCAACTACAATTGCCCAGCCAAACAAAATATCACGAAGATAACTCAAAACCTTACCGCTACGCCATGTACGATAGAGATCTAAGCGCTCATACACATTAGAGGAAACAAAATAAGTCAATAGTGCAAGAATTAGATAATACCCATTAAATGGCTCACCAAATAATAAAGTAAATCCGTAAAGCGTTCCTAAAATAATTAATGGATCTAATAATTGCTTAAAAAAAGCAACCAGAGGAATATCATTAACCGTCACTTAATGCTCCTTAAAATTCATATTTCGCAGTAAATGAGAGGCCATTAGAGTCAAAATCAAAATTTTCATTTGATGACTTTCGACTCGCATGAGTTAGAGAAGTATTCAATTGCAATGACTCTATCGGTCTGTAAATTAATGCTAAAGAATAATTTTTATCTTTATCAGATCTCTGCTGACCAAAAATAACATCACCCTCAAAATCTCTTTTTTCATAGCGTATACTTCCCTGTAATGTAATTTTACCAGTGGCATAATAATTGGCATATACGGCTCCACCTTTATTTGCTGTATAGCTAGTTGTCACAAAAGATTGAGCATTATTCTCACGCCAAATTGAAAAATTAAATGCAGTTTTTCCTGCCGGCATCCAACTAAAGTTTCCACGAGCATTGAACACTCTAAAATCACGACCGGAAAGCTCTTCATGCTGACGATCAACTAAACCACCTAGAAATTGCAACTTGGATTTACCGGTAACAGTCCAATCTACATTTAACTTTAATTCATTTTGGTCATAGTTATTACTGAAAGAAAAGCCTTGAAATACTTGGTCAGGCTTAATTCCCTTTGCATGCCGATACACAACACCAACCATACTTTTACTTGGAGATAAATAATCCAAAGCAATTAACTGTGAATTTTCCTCCAAATTGGCAGCTTGTTGAATTTCAGCACTAAACTTCGTTTCTGAATTTGTTATCCCACCTCGAACTCGCCAACGCGGATGAAAAAGCCATCTAGCCTCAAATGAACGACGATCTTGGGTTCTTGTGTTTAAAGCCATTACACCCTGCTGAAAATCGGAAAATGGGACCATGGCCTCTTTGTGATAGATTTCAACATTTCCATCCCATCGCCGACCAATGCTCCAATCCCATCGACCAGTCAACTCTTTACCATCATTGTCTAGCTCAGAATTCCTATCATAGGTTGATCGATTAAGATTAACATTTGCAAAAATTTTCTGTTGACTGATTTGCTTATCTAATATAATTCCAACACTTTTTACAAATACAGTATCTGAAGTATCAGAATTTCCCGTTAAACTTAATGCACGTTGCTTACTGTTGAACCTTCTTAAATTATCATCATAAGAATAAGTCGCGCTCACGTAGGGACGGATTACATCCCCTTCCAAAGCATATAGCCGTGAACTAAACCCAAAAAATGATAATCCTTCTAATGTAACCAGAATTGCTTTTTTTAGATTAATTGATTGAGATAACCGCAAAGAAGTGTTTCCCCAATTATTACCAGTAATGCCAATTACCGGTGTAAATGACCCAAACTCCCAATATGCCGTTTGTCACCGCATGGGCGATGATCGGCATCCATATTTTTCCGCTACGGATATAAAGCAAGCCGTATGCCAAGCCAGCCAGCAAACCGGCAAGCCACTCGGTGTGCTCTATCGCGAACAATGCGGATGAAACAAGCAAGGCCAAGATACTTGCCTGCCGCGGGTCGACGTTGAGGAAGTGTTGATTATGAATCCAGCGCATCAAGAAGGAACGCCAAAACAATTCTTCCATGAGGGGCACTACTAGTGCGGCCCCTATTAATCTTGTCGCCATTAGCAGACAGACATATTGCCCATTCCCTGGATTAAAGCCTTTAGATTGGTCGCCAAGCAGCATCCATGGCGCATCTAAGCTGATCCAGACGACAAATACTAGCACACCAATCAGGCTTGCGCTCAACCACTCACGCCACCGCAATTTAGCTATGCCAGAGAGCTCAATATAATAGCTACGCAAAGACCAAAGCAATAAAGCAACCAAGCCAACCTTGACACCATAAAGCCAACGTATATCAAGACCAGATGGGAGATATGGCGCAAGAATATCCACTGTCGCCATAAACAGCATATACAGTGCGAATGGAGCAATTCTGCTCCAGATATTGGGGTCAAGCCTTATAGGAAGCATTTGCCAGTAATAGAAGTAAACCCGACCATGATACAAAAATTCAGCCGCAATCGACACAAATTCTCATTTGAGTAGTCTGTTTGGACTAAAAAATAAGTCGGCATAAAGCCGACTTATTCGATACTACTGCTGTACTGAGATAGATTTATGACAAGTCGTTATTTTTACGACGACGTGCAACAAAGCCCATCAGGCCGAGGCCGATCAACATCAGTGCATATTCAGATGGCTCTGGCACTGCGGCAATCGCAGCTACGCGATAGCCACTTAGCCATATCTGCTGCGACACGCGACCACCTTCGCTACTGGAAGCTCCCTGAATAATACCAATGGCATTGCTGCCAAATTCATAGGTGTATTTAGATGCATCGACGCTGAGGAAATAGATGCCGGAGTTGGGATTATCTTCGCCGATGCTGACATCAGTGCGGATAGCTACTTTATCCAAATCCAGATAGGCACCCGCGGCAGCGTTGGCTGCGTTGTAGGGAGTGACATAGCCTGAGCGGGATGGGTCGCGCAGGCGGTAGCCATCTTCAGCACCACTGTAAATACCTTCAGCAAAATACCAGGCTGCAGAAATGGTTTCCACCTCAGCAAAACCGGTCCGCACGATGGAGTTGATTTCGGAAATGCCACCACCACCATGGATATTGCCTGCGGGATAATTAGGCAACAACTGGAAATAGCTGCCGATAATCAATTGATTGCTCGTGGCATCAATCCAGACAGTATCAATGAAGTTGCCCACCTTAATGCTATTGTTGATGGGGGAATACACCGAGGTAGTCATGGTCGCCTGCTGAGTCCAGCTTGATGGAATACCACCTGTGAGGAAGAATGGATCTGTGAGTACGTTATTGACACTACCTGGCGTACGGGCGCCTGTGTTCAGGATATCGACGAAACCACCAGCATAGGCGCTGCTGACACTGATGAGTGCCAGTGTTGCACCGGCAATAGCTTGTTTGAATACTTGTTGCATGTTGTAAATCCCCTCTTAATTTGAGTCATCGCCTGATCAGCAGGCAATGACTCCGTTCTTGATTAAATGCTGTTCTCCATAGTGCTCAGCATCAGTTGACACTAAGCAAACTGGCTTCAAGCCAGGTGCTGCTTTTTACGACGTGTTGCCACAAAACCAACCAAGCCAAGGCCAATCATCATCAAGGCATATTCGGATGGCTCGGGCACCGCCGCTACTGTGGGCACAAAGCCGCCAATAAAGCCACCAACAACAGCTTGGCCTTCTTCACCAGCTTGGTAGTACCCAATGGCCTTATTACCCAGGGTGTATTCCGTGGCATCGGTCTTGACCAAGTAAAGACCGCTGTACGGGTTACCCTCACTGACGCTGATATCCGACTTCTGACGAATCGCATCACCATCGAAAGCCACACTGCTGGCAAACGAATGATCATCCGTACGGCCACTTTCATACATGCGCAAGTCAAAATCCGACAGGAACAACCAGGCGGATGAAGCATCAAAGCCTTCAAAACCGTAGCGATACAAGAAGTTGATTTCCTGCCCATTGTTGACTTGGTTGATATAACGCGTACCGAATACCAAAGAGTTATCACTGCTGTCGCGGAACACGAAATCATAGATGGTTGCCTGAGCAATGCCTGGCAAGAGTTCAACACCACTATTGATACGGTAATCCAGCAGCGTCAGGACGCCTGCACCCGCATTGGCGGTATAGGAAATAGAAGTCGCAATCAGTTGAGCAGGGTTACTACTGTAACCACTCAACCAGCTATAACTGGTTGCATTGAGGTACAACTTATCTCGCAGCGGGTTGTTTGCACCGACCACCAAGCCGCCATTGGCGGCGCTTAATGTCGCCAAATCATCGCGCAGGTTCACAAAGTCACCCGCATATGCCGATGATGCTGAAACCAGCATGGCAGCGATTGCCATCGACTTAAAATTCATCATCAATCTCCTTTTCATTGGTTTACACAATCCCTATTAGCGGGATTGCATCGGAGACAGTCATGAAAAACTAACTGTCACGGATGCATACATTGCAACTTCCAGGCCTGAATCATGTGCACCAGGAACAAGAAAATCCGTAACAGCGTCAGCAAAAATTAACAATAAGATACAAATTACTTACAAATCATTTACATATACAATTGGAAAATCTCAGGAAAACGGACAAAATTTCTCAGGAATTAGTCCTAATGGACTAATGCACTCCATGATTTTTCTTCGCATTTCATTGGCTCTATCCCTTTAATCTTCGGCTGAAAATAACCAAGGCGGTTAACTGCAACCACCAACAACCACCATTACAGCCTGGGGGAAGAACTCGCATTCCCTTTTTTCCAATTCAAGTCGAATGACAAACCAACCCACACTGCACGGGGAGCCCCGGGACCGATGAAGGTAGTGTTCTGCCACTGCGTCGTGTCTGGGTTGAAACCACCATTGGAGCCAAAAGGATTACGTCCCAGATCACCTGCCGTGGAATAGTCCTTGTTGAAAATATTGTCTGCTTTCATGAATAGCGTGATGGCATCATTGAATTTATAGGTAGCTCGCAGGTTAAACACTGCATAACCCGCTATTGTCCCCTTGCCGATGTAGTCGTAAGGGTCGCGGTCATAAGGCTGCGCACCACAAGGGTTACAGGCATGCGAAGCCTCTCTTGGCTGGTGTTCGTTGTTTTCATTGCCACGCACAAATGAATATGAATGCATGATCATGCTCAAGGTGGCATCAAACCTTTCAGAAAACTGATAATTCCAGCTCGCCTGAACAATATGTTTTGGCATACCGGTCAGATAATCACCCGGTTCAATATTGACGTATGCCTGTAATGTGGTTGGCGAGGTATTGCTGCTGTTATTGGGATTAATTGCATTGGCCGCTGATTCAAACGTGGCGAGCAAATAGGTGTAGTTGAGACGTAACTTACTTTTTCCCAGTTCACCACTCATGCCAAGCTCAATCCCCTGGCGCAGGGTTTCACCAAAATTATCGAATACGCCACGATTCTTACGCCCTAAAGGCATAAAGAGAATGTCATCTTTCAGTTCCGTCGTGAACACACCAGCATTCCAGCTAAAGCCGAAGTGATTGCCACGCAGTCCAGCCTCATAAGAGGTAGACCTCACCTGCTTGAGATAGGGATCGGCAGACAAGGAGGTCGGGATTGAACAGCCATATTGGTAATTGGTGCTTGCTGGCTGGCTATCTTTAGTATGATCACGCGCGCAGCCAAGCTCGATAATAGTAGGCACGCGAGCCCCTCGACTGATATTGCCGTAAAGGCTGAAATTCTCGAGCACTTCCCAAGCAATACCGATAGAGGGATTGAAGCTGCGGTATTTGTAGTCTCCATCCGTGCAAACAAACCTAGCGAAAGTCTCAAATGGATCAGTAGGTAAGGCGCAACGCTGCCTGGCAGGATTGAGCAATCCACTGCCACCAGGGTTCAAGGGATTAAATTCAAACTGATACAGTGAGTTACCACGATCCGATATCAGATCGTTCACTACACGTGACCAATTAAAGCGCGCACCGTAAGTTAAATGGACATTATCCTTAGGCGACCAAGTATCACTGAAGAACACCCCCTTGGTTGTACTGTGCCCATTGAGGTTGTTGCGAATCACAGGATATTTAGCGGCATACATGCCCTCTAGATAAAAGGCCTCATCCCTGACCGGCACAACCTCGTGTTTGGCATTAATCTCACCGTACATCTCACGCTGACTGAAGGTGATCTTGTTTTTATCTACACCTGCACCAAAGACTATCTGGTGACGCCCCACATCCCAGGCCGCCTGCACACTAAAACCAAAACTATCTTGCTTCAAGTTGGAAAAGTTGAATGTGCCATTGATGTAATCAATATTGGTCCGGCTGAACAGCTGCTGATATTCATCATAAAAATCACCATTCAGCGCCGCCTGATTCATTTTCCGCTTGTAAGCCAATGCAGAGATCGTAAAGTTGTCAGAGACATCCCATCTGCCATTCAAATTGTAGTGATCCAGTTTGTTGGTGGATTCGTCCGGTGAAGTGAATACCCATTTGCGGTTGGTCTCTGCCATTTCAAACGGCAGCATGCCGTTGCCAGTCAAGGCGGTGTTCACATTCAATGCGCTCAGGTTGATTTCGCCCTTAGGTAATTTGACCGTAGCATTGTTATACAACTGACGCAGGTTACTGGGCGAGTTTCGCCGCCAGCCATCCTCCTCGAAATGGTTATAGGCAGTGAATAAGCCGATGATGCCATTATTGATACCATTGGAAACCTGCACCTGTTGCCTGCCCCATGCACCGCTAAGCAACTCGCCCCTGGCATGGTTGTCACTAAAGCCTGTCTTGGTGCGAATCGCCAAGGCACCGCCCAAGGTATTCAGCCCAAACAAGGGATTGGATCCCGGCAAAAGATCCATGGTGGCAATTGCATTCATAGGCAATAAATCCCAATTCACCACATCGCCAAATGCCTCATTGACCCGTACGCCATCTAGATAAACAGATACGCCTTGGGGAGTCCCAATCATGGGAGAAGCAGTAAAGCCACGAAAATTGAGGTCTTGCTGGAAAGGATTGCCAGCATAATCGTTGATACTCACCGACTGCATGTTGTTATTCATGAACTCGGTGATATTGATGGCGCGTGACTCAGCGATCTCTTTTGCAGTCGCACTCTGGATATTGGTAGCAGCCTGGTCTCTCTCAATACCGACGCCAGGCAATGGACTGACAATTCTTACCCGGGGAGCACGGATAACGATTTCCTCAACCTTGATCACAGGCTCAGGAATACTCTCCTCCGCCTCACCTGCAACATCAGAAGCTTCAGCAGCAGCTCCCGAAGTCGCGCTGGCGAAGATCAACGTGCAAGATAGATGAATCCATCCCCATAGGCACCTTCTGCCCAATCTACTTTTTGCTGCCACAAACACTCTCCTTCTCCATCATCTTGTTTTTTCTAATGAATACCGGCTTTATAGCCAGCTTGGAAAGGTTGCAGCAAAAGTTAAGCCATCCAAAGAAACATGACCTAACTCTATGTTTTAATAATATTTAATTAAACCCGTCATGAATGAATCACTGAAAGATTGGTTGTATACATCCGGGCATGGCTATAGCCACTGGCTGTATGCAACCAACATGATGGCTGGAAAAGCAAAAAGCCACGCAATATGCGTGGCTTTTTGGAATTTGGTAGACCCGAATGGACTCGAACCATCGACCTCTGCCATGTCAAGGCAGCGCTCTAACCAGCTGAGCTACGGGTCTATATGCTCTTGGAGAACAAGAGAGCTGCGCATTTTAGCGCAATGCCCTTGGCTTCGCAATCCTGAGAGCAAAAAATCTGGCCGCCATCTACCAAGGTCACCCCGTTATAATAAGGATACGTTTTCATCAGGTTTTTTCATGCTTCCTTTTGCCAACATCAGCCAGCATATTGAGCACATTACCCACTCCCTTGCCGAGCAAGGCTACGTGATCATCCCCGATTTTCTCCCTGACGACTTCATTAGCGCATTACGTAAAGAGGCCTTAACGCTACAAGCGGCAGGCAAGTTAGCGCGCGCTACTATCGGCAAGGCCGAACATAACACGCTGGATCACAGGATACGTGGCGATTTGATCCACTGGCTGGATCATGTTGATGCAAGCGCCGTGCAACAGGATTTTTCCCGCATCATGGAAGCTTTGCGCGAATCGTTGAACGAGCATCTTTTTTTAGGACTGTTCGAGCTTGAAAACCACTTTGCCATTTATCCACCAGGGGCAATATATAACAAGCACCTGGATCAGTTCCGTGGCAACGAGGAAAGGCAGGTAAGCTGCATTTTGTATCTGAACGAAGCCTGGGAAGAAAAAGATGGCGGTCAACTGCGTCTTTACCTAGATGGAAAAGAACCCACCCCTTATATTGATACCGTGCCGCACGGTGGTACTTTGGTCGTGTTTCTTTCCAGTCAATTCTGGCATGAGGTGCTACCTGCATCCCATCCTCGCATCAGCCTCACAGGATGGTTTAGAAAGCGTAGTTCAACGCTACCATGACCTCCCCAGAACTTAATCGCCTCTTTGATACTGAGCAGTTCAGGGCCAGTGGCCATGCATTGATTGATGCGCTTGCAGAACAACTAGCGCTTGAATTACAAGGCAATGCTAGCTTGATTCAATGGCAATCCCCACTAGATGCTGAGCAGGCATGGGAACAAGAGATGCCAGAGCATCCAGTGCTTGAGCCCCATCAGTTGTCTGCTTGGTTGCAGCAAGAAATTTTACCTCGGCAGCTAGCCATGCATCACCCACATAGCATGGCGCATCAAGCAGCACCGCCACTACCCTTAGCGGCTCTTGCCGACTTGGTCGCATCATTTAGCAACCAGGCGATGGCGGTCTATGAAACCGGCCCGGTTGCCACCTTGATTGAACGCCAGCTTATTCGCTGGCTAAGTAGCATGATAGGCTGGACGCATGGAACGGGCGTGCTCACCTCGGGAGGAAGCCAAGCCAACCTCACTGCTTTGCTTGCAGCACGGCAAACAATAGACCCTCACATTTGGGATAAAGGCATCACGACTGTCAGAGGGCCATTGCGCATCCTCACCTCAGCACTGTCACATTACTCGATCAGCCGTGCAGCAGGGATGATGGGGCTGGGAACGGAGGCAGTCATTGCCGTTGAAGCAGATGCCAAAGGCAGGATGTCGATTGAGGCATTAAGACAAGCTCACCAAGCGTGCATCAAGCGAGATGAACATGTCATGGCTGTGGTCGCAACAGCGGGCTGCACGGCGACAGGTAGCATCGACCCTTTGCAAGCCATAGGCGAATACTGTCGCACACAAGGTTTATGGCTACATATTGATGCTGCACATGGTGCTTCCGCACTACTATCAACACACCATGGCTCCAAACTGGAAGGGATTGCGCTAGCAGACTCTGTCACTTGGGATGCACACAAATTGCTCTACATGCCCGCCACGCTCTCTGCCGTACTTTTCCGTGACAAGGCAAGTAGCTATCGCGCATTTGCTCAGGATGCCTCTTACCTATTTCACCAAGAGGATGATAGAGAAATTCAAGACTTCAATATCAGCGCCAGGACGCTGGAATGCACAAAGCGCATGATGGGCCTGCAATTATTAGTGGCTTTCAAGCTTTATGGCCGACAAGGGTTAGCTAGGCTGATCGAGCATGTCTTTTTGCTGGCCGAGCAGTTTGCTAGCTTAGTCAGCCAGACCGCAGGGTTTGAGCTCCTGATGCCTCCTGAAACCAATATCATCTGCTTCCGTTATCTTGGCAAGCAAGCATTGGCGCAAGGCGCGCTTAATCGACTGCAAGCAAACATTCGCCAATCGCTTTTGCACCAAGGGTTATTTCATTTAAGCCAAGTCAGCATTGATGAAAACACTTGGCTCAGGTGCACCCTCATGAACCCGTATACGCAAGCCGTACATCAGGCAGAGTTATTACAGCATATCCAGCAAATTGGGGATGAACTACTAAGCTCCTGACATAAAGTGTCACCCAATAAAAAGGGCAGGTATGTCACCTGCCCTTTTATCTATCTGATGTCAGATCAATCGTGATTTACTTGCCTGACTCCAAGCCAGCAAGACCAGCCTTGATGAAGCTATCCACTGCGTTTTGTGCAGTTTCGTCGTCCTGACCTTCAGGCGGCTCATTACCAGTATCAAAACGGTAGAATCGTGCCATCCAGCTTACCTTAGCGTTGCTACCGTCTGCTTCAACCTTGATACGGCCTGTCAAGGAACTCACAGGCAAGGCTTCCAGCGCGATTTCACCACCGAGACGGTAGTTCAATGTCTTGTTTGCTACATCTAACTCATCCACCTGCTGCTGAATCTTGCCGCCATTCTTCAGCGTAATGTTGGATGTTTTGTCATCGACAACTTCGCAAGCCTTCACTTCAGGATGCCATTTGGCAATGCCACAAGGCTCGGCAATCTTGGCCCATACGGCATCTGGAGCAGCCTTCACTACAACAGCTTCATCCGTTTTGCGAGGCGTAGGGCCGTGTGCAAACGCAGGTGCCGCAATGGCAAGGCTGAGTACAGCAATAAGTAACTTCATCTCTTTTTAAACCTCAAATGTTGTTGAACGAAATCAAAAAATCTTGGTGGCATGAAGAATGCCAAAATCAGTAACAATGCAGGCAAGGCAAACCAGGGTCTTAAATCAGTTTTACCAGAGCGCCAAGTTGCCATACTGGTCGCTGTCGCATCACTAGCGAATCCATGAGGAGAATCCAGGCGCTTGTATTTCAGACCTGTGGTCTCAGCCAATTGTTTCAACTCTTTTTCATTAAGTCCGGACAAATTCGCTTTGGTATCTTCTGCTGGGTTGCGTCCATGAGAGGCATTACGGCGATTAAGGCCGTCATCATCCTCTTCGACCTCCATGTCTTTTTCCATGTCATGCACAGACTTGGAAGTGAACATGCCAAAGGTAGCAAATCGCATCACCTCTTCTAGTTCCCAGTAGCCAATGATGTTGTCATGCTCATCCAGCTTAGGAATTCTGCTGAGCTCCTCTTTTCCTGTGCCGACAAGAATACCTCCCACCTCTCCAGGTTTACCTTCGAACTTGGGCAGGTAATCAGGGTTGGATGGCGGTGCTTGATGTCCATCGGTGAAAAATGCCAGGTGAACATCCGGCCCCAACTTGGCAGAAAGCTCAATGCCACTTAACACCCCATGCGTGATGAATGAGTCAGCAGCCCAGGCCATGCGCCAATCCATATGATCTATGGTCTGATCCAATGCCGAAAAATGCGCGCAGACCTCCAGTGGGCGCACAATATTTTGCGCACCTCGCTCGGTGAACATACCCAGTGCCACAGTTGAGCCGCAAGGCAGATCACGCAGAGCCTCACGCATGGCCTTTTTGGATAATTCCAGCCGACTGATACTTTTACCATCTAGCGTGTAATCACGCACATTCATACTTTGCGTGATGTCCAGCACAAAAAACCAGTCAAACACCCGGCGCGGCAAGGTCGCATGCGGGCTTAGCATGGTAACGGACAGCAATATCACGCTGGCCAGCATCATGCGGCCTCGCAAATCTAGGCGAGATAATTTCCAGTGCTGCAAAATCAAGGCATCCCTCTAGGAAAACCAGGAATCGAAGGCCAACCATCAGGGCGCTTTTCGTCTTCCTTCACTTCATCATCATCCTCGTTGTAGCGATTGGGCGTCTTGACGCCGGCAAACGTGGGGGAGAGTCTCAATGCAAGCTCCAGATTGTATTTAGCCTCAATCCACTCTGGGTCAATCAACAGAGCCTTGCTGTAGTTTTCCTTACATAGTGACATCAACGGGCCGACCTTATCCCAGGCCACATATCCTTCACTTTCGAGGGTATCAACACTTTGTGCGAGGTACAGGTTGCCAGAGTTGAAATAAGCCGCCTTGCGCAACGCGTCATCCCCCTTGGCTGCTGCCTCAATATATAACTCCAGGGCTTTCTCTGTCTGGCCCTGCTCAGCCAGCAATGCGGCATCGGCAAACAACTCCCTAGCGGACTGGCCTCCCTGCAACTGCCCGGCTTCAAGCTTGTGGTTGTAAACGCTGGCACGATACAAGTTCAGACCACTCCAGACGAGGCCTGCAATAGCCAATACCAGTAAAAGCAACATCCAGGGAAACAACCTTAAACGGCGCGCCATCTCTTAACCTCCGTCAGGTGTAGGGCGAATAAAGCTGCAACACACAACAGCGACAATAAATAAAATATCCAACTCAAATCCTGGCGCGCAGCTGCTTCGTAATATTTCACGGGCTGGTTCTTCAACTCTGCAATATCAGCCAAAGCCTCTTCCACCGCTTTAGGGCTCTCGGCTTCATAAATATGGTAGTTCACACCCAAGGACTTGAAATAATCATGTAGCTGGTGTTCTGGATAAGCATCAAGATCTTCATCTTCAGGAGCGCTTTTGATGCTTACGCCATTCGCTGAGCGCAGATACACCCAGTAAAGAGAGGCTCCTTGGCGGTGAAACATTTCACGCAAGGTATCTTGCGTTTTCACATCCAAGTGCGCGCCACCATCAGACACCAGCAAGATGGCACGAGCACCGGTCACCGGACGCCCCTCAAAATAATCCAGCGCCATGCCAAGACCGCGCGCAACAGCAGTGAAACCCATACCACCTGCTTCAGTGGCACGCAGTGCCGCCAGCACCGCTTCACGATCACCACCCAAAGGAGCAACCAAGATAGGAGAAGTGCTAAAGGTCACCATACCAAGCAAATCTTCCCTGCTCTGGTTCACAAACGATTGAAGTACGCGGCGGGCTGCCGACATTTTTGATTCACTATCATTCTTGGCAGAATCAGCAAAGCTGTCATTCATGCTGGCACTACGATCCAGCACAATCATGACGTGCGCTCCGCGCCCGACTTTTTCCAACTGTTTTTCACCCCAATATGGCCCAGACAATGCAACCGCTATCGCAGCGATTGCCAACGCTCCAGCCCAACGCCAGAAACGTTCGATCCAGAGCGAAAGCTCATCCTCGGGTAGGCGTGAAATGGATGGATAAGGAAAAGCAGCGTGCCCGCGCACAAGCAAGGGCACCAAGGCCAGAAGCAGCAATAGCAGCCAGCCTGGCGCATGCAAGCCAGCACCCGCATTCTGGAGAAACTCGTTCACGGCGTCTCCATCAGGCTCAACTGACGTGCCAATTTCTCTACTTCAGGCTTGCTGATTGTTTCTGACTTACCGGCGAAAAAAAGCTCTTGTGTCGCGAGAAAGAATTTTTCTATTTCCGCCTGTAATGGCTGTGTTTCAGGATGTTGGCTGAAAAAATGCTTGAGGCCTTCTTGGGTAACAGCTGTATTAGCATAGTCATTGAAAGCACGGCTCAAGATACGCATGGATTGCGGCAACGCCTCTTGTTGCTTGCCCAGGCGTCGAATTTCGCGTTGCGCCTTGCGGAAAGGACTCGCATGTTGTGTTTTAAACGGCAAGCAATCAAAACGCCAGGCAAAATATAAAACCGCTACCAGCAATCCCACAATAGACCAACCTAATTGCTGCAGGATGGGCTGCAATGGCTGAATTTGAGGCTCAATGGCTTCGCGCGGCGTTGCCTGCTCCTTGGTCAGCATCGTGGGCAACATTGGTGCCATCAGGATTTCTGCCGGTTGCAAGCGGGCTACCAATATTTCACTGCCCTGGCGGAATTGCAAATCCAGCGCACGTAAGGGGATAGGCCGCACATCGCGCAAGGTGCGGAATACTTGCCAATCAAATAGGAAAGTATGCTTAATACCCTTGCTGACTCGCTCGGTTTGATGTGTGACATCACGCAGCTCAATATGAGCACCAGCTCCCAGACGCTTGGGCAGAGAACTCTCATCAAGCTCAAATCCCGCTGGTACGATGACTTCTACTCGTTGCTCAACCACATCCCCTACGCGATAACCAATATCGCGGATGAAAGACTGGGCATTAATGCTTTTCTCGGCAGCAAAAGCAGGCAAGCTCAGAAATAGCAAAGACAACAATACACGTCTCATTAACTAGCCTCCAAAAGATGACGCGTCAGCAAGCCAGCATCAAATTTATCTTCAATGAAAAATGGTGCGCGGGCACCGTATTGCCGACACAGCCTCTTGAGTTCATCCTTGCGGGCAAGGTAGCGTTGCTCAATTTCACGCTTGAGGCTACGACGCAGGAATATGGACCGATCACCCCCACCCTCCATATCGCGAACACGAGCCCATCCCCAATCGGGAAGGTCACGATATTCACTGCTATCCCAAAGCACCAATGGCACAACATCATGAGTGGAAAAGCTGGACAAGGTATTACTCAGCAACGCTTCATCCAGGTGAAAATCTGAAATCAGAAACACAAGGGAGCGGCTTGGGCGCACCTGCTCAATGGCTTTGGGCAAGCCTTTGGCGCCCGATTGCGGGTGGATGTCGGCGTGTAATATTTTTTGGTGCAACTCGTGCGCCAAGCCACGCCGGGAAGATGGCGGTGTAAATAGATCCTGCCTCACGACATCATCACAGGCCAATAGCGAAAAAGCATCACCATGACGCGTGCTAGACCAGGCAATCGCTGCCGAAATATCCGCCAGCAATCGCTTTTTTTCCGCATTCCCGGCAAAACGCATAGAAGCTGACATATCCAGCAAGGCATACACAACGATTGCGCCACGCTCGAAGAAAGATCGCACCACGTAACGTCGCGGAATCACTCTCAGGCTTGCACGCAGATCCAAACGGCGTGGATCGGGGTTATCCATGAAGGGGACATGCCCGGCAAAGTCTGTGCCGCTACCTGGCGTACGTGTTGCATGCGCACCCGGCTGAGCACCGCGAGCGCGCCAACGCAGGTGATAATAAAATTCCTGGGGTGTGAAACTTGCCACAATAATGCTTGCCTGTCAGGGCCTGTCCAACTTAAGGCGCAGGGATCTTGTTGAGTACGCCGCTCAGCAATGCAGGGGCAATATCTTCACGGCGCAATTCATACGCGGGTGTAAAGAACACACGGTGCCCCACGGTCTCAGGGAAAACAGCGCGAATATCATCGGGAGTAAGATAATCTCGGCCTTCCAGCCACGCACGGGTACGTGCTGCGCGCATCAACATGGCCATACCACGAGGACTAGCGCCACCTGCCACCAAGCGAGTGATATCAACGTCCTCAATCTCGATGCCAAGACGCTCTGGGTGACGCAAGGCCTGCCAGATGTTGACAGCGTAATCCTGCAAGGCCAACTCGGCGCGTACATTTTCTTGGATCGTCGCTGATACTGCATTGAGCTTGTCGTAGGGCACAATGCCTGGTTCTAAGGTCTCAATCAAAGCATCCGCATCGTGGAAACGTGTGCTGAACATCAAGTCGCGTTGCAGTGCTTTGTCTTCAGGCGCAGTCACTGAGATTTCCATAAAGAAACGATCACGTGCAGCAGCAGGCAATTCAAATGTTTCTTCACGCTCAAGGCCGTTACGGTCAGCAAACACAGTGAGATGAGGGAAGAAATAATCACGGTTGAACGCATTGACGCTACGTTCAGCCATCAGCCTTAGCAACAAAGAATGTGCTTGTGGGCGGGCGCGATTGATTTCATTGAAGAAAAATACAGCAAGATTTTCTTCATGCCGCAACAATGGGCCGGGCGCAACAGCTGGTTGACCGTTTTGATCAATATAAGCATGGTAAAGAAAATCACCAGGCATGAGATCAATAGCGCCCTCAATCCGCTGGTAAGCACCACCAAGCAAGCGGGAAGCTGCTTTCAGCAACGTGGTTTTACCTACCCCGACATCACCTTCCAGCAGGACATGACCACGGGAGAAAATGGCGATTGTCAGTGCCCGAACCTGTTTCTCCAGCCCCAGCACTACCTTATTGGCAGATTGCTCAAATGAGAGTGCACGCTCACGCCACTCATTCAGATTTATTTGCTCTTGCATCTTATTGCATCCTGCTGACTGAAGATTTTATTTGAATGACACTTAAGAAAATGTCATTGAAATAAATCACCATATCGCGCTTATGAGTAAAAAGGCTGATGTCCGTATCCGGACATCAGCCTTCGACATATCACAAGCTTACTTCACGTCAAACTTGAAACTGCCAGTTGCCTTTGCATTGGCAATACGCTTTGCATTGCGCTCATCAATTGCCTTGATAGCAGCTTCTTGCTTGCTGAGTTCAGCAGCATCGTGCTTAGGATCGTACTTGGAACCAGCAATCTTTTCAGGATAGCCAGGCTTAGCTTCCCAGCAGTTGCCAGCTTCTTTACAGGTTTGGCCGTCATATGCAAAAGCAAGGCCAGAGGCAACCATCGCACCTACGGTTGCTACTAATGTCAAAACGCGTTTCATTGATATCTCCTTGTGTTATGGTTGCTGGTGGTACTACTTATCTACCGGTGCCACCAGTCAGCATCCCGGTAGAATTCCTAATACACGACTAATTGCAATTACCCGTTGCGATGCTCAAAAGTATCGACCGCTTTCTTTGCCTTTTCTGGCTCAGTTTGCAAAGCACGCACCCAGCTCATTACATGCAGAATTTCATCAGGCTCTAGCAAGCCTTGCTGAGGACCCATTTGACCGGCTGCACCGCCGTAAATAGTCTCAAACAAACCCTTGTCTTCAAGGTTGGTTGGATATGTCCAGTAGTCATCACTCAATGCAGGACCCAACTTGCCTTCAGCCAAGTGACCATGGCAACCAGAACATGCGGTAGCAAAGATCACATAGCCCTTATTCAAAGCTTCCTGGTTACCGTTGTATGGATTAATACCAGTGTTCTTGAACTCCTTGAACTGAGGACTTTCTTCCTCACCGGTAAAATCCAAAGGCTCACCAGAAATGGTGCCGCGAAAATCCAGATCTGCCTGCGCAGGCATCAAGGCAAAACCTGATGCCAAAAACACACTCAAACCACCTGCAACTGCTAATTTTTTAAACATTTACTACCCCGGAGTTACACAAAAAAACTAGATCGGCAAAAGAGGAATGTGCTCTTTTTCAAGAACCGCATTAATCTCTTTCTGACTAGAGGTAATGGCCTTGTCCAATTCAGCTTTTAAAGCCTCATCCCCAAGCCTTACACCCATCACCGTTTCATACTGCATTGGAATCTTGCTGCCATTGGCACGCTGTGCATTGTCTTCAATCAACACCATATTCAATGGCGTTGTAGACTCTGCCACATACTTGGCCACACTAGGCGCCCACAGTGCTGCAGCATGCAAGCGCATGGCAACTACATCATCCACCAACTTGCGCTCATCAATCTTGATGTAGCGATTACGGGTGGATTTGAAATCTGTCAGTTCGGTCAGATAGTCGAACATGTCGTCAAAACGACCAATCTCAAGCATCATGTTCTTAGCTGGACTATCGGGAAGAAAACCGAGTCGGAAGTTACGCTCCTTGAGATATGGATGATCCCAAGAATGAATATCAATCTCTCTGTCCTTACGTGTTACAAACACATAGCCAGATTTGTAGTAGGTCTTGGTAGTCAGCACCCTTGGGTCGCCTTTATCCAATCCCAGTAAAACATCGCACTGCTTCTTGTCTAGAAAATCCCTAACTGCGTAGCGAGCATCAGACCACCAAACGAATGAGACCTTGCGATTCATCGCCTTGCCAATCACCTTGGCAATTTCATTCTCAAAACCTTGTTGTTTGTCATTCGAGTAAGGCAATTCATCCTTACCAGCGCATACTTTCAATTCATCAGCTGCTTGAGCCTGCAAAGCAATCATCCCAGCAAAACCAAGAAGCGCAGCTTGAACAGCATTAATACAGGACTTCTTATTAACAATATGCATGTGTACTCAATTCCAAAACACAATTTCATTTAGATACCGGGGCAGACCTGCTGCCCCGGAATATCACATCAGCTTGCTTTTACTAACTTACAGGCTGAACACCATCAGGCCACCGCCCATTTGTGTGTGGTTCTGCAGTTCCTTGAAGGCACCTACAGCACCCAGACCAGCGCTAGGATCGGTCAGGTCAAATACCAGACCAACACCAGGCCAACCGCCCACACCGTACATGGAACCGATGTATTGCTTACCCTTGAACTGGTAGGTCATAGGAGCACCGATACCACCAGATGGCATCTTGAACTTCCACAATTCCTTACCATTGTCCTTGTCCAGGGCCTTGATATGACCGTCAAGTGTGTTGTAAGCAACGAGACCGCCCTTGGTAGCCAAAGTACCGCCCCAAACTGCAAACTTCTCCCACTTAGTCCACTTGTACTTACCAGTCACGATGTCCATGGCACGTACTTGACCCATTTCCTTCTTGGTTGGGCCGCTAGGTCCAGGGTACATAGCCAGTGTTGCACCTACGAAGAACTGACCAGCACGGTATGGCAGCATGAACGGCTCCCAATCCATACAAATGTGGTTCAGACCTGCGTAAACGATTGGCTCGTCAAGATCCAATGCATCCAGACCTTGGTTGTGGAAGCCCATCGCGGAAGGACATACGTTGGTGCTCTTGTGGTCCATACGTGTACTGAACTCTGGATCACGTACTGGAGTACCTGTCTTGAGGTCAACCTTCTTGAACACGTTCACTGCTGGATCAACCTTAGCAGCTTGTACCAAGTTACCGTTGTCACGGTTCAGTGTGTACATAATGCCGTTACGGTCAATGTGAGTCAGCAGAGGAGTTACCTTGCCGTCAACCTTGTGATCGGAAAGGATCATTTGGTTAACACCAGCAAAGTCCCACTCATCGTGAGGAGTCTTTTGGTAGCCCCACTTGGCTTCGCCTGTATCCAGGTCACGAGCCCAGATAGTCATGGTCCACTTGTTGTCGCCAGGACGCATGGTTTCGTTCCATGGTGCTGGGTTACCAGAACCGTAGTAGAACAGGTTCAGCTTAGGATCGTAAGCGTACCAACCCCAGTTAGTACCGCCACCGATTTTCCATGCATCGCCTTCCCAGGTCTTCAGACCCAGGCCGAATTGACCGTAGTGTGGATTGTCGCTATTGAAGTTCTTAGCCAGCTTCACTTCTTCGTCAGGACCAGTTGCAAAAGCACGCCATTGCAGTTCACCAGTCTTCAGGTTGAAGGAGTTAACTGCACCACGAACACCCAGCTCAGCACCAGAACAGCCAACCAGAACTGTGTTCTTAGCGATGAATGGAGCCTGAGTCAGTGTTGCACCAACCTTAGGATCACATACTTCAATTTCCCATACGATCTTGCCGGACTTAGCATCAAGGGCAACCAACTTGCCATCAAGCTGAGTCTTCACGATCTTGCCGTCACCATAAGCCAAGCCACGGTTAACGATGTCGCAACATGCAACAGCTTTAACAGAAGCAACTTGCTTAGGCTTGTGCTGCCAAGCGATCACGCCTGGATCATTCAGGTTCACAGCAAAAGTGTTGTTTGGGAATGCACTGTGGATGTACATCATGTCGCCAATAACCAGAGGCGCGCCTTCATGACCGTGCAATACGCCGGTGGAGAAAGACCAAGCTGCCTTCAGGTTCTTGACGTTGCCTTTGTTGATTTGGCTCAATGTGCTATTGTGCTGACCAGTAAAGTTACCGGTTTGCAAGGCCCAGTTGTCTGCATTCTTTGTCAGATTTTGCAGATCTTGGTTTGCCTGAGCACCTTGCATCGTCGCAAGTACCAGCAAGCTGCTAACTGCAGCGCTGATACCGACGTGGGTTACTCTGCCTTTCATATACTTCTCCTCATTCTGGTTTGATTACAAACTCCCTGCCGATCGGTTGTTACTCGGCAGAAACAATTTTTAACAATTTGTAACAACTGCGACAGATGAAAGATTCCCGATTAAAAAGGAAAGTGTTCACACTTACGTTGTGACACCGTATCGCCGGAAAGCATGATGCTTGCAAGAAGTCTGACTAAACTGACTTAGCTATTGCGCGTAAATAGTTGTTGAGACATAGCTATATTTGAAATCCAACATCGGGAAAATCACCCAACCCGACTAAGGATTTTGTTGAGACGGCCGTAAAAGCAAAAACGCCACAAGGAAATCCTTGTGGCGTTTTCAGTGGCATGTAGAGCAATACTTAATCCATGGCATCAAGTAATGATTTATACCCGGCAATGTAATCAAGGTAGATAAACTGATATCCGCTTGCGAGCATACGCTGGTTACTCAAGCGCTTGTTACCTTGCACAGGAGGCATCTCCCTACCGGCATAATCAACGCCTTGCTCATCAGCAAGCCATCGCAATAGATTGTGCACGGGCAATGGCTGATGATCAGTCACCACATAAAGGGGATCTAGTTGGAGATTTTGCCGCTGTTGAATCAGGTAGCTTATAAATGCCGCGCCATCATCACGATGAATACGGTTGGTCCAGCCATTTTTTTCCGGCCACTGTTCAGGCGTTTGCGCTAAGGTCAGCATACGTCTGCGTCCTGGGCCATAAATTCCTGAAAACCTCAGGATAGTGGATGGATATCCATCCAGTAAAGCCTCAGCCTCCAGCATGCGCCTACCACTGAAATGCGTAGCAATAGCAGGTGAACCTTCATCCAGCCACTCGTCTGTTTCCTGCCCGTAAACGCCAGTGCTGGAAACAAAAAATACATGCTGCAATGATGCTTCATTCAGCACGGATAAGACATTGCGTAAACCTTCAACATAGCTTAGGCGATAACTTTCATCGCTATGCTCGCTGGCAGCTACGCAATACACCAGGATTTCTGGCTGGATATTGACAATCTCTGTCAGCGTCTGTGGTTGAGTGACATCAGCCAGTAAGGTTTGCACTCCCTCGGGCATGGATTGGGCCGAACGCCGCAAGCCAGTGACAGCATGTCCCTCAGCCACCAAGCGCCTAGCCAACTCCAGGCCCAGATCGCCGCACCCCGCAATCAGCACCCGACTCATCACTATGCTTCCATCGGCCATGCACCGCTCAGGAATTTCTCAGCATGAAACAACGCCACCATAGTCTTGCCATCCGTCAACTCACCACGCCTGATCATCTGCATGCACTCTTCCAAGCTGGCCTCAAACAACTGCAAAGCCTCGTCTATATCCCGATTATGCTGTCCTGCAGATAAGCCACGCGCAAGGTAGATGTAAATCACCTCATTGGAATAACCAATACAAGGATGCTGCAAGCCCAGATAAATCCACTCTGCCGCTGTATATCCCGTTTCCTCAAGCAATTCGCGCTGACCAGTCGCCAGATGAGGCTCTCCCGCATCAATCTTGCCTGCGGGCAACTCGATGAACACGCGCGATAACGGGTAACGGAACTGCCGCTCTAACAACAGGTTGCCATTATCCAGTACAGGAATCACCACCACTGCACCGGGGTGAATGACATACTCGCGCTGACTGGTGGCGCCAGATGGGACACGCACTTGGTCACGCTTGACCAGCAACATGCCACCTTCGGCAATCGTTTCGGAAGACAAGGTGACCTCAGCGAGATCCTGATCGTTATAGGGAGAATGACTCATGGATGAACTTTAGGTGACTGGCGCTATGCCTTGCGCCAGAGATAACGGTAAACAAACCCAGGGAATGCAAACACCACGAACAAGCTGAAGGTAATGGCATAAAACTCCCAGCGCTGTGGCGCAATCTGCCCAACACTACCCTTCTCGACCATCATGGCAATCGCGCCAACAGCAAAATAAAGCACGATCAATTCCAGCAGGCTCCAGCCGATGGCCTTGGGCTGGCTTTTCAATGGGATGATATAAAACAAGCGCTCGGAAAACCAAGGCAGGTTGGCTGCAAGCAATGCCAGCAGCAACAAGATCGTAATAGTCATGAAGTAAGCTACACCTCAGGGCAACACACTGCCCTGACCTGATTATTGAATGCTATGGATAATGGCATACGCGCAAGCATCCATCAGACGCTGCGGCAACATGCCGAGTACAAGTAAAGCAATAGCATTAATACTCAAGACCAGCTTCATGTCAATTGGTGCCGCAATCTCACTGTGATCATCCGGCTCGTCGAAGTACACATATTTCACGACACGCAGGTAATAGAAAGCACCAATCAGCGCCATGATCACGGCAAATACTACCAGAACGGTAAAGCCTGCCTGCAACGCAGCCTGCAGCACAGTGAACTTGGCGTAGAAGCCCAAGGTCGGGGGAATACCCGCCATGGAAAACATCACCAGCAACACCAGGAATGCATACCAAGGGTTACGCTGGTTCAGCCCCTTAAGATCTTCCAACTTATCCGCCTCAAATCCCTGGCGGCTCAGCAACAGGATGATGCCGAAACCTGCCAATGTCATGAGCACATACGACAGGATATAGAAAGTCGCGGAGGCATAGCCATTGAGGCTGGCACTGAGAAAACCAAGCAACAGAAAGCCGATATGAGAAATGGTGGAATAAGCCAGCATGCGCTTGATATTGGTCTGGGCGATCGCAGCAATATTGCCGATCACCATCGACAACACTGCCATGATGATGAGCATGCCCTGCCAATCTGCAGCGAGTACAAACATTGCTTGGATCAGCAAGCGCACGACCATGGCAAAAGCGGCAATCTTGGTAGCCGAGCCGATAAATAGCGTCACTGCAGTGGGCGAACCATGATAGACATCGGGCACCCACATCTGGAACGGCGCTGCCCCCAGCTTGAAAGCAAGCCCAGCGACAATAAATACCAAGCCCAGCACTAGCACGCCATGATCTGGCGCACCATTCATCAAAGATTCTGCGACCTCTGACACATTCAGGCTACCAGTCACGCCATACAGCATGGACATACCGTACAACAACATGCCAGAAGCCAACGCACCCAGCACAAAATACTTCATCGCCGCTTCAGTTGAGCTAGCATTGTCCCTATCCAGAGCGACCAGGGCATAAAGAGATAAGGAAAGTAATTCAAGGCCGATATAGAGCGTAAGGAAGTGCTGCCCCGAGACCATGATCATCATGCCAAGCGTGGAGAAAAGCACCAAGGCATAGAACTCACCGCGGAACATACCACGCAATGTGATATAGCTACGTGTATAGATCAACGTCACCGACGTTGCCAAATAGATACCCAGCTTCAGAATATCCGCCAAGGCATCATCCACAAACATGCCATTGAAGGCATACTCTATGACCGTGGAATGCGTGAGCAGGGTAATGCTGGCGGCAGCCACCAGGGTCAACTGGGACAACACATAGATCAAGAAGCGGCTAGAGGGCTTAAGAAAAAGGTCCAGCAGCAGGATCAGCATCGCCATCGTTAGCACGACGATTTCCGGTAATGCTGTCATCAGGTCAAAAGATATGGCATTCATGTCGGTATATTCTCGTCGCGATTACAGTGGCGGCAGCTTGCTCAGCGCCATATGCTCAAGCAACTGGTTGACGGTTGCGTGGGTCACTTCGGTAATGGGCTGGGGATAAAGACCAAAACCCAAGACTAGGATAGCCAGCAGACCCAGGATAAAAAACTCTCGTCGATTGATGTCTTTCAAGGCTGCCACCTGTGGATTGGCAATCTCGCCGTAATAAACGCGCTTGATCATCCACAAGGTATAAGCCGCGCCAAATATCAGCGTAGTGGCTGCAAGGAAGGCATACCAGAAATTGACTTGCACTGTCCCCAGAATCACCATGAACTCACCGACGAAACCGGATGTACCAGGCAAGCCAGCATTGGCCATGGCAAACAACACCGCAAACGCTGTAAATACCGGCATGGTGTTGACTACACCACCGTAATCTGCGATCTGACGTGAGTGCATGCGGTCATACAAAACGCCCACCGAGAGGAACATGGCGGAAGAAATAAACCCGTGCGAAATCATTTGCACGATCGCTCCTTCCAGGCCCAGCGGGTTGAATAGGAAAAAGCCCAGGGTGACGAAGCCCATATGCGAGATGGACGAATAAGCAATCAGCTTCTTCATATCCTTCTGCACCAGCGCCACTAGCGCGATATACACCACGGCGATCAATGACAGGGTGATCATGAAGCCTGCCAGGTAATGCGAAGCGTCAGGGGCAATCGGCATGGCGAAACGCAGGAAGCTATAACCTCCGAGCTTGAGAGCAATTGCCGCCAGCACAACAGACCCCCCTGTCGGCGCCTCAACGTGTGCATCCGGCAACCAAGTATGTACAGGCCACATCGGAATCTTGACGGCAAAAGCCATGAAAAAGGCGATAAATATCCATATCTGCACGTCCAAGGCCAACGGCATACGGTAATACTCGGCAATATCAAAACTGCCGCTCTGATGATAGAGATAGATAAACGCCACCAGCATCAGCAATGAGCCAAGCAGGGTATAGAGGAAGAACTTAATCGTGGCATAGACCCGGTTAGGCCCACCCCAAATGCCGATCACCAAGAACATGGGGATCAACATGGCCTCCCAGAAAATATAGTAGAGAATGGCATCCAGGGCCGAAAACACGCCTATCATGATGCCAGACATGATGAGGAAAGCTGCCATGTATTGTGCAACGCGCTTCTCAATCACTTCCCAGCCCGCGATGACGACAATAAACGTCGTGAAACTGGTCAGCAGGATCAAAGGCACCGCAATCCCGTCAACACCCAGGTGGTATTGGATATTGAAGGCAGGAATCCACTGCAAGCGCTCGACGAACTGAAAGCCGCCATATTGCGTATCAAATCCCAGATAAAGCGGCACAGTCACTGCAAAGCCGGCAATGCTGCCGACTAGGGCAAGCCAGCGCGCAGCGTTGGCATTCTTATCCCCGCCAGTGAATAGTACGATCACGCCCGCCAGGATAGGCACCCAGATAGACAGGCTTAACAATGGTAAGTCATTCATAGCTTGTTATATTTTCATGAAGACAGTGAGCAGGAGGAAAACGCCGATAATCATGGCAAAGGCGTAGTGGTACACCAAGCCAGTCTGCAAGCGTCTGACCAGGCCTGCAATGCAACCCACCAGGCGAGCAGATCCATTTACCAACAGACCATCGATCAACTTCACATCACCGATCTGCCAGAGCTTGCCTCCCAAGAAGCGTGAGCCAGCAGCAAAGAACTTCTCATTGAAGCTGTCAAAACCATACTTATTGTCCAAAATACGGTAGAGCCACCCGGATCTCGCCTTGATGGCGGCCGGAATATCCGGGCGCTTCATGTAGAAGAACCAGGCCAATGCCACGCCAGATGCCGCAAGGATAAATGGCAACGAAGTCAGGCCATGCAATGCCATCGCCCCTGCACCATGGAAGTGATGGGCTAGCTCGTGCATAGCACCGTGTTGCTGGTGATCGACATGGATAACGTCCTTGAAGTAATCACCAAAGACCATCACATCAATCGCGACATAACCGATCAGCACTGAAGGGATTGCCAACAAGATCAAAGGCAATGTCACGACCCAGGGTGACTCATGTGGCTTGTCGTTCGGCCCCAGTCCATGATGATGTTCATCATGGTCGTCCGCATGCGCATCATCGTGTGTATGCTGATGCTGCTCATGCTCCTGATGATGTGCCTGGTGACCATCATGCTGCATCCACTTTTCCTTGCCATGAAATACAAGGAAATACATACGGAAGGAATAGAAAGCCGTGACAAACACGCCTGCCAGCACAGCAAAATAAGCAAAACCACTCCCGGGGATATGAGAGAAAGCGACTGCCTCGATGATGGAGTCCTTGGAGTAGAAGCCGCTGAACCATGGCGTACCGATCAAGGCTAAAGACCCAATCAGCGAAGTGATCCAGGTGATAGGCATGTATTTGCGCAAGCCACCCATGTTGCGCATGTCCTGGTCATGATGCATGCCCATGATGACAGAGCCGGCACCGAGGAACAGCAGTGCCTTGAAGAAGGCATGCGTCATCAAGTGAAAAATGGCCACCGAATACGCGGAAACACCCAAGGCCACTGTCATGTAACCAAGCTGCGACAAAGTGGAATACGCGACCACGCGTTTGATGTCATGCTGAATGATGCCGAGAAAACCCATAAACAAGGCCGTGATTGCACCAATCACCAGCACAAAAGACAAAGCGGTCGTTGATAGCTCATATAAGGGCGACATACGCGCTACCATGAAGATACCAGCTGTCACCATCGTCGCAGCGTGGATCAATGCAGAGATCGGCGTTGGGCCTTCCATCGAGTCTGGCAGCCATACATGCAAGGGCACTTGAGCTGACTTACCCATTGCCCCGATAAACAGCAAAATGCAAATCACCGTCATCAATGACCACGCATGCCCCGGAATCAGCTCCACCGTGGTATCGGCAAATTGCGGTGCCATCGAAAACACGGCTGCATAATCCAGGCTACCCAGGTAGTACAACACCATGCCGATACCAAGCAGGAAGCCAAAGTCTCCAACCCGGTTGACAAGAAAGGCCTTGAGGTTGGCATAAATAGCGGTTGGCCGTTTGTACCAGAAGCCAATCAACAAATAGGACACCAAGCCCACTGCTTCCCAGCCAAAGAAAAGCTGCATGAAGTTATTGCTCATCACCAGCATCAGCATCGAGAAGGTGAATAAAGAGATATAACTAAAGAAACGGCTGTAGCCGGGGTCTTCCGCCATGTAGCCAATCGTGTAGATATGCACCATCAATGAGACAAACGTCACTACCACCATCATGGTGGCCGTCAGGCGATCAACCAGGAAACCTACTTCAAAAACATGCCCGCCACTGGTGAGCCATGTATATACCGAGCCATTGAACACATTACCGTGCAATGCATCCATAAACACGCAAACAGACAATGCAAATGAAGCAGCGACACCGGCTATCGTGAGCCAATGTGCAGAAGCTCTGGGCAACTGGCGACCAAACAGGCCGACCACGGCAGCCGCAAATAATGGCAGCAGTGGAATCCAGATATAAAGGCTTTGTACCGTCATGCCCATACTCCAGACATCAACAACACAGGCCAACTGAACACTCGCAATTGCATGGTTTATCCTTTCAGGCTGCCAATATCATCGACATTGATGGTGCGCAAATTGCGGAACAGCAAGACGAGAATCGCCAAGCCAATCGCAGATTCGGCCGCAGCCACAGTCAGGATGAAGAAGACGAAAATTTGCCCGGCAATATCATTCAGGTAATGCGAGAAGGCAATGAAGTTCATGTTAACGGCTAGCAACATCAATTCGATTGCCATCAGCAATACAATCACGTTCTTGCGGTTGAGGAAGATGCCAATCACGCTGATCGCAAACAATATCGATCCCAGGATCAGGTAGTGAGAAAGTCCTACACTCATTGATTCATCCCCATCATTTATTTTCAATCACAGGTTCGGAAGCCACGATCACTTCCTTTTCTGCTGGCATGCTGACGATACGCACACGGTCTGCGCGCTTGACCTTGACCTGCTGGGCTGGGTCCATGAATTTTGAATCCTTGCGATCCCGCAATGTCAGTGCAATCGCCGCCACAATCGCGACCAGGAGCACCACCGAGGCCAATTCAAATGGCAACAGGTAATCGGTATATAGCTGCCGCCCTATCTCGGCAGTATTGCTGTAGCCCGCTGGCTTGGGCGCCGGCGCTGTCAACATGTCTGCACTGAAATGCTTGCTACCCAGTATCATCACCATTTCGGCAGCCATCAGCAGACCAACCGGCAAGGCAACGGGTAAGGCATTCCAGAACCCTTCACGCAGTTTGTCGAGATTGATGTCCAGCATCATCACGACAAACAGGAACAGCACCATCACCGCCCCGACATACACCAGCACCAAGGCAATGGCGAGGAACTCGGCTTCCAGCAGCAACCAGATACCTGCCGCAGTAAAAAAAGCCAATACCAGGAACAACGCAGCATGTACCGGGTTGCGTGCCGTGATAACGCGCAGGCCTGCAAACAACAGGATGGCAGCTAGGGCATAAAAAACATAATCCTGGAATATCATGGTGATCTCCTATGTGGATACCAGCGCAGTCGATTACGCTATATCCATCACTCCTCCTCGTAGCTTTTTATAATTGATTCACTTCTAGCGATACCGTGCATCCACCGCACGATCGGCGGCTATCTGCTCTTCGTGCTTATCACCCACCGCGAGCAACATGGGTTTGGTGTACAACAAATCTCCACGCTGCTCGCCGTGATAATCAAAAATCCGCGTCTCAACAATCGAATCAACAGGACAGGATTCTTCGCAAAACCCGCAGAAAATGCACTTGGTCAGATCAATGTCATAACGTGTGGTACGGCGAGTATTATCTTCGCGCTGCTCGGACTCAATCGTGATCGCCATCGCTGGGCATACAGCTTCGCATAATTTGCAGGCAATACAACGCTCTTCGCCATTGGGATAGCGACGTAGCGCATGCAAACCACGGAATCGAGGACTAATCGGCGTGCGCTCTTCGGGAAACTGCACGGTGATTTTGCGGGCAAAGAAATAGCGCCCAGTCAAGGCCATCCCCTTGACCAGCTCAAGCAGCATAAAGCTTGCGAATAACTCTTTTATCTTAGTAATCATCTAATTTCTCAATAAAATCGTTTTTCAAGTCAGCCTATTACTCAATGGAACAAATATGCCCAAGGAGTCTGCATCATCGCGCCAACGAATAATATCCAGACCAGCGTGACAGGAATAAACACCTTCCAGCCCAGGCGCATGATCTGGTCATAACGGTAGCGCGGGAAGGTGGCACGGAACCAGAGAAAGAAGAACAGCAAGGCGGCGACCTTCAACAGCAGCCACAAGATACTGTCTGGCAGGAAAGGCACTGGAGATAGCCAGCCGCCAAGGAACATCAACGCAGCCAGCATCGCCACCAAGATCATATTGGCATATTCCGCGAGGAAGAACACAGCAAAGGCCATGCCGGAATACTCCACATGGAAGCCTGCCACGATTTCTGACTCACCTTCGGCTACGTCAAATGGCGCACGGTTAGTCTCAGCCACCGCGCTGATGAAATACACAATAAACAAGGGAAACAGCGGTAACCAGTACCATTGCCAGAAGCCACCAGACTGAGCAAGCACGATCTTGCCCAAATTGAGGCTGTTGGCAGACATCAATACGCCGACCAAGGCAAAGCCCATGGCGATTTCATAAGAGACAATCTGCGCAGCGGAACGCAACGACCCAAGGAAAGCATATTTGGAGTTGGAAGCCCAACCCGCGATAATCACGCCATACACGGCAACGGAAGTCATCGCCAAGATATAAAGCAGGCCAGCATCAATATCTGCAAGCACCAGCGTCAGGTCAAACGGCACAACTGCCCACGCCGCCAGCGCAGGCGCAATCGCCAGCACCGGGCCTAGCAGGAACAAGGTACGGTTTGCCGCACTGGGGATAATGATTTCCTTCATCAGCAGCTTGAGTCCGTCGGCCAAGGGCTGCAACAGGCCGCGATACCCAACACGGTTAGGCCCCAGGCGCACCTGCATAAAGCCGATTACCTTGCGCTCAGCCAATGTCAGGTAAGCCACCGCGCCCATCAAGGGCAGAACGATCGCGATAATCTTAAGCAGCGTCCAGACTACCGTCCACAGCGGGCCTAACAAGGTTTGCACTTGCTCTATCATGCCACCACCTCATCCATAGGCTGCTCGGCAGGAATACGCTCTACCGTGATCTCGCCCAGCAAATCGCCCAAACCCGCGGTTTGCGGCAAAGCCCCCGGGATGCGTACACAGCCATGTGGCACACGGATATCCGCATGTGCCTCCAGCACAGCACTGCCTTCGCCCTGCTTGACGAGGATACGCTCACCATCCTGGATGCCCAACTTCTGCATCTGTTCAGGATGTAAGGCTGCCAGTACCGCTTTCACAACCTGCCGCGTTTTCTGTAACGGTGTTGATCGACGAACAATCGCATCGGATTGAAACTGGGGAATCTCCCCCACACGCTGTAAATCGCTATCCAGCTTGACCTTGATCTCGACATCGATCAGCTCACGCAGATTATTGTTCAATGTGCGCCAAACCACGGTTGATGGTTTCTCGCCCCCAAAAATTTCATTCTTGACCTGCTCGGTACTGTCATAGTCGAAATGGCTAACACCGGCTAGATTGCCTAGTACGCGCAATACCTTCCAGCCTGGTCGCGCTTCGCCCAATGCCTTGGTCACGGCAGTGAAGCTCTGAACACGCCCTTCCATGCTCATGAAAGTACCCGAAGTCTCGGTGAAAGGTGCGATCGGCAACATGATATCGGCATCGCGTTCCAATGCCTCTGACTTGTATGCCGTCAACGCTACAACGCATTCGGCCTGCTGCATCGCGTTGGTTGCCAGACTTGGATTATGGCAATCCAGCTCAGGCTCCACATTCATCAGCAAATACGCCTTGCGTGGCGACTCCAGCATGGTGCGGGCATTCAAGCCACCCGCCTTGGGCATCGCTCCAACCAGATTCGCACCAACGCTGTTGGCACCAGCACTCAATACGCCGAAAGTCGCGCCACAAAGAGAGGAAATCGCCTCGGCCAGACTGAATATTTCGGTGTAGCGCGGGTGATGCTGGGAAATATTGCCGAGGAATACAGCAGAACGGGGGCTAATCAAGTCCATGGTTTCGCCATGACCCGTCAGGCTAAGGGCAATAGCCTTGCTGTTATCCCACACCTTCACGCCTTCCAGCAACTCACTCAGCGATTTGGGCAGACATAAGGAAAGCCGCTCCATGCCAGACACCGCCTTGAGTATCTGCGATAGCACATTCACCATGTCGTTCGGCGAACAAATAGCCTTGTGCTTGATCGGGATCAACGGGTCGTCATCCAGCGGATTCACCACGGAAAGCTCCGCGCCATTCGCAACCGCACGGCGGATGCGCTGGGCCAGCAAGGGATGTTCATTGCGCAGGTTGCCACCGATCACCAGGATGCGGTCCATTTCCTGCACATCAGGGATATTGCAGCCCATCCAGATCACGCCCAGGCGCTTGCCGTCATGACGGAAGTCGGTATGGCGCAAACGGTAATCGACGTTATCGGAGCCCAGACCATGCGCAAACTTGGTCGCAAGGTAAGCCTCTTCCATAGTGCTATTGGGGGAGACCAGCACGCCAAGCGCGTCGCCACCCTCGCTATTCACGATATCCTTGATCTGGCCTGCGGCTAGCTCCAGTGCAGTTTTCCAGTCAGTCTCGTGCCAGGTGCCATTATGCTTGACCATGGGCACCTTGAGCCGATCCGGACTATTCAAGCCATCATAGGAGAAACGATCCCGGTCAGAAAGCCAGCACTCATTGATGGTTTCCTTTTCGCGCGGCAAGACGCGCAGCACCTTGCCATCCTTGATATGCACCTCGATATGGGCACCAAGTCCATCATGCGGCGCAATAGAGGGGCGGCGGGTCAACTCCCAGCTGCGCGCAGTGTAGCGGAAAGGCTTGCTGGTCAATGCCCCCACTGGGCATAAATCAATGATGTTGCCGGAAAGCTCCGAATCTACACTTTTGTCGACATAAGCCGTAATTTCCGCATGTTCGCCGCGGTTAATCAGCCCCAGCTCCATCATGCCGCCCACTTCCTTGAGGAAACGCACACAACGCGTGCACTGGATGCAACGCGTCATGTCAGTCGATACCAGTGGGCCAATATTCTTATTGATGACAACGCGTTTTTCTTCGCTGTAGCGTGAGGCTGGAGCACCGTAAGCGACAGCAATATCCTGCAAATCACACTCACCACCCTGATCGCAGATCGGGCAATCCAGCGGGTGATTAATCAGCAAAAACTCCATTACGCTCTGCTGCGCCTCAACAGCTGCCTTGGAGCGTGTAAATATCTTCATGCCATCCGCAACTGGCGTCGCACAAGCCGGCAATGGCTTGGCAAACTTTTCCACCTGCACCAGGCACATGCGGCAGTTGGCCGCTACGGAAAGCTTTTTGTGATAGCAAAAACGCGGAATGGCAATACCAAGCTGATCTGCCGCATCAATGATGGTGGAACCGTGTTCAACCTCGACCTGCTTGCCATCAATCTCGATATTAAGCATAGGCCACCTCTTGCTCTGCCTGAAGCTTTCCAGCCAGGCGATCTTCTACCATGCTGCTTCCATGGCGAATGTAGTATTCAAATTCAGGACGGAAATGCTTGATGAAGCTCAGCACCGGTGTTGCCGCCGCATCGCCCAATGCACAAATGGTACGCCCGGAGATATTGCTGCTAACATCCGTGAGCAAATCCAAGTCTTCAAGCTTGCCTTGCCCATCGACAATACGCTTGATCACGCGGTACAACCAGCCAGTGCCTTCACGGCAGGGCGTACATTGACCGCACGATTCCTCGAAGAAGAAATAGGATAAGCGCTTGAGAGTTTTCACCATGCAGGTGGTTTCATCCATGACTATCATGGAGCCGGCGCCCAGGCTAGAGCCTGCCTTGGAAAGACCATCGTAATCCATGGTCGCTCCAATGATGGCTGAAGCTGGTAAAACGGCAGTTGACGGCCCTCCGGGGATGACGGCTTTCAACTGGCGCCCCTTCCATACACCTCCGGCCAGTGCCAGCAACTCAGTAAAAGGGATACCCATGTTCACTTCATAGTTCCCGGGCTTGTCTACATGACCCGAGATCGAGAAGATTTTGGTTCCCCCTGAGTTAGCGACACCAAGCTCTTGAAAAGCCTGGCCACCGTGCTCCATGATCCATGGTATCGACGTGTATGACTCCGTATTGTTCACATTGGTCGGCTTGCCAAACACGCCGTAGCTGGCAGGAAAAGGCGGCTTGAATCTTGGCTGCCCTTTCTTGCCCTCTATCGACTCGATCAATGCAGTTTCCTCGCCACAGATATAAGCGCCGTAGCCATGCACTGCATAAAGATCGAAACTGAAATCGGTGCCAAACAGGTGCTCTCCGAGATAGCCAGCGGCGCGTGCTTCATCAAGCGCCCTCTCGAATATCTCGTAATCCTGCCAGATTTCACCGTGAATATAGTTGTAACCCACCCGTGCACCCAGGGTATAGGCGGCAATCGCCATCCCTTCGATGAGCTGGTGCGGGTTGTAGCGGATGATGTCCCTGTCCTTGAAGGTTCCAGGCTCGCCTTCATCGGTATTGCACACCAGATACTTGGTGCCATCGAAATAGCGTGGCATGAAGCTCCACTTGAGGCCAGTGGGAAAGCCCGCTCCGCCACGTCCACGCAAGCCAGAAAGCTTGACCTGACTGATCACCTCGGTGGCCTTGACCTTCTCCGTCACCAATCGCTTCAGCTGCGCATACCCACCCAGCTTAAGATAGGTATCCAGCGAGGCGGGGTTATCCTGGCCAACAGTACGCAGGCAAACCAGAGTTTGTGTCGCGCTCATTTATCGAGACCCTCCAGTATCTGGTCTACTTTCTCCGGCGTGAGAAACTCATGCATTTCGCTATTGTTGATATGAAATAACGGCGCCCCACCGCAACATCCCATGCACTCGCCCTCCTTCAGGGTAAAGCGCTCATCGGCAGTAGTCTCGTTAAAACCAATACCAAGACGCTTCTGCAAATGCTCAACAATCTCGGAGGAATCGCGCAGCATGCAGGAAATATTGGTGCACACCGTAATCTTATACTTGCCTACAGGCTCCAACTCGTACATGTTGTAGAAAGTCGCCACCTCCAGCGCAGCAATCGCAGGGATGCCCAAGTAATCAGCCACTTCGCTGATAGTTTCCTTGGAGAGCCAACCTTTTTCAGTCTGTGCAATGCGCAGCGCAGACATCACAGCTGCCTGGCGATGCTCAGGTGGATACTTGGTTAATTCGCGATCAATCTTGGCTAAAGCTTCAGCAGACAAACTCATCGGTCAATTTCTCCGAATACAATATCCTGCGTACCGATAATCGCCACCAGGTCGGCAATCATGTGGCCACGCGTCATCTCATCCAGCGCTGCAAGATGTGCAAACCCAGGTGCGCGAATCTTGAGGCGGTATGGCTTGTTTGCACCATCGGAGACCAGGTAAATGCCAAACTCTCCCTTAGGGTGCTCGACCGCAGCATAAGCCTCGCCAGCGGGGATATGGAACCCTTCGGTGAACAACTTGAAATGATGGATCAGCGCTTCCATATCGTGCTTCATTTCCTCACGCTGTGGCGGCGCTACCTTGGTGTTATCGCTAATGACTGGCCCTGGGTTCTTGCGCAGCCAATCTATACATTGCTTGACGATGCGATTGGATTGGCGGAACTCTTCCATACGCACTAGATAGCGGTCGTAGCAATCACCATTCACGCCGACCGGAATGTCAAAATCCAGCCTGTCATATACTTCATAAGGCTGCTTCTTGCGCAAATCCCAGGCAAAGCCGCTGCCACGCAACATAGGGCCAGTCAGGCCCAGTGCCAATGCTCGCTCTGGCGACACCACACCAATGCCAACGGTACGCTGCTTCCAGATACGGTTATCGGTGAGCAGTGTTTCATACTCATCGACATAAGCCGGGAAGCGGTTAGTGAAATCCTCAATAAAATCCAGCACTGAACCCTGACGGTTCTCATTGAGCTGCTTGACGTCCTCCTTGCTGCGCACCGCAGACTCTTCATACTGCGGCATGCGATCCGGCAGGTCGCGATAAACGCCACCAGGACGGTAATAGGCCGCATGCATACGTGCCCCAGATACCGCTTCGTAGCAATCGAACAAATCTTCGCGTTCACGGAACGCATAAAGAAACACCGTCATCGCCCCCACGTCCAGTGCATGCGCGCCCAGCCACAACAAGTGATTGAGGATACGGGTAATCTCGTCAAACATGACGCGGATATATTGCGCACGCAGAGGCACGTCCAAGCCGAGCAGTTTTTCGATAGCCATGACATAGGCATGCTCGTTCGCCATCATGGACACGTAATCCAGGCGATCCATATAGGGTACGGATTGCAGATAAGTACGGTTTTCAGCGAGCTTTTCCGTGCCTCTATGCAGTAGGCCGATATGCGGATCAGCCCGCTGAATCACCTCACCATCCAACTCCAGCACCAGGCGCAACACACCGTGCGCCGCAGGATGCTGAGGACCGAAGTTCATGGTGTAATTACGGATTTCAGCCATGATGAACGCCCTCTTCGCGGATCACCCTGGGCACATTGTTACGCGGATCTATGCTCACAGGCTGATAAACGACGCGCTGCTGCTCAGGGTCATAGCGCATTTCCACATTGCCTATCATTGGGAAATCCTTGCGGAACGGATGGCCAACAAAACCATAGTCGGTCAGCAGGCGACGTAAATCTGGGTGGCCTTCATACATAATGCCGAACAAATCAAATGACTCGCGCTCGAACCAGTTGGCAACCGGCCAGATATCAACCACTGTCGGCAACACCGGGAAATCATCATCAGAGGCAAACACACGCAGACGTAATCGCTGATTCAAGCTCACGGACAGGACATGATAGACGGTGGCATAGCGTAAACCAGACCAACTACCTTCACCATAATCGGCATAATCCACGCCGCACAAGTCGATCAATTGCTCAAACTTTAACAGCTTATGATCACGCAATAAATTGGCAACCTCCAGCAGGCACGGTGCTTTGCACTCGATAGTCAGCTCACCTACATGTTCCTCCAAACGGACCATGCTCTCGCCAAGGACTTCCTGCAAATGTTGTTTTAATTGTTCCAGACGCGTCATGATGTCAGCTCTCAACGTGCAATCGTATTGGTACGCTTGATCTTGTTCTGCAACTGGATAATGCCGTAGAGCAATGCTTCGGCAGTCGGCGGGCAACCTGGCACATAGACATCGACAGGAACAATGCGATCGCAACCACGCACCACGGCATAAGAATAGTGATAATAACCGCCGCCGTTGGCACAAGACCCCATGGAAATTACCCAACGCGGCTCAGCCATCTGGTCGTAGACCTTACGCAAGGCCGGCGCCATCTTGTTGACTAAGGTACCAGCCACGATCATGACATCAGATTGGCGAGGACTAGGACGAAACACAATCCCAAAACGGTCAAGATCATAACGAGCAGCGCCAGCATGCATCATCTCCACGGCGCAACAGGCCAAACCGAACGTCATCGGCCACAAGGAACCGGTACGGGTATAGTTGATGACCGTATCCAGTGTTGTGGTGACAAAACCTTTTTCAAGAACGCCTTCAATACTCATACGACACCACGCATCACTCCCATTCCAGCGCCCCCTTCATCCATTCGTAGACGAAGCCCACAACCAGAATTCCCAGAAAAACTATCATGGCGAGGAAACCGAACAACCCGATTTCTTGCAACACCACAGCCCACGGAAAAAGAAAGGCAATCTCGAGATCAAACAGGATAAACAGGATAGCAACCAGGTAATAGCGCACGTCGAACTTCATGCGCGCATCTTCAAACGCCTCAAAGCCACACTCATAAGGGGAGTTCTTTTCGGCATCAGGCCGATTGGGGGAAACCAGCTTGCCAAGCACAATAGGAGCGACACCGACACCAAGACCCACAATGATGAACAGCAATATCGGGAAGTAGTTCTCCAGCACGTTCTAACCCTATACAAATCAGCCCAAAGAAAATCAGGTTTATTTACCCTGACAGCAGTATTGATAAAGCATCATACCCCGCATTTGTTAATGAATTGTAACATACAAATTACAACCAAACAGTCTGAAATGCCGCATCTGGGGCCGAATTTGCCATTAACACCTGTTTAATATCAACTTTGCTCAAAAATAACCTTGTAAAAACAAGGTTAAAATGAAACAAAATTAACTTTTTGTTACAAAAATAACCTTACGAGATACAGGTTATACCAACAAAAAACACATTAGTTCACGGAAAATTCAGCCAACCTCAAATTGACACCAACCCCAACAACCAAGTCACCGAGCACGATCATGCAACACACCGCCGATAGGTACCCCAACTAAGTTACACATACCAATATTTCAAGAGAGCCATCCCAAGACGCAGAAATAAAAAAACAGGCCCCGAGAGGCCTGTATGAATTTCTGGAAGATTCTGCAAGTCAATGCATTAATGAATACTTTATGGACATAACATGTCAATTAAATGAAACAAGAACTAGTTCCACATACAAACAATTCACATGAGATAAGCAAAAATGAAAAAACCCGCCAAACTCTAGGTTACATGCGGGTTTTTAAGCCGATTTAATACAGCTTGATTTAATTCTTGGTGCGACGGTGAGACTCGAATTAAATTTGTTTATCATTTAAATTCATACATATACATAACAAACACAAATTCAAAATCCAACAAAGTACCCAAACTGGTACCAAAGAATCACCGCTTGGGATTTTCTCATCTGCCCCTGTAAGACCCATTCAAAATTTCTTTTGCCTGCTGGTGGAGCCGGTCATCTATTTCTCTGGCTTTCCTCTCCCGCTCCCGGCGTTCCCAATAATCCCGGTCATCATTGATTTGTTTCTGTCGCGCGTTGAAGTCTTGGCAGTCACTACCGTTGCATGTGTACCTGCCATTGCCTAGATAAATAATCTCTTTCTCTCCGGCGTGTGAGAGTGGTGCTAGAACGCACACAAAAGCGATTAGAGCGGCTTGTATCATATTGGATAGGAAAGGTGTGCATGGAAAAAGAAACGGGTAAATCCAATGTGGAATTACCCGTGTTAGTTCTATGAAAAGGTCTTACGCCAACATAGAACTTTAGTCTATCTAATTATTGTTTCAGCATGATGAATCCCAGAACCAAGCTACTCACAATACTAATTACCCGTCATCGCCACATTCCACGAAACAAGCATTGGGCTTTGATTATTACATAGCCAGCGTTCAACCCCTGCAACAATACCCTCACCATCTCCCTTTAGTACCGCAAATGCTGAAAGTGGCGGCCCCAACCTCTGAATCACTGCCAACAAACTAGCACCGTTGATGCATCGCACTTCATATGTTTGCCCTGATTTCTGGGTGCTCTCGCGCTCAATATGTTTCCAGCACTGGCTATGAAAGAGCTGGTTTGCTGAAAGCCGTTCCATTGTCTCCGCATCATAAGCCGGAGAGGTACGCCAACGATGCTTTAATCCATTTCTGGAGATTCCAACATATCGAATAACTCCGTCACTTCCTGCGACCAAATAAAGGCAAGCGCTCCGTTCTCTCCAGACTGCTTCATTGAGAATTGTATATTCAGCCTGCAACCAAGGGCCAATCCTAGCACCTGATGCAACATTGCGCTTCCATCGCTTGCCACCTATTCCGCGAATATGAACAACAGGCGTTGATGCCTGAAATATAGCTTCTGCGTGCTTAACTACTAATAGATTTACTTCAATATCCATTGCCTAGTCAAAAGCCCGATATTCTTACCTCACCATATAACAACGCCAAGACTAGGGAACTAGCTCTTATAGGTAAGAACAAGGATTTTGGATTTTCAAATTGGAGTTAAATTTTTTTGAGCATGGTCATCCCTATGTCACTCTGTTTCTAAGATATTCACTTTTTGCGGGTCTGGTGTGTTGCATGTAGCACTTACTATTGAAGTGATTACTTATATGTAAAATTAATAATTTATATTTTATTTATTTGTTTTACATATAACAAACCTGTCATATTCTCCCCATAGGATGACTGCTTTCTTCTTCACTACGGAAAGCACAATGCAAGCCGCAACACATACACATAACAATGCCATCCCATGCACCCATCAAGAGCTTGCTAGCTTTATGTGTGATATCACTCAAGTTGACTCTGACGAAAGGTATTTCTTAGAGCGACACTTTCCCCATGCTGATTTTCATTGTCTTTTTAATAGTAACAGTGCAGGAACTGAGGCTGTAGCAATCGCTGTGTATTCAGGCGAGTGCTGCATCATTCAAAGCACACCGGCCCGGAAGTTGTCGCTTGGCTCTGTGGTGTCAGTCCACCACGTTGAGGAATATGCGTCATTAATTGATGAAATGGATGAGGCAGAAGGCTTTGAAGAGTTACCCGGCTTTGCTATCACCTACGGGCGGCACTGGCTCTTGGGTAACATGGTAGGCATATCAACAATCCGGGACTGCTACATCGTGAGAGAGCATCCCTAATCTATTTCAGGGTGACAAAGCCGGGCCAATGCTCTGCCACCCACCAGCGCGTTGGTTCAATCCTCCCCCAGAATCACCCGGCCTGCATCCTCATCTAGCGCCGGGCCTTCTTCACCCAAACCTGAATCTTCAACCGCCCCATCCTTCATCAATGCCTTGGCTTCGTTGTTCGAGATAACCCGTACGCTCAATTCTGGGAGCGTTTCCGGGGCCGCGGTGAGGTTATCTAGGGGGAGGCTATGCCTTACCATGTCAGAGGTATTTTTTAACGCTGCAGAGGCCGCTGCCGCTGCTCTCATTACAACCGCCGCTGACTCTGGGTCTGTAGCTTCCAGGTGCTGGGACGCTTTCAAAATAATGTCCCGGATGTTCTGGCTATGAGCAATGTTGTCAGCGAGCAGGTGTGCGGCTTGGTATCGGACTGTTTCATCATTCAGAATCAGATTCAGCACATCCTGCCGGGCCTGTTCTATCAGTTCCTGTTTGAGCTTGCCTTTCTTCACTCCACCAGCCGCTAAATATCTATGAACTGTTCTGGGTGAGAGGCCGACTTTTTGGGCAATCATTGCGACTGTATAGCCTGATTCTCTGAGTGTTTGAATCTGGGCTATCTGGTCAGGGCTGGCATCCGGGCTTTTCTTGCTGGCTACCGTTGCCGGTGTTGCTGATTTGGTTGTTGCTGCTGTCATGAGCTTTCTTTCTCTGGTTTTTTTTCCCCTAAATTTCCCAAGTTAAAAATATATAAATCAAAATATCCCAAGCATGAGCAACAGACTCCCAAGCCCGGCTATCATAGCAAGGGAGACTATTAGCTTATGCTGGGAAGCATCCCAGTGCACGATTCCAAAGGCAGGCTGCGTTACTAGAAAAATAAGATTCCTTTGGTCAAGCTAACCCTACTTTCCGCACCAGCTCTGCCGCAGCCACCTTGTCAGGTCAGACCTACAGATTGGGCCTTTGCTGGAACCTCCTAGCCCTATACGATTATGCCCGGACGTTCAGTCAACCGATGAGGCATAAAAGTTGTGTTGCTTTCTAGTTGGTTCGCAACGTACCAGTGTCAGTGTTTCAAACTATAAGTTTTTGATCTCTAAACGACCAAAATCATATTTTATTGGCCCTACCGGGCCACCAGCGGATTGTTGCCTGTTATCTGCCCATTGAGGGCAGATAACAGGCCGCGCAAGCGCGGGTGACAACGGTGGGCTAGTGGGTTGCCGCTACTCACAAAGGCTTGCTTCCCATGCAGCAAAGTCTGCGTCTTTCAGCGGGTAAGGCTCAAGCCAGACACAAGGGAAGAGCGAGTCATTGATTGGGGCGATATGGACTTCATACTCCCCATCTTGCATGAATAGGTGTACCTGGCTGAGTGGCTCCGGTGCTAGCAAGCCCTTGGGTAATTTGTTGAGAAGTCCATCATATTCAACAAAAATCGCTTTGAGAGACTCTTCATTCAGAGGGTTATAGTCCCGGTCAGTCCTCGTAAATCTCACTCTTGCCACTTCAAGGCCGTTCTGGTCAAACCCAGCTAGCACAAAGCTATCTGCCCCTACATGGTACCAAGGGTCTTTGCTTTGCAGGATTGCGTCGAGGGGCAGGCTTTTGAGAGAGGTGACTAATGCCATGTCTACCTCCTAGCAATCAAGACTGGTCTGACAATAAGGCGTTCCATCTAGAGGCATGAAGAACGCTACCCTTGCCATACCATCGGGCAACGGTGAACCACCAATATGGAATACCTTTGCTTCTGGGAATGCCTTGAGGAATTCCTCAATCAGCTTGCTAACAAAGCCGGTGCTTGATAATACAGACTCTATTGGGACATTTTCATCCGGCATTTCAGTACGGTTGTCTGCTCGCTCTATTGCCATAGCTTTGAAGTCAATCATTGCGCTGCCCCTTGAGTGATGGCGGCAAGGGCGGCTCGCAGTTCGCCCACATTCCAAACAGTGCATCCCGGCGAGACCTTGATAGGGGCTGGCAGAATTCCGCTCTTGCTCCAACGCCATATCGTTGCAGAGGCAACAGAGAAAAGGTTTTTGACAACAGGAAGCCTTACATTAGCTTCTGGGGGCAGGCTGGAAAAGTGTTGTAATGCGCTGGGGATTCCGGCGTTAGTGGTGTTGTGGGTCTGTGACATTCAATGCTCCATATAGTTAGGATGGACGCACTGTAGGTAAAGATGAGGTTGTTGAACAGGTAGAAGGGTTAGGTAGGTTGTATCTAAAAAGGGGTGGGTAGGTTAGCCCCAGCCCTTGCCGCTACTGCGTTTAAAGGGTGGGTAGGTTTTTTATGGTGTTTTGGGTGCGCCGCCCGTTTTATTCCAATTTATCACTGTAGCAATCCTGCCTCGGGCGGAATCGGACAATGCGGAATGGTGAGATTTCAGCCAATCCTCTATCTGCCCCTTGGATGCCTTTCCCGGTATTTTTACAGGACTTAGCGCCTGCCACGCCTCAATAGCAATGCGTAGCTCTTCTGGGAGCTCGGTTAGGTCAAGCGTTACAGCCCCTGATAATCCGGTATCTGTGGGTAAGACAATAGATAAGCCCCTATGCTCTGCCCACGCTTCAATGACTCCCCTATCTACTTGAATTAGTTGTTTGTCCGGCTCGGGTATCTCTGCTCTTTCCAACAGGCGCGATTCTGGTTCTATATGCAAAGCATATTCTGTATACCAAGTTCCGGGCTTTCGTTGCGACTCTACAGGGTCGCCATCATTAAGAGGTGTTGCCGCATCGGTCAGCATTGCATCTAGCAATGCGGTGTAGCCAGCGGGCGGGCTTTGAGTAAGTTTTTCCGGTGTCCAGTTGCTGGGGTTTTCACCAAGGATAAGAAGTGCGGCTTCCCAAAGCCTAAAGCTGGTGCTGGTTTTGTAGATTTGAGAACTGCTAGTCATGCTTGCCCTTGCATTGCCCAGAAAATGAAAACCGCGCCGGGATGGATGGGCATCCATTTTTCGCTCCGTCGAGCTAGGCGCGGTTGTAAGCTGATATTGTGCGGCTTCAATGTTGCAGGGTGTTTACATCATGCCTGCTTGAGTTGAATCACTTGCGCACCGACCTTGAGTTCATCCAAATAATCAGCCCATGCCTGCATAACCGATTTCCGCTCCTCTGCAAAATCCGTACGGTCATAAGCACTTTGTATCTGGTCTTTCTTGGCGTGCGCAAGCTGGGCTTCCAGTACGTCTAAATCCACCTTAAGCCTTTCTCTTGCCACCGTGCGCAACATTGCCCTGAAACCGTGGGTACTGTGCTTGCCCGCAAAACCCATATCACGAAGCGCTTTAGATAGCGCATCCCGGTGAATGTGAGGATTGTTCCGATTGCCTACACCAGGAAACACAAACGGCCCACCAGCGAATTGCTGCATTTCCTTGAGTGCTTCCAATGCCTGTGTAGGTAGACTCACAATATGGTCATTGCCTGTTTTCATCCGGTTTGAGCCATCCGCTTCCTTTCCGGGGATATGCCACTCGCCCTGCTCTAAATCCATTTCCTCCCATTTGGCACTCGCCACCACTCCGGGGCGCAAGGCTGTGTACGCTGCCAGTAGCAATGCACATCTAACTACGCGACCCGGATATGCATCTATTGCCCGCATCAATGCACCTATCTCTTGATACTTTGTAATTGCTGGCATATGCCCACCCTTGAGCTTTGGGAATACACCTTTCAGGCGCAATACTTGGTCATCCCCTCTCAAGCCACGCAAGATGCAATACTCAATCACGCCATTGATGCATTGCCTGGCCTTGGGCGCAATAGATGGTGTTTGAGCCGCAATCTCACGCAACAAGTCCACCACATCCTTACTGGCCATTGTCCGTACATCAAGGTTGCCAATGCCTGGCTGCAACTTCTTTCTGACAATGAATTGGTTTTTGTCATAGGTTGCCTTTTGCCATCCAGCCCTTCGGTCATCCAGCCACCTATCAGAAATAACCGTGAAGCAATGCTGCAACCTATCTTGCTCTTGCCTTTGGGCCTCAATCTCTGCATCTGTGGTGGATTTTCTTTTTGCCTTGAGGTCATCATATAGGCCGGTCACTTCCAGGCCCATACGCGCGGCTTGGTGCAGGCCATCAGCCAGCACATGAGCCTGCGCTATAGATACATCGGGATAAATCCCAATTATCTTTTTGCTACGCTGCCCTTCTGGTGTTCGGTAACGCACTTGCCATTGCTTCGAGCCAGTGGGTAGAACCAGGAGAAAAAGGCCATTACCAGAAGCCAAGGTGTAAGGCTCCGGCTTGATGATGGCTTTCCGGGCTGCGGGGTCTGTTAGCTGCTTGGCAAGTTTTGGCATGGGACAATCTCAAAGTGGGCATGATTTGGGTACTTGAATATAAAGTACCCAAACAAGTACCCAAAAGCAAGAGATTTCTTGAGACGAGATGAGACAGCCTGAAAAGAAAAAACCCGCCAAACTCTAGGTTACATGCGGGCTTTGAGATGCTGTGATACAACCAGCTTTTATATATTGGTGCCGACGGTGAGACTCGAACTCACACGGCTTTCGCCACTACCCCCTCAAGATAGCGTGTCTACCAATTCCACCACGACGGCATGGGCCAAGACCCTAAAACTATTAATTACTGAGGTACATCCTTTGCCGATGTAGGCTCAGCTGCCTTAGGCACATCAGAAACGGGCGCTGATTTTACCACAGACTTCTGCACCACACTGCCTTGGTCAGAACGATGACTGGTCAAATAGGCAAGACTCATGCTGGTCACGAAAAAGACGGCGACACAGATAGCCGTTGCACGACTCATGAAGTTGGATGAGCCACTAACACCAAACAGACTGCCGGAAGCGCCACTACCAAATGCAGCGCCCATATCAGCACCCTTACCATGCTGCAACAAGACCAGGCCAACTACGCCCAGCGCTGCAATGACATGAATGACGGTTACGATTGTTTCCATTTTTCTCTTAAATCCCCTGCCTAACTGATCAATCAGCAAGCAGCACGACAAATACTTTCAAAATCATCGGCATCCAATGAACACCTGCCGATTAATCCGCCGTCTATATCCGGCATAGACAGCAATTGTGCCGCATTTCTCGGATTTACGCTACCCCCATAGATGATTCTTACCGTTTCAGCGGCTCCGGGATGTTGTGCAGCAATACGCTCACGGATGAAGGAATGTGCCGCACGCGCCTGATCAGGCGTAGCCGTTCTGTTGGTGCCAATCGCCCAGACAGGCTCATAGGCAATGACAGCTTGATCAAGCAATGCCCCACCGGAAACCGAGAGGATCGAATCCAGCTGATTGGCAATGGCATACTCCATGACCCCCGACTCTCTTTCTTGCAAGGTCTCACCAACGCAAAAAATCGGGATGAGGCCGTGATGTTTGGCGATCGCAAATTTGTCGGCGATATTGGCATCGCTCTCACAATAAGCATCACTGCGCTCTGAATGCCCAACGATGACATAGCTGACACCAAACTCCTTGAGCATGGCGGCACTCACCTCACCTGTATAAGCACCATTCTCGTGCTTAGCCACGTTTTGCGCACCCCAGGCAATGTTGGTGTTGGCCAAGATTTGCTGTGCCTGGAATAAATAGGGATAAGGAACGCAAACAGCGATATCGACTTGGCTGACATCCTGCAAGCCATGCGCGAGTTTCTCCAGCAACCTGTTGTTCTGAGCAAGGTTGCCATTCATTTTCCAATTGCCGACAACCAGCTTGCGACGCATATATATATAGAAACCCGAGATTGTATTTGATATCCGTTTTAATCTGGCCGGATATGCTTAGTGAATATTTTTAATTGAATATTATTATAGTGCAGCCATGAGACTGGTCAACGCGAACACCTTACCTAGCCTGGTACCTGCCAATGTTGTAAGCACAATTGCAGTGTCTGCGCCCCACGAAATTCGTTGACTTGCACCTGATAGACCAGCTCCACCTGTTCGGGTAGAAACTCTTCCTGCCTGAAAAAAATCGCATCGAATACCTGCCCTGATTTTTCCAGGCTCAACTTGAGGTGACGCTCCCCGACAATACGCTGATTCACCACGCGGAACTCATCCAGAAAAACAGGAGGGGGGAATCCCTGACCCCAGACTTGGCGCTCCAGAGCATAAGCCATCTCCAGGCTGGCATCGTCCGATGACAATGAACCATCCACCTCGATTACCGCCTCCAACTGCTGAGGGGTCAACAACCCTGCAACCACTTGTTCAAACACTGTACTAAAGCGTGGAAAATCTTGCTCGCGTATGCTCAAGCCCGCAGCCATGGCATGTCCGCCAAACTTCAACAGCAAGCCCGGCTCTCGCTTGGAAACCAAATCAAGGGCATCACGCAAGTGCAACCCGGGAATTGAGCGCCCCGAGCCTTTAACAATGCCATCACCCGCAGAGGCAAAAGCAATCACAGGCCGATGAAAACGCTCCTTGATGCGAGAGGCGAGAATACCGATGACACCCTGATGCCATCCTTCCTGAAACAGGCTAAGACTATAGCGTCCAGTCGCATCGATCTCATCCAGAACGGCCATCGCATCATCCTGCATATCGGCCTCGATATTACGCCGCTCCTGGTTTAGCTCATGCAATTGTTGCGCCATCTGCTTGGCCACTGCCATATCCTGCTCCAGCAGGCAGGCAATACCCAAGGTCATGTCATCCAGGCGGCCAGCAGCGTTGAGGCGCGGGCCAATACTGAATCCCAAATCCTGTGGGTTAGCCTTGGCATATTCACGCCCTGCCACCTCAAACAAGGCCAATATGCCAGGGCTGCACTTGCCAGCACGAATACGGCGCAAGCCCTGCTCGACCAAAATACGGTTGTTATCATCCAACCGTACCAGGTCAGCCACCGTCCCCAATGCCACTAAATCCAGAAGCTCGGTCAAGTTAGGTTCAGAGCCTGCATCAAAAACACCCCTACGGCGCAGCTCAGCGCGTAGTGCGAGCAGCACATAAAACATCACGCCCACACCAGCCAAGTGCTTGCTGGGGAAGTCGCATCCATGCTGGTTTGGGTTAACAATGCAGGCTGCTTGCGGCGTGGTATCCCCGGGCAAATGGTGGTCCGTTACCAGTACCGGTATGCCCAGCCCTCGCGCGGCTTCCACCCCATCGACGCTGGCAATGCCATTATCCACGGTCAAGATCAGATCAGGATGCTGGCTCGCAGCCAGTGCAACAATTTCTGGCGTCAAGCCATAGCCATATTCAAAACGGTTAGGCACGAGGAAATCCACAATCGCACCCATGCTGCGCAATCCCTTTACCGCTACCGCAGTGGCAGTGGCACCGTCAGCGTCGTAATCCCCGACCACCATGATGCGCTTACCTGCCGCAATTGCATCGGCCAACAGCACCGCCATTTCACGGTTACCTGTTAATCGCTCTGGCGGGATCAAACGCGCCAGACTGGCTTCCATCTGGCTGATATCGCGCACACCACGAGCTGCCAGCAACCTCGCCATGGTAGGTCGCACACCTCCATTGACCAAGGTTTCATAGGCATCCTGCTCAATATTTCTTTGTATGATCTGAACCATCAAAATACGCTTCTAATGCTATTGGCTTACGCCAGAATTTATACACATCCATAGGCTTGAGCCGCACATGCAGCATGCGATCAAACCAGGAAAAATAAAGATCAAGCTGCTGTAGACGCCTGGCCCGCAGAGCCTGCCAGCACACACTACTCCAGCCAGCCCCTAAGTTCGTATAGGCAGACTGTACTACGGCGCGCTCTTGAGCATCTTGCAACACTGCGTGCAGATTGGTGTCCGTAGCATGGCGCAGGCCTGCCAATATGGCCAACCCTTTGACGCTGACATCCTCGCTATAGACGGCACAGTTTAGAGACTGGCCCGTGCCTGGCAGGATTCCGCCGCCGTGCAGCCAGACACTATTGGCGGCAAGCTCGCCACGCGCTTCCCGCGCCTGATTGACCTCATGACTGAACAACAACATCTGCATTTCATTGGTCAACTGCCGCCAACGCTGCGCGTCATCACCCTGCGGCATCCAGCTCGTAATATCTCGCCCAGCGACCATCCCGATAGGGGTGGTCGCTAATGCTGGCATGGATTGCAGCCTTAGATGCCAATGACCTTGAGCGCCCGGCATGAACTCCAAGCCTTCGCCTTCAAAATGCCGGTTCAAGCTATTCCGTAAGGCCTCACATTCATCAATACTCAATGCCAAGGGTGCGGGTTGGCTCAAGGCAAAAGAATCACGCTGTAACAGCAAATGCACAGGACTAACTAACATCCAATAAGCATGATCGGCAGGCAAACCAGCCCCCAGGCGCGCCAATGCCGCCATTGGCCAATCCTGCTGCTTTGACACGCCAAATTGCTGGCACAAGTAAACTTCCCTCCCCATATCCAGCCATTGTTTCTCACCTCTTGCCATCATCTGTAGCAAGGCTTGATCAGCCGCCATCGCAGGCAAAGCATCAGCAGGATCAGAAAGTAGGATTTGTAATTTCACACAGATGTCACTTTGTCATGAAGCAGGTTGAGCGCTAAGATAGAAGGACATTTTCAGCTTAGCAACAGGGTTATGGATATTATTTTATGGCGTCACGCTGAAGCCGAAGAAGGCTTTCCCGATCTTGCACGCAAGCTTACTCCCAAGGGTGAACAGCAGGCCGCAAAAATGGCAGCCTGGCTGAAACAACATATGCCGGCCAATATACGCATCCTGGCTAGCCCAGCAACACGCACACAGCAAACCGCCAGTGCTCTTGGCATGGAGTTTACCACTTTGGACGAGCTTGCTCCGGGCTCATCGCCTCAGGTGCTACTCGATGCTGCTGGCTGGCCGCTAGGCCAGGACAACGTACTGATTATCGGCCACCAGCCAACGCTAGGCATGGCAGCGGCCTATGCCATGACACGCCGCATGCAATACTGGAGCGTGAAAAAAGGCGCAATCTGGTGGATTGCCAATCGCAGACGCGGCGAAGAAGAGCAGACCGTGTTACGAGCCATGGTTACCCCCGAATTGATCTAACTTGGATATGAATATCGCATTTCCTATGTACCAATTTCCCCTGCGCCCGTTTCAACAGGAGCCCATGTGAGCACCGTCCTGATTGCCAACCCCAAAGGGGGCAGTGGTAAAACCACCTTGGCCACCAACCTGGCAGGTTATTTTGCCAGCCGTGGCAAACATGTCGTGCTTTCTGACATGGATAGACAGCGCTCTGCACTGCAATGGCTGGAACGCAGGCCCTACAAGCTGCCATTGATTCATGGACAAGACGGTCGTAGCCAATACACCAACAGCCTGAGTGCAGACTGGACCATCGTGGACTCCCCGGCAGGATTACGCGGCGACAGATTAAGCCAAGCTGTCAAGGATGCACACTTCGTTATTGTGCCTATGCAGCCCTCTGCTTTTGACATGGGGGCGACCCGTGATTTCCTCGAAGTGCTACAAGAAGAAAAATCCGTGCGCAAAGGCAAAACCTTTGTCGCCATGATCGGCATGCGTGTAGATAACCGCACCCGCGCTGCGCAAGCACTGCAAGAGTTCCTGGCGAAATCCGGCTTTCCTTCAGTCGGCAATCTGCGTAACGCCCAGGTATACGCCTTAGCTGCAGAGCAAGGTGCCAGCCTATTTGATATTAGGCCATCCCAAGTCAGCCGCGATTTGCAGCAATGGGCTCCGCTCTTGCATTGGCTGGTGAATGCCAGCAAACAAAAATAATCATCAGGAGTACACCATGCCTAACGAGATCGAGCTCAAGCTGCGCATTGCCAAAGAGGATATTCCTCACCTGCGCCGCCATGCCGCCATTCGCAAATACCTGACCGGCAAGGCCATTACGCGTCGATTGGTAAGCACCTACTACGATACGCCCGACTTGCAGCTATTTGACCAACGTGTCAGCTTGCGCGTCAGGCGCATGTCTGGCGGCTGGTTCCAGGCAGTCAAGGCCGCAGGGCACTCGCTGGCGGGGTTGCACCAGCGCTTGGAATGGGAAGACATTATCTCCAAGGGCGAACCCGACTACACCAAGATTACCGACCCCAGCCTCACACCTATTTTTGACGATCCCATGCTGCGCCAAGGCTTACAACCCATTTTTACTACCGATATGCGGCGTACCGAATGGCAGTTGGATTACCAGGGCAGCCATATCGAACTATCGCTGGATGATGGCCTACTCATTGCCGGCAAGCATCAAGAGCCGCTGATTGAAATTGAGTTGGAACTGAAAGATGGCAAGATAGAGCAATTGTTTGCGCTGGCGCTGGAGCTGCAATCCGATATAGCGCTGACGATAGAAAACGTCAGCAAAGCACAACGCGGCTATGCTTATTATCGCCAGTTCCCGCAGCTGCCCTCCAAAGCCAAGCCAGCAGGCCTGACCGCTACCGATCAGCCCAGCGATGCCTTTGCCAAAGCTGGCTGGGAATGCTTGCGACACCTGCAAAGCAATCAAGCGATTGCCATTCAGGGTGACGACCCCGAGGGCGTACACCAGATGCGGGTTGCTTTGAGGCGTCTAAAAGTAACCCTCAAAGCCTTCGGCATCAACAATGATACCATCAATGACGAGATTGACTGGCTTAATTCCTTGCTGGCCAAGGCACGTGACCTGGATGTATTGCTGCATGAGACCCTACCCAGCCTCAAGCTATCCACTGATGTATTGCACAAGGCGCAAGCCCATGTCAGCAGTGCACAAAAGCGCGCATACAGCACCCTGCGTAATGGATTGAGACAATCACGTTATCAGCACTTGCTGCTGACATTGGGCTACTTGTTTGCCTGCGGATTACCCATCGGCCACCCCAAGTTATCACGCACTGCCAGCTCACACCTGCAACGCACCCACAAAAAACTGTTCAAACAAGGCAAGCAACTGGATAAGCTCTCCACCGAGCAACGGCACCAACTACGCATATTGACACGGCGCCTGCGCTACGCCTTGGAGCTTTTCACCCCACTCTATCAAGGGAAGAAGTCAGGAAAACAGGCAGCCAAGCTACTCAGCACGCTCAGTGGCTTGCAAGCTAACCTCGGCACATTGAACGATACTGCCGTTACCAGCCAGACACTGGAACGCATGAGCAAACGCAATCCTGGCCTAGTGCCTGTATTGCCAATCTGGCAACAAGCTGCCCGCAAGCGCGAAAAGCGTCATACGGCTGACTTGCCTAATCTCTGGAAGGCATTAAAAAAAGCGTCGACTCCTTGGTAAAGGTGCCATCTCAGCCAAAATCCACTACACTCGCCACCATTCTCTCAACTCGACATATACAGGGATCACAATGAATCTGGAAAAAGTCATTTTCGGCTTCTTCATCGTCTTGGCGATGACCCTTAATTTTGGTTTTTTCGTCGGCGGTAGCGGCAACCCCATCGAACACCATATCTATGAGCTCTATACCGCTATCGTGGTAAACCTGATTGCCACCGTGCTCAAGTTTGGCGACCGCTCACAAATTGGTGCCATTCACTTGTCCACCAGCTTGGTGGCAGACCTGCAATTGATTGCAGCCGCCATCGTCTGGGTCGTGGCAAGCAGTGAAGAATCCGGCACGGCAGCACGTGTGGTATCGCTGAGTGGTGGCGCCTTGCTGGCCAATATCACTTCTGTCGTCCTGCTACTTGCGGAAACCATTACCCTGCGCCGATAAGTGCTGAGCGGAACGGCTTGTGAATAACATTTTCTTCTTGATCCTGCGGCGCATGCGCGCGCCGCTGATCACCGTCATTGTCAGCTATACGATTGCAATTGTCGGGCTGACATTGATGCCAGGCGCTGATCATCAAGGCAACCCTTGGCATATGAGCTTGTTCGAGGCTTTTTATGTCATTAGCTACACCGCTACCACTATTGGTTTTGGTGAAGTCCCTTTCCCCTATAGCGATGCGCAGCGACTATGGATGACATTCTCGATCTACTTCACCGTCATCCCCTGGTTTTATGCGATAGGTAAGATCATCTCGCTATTCCAGGACCCAGCACTTAAGCAAGCACTTACCACCAATAGCTTCGCTCGCGCGGTGGATCACCTGCACGAACCATTCTTCATTGTTTCTGGTTATGGCGAAACCGGTAGCCTGCTGGTGAAGGCGCTGGATCACAAAGGCATACGCGTTGTGGTCACCGAGATGAACCAGGACCGTGTCAACGACCTGGAGCTGGAAGACTACCAATTTGACATACCCGTCCTCTGTGCAGATGCAAAAATGCCGGATACCCTGCTACGTGCCGGGGTGCGTCACCCCATGTGCAAAGGCATTGCCGCCCTCACAGATAACGACCATGTGAACCTGGCAGTAGCCGTGGCTGCCAAGCTGCTCAACCCTGATCTTATGGTATTGGCACGCGCAGAAGACGATGAGGTTGCCGCCAACATGGCCTCGTTTGGCACCGACCATATCCTCAACCCCTACACGCTATTTGGCGACCAATTAGGCATGGAAGTCCACGCAATTGGCACCTATCTACTGCACAAATGGCTGACTGGTGTACCTGGTGACACCTTGACCCTACCCAAGGTGCCGCCGATCGGCAAATGGATCATCTGCGGCTATGGTCGCTTTGGCAAGGCCGTGGTGGAAAACCTGGAACGCGAGCAGATCACCACCGTGGTCATCGAAGCAGACCCGGAACTGACGCATTGCGAAAACTGCATTGTCGGCAGCGGCACCGAGGCAGCCACCTTGACGGAAGCCGGGATTGAGGATGCAGTAGGCATAATCGCTGGCACCAACAATGACATCAACAACCTGTCCATCGTCATGACCGCGCAAAAGATGAACCCCAACCTGTTCGTCGTTGTGCGCAAAAACCGTCGCTTCAATGAACCCTTGTTCGAGCATTTCAACGCCGATATCTCAATGGACCCCAGCGATATCATTGCTCACGAATGCTTGGCACGCATGATCACGCCCATGATGACGCACTTCCTGAAGCTGGTGCGTACGCAAGACAATAGCTGGGCCAACCAACTGATCAGCCGCCTGGTAGGCGTAGTAGGCGAAAACGTACCAGACGCCTGGGGCGTCACCGTAGATGCAGAACACAGTCCGGCGGTTGCCAACCTGATTGCCTGGGGCCTGCCAGTCACACTCGATGCATTGACACGCGACCCTGGCAACCGCACCCAAAAACTGGATCTGGTTCCGCTCATGCTGGTACGCAGCGGAGAATACACACTGCTACCGGAAGTCACGGAGAAGTTGCATGTTGGTGACCGCTTGCTGTTCTGCGGTAGTGCCATGGCGAAGAGCATCCAGCCAATCACCTTGAGCAATCACAAGACATTGACCTGGATCATCAATGGTCGCGAAATTGCTGATGGCTGGCTATGGCGCTGGATGACGCGCAAGATCACCCGCTTGCGCAAATCGCGCAAACCAGCATCTCAATAGCCACTACTAAATCACCTGTCGGCGCAAGGCCTTGCGCTCGGCGTTGATACGCTTGCCTTCCAGGCGGCGTAATTTGGAACCCTTAGTCGGCCTAGTAGCGATACGCGGCGTAGGTAAGGTAGCTACGCTGTTGACGAGCTCATGCAACCGGGTCAATGCATCTGCCCGGTTCAAGTCCTGGCTGCGATGCAACTGCGCCTTGATGATGATCACCCCATCCTTGGTAATCCTATGATCACGCAAGCGTAACAACCGCGCCTTCACCGTATCAGGCAACGAGGACGCCTTGACGTCATAACGCAGATGAATCGCACTGGATACCTTGTTCACGTTCTGGCCGCCCGCCCCTTGCGCCCGCACGGCAGTCAGCGTGATTTCATCCGGCTCAAGCTGAATATCCGGCATACCCACGCCCTCCTTGATCCACGCCCAAATACAAGCCCTCACTATTTACTCTCGTTGGCAAAGCGCTTGAGCACAACAATTTCGCCAGGTCGGTATATTGGCCGCCAGCCTTGCTCGAACAAGCTTTCACTGCTGGTGCGCAGAACAGCCAAGTGATTACTGCACTCCGTAGAACAAACAGTATATTGGTCGTCATGGCACGCGATTTTATCCCTGCCTGAAGGGTGAGTTGCTGCGGTTGCAGAATCATAAGTTTTCTCTTGTTTTTAGCGGCTTAGGCCCGTACTTTCATGCACTGGAACAAGCGACAAAACTTGACCTAAACAGTCAAAAAAGCCAATATAGCGTCTTCACAACGGCCTCAAGCCATAACCAATATTTTAAGCTTGATGCTGCATCAGGCTGATTATACCCAAGCGTATCTTAAAAGTTTCCCGGAGAACCTTACATGGCATTAACCCCCGATATCGACCCTCAAGAGACCCAGGAATGGCTTGATGCCATCTCATCGGTACTTGAGAACGAGGGAACCGAGCGAGCGCATTTCCTGCTGGAAACGCTGATTGATAAAGCCCGCCGCTCAGGTGCATATTTACCGTACAACGCGACCACTGCATACGTAAACACCATTCCTGCGCACCTTCAGCCCAAGCACCCTGGCGACACTGCCATGGAGCGCAAGATTCGTGCGCTAATCCGCTGGAACGCCATCATGACCGTCCTGCGCGCCAATGAGAAATCCCCTGGCGTGGGCGGCCACATTGCCAGCTTCCAATCTGCTGCGACGCTGTACGACACTGGTTTCAACCACTTCTTCCGCGCAGCCAATGAAAGCTTCGGCGGTGACCTGATTTACTTCCAGGGCCACTCATCCCCTGGTGTGTATGCACGCGCCTTCCTCGAAGGCCGTCTCACAGAAGAGCAAATGTCCAACTTCCGTATTGAAGCGGAAGGCAATGGCCTTTCTTCCTACCCACACCCATGGCTGATGCCAGATTTCTGGCAATTCCCCACCGTATCCATGGGCCTGGGCCCATTACAGGGTATCTACCAGGCACGTTTCCTGAAATACCTGCATGACCGTGGCATTGCCGATACTTCAGACCGCAAGGTATGGGTATTCTGCGGCGATGGCGAAATGGATGAGCCTGAGTCACTGGGTGCCATCTCACTGGCTGCGCGCGAAAAACTCGACAACCTGATTTTCGTCATCAACTGTAACCTGCAACGCCTGGACGGCCCGGTACGTGGCAATGGCAAGGTGATCCAGGAGTTCGAGGCAGCTTTCCGCGGCTCTGGCTGGAATGTGATCAAGGTATTGTGGGGCTCCTATTGGGACCCATTGCTAGCCATGGACAAGGATGGCTTGCTGAAGAAGCGCATGGAAGAATGCGTGGATGGCGAATACCAGAACTTCAAGGCCAAGGGTGGCGCTTACACACGCGAACACTTCTTCGGTAAATATCCTGAACTGAAGGAAATGGTAGCTGCAATGTCCGACGAGGACATCTGGCGCCTCAACCGTGGTGGTCACGACCCACACAAGGTCTACGCTGCTTACCATTCCGCCGTGAACCACAAGGGCCAACCTAGCGTTGTGCTCGCCAAGACCGTGAAGGGTTATGGCATGGGCCAGGAAGGTGAAGGCCAGAACACCACCCACCAGCAGAAGAGCATGAGTATCGAGACACTGAAGAAATTCCGTGATCGTTTCGACCTGCCATTGACCGATGAGCAAGTGGAAAATCTCTCCTTCTATCGTCCTGCTGATGACAGCCCGGAAATGCAATACCTCAAGGCACGTCGCGAAGCCATGGGTGGCTTTGTGCCAGCACGCCGCCGCAAGGGTAATGAGCTGACTGTGCCAGCCCTTTCTGCGTTCGAGAATATGCTCGGTGCCACGGGTGAGCGTGAAATCTCCACCACCATGGCCTTTGTGCGCATTCTCTCTACGCTCTTGCGTGACAAACAGGTCGGCAAGTATGTCGTGCCTATCGTCCCTGACGAAGCGCGCACCTTCGGCATGGAAGGCATGTTCCGCCAACTGGGTATCTACTCCTCTGTTGGCCAGCTTTACGAACCACAAGATGCTGATCAGGTGATGTTCTACAAGGAATCCAAGGACGGCCAGATCCTGGAAGAAGGCATCAACGAAGCAGGTTCGTTCTCCTCATGGATTGCGGCAGCGACGTCTTACAGCGTCAGCGGCGTGCAGATGATCCCGTTCTACATCTTCTACTCCATGTTCGGCTTCCAGCGTATCGGCGATCTGGCATGGGCAGCAGGTGACTCGCGTTCACGCGGCTTCCTGCTTGGCGCTACCGCAGGCCGCACTACGTTGAACGGCGAAGGTTTGCAGCACGAAGACGGCCATAGCCATCTGATGTCTGCCACCATCCCCAACTGCATTTCCTATGACCCGACCTTTGCCTATGAGCTGGCGGTGATTATTCAGGAAGGCTTGCGTCGCATGGTGCAGAACCAGGAAGATGTGTACTACTACATCACCCTGATGAACGAGAATTACACGCATCCTGCACTACCCAAGGACGCTGAAGAAGGCATACTCAAGGGTATCTACTCATTCAGCAAATCCAAGGCCAAGGGCCCCAAGGTGCAATTGCTGGGCAGTGGCGTGATCCTGCGCGAAGTGATTGCTGCTGGTGAGTTACTGGAAAAAGATTGGGGCGTTTCTGCCGACATCTGGAGCGTCACAAGCTTCACCGAACTGCGCCGCGAAGGCCTGGATGTAGAGCGCTGGAACCTGCTCAATCCAGAAAAGACACAGAAGGAAAGCTTTGTCGCCAAGAGCCTGAAAAAGGCCGAAGGCCCAGTGATCGCCTCCACTGACTACATGAAGTCCTATGCTGACCAGATCCGCAACTTCATCCCGCAACGCTATGTTGCACTGGGTACCGATGGCTATGGTCGCTCCGACTCTCGCGAGGCATTGCGTAACTTCTTCGAGGTTGATCGCTACCATGTGGTACTTGCTGCCCTGAAAGCATTGGCAGATGAAGGCAAGCTACCTGCAGCCAAGGCAGCAGAAGCCATCAAGAAATACAACATCAACGTCAACAGGCCCAACCCAACAACGGTTTAAGTCAGCTGACAGAAAGCTGCCAGATACCCATCTGGCAGCCTAGCGCAAGCAATCTACGCCCCGGCTAACCGCATGTGGGCGTTTTGCGTAAATGCATATCTTAAAAAGATACATTTTAAGGAACATCAAGCATGGCAATTAAAGACGTACTCGTTCCCGACATCGGCAACTTTGACAGTGTGGATGTCATCGAAGTCCTGGTGAAAGCCGGTGACAGCATTGCCAAGGACGACTCGCTGATCACCCTGGAATCCGACAAGGCCTCCATGGACATTCCCGCGCCATTTGCCGGGACAGTGAAGGAAGTCAAAATCAAGGTGGGCGACAAGGTCGCTCAAGGCGGGCTCATTCTCACGCTGGAAGCCGCAGAGGAAAGCGCGAGCGCCCCTGCCGCACCGGAAGCAGCCAAGCCTGCTCCTGTCGCCGTAGCTCCAGCCCCCCCTGCGCCAGTGCCCGAGGCAACCCGCCCGGCGCCAGAGCCACCCAAGACCATTCAACCACAGACAACCCCTAACCCGATCGCCGCCAGCGTAGAAACCGCATCTGGCAAGCTGGCTCACGCCAGCCCATCCATCCGCAAATTCGCACGCGAACTGGGCGTTAATCTGGACTTGGTCTCTGCCAGCGGCCCCAAGAACCGCATTACCCAAGCGGACGTTCAAGCCTACGTCAAGGGCGAGTTGAGCAAGCCTCGCGGCGGTGGCGTTGCCACTGGCGCTGGCGGCCTGGCCGTCATCCCTGCTCCGGTCATTGATTTCAGCCAATATGGCGAAACCGAGATCAAGGCGCTGTCGCGGATCAAGAAGCTCTCCGGTGCCAACCTGCACCGTAACTGGGTCACTGCACCACACGTGACACAGTTTGATGAAGCCGACATTACCGACCTTGAAGATTTCCGCAAATCCATGCAGTCCGAAGCCGAAAAACGCGGCGTCAAGCTGACGATGATCGCCTTCCTGATCAAGGCCTCGGTCAATGCATTGCGTGCTTACCCTAACTTCAATGCCTCCTTGTCTGCCGATGGTGAAAGCCTGATTCTCAAGCAGTATTACAACGTCGGCTTTGCCTGCGACACCCCTGACGGCCTGGTTGTCCCGGTAATCCGTGACGTCAATCGCAAGGACGTACTCGAAATCGCCGCTGAACTGGGCGAGCTTTCTGCCAAGGCACGTGAGCGCAAATTGAAGGTCGAGGAAATGCAAGGCGGCTGCTTCACCATTTCCAGCCTAGGTGGTATCGGCGGCACCGCCTTCACCCCTATCATCAATTGCCCTGAAGTGGCGATCCTGGGCGTTTCACGCTCCAGCATCCAGCCGGTCTTCAACAGCAAGACCAAGGAATTCGAGCCACGCCTGGTCTTGCCTTTGTCCCTGTCTTACGACCACCGCGTCATCGATGGTGCCGACGGCGCACGCTTCACTAGCCACCTGCGCATGCTGCTGTCCGACGTACGTCGTTTGTTGCTGTAAGGATTAAGGGATAAACATGAGCAAGATTACTGAAGTATTGGTTCCCGATATCGGTAACTTCGATAGCGTGGACGTGATTGAAGTACTGGTGCAAGTTGGCGACACCATCGCCAAGGAAGACGCGCTGATCACCCTGGAGTCCGACAAGGCCTCCATGGACATTCCCTCTTCCCACGCTGGCGTGGTGAAAGAGATTAAGGTCAAGGTAGGCGACAAAGTCACCAAGGGCTCGCTGATCCTGCTGGTGGAGGAAGCCAGTGCGGAATCTGCAAGCACCACAGCCAGCCCCGCGCCAGCTGCAAAAGAAGCTGCAAAACCCGCCCCTGCGACAACACCTGCCGCAGCGGCACCCGTGCCTACCGTCGCGACTGGCGATTCCGACATTAATACCGAAATCGTGGTGCTTGGCTCCGGCCCCGGCGGCTACACGGCCGCCTTCCGCGCTGCCGACCTCGGCAAGCAAGTGGTATTGATCGAGCGCTACTCCACGCTAGGCGGGGTTTGCCTCAATGTAGGCTGTATTCCATCCAAGGCCTTGTTGCATACCGCCAAGGTGATTACCGAGGCTGAGGAAACCAGCCATCACGGCGTCAGCTTCGGCAAGCCTGATATCAACCTGGAACAACTACGCACATGGAAAGCCAATGATGTTGTAGGCAAGCTCACGGGCGGTCTGGCACAAATGGCCAAGCAACGCGGCGTGACCGTCGTGCAAGGCGTAGGCAAATTCACCAGCCCTCACCAGGTAGCGGTCACTGCAGCCGATGGCAAGGTCACCACAGTTGGCTTCCAGCACGCCATTATTGCGGCAGGCTCACAGGCCACCAAATTCCCCGGCGCACCTGAAGACGAGCGCATCATGGACTCCACCGGTGCGCTCGCGTTGGCCGATGTTCCCAAGCGCTTGCTGGTCATCGGCGGCGGCATTATCGGCCTGGAAATGGGCACGGTTTACGACGCGCTGGGCAGCAAGGTAAGCGTTGTCGAATTCATGGATGGCCTGATCCCGGGTGCTGACCGTGACTTGATCCGCCCGTTGCAAAAGCGCATGGAAAAACGCTTTGAGAGCATTATGCTTTCAACCAAGGTCGCCAAGATCGATGCCAAGAAAGACGGCATTCATGTCAGCTTTGAAGGTGAAAATGCACCAAAAGAAGCCCAGGTCTATGACCGCGTACTGGTATCGATTGGTCGCCGTCCGAATGGCAAGAACATCGGCGCGGAAAACGCTGGTGTCGCAGTCGATGATAGAGGCTTTATTGCCGTCGATAAGCAAATGCGCACCAATGTGCCGCATATCTTCGCCATCGGCGATATCGTCGGCCAACCTATGCTGGCGCACAAGGCAACACATGAAGCCAAGGTCGCAGCAGAAGTCATCGCAGGCCATAAGGTAGAGTTCATCGCTTCCGTGATTCCATCTGTTGCCTATACCGATCCCGAGGTAGCGTGGGTAGGTGTGACAGAAACTGATGCCAAAGCCCAAAGCTTGCAAATCGAGAAGGCTTCCTTCCCATGGGCCGCCAGTGGGCGTGCTTTATCCATTGCCCGTTCAGAAGGTGCCACCAAGCTGATTTTCGACAAGGAAACTCACCGTGTGATTGGCGCAGGCATTGTCGGCGTCAATGCGGGAGAGCTGTTGGCAGAAGCAGTGCTCGCCATCGAAATGGGTGCAGATGCCCATGACCTTGGCCTGACGATTCACGCCCATCCTACGCTGTCGGAAACCATCTGTTTTGCAGCAGAGCTCAAGGAAGGCACCATTACTGATATGTTGCCGCCGAAAAAGCGTTAATACACTGCTTTGGATGAAATAAAAACGGCGCTTATAGCGCCGTTTTTATTTCATCTCTACATCACGTTTGCTTGCTCGTTGAAGTGCTAGCCTCCAGTAGAGTCGTTCGCAGAAGTGGATGAGCCACTCGTCGCAGTCGTTGCACTGCCATCAGCCCCATCTTTTTTGGCTTCTGTCGTTTTTGGCTTGGCTGCCCTAGGTTTGCGCGTACGAGGTTTTGCCGGCTTTTTCGGTGCATCACCTGCCGCTTGGGTTGTGGCTGGCTTGGACTTTGCTGCTGCACTACTAGCAGTCTTAGGCTTAGCAGGTGCTCTGCGTCGCGGACTAGCAGCTTTCGCTTTAACAGGCTGAGCTGCTGCTTCCGGTGCGGTCTTTTTATCACCATCAATCACATCCGTGACTACCTTGCTCAAAATCCGTTTTCCTGCAACAACTGCGGCAGCCAATGCAACTTTCTTGATGATATTCTTGAATATTCCCATACAGACTCCTATTGGCAAATAACCTGTTTAAGTTCGCTACCTGGAAAGTTTGCACCTTGTTTACTCAACTCACCAGCCATCTCGGCCGACATATCGTTAATCAGCAAACTAGCACGTCCTTTTTCTTGATTGCGTACCCCTTTTTGCGCGGATCGCACCCCTTGACGCTGTAACTGTTCGAGTAGTTTATTCGCTAATCGTTCATCCTTGAAGACCCCGAGCGAAATTGCGTTGCGCCAAGGCGCCTCTTGAATAATAAAACTCACCTCCACGCCCAGCGCTTTCAACTCGGCCACCTTGCTCTGTGCAGCCTGCAAAGAGGGTAACGGCGGGATATATACCCAATAGCGCAAAGCCTCTTGCATGGTTTTCTGCTGCACAGTAGCCACCAGTGAGTGCTGTCCCAGAATCGCCTGGGCGCGTTGTAAACCTGCCGCGGAGAAGCTCCCCCATTCATAACAGGCATAGACTTCGTCTACTACGCTATCACCGGAGGCACTCACCTTGGGCATAGCGTCCACCTCATCCTGGCTCAGTAGCTTGATTTTATCGGCAGATAAAGGCTCATGTATTGGTTCATTGGAGGGTGCTGTTGGCTGGTACCAACCGAGGCTAATCAAGGCAATGAGGTTCAGCAATAATAAGCCGCTCAACAACCACTTCATGACAACTCTCTTTCCAAATACCAAAGCCCCTGCAGCACCAAGTGGTCTTCTAGCTGATACTCTCTTGCCAATACATGCTTTTGCAGCAAGGGCAACAAGGTAGCCGCATCCCCTCCACTTAACATACAAGGCACGACATGCCCACAATGCTCACTGAGCAATTGCACCAAATTATCCACTGCACCAGCCAATGCATACAGACTGCCGCTATAGACAGCATCTTGGGTACTCAAGGGAAAGTCCTGAAATACCCCGTGTATCTCACCAATATTTGCCGCAGCATTAACAATGCTGTTCTGTATTAACTTCATCCCTGGCACGATGATGCCACCAATAAAACGCGCCTGACCGGGGCTGGTTTTTTCGATCATATCGACGGTCAGTGCTGTGCCTGCGTTGACCACGACGCAACTGCGCTGATAATGCTGCCAAGCACCGACCATCGCCGCCCAGCGATCTACACCCAATTGCTCCGGAATGGTATAACCATTACTCAAACCACAAGCGTGCGCAGTGCTGGCATGCCAACGCACTGGCAAGCCTAGCGGCTTGAGCAACTCCTTCAACATATCGTGCCGTGCTTGCCCTGCCACATTTGCCACGGCCACAGCATCACAGCCATGCCAGGCCGTAGGCACTTCATGACGATCCATGACACCATGCTGCAATATCGCACCATTTTCATATTGCAGAACCGCCCATTTAGTCCGGGTATTGCCAGCATCAATCACCAACAGGCTGCCCATTTAACGCGCCCCCCGCAAACTGATCTCCCCAGAAGAAAAACGCTGGGTTCCATGCTCATTCTGCACTAGTAACACCCCATCATCCGCAATGCCTTGCACATGACCGAATTGTTCCCGTCCATCAGGAAATAGCAGCTTGACCACCTCACCATGATAAGCATGATGCACTTGCCACTCTTCGCGCAAGGCAGCAAAGCCTTCCCGCTCAAAGGTATCCAATACTTGTGCCAACTCATGCAACAACTGACCTAGAAGAGCATTGGGATCAATATTGATCGGCAGATGGCTCGCCATATCCGTCACAGGCTGATCAATTTGTGCACGCATAGCTGGCGGCAAGTTAAGGTTAAGACCAATACCAATCACCGCTGCACTAGGGCCATCCATATCGCCATTTAACTCAATCAGGATGCCAGCAAGCTTACGACCTTGCACAAGAATATCGTTAGGCCACTTCAATTGCGCACTGCGCAAACCATATTGATGCAAGGCACGGACCAAGGCCAGCCCTACTGCCAGGCTCAACCCAGACAATGCCGAGGCACCCATTTGGAAACGCCACAATAATGAAAAGGTCAGGCTGGCGCCGAATGCGGCTTGCCAGCTACGTCCGCGACGCCCACGGCCCTTGGTCTGTAACAACGCGGCAGCCACCGTTCCATGCGGTGCATGGCTTGCTGCTTGCTGCATCAGATAACTGTTCGTGGAATCAATCGTATCAAACAAGACCAAGTGAAACCGGTGCTGCTGCGCTCCGAGTGCATCCAACACCGCCTGTTTATCGAGTAAATGTAAGGGCTGTGGCAGGCGATAGCCTCGCCCTCTGACAGAGAAAATGTCCACTCCCAAGGCTTCTGCCGCCTGGATCGCATTCCAGACAGAAGCACGCGTTACTGAAAACTGGCGTGCGATGTCCTCACCAGAGTGAAAACGGCCATCTGCCAGCAGCCTTAATATAGGAAATACCAAGTTATTCATTGCTGGGGCAGTATATCGCAAGGCGTCACCATGGAATGAATATTCTGGGCACAGCCAGCATGCATGACAGCCCGCTAGCGCATGACACAGTGTAAAATAGGCACAAATTAATAGCGTACTACCACCATGTCTGACAAAACTCCTGTTGCTCCAGCTTCCAATTTCATTCGCCATATCGTCGAGCGTGACCTTGAACAAGGGACTTACGCCACTCGTCACTGGGCCCGATGCCCTGGGGATGCCCAACATCATGCAGCTGGCGAACCCGACCCAGCGAAAATCCGCACCCGCTTCCCACCCGAGCCGAATGGCTACCTGCATATTGGCCATGCCAAGAGCATCTGCCTCAACTTCGGCCTGGCACGCGACTTTGGCGGTGTGTGTCACATGCGCTTCGATGACACTAACCCCGAGAAAGAAGAACAGGAATACGTCGACAGCATTTCCGATGCCGTCAAGTGGCTAGGCTTCGGTTGGGATGCCTTTGGTGAATCCCACCTGTATTTCGCCAGCAACTACTTCGACTTCATGTATCGCGCTGCGGAATACTTGATCGAGTCAGGCAATGCCTACGTCGACCAACAAACCGCCGAGGAAATGCGCACCAACCGCGGTAGCTTGACCGAGCCAGGCAAGAATTCCCCGTGGCGTGACCGCTCTGTAGCAGAAAACCTCGCGCTGTTCCGTGAAATGCGTGATGGCAAACATGCGGACGGTAGCATGGTGCTGCGTGCCAAAATCGATATGGCTTCGCCCAACATCAACCTGCGCGACCCAGCGATTTACCGCATCAAGCACGCCCATCACCATAATACTGGCGACAAATGGTGCATCTACCCAATGTACACGTTTGCCCATCCGCTGGAGGATGCTTACGAAGGTGTCACTCACTCGATTTGTACACTGGAATTCGAGGATCAGCGTCCATTCTACGACTGGGTGCTGGAAAGACTGGCGGAAGGTGGGCTCCTTGCTCATCCATTGCCAAAGCAGTATGAATTTTCCCGTCTCAATCTCACTTACGTTGTGCTATCAAAGCGCAAGTTGATTGAGTTGGTTGAAAAGCAATTTGTCAGTGGCTGGGATGATCCACGCTTGCCTACCTTGGTTGGCGCGCGCCGTCGAGGCTATGCGCCAGAGGGTTTCCGCCTGTTTGCAGATCGTATTGGCGTTTCCAAGGCAGATTCCTGGATTGAATACACTATCCTTGAAGACTGCATGCGCGAAGTGCTCAATGCCTCAGCGGAGCGTCGTATTGCAGTACTTGACCCTATCAAGCTGGTCATCGACAACTATCCTGTCGACCAATCCGAGGACTGCCATGCTCCCAACCATCCGCAAAAACCCGAGCTAGGCCATCGTGTCGTCCCGCTTTCGCGCGAATTATGGATAGAAAGAGAAGACTTCATGGAAGAGCCGGTCAAAGGCTACTTCCGCCTGTTCCCAGGCAATATGGTACGGTTGCGTTATGGTTATGTCGTCAAATGTACCGGTGTTGAAAAAGATAGTGCTGGCAATGTCACCGTCGTGCATTGCGAATACCTCCCTGATACCAAGTCTGGTACTCCAGGGGCAGACTCTGTCAAGGTCAAGGGCAATATCCACTGGGTATCGGCAGCACATGCCTATGCAGCTGAAGTACGCATGTATGACCGCTTGTTCAAGGAAGCCCACCCAGGTGCTGGCGAGCGTGATTATCTTGATGATATCAACCCTAATTCAGTCAACACCATTACCGCACAATTGGAACCTGCATTGAAGGAAGCCAAGCCAGAAGACCGCTTCCAGTTCGAGCGCCACGGCTACTTCGTCGCTGATAGCAAGGATAGCCAGCCGGGCAAGCCCGTATTCAATCGCACAGTCACATTACGTGATGCCTGGCAGAAATAACTTGGCGCAATGATGTCATTTAACGCCGTAGAAGCCGCCAGCACCGTGCAAGCTGTCGCTTTGGAAAAAGCCTTCCGCTTGCTTAACCACGGCCCTACGGTATTAGTGACATCGGCTCATCATGGGCATAGCAATGTCATGGCAGCAGCATGGAACATGCCCCTGGATTTCAATCCAGCCAGGGTTGCGATTGTGATTGACAAGAAAACCTTCACGCGCGACTTGATTGAGGCCAGCGGCACTTTTGCCATCAATATCCCTTGTCGTGCGCAAGCCGATATGGTCGTCAGAGTAGGCTCAAGCTCAGGCAGGGAGTTATTGGGCAAGTCACCCAGTAACAAGTTTGAAGCGTTCGACCTACGCACATTCCCCACTACACATATTGCAGCACCTTTATTGGCAGGATGTGTAGCGTGGTTGGAGTGCCGTATCATCCCTGAGCCGCATATGCAACAGGCTTATGATCTGTTTATTGCCGAAGTCATCGCAGCCTATGCAGATAACCGCGTATTCAGCGAAGGACGTTGGCATTTTGATGGTCACGATGATTTACGCACACTGCATCATGTTGCAGGCGGCTTCTTCTTCACGCCAGACACCGGTATCAGCACTTAGCTAGTGCTTCATGGTTGCGGGCTAGTACTCGCAATCGTCCAGCCTTGTTTTTCCTTATCGCGCGTCACTGAACACCCCAGCGCAATCGGCTCGTCCCCGGGCTGAATCACATGCTTGGTATGATCAGCTGTTTGCATGCCCATAAACCAGCGGTCTAGCCACACTACCATGGTTTCCGAAGCATCGCTCTTCAGCAAAATCAGCTTGCCATCATTGGCAAGGCACTCAGAACTGTCATCCTCAACCAAGCTTACTTTGATTTCTGTAGTCAACTCGGCTGCCTGTAAATTCAATGTACTGCTTAATAAGGCTGCGAATAAGTAAAATCGCATACTTCCTCCGTTACATCATGGCGACACATCGTTGTATATGCCGCTTTAATTGTATTACCCTACAGAAAGGGCAGCGTAGCTCAACATCAAGTATTAACGAGCAATTCGGCTACTATTCTACCTCGGCACGCGCGTCTTGCCGATGAAGTCTCTTCGTTAAACAGGCCAACCATTGGAGCAGGAATGAAAAAACGGCGTCATTCACATAGCAAGAAAACTGGATTACCCCCAGGCACCCTGGTACATACAGGAGACGTGAAGACGCCGCAGATCACCCTCACCCTGTTTCGCTACAACGCGGAATCTATCGAAGAGCACACCATCAGCTCGCTCAATGAAATACAAGCTGACGACACCCAGAACAGTATTCTTTGGCTTAATGTACATGGACTACATGACCCTAAGCTGATGGCAGAAATCGGGCAACGCTTCAAGCTCCATCCATTGGTACTTGAAGATATCCTCAACACCGACCAGCGTCCCAAGGTCGATGCGTATGATGACTACTTATATCTTGTCACACGCTTCTTTAGCTACGACTCAGAGCAGATGCTGGTGAATTCCGAACAAATCAGCATCATTCTTGGCGACCACTTTGTCCTGTCTTTCCAAGAGCGGCCTACTGGCTCTTTCGATCCTGTACGCGAACGCCTGCGTGCCAACAAAGGATTGTTACGCAAGTCGGGGGCGGATGTGCTGGCTTACGCCTTGCTCGATATGATCGTCGATAAATACTTTGTCATGCTGGAGCAAATTAGCGACGATTGCGAAAAACTCGAAGACCAACTCTTGCACCATCCCAGTGATGCAGTATTGCAAAGCATACATAAACTCAAACGGGAAACCATGGACTTGCGACGCGCAGTCTGGCCATTACGAGAAATCATTAACACCTTAATCCGTAATGAGTTTTCATTCTTTCAGGAAAATACCATTCTCTATTTACGAGATGTCTACGATCACAGCATTCACTTTATTGAGTCTCTGGAGTCATTACGTGACTTATTGGCCGGTATGCTTGATATCTACTTATCCAGCATCAGTAACCAGGTCAATAAAGAAGTTCGCATCCTCACCGTTGTTACCATGCTGTTTATGCCCGCAACCTTGATTTCGGGTATCTTCGGTATGAATTTCGAGAGTATGCCGCTGTTAAAAGATCACTGGGGATTCTGGATCGCCATTGCAATGATGCTATTTGTCGCTGGCGGCATGGGGCTACATTTCTGGCGCCGCCAGTGGCTCAGCAGACATTGATCCTCATTCAGCCTTGATACGCAGAGCGTATTGAGCGCGTATCTTCGCAATCTTGGGCGCAGCTACGGCAAGGCAATAAGGCTGGTTAGCGTGTTGGGCATAATATTGTTGGTGATACTGTTCTGCAGGGTAAAACTCCCCTCCCATATGCGCCTCTGTCACCACAGGCTTACCAAAATTATTTTCCGTCGCAAATGTTTCCAACATCTTGGCAAGCAGCACCTGCTGTACGCTATCTTGGCAAAATACAGCAGAGCGATATTGCGTACCTATATCGTGTCCTTGCCGGTTCAAGGTCGTAGGATCATGCGCTAGAAAAAACACTTCCAGCAATACAGTATAATCAATCACCGTTGGATCAAACACTATCTTGATCGCCTCTGCATGCCCTGTCGTTCCTGTGCACACGTCCTCATAGCTAGGATTTGGAATGTCCCCTCCAATATAGCCAGATATGACCAGCTTCACTCCCTGCAACTGCGAGAAAACCGGCTCCAAACACCAAAAACACCCTCCAGCTACAATCGCCACTGACTCTGCCAAAATCACGCCTCCATCTGTTCAAACGGGAAAAAGTACAAGATTCATGCTTCAAATCCATGGATTAAGCATGCGGCTCATACAGGATAATAAGGGCTAATATCCTGCAAACTATCTTGAGCAGCTAAAACCATTATGGCGCGTATTGCAGTTTTTAACCAGAAAGGTGGTGTCGCAAAAACCACCACAGCCCTTAACCTTGCCGCAGCATTGCAACGCACAGGCAAGGAGGCGCTGCTGATCGATATGGATCCTCAAGCGCATCTGACACAGATTCATGGACAGCTTCCAGAAAGTGCCAAGCAAAGCTTATTTGCTTTCTACCAAGATGACAAACCACTTTATCATCTGGAAATCGAATGGCCTAGCTTAGGTCATCTCATCCCAGCACATAAAGAATTGATTAAAGTCGATTCAGCGTTTGGCAAAGGCTTTGCCGTACTGAATAAGCTACGCGAAGGTTTGGATATTGCTGACAAGCTTTATATCAACCGCCATACATTGATCGACTGCTGCCCTTATCTAGGTACACTCTCACTCAATGCCATGTTTGCTGCAGACCTAGTGATCATTCCCATCTCATCCGACTTTCTTTCTCTCAGAGGAGCAAAAAAAGTAGGTGATACGTTGGCGGCTATCGAACCAGTATTAAAACGTCGGATAGAACGACGCTATCTGCTGACAAGGTTCGACCGCAGACGGAGCATGACATTTGAAGTACAGAAAAAAGCCAAGGAACTCTTTGGCGATCAACTACTAGATACTGTTATTTCAGAAAACGTCGCTGTGGCAGAAAGTCCTGAACATGGAGTTGATATCTTTCGCCACCAACCCAACAGTACCGGCGCACAAAACTACTTGGCGTTATTGATTGAATTAGCCCAGAAATGGCCCAAAGAATAAGAGTGTGATTGTGTAACCGGCAAGATCAGTATCCAGCTAATTACTCACGCGCTTCTCAGAACCTTAGAAAACAATGTGCTGGCGCTGAAAGGCACATATCATTTTCAACGCAACTACTGTAGTTAAGATGTAGTTAAAAACTACATCTTAAATTAAGTGATGGAAAGTTTAAGCGAAGAAAATAAAAATGAAAAAGCCCGCTAGATAACTAGCGGGCTTTTGAATAAAAGCCTGGCGGTGACCTACTTTCGCATACGAGAAGTATACTATCATTGGCGCGGAATCGTTTCACGGCCCTG